>CBDCTF010000007.1:0-3446617 GCA_965222055.1 Dehalococcoidia bacterium
CGGAAGACCTGGACGGTGCGGCCAAGACCCAGGGGATCACCCTGGAACCCGGAGACGTGGTAATGATCCGCACCGGCTGGTACACCCTCTTCGAAAAGGATCGTGCCCGATGGGCCTCCTCCTTCCCCGGCCCCGACGCCTCCGTCCTCCCCTGGCTTAAGGAGAACGACGTCTGCGCCATCGGCACCGACCACCCAACCTGCGAGCGCAGGATCAAAGTTGGCAGCCCCGAGGGTGGGCTACCTCTTCACCGTTACGCCCTCAGGGACCTCGGAGTCTACATCCTCGAAAACCTGGACCTGGAGGGCCTGGCCCGGGACAACGTCTACGAGTTTCTGTTCATCGGCGCACCCCTTCGCCTGACTCACGCCACCGGTTCCCCCTGGAACCCCCTGGCCATCATATAGAGAGGGCCTGTTATGACTAAGGAAAAGCTTTCCAACTGGGGCCGCTGGGGCCCCGACGACCAGATAGGCGTCCTGAATCTGCTCCAGAACTCTTCCTCCGTACTTGATGCTATAAAGCTGGTAAAGAAGGGGGATGTATACAGCCTCGCCGTGCCACTGGAGAAGGACGGGCCACAGTTCCCCCTCTTCCACAAGACTTGGCGCGTCTCCCATTGGCAGCATCTCCACGACCCCGACCTCGACATCATCGACGATGTGATTGCCATGGAGACCCACTCCGGCTCTCACATCGACGGGCTAGGACACTCCTGGCACGACGGACAGTTCTACAACGGGTTCTCCTCCGACAAGTACGCCAGTAGCCGGGGCGTCGAGCGCCTTGGCATCGAGAACGTGAAGCACATCTTCGGCCGCGGCGTAATGCTCGATGTCGCCGCCTATAAGGGCGTCGACCACCTTGGCCCCACCGAGCCCGTCACCGCCGATGACCTTGACAGGGTCGCCGAAGTCCAGGGAATCGAGTTCAAGCCCGGGGATGTTGTTCTGGTTCGGACGGGCTGGTACAGGCTCTTCTACTCCGACAGGGAACGCTGGTCCCAGTCTTTCCCCGGGCCCGACGGTTCGGTGTTGGCATGGCTGAAGAAGCACGACGTGGTAGCCATAGGGACGGACCACCCTGCGTGTGAGCGCTACGAAAACCTTGAAGATCCCGTGGATACGCCCCTGCACCGACATGGGCTCCGGGACCTGGGCGTCTATCTCCTCGAAAACATGGACCTGGAAGAACTGGCCCGGGACAAAGTCTACGAGTTCCTCTTCGTCGGTACTCCACTGCGCATCACCCATGGCACAGGCTCGCCCTGGAACCCTTTGGCAATAGCATGAGTGTCTCGTCCGCAAAGCGGGTGCCCCGCGCCATGACAATCGCCGGCTCCGACTCCGGCGGTGGCGCTGGCATCCAGGCCGACCTCAAGACCTTCGCCGCGCTTGGTGTCTACGGGACATCTGTAATCACAGCGGTCACCGCCCAGAACACCATCTCCGTAGACGGTATCGCAGAGCTGTCACCGGACATGGTCTCGGCCCAAATCGACGCCGTAATGTCCGACATCGGGACCGACGCCGTGAAGACCGGTATGCTCGCCCACAGTGGGATCATCGAGGCCGTCGCCGAGCGAATCCAGGCCCTTGACATGCCCAACGTGGTCGTCGACCCCGTTATGGTCGCCAAGAGCGGCGACCGCCTCCTCAGGGAAGAAGCGGTGGACGCCTACCGCACCCGGCTTATACCCAGGGCCCTGGTAGTCACCCCCAACATCCCCGAAGCAGAGGCCCTCGTCGGCTTCACTATCGAAACCGATGACGACGTTCGCCGCGCCGCCAGGACCATCGCGGATATGGGAGCCAGCAACATAGTCATCAAGGGCGGTCACCGGGAAGGCCCCGTCACGGACGTTCTATACTCCGAGGGCCGGTTCCACGATTTCACTTCGGCTAGGATAGAGTCAAAGAACACCCACGGCACGGGCTGCACATTCGCCTCGGCCATCGCTGCGCACTTGGCCCGGGGCTGCACTGTCGAGGAGGCCGTGTTTCATGCCAAGGAATATGTCTCGGCCGCCATAGAAGCCGCGTTTCCTATAGGCCAGGGACACGGGCCCCTGAATCACTTCCACGCTCTGTGGGGCCCTTCGCAAAACGCTCGTCCCGTAGCGCGAAACAGGAACCCATCCCCTCCTCCCCACCGTGCTATCATAGCAACCCCATGACCACCACCGCCGATGTAACCCAAGTCTTCGCCGACGCCCGAGCAATGCACTCCGCCGCCCTCGCCCGACTAGCCGAAGGAGACATCAGGGACGCATCTGAAAAGGCGTGGTGTGCCGTCAGACGGGCCACCGACGCCTTGGTGCTTGCCCACACTGGTGAATTGCCGGAACGTGACTTTCTAGAGCTCAGCAGGCCGTGATGTAGGTGGTACTGATGGGCGGTGCTAGTTGGGACCACATGTCGGTTGTACCGGACGCGTGCGTTTACAGGTTGGCGGGGTTTTAGGAGATTCATGTAGTCGCGACCCGTTGGTAGTGTTAAACTTGGCAGACGCAAGTAGTCTCCTTTCGAATGCCCAATCACGTCATGGCAGGTGAAAATGGCGGGTGAAGCAGAACTAACCATAATATCGCTGGGTGGTGGTGTGCAGAGTTCTGTGCTATCGTTGATGGCCGCAGAAGGCTTAATTAAACCCATGCCCGATTTTGCCGTGTTCGCGGACACCGGTTGGGAGCCTGAAGGAGTCTATCGGCATATAGATTGGCTCGCCAGACAACTCCCATTTCCAATACGGCGTGTTGGCAAGCATAGCATCCGAGAAGACATCTTGGCCGGCACTAACTCCACGGGCCAACCGTTTACTTCCATCCCTGCATTCGTGCGCTCATTTAACGGAAGAACAGGGATTGTCAGGCGACAGTGCACCCGAGAATACAAACTTTCCCCTATTGAGGAAGAATTACGAGACTTGATTGGTTTAGGCTTCGGAGAACGTGTTCCCATCGGCATGTTCGTTGAACTCTGGATAGGCATAAGCGTAGATGAAGTAATCAGGATGAAGCCCAGCCGACAAAAATGGATAGACAATCGCTGGCCACTCATTGAACAAAGGCTGTCTCGTTCAGACTGCTTGGATTGGTTCAGCGAGAGATTCCCGGGCCGCATACTGCCACGGAGCGCTTGTATAGGTTGTCCGTACCACACTGACGCTGAATGGGCGCATATGAAACACCATGATCCGAGTTCATGGGCCGATGCGGTATATGTAGACAATGCACTGCGTTCAACGACACGAGCCGAGCGTTTCGATGGCGAGATGTATCTACATAACAGCATGACTCCCCTGAGCAAGGTTAACCTTCTACCTGTCTCAAAGAAATTGACGACGTTCGGTGATGAATGTGAAGGACTGTGTGGGGTTTGACAAAGCGCTCATCGCTTGCGTCGTGGCTGCCCTTCGATCGTGTCGTAATCCTTTCACCTATAATTTCCATAACAGCATCTGCAGAAGGAAGCAGGGGTTATATACTTTCTGGGTCCGAGGCCTCTGCCTTTACGTTGGTATGAGTGGTGATATTAGACAACGCATGTATGCGCATCGGATGAATGAGCACAACGTTAGGTTAGACCGTTACTTCTCTGTGTTCTCCAGTGAAATTGAAGTTGCATACATATCTTTGCAAAGCAAAACAAGGCAAGAGTGTCATCTGTTGGAGAGAAAAGCCATAAGAGTATTACGCCCAGTGACTAATATTGCTCATGCCAGTAGCTAAACTGAAGTTTTAGGAGAATATCTATGCCAACCACTGTTCCTGCATTGCAAGGGAAATTCGGTAACATCAAATACTACGCCACCACCATGAATGTGGGGGAACCCGTTAGAGCTGTCAGGTTCCCAAAAGAAATACCAGGTTGGGAAGATCTGTCAATCGAGGACCGTTACCAAAGGGACATTAACATTGATCGGGTTAAAAAGGAGATCGCCCCATACTTTGCACTGGACGAATACCGCTTCTCTGGTGCGCTGGTTTTGGCTGTAAAGTCAGAAAGTAGTGAGATGGTGTTCGAGAGTCTTTCAGATTTCAGCAAGAGCAGTGGGATTCCCGCCCTTTACAAAAGCGCAGCCACGGACATGGGATTCCTAACTTTGCCAGGCGACGAGACACTAATTCCGTTGGACGGTCAACACCGAGTCAAAGCCTTCAAATTCGCCATAGACGGGGCGGACGATAGCAACCGTCCAATAGGATTCAAAAGCAACCCAACATTGGCAGGCGACAAGGTCGTAGTTATATTGGTGTCTTTCGAGACTACGCAGGCACGACGCATATTCAGCAAGATAAACCGGTATGCAAAGCCAACGTCAAAAGCAGACAACCTAATCACGGACGATGATGACGGTATGGCGGTTATGACGAGGGAGCTGTTGGGAGAAGAGGGAGTGATTAATACTCGATTGGTCAGAATTGGCGCTAACACTCTAAACAAGAGCGCTCCCGAGTTCACAACACTGGCTACATTCTATGATGCTAACGAGGCCATCGTGAGTGGCTTGGAAGTGGCGGCAAAGGGCAAACCGGCCCGAATGTCCGAAGAGGAGAGGGAGATATTTATTGATTTGGTCCGACCTATATGGGAAAGATTATTGAGTAAAGTTGACCTATGGAAGAGTGCTGTTGCCGACCCTTCCGAAAACGGCGATGCTAAGCGCATGGAGATTCGCGAGCAGACCTTACTTGGCAAGCCAATTGGCCAACTTCCACTCATTCGCGCCTATATGCTTATGCGTAAAAGGTGTGATGGAGTTTCCGAGGACGAGCTATGCAACCGCTTAAATCTAATCTCTTGGGGTGTCAACGATCCTATGTGGCATGGTGTACTGATGAACCCCAATGGTCGTGTTATGTCCGGCAAGAACACCGTAAACCGTGCTACTGAGTTCATTGCACACTTGGGCGGTGCTCCCTTGACCGAGGAAGAGCAGAAGAGGCTGCTAGAGCACATCCACGGTGAGGAATGGGAAAGTCATGAGTTGCCATCTCCCGTGGCATAGTCAGGCATCGTCGGGGTGAGTCCTATGCACGACCCACTCAGCTCCACATAGATTCCAAACGTTCTCTCTTAAACGTATTCGTTAGACACCCCCACACCCCTCGGCTATAATTGACCCTCAAGAAATCCTGTTATCCGGGGAGGTGGACCTGAGAGTCAACACCCGATTCTTCGCCATGTACCGGGAACGGGCCGGGCTCAAGGAGGAGGACCTCCACCTCGATGAAGGCGCAACCTCTGCTCGACTCGTTGAGCGGCTCTCGGAGTTGCACCCGGGCCTGTTCGAAGGTGGGGGAAGGCTCGTGGTGGCCGTCAATGGAGAGTACGTCCCCATGGACCATGTTCTCGCTGACGGCGACGAAGTTGCCCTGATACCGCCCGTAAGCGGAGGCCGGAGTTGATCAAGATAACCGAACAGCCCATCGACGCCGCTGAGTTCATCGCCGCGGTCAACCGTAAGCAAAATGGCGGCCTCGCCGTCTTTCTAGGCACGGTGCGCGACTTCACTGGCCCGGCCCGCCTCGCCTACATGGAGTACGACGCCTACAAAGAGATGGCCGAGAAGAAGATGGCCCAGATCGTAGATGAGGCCCGGGCCCGCTGGGACACCCCGGACATCGCCGTGGCCCACCGATTCGGGCGGCTGGAGCTTACCGAGCCCAGCGTCATAATCGCCGTAGGCACCCCCCACCGCGCCGATGCCTTCGAGGCCTGCAGATACGTCATCGACCGCATAAAAGAAGAAGTCCCTATCTGGAAGAAAGAGG
Organism: Dehalococcoidia bacterium; assembly: GCA_965222055.1. Lineage (GTDB taxonomy): Bacteria > Chloroflexota > Dehalococcoidia > Plut-88900 > Plut-88900 > Plut-88900. The sequence goes on from CBDCTF010000007.1 coordinate 5,777, forward strand.
TGGACGAGCACGGGCAGGGCGAGTGGGTCGAGGGCTGTGTGCCGTCCGTCAGAGAACCCGTCTCCCATTAGCGGAGGGATCGCATAGAGGTCTAGTGCGGGCGCCTGCTAAGCGCTTATCTGGGGAAACCTGGATCGTGGGTTCGAATCCCACTCCCTCCGCCACTACACCTTCTATCCTTGGTTCATATTGTCCCAGAACATCCTTATTCCATAGCTGAGCAACTCTCACAGGGTGCCTAAACGTGCCAGGTGGTTCCTCCAGTTCCCACCTCAAGTGTGGTAATATTTGTGGGAACATTTAGCGACGGAGAGGGACATCTGTGACACTTTCCGCGACGAGGATCAGGGCCCCTAAGGAGCCGGGACGTTACTCCGATGGCGGAGGCCTACACCTGTACATCAGCAGAGCGGGACGAAAGTCTTGGGTCTTGCGCATTACCGTAGACGGACGCCGACGCGATATCGGCCTCGGCGGATACCCGTCCGTTAGCCTGGCTCGAGCTCGCGAGAAGGCGGCGGATAACCGCGCCGCTGTGGCAGAGGGTCGGGATCCTGTGGCCGAGAAGCATGCGCCTTCGATGCCTACCTTCAGGGAAGCCGCCCATGCCGTCCATGAGGCCAACAAACCCCGCTGGCGCAATCCCAGGCACGCCTCAGGCTGGATTCAGACTTTGGAACGTCACGCTATGCCGGCGTTGGGTAACAAACCCCTGGACCGGATAGACCGCGGAGGCGTGCTGCAAGTCCTCTCTCCGATATGGACAACTCGTCCGGAGACGGCCCGTCGGGTTCGTCAACGGATGAGGACCGTCTTCAAATGGGCAATGGCGCACGGCTTCATGGAGTCCAATCCGGCGGGTGAAGCCATCGATGGTGCCTTGCCCCCTATGCCGAAGGTGAGAGCCCACTTCAGGGCGCTGCCCTACCAGGAAGTCAAGTCGGCTCTCGATACGGTTGCAGCATCCCAGGCCTCGATGTCCGCCAAGTTATGCTTCCGATTCCTGGTTCTCACGGCGGCACGCTCCGGTGAAGCCAGGGGCGCAACTTGGGATGAGATAGACCCCGAGGACCAGGCGTGGCGGATTCCGTCTGAACGGATGAAGGCAGGCATGGAGCACCGGGTGCCCCTGAGCGGGCAGGCCCTCGATCTGCTTGGCGAAGCATCTGCCCTGCGTGAAGACACCGGCCTAGTGTTCCCATCGCAGACATTCCCCACGTCTTCGACTGCTTCTGCCGTACTGACCAGTCTCGCAGTCGTCGGATAGGGGCACTGGTCTGGATTTGGCCATCACCCGGGCTGTCGTCGAAACGCAAGGCGGTTCAATTATCGTGACAAGTGACGGGCTTGGACAGGGTGTCACCGTGACTATTCGCCTACCTTGGATAGACGAGAATCATCGTGATCGGCCGTGGACTCCGACCACGTAAACAGCGACTGATGAGGTAACAGTTATTAATGCAGTACGCGTGAACAGGAAATGGTGGGCCCGGGTTCCTTGTAATTGATAGTTTGCAGTCCGCCCCGGCAATGGTCTGTTAAGAAATCTACAACCCATGATAGGCCGGTAGCTAAAAAGAGGGGAGCCAGCCTGTATGGCAGCTTGCCATTTTCGAAAACCATTCTTACTCTGAGACATTGAAATCGAGGCAGCCTCGACTAAGTGATAGCCCAGCGCGGTAAATATTGCGTCAATATCTAACAACAAACGCAATGGATGGCCACGGAATAGTTCGACCGGCCCTCTAGGAGGTCTCTCAACTGGTCCAGGAGGCGGACTCTCGACCAGTCCCGGCGATGGAGCGTCCACGGGTCCAGGTGGAGGAATGTCCACAGGACCAGGCGGCGGTTTGTCTACGGGTCCTACACCTTACTAGAGCAACATACCACCAAGAAGGGTGTTCTTAGAGTATCTACCGGTGCATGACTACCATGCCGCGCATGGTAGCCTCAAAGATTCATGGGGTCTATAAGCGAACGTCATGTCCACTCTTTCACTTTGTGTTGCAACTGATATGAGCATCGGTATCGACGCTCCGTCAGCCTTTAGGCAGGTGACTGGAGATTCCTAGATTACTGCAGGATATTCCACTTCAGCAGAGCCCAGGGAACTGATTTTCTGGATGGGGTCCGGCGGGCGTCAGGGACAAGGCGCAATAGTGTGCATCGCATTCGGGCGTCTTCGATGTAGGGAAATTAGACCATACATTGCGAGCTAGGATGCATTGGGTTTTGTTGATATTGTCGCCATTTCGATCGTCTAACCACAACAATAGGTGGCAAACGCCTGCGCCCCACAGGTCCACCACCCACCGGAAAGTTCGCAGTACAGTACGCTTAGGTGTACCTAATGGAACTCGAACTTAGGCCAATCAAGCAAGTGCTGTGCCTGGATGAAATAACCGCTTGAAGGCAATGGAAAACAATCCCCATTGCTTCTAATCTAGTCTCTTACCCCACATGCTAAAATACTCAATGCCCGAGAGACTTCGGCCGGCATCCAGATTCCGATGGGAATGCAGACAAGCGGGCTTATAATCCCCATGAGGATCAGCGAGGAATAATAGGGGTATGGGGGATTGCCTTGAAGGTCCTGCAGGTCATACACGGCTATCCGATGCGGTACAACGCCGGCTCGGAAGTGTATACCCAAGGCTTGGCCCATGCCCTGGCCGAACGTCACGAGGTGCACGTCTTCACTCGCGAGGAGAACACGTTTCTCCCTGAATACGCACGGCAAAAAGAGCCCGACCCTGCCGTCCCCCGAATCACTCTCCACGTAGTGAACATGGCCCGGGCAAGGGGCGGGTACCGTCACCAGGCCGTCGACGACGCCTTTTCCGAAATCCTTGATGAGATTCGACCCGATATCGTTCACATCGGGCATCTGAATCACCTCTCGACTTCCCTTGTATTCTCTGCCAGGGACCGCCGCATTCCGGTTGTCTTCACACTCCACGACTACTGGCTGATGTGCCTTAGGGGGCAGTTCATACAGATCTACCCCAAGTACCCGTCGCAGACCCATGGGCGGTCTGCGACGGCCAGGACGACAGGAAATGCGCCGTGCATTGCTATCGCTGCTACTTCGGGGGAGACCCTGTGACGTATGAATCGGACATTGCCTACTGGACCGGTTGGGTAGGGCGTCGCATGACGCACATAAGGGAGGTATGCAACGCGGTGGACGTCTTCATAGCGCCTTCCATGTACCTGCTGAGACGCTTCAGAGACGAATTCGGCATCCCCCCAGGCAAAACTCCGCTATCTGGACTATGGGTTTCACCTCAAGAGGCTTAAGGGCAGGGAGCGCCGCGTCGGGGAGCCCTTCACTTTCGGCTACATCGGCACGCACATACCAGCCAAGGGAATAGATCGGATGATAGAGGCCTTCGGCCTGGTATCCGGCGCGTGAACACTCCGCATCTGGGGTCGGGACCGGGGCGCCGAGACCGCTGGCCTCAAGGCCCTCGCTCAATCGCTGCCGAAAGGTGTCGGTATCCGCAACTTCGTGGAGCGCATCGAGGTGGTTGGAGCCGAGGCCACGCTGACATACACAGTCCCCATGCCGACGGACGATGCGACCAGCGAATCGGCCCCGGTTCTCGATTTTGTCCAGTCCGGCCCACCAAACTTGACGATAGACAGAACCATCTTCGAGATGTGGCTGTCCCTGTCGCACTCGCCAAAGTCTCTTACTGCGCGGTCATAGCAATGGAGGCACCAATGCCGGCCATATGCTCAACCACGTATCCCATCGGATCGTCGCGAACCAGATCGGCATCCCACCGGTACGTGGAGAGCAGGCGCTGCACCCAGTCGGGAGTGGTGTCGCCAGCCTGCTCCGCCAGTTGCCAGCCGTTCTTGCGCTATACCGGACTCAGCAGTCTCGAAGATAGTCCGAAACCCGCCGCCGGGACTCTTGCCGCCGGAACCTCCCCGCGATGCACCAGTGTACCTGATCAATGCCGTCGGCCCACCGGCCCACTTCCGCCATTTCATCCCCTTGGCCTGCCACAGCCTCACCTCATCAACACTCAACTGCCCTAATTCTACCGGCTCTTAAACTACGGCTGTAGTACTAGTGCTGCAGCCGCACTAACACCGATTTGGCTCTTTCGGTCTCAAATTCGGCATAGTTTCGTTAGTATTTGAGCCGTTGGTCCTAGCCGGACGTTGCGATTTCAGGACCATCCGACACCACGAGCGACTACCTGGGGCTCTAGTGCTACGCTGAGAGCGCTGCGACGACACCCTCTTTTTCCCTGGCCCTGATACAGTCAGCTCACCGATCGCTTTGACTATGTTCGGGTGCTGCAATCCAGATACGAGGAAGGTCCACCGGCACGCCCGCTGCGTATTCGTCGTGATCTCCTCCTTCTCCGCAGCCGTGAACGTCCGTCCCGTCACCCTCTCAAGTGCTTCTATGTTCAGCTCAACCTGCTGTGCCAGGAGCCCGTCGATCGCCCCACCGAGCTCCAGAACCTCATCGATTGCTGCCTCCCGCTCTTCAAGGGTCAGGTGCTCGGCTACTTCGCCGATTAGCAACGTGTCCAGCTTGGCGTGCTGCGCCTCTTCTATCCAATGAAACCTCAAGAGATCCCGGAACAGCCCATCCAGGTCCGAGTCGTCGCGCACATGCTCTATGTAGTGGAGCTGGGTGAACCATTCGATAATCGCGGTCAAGATCATGACAGCCAGCTTCGACTTGCTCCGAACTACTTTCGCCACCTCTTCCCTACCAGGGATTAAGCCGCACTCACTGCCAAAACCCCGGCCGAAGAGTTCAACCGATCTCCGAAACAGCTCCTGATGCTTGAGTTCTTCCTCAGCGAACCGCAACAACGAGCGGGCCCTGACTTCATCTCCATAGACATCCTTCATAGCCTCTTCCGTGATGGTGGGGATGATAAACTCCTCCACGAACGCGAAGATGTGGCAGTAGCCGTTACCCATAATCTGATTCAACTGAAGCTTCTCGTTGTCGTTCAAACATCCGATCTCGTCTACACCGGTCAGCCTGTTGGGCAGAAAGCGTTTCGAGAAGTCGAAATTCTTGTCGGCCAAGACATTGTCTTCCACCCAGGAGACCCTCTTCGAGATGTCCAGACACTCTTGGTACGTGTAGTTGTGTGAAAGCATGGGCTTCTCCTCCTTGTAATAGGCCTTTCGCTGGGATTCTCCATACTCAACTGACTGGATCCAACACCAACACAATAACATAGGTGACAGCCATAGGGCTTTCACTCGCGAATGCGGGCAAACTTTCTATCAAGCTCGCAGATCCATCCGGGGAGCGGTCTGAACTAGACATCCTGGCACCGATGGGCCGCTCGGCCCGTACATTTAGTAATCCCGGTCGGCAGCAATGCCGAAGGGGGCGCTCTATGGTCCTGCTGATGTCTCTGTGGCACTGACGGTGTACCAAACCGCCAAACTGACCCAACGCAGCCGGTTGCAGCTCCAACCAAAGCCTCAGCGTGAAGGTTCTTGGTTTCGTATCGTTTGGTGAGCCCAATACTACAGCCGGACTAACACTGGCTCGGTACTTTCGGCCTCAAATTCAGCTTAGTTTCATTGGGCTTGGATAGGTTGGCCGTAGCTAGACGTTGCGGTTTCAGGATAGTCCGACACCCCATGCGGCAATCTGCGGTTGTAGTACTAAAGGAGAATCAATGGCATCCGGTCGTGGGTCGGCCTGGGCAGGTCGTTTGCCGTGATGATGGCGCATTAAGGGATGCGGTTGCCGTCAGGGTGCTTCCATACATACCGCCGCCCGGCGAAGGGGGGCCTTATAGGGGAGCTCACGAATGAGCGGCCCTATAAGGCCCACCATGACGTACCGAATTCATAACTCGCCCATTCAGGGCGATCTCTGCGGCGTCCGCTCCCCCTATGGGAGAATCCTCCGGCGTGGGTATTGAGTAGACGATGGCGGCCCTGCCGGGCTTGACCACGACCTCCTTCACGAAGGAGCCGACGAAGGCTTTGGTCTCAGTCAGCTCGCTGGTTTTGAGGAAGTCGCTCATCTCGGCGGCGAAGGCGGCGATGGTGTCGGCGCTGTCGAGGAACTGCCGCCTCTCTTTTAGCAGCGCCCTCGCCTCCTCTGTGGCGATCTCCAGCTTCTCCTTGCGTTCCCGGAGTTCCACGATGAGGTCCGAAGCCTCGGCCACGTCCACGCTGTCGCTCCTCGCTATGAAGTGCCAGACGCGGCCCAGTTGGTTCTTCACCTCCTCAAGCTCCCCGTCGATACTCTCCAGCCGCTCACGCTGCTCGCGGGCCACTCCGTCCATCTCCTCGTCCAGCAGCTTCACCAGGTCTCGGATGTTGGACTCGGTGAGGATGTTGGCGCGAATCTCATCGACGATGATCTTCTCGAATTTCTTGGCATTGAGCCTGGGGGTCTTGCAGGCGCCGCTGCCCCGCTTGAGGAGGGAGTGGCAGACGTAGTAGGTGTACTTGCCGCTCTTGGCCTCGGCTGCCGTCATGGCCTTGCCGCAGGTCTCGCACTTGAGCAGGCCGCTGAGGAGGTAGGGGCTGGAAGCCCGTCGGGGGTTCACCTGCTTGGGGGCGCGGGACCCGAGCAGCTTCTTGGCCCTTTGGAACTCCCGTTTGCTGACGATGGCGGGAAAGGCGTCCTCCACCCGCACCGGGTCGGCCTTGTCCTTGGCCTTGATTCCCCAGACCACGGCGCCCGTATACGCCTCGTTTGCGAGCATGGTGTGGATGGTGGTCTTCAGCCACTTCTTGCCGTTGGTGGTGGGGATGCCCTCGGCGTTGAGGGTCTTGGTCACGTCGAGGATGCTCTTTCCTTGGAGCACCATGTCGAAGATGCGGCGGACCACGGCGTCGGCGGGGGGGTTCAGCTCAAGCTTGGGGCGCTTCGCGGCCCCATCCTGGACGTGGACCCGCTTGTAGCCGTAGGGGGCGTAGGTGGTCATCCAGAAGCCTCTCGACGCGGCCTCCCGCATCCCCCGGACAACCTCCTGGGCGAGATTTTCCGAGTAAAATTCGTCCACGCTCTCGATGATGGCCTCAAGGAGCTTGCCGGTGGGGGTGTCGTCGGCCTGCTCGGTGATGGAGACCACGCGGATGCCCCGCCTGCGCAGCATGGACTTGAAGGCGACGGCGTGCTCGCGCTTGCGGGTGAAGCGGGAGAATTTCCAGACGAGAATCTCCTTGAAGGGAGCCTCGGGCTTGCTGGCCTCGTTCAGCATCTTCTGGAACTCGGGCCTGTCGGCGATGCGGCCGCTCTCGGCCTCGTCCACGTACTCGCGGGCGACCAGGTAGTCGTGCTTCTCGGCGTAGTCCCGGAGCGCCCTGAGCTGGGCGGCGATGGACAGGTCCACGTCCTGGCGGTCGCTGGACACTCTTGCGTAGAGGGCCACTGGCGTCAGATCGAGTCGGTCATTCATCAGTCTCTCCTCCTTGTGTTTCACTCTGTCCTGTCCGGCGGGAGCGCAGCCGTTCCCGCCGCTCCCGTCTGCGCCACTCCCGCTCCTCCATGAAGATGCGGATGGCCTGGCGGAGCAGCTCGCTCACGGAGAGGTCATCCTCCTTCATTACCCGCCGCACCTGCGCCTCCATCTCCGGGGGCAGGGAGAAGGTGAGGGTCTTGGATCGCCTGGGGGTGGCCACTCTCTTTGTGCCTCCTGTTGTAGTGTATGGTCTTACTCTACACTATCTTGCACCGGCCTTCAAGCGCCACCAGGGACCCGCCGTTGCTGCTGCCGGCCTGCGCCTGCGCCCGGGCATGTCCGAGGCGACCATCTGGGGGCCGAGGACGGCGGAGTCGCTTTCGGGCACGGCGACGACGACCACCTTGGCCAGCTTCCCCTTCCAGAAGACGGGCCTGGCGATGGCGGCGCAGCCGCCGTCGTGGGCGTATCGCGCCCTGCCGTAGCGGGCGGCCTGCTCCGCCAGGGAGCCGGGAGGGATGGGCCTGCCCCTGCGGGGGACGCCTCCCCGCTGGCCGCAGATGGGGAACGTGGTCGGCGTCCCGAAGCCCCGCGTCCGGCGCACCACCTTCGCCCGCAGGTCGAGCGGGTCGGTCCAGCCTGCGGGGTCGCTCTTGTCCTCCCGCGCGTATAGGACGGCCATCAGGGGCGGGTCGCGCAGCACCTCGGCCAGCCGGATGGTCACGGCGGCGTAGGAGCATAGGAAGGCACGCTGCAACTTCAGCACGTCCAGCCCCCACTCCAGGGCCAGCGGCTCGAAGGCCCTAGGCTGCATCAGCGCCGCCGCCGCGAAGCGTTCGGCCTGTGTGCACACGATCCGGTCGGGCGGGGAGCCTGAGTCCATGTCGCATAGGGTCTCGTGGATGATCTCGTAGGTCTCGTGGACCACCGAGTAGTCCTGGGTCCCGGCCCACATGTCCTCGCGGTAGTGGATGTCGTAGCCGCCCCCCCGCGCGCTGTAGTGGATGCCCTTCACGTCCAGGTGCCTCCTGCCCGACACCTCGCCGAACCCGGCTCGTTTCAGCAGGGCCTTGATCTGCTCCATCGTGGGGCGGGCGGGGACGTCGAAGTAGCGCACGAAGCGTGCGGCGAGCCGCTCCGGGTCCAGGGCCTCGCGGGGGGAGTCGTCCAGGAGCAGGCGGCAGAAGTCCTCTCTCGTCCTGTTCATTCCAGCAGCCTCTTGTTGGCGAATCGCTCGTACATCTCGACGATGAACCGCTTGGTCTTCAGGGTGATGGGGCCGTCGGGCCGGGTTCCCACGCGGAAGACGGGATCGGCCAGCACGTACTGGTAGGCCCGCTCAATCTCCATCGCCTCGCCGCCGTAGGGGTCGGGCTGGCCCACGCGCCCGGCCCGCTTCATCAGCTCGTCTGCGTCCACGTTGTAGAGGGCGGCCAGCTTGCCAATCATGTTGGAGCCGGGCTTCCGGCCACCCCGCTCGATCTGGGAGAGGTAGGAGCTGGAGATGCCGGTGCGCCGGGTCACGTCCCGCAGGGAGAGGTCTCCCCGAAGCCGCCGGAGCAGCGGCCCGATTTCGTCATCGCCCTCGATGGCCTCCCGGTCGTCCATCTCCCGGTCGTCGTCAAGCTCATCCATGATGTCTCCCTCTGGCATCCGTAGTTGCGAACAGCATCGCGCGCGACGTGCCTGCTACATTACAGCTACCTTGTTGCTAACTAATTGTTACATCAGAGTAAGCAATTGTCAATATATCCTTCTATATGCCCGAAATATGCCTCTCGACCATTGTCTCCACGTACTCTCTATTGCTACACTTACGCCCACAGAACACATAAGCTAACACCTGGCCCACTATACATCCCCGACGCCCCGAAGGGCCACCCCTTCAGGGCGCGCCGGAACCCGCGAGAGAGACGGACCGCGTGAGTAAGAAGTCGAAGCGGAAGCTGACGGACAGGCAGGAGCGGAGGCGCATCGAGGGCCTGCGGATACTGGCCCGCATCATCGCGCGCCACTACCTCGCCAACCCCCACCTGTACCCCAACGGCGCAGCCGGGGACGGGTCGCAGTCGGCCAAAGAGGAGGGTGCGGCGTGAAGCGCAGGCAGCCCTCCTCCAGGGTAAAGCTCGACGCCCACAAGGTGTGGGAGCTTCTGAACCGGCTCAACATGACTCAGAACGAGCTGGCGCGGCTGATCGGCACCTCGTCGAGCTACCTGTCCCAGCTCATGTCCGGGACGCGCCGCCCCTCGGCGGCTTTCCGCAAACGGCTGATGGAGGCCCTGGGCGTCACCCGCTTCGAGGACCTGTTCATCCTGGAGCAGGTCCATGTGTAGCGACGGCTCCGCCTCGTCCGCTCCCCTGCTCATTCCGCCCGGCGTCGCCCTGATGCCCGACGATTTCCCCGAACGACTGGAGGCCGTGAGAGAGCTGTTCGATCTCAACTGTGAGGAGATGGCGGTGGCGCTGGGCGTGGACCCGCGCCAGCTGATGCGCTGGCGCATCAAGGGCGGCGCTCCCAACGGCGGAGCGATGCTGGCCCTGGTGCGGCTGGCGATACGGTCGCCGGAGGGTCTGGCGAAGCTGCTGGGCGAGGACGTAATCGTGATCTTCAAACCGAGGAGGAGGGACCATGACCACTAGAGAACGGAAGCGGACGTTGAACAACCGGCCCCCGCCCTTTCCCGAGGACTTCGGGGAGCGGCTGGAGGGCCTGAAGGACTTGTCCGGGCTGTCGTGGGGCGAGTTCGCCGAGCGCCTCGGCGTGACGCAGCGCGGCCTGGCGAAGTGGCGCAGGGGAGGGCCGCCTTCGGGGGCCTACTTGTGGGCCATCATCGAGCTGGCCCGCGAGCTTCCCGGCGGCTACGACCTGATGATGTACGGCGACGACGGGACGGAGGAGTAGAGGGGCCATGGGACGCCGGCAGGAGCGGGTCTACCACGTAGAGCCTGAAGAGTTCCCCCAGGACTTTCCCGAGCGCCTCGACCGCTTCCGGCAGGCCGCAGGGCTGTCCTGGCGGGAGCTGGCCCGCCGCCTGAAGGTCAACGCCCGCATCGTGCGCCGATGGAAGGCGGGAGCCAAGCCCGGTCCCGGCCACCTGGTCAACCTGTTGGAGTTGGCCGCGGGGATGGGGCTGCTCCACCACCTGCTGCGCGGAGTGGAAGAGCCGAGCGCGTTCCAGGGGGCGGGCCAATGACCGGATACAGGCAGGGACACATGGAGAAGGTATGCCGGGGCTGCGGTCGGGTCTACTACCGGCAGTTCCGGCGCAATTCGGGCCGGGAGGGGTGGTGCGGCGGCAGGTGCTACAAGCGGACCTACCGGCGAAGCCTGGGAGAGGCCGCCAACGGGCAACCGGCGGGCGCGGCGAGGGCCGGGCGGGATGAACCGTCCGGCCCTCGTGTTTGTCACCAAGACACTCTGGAAGGGAGAGAGACAGTGACTGAGAGCGAGGAGATCATCGGATTCAATCTCGACCTGGTGGCCGAGCGCCCCCTGGTTGCGCAGACGCGGTTCGGGGAGGACGGTAGCATCGGCGTCGATTGGCGGGGCCGCTGCTGGGCCTGGCTGAACGGCGACGAGGCCCCGGCGTTGGTGGAGGTGGTGGTCAACGACGCGGAGACCGCCAGGCTGCTGTTTCCCGGCCAGGTCCGGCGGGTGCGGGCGATGGTCCGGGCCGTCGAGACGGCTGCGGGCAGGGTTGCGGGCCTGGAAGTGCTGACGGACCTGGGCTGGGAACCCCGCACGGAGCCGTGCGCCGCCGCCAGGGGGCTGCACGAGGGCGGGAAGGTACGGATCGTCGGCGGTACGGTTCAGCGACAGCTCAATGGCAAGGTGGGCACGCTGCTCAGGTATACCAGCGCCACCGTCGAGGTGGACGGCAGGCGGTACGGCGTGGGAGTAAGGGGCCTGGAACCCGTCGGCGGCGGGAACGGTCCGGAGGAGGCCGCCGTGGGTCTGGACTGACGGCCAACGCCACAGGCAACGGCTGTCCATCGACGCAAAGAGGGCCGGGCGGTTCAAATCCGCCCGGCCCTCCTGTCTTTTCCGGCCCTTCCCCCTCCTCGCCGCTCACCGCCTGCCGCACCGGGGGCCTCCGCTTCGTCTTGGATGGGAGGCCCCTTTGGTGTATCGTTGGGTCTGCACCACCCCGGAAGACGCTAACGCTGCCTTGCGGCAGCCTGGCACAGGGCGCACAAGGGGTGTGGAGATCAAGGCTGCATGATCCCGGACGCGGGCGTCTGCACTCTCGGCGTCTGGGGGCCGTCTCGGTTTGAGACGCTCTGTTCTCGTTCCGGGGAGGCTTCTGCAAAACGGGTTTGGACGAGGAGGCAATCACAGACAGAGACCGAGGAGGTTGCGCCATGGCTGTCGAAGGACGTGAAGGGAGCACCGGGAAGCAACAACGCCCCCCTTTTCCCGAGGACTTCGGGGAGCGGCTGGAACGCCTGTTGAAGATGGCCGAGCTGTCGCCGCAGGAGTTGGCCGAGCTTCTCGGCGTGACGGAGCTCACCGTGCGGAGGTGGCTCAGGGGAGGGGTGCCCAAGGGGTTCAACTACATGGGCATCATGCAGTTGGCGCGGGGCGTTCCCGGGGGCTTCAATCTAATGCTCTACGGCGACCCGGAATCGGAGGGCGAACCGGCGAAATAGGAGCGAGAGGCCGGGCCACGTCCAAGCGCCCTCCTCCTCTTCTTTCCTCATCTCCTGACGACGCCCTGGGGATCCGTCCTCGACGCCCTGCGGTTGAGGGCGCGGTCGAGGATCCCGAAGGCCAGGTGGATGCCCAGCTCCGTCACCCTTTGGGAGGGCTCCTCCTCCTGCTTGAGGAGGGCGTGGGCGATGAGGTCGGCCATCTGTAGCAGGTCGTCGTCCTGGGAGCTTCGGAAAGAGGGGCCGCCGATGATCCGCTCTATGGGGATGTCCTTCGTCGGCGCGCCGTCCTCCCAGACCTCGTACCTGCTGGGCACGGGGTTGCGGCTCCTGAGCCTGCCGTAGAGCCGCCTGACCATGCGCTCCCCTCCCTCGTCGAAGATGAGATGGGCGTAGCGCCCGTCCGCCGCGACGGAGGTGTTGATGCGGTTGAGCAGCCGGTTCAGGCTGACCTGTTCGTAGCCCTTCACGTCGGCCTTGCGCAGGCAGACGTTGACGACCTCGATGCCGCCCAGGGAATGGGCGGCGTTCTCTATGATGCGCAGGCCGTCCATGAAGATCTCGGCTCCCTGCACCGGGGTGAGCCTGCGGCCGGTGTTGTCGATGCGGGCCAGCTTGCCCCGTCCGGCCAGCAGGTCGCAGGCGTGCAGCTCCCGGCTTGTCGGGACGCTGTAGTCGCCCGCCAACGCCGTGCGCCAGTCCTGAATGCGGCCATGCAGGCCGTTCCATCGCTCGGCGTTCACGCCCAGGGCGGAGCGGACGTAGTAGCGGGGACCCTCGGACTCGTCGATGTAATAGATTCTCATGGCCTTGGTTCTCCTTGCATGTCGGTCAGGGGGCGCACCGGCTCGAAGCCTCCGCCCGGGGCGAACCATGCCCGTCCCAGCGGCCCCTCCCGCTCGACCAGCTCGCGGTGGGAGGCCAGCAGGGGGACGGCGGTCCTGAGACGGTCCATCTCGTCCTGCGCCACTCTCAGGAAGTGGGTCTGGGCGATGTCGTCGTCGAAGACGACCAGGACGACGGGCGGCGCGCCGTGGTCGTCGATGGGCCGGTGGGACGAGTAGTAGCGCAGGTAGGGGGCGAGTCGCGCCGCCATGGTGACCGGCCGCACCGCCCTCCGCTCCCACTCCAGGAAGAAGGGCCATGCGGTCTTCCCGCGCCTGAGCATCCCGAAGGCGTCGGGGTGCACCGAGCGCCTCCCGCCGAAGTAGCGGAAGTAGCGGGACGCCCTGCGGGGCGGGTCGAGCTGGTTGATCTCCCAGCCCAGGACGCGGGCCTGGCGGGAGAGGGCCGCTACGAAGCCGTGGACGGAGGCAGTGTGCTGCATGTCGCGGAGGAGCTGCCGGCTGCGCCTGCCGGAGACGCCGCGCCAGCCTGCTGCGGCCCCGGCGTCGGGGGGAGCGGCGCTCCACCGCTTCTTCGCTCCGCCAACGGCGGCCCGGTCCCTGCGGGCCAGCAGGGTCAGCCCCGCGTCGGTGAGCACCAGCCGCCGCTCTGCGGAGGGTACGCGGGCGGCCAGCCCGAAACCCTCAAGGGCCGTCGTGAGTTGGGAGGCGCGCTGGTTGGTGACTCCCAGCAGACCGGCGAGGTCGCCCAGGGCGAGCCAGGGCCAGTCGGAGAGCAGGTCGAGGACGCGCTTCTCGGTGGGTTTCAGGAGGGCGGGCAGCATGTGCTCGGGGACGCCCCGCTCGCTCCCCCGCTCGTCGATGTCCTCGGGCATGGAGACCCGTGCCAGGGGCCGCTCGGCGGGGAGCGCGCCCCTGCGTTCGATCCGGTCGATGGCGTCTCTGAGGCTGACGGCGGCGTTGACCGAGGACAGCCGCCACACCGGGTCGTCGGTGGCCGCTGCCGCCGCCTCCCGCTCCAGGGCTAGGACCGTTGGCGTGGACGCCCGGCGCAGAATCCCTCGGGCGTAGCGCAGCCGGGTCTCGTCGGGGAGGACGAGCAGGATTCCGCCGGGCTGCGGCCCGTCCCTGAGCCGCCCGATCCGCTTGGAAAAGCCGGTGCGGTCGGTGACGTGGCCCTGCCGGACGATGCCGATGGTCCTCCCGTCGGGAAGGATGATGGCGGCGTCCATCGACATGGCGCGGTACCAGCGGAAGCGGATGGGGTGGTGGATGTTGGCGACGGCGGAGGCCAGGCGGTAGATGACCGCCACGGCGTCGAGCCTCTCCAGGAGGACGCGCCGCCACCGGGCAGCCAACGGGTAGCTGCGGAGCAGCCGATCCGGGGTGAGGTCTTCCTCCTGGGCCAGGCGGCGCAGGCCGTCGGCGGTGAGGTGGAACCTGCGGGTGGGGGCAACGAGCTCCGTCCCGTGGGATACGGAGGCGATCAGCCCCGCGTCCTCCAGCTGGCGGGCGGCCTCGTAGACCGCGCTCTGGGACCAGCCGGAGAGGGCGGCCATCTCAATCCGGTCGAGAAAGGGCATGGCGGCGAGGCGGCGAAGCAGCTCCCGCTTTCCCCCGGTGAGCGGCCTCATTCCTCAAGCTCCTCGTCGGCTGCCCCGTCCGGCGTCTCCAGGGCGTCGTCCCCAGGGTTCTGGTCGCGCTTGCTGCGCTGCTTGCGCCGGGCCTGCTCCTGGGACTGGCCGCCGCTCTCCGCCGTCTCGGTGTCCTGGCCCTTCCTGAGCTTCTCCAGCTCCTCGCGGTACCTGTCCACCAGGTCTTGCATCTCCGCGTCCCGCCGTTCGATGTCGCTGGCCGGTGTTAGGTAGCTCTCGGCCAGGTCGCGGATGCGCTCAGCTGTGCCGGCGTCTCCCGTCACCGGCTTTGCGACCTTCATGGAGAAGGCGTCCATCCGCTCCGTTCCCACGGTGGCGCGGACGTAGCATTGGTGGACCGGCAGGGACGTGATGTCGTCCTCGGTCACCCGCTCCTTGCCCAGCTCCCACACAAGCTGGCGGGCGTCGTTGCCCGCCACCTGGAAGACGGCCAGGCAGCCCACGTTGGCCAGGATGGTGTCGCGCATGGTGCGGGAGAGGTCGTCCAGCTTGGCCAGGCTCTGGGTGGCCAGGATGAAGGACGCCCCGAACTTGCCCAGCTCGGAGAGCATCGACTCGTAGTCCACGCCGGGCATGGACTGCATCTCGTCCACCACGACCAGCGCGCCCCGGCGCTGCTCGAAGGGCAGGCTGCCCTGCTCCCGTATCACGGCGTCCACGAGGTTGAGGAGGGACGCGCCCACCAGGGCGGCCACGTCCCTTCCCGCCTTGCCCTGGGCGGTGGAGACCAGCAGGATGCCGCCGTCGTGGATGGTGCGGCGCATGTCGATGGTGGATCGGGGCTGGCCCAGGATGGCCCGCGCCCGCTTGGAGGATGCGTAGTAGGAGAGGCGGGTCTGGACCGGGGCCAGGGCGTCGGCGCGGGTCTCGCGCCGCCAGCCGAAAAAGTCCCTGGCCCACCACTGCATCAGGTAGGGGTCGTTGACCTTCGCCAGCACCTCGGCGCGGAATCCGTCGTCGGCCAGGATGCGCAGTCCGTCGAGGATGGTGTACTGCTCGCCCGCGTCCCTGCTCTCATTGGCCTCGTGAAGGGTCTTCACCGTCTGTTCGAGGATCGACTGCATCCTCGGCCCCCACTGGTCCCACAGGCCCTTGGCGATGCGCACGACGGAATCGGCGGTGCGGTCGCGGTCGGAGAAGATGCGGGTGTCCAGGAGGTTGACGCCGGGAGCGCCCCGCTCGTCGGCCAGGTCGATGAGCCGCACCTGCTCGACGAGGGAGTCGGGGACGTGTTGGAGCAGGCCGCCCACCAGGTCGGCGTGGGGGTCCACGACGACGATGGCGTCTCCGTCCCTGCCCACCGCCTTCTCCCGCATCTTGTGGGTGACGATGTGGTGCATCAGGGTGGACTTGCCCATGCGGGTGCGGGCGACGTAGAGGTGGTGGCGTCTCAGCAGGTCGTCGGGGAAGTGAATCTTCCTGGGCGTTCCGGTGGTGGTGTCGCCGACGTGCGCGCCGCCGCTGACGCTGCGGGCGGTGGGCAGCAGCACCTTGGCCCCGGCGCGGGCCACCAGGGGCGTCTCGTCCCTGGCTCCCGGCGGGTGCCACAGGCAGGCCGCCTCGCGGACGCCCATGACGCTGCGCTTCCCGAACAGGCCGGGGCCGGACGGGTGGAGCATCTGGGGGTCGGGCACGGCGGGCCGCACCCGGCTCACGTCGAGGCGCGCGCCCGCGGGGTTGTCATAGTCGCGGTAGGCGGCGGCCACCGGCTCCAGCAGCTCATTCGCCCGGTGGGGCCGGGTGCTCCGGGGCAGGATCGCCGTCACCTGAATCTCGGCGTCGAAAGCGATGCGGGAGACCTTCTCCTTGATGAGGATGGGGTCGAAGACCCGCTTGCGGGCCTTCTTGAAGCGGTGCCAGGCCCAGCCGCCCACGGCGAGGGCGAAGGCGACGCCCGCTCCCATGAGCACGGCCTTCCAGGTCTCCCCCGCCTGCACCCACAGGTAGCCCCGGAGGGCGGCCAGGGCCGCCACGCCCAGGACGGCCATCGTCACGCCGTCGGTCTGGAGGGGCTTGGTCTGATAGGTGTAGGCGGGGTCTCGCCGGTCCTCCACAGGCCGCTTGTGGGCCTTCTCCAGGTGGGACTCCGACCAGTCGGGTCCCATCGAGCGCAGCATCAGCCGCGCCACCACGCGCTCCCCCTCGTTGAGGTTGGAGAGCGCGCCCATGAGGGCGATGAGGGGGTCGGAGCCGGGGTCGAGCAGGTCGTCGTCCCGGAAGACCCGGAGAGGCACGTACTCGGGGCCGTCGGCCCGGAGCGTCATGCTCCACGCCTGCTCGTCTTCGGCCAGGCGCAGGGGGTCGTCCTCGGCGGAAATCTCCTGTATCTGGGCCTGGGGGTAGCGGGCGGCGATCTGGGAGCGCACCACCTGGTCGTCCAGGCAGCGGGCCAAGAGCGTTACGCCGTCTGCGTCCCCGGCAAGCTCCAGGGAGAAGGGTTCGGGGACGGCGATGGAGCCGAGCATGTTCTCGACTCCCAGGAGGGTGCGCTCCCCCGTCCTGGGCGGCGTCACCGCCAGCAGCGCCGGGGGTTTCTTGGCCTCGTTGTTCAGCAGCCACTTGATGGGGTTCGCTTTCATTCGCTTGCTCCTTTCTCTATCGGTTCTCTCGCCTTGCGGTCGTTCGGTCGCTCCTAGTGACGACCGGGTCTCCACTCGATGACCTCCGTCTCCTCCGGGGTGGCCTCGATGCGGACGGGGAAGCGGTTGCCCTTCGCCAGCAGCAACCCGTCTCCACGCGGGCACGACAGGAGCCATCGCTGGAGGTCCTGGGGCAGGTCGAAGGCGTCGCCCACCGTGCTTATGGCGGCTGCGTCCTGCTGAAGCAGCAATTTGAAGGCGGCGTTCTGAAGCAGGGCGCGACCGGAGTGGCCAGTGATGGCCCGCGAGGTGTCCTCGCTGAGCAGGTCCTGGACGTCCTGGGTGATGAACTGCAACCCCAGCCGGTGCTTCCTGGCCCGCTTCGCCATGCTCACCATGAAGGCCGCGCCCTCCGGGTGCTGCATGATCGACCACACCTCGTCGACCACCAGCAGGCGGGGCTTGGGGTCCTGGGCGGCGGCGGCCCACACCGTCTCGGTGCAGACCATCGCGGCGGCGGGGCGAAGCTCCGGCTCCAGGAGCCGCAGGTCGAAGACGGTGATCAGGGCCTCGTTGGACAGCAGGTCGTCGCCCTCGTCGGAGAGGAGGTTGCGCAGGCTGCCCGTTGCGAAGGGCCGCAGCAGCCTCGCCATGTCTTTCCCTCCCGCCTCATCTCCTTGCAGGTACTCGTAGAAGTCGCGGAAGCCGGTGCGCTCGCGGGGCTGGGCGTAGTAGCCCGCCAGGGCGTGGTCCAGGGAGGCCCTTCGCTCCGCGCCGAGACTCTCGCCCACCATCACCTCTATGAGCCGGCGCAGGCTGCCGATGCGCTGCAACAGCTCCTCGGAGTCGCCCTTGTCGATGACGAAGGGGTTCATGCCCTGGCCGGGAACGCCCGGCGACAGCACCCTGCCGCCCGCCGCCCTCGCCATGTCCGCGTACTCACCTTCGGGGTCGATGACGTAGGCAGTGACGCCCCTGGTCAGGCCCCGCAGCATTCCCAGCTTCGTGGCGAAGCTCTTGCCGCTGCCCGACCTTGCGAGGACGGCGGTGTTGGCGTTCAGGTGCGTCCCGTCCCAGGGGTCGTAGACCACCGGGGCGCAGGCCCGCATGTCGATGCCGTAGAGGGTTCCCCTCCGGGTGTCCAGGTCGGGCGGCGAGAAGGGGAAGAGACGGGCTATGCTGGACGTGTCCAGCGTCCTCCACTCCGCCACGGCGTTGAGGGCCAGGGGCAGCGTGGAGAGGATGCCCTCGCGCTGGCGGAAGGCCAGGGGATCGAGCTTTCCCAGCGTGGCGGCGAAGTGGGCCTTGGCCCGCTGGGTCATCTCCTTGAGGGACGCCTCGTCCTTCGCGTGAAGGGTGATGGAGAGCGACGCGTGGAAGAGCCGCTCGCGGCCCCGCTGCACCTCGTCGCGGAGGCGGGTCACGTCCTCCAGGGCAATCTCCGCCTCGGGGGACATGGTGCGGCCCCGCTTGAAGGACAGCGACTGGGCCGACTCGAAGCGGACCTTCTGCCACTCCAGCGTCCTGGCCGCCTGCTCAGCGGGAATCGACCCCAGGTGGATGGACAGGTCCATCGGCGCGCCTGCGGCCATGAGGCTCTGGAGGAAGCCGGGGGCCAGGGACCGGGGCCACTTGCCCAGGTGGAGGGAGCGGACCAGGCGGTCTCCGACGCGCGCCTCGCGGCGGCGCATCTCCACCTCCACCGGCGTCTCCTCGTCCATCTCGGCGGGGGTGCCGCCCAGGGCCGAGGCCAGCATCAGCATCCTTAGACGCCTGCCGCTGAAGGGGTGGACGGACAGCCCGGCCCGCGCCAGCAGGCCGCGCAGCTCGTCGAACCGCCCGAACTCGCACACGGCGTAGAAGCGCCGGTCGAGGATGCCGTCGCGGGCTTCCAGGTCGGTCAAGAGCCTGCGAAGCGACTCGGCCGCGGCCTTGGTCTGCGGCGGAAGGTTGCCCGGTTGGGCCTCCCTGAGCTCCTCCCGCAGCCCGCCAAGGCGCGGCGGGTGCTGCCTGATGAGGAGCTGCACGGGGAAGTCGCAGGCGTTGAGCGCCCCGGCGAAGGCCCCCAGCTTCGGCTCGTCTATTTCGAGGCCCATCACCTCGCACACGCCGAGCTTCACCCCGTCCAGGCGCACGGGGCCGTCCTCCTCCAGGTGGGAGAGCATGAAGAACAGGGGCAGGGGTGGCGGCGGCTTGGGGGCCGGCGCCTGCGGTTCTGTGGGTTCCTGGGTCTGCGGAGCGGCTGCGCCATCCGGCGGCCCCTCCGCTCCGGGTGTCTTGTTTCGGTCGTTCGGATTCTTCAACTCGGTCTTCTCCTTTGCGCTAGGGGGTCGGGAAGTCCACGAGGCCGCTGCGCAGCAGCGCGGCGACCGCCTTGGCCAGAAGGACCAGCACCAGTCCGACGACGGCCATCACGACGGCGCTCTTGGCCTTGCCGCCGCCCCGCTCCTCGGCTCCCTCGGCCATCAGGACGAAGCCCGCCCAGACGATGGCGAAGAGGCAGAGCCCGGAGGCGGCGTAGGCCATCGCGGTGAGCACCCGGTCGAAGGCGTCCAGCATGGCCTGCTCCTCGGGCGGGACCGCGCCGGTGGTCGCCAGCGCGGTCCCAATCAGAAGGGTTGCCGTCAGTAGACGCCTCACCACGGCCACTCCCATCCCAGAAGGTCGAACCAGTCGCTGAGGCCGCCGTCTGCGGGCTCCTGCTCGGCGGGCGGTTCGACCGGCTCAGGCTCCGGCAGAACCAGGACCTCGAAGGGGTCGTCGGCCCCGACACTCGACGCCAGGGCCAGTGCCTCGTCGCGGCTCCCGGCGATGGGAGACCGCTCCACCGTCTCGGCCTTGACGTGCTCCTTGTGCAGCACGTCCACCGTCACCTGCTTGGCGATGGTGGCGCTGGGGACGTAGGCGTACGCCGTCGCGGTGGCGGACGACGTGGAGCCGTCCTCGCAGGTGGCCGTTGCCGTCTCACTGTCGGAGTCGCTGTCCCCCGGGCGATGGAGGTGCACGGTCCTGGTGACTTGCTCCGTCCGCTCCGGGTGGTGGGTCAACTGCACCAGGGGCGGCAGCGGAATACGAAGGGCCGCCTCCAGGTCCGCCTCGACGTTCACCTCGTAAACGGCGGCGCCCTCGCCGACGACCACACGGAAGCGGGTCTCGCCGTTGGGGACGAACGCGACGCTCGCCTGGGAGCCGCCGCCCGCGACCGTGAGGGTCCCGGCGATGCCCGTCACCTCGGCGTCCATCAACGCCGTCTCGGTGACGCTGGCGTGTCCGGCCACCGTCTGAAGCTCGACCGGCTCCAGGGTGTGGGAGACGCACTCGGAGGCGACGGCTCCCTCGACGGCCCCCGGACTCCAGCCCAGGGAGACGACCCGCAGGTCGCAGAGCTCCCCGTCGATGGCCGGAAGGGGGTACGGGATCTGTCCGCCTTCGACGGTGACGGCCCCGGCCTGCCCCAGCGTGTCCTCCCACGAGAAGGTGAAGGACGGGTTCGGGCCGTCCAGGGGGAGGGAGTAGTCGATGCGCTCCCCCTCGTCCAGGGAGGCCGAACCCCAGAACCTCAGCCAGCTGCCCTCCGGCCCGCCGAAGGCCCGCACCCGGATGTCCAGGGGGGTGGCGGCCCGCAGGGTGACGGCGGCCCGGTCGCCGGAGACGGTGAGTCCCTCGACGAAGAGCCGCCGCCCTTCGACCGGCTCCTCGACCTCGAAGTCGATCTCATCCCGCCAGTGGTCGTCGGCAAGGGCCGCCTGGGGGACGGCGACCGCCGCCGCCAGAGCGACGACGGCCGCGATTGCCAGAAAGCTCTTCGGGGGCTTGCTTTGCCGGGACTTACGGCTCCCGTCCCCGTTGTCGTTTCCGTTGATGTTGTCCTTATCCGTCCACCTGGGCTTGCCGAACCAGCGGTGAGGGCGGAAGGGCATCCGCCCGCCCGTCCGCTCCCGGCTCCCGCGCTTCGGGCGAAGGCGGCGCAGGGTCTTGCCAGCCCGCCTCGCCATCAGCCGCAGAGGGCCGGGGCCGCTCTTCACCGGCTGCGCCGGCGCGGGCGGCTCGCTGCGCACCAGCTCGGACGGCGCCCCGGCGTAGAGCCGAGCCCCCAGCCGGTGCTTCAACAGGTCGGCGGCCACCAGGGGCAGCCGCCGACCGCCTATCTTCCCGGCGACGGCGACCAGCCCCGCCAGGCCCAGGAGAACGGCAATCGCCATCCTCACCTCCGACGGCCCCACGGGGGCGTAGCGGTATGCGCCGTAGGACAGGGCGCACACCGCCATCATCGCCACGACCTGCGGGAAGGTGAACCCCAGCAGCACCTTGTCCTCGGCCTGCACGTGGGTCGGCACCTCATGCTCTCTCATGGCTTTCCTCCCTTTCATCGGCCTATTCGCCGGGGTCGGGCAAGTTGGGGTCCACCGGGGAACCCACGACGGCGTTCATCACCAGCTCGACGACGCCGTAGGCCACCATCGCCAGCACGATCCCGGCCAGGGCGGTCATCATGGCGCTCTTGCCCCGCTCCATCTGATGGGGCGCTCCCGACGCGGTGAGGTACAGGTAGGCCCCGTAGATGAAGAAGCCCACGCCCACGACCCCCACGACGCCCAGCAGGATGCCCACCAGGTTCGATATGGTCTGTGTCAGGTCTGTCATAAGTTCTGTCTCCTCTCCGTCTTTGCTGCCGGGCGTTTCCTCGCCCGGTCTTCATCGATCTCGTTCGTCTCTATCGGTCCCGCTGTCTTCGCTCTCCTACAGGCACATCGTTCCCACCTCCTTCGCCTTGTTATCGATGGGCGCGGACCGCGCCCGTTGGGTCGTCGTGGTCGGGGGCTACTCGTCGCTGCTCCGGGGGGCTTCGCCGCCGTCTCCCCCGCCGCCCGATGGGGTGGCCATCGAAGCCGCCGAGCTGAGGCCGCTGCCAGCCGCCGACAGGCCCGCGCTGGCCGCCATCGCCCCCACCGCCATGCCTCCCGGTCCTCCGGCGGCCCCGCCCGCTATCAGCCCGATGGTCTTGGCCGACCTGACCATCGAGGCGGGCAGGTTCATGCCGAAATAGAGCATCGAGAGCCAGGAGTCGAAGGTCCCGGCGTTGCCAAGCATCGCCGGCACCCGCGTCGCCATGTAGACGAAGGCCAGGGACATGAGCAGCTTCCAGATCAGGTCCTGCACCGGCTCGAAGGCCGCTATCGCGGCGAACTCGCGCAGAAACCCGAATCCCAACGCCAGGGCGATGAGCTGGATGGCCTGCTGGAACACCGTCGTCATGAAGAGCCGCAGCCACTGGCGGCCCCAGCCCGCCGTGTGGGGCAGAATCCACAGCCCAAGTGCGATGGGGGCCAGGGCCAGCAGGATGTCGATGAGGGCCAGGCGCAAGATCATCTGCACGATGACGTAGAGGACGAAGAAGCCGTATACCAGGTAGAGCGCCGCCAGCAGCAGCGCCATGCCCACGCTCCCGGCCTGCACCGCTGTCATCAGCGTGCTCAGCGTCGAGCGCAGCATGTCTCCGGGGGTGACGCCGAGGGAGAAGGCGATGAAGCCGGAAACGGCGTCGGCCACGTCGATGACCAGGGCGCACCACCACAGGGACGACGCGGCGGCCACCAGGCCCAAAACAAGGCGGGGCACCATCTCCCGCCAGCCCGCATGGGAGCGGCCCAGGTGCTCGGAGATGATGAAGCTCAGGCCCATCCAGCCGAGGATGACTACCAGGGCGGCGGAGGTGATGGCCCAGACGACCATCCACGCCTGCTGCACCAGGTGGTGGCCGTAGGTGAGATCGGCAGGGGTGCCGGTGATGATGTCGGCCATGACCGGCTACCCTCCCCGGCAGTTGTCGGCGTCCTCGCCGGACGCCCGCTCGACAACTCCGCAGAGGGTCCCGTGGACGCCCTCGATGACCCACCCGGCGAAGGCTTTGGCCCAGCGGGCCGGGCTGAGGGCGGACAGAATCTTGTCCCAGATGCGGCCCGGCTGGTGGATGGGTATGACGGCGTAGAAGTCGCCCCTCAACCCGTCCTCGGCCTCGGCCAGCATGACCAGCAGGTAGGCCCGGTCCCGGTCCAGCTCGGGGTGCTCGTCGAGGTCGGGGTACTCCCAGGAATACTCCCAGCCGTCGCTCCTCTTCTTCTCGCCGCCCTTCACCCGGTACATGGCGCTTATCCAGTCGCCGGTGTCGGCGTCGCGGACGGCGTAGAAGAGGTTTGCGATCTCCCGGTCGAAGACGGGGCGGGCGACGAACTCGCCGCCGCCCTTGCGCTCCACGAACTCCCGGTCGGCGTTGACGAGGGTTAGCTCGTTACCGGGCGGGGCTTGGGCTTGGGCGATGTTGCTTGCGGGGATTGCCAGAAGCGCTGCCAGCAGCAGCGCGGCGGCCAGGGGCATCAGCCTCCTGGCTCTGCCAAGGGACCTTCGGACCGTCGATTGCGCTCCCACGATTCGCCTCCTCTTCGCTGATGGGGCCGTCTGTTCTGCCATCGAGTCTGGGAAGTCGCGGGGCCGGACACCATGCCTTATATGGGAGGACTCGCGCGTCCTCCCATATAAGGCATGGGAAGGAATGGGCCGGATGTGGTGTCATACCCGTGTACAGGGATTTGCTTCGGTGCCCAGAAGGGAAGTTGTGGGCTGTGGGCAACGTGAAACGGGCGTGAAGGAAGGGAAGTAAGGCCGAGCCTGCGAGCACTTTGGTGAAAGGGGTGGTTCCGACAGCGGCCCAAAAGGGAAGTCGGGGGTGGCGCGACATCGGAGCGAGCAATTGGACGGGGAGGTTGGAATCGGGGGTCGAAACCCCCTACAGGACAGCCCCCTACAGGACATGACTGCGAGGAGGTGCGACCATGAATGTGCGGGATGTGGACGGCAACGGGAGCGTGGACGCCGAGAGGCTTCGGCGGCTCAGGCTGAGCGAGTTCCTGCGGGACCTGGTGCGGCGGGAGGGCAAGATGGAGGCTGCGGAGCTGCTGGGAGTCAACCACAAGACCCTGACGCGGGCCGAGGAGTCGGGTGAGATCACGGGGCGCATGGGCGATGCGCTGGAGCTGCTGCTGAGGAGGGCGGACGACGCCGAGGTCGCGCGGCTGCGGGAGGCGGTCGGTGCGCTGGAGGAGCGGGTGGCGGCGCTGGAGGGCGGCATGGAGACGCCTCCTGCGGCAGATGTGGAAGGCGGGGGTGAGTCCCGCCAGGTGGAGGGCGGTGACGAGGACAGTACCCAGGCCCAGGCGCAGGGCGGGAAGCACGAGGAGGGGGCGGGCCGGTCGGAGACCAGGGCCGCCCCTCCGATGGCGGGTGTGCGCTCGAAGAAGCGGGCGACGCTGCGCAGGCTGGACCCGGAGGTGGTCACCGAGGAGCCCGACGACGACGATGATGAGGTCTACGGCGATGCGTGGCCGCTGGTGGAGGAGTGGCGGCGGCTGCGGGCCGGGCATCCCCACCAGGGGAAGAGCCTGTCGTGGCTCACGACGGAGGAGCGTCTGCTCGTGCTGGAGCTGGCTATGCTGGAGGAACACGGGCTGACCCTGCCCCCGGAGACCCAGGCCCTGCGGGGCTTCGGACGCAAGGGTCAGATCAACCATCGCTGGAAGGCGCTGGCCGACACTCGGGTGGCGCTGCGGAAGCGGAAGCTGCTGCGCTGGGTGCGGACGGTCCTCACCCTGTGGCTGTGGCGGAAGTAGGCCCCGGAGACGGCTCCGGGGCCGGTTTTCGGCGGTTGCTACATCGGAGCGAAGTGGGCGCTAAATCGGTGCGAGCAATCTAGGTTGCGTTGGGCCGAAACAGGGTTTGGGGCCTTCCATTCGCTCGGTTGTTCGGGCGATAATTGACGCAGTTTCTGGCTTTTTCCAGTGTTTCCTGCCTAGAAACCTGGAGGATTCCCGTCCCCCGAATCCGGGACCGGTTGCATAGGATCGAGCCTTGCTCTCCGAACAGCCGCCCAGGGGTCGAACCGGAAGGATTGAGCCTCGCTCTCCCGATGGCCGCCCCGGAGGACACATTCGCAGCGGTTGGAGCGTCTCTCGCTTCGGCCCCTCGGACACCCTGGTCGGAGTGCGCCCTGCACACTGGCCGGTTCCTCACGTCTGCGTCATGGTTCCTGTGGAACTGGCCGCAGCTTCACCACGCGCCGGTCTGCCATTGCAAGCTGGCTGGCCGCTTCCCTCGCGCAGCATCCCAGGACGTTACCGACGTAGCTCCCGGGTCTCGCTGCGTCTCTCACCGGGCCGTCCTGTGGTTGATCTGCAGGCCGGTCGGTTCTCCCCCACTTCATAGCAGCTCCCCCTGAGTCCGCTCCTCTGAGTTGACTCTGGGCCGAACTGCGTCTTCTTCATCCCCCACGTAGCAGCAGCTCCCCTGAGTCGATTCCCGTGAGTTGCCCCTGGGCCGAACTGCGTCTTTCTCACCACGGCGTCTCCCTGCGTTCGTCTCGTGGTCGGACTGCGTATGGCGGCGGAACGGCAACACGGATTCATGGAGTCAACAGCAACAAGGAGGTAACGACGATATGGCTACTGAACGGACGGACGGCAACGGCGAAGGAGGAGCGCACATGACGGAACGGTACACGGAACCGAGCGCGAAGCGGATCGCAGACCTGCTTCGGCACCGGGTGAGCTTCGAGCGGGGCTGGTTCTGGACGACGACGGCCATCTGTCACGGCGGCAAGTCGGACGGGCTAGCGTTCCGGCAGCGACCGGACGGCAACGGCATCGACGTGCACTGCCACACCGGGGGCTGCTCGGCCGGCGTGGTGATAACCGAACTTGAGGCGCTCATCGGGCTGCCCATCTGGACGGCCTACGAACCGGTGAGCGACGCGGCAGCCAAGGCCCCCGAGAAGCGGCCTTGGTGGAAGCGACAGCGGGTCTGGGCGCCGACGGTGGTCGCCCTGGTCGTGGCGGCGCCGCTTATCACCGGCGACGTGGAGCTCTTCGTCCTGAACCTCGTCGGGCTGGGCACCGGGGCGCTGCTGCTCCGGCGGTTCATGCCTCGGCGTCCGGTAGGGAGGGTCCGTCGCCGCTGACGACAGGTCCTCCGGCTCCCTCATACCCATCCCAACACGCAAGGGTCGTCTCCATCCGGGGACTGCCCTTCTTCTTTGCCCGCAAGCGGGCGCAATCCAAAAGCAACACAACACAGAAGGAGGTCGTGATGACAACGGCAACATTGGCAACTGGCAATCGGACGATGACGGATGTTCGGCCTAGGCGCAGCCTCGAAGAGCTGGTCGACCGGCTCATTGCGGCGCTGTTCAAGGAGGAGGAGCCGGAGGCGGAACAGGCGACGGAGACTCCGAGCGTGGCCAAGAGCCTTCACGAGGCGCGGCGGCTCAGGCAGGCGGGGGACGTGGATAGGGCGCTGGCGGTCCTCGCCGGCGTGGACACGACGAAGGCTGAGCCGCATCAGGCTCGGTGGGCCTACGCCGAGTGGACGGACCTGGTGAAGCGGCGGTTCGGGGACCGGGACGCGCTGGTCTACAGCCAGGGCGCGGGACAGGCCGCCGCCCTGGTGCCCGCCGGAAACGGCGGGACGCTGGAGGTCGCGGCGGTCCTGGGAATGCGGTGGCGGCCCGGCAAGGTCGTCTCGGAGCGCAGCCTCCGGGGGCTCCG
This sequence comes from Dehalococcoidia bacterium, assembly GCA_965222055.1. Lineage (GTDB taxonomy): Bacteria > Chloroflexota > Dehalococcoidia > Plut-88900 > Plut-88900 > Plut-88900. The sequence goes on from CBDCTF010000007.1 coordinate 32,519, forward strand.
GCCCTTGGCGAAGGCTTGCCCTCGGCCCTGACCGGAGAGTGGCCCGGCGCTGGCGTAGCGCAAGCAACGGTTGACGACTCGTGAGGCAAACGGGGCGCTTCAGTGCCCTGCCTGGACCCCGGGTCGTCGCCTTCTTGCGACTGCTTGCACCCGCGCTCCGTTCCATCAGGCAGCGCCCCGCACGGGGGGCGTTGCCTCCTCCGCCCGCTCCCCTGCGGGCTTCCATCCCTCTTCCCCCAACCCCACACGCGTCGCACAGGTCTTCTCCTCGACTCCGGTTGGGGGTGGGACCTGTGCCCTATGCACGACGGAGCCTGCCCCGGACTTGATTCCGGGGGCTTGCCCCGCACACGGGCTTGCACAGAGGCCGCCCCGGACTTGATTCCGGGATGCCGCACCGGCCATTCGCCACGGCAACAACGCCACCCAAGGAGACAGTCCCGACCATCGGGACACGGATTCGAGCGGGACTGTCTCCGACAAGGGGGCGGTCCCGCTTCTTCATTACAGGAGGAAGCGACATGACGACTACGAGCATTGACAGGACCGAGAGCGAGCTCAGGGCTGCGGCGAGGCGGCGGGGGATCACCATGAAGGAGCTTGCGGTGCTGATGGACGTGTCCGTTGGCTACCTTTCGCAGATTGCGAACGGGAAAAGGCCGTGGACTCCGAAGATGCGCGAGAAGGCCATGGCGGTGCTGGGAGAGGTTCCCGGGCAGGGGACGGTCTACCGCCAGGGCGGCGTCGTGACCGGCGAGAGCAGCTTCATCAGGGAGCGCGCACGCACCCTGGGCATGACCATGCATGACCTGGCCGACCGCGTTGGCGTGTCCTACAGCTACATGACGCAGGTTGCCCGTGGCCGCCAGAACATGGGCGTCAAGGTCCAGGCAAGGGTCGAGTCGACGCTCAAGGCCCCGGCGAAGATCGCGCCCGCCACGTGCGCCAACCGCCAGGGCGTCGTCGTGGCCGGGGAGAGCAGCTACATCCGGGAGCGGGCCAGGGAGCTGGGCATGAGCCTGCGGGACCTGGCTAACCGCGTGGGCGTCTCCTACGGCTACATGTCAATGGTGGCGCGGGGTCATAGCAACATGGGCGTGAAGGTCCAGGCGCGGGTCGCGTCGGCGCTGGAGGCCCCGGTGAAGGTCGCGCCCGCGCAGCCCGCCTGCATCGACCGCGAGGCCGTGTGGGACCGGATGAACGCTCACGGCTTCAGCCAGAACGAGGTCGCCCGGCGAGCGGGCATCAGCTCGGCCCATCTCTCCCAGATCATGAACGGCAAGTCCTCCCCGTCGGCGGGCGTGCTGAAGGGGCTGCACGGCGTCCTGTTCCAGCCGACGAAGGCGGAGCGGGTCATGCCCGCCGAGGTGAAGGTGCTGGGCTGGCGGAAGGGCGAGCGGAGCGGGATGGTGGTTCGCGGCGCCGGTGGCCCCGGGCGCGGCGCCAAGTCCGGCGGCGGGACCGTCAGGGTCGGCGGCCGGGTGCCCTGGGGCGCGAAGGCGGAGTTCGCCTACCGCGCCGGGTACGACGGCATGGGACGGGTCTCGGTGACGCATGTCGTCGAGCGGGGCTACTCCGCCATGCTGAAGCAGCCGGAGACGGCAGCTGCGTAGGGCTCCATGACGCACCGCATGATGGGCGGCTGCCTCGGAGCAGCCTGGGACGGCCCGCACCGGGCCGCATACGCGAGTCCCGCCGTGGGCGAGCCTTCGCACGTTCAAGCATTCGCCTGGGGGCGTTGCCGGAACCCGACCGCCCCCGCTGGGGCGGCGCAGTCCGTCTCCCGTCGCTCTCCGCCTTGCGGCGGCGACTGATGGAGACGCGCGTCCGGGTTCCGGCGTCGTCCTCTAACTACCACGAAAAGGAGGACGACTCAAATGAACCTCGGAGGTTTCATCGACACGTTCAAGGACGCAATAGCGCGAAGGGTGGTGGAGTCCTACCCGCCGCTCTACCGGCCCTCGGAGAACGGCGGGACGCTCCCCAGGCTGCTCCGCAAGCCCCTGGGGGCGCAGGCCGACGCCATCAGGGGCGCGGCCCTCTCCCTCAAGGCCCACCGGGGCACCACGGTCGTCGGCGAGATGGGCACGGGCAAGACCTTCATCGGCGCAGCGGCGGCGCACATGGCGGGATTCGAGCGGGTGCTCATCATCTGCCCGCCCCACCTGGCGCCCAAGTGGAAGCGGGAGGTGGAGATGACGGTGCCCGGCGTCCGCGCCGCCATTGTCGAGTCCATCACCGACCTGGAGCGGCTCCGCCTCTCCGTCGGCTCCGGCCCCCTCTTCGCGGTGATGAGCCGGGAGAAGGCCAAGCTGTCGTACCGCTGGATGCCCGCCGTGATACAGCGGTGGGCGGTATCCAAGGGAAGGCTCTTACGGGAGGAGGAGACGGGGGAGCCGTTCAAGGTCCCCTGCTGCCCCGACTGCACGGCGCAGATAGTCGACAAGGACGGCGTGCCGCTGACGTTCGCGGACCTGAACCGCCGCAAGCACACCTGCGCTGCCTGCGACGCCCCCCTCTGGCAGGCCGACAAGTCCGGCCCCGCCCGCTACCCGTTGGCGGACTACATCAAGCACCGGATGCGGGGGTTCTTCGACCTGCTGATCGGCGACGAGGTGCATGAGTTCAAGGGGCGAGGGAGCGCCCAGGGCATCGCCGCCGGCATCCTCGCCGACGTGTGCGGCAAGTCCCTCAGCCTGACCGGAACCCTCCTCGGCGGCTGTGCGCGGTGGTACTTGGCAGTTTGATCCCCGTCTCAGACGGGAGGGGTTCGAGATGACACCCCTGGGTTATCCCACCTACCTGGCGGCGAAAGCCAAAGGGGACAATAGCATGTGGGAGAAGCGGAGGCCATATCGAAGGCGTTTAGTGAAGCGCTCCGCAAGACCCGTGCGATACGGCGAAAGCTTGATTGCCTGAATCTCAGTTTCCTGCGATGCAAGAGGATGTCCCCCGCTTACAACGCCTATACCGCGGGGCCACCAGGTGACCGGCCTTGTAACCGCAACCGGGAACTCTCGACTGGTGGGCAGTGGGAAGTGATCCCACTCAAGGAAACGAACGAGGCGCCTAAGTCGCGCTAGAACGTCAACTGTCAAGGAACATCGGATCGCCTAAGGGGCGCGAGCCCTATGGTGACGGAGCCTCCGTAGTAGTCCGAGGACGGGAAAGCCGTCCACATGGCGAAGGGAGGCAGGTGTCAACAGAAACTCAGAAAAGGAGGTGCGCGAGATGCGCAACGCCGAAACCATACTGGGAATCATTCGCAACAGAGGTACACGGGGATTGCCCGTGAACGACCTTTACCGCCAACTTTGGAACCCGAACCTGTACCTGATGGCCTATGGGCGCATCGCCACGAACGACGGCGCGCTCACCCCAGGCGCAACACCGGAGACCGCAGACGGGATGAAGATGGACGACATCCACGCGATCATCGAGGCCCTTCGCTTCGAGCGCTACCGATGGACTCCGGCCCGCCGCGTATACATCCCGAAAGCCAACGGGCAGCGGCGGCCACTCGGACTCCCAACGTGGTCGGACAAGGTACTGCAAGAAGTGATGCGACTCCTATTGGAAGCGTACTACGAACCGCAGTTCAGCGACCGATCGCACGGATTCCGGCCCAAACGTGGATGCCACACGGCCTTTACGGAGATAACCCGCACCTGGACAGGCACAACATGGTTCATTGAAGGAGATATCGCCGGTTGCTTCGACAACATCGACCATAAGGTGTTGTTGGAAATGCTTGGTGAGAACATCCAGGACAACCGTTTCCTGCGGCTCGTTTCCAGTCTCCTCCGGGCTGGCTACCTTGAGGACTGGAAGCTCAACGCCACGTACAGTGGCACCCCGCAGGGAAGTGTGGTGAGTCCAATACTCGCCAACGTCTACCTAGACCGGTTGGACAGGTTCGTGGAGGGAGTGCTCTTGCCCGACTACAACCGTGGCAGGCAACGACGGAAGAACCCGGAATACAACAGGCTGGAACAGAGGGCTAAGTACCTTCGGAGGACTGGACGTGGCAAAGAGGCGGCGGGTCTCCGCCCCCTCATGCGGTCGTTGCCATACAACGACACACACGACCCGGACTACCGCCGCCTGCGGTACATACGGTACGCCGACGACTTCCTGCTCGGCTTCACGGGGCCACAGGACGAGGCCGATGAGATCAAGGCTAGGATAGGCAGGTACCTGCGAGATAACCTCAAGCTGGAGCTTTCCGACGCCAAAACCCTGGTCACCCACGGCCGCACCAAGGCAGCACGGTTCCTCGGCTACGAGGTCGTCGTTCAGGGGAGCGACACCAGGCTCGACGCCAGAGGCCGCCGAACGGTCAACGGCATCATCGGGCTACGCGTTCCCCAAGACGTAGTACGCGTCAAGAGCGCCGCATACATGCGTGACGGCAAACCAATCCATCTCGGAGCACGGCTTCACGACTCGCCTTACAGCATCATGGAGCAGTACCAGGCGGAGTTCCGGGGCGTCGTCAACTACTACCGGCGTGCAACTAACCTGGGCGCACTGAACCATCTACGCTGGGTCATGGAAATGTCACTCGCCAAGACGCTCGCGGGCAAGCTGAAAATCAGCGTCGCGCAGGTGTTCAAACGGTACAAGACCACGATTCAGACGGACAACGGGCCTCGCAAGGTCCTGATGGTGAAAGTGGACGAGCCGGGGAAGAAGCCGCAGGTAACGTACTGGGGCGGCGTTTCGCTTGCGCGGGACAACACGGCAACCCTGATCGACACCCCGGTTCCAATCCTCAACGGTCGGACGGAACTCGTACAACGTCTGCTGGCCGACACCTGCGAGCTTTGCGGCTCAACGGTGAAGGTTCAGGTGCATCATGTGCGAGCGATGAAAGACCTGCAAAAGAAAGGACGGGCAAAACCGCCCGTTTGGGTGGAGATGATGGCAACACGGCGTCGCAAGACGCTAGTGGCCTGTACGTCATGCCACGCGGACATCCACGCTGGACGCCCGCTGGCTCAGAGCGTGCAGGCAGCCTGAGTGCCTCACATCAGGTAGGGAAATTTGTACTTGACACACCTCGCGGTCGTAAAACTAACGTCACTGCCCTTGGGTCATGGCTTCTTCAACCAGGCTGCCCAAGAATGTGTCAGCACCCGAGGCCATTACTAGGCATGCCATCTTCAGCAAGCTGCGCACGTCGTCGTCCGTTAGCACCCCTAGCTCTCCCAATTCAGCCACATCTCCAGATGTCGCCATCATCCGGCGCAAGGAGGCTACGCTGAACGAGCCAAAGGCGTCACGGCAATCGTCGTACAACTCCGGGCTATAGGCGACTCCGGCTAACCCCGGCGATCCTACCGGCCCTTGTGGTCCGGCTGGCCCTTGTGGTCCGGCTGGCCCCTGTAGTCCGACTGGCCCTTGTGGTCCGGCTGGCCCCTGTGGTCCGGCTGGCCCCTGTGGTTCAGCACACGCAGCAGCAAATAGCAACACCACGATGGCAAGGCCAACGGTGCAAATGAGCTTCATGGTGACGTCCTCCTTACACCCGGTGGAATCAATGGCTTCGGCCAGTCAAGTATACCAGTCCCATTGCGAACCATACGACACTGGAGAGCCGGATGACGCGAAAGTGTCACGTCCGGTTCGGAGGGGGGCCGACGGAAAAGTGCTCCGGTAACACGGAATAACTCGCCGGCGGCCTACCCGACACTCCTCGACCATCTTCCACCTCCTCTACAGGTTCAGCCCGGAGATCAGGACGGAGTTCGGGCGCTCCGACGAGCACCGCTGGATACAGCGGTACGGCTTCGAGGAGCACACCGTCGGCAAGCCCGACGACGACGCCGTGGAGGACGGCCGCTTCAGCCGCCGCCGCCAGTACCGCAAGGTGGTCAGGGAGCGGCCCGGCCTCGTGCCATCCGCCCTCTTTCACATCATCGGCAACACCGTCTTCCTGCGCCTCTCCGACGTGGCCTCCGGGCTGCCTCCCTACGAGGAGCAGGTGATGCTGTCCTCGATGGACTCGGAGACGGACTCGACGGGCTACTCCCAGCGCACGGCCTACAACACGGTGTACGAGGAGCTGCGGCTGAAGCTGGCTGAGGCCCTCAAGGCTGGCTCGAAGCGGCTGCTGGCCACCTACCTCCAGACCCTGCTGGCCTACCCCGACGGATGCACCAGGGGGGAGACGGTCTTCGACCCCCGGAGCGGCAACGTCATAGTCCAGGTGCCTCCTTTGCATGAGGACAAGCTCTACCCCAAGGAGAAGGCCCTCATCGACCTCGTGGCGGCTGAGCGTATGGAGGGCCGAAGGGTGCTGGTCTACGTGACCCACACCGGGACGCGGGACATCACCGAGCGGATGGACGACATCCTGACCCGGCACGGGTTCCGGGTGGCGGTGATGAAGGCCGACGCGGTGGCCCCGGACAAGAGAGAGGCGTGGGTGACGGACAGGGTGAAGCAGGGCGTCGATGTGCTCATCTGCCACCCCAGGCTGGTGCAGACCGGCCTCGACCTCATCGACTTCCCGACCCTCTGCTGGTACGAGACGGATTACAGCGTGTACGTGATGCGGCAGGCTTCCCGCCGCTCGTGGCGCATCGGCCAGACCAGGCCGGTGAAGGTGGTGTTCATGTCCTACCGGAACACCCTCCAGGCCGACGCCCTGAAGTTGGTGGCCAAGAAGCTGCAAAGCTCCCTCGCCGTCGAGGGCGAGCTGCCGGAGGACGGGCTGGCCGCCTATGGCGACGACGGCGACGACCTGATGATGGCTTTAGCCCGCAAGATCGTCAGCGGCGACGAGGAGGACGCCGAGACGGTGGAGGCGGTCTTCGCCCAGGCCAGGGACGCCGAGGCCAGCGCCGAGGAGTACCTGGTGGACGACGACTGGAAGGCGGTCGAGCCGGAGGCCGTCGAAGTCAACGGGAATGGCAACGGCCACCACGACGACGGCATCGGGCCGACGGTCGAACTCGTCCTGGGCAACGGCCATACCGCCAACGGCAACGGGAATGGGCACGCCGCAGTTCCGGTCAATGGGAACGGCAACGGTCACCACGACGAGTCCCTGGAGCCGCAGCGGTCGCTGTTCTCCTGGGCGGAGTTCATGGCCGAAGAGCCGGTCAAGCCGAAGGGCCGCAACGGGAAGCCAAAGCCCGCGTCGCTCTCAATGTTCGAGTGGGCGCTGACTCTGGAACAGGAGCGGGAGAAGGAGACGGTCGGCGCGGGACGCTAGGTCGCAACACAAAGGAAAGGGGGGGAGGGCATCGCTGATCGAGCGATGCCCTCCCCCTGCACAGTCATGTATGCCGCCCTTTTTGCGTTTCAACTCCGGCGGCGCAGGGACACCCCTCTGCGCGTCGCTATAGGTGAGTATGTGATCCTTTCTTGTTGCCGGAAACCGACGCAAAGTGGTAGAATGCCACGCGTAGAATAGCGCATTGGAAACACGGCGCAAAGGGAGCGAGGGATTTGGGCGTTTTCAACTGGCCCATCCGGCTGGAGAGCATGGACGGCCAACGGTCGCTGGAGATAGAGGCGATGGTGGACACCGGGGCCAGCTACACCATCGTGCCCGCCAACCTGCTGCGGGACCTGGGGGTGTCGCCCATCGACAAGATCAGCCTCGTGCTGGCCGACGGGCGTCCTGTGGAGTACGACATCGGGCGCGCTATGGCCACCATCGACGGACGCACTGAGGCCACCCTAGTGGTCTTCGGAAATGACCACGCCCGCGCCCTGTTGGGGGCCTACACGCTGGAAGGGCTTCGCTTGGCGGTGGACCCGGCCCATGGCAGGCTGGTCCCGGCCACCACCGCTTGGGCGTAGAGCGAAGTCCGCCATTATTACAGATGAACGGGAGAGTAGAACAATGTCCAACGCCCCGACCCTAGCCAAATCTGCCGTTGGCGCGACGCTGCGCCGGCGGCGTTTTTCTACCCCCCCCCCCCCCCCCCGATTTTTGCGGTCAGGAAGTGGGGCAGGCGGGCTCATGAGCGTGGCGGCGGGCAGTTGGGTTCGGTTCGGACTCATCGGGCTGCTGGCCTTGGCGCTGGGAGCGCTGCTCCTCTTCTCGGCTAGTCCCGTCTGGGCGCAGGCCGTGGACTACGACACGGACGGCGACAACCTCATCGAAGTTTCCACCCTGGCCCAGTTGAACGCCATCCGGCACGACTTGGACGGCAACGGGGACTCCACCCACGCCGACTACACCGGCGCCTTCTCCAACGCCGCCTCGGACATGGGCTGCGCCGCCACCTGCACCGGCTACGAGCTGACGACGGACCTGGATTTCGACACCGACAGCAGCGGGGCGGTGGACAGCAGCGATACCTACGCCTCATGGAGCCCTATTGGCACGTCTGCCAGCCCCTTCGTGGCCACCTTCGACGGCGGCGGGCACACGATCTTGAAGATGACGATCAGAGCCAGCGCGAGCAACGTTGGCCTGTTTGGCAGTACCAGTACTGCCGCGATCATTCGCAACCTCGCGCTGTTGGCGGTTGACATCGACCGAGCTTCCGGACGGCCCCGGACCGATGCGATCGGAGCGATCGTCGGGTTCAACCGAGGCCGGATCGAGCGCAGCTACGCCACGGGCTCCGTGCAGGGGGTCGAGCGGGTGGGTGGACTGGCGGGCGACAACCAGGGAACGATCGCCAATTCCTACGCCAACGTAACCGCTGGCGGCAGCCGGTATGTTGGCGGCTTGGCGGGTCGCAACCATGGTTCTGCGGCCAGCATCACCAACAGCTACAGCATAGGATCGCAAAGTGCGAAGTCAATGATGTATTCCACGGGCCGCGGTGGCTTCGATTCAGGCATAGTCGGGAGCGAAGGCGGGATAGTGGGCGGGAATACCGGGTCCGCTACAATCAGCGCCAGCTACTGGAATTTTCAGACCTCAAGCTCACCCTGGAGTTATGCCGGCATATTTCCCGATAACCTCAAGAAGACCACCGCCCAGCTGCAATCGCCCACCGGCGCCACCGGCATCTACGTGGCTTGGAGCGCGGCCATATGGGACTTCGGCACGTCCAGCCAGTACCCGGCGCTGAAAGCGGACTCGGACGGCGACGGCACGCCCACCGCCTACGAGTTCGGGAGGCAGGGCCGCTCGGCGCCGGAGGACTATGACTCGGACGACAACGGCCTGATCGAGGTCGATAGCCTGGTCAAGCTGAACGCCATCCGCTGGGACCTGGACGGTAATGGCGCCTCTACCAACGCGGGCTACGCGCTGGCCTTCCCCACTCCCGCAGTGGGCATGGGCTGCCCCGTCACCGCCACCGATGCCGATGACAACGACTGCCTGGGCTACGAGTTGACGGCGGACCTGGACTTCAACACGGACACCACCGGGAGCTCCGCTGCGGTGATTGACAGCAGTGACGACTACTGGGACGGCGGGTTGGGCTGGAGCCCTATCGCCAGCGAGAGCACGGCGTACATGGCCGTCTTCGACGGGGGCCGGCACACCATCGCCAACCTGTTTATCAACCGCCCCACGTCGAACATGGTGAACTTCCGTGATGCCAACAAGTCGAACTATGTGGGGCTGTTCGCCAGCCTGATGTCGCCGGGGGAGATTCGCCACCTGCGTCTGACCGGCGTCTCGGTGACGGGGCGCGGCAACGTGGGCGCGGTGGTGGGCCACATCACCCAGGGCACGGTGAGCCATGTTTCCGCGGCCGGTGAGGTCTCCGCCGTGGGCAGCAGCGGGGGCGACGGGCAGAAGGCCGGCGGCCTGGTGGGGAGCGCCGGATCTGCCTCGGTGGTGATCGAGTACAGCTACTCGACGGCCACGGTGACCGCGGGGGATGACTACGCCGGCGGGCTGGTCGGGGAAAGCAAGGGCGAAATCCGGGCCTCCTACGCCACCGGCGCGGCCACGGCCACCGGCAGCTACGCCGGCGGTCTCGTGGGCAAGAACGACGGCTCCGGCATTATCAAGGCGAGCTACGCCACGGGCGCGGCCAGCGGCGCCGACCACGTGGGCGGCCTGGCCGGTCAGGCGGTCGGCAACATCCTCTCCAGCTACTCCCGGGGCGCCCCCTCCTCCAGTTCCAGCCCCGCGGGAACCAACGTGGGCGGCCTGGTGGGAAGCCGGTCGGGGGCGGGGACCATCACCAACAGCTACTGGGACGTCACCACCAGCGGCCTCGCCGACGACGGCGTCGCCGCCACCGGCGAGGGCAAGACCACCATTGAGTTGCAGTCGCCCACGCAGACCAACGGCTATGCGGGCATCTACGCCAACTGGAATCTGGACCTGGACAGCACGGCCGGCGGCGACGACCCGTGGGACTTTGGCACGGCCAGCCAGTACCCGGCGCTGAAGGCGGACTTCAACGACGACGGCGTCAAATCAGCCGTGGACGGCGACTTCGGCCGCCAGCCCCGCTCCGCGCCGGTGGTCAACAACTCGCCGACTTTCAGCGACGCCGCCCTGTCGGCCTCCATAGACGAGAACGTCCATGCCGGCCGCAACGTCGGCAACCTGATGACCGCCAACGACCGTGATGGCGACACCCTCGTTTATTCGCTAACCGGCGCCGATGGCGTTTACTTCGCCATTGACCCAAGCACCGCCCAGATCAAGAGCAAGTTCGTGCTGGACTACGAAAGCAAGAGCAGCTACGTCTTCCAGGTTAAGGCCGTTGATCCCAGCGGCGGCGAAGCAACCATGGAGGTAACCGTCTACGTTAGCGACGAGAGTGAGGGGGCGACTGACTCGGTGGACTACGACATCGACAGCGACGGGCTGATCGAAGTGGACAGCCTGGACCAGCTGGACGCGATGCGCCACGACCTGGACGGGGACGGGGTGTCGACCAACGCCGCCTACTTCAGCAACGACTTCACCACTCCGGCTGCGGGCATGGGCTGTCCCGTCGCGGACCACGACAGCGACGCGAACACGCCCGACCAGCCGACGTGCACGGGCTACGAGCTGACGGCGGACCTGGACTTCAACACGGACAAGACCGGGAGCTCCGCCGCAGTGGTCGACAGTAGTGACGCCTACTGGAACGGCGGCGCAGGCTGGGTGCCCATCGGCTCCGACTCCAGCGCATCCACCCAGTACAGTGCGACCTTCGATGGCGACGGCCACACCATCTCCAACCTGTTCATCAGCCGGAACTCCACGAATCACGTGGGGCTGTTCGGCACCACCTCTGCCACCAGCGCCGTCCGCAACGTAGGGCTGGAGAGCGCCAGCGTAACCGGCCAAAACTACACCGGCGCGCTGATCGGCAGCGTTTATGGCACGTTGTTGGATGCCTCCTACTCCACCGGCAGCGTTGCTGGCAACGATAATGTGGGCGGACTGGTGGGCCACTCCAGTGGCGCCAGTGGCGCCACTGGTATAATCCAGAGGTCCTATTCCACTGCCGGCGTCACCGGCTCGGGTCAGCTCATAGGCGGGCTGGCGGGCTCATTCGGTGGCGCAATCAAGGCCAGCTACGCCACCGGGGCGGTAACCGGGGCCGACTACGTTGGCGGGCTGGTTGGCAGCTTCAGCGGGGGCATCACCGCCAGCTACTTCACTGGCTCGGCAACCGGGACCGGCGGCAATGTGGGCGGGCTGATGGGCTTAAACTCCTTTGGGGTGGGGACGATAACGGACAGCTACTGGAACGTCACCACCTCCGGCATCGCCGACGACAACAACGCCGCCACCGGCGTGGGCAAGACCACCAGCCAGTTGCAGTCGCCCACGCAGACCAACGGCTACGCGGGCATTTACGCCAACTGGAATCTGAACCTGGACAGCACGGCCGGCGGCGACGACCCGTGGGACTTCGGGACGGCGAGCGAGTACCCGGCGCTGAAGGTGGAGTGGGATGGCGACGGCGCGGCCACAGCCTACGAGTTCGGGCGCCAGGGCCGCGCGGCGCCGGCGGTGGCCGTCGACTACGACAGCGACGACAACGGCCTGATCGAGGTGTCTGACCTGGCCCAGTTGAACGCGATGCGGTGGGACCTGAACGGCGACGGCGCGTCTACGGATGCGGGGTACGCGACGGCTTTCCCCAACCCGGAAACCGGCATGGGCTGCCCCATCACCGCCGCCGACGCCGACGACAACGACTGCCTCGGCTATGAGCTGACGGCGAACCTGGACTTCGACACCAACGGCAGCGGCACGGCCAACCTCGGTGATACTTACTGGAACGGCGGCTCGGGCTGGGAACCGATTGGAACCAGCGCCAGCCGCTTCAACACCGTGTTCGACGGCCGGGGCTACACCATCTCCAACCTGTTCATCAGCCGGGGGGCCACCGACTACGTGGGGCTGTTCGGGGCCGCCGGGGCGTGGATCCGGGCGCGCAACGTGGGACTGGAGGACGCCGCCGTCACCGGCCAGGACAACGTCGGCATATTGCTTGGCGAGACCAACGGCGAGGTGGAGTTCACCTATACCACCGGCAGCGTTGTCGGCAGGGTCCGGGTCGGCGGGCTGGTGGGGAACTCCGGCAGAACCGGCAGCATCGAGACCAGCTATTCCACGGCCTCTGTAACCGGCACGGGCAACTATTCCGGCGGACTGATTGGCCAAAGCAACGGCGCGGTCAAGGCCAGCTATGCCACCGGCGCTGTGGGCGGCGTCCGGGCCGGCGGGCTGGTGGGCCGAAACTACTACTACGGAGCCATCACCGCCAGCTACGCCCGGGGGGCGGTGACCGGCTCCAGCGTGGCGAGGGGGTTGGTCGCCTCCAATCCCATCCTATTTGGTCTAGCTGGCCAACCCGACGACACCGGCACGGTCACCGACAGCTACTGGGACGTCACCACCAGCGGCATCGCCGACGACAGCGACGCCGCCACCGGCGTCGGCAAGACCACCCTCCAGTTGCAGTCGCCCACGCAGACCAACGGCTACGCGGGCATCTACGCCAACTGGAATCTCAACCTGGACGGCACGGCCGGCGACGACGACCCGTGGGACTTTGGCACGGCCAGCCAGTACCCGGCGCTGAAGGCGGACTTCAACCGCGACAGCGTCAAATCAGCCGCGGACGGCGACTTCGGCCGTCAGCCCCGCTCCGCGCCGGTAGTGGCGGTGGACTATGACCTGGACGACGACAACCTCATCGAGGTGTCCAACTTAGCGCAGTTGAATGCCATCCGGCACGACCTGGACGGCAACGGGGACTCTACCCACGCCGACTACACCGGCGCCTTCCTCAACGCCGCTGCGGACATGGGCTGCGCAGCCACCTGCCTCGGCTACGAACTGACGGCGGACCTGGACTTCAACACGGACAAGACCGGGAGCTCCGCCGCAGTGGTCGACAGCAGTGACGCCTACTGGAACGGCAGCTCGGGCTGGGCGCCCATCGGCTCCGACTCCAGCGCAGCCACCCGGTACAACGCCGTCTTTGACGGCGACGGCCACACCATCTCCAACCTGTTCATCAGCCGGAGCTCCACGGGTGACGTGGGGCTGTTCGGCTCCTCCTCCGCCACCAGCGCCATCCGCAACGTAGGGCTGGAGAGCGCCAACGTAACCGGCCAAAACTACACCGGCGCGCTGATCGGCAGCGCTTTCGGCGCGGTGGATTTCGCCTACTCCACTGGCAGCGTTAATGGCAGTGACTATGTGGGCGGGCTGGTGGGTTACTTCGAGGGTGAAATCCAGAGGAGCTACTCCACCGCCGGCGTTAATGGCAGTGACTATGTGGGCGGGCTGGTGGGCAACGCCACCAATACTGTGGTAATCAAAGCCGGCTACGCCACCGGGGCAGTAAGCGGTCGGATCGGAGTTGGCGGGCTGGTTGGCAGTTCCGACGGTGACATCACCGCCAGCTACTCCACCGGCGCGGTAACCGGGACCGGCAGCAATGTGGGCGGGCTGGTGGGCAACAGCAGTGGGGGGACGATCACCAACAGCTACTGGAACACCGATACCAGCAGTCAGACGACCAGCTCCGGCGGCGTAGGCAAGACCACCAACGACCTGGCGACGCCCGAGCAGTCCGACGGCTACGCGGGCATCTACGCCAACTGGAATCTCAACCTGGACAGCACGGCCGGCGGCGACGACCCGTGGGACTTTGGGACGGCCAGCCAGTACCCGGCGCTGAAGGCGGACTTCAACGACGACGGCGTCAAATCAGCCGTGGACGGCGACTTCGGCCGTCAGCCCCGCTCGGCGCCGGTGGTCACTGTGGACTATGACACGGACAACGACGGCCTCATCGAGGTGGACAGCCTGGATAAGCTGAACGCCATCCGCTGGGACCTGAACGGCGACGGGGCGTCTACGAATGCGGGCTACGCGACGGCTTTCCCCAACCCGGCGGCCAGCATGGGCTGCGCCAGCAACACCTGCACGGGCTACGAGTTGACGGCGGACCTGGACTTCGACCAGAGCAACGACAACGCTATCACCAGCGCCGACGCCGCCTGGTGGAACGGCGGCGCCGGCTGGGCGCCCATAGGCACTTGGGGGTCCCCCTTCAACGCCACCTTCGACGGCGGGGGCCACGCCATCTCCCACCTGTACATCAGAAGAAGCGGGTCAAACGTTGGCCTGTTCGGCAGCGCCGGCACGGCCGCGGTCATCCGCAACGTGGGGCTGGAAAACGTGGACATCGACCGCTCAACAGGAGACCCCGTCTTCAGCTCCATCGCGGGGTTGGTGGGGAGCAACCGGGGCGCGGTGGCGCTCTCCTACTCCACCGGCGCAGTTACGGGACACGAGAACGTGGGCGGGCTGGTGGGCGACAACAGAGGCGCTGTAACCAACAGCTATTCCAGCGTGACAGTCACCGGCAACAAGGCGGTGGGCGGACTGGCGGGGTTCAACCGGAGCAGCTCGGCCAGCATCACCAACAGCTACGCCAGAGGGGCCGTATCCGCGGTGAGTATGCAGGCGGGCCCCGCCTGGAACGCGGCCAGGACCAAGGGCGGGCTGGTGGGCGAGACTACTTCGGACGCCACGGTCACCGCCAGCTACTGGGACACGCAGACCAGCAGCCAGGCCGCCAGCGCCGGCGGTACGGGCCAGACCACCAGCGGGCTGCAATCACCCACCGGCGCCGCGGGCATCTACGGGGCTTGGGCAGCGGCTATCTGGGACTTCGGCACGGCCAGCGAGTACCCGGCGCTGAAGTACGACACTAACGAGAACGGGTTGGCGACCTGGCAGGAGTTCGGGCGGCAGGCGCGGTCGGCGCCGGCGCAGCTGGTGGACTACGACCGGGACGACGACGGGCTGATCGACGTGGATAGCCTGGCGAAGTTGCACGCCGTCCGCTGGGACCTGGACGGCAACGGGGCGTCAACGAATGCGGGGTATGCGGCGGCCTTCCCCAATCCCGAAACGGGCATGGGCTGCCCCGTCACCACTACCGACGCCGACTACAACGACTGCGCCGGCTACGAGCTGACAGCGGACCTGGACTTCGACACCCACGGCAACGACGGCGCCGTGACCGCCGCCGATACCGCCTACTGGAACGGCGGCGCAGGCTGGGACCCCATTGGTTCTTCGAGCGCCCCATTCGCCACCACCTTCGACGGCGCCGGCCACGCCATCTCCAACCTGTTCATCAACCGGGGGTCCACCGACTACATCGGGCTGTTCCGTGTTGTCGGCGACGGAGGCCGGATTCGCAACCTGGGGCTGGAGAGGGTGAACATAACGGGCCGAGACTTTATCGGGGCGGTGGCCGGGGAGACGTCCGCCTTCAGCGGCGTTGAGGCCGTCTATGTCACCGGCGCGGTCTCGGGGCGGGATTTGATCGGCGGGCTCATCGGGGAACATCATCCAAACGCCTCGCTGAGCAACACCTACAGCGCCGCCAGGGTGACGGGGAGCAGCTACGTGGGTGGGCTGCTTGGCTATGTGTCCAGCAGCAATGCCACTGTCTATTACAGCTATGCCCGCGGCGTTGTGTCCGGCCGGAATTCGGGCGGACTGCTTTACCCCTCCGCTGACCAATACGGAATCAACGGACAGCAGACCTACTGGGACACGCTGACCAGCGGCCAGGCCACCAGCAACGGCGGTACGGGCCAGACCACCAGCAACTTGAAGAGTCCCACCGGCGCCACCGGCATCTACTCGGACTGGCCAACCGCCACCTGGGACTTCGGGACGGCCATCCAGTACCCGGCGCTGAAGTACGACACCGATGGCGACGGGGCGGCGACCTGGGAGGAGTTCGGGCGTCAGCCCCGCTCGGCCGCCAACGCCGCGCCGCGCTTCAACGCCGCGGCCAAGGCCAACACGAGTCCCAGCCTGGCGGAGGGCACGATGGCGGTGGGGAGCTACCCCGCCTCCGACCCGAACGGCGACACACTGACCTACGGGAAGAGCGGCGCGAACGCAGACCTCTTCAGTTTCTCCGGCGCAGGGGCGCTGAGCCTCAGTAGCGCGGCGGACCACGAGAGGAAGTCCAGCTACAGGGTCACGCTGCACGTGCGGGACAGCAAGGACGCCGACGGCCACGCCGATGCGGCCTGGGACGACGACATCGACCTCATCGTCAGCGTCGACGACGACGAGACCGAGGCGCCGGGAGCGCCGACGGGGCTGACGGCGAATCCGATTGCCGAGGGGCTGCGGGTTAGCTGGACCACGCCGGTCAGGACGGACCAGCCGCCCGTAACCGGCTACGGCGTGGAGTACAAGCTGAGCACGGCCACAGCCTGGACCTCGCATTCCCACACCGGGACCGGGACCGACACCCAGATAACCGGCCTGACCGCCGGCGCCACCTACAACGTGCGGGTGCGCGCCCTCAGCCACGAGAACCCAAGCGGCTGGACGTCCGCCAACGGCGTGCCGGCGGCGGCGTGGCAGAGGATGGACTACGACACCGACGACGACGGGCTGATCGAGATTAACTACCTGGATCAGCTGAACGCCATGCGCTGGGACGAGGACGGCGACGGCGCCGGTGGCGGCTCCGGCTATGACGCCGCCTTCCCCGACGCGGCCCCCGGCATGGGCTGCCTCAGCGGCTGCACCGGCTACGAGCTGGAGGCGGACCTGAACTTCGACACCAACGGCGGCAGCGGCCCCGACTCCGGCGACGACTACTGGAACGGCGGCAGGGGATGGGCGCCCTTCCGGTACTACGGGACCTTCGAGGGGAACCGGCACACCATCTCCAACCTGTACGTCGACCGGCCGGACAGTGACTACGTTGGGCTGTTCTCCACCGCCGGCATCCGCGAGGGCGGGGTCGAGTACGGCGAAATCCGCAACCTGGGGCTGGAGAACGTGGACGTAACCGGTCGGGAGTACGCGGGCGGCCTGGCGGGCCGTGCCTATGCCTCGGTGCGCCGTGTCTACACCACCGGCGAGGTGAACGGAAAACGTTACGTGGGCGGGCTGGTGGGAGAAGCCCGGAACCTGATCAGCGAGACCTACTCCAAGGCCGACGTGTCCGGCGACGGTTGGGAGAGCAGCAACATCGGGGGGCTGGTGGGATACCTGAGACTGGGGACGGTCAAGGCCAGCTACGCCACCGGCGACGTGTCGGGTATGACATGGGTCGGCGGGCTGGTGGGCCATAACTCTAGCTCGGACGACGGGGGCATCATCGCCAGCTACGCCACCGGCAACCTGGGCTTCGGCGGGCTGGAAGACACGAACGAGATCCCCGGGCGGTGGGTAGACGGCCTCAGTTCCAGATACTATCTTCCCTACACGCCGACCTGGGTGGGCGGCCTGGTGGGCGACAGCAGCGGCCCGGTTGTGGCCAGCTACTCCACCGGCGGTCACCCGATCAGTCTGGCCGGATTCCAGCCCGGGGAGCGCAAGGACCGCTCCCGGCGGGACCTCGCCTACATGATGGAGGTCCACTGGAAAGTTGGCGGACTGATCGGCAAGAGCTACGGCGGCGAGGAACGGGACAGCTACTGGGATACCGTCACGTCCAAGCATATGCCCGGAGACGACCCGAAGTGGGTCTACGGCGAGGGCAAGACCACCGAGGAGCTGCGATCGGTCACCGGCTATACGGGCATCTACGCCGACTGGAACGTGGACCTGGACGGGGACGGGATCGGCGATGACCCGTGGGACTTCGGGTCCAGCGCCCACTACCCGACGCTGAAGGTGGACTGGGACGGCGACGGCACGCCCACGGCCTACGAGTTCGGGGGCCAGGGCCGGTCGCTGAACGATCACGTCCCCTCTGTAGGCACGGGTGTGTTCGAGGTCACGGCGCCGGAGAACACCCCGTCCGGCGCTCCCATATTCGGCGTCACGTTGCCCCTGGCGCCCGCGGACGACTTTGCATACTCTGTGTTTAGAGACCCTGAGTGGCCCGATGGGGATCACTTCGACATCGACACCTTTACCGGCCAACTTTCTACCAAGGGCGCGCTGGACTACGAGAGCAAGGATACCTACCGGCTCCGCATAACAGCCGTTCGCCCCGGCGTCCCTAGTGATACCTGGCCCTCGACCGGGATAATCATCCGGGTAACCGACGTTGCGGAGCCGCCGGGCGCCCCCACGGGCGTGACCATCGTCCCCCACAAGGGAAGCCTGGCCGTCTCCTGGACCGCTCCCGACATGACGGGCAAGCCGCCGTTGCGCATCTACGAAGTAACGTACTATCACGATGGCGATAAGGCGAAGATCACGGATACTACGACCTACACCATGACCCATCTGACGCCCCTGATCACCTACGCGGTGCAGGTGCGGGCGCGCAACGTCGACGGCTGGGGGCCGGACAGCGCAGTGGCCTACGGGACCCCCTATTGGTTTGCGCCATCGGCGGCGGCGACCGGAGCGGAGCCGGGGACGCGACTGTTCCGGCGGTCGGCGGCGCCTCCGGGACAGCCGGCCAACCTCCGGGCGACGCCCCAGGCGGACGGCTCGGCGCTGGTGACCTGGGACGCGCCGTCCGAGGCCGGGGACGATGCCTTCTACCGGGTGCGGCGCCGGGTGGACGCCGCCGACAGCAGCTACGCCGTCATCGCCCGGCGGGTCGAGGCTGCCGGCAGCGACGGGGTGGTGGCGTACCGGGACGAGGGGAGCGGCCGGGAAGCCGGGCAACGCTACCTCTACTCGGTGCGGGCCTTCGACGGAGACGGGGAACCCCTGGGCCGGTGGACCCAGGGGGTGCGGGACAACCGTCCCCCGGCCTTCGACGGAGACAGCGCGGCAGCCTTCCAGGTGGCGGAGAACACGGCGGCGGGGGCGGACATCGGCAGCCCGGTGACGGCCGCGGACCCGGACGACGGGGACTCGCTGATCTACCTGCTGGGCGGCGGCGACGCCGACCACTTCGCCATCGACGCCGACAGCGGCCAGCTCAGAACCAGTGGCGCGCTGGACTACGAGTCCCAGGACTCCTACGCGGTGACGGTAATAGCCGCCGACGGCGCGGGGCTGTGGGCCGGCTTGGACGTAACCATCACGGTGACCGACGTGGCGGAAGCCCCGGGCCAGCCGGACGCGCCGGAGATCATCAACATCAAGGAGACCTCCTTCCGCGTCACCTGGACGGCGCCGGCGGCGGGTTCTTCCGCTATTACCGGCTACGGCATCCAGTACAAGCTGAGCTCAGAGGCAGATTCCGCCTACGCCGACGCGAAGCCCACGAAAGCGGGGATCAAAACCGGCTACAACGTGGTGGACCGGAGCGGGCAGAGCATCACCGCCGGAACGTCCTATGACGTGCGGGTGCGGGCCAGGAACGCCGAGGGGTGGGGCGAGTGGTCGGAGGCGGCCACTGCCGTCACCGCCAGCCCTGCTCTGCCGGACACCGCTCCGGGCCGGCCGGCGGCGCCGCAGATTAGCAACATCAAGCAGACCTCCTTCCGCGTCACTTGGACGGCGCCAGCGGCGGGTTCTTCCGCTATTACCGGCTACGGCATCCAATACAAGCTGAGCTCAGAGGCAGATTCCGCCTACGCCGACGCTAAGCCGACGAAGAGGGGGACCGTAACCGGCTACAACCTGGTGGACCGGAACGGCCAAGCCATCACCGCCGGAGCGTCCTATGACGTGCGGGTGCGGGCGAAGAACGCCGAGGGCTGGGGCCCCTGGTCAGACCCAGCCACTGCCGTCACCGCCAGCCCTGCTCCGCCGCCCAACAACCCCCCGTCCTTCGCCAGCAGCACGCTGGAGGTCAGCGTGGCCGAGAACACGGCGGCGGGGGCCAACATCGGCGACGCCATAGAAGCCACGGACCCGGACGCCGGGGACACGCTGACCTACACCCTGGGTACGACGACAGATGACGCCCACTTTACGATAGATTCCAACAGCGGCCAGTTGCAGACCAGAGGGGCGCTAGACTACGAGGGCAAAAATACCTACGCGGTGACGGTAACGGCCACCGACGGCGGCGGCCTGTCCGCCAGCATCGCCGTAACCGTCAAGGTTGACGACGTGGCGGACACGCCGCCGGGCCAGCCGGACGCGCCGGAGATTAGCAACATCAAGGAGACTTCCTTCCGCGTCACCTGGACGGCGCCGGCGGCGGGTTCTTCCGCCATCAGTGGCTACGGCATCCAATACAAGCTGACCTCAGAGGCTGATTCGGCCTACGCCGACGCTAAGCCGACGAAGAGGGGGACCGTCACCGGCTACAACCTGGTGAACAGGAGTGGGCAAACGGTAGCGGAGGGCACGTCCTACGCGGTGCGGGTGCGGGCGAGGAACGCCGAGGGTTGGGGCGAGTGGTCAGACCCGGCCACTGCCGTCACCGCCAGCCCTGCTCCAGTCATCGTGGCCACCCCCACCCCGCCACCACCGGCCAACTCCGCCCCGGCCAACGGAGACGAGGCGAAGGCCGATGACAGCGCGCAGGAGGAGTCCAAGGCTGATTCTTACCAGGCTACAGCCGTCTTCATCACAAACCAAGGGCGGGTCCTGGTACGGTGGGACGAAGTTGACGGGGCGGCTTACTATCTCATACGGAAGAATGGCCAGCCGATGCCGGGGCGTACCAATGCAACGGCTCTCTTCGACGGCGATGTGGAAGAGAACACCCGGTACGCATACCGGATCACCGCCTACGACGGCGAGGACAACGCACTGGCGGTGATGACGGCGGCGACGAGGGCGTAGCGTAGCCGGGAGGCGCAGCATCCTGCCATCGGCTCTCCGGCTCCCTGAACCGCGCCCCGGAAGCTGTGCGCCCGTTGGAGTGAAGGGTGCAGGATGCGCGACCCCCGACGGTGCAACGAGTGCAAGCCCGGAGAATGGCCCAGGGCAAAGGCTCTGGCAAGCCCCAAGGCCGCCAGAGACGCGTCGGGCGGGCTGGGTTGGCGGAAATTGCAAGCCGTTGAGAGGATCGCGGTGGAGAGCCTCTCTCCCTGTCGAGGGGTTTCTGCGCTGCGGCAATCCAAACTCAGGTCACGCCAGGAAGCCCGTCTCGCCTGGAAGGCTGCCCTACTCGGTCTTGAAGCCATTACCGTCGAAGTTCAGGGTGCGGCTGTTCCCGGTCACTGTCCGCACGACCTTCTCCTGCGCACCGTTCCGTCATCCGGCCGCCGAAACCCTGACAAGCCTCTGTGAAGAAGGACTCGATGTAATGGGGCTGGAGCCTTCTGATCTCTGGCCGCTCACACTGGGCGGCGCACGCCTGGGCCGGTGAGGACGGCTCTCCCACCAGACTTGGCTTGGCTCGTGAATACGACCAGATGCAACGGTTTCCATGACCGCTCGCTGGATGAGGTCGCACTGGACAGCTGGCGCAGGGAACCGCGCGGGAGGAGCGGTATGAGAAAGCGACAACGGACGGGACCCATCGACACCTTGCCGGGCGACGGCGGAGCGGGGATCGCCGACGTACTTCGCCAAGCAGCGGGAGACGGCGCGACGGGGGCTGCGGATACGAGTATATGATGCTAACATCTTTCGGAGAATGGAATATAATGAGCGCCGTCTAACCTTGAGGCTTGAAGGTGCCGCAGGAATGAAACCCGCCCTGGTCCTAGCCAAATCTACCGTTGGCGCACTGTTGCGGCGGCGTTTTTCTACCCCCCCCCCCCCCCCCCGATTTTTGTGGGCTGGCAGGCTGATGAGCGTGGCGGCGGGCGGCGGCGGCGCGTCCGACGACGACGGAGCGCCCCTGGCACTGGGGGCGCTGCCCTTCTCTCCGGCTGACCCCGCAGCCACCCAGGCCAATACCGGCTACGACACCGGCAATGCCGGCCTGATCGCGGTCGACAACCTGGCCCTGCTGAACGCGATGCGCTCGGACGTAAACGGCGACGGCGTGGATCCCTCCGCCAACCGGAAGTTCGCAGACATGACCCGGTGGCCGCCTGATGACTGACCGCTCGCGCCATTTCACGAGCCCGCCAGCCTTGACGGAGAAGAGAGGGGCGCCTCCCGACTCTGCCCTTAGGCCAAATCCTCCGGGCGTCCGCGAGCCGAGGCGACTGACCATCCTGCTGCTGGCCGTTGCCGCTCTGCTCGGCCTTTTCCTGCTCGGCCAGGGCAACGCCTTGGCGCAAACCGCCGGCATCACCATCGCCCCGGCGACCTTGGGCGCGTTGACCGAGGCGGCCGGCGCTGCCCACTCCAGGACCTTCACCGTGGCGCTCAATGCGGAGCCGACCGGTGATGTCACGCTGACCCTGACGCACGGCGACGACGTAAGCCTCGACCAGACCACGCTCACGTTCACCAGCGTGAACTGGAGCGCCGCGCAGACGGTGACGGTGACGGCGGTGGACGACAGCATCGACGAGGCGTCGTCGGAGGACTTCAGCATCGCCCTGAGCGCGTCGGGCGGCGGCTACGGCAGCGCAACGGCGCAGGTCACGGGCAGCGTCACCGACGACGACACCGCCACGTTCACCGCCACGCTGGACAAGACCACGCTCGCCGAGGCGGACGCGGGCGATGCCGCTGGCGTGGCGACGCTGACCGTGACCATCACCAACAGCGTCAGTTGGGCGACGAATCGGGACATCGGCCTAACCCTGACCGGCAGCGCGCGGGTGGGCGAGGACTTCACGCTGACCGACGGCGACGGCTGGACGCTGTCGAAACCGTTCATCCTGCGCTTTGGGGCGGGCGCGACGGAGACGACGGCCATCATCGGCGTGATCGACGACGCCCATGACGACGACGACGAGACCGTCAGCATCGCGGTCGACGCTGACGGCGCCGCCATCAGGACGGTCGGCCCGCTGACGCTGACGGACGACGACGATCCGCCGCTGACGCTGAGCGCGCTGGCGGTGACCACCGCCGCCACCCGCCAGATGTACCCAGCCTTCGCCGCCGACACGTTCCACTACGCCGTGGGCTGCGAAACCGACGATGCCGCGACGACTGGCAAGCTGACGGTGGCGCTATCGGCCGCAGACGCGACCACGCGCGTGTCGGTCAACGGCGTGCAGGCCGCCAATCAGAACGGGGTCGCCCAGCTAACCGGGCTCGATGGCTACAGCGACGTGAAGATCGTGCTCAGCAACGCGAGCGGCGCGAGCACTACTTACACCGTCCATTGTCTGCCGAAGGTCTTTCTGAACTTCGTGACAACGAAGCAGCCGGGGGCGTGGGACGGGCTGATGATGATGGGCCCACGGGCCGGCGGGGATGCGGGCTACATCGTCATCATCGACAATAACGGCGTCCCGCGATTCCACCGCCATGTCGCGACCGGAGGAATGCGCGTGTCGCATTTCCGGACCCACCCCAACGGCAAGTATCCCTACTCATACGCCGTACAACACGGAGTCCTCAGAGGCAATCGGAATTGGGAACAGGTGGTGCTGGACCACGACCTTTCGGAGGTGCAGCGTGTGCGCACGGTCGGTCTGCAGCACACCGACAACCACGACTTCGTGATCCGCGAAAACGGCAACTACATACTACAGGCCTATGAGCCCAACGTGCGTGACATGACCGGATATACCGATGATAAAGGCAATCCGTTCGGGATCAGCGAGAACGTCGTCGATGCGATCATCCAGGAAGTGACGCCCGATGGAGCGGTGGTCCATCAGGTGAACTCCTGGGACGTCTTTCACCTGGAGGACTGCCAGCAGGCCAACGGCTATATCAGCCGCGATTGGGCCCATATCAACTCGGTGCAAGCGGTCGGCGATGACTATATCGCCAGCTATCGATATTGCAATCAGGCGCTGCGGATCAACGCGCAAACCGGCAAGGTGGTCTGGCGGCTGGGCTTGAGCACAAAAGATGATGCCTACTGGGTTGGGAGGGACGGCAAAGCGCCGCTGAAGATCGTGGGCGACCCCTACGGAGAGTTCTGCTGGCAACACTCGGCGCGCCTGCAGCCCAATGGCCATTTGATGCTCTACGACAACGGCGGCAGCTACTGCTCTGGCCCCCGCCCGCCTAAACAATTCAGCAGGGCCCTGGAGTATGCCCTCGACCTGGAGCAGGGCGAGGCGACCTTCGTCCGCCATCACTCGATCGGCGGCGAATTTAAGCAGTTCGCCCCGTACGAGGGCATCGTTGAGGTGATGGGCAACGGCAACTGGCTGATCAGCTGGGGCGGATCACTGCGCACTGCGGTGACCGAGGTGATCCCCGGTCCGAGGTGGTCGGAGACGCAAGGCCAACAGCGTCTCTCGGTCAAGATCTCGTACAATGGCAATCCCTTTGCGCCCCGGACCTACCCGCTGAGTCCGGGAACGCTGGAGAGGGCGTGGCCGCCGGGCGCCCTGACGGAGCAGATAGCCGAGAGCGCGTCCAACTCGAGCGGTCACCTGGGCACATCGGACACGGTCAACGTGGTGGTCGCCTTCAGCCGCCCGGTGGTGGACTTCGCCGCAAACACGCCATCCGTCAGCGTTACGGGCGCGACGGTCAAGAGCGTCACGCCCCACATCGTGCCCGACGAAACGGCGCATGCCTACCTGTTCGAGCTCACTCCCACCGGCGACAGCACAGTCGAGTTCGTCCTGGTCACGGGCCAGGTCTGCAACAACGGCGGCATCTGCGCGAAGGACGGCTCGACGCTGTCGACGGTGCGGACGAAGCGGACCGTCCCGCGGATAATGGAGATTTCCGGTCTGGCCAATGCGTCGGTGGCCGAGAACACGGCCTACGGCCCGGTCACGCCGTCGGTGGCGCCCACGCCGACCGGGTCGGCTACCTGGTCGCTGGAAGGCGACGACGCGGACGACTTCACGATCAACAGCGGCACTGGCGCGCTGAGCATGGTCGCGCGGGACTTCGAGACCCCGGCGGACGCGGACGGCGACAACGTGTACGAGGTCACGGTCCGGGTGACGGACACGGCAGGCCGCACGGATGCCCAATCGATCGAGGTGACGGTGACCGACGTCAACGAGCCGCCAGGCGTCCCCGCTGGCCTGACGCTCAGCGCGGCCAGCGGCTCTCTGACCGCCACCTGGAGCGCGGGCGCGGCGCCGGCGGGTACCACGCCGCCCGCCACCACCGCCTACAACGTGCAGTACCGCCTGAGCAGCGACACCGCCTGGGTCCCTCTCACCCCCGGCCGCAAAGACACCAGCGCAACGATTGACGGCCTGACCGGCGGGTCGACCTACGACGTGCGCGTGCGGGCCAAGAATCCCGAAGACCGCAGCGCCTGGACGGTCCCCGTCAGCGGCACGCCGACCGCCGCCGGCATCACCGCCGACCCACAGGCGCTGGGCGCGCTGATCGAGGCGGCCGGCGCCGCCCACTCGGCGAGCTTCACGGTGGCGCTCGACGCTCAGCCGAGCGGCGATGTCACGCTGACCCTGACGCACGGCGCTGACGTCAGCCTCGACCAGGCCACACTGTCGTTCACCAGCGCGAACTGGAACAGCGCGCAGACGGTGACGGTGACGGCGGTCGACGACAGCATCGACGAGGCGGCGTCGGAGTCCTTCAGCATCGACCTGAGCGCGTCGGGCGGCGGCTACGACGGCGTGACGGCGCAGGTCACGGGCAGCGTCACCGACGATGACACCGCCGCGTTCACCGCCACGCTGGACAACAACAACACGCTCGCCGAGGCGGACGCGGGCGATGCCGCGGGGGTTGCGACGCTGACCGTGACCATCACCAACAGCGTCAGTTGGCCCGAGGATCGGGACATCGGCCTGACCCTGACCGGCAACGCGCGGGTGGGCGAGGACTTCACGCTGACCGACGGCGACGGCTGGACGCTGTCGAAACCGTTCATCCTGCGCTTTGGGGCGGGCGCGACGGAGACGACGGCCATCATCGGCGTGATCGACGACGCCCATGACGACGACGACGAGACCGTCAGCATCGCGGTCGACGCCGACGGCGCGGCCATCGACACGGTCGGCCCGCTGACCCTAACCGACAACGACGGTCCGCCGCTGAAGCTGAGCGCCCTGGGCGTGACCACCGCTTCCGACCTGAAGATGTACCCGGCCTTCGCCGCCGACACGTTCCACTACGCCGTGGGCTGCGAAACCGAAGACGCCCAGACGACTGGCAAGCTGACGGTGACGCTGTCAGCCGCGGATGCGAACACGCGCGTCGCGGTCAACGGCGTGCAGGTCGCGAGTCAGAACGGGGAGACCGAGCTAACCGGGCTCAATGGCTACAGCGACGTGAAGATCGTTCTCAGCAACGCCAGCGGCGCGAGCACTACGTACACCGTCCATTGTCTGCCGAAGGTTTTTCTGAACTTCGTGACAACGAAGCAGCCGGGGGCGTGGGAGGGGCTCATCACGATCAGTGGATGGAATGTCCCGGGGAACGCGCCGCCCTATATCGCCATCATCGACAACAACGGGGTCCCGCGATTCCACCGCGGGGTCGCGACCAATAATAACTGGGTAATACAATTCAGGACCCACAAAAAAGGCAAATACCCCTACTCCTATGCCGTGCAACACGGAGTATCCGACTACGACCGCAATTATGAACAAGTGGTGCTGGACCACGACCTGACGGAAGTGGCGCGTATCCGCACTGCCGGCTTGCAGCAGACCGACAGCCACGACTTCGTCATCCGCGAAAACGGCAACTACGTGCTCCTGGCCTACGAGCCCAACGTGCGTAACATGACCGGATATACCGATATGGAGGGCAATCCGTTTGGGAGCAGCGCGAACGTCATCGATTCGATCATTCAGGAAGTGACGCCGGCAGGACAGCAGGTCCATATCGTCAACTCCTGGGACGTCTTGGATCTGGATGACTGCAAGCAGGGCCGCAACGGCCCTATCCACGACGATTATGCCCATATCAACTCGGTGCAAGTGGTCGGCGGGGACTATATCACCAGCTATCGACACTGCAGTCAGGCGCTGCGGATCAACGCGCAAACCGGCAAGGTGGTCTGGCGGCTGGGCCTGAGCAGGAAAAGCGATGCGTACTGGATTGCGAGGGACGGCCGGGCGCCGCTGAAGATCGTGGGCGACCCCTACGGAGAGTTCTGTGGACAGCACTCGCCGCGCATGATCGCCAACGGCAATCTCATACTCTTCGACAACGGCGGGCGCTACTGCAA
Source organism: Dehalococcoidia bacterium (assembly GCA_965222055.1). Classification (GTDB taxonomy): domain Bacteria; phylum Chloroflexota; class Dehalococcoidia; order Plut-88900; family Plut-88900; genus Plut-88900. The sequence continues at coordinate 59,920 of CBDCTF010000007.1, forward strand.
CGGCGCCCGCAAACCCAAGCAATTCAGCCGAGCCGTGGAGTATGCCCTGGACCTGGAGCGGGGGACGGCGACCTTCGTCCGCCATCACTTCCTCGGCGGCGCCCCGGATAACTACGCGATATCTCGGGGCATAATCGAGTTGATGGACAACGGCAATTGGCTGCTCAGTTGGGGGACGAAGCTGGACCCTGCCGTCACCGAGGTAATCCCCGGCCCGAGGGGGAGCGAGACGCAGGGCCAACAGCTGCTTTCGGTCAAACTCAGCTACCCCGACACAAGCATTCAGACCCGTGCCTACCCATTGAGTCCGGGGACTCTGGACAAAGCTTGGCCGCCCGGTCCGCCGGAGGAGTTGATAGCCGAGAGCGCTTACAACTCGACCGTTCACCTGGGCGCGTCGGACACAGTTAACGTGGTGGTCGCCTTTAGCCGCCCGGTGGTGGACTTCGCCGCAAACACGCCATCGATCAGCGTCACCGGGGCCACGGTCAAGAGCGTCGCGCCCCACATCGTGGCCGACGAAGCGGCGTACGCTTACCTGTTCGAGCTCACTCCCGCCGGCGACAGCACAGTCGAGTTCGTCCTGGTCGCGGGTCAGGGCTGCGCCGCCGGCGGCATCTGCGCGAAGGACGGCTCGACGCTGTCGACGGTGCGGACGAAGCGCAGCGTCGCGGCGATATTGGCAGTTTCCGGTCTGGCCAATGCGTCGGTGGCCGAGAACACGGCCTACGGCCCGGTCACGCCGTCGGTGGCGCCCACGCCGACCGGGTCGGCTACCTGGTCGCTGGAAGGCGACGACGCGGACGACTTCACGATCAACAGCGGCACTGGCGCGCTGAGCATGGTCGCGCGGGACTTCGAGACCCCGGCGGACGCGGACGGCGACAACGTGTACGAGGTGACGGTCCGGGTGACGGACACGGCGGGCCGCACGGGGGCCCAGTCGATCCAGGTGACGGTGAACGACGCGGACGAGCCGCCGGGCGTCCCCACCGGCCTGACGCTCAGCGCGGCCATCGGCTCTCTGACCGCCACCTGGAACGCGGGCGCGGCGCCGGCTGGCTCCACGCCGCCCGCCACCACCGCCTACAACGTGCAGTACCGGCTGAGCAGCGACACCGCCTGGACGCTACTCACCCCATCCCCCACAGCCGCCAGCTCAACGATTGACGGCCTGACCGGTGGCTCGGCCTACGAAGTTCGGGTGCGGGCCGTGAACCCCGAAGGCAGCAGCGCCTGGACGACCCCCGTCAGCGGCACTCCGACCGCCGCCGGCATCACCGTCAACCCACAGGCGTTGGGCGCGTTGACCGAGGCGGCCGGCGCTGCCCACTCCAGGACCTTCACCGTGGCGCTCAATGCGGAGCCGACCGGTGATGTCACGCTGACCCTGACGCACGGCGACGACGTAAGCCTCGACCAGACCACGCTCACGTTCACCAGCGTGAACTGGAGCGCCGCGCAGACGGTGACGGTGACGGCGGTGGACGACAGCATCGACGAGGCCGCGTCGGAGGACTTCAGCATTGCCCTGAGCGCGTCGGGCGGCGGCTACGGCAGCGCAACGGCGCAGGTCACGGGCAGCGTCACCGACGACGACACCGCCACGTTCACCGCCACGCTGGACAAGACCACGCTCGCCGAGGCGGACGCGGGCGATGCCGCTGGCGTGGCGACGCTGACCGTGACCATCACCAACAGCGTCAGTTGGGCGACGAATCGGGACATCGGCCTGACCCTGACCGGCAGCGCGCGGGTGGGCGAGGACTTCACGCTGACCGACGGCGACGGCTGGACGCTGTCGAAACCGTTCATCCTGCGCTTTGGGGCGGGCGCGACGGAGACGACGGCCATCATCGGCGTGATCGACGACGCCCATGACGACGACGACGAGACCGTCAGCATCGCGGTCGACGCTGACGGCGCCGCCATCAGGACGGTCGGCCCGCTGACGCTGACGGACGACGACGATCCGCCGCTGACGCTGAGCGCGCTGGCGGTGACCACCGCCGCCACCCGCCAGATGTACCCAGCCTTCGCCGCCGACACGTTCCACTACGCCGTGGGCTGCGAAACCGACGATGCCGCGACGACTGGCAAGCTGACGGTGGCGCTATCGGCCGCAGACGCGACCACGCGCGTGTCGGTCAACGGCGTGCAGGCCGCCAATCAGAACGGGGTCGCCCAGCTAACCGGGCTCGATGGCTACAGCGACGTGAAGATCGTGCTCAGCAACGCGAGCGGCGCGAACACCACTTACACCGTCCATTGTCTACCGAAGGTCTTTCCGGTCTACGAGACGACGAAGCAGGCAGGGGCGTGGGGCGGGTTGATGACGTTCAAGGGAAATGCTAACGATAATGCCACGTTTTATGTCGTCATCATTGACACCAACGGCGTCCCGCGATTTCACCGCAAGGCCGGAGCCCCTGGCCTGTGGCCGATCCAATTCAGAACCCACAAACGAGGTAAGTACCCGTACTCCTACGCCAGCCCAGTCAGTAGTTTTGGCGCAGGAGTAAGAGACAGTGAACAGGTGATCCTGAACCACGACCTGACGGAGTTCGCGCGCGTACGCGCCGTTGGTCTACAGCACACCGACGTACATGATTTCGTCATTCGCGAGAACGGTAACTACATATTCCTGTCCTACGAGCCCAAGGTGCGCGACTTGACCGGATACCTCAGTGCGGTTAATCCCGACGTCGCGTATGGCAGTAGCGAAACTGTGCGTGATTCCGTCATTCAGGAACAGACGCCGCAAGGAGTCAAGCTCCACGAGGTGAACTCGTGGGACCTCTTCCACCTGGATGATTGCAAGGTTGGTGCGGTCGTGCTGCGAGATTGGGCTCATGTCAACTCACTCCAGGCGGTCGGCAATGACTATATCGCCAGCTATAAGTTTTGCCATCAGGTACTGCGGATCAACAAGGATACCGGCAAAGTCGTCTGGCGCCTGGGCAAGAGTAAGAAAAGCGACGAGTACTGGATTGCGAGGGACGGCCGGGCGCCGCTGAAGATCGTGGGCGACCCCTACGGTGAGTTCTGCGGACAGCACTCGGCGCGCGTGATCGCCAATAACCACCTTCTGATCTACGATAACGGCGGGCGGAACTGCAACGGCGACCGCGAGCCTGGGAAACTCAGCAGAGTCGTTGAGTACGCCCTCGATCTGGAGCAGGGCACGGCAACCTTCGTCCGCCACCATTCCCTGCGCGGCGAGTTGAGTTACTACGGATTCCGTACTGGCGTGATCGAGTTGATGGACAGCGGCAACTGGCTGATCAGTTGGGGCAGCGGGTCGGATACCTCCGTGACCGAGGTCATCCCCGGCCCCAGGTGGTCGGAGACGCAGGGCACCGAGATATTGACGGTCAAATCTTTGGCCGGAGGAGGGACCACTTCGACGCGCTCTTACCCGGTGAGTCCAGGAGCGCTGGACCACGCCTGGGCGCCGGGCGCGCCGGAGGAAGTGCTGGCCGAGAGCGCGTCCAACTCGAGCAGTCACCTTGGCGTGTCGGACACGGTCAACGTGGTGGTCGCCTTCAGCCGCCCGGTGGTGGACTTCGCCGCAAACACGCCATCCGTCAGCGTTACGGGCGCGACGGTCAAGAGCGTCACGCCCCACATCGTGCCCGACGAAACGGCGCATGCCTACCTGTTCGAGCTCACTCCCACCGGCGACGCTGCGGTCGAGTTCGTCCTGGTCACGGGCCAGGTCTGCAACAACGGTGGCATCTGCGCGAAGGACGGCTCGACGCTGTCGAATGTGCGGACGAAGCGGACCGTCCCGCGGATAATGGAGATTTCCGGCCTGGCCAATGCGTCGGTGGCCGAGAACACGGCCTACGGCCCGGTCACGCCGTCGGTGGCGCCCACGCCGACCGGGTCGGCTACCTGGTCGCTGGAAGGCGACGACGCGGACGACTTCACGATCAACAGCGGCACTGGCGCGCTGAGCATGGTCGCGCGGGACTTCGAGACCCCGGCGGACGCGGACGGCGACAACGTGTACGAGGTGACGGTCCGGGTGAGCGCCGGCGCGAACTCGGCAACGGTCGCTCTCCTCGTGACCGTTCGAAATATGTTCGAACTGTTCCCAGCGATATTGGGGCCGACGAGCTTCAGCTACGCCGAGAACGGGGCCCTGCGGGCAAGCGCCTACAGCGTCACCTCGCCGGAGGACCAGGGGGGTGCTGTCTGGTCTTTGTCGGGAACCGATAGCGGCGATTTCTCAATCGAGGACGGTATCCTCAGATTCGTCTTCCTGCCGGACTACGAGTCACCATCCGACGACGACCTAGACACCGCCTATACGGTCACGGTGACGGCCTCGGACGGTGACACCCCACCCGCCACGCGCAGCCGGGACGTGACCGTCACCGTTACGAACGAGGAAGAGCCGGGTGTGGTCACGCTCTCCCCGCTGCGTCCTCGTGCCGGAATGGCGCTGACTGCTAGCCTGACAGACCCCGATGGCAGCACGTCAGGTGTTGCCTGGAGTTGGGAACGTTCGACCGGGCCCACGACCTGGGCCGCCATCGACGGAGCCGATTCGAGCAGCTACACGCCCGTCGCGGCCGACGCGGGAGCATACCTGCGGGCTACGGTGACCTACACCGATGGCCACGGCGCCGGCAAGAGCGCCCGCCGCGTGTCGCCCTACACGCCGCTGACCCACGGACTGAGCGCGCTCTCCGTCACCGGACCGGCGCGGGGCATGTATCCGGCGTTCGACCCGGAAGTGCTGCACTACGCCATGGAGTGCGTCGCGGGCCAGACCACCACGCTGACGTTGTCGGCGGCGGGGTCGAGTACGCGGGTGGCGGTCAACGGGATCCAGAGGCGCAGCCAGAATGCGGTGGTGGAGCTGACGGGGCTCGCCGGCGACAGCGACATCCTGATCACTCTGAGCGACGGCCAGGGCGGCGCCACGACGTACGTCCTGCACTGTTTCGGTGAGGACTTCCCCAACCTCGTGACGACGAAGGGACCCGGCGCCACGGAAGAACTGATCTTGTTCTCCCTGCATGGGAGGACACCCGATGACAGCAAATATAGCTATCTGATGATCGTCGACAACAACGGGGTTCCCAGAATCCACCGCAGAATCGCCAACCGCGTGAACCACTTTCGTCCCCAGAACAGCGAAACGTATCCATTCTCCTATTCGATACCGTTCGGACCGACGCGGGATGTATGGATCTTGACGAACAGAGATCTGACCGACTTGGACCAGGTGACCGCCGTCTCCCCCCTGACCAAGACCGATAGACACGACTTCTTCATCCTCGACAACGGGGACTTCACCTTCCTGTCCTACGAGCCGATGCTGCGTGACTTAAGCTTCCTGACGGACAGGGAGGGAAACTCGGTACCGGTGAACCCGGAACGGGTCGACGGGAAGTATGGCATGCGGGATACGGCAATTCAGATCAGGACGCCGTCCGGAGTCGCGAAGCTCACATGGTACTCATGGGACCACGTGGTGGTGCAGGATTGCGATGTCAAGAGAAACCCAGACGATGACTACGCGCACGGTAATTCGCTCTGGATGGACAACGGAGTTCTTGTCGTTTCGCTCCGGGGCTGTAGTAAGGTGTTGGGCATCGACGAGTCAACCGGGGAGGTCGTCTGGCGGCTGGGCCGCAGCTACCGCAATCCGGAGGAGTGGGGAGGGGAAGAAGTCAGCGGCGATGGCCGCGGCAGCGGGCCTGCGCCACTGACAATCCTGAACGACCCGTATGGGGAGTTTTGCAAACAGCACTCAGCGCAAATCCTGGACAACGGGCATCTCCTGCTCTACGACAACGGCGTTGAATGCGTCAGAGATCCGGCAACGGGCCGCAGCAAGCGGACGAGCGACGTCTTCAGCCGGGCCGTGGAGTACGCCATCGATCCCGACAACGGCGAGGCCACCTTCCTACGCCATCATTCGCTCCACGGAGCATTCAACAGGATGGGGGATAGTGGGGGCCTCGTTCAGTTGATGGAGAACGGGGACTGGCTGATCAGTTGGGGCCGAGGCATCACTGATGACGACCCGACTACGGCGCTGCCCCCCGACGAATCAGTGACTCAGGTAGATCCGGCCACGGGCGCTGAGAAGTTCTCGATCAATGTCGTGCTCATGCAACGGCAAGCCGTCCAGGTCCGTGCCTACCCGCTGAGTCCTGTTACGTTGGCCAAGGCGCCGGGTCCGCTGGAGGAGCAGCCAGCCGTCAGCGCGTCCAACTCGAACGCTCATCTGGGCACGTCCGACACGGTGAACGTGGTGGTCGCCTTCAGCCGCCCGGTGGTGGACTTCGCCGCGAACACGCCATCGGTCAGCGTCACCGGTGCGACGGTCAAGAGCGTCGCACCCCACATCGCGGCCGGCGAGGCGGCGCACGCTTACCTGTTCGAGCTCACGCCCGCCGGCGACGCCGCAGTCGAGTTCGTCCTGGTCGCGGGCCAGGCCTGCACCGCCGGCGGCATCTGCGCGAAGGACGGCTCGACGCTGTCGACGGTGCGGACGAAGCGCAGCGTCCCGCGGGCGACTGCGCCGGGCGCGCCGACTGGTCTGAGCGCGACGACGAACGGCCAGACGCGGATCGACCTCTCGTGGACGGCGCCCGGCAACGGCGGCAGCGCCATCACCGGCTACCGCCTGGAACGCAAGACGGGCGCCGGGAGCTACGCCGTCGTCTCTTCGAGCATCGCGGCCAACGCTACGAGCTACGCAGACAGCAGCCTGAGCGCCGGGACAGCCTACACCTACCGGATACGCGCCGTGAACGGCGTGGGCAACGGCGGTTGGTCCAACGAACCTAGCGCCGCCACCGCGAACGCCGCGAACACCGTGCCCGAAGCCGTCGCCGACCTTGCGGCAACGTCGGCGGGCGCCAGCGTCATCAACCTGAAGTGGACGGCGCCCGGCGACGGCGGCAGCGTCATCACCGGCTACCGGCTGGAACGCAAGACGGCGTCAGGGGGCTATACCCCCGTCTCTTCGAGCATAGAGGCCAACGCCACCAGCTACCAGGACACCGGCCTGAGCGCGGGGACGGCCTACACCTACCGGATACGCGCTGTGAACGGCGTGGGCAACGGTGGTTGGTCCAACGAACCTAGCGCCGCCACCGCGAACGCCGCGAACACCGTGCCCGAAGCCGTCGCCGACCTTGCGGCAACGTCGGCGAGCACCAGTGTCATCAACCTGATGTGGACGGCGCCCGGCAACGGTGGCAGCGCTATCACCGGCTATCGCCTCGACCGTAAGACCGGCAGCGGGGACTACGCGGTCGTCTCATCTAACATCGCGGCCAACGCCACCAGCTATCAGGACACCGGCCTGACCGCTGCCACCACCTACACCTACCGGATACGCGCTGTGAACGGCGTGGGCAACGGCGGTTGGTCCAACGAACCTAGCGCCGCCACCGCGAACGCCGCGAACACCGCGCCCGAAGCCGTCGACGACCTCGCGGCCACGTCGGCGGGCGCCAGCGTCATCAACCTGATGTGGACGGCGCCCGGCAACGGCGGCAGCGCCATCACCGGCTATCGCCTCGACCGTAAGACCGGCAGCGGGGACTACGCGGTCGTCTCATCTAACATCGCGGCCAACGCCACCAGCTATCAGGACACCGGCCTGACCGCTGCCACCACCTACACCTACCGCATCCGCGCTGTGAACGCCGTGGGCAACGGCGGTTGGTCCAACGAGGCCGGCGCCACCACCGCGAACGCCGCGCCCGAAGCCGTCGACGACCTTGCGGCGACGTCGGCGGGTACCAGTGTCATCAACCTGATGTGGACGGCGCCCGGCAACGGTGGCAGCGCTATCACCGGCTATCGCCTCGACCGTAAGACCGGCAGCGGGGACTACGCGGTCGTCTCATCTAACATCGCGGCCAACGCCACCAGCTATCAGGACACCGGCCTGACCGCTGCCACCACCTACACCTACCGGATACGCGCTGTGAACGGCGTGGGCAACGGCGGTTGGTCCAACGAACCTAGTGCCGCCACCGCGAACACCGCGCCCGAAGCCGTCGACGACCTCGCGGCCACGTCGGCGGGCGCCAGCGTCATCAACCTGATGTGGACGGCGCCCGGCAACGGCGGCAGCGCCATCACCGGCTATCGCCTCGACCGTAAGACCGGCAGCGGGGACTACGCGGTCGTCTCATCTAACATCGCGGCCAACGCCACCAGCTATCAGGACACCGGCCTGACCGCTGCCACCACCTACACCTACCGGATACGCGCTGTGAACGGCGTGGGCAACGGCGGTTGGTCCAACGAGGCCGGCGCCACCACCGCGAACGCCGCGCCCGAAGCCGTCGACGACCTTGCGGCGACGTCGGCGGGCACCAGCGCCATCAACCTGAAGTGGACGGCGCCCGGCAACGGTGGCAGCGACATCACCGGCTACCGCCTCGAACGTAAGACCGGCAGCGGGGACTACGCGGTCGTCCCTTCGAGCATCCTGGCCGACGCCACAAGCTATTCGGACACCGGCCTGACCGCTGCCACGGCCTACACCTACCGGATACGCGCTGTGAACGGCGTGGGTAACGGCGGTTGGTCCAACGAACCTAGCGCCGCCACCGCGAACGCCGCGCCCTCGGTCACGGGCGGTGGCGGTGGTGGTGGGGGAGGCGGCAGCATCGCCGCCCCGGCAAACCGGGAGCCGGTGTTCATTGATGGCCTTAGGGCGGTCCGCTCCGTGCCGGAGGGCATGGGCGAAGGGGCCAGCATCGGCGAGCCGGTGGCCGCCACCGATCGCGACAACGATACGCTGACCTACACGTTGAGGGACGTTGATGCTGACTTCTTTGGCATCGACAGGCGCACCGGCCAGCTGCTGGTCAAGGCCGCCCTCGACTACGAGACCAAGGCCAGCTACAGCCTTTGGGCGCACGTATCCGACGGCAAGGGCGGCAGCGACACCATCGACCTGACCGTCATGGTCACCGACGTGGATGAGCCACCGGCGATAGCGGGGCCACTCGCCACGGAGTACGCGGAGAACAGGGCCGATGCCGTCGCCGCCTACACGGCCGTGGACCCTGAAGGGACAGAGGTGACGTGGTCGCTTGCAGGTGATGACGCCGGCGCGTTCACCGTCAGCGGCGCCGGAGCGCTGGCATTCAATGCGCCACCTGACTACGAAGCCCCGGCGGACGCGGATACGGACAATGTGTATCAGGTGATGCTGCAGGCTACCGACCTAAAGGGCATGATGGGTATGCTCCATATGGTCGTCAGCGTCACCGACGTAGAGAACGAGGGTATATGGACCAGGTACGACTTCAACAACAACGGGCTGATCGAGAGGGACGAGGCCCTGGCCGCCGTCTTTGATTACTTTGCAGACCTCATTACCAAGCAGCAGGCGCTAGAGGTGGTGTTCCGCTACTTCGCCAGCTGATCCCACCGGACAACAGGGCAGAGAGTTTCAGATGAGCAGAATGATGAGCTTGGCGCAAAGAGTTGCCGCGGTATCGCTTGCTGTGAGCATAGCGATAGGGCTGGCAAGCGTACTTCACACAAGCCCCGTAGCCGCCACGGAGCACAGCGCCACCAGGCGCTTCTCCCAGTCGTGGGCTCCGCCAGGTGGTGAGCTGCCGGTAACGATCACTGCCACCGGATACGGAAGTTTGGGGCAGGTCGTGGAGACGCTGCCCATGGGTTTCACCTACGTAAGGTCCAGCTTGGAAGCCGCCAGGCCCGCGGGCCGTACCGTCGTCTTCACCCTGCTGGGAGATGAGAGTTTCACCTACACGGTAACAGCGCCTGCGGAAGAGGGCGTTTACACCTTTTCGGGGGTACTGAAAGACTCGACGAAAGCGGAAGAGAAGGTGGGAGGCCACTCCGAGATGGTAGTGAGATCCACTTCACCGCCTACACCCACACCAACTTCCACACCCACAGAGCCCAGCGCCACCAGGCGCTTCTCCCAGTCGTGGGCTCTATCAGGTGGCGAATTGGTGGTAACCATCACAGCTGAAAGGTACGGCGGTCTGGGCCGGGTCGTGGAGACACTCCCCGCCGGCTTCACCTATGTCTCATCCAGCCTGGAGGAGGCCATGGTCGAGGGCCAGACCGTCACTTTCACCCTAATGGGCGATGACACCTTCACCTACACCGTTATCGCATCCGCAGAGGAAGGCCCTCACTCCTTTGCCGGGGTCCTGCATGACTCGAACAAGGTCGAACAACCAGTGGGAGGCTACTCTGCGATAACCGTCAGGGCCACTCCGCCGCCAGCTCCCACCTCAACTCCTGCGCCTGTGGAACCCAACGCCAGCAGGCGCTTCTCCCAGTCGTGGGTCCTTCCGGGCGGTGAGCTTACGGTAACGATCACTGCCACCGGATACGGAGGTTTGGGGCAGGTCGTGGAGACATTGCCCACCGGCTTCAGCTATGCATCGTCCAGCCTGTCGGATGCGACCATGGTCGAAGGCCAGACCGTCACCTTCACCCTGCTGGGAGATGCGGCATTCTCCTACACCGTGACGGCATCCGCCGAGGAGGGGGGCCACGCTTTTGCCGGAGTCTTGAAAGACGCAGACAAGACCGAGAAGCCGGTGGGTGGCTCTTCCCGGGTAATTGTCAGCGTCACTCCCCCAGCGACGCCTACACCCATCCCGACCTCTACGCCCACGCCTGAGCCTACCCCGATCCCGCCCCCGACGCCCACGCCTGAGCCTACCCCGATCCCGCCCCCGACGCCCACGCCTGCGTTGACCCCGACCCCGCCCCCGACGCCCACGCCTGAGCCTACCCCGGCGCCCACGGCGACACCCACTCCCACGGTTGCGCCGACAGTGGTCGAGCGGGAAGAGGAGGGCGGTCTTCCCTGGCTGTGGATCATCGTCGTGGCCGGGGCAATCTTGGCGATAGGTGGCGCAATTGTGTATATGTCTGTGCGTCGGTAGTACATTCCAAGGGGACCACGGCGTCCGGCCACGCGCCCCCATATCAACCTGCCACCACAGGAGAAAGGGACTCCTCGTCCATATGAGGAATGGGTTAGCCTCCTCCCCCTGAGCTGAGGGGGAGGATTGAGGTGGGGGATAGCAAAGCCGGTGTAGGACACCTGGCGCATGCCGCCGCACCCGTTACGCGCTAGCCTGGGGCTGAGCCGCTTCTCGCATGGGGGGGGCGAGACCGCTATGACCGGCCTTATCTTCACAGCGACACAGAGGCGGCAGTGACGACTGGGCTCTCCTCCCGTCCGCAGGTGGGATGGCGTGGCCGCCCGCGACGGAATGGAGGCTCGCGGGCGCCTTGGCGCTGGGTCACTTGACCCCTTCCTTACATAAGGACCTCCCACCGAAAAGTTCGCAGTACAGTACGCCCCGGCCCACCAGACTTGATAAAATCAAGAACCTTTACGATCAGGTTCAGGTTGGACCCGTAGGCGGGTCATCCGGCTCACCGCTGAACAGAAGTCCGGAGGTGGAAGCGGCGGAGTTGACGATGTAGCGCCGCCTATGACGGGGTGACTCAGAACCACTCGGTTCTCGTTACTCTTCGAGTCCCAGCAGGGCTTGATCGGGTGCTAGCTGATTGGCTGGTGTCTGCTGAGGCGGCTCCGCATTCTGGTTGCTAGAATGGTTCAGTCCCACGACAGCCCTCCTCCACGTTATCTCCACCATATTCGACGTCATCCTCTTCCTCGCCCCCATCTTCTTCCTCCTTGACTTCTTCTGAGCCCCATTCGCGGTGACGTGCTCGGCGAAGCTTTTCGTTGTGAGTAATAGCGTCACGCCAAACCAGCGTCTCACCGGTCTGGGCATCCACAACCCCTTCCAGGTCGGGATAGTTCCGAGCTACCACAATGGTCTGGTCGAGTTGTTCCTGGGTGAGACCGACAGGCGAGTGTTGCCCATTGTCTGTAAGTTCGGCGCTGTTCAGCATGGTGGCCCAGAGTTTTGTACCGGCAAATCCAGTCCCATGCAAGATCGTCCCACGCATCTGAACCCGAGAACAGTTGCTGCCAGTCAAGCTTGCGTTCGTCAGGTCGGCCCGGGTCAAGTCCGTAGCCAACTGATCGCAGGGGGACAAGTCCGATTCGAATAGATCGGCTCCGCGCAGGTTGGCGTGCCCAAGCAGGGCACCGGTAAGGTTTGCCTCTCTGATTTGCGCCCCCGACAGGTTGACGTGCTCCATCCTAGCTTGCGACAGATTCGCGTAGGAGAGGTCTGCGCGGGAGAGATTGGCCGTGTATGTTTGCCTCCAGCCCTTCTCATCGGCGTAATTGTCGGGCAACGACCGTTCCATATCAGGGTTGGTCTCCTGAAGTTTCAGGTAGAATGGACTGCGCGGCGGGGGGAAACCTCGTCGCCACTCGTAGAATACAGCACGAAACAAATTCGCAAACGTGAGGTTTGCGTTGGAGAGTTCCGCCTTCTCAAGGTAGGCCCATGACAGGTCTGCACCGTTGAGGTCTATCAAGAAACCGCTCGCGCTCTCTATGGCGATTCCAAGCTCGCCGCGCGAGCCGATAGCGTCCATTACAGCCTGAACGTCAGCTCGCGCCCGGGGACGACCATGAACGTGTTGTCTTGGGTTAGCTTCCGCTTCAGCCCTGCCTGAGTCTCGCTCTGCCTCTTCGCTGTCGTACGATGGTGGGTGACGAACAAAGGCACAGAACACCCGCATGACTTGGATGTGGTACTGTTCCGGTTGGCTCTCGGCCAAGTTCCGGAGCGAGTAGATACCACCCAGACGAGCCGAAAGGCTGTCGCTCGCAAGCATCTCGATCCCCCGCTGGTAGCGTCCGTCCAGAACGGCTTGCTCAGTTGCCGCCGCCTGGCGCTCACCTATTGCGCCTCTCCACAAAGCCAAGATTAGAGCGACAAATCCCGCCAATACTAGGACGATATTGCGAATAGTCGTGCTGCCGGACTCAGGCGGGGAGGTCAGCCAACCCCAATACTGATACGAGAGGATGGCCCCGACGAAAAAGAGTAGCGCAATCAACACCGTTATCCAAACCCAAGAAGGAACGGCGCGCTTTACCCAGTTATAAAGTCTCATTCTTTGAGCCATGGCGAAGCAGGCGTCTTGACCCCCCTCTGAACATGTAGCATAATGCAAACATGGCAAATATAACAGATAATCAGTCAATCAGCCCAACCCTACAGGCCATTCGTGCGAGGTTGGACCTGACGCAGGAGCAGCTTGCGGAGCGGCTTGGCGTGTCGTTCGCGACGGTGAATCGGTGGGAGGGCGGAGTTACGACGCCGCAGAGAGCAGCGCGGACGGCTATCGCTGCGCTGGCTGCCGAGGCCGGCGTCGATGGTGATGCGCCGGAGGTCAATGAGGCCGAGTCTGCGGCTAGTGTGACCCGTCGGCGGTCCCGCAGGCGGCAGACGTCCGTTCCCGACACCAAGCCCATGGAGCAGATGCTGTGGGATGCCGCCTGCTCCATCCGAGGCGAAAAGGATGCCGCCAAGTTCAAGGACTACCTGCTGCCCCTTCTCTTCCTTAAGCGCCTCTCTGACGTGTTCGATGACGAGATTGACCGGTTGACCCAGGAGTTCGGGGACCGCGCCATCGCACAGGAAATCGCGGAGAGCGACCATGAGCTGCTTCGCTTCTACCTCCCCCCTGAGGCCCGATGGGGCGTCGTGAGCGGGCGGGAGCCCCACGAATGGCCCCCCGACACCCAAGGCCGCACAGCGCGGCCCCGCGACGTCGGCGAGCACCTGACCAAGGCAGTGCGCGCCGTCGTGCGGTGGAATCCGACCCTCTCAGGCGTCATCGACCTCGTCGACTTTGCCTCCGAGCGCAACGGCGAGCGCGACCTCAACCCGGCGCGCCTCGCTGCCGTCGTGGAGACCTTCTCCGATCCTCGATACCGGCTCGGCCTCGCCGACGTGCAGCCCGACTTCCTGGGCCGCGCCTACGAGTACCTGCTCCGCAAGTTCGCGGAGGGCTCCGGCCAGAGCGCGGGCGAGTTCTTCACTCCCACCGAGGTCGGCTTCCTCATGGCCCACATCATGCGCCCCAGGCCCGGCGAGACGTGCCACGACTACGCCTGCGGCTCGGCTGGGCTGCTCGTCAAGCTCCAGTTGGTCGCTCGCGAGACCGACCCCACCAGCCGTGTGCCCCTCAGGCTCTATGGGCAGGAGTTGCAGGCCGACAGCTACGCCGTCGCCCACATGAACGCCATCATCCACGACATGGACGTGCGCATCGAGCGCGGCGACACGATAATCAATCCCAAGTTCAAGGACGCCGCGGGACGGATATCCGGCCACGACATCGTGGTCGCCAATCCCATGTGGAACCAGGACTTCAACCAGGACACCTTCGAGAACGACCCGTTCGACCGCTTCCGCACCGCCGGGGGCGTCACCACCGGCAAGGGCGACTGGGCCTGGCTCCAGCACACCCTCGCCTGCCTGAACGAGCGCGGGCGGGCCGCCGTGGTGCTGGACACCGGCGCGGTGACGCGCGGCTCCGGCAGCAAGAACGAGGACCGGGAGCGCAACATCCGCAGGTGGTTCGTGGAGCGCGACCTGATAGACGGCGTGGTGCTGCTGCCGGACAACCTCTTCTACAACACCAGCGCCGCAGGCATCATCGTCGTGCTGTCCAAGCGCAAGCCGGAGGCGCGCAGGGGCAAGATCGTGCTCGTCAACGCCGGCCGTCGCGTCGGCAAGGGACGGCCCAAGAACTACATCCCGAAAGAGGACATCCGCTCCATCGCTGCGGCCTTCCTCAAGGGCGAGCCTGTCGAGGGCGAGGTCGCTGTCATCACCCGGGAGCAGGCGCAGGAGACCGACTACAACCTCAGCCCGAGCCGGTGGGTGGGGCAGGCCTCATCAACCGAAGTTGGTTCAGTGCGAGTGTTGATGGCAGAGTTAACGGCACTCGATGAAGAGGCTGGCAGGCTCTCCGCCTCGTTGTCCAAGCTACTTGCTGGAGTTGCTGATGAGCCTGTTTGATCTTGACCTGCCCGCCGGGTGTCCATGGATCCGAGTGGGTGACGCCTATGAGGTGACGAAGAAACCACGCGGGCTGGATATATCGTCAGTAGAGGCGGTGCCCTTCGCGACGATGGAGGCCATGCCGCAGGGAGGCGCGTACGCCCCCGACTACGACTTCAGGCCGTCGCACGCAATTAGGACCGGAACCTACTTTGAGCGTGGCGACGTTCTGGTAGCCAAGATCACTCCATCCTTCGAGAATGGGAAGCAGGCTCTCGTCACTGGACTGCCCGCTGACTTCGGCTTCGCCACAACGGAGGTCATTCCGCTACGGCCGAGACACAATGGCCAAGATCGGCGACTTCTGTTTTTCTACCTCTTACATCCGGATGTACGGCATCATGTCGCCGAACGCATGGAGGGAAGCACGGGACGCCAGCGTGTACCGACGGAAGTCCTGCTCGACCTGCCTTATCCTAGCCTGCCCCCAAGAGACCAGGTAGCTGTTGCCGAGTCTCTGGAGTCCCTACTGCGCCTCAAGTCAGTAGAAGAGCAATCCATTGCCACCACCCAAGCACTCAAACGCGCCGCGATGCGGGCGCTGTTCACTCGCGGACTGCGGGGTGAGGCCCAGAAGGAGACGAAGGTCGGGCCTGTGCCGGAGAGCTGGGGACAAACAGCCGTCGCTTCCATTGCCACTGTGAAGGGCGGGAAGCGGATGCCGAAGGGGGTTTCACTAACTGGCGAGAACACTGGTCAGCCTTACATACGGGTAACGGATTTCAAGGGCCATGGGGTGGATTCGGATCAGCTGTTGTTCGTGCCGAAAGGTTACGAGTCGGTGATTTCTCGATACATCATCTCCAGTGAAGACGTTTATATCTCGATTGCTGGGACCATCGGCTTAGTTGGCCAAGTTCCGCAAGCTCTTGATGGAGCCAATCTGACCGAGAACGCTGCTAGGATTTCCGTCACTGCCATAGACATTTCCGCCCGGTTCCTGATGTACGCCCTCGCCTCTGAGTCTTGCACATTACAAATTTCGCAATCTACAGCTACCAATGCGCAGCCAAAGCTTGCACTGACTCGGATAGAGAAAATACGTCTACCCTGTCCTTCTAGGGACGAGCAACTTCAGATCGTCGCCATTCTAGACGCCATCGACCGCAAGATAGACCTGCACCGGAGAAAGCGCGCGGTGCTGGAGGAGCTGTTCAAGGCGCTGCTGCACAAGCTGATGACGGGGGAGATACGGGTGGGGGAGTTGGAGTATGACGGCGTTCGACGCTTTCCCCATGAGCAACAGCATTGACCATAAAACAGAGCAAGGAAGGAACGCAAAATGGCAGAAGTATATGATGCCGCAATGGAACTCCTCGAAACTGCGAAAGGAAGTGACGATGGGGTGATTATGAATGTCCCTGTATTCGGGAGGCTAGTAAACATATCCATTGGGAATCACTCGTTTCCCGAATCTCACGATCCGCGTTCGG
This sequence comes from Dehalococcoidia bacterium, assembly GCA_965222055.1. GTDB lineage: Bacteria > Chloroflexota > Dehalococcoidia > Plut-88900 > Plut-88900 > Plut-88900. The sequence continues at coordinate 76,346 of CBDCTF010000007.1, forward strand.
AGGCTCGCTACAAGTCAGCCCTAAAGGAACTCTTGGATGCGGGACTGGTAGAAGACAGAATCGGCAAGGGGCAAGTTTTTCATCTGACAGCCGCTGGGTATAACTTCGATGGTGAAGCACAGGAGTCTCCTGGCCGTCGTATCGGCTTTAGGGCACCACATTCAGAGGATGAGTAGTTAGGCTGTGAATGCTCCAACAACATCTCAAAGACTACTCCCTGTCGCCAGTCAATCTGTTCAAGATGCTACTGCACCAGCTGATGATGGGGGAGAGATGGGTGGGGGAATTGGATTTGTCCGCGGTTACGGAGGAGGCGTAGAACGAAACTTTTGACCCATGAAAAGACAAGGTTAAATCACAAGAGGAGTGAGAACTAAAGAATGCCCACTTACACATTCATCGGCACAGTACAGGCGATGGGTAACCCTATAACAATCGCATCCCGCTCGGTAGAACCATCAGACCATTTTGGGCCAGTTCCCATATCCCGTTCATTTGATGATGGATCCTTTACATTTGACGCTTGGGTGTCAATAGTGGCATCACATATTAAGGTCATCGTGATGAGCAACTCCAACGATCTTCTAACGATCGGAAACTATGTGGATGAGACAGTGCGAATGTTGCTTGATGCCTATGGGTATATCCATTGCGAAGGATATGGCGTCGAAATAACACACTATGTCAACCACAATGAGGGGATTGAGGCCCATCCGTTTAGTACTGGAAGGGTAGCTGTTGGACAAGATTATTTTGACTCAGAATTTACGCTTGATAACGTCATGAACCTCATAATTCTTCAGCCCCCAATCAGTAATCCTAGAGCAATCTCAGCTTCCAGTAGCCTTCACTATGCGCTGGCTGATATTCGAGAAGCTATACGCAACCCTCACGCCACTGCTCTATTCTGCTACAGGGCGGTTGAAAGCATCAAACAATGCTACGACGGGAAGTGGGATAGCATGAATGCGGCGTTGCGCTTAGAGGAGTCTTGGGTCAAGGATTTTGTGGATGAGAGAAATAACCAGACACACGGCATTGGACAATATACCTCGGGGCCGCGGAGAACTGAAATGATAAAGCGGACAAGAGCCGTGATTGATCGGTTTATGTGGTCGGCCCAAAATGACTTTAACCCGCTACCTAAAACCTTCGACATTCTCAAGTAACTACACGCAATGGACGCCCATGACTCTTGACCAAATCAAAGCCCTAGCCGCCTCCGGTGAATCCGAGACACTGGAGTTCAAGGCCACCACCGGCACGCGCCGCGAGGCAGCTATGACGGTGTGCGCCTTCCTGAACCAGCACGGCGGGCAGGTGCTGTTCGGCGTGACGGGGGCCGGGGCGCAGAAGGTGATTGGAGGACCCGGCTGTGCACGTTAGATTCTATATCGACCGGGAAACGGGCTTACCCCATATTTTCTTTCACGGAGTCGAGCAGGGTGAAGTTGAGGACGTCTTGGCAGCGCCCGGCGAAGACCGGCCCGGTCGAGAGGGATCACGCGTTGCTTTGGGACAGACTTCCAGTGGACGTTACCTGCGGGTCATCTATGTTCCGGACCGGGAGCCTGACCAAGTCTTCGTCATCACGGCATACGAGTTGAGAGGAAAACCGCTCGCAGCCTTTCGGCGGCGCATGAGAAGGAGAGGAAGATGAAGAACACGAGCAATTTCCCGCCGGGATGGGACGAGGAACGCGTCCAGCGCGTCCTTCGGCACTACGAGTCGCTGAATGAGGACGAAGCAGTTGCCGATGATGAGGCCGCTTTTGAGGACTCTACACAGACGGTGATGGAGATCCCGAAGGAGCTCGTGCCGGCCGTGCGGGCACTGCTTGCGGAGCACGTCAGGTAGGCCGAGATGTGGATGAGCGTGGCCCCGTAAGTGACGCCCAATGACCTTCTTCCCACAAATCGCGGGCCGTTTACGCGCTGGAAGCGCACGGCGAGGGCATCGATCAGCCTCGGGGGTTATGGGGGCGAGATAGGGTCAAGCCATGACTGAGTTCAACATCACAGAAGCCGGCGCCGTCCAGTTCCCGATGGTCCGCCATGCGGCGGAGGTCGGGTGGCGGCCGCTGCCGCCGAGGGATGCCATTGTCCTGAGAGGCGGCGAGGCGGGGTTGTTGTTTCGCGGCGTGCTGGAAGAGGCCCTGCGCCGCTTCAACCCCTGGATGACGGAAGACGCCGTCCGCTCGGTGGTCGAGCTCCTGCATGCGCTCCCGCCGACCATAGAGGGCAACCGCCAGATGCTGGCCTGGCTGCGCGGCGAGCGGCAGTTGTACGACGAGGCCGAGCAGCGTCACCGGCCGGTCAGGCTTATCGACTTCGCGACGCCGGAGGCCAACGCCCTGCACGTCACCTGGGAGTGGCGGCTCAAGCCTTCGGCCCGCAAGGGCAACCGCGCCGACGTGATGTTCGTGGTCAACGGCGTGCCAGTCGCCATCGTTGAGCACAAGAACCCCACGGACACCGACGCTATCGAGAGCGGCGTCACGCAGCTGCGCCGCTACGAGATCGAGACGCCAGAGTTGCTAGGCGCGGCCCAGCTCTTCAATGTCACCCACCTGCTCGAGTACTGGTACGGCGTCACCTGGAATGTCTCGCGCCGGTATATGGCGAGGTGGAAGGAGTCCCCGGAAGAGAGCTACCGGTTCGCCGTCCAGTCCTTCTTCGAGCCGACGGACTTCCTGCGCACGCTGCGCGACTGGATTCTCTTCTACGTCGAGGACGGCGAGACGCGGAAGACCGTGTTGCGCCAGCACCAGCGCAGCGCCGTCGACCGCATAGTCGAGCGGTGCGCCGACCCGGGGAAGCGGCGCGGCCTCGTCTGGCACACCCAGGGAGCTGGCAAGACCTTCACGCTGCTCACAGCCGCCCGCCTGATATTGGAAGCGAAGGAGGCGTTCCGCAACTCGACGGTCGTGGTCGTCGTGGACCGCACGGAGTTGGAAGGCCAACTCGCGGGCTGGGTCGAGCGGCTGCTCGGCGAGATGCAGCAGCAGGACATCGCCGTCTGGCAGGCCACCTCCAGAGCCGAGCTGCGGGAGTTGTTGGCCACCGATAGGAGGGGACTCATCATCTCGATGATCCATAAGTTCGAGGGCATCGAGAAGGACGCCAACGCCCGTGACAACATCTACGTGTTCATCGACGAGGCGCATCGCTCGGTGGCGAGGGACTTGGGCACGTATCTCATGGCCGCGCTGCCCAACGCCACCATCATCGGCTTCACCGGCACGCCCATCGCACGGACGGCCCACGGGGAGGGCACGTTCAAGATATTCGGCACCGACGACGATGAAGGCTACCTGGACAAGTACTCGATAGCCGAGTCCATCGAGGACGAGACGACGCTGCCGATCCGCCACATGATGGCGCCGAGCGAGATGACTGTGCCCGCCGGGCAACTCGATAGAGAGTTCTTCGCCCTGGCCGAGATGGAGGGCGTCACCGATGTGGAGGAGCTCAACAGCGTCCTGGACCGTGCCGTGGGCCTGCGCACCTTCCTCACGGCCGACGACAGGGTCGAGAAGGTCGCGGCGTTCGTCGCTCAGCACTTTCAGGAGAACGTGCTGCCTCTCGGATACAAGGCGTTCCTGGTGGGGGTCAACCGCGAAGCCTGCGCTAAGTACAAACGCGCGCTCGACAAGCTGCTGCCGCCGGAGTGGAGCACACCGGTGTACTCGGAGAATACCAACGACGTTGTGGAAAGGCCCCTCGTCGCCGAGCTTCAGATTTCGGAGGAGCAGGAGAAGGACGTTCGGCTTACCTTCAAGAAGGCGAACGAGGACCCGAAGATCCTCATCGTCACCGACAAGCTGCTGACCGGCTTCGACGCGCCGCTGCTGTACTGCATGTACCTGGACAAGCCAATGCGCGACCACGTGCTGTTGCAGGCTATCGCGCGGGTGAACCGGCCCTACGTGGACGGGGAAAGCAACAGCAAGCCCATCGGCCTCGTCGTGGACTTTGTGGGTGTCCTGCGCGAACTGCGGAAGGCGCTGCAGTTCGACTCGTCCGATGTCAGCGGCGCGATAGAGGACCTCGATCTGCTGATGCATGACTTTCAGGACAAGATAGTCAAGGCGAAGGCGAGCTACCTCGACTACGAGGAAGGCGGTCGAGTAGCAGAGACACGGACAGCCTACTCCACCGCCGGAGGAAGCGCGGACGAGCGCTTGGAGCAGGTGGTGTACACGCGCTTCATAGACCCCGATGCCCGCAAAGGGTTCTTCTCGGCCTACAAGGAGGTAGAGGCGCTGTGGGAGATACTCTCGCCGTCCGCAGAGCTGCGTGCCCACATAGACACGTTCAAGCAGCTAGTCAGGCTCTACGCCGCCGTCCACAACGCATACGCCAACCGCCCCGACTTCGTAGCTGAGTTGGCGCACAAGACGCAACGGCTGGTGGAAGAGTCGGCGGCGATGTATGGGCTGGGCAACCTTACCAAGGCTGTGACCTTCGACTTGCGCACACTCACGGCGCTCCGGAAGGCGTCTGGTCCCGACGAGGCCAAGGTGTTCAACCTGGTTCGCGGTCTTCAGGCGGAGGTAGAGAGCGAGCCGGAATTGGAGGCTGTGCTGAGGCCCCTCAAGGAACGTGCGGAGCACGTGATCAAGGGACTCGAAGAGCGCACGATAACCGGACTCGCGGCAATGGACATGTTGGAAGCCCTCGCCAAGGAGAAGGAGTCTACTGTCGCTGCCGCGAGGGAGAGCCCGCTCCACCGAAGAGTCTTCGGTGTGTACTGGACGCTGAAAGACGACGCTGCCCTCCAAACCGTCGGAGTGAGCGCGGTGGAGTTCGCAGAAGAGGCCCAGGCGCTTGTGGACCGCTTTCCCAACGCCGCCGTCAACGCCGACGAGCAACGACGGCTGAGGACTTCTTTGTACAACCCATTGCTGAGGGTGGAAAGCGGTGAGCGGGGCCGGATTGTAGACCAAACCTTGGCGATACTGCTGGGCGGAGAGGCTGATGCCGGCACGTGACGACAGGCACGAAGCTCTCCGCCAGCGTGTCGAGTGCTGGTTGGAGCGCCTTCACGTCCCCGTGCCTCGCGTGCGAGTGCGGGACATGACCCGCAAGTGGGGCTCCTGCTCGACATCCGGGACTATTACCCTTGCCACCGACTTGAGCCATCAGGAAGTCGGATTCCAGGACTTCGTTATAGCCCACGAGCTGCTTCATCTACGGGTCCCGAACCACGGGAAGCTCTTCAAGGCGCTAATGGCCGCTCATGTCCCGGACTGGAAGCAGTACGATATTTCAAAGATGAGGCAATCAGGAGGTTCGTGTCATGACTGAAGTTCTTTCTCAAACTTACGGACGGCCCGGCAAACCGGGGAGTGTCGAAGTAGTCTACCTGAATGGTCTTGGCCGAGGTCAAAAACTCGATGTGAAAGTAGGCTTTCCTGGCAAAGGCGGTGTATGTGGATCGCCAGCAGAACGGTCCAGTGATGGCGACTCCCATTTTGTTGATCGAGGCGGTGCTGGCGGTGGACGTGAGCATCTTCCAATCATTGACGCCTTCACAGCGTATGCGGAGAGCTGCAAGGGTACTGTGAATGAACCACTTTGCTTCTTGAAACCGGGCGTTTACACGGTCGAGTGGCCCTATGACACGTCTACAGCGACTTTAGTCCAAGTTAGCCCCGGGGGTGGAGGTGGGGGCGGCGCGGGCGATACTCTACTGGGCGAAGATGGTGAGGACGGACTACCAGGAGCGACATTCCTCTTTCCCACGTACCTTCCTGCGCAACGGCCACGTGAGTGAGTGGGGCACAATATTACCAAAGCACTTGCGGATGCAATGTCTCGCTCCGCTCCGCTCCGCCTTCCGTTTTGTCCACGAAGGGAGTCTGAACCCCGCAGGGAACAGTCGTCTCTTTCCGCTCCCTCCAACTATTCTTTGGTGCCGCAAGATCAGGGTGCGCTCTTTCGGACAGAATTTGTTGCCGTTTCTCTGAACACTTGGAGTAAGATGCCGCCCGCGCCGCTAGGCGCAGCCCGGCCGTTCCGGTACCCCTTCGGCCTTACCACAAGATTGGATTCGACACAATGTCTTGCAAGGCATTACCTACGACGTTTCTTTCCGTCCACAGTGCACTGTTGGGGTATTGCCGACGACAGCAGATAAGTGAGTACAACACAGCAAGGGATGAGAACCCTACTATGACCATCTCCGACCAACAGTTGCTAGATGCTCTCAGCCGGATGCCGTTCGTTGACGCGGCAGAGTTGGCAGGCATCCTGGGTGAGGCCCACGCGACCGTCCACCGAGCCCTAACCGGCTTGCTGACGGACGGCATTGTCGGGAGGGTGAGTCACGGCACCGCCCATCTGCCGTCGAGCCGGAGATACTATCTGACCGCCAAGGGCATCACAGACGCCGCTGGAGCCCTCGGCTTTGAGACGCCCTCGGACTTCGTGCGAGCCTACCCTATGTCCAGGGAGTGGCTGGCGTTGCTTATCCGCCGGATGGATGCGGTGGCCGCTATCTATCGACTCACCGCGTCACTCTCCCCCGGCATCAACGGGCTCCGGTCGCACGTGGAGTTCCACCGCCGGGGCCGCTTCGCCGCCGCCATCACCCTCCACGACGGGCGGAACTTCGGCGTGGTCCGCCAGGGCCTGGCCCTGCGTCGGCGGTCACTCTACGACCGCCTGCGAGCCATAGCGGAGTACGACTACACGCGCCGCCCCGACACGATCCTGATTCTGACTCCCAGCGCATGGGAGGAGAGGCTGACGGGTAGGTTCTGCGAGCAACTGAATCTCAGGGGCTTCTTCATCGCTGTGGAGTCGCGGGATGCGCTCGAAAGACGGGACCGCCGCGTCTGGTGTCAAACCACGGGGCTGTTCGGGAGTACGTACCACACACTAGAGCACGTCAGCTCCAGGGCAGCCCCGGCGGAAGGCTTCGCACCGAGCCGCCTAGCCGGAAGCGGGCCTCGATACCTCAACCTGAGCGGATGGCGCAGGCTGCGCAGACCTTCGGCATCAACCCGTCGGAGAAGCGGACCCTCGACCTCGTTACCGACCACCCGATGATCCCCCGTGAGCACCTAGCGACCTGGCTCGGCGTCTCCGAAGGACGGGTCAGCCAGATCATGCACAACCTCGTGGATACCTGGGGCCTCATTGAGCGTCATGGAAAATGCGGCGGCGTTCGCTACACGCTGTCAGACGATGGCATACGCTATGTCACGCACAGGGACCGCGCCCAACTCCCAACCACGCGGGGCATCTGGAGCACAGAGCTGACGACAGACCGTCAGGGCCGCAGACGGCACGTGGGCCACCGCATCGAGACGTGGGCGCGGCAGACGAAGCACGCAGACGGCATCACCTGGGTCCTCTCGAAGCTGGAAGCAGAGGCCAGGGCCGACCCCGACAGCGAGTTGCTGTGGTCGGTCCCCACCGCCAGATCCGACCGGGCCTACAGCTGGGGCGAGTCCGCCATCGCCCCCGACGCCGTGGGACACCTGCTTGCTGGTGGTCTCCACGTGCCGTTCTACCTTGAGCACGAGCTTCGCGCCCGTCACCCCAGAGGAGTCCTGGCCCGCCTGAGCCCTTATACGAGCCACTACTGGTCCACCGAGCCGGGAGACGACCAGCCGCCGTTCCCCACCACGCTCTTCGTCGTGGACAGCGAGGACGTCGAGGCAACCTACGTGCGCACAGCCGCCCGGACGACCCGGATGTCGCTGCCCATCTTCGTGTCGTGCTGGCCCGTGCTGTCCGACACAGGAATACTGGGACCGTCCTGGCATCCACTCTGGGAGCCGGAGTCCCCACGACTGCCGCTGACAGAGCTGCGCGCCTACCAATGGGACTCACTGTACCACCGGATGCGTCACCGTCCTGTAGGGGGGAATAGATAGGGCCGATGCGGCCCTATCTCCCCGTTAAATTGTCTGGGGGGTGCAAAATGCGGGCGCCGGTGCGATTGTCGTGGTCTGCCGACACCCAAACCGCCCCGTTTTAGCTATGAAACGGGCTGACGCGCCGCCTGACCGGACAGCATTTGCATATGCCCGTAAATGGGAATCTGCGCTAAAGTAGAGGGCGATGAGAATTGCACTTCTGCAACCCCGTGACGAGGGCTGACGTGTCAGCCGATAGCGAGGGGAAAGCGATGGATGAGCCTGTCCGCTGGGTCACGAAAGCGGCGGCAGCGCAGGCGATGGAGGTATCCCTCTCGACCCTCGATCGGATGATCAGGAAGGGAGAGGTCGAGGTGGTCAGGGAGGGTCGCCGGGTCTACGTGCGGATGCACGGGCCGGGGTACCTGGGCGACGAGGAGCTGCTGCGCCGCTCCATCATGAGGGAGGACGAGCTGGAACAGACCGTGCGGGAGTTGGAGCGGAGCGCATCCGAGTTGGAGCGGGAACGGGACGAGGCCAGGGAAGCCGTAGCCGCCAGCAGACAGGCGTATGAGGAGATGGAGGCGGCGTATCGGAAGGAGCGGGCCGCGCACGGAAGGACGAGGGAATTGGCGAGCAGGCTGAAAGTAGCCGTCGCCGGGCTGGTCGTTCTGCTGGTCATCAGCGTTCTGGTGGTGTGGCGACTATTCACGTAGAAGTTGGCAGGTACTACGCCACGATGCAGGCTACCCATTAGTCGGAGGGAGTGTGTCCACATGTACGAATCGGGTTTGCCATCGTCTTCCCACGGTCTGTCCCAGATGTGGCTCGGGTGTCCCCTAGGTGACAAATGGTAGGCTCGGACCCTTCGGGGCTGCACCGAGTACGGGTCCAAGCCACAATGCCGGTACAAGAGAGGCACCACGGCTGGTATTCCCATAGAATCGAGATGCGGGAGATAGTCAATGGAGTACTTCGAAATAGACCTCACAGACTCTGGATTTCACATCAGTGGCTTTCCAGATGCAACCAAAGTGATAAAGTTGTCCGGGCACAAGGCACAACAACTTTCTGAACTTGCTTCACACAGAAATGATCTCCAAATCGCTCTTGCATCTTTGGAGGCAATAAATGATGTAGCTCCAGATAACTTTTTAGTACGGCAGGGTCTTTGGAGATCGGCCGTCGAGCACTGTATGAAATGCTTTAGTGACAGCGAAGCTCGATCTAGACTGAATCCCAAGAAAGTCTTCAAGGAAGACTCCAATGCCCTGAAAGTCTATGAGTATTTTAGGTACCTGAGGAACAAACACATAGCACACGACGAAAACGCCTACACTCAGTGCATACCGGGGGCCGTGCTAAACAGACCCAATGCAGAGTATAAGATCGCCAAGATTGTTTGCTTCAGTGCGGTCGCCGAAACCTTGGACCAACTCAATTACGGCAACCTCCACAAGATGATTACCAAAACCTTGAGCCACATTGACGCACGCTTCGATAGCCTTTGCGGCAATTTGACTGCGGATCTAGAGGCTCGGCCCTATGGGGAACTTGTCGCTATGGAGGAGATGACATACTCTAAACCGGAGTTGGAAGACATCGGACAATCCCGTTCTCGCCATTGACAGGACGGTTGTGGTAGGTGCCGGAAGGGCAACGGCAATTGTAGAAAAAGGCCACCACATTTGACCTGATATTTATAAGGCCCTGTGAGGAGGGCCTGCAGGCGTGCCAGGGATCGCCGAGAGGTCACCCTCCACCGGCTCGACGCCCGCCGTAGTCGTCCTGGGGTCTCACGCCACCACTTACGTAGTCTCTCAATCCCCCAGTTCTGTAGATTGCTTCGTCCTTCCCCAACTGTCAGAGTTAGCCTTCCCGATCGCTCGCTCCGTTGTAACCCAACCTCTAACTTCCCTTTTGGGAACTGCGTCCTGTTTTCCGGAACCACTCTTTTCGCAAAAGTGCTCGTAGAATTGGCTCCACTTTCCTCCTTGTCCTCTTATTTTACGTTCAAAAAAACCTTCGATTTCCCTTTTGGGAACTGACGCAAATCCCTGTACACAAGTATGACACCAACACCGGCCGCAGGAGTGGCTCGGGGCCACCTCAGCCGGTCAGGGAAGATTGCCCACTGCCATGTAGCTGCAATTCAGCCTCTGACTCCGTGACGCGCTTGACGTGTCACCATGCCCCGACCTCGGCTAATGATGTGCCACGCCCCTCAATGGGCCAAGATCGGCGTTCATGTCCCGGGCCTTAGTTGTCCCGGAATGGCTAGCTACCCCTTGCGTTAAAGTATCCTATGGCCTACAATAGGGTGATGGTCGAGATCCGTCAGACCGAGGTCTACGCCCGATGGTTCAGGAGGCTTCGGGACAGAGAGGCGAGGGTGCGCATCGACAGCCGAATCCGGCGACTGTATCTCGGCAACCCGGGGGACGTGAGGCCGGTGGGCGAAGGGGTTTCCGAGATTCGCATCAACTACGGGCCGGGCTATCGGGTGTACTTCGTGCGGCGAGGGGAGACTTTGGTCATTCTTCTGGCCGGAGGCGCAGCCAGGAGCGGGACATACGAAGGGCACAGGAGCTGGCCAGAGGGCTATAGGAGGCAGCAAATGGCGAAAACGCAGACCAAGCCGTGGGACCTGGTGGAGCACTTGGAGACCGAGGAGGACATGGCAGCCTACCTCAACGTCGCCCTAGAGGAGAGTGACCTGAGGCTGATTATGGCAACGTTAGGGGACATCGCTCGCGCCCGGAGAATGGCGATGGTCGCGGAAGAGACCGGGCTGGGCAGAGAGAGCCTCTACAAGTCGCTGTCCGCCGACGGCAACCCGGAGTTCGCCACAGTGCTGAAGGTGGTGCGCGCCCTGGGCCTCCGGCTTCGAGCCGTAGCTGCGCCGGAAGGAACTGGCGAATGAGGAGGGAAGCCAAGTTACCCGACGAACTCAAGATTACTGGTCGGACGGCGTCCTATACCTACCGCACCCCAGGAAATTATTTACTGACGACACCTCGGGGAGTAGAAGTACGCGTTACAGTACAAGGTGCTCAAGGCGGCGGCGGTGGCGCAAGATATTCTGGTGGAGGCCACCAGGGAGAAGGCGGGGGCAGTATTGTTCGCGGCGGCCTTGGAAAGTTGGGTGAGAACAAAGAGAGCAAATGGATGAGGGTTGGCGATGTCCTTGAAATCGAAATTGGAGAAGGTGGCAAGGGAGGTCGTGGGGTGGAGGGGTTACATGGAGGAAAGGGTGCCGATAGCTGGGTGCAAGTCGAGATTCGTCGGATAGGTCTGCGAGCACGGCTACGTTACATCTCTTCAGAACTTTGGAGCAAGGCATCCCAATGGCTCACTTGGCAAAAAACTGGTGTCATAGTAGGCATTGTCGCAGTCATAGTAACAATCATCGTAGCCACGTGCGGGTAGTGGCCCTGCTGAAGCAGCCAAATTGTTCCATGACAAAACCCTCAAAGAACAAACCACTGCAGAGTAGCGTAGAGAGGACAGCATGAAGAAGCTCCAACATCTCCAGCCCCTAACCCCGGCAGCCCTGTACGCCAGGGTGTCCAGTGACCGGCAGGACGTGGACCTGTCCGTGTCCGCCTAGCTCAGGGCGCTCAAAGACTACGCCAAGGCCAACGGCTACTCCGTGGCCCGCGAGTACGTAGACGAGGCCGAGAGCGGACGGGTCGCCGACAGGCCCCAGTTCCGGGAGATGATCGAGCAGGGAAGCCAGCCCAACGCTCCCTTTGAGGTCATCCTGGTCTGGGAATTCAGCCGGTTCACCCGCAAGCGCGAGCACGCCGTTGCCTTCAAGTCCATGCTCAGGCGCAAGGGTGTCCGCGTCGTCTCCATCACCGAGCACGCCGACGACTCCCCCACCGGCAAGCTCATGGAGGCCATCATCGAGAGCGTGGATGAATTTTACTCGGAGAATCTTGCCCAGGACGTTGTGCGGGGAATGCGGGAGGCGGCTTCGAGAGGCTTCTTCCTCGGCTCCAAGGCCCCCTTCGGCTACAATCGGGTGAAGGTCAGCGACGGGGTGAAGGAGCGCCCCACCATGGTGGTTGACCCTGTGACCGCCCCGGTAGTGAAGGAGGTATTCGAGAGCTCGCTTAGTGGCAACGGCTTGAAGGAGATATGCAAGGCACTGAACGACCGGGGCGTCACCAACCGGGGCAAACGCTGGTACAAGGGCGGGCTCCACTATCTGCTGACCAACGAAGCCTACACCGGCGCCGCCGTATGGGGCAGAACCAGCAAGGGAGAGAAGGCCCAGGAGCCGGTGCGGGTTGAGGGGGCGTGGCCCGCCCTGATATCGAGGGATCTGTTCGACGCCGTGCAGGGGGCGATGCGGGACCGTGCCCCGAAGGTGGAGAGGTCCGGTAGGGTGGGCAGCAAGTTCCTGCTGAGCGGGCTGCTGAAGTGCGGCGTGTGCGGCAGGCACTACTCCGGCCAGGGGGCCAAGAGCGGGCAGTTCGCCTACTACGTCTGCGGCACCCTGTTTAGGGAGGGCGCAGGGACGTGCACCGCCCGCTACCTGAACGCCCCCAGGGTTGAGGAGTTCGTGGTCGAGAAGATCAGGGAGCGCATCCTCACCGAGGAGACCATCGTGGAGCTGGTGACGCTGGTGGCGGAGGAGATCGACGCCATGGCCGAGGAGTTGTCCGGCAGGCTGGAGGTCATCGACGCCGAACTGGGGGACGTGCGGAAGCGGCTGGAGCGGCTCTACGAAGCCCTTGAGACGAGCGATCTGACGCTGGAGGTCCTGTCGCCCCGCATCTTCTCGCTGAGGCACCGGGAGGAGCAGCTGGAGGCTGCGCGGGAGGATGCCGCAACTCAACTGGAGCAGCGGAGGGTGGAGCTGCCCACCACCGAGGAGATCAAGGAGTACGTGGCAGACTTCCGGGAGTTCTTGCAGGAAGGTACCTTCCCTGAGCGCAAGGCGCTCATCCGCAACTTCGTGGAGGGCATCGAGGTGGTGGGAGACGAGGCTGTGCTGACGTACACCATCCCCATGCCGAGCGACGGCGTGACCAGCGAATCGGCCTCGGTTCTTGATTTCGTCCAGTCCGGCCCACCAGACTGGATTCGAACCACCTATCTTACTATCCGCTCCGACGGCTAAATTGCTAGACCAAAACTCATAGAAAAGGTTCTGTCTTTTGTACAGTCGGGGTCACCACTTGAAGAATCACCCAGAGCTGTATTCACAGCTTGAGGAGCGCGGGGCTCGGCTCTCCGACGAGATTAACTCCTTCTGCATGGCCGAGGAACTGCCCGTCCAGATGATGAGCGCCCAGTCCTTGTTCTACCTGCGATTCCAGCGTGCCACGATAAACAGTTCTCGGGACATCGATTCTTCCCTGCACGACGCGGAGGTCCAGTTCTACCTGCATCTGTTGGAGCGCGGGGTAGTCGTGCCGGGGATACACCTGGGTTTCATGTCCACAGCGCACACTGATGAGGAGGTGGACAGGATAGTGGATGCGATGAAAGAGTCGCTGAAGGAAGTCCGAAAGCAGGGAATGCTGTAAGCCGCTTTACTAATTAGACCTTTGTGTAACTACCCTCGGATGATTCAGGGACACACTCACACTAGCCCTCTTCCATCCAGAGAACTCTGGGTATCTAAGGATTGCTTCTGTTGTACTATCCATACCACATGACCTCCCCCCGCTCATACTTCGAGAGCCTCCCGCCTCGGCGGATCTTCGACAGCACGAGCGGCCCCGGCCCCTCCAACACAGGTTATGCAAAGGTCTCGTCGAGGGAAAGGGAACTCTTCCATAGGCCCAGCCGGGGTAGGTAGCCTATGCCCTTAGTAGGAGCTTAGAGTCTTGAGTCCCAAACCCTTAGAGGGTATCAAAGTCGTAGAGGTTGCAAACTGGGTGTCGGGCCCGACTTGCGGCGTGATGCTGAGCGACTACGGGGCCGAGGTCATCAAGGTTGAACATCTGCAGACGGGCGGTGACCCGACAAGGGGCTGGATACCCGAAGTCGATCCCCCACCCGACCAGATCAACTACGTATTCGAGGCCATAAACCGCGGCAAGCGGAGCCTCGCGCTGGATCTCGGCTCCGAGAAGGGGCGAGAAATCTTCGCCAAGCTGGTCCGGGAATCCGACGTTCTCGTCACCAACCTGCGCGTATCCACAGCCGAGTCGCTGGGTATCGATTATGAGACTACCAGCGCTCTAAACCCCAGGCTTATCTACGGCAGACTCACTGCCTACGGCGTAGAGGGCCCCGACAGGGACCGCCCCGGCTACGACATGCTGAGCTTCTGGGCCCGCTCCGGTCTCATGTCTCTCTTCAGCCCTCCCGAGGAAGAGCCTTTTCCCCTCGCCTGCTCCCTCGGAGACGCCACTACCGGCACGTTTCTTTTCGGAGCCATAATGATGGCGCTCTATGACCGGGAACGCACTGGCAAGGGCCAGGTGGTCGACACGTCCCTGTATACGAACGGCATTTGGGCCAGTGCCGAGTCCATGTGGTCTATGCTCCTTTCGGGCAGACCGCTTCGATCCCTCTCGGAATATATCAAGAGCAACCCCCTTGTCCAATTGTACAAATGCGGCGATGGTAAATGGGCGCAATTCTGCTTGCTGCAGAGCGATCGAGCCTGGCTCCCATTCTGCTCCGCCATAAACCGGTCCGACCTCGCACAAGACCCAAAATTCGGTTCCCTACAGGATGGGCAGTCCACAGCGCCGAACTAAGCGCGATTCTCCGAACCCATATACTAGAGCGACCCCGAGACTACTGGGCTACCCGCCTTGACGAGGCGGGACTTCCGTGGGAGCCGGTCTCCAGCGTTCAAGAGGTTGCGGCGAACTCCCAGCTTCGGGCCAACGGCTCGATAGTGGAGGTAGAGCACCCGCAGCACGGCACCCTCAAAGAGCTGGCCTCCCCCTTCCGCATAGGCAACAAGAGCTTTGCTTCAAAGGTATCGGCTCCCGAGTTCGGCGCCTCCACGGAGGTCGTGCTCCTTGATCTGGGTTACACCTGGGAGGAGATTGTCGGGCTCAAGGAGTCGGGCGTGGTGATCTAGCGCCTATCCCCGCTAAGAGAGTTCGCCGTACAGTACCCGTTGGCCCACTCCTGCGCTTGTCCTGCACTTTCGCTGTTTTCAGGATATACCGAAGTCCACCAGGGATGGTAACCGGCCAAAGAGAACCGGCCAATCGGAAGGCCCGCGTCGGCCAGGACTGCCCAGCAATGCGCTGGGCGAGGCCCAGTGTTGCATCCCGACGCCCGAGTGAATCTTCAAACCGGCTCATGCAGTCTGCGAAGTCCAAGCTCGACTCCCCCATCTCCCTGTCCAAATACTTCAGGTTACGCAGTTGGCTGGCAAGAAGGACTATTTCCGGTTTCCAACAGTGGTTACCTGTCCTCGAAGGATGTACCGTTTATGAGGTCGTAATGGCGCCTAGTGGCTCCGTCATCGAAATGCACGGTGATCAAATAGAGGTGCATCTCGAATTCAGTAAAGAGTAGGTCGACGGTGCCATCTTCCACCTGTTGCTGCGTAAGCCGGTCGGCCGAGTTCTGAGGGTTGTCTACGTGCTCAGCGTTCCAGCTGCCGGGGACCCTAAGCGCCTGCACAGGGACGTCATGCTTGCGGCCCGGCGCCTGCAGGGAGCCGGTCCAAGACTCGGATGTCCAGTTGTCGTCGAAGTCTTCCAGCTGTTCTATCGACGTCGGTCCGCCGAAAGGGTCTTCTCGGACTTGGGAGATGCTTTGGCAATTCCAAGCCCACCGGATCGCTGCCCCCATATTATCTGTCCCCGCTGCCCGAGGGACACAGCTGCTCACGTCGGGTATGGTGTAGTCCCACGAATCAACAGCGTCGCCATTGTCCTCGCGCTCGGAGTTATAGCGGTACATGATCCGAAGCAGCTGATGGTGTAGCGGTCGACGTTGTCGTGCCAGCCGGCCCACACACTCCAGTCGATGTCGTAGTCGCCGTTGGGCCGAACGGTTTTGACCGAGAAGGCGTTCGCTGCACAGCGCACCGCTTGTCCAGCAGCCATCTGATCCCTGCACTCTCTCATAGTTGCCGGACTATCGGGGTTGACCTGTTGAAAGCCGGTTTGTGGCGCCGGTGAAATGGCATCCCAAGAGAGGTTCAATTTCCCGTGGGCGTCCCTCGGCGACATCGCCACGCTTTCCACGTTGCCTATAGATGAGCCGTGTGCCAACGTTGGTGATAGCGCGAGCACTGCAATCAGAATGGCGGTTGCGGCAATGAGTGACAGTGTGATTGTGCGGTAATGCGAAGTGACCAATTCCATGTAGCGTATGTGTCAATCCTCCCAAGATGTATGCTTCAAACTCCCGGATGGGGCCTTCAGACGACTATAGTCCGACAATGAACTCTATTCAGAGACCATGCCAATCACACTCCTTTACACAGTGACTGCTGACAACTACTATGGCTGGAGCTTCTCAATAAGTCTGTGCATAGGCGTTTTATTGACCCTGCAAACGTGATGTGCACATAATTTATTTATGGACGTACGTGATGTGCAACATTCCAGGGCTACCCAAGTGGGCTTCGTGATGAGGTCGTACCGCGAAGGCTATTCTGGGGAAGATGGTCAGCGGGGACTTACGCAAGAAGCGCTGTTGGAGCGCATGGGGTCAGTGGACCGAGATTACTCGGAGCGATACAGCCACGCTACGGTCTCCCGGTGGGAATCGGGCGGCACCCGACCCACTCTGCAGCGGCTAAGGGTTTTCGGTAAGGCCCTCAACTTGTCGCGGATAGAGATAGCGGGTCTGATATTGCTGGCCGGGCTCGCCCTGGACTTTCAATCAGCCTTGGGCCAAGTCACCGGGAGTGATCGCGGCCAGACCGTTAGCCAGGGATTAGTGCAGGGCCAGGTGTCTGTTCCCGACGCTACGTACGGTGTGCAAGTTTCGTCAATCCTCAGGATCGCAATTCGCTTTTGGTTTTTCAGGATCCTTCCGCTTGGGATGTGCATAGTTGGCGGGTATGCTTTGTTGGGCTTAGGATGGAACAACGCCTGGATGCCCATGGGGTACGTCGCTTTAGTTACTGGGATCTTGATGGCTCAGGGATTCTTGCTGCCGGACCGTGAAGCTCCCCTCAGGGAGTTCTTTTGGGTGTCGCTATTCTTCCTGTTGACCACACCATTGATGCAGTTCGCCCCGATACGCATGGACCACTACGGCTTCTACAGGATTGCGAATCTTGCCGGAACCCAAACCCCTTACATGCTGACGCTTCTATTCAACCTGTTGATTGCATCTGCCGCCGGGTTGATGTTTCAGTTGCAATGGAAATCGCAATACTCCAACGATAGCGGCGGGGATAACGCCCTACGGCGAGCGGCCTGGGTGGCACTTCCACCGCTGATTCTCGTGTATGCCGTTGTCCTTGTCATTACCAACATTTCGGTATCGATACAACTGGCGATATTGCTGCCCGTGCAAGGAGTTGTCTTTACCACATTGGTGGTTTTGCGAGACCCCGCCCTGAATCCCACCCAGCGCGACCGGTTGTTTCTGCTCTCAACAGCGTCAGTAGTGGGGATGATCTCGACGACCTTGGGAATGGTCGCCATCCTGTTGATATACCTGTCTCCGGATTTGCCGAGGGTTCTGCCGGACCACAATCTGCTGCGCTCTTGGGAAATCAATTTCGCAGGGTTGGGCCTTACACGAGAAGAGGCGCTAGACCGGTTGAACGTGGGATATTTGTGGCACGCAATATGGGTCTTCGTCTACATGTTCTTCGTTGTCGGCGGCAACCTGTTGGTCGCCATCTACCGAATTGACGTCGACCGAAGATGATGAGGACCCAGTGGCGCTTTTCCTCTACCAATGGTTGAAAAGTCCGGGATTGGTTGTCATGGGCTAACCTGTATAAGGGAAAAGCGTCGAAGCACAGCGCCGACGCTTTTCCCTTATGCCTATTTCTTGGTGAGGGGGTAACCAAACTGGACTAAATCAAGAACCTTAGTCTTGCGGTGCACTTTGGATCTGTGACCTTGGTTTGCCCCTGCCCCATCAGGCGAAAACCCACCGGTAAAGGCGAAATGACGCAGTTGCGCGGCTACTGCCGCCGTGTAGCCTGAAGAGAAATGTACTTTGTGGAGGGGAATAGGCCCAGTGAGGGAGTGGCTCGATTACAGAAGTGTACAGGGAAATACGGGGACTGACAATCCTCGTCGGTCTGTGATGCCGTACAGTCTGCGTTAGACTGCTGGAAGCAGCAAGACTACAGAGTACAAAGCGTGTATAACTGTATTTATACACGCTTTATCTTTTGCGGCCGAGACTGCTGACAGAGGGCGGTGAGGACAATTAGTCCTCCGCTACCGGCCCCTTCCCAAGCTGATTAACGACCTCATCTGAGAGTCTCCCTTCTCCTGATTGATACCTTAAATACCCTACATAAAGTATAACGATCAGGGAGTCGGAACGATGCCCATAGGGCGGTTGCAATGTGCCGGTCCTCTTGGTTAGGAATAGCTGGGCCTGCGAGTCAAATGACGCATTGCCCAGGGAAACCCATCCCGCTATTAACGCTGCACCATACGCAGACACACACCCTCGGCGTACGATTGATCGAGTGGGGTCAGCCCGAACCCGCGGCTTGACGCTAGCCCACGGGGAGGGGCTACCTGCCCCTCCAAGCCCGCATTCGTAACTCTCTTCGGATATGCGGGCATATAGTGACTGCAGTGCCAATGTTCAATCTCGTAGCCTGTCCCGACATTTACCAATGAATTGAGGATGATCCATGAGGGTCGCCTACGTGCGCTCAATCCGACCCCCTTTCCTCAACGCGGGAGGAGCGCAGCATTCCTGACGGCGAGGTAGCTGGTAGGTCGGCGGGAGTGCCCTGCTCGGAACGGGAGCGTCGTCTTGCATTCGTCATCACTGACGGGCTACGCTACTCTAGCATCGCTCCGGTAGGCTCACAGTCTACCCAGCCACATATCAAAGACGGTTCTGTCTAAAGTAAAATAGGCCCACCTGAGAGGAATCGGACGATAAATAATCAATGCTGCCAGAAAGAAATGGTCAGCCAGCTAGATTCCCGAAGTGGAATTTATTTCGCTTCCGTAGCTTAGTGCAATGCTTGGTGTCTATTACCCACCAGATATGAAATAGCATGGTTAAACGGAGGTGCTAATGGCAGGTTCTGACCGCAGTAACCCAACGTGGAGATTTCCGCCACGAAATGGTGGCATTGACTTCGTGACGGATCCGTCAAGCGCTCACTTCAGCGACGCTCCAATTACCAAGCTGGTACGAGAAATTCTTCAGAACTCCCTAGACGCCAAAGACACGGGGTTCAGGACTCCGGTGGCTGTCGAATTCACAGAAACCAACATAGGGCGTAGAGAGATAGGTGGCTACAAACTGCAGCAGCACATAGCGGCTTGCTTTGACCGCTCCGCCGAAGAGGGCAGAGCAAGAGCCATGGCAACCTACAAACGTGCCCTAGATATTTGTCGTCAGAAAGACATTCGCTGCCTGAAGGCTCAAGACTTGGGCACCGTTGGGCTTGATAACACGCGTTGGAACGCTCTGGTCATCCAGGAGGGTGCAGTCAGCAAAGTGGGGCCCGCCCCTAGTGGCTCTTACGGCATCGGCAAAAACGCGGCGCTGAACGTCTCCGACTTGCAAACTGTGTTTTATTCAACAAGATTCATCTCAGGGCGTTGGGGGAGAGTGGAGAAAATGCAGGGTAAGGCCACCCTTATGGGGCATATTTCCCCGGGTGATGACGATGAACAACTGCAACACATCGGCTTCTATACGGAGCCCGATGGCACGCCCATCATGGGCAGGGCAATCCCACCTTCATTTCGACTAGCGGAGACTGGAACCGGTGTCTTTATTCTGGGTTTCAATCCACGTTCCTCGAATTGGGTTGGAGAGATGACGAGGGCGGTAATCGAGAACTTCTTTCACGCGGTGTGTGGCAAGCATCTGGTTGTTAAGATAACCGCCATTAAAGGAAAGCGCACCGTGGTGATAGATCACGAAACTATTGACTCATTGTTTCACAATGAAGATATCGGAGGCAGTAGCGCCGCACATTATTACAGAGCGATCAGAGATGTTGATTTTGAACGGACAACGCGCATCGCTCCACTAGGCTCCCTTATGGTCCACGCCGTATTTCTGGAGGGCGCACCCAGACGTACAGCTTTGGTTAATCGGAATGGGATGTTGATTTCAGACAGTAAGGACCTTCGCATCAACCCACTCTCCCCAAGAGCCAGGGGATTGTGGCCGGACTTTGCTGCTGTAGTCATACCCGAAACGGATAAAGGCGATCTCTGGGTTCGGTCCTTGGAAAATCCCAGCCACGATTCGTTGTCTACCGAGCATTTGTCGACAGAGAAAGAGCGCCGGGATGCCGACAAACTTTTCAAGCGAGTGCGATCCGAGATCACTGGTATTATCGAGAACCTTGCTGG
Organism: Dehalococcoidia bacterium; assembly: GCA_965222055.1. Taxonomy (GTDB): domain Bacteria; phylum Chloroflexota; class Dehalococcoidia; order Plut-88900; family Plut-88900; genus Plut-88900. The sequence goes on from CBDCTF010000007.1 coordinate 96,686, forward strand.
AGTTGACGACTACGGAGAAGAGTCGAATATCGACGAACTTACCGGCCTTTTACCTGATATGGGCCAAGGAGCAGATCGCGCACTTCTGGCTACAGAGTTGACTCCTACCACCGCCGGGACGTCGGCTGAGTGGATCGATGCAGATGTAACGGGAGATGAAACTGAAGAAGGCGTTAGGGATTGGACTCTTGAAGACTTGGAAGATCAAAATGACGAATCTGAGTCTGAAAAAGAAGGTGATATCAAGGGCAAAAGTGATGCTGAACGAGGTCTATCCGAAAGTGGAGGCGGCGAGGGCCAGCGCTCAGCCAAGCGTCGGAGGCTGGCAAACATGCGCGTTATTCCCATATCGGAGACTGAGGCCGTGTTAGCATTCGACTCTCACGAGGAATTTCGTGAGCCGTTAAGCATCTCACTAACCCCCGTGGGTGTTGATAGGGACGCCCGACACACTGACAGATTGAGAGTTCTTGAAGCACAACCTCTCAAAGGCATAGAGGGTCCAATGAGCATAGAGGACGGTTACATTACTTTCACTCCCGCCGCCAACGGCCGCATTGGCATCAGGGTGGCCGTTGACGGGAACATTCAGCAGACCGCTCTAAGGATGACTTAGCGTGGCCACGTTATGGCACCATCGAACCCTGCCTTACCCACTGCTGGCCATCTGGACAGGAGACTATCCAGATTGTGATTTCGGTTTCTCCGGAACGCAGGCGATCCTTCGCAACGAGGCCTTCATTGACGTGAAGTTCGCCATCCAACTTACCTCCGTATATCTCAGCGACCTCATAGACAGCGGTGATGCCAACTATGTGGTTGAAGTTTCATGCCCAAAGACGTTCTTGCGACACACTCTGCCTGCGAGTTCGGCTGATAGTGTGGAGGTAAGGGCAGACGATTGCGCCGAGGAACTATTCCTTACGCCCCAGATCGTCTCTTCGAGGCGTCTGGCGAATTTTGTTTCAGAAGAACATGCCCAGGAGTGGCGCGAACACAGACCGGCTGGATTCAGCGTTCCAGAAGCCAGTATTCTCGCAGTGGGAAACGTCGTCCGGATCACGATCGAGGAGACGGGCATAAATTCCGTAATCGACCTGGTTGCCAATTCCCAGGTCGATGATGGGATATTCCAGATAGAATTGGATGGGGAGCGCATAAAGATCCACGTCGCGCCGAATGACAAGGAGCGTATCGAATCGCTCAGGCAGCATAGAAGTAGAAACGAAACCGGGTTCTCCGGGCTGTACCCGTCTTTGTACCTGTCGGCAGTTTCTGAGGCGCTGAGGCAGTTGAACGACCACCAAAACGCCCGCTGGGCATTTGCCATGAGACTGGCTCTTGAAAAGTGTGGGCTCGGTGGAGTGTCAGCGGACCTTATTGCTGAACGATCCTTGGTGTACGCTCAGCAAATCCTTGAACAACCAATGAGCGGTTTTCTCGACGCGGCAACCAGCAGGGAGGAAGAGGAATGAGTGGAAAAACTCCCGTCTACAGGTTGACCCAAGAAGCGTATGACCAACTGTGGCTCATGGCTACAGAGTGCCCGGACAAGTATCTGGATCCGAAAAGAGATTTCGGTAAGGCTCTTCGAGATCGGGGATTCCCCAACTACCTCGAAGAAACGGGATTGTTTTCAGATGGCCCCATTGAACTGAAGCCCGTGGAATCCGGGCCTTCGAACCGGGCAGACGCACAGGCATTGAGGTTCTATCGCTCCCTGGAGGGCATGACACCTCGTCTAGCGCTTGACGAACGCCTGTGGGCATGGATAACGCACTTTCCCCTTCACGCCTATGGCATCAAACGCTGGTCTAGATCGAAGACGACCAACTTGCTCAACTACGTCAGGGCGCACTGGTTTCACAGCGGATCCGCCGACGCCCTCTGGCGACACAATACCGCATCGCGCACTTGGTGGATGGGGCACATAGCAGAAAAGGCCGCAAAGGGGTCTGCCGGCGCCTTCAGGGCAGAGGCCGCGGCAAAGGCGTTCTCCGACACTGCGGTCTTCTATCATCTGCCGATGTACTACAATTTCACTAGGGAGCCCATGATCTTGGGTGAAGTAGTTCGGGCGTTGCTTAACGACGCGGAGGGGATCAAGGCGGAAGAGGGACTGTACGCCTTGCTCAAGGAACTGAACCTGGCTGGGGGCATACAGGTCCTCTCCATGTTGCCTCGTATGACACTGCGGGAGCGCATTGCCGATGAGGTTGAGCGAATCATGTCGAACCCAGACCTCGTGAGAGACCGAAGAAAGATTCGTAACCGGAAAATCTTTAGGTCACTCAGCTTGGGAGCTGGAGTACAGTCCACGGTTCTCGCTCTCATGGCTGAGCGTGGGGAATATGGTTTACCAAAGCCAGACGTAGCCATATTCGCAGACACAGGGTGGGAGCCGCCTTCAGTGTACGAGCATCTAGAATGGCTAAAGGGGCAGGTGTCATTTGAAATAGTCAGAGTTGGTTCTAAGGACATCAAGGAGAACATCCTAGCCGGCACCAGTCCAGACGGGAACAACTATCTCGGTATTCCTGCATGGTTGGTCAATCCGGACGGGAGTCCATCGGTAGCGGCTCGGCAATGCACAACGAAGTACAAGATAAGGCCCATCAATAAATATTTGCGCGACCGATTGGGATTTCCTCCTGGACGCCGCGCGCCGAAGGATGTGGAGGTCGAGATATGGATGGGCATAAGTGTTGACGAGATTTATCGCATGAAGGGCAGCCGGGAGGAGTGGGCACGAAACTACTACCCGCTAATTGAACTGGGCCTCAGTCGCTCTCAGCTCCAGGACTGGTTTGAGGAGAACTATCCCGGGCGCTATCTCCCCCGTAGTGCTTGCATAGGCTGTCCCTATAAGAACGACGGTGAATGGAAGTGGTTGAAAACAAATGATCCGAAGTCTTTCCAAGAGGCGGTGTTTGTTGACATGGCACTTCGTGAAATTCCAGCAGTACGTAATGCCATCACAAGGAATGGTGCGACCGCCTATCTACATAGATCTCGAATACCATTGAGCGAAGTTGATCTAGAGACTGCCAAGGACTACGACGAGGTTATGGCTGATGAGTGTGACGGGGTTTGCAGGGTCTAAGATAGTTGATCCGGTCTACGGCCTGCACCCATACCAGCGCCAAGTGCTGACCGACGCGTTGTCTGAACTCAGTTCTGGTTTACGCAGGACTGTGATCCACATGCCGACAGGTGCAGGTAAGACTCGCGTGGCCTGTCACGCGGCATGCAACCTGCTCAAACAACCAGGAGGAGAAGGCAAAGTAGTTGTGTGGATGGCATCCACCGAGGAGCTATGCGAGCAGGCAGCATCTGATCTGACACGCGCATGGTCCAGTCTTGGAGACCGTCCAGCTCGAGTGCATGGCTTCTGGGGCAGATCTACCGCCGACTTGCGACGACTCGAAAGCGGATTTCTGGTCACAGGCATGCGGAAGCTCTACGCAGCTTCCAACAGAGACGTGAGACTCATGCGCGACATTTCTGAGAATGTCGCTGGAGTGATATTCGATGAAGCCCATCAAGCTGTTGCCGGAACTTACGAGTTCCTAACCGAGCAGTTGGCGACATTTCAGCCGCCTCTGCTCGGTCTGACAGCGACGCCTGGGCGAACAGCGGAGGTTAACGACTCTGACTATAAACTTGCGGAGATGTTTGGCAACAGCAAGGTCACTATAGATCCGCGAGGACACGGTGACGCGGTCACCTATCTGATCCGACGGGGGTTTATTGCCGACCCACGCTTTAAGTCTATCCCTTTGGACTCTTGCGTTGACGTGGAGCCGCCGGAAAAAGGTAAGGATTACACTTTGTCTGATTTGAGCCGAATTGGCGAAGACCACATTTGGCGTAGGGCTATCGTCGACACGACACTAGATGCCCTCAGGACAGCCCGGAGAGTGTTGGTGTTCGCTCCATCGGTAAGTAGCGCAAAAGAGTGCGCTCACGATGTGCGGAGGCAGGGAGCAGATGCAACAACGATCCTGGGAGGGACCCCGGAACATGAGCGAAGAGATTCTATAGCTCGATTCAGGTCCGCCGATGGGCCTCCGATGGCACTCTTCAACTACGGCGTGCTGACAGCGGGCTTCGATGCACCACGCACGCGCTGCGTGGTCATTGCCAGACCTACTACGTCATTGGTGTTGTACTCGCAGATGTGTGGTCGAGCTATGAGAGGACCTAAATCGGGAGGAAGTCGTACTTGCCGCATCCATACGGTAGTTGATACGAACCTACCGGGTTTTGGGTCGGTGGCCGAAGCATTCACGAATTGGGAGATATTATGGAAGAACGACTAAATACACCGTATGATCGCCATCTCTTTTTGCCCGAGATGACCGTACGGGCGATGCGGGACAGCCGCTATCGGCATCCAGCCAATGCCATTGCCGAACTGATAGACAACTCCCTAGACGCGGAGTCCGATCGCATCGAAGTTCTTATACAGGAGCATCAGGTTCAGTCTAGGCAGCGCCAGATTTGGCGAGTGAATAAACTCGCTGTTCTGGACAATGGTCATGGAATGTCTCCTGAGACACTGGTCCAGGCCCTCAGATTCGGAGGTCGTCAAGCAACCGGTGCAACCCGAAGGATCGGCAAGTATGGGATGGGATTGCCGACCTCATCAGTGTCGCAGTGTCGCAGGCTAGACGTTTGGACATGGAATTCCAACATTCGTGAAGCAGCCCATTCCTATATCGACGTGAATAAGATAGAAAAGGGAATCCAACAATTTGTCCCTGACCCTGAGTTCGGGCCTCCACCGTCTGACTGGCTCAACTTGGCTTCCCCAGAAGCGGTAAATGAGAGAAGCGGCACTTTGGTGATGTGGAGCAACCCAGATCGAATCAAGCAGCGGGCGGAGACGATATTCAATCAGCTTGAGGAGGAGATTGGGCGGATATACCGACACTTCATCAGCTACGGTGATGTGTCTATACGTATGGCCTCTTTCAGGATGACGGCAAGAATGGCTTCTTCCTTAGTCACGCCTCGCGCAGACAGGATGGTGCGGCCCAACGACCCCCTATACTTAACGGCAGGATCCACGACTCCCCTATCTCATGGGGTGCCTGACCCCATGTTTCAGGAATATTCCAGAAAGGAATATCCCGTCAACCTCAATGGGCGGGAAGAAATAATCGAAGTAGTCTACTCCATAGCAAAATCGGAGATACTTGGAGAGTACAAGGGTGACTTGCCCGGAAACCGGCCCTACGGCCAGGACGCCAGGAAGAACATGGGCATCTCTGTCGTTCGAGAGAACCGTGAGATTTCTATGGAGAACTACTTCGACCGTACCCTAGGTGGGGGCAGTGTCCCAGAAAACCGCTGGTGGGGCTGTGAAGTTTCATTCAGCAGCGGCTGTGATGACCTGTTTGGTGTGGACCATAACAAGCAGTTGGTTTCTCACTTCGCATCCGCGATGAAGTATCTCGACGAGAGCGATGGTGAAACTCTCCAGCTCGTCTTGGACTTGGGCGAAGATGAAGACGATGTCATTTACAAGGTGGCAGGGGACATAAGAAACAACACTCGTGCCATGATGAGAGAGATCAAGAGGATGTTCGGGCGTCGCCCGCACAGGGTGCAGACAAATGATGGAGAAGCTACAACGACTGAGGGCAAGGCTGAGGACATAGTTCAAGAAGCAACTCGTGAAGCAATAGAGGCCGGAGGGATCTACGAGAGTCAGACCGACAAGGACCGCGATGAGCAGCCTCCGGAGAAGAAGATTGAGGCGATGACCGAAATTTACGAAACAGAGGGGTATGATCAAGAAAAGGCCCGAAGCGTGGCAGCAGAACTGGTACGTCGTGGAAAGTGGTACAACATCATGCACACCCCACTTGATGGCTACCAGATGTTCAGCTTCACCAATGGCGGCGGCATACTTACCATGAAGTTGAACATCCAGCATCCCATTTATGATTTCATTCAGTCGATCGGAGACGATGGCGAAGTAAACGAATCTTCCGAACGAATCGCTGTGGGTATTCTAGCGATGCTGCTTTCGTGGGGTCGTATGGAGAATGACATAGAAAAGAATGATGTCCGGATAGAGGTTCAGGAGAGAGCCCGTACTTGGGGAAGAATGGTCAACTATGTCCTTACGCATATCGACGTAGTAGGAGAAGCACCAGGATAATGACGCATGGCACATGGCATGAATTCGTTGAGCGATGCAAAGTTGCCGATAGGATCGTGCTGGTGGCACCCTACATCAAGCTTGACGCTCTGAGCATGGCGCTCGACAAGATTGGCAATGATGCCAGTGTTGAGTGCTTCTCGCGCTGGACTCCTCTGGAAATCCAGGTCGGAGCATCCGACATTGAATGCCGAACTCTTGTCAAAAGAAGGGGAGGCTCATTCCGGCTGCACAACCGACTGCATGCGAAATACTATCGCGCTGATGACTACATACTGACAGGCTCGGCGAACCTCACGCGATCCGGATTGGGCCTCTCCAACTCCCCTAACCTAGAAATATTGGCCAAGGCAGAGGCGCTGTTCGACTGGGTCGGATTCGAGAGACGTCTGCTGCGTGAGTCGAGAGAGGTTTCGGACAAGGAGTTTGCGCTATGGGAACAGTGCCCCGTATCTGAAACCACACTATCGGATGACGGATTTCCCGTAATTGAAGTTGGTGACTGGATGCCGCAGACGCGGGAGCCGCACTACCTTTGGCAAGTTTACACCGGAAAGTCCCTACCATCGGATGAGCAGTACGACCCTGCGATGGCGGACCTCGGGGCTTTGAGTGTACCAGGTGATCTTGACCAGGAGACATTCGACGGGTGGGTCCGAGCGGCATTGACAGCATCGACGTTTGTCAGCTTTGTCCTGCAGCATGTGAATACTCCAGACGGACGGGATCTGTGGGACGCGGTATGTCAGGAATGGAACGTAGCTGACAGGGCTGCCGCGTCAAGGCTCGTGGAAACTGTTCAGATTTGGGTGCGCCGGTATGGCCCATTCGCTCCAAGACCTAGTAACCAGTCGCAACGGTGACAGTTATCCTCCTGACAGGATTCGAATCTAGACTCCAGAGAGTCGCTATAGTCAACCGATTTCAATCGGTTAATCCCGCGTGGATACATCCCATTCTTCGGCCCAGGAATACCAACATGCTTGGTTGACATTGGCTTGTCGGCTGGAAGAGGCAGGAACAGCGAATGGTTCATGGAGCCGCCAGCCACATTACGGGGGTGGGCCTCCCTACCGTCAACACATGCCCATCAAACTGGACAAAATCGAGAACTTTCATTCAACGAACTCAATCGACACGGAAAGCTTAAGTACTCGTGGGCGGTCGACTTGGGTCCGTTTAAGCCAGGTCAAATTGTTAGACACTAGCTTGCCCCACGCCTGCCTGCCGGAGAGGGTGAGGCCGCTGGGAACGGGAGTGGCGCGCCCCCGGGGGATACCAAACCCGGCTAGGCGGTCCGGCACCGAGCTAGACGAGCAGGGATGGACGAGTGGTCTCGTCCATGACGGGTCCGTCCCTGTCAACAGTTGAGTACCCACCCAGATCGGGGCAAGCCTATCTCCCGTCAACTGAACCACTCCAGCTCGTAGCGGCCTGGTTCGCCGTCGATCTCCCCGTAGGTGGCAAGGTCGAACATTGGAAGTTCGTTGAAATCAGGCATCCATACGAACGGTATCGGCACGTCTCCCAAGTCTCTGCGGGTGCACCCGTGCTCCTTCAGCCACAACTCGGAGACCCACCAAGGCACCGCGATTCGGTGCCCTCCCCCTCCACGGCCATGTGTATGCGGCCTTTTTTCGTTGTCCCGAACTCCCGCAAAGTGGTACAATGCATGATGTAGAGTTGTGCCTTTGAAAGGGGGGAAGTATGAGGGACGCGGAGAAGACAGTGCCCGCGCAACGAAAGAGGCCCACCGCGCCAACCCGCCCGAAAGAAGAGATCGCCCGTCTGGGCAAGGAGATATACGAGCGGGACATCCGGCGGCAGGTCGAAGCAGACCACCACGGAAAGATCGTCTCCATCGACGTGGACACCGGAATCTGGGCCATCGGCGAGGAGCTTCGTGAAGCGGTAGAGGAGCTGCGGACGCAGCGCCCCCAGGCCATTGATGTCTGGTCATTGCGGGTTGGACACCGGGGGGTATACAAGTTCGGCGGCAGCGCCTTGCGGAGTGCCCAGTGATTCAAGGGGTGGTGAATCCCGCCTATGAAGCGGTCATCCCCCTTACCTTGCAAGGGCCAGCGGGCCACATGAGAGAGATAGAGGCCGTGATCGACACCGGCTACAGCGGCTTTCTTACGTTGCCGCCGGCGCTGGTCTCGGAACTCGAACTCCCCTACGTCACCAGCGACCAAGCGGTCTTGGCCGACGGCAGCGAAGCGACCTTTGATGTTTACGACGCCACGGTAATGTGGGACGGCCAGCCAAGGCTCGTCTATGCTTTTGCGGCGGAGTCGGCCCCACTCGTGGGTATGCGTTTCCTGGACAGACACAACCTGAACATCGACGTTGAGGATGGTGGCCGTGTAGTCGTACAGGCGCTGGAGTGAGCTAACCTAATGGATAGGTGAGCTTGGCGCGCCATGAATGGCCCTTCGACAAGCTCAGAGCCCGCCCCGTACTTGATACGGGGGCGAACGGAAAAGGGGACCCGCTCACGCCCTGCGGACAACTAACCAAGCGTCGGGGTGGTTCGCGGAGTCTGTTTCAGATGTAGGTTGTGCTTGACGTGGGGAGTTGGCTTGGTCGGGCTGGCTGATGGCGGAGCCGCATTAATCGAAGCAGGGGGCTGACTGTGCCCACGATTGCCGTCTGAAGCGCCCGATAGGCCGAGTATGCGCCCTCGGCTACCCAATGCTTTGTCCAGGTAGCTGCGGCTCGCCGTATCCTCCACAGGGTGCGCAAGTTGAAGGCTGTGGCGAGCAGGCTCCATTCAGCCGAGACGTTGGTTAAGCCACGCAACAGGAACCTGTGGGCTTGCTGTTGCTCCTTGATGATCCCGAAGACCGGTTCTACCAGTTGCATTCTCTGTTTATACGCACCCTTGGCTTCTTCGGTGGACATCCAGGCCCGGTGTCGACGCAACGCAGCGTCGTGGGAACCGATCTCCAGGGCACGCCCATGACGCTTGTCTTTCGTACAGACCCCGAAGGCCGGGCAGGCCCGGCACACGGCCCCTGATGCCCGGTAGAGCCGCATTGCTGTGTTGCGAGTGCGCTTGGTGCGAGTGAAGCGCAGCAACCGGCCCTCGGGGCAACGGTAGCTGTCGCTCGCCTCGTCGTAGGTGAAACGGTCTTTGTGATACGGGCTCTGCAGCGCCCGGTCCTGCGACTCAGGCATCACCACCCGTTGGCCTCTTAGGGCGCACTCCTGTAGATTGTTCCCGGAGTGATAGCCCGCATCCGCCAACGTCATCTCCGTCCTTTGTCCCAACGTCTCCTCAGCCTTCTCCATCATCGCACCCAATTGCCGTCTGTCGGATATGTCGTTCACCACATCAACTGCCGTGATCAGCATGCCGGGCGCTTTACCCTCAGCCGCTGCTACCGTAGAGACCATCGCCTGGGCGTTGTAGGCCACCGCATAACCCTGTCGCGTCTTCATCATCCGGGCGTCCTGATCGGTCAGGTTGATCTGCTTTTGCCCATCCCGATCGGCAAGTCTGTGCACCGTCTCACGCACCCGCTCACGCAATGCCTTGCGGTCTTGCAACCTCTCCGGCAGATGGCCGATAGCCGACTCCTCCCCAGCCTCGTTCTGCGCTTCCAACTCGTCTATCGCACCTTCCAAACGGCCCAACAGACGGCGCAACCCAGCGGCGTCGTAGGTCCGGTCCTTTGCCGCATTCGCTCTAATCTTCGTCCCGTCCACCGCCTGCACCGCCATCTCCACCAGGTCCATATTAACCGCCGTCTGCACCGTCCGCTTGAGCAGCTTCCTCATACCATCCCGATGCGAGCTGTAAAACCGCCACAACGTCACGTGGTCCGGGCGCTGGCAGCCCGTCAGCCAAAGGTACGGTATCTGGTCGCAGCAGGCCGCCTCCAGCTTGCGGCTTGATCGCACACCGGTCATGAAGCCGTACAGCCACACACCCAACAGCGCACGGGGATGGTAGGCCGGCGCTCCCATCGCCTCCCCGTCTCTATCAATCCCAATCGCTGCCCAGCCCTCTCCATCCAAGGCATCGACGAACTCAGCAACAAATCGAGCAGAATGACCGGCCCCCAGCATCTCGTCGAGACTCGGCGGCAACATCCATACCTGTTCCCGGTTCATCGGTCGATGTGGCATCCCCAGTCACCTCCTTATGACGCTGTCTACCTTGTCCAGCATAGCCTACTCCATATGCCTATAACTTATGAAACAGACTCCGCGAACCGCCCTCACCCCTGCGTAACCTCGCCTCCGTCTCCGCCGCATCGAGCCATGTGTAACAAAATGTGACATCATCCCCTTGACGGCAGTCGTACATGTGTCCTATTATCCCCCCGACTGGCCCGTCACACACCCCAAGGCCAAGGAGGAACCAAAACCCAGGGGGAAGCCCATCCCCGGCCCCCGAGGACTCAACGTCCCAGCCCATCCCAAAGGGCGGCCCACACGCCGCCCCTCGGCTCAAGCGAAAGCCGCCATCTCCTCATACCTAAGGCCCCGGCTCACCCTTCCCCCACCAACCATCAGGCGATTGAAGGTCCATCGACTCTAAGCAGCATGTAGGCATGCGAGACCGGCCTACTCGACGCACCACTCACCCGGCGCGTTCGAGTCAACGCTATGCGCATAGCCCGCGAAATGTATAAATACCGCCCTATTGTAGGGCTGTGCCAGGGGCCTTCGTGCCCCCGGCTCTGACTCCACCGTCGTTCCCTTCGGAGATTCCCACCCACCCAGCGGCGGAAGTTGAGTCGTACTCCCATCCCTCCGAGATGGTCGAGTAGCGTCTTGCGGACGAGACACCCACCTCTCTCGTCCGCCTCAGCAAAGACACGTGGGGTAATCGCAGACTGGCCTCCCGCCTCCCGCACACGAGTCTCGGACCTTCCATCGCCACCCCCTCCCAACAAACAAACCGGAACCCCAAACCCCAATCGAAGGTGGAACATCCGCCTTGGGCGGATCCGCCTCAGGAGGAATGAATAAACGCAGTCCCTCGGCGGGCCATTTCGCTCACCCTCCCCCTCAACCCCGGCATCCCCCACTCAATCCCCCCGGTAATACTCCATGCCGAGATGGGTGATCTGGTCCTCTCCCATCAGCCACCGCAAGGTGTTTTTGAGCTTCGTCTGCTGAATGAACAGGTCGTGCTCCGGGTAGACCGACGGCGCGTGCTGCGGACTCTTGAAATAGAAGGACAGCCACTCCTGGATGCCTGCCATGCCGGCCCGTTGTGCCAGGTCCATGAACAACACCAGGTCCAGCGCCAGGGGAGCCGCCAGTATCGAGTCTGAGCACAGGAAGTTCACCTTCAGCTGCATCGGCCGCCCAAGCCACCCAAACAGGTCGATGTTGTCCCAGCCCTCCTTGTTGTCTCCCCGGGGAGGATAGTAGTTGATTCGCACCTTGTGATAGGCGTCCTTATACAGGTCGGGATACAGGTCGGGCTGCAGTATGTATTCCAGCACCCCCAGCTTCGACTCTTCCTTCGTCTTGAAATTCTCGGGCTCGTCCAGTACCTTGCCGTCCCGGTTCCCCAATATGTTCGTCGAAAACCAGCCGTTCAATCCAAGCATCCTGGCCTTCAGCATCGGACCGATTACGGTCTTTACCAAAGTCTGGCCGGTCTTGAAGTCCTTTCCGCATATGGGCACGCCCTGGTCCCGGGCCAGCTTCTCAAGAGCGGTAACATCCACGGTCAGGTTGGGAGCCCCGTTTATGAAGGGCACTCCCTCCATCAATGCGGCGTAAGCGTAGATCATGGAAGGGGCGATGTTTTCGTCGTTGTCATGAAGCGCGCCAACGAAATTTTCGATGTTTCGATGGGCCTCGGACTCCGTAATGAATTTTTCGGTTGATGCGCACCAGACCATAACCAGCCGGTCACAATTGCTGTCCCTTTTGAAACGTCGAATATCGCTCCGTATAGCCTCCACGGCGGCCAGCTTGGAACCCGGTGTTTTGACATTGCTCCCATTGATGCGCCGTACGTAGTCGTTATCGAAAATAGCCGGCATCGGCTCGATCGACCTGAGGAAGTCGGCAATGGGCTCCACCTGTTCATGCCGGTCCAAAACACCTGCGTTTACCGCCGAGTCATAAGCGTTGTCGGGGATCGGGTCCCAGGCCCCGAATACCATCTGGTCTAGCTTTGCCAGGGGAACAAAGTCACGTATGAGCGGAGACCGTTTATCAGGTCGCTTCCCGAGACGAATGGTGGCCATCTGCGTGACCGACCCCACCGGTTGTCCCGTTCCCCGCCGGATGTGCTCGACGCCTGCGATAAAGGTGGAAGACACCGCTCCCAGGCCCACCATCAGCACACCGAGTTTCCCGCCGGCTGGGCTGATAGTGGGGGCGGTTGTTGTCACGAAATCCTTAGGTTCCAAGTTGATGCCTTTCTCATGTGCAAGTTCCATTAGCCGCTCATGCCACTGCGATGGTATGCGTCCCGTACTGGCCCAGTGCTGCACCGTGCTTTGGCGTTTGCCCAACAGTGCTGCCAGCGCTGACTGACCACCAAAACGATCAATTATCTGCTTTGCATGGTTCATAATGACCAACAATACCAGTTTTTTCGTTAACTATCAACTTCCGCCCCTCCAACACCCTCCTCCTCCACCAACGTCTGATAGAATCCGCTCTGACTCTCCCAGTCTCCCTCAAGGAGTACGACCCTTTGGCAGTGCATCCCCAGCCCACTGATTCCGGCCCCCTTCGCGAGACCGGGCGGATAACCTCCCTCGACCTGATACGCGGCGTCGCGGTGCTCGGCATCCTGCTGATGAACGCCGTTTCCTTCAGGTTCGGCCACGGGCCCTATTTCAACCTCAGCGCAGGCGGCTCGGAGTCGTGGCTCGACTGGACCGTGGGCATACTCGGCGAGGTCTTCGTCGACCAGAAGTTCATGGGAGTCTTTTCGCTCCTCTTCGGCGCAGGAATGGTCCTCTTTATCGACCGTGCCAGCCGGAGGGGAAGGCGCGCCGCCCTGCTCAACCTGTGGCGAAACGCACTGCTTCTGCTGATCGGCGTCCTCCACTTCCTGGTCTGGGATGGTGATGTGCTCATCGCCTATGCGCTTTCCTCGGTCTTCCTCATCGCCCTCCGAAAGCTTCCCAATTGGGCGCTCATCTCCCTCGGCGTAGCCGTGTTCAACCTATCCGTTGCCACAGCCTTCCTAACCCAGCGCCTCGCCGACACCACCGATGCATCAATCTCTGGCCTATGGATGCCCGGCGAGGTTTCTGACCAGGAGGTTCTTGGGCTCGTCTTCGTCTTGGGATTCTTCCTGCGCGCTCTCGGGCTCATTCTCGTCGGCGCCGGCTTGTACCGCACCGGCTTTATGGACGGCGCCTTGCCTCCCAGGACTTATCGACTCGCCGCCGTGGTCGGCCTTTCCGTCGGCCTCCCCCTTGCCGCCGCCGGCGTCATCATTACCGCACTGAACGATTACTCCCGCGAGATAGCCTTCATCGGCCAGATACCCAATATCGTTGGCACCATTCCTTCGTCCCTTGGATACATGAGCCTCATCGTCCTCTGGAACAGCCGCCCCCACAACTGGCTCAAGAAGCGGCTGCGCGCAGTCGGGAGAATGGCCCTCACCAACTACCTCACACAAACGGCACTCGGAGTGCTTGTTTTGACAACCTTGTTGGGCAACGCCGACTTTGTGAGTCGAAGCGTCGTTTTGGTGTTTGTATTAGCGGTCTGGGCCCTGCAACTGTGGTGGTCCCAGGCCTGGCTTAGCCGCTTTCTCTTCGGACCCGCTGAGTGGCTCTGGCGAGTCGCCACTTATCGAAGCCGACAGCCCCTTCGCCGCCCCGGATAATCGCAACGCGCAGCATAGAAATTGCCAACTTCTGCAAGAACGCAGTGATATATTGCCCCACCGACTCGACTAAGTGTCATGCCGATTTGACTCCTACGCTAACAATAGCCCCTCCGCTCACCCGACCAAATCATGCCTGGTCCTAAACTGCCAGACGCCCCCCCGTCCCCAACTCCCTCCGTCATTCCGGCCCCCGAGCCGGAATCCATCCTGCGGGGTGGGGTGGGGGCTGGTGTCCCTTCCCTCCCACCCCCTCCTGGGGCGACTCTCGTGGTCGCCCTGGGAGGGGCCGCTAACCCTGCTGAAAGTGCGCCTATGGAGCATCGCAGATGGAACATCCGCCTTTGGAGGATCGAAGGGTCGAGCGGAAGCATATCGTCCTGTGCCTCCTTGCCCTTATCCAGAGACCGGGCCTATCAACTATATAGACATAACTTACGACTAGTCATATAATATGTCTGTATATAGGAGGCACAATGAAAACAATTGGAGCCGCAAAATTCAAGGAACAGTGCTTGGCATTGTTGGATCGGCTGGACGCCGAGGGCCTGATCGTTACGAAACACGGCAAGCCCGTCGCCCGCGTTGTTCCTTACGATAACTTGGGCGTTGACCTGATAGGCAGCCTGCGCCATAAGGTCAAGGTCAAGGGCGACGTGTTTACGACAGGCCTCAATTGGGATGCAAATGCTCAATCTTGACACCCACATTCTTATATTTGCACTCAATGGCGAACTCAAACTGTCCGAACGGAACCTGTTGGCCAACACTCGTTGGTCCGTCTCGTCCATTGTGTTGTGGGAGTTGGCTAAGCTCGCTCAACTAGGTCGGGTGGATATGGATCTTGACGACCGCGAGGTGGTACGCATCCTGAATCTAATGCACGTTTGGCCAATCGATCTCGCCGTTGCACGCGCTTCAACCCGACTGGACTTCAGCAGCGACCCGGCAGACGAGATCATCGCCGCTACCAGCCTCGTGCACAACATTCCTCTGTTGACCCGAGACCAAATCATGCGGAGTTCCAAGATAGTCCCCTTGGCCTCGTAGCCGGTTTGACGCAAGGTGCCTTACTGAACATGGACCCCCCCGCCCCCAACTCCTACTGGGTAGTCCCCGGTTCCTTCGCCGCGGGCGAATATCCCGGCGACGTGGACCCGGCCCGCGCCGCAAAAAGACTTAAGCGGCTCCTCGAAGCGGGCATCGACCACTTCATCAACCTGACCCAACCCCATGAGCTCGAGCCCTACGACGAGATCGCCGAGGAACAAGCCCGGACCCTTGGCATAACCGTCGGCCATGAACGCCACCCGATTGTCGACCTGAACACCCCCGACAGCCCCAGGTACATGACCGCCATCCTGGATGCCATCGACACCTCCCTCGCTGCGGGTAGGACCATATACGTCCATTGCTGGGCGGGTGTCGGGCGCACGGGAACCGTAGTCGGGTGCTGGCTCGTTCGGCACGGGCGCACCGGCGACGAGGCCCTCGCCCAGATCTCCGAGTGGTGGAAGGGTATGGACCAGTTGAAGAGGTCCATCCACCCCTCCTCCCCGGAAACGAGCCGCCAGAAGGCACACGTGAGAAACTGGGCCGAGCGCTCAGTCTAAAGAGACCTTTGCATAACTTCTGCTGGAGGGGCGTGGGGCCGCTCGTGCTGTGCCTGTCATCACCATTCGCATCCCATTACCCCCGCCCCTTCCATGAGGCGGCATGCGAGTCCCACAAAAATGTTCTCTGGATCAATCAAACAGGCACGGATTCAACCAGAGACAATCAGAAACAACCAAGACTCGTGGCTTATGAAAGACCGCAAGCCTGGCTCATCAATAGTCACCGGTGTCCCGACACCCTCAACGTGTACACCCAACGCAATTGACATATAAGTATGCTCCCCCCTACAATCCCTCCGATCTGTCGGCATGTCCGGCGCGCCCTGCAGGTTCCCCGGCCTCCTTCCCGAGATGTCCTACCCTGATGGAAGCCAGAAATTGGCAAACTACCCATTGGTCCTTTGCCTCCTTATTGTAGTGTTGTAAAGGGGATTATCATGTTAAATATAAAATACTTACTGCCCATCCCGGTAGTGCTGGGAATTTTAGTTTTCCTTTTGGTCACAATTGGAGCAACCGATGAGGACGAGCACGTGGACCCCGCGACTTGGGACGCCAAAGGGTATGCGTCTCACGTCGGAGTCAGTCTTGAGGAAGCCCAGCGCCGCCTTAAGCTACAAAGCCTTGCCGGAGACCTCGATGCCGAGTTGAATGAGCGCGAAGGCCAGACTTTTGCGGGATTATGGATAGAGCACTCTCCCCGGTATCAGATCGTCGTTCAGTTCACCAAAAATGCACAAGAGACGATTGCTTTATACATTCATAGCGATGAATTAGCTGAGGTTCTAGAGGTCCGCACGGCGGACGTGTCACTCGCTGAATTGCGCGAAGCCCAGTCAGAAGCCATGGGAGCCATTAAGAGCCAGAATATACCCGTTGATTCTGGGATAGACATAAAGGCAGGTAAAGTCCAGATTTACGTAGTCGAACGAAATCTTCTTGACGACGCTATCGAGAAAGGTAGAATTAGACTGCCTGACAAGGCTGATATAGTTACTGTTCCGGCGCTGAGTCAGCCAGACGCTGACATCTACGGCGGTCTACCGCTGACCACTTGCACGAGTGGTTTCTCAGTCGAGAATAACAATGGCACCAAAGGGATTACAACGGCTGGACATTGCGGGAACAGTCAATCCTACAGCGGCACAAGTCTACCCTACGAGGACGGGGCGGATGATACAAGTTACGATATACAGTGGCATTCGGCGCCCGGGTTCACCGTTACCAACGAGATACGATACTCTAGCGCCGGTGCAACCCGTGACATTACCGGTACAGTGGGTAGAAACTCCCAGTCAATAGGCGGGTACGTCTGCAAGTATGGCAAGGTTACCCATTACACTTGCGGCTACATCAGTGACAAGAACTACCGGCCATCATCTTATATCGATAATGCCACTGCCACTTTCATCCGGGTTGACGATTCAGCTGGATATAGTCCTCTTGCCGACCGCGGAGATAGTGGTGGTCCATGGTTTCTTCATTACAATGCATACGGAACACACAGTGGTTCCGTTGGAGACGACGCCATCTACATGGCCGTCAACTACGTATCGGTCGGAGCCGGAGCCGACGTTATGACGTCACCGTAAGGACAGGGTGGTGACACTCTCTTTCCCAAGACGGGTTTTGTTTCAGCCGGATGTGCAGAAAATGACCACAAAAATATTTATTTTGGGGATTGTTCTCTTATCATTGATGGCATGCAGGGAAGTGGATGCCCCGGAGTTGTTGACCAACATTCACTTCCCCCAGGTGCGCGAGGACGGGGCTGTACCGGACGCCCTGCTTGAGGGCGAACTTACGCTGGAAGGCGGCTGTCTTCGTGTGACAAGGCCAAGTGGCTTTGGCCACCTTCTCATCTGGCCACAAAGATTCAAGCTGAGCGTTGACGGTCGGGACATCCGGATCATAGGCGATCCGGGGGTGTCATTATCTGTCGGAGAGCAGATCAGCATTGGTGGCGGTGAAGTGCCATTGAGGCACCTTCAAACCTTGGTAAAGCAGCCAATTCCGAGTGACTGCCATGGTCCGTATTGGCTTGTCGGAAAGGTCACGGGCTCTTGAGAGTTAGGCCCATATTGACACGAAAGGTTGTCGCACCATCCCTGCGGAACTTCATGCTCTCACATTTCAGGCCTTAAGCGATGTGTGTTTATGAAGGCAACGGAAGGCACTCGCGAACCTCAACCTTGCCCCACCGCCCCTATAATCTCCTACGCCCATTATCTCCATTCGCATGCCATATACCCTACCCCTTCCATGAAGTGGTATGCGGGTCCCGTGAAAATTTCCTCCGGATCAATCAAACAGGCACGGATTCAATCAGAATCAATCGGAAACAATCAAAGCTCGTGGCTTATGACAGACCACAAGCCTGACTCATCGATAGTCCCCGGCGTCCCGACACCCTCAACGAATACACCCGTTTGACATGTGCGTTTTCCCTCCCTATAATCCCGACGAACCGCGCATTGGTCCGGCCCCCAAAGCCTTGGCCCGAGCGGCAGGTTCTCCGGCATCCCACCCCGTCCCGTTTCCCTGACTAAAGCCGGAGATTAGTAAGTTCCCCGTTGATCCTTAGCTCCCGGACTTGTCGTTGAGCAGATTTGTAAGGCTGGTCTACACCCTCGGCGCCCATCCTCAGCCGAGTCGGGCTTCCTACCCCCTTCACCGACGTTCCGCATTCTCCGGCCTCCGGCCCCCGCGTCCCCAGAGGATCTGTATTGACCACTAAATTCATATTCGTCACCGGCGGCGTCGTTAGCTCTGTTGGGAAGGGCATCGCAGTCGCCTCCATCGGCCGAATCCTCAAAAGCTACAACATCAACGTCTCCGTCCAGAAGCTCGACCCCTACCTCAACGTCGACCCCGGCACCATGTCCCCCTACCAACACGGCGAGGTCTTCGTCACCAAGGACGGCGGCGAGACTGACTTGGACCTCGGCCACTACGAACGCTTCATCGATATCGACCTTACCCGCTCTTCCAACGTAACCGCCGGCTCCATTTACAGTTCCGTTATTTCCAAGGAGCGCAGGGGAGACTACCTCGGCGGCACCATTCAGACCGTCCCCCATGTCACCAATGAGATCAAGGCCCGAATGAAGGCCCTGGCCAAGGAGAGCGGTGCCGACGTGGTGATTGTTGAGGTAGGTGGCACCGTCGGCGACATCGAGAGCCTCCCCTTCCTCGAGTCCATAAGGCAGATGAGGAATGACGTGGGCCGCGAAAACGTGCTGAACATTCACGTGACTCTTCTCCCCTATATCTCGGCTACTGCCGAACTGAAAACCAAGCCGACCCAGCACAGCGTCAAAGAGCTGCGCAGCATCGGCCTCCAGCCGGACGTTATCCTTTGCCGCAGTGACCATCCCGTGACCCAGGAGATCAAGGACAAGATCACCCTCTTCTGCGACGTCGAACCTCGCGCCGTGATAGCCGCACCTACCGTCGACACCATATACGAGGTGCCCCTGATGCTCCAGAAGCAGGGCATCGGCCAGCTCATCATCGACAAGCTGGACCTTGACGCCTCCGGGTCCCCGGACATGGACGGCTGGATTGACATGGTGGACCGCATCAAGCGGCCCAAGGAATCGGTCCCCATTGCCATTGTAGGTAAGTACGTTGAGCTCGCCGACTCCTACTGCTCCGTTCGAGAGGCTCTCCACCATGCGGCTCTCTACCACGGCTGCGACGTGGACGTGTCCTGGATACGGTCGGAAGACCTGGAGTCGGATGGTGTCCATGAGCACCTGCAGTCGGTGAGAGGCATTATCGTGCCGGGAGGCTTCGGCCCCCGAGGCGTTGAAGGCATGATCAAGACCGCCCGCTACGCCCGGGAGCGGGAGATACCCTACCTGGGCCTCTGTCTCGGGATGCAGGTCATGGTCATCGAGTACGCCCGCCACGTCCTCAAGTCTTCCGAGCCCAACTCCACCGAGTTCGACGTCGAGACGGGAGAGCCCGTCGTATACCTAATGCCCGGTCAGAAGAACGTGACCAACATGGGTGGCACCATGCGCTTGGGCGCTTACCCCTGCAAGGCCGTCCCCGGCACCTGGGCCGAGCGGGCCTACGACGGCAACGTCGTGCAGGAACGACACCGCCACCGGTTCGAGATCAACAACGACTATAGGGAGTTGCTGGAGAGTAACGGGATGGTCTTCAGCGGCCTCTCCCCCGACGGCGAACTGATCGAAATAGCTGAGCTGGATGGCCATCCCTTCATGGTCGGGAGCCAGTTCCACCCAGAGTTCCGCTCCCGCCCTGAACGTCCCCATCCCCTCTTCCGGGAGTTCGTATCTGTTGCCAAGAAAGTAGTTAGAGAAGGGGAGCAAAGGCCCCTGGCAGCCTTGCGCTAATACGGCGGCTTTACAGTTGGTTTACAATATATGGTGATGCAGCTATGCAGATTTGGCTTGACACCGCAGACATAGAAGAGATTCGGGAAGCCTCCAAGTTCGGCGTCATCTCCGGCGTGACCACTAACCCCTCCCTCGCCGCGAAGGCTGGTCACCTGGACTTGCGTGCCGCCGTTATCGAAATATGTTCCTTGGTCGACGGTCCCGTCAACGCCGAGGTGCTCAGCCTCAACGCCCAGGACATGATTGAAGAGGGACGGGAGATTGCCACCTGGGCTCCCAACGTCGTGGTGAAGGTCCCCATCGGGGAGGATGGCCTGCAGGCCATCTCCGTACTCTCCGGCGAGGGTATAGCCGTGAACCAGACCCTCACCTTCTCCGTCAACCAGGCCCTCCTCGGGGCCCTGGCCGGCGCTACCTATATAAGCCCCTTCGTAGGCAGGCTCGACGATGCGGGGAACGACGGCATGACCGTAGTCTCCGAAATGGTAAAGGTCTTCAAAAAGCACGACCTCAAAGCCAAAGTCCTGGCCGCCAGCCTCCGACATCCTCAGCACGTAGTCCAGGCCGCTCTTGCCGGCGCCCATGTCTCGACCCTTCCATACAAAGTCTTCAAGCAGATGTTCCAACATCCCTTAACCGATGTCGGTCTGAAACGTTTTATAGACGACTGGCGTGGCCTTGTCCGAGTCTAAGTCCCTGATACCCCCAACCTTCACTCCCTTCCACACGAGAGCCTCATGAAAAGGAGACCACCCCCCGCAGTGAGCCCTACCATACTCGGCGAACCCACGCGCATTGATATCGCAGACCTGGAGGCTCTTTCCCGTGAACGCCTCCTGGAGCTTGCAAAAGAAGCCAACATAAATAACTTCCCCTCTCTCAAGAAGAGCGAGCTCATCTTCCGGCTCCTGCCCTCACGCCTTGATGACCACTACACTATCGTCTCGGGTGGGACCCTTGCCCTCGCCGACGAAGGATACGGATTCCTACGGCATGATGGCCTGAAGGCCGGCGTAAACGACGTTTACGTCTCCCAGTCCCAGATCCGTCGCTTTGGACTTCGCACCGGGGACTATGTCACCGGACAGATCAGACCGCCCAAGGACAGCGAGAAGTTCTACGGCCTCCTTCGCGTGGAGACCATCAATGAAGTCGACCCCAACGTCGCAAAGAACCGCCCTTCCTTTGACGACCTGACCCCCATCTTCCCCCAGGAGCTCATCAACCTGGAGGCCCCCATCACCGGCCTTTCCGGCAGACTCCTCACTCTTATGGCGCCCATCGGCCGCGGTCAGCGCGGCCTCATCGTGTCGCCCCCCAAGGCCGGCAAGACCCTCCTCCTCAAGCACATCGCCAACGGCATCACCACCAACTACACGGATATCCGCCTAATGGTAGTTCTCATCGGCGAGCGCCCCGAAGAGGTCACCGACATGAAGCGGTCCGTCTCCGGCGAGGTCATCTCATCCACCTTTGATGAGCCCGTCGAGGACCACACCAAGGTCGCCGAAGTGGCCCTCGCCCGAGCCAAGCGCCTTGTCGAGGTTGGAGAGGACGTGGTCATCCTCCTCGACTCCATCACCCGGCTCACCCGTGCCTACAATCTCGCTATCCCCACCAGCGGGCGCACGCTCTCCGGCGGTATCGACCCTGTAGCCTTGTATCCTCCCAAGCAGTTCTTCGGCGCAGCTCGTAACTGCGAAGAAGGCGGCTCCCTCACCATCATCGGCACCTGCCTCGTTGACACGGGCTCCCGTATGGACGAGGTCATCTACGAAGAGTTCAAGGGCACCGGCAACATGGAGGTCCACCTCGACCGCAAGCTCTCCGAGCGCCGGGTCTTCCCCGCTATCGACATCCAGAAGTCCGGCACCAGGCGTGAAGAGATACTCCTCGACGCGCATACTCTCAAGCAGGTCTGGCTCCTCCGCCGTATGGTCTCTATGGTCTCCAACGACCCCAACTCTTCCGCCGAGGCCACTGAAAAAGTCCTCCAGCGCATGGCTAAGACTGCCACCAACGCCGAATTCCTCACCAACCTCAAGGTCGGCTAGCCCCGCCCTGTTATGCCTCCCCGCTAACAAATTGTTGCATATGGTTCTGTGCTATTCGGCAACGAAAAAAGTGAGAATCACATCTCATTCTAGAGGCATGGATTTGATATGAGGCATAGAAAATGAGCATGAACTCATTGCCAAAATGCACGCTGGGAGGCACAGGACATTGAAGAGGACTACTCTCAAGAGGATACATAAATAATGGGTATGTTTTCCGTGACAATTTCCGTTGGGAGCATGGAGGGAGAGGACTTTAGAAGAGTTGATGCTGTGGTTGATACCGGGGCGAATTATTCCCAGTTCCCGGCGCCTCTCTTAAATGAGTTAAAAGTACAACCGTATGCTCAAGAACCTTTCGAACTTGCTGATGGTAGTAGTAAGACGTATCCGGTTGGGATAGCTCGTCTCCGCATTGGCGATAAAGAGGCGCCGTGTCATGTGGTGTTCGGGGATGGGTCGGACGCGTTATTAGGATCATTAGCTTTAGAAGTCTTCAGGTTGATGGTAGACCCAACTACGCAAGAATTGCGGCCTGCTAAACAATGGCGACGTAATTTTTAGGGCTCGTCCGGCAAAACATGTAATTGCCGGCATTGGCCTTAGGCAAGTTCCCCACACACTCCCCTCCGTAGAAACGCAACACCCCTGACCTCCTGTCGATCGCCCCACCCCCGCCTTTCTTTCACTCCCCCGTCTCCCAATCCTGGAGTCCACCAGATCTCCGTGTGACACGAGCCCCTTGCCCTGCTTCCCATCCTCCTTGTATGGTCTCTCTATGGTCAGCAGCGTCATAACTTACTATTCCCGTGTGCAAAACCAATTGAAACATCGCACGTTGTTCCGGCCCCTTGCCTTCAGGAGTCCGCCCTCTCCATCGATCCAAACTCGCCGAGATATCGAACAATCAGAACTCGTGCCTGTTACCCGCTAATAATCAAACACAAAGCCGGTTTCTTTGATTGTCCGTTCCACCTTTGATTGTTATATGTAAACTGTTCAATATGTACTGAAATAGCGCTCAACCTTGACTACGGAACCGCGTGGGGTATAGGGTGAGGACTACTAAATCGACAATCCACGGGGGATAAACATGGCTACTGTCAATGGAAGCTACCTGATCGCAAGGACGCTCAAAGAGGAGGGCGTCGACACCCTCTTTTACCTCATGGGAGGCCCGAACTTCGATATCGTCATGTCCTCAGAGGATTTTGGGATAAAGAGCGTAGACTTCAGGCACGAGCAGGGAGCGGCCTACGCTGCGCACGCTTACGCGCGGGTCTCCGGGAAGCCGGGGGTCTGCACAGCGGCGTCGGGGCCCGGTACTCTGAACCTTCTGACCGGGGTATATACCGCTTCAATTGACAACTCACCGATGGTGGTACTGGGTGGCGCGGGCCCCGTGCACGATATAGGCCGGGAGGCCTTCCAGGAAGTCGACCAGGTCGGCATAATGCAGCCCCTGTGTAAGTTCCTGCACCGGCCCACCATGGCCGCCCGATACCCGGAGGTCGTGAGCATGGCCTTCCGGCAGGCGACATCCGGCAGGCCGGGCCCCGTGTACATCGACTGCGGTGCAGACGTTCTCTACGAAGAGATAGAGGAGTCGGACGCCGTCGTCCCCAGCCGGTACCAGAAGAGGAGCAAGCCTGCCGCCGACCCGAACGCCGTCGCCGAAGCCGTGGACCTGCTGGCCAAGGCGGAACGCCCCATGATAATGGCGGGCGGAGGCGTCTTCTTCTCCGGCGGTAGCCCGGAGCTGGAACGGTTCGTTGACATTACCAACATCCCCTTCTACACGGCCCCCATGTCCCGGGGCGTTGTGCCTGAGGACCACGTGGTCTCGTTCCCCGGCGCACGCAGCACGGCGATGAGAGAGGCCGACGTGGTGTTGGTGGTCGGTACCAGGATGAACTGGATGATGAACTACGGCCAGCGTATCTCCCCCAACGCCAAGATTATCCAGATAGACATCGAGGCGAGCGAGATAGGCCACAACAGGAGTGTCGACCTCGGGATCGTGGCCGACGCAAAGGTGGCTATGGCGCAGATGGTAGCTGAGGCCGAGGCGCAGGAAGCCAATTTCGCTGGGGCCCTGGAGTCGCCTTGGGTGCTCCGTCTCAGTGAGGCGAACGACCAGCGGGCAGCAAAGATCGCGGACCTCCTAAACTCCGATAGTAGGCCCATCCACCCCCTCAGGATATGCAAGGAGATCAGGGACTTCCTGGACAGGGACGCCATCCTCTGTGTCGACGGGAACGAGATACTCCACTATGCCCGCCAATCCATCCCGACATTCGAACCTGGCCACAGGCTCAATGCAGGCGTGACGGGTACCATGGGTGTGGGACTGCCCTACGGAATAGGGGCACAGCTGGCCAAGCCCGACAAACAGGTGCTGGTCCTGCACGGGGACGGCTCTATGGGCATGAACGCCATGGAAGTGGACACGGCGGTTCGACACAACCTCCCAGTGGTCACCGTGGTCAGCAACAACGCCGGCTGGACTGCCCGCTCTCTCGACACCCGCAAGCCGGGCCGCGAGCTGGGCTTCACCGCCTTCCACGAGATGGCTCAGTCCCTGGGCGGGTACGGCGAGCAGGTGGAAGACCCCAACGAGATCCGGCCCGCGCTGGAAAGGGCCTACGCCAGCGGCAAAGCGGCCGTAATTAACGTCATAGCCGATCCGTTGGCCCGGGCAATTTCTAACTGGGGTGGGTCTCGTATGGAGTAGGGAGCTACCCTCTCCGCACGCACCCGAGAAGACGACACTATTTGAGCAAGGAGACCGGACTATCTGCCCCGCAGACCTTGGCCGAGCAGGCGGACAAGGGCATCGGCAGCGGAGATAGACGAGGCCTGCTGGCCCGGGTCCACACCTTCGACTCCCTGAAGGAGCGCAGCTACCGATGGCTGTGGCTGGGGATGTTGGGGGCCTTCGCCGGGATGCAAATGCAGATGCTGGCGCGGGGCTGGCTGGTGGTGGACAAGTTGGATGGCTCGGCGCTGGACCTCGGCATCGTGACTTCCAGCAGCGGGGCGCCCCTTCTGCTCCTTTCCCTGTTCGGTGGAGTCATCAGCGACAGGTTCCCTAAGCGGAACCTTCTGATAATCACTCAGACTTGCAACGCCATAATCGCCCTTCTGGTCGCGGTGCTTATCGTCACCGACCTCGTGCAGATCTGGCACATGATAGTGGCGGCGGTGCTGACTGGGACAGTCTTCGCATTCAACATGCCCGGTCGGCAGAGCCTGATCCCCGAGCTGGTGAGCAAGGACAAGCTGTCGAATGCCATTGCGCTGAACGCTGCGGGGATGAATCTGAACAGGATTATCGCACCGGGGGTGGCGGGAGTGCTGGTGGCCTTTATCGGGTCGAGCGGCGTCTACTTCATCGTCGTTGGCTGTTACGCCTTCGCCGCGTTCACCATGCTGATGGTTCATCCCGTAAGACGCTCCACGCCAACGCGCACCACGTCGATCATCCAGGACCTGAAAGCCGGACTCAAGTACGCCAAGAGCGACTCCAAGATAATGAGCCTGCTGCTCTTAGCCTTGGTACCCCTGATCTTCGCCCACCCGTATCAGGCCCTTCTCCCCATCTTTGCCAAGGACATCCTGGGAGTGGGCTCGGATGGGCTGGGATTCCTGATGGGTGCGGTCGGTGTAGGAGCGGTAACCGGTACGCTGGTCTTGGCATCCCTGTCGAACTTCAGGAGCCGGGGCGTGCTGATGGTCTTGTTGCTGGTGCTATTTGGGCTGGCGTTAGTTCTGTTCTCCCAATCTGGGAACCTGTACCTGTCCATGGGGGCGCTCTTCCTGGTGGGTATAGGCAGCATGGGATACAACGCCTTGAACCACACGCTTCTGCTGACGACATCGACACCCGAGATGCGGGGCCGGGTCACGAGCATCTACATGACGAGCTTCGGCATTATCCCACTGGGGGTGTTCCCGATGACGGCCGCTGCCGACGTCATTGGACCGCCGAATGCCCTGACCATTGGCGGAGCAGGGCTCATAGTGATTACCCTGCTGCTGGTGTTGTGGAGGCCTCAGATCCGGGCACTTAAGTGACGGGTCAGTCGTCCATATCGTCGTCGTCGTCATGGGCGGAATGGGCCGGGGAATGGCTGAGATGAGACCCTATACTCTCCACGTGACGCCGTTCGTCCTCTTCCCTCGGTGGCAGAGCGTCGATCTCTTTACGTAGCCGGGGCAGTTCAGCGGCGTCTTCTTCCGAAGCCACGTCGACTACGATTCCGATTACTCCCACGTGCTGGAGGGCCGAGAGTTCGCCTTCGGACAGCCCTGTCCTGACGGACACTAAACTCGGTTTGCTAACGGCAGTGAGGACGGATCTGATGGTCAATAGGTCGGTGATTTTAAGGACGTCCTGGGCCCCGTGCTCGATGAGCAGGCAATCGATTGGGACGTCTTCAAGGACGCGAAGGTGTGCCTCCTCAATGGACGGGGAGACGCGGAGGACCTTGGCGGCGTTTTCTTCGTTTAGAATGGATGCGGGCGAGCTGTCGGGGCTCAGGACTAAGAAGTCGCAGCCCTGCTCGGTGAGGGGCGCAATATCCTCAGTCTTGATAGAAGAGGCCTGGATGCCCCACGGTGCCGACTCAGGTAGGTTGGCTGGGAGAGGGGCCTGGTTGGCCTGGGGCACCGTCAGGATGACTGAGTCGGCGTGTTCGGCCGCATCGGGTATGGAGAGTGCCGCAGAGGAATCCAGGCGGACTATCAGCACCAGGGGCGGCACGGGGGCCGAGGTGTCAGCGGCGACGAAGCCCATGCGCCTCGGCGCGGGCTGGCCCGCTTTTTCAAGCTTGTCCAGTAGTTTGCTCATTTAGGGTGGCCTTCCGATCAGAGTTTGGGTAGGTGGAACGGGTGAGTATGGTATAAGCGCGGGCGATGGGGTGTCAATCGTGAAGCGAAGGAAGGAGTAGTGACCCCAGCGAGCGCTGGAACTGACGCAGGTGGCTAGTTGCAGACACAATTGGAGCGATGTCGGTTAGTCTGTTGCATCTTCGCTCCATTTGAGGCCCACCTTCAGTCCATTGAGAGAGCGCCAAGGTATTTTCTTTTCATGTTGAAGCCTCCCAACCACGATACCGGGTGCTAGCCCTTGCTCCTTAGCAAACCGGCGGACGGAACTCGCAGAGAATGTGGAGGAAGCAACAAATGCGCACCAGACCGGGTGAGGGATGAGGAAATTGGCTGCCCACTCGTCAGCTTCCGCATCCTCGTCCGTTTTGTTCCCATTACCTTCGTGAACAAAGACGTCCCTTTTGCCATGCAAGATGATATGAGCGGCCTCGTGGAAGAAGCTGAACCACAGCTGATCATCTCTCAAATGCCAGGCACTTAGCTGGATTAGCGCCTTTTGCGGTGTTAACCAGCGAGCCGCTCCACTGAGAGATGTTTTGGTAAGAGCTTTTACGATTGTCAGAGCCACTCCCGATTCTGCGCAGAGTTTTTCAGCGTCTGATAAGACTTCAATGGATTGAGCGGCAGTCAGCTCACGTATGCTACTTAGAGCACGCTTGAAAGCTTGCTCTTTGTAACTAGCACACTCGATCCGTTCGGCCTTCAACTCCCCGAGTCGGAGCCATGTTGCGAGGGCGTACTGATTGCTCTTAAAGCTAGGCGAGTGGCGATAGGCGACCTGGGCGCTTGCATGCTTTTGTTCCCAGGCATCTACGGACGCTACGCCGAAAAAAGTTAGCAATGCCGAGACCTTTTCGGCTGTAGAAGGGGGTTTGTCTATTACTTTTCTTTTGACGAGTTCATTGATGGGGAACTCGTCTGCCCATTCCAATGCCTCTAAGGCCTTCTGCTTCTCAGCTTCGCGTGCCCGGTGAAGCCGGTAGTCTGATTCGATGCCGAGCCAGACTCTCGCGTCCATGCCCAGCACTTTCTCGAACTGGAGAGCGGTCCTTGGCTCGACGGGGGCCTTGCCCGAGATAATGTCACTGATCAATTTGGCGGATCTGTCGCATCGCCTGGCAAACTCGGCATGAGACATTTCCCGTGCGTCAAGGTGTTCCTCCAGTACCTGACCGGGCGAAACCGCGTAATCCGGTTCGTACGAATATTTAACAGTCGCCATGATTTCCCCTTCGTTAATGATAGTCCGTGACTTCGATTATGGTGATCGCAGTCACTTGGTCCTTATCTATTCCTCCCTCTTTATTCTCTGGGACCGGGTCGTGGTTTGGTTCGAAGACAAGCCGTTGCGGGTTGACTAAGTCCACTGCAAATTGCTGTTTTCGATTACCGGAGAGTTGATGGAGTCGCTCAGGACGACTCGTTGGTACAAGAGACAAGTTACTAGCGTTCCTCAGAACAGCAAGGCGGTTCTGGATTGCACGCGCCATGCGATCTCCGTAGGTTCTCTTGATGTTCTTGCAAGTGTTGAAAACTTTCTGAAGCTTCCTGGTTCTAAAGGCGATCTCCACAAGAGTACCTCGACGATGAATATAAAACTCGCATAGGGCACCTCCTAATAGTTACCTGTTAGGTAATGATGATATGTCAGGCACCTAGAATCGGCAAGGGCGGGCTTTTGCTGGTGTGACTGGGAACAATCTACTTCATGCCTTATCCATCGAAGGTAAAGGATGAGTGAATGCTATAATGCCCGCCTTTGGGTCGGAGATGTGGGCTGTAGGTAAGTATCGGACATGAAACGCATCACCATCATAGGACTCGGACTAATAGGAGGCTCTCTCGGACTGGCTCTGAAGGAGTCGGGCGTGGAGGAAATTGTGGGCTGGGACCTGGCTAGGGCCTCCGTCACCCGAGCCCTCAAGATGGGAGTGATTGACAAGGACGGGAAGAGCCTGGCTGGTTCGGTGGAGAGAGCAGAGTTGGTTATCATTGCCACTCCCCTCCTTGCTATGCCGGACGTCATGCAGGAGATCGCCCTGAGCCTCAGTCCCGGGTGTGTAGTCACGGACACCGGCAGTACCAAGGCAACCGTGATGGAGTGGGCCGAGACATACCTCCCAGGTGTTGACTTTATCGGGGGCCATCCGATGGCCGGCA
The DNA here is from genome assembly GCA_965222055.1 of Dehalococcoidia bacterium. GTDB lineage: Bacteria > Chloroflexota > Dehalococcoidia > Plut-88900 > Plut-88900 > Plut-88900. The sequence goes on from CBDCTF010000007.1 coordinate 125,779, forward strand.
AAGAAGTGCCGGGAATCGAGCACGCTGAGGCAGGCCTTTTCAAAAATGCGACATACTGTATATGTCCGCCTCCCACCGCATCCCGTTCGGCCTTCGACGCAGTGGTAGAAATCGCGGAGAAGGTGGGTGCCGTGGCCTACTTTCCCGAGCCCCGTGAGCACGACGCTATGGTCGCTGGTACAAGTCATCTGCCCCTGATACTCTCTTCCGCCCTGATGACCCTTGCCTCGTCCTCAGAGTCGTGGAGGGAGGTACGCCGGGTCGCCTCCAGCGGGTTCGCCGGGGCCACGCGTCTTGCCTCGACCGTCCCTTCGATGAGCACGGGGATATGCGTCACCAATCGGGAGGCCATCGAGCACTGGATAGACAGGTTTATCGATGAGCTGCTGGGATATAAGGCGTTGCTGGGGGCGGGCGAGGAGGAAATACGGTCGGGGCTCGAGACGGCTCGTGACGCCCGGGAGAGGTGGCTCGCCGGAGATGAGCCGTCGTCCGAGGAATATGGACCCAGGATCCCGGGCGCAGGCCAGCAGATGAGAAGCATGTTCCTCGGCGAGGCTCTGGCCAAACGGGGACGGAAGCTTATGGACCTATACGAGCGAGGCACGGGGAAGGGCCGGGATGAGGAACGGAGGAGTCGCTAGCGGTGGTCTACCGAGTACAGACCGCCAAGTCCCTCGCCGGAGAGATAGAGCCGCCTGGCGATAAGAGCATCTCCCACCGGGCGGCGATGCTCGGTGGACTGGCCCACGGCACGACAATCGTCGAGAATTTCCTGCACGGAGAAGACACCGAGGCAACGATAAGCTGCCTTCGCTCCCTCGGCGTCGAAATTCACGTGGGAGAAGCGAGTCCCGGCTCAAAGGGCCTAAAACTCACCATCATAGGGCGGGGACGCGAGGGATTCCGGGAGCCGGAGCAGGTTCTGGACGTGAGAAACAGCGGTACCACCATGCGAATGATGTCGGGAGTGCTGGCCTCTCTCCCCTTTTTCTCCGTGCTGACCGGCGACGGCTCCCTCGTCCAACGCCCCATGCGCCGGGTGATAGACCCCCTGCGGCTCATGGGCGCCGAAATCTTTGGCAGGGACGGTGACCGATACCCGCCCCTGGAGATTCGTGGTGGTGGGTTGCGGGGCATTGAGTACACGCTGCCGGTGGCTAGCGCTCAGGTAAAATCGGCGGTGCTGCTGGCGGGGTTGGGGGCGGAGGGGCGCACTGTCGTCCACCAGCCCTCGGCTACGCGAAACCACACCGAGCTGATGCTCCGAGCCATGGGCGCCGACATCTCGGTGAACGGAAACAGCGTAAGCATCGGACCGGGGCCATTGAATAGCCTGGAGATCGATGTGCCGGGGGACGCGAGTTCGGCAGCGGCCTGGTTGGTTCTCGGGGCCATCCACCCCGATGCACGCATCCGGCTGAGAAATGTGGGTGTAAACCCCGGACGCATTGGCATAGTCCATGTGCTGAGGTCCATGGGTGCGAGGGTCACGATGGAGGAGCAGGCGTCCGCCGTGGCCGAGCCCGTCGCCGACATCTCCATCGAGAGTAGCAGTCTTACCGGCGTCTCTATCAGAGGTGAGACTATCCCGAACGTCATTGACGAGATTCCGCTTATCGCCCTCGCAGCCACGCAGGCAGAGGGAGAGACGGAGATCAGAGACGCCGCGGAGCTGCGGGTCAAGGAGTCCGACAGGATTAGCACGACCGTTGCAGAGCTTAGAAAGCTGGGGGCGAATATAGAAGAGCTGCCGGACGGTATGATCGTCAGAGGCCCGACCCCGCTCAAGGGTGCGCTCTGCCAGAGTCACGGCGACCACCGGCTCGCAATGACTTTGGGCGTTGCCGGATTGCTGGCCATCGGCGAGACATTGGTGGCGGGCCACGAGTGTGTCGGAGTCTCCTACCCGGGCTTCTGGGAAGACCTGGAATCCTTGAGGGTCGGCTGACGTGGCGCCGCTGCTAATCGTCCTGTCCGGGCCGAGCGGCGTCGGCAAGGACACGCTGATCCACAAGCTGCTCCTGACAGAGCCTAGAATGCGGAAGATAACCACCGTCACCACCCGTGCCCCGAGACCAGGAGAAGTAGATGGCCGAGACCACTATTTCGTTTCCCTTGACCGTTTTCACGACCTGATAGAAGAAGGCGCGCTTCTGGAACACGCCAGGGTTTACGACAACTGGTACGGCGTCCCCAAGGCGGACGTGGACGAATCGATACGGGAGGGTTGGGATGTGGTGTTGAGAACCGACATTCAGGGTGCGGCCTCAGTGAAGGCCCTTGCCCCGGAGGCGCTGACCATCTTCATATCTCCGGGAGATGAGTCGGACCTTGAGAAGAGAATAGATAAGAGAGGAGCGGTAGATTCTGAGGACCGGGACTTGAGGCTCAAGACCGCAAGGGAAGAGATGCAAGCCGCCGAATCCTTCGACCACGTTGTGGTCAACCCGGAGAACGACCTGGACGCGGCGGTGGAGAGCGTCAGGCGGATATTGGAGGAGGAGCGGGGCCGGGACTAGGTGTCATGGTTGTAGAAGATACTGACCTCGTAGTCCTCCAGGATGGGAGGCTCGGCCCAAACGTCTCCCATGGTCTTCATCTGCTGGGCGTAGTAGCCGTCGGTATTGCGTTCCAGCACCTGCTCTTTTGTCTCCCACAGGGTGATTGAGAAGCCCTTGCCCGTGTCTGGGTTGGTGAGGAGGATCCCCATCTTGTAGCCCGGCGTCCTCTTGGAATTCTCAATCGACTCGTCGTAGCGTCTTACCGCCTCGGCGGCGGTTTCGGATGTGACCTTCAGGGTGACGACTCTCGCGTGCATGGGTGAACCTCCTGGACATAGGTAATGGCGGGAGCGGGAGGGAGTCGAACCCACCGTGGACGCCGAAGGGCGCCCACCGGACGGATTTGAAGTCCGCGGAGCCCACCGGGACCCATCCGCTCCCATCCGGCGGTTGATTCTAACACAGGTCAAAAGGAGGCCGGGGCCCGCCTCGTCTGCGGGAACCCCGGCCTTCAGGTCTTCCTGTTTGAAACCGGCGAGTGGATCTAGGCCAGGACGGATTCCACCTTCTTCACCAGTTCCCGCTTTGGCACGGCCCCGACCACAGTCTCGGCAACCTCGCCGTTCTTGAAGAACATCACGGTGGGGATGCTGCGGATGCGATACCCGGTTGTGACTTCGGGGGCTTCGTCCACGTTGAGCTTGGCGAAGGTCATCTTTCCTTCGTACTCAGAGGCCAACTCCTCCACGATAGGTGCGATCATACGGCACGGGCCGCACCAGGGGGCCCAGAAGTCGACCAGGACAGGCACGTCCGAGTCCAGGACTTCCTTCTGCCAGCTCTCGTCTCTTACTTCGATTGGCTTTGGCATTATGTTCCTCCGGGGGTGTGAATCGGCGTTTCCGGGCCACTTTAGGCACGGTATCTACTCTTGCCAGTCAAGGAAAATTATAACACAGGCCGGGCTAGGGGCCGGACGGAAAGTCGGGAAACTCGGCGGCGATGGCTTCCACCGCGGAGCCGGATTCCGAGATTATTAACAGCACGCGGTCGTCGTCCAGGGCCACGAGGACACTTCGAGATTCGGAGTCCCAGCGCCGGACGCCCTCGGCGGAAGTTCTTAGACCCAAGGACTCCTGCCCCGGGGCTTGGACGTAGGAAATACAGGCGCCGAAAAAGTCCCGGGCATCCTCTACGGAGTCCCATGTGGAGAGTGATACCAGGGCAGACTTGTCTTGGTCGGGGTTGCGTAAAAGGGCATAGGCGTCGCCTCCCCAGAATTCCGCTGCGTCAGCCGCCCTCGAGTAGGTGAGGCGGTTCTCCAGGTACGTGGCGAAGATGAATTCCCCAAGGACACCCTCGTCAATGTTCTCCCAGCCTGGTGCAAGGGAAGCAGTGAAGTCGGGGAGGGTAACGGTGACCGGTTGCTCACCGGCAAGGTACTTTTCGGGGTGCAGGATATGCTCGGTGGATAGCGGAGGATAGGAATAAGCGTTGTTTACGGAATCCCAACCGGCGCCGGAATGGATGGCGGTTACGAAGACCGCTCCCTCCTGGTAGGGGAAGGCCAGAAGTTTGAAAAGGAAGGGGGGAATGCGGGAAAGGTCGGGTCCATCGTTGCCCGAGTAATATATCTGCCGAGTCTCCGACCGGGTCAGGAAAGACCTGGCGTATTCCGATGAACCTACAACGGCATCACCCTCCACCAAGGCTGTCTTGGCGCGGGCCAAGTCGTCATTTTCCTCATCCTCTGGGAAGAAAACATCCAGGTCGAAGGTCTGGTCCTGGAGAGCGTGAATGAGCTCGTGGGCCAAAGTGTATTTGGCAGCGGGCGTTGGGTCTTCACCGTCGTTCAGCACGAACATCTCACCGATGTCCGTGTCGTAGTACCCGACTACCGACCCTGCGTAAAGGTCAGCAAAGACCTCCTTGAGGTCCGTGCCGGGCTCTATGAAATCCAGGAGCATGAAAACCTCGGCCTCAATGTCGGCCTCCTCCTGCGTATACTCCTCCTCGATGCTCTCCCTTACGTTTTCGGCCATCTGATCGGCAGAGATAAAGAACGTAGGAGGATCTTGCATGATAGGAAGTCCCCGCAAACCCGAGACCTGGCCGGTAATCCGTTCCACCACCTCTTGGATCGATTCGGGGGGCGGAGAATGGGTGGGTTCGGGAGTAGGAGTAGGGGAAGGTGTGGCCGTGGAGGTCGCGGTGGGACGCGGGGTCGAGGTTTGCATTTGAGTTGGCTCGGGGCTGGGTGTGGTGGGGACGTGCTGCGTACACGCCACAATCAGCGAGAAAAGGGCGATGATTGCAAACAGGATAACGGTTGCGCCGGAGTAGGTGTTCACGTGGGTGATTGCCTCGGTCGAATCGTAGGGGGCTTCAATAGATTAAACGAAACGGCAGGGGTGAAGTTAGTATGGGAGTAATAAAAGCCCCCACATAAAGACAGCCGAGGCCGGAGGCACGGTCAGGTTGTCGTCGAGAGGTGAAGGGAAAAGTTCCACCAGGGCCCCGAGTCCCGCCCCACCCAGCGCCACCCAGTACGGTACGTCCAGCCCGCCTGCTATCATCCCACATCCCACCGCCCCCGCCCCCACGGCGAAGGCAAAGGTACCCTCTAGGGACTTGCTCCCTATCTTTATCCGTCCGAAACGCTTGCCTAGCGTCCCGGCCAACGGGTCCCCGACTGCGATGTAAAGAAGCGCCAGTATCGCCACTTCCTTTTCGAAGAAGAGGAAAACAATGAGGCTCGACGCCATCATGTAAGTGCTGCCCAGCACGTTTCTCGACTCCGATTGCTTGAGCAAGACGGAGAATCGGGCGAGGAACCAGTCGTTTAGCTTGGGAAAACGACGCCGGGCTAGTTCCAACGCTACGGTGAAGCCCGTAGCTGCCGCGGTAATGGCTATCATCACTTCCCGTTCGAGCAACAGGGCCATAAAGGGTAGGGCCACAGTTGTCAGGAGGTGGAAGACGCGACGGTGCAGTCGAGGGGCGGGCTTGGGATCTGGTGTGGACATGGATGAGGAGGTCGGATGACCTCAGGCGTCCTCTCCCCGGAGTTCGGAACAGTCCAGCGCAGAGTTCAGGGTGTCTATCGCCAGGACGGTGGAGTGGAGCTTGCCGGGAGGGATGCCGTCCAGGGCCTCGGCGATATTGTGGCGGGTCAAGGCACGGGCCTGGGAGACCGTCTTCCCCGTCACAAGCTCGGTGGTGGCGCTGCTGGCGGCTATCGAGGCACTGCACCCGAGCGTCTGAAAGCGGGCCTCCTCGATTACTCTGTCTTCCATTCGAAGATATAGAGTCATGGTGTCCCCGCAGACCGCATTCTTCTCCGTCCCGACACCCTCCGCGGCCTCGATGACCCCCACGTTGCGGGGGTTGTTGAAGTGGTCGAGGAATGTCTTGCTGTACCGAGGCACGGTAAGTCCGTAGTGGCTTGGGCCGCTACTCGGCCCCCGAGACCCTTCTGAGCCGCTCGACTATGGCCGGCAGGACTTCGAGCGCCCTGTCGATATCACCGTCCTCGTTCCTCTTTCCCACGGTGAGCCGCAGGCTGCCGACAGCCCTCTCTGCGGGGACGCCCATGGCCGTGAGCACGTGGGACGGCTCCAGAGACCCGGAAGTGCAGGCGCTGCCGCTTGACGCGGAGATTCCCTCCATGTCCAGCCCCACTAATACTGATTCTCCGGCCACTCCGTCGATGCAGAAGTTGGCGTTGTTGGGGAGCCTCTCGGTCGGGTGGCCGTTGAGGGTGGAGTTCGGGATACGTGAGAGGATGCCGTCGATCAGGCGGTCGCGGAGGGCTTTGCTGTGCTCGTTGTTGACACCCTGCTCCTCGGCAGCGATACGTATGGCCGCCGCCGCCCCGACTATTAAAGGAATGTTTTCGGTGCCGGCTCTCCGGTTCCCTTCCTGGCTGCCCCCGTACTGGAAGGGCCGGAAGGGTGTTCCAGTACGGACGTACAGGATCCCGATACCCTTGGGCCCGTAGAACTTGTGGGCGGCCAAAGTCAGCATGTCCACGCCAAGCCGGTTAACGTCTAAGTCCAGGACACCCCCCGCCTGGGCCGCGTCGGTGTGGAAGACGATTTCACGACCCAGATGTCGGGCCCGCTCCTTAATGGCGGCTCCGATCTCGGCAACGGGTTCGATGGTCCCGACCTCGTTGTTGGCCAGCATTATCGATACTACGTTGGTGCGCTCGGAGATGGCCTCGGCCACCTGTTCAGGGTCTACCATACCCGACTCGTCAACGCCCAGGTACGTGGTCTCGAAACCGAAATCGTCGAGTGCCTGGCAGGCGTGGAGAATGGCGTGGTGTTCGATGGCCGAGGTGACGATATGGTCCCCTGCATCCCGCTGCGCAAAAGCCGCCCCCGACACCGCCGCGTTGTCTGCCTCAGTCGCGCCTCCAGTGAAGATAACCTCCGAGGGAGAGCACCCGAGAATTGCGGCTACGGTCTCCCGCGCCTCTTCCAGTGCCGCCTGGCTGTTCTGTGAGATGGAATACACCCCCGAGGCATTGCCGAAATGTTCGGAGAAATAAGGGAGCATTGCCTCCAGGACGCGAGGATCGACCGGGGTGGTGGCGGCGTGGTCCAGATATATCTGACGTTTCATTTCGCTGCTACGGCCGGGACAATGGGACCTCGATAACTCCGACTATCTGAGATCCGTCTGTGACGAAAGCGCGGTGAAGGCTATTTTGGCGCATGAAGTCGAACAAGACCAGGGCATTGACCTGGGCCGGAATTTGCGGGGCGTCGGGCGGGGAGGGTAGGCCGGTGTAGGGAGACATCAGGTGATACGCAGAGAAGCGGCTCATGGCCTCTCGCGTCTTGGCCGCCCTGTAACCGGCGATGGCGGTCTGAAGCATCCAAAAACCGATGAATCCGAGCCACAGGCCGCTCAGCCACTGGCCCAGGAAGTAGACCATGCTTATCCCCCCGGCGCAGACCACAATGGCGACACCGCAGCCACCCAGGGACGCGTAAACCGTGCCCTTTTCTCGGTTATGGCTAATGGCCCAGACAGCCGACCTGAGCAGCTGGCCGCCGTCCAATGGCAGACCGGGCATCAGGTTGAATATGGCCAGGATGGCATTCGCACCAAGCAGATAGGTGCCTAGCACTTCCACATATTCGTTGCTGGGCCCGACCAGGTAGAGATAGACGAAGAGGGCCGCTCCGATGACGAGGTTGACGCCAGGCCCGACTATCGATATCAGTGCTTCGGTTCGGGGCCGGTCCGCCGCTTTGGTCAGATGGGCCACGCCACCGAAGAGCCACAGGGTGATGCTCTGCACCGGTATTCCATGAAACTTTGCTACGAGGCTGTGGGCAAGTTCGTGGAGCAGGATGGATGCGAAGAACAGCACCGTGTAAAGGCCCGCCACGGTCCATACCTCGGCCGAGGACCAGTGCGGGTATTGGTTGGGTAAGTAATAGAGGCCACCGGGGATGAGGAGAACGGCGAAGATGATCAGCCAGGTTAACTCTATCCTGATCGGGATGCCGAATACCCGTGCAATTGTGATTGAGCGGTTCATTTGAAGAGTGGGTTCCGTGTGCTACTAGACCCATTATACAACCGGGGGGGACATCTCTTCCCAGCCCGAGGAACCGCCTTGACCTTTCGGAAAAGCGCGGCTTTTCTTAGCGGCACTTTCCAGTGGGGCTGCAGATCTGGCTGCAGTAGTTCTGGTCAGACAGAGGAAACCGAAACGGCATCAATAGGTTGAGGGATGGGTATGCCCTCACTCGCCAGCACATCCAGATGTTCTGCCACGGCTTTTGAAATGAGTCTCTCTGTTTTTTCTTTTGTATCGCCCGCCGCCACACAACCGGGCAAATCAGGAAGATAGGCAGAATATCCGTTACCTGTCTCTTCGAAAACCACGGCGTAGACTTTAAGGGTTGTCGTCATCTTGTATCTAAGGCGATAGGCCAGCTTGTTTCAAGATACTTCTATAGGTCTTTGGAGACAGGTCCTTGCTCGGCTTCCCGGCTATGGTTACGAGACCTGGCTTGCTGGGATGCTTCTAATGGCGATGGCTTCCCTTGTGCCGAACCTGCCGCCAACCGTCGTCTTCAACTGGTCGGATCGCTTCCGCTACTTTTGGCAAGCTGTCGGCGGCTCTAGGCCAATCCTCATTCGGGAATCTATACCCGCATTATACCCGATGCAACATCATCTCAGGCTCTGCTCCTAGGTCCGACTGATTCGGGCCTTGTGCTATACTCGCGCCCGGCATTCGACTCAAAAATCCACCTCTTTGACTATGCGCCATGCGGGCTGAAATTGTATCCATAGGCACCGAGATTCTCCTCGGTGAAATCACCGACCTTAATGCCCCTTTCCTCGCCTCCCAACTCCCCCTGTTGGGCATCGACCTCTATCGCATACACCAACTTGGGGACAACAAGGACCGGCTGGTAGAGACCTTCAGGGCCATCTGGTCCCGGGCCGACCTTATCATGACCACCGGCGGCCTAGGCCCGACCCAGGACGACGTCACCCGGGAGGCTGTGTCGGAACTCGTGGGCGAGGAGATGAAGGTGGACCCCGAGCTGGAGGCGCAGCTTCGCTCTTTCTTCAGTAACCGCAACTACCCCATGCCCCTTTCAAACCTGAAGCAGGCCACGCTGATTCCCTCGGCGCGGGCCATCAACAATCCAAGGGGCACGGCCCCCGGCTGGTGGGTCGAAAGCGGGGAGCGAAGGATAATCTGCATGCCCGGCCCGCCGGGGGAGATGCAGAGGATGTGGAACAAGGAAGTGGCTCCCGAGCTCAAGAAGCTCGTAGTCGGCGGCGGCGTCCTGGTGTCGAGAACTATCAAAACCTTCGGCCTCAGCGAGGGTGGCCTCGACGAGATGGTCGCTTCCCTCCTTTCTTCGAACAACCCGACCATCGGGGTCTATGCCAAGGATGATGGTATCCATCTCCGTATCACGGCCAAGGGTGAGGACGAGGATACGGCCTCGGCGCTGCTGAAAGAGATGGAGGCCCGAGTCGATGACATCCTGGGAGCCTACATCTGGGGTAAGGACGAGGACACGCTGGAAGGAAACGTAGGTAAGCTGTTGCTGTCCAAGGGCTTGAGCCTGTCTGCTATGGAGTCCTGCAGCGGAGGTCTCCTTGCTCACATGATCACCAACGTGCCGGGCAGCTCCCAATATTTCAAAGGTGGCGTGGTCTCCTATACCAACGAGGTGAAGATGGCCAACGGTGTGGACGGCGGCATCCTCGAGCGTCATGGCGCCATCAGCCGAGAAACCGCACAGGCGATGGCACGGGCCTGCCGCGAGAGAAACAATGCAGACATGGGTGTTGGCATAACCGGAGTCGCTGGCCCAGACGCGAGCGAAGGCAAGGATCCCGGCACCGTGTTCTTGGGGATATCGACCAGGAACGGGACCCGGTCCGTGGATTTGAACCTTCCCGGAATTCGGCCCCTCATCAAGCAGAGAGCGGCCATCGCCGCCCTATCAGAGCTTCAAAAAGAACTTCAGGCCCTGTAACAAAGTCCCGGTTCAACCCGAGAGGAGCCCCAATGAAAGTGAAAGCGGCGGTACTATACGAAGCCAACACGCCCCTGGTAATTGAGGAAGTGGACTTGGACCCGCCTAAGGCGGGAGAGGTGAAGATAAAGGTCGGGGCGGCGGGCGTCTGCCGAAGTGACCTCCACTTCATGCATGGAGACGCCAAGTGCCCGCTCCCCGTGGTCCTCGGCCACGAGGCTGCCGGCACCGTGGAGGAGGTCGGTGAGGGTGTGACGTCGGTGGCTCCGGGAGACCGGGTGGTGATCGCCTTCGTGTCCACGTGCGGAAGGTGCGAGAACTGTGTGATTGGCAGGCCCAACCTCTGCCTGACTCGCGGGAAGTTTGTCATGTCCCAGTTTGACGGCACTAGCAGACTGCACAAGGGCGACATGAAGATAGCCCAGTTCGACCAGATGTCTTGCTTCGCTTCCCACACCGTGGTCCCCGAGTCTGCCTGCATCCCCGCCCCCGACAGCTTGCCCATGGAGATTGCCGCCTTCATCGGCTGCTGCACCACCACTGGTGTCGGGGCAGTTCTCTACAACGCCAAAGTCGAGGCTAACAGCACGGTCGCCGTGGTTGGCTGCGGCGGCGTGGGCCTCAACGTGATCATGGGCTCAGGCCTGGCCAATGCCCGGCAGATCATCGCCGTGGACATTAACGAAGGCAAGCTCGAGTTCGCCATGAAGTTCGGGGCGACTCACTCCGTTAACCCCAGCCAGCAGGACGCCGTGGCCCGGGTCAAGGAGTTAACTGGCGGCCAGGGCGTCGACTACGCATTCGAGGTCTTCGGTTCCCCTGACACCGTTGAAATGACCTACGAAATGGCGAAGAAGGGCGGTACAGCCGTCGTGGTCGGCATCTCCCCGTGGGGATCGAAAGCCCCTATAGATCCCGTGGCCCTAGTGCGGGACGAGAAGGTGCTCAAGGGCTGCTACTACGGCTCCGCCCGCATGAGCGCCGATATGCCCAAGCTCATAGACATGTACCAGGCGGGCAAACTGCCTCTGGATGAACTAGTCACCCGGCGCTACTCTCTGGACCAGATTAATGAAGCCTACGATGACCTCGACCGTGGGGAGATCGGCCGAGGCGTGATCACCCAGTTCTAGGCTTCCGCCAAATTTGAATTACAAGAGGGGCGGCTCCGGTCTGACCGGGGCCGCCCCTCTTGTATCTAGCGCATCGTATATGGAATGGGCGTGGTTGAGGGTGATTACCGACACGCGTCGATCCGCTATCTACCGCCAAGCAGGTCCACAGCGCCGCGTGCTATGGTTCCCGACATATGGGTGAACATAGCCGTGCCTGAATTCCTGGCCCCTACACCGATAGACCTGAACTGGTGGAAGGTGATTATCCTCCTGGCAACCGGGGCCGTGGCAGGATTTATCAACACCTTTAGTGGCGGCGGTGCGATGATCACTGTACCCGCGCTGATACTCATGGGCATGCCCGCCAACATTGCCAATGCCACCAACAGGGTTGGAACGTTCCAGCAGTCAATCACCAGCGCCGTAGGCTTTGAGAGAGCGGGCAAGTTGGAGAAAAGAGCGGCCCTGCCCATGCTAGTCCCGACTATGTCGGGGGGCGCTTTGGGCGCGTTCACCGCAACCTGGGTCCCGGTGGAGACCTTCAAACCCCTCATCTTGACCGTGATGATTGGCTTCGCCCTCGTAACCCTTGTGCTGCCCGAAGTCATAATCCCGCCGGAAGGGGCCCGGACATATAGCCTTAGGGAACGACCTCTAGGAATATTGGTATTGTTCGTGGCCGGCGTATATGCAGGAATGGTTCAGGCGGGCGTAGGATTCATTCTGATGTTGGCTTTGGCCGCCGGCCTCCGCTACGATCTGACCCGCACCAACGCCCTGAAAGTCGTGTGCACCGGCTTCTTCAGCATTGCGGCATTGGCTGTTTTCATACCCGCGGGTCACGTGGATTGGGTCCCGGCCATCCTTATTGCCGCCGGTATGACGGTGGGCGCCATCTTAAGCGTCAAGTTCGCACTGACCGTGAGCCCAAAGGTCGTCAAGTGGGTTCTGTTCATAATGGTCTGTCTGACAGCCGGGTCGGCTCTCATATTCACCTGATGCCGAGTTCCGCAACCCTCCATCGAGCCCCACTTGCCCTCGTCCACGCCTTCCTATCCTCTGCCAGCCTCAAACGTTAACCATATTGAGATGCCAAATTAAATTTGGGTGCGGATACAAGCCTTTGGATCAATGCAGGTTTAGCAACGACAAATTTTGAACGAGTTTAAAAGCAAGTCTCGAAATCCTTTGACGTGGAAACAACCGAAGGACTAGAATTTATACGTAGTGTCCCGAAGCAATAGTCTCTTTATTAGTTAACGACGGAGGATCAATAGTATGTTTAGTAGGAACAGAATAACTAAGCGGGCCGCGTGGGGTTGGCCCGTGCTCTTCGTGGCCCTCGTGGCCGGGGCCCTGGCCTTCGCCGCCTGCGGCGGTGAAGACCCGACATCCACCCCCGCCCCGACCGCCACTCCCGCCCCGACTGCCACCCCGGAACCCACTGCCACTCCGGAGCCTACCGCCACCCCCGTCCCTACACACAAACCGGGATCTGAAGCTGGCATGACATCCCTTGCAGACATCGACGAGACCACCACGGTGGGCGACCTGATTGGCGCGCTCTCCGATGATGAAGTCGCTTGTTTTCAAGGAGTGTTTGGGGAAGCAATGCTTGAGGCTGTGAAAGACCAACCACTGGATGCCGTCGCCGCGGGGTTCGGTGCATTCCCGCTGGACTGCCTGACTCAAGAAAACGCCGTTAGCGCAACCATTGCCCTTATGTCTCTCCAGGCTGGCGGCTTCTCCGATGACAGCATAGCCTGCATAGCGGACGTCTTTGGTGAGCACGGAATTCCAGGCCAGGGCATGAGTGAAGGCGACTCAATGCGCTCCTTCTTTTACTCCCAGCTATGCCTCACCGACGAAGAAGCGCAAGCGCTGTTTGAGCCCGAGCCTGCGGAGGTCCCCCTCCCCTCCCAACTCCGTTGTGTAGCAGAACAGACCGACCTGGAAAACCTTTTCAAGGTATACGAAGCGTTAGCTATGTTGGAGACGGCCACCGAGATCCCCACACCTGACCCCGAGCTCATGATGGCAACCGGAGAGATAATGGCCGCTCAGGAAGCCTGCGGAATCCAGACAATGTTTGAAGGTGAAGGGTCTCTGCCCTAGCCCACCGACTCCGTCCCTGCCGCACAGGACAAAATAAAATGGGGCCCCGCAATTTTGCGGGGCCCCATGACTTTTCAGTGTAAAGCCGGGTTATACGGTGAGACGCCGGTACAGGTAGGGAAGCCGCCTGGGCAACGACTCGATCTCCGGCACAACCTCGTAGCCCATGTCCTGGCACATTGTCTTCAGGTAATCGTGCCCACCCCTATCAACGGTAAGGCAGAACGGCACGATCTGTTTGGCCCGGGCCTCCTGGAGCGCCTTCTTGGTGTCATGAACGGCGTACTCCTTCTCCACTCCCTCCCGACTGTAGCCTCGGTCCTGGGGCCGGCCGTCGCTGATTAGGAACAGTACCTTTGTCCTGGCCTCCTGTACTTCCAGCTTGGAAATGCAGTGCCGGATCGCAGGGCCCATACGGGTAGCATGCAGCGGGCTGATCTTGTCAATCCGGTTCTTGACCCGCTCGGAGAATGCCTCTCCCAATTCCTTGATCACGTAGAATTCCACGTTCTCACGCCCGTACCCCGAGAAGCCGTAGATCCCATACTGGTCTCCGATGGTCTCCAGGGCCCGAATGAGCAGAACGGAACTCTCTTTCTCCACGTCGATGATGCGCTTGTACGACTTGCGGCTCCCCTCCTCCCGGCGGGCCCGCAGCCATGCCAGATATTCTCGGGGGTCGTCGGGTGGGCTCCAGTCGTCGACAGCCTTGCGGGCATCATCAATGGCCTCGGCGGTCGAGGCGCTCATGTCCAGCAGGAAGGCGACGGATACATCGCGCTGGATCTTGTTGCGGCGCCAGTAAATCTTGTCGGAAGGAGAGTTGCCCGTGGCCTTTTCGATCATGGCTTCTACGACGGCGTCGTAATCTATGTCGTCGCCGTCGGGTAGGCGGCGGACCTTCCGGAACATCTCCGGGGCCAGGAGCTCGAACTGGCGCTTGATCTGGGACTGCAGGAGGGAGTATTCCCGTAGCGTCTTTTCGTAGAACTCGACGGTCCCCTCCTCCATAACCCGCTCTTTAACGCTGCACCAGTTGGGCTTGTAGTCGTTGGCGCGGAAGTCCCACTCGTCATATAAGAAGGTCTTTGCATCGCCGACTTGGAGTGGGCCTCCGGCGGGCGGTGAAGTATCGACGTTTTGACCCTTGCCGGGCTCCTGCTGGTCCTGCCCGATCTGCCCCATCAGGTTGTCGACGAACATGCTCGCCGAGTTGGCAATCTCCCCCTCCGACACCTGGTCTATCTCTATCTCGACGCTCTTTTCCAGCAACTCCTTGAGTGCCTCGGGAGAGATGGGCTCGCCGGAGGCCTGGGTTTCTTCACCCTGCTGCCCCTGCCGGAGCTTGGCCAGCAGCTGCACCAACTCGGGCTTGAATTCGCCCCTGTACCCGACATCCTTCGCCGCATCGTATGGCTCCTCTCCCTCTCCACCTTCACCCATCGCCGATTCCTCGCCCTCTGCACCCCCGGACCCGTAGGCCGCGGGCATGGACATGTCGACGTTCTGTTCCTGCTGCTCCATCTCGTCGGTGTTGAAGTCTTCCCACTCATCCTCGGGAACTTCGCGGTTCATAAGCTGGCGGATGTAGTCATAGAGGCGGATCGTTGCCTCGGCGGCATCTTCTACCGTGGCTTCAGGAGGGCGGACCTTCATAAGAATCCTGACCAGTTCTTCGACCTGAGCCTTGATCTTGGTAGGCGCCTTCAGGTCGGACTTCTGGTCGAGGCTGATGCGCAAGAGCAGCTCGACGATGGCCTCTTGCAGGGGCAGCGACTCGATATCGGGTCTTTGGGTAAGGGCATCGTCCTGTGTAAGCCGGTATGACTTGCGGATGCCTTTGTATTCGTAGAGCACCCGGGAGTCGAGCCGCGTGTCCTCCGATAGTGTGAACAAATCATAGGCCAACTGACGCTCGGGGAAGAGATCGAAGTAACGTTGCAGATCTACGGCGGCAGTTGAGGCTTTGCCATTGCTGCCGGCCCACTCCTTCCGGAGGTTGGGGAAATATACGGCCTCTTTCTCGAACTCGAACTTGAAGCTTCCGAACTCCAGGTGTGCAACCTGATGTGTCCCGACAACCTTGTACCAACCGAAGTTTTCCTCCTTGGAGGCGTACTTGCGGACGAAGGGAGGCAGATAGACGGACCGGCCCTCAGTTGTGGGATTTTCGCCGGAGACCCAGCCTATCCCCTTTTCCCGAAGGTCGTCCCCAGTCTGGATCTGCACGTCGATGCCGGTGAGGGCCACAGCGTACATCCACAGGATTTCTCGTATCTTGTCCAACTCCACACCCGCGGACAGAGCTTCTAGCACCCCCCGCCCCTTTACCGACTCCAGCTTGAAGTAGGCGATGCCGCCTTCTTCGTTCTCCCGCAGGATATCCATACCCTCATCGAACCAACGTATGAGGTCGGAGCGCGGGATCTTTTCAAGTACCAAGGGACTGGTGGACAGGAAGTCGACAACGGCATAGGGAGACTCGGCAAGCAGTGCGCCCGAGAGCTTCAGAAGCTCGCCTTGAGTGTCCCCATCAACCTCTCCAAGAGCCTTTGATGCCTCCACAAGGAAGTTCTGGATGTGGGTTGCGTCCTTCTTGGCGAACCGGTCGGCCAGATCAAGGAAGCGGCCTCGCTGCTCCCGGTCAATGCGGCCCAGGATCGCGCCCCCAGACTCGAAGCAGGCCTTCGCATCCCGCCAGTTGAGTTCCACCATGTTGGAGACCAGGGACAGGAACCCTCGCCGGTCCTGCTTTTCCATGCTGCGGAATACAGGCTCCGCCGATGCCAGGCACTCGTTGGCCAGGTCGTAGGAGCGGCGGGACAGGGCGTCCAGGAAAGTGACAAAACGCCGGAACTCCCCGAGGGTCATATATCGGAGCAAAGAGGGTGATGTCTCGAAGAACCGGGAAGATAGTGTCCCCGACTTCCATGTGCCCTTATAAAGCCCCTTGCCTAGCGACACCCAGTCTCCAATCTGGTGTGGCGTTAGATGGGCCAGGGCCTCCGGGCTAGAGTGAAAAAATGTGGTTGAAAGGACCGCCGACTCCTTGGCCAGCACCTTGCCCCAGCGGGCCCATTCCATGAAATTGGGGAAGGGCAGCTTGGCTAGGACTTGGGGAGTGACTCGGAAATACTCGGCGCCCGCCTCCCAGGACCTGAAGGAATGCCGGGCGATGGAAATGCCCTCGGTGGCCCAGGATCGGAAGTCGTCTTCCCGTAGGATTCCGGCAAGTAGTCGGGCCGATGTCCGGTATTGGCTCACCACAGCAGGCGGGAAGCTTGTAAGCTCCTGCTCGTAACCGTCCTGTATTGTCTTGCTTATCGCCATGTCGCTAGCTTATCAGAGTTAGGAACTGGGTTAGCATTCGCGCAGTGGCCCCCCATATTACATGGCCTTGGAAGGTGTAGGCCCTGTCCAGGTAGACCGACCCGTCGTGGTCCACTCTCACGGTCGTGTGGTTCGCCGGAGCGAGAAGGTGGTCTATGGGTGCCTCCAGCACCTCGGCGACCTCAATCTCGCTTGGGTTGTAGTCATACGGGTATGGGAATACCCCGACGAAAGGGGAGATCACGAATCCGCTGTGAGTCCCGTAATCGTCCAGTTCGCCCAGGATGGTCACGTCCTGCTGCCTTATCCCCATCTCCTCCCATGTCTCCCGGAGAGCAGTGGTGCGGAGGTCGGGGTCGCTGGCTTCGTGCATCCCGCCGGGGAATGAAATCTCACCCTTGTGGTGCTCTACCTGTTGGGTCCTGACGTTGAGGATAATGTGGAATCGGCCTTCCTTCTCCATCAGGAGGATGAGGACCGCAGCTGGCATCCGCCCGTCGGCCGACACCCGGGCCGCGTCCCTGTTGGAAAGCAGTCGGGCGACCTCTTGTGGGAAGGTATCTGTGCTTGTATCCAGCATCGTCAAAGTAGAAGTGGCTCTGACTACTCGAAGATGCTGTTGACCACTTCTTCGACGCTGCGCTGGACTTCTGCGTCGTCTGTGAGGGCCCAGACGACGGATACTTGGCACGCCCTACGGGGGGCAATCCCCTTCTTGATGAGCCTGCCGGCGTATATCAGTAGCCGGGTGCTGGCGCCCTCCTGGAGCCCGTGCTCCCGCAGGTTCCGCACTTTTTCACCCAGCTTGGCCAGGTCCTTTGCAACCTCCATTGAGCAGCCGCTTTCGTGGGCGATAACCTCCTGCTCGACTTCCTTGGGCGGGTAGTCGAACTCTATGGCGACGAACCGCTGCCGGGTACTGTGTTTGAGGTCCTTCAGTACGCTCTGGTAGCCGGGGTTGTAGGAAATGACCAGCAGGAAGTTGTCGGCGGCTTCAAGGAGCTCTCCCCGCTTCTCGACGGGGAGGATGCGCCGATGGTCGGTCAGGGGGTGGATGAGGACGGTGGTGTCCTTCCGCGCCTCGACCACCTCGTCCAGATAGCAGATGCCGCCCGTTTTGACCGCTCGGCTCAGGGGGCCGTCAACCCAGACCGTCCTGTCTCCTTCGAGCAGGTACCGGCCCACCAGGTCGCTGGCGGTGAGGTCTTCGTGGCAGGCCACGGTGACTAGGGGCAGACTGGGGGAGCCGTTCGTAGATTCGGCTTCGCCATCCTCGGTCTTTACGACAGTCAGTGGCTGGCCCAGCCTGTAAGCCATGTATTCGACGAAACGGGTCTTGCCGCATCCCGTGGGCCCTTTGAACAGCAGAGGCATCCGCTCTTCGTAGGCAGCGTAGAATATTTCTATCTCATCTGCCACGGGAAGATAGAACGGCTCTTCCCTGAGCACATACTCCTCAATGAGGTATCCTCGGTATTCCTCTTTGGTCACGCTCGAGGTCATTCCAACCCTACTTTCTGGCCGTCACTCTGCGGGTCCACGCTTCGATGACGTTGTCTCTAAGCTGTTCAGGCCCGGCGTCGTTCTGGATTACCACGCTGGCCCTTTTGATGCGTTCTTCGGTGGACATCTGGGAGTTGATGCGGTCTTTGGCCTGCTCGGCCGTTAGGCCTTTGGACTCTTTGAGCCTCTCAATCACGCTGGCCTCAGGGGAGATGGTTACCCAGACTTCATCGGTCAGGGGGTCCCACTTGGCCTCCAGCAGTACCGCGGCCTCAACTACCATCACCTCCGTACCCAGACCCCTCTGCTCCTCTATCCTCTCCCCGACCATGTCGTACATGCGGGGCCACATGATCCCCGTGAGCTTCTGCATGTTCGCGGGGTCGCTGAATACTAGAGTTCCAAGCTTTGCCCGGTCGATCTGCTTGTCCTCCCTGACGATGTCGCGCCCGAACGTTGCCACAACGTCATTGTAGGTCACGGTGTCCGGGAGATAGGCCTCATGCCCGACCCTGTCGGCGTCCAGGAGCTCGGCGCCCAATTCCTTAAGAATTTGTGACACCGTGGTCTTGCCGGTTGCGATTCCGCCCGTGAGGCCTATGACTAGCATTTTGGATATCCGGTCGGGCTGATAACGCGTTGCATCAGGTTGTGGCGCATTCGTTCATTTGCTCACAAAGGGCGAGGGTCATTCTAGCAACCGCCATATCGGCGGTCAAGGAACACTCGTATAAAGGCCACTCACCATCGAAACAGAGGCTAAGACTCCCCGGATAGGTCTGCACAGACCCGAACTAAGGGGGGTTGGCTAAGGAGCGGGGCTATGTTCTCCTCCAGCATTCGCCGTTCCTCACTGGCCTCCCAACGCCTCCAGTCTTCCAAGGAGCGCCAGGTGCTGATGACGACGAGGGCCGTGTTGTCGGCTACGTCTATCAGGCTCTCGCCCGAGATGTAGCCGGGCTGACGGATGGCGGCTGCCCTTAGTTCTGTGGCGATCGCCAGGACGTGGTGCCCCTGTTGGGGCGCAGTGTGCCGTTCGATCAGGATTTTAGCTTGCATATGCTGCTCCTCCCCGGTGCTGCTGTTTGTGTCGTCAGTCCAATCGTCTAGGCTTAGCCCGGAGCCGTGGAAGAGCCTATTCGAAGGGGATCTCCACTAGATCCACCGGTTCCAGCGTCAACTGCTCCGACCCGTCCGCCGTTATGACGTGGACATCTTCCCATAGTAAGTTTAACCCGACTTCGGGCTCCGTGCTGATAATCATGCCCTCTTCCAACACCGTTTCGTCCTCGGGGCAAACGGAGGGAGGCTCGGTTAACTGTATCCCCTGCCCGTGGCCCATCCGCCCTACCGGCGCAACCTCGAACCCTGATTCCACAATGACCTCCGCCCCGATCTCGTGGAGTTCAGCACAGGTGAGTCCGGGCCGCAGGGCCTCCGTCATCCGTCGATTTGCTTCCAGCAGGACGCTGTGCCCCCGTATCTGCTCGGAGCTGGCGGGGCCCAGGGTCGCGAATCGGGCGTAGTCGATGGTGTAGTTTCTTACGTAAGCCCCCGCGTCGATGTACAGGAGACTCCCGCGCTTCAGAGGGCGCTCAAAGTGGAACTGCGTCTGGCTGACCGGAAAGTCGGATATCAAGTGGACGAAGGAGGTTCGGTCGCCGCCCTCATCCAATATCAGGGCACGAAGTCTCCGGACCACGTCCCGTTCGGTCATCCCCGGTACGACTTCCCGGAAGAGCCTCTGCCGTGCGCGGCCCGTGATCGCGGCCGCCTGCCGCATGTACTCGACCTCTTCGGGAGTCTTGATCATCCTCAGCTTGACGAAGATGTCGGCGGCGTCCTCGAAGGTCACCTCGGGAGCGCCATCGACAATCGCCAGATAGTCCCCGACCGGAACGCCCATCCTCTGCTCCATCCCAAGCTCCACGCCGATTCGCTTCACTACTGGAGCTAGGCCGCTGATCGCGTCCAGGACCATGTGTACGGGGAAAGACAAAACGTCCGTGTAGCCCCGGGCATCGCTGACATATGTGGACATCCTAATCGAGTCGGTTATCATCGCCCCGACTATGGCTATTGGCTCCCCGACGAGTGGAAACACCAACACCGCCGGCCTGGTGCTGGAGTAGTGGAGCGCCAGCGACCCCGTGGCCCCGGTGAAATACTGGAAATTCTCCTCGTTGGTGACCAGCAGGGCGTCCAGGCCTCGAGCAGCCATCATCTCCCGGGCGCGCCTGTGCCGCTTGTCGATGTCCTCTTTGGAAAAAGCCGCCCAAGCCCCGAGGTCCGTTACCTGATCGCTAGTCATTGTTCACCTTCGTTGTCGCTGGTTTCGGTCAGGATATGCTGTACAACCTGGCGCAGTTGTCCCACAGAATGGCCTTCCTCGCCTTGTCGGATAAGGGCATCGTAAGAAAGCCCTCAATAGCGTGTGGGAACTTGGAATCGTTGTGTGGATAGTCTGTGGAGAAGACCACGTTGGAGGTCAGGCCCCAGTCTTCAATTATGGTGGCGGGGGCCTCGTCGGCCTCAATGGAGACGTAGCATTGTCGGCGGAAGTACTCGGAGGGAGTGAGCTTCATATCCGGATTTTCGAACTTGCCGGAAAGCTCGTAATGCTCGTCAAGCCGCCACAGGAGCCACGGCGCCCACGCAGAGTTGCCTTCCAGGAAGGCGACTTGAAGGTCGGGGAACCGGTCCAGGACCCCACTTCCGCACATCGACACCACTCCTAGCATCATCTCCATGGGATGGCAGCATGTGTGGTGCATCATGTAGGTGTCGAATCCTTTGCCGACCTGGTTCATCGCCGCCGTTGCCCCTTCATGGAACCCGATGGGAACTCCGAGACTTTCCAGCGTTTCCCAAAGAGGGTGATAGTCCGGGTGGTACCAGTTGCGCCCCTCAACGATGTTGGGCCGGATGAACACCGACTTGAACCCCATGTCTTTGACGACTGCCTCGGCCTCTGCGCAGGCCGACTGAACGTCGAAAGGGGAGACCATGCCCGCTCCGAGCATTCTTTTCGGACTCTCGCTGCAGAAGTCGGATAGCCACAGGTTGTAGGCATGAGCAACGGCTGCGCTGAGTGCTGGGTCCATAGTGTCCAGGGCGAGGGCGAAGAGGCCGCGGCTGGGGAACATGATCGCCACGTCTATTCCCTCGGAGTCCATCGCACGTAGCTGGGATGCGGAATCGAAGTTGTTGGCGTAGCCGTCGGAGTATGCGCCTGACTGTTCGTCCGCTCGGCTCCTGCCCCAATCCGTCGGAACGTCGGGCATAACCTTGCCTTCAAGCTCTATCTGCATATCCCCCGGCCACCGAGCTGCACCCCGCGGCCTTCGGTCATGAAATGCGGCATTGATGTACCGGTCCCACAGATCGGAAGGCTCTATCACGTGCATGTCCGAGTCCATGACCCGGAACCCGTTCTTCATGCTATCGCTCCTGCGCAGTCGGATGGGACGGTCTCAGGGTTGGACTTGTCCCCCTCAGTGAGTGTCGGTGTCGACGCGCCCGCCCGGGTCAGTTGTTGCTGAAACGCTCGTCCATGTCCAGGAGAAAACGCTCGACTTGGGGAGAAAGAGGTGGACTGTCGTCGGGCTCGCGTTCCTCCTCGGCCCGGGCGTCATATATAGCTTCCAGGCGCTGTACCAGGACGCCCAGCTCGGGGTTACGAGCCACGGTCTTGCCCAGTTCCGCGTACTGACGGACAGCCTTTTCCCTCGCCTGCAACTCTTCCGGCAGGCCGTACAGCTCGCTGAGCACTTTCAGCACCGCCGCCGCCCCCGAAAGGTCCTCTTCAAGCTGTACGTACTGGGGCAGATGCACCGTCAGGTTCCCCGTCTCCAGCCCAATCTCCTGCGCCTTTCGGGAGATCATGTAAAGGATGCTTGTGGGGCCTTCATAGGTGCTCTTTTTCACCTTGAACCGGTCGGCGAGGGTTTCATCTATGTCCTTCATCCTCAGGGAGCCTGAGATGCGGAGAGGCCGAGTATGGGGGACCACGTCGTACATCCCCCCGACCAGCAGGTACCGGGTCACTCCCATTTCCTTGAACAACTCCAGTACTGACTCTATGTACTCCTCGCCCAGTGAGTGTGGTTCCAGCAAGTGTACGAACAGAAGGTCGGGCAGGCCCTCGGCCTGGGAGTAGTTTATGAAGGTGTTGGGAATGGTCACCTGTCGCTCGCCGTTGGCGTAGCGGAGCATGGGCCGGTAGCGTGTGAAGTCGAAGAAGCGCCCGGGTTCCGCCAACTTTGCCAGCTCGGACGCCTTAAGATACCGTTCGAGACGGCTAAGCACCGTGGTCCCGACGCTCCCCACGTCCACCCAGGGCCTCAGCATCGCTATGGCGTGAGGCTCATTTAATTCAGGTATTGGGTCTGTAGTCTCAAAGGCCTTGACTCTCACTCGTCACCTGCCCCCAATTGAATAGAAACCCCCGGGACCCGATCCGGCCCCCGGGGGCTGTCCAGCGCGGTTTGCTCTGAGCGTTTGGGCGATGCTCCTAAAGGTGCATCACCACCATCTTGAGCTCTGTCATTTCCTCGACGGCGTAGCGGGGGCCTTCCTTGCCCATGCCGCTGAATTTTAGACCGCCGTAGGGCATCAGGTCGGCGCGCCACTGCGGGCCGTAGTTGATGTGCAGGCTCCCGGACTCGACTTCCATGGCAAACTTCATGGCCCAGTCTATGTTCTGGGTGAAGATGCCGGCAGACAGACCGTATTCGCTGTCGTTCGCCAGGGCTATGGCGTCGTCAATGTTGTCAATAGGAGTGACGGCCACCGCTGGCCCGAAGATCTCTTCGCAGGAGATTTTCATCTCGGGCTTGACGTCGGCCACGACGGTTGGGGAGAAGATCGTCCCCTCCCGGTCCCCGCCCGTGACTACGGTTGCGCCCGCGGCAACTGCCTCGTCGATCCAATCACCCACCCGCACGGCGTCCTCTTCACGTACCATCGGGCCCAACTCGATGCCTTCCTCGATCGGGTTCCCGATCTTTATCTTCTCCACACCTTCCTTCAACCCTTCCAGGAAGTCAGCGTAAATCCGACGGTCAGCCAGGACCCGCTGTGTCGATATGCAGACCTGCCCCGCATTGGAGTAGCCGCTCACAACGGTTGCCTTGATTACCTTGTCTAAATCGGCATCCGGCATGACGATGAGCGGGCTGTTGGATCCTAGCTCCATCGTCACTTTCTTTACGCCGGCCATTCGGCAGATGTGCTCCCCGACCTCCTTGCTGCCGGTGAACGTGATCTTGCGCACCCGGTTGTCAGTGCTAATCGCATCTCCGATCAGCCTGCCGCTGCCGGTAACGCACTGGATTGCCTCGGGAGGCAGGCCCGCGTCCAGGAGTACTTCCACGAGCTTCAGAGCGGACAGGGGGGTGTCGGTGGCGGGCTTGATAAGGACGGAGTTGCCCGCAGCCAGTGCAGGCCCGACCTTGTGCATCACCAGGTTCAGCGGAAAATTGAACGGACTGATCGCTGCCACAATGCCGCATGGCACCCGCATGGTGAACCCGAACTGGCCTGACCAACTCGGCGCTCCGTCCAGGGGCACCGTCTCGCCGTGGATGCGTTTGGCCTCCTCGGCAGAGCCTGTTAGGGTCTGTACGGCCCGGTCGACCTCTGTACGGCCCTCTGCTATGACCTTGCCCTCTTCCAGCGTGATGATGCGTCCGTGCTCCTCGCGCCGCTCTTCCAGCAGTTCAGCAGCCTTCTTAAGGATGCTGTACCGTTCGTGGGCGGGCATCTTGGCCATGATCTTGGCGCCTCGGGCAGCGCTGGTGATCGCCGCGTCTATGTCGGATTCCTCGGCCCTCGGTACGGTGTCAATCTCCACGCCGTCGTATGGGTTAACAACGGCGATCTTCCGGTCTTTATCAATCCACTCTCCGCCTAGGAACATCTTCATGGATTTTTCCTCCTATTCGTTATCGATAGAATAGCTGCGTAATTAACGCCCGGTACGCGGGCGCCGAGGCACGCTTACCCCGATCCTCTCTGCCCGTCCGAGCATTATACCCCATACATTCCTGCTCTAGAGTCCCATCTCAGTCATCGACTTATCCAGGAGTTCCACGCCGCGGTCCAACTCCTCGTATGTCGCCGTCATGGGAGGGGCAATGCGCCAGACGTTGGCTATGTTGGCATAGGAGGCTTGCTGAAGGATTAGCCCGTTCTCCAGGCACTTCTTGGTTAACAGCCGCGTCTCCTCACCGGCAGGTTCCCTGGTCTCCGGGTCCTTGACCAACTCTATCCCGAGCAGCAGCCCCCTCCCCCGCACGTCCCCTATAATCGGGTGGTCTTCTTTCATTCTTAGATAGGCGTCCTTCAGGTACTGCCCTTTGGCCCTCGCCTCGTCCGCCAGACCCTCCTTCACCAGCACTTCGATGACGGCCAGCCCGACAGCCGCCGCAAATGGATCGTTCTGATGGGAGGAGATGAAGGCCATCCCCTTTTCGTGGCAGGTCTCTTCTATCTCCTCGGAAGTGATCATGGCGGCCAGCGGCAACCCAGCCCCGAGAGTCTTGGACAGGGCCAGGATGTCCGGCACGAAACCGTCCTGCTCGAAGGCGAAGGTTGCACCCACCCGCCCGAGCCCCGTCTGTGCCTCGTCGAGGATGAACAGCATTCCCCGCTCCTCGCACATCTTCTTCACCAATGGGAAGTAGCCGGGCGGAGGTTCCAGCACTCCCGCCGCGCTGAGAATCGGCTCGGCGATAAATGCGGCAAGCGACCCCGTCGTTTGTGCGTCGACCATGTCGAAGCCAACCTTGGCGCAGGCGTAATCGCAGGACGGGAAAGTGAGATGGAGGGGACACCGATAGCAATATGGAGTAGGAATGGCAATCCCCCCCGGTGTCAGAGGTCCATACCCTTCCCTCCGGTTGGAGAAGGTCACACTGAGCGCCCCGCCCGTGTGACCGTGATAGCCCTGCATCAGCCCTACCACCTCGAAGCGCCCTGTGAACATCTTGGCGACTTTGAGCGCCACTTCCGTCGATTCTCCACCGGTGCTTAGGAGCAGGACTTTTTGCAACTGCTCAGGCAAAAGGTCTGCGAGAGACTTGCCCAGCTCGATTACCTCCTCACTGACCAGGTTGGTGTTGAGGTGGAGTATCCGCTCACAGGAGCGCTCCAAAGCTTCGGTTATGGCCGGATGGTTGTGCCCGAGGCTCGCAGCCATCTGCCCCGACCCGAAGTCAAGGTACTCTTTGCCGTCAATGTCCACCAGGGTCGCGCCCCGCCCGTGAGAGATGATAGGCTCCCCGTAGTCCTTGGAGGAGCGGAATAGGTGGGCCTTTGCCTGGTCCAGTAGGGCCGTTTTGCGGGAATCTTGCGGCATGTCGTGCTCCTTTGCGGCGGACGAGTTTGGGGACTCGGATATTGTATACGGGAAGGCAAGAGCGGCATTTGACCGGGGCTTTTTGAAGCCGAGCGCAAAACGCGCTTTATGGCACGTCTCACCCATTAAACTGGTGCCCCTCTTGTGCATCTGTAACCACGGTTTGGACTCCAGAAGGAAGGAAGGAGTCCATCGCAACACAAGGAAAAAACGTGTGTTATGATGGACACAGGGCCACCACGCCCCGATTGATGCCCGCTAGTTCCAAGGACTCCGATAACTACAAGGAGGTCCGAGATGAACAGACTGGCTAAGGTTCTCCTAGTCCTCATGGTTGTCTCCGCCCTCGCGGCGACCCGCTCCCGCTCCTAATCAGGACTCCCCTGCTGACTTTCGGCTCCGAGGCCGTGCGCGCACAGGCCCAGGTCGAGGCCCTCACCCTCGGGGACTCTCGTGAGCGGTCGTCCCTTTCATCAAGTGGCGCGTTAATGGAACGCACTAAGTTGATAACCAGGAGGGTAGCGATGTCTGGGTTGAAAGCGGCATAACCAACCTGACCAAGCGAGTGCCATAGACCAATAGCGGAGCCCACCCCGCCCGTGCCCTCTTACAGTGGATGTTGAACGAATAGCAACATCCGCGTTGCGGGGTGTAGACAACCGCCGAAATAGGGAGTATAAATTAGTGCTAATTGACGCGGCGAGACGGCAGAACCCTAGCCGTGGTGACCGTGCCTTTTCCACTTATGCTCCTAGGATCACACAGAAAGGTGGAGAGATGTCGAACTCAAAGAATTTTGTACGGCCTTTGGTATGGATGGGGATTGTCATCGTCACCCTTGTCTGTGTCGCCGCCGCGTGGTACGCCGGCGGCGGAGAAATGAGCGCTGACGATACCCTAAACCCCGAGCTCACCCAAGCTGAATGCACCGTCCTCGATACCCGGATGGAGGGCCTGGGCTGGACTGGGACTGCAGATAGGGTCGAGTGGCGGCAAGGCCAGTGCTGGTTGTGGGCGGGGAGTCCTCTTCAGGGCACCCACTACGCAACGATTGCCACAAAGCGCCACGAGTCCGCCGGGGCTGCCCCATGCGTAGGGGAGTACTACTATTTCGGAGCGTGGCCCTCCGAGCCAAAAGGAATAATAATCAAAACGCAGGTTGCCATCGATCGCCTGGAGGCATTTGACTCGACATTTGACTGCAGCAAGTTGGTGCCCGGACATGGTTACGCCGGGTGGGTCATAAACCGCTGCGCGGCCAATGCGGCCGCCGCCAGGACTTCACGGTCCGCACGGTCCGCCCCCCCCCCCCAGGCGCAGACCACGCCTGAGCCGGCGCCGAACGTCCATGTGTGGCCCAAATGGATGGAAAAGCTAACCTGCGTCAACTACAAGAACAGTCCCAGTGGCAGCGTCAGAACATACTGCGCTCAGCGGGCCGCTAAGCAGGCTGCGGCCCAAACGCAGGCTGACGCCCAAGCGCAGGCCGACGCGCAAGCGCAGGCCGACGCGCAAGCAGAGGCCGACGCGCAAGCGCAGGCCGACGCGCAAGCAGAGGCCGACGCGCAAGCGCAGGCCGACGCGCAAGCAGAGGCCGACGCGCAAGCGCAGGCCGACGCGCAAGCAGAGGCCGACGCGCAAGCGCAGGCCGACGCGCAAGCAGAGGCCGACGCGCAAGCGCAGGCCGACGCGCAAGCAGAGGCCGACGCGCAAGCGCAGGCCGACGCGCAAGCAGAGGCCGACGCGCAAGCGCAGGCCGACGCGCAAGCAGAGGCCGACGCGCAAGCGCAGGCCGACGCGCAAGCAGAGGCCGACGCGCAAGCGCAGGCCGACGCGCAAGCGCAGGCCGACGCGCAAGCGCAGGCCGACGCGCAAGCGCAGGCCGACGCGCAAGCGCAGGCCGACGCGCAAGCGCAGGCCGACGCGCAAGCAGAGGCCGACGCGCAAGCGCAGGCTGCGGCAACTCCCAAACCGGCTCCCAAGCCGGTTCCTGGTGTTCCCGCCTATTTCAGCAACATAGACTGCTCCACGTTCGATTACGAGAACAGTCCCAGTGGCATCATCACATACTACTGCCGCATCCAGATGGACTAATAGCAAGGGCGATGCAGAGGGGGTCTCGAGGGCTTCGAAGCCCTCGAGACCCCCTCTGCTTGTCTCCCGAACCCTCTCCCAGAGGGCGAGGGGGTTTTCGGGTTCCTTCTCCCTCGAGGAGACCTTCGCGTAACTGCCGCTTCGAGGGGCGCTCTTCCTGCCATACGCCTCGTCTGCACTCCTGCGCACTCTGGATTCTCTAAACTCACAAACGAAGTGCAGCGCTTGGTTAAGGTGTTGTCATGGGAATGAGTTATGCAAAGGTCTCCTATAAGAAGAACGGGCAAGGCTGCATCGGGAGCTTCAGCCGGACAATGCGGAAAGAATGCCTGGGCTGGAACCGCTATGCCGCCCGTGACTTTGCCGAGTGCCGGAGGCTAGTCGAGCAGTTCCTGGATAGGCTCCACTACCACCGCCCACACCTCGTCCTCGGACTACGACTCAAAGGCGGACCAACTGTGCCTCTCGAGAAAGGAGTCCTCCCCAACTGTCGGATTGTCACGCATAATTTTGCAAAGGGTTGACAAGGGTCGGTGCGCCAAATATACTGACCCAACTTTGGAGGCGCGGAGGCTCTGGGGGGCCTCTCGATATCGTATCGTGATTCCATTTATTGAATCAAACGGCAAAGTATCTATATTTAGTTAGCAGGTGACCTATATCACCGGCCCCGCCCCATGTGGCGGTCATGCCGCGAGACAGTGCCGGACTAGGAACCGAATCTTAAGTCAGGAGTCACAGACAGGGGGACCTTAAGCGATGGCAAAAGCTTTAGAACAGATCAGTGGCGCTAGCATATCCGTCCGCAATCTCACCAAGTTATACGGTGAGGTTCGCGCCTTGGACAGCGCCAACCTGGAGGTCGGCGCCGGAGAGTTTATAACCCTGCTGGGCCCCAGTGGCTCCGGAAAGACAACCTGCCTCATGATGATGGCAGGTTTTGTCATTCCAACAGCCGGGGATATTCTCGTAGACGGCAACTCGATCGTCGACATCCCCACCTACAAGAGAAACTTGGGGATGGTTTTCCAGAACTACAGCCTCTTCCCCCACATGAACGTGGAGAAGAACATCGCCTTCCCGCTCCAGATGAGAAAGATGAAGAAGCGGGAGATCGAGCCACGGGTGCAGGCCGCCTTGGAATTGGTACGGCTGACGGGCTTCGAAAAGAGGCGGGCCAGCCAGCTCAGTGGTGGTCAGCAGCAGCGTATTGCTTTGGCCCGGGCCCTCGTCTATGAACCCAACGTTTTGCTCCTGGACGAGCCCCTTGGCGCCCTGGACCTCAAGCTCCGGCAGGAGATGCAGATTGAGCTGAAGCACCTCCACAACAGGCTCGGCGTCACTATCATCTACGTTACCCACGACCAGAGCGAAGCTCTCACCATGTCCGACAGGATCGTAGTCCTCAACTTCGGCGCCATACAGCAGGTGGCTACCCCTGACGTTATGTACAAGAGGCCCGTCAACCGCTTCGTCGCCGACTTCATCGGAGAGACGAACTTCCTCGCCGGCAACGGTGATTTGGACGGCACCAGGTATATCCTGGAGACCGAGGACGGGCTGAGGCTGACAGGCATTGCCAGGGACGCCGATGTCGATATCGAGAACGCCACCGCGGTCGTAAGACCAGAGAGTGTCAGAGAGGTGGCGGAAACCAACGGAATGACCAACGTCTTCGACGGAGAGATCGAAGAGATCATCTACCTCGGAGAGCACGTCAAGTACATAATAAGGCTAGGCGCCTCCACCCGCATTATGGCCAAATGGCTGCTTAAGGCGGACTCTCAACTCTACAAGCAGGGAGAACGGGTACGGATAGGTTGGGAAGCCGACGACATGCTGGCTGTATAAGCCAGTAGCACGGCAACCGAGAATACATCAACGGAGTAAGCGTTCACATCAGCTAGGCTAAACACCCCGTCCCCCGAGCGGACATCACCGCAAGGTCCGGGGTAAAGTCGACGACTGGAGACAGGTATGGCTCAAGCAGCAGGAGCTCGACAAAGAGGGGACTTGATAGGGAAGATTCCTTATATCCCTGAGCTAAAAGACATCGCTGACCAATTAATGGATACGTCTAGGAGACGCCTGCTCTGGCTCAATGTTAAGGAGCAGGGCTTCTTCCTGATGCTCATTCTTCCTTCTGTTGTGTTGGTGGCTGTATTCCTGATTTTCCCCCTCTGGCGCATGCTTTCGCTCAGCTTCGGCACCACGGATGACGGGGTCGCCTTCAACTATAACTTCGAGACCATAGGCCAATACGAGAGGGCTGTGAATGGGCCGGTCTATAGAGAGTTGTTCAAGACGACTTTCCAGATCTCATTCCTAACTACGATATTTTCTATCGCCTTGGGGTATCCCGTTGCCTATCTGCTGGCTAACGTCGCGGACAAGACCCGGGCAATTTTGCTTCCCTTGGTGGTGGTGCCCTTCTGGACCAGCATTTTGGTCCGCACGTTTGCCTGGCGCATCATCCTTGGAAGGAACGGTTTCATAAACGAGACCTTGGACTGGATAGGGGTTCGGGACGGTGTGGGAGAGCTCTTGCAGTGGGTGGGCGAAGTCATACATATGCGGCCCTTTACGTGGATTCTTAGTTGGACTGGACTGCCGGATGCTCTGAACTTCACACGTTGGGACCCGTCGGTGGATGGCAGTGGGGGAGAGTTGGAGTTGGTCTTCAACCGTGTAGGCACTCTGGTCGGAATGGTGCATATCCTTGTCCCGTTCATGATATTCCCCATATTCGCCGTGATGCGGGGAATCCCCAACGAATACTTGAGAGCAGCCGAGAACCTTGGCGCCGGCCCCTTTACGGCCTTCCGGCGGGTCTACTTCCCGCTGACCACGCCGGGTCTGGGCGCTGGCATCCTCCTGGTATTCATCCTGTCCCTTGGATTCTTCATCACGCCGGCTCTTCTGGGAGGCCCTGGAGACCGGATGATATCCAACATGATCGAAATACAAATTAATGAGGTGAATAACTGGGAGTTCGCAGCGGCTCTTGCCTTCATGCTCCTGGGCGGCACCCTCGTCTTGTACTTCATCTATGCCCGCTTCTTGAGCATGGACAGACTATACGGAGAGATGCGTTAGCGAGGAAGCCCTGCATACCCGCGTCCTACAAGTAACGCGAAGGAACACCAAAAATCATGGAAGGCATCATCAACGGCACTAGGGAAGTCTTCAAGAGCGCTATGATCATCTCGACAGGCGTCCTGATTATCATAATGTTTGGCTTCGCCCTCGTGGCCATTGGTCCGGAATTTGTGACTATTGAGCGCGAGACAGCGCCCGAGGCCCTGGTTGCGGCCGTGCCCGAGTCCCTGAACGCTGGAGCCAGAGCTAGAGCCAGTGAAGATCTTCTGCGGGTTCCCCCTGACCTGTTGGCAGAGTTCCTGCCCGATTACTCCACAGAAGACACCATTGTCAACAACTCTTGGACAACCGTGATGTGGACTGTCACAGTAGTCGCCGTAGCGATATGTGTCGCCTTTGGGCTCCTATGGCTCTTAACAATGCTGCCAACTCGACTCAAGTCCCTCAGGAACTAAAAGATACCCCGATCAATGTAAGGAGTTGAGAGAACATGAAAGGCGCAGGCACTAAAGGACTCGGTGTTTGGGAAGGCCGTAGGGCTCCCGTCAGAAGGGTTGTGCTCTATCTGTTCGTCTCTGTGGTTTTTGCCTTCCTCATCCTCCCTAACTTCATCGTCGTACCGCTTTCGGTGACTGACTCAATATTCCTCCAGTTCCCGCCCAGGGGATTCACCTGGCGCTGGTACCAGGACTACTTCGGTGTGGAGGGGGCTAGTCACTTCGGCTCGACTGGGCGCTGGATACCGGCAACCATAATCAGCGTCGAACTTGCGATAGCTGTTATGGTCGTTGCTGTACCCATTGGAGCCTTGGCGGCTTATGGCCTGACTCGGGGCAAGTTCTGGGGTAAGAACATCCTGAACGCCGTCATCATTTCGCCCCTCATCGTACCCATACTTATTACTGCAATCGCCCTGTTCTTTTTCCTTTCAAAGGCCCTGCGGTCCTTCTTTAAATCACCTTCTGGACTGCCGGTTCCCGTCTGGGGAGAATACGCATTGATTTTCCTGGCCATCGGCCTGGGTATATTCTCCATAGGATTCCTCTTATTTAGGAGCTTCTACAAGAAACCGATAGAGGAATGGGATCCGAAGCTCGTCATATGGTATGAGCGGTTCAGACCCTGGGCCCCGATCGGCATACTGTTTACAGCTCCCTACCTGTTAATCCCATGGATGTCAGGATGGACGGACAAATTTGATGGAGGGCTGTTCTCTCCGGCGGACCCGTATCCTCAAGTCCCGGTGGTGGGCGCGGGCCTTCTGGTTGCGCATGTGATGTTGGCTGTTCCTTACGTCACAATCATCTTGAGTGCAACCCTTAGGAATGTGGAGCGTAACCAGGACCAGGCGGCGGCCATCTTGGGCGCAGGGCCAATTAGCACGCTAACAAGGGCTGTTCTGCCTCAGATGGTTCCCGGCCTTGCCGCCGCGGCATTCTTCTCCTTCCTAGTGTCCTTCGATGAGTTGCTGATAGCCCTGTTCCTTTCGACTAGCCAGATTAGCACCCTGCCCAAGGAAATATGGGACGGCATCCGGACTGAGATAAGCCCGACGATAGCTGCGATCTCCACGATGCTGGTATTCGTGACCATACTCCTCTTGGGGTTGGCCTTCTTCATCCAGACCCAGATGCGGAAGAAGGATGCGGCGACGACTTAGGAACATTCCAAGATAGGGAGAAAGATCAAAAAGGACCACTTTAGATGCGTACCATTCAAAAGACATTAATTGTATTGGGACTCGTGGGGATCTTGGCCTTGCTTTCTGTTTCTGCTGCCTGCGGTGGTAATGGTGATGATGGCAATGGTGACGAGCCCGGTCCCACGGCGACTTCGGCAGGTCCTACTTCCACTCTCGCCCCGCCGCCGACTAGCACCCCTCTTTCAGGTGTCGGGGGGGCCCCGTTGCCCGAAGAATTTACTGGTGGCGATCCGATAGAGGCAACGGCTAGCACGACGGAAATGATGCCCATCGGAGCGGATGGACTGAGTGGGACTCTCCACCTGATCCAGATCGAACGTCAGACTAAAGTAACAGTCACCCTGGACGACGCGGGCCCGGGTCCTTATGCCGCAGCAGTCCGTAGAGGCGGTTGCCCGGACGAGGGCGGCGAACCCGACGGCCAGTTCGACTATCTCCTCTTCAACGTAGTAGACGGCGAGTCCATAAGCATGGTGAACACACCGGCCCAGTTCTTCCAGTTCAGCCTTGCCTACGTAATAGTTGTTGATGGCGAAGACCTGATAAACGACCCCCAGATCTCATGCGGCAACATTCCTAGCCCGCTCAGATAGACCTTAACAAGGTTAGATATAATGGCCGGGGCCTCCGACATCGGGGCCCCGGCCATCGTTTATCCAATACAACTTGCTAATTGCGCCAAGGAGAGAGCGAAATGACGGACTACAGTAGCCTTAAGTCCATACAGGTCGAAGTTAGGGACTCCGTTGCCCAGGTAACCCTTGATCGACCTGATGCTCTCAACGCCGTCGACCACCAGATGCACCTTGACCTCGAAGAAGTCTTCGGTCTGTTGGCGGAGGACTCCCGCGTGAATGCCGTTGTCCTCACCGGAGCCGGCAAGGCCTTCTCCGCCGGCGGAGACATCAAAGGCATGCAGGAGCGCGCCCGTGACCCGGAAGTGCAGAAGGCCTACATTCACGGCTGGCTTATGCAGGGACCCAGGAAGCTGGTCAGGAACCTGCTTGAGCTACCTCAGCCCATCATCGCTGCCGTCAACGGCCACGCCATAGGCCTCGGCGCTACGCTGGCGTTGCTCTCAGACATTATTATCGTCTCGGAACAGGCTAAGATTGGAGATCCCCACGTCAGCATGGGCGTCGTGGCGGGCGATGGCGGAGCTGTCATATGGCCCCTTCTCGTTAGCCTTTGCAAAGCCAAAGAATTGCTGCTCACCGGAGACTTGGTGACCGCGCAGGAGGCCCTGGGGCTCGGTCTGGTCAATAAAGTCGTGGCCAGGGATCAGGTGGTTCCGTCAGCTATGGAAATGGCTCAAAGGCTGGCCTCGGGCCCGACTCTCGCAATCAGGTGGACTAAAATGGCCCTTAACAAACGGCTTAGGAACGAAGTGAACCTCGTTCTGGAATCGTCTCTGGCGACCGAAAGCCTGACCTTCTTCACCCGCGACCACGCCGAAGCCGTCGACGCTTTCCTGGAAAAGCGTAAGCCTGAATTCCAGGGACGCTGACCTTGGGCGTACTGGGCAAGGCTTTATGCCTCCCGTTCAAGCTCTTGATTTGGGTGGTGACTCTTCCGGTAAGACTTGTTGTAGGACCCCTCAAACTCGCATTCGTAATTCTGCTTCTGGCCTTGATGCTCGCCGGTATTCAGATTGTGTTATTCCAAATATTCTTCGGAAATTGAGAACCGTAGATGAGCGACAAAGATACTTGTCCCATAATCGACGCGGACAGCCACATCCTTGAACCCTCCGACCTCTGGCAGAAGTACCTGGAACCGGAATACATGGACCGTGCCCTTTGCTTGGAGAAGGACGACCAAGGCTGGGACCAGTGGGTCATAGATGGGAAACCGTGGGGCTACAGGCATGGGGTGTTCGGGGATATGGGCGCAATCGGCCGAGACCTGGAACCCCACTTCACGCCCGGTGTCGTCTCTTACGAAGAAGGAATAGCCTTCGCACCCGGGGGCTGGGACCCGAAGGAGCGGCTGGCCGTTCTCGACAAGGAGGGCATTGACAAGGTCATTCTCTACCCGTCTCTGGGCATCACCTGGGAGGGTGGGTGCACCGACCCCGAGCTGGGGGACGCGTACTGCCGGGCCTACAACAACTGGCTGCTGGACTGGTGTAGCGAATCTCCGGACCGGCTAATCCCCATCGCCCACGTCTGCTTGCTTGACCCGGAATTGGCTGCGGAGGAGATGAAGAGAGCTGTGGCCGCCGGGGCCAAGGGAATCATGCTCCGGGCCTACCCCTCGGGAAACAGGCAGTATGGGGACCCGGCTAATGACCGGTTTTGGGCCCAGGCGGAGGAGACCGGTGTTCCCATCGCTCTTCACATTGGCGGAGCCCCGAGGATGATGGGCGAGGAGCTGTTCGACGTCAAGATGGGCCGCTCAACCTGGTGGATCTACGTCATGTTTATGAGCGAGGTCCAGCTCGGCTTTACCACCGTGATGAACGGCGCTGTCCTGGAACGGTTCCCGGGTATCAAGATGGTCCTGCTGGAGTCCGGTTGCGGCTGGCTTCCCTATTGGCTCGACCGGATGGACGACACCTTTGAGCACACCGGCTTTTCCACCGCCCTGAAGCTCAAACCCTCGGAATATTTCCGGCGCCAGTGCCTTATCACCATGGATGCCGACGAAGAGCTTGCGGCTGTCAGCGTCGCGCATGTTGGTGCTCAGTCCTTTATGTGGGCCGCCGACTACCCCCACTCCGACGGCCATTGGGATGCCGTCAACAGCGTACGTAGCACGCTGAAAGATCTGCCCGAGGACGACTTGAATAGGGTGCTGGGTGAAAATGCCCGGAGAATCTACGGCCTTTAGCCTACACCCGGCCCCACGTAACTACCCGGCCTGGCTTGATGACGATTACCGCCCTCCCCTCGAAATCCAGGTCCCGATACTGGCGGTAGCGAGCGCGTAGCAGGGGCACAGCGGCATCGTGGTCAGGCCCCGACGTTACGATGGTTGCAGTGCCCCGCACCATCACAAACCCCAGCTGCGACCAATCGTCTGAGTAGGTGTCCACCGTCAGGCACACTCGGGGGTTGGTACGAATGTTGCGAATCCTCTTCAGCTCCCTGCGCGACACGTCTTTGGGCTTCTCGTCGATTACGATGAAAATGCGGCCGGCTGCCGTGGCGTAGCAGACCGGCACCACATAAGGCTGCCCGGATTCATCCACCGTAGCCAGCCGCCCGACGAAATGGGTGGCGAGAAACGCGGCTACGTGAGGCTCGAAAGGCGTGGGAGTGTCTACCAACGCCGCACCAGGTTGCGAAGCATGGTTGCCGACCAGACGCGTGCCGTCAGCCCCAGCTTCTCCCTGGAGCTAAGCGCTATTCGTTCGCCGAACACGTTGTAGTCCCGCGCCTCAATCCTGTCCAGGAGCTTCGAATATAGAGCTCGCAGTACGGCTGGGCAGAGCCGGGACCGGGGGGCCAGCAGGGGAAGAAGATCTGCGCTCCTTTCGAAGTAGTCCCGTGCCCGGTTGACCTGCTGCACCATCATCGCCCGGAACTCGGGCCCCGTGTCCCCGGCCTGAAGTGACTCAGGCGTCACGCCGTGCTCTGCCAGCTCGTTCAGGGGCAGATACACCCTGCCACGCCCGCAGTCCTCCTCGATGTCCCGCAGGATGTTCGTCAGCTGCATGGCAATCCCCATGTCGGTGGCGAACTCCTTGGCTCTTGAGTCCGTGTACTCGAAGATCTCAATGCTGACCAGCCCAACCACCGACGCGACGCGGTAGCAGTACTGGTATAGATCTTCGAAACTCTGGTAGCTGTGGGTCACTAGGTCCATCTCAACGCCGTTGATGATCTCGTGCAAGTAGTCCTTGGGGATGCCGAACTTACGGCACGAGTCCAACAGGGCAACGAACAGGGGAGACTCCGGGTTTCCTTCAAAGGCCTCGTCCAGCTCACGGTGTAGACCCGTAAGCAGCGCCGCCTTCTCGTCTAAGGGGATTTCCTCGTCGCTGTAGTCGTCCGACAGGCGGCAAAAGGCATAGGCAGCATAGATGGCCTTTCGCTTCTCTTTCGGGAGAGTGATGAAGGCGTAATAGAAGTTTCGTGCCCTACGCCGCGTTAGGTCGGTGCAGTAGGCGTATGACTCTTCCAGGGTAGGAAGCAAGGCCCTAGCCCCCGTTGAGGGCCCGGCGATAGCGCCCCAGCGCGAGGAGAGGGAAGTAGATCCGGTACATATGGTACTTGATCATGAAGTCCCTGGGGAAACCAGTCCCAGTGAAGTAGTTCTCGGGCCACGTTCCGTCCGAGCCTTGCGTTGCCAGGAGATATTCTACGCCCTTGCGGGCCTCCGTGCTGTCGGCTTTGTTGGCGGATATGAGGCCCAGCAGTGCCCAGGAGGTCTGTGATGCCGTGCTCGGCCCCCGACCTTTTAGAGACGGGTCATCGTAGGAGGCGCAGGTCTCCCCCCAGCCGCCATCTTCGTTCTGGTGCACCTTCAGCCACTGCACGGCCTTCTGGATGTATGGACTGTTCATGTCCTCGCCCAGGGCCTCGAGCGCGGGCAGCACCGCCCCGACTCCATAAACGTAGTTCACGCCCCATCGCCCGAACCACGCCCCGTCCTCTTCCTGCTCGTCCTTGATGTACCTTAGTCCGGCGGCAATCCGGGGGTCCGTCTCAGCGGTAAGGCCCCGCAGCCCGAGAAACTCCAGGATATGGGCCGTCACATCTACGCTCGGCGGATCGATAACCTCGCCGAAGTCACAGAAGGGGATCTGGGTAACTAGGGTGCGCGTGTTGTTTTTGTCGAACGCCCCCCACCCCCCGTTTCGGCTCTGCATTCCCATAATCCACTCGGTGCCGCGGTCTATGGCCCGTTCGCCGGCGATGGGGTCCAACACTACCTTGGTCAGGGCGATGGCAACCTCTGCCGCATCATCTATGTCGGGATACCATTCGTTGTCAAACTCGAAGGCCCAACCCCCGGGCTTAAGCCCCGGGCTTTTCACTGCCCAGTCCCCCTCTTTCGTGATCTGCACTTCCAGCAGCCACTCCCCTGCCCTCACCAGGGCCGGGTGCTGTCGTGACATCCCCGACTCCTCGAGGGCGATGACAACCCATGCCGTGTCCCACACTGGACTGATGCACGACTGAGTCCTGAAAATATCATCCTCTTCGATGCCGAAAGTGTTGAAGGCCTCCAGCCCCTTGGCCATCACGGGGTGCTCTAACGGGTAACCGAGACAGTCCAGGGCGATAAGGGAGTAGACCCAAGGCGGTTGGATGCCGGCCCAGGCCCCGTTCGCTTCCTGGTGCTCGAGTATCCATTCCTCCGCCTTCTTGATGGCCAGGGCCCGGGTTGGTCGCAGAGGCCACTTGTCCCCGATCTTGATCATCCTGTCCAGTCCCATAAAGGCACGCTTCCAGCTGACCAGTCCGGGTTCGCCCCGGACCGTGTAGCTTAAACGCCCCGCGTCCGGCGGGATCAGCTCGTCGATTTTTGCGTAAGCGGGTACGCCTCGCACGGGCCTCTTGTCCATGATGATGGTCATGGGCACTATCGTGCCCCGGGCCCAGGATGAGAACTCGTAAATGTTGAAGGGGAACCACGTTGGCAGGAGGAACATCTCCGGCGGCATGGCCGGGATGGCGTCCCAACTCCACTCCCCGAGCATGGCGAGCCAGATTTTTGTGAAGTTCCTAACCTTGGGAAGGCCGCCCTCGGAGAGGATAAATTCCCGGGCCAGGGTCATTCGGGGATCGTCGGCGGATATGCCGGCAAGCTTCAGTGCGAAATACGCTTCTACGGTGACGTTCAGGTCTCCGGGGCCGCCGTAATACACGGTCCAGGTGCCGTCTTCTCTCTGGCAGCTCAGCAAATATCCCGCCACCTGTGCCCATCGACGCTTTTCGCCGATGCCCAGGAAGTGAGTGAGCATCAGGTATTCCGCCGTAATGGTTGCGTTGGACTCCAGCTCTCCCCACCAGTACCCCTCCCTGTATTGCGTGTCCAGCAAATGCTCCTGGCAACTCCTGATCGCCGACTCCAGCGCCAGCCCATCCACGACTCCATTCGCCCGGCCGTTGACCTTCCCGTTGGCGTGTCCGTTTGCCTTGCCGTTAGACGGACCGCCGACCCAGAAGCGCCGTATTTCTGAAGTTCTCTGCCTCACGCCGCCACCCCCAGGGGGGCCCGGTTCCGGAACCACGAGACTGCATCTCTCAATGCGGTCTCGATAGGCGTTTGCGGCATCCCAAGCTCGGAGACGGCCTTTGACGAGTCGAAGTACATCGGATGTCGGGCCATCCTAACGCCCGCCAACGGTATGCGAGGCTGCTTGCTCAGCAGCTTCACTGAAAGCAATTGGTCAACGTGGGCCAGGGTCATGGCCAGCCCGTAGGGGAGCTTGAACCGCGGCACGGGCATGTCGGCCGCGCTCCCCAGAGCTTGGAAAAGCTCTTTCAGGGTCAGGTTTCGGTTGCCCAAGATATATCTCTCGCCGGTGCGGCCCTTCTCAAAAGCTAATATGTGCCCACGGGCCACGTCCCGGACGTCCGCGACATTCATTCCCGTGTCTATGTAGGCCGGCATCCGACCCTTGATAAAGTCCAGTACGATCCGACCCGTCGGAGTTGGCTTGGGGTCCCAAGGCCCGATTGGTGTCGTAGGATTCACGATGACCAGGTCCAATCCCCGACTGCAGAATTCCAGCGCATGTTCTTCCGCCAGAAACTTGGAGCGGTGATATCCGTCCACAATCTCGTCCAGTAAGGAGGAAGAGCTCTCGTTGGGGATGGGCCCGCCCTTCCAGTGCCCGAACACCGACGCCGTGCTGGTGTAGACCACCCTTGAAACCTCCGCCTTCATGGCCGCTTCCAGTATGTTCACCGTGCCGTCCACGTTGGTCTTGACGAAGTCTCCGGGGTTTGGACTCCAAAGGCTGTACAGCGCCGCCGTGTGAAACAACGCCTCGCGGCCCTTCATTGCACCGGCCAACGATCCCCGGTCCCGCAGGTCTCCGATAGCGACCTCGACGTCCAGGTCTTTGAGGGTCGACATGTCGGCCTCCGGGCGGCACAGCGCCCGGACCTCGTGGCCGTCCTTCAGCAATTCCCTGACCAGGTTGCCACCAATGAACCCCGTGGCCCCAGTTACCAAGGCTTTCAAAACGCCCCCGGCTCCTTGAGTAATCCGTCGGCTGGTTCAGTTGACAAAGAGAAAGCTCCTGATGAATCCGTTGAGGGCCCTGTCCGCCACCCGGGCCTTGAGCCCAATACCCGGCAGTCGCCACAACTCTCCGGGATGCCGCCCAGCGAAGGTGAGGACCCGTTTAAGGGAGAGCCTGCCATCCTCGTACAGGGTGTCGAGCCCCTCGGGGAGCCGCATTTCAACAGGGTCCAATATGGCCCTGACTGCAAGAAAGGGGAGACCGTATCGGGAGACGGTCTCGGCCATGTGATGTGTCTCCATATCCAGGGCCTTGACCCCGAGCATCTTGCCCAGCCTCACCTTCACCTCCGGCTCGGTGGCGACCCGCGAGACAGTGCCTATCTTTCCGACGTGATAGCGGATGCCCGAGCGGGAGAGCGCGGATTCTGCTTTCGCTAGAAGAGCGGCGTCCAGGACGGCTGTGGCGCGGGTTTCGCCAAGCAATGAGTCTTCGATCATGCACGTGGCGCTGCCCAATACAAGGTCTCCGGGCCTCAGATCGGGGGATGCTGCCCCCGCGTATCCCAAGGCGAGTATCTCCGTCACCCCGTGCTCCCGAGTCAGCTCCGAGACCACCCTCTCCGTCTCCCGTGCACCGATGCCGACAGTCGAGATAAGGACCCCCGTCCCCCCAATAACGCCCTTCGACAGTCGCCCACGATCTCTCACTGGCGAAGCGTGGATCGTCTTGGCGAAGGAGGATGCCTCCCTCGGCATGGCGGTCAACACCGCTAACACTTTGGACTCCCTTCCTCGGCTTCTCTCTGGGTCGCCCGAGCCTTGGCCTCTGTTTTCCTTCGTTGCCAAGCCTCCCAGGACTTGCCGGCGGCAGTGTCCCTTCCCGAGAAGTTGACATTGGCTATCTCG
Source organism: Dehalococcoidia bacterium (assembly GCA_965222055.1). Taxonomy (GTDB): domain Bacteria; phylum Chloroflexota; class Dehalococcoidia; order Plut-88900; family Plut-88900; genus Plut-88900. The sequence continues at coordinate 166,182 of CBDCTF010000007.1, forward strand.
GAGTAGCGCAGTGCGAACGGCCCACCCCCCGACGCATCAAAATATTCCAGAAACGGCTCTCTTACATCGGAGTACCGGTTGAAGATGTACCCCTCAATGGACGAACCGTCGGTCTTCTCGATCGTCGTGTTGCCGCGATAGTCGAAGGCCAGTTCAATGACCTGCTCAATGCTCAGCGTCTCGTCGAGGGCTGGTATCCAGCCTTCCAGCGATTTCTGTTCCGCCATGTAAAAGCGCCCTTTGACTCGGGGCTAAAGTTTGCCGGAAATGGTGGCTGCTACGGAGCCTTTGAAACCCTTCCAGCTCGCGAACGTCTTGTCTACGGCCGTGGCCTCGAACCCGGAATGGACCATGCAGTCCTTGCACTTGGGGTTGCCGCTGGCCTTGCCGTAGTCTTCCCACTTGGTCTCTTCCAGTAGCTGCTTGAAGCTGTGGGCGTACCCCTCCTGCAGTAGGTAGCAGGGCCTCTGCCACCCAAAGACGTTGAAGGTCGGGTTGCCCCAGGGAGTGCATTCGTAGTCCTGCTTGCCCATGAGGAACTGCAGAAAGAGTGGTGATTGGTTGAACTTCCAACCCTTCTTCTTTTCGGTTAGGATCTCGGAGAAGAGTCGGTTTGTGTTCTGCTTTCGGAGGAAGTGCTCCTGGTCGGGGGCCTTGGCGTAGCTGTAGCCCGGCGACACCATCATCCCCTCCACCCCCAACTCCGTCATCTCATCGAAGAACTCGCGCACCCGCAGGGGCTCGGCCCCTTCGAAGAGCGTGGTGTTGGTCGTGACCCGGTACCCGAGCGCCAGCGCATGCCTTGCAGCCTCGACAGCCTTGTCGTAGACCCCGTCCTGGCACACCGACTGGTCGTGGTCCTCCCTCAGCCCGTCCAAGTGAATGCTGAACGTGAGGTACTTGGAGGGCTTGAACAGCCCCTCGTCCAGCTTCTTCTTAAGGAGAATGGCGTTGGTGCACAGATATACGTACTTCTTGCGCCGGACCAGCTCTTCAACAAGCTCGCCGATCTCCGGGTAGAGCAGGGGCTCGCCGCCGGGAATGCTCACTATGGGCGCACCGCACTCCTTCACCGCCCCGAGACACTGCTCCACGCTGACCCGTTTCTTCAAAATCTGGGCCGGATACTGGATCTTTCCGCAGCCCGCGCAGGCAAGGTTGCACTTGAACAGCACCTCCAGCATCAGTACCAGCGGGTAGCGCTTTCTGCGCATCAACTTTTGCTTGAGCACGTGGCCCGTGACGGTCATCACCTGCGAAAGGGGTACTCCCATGGCTAATGTTCTCTTTCTAGGAAGAATTTGGCGAGACCCCTGAGCTGGGCGTCCATGTCCTCGGCGAGATTCAGGTCGCTAAGGCGGCGCATAGCTGAGTCCTTGTGTTCCGCGGCCAGGCCCTGGCAATAGTTCCGGGCCTCGGTCCTTTCGAGAATGGACAGGACTCTGCTCACTTCTTCCTCGTTGGCCGGATCGCCGTTTCCGTATATCTCCTGTAGGGCTGTCCGATCGGCTCCTTGGGCGGACTGAAGGGCGTGTACCACCGGCAGGCACATCTTCTTCCGCCGGATGTCTGAGGCTATGGGCTTCCCCAGCCGGTCCTCGTCTCCCCAGACCCCGAGAACGTCGTCCCGGATCTGGAATGCCAGGCCCAAATCTATCCCGAAGAGCCGCCAGGACTCCGCCGGATGCGCATCGCATCCGGCGAACAGCGCCCCAAGGTAGAACGAGCATGCGAACAACTCCCCCGTCTTCCTCCTGATCATGCCCAGGTACTGTTCCGTTGTGACGGCAGTGTTGCGTTCGTAGGTAATGTCCAGGAACTGCCCCTCGATCATTGCAAGGGATGCAGACTCCAACCCCTCGACTGCAAGGCGGATTTGGGTGGCGGACTGAGAGGAGTCCACACCTTTGACCAGCGTCAGCGCTGCCAACCCCCTCATGGAATCCCCCGCATTGATGCCCTGGGCCAAGCCCCACTTGTGCCATACCGTGTCCCGGTGTCGGCGCTGGGTATCCCCGTCCTGAATGTCGTCGTGAATCAGGGAAAAATTGTGTACCAACTCCATGGCTGCGGCCGCATTAAGGGCCTTGCGCCAATCGCCGCCTGCAGCCTGGCAGGCGAAGAGGCACATCATCGGCCTCAGTCCCTTGCCCTGCCCGCTTGAAGGCCGACCTTCGGCGTCGATCCAGCCCAGGTGGTAGCGCTGCATCTGGTAGATGCCCAGGTCCCGGCCTTCGAAGGCAGACCTGAGGGTGGCGTCGAGAGATTCTTTGTATGTTTCGAAGACTGTGGGAAGCGTCATATAACTTCGGGAAGTCCTGCTAGGGCAGGCTACTGCCCAGCCCCGTTCTTCGCCATGGTCCGTTGTTCCGAGCCCTTCGGAAACAGCTCGGGAAAGTCCCCCCTGATGGAACTGGCGATGCCCTGCGCAGTGAGCCCCAGCATTTCCAGGAGCTCCGACCGCACACCATGCTCGATGAACCTGTCCGGCACACCGAGGTTCTTCACCTTCGCTCCCTTGGGCATTGCGTTTTCTATCAGCGAAAGCACCCGGGACCCGAAACCGCCGCTTATCATGTGCTCTTCCACGGTGACGGCTCGACCCGTTTCGGCAACGCTGTCCAGTATCAATTTTTCGTCCAGTGGGTTTATAAACCGGGCGTTTAGCACAGTACACTCAATGCCCTCGGCCGCCAGGGCCTCCGCGGCTTCCAATGATGGGTAGACCATCGAGCCGATGGCGATGATGGTCAGATCCTTGCCCTCCCTCAGCTCCTCGCCCTTGCCGATCTCCATGAGATGAGGCTCGGAGGCCAGCGGTACCCCGTATCCCGTCCCTCGCGGGTAGCGGAGAGCGGTGGGACCGTTGCGCTGGACGGCGGTGTAGAGCAGGTGCTGAAGTTCGTCTTCATCCTTCGGAGACGCCATTACGATGTTGGGCAGCGACCCCATGAAGGCAATGTCGAAGATGCCTTGGTGCGTTCTCCCATCCTCCCCGACCAGCCCCGCCCTGTCCACTCCGATGATCACCGGCAGGTTCTGTAGGCATACGTCGTGCAGTATCTGGTCGTAAGCCCTCTGCATGAATGTCGAATATATGGCCACCACCGGCTTCAAGCCGCCGCGGGCCATGCCCGCAGCTACGGTGACGGCGTGCTGTTCTGCTACCCCCACGTCGAAGATCCGCTTGGGAAAACGTTTCTCGACCTGCTTGAGCCCCGTGCCCTCGAGCATGGCAGCGCTGATGCCGACCACCGCGGGGTTCGCTTCCATCAGCTTCTCCATTGTGTCGGCGAAGACCTTGGAATAGGTCGGTGCCCCGGACCCCGCCCCTAAAGGCGAGCTTGGCTGGTGGAACTTGATGGGGTCCATCTCCGCAGGCTCGTGCCCCCGGCCCTTGTGGGTGACCACGTGTACCAGGGGCGGCCTGTCGTGGTATTTCATAGCGTCCCGCAGGACGGTTTCCAGTTCCTCGATATCGTGGCCGTCAATAGGGCCTATGTAGCGGAAGCCTATTTCTTCCCAGATCATGTTGGGGATAATGATCCCCTCCAGGCTGCTCTTGATGCGGTTGGCCAGCCGCCAGACCATCTCTCCCTGGGGTAGGGCCTTTGCCAGGTTGCGTCCCCCTTCGACGAGATGCCGGTATTCCGGATTCAGGGTGATCCGGTTGCGCCAGTTGGTGAGCCAGCCGACGTTCTCGGAGATGGACATCCCGTTGTCGTTCAGGATGACCATAAGGTTTTCAGGTTTGTCCTGGGCTATGTTGTTGAGACCCTCGTAGCTGAGCCCCGCGGTCAATGCCCCATCCCCTACAACACCCACTACGTAGCCCCCCTGGTGAGTCAGAGTGAGAGCTGTCGCTACTCCCGCAGCCGCCGACACCCCAGTTCCTGCGTGCCCCGCCCCGAATATGTCGTGGGGGCTTTCATTAATCTCCGCAAACCCCGAGAGTCCGCCTTTGGTCCTGATCTCGTCGAACCCGTCTTTGCGGCCTGTGACTAGTTTGTGCGTGTAGCATTGATTGCTGGTGTCCCAGACAATCTTGTCCCGTGGGCTGTCCAGGATGCGGTGTAGAGCCAGTGTCAACTCAACCACGCCCAGATTGGACGCCATGTGCCCCCCGTTCTTGCTCACCACCCGGATGATCGTCTCCCGGATCTCTTCAGCCAGGGTGTCCAGCTCCGCGTAGGAAAGGCCCTTCAGGTCCTGGGGACTGTTTACTTTGTCTAGTACGCTATTTGCCACGGGAACCTCTCGGTGTCCTGATAAAAAAATGCCCGCCGATGTAAGCCTCGGCTTAAATAATGCCACATAGGCGGGCGGGGTGACTATATCGACAGCCGAGGTACTAGGCTAACATAGGCCTGATTAGGCGTCAACGTGGAATACCCGAAACTACCTGGTAGAGAGGGAATTTCTCATGATCCTCCCCCGGAAGACGATGGCGAATACGAGGATAGAAATACCCATCAGGCAGGCGTTCCCCGCATACACCCAAGTCAGAGAGGTGGCCCCTAGCGCCAGGTACCCGATAAGCGGCCCAAGCGCCGACCCTAAATCCTGCCAGGTCGCGTACCGGCTCATTACCGTCGACCTCCTGTCTCTAGGCGCAAGGTCTCCCGCCAACGCATCCGAGGACGCCCCGACCGCCGCAGCGCTTATGAATCCCGCAGGAAGCCATAGCAGGGTCAGGGCCAGGTTTCCCGGAAAGGCTAGGAGAAGCACCATGCAAATGGAGAGAGGCGCGGCAATTAGGATTATCCGTTCCCGCCCGATCCGATCGCCGAAAAGACCAAGGATCGGCCCCCCGAGTGCGGCAATCCAGTTCGTGGCCAGGAGGGCTCCGTTCAGCGTTGCCGTCCCTATCATCCACCCTCCTACTGACGCCCCTCCCTCGCCCAATACTTCGCTTAGGAAGAACCCGAGTGTTGATACTACTATTCCCCCCAGCGCGAAATAGAACACGAAGGAATTAAGGAAAAGCGCTAACAGCCGGACCGTCTTTCCGTCACGTTCTCTCGAGCTTCTGCCCAGCAACATCCCCTGCAGGAAACTCCCGCCTTCCTCCCTTGCATCGGCGCTTGTGGGGATGGGGATAGAGGTGGCGGCTCTGTCAGAGCGCGTGGCGCTCGGTCTTTTCACAATGCCGAAGACCAGTGGCAGCCCCACGAGCCCCAACCCCGCTACTATCGAAAAACTCGCCATGCGGCCCGTTAAGTCGAATAAGATGCCGCCAAGCAGCACCCCCACGATGCTCCCTGCCCTCTGCCCTCCGCTGAACAGCCCCATCAGCCGCGCTCTGTCTTCCTCACGGCCTTCCTCCAGCACCGTCACGTACCCCCCGAGCCTGAGGATCGAGTAGCACAGTCCCCACAGGAGCCGGGCTATCAACAGAACGGCGAAACCGGGCCCGACCCCGTAGGCAACCGTAGTCCCAATGGATAGCACGACAGCCAGTGCCAGCGGCCTCTCTACCCCGAATCGCCTGAAGAGCCGGTCCGCCAATGGATTGCTGACCAACCTGACGAAACGGTTGGCGCTAAGCAGGACCCCGACCAGCCCCGCCGACACCGCAAACGCCGACACATTGGTCGGCAGCACGGCGTACATCATGGAATCGCCCATGATGACCGCGGCGACGATGGCTGTGATTGTCAGCACCCGCGGAGGCGCTAACCCGTAGAACCTCGATCTGCTGCTCATAGCCTGGCAACTGTACCATTGGCTCCGCATCCCCGGAAATCTGCTTGAAAATGCATAGCTAGAGAACCTTACGGCCCAATATTTAGCTAGGAGTCCAATGGGGAACTAGGAACGCACCCTAAGCAGACTCTACTATTGTCGGAGGCTATTCGAAGACAAGCCGGGTTTATCTCAGCGTAACTACAGAATTAGAGCAGCAAAGTCTCAGGGTGGTGTAGTCACTTAGACTCGCGTCATCTGTTAGGAGGCATTAGTCGGGGCACATATTTGATGCCCAACGAGGAACAAATTGATTGTTCTAGTCGTGTCTTGCTACGGTGCGTGTTCATGTAGTGCTGGGTTCTTATTGATAACACCCCTTTAAGAAAAGAGTCGGGGTGCTTTTTCAACAATCTGTTCAACTCATCCTTTACATCATCGGAAAGCGTTGGCGCGGTGTCCAGTAACGTAAAATAGCTGATTATATCGTAAGCCGGGGTTGTAATTGCTTGCGTGACGTTGTGAATCGACGTTCTAATCTCCGGCACATTGATACATTTCACTATGCTCTCCACGTTCGTCATGGCCCACATAAAAGAAAACCATCCTAGCTCTCTCTTGATTTCCTCAAAATCGTAGTCAGGGTATTTTGTCTTAATATAGTGTGCTAATTCAGATATCTCATGTTCGTCTTTCAGGACTAGATTAACTAGCCGCAAGCCTCCATCGGCGACGACTCGTATCATTTCTTCTACATAATCCCTAGGCAAACTTCCATACTTGTTTCGCAAAATTTGCCCTATTATCTCGTTGTTCTTAAGTACCCTGTAGAGCCCATTAACAGTCTCCTGTACTTCGGGCTCATTGTCATCCGTATACTCTTCCTCAATTGAACCATTCGATACATCGTCCCTAGCCTCTCGCTCCTTGTATCTTTCTTCCTCAACGCTTTCAGCGGATAGAATGCTCTTAGGTAGGCCAGCCACTATATCTCGAAAACGTCGTGTTTCGACACGATCTAGGGTTGCAACTGGGACATTGTCGAGGGTGACCATGGTTCTAAGTAGTATGTCATCAATGATTTTGTTGTCACTAGCGTGATGAATTGTGAATAGTAACGTCAAATAATTGGCTGGGACATAAGTAGCTTCAGACATCCTTTGGATTATCTCACGGCTGGTAGGGTTGTCTTTGGAGAGGAATCTCCCCAAGAAAAAGTACCGCATGTACCCAGTACGGAATTGCCCGTCCGCTTTGATAATGCCAAACGTCTGGTGCTTAAGACGGTTAATCATTGAATTAGTTGTGATGTACTTTTGCTTGTATCGTCTCACAAATTCGTCAAATGCGAATGGGAGATCATTTGCATCATTTGTATGTTGATAAGTCTCAAATGCAAGTTGTTCAGCAAAGTTAAAGCAAGCGTTGATGTCAGAATCGTCACGTGAAATCCCTGCTCGCACTAAACTGGCGACGATCAAGGCGTAGTAGCAATGTCCATATGAAGTAATGGTTAAACCAGCAGGCATGTAGGCTTCGTACGTCTGAAGAATACACAGAACAAAGAATGGATATCTGGGCACGATTCTGTTGTCTATAATAATTGAATTAACCCTATCCTCAACTGTGTCAACGTAACCATCGGGTAGGACCGAGTTACGGTTGGTCAACGATAGTCTCTTTCTGATGAGAGTTTCCTGTTGTACTTGAGTCAGGTTTGCAATCTCCAGTTCATCAAAATCTGCCAGCCGCGACTCATCTCGAAAGAATGCATAGAAAACATCTGATGGTAAGGTCACAAGAATTCTTTCAAATATCTCCTTAGCAGCCACAACAAAATCGATCAGTTGAGAACGTCCGGACAAATTATCTAAGATGAGAGTCTTGTCTTCTTTTCGGCGCCATAGTGAATAATCACCGTAAAATTGAGATTGATAAGTTGTACGTAAGAACGCCTCTCCAGCATTCTCGGGAACTTGGCGAAGGTCTACGTATAGTACGGGCTTGTCTTGGTCTACCAACGTAAGGAACGTATGTCGGGCAAGCGCAGTTTTCCCACTCCTGTCTGGTCCATGAATGAGGGCATATCTCTTGCTAAGGAGGTCTTCTTGATTTGTAAGTTTTTCAATAGGTTGCGCTAGCGTATTTTTCTGAGTTGTACGATAAAACAGTGGCAAAAACACGAAGACATCTGTTAGTTTTATATTTTGCTGAGCGATGAAGTCGGTTCGCTGCATTTCCTCCAGAAAACTCGGGATGGTACTGAAATTGTTCCTAATCTGATTTACAATCTCCTTTATTCCCTCATACACTTGCAGCCAGGCAGTATCTAGGCTATTGAAATTAACAATAGCCAAGCCGTCTTTCGGTAGGGCCTTTAGATCATCGTTACCCAAAAAGTCTTTCCATGCACAGTCCCGCACTATTATCGGGACTCGAAACAGCAAAGGGTTATGCAATGCAAGTTCCTCTGCACGTTTCCATTCCTTCATACACTCGGGAGACGCAAGAAAAGCAGGGCTTATCAAAAACGCCATGATGTCCATATTGTCCATTTTCTGTCTTACACCAGAGGAAATACTGCGCCCAGGTAAAATTGACTCGTCGGACCAGTCTTCGAGGAGCCCTTCTGACTTGAGCAATTTGAGCGATGTTTCCATCGACTCTCTGTATTGTGTGTCCTTGTGGCAATAGCTATAAACTAGTTTGACAACAAGGCCAGATTTGTGTGCAGTCATTTCAAAATCCTTAATTGGCTGAGGCGTTGAGATAGATTTTAGTCAACGTGATAGGGCGAATCAAATAGCAAACCCTTAAATTGGGCTGCCCACCCCTTCGTCTTGACAATAATGGCGCGTGGGTGTTCCATTACCCCGCTCTAGACAGAAAAGCTACACCCTGTGACCCAAGGCTGAAATAACATGAGACTCGACCTGGCATCGTTTAACGTAAACCGCATCACCTTGGCTAACGAGACCCGCATCTCCGACGAAGAATTGCGTGTCGACGCAGGTGCCGTCAAAGAACTCGTCCTCTCCGAGGACCTCTTCGAAGACGTTCAGGTCCACGCCGTACACCCCGGAGACCAGGTACGCATTCTCCACGCTCTGGACGTTGTAGAGCCGAGGCACAAGGTGTCGGGGCCGGGTCAGGTGTTTCCGGGCGTGCTGGGCCCCCCGCTCCCCGTGGGCGAGGGCCGGACCCATCGGCTAAGAGGGATGACAGTGGCCACCGCTGGTGAGGCAGTGCAGGGCGAGCCGGTCTACTGGCGGGAAGCGATTATCGACATGTTCGGCCTGGGCTCCGACTACACCCCCTTCTCCCGCACGGCCAATCTTGTCCTTGAGATCAAGGCCCGCCCAAACACCGAGCCGGATACTCAGGAAGACAACACAATAATGGGCTCGGGGTATTCTGCAAGCTATAACAAGGCCGTGCGTAAGGCCGGATTCAAGGTGGCAAGCTGGCTCGCGAGCCTGACCGCTGACATGACACCTGACTCTGTGGACGTGTACGAGCTCGGCCCCGTGGACCCGAGCCTGCCTAAGGTCTTCTACGCCTGCCAGGAGTCCACCCAGTTCCTCTACGGAGAGACAATGGGTTGGCAGCCTACGCTCCTTCACCCCAACGAATACGCGGACGGCGTTATATATCGAGCCTTCAACGGCCCCGCCAGCATCCGGGAGGCAACCTACTTCTACCAGAACCACCGGGTCGTAGCTGACATGTACGCCCGACACGGCAAGGACATCAATTTCGGCGGGGTGGTGCTGTACCCGTTCGGCAGCGAAAAGGTGGAGGAGAAGGAGAGGATCACCAGCTTCGCGGCCAAGCTGTTGGATATGTTAAAAGCAGATGGCGTGGTCATCTCCTTTGTAGGAGGCGGGCACCCGGGCATCGACCCTATGCTCCTGTGCCAGAAGTGCGAGAAGTTGGGCATACGCACAACCCTAATGTACCCGGAGATGGCGGCCGGTTCCTCGGACCCCGGATTCGTCCACTTCGTACAGGAAGCCGACGCCGTGGTAAGCGTCGGCAACTACGAGGAGATCGTCACCCTTCCCCCCGCCCCGAAAGTCATCGGCGGGACCACTGTCCACCTCACGGACCTGGATGCTCACGGCGAATTACCCCTTACCATCAGGCACATTTACGGGGCCTCCAGCCCCCTGGGAGACTGGACGCTTGCCGGCGTCCAGTATTAGTGTGCGACCCATAATGCGATTGGAACTTGCCCGCCACCCTGTCCACGAAATTCGCTTCTCCGATACGACCCATTTCTCCAACGGCGTCCTCCACGTATCCAAGGATGAGATTCGGGAGATCGTCACGAGCTCGGGCCCTTTCCAGGACGTGGAGTTGAATGTTGCTGAACCGGGAGACAAGACCCGCATCATTAACGTCCTGGACGCAGTGGAGCCGCGGCACAAGGCGTCGGGGTCGGGTACCGTGTTCCCCGGCATGATCGGGCCCCCTGTCACGACGGGCGAGGGACTGGACCACGTTCTCGAAGGCATGGCCGTTTTGACCGTCGGCGAGCCCGCCCCTGGCGAGTCCGTCCACTGGCGAGACAGCGTCGTCGATATGTGGGGCGCAGGCGCTCAGTACACCCCATTCTCCAAAACCCTCAACCTCGTCGTCCATATCAAGGGGAAGAGTGAGTTCGATTCGGAGGAAGTGCAGAAGCAGGAGTGGCTTGATGCAATCGATGGCTCAGACTATTCCCGGGCCTACAACTTTGCAGCCCGCAGGGCCGGATTTAAAGTTGCCGACTTCCTCGCCTCCGCCGCCCGAGACTCAGTGCCTGACACCAAGGAAGTCCTGGAGCTCCCTCCAGTGGCCGATGACCTGCCTCGCGTCTTCTACGTCTGCCAGCTTCACCGCGACAGATGGCTCTACGCCGAGAGAATGGGCTGGCAGCCCACCTTCGTCCACCCGAATGAGATATTCGACGGCGCGGTCTTCAGCAGCTTCATGGGCCCCGCCGGGCCCCGGGACTGCAGCTACTTCTACCAGAACAGCCCGGTAATCAGACAGCTCTATAGTCGTCACGGCGTCGACCTGAACTTCGCCGGGGTGCTTCTCTGGTTCTACGGCCCCATGAACGTCGATGAGAAGGACCGGATTGGCGGCTACGCAACAAAGCTGCTCCGGATGGTGAAGGCCGATGGGGCGATTCTAACCTGGATCGGCGACGGGCAGTCGGGCGTCGACGTTATGATGATGTGCCAGAAGTTCGAGCGGGCCGGGATACACACCACAGTCCTCAGCCCCGAGATGGCTCTCACCGTTGACGATCCAGGCTTCGTCCACTACGTGGAGGAAGCCGACGCCCTTGTCAGCACCGGCAACTACGAAATGAACCTGGATATGCAGCCTCCGGACCGGGTCTTGGGCGGGACACACCTTGCCGTTCGCCCCATCGACGCTGCGGGACCATTGTCCCTTCCCCTCAGGTTCATCTACGGTGCTGTAAACCCTGCCGGTTTCAACCGTCTGGCGGGCGTCGGGTACTAGCCGAATTCCCCTTTCCCCTCATGACTCATTTTGACGTATTTCTGTATTTACGCTAACCTACTGCCTCAGCAAGTGATATTGAGGAGACATGGCAATGGCAGATAATAAGAAACGTCTCACTCTGGATCTGGATGCCCCTCTCCAGCGGCGCCTCAAGGCCGTGGCCGCACTAAAAGGCGTCAGCATGAGGCAATATTGCCAGACAGCCATCGAGAAGCAGCTCTCTCAAGACGATATCAACGGTACACGTAAACCGACTTCCTCCAGCGACGCATTCGAACGGCTCGTAGCGCTCCGGAAAGAGATTTTTGGAGACAAAGTACTCCCCGGAAGTTCTGTTGACCTGATCAGGGAGGCCCGAGAAATCCGAGACAAAGAGTTAGAGTTCTTATATTGAACGACCGGGTTGTAGTTGATGCCAGCTTGGTGTTCAAGTGGCTGGTAAATGAGGAATACACTGACGTAGCTACTGCTCTTAACAGATCGTGGTCTGACCAAGGCGTCAGGTTGACTGCTCCATACTTCATGCTAGCGGAGATTGCTAATGCTCTTCATCGTCGTGTTTTGAGAGGTCAACTAACGTTAGATGCCGCAAAGGGCCTATTGGATGAATTAACGGACTTGGACATTGAATACTTAGAAACCCCTCAGCTCCACCACCGAGCCTTAGAACTCGCCTCCGAACTCCGCCAAGGCGCAGCCTATGACTCCCACTACCTCGCCCTCGCTGTGACCCTCGACTGTGAGCTTTGGACTGCCGACCAAAGATTCCACCGTGTGGCTGGGCCCCTCGCCCCGAACATACACTGGCTAGGTGAAGTAGTAATTTGAAACTCGAACTCCACACCTTCGAAGTCGATGACGTCCAGTTCTCTTCCGAGACGCGCCTTTCGGGCCGAACGCTGAATGTCGACCGTCAGGAAATCGTAGACATGGTGTCGGAAGATGGCCATTTCAGCGAGGTCGAGGTCCATCTGGTGCGCCCCGGGGACAATATCCGCCTCATAAACGTTCTGGACGTGGTGGAGCCTCGGCACAAGGTGTCGGGGCCGGGGGGTATGTTCCCCGGTTTGCTGGGCCCGGCGGTCGGCGTGGGCTCCGGACGGACCGACCGGCTCACCGGTCCGGTGGTCGCCTTGTGCAGCGAACCTATGACCGACGAGCCCGTCTACTGGCGCGACTCGATAGTGGACATGACCGGCCCCGCGGCCCGGTACAACCTCTTTCGAGACAACCATGTCCTCGTCCTGGCATTGAAACCGCGGCTCTTGGACGAGACCGCAGACCGAGGGGCCTCTGCCCTCACCAACCACGCCTACGGAGCCGGGCACGTGCAGGACTACAACCACGCTGCGAGAATGGCCGGCCTCAGAGTGGCCGAATACCTGTCGCGCTGTGCTCGGGGGACAACCGCGGATAGCGTCGATGTTTATGAGCTTGGTAATGCCAAGCCCGGGCTCCCCAGGGTCTATTTTGCCTGCCAACTTGTACTTCACCGGGTATACGGCGAGTTGCTAGGCTGGCAGCCGACTCTCCTGCACCCCAACGAGCTTTTCGATGGCGCAGTTTTCAATCCCTACAACCCTCCGGCCTGCGGCAGGGAGACCACCTATTGGCTGCAAAACCATCCCGTGGTAGAGCAGCTCTACGCACTGCACAACCGGGAAATCGACTTTGCCGGTGTCCTGCTTCAGCGGGCGCAGGTCATGAGTCAGGACGACAAGGACCGCACTACGGACTATTCTGTGAAGCTGCTGCGCATGGGCGGAGCGGATGGGCTTGTGCTCACTTGGTCGGGTTCCGGGAACCCGGGCGTCGACACCATGATGCTTGCGGCAAAGGCGGAGAAGGCGGGAATCAAGTCGACGGTCGTGAACTCGGAGATGTCCAAATACGCCGGAGACACCGGTATCACCTACTTCCCCCCCGAAGCCGACGCCGTGGTCTGTGCCGGCAACTACGAAGAAGAAACCGACCTGCCTCGGATGGAAACGGTCTTGGGCGGCTCAATGCTGGGCAATCCAGAGATCGATGCTAGAGGACCCATGTCCCTACCTTTGCGCTACCTCCTCGGCTCCACCAACGTCACCGGCGCCAACCGCCTCTCAAGCGTTTCTTACTGAGGGTAGTGGGCAAGGGACGCTGTCTGCTAGCTGGTCAGAAGGTCGGGGTGAAGGACAGTCCTGAACGTCAATGACAATCGGCGTTTGCGGTCTCTCCGTCCCAGAGGCGTTTGCTCGCTCTTGCGCTGCGCGATGCCGTGCTGCCAGAGGTGGCGCGCATCGTCAGTCATTAGAACGCAGGAACCCCGTTGCAACAGGGCAGGGGATTTGTCCTTCCAATTCTTTGAAAAGTCCATCTCCCAGTCGTCCAGCAGCGATATTGTGCAAACGGTCGGTCCAAACCCGGGATGATCGGTATGTGTAGCTATGCCCTGCCCCGGTTTGTATTCATTTACGATAACCTGTTCGGGCACTTGCTCGAATAGCTCCGTCTGATCGTAGAGTTTCTTAGCCAGTCGAGCCAGCCAATCGGGCAGTGGACCAACGTGCATGTCGGGGGTGATGGCACGAGCCTTGTAATCGTAAAGCCAGCCGTAGTGCTGCACCCGGCGCCGCAAGTCTTCTCGCCACATACCTTCGGCAGCATTCACCTGCTTCACACACTCGGCTTGCTCATCCGGCATCAAGAAACCTTCCCAGAACTTCAGACCCGGAACTGCGCCTACGTCCTGCAACCCCTGAAGGCCGGTAATATCGTGGTTAACGTGGCGTTCTGGTATCAGTATGCCGGAATCCGTTTCGAGAAAGGATAGTTGAGAAGACATGCCGGAGCCCCCCTTAATCATTCCGGATACAACATAGCAGATTTTGTGTCGCTAGCGATCCAGCGTGGGTCAAACTTTATCCCGATCCCTTTCAAACTCTCTAGCAATGAGCCCCACCCTTCACTCAAATTCTGTAAAAGTGTCTCTACATTCTCGCAATAACGCAGATCAGGGTAATCAGGAATGGTATTTTTCAACTTCGCCCTAATTTCTTTGGCTAGGCATATCATTGCCGGACAATAGTCCAATCCGTATAGGTCTACACTGTCAAGTTTAATGCCTAATGCTCTGACCTTATCCAGGAATGCCCAAGAAAATGCTCCGGCCCCACAACCGATGTCGACATGCGCTATTCTCATTTCAGACGTTGACAGGTGCCGCAACTCCCTCAGATAACGGTCATATCGGAAATGCAGACTGTTGCCAGGGCGATCAACATTTCCTTTTCCAACCTGTGACATCAGCCCCTTGCCCCCTCCCCACCCCACTCCCACTATAATGACCTATGACCCTGCACCTCCCATTAACTCCCACTCCTTCCACCGGAGGGTACGGGAAAATTTTCCGGCAGAACAATCAAACAGGCACGATTTTTTGATTGATTCAAGCAAAAGTCCCCATTTATAGGTGCCATACCATAAAATTTCGCAACGTCCTGAACGTGTGAGTTTTCTTGACATACTGGCAGGGGTTTGGTAACTTATTGACGATGAAAATCCCCTGAGAGCCCCCGTGCTTCAAGGGGTTTTTTGTTGTTGGCGGCAGTCTATTTTTCATTGGCACGCGGCTTGCCGCCGGAGAATTTATGAAGGCTCACCATTGACGGTGGGGAAGGCTGGCGCACCATGAAACTCACCCTTTCGGTTATTAAGGCGGACGTAGGCTCTATCGGCGGGCACACCAAACCCTCGGAACGCATGATGGAAGCGGTCCGCTCCGACGTACGGCAGGCCAGAAGCAAGGGCCTCATTATTGATGGATTCGTCTCCCACACGGGAGACGATATCGCGATAATGATGTCCCACACCCGGGGCACAGACAACACGGACGTCCACCAGTTCGCATGGGACACCTTTATCGGCGCGACCGGGATAGCCCAGGAAACGGGCCTGTACGGTGCTGGACAAGACCTTCTGGTCGACGCCCCGTCCGGCAACGTCCGGGGCGCGGGCCCCGCTGTCGCCGAGATGGAGTTCAACCACGAGCTCGTCAAGACTAACAAGGTGCGACCCGCCGAATCCTTCTGCGTCTTTACCGCCGACAAGTGCGGCCCCGGCGCCTATAACCTCCCCATCTTCCTCGCCTTTGCAGACCCCATGTACTGTGCAGGCCTCATGCTCCCCAAGTTGATTCAGGGCTTCAAGTTCCGGATTATCGACATGGAGAACGTTGGTGGCGACAGCGTCATTGAGCTGAACGCCCCCGAGGACTACTACAAGATCGCCATCCTCCTGCGGGACAACGAACGGTTTGCCATCGAGTCGATATCCTCTAGGACCTTCAACGAGCCCGCAGTCGCGATTTCTGCACAGAGACTCCACAATATCGCCGGGACCTACACTGGTAAGGACGACCCGGTGGCCCTAGTCCGGAACCAGGGCGTATTCCCCGCCCCCGAGGAGATACTCTCCCCATTCGCCAAGGCCCACTACGTCGGCGGCGATGCCCGCGGCTCCCACGTCATGCCTCTCATGCCCGTGGCCCTCAACACCGCCGTTACCGGTATATACTGCCTTCCACTGATCGCCTGTGTTGGCTTCTCTGTTGATGCCGCAGGACACTTCTCGGAGTCATGGATAGACATGTTCGACAACGTGGCATGGGACTCGGTCAGGTTCAAGGCTCAGGAAAAGGCGATGGAAATGCGCTCCCAGGGCTGGTCCGGCGCCGCTATGCTTCCCTACACCGAGTTGGAGTACAGCGGCTACCGCACCGTGGTGGAAGACCTGATCGGCAGGTTCTCCATCCAGAACGGCCAGAAGTCCGTCGAGGAGACCGCTGCTACCATGGGGACAGTGGGATAGCCCCACCACCCGAGACCCGGCCATCAAACTGCCGGACAACGCCCGTACGCTGCTCTTAGCCACCTCGAACCGAGGCAAGGTTCGTGAGTTGCGTGAGTTGCTGAGTGGATCTGGGCTCTCCTTGGTTACCCCCTCGGATATGGGCATCTCCCTGGACGTCGAGGAGACTGGCGATACCTACGAAGAGAACGCAGCCATCAAGGCCAGGGCCTTCGCGTCTGCCTCGGGACTCCTGACCTTGGCTGATGATTCAGGGCTGGAGGTCGACGCCCTTGGCGGGGGCCCCGGAGTGCGGTCTGCCCGCTATTCAACCAGCGGCTCCGATGGCGATAACGTAGACCACCTCTTGAAGAACCTGAGTCAAGTTTCGGACGAGGCTCGCACTGCTAAGTTCGTCTGCGTAGTGGCTATCGCCGGTCCATCAGAGGACATTGAGTTCTCCCGAGGCGAATGTGAAGGCGCAATAGCCAGGGAGAGGCGAGGAGAGGGTGGATTCGGCTACGATCCGGTTTTTCTGCTCACCGGCCGGGACGTGACCATGGCCCAACTCACGATGGATGACAAGAACCGCATCAGCCATCGTGCCCGAGCAGTGAGGAAGGCCATTCCCGTGATCAAGAGCCGGCTAGAAGAGACTGAACCCTAAGAGGGAGTAAGAGAGGATCATGGAAGGACTGAGCCACGTCGACGAACAGGGCCGCGCCAGAATGGTGGATGTAAGCGCCAAGGCGGACACGGAACGCGAAGCCGTGGCCCGGGGCCTCGTCCTAATGAAACCCGAGACCCTGAAGCTCGTCTCTGAAGGCGGAATCTCCAAGGGCGAGGTCCTTTCGGTGGCCCGGGTCGCAGGGATCATGGCGGCCAAACATACCCCCGACCTCGTCCCCATGTGCCACCCTCTTCTGCTTACCCACGTAGAGGTTGACCTCCGCCTCGACTCTGATATCAGCGCCATAGAGATCACGGCTACCGTCAGGACCACGGGCAAGACGGGCGTCGAGATGGAAGCGCTGACCGCCGTCACGGGCAGCGCCCTCACCGTCTACGACATGTGCAAGGCCGTCGACAAGGCCATGCGAATCGAGAAAGTGAGGCTGGTGCGCAAAACTGGAGGCAAATCGGGCGACATAATTCTGGAGTAGCGCCTCTGCTATCCTTTGAGTTACTCCAACGATATACTTAATAGAGAACAGATAGGCACCCCCCGAACGACGCTGGCCGACTCCTTGGCCCGCAAACCCCGATTATTAGATGGGAATACCCTCATGAAACTACATTTCTGCAAGACGTTATGATCTCTTCTAATTGTCCTGGTAATGATCGGGGTTGGGTTGGCCGTAGCCTGTGGCGGAGATGACACCCCACCCCCAACCGACACATCGGTTCCACCAACCGACGTCCCCACGGCCAACCGGGACCCGGAGGCCGAATTCGTATGGCACCCCGAGGTGGTCCGATACCGGGCGGAGTTGCCTTTTGGACAGTTGGTCAGCTTGGCCATCGACGCCGATGACACGCTTCACCTGGCCTTCACGGAGGTATCCAGAAGAGAGTTTCCGGGCGTGTTCGGCACCGTCATGTACGGACGGGGCACGCCCCAGGAGTTCTGACCGGCCTCAGGCCGGTAGGCGTCAGACCCTACCGTATCTGGACAGCAGTTTGCTGACCTCGGACAGGGCGCTGTGGGCGTAGGAGATATACGTCAGCGGCGGCAGGTCCCGCTTCGTCAGCTTCTCCTCCCGCTCCATGTTCGTGGAGAAGCCGAAGGGAGATGGGTTGAAGTTGACCTCCAGCTCGTATAGCTCCCCGTCCGGGCAAACTACCACGCAGCCTATGTCGCTTGACTGACCTTGTGGAGGTTCGGCCTCTATGGCCCGGACGGTTAGGCTGCCGTAAAAGGTGGGGAAGGGGTCCAGCTTGGCCGCCGCATCCTGTAGCAGCTCTTTGAGCCTGGCGGCGGCTTCCTCCAGGGAGGTGTTGGCCTGGTCCATGTAGGTGTTGGAGCCGAATCGAGAAGACATGGTTGCGTGGTTCCTGGGAGCGAATTATAGGGAGGCATTGAGAGGGATACAAGGCGGGGAGCGGTTTACCTGAACGCCTTCAAGCCTTAGAATGGCCCTTAGATGAACAGGGGATAGGACAGCGTTGCCTGATATGGAATCACGAAAGCGGAACGGCGGCAGGCCTGCGGACTACATAAGCGATCTCCTGAGGGGGAGCACGGATTCCCTCTTGCTGGCACTGGTCGGCGAATCTCCGAAATACGGCTACAGCATCATCAAGGAAATTGAGAAGCGCACCGAGGGCGAGATCCGGTTCAAGGAAGGAACCCTGTATCCCGCTCTCCACCGGTTGGAAGGGGATGGTCTTATTAAAGGTGAATGGGTTTCGGTGAAAGGTATGGAACGCCGTTACTATTCGCTCACGGAACGAGGCGGCGAGGTGCTGCAAAACCGTCGTCGGCAATGGCAGCAGTTTTCCAACGCCGTGGACCGCATAATAAGCCCCAAGATCCCCGACGCCACCGTCCGATAGTCAGACACTTATGCAATCGCCTACCGAGCTTGAACTATATCTGGAGGAGGTCAGGCGCCGCCTGAGCCTCGACCCCGAGCGCTCGGGCCCGATTATCCGGGAGCTCAGGTCCCACCTTCTCGAGCGGGCCGAGGATGGCGAAGAATCCGGCCTATCTCGTGAAGAAGCCTTGGCTAGTTCCATCGATTCTTTGGGCAGGCCCAAGGCCCTGGCCCGGTTGCTCTACGAATCCCACCACAAGACTTCGTGGTTCGAGTTGGGCGTTGCAGCCCTCCCCCACCTGATGATTGCTTTCCTCTTCGCCATAGGAGGTTGGGATAATTGGGTGTGGGCTCCGCTGCTTCTCCTCCCGATGGTACTGGTTACTCTCTACGGCTGGTGGCAGGGCAAACCCGGCTGGCTCTACCCTTGGGCGGGCTGGTCTCTTGTGCCTATGGCCATCGGCGCATATTTCGCGCTGCCGGTGTTCAACCAGATTTACCGTCTGCTCACCTCCTCAGGCCCGGCGCCCGATTCCTGGGCCGTCGCAGGCCTGCTGGCCTATTTGGCGGTGGCGTCATGGATCCTGCTCTCCACAACTGTGAGGGTGGCCAAGCGGAACTGGACCCTGGCCTCCTTAATGCTGTTGCCCATGCCGGTTATGATCACCTGGCTCGTCCTACAGGAACGTGTCGGAGGCCTTTTTGACGGACGGGCACAAGCTCTCCATCAGCTTGACGGCATCATGTCTTTGATCAGTGTCACCCTCGCATTCACAACCATGGGCTTCCTACTACTCCGAGAGAGCAAGTTGAAGGTCTTCGGTCTCATGGCTGTTACCTTCTTCGCTGTTACGGCCATCCTCCGAGCTTCGCAAGAGGATATAGAGTTGACGTCGATGGCGGTGCTGTCAGCGGTGGTTTCAGCGTTGCTTCTAACGCCCGCCCTCATAGAGTCCGCCGCCGACATGATAGAGACCCGGCGGCGCGGGGCCCGGGCAGGTTGACCCAGCCTTAGGCTCAGTGGAGTCCTGATCCATGTCACTGGAATTCAAACGCGGAGACCCCGATAACCCTGTGGGTCACGCCATCCTATATTTCATAAGCGCTGAGGACGGCGACTCAGTGGTTGCCACCTATCTCGTGGTGCCGCCCATCAAGATAGAGTTGGCCAAGTACATGCCTCCAATGTTCGCATCCAACGTTTCCTTTTCTGACGTGGACAGCGTGTCCGCTATCCCCTTGCCGCCCATGCCTGAGCCGGTCGGGAGCATCCCATACCTGGAGGCTCTGGCCGACTCCCGTGGCGACGATCTGACCTTCGGAGGTTCGGTGAATGCTTCTGATGTGGAGAGAATGCTCCACACCACCAGCGAGGCCGCTCAGGACTACCTGCGGCTCTACAACAGCCGCCCCACGCTCCCCGACCTGCTAGCCCAGATGGAGGGCCCTTCGGCCTCCGAAGGCTCTATGGATGACCTTTTGATCCCCCTGATGTCCGACAAAGACAAGTTGGGCGAACTTTCCAAACTGGCGGGTTCCATGCGGTACGCGGTGGAAGGCAACGACCAGGCCACGGCGGAAGAGTTGCGGTCCCAGATGGAGACCCTCGGCCGGCACTTGGGAGAGAAGTTCAGGATAGAGGACCTGATAAATGCGGCGCTGACGCCGGGCCTGCTAGCGAGCAGGCTGTCCGCCCTCTACACGGAGCGGTGCTACAAGCTCTGTGATGAAGACTACATGGAAGTCGCTCGCATAGAGGACGAGATCGAGAAACTGACTCGTTCCTGACCCCTGCCCCAGTTCTCCCCGCCTCCATCCCCACCCCCCTCCATCCGTCTTTCCTGCGGAGGCAGGAATCCATCCCTCCTGAAGGCGCACCCCCCCGCCGAGCCGGTACCCCCGAGACCCGGAATCCATCCCCGGGCGCGGGGCCGCTCACCCTGTCGCGGATGGAACATCCGCCTAGGCGGGAGCCGCGTCGAAGGGTCGAGCGACAGGCGGCCCAGTTCAGCCAATACATCGCGCTCACCCCCCACCCCCTCCATCCGTCTTTCCTGCGGAGGCAGGAGTGTGGATTCACATTTCAAGTGCAACACGCTTTCAAAAAAGATCTCTGCCGGAGTCCTGTAGCCCAGGCACTTGCGCGGGGTATTATTGTAGGCCTGAATCATCTGCGTAAACCGCTCCTGCGGCAACGTCGCCAAGTCCGTCTTGCGGGGCAGTGTCCGCCGCAACCGGCCTATGGCGTTCTCCACCCCTCCCTTCTGCCAGGGGGAGTGGGTATCGCAGAAGAAGGTCTCGATGCCCAGTTCGTGGAGCCAGTAATGGAGTGCAAACTCGGTCCCGTTGTCAAAGGTCACCGTCCGGCGCCATTCAGGCGGCATCTGACCGAGCACCTGCGACATCGCACCGGCGATGGGCCTGGATGCCTTGCCAGGGGGCCTGAGCGCTATGAGGATGCGGGAATAGCGTTCGTGCATGGTCAGCACCGCATGTCCATAGGTACTGAACAGCATCAGGTCCGCCTCCCAATGCCCGGGAGTGCGGCGGTCAGCAGCACTCTGGGGACGCTCGGCAATCGGGCGCCGCATAGCCATGAAGGAGGCAGGACTGCCCCCTTTGCGGCCTCGCCAGCCCCGCTTCGACTTGGCTCGAGGTAGGTAGTGTCTCCACCCATAGTCCTTCTTCCGAGCCATCTGGGCGTATATGAAGCGGTAGATGCTCTCATGGGAGATGACCCTCTTGCCTGACTCCATCGCCAGCCGACCCGCCACCTGCTCCGGAGACCAGCCCTGCTTGAGCCGACAGAGCACCTGTTCCCGCAGACCCCTGTCCCGCTCCAACCGGGAGCCCTGCCAGCGCCGGGCATGGGCCTGCTGGTCCGCATACCTAGCCTGGTATCCCAGGGTTCTTGAACCATTGCGCTTTAGCTCCCTAGCCACTGTAGATGCCGAGCGATCCAGACTTGCCGCGATTTGGCGGACCGAGTATCCCGAGGCTTGTAGTCGGGCAATCTCACACCTCTCTTCAATGGTGACATGTCCATAACTCTTTCCCATGACAACACCTTAACCGAGTGTTGCACTTCGTTTGTGAGTTTAGAGAGTCCATCCCTCCCGAAGGCGCACCCCCCCGCCGAGCCGGTACCTCCCGAGCCGGAATCCATCCCCAGGGGAGGGGAATTCCGTTCGCCCTGAGCGGAGTCGAAGGGTCTCAAGAACGGAATGGGGTGGCGACCCCCCAAATGTGACATCACCCCATTGACAAGAATGACACGGGCGTTCTATATTCACTCCCGACAGGCCCGTCACCATCCCTATCCCCCAAAGGAGGACCCTACACCCGGGGAACACCGCCGGAATCCCGAGGACTCAACGTCCCAGCCCATCCCGAGACCCGGCCCACACGCCGACTACCGGCTCAAGCGAAAGCCGCCATCTCCTCTCATAAAGGTTCCGGCTCACCCTTCCCCAACTCTGGCGATGGAAGACGTATTGGATTCGTAAAACTGAAGACTCCACCACCTCTTCACAGGTGGTCGAGAGCAGGTCCCCTCTCTTGTGAGTGAGGAGGTCTGAAAAGACCCGACGCCACCGAGCGAAGCGGGCGGGGTGCTCTCCGAGCGCTCACGGGTTGGGGCCGGACCGACGTTGAGGATCTTCTCGATGCCCCTCCCCGCCCTAGTCGTTTCCGCCGTTGCTCCCGGCTCCCGGACGCTTCGGCAATGATTGAACTACTACTCCTGTGGGGCCTACAGCTGGACCCGGCCCCCTTAGGCTGTCTTAGGACAGTACAGCCAACCCACGTGTAGGAGCCGTGCCGGACCGCCGACCCCGGTCGAGTCCGTGCAGCAGTCGAGCATATGGGGTAGCGGCCGGTGCGTCCCCACCCCGGGACGCCCGAACCCCCGCTGTATCGTTACAGGGGCATCGTCCACCGGGCGTCTTCCATCGCCACCCCACCAACCAAACCAAAACCCCCGACCGACAACTGAATAACCAGCATCCCGTAGGGGCGGCCGGCCGGTCGCCCTGGGGTGGGACGCTCATCCTGTCGTCATTCTCGCGCCACGACACGGGCCGAAGGTGCGCCGTGGCGTAAATCCATCCCCTGGGGTGGGGCGCTCAACCCCTTTTGACACCCTCCTCGTGGTTGCCTTGACCGGCACCGACCCGCGTTTAATCTACGGTAGGGATGATGTGTCTGCGTGGCGAGTGAGGCAGTGAGACCCGTCTACTGGGCCATCAGGAAGGCGACAACGGCGTCGAGCTCTTCTGCGCTTAGGGTTTCGCTGAAGTTCACCGGCATCAGGCTCTCCGGGAACCCTTCCACGATATACGCATTGGTCTCGAGTATCGACTGCCGTATGTACTCCTCCGCACCGAGGCCCGCTATTCGGGTTCCGGCCCTTTCGGAGATGCCTTGTAAGCTCGGCCCCAGCCCGACGGTGCCGTCGAGCGAGTGGCAGGTCGTGCAGGTGATGGGTGATGCGGAGTTGAAGACCCGGTCGCCGTCGCTCCCGCCCGTGTCTCCTTCCGAACTCTCGTCCGGGGGAGGGGTTGGGGTTGGCTCATCGGCCAAGGTCCCTTCCTGTACCCCTGAAAGCACAGGAGTTGCGGTGGGAAACACTGCGGGGTCGCCGGCCCCTCGATCCCGGGTCGCAAGGACCGACATTGGTACGGCCACCGCCACCACAACTGCTATAACACCACCTACTACAAGTGCTTTCAGTGCTAGGTTAAACAAGTGTCGTCAGTGCCTCCAAGTCCTCGGCGAGAACGGCTAAAAGCCTAAATCATGCCACTTCATAAGTCAATGAGTGAAATATAGCACAAATGGCGAATTTGCCGAGCCCTCTGTTTGCGCAATTCGAAGAACCATGTGTCCGGGGCCCAACTCAGGAGAGGGCCTTGATGTCCGCAATTACTTCGTCCCGGTCAAGGAAGACGGTGAGATAGTACTGACGTATGTTCCCCTCGGCATCGACCAGAACGAACACGTTCTGGTGTTCGAAATCGACCGATTCGTCGATCTCCAGGAATTCGGACACCGAGTCCGCACCGAGGTAGTCAGAGAGCGTAGGGTCGTCGGCATTCTCCTCTAAGGGTGGAGCCAATTCCTCCATCAGCCCCGAGGTTCCGCCATGGTCTGGTGTAAATGGGCGATAAGACACCCCGAAACCGCGGGTTATGACCCTTTCCAGCTCTTCCGGGGAACCCGTGAGGAAGTGCCATTCGCCATCCTTGGCCCCGAACAGCTGGGCGTATTCGTTCAGCCTGTCCGGAGTGTCCCGTTCGTGGTCGAATGAAAAGGAGACCAGCTTCACGCTTTCACCGAGCAAACCCTCTTCAATCAGCCTGTCCTGGAGAAGGGCCATTTGGAGGGAGAGGGTGGGGCACGTGTCCTTGCAGTTCGTCCACGTGAAGTTGACCACGTAGGCTTTACCCCTCAGGTCATCACTGCTCAGCGTCTCTCCGTTGTGGCTCTCCAGATCCCACTTAGGCGCGGGTATGGATATGCCGGGAGTGGGAGTGGGCTCGGAGGATGAGCAGGCGGAGAAAAGGAGCGCGGCAACCGCCGCTGCCAATACGGTCAGAGCTATGAATTTCGGGCTTTTGGGGATAGCCAAACTTTGTTCTATTGGGTTCTACCGGCCAACCGGGCCCCGAGTCAGATGGAAATGGTACTGTCGAGCATTATGGCAGTGAATAGCCCGGCCAGGTAGAGAAGAGAGTATAGGTACGTCGACTTCGCCCGGCTAGCCTGCTCGTCCCGCCATAGCCTCAGGGCCAGGTAGATCAGGCCCGCTCCCAGGGGTGCTGCTATATACAGGTACAGCCAGTCCACGGCCTGCGTGGTGAAGAAGGCCATAGTGAGAGCGACGACAAGGAAGCTGTACAGCAGGATGTTCCACGTCGTCTCCTTGACGCCTCGGACTACTGGAAGCATCGGGATGTCGGCGCGGGCGTAATCTTTCTGTATGAGGAGAGCGAGCGCCCAAAAATGGGCTGGAGTCCAGAAGAAGATGATGGCGAATAGGTAAAGGGCGGGCAGGTCCAGGCCACCCGTGACCGCCGCCCACCCGACCATCGGCGGCACAGCGCCCGCGGCCCCTCCGATTACTATGTTTTGTGGGGTGCGCTTCTTCAGATAGGCCGTGTAGACGAACACGTAGAATACGGTTGCGCTTAGGGTCAGGGCCGCACTTAGGACGTTGGCCCAAGTGGCCAGCACTCCAAAGGCGATGGCGTTGAGAGCTATCCCGAATGTCAGGGCCTGCCACGCCAGGATCCGTTGGGAGGCCACCGGCCTTTGGCGCGTGCGCAGCATCTTCTGGTCCGACTGCCGCTCCAGGTAGTGGTTCAGCGCGTTTGCCCCACCCGCGGCCAAGGTCCCCCCTGCTAGAACAACAAGTATCAGCTGGCCCGAAGGTATGCCCTGCTCGGCCAGGAACATCCCGCCCAGCGCTGTCACCAGGAGAAGCGAGATAATCTTGGGCTTGGTCAGACTGATGTAGTCTTGCAGTATTGCAATCAAGCTCGGTCTTCCGGCCACTCCCTGCTTAAGCAGCATAACGCTCCTCATTTTTCGCTCTAGGGCCCAGATAGACCACAGCTACAAGAAGCACCAAAGCCGCCCATACGAAGGTAGCTGCGGCCAGGTGCAGGACATTCGTCGCCCTGTGAAAGCCCAGCATTACGTTGATGCCCCCCACGACAATCTGTCCGACGAATAGGGCGATGAACAAGGGCGCCAGGCGGTTAATACTCGGTATTTGATGCCGCAGATTATATGCCTGGTTCGCAGCGGCTACGATGATGGGTACGGCCACAATTGTCAAAAGACGATGGCCCATGTGGACGCCTTCCAGGAATGTGTCGGGAAAAAGAGAGCCGCTGCATAGCGGCCACGAGTCCCCACAGGCTCCCGTGGCCCCCGTCGCCTGCGTGTAGGCCCCGCTCAGAATTACGGCGAAAGTTGCTACCAAAGCGGCTATGAAGGTGGACCGGGCGGTGGAGGAAATGCGTGTAGGTTCCCCTGGTTGGGTATGGCGGGCACCTGTCCGCCCGGTGACTGCTATGATTATCATCAGAGCCAACAGCGACTGCGCTACGGTGAGATGGGCCATGACAAGCCATTCGTTAAGCTCTGTCCTGACCGTGATCCACCCGAGGATTACCTGGACGATCAGCAGCAAAATTGAAAGGATTATTGGTGATGTGAGAAGTCTCTCTTTGCGGTGGGAACGCCAGATTACCAGCCCCGTGACCACTATTATCAGTCCCGTCACCGCCGCGACCATGCGGTGGGAGTACTCGATGAGAGTGGAAGGGTCTGTGGAAGGGATGACCTTGCCGTGACAGAATGGCCAGTCGGGGCATCCGAGGCCCGAGTCGGTAATGCGGACCACCCCTCCCAGGATGATAAGGCCCAAGAGGAATATGACTGAGGCCAGCGACCAGGCCCTGAGGGGCCCTCCGGCACGTTCGGGTATCGGGCTGGTAGTGAGTGTTCGGTCGACCAATTGGCCCCACTCCTCCACGGCGGAGCCGCGTCGGGCAGGTTTCTAAGTCCGCCTGAGAGTCCGTTTGTGCATTACTGCACAATTGAGAATTATAGCATACAGCCCCCTTGCTCCTTTGGATTTCAGCCCTTGACGGGCAGTAGCATCTTTGATAATCTCATCCGTGAAAAATTTTACAGACGCCGCGCCCTTCATCCCGGATTTCACGAGAGGTCCCCATATTGGTTTCAGGCCTCGTCAGGAAGACACTCCTCCCCGCCCTCCTACTGGCCACCCTGTTCATTCTGGCCAGTTGCGGCAACCAGTCCACCTTTAATGCCAAGGGGGAGGTCGCGCGTCAGCAACTCGAACTGTTCTGGATCATCTTTGCGTTGGCAGCCTTCGTCTTCGTGCTCGTCGAAGGGGCCCTCATCTACGGAGCATTCCGGTATCGGAGGCGTCCCGGACAGGCTATCCCGAAGCAGACCCACGGCCACACCAGGCTGGAGATAGCCTGGACTATTGCCCCGACCATCGTCCTTATAGGCGTGGCCATCCCGACCCTCTTCGCCATCTTCAACACCTCTGCCTCCAGCAGCTACGAAGTCACCATGACCGTTGTGGAAGAGGTGATTGACTCCAGAAGCGAGGTAACCGTTGAACAGGCCCGTTCGATTGACTCGGCTGCCGCAGTGGGAGACGAAATAACCGTCCCCCGGATGCACGTCGAGGTTCGGGCCCACCAGTGGTGGTGGGAATTCCGCTACTCCGACATCGAAGTGGAAACGGCCAACGAGCTTCACATCCCAGTCAACACCAGGATTGATGTGGACTTGCACTCAGACGATGTTATTCACAGCTTCTGGATTCCCAATCTCGCAGGCAAGCTCGATGTTGTCCCTACAGTTACCAACAAGACTTGGTTCATGGCTGAAGAGGCCGGGAGATATGAAGGCCGTTGTGCCGAATTCTGCGGCCTAGCCCACACCGACATGCGTTTCGTCGTAATCGCGCATGAATGGGACGACTTCGATGGCTGGGTGGCGGCTTACGATGCCACTCCCCAACAGCCCACCGGCGACGCACTTGAAGGCCAAGCGGTTTTCCTGAGCAAGGGGTGTGTCCTGTGCCATAACAAAGACGCCCCTACCTCCGTGGAAATCAGGGCCCAGCAGAGGAAGCAGTTCATGGAAGGCAATGCCGTGGTGCCCGGCCCGAACCTGAAGCAGTTCGCCACCCGTACTACTATGGCTGCCGGCATCGCGCCTCTCACCAAGTCTAACTTGGAAGCTTGGCTTAGAAACCCTGATGAGTTCAAGCCCGGCAACCGGATGGCCGAACTCGCTGCAGTCTACAATGAGCCTTCTCAGGCCATGACTGAAGAAGAGGTCGTTAATCTTGCCGCCTATTTGCTAAGTTTGCGCCCGGCGGTCGAGGCAATCCCGACTCCGACGGCCATGCCTCCTGTAGGCTCTACTCCTACCCCAACGCCCGACCCCTCCATAACACCGACGGTCGAACCTAGTCCCACGCCGGTATCGCTCCCATCTGGGGATGCCGCACGTGGAGCCCAGATCTTCCAAACGTCCACTCCCCTCACCTGCGTCACGTGTCACTCCTTGGACGGGACCGTGGGCCTGGGCCCGAGCCAGCAGGGAATAGCGACCAGAGCCGGCACCCGAATCCCGGGCATGAGCGCCAGGGAGTACATCACACAGTCCGTTCTGGACACCAACTCATACATTGTCGAAGGCTTCCCGGCTGACCTTATGCCTGCCAACTTCATCGAGACCATTGGGCCGCAGGCCATAGCCGACGTGATTGAGTACCTGTTAACCCTCAATTAGTTTGTTGTGAGCCCCATCGAAAGCTAATATAATTCGGCCCTAACCCCGGAAGAGGCGCCATTTTGGTAACGGCAGACAAAGTAATAGAAGGAGTAACCTCTAGGTCCAAGACTCTGGATGCGGCCTGGGGTTGGATGACCACCGTCGATCACAAGCGGATCGGCATCCTCTACATGGTCACCGCAATAATCTTCTTCTTAGGTGCGGGGATCGAAGCGCTCGTGATGCGGACTCAGTTGGCCAGACCCGACAGCACACTGGTCGAAGCGGAAACCTTCAACCAGATGTTCACGATGCACGCGCTCTCAATGATCTTCCTGGGCGTGATGCCCATGAGCGTCGCCTTCTTCAACCTCATAGTGCCACTGGCCATTGGCGCCCGGGACGTAGCCTTCCCTAGGCTCAACGCCCTTAGCTACTGGCTGTTCCTCTTCGGCGGTCTAATACTCAACGGTGGCTTCATAACTGGAATGGGTTCCCCGGACGCGGGCTGGTTCGCCTATGCCAATCTGACGGAAGAGCCGTTCTCCAAGGGCCAAGGGATGAGTTTCTACGCCCTTGGACTGCTGACATTGGGGGTGTCGTCACTTGCGGGGGCGTTTAACTTCTTAGTCACTATCATCAACATGAGAGCGCCGGGTATGACTCTGATGAGGATGCCGCCCTTCATCTGGATGACTCTTGTGACCTCCTTCCTGTTGGTTACGGCGATGCCCGTTATCACTGTCGGCCTTATCCAGATCCTATTTGACCGAAACTTCGGGACCAACTTCTTCGACACCACTGCAGGCGGCAGCCCGGTGCTCTGGCAGCACGTCTTCTGGCTGTTCGGCCATCCTGAGGTCTACATCCTGATATTGCCCGCCATGGGCATAGTTTCCGAGATCATCCCTACCTTCTCCCGGAAACCGCTTTTCGGGTACCACTTCGTGATCTTCTCGGGTATCGTCATCGGATTTATGGGCTGGGGTGTTTGGAGCCACCATATGTTCACGGTGGGTCTGGGTAACATCGCAAACTCTGTGTTCGCAATAACCACGATGCTCATAGCAGTACCGACGGGAGTAAAGATATTCAACTGGCTTGGGACTATGTGGGGAGGATCGATCAGATTCTCGACACCCATGCTCTTCGCGCTCGGATTCGTGGCTATGTTCATACTCGGCGGCCTGAGTGGCGTGACCCACGCCTCGCCCCCCGCCGACGCCCAGCAACAGGACAGCTACTACATCGTCGCCCACCTACACTACGTGCTGTTCGGCGGCAGCATCATGGGCCTGCTCGCCGGGATCTACTACTGGTTCCCCAAGGTCACTGGTCGGATGCTCAACGACAACTTGGGCAAGCTTCACTTCTGGCTGGTGATGTTGGGGTCGAACCTCACCTTCTTCCCCATGCACATCCTGGGCCTGGTCGGAATGCCCCGCAGGGTGTACACCTACTCCGCAACGTCGGGATTTGAGGCGTACAACCTGCTTCAGACAGTTGGGGCATTTATCCTCGCCGCGTCCTTCCTGATCTTCCTGCACAATATCTTCAGTGCGCTGAGGAAGGGCGCAAGGGCCGGCAAGGACCCGTGGGACGGGCGCACCCTGGAATGGACTATCCCGTCTCCGCCTCCCCACTACAATTTCGTGACGATACCGGAAATTCACAGCCGGGAGCCCGCTTGGGACATGAAATACGGTCACGACTCCGAAGGCTCTATGCCTATCGAGAGGCCGGACGCCCCGGGCGCCCAGCTGTACAACGAGGCGGAAGAGGAAGACCACCCGGAAATCCACATGCCCAGCCCCTCCTACTGGCCCCTGGTTGTGGCCGCGGGATTCGGCATTGCGGGAGCTCTGTTCATTGTGGGGCCATGGTACAGCTCCATTGGGCTAGTAATCGCAATGTTAGGGCTCTACGCTTGGGCCGCCGAACCGGTGTCTAAAGAGGACCACCATTAGCCTGTATATCCGCGCAATCTAGCCGTATCACAACGGAGAACCCTTTTGGCCCACGCCGCGACAACTGAACACGGCTCGGAGCACGAGACCACCACCGGTCTGGATCATCGCAAGCTGGCGATGTGGGCCTTCCTGGGCTCCGAGTGCATGTTCTTCGGCACTTTCATTTCCACCTATCTGGTCTACCGGAACCAGAGTATTGTTGGGCCCTACCCCAAAGACATCATCAGCGTTCCAGTAACCTCTGTCAGTACCTTCGTGCTGCTCATGAGCAGCTTCATGATGGTGATGGCCCTTTACTCCATAAGGAAGGGCGACAACAAGGGATTCCGGGTCTGGGTTCTGGGCACGGCTTTGCTGGGGTCTGTGTTTCTCGGCTTTCAGGTCTTCGAATTCCGGGAGTTCTACATTCACGGACTCTCCCCGGCAACCAACCTGTTCGGGACCACTTTCTTTATCCTGACAGGGTTTCATGGCGCCCACGTGACCGGAGGCGTAATCTGGCTGGTGTCCCTCTTCGGCCAATCGATGAACGGTACGCTGAGGCAGAAGGACTCTCTCAGGGTGGAGTTGGCGGGGCTCTACTGGCACTTCGTGGACATCGTGTGGATAATCATCTTCACCTTGATATATCTGCTCGGGGCGAACGACGGACCGGTCGATGGAGCAGGCCATGCGCTGCTGTCCGGTGGACTGTCCCAGTTCCCGATGGTTTAAGGAACGGGAATAAGGCAACAATCGAGCGAAGCTAATGCAGGACGACGTACTAAAGACCGTTGCAAGGTCTCCCCATTCCGTTGAGGATGACGGGCACCCCACTGTAGCTACCTACATCAAGATAGCGATAATACTGGGGTTGATCACGCTTATAGAAGTGGGCGTGTTCTACCTGGACTTCGACAGGACGCTGTTCATTATCGTTTTCTTGGTTCTGTCAGGTGTCAAGTTCGCCATCGTCATCATGTTCTACATGCACCTGAAGTTCGATAACATCCTCTTCTCCAGGCTTTTCATTGGCGGCCTTACCTTGGCTGCTGCTGCTCTCTTCGCCCTCTTGGGCCTGTTCCAGATCCTGGTAGAGTAGCGTCCGGGCCCCAGCGACGCGCTTTTGGGCTCTCGCCCCTGATTTCCGAGGTGCACTGTGCCGGTCGATGGCGGTTTCACTCCCGAATTTTCCTGGCTGAACTGGGGCGGCGACATCAGTGTGGTCGCTGGGGTGTTCCTGCTGGAGGCTTTGTATCTGTTGTCCGTGGGACCTCTGCGGCCACGTTTTCCCGGCTCATCGGACGTCAGCACCCGGCGTATAGTCTTCTTCAGCCTTGGCCTGTGGACCATATTCTTTGCCCTCTACTCCCCACTGGACCAGCTCAGCGATCACTATCTGTTCAGTGCGCACATGGTCCAACACCTTCTCCTGGTACTGGTGGGCCCTCCTCTGATGCTGCTGGGCACTCCGGGATGGATGCTAAGACCCTTCCTCGGGATACCCGGGGTATTCGGCGTGGCCAAAGTTCTGACTTTTCCCGTACTCGCGGCTCTCCTATTCAACATCTTATTCGCCGTCTGGCACGCGCCTGCGATTTACGAGGCGGGATTGAACAGACTTTCGGTGCACATTGTCCAGCACCTGACCTTTATAGCTACCGGTGTGATCATGTGGTGGCCCGTACTAAGCCCCATGAAGGAGTTGCCCCGCCTCCCTTACGCAGGACAGGTGCTCTACCTCTTTGTGCTTTCAATCCCTCCGGCTATAGTCGGCGCCCTTATAACCTTTTCCGACAGTATCCTCTACGAGACCTACGCCGCGGCACCCGAAATATGGGGAATTTCGACACGGGCAGATCAGCAGATTGGCGGTGTGATTATGAAGCTGCCGGGCTTCCTGATTTTCCTCTTGGCGGCAGGGATTATCTTCTTTACCTGGGCCGCGAAGGAGGATGAGAGAGACCGGTTGGAGGTGGCTGAGCGTTTGAAGGACCTCAACTAGAGTCCCTCAAACATGACCACAGCCACGGATATAGTCTCCCGAGCGGGGGCGAGCACCGTGTTCATGTGCGACTTCTCGCCTCCCCGAACACCGGGTGTGAACTGGATGGAGGAGGTACTCTCCCTCAACTCCGACCTGATCTGCGTCCCCCACCTGGCCCCCCACCCCACCCGCCCCGACGCCATAACTGCGGCTCACCTGATACGGGACAGGACCGGCACAGAGGTAGTCTTCAATCTTGCCACCCGTGATGCAAGTAAATCGGAAGTCTGGGAACGGCTTGGCAACGCCCGCAGCCTGGGCTTGGAAAACATAGTGGTCTTGCAAGGAGATCCAGACAGGGGGGTGGGCGGTGTAGCTCGCGAGAATAGCTTTAAGCCAACTGAGCTTATTCGTGACTTACAAAGCTTAGATGAAGGTTTCTGCGTTGGTGCGGTGGCGGACCTTTCCAGGGGTGTGGAGCAGGAGGCCAACCTTTCTTGTCGAAAAATCGATTCGGGGGCAGACTTTCTACTCGTGCAACCGACCTTCGATATAGACGCTGCAGAGCGGTTTCTGGCAAAAGCAGACACATCTATTCCCATGTTCTTCGGGGTCCAGATACTGGTTAACGGAGGCGTCGCATTCACCCCGGTTCCCGAGTCCCTGCGCCTGGATATCGAAAGTGGACGGTCGGGTGTGGATGCTGCGATCGAGATGATATCCCGTTTCCTCCGAATAGGCGTGAACTGCTTCTACCTGATAGCTCCTGTATACCGGGGTGGGATGCGGGACTACAGCGCAGCGCGCAAGGTAATGGCCTCCTTCGAAAGCGGGTCGGGGTCAGCCGCACCTGTATAATGGGGCCTACACAAGCGTAACCACCAAGGGAGGAATGTTATGGCTATCGAACGGGTGAACCCGGAAAACGTTTACCACCTGAAAGGGCTTAGTGCCACTGTTAAGGTCGGCAATACGGTCCATATCTCAGGGCAGGTGGCCCTGGACGTCAACATGAACACTGTGGGTGAGGACGCAGCCACCCAGCTGGAACAGATCTATAAAAACCTGGACGACCTGTGCCGAGCCCACGGGGGCAGTCTGGCTAACATGGTCAAGACCATCACCTACATCACCGATCTGTCCCAATACGCCGCGGTTAGCGCGGCCCGAGAGGGAGCCTACGGCGACAACCCGCCGGCCAACTCGACCATCGTGATCTCTGCTCTAGCCAAACCCGAGTGGCTCGTAGAGATCGAAGGGATAGCCCACATCGAATAGGACGTGACGCATATGCTTTCAGCGCCGGTAAGAGAGTTCTTGGCCAAAAACCACGACGGCGTATTCACCACTTTTCGGAAAAATGGGACGGTGCAAATGAGCATCGTGACATGCGGCCTGTACGGTGATGGCGTGGCCTTCACCACGGCCCCGAGCCCGGCAAAGCTGGCCAATCTACGCCGGGACCCGAGGTGCTCCATCCTGGTCTCGCAGCACAATTGGTGGGGGTACGTCGTCTTGCAAGGCACTGCGCGTATCTGCACCCCCGAGAACACGGACCCCGATGAGCTGAGGCAGATACTGCGAGATGTCTACCAGGCAGCCTCCGGCCAAACCCATCCCGACTGGGACGAGTACGATCAAGCTATGGTAGCTGAAGGCCGACCTGTAGTAGTAGTTTCGGCGGAGAGCGAATTTATTAAGATACTCCGGCCGGCCTAGGTCTACGGATACAAAAAGCCCTGCCCGGAGACATGTCTCGGAGCAGGGCTTTTTTGTTTAATTGCGGTGTTGGATTTTGCCCTGGTGGATTAGGTCCCGGCCACTTGGGCCTCTTGTGTTTGGTAGACCAGGCTGACTATGATGTTAATCGCCTCTCGGAGACTGATCTTCCGGGTATTGATCACCAGGTCATAGTGCTCCATGTCCTCCACGTCGGCCTTGAAAAACTTCTTGATGTAGGCATGATGCGCCTTGTCCATCTCCTTTAGCTTTTCCTCCGCCTCCTCCCGGGTGATGTGGAAGTAGTCCATTACCCGGGGAATGCGCACGTCTAGCGGTGCGTGGAGGAATATGTGAAGGGAGCCCGGATGGTCCTTCAGCACCAGTTGGGCGCCACGGCTCACCAGTACAACACTCTCGCCCTCCGCCATGTCGTGGATGACTGATTCAAGGGCGTTGGCGTATTTCTCTTCTGTGAGCACATCGCCCGTAGGCACGTAGTGTGGCCCGAGATCGAAGGGGGCCACGGGCCCGGCTGATATCTGCTCGAAAGCGCGGCCCAACTCCTTGGCGATCCGCCCTCTAAGGCCCCAGGGCACATGGTCAATGTCCGCGACTTCCTCGACGGAGGTGTCCAAGTGTCGGGCCACTTCACTCAGGATCTGACGATCCACGTAGCGCACGTTCATTACCCGTGCGACTTCGGGCGCTATTATGTACGCGCCGCTCCCAATTAGCCCTCGAATCGTTATAGCCGACATCTTACCCTCCTACCACGAATTTCCCTTGAAAAAGTCCTTTGATAGCTCAAAAGAGCGATCCGCCACTTGCGCAGGCAGTGTTTCGGCTGGGGTTATAATTTTATCATACTTCACGCAGTGAGGCATATCTCTGGGCTTTCTCGACAGACTTCACAACAGGTTACGGCGGGCTCCTACACGTGTGCCTTTGGCGCCAGCCGTAAACCGCAATATAGTGGTTTTGCTGATATACCCCAAGGACCTGGACAGGGAACCTGTTGGGACTACCGTGCACGCAGGAGATGACACCTATCATCTGTCGTGGCCAGTCAGGATTCCTGAGCATCGGCTTTTCAACGCCGTTTCCACAGGGAAGGCTTGGCTGAACGAAGTCCTGGGGGTTGACCTACGGTGGTACGCCGGCGAACGGATGGAGTCCCGGTTCCCTTTATCGGAATGGCGTGAGCACGGCATATCGGTTCTCAAAAGGGAGATTGAGGAGAGGGGCAAACCGACGTCCAGGGAGTACATATACCTGGGTTTCGTTCGGGGCATGGGGGGATATGCGGGAGGAATCGGGTATTCCGACTCGGCACCGGGCTTTGCCATGCTAGGAGACATATGCCTTGAGGCTCTCTGCTCCTATCCCCTGCCAAACTCCGCATCAGCGCTGCTGGACGAGTCTTGGCCCGACAACGCACGGAGCAGTGTAGGGCAAACCGCAGCCTTCCTTCATGAGCTTCTTCACGGGCTCGGCCTTTCCCATCCCGACGCCTGGCCTGCATCCCAGAGACCCAACTGGTCCGACACCATCATGGGCTACTGGTGGAACATGCCCCGCTTCGCACGTACCAAGGGTCTGACGGGCCGGGAAATGGAGCGAGTGCTCCAGTGGCTCTATTGAAATGTAGGCCCGCCTAGCGCGGGGTCGGGAGCGCCCGTATAATGGGCACCTACCCACCAAACCACCCTGGAGGCGAAAACTATATGCTTTCATTCATCGGCGGCACCGGTCCTGAAGGGCTGGGCCTCGCGTTCCGATTCCTTCTGGCCGGTCACGACGTAGTCATCGGGTCCCGCTCCGCCGAAAGGGCCTCAGCCGCAGCGGACAAGCTCACCGAGATGCTGGCCGCGGTTCCAGCCGAAAAGGCAGGGCCTAATGTAGGCAAGGCCTCCGGCATGGAGAACGAGCCGGCCGTCGCCGCCAGTGATGTGGTCATTATCACTGTTCCCTACTCGGGACAGGCCGACATCCTTG
Source organism: Dehalococcoidia bacterium (assembly GCA_965222055.1). Taxonomy (GTDB): domain Bacteria; phylum Chloroflexota; class Dehalococcoidia; order Plut-88900; family Plut-88900; genus Plut-88900. Next base: position 201,737 of record CBDCTF010000007.1, read on the forward strand.
CTGCCTTGCGGGATGCCATCGGCGACAAACTGGTCGTGGATACGGTGGTGCCCGTTCAGTTCGCAAAGGGAAAGATCACGGCCATACTCGTAGACGAGGGCTCAGCCGCCGAACAGGCCAAGGCCGTCCTTCCCGACGCCACCGTCGTCTCAGCCTTCCAGAACCTGAGCGCCGAGACCCTCATGGACCACAATGAGCAGATTGACTGCTCGGTCGTCGTTTGCGGTGGCGACAAGGATTCTCGCCGACGCGTGATGGAGTTAGCCGAGGATATCGAAGGGATTCATGCGGTGAACGGAGGCGGCCTCGCCAACTCCCGCTACGTGGAGGATTTCACCACGCTCATTCTGAACATTAACCGTATCTACAAGTCCCACGCGTCTATGAAGCTAGTGGGCCTCTAGTACCCGGCGGCGTAGCATGGCCAATAGAGTCGAGATTCTCGGCTTGTCCGGCATCCCCGAGGTCCGGGAGGGCGACGATGTTGCCCAGCTAATCTTGGACGCGGCAATCGCCTCAGATGTCGCTCTTGAATCGGGAGACGTGGTGGTGGTGAAGCAGAAGATCGTTTCCAAGGCTGAGGGCCGGGTCATACCTCTGAACCAGATTACGCCGTCTTCCCTGGCCCTTGAGATTGGGGAGCGCTACGAAAAGGACCCCCGCCATGTGGAGGCCGTCCTGCGGGAGAGCAGCCGCATTGTGAAGATGGACCAGGGCCTGGTCATTGCAGAGACCAGGAACGGATTGATATGCGCCAACGCGGGAGTTGACGCTTCCAACGTAGGACTCGACCAAGCAGTCGTACTTCTGCCGGAAGACCCGGACGCCTCAGCGGATGCCATACGGACCGCGCTGGAGACGCAGACGGGCAGCAGGCTTGGTGTAATAGTTTCGGACAGCATCGGCAGGCCGTGGCGCAAAGGGATAATCGACTTAGCCATCGGGGTCTCCGGGCTTGTGCCCCTGCGGGACTACGTAGGCGAAAAGGATGATGATGGCCGCGAGCTTAAGGTCACCGTGGTCGCAGAGGCCGACGAGCTGGCTTCCGCTGCCGAACTCGTAACCGGGAAGCTGGAGAGATGCCCGGTGGCGGTGATCAAGGGAAGTGGCGTACCGATGGGGAGCGGCCGGTCCACGGACCTTGTGATGGACCCGGCAAAAGACCTGTTCAGATAATCTATCCCCGACCCCTAAACCGAAGGTGAATGTAAATGGCCCTGCCAACAATGAATGAAGAAACGATTCGTGAATTCCTTTCGGGGAGGCACGTAGGGGTTTTGGGCATCAATCGTCGGAAGGGTGGCCCCCAGCTGGTCCCCGTCTGGTATACCTACGAAGACGGCTGCGTATTGATTCCCACCGAGCTTCGGGTAGCCAAGGTTGCCAACATATCCCGAGACCCGGAGGTCAGCTTCTGCGTCGACGACAAGTCCACGCCCCACAAGGGAGTGGTAATGTACTGCACGGCGGAAGTGATACGGGACGGGATAGTGGACAAGAGGCGGGAGATAATGTCGAAGTACGTTGGGGATGAAGAAGGGGCGAAAGTGGCCTCCGAACCCAGGCCCTTAGGCATGGCCTTAATTAGACTAACCCCCCACCGCACCTATTCCTACGATTACTCAGCCGCCGACCAAGGCTGGTCGGACATCAAGGACTACCGCTAATCAGGGTTTCTATTCACCGATCTTGTCCTTAACGTCGAAGCGAAGTTGACCGAGGCCCGGAACAACGAAACCCATGGCTATCCTATGTGGCCCGGGATCCAGGTGAGCGCCCTTCACTATTATCGTGATCGCCTTGTTGAGGGCTATCGTGAATCTGTTGTCGTCGGACACCGCGGAGAATGCCGTTTCGTTGTCTTCCATCACGAAGAACGTCCCATCCATTGACCATTCAACCCCGTCAAGCACCACTGGCGTCATACCCTTGGCGTAACCTGATCCCAGGCTGTTCTTGAGCTGAAAGCTCACCCCTGCCTCAGTGTTTTGCAGGCTTCCCTTGACGTACAGCCTGCGTAGAAGAAACCCCGGTACGGTTACCATCTAATCTTCCTAGGTGGTCCAGGGCGCCGTTTGGCCTCCCTAGCCCGCCGTTCCCTGTCTCATTCTGAATATGTTTACCTCTGCTTCCACGACTTCCGAGGGAAGTGTCCTCACGCTGCCCAAGGCCCGAGCCTGGATATAGATCTGGGCTGCCCTTTCTACGAGTTCGCAGGCGCGGAGGGCGTCCGGCATGTCCCGGCCCGCGGCCAAGACGCCGTGATTACGAATAAAGACGGCGTTGCGTTCACCCATGGCCAGGGTTGCCTTTTCACCCAGGTCCTCTGAGCTGGGAAAGCCGTATTCCGCGACTTCCACCGGCCCGCCCAGATAGGCCACCAGTTCGTCCAGGATGGGTGGTAAAGGCACGCCGGCCACCGCCAACACGCTGGCGTATATCGAGTGAGTGTGTATAACGGCGGATAAGTCGGATCGAGCCTTGTAGACGGCTACGTGAGTAAGCGACTCGGAGGAAGGCACGGCATCACCTTCAATGACGTCCACGTCATAGTCTACGACTACGATATCCTCTGGCGTCATGGTCTCGTAGTCCGTACTGGCAGGAGTGACGGCTATTAGGCCCTCCTTCTCATCCCCTTCCAGCCTCATGCTCACGTTGCCGCTCGTCGCAGCAACCAACCCCAGACGGAGCAGCTGCTGAGCCGCTTGGACCACTACTGTTCTTTCAGACTGCCATTTCATTACATAGCCCCGGTTATCTCGGCCAATCTTTTATACATATCCAGCCAGGCCTCGTACTGTTCTTCCAGGACCGATGCTCGTGCCTCATCCGGTCCGACGGTTTCAGTCTCTCCCGCCATGGCCCTGGCTGATTCCAGTAGACTATTGTACGCCCCGGAGCCAACCGCCGCGCAGGCCGCTGCGCCCAAAAGGGTAGCGTCTCGCTCCCTCGGCACGATAATTTCGCGGTCCAGGGTGTCGGCGATGAGCTGAGGGAACCCCGCTACCCTGGCGACCCCACCCCCCAGGGCGATATCCAGAGGCCGCTGTCCCGACACCTCCTCCAACTGCAAGGCGTTGCCGCGAATGGCAAAGGCGAGGTTCTTCAGAGCGGCATCGGCCAACCCTTGGCGGGATATCCCGGTATGCCCGACGGGCGTGGGGAAGAGCATTCCACCCATCTGAATCCCGATCCGCTTGGCGTCCATGATCCGCGGGCCAAGGAAGGCTAATGGCGTATAAGCGTTCTGGGAGTCCGGCCCTTCAGGGTTGAGACTCAGTGCATGCTCGGGCAAGCCAAGGGTCTCGGCGGCCCAGTCTAGGGAACGACCTGCCTCGGTTGTAGTGCTCTCCATGACCCACTTATCTGGAATTATGTGCTTTCCGCTCCATGTTCGGCGTTCCGCATCTAGACAGGGGCCGCCGGTCACTAACTGTAGAGGTCCGCTCCAGCCGGCCAATATGCCCATCTGCCCCTCCCTGGCGGCGCCCATTCCCAGAAGGCCGCACTGTGTATCCGGCCCGCCCGATATTACTGGAGTTCCACTGGCCAGACCGGTGTCATCTGCCGCTGAGACGGTCACCTCTCCCGTTAACGCTCCTGAGCGGGAGAGAGGAGGCATTAGGCCAAAGTCGATGCCCAATAGTGTGAAGACCGAGTCCACCGGCTCGGCATCCGACACGGGCAGGAGCCCTACCTCCGTTACCGCCGAACGCTCCCCACTGATTTCTCCCGAAAGCCGGAACCTCACCCAATCCCCGATGGGAAGAAGATGAGCGATCTTATCGGCTGTATCGGGTGCATTGGCTTGGAACCAAGCCAGCCTCGCTGGGGCGAAGAGAAAGGATGGCGTGTGGCCCGTCAGTTGGTACACTTGCTCCCCGAGATCTTCGTCGATAGCCATCCCCTCGAAGAAGGCCCGCACGTCCCTGTTCGGACCTGCGTACAGCTCTTTTTTGCTGCCGTCCAGCAAGACGATGCCGCCGCGTTGGCTGGTCGTAGACACCGCCGATATGTCGCTGCCCTTCAGACCGGCTTTGCTTAGACACTCTCTAATAAGGTCGCAGGCCAGGGCCCACGTCTCGTCGGGGCGGAACTCCAGGGCTATCTCCGAGAGGCCCGGTGGATTGAAGTAGGACATCGGGGCCCGAGCTGTGGCAAGCTTGCGGCCCTCGCACGAGAATATGGCGCATTTGAGACTGCTGGTTCCCAGGTCCAGCACGAGGACCGCCCGATCAGCCATCGCTTTGCCAGGCAGATGGGTTGACGATGTGCGCAGGCTGCAGGCCCTGTTGGAAGCGCTCCAGGGCCTCGGTCATCATTTGGGAGTGACGGGCGACTGTGCCGTCCGTAGCCCCACCGACGTGAGGCGTCAAGATAACGTTTTGATGAGCCAAAAGCGGATGATCGGGCGGGATGGGGGGGCTTTCGTGGACGTCCAGCGCTGCCCCGGCTATTTTCCCTTTCTCAAGTGCCTCCAGAAGTGCTGTGGAGTCCACTGATTGAGGTGTGGAGGTGTTAATCAGGTACGCGTTGGACCCCATCAGCTTGAGAGCTCGCCGATCAATGAGACTAGGCGAGTCAGGGCTGGCGGGCAGATGGACGCTGACAAAGTCGGAGCCGCTGAGCACGGTGTCCAGATCGGCGAGAGACGCTCCGGCCCGAGCAGCGCGCTCGTGAGTGATATAGGGATCGGAGGCTAAGACCTTCATGCCGATGGCACATGCAAGCCGCGCAACTTCTGAGCCGATTGTCCCCAGCCCCACCAACCCCAGCGTCTTGCCCCTCAACTCCACACCCCTCAGGTCCAGGTACGGAGATACCGGGTCCTCCCATTGACCCCCCGAGACGTATCCATGAGATGTAACAATCCTTCTCGCCAGCGAAAACATGAGCCCTATGACCAGCTCAGCGACGGCGGGGGCGTTCCTGCCGGGAGCGTTAACTACTACAACGCCGGATTCCGTGGCTGCATCCAGATCAATCTGGCCGGTAGCGTTACGGCAGATTCCTACAAACCGCAGGCCCGGGGCCCCTTCGAACGTCTCTTCCAGGACAAAGTCGGCTTCGACTATAAGAGCGTCGATCTGAGAATTGTTGATGACCTCGGCCAGTTCTTCAGGGTCTTGCAACTGACGAGACTCGGTCCAGGGTTTGTAGGTCACCGTCATGCGGTAACGGAGCCGCTCCAGACAGTTTTGCTCGAAGGGGGCCAGTATTAGTACGTGCATGATCACTCAAAGGGTCAATCGAATAAGCGGATAATAGTCTCGATTGAATAAGCGGAAGAGTAGGCTAAGAGCGAGGTCCTAATCAACCTGCCGGCGAAGGTGGCGATTAGGAATTTCGCAATCCCTATCCGGGCCACACCCGCAGCGATGCCCGCAATGTCGAACAGGGGATTTGGCAAGGCCGCCAGGACGAAAATCCCTATCACACCCCAGCGTTTCACCAGCTTGCTGCTAAATGCAGCCCATCGAGCCCAGCGGGACTCTTCAGCTTTGTCCTTGCCTGGCGTTATGGTCGATCCCGCCCTGCCGACTAGGTAGCCGCTAAGTTCGCCTATCGTCATGCCCGCTGCTCCGATCAATGCTACCGGCAACGGGTTCAGGACGGCTGCTGCTACCACAACCGCGATAAAGCCGGGCGTCGGCAATATGATGGAGGCATTGGCCATCAGGGTTACCAGGAACAACCCCGGATAACCGACTCGCTCGAAATACTCGCGATCGAAAGTGGGCTCTGGAATTAGCAGCAGGCCAAGTACACTGGCTGCAATGAGTAACAGAAGGATGAACTGCCAGCGGAAAACCAGACCGCGGATGCGACTGGGCAGTGAATCACCTGCCTTCATCAAACATCCCGCGCCTTTCTTGCCTCGCTGGAAAGGCTAACTTTGCTTCCCGACCCACGATTTCTTGGGCATGGGTAGTTTGTCACTCAGGCCAACTGACTCCACGAACCTTCTCGTACGCTCGGGGCCTTCCCAGGTCAGCACCGAGACCAGGTCTTCAGGGGTGTCCACATCCACGTACAGGGAATCCAGCCGAATGACTCGGGTGGCGACACCCCCGGCCTCTGCCTCTTGCAAGTGCAAAGCGAGGCTGTTTGGCCCGAACCGAGAGGGTATGGACGTGGGCGGTCTCCTGAACATGGCGTTGGTTCCCCCGTCATGGGCAGGCGCCATCACGACAGACGGAGCACCGGCATCCAAGGCGAGAATGGCCTCGATATCTGAGGTCTCAACCTGAGGTATGTCTGATGGAATTACTAGCAGCCTAACGACACCGCGGAGGGCCAAAGTCTCCGCACCATAGTCCACCGCTGGGCCCTCGCCCCTGACATCCAGTGGCTCTTGAATGACCTCTATGCCATAGTTGTCCGCGATAGCGGCAGCCCTTGGGTCCCGAGTCACTATCACTAGAGGTGAGATGCCGGATACGCCGCTCACCACCTCTATCACGTCTTCTAGCATTGCCAGGGAGAGCACTATCTTGTCATCCTGCTTGAGAATATCCCCCAGGCGGGACATGGCAGTGGAAAGCTCTTTGACGGGGATAAGGCAGGCGGTCATGAGGACTCGATCCCCAAGGCACGGAGGGTCGTTCGAGCGAGTGCCTTCTTCTTTTCAAGGGAGGCCATTATCGTATCGGTGATGACAGTCTTTACGCCAAGGCCGCGCACTCGGTCCAGGTCTTCAGCGTCGGCGTAGTCCATGATGAAGGAGCCGAGGAACGGCTTATATATTTTTGCGACTCCGTAGGCGCTCACATCGTGGCCCAGTGCGTCCATCATGTCCGCAGCAGGACCCTTGATTGCCTTCCCCCCGACTATCGGGCTTATGGCCGTGACCCGGGCCTGGGCGGCAGTTAAGCGCTCCATGATGCCCTTTACCGCCAGGATCGGGCCAATGCTGATTATAGGGTTACTCGGGGCTATTACGATGCCGTCAGCGTTGGCGATAGCCTCGAGCACGCCATCCGCGGGCTCAGCGGATTCGATACCCGAAAACCGGATAGCCTTGACCCTGTCCATCGCCTGATTCTTCACCAGGTACTCCTGGAACCCGGCGTCGCCCTTTTCCGTGGAGACCCTGGTTTCCACCCTCTGGTCGCTCATGGGCAGGAGCCGGCATTTGAGGCCGAGGCTTTGGCTCACTTCAGAGGTGATCTCGGAGAGCAAGCTCCCTTCACTCATGCGCTGCGTACGGTGGATATGGAGGGCCAAGTCTTGGTCCCCCAGGTTAAACCAGGTCTCCCGACCCAGGCGCTTGAGGGCCGATAGACATTCCCATGTCTCGTTCTTAAGCCCCCAGCCACGGGCTTCGTCGGCGAGGCCGGAAAGAGTGTAAGTGACAGTGTCCACATCGGGAGAGATGTACAGGCCGTGGAGGACCACGTCATCCCCCGTGTTGATGATAACGGTGACCTCAGCGGGATCTACGACCTTAACGAGGCCCTGTAAAAACCTGGCGGCCCCCACCCCACCCGCGAGGACGGTGATCACTAGATCGCTACCCTAGAACGTCCAGGGCAAGGGCTATCAGCATCTTGGTGCCCAGTGTCAGGCTTCGCACGTCAATCGACTCGTTCGTGCCGTGGACGTTGGCGAGATTGGCAGCGTCCTCGGGGTGCAAGACCTGGAAGCCGTAAGTCAATGTGCCCAGGGGACGCATGAAGCGGGAGTCTGTGAATCCAGTGGTGAAGGTGGGTATCCATACCGCTTCCGACCCGTCCAGTGAGCGCTCGGTGGCGCTTCTCACCTTTACTGCAAACTCGGTGTTGTAAGGGGCCATGCTTGGAATGGCCATGTAGTCGATATCGAATTCAACGTCCGGGATGCCGTCCAGTATCTTCTCCACTTCGCCCCGCACGTACGCCTCATCCTGGTGATAGAGGGTGCGAACGTCGCAGGTAATCAGGCACTTGGCCGGGATGGAGTTGGACTTGATGCCTCCTTCGATCATGGTAGACGAGATTGTCATTCGGGAGAGGCCCTTGAGCCTGGAAGCCATCTGTGGGTCGCTCTCCGCGAGCTCTGCAGCCAGGCGATCGATGTTCTCTGCTGTGGGCTCCTCTTCTATGTCCAGGCTCCTCAAGTGGCCGAAGATTTCGGAGGATACATCGACCTCCGGTTTGTATTCGGCAATCCTATTGAGCACCTGGGCCGACTTGGTCAGGGCGTTAGTCCCCCTCCAGGGCGTTGAGGCGTGGGCCGGGACTCCGTTGACGGTGATGTGCACCTCCAAACGCCCCTTCTCCCCGATCCCGAACAGATAAGCAGGCGCTCCCTTGCGCTGGACTACGTCGCCGCCGCCCTCGTTGATGCAGTAGTCGGCCTTTAGCCTGTCGGGATGGTGCTCTGCGAGCCACCCCACCCCGAATCTCCCCCCGGACTCTTCATCCGCGCATGCCGCAAGAGTCAGATCACCCTGAAGCTGCACCCCGGCCCTCTTCATGATGACCATTGCCATGGTCTGGCAGGTCAGCAGTGCCTTGCAGTCCGAGGAGCCGCGCCCGTATAAACGCGTGCCGATGATATCGGCGCTGAAGGGTGGGCAGATCCACTCGGACTCTGTCTCTACTGGCACCACGTCGGTATGGGCCATATAGATCATCGATTGACCGCCGCCCGTGCCCTTGACGGTCGCGAAATAGTTGCCGCGGCCTGGAGCAGACTCTATGGTCTCACCGTGGATGCCGTCCTTGGCTAAGAGGTCGCTCAAAAATTCGCAAGCCTTGGTCTCGTCCCCCGTGGGCATGAAGCCGGTGTTGACCGTCGGGATGCGTACCAGGTCCTGCTGGATCCCGATTATTTCGTCATAGGCCCGGTCTACTTGTTCGAAGAGTTCGGAAAGAGTGGGCATTGGGCCTCCTTACTGAGCGGGGAGATCAATTGGGGGAGCGGGCTGAAGGTCTAATGATACCCTCTTGCCGTGGAGGGCCTTGAGCTGCCCGAAATGAGCCTTGTACTCGGGTGTCAGGATGGAGTCCGTGGTCATGATATAGGCGTCTTCGTTGTTGTCCAGATAGTAACGTTTGCGGACGCCCACCTTCTTAAAACCATACTTGTCGTACAGGGCCTGGGCCCCGCGGTTGGAGACCCGGACTTCCAGTGTTATATACCGTGAGCCCCACCCCATTGCGGTCTCGATGGAGCGTATAAGGAGAGCCTCACCGACCCCGTGTCGGCGGAAGGGCGTCCTAACCCCCACAGAGACGACATGGGCGTCGTCAACGACATCCCAGAGCCCCAAGTATCCGAGAATGTAATCGTCGCTGCCGGGGCCCGGTGTCCCGGGCAAGAGGCGGCGCAGCACACTGGCGGCACGAGCAAGTAGGCTGGGCGGGGCCGGATGTTCTGAGGTGGCGTAAGGGATGTCCGACACGTCGTCCAAAGCCACGGCGACCAAATAGACGGCCAGCTTATTGTTGATCTCGCGGTTGAAGGATGTGGGAGGCCAGAGGGTTGGGAATGCGTCCTTCTCGACTTCAACTAGCTGCTGGGAATCCAGGCGCGAGATCGGCCTTATATGGAACCGGATCGGAATCAGGGACATAGCGTTGTCCGATGAACGGGACAAAGTGGCTACATTCTACCACAAGGCTGCGCCGCTACCTTTTAGCCACCACTTTCGTTATATTAGGCGTAGGTTATCAGGCAGGAAAATTCCCGGCGAACTAGAGGACCCAAAGGGAAACCCGATGCAGAGCGAGCAACAGCTTATAGAAAGTGCTCAGGCTGGCAGCAACAGCGCCTTTGAGCAGATATACGAAGAATACTTCGACAGGATCTACTCGTATATCGCGGCGCGCATCGGCAACCGGTTCGACGCGGAGGATCTGACTGAGGAAGTATTCCTGAAGGCCCTTCAATCGATAGGGTCTTTCAAATGGCAGGGGATTTCTATAGGTGCATGGCTATTTCGGATAGCGCACAACATAACGGTAGACCACCTGAGGAAGATGTCCAAGAGGCAGACCATGCCCATAGAAGAGAGCATATCCAGCAAGAGCCCCTCTCCCGAGGATAGAGCGTTGACGAATATCGCCGTGGCACGGGTCAAGCAGGCCTTGAGCCGGTTGACCCAGGCTCAGCAGCAAGTGCTGAGCCTCAGGTTGGCCTCAGGGGTCTCAGTCGCCGAGACCGCAAAGATTTTAGGCAAGTCGGAGGGTGCAATCAAAGCATCCCAGCACAGCACCCTGGCCGCGATCAGGAGGATATTTGCCGCGGAGCATGGAGAATATTAGAGAACTAGAACATATCCTGGACCTGTGTATTGATGCCCTGAATGAAGGGGACTCAATAGAGCAGTGCATCGCCCGTCACCCCGAATATGCTGACGAGCTTGAGCCGCTGCTTATCACCGCACAGGAAATAATTGCTATACCCCAACCTCTCCCCAGCCCCGAGCTGAAGTCCGAGACCAAAAGGGCGCTCCACGTCTCACTCCCCGGTCCTGAAGAGATGCGTCTCCAGTACGCCTTGGACAACTGCATAGACCTCCTGATACAGGGTAAAAACGTCGAACATTGCCTGGAACTTTACCCCGAGTTCTCCGTCGGGCTTGAACCACTGCTCACCATGGCCTCAACTCTTCGTGAGGGTATTAACGTCAAGGCAAGCCTCCGGTTCAAAGAAGAGGCGCGGCGTCGAGTGTTGGCCCGAGTGGGGAAGGCAGGAATCAACAGATGGCTGCCTTGGGTGTCGTGGCCCAGTTGGGCTTATAGAGGCGCATTGGCAGCGGCAGCGCTCCTGATAATGGTGTCCGCCGGCCATGTCACTGTAAGGTCCTCTTCGGACAGCGGCCCCGGCGATTTTCTATATCCGGTTAAGGGACTATCCGAAACCGTCCAAATGAAACTGGCCACGTCCAATGAGGGCGAGGCGAAGCTTCATGTGGAATTGGCCAGCCGTCGATGGAGACAGCGAGATGGTGGAGGAACTGCTCGTAAAGCTTCAAGGTCACTTGGAGGAAGCCCCCCGCCTTATGAGCGAGAAGCAGTTTCGCGAAGCCTTGGAGCTGGTTCTGCAGGGTGACGGAGATATGGACCACACACAGCTCCGGGAGCTGCTGGTCATGCTGGGCCAGGACATCAGGATGAATGATGACCGACTCAAAGGAGCGATGGATGAGGCCCCAGACCACATGCACCCCGAACTAGAGGCTGTCATTGCCCGGGTGCGGACCCATTACACCGAGACCATCGCCGCCCTGGAAGACAAACACTCCTCCGAAGATCTCGACTCTCTGAATGGCGTCAGGCTGACCTATCGCAAATAGCGCTTGCCTTGATAGGTGGGGCTATTAGCTGGTAGGCTTGGCCTTTACCAGTTATGAGACCTCTCCTCCGGCTTTCCGCCTTCCTCAGACCCTACAAGAAACACCTTGGGCTGACTTATTTTGCCCTGGTCATGTCCACCCTCCTCTCCTTGGCCGTGCCCCGGCTCTTGGGAGACTCCATCGACAAGATCCTTGAGAAGGACACTTTCGGTTTCCTTGTCTTCCTGGGAGGAGCGGTTATGGCCTTCGCGCTGGCGCGCTCCGTCTTTGCGTATCTCCAGACCTACGTGGCCGAGCACATATCTCAGAGAGTGGCTTACGACCTGCGAGGTGCCATCTACGATCACCTCCAGCGCCTGAGCTTCGCCTACCACGACACCCAACAAACGGGACACTTGATGTCCCGCGCCACTGCTGACGTGGAGGGCGTGCGGTGGTTCATCAGCCTGGGACTGGTGCGTTCCGTGCATCTGATTGTGCTATTTGGGGGCATCACTGGGCTTATGATGGCGACTAACTGGAAGCTGGGACTCATTTCATTGGGAGTCTTGCCCCTTGTCGCGGGCCGGGCCACCTTCGTCTCCCGGAGGCTGAGGGTCGTGTGGCGGAATATCCAGGACATGAGGGGCCGGATGGGTGGGATGTTGCAGGAGAACCTCGCCGGGGCCCGAGTTGTAAGAGCCTTCTCCCGTGAAGTGTTCGAAGCCCGAAAGTTCGGTGGACACGCTGTGAGTCTCGCCGAAGAGAACGTACTCGCCTCCCAGATCCAGGCTTCCAACGCACCGCTGATGAATTTCATATTCGCTGTCATCACCATCGCAGTGCTGTGGGTCGGGGCTAGGGAGGTCATCGACGGACGTATGACGCCCGGGGAGCTCACCCAGTTCATCTTCTACCTGATGCTACTGGCATTCCCGGTCAGGATAGTGGGTTGGGTAATAACAATGTTTTCCAGGGCTGCCTCCTCCGGGGAGAGAATATTTGAGATCCTGGATGCCACGTCGCCTGTGCAGGAAGCGCCCGATGCGAAAGAATTAACTGACGTTCAAGGCAGGGTCGAGTTCCGCGAAATGGGGTTCCAGTACAACGACCCCGTGCCGACGCTGCACGGGATAGACCTTCACGTTGAGCCGGGGCAGGTCGTGGCACTTCTGGGGGCAGCGGGGAGCGGGAAGACCACGCTGGTTCATCTGCTGCCCCGCTTTTACGATGTCACCGAGGGAGCAATCCTGATTGACGGCACGGACATCCGGGACCTGACACTCGACTCCCTCCGGCGGGAAGTTGGGATAGTCCAACAGGATGTGTTCTTATTCGGGGATACCGTGAGGAACAACATCGCCTACGGAACACCCGACGCGCCGCTGGAGGATGTAAAGAGGGCGGCCGAAGCAGCGCGGATAAGCGAGTTTATTGAGTCTCTCCCGAAGGGTTACGATGCCTGGGTCGGGGAGAGGGGAATCACCTTGTCCGGGGGCCAGAAGCAGCGCATCTCGATTGCCAGGACGCTGCTCATGGACCCCAAGATACTTATCCTGGACGACTCCACTGCCAGCGTGGACACCGAGACCGAGATGCTGATCCAGGAGGCCTTGAAAGTCCTGATCAAGGGTCGCACTACCTTCGTGATAGCTCAGAGGCTGAGCACAGTGCGGAATGCAGACCTGATCCTGGTGCTAAAGGACGGCATGATCGCCGAGCGCGGTACCCACTCGGAACTGCTTGCCACCGGCGGCATATACAGAGAGATCCACGACCTGCAATTGAGGCCACAGGCCTCTGGTGAGGGAGTGGTTGCCTCCCCCATAGAAGGCTAGGCAGATTCACTTATGCACATGCACTATCACAGCGGCTCAGGCAACATCGACGACACGGACATCCGGGGCAGCCTGTACAACCAGCAGGTGATGACCCGGCTGCTCCCGTATCTGGGGCCGTACAAGAAGACGGTGGCCGTTGCCACAGTGGCGATGTTGGTGCACACCGGAAGCCTGGTCCTGTTCCCCTGGCTGATCGCTATGGCATTCGGGGCAGTCGTAGACGGAAACTTGGACCGCCTGACCTGGGTCCTGCTGGCTATGGGCATCAACGCCTTGGCCGGATGGGCATTTAACTATGTCCAGCTCGTTCTCATGGCCCGGGTGGGCCAAAACGTCCTGTACAACCTCAGGATGGACCTGTTTCGGCATCTGCAGAGCCTCTCGCTGAACTTCTATGACAAGAACGAAGTGGGACGCATCATGTCCCGTATGCAGAATGACATCATCCAGCTCCAGGAATTCCTCACCACAGGTATCCTGGTATTCGGTGACATTCTCGTGCTGGGCGGAATTGTCGGGGCAATGCTGCTGATGGACGTCCAGCTGGCCTTGATAACCCTAGCCGTGCTCCCGCTCCTGTTCCTGCTCCTTTACTACTGGCAGCAGTTCGCCCGAAAAGCGTACCTGCGCGTCAGGAGAGCTATAGCGGCGGTGAACGGATCTTTGCAGGAGAACATCGCCGGGATCCGAGTCGTGCAGAGCACGGGAAGGGAAGACCTGAACTTGAAGAAGTTCAGCAACCTGAACGGTCGCAACCTGAACACCAGCCTCGATGCAAGCCGGCTCTCTTCCGGTGTACTGCCCGTCGTGGAAATTATCAGCGCCTTGGCCCTGGTCCTGGTTATCATATTTGGGGGACGCTTGGCCCTCCAGGGAGACCTGCCGGAGGAGTTGCTGGTGGCATTTGCCATGTACATACAGCGCTTTTTCGAACCGGTCAGAAACGTGACTATGCAGTACACGGAAATTCAGAGGGCCATGGCGTCGGGCGTGGGCGTATTCGAGCTTATGGACGTGCCCCTGTCCATCAAGAACGCCCCCGACGCTGCCCCCCTCCCCACCGTTCAGGGCCGACTCCACTTCGATCACGTGAGCTTTTCCTACAACGAGGAAATCGAGGTGCTGCGTGACATCGACCTGCTCATCGAACCCGGAGAGACCGTGGCTGTGGTCGGGCCGACTGGTGGGGGAAAGAGCACCCTCGTCTCCCTGGTCCCGAGGTTGTACGACGTAAACGAGGGCCGGATCACCGTGGACGGGATGGACATTCGGGACGTAACCCGGGAGTCCTTGACCCGGCAGGTGAGCACGGTGCTCCAGGACCCGTTCCTGTTCACCGGCACCGTCGCCGAGAATATCCGCTACGGACGCCTCAACGCGACCGATGATGAGATACGGGAAGCCGCGAGGCTCGTGGGGGCCGACCCATTCATTTCCAGGCTGCCCGATGGCTACGAGACCGAGCTCCAGGAGATGGGGAGTAACTTAAGCTCCGGCCAGAGACAATTGGTGAGCTTCGCCAGGGCCGTCATCGCCGACCCGCGCATCCTGATCCTGGACGAGGCAACGGCAAACATAGATACGCAGACCGAGTTCCTTATCCAGAGAGCTCTCGTTCACCTGCTGGAAGGTAGGACATCCCTCATCATTGCCCACCGGTTATCGACTGTTCGCAACGCCTCGCGCATCGTGGTCATAGATAAAGGACGGATCGCCGAGATCGGCAACCACGATGAACTGGTGAGGCACGGTGGGGTCTACGCCCGCCTCAACGCCATGACATTGCAGGCAATGGAAACGTAGCAGATGTTTGGACTACAGGAGGCTTCCCTGCTCAACGGAGGCGCTATTGACGTAGGGGATGCCTAGATGCTCGTATGCGCCCTTGGTGGCAACCCTGCCCCGAGGCGTACGGTCCAGGAAGCCGAGCTGTAGAAGGTAGGGCTCGTATACGTCCTGGATAGTGTCGGGCTCCTCGCTGATGGACGCAGCAACGGTGTCGAGGCCCACGGGGCCGCCGTTGTAGTTCTGGATGATGGTGCGTAGGACACGGTGGTCTATTTCGTCCAGGCCCAGCGAGTCAACTTCCAGCCGGGTTAGGGCCTCGGAGGCAGTCTGCTTTGAGATGACTCCGTCGGCCATGACCTCGGCATAGTCCCTGACGCGTTTGAGCAGTCGATTAGCTACCCTTGGGGTGCCCCTCGCCCGACGCGCTATCTCTTCCAGCCCGGCATCCTCCGCTTTCACCCCCAGAATGCTCGCAGCCCTGGTCACTATTTCCTTGATTGCAGCAGTGTCGTAGAAATCGAGCCGGTAGACGGCCCCGAACCGATTTCTCAGAGGTGCGCTGACCATGGCGTAGCGGGTGGTTGCCCCGACGAAGGTGAAGCGAGGGAGCTTCAGGCGCAGGCTCCGGGCCCCGGCGCCCTTGCCGATCATGATGTCCAGGGCGAAGTCCTCCATCGCAGGGTAGAGCACTTCTTCAACGGCGCGGCTGAGGCGGTGCACCTCGTCTATGAAGAGAATGTCGTCCTTCTTGAGGTTAGTGATGATGGCCGCCAGGTCTCCCGCGCGCTCGACGGCGGGACCTGACGTGGTCTTGATGCTTACCCCCATCTCGGCGGCAATGATGTTGGCCAGGGTTGTCTTGCCGAGACCCGGAGGGCCGTAGAGGAGGATGTGGTCCAGGGCCTCGCCACGCTTCTTGGAAGCGGCTACGGCTATGGACAGGTTCCCCTTCACCTTGTCCTGCCCGATGTACTCGGAAAGGGTCTTGGGGCGCAGGCTCAGGTCAAGAGAACCGTCATGTGTATGGGGTTTAGCCGATACAATCCGTTCAGCCATCCGGCCTCCCGTCCCCGCGGTCTGGCTTCAACTGAAAGGGTGAAGAAGTTTCGTTAGACGCCAGTCTAGCCTATCTCCCCTTGAAGGTAGGCGCTCGCTTCTCTTGGAAGGAATGGATGCCCTCGGTGTAGTCTTCTGTGTGCATGAGCATGCGGTTGGTGTGGAACTCCATCCCGAGCATCGTGTGAAGGGGGGACTCCTGTGCAGCGTAGGTGACTTTCCTAATGGCCGAGACAGTCAACGGTGGATTTTCGGCGATTTTGTCTGCCAGCGCTTTGGCGGTTGAGAGTAGCTCGTCCGCTGGCACCACTTGGCTGACCAGTCCCATCCCCAAGGCGGTCTGCGCATTGATGATGTCGCCGGTATACATGAGTTGGAAAGCGTTGGATATGCCTACTATCCGGGGAAGGGTAAAGCTCAGGCCGCAGTCCACACCCAGGCCTCGGCGGACGAAAATGGAGGTGAAGCGAGCCTGTTCAGAGGCAATGCGGATGTCACATGCAGTAGTGAGGGAGAAGCCAAGACCTGCCGCTACACCGTTGATCGCCCCTATGATTGGGCGGCGGAAGGAGCGCAATTGCTGGATGATGCCATCCCACACTCCTGCCCATGCATTTTGGGACTGCTTCTGCTCGTTCCCGGATACATCCGCCCCCGAGCAGAAACCCTTGCCGGCCCCGGTGATAATCAGGGTGCGGCTGTCGTGGTCCATGTTGATGGTGTGCAGTATGTCTCGCAGCTCCAGGCCCATGTCGTGAGTGACGGCGTTGAGCTTATCGGGACGGTTCAGGGTGAGGACGAAATTGCCGTTGTCCTCGTCCAGAAGGAAGTTCTTGAAGGCCATTCTGATCTCCCTGTATTGTGGGGCGGGATTATTCTCGCTCCTCTCCGCATGATACCCAGCGCCCCATTCAGGCGTCAACAAACCGGCGCGGGGCCTATAATCAAGCCCCTCAGCGAGGGTTGCCCTTGACATGATTTTCGCACGTAAATATAATTTCGCTTTGAATTCCTAGAGTTCACGCGCATGCACTTCAACGTAGCGCAGCTTCTCTCTGGGCCCGTGGGGGCCGTGAGAGAGTGCCAAGTCTCAGGCGGCTTGGATTGGGCGGACGGTCAAATCAAGGCCGTAATATCCGGGCCGGTGCAGATGATGCACACGGACAGAGGTGTTTTGGTCCGCGGCACACTGTGTGCAGTAGTGAACTTGGAATGCGTAAGGTGTCTGAATCAATTCGAGGAAAAAGTTTCGGTCGCCTTGGAGGAGGAGTACATATCGGCGCATCAGACTTCCGGAAGAGTGGAAAGGCAGGCTCTTCAAGCAGACAACCTGCTGATCGATTCCAACAACCTTCTGGACTTGGAACCAGCGCTGAAGGAATACGCTTCATTGAACAGCCCGCAGAAACCCGTGTGCAGGCCCGACTGTCCCGGCCTTTGCTCTCGTTGCGGAGCTGATCTGACTCAGACCGGTTGCCTTTGCGTTACTGCCGAGGGATCCGAAGAATCGGGGCTGTCGGGCCTCTTGGCAAAATATCGACCGGCGTGACGCCGGTCGCGGAGATTCAAAGATAGTTATGGGTGCACTACCGAAGAGAAAAACGAGCAAGTCCAGAAGAAATAAACGGCGAGGGCAGGACAAGGTCATAGGACCCGCTCTCGTCGAATGTTCCCGTTGCCGCAATCCCAAGCTCTCCCATCACGTTTGCCCCACGTGCGGCACCTATAACGGCAGGGAAGTATTCGCCGAATAGTTCCCTTGAACGTCATCAAGGAGATCCATTTATGGTTGCACAGCTAGAAGAGAAAAAGACCGCGTTCATATTCCCGGGTCAGGGGTCTCAGGTCGTGGGGATGGGCAAAGACCTCTATGAGAGTTCGCCCACTGCGCGGTCGATATTCGACGAGGCAGACGAAATCCTCGGTTTCTCCCTCACCCGACTCTGCTTTGAAGGACCCCAGGAAGAATTGACCCAGACCCAAAACGCCCAGCCCGCAATATTCACGACGAGCTTGGCCGCCTTGGCCGACATGAAAGAGAAGTCCCAGGGACACTTGGTAAACCCCGCTTTCGTGGCGGGACACAGCCTCGGTGAGTACGTCGCCCTCGTTGCCGCCGACACCCTCCCCTTCTCCCAGGCCCTGCCCCTAGTTCGGGAGCGGGGTCAGCTCATGCAGAATGCCAACAGCATCCAACCCGGCGGCATGGCGGCTATCATCGGCCTGGATGAGTCCACCACCGAAGAGATATGCCAGCAGACCGGGATGCAGATATCCAACATCAACTCCCGGGAGCAGATAGTAATAAGCGGACCCCAGGTGAACATCGCCAACGCACTGGACCTGGCAAGGGCCCGAGGCGCTAAAAAAGTCGTGCCTCTTCCTGTTAGCTCCGCCTTCCACTCCAACCTGATGGAACCCACCGTCGACCGTATGACCAATGCCATCGACCAGGTTAGCCTGAGTGACGCCTCGGTGCCGATCGTGGCCAACAGCAGCGCGAGGCCCGTAGTCGCAGCCGGCGACATCCGGGAGGAGTTGGTCTGGCAGCTCTGCCACTGCGTCCAGTGGCTGGGGAGTGTGGAGTACATGATCGCTGCGGGTGTGACCACCTTCGTGGAAATTGGGCCGGGCAAGATCCTCAGCAGCCTCGTGCGCCGCATCGACCCCTCAGTCTCCGCTTTGACCTTGAACGACTACTTCAGCGGTTAATACCCGGCCTCGGCGCCCTTAGCTATCCAGCACATTAACTTGGACCAGAATCTCGCGGGAAAAATTGCCATCGTAACCGGGGGGTCCCGGGGCATAGGGCAGGCCATTGCTGTCAGGCTAGCCAGGTCGGGGGCATCGGTCTCCGTCGGCGGGTTGCATGATATCTCCGCCACCCGAGCCTTGGTAGAAGCTGCCGGTGTCCCCACCGAAAACCTCCTCTTCACCCACACCGATGTCACTTCCCAGGGCGATGTAGAGACGCTGGTCAAGGCCACTATTGATCGATTCGGCAAAGTAGACATCTTAGTAAACAACGCCGGGATCAACCGGGACGGACTGCTCCTCCGCATGAAACTGGATGATTGGGACGCGGTCCTCAACACTAACCTGCGGGGCGCGTTCTTGTGCACTCAGAAGGTTCTCAGTGGCATGGTGAGAAACCGCTGGGGAAGAATAATTAACATTTCCAGCGTCGTGGGTGTGGCAGGCAATGCGGGTCAGGCTAACTATGCCGCCGCCAAGGCCGGAATAATCGGCTTGACCAAGACCACGGCCCGAGAAGTCGCATCCCGAAGCATTACCGTCAACGCCGTTGCCCCCGGCTTCATCGATACGGACATGACCTCCGGCCTTAGCGAACAGGTCCGGGACAGGCTTCGCGGCCAGATTCCACAAGCCAGGTTCGGCGCTCCCGATGACGTCGCCGACCTCGTAGAATTCCTTGCATCCGACCGTTCGGCATACATCACCGGACAGGTGATCAACGTCGACGGCGGAATGTTTATGACGTAGCTGGGGAACTAGATGCCCGGGTCAAGACGAAAAGGCAGAATCTTAGCGCTGCAGACGCTCTATGAAGCTGACACCGTGCGCCACGAAGTCAGCGCGATCCTCGAACGGTCCAAGGAAGGCGTTGACCCATCCGATGTCTCTTGGCAATTCGGAGCCGATCTCGCTAAGGGAGTCGTCGACCGGATAGAAAATATAGACCGGATCATCGAGTCATACGCTCCCAACTGGCCGATCTCTCAGCTTTCGTCTATAGATCGGAATATCTTGCGAATAGCCGTCTACGAACTCACTGCACCGACGGACACTCCGCCCAAGGTCGCAGCCAACGAGGCTGTCGAGTTGGCCAAGACCTTCGGAAGCGATAGTTCGCAGCGTTTCGTAAACGGCGTGCTGGGGAGTTTGCTCGCCGAGCGCAATGCTTGACACGACCCCCCTGTAGCCTTTACATATAGACAATTAGCAGTCACTAACAGGAGTTACGCAATGGCTTCAGCCCATGACAGAGTGAAGAAGATAATAGTAGAGCAGCTTGGTGTCGAAGAGGCAGAAGTAGTTTCTTCCGCCTCTTTCATCGATGACCTCAACGCCGATTCCCTGGACTTGGTTGAGTTGATAATGGCCTTGGAGGATGAGTTCAGCAAGGGTGACCAGAAACTGGAAATCGCCGACGAGGACGCCGAGAAAATTCTGACCGTTCAGGATGCGATCGACTTCATCTCGGAAAACGTAGATACAGGCGCCTAAAACCCTCGGCGCTCCGCGGATCGGGTTCATAGGCAAGCTAGCTCAACCTTCTTTCCGGATTGGTGTTGCAGCCCGTTTCTGGGCAATGCTATACTCCAAACGTAATATTCGGTTATTTCCAGTATCCCCGGGTTTGATGAAAGCCAACAGCCTAAGCCCCGGCCCCGTTCCAAAGCCCTCTCCCGTACATGATTTCTAGCTCCGGAAGAGCCCGTTCCTTGTCGCGGCTTTGCGTCTTTTGAAAGGTGACTCTATCCTTGGAACTTGACCGCTTGCACGACCGGATCAAGGAGTGCACGGCTTGTGGCCTCTGCCAGGGACGCACGACTGTCGTGCCGGGAGAAGGCCCGGAGCATCCCAGGATCATGTTCATCGGCGAGGGCCCCGGATTTAACGAAGACAAGCAGGGTCGGCCTTTCGTAGGGCCTGCGGGAAAGTTCTTGGAAGAGTTGTTGTCCGCCATAGACATGCACAGGGAAGACGTTTACATAACCAACATCATCAAGTGCCGCCCACCCGGGAATCGAGACCCGCTTCCCGAAGAAGTGGAGTCGTGCAGAGCATGGCTCGAGCAGCAGATGGACCTTCTCGACCCGGCCCTTATAGTGACGTTGGGCCGCCACTCGATGTCCAGGTTCTTCCCTGGAGAGACCATCGGCAAGATTCACGGTACGGCCAAGAAAGTCGATGGCCGCACGGTCTTCGCCATGTATCATCCTGCCGCAGCGCTGCACCAACAGAGACTCAGAGATACGCTGATTGAAGATATGAAGAAAATCCCGGGGGTATTGGCGCAGGAGGCCCAGGCGCCCCAAGAAGAGGCCGGTCCCGAGCAATTATCCATGTTCTAATTTTTTTCGCATGTCCAACCTTCCTCTCAAAGTAATTCCGTTAGGCGGTCTGGGTGAAATAGGGAAGAACATGCTGGCATTGGAATATGACGGCGATATCGTCGTTATAGATGCCGGTCTTGCGTTCCCCGGGGAAGATCTTCCAGGTATAAATCTGGTCATCCCCGACATCTCGTACCTTGTCGAGAACGCCTCCAAGGTTCGGGGTATCGTTATAACCCACGGCCACGAAGACCATACGGGCGCGCTCCCGTTCGTCTTGGACCAATTGGATGTCCCGGTCTACGCCCCGCGCCTGGCAGAAGGACTAATCTCGGCGAAGCTTAAGGGCTATGGCAAGCTCAAGAATGCCCGTCTGGAGATTGCTACACCCAGCGTTCCCTTTGATTTGGGTGCTTTCACCATGGAGAGCTTTAGGGTCTGCCACAGCATCCCGGACTCCACGGGACTGATAGTCCGGTATCCGGGAGGCGCCGTTATACACACGGGCGACTTCAAGTTCGACCATACCCCTGTAGATGGCAGACCGGCAGACCTGTCCCGCCTCGCCCAGCTAGGCGACGAGGGAGTGCAATTGCTTCTTTCGGACTCTACCTACGCTGAACTCCCCGGGTACACGCCTTCCGAGCAGACGGTGGGTGATGCGCTGCGGCAGATAATGGGCGAAGCCGAGGGCCGGGTAATCGTGGCAACCTTTGCATCATTGGTGTCCAGGGTCCAGCAGGTGATAGATGCGGCGGTGGCAAACGGGCGGAAAGTCTGCGTTGAGGGCCGGAGCATGGTGGAAACCGTCAATCTGTCCGAAAAGCTGGGCTACCTGGATGTGCCCGAGGGTACGCTCATCAGCTTGGAGAACGCCCGCAAACTTGCCCCGAGTCAGGTGACAATAGTGCTCACCGGAACTCAGGGTGAGCCGACCTCGGCCCTGAGCAGGATCGCCAATCAGGAACACAAGCACATCGAGATCGAACCCCAAGACACGGTGGTGATATCGGCTTCTCCGATACCTGGGAACCAGGGACTCATCGGCAAGACCATAGATAATCTGTTCCGGCTGGGCGCCAACGTATTATATGGGCGGATCAGGGAAGTTCATGTTCACGGGCACGCCAGCCAGGAAGAACTCAAGCTGATGCTGGGATTGACCAGGCCCAGATTTTTCGTGCCAATCCACGGTGAGCGCCGCCACCAGGTCATTCACACCAAGCTGGCCGAGGCCATGGGCGTCGATCCTGACAACACGTTCGTGATGGACAACGGCGACGTTTTGGAAATTTCGGAACATGAAGCTCGTTTGACCGATAGGGTCCAGGCGGGGCCCGTCTATCTCGACGGGAGCGGCCGATGGCCGACCGAAAGCAAGGTCCTCAAAGACCGGAGGAAATTGGCCCGATATGGGTTTGTTATAATTACGTTAAGTCTGGACAAGGCTACGGGCAAGGTGGACGCCAACCCGGAAGTCGTAACCCAAGGTTTCGCTGATGACGCCGAGACCCCTGCTCTCATTGAGGGTACCCATAGGGTAGTAGCCGAGACCGTCGAGCGGTTGAACGGGACCCTGACCGGGGCCAATTTGAAATCAAGTATCAAGTCCGCACTGAAGAAATATTATCATCAAGAGACAAAACGACGCCCCATTATCCTTCCGATAGTTGTGGAAGGTTGAGGCATTTGGCAATGGAAATCACATATCAAAGAAAGGAGGATCGGCAATGGCTAGGTCCAGGACTCTTCGCGGCTCGCAAAGCGGCTTTCACCCCAGGGGACCCACGGGATGGGACCTGAGGATGTCAGATACAGGGAGGTTGAACTCGGAAGTTCGCTGGCTGCTGATAGCAATAGTAATTTTAATCCTTCTCACTCCACCAGCCGTAATCTTCCGGGACACTCTCATTAGGACCTTCGGCCTCGCAATGGGGCCTGTCGGTGGGGTCGCCCTGCTGAGCATCATAGTTGCTGCCAGACACCCGAAAAGCTTGGTGTCAAAGTTCAATTGGTGGCTGGCTGTGGTGGTCGCGGGCACCATTACCTTCGGGAGCATGGCGTTCTTCAGCTTTGAATACGGCGTTCTCAGAGACGTCACCATGGGTGGGGAAGCCGGGGTTCTGATAATCGGGGAACAGGACAGGTGGGGAATAGCGCGCCTGAGCGGCATGGCGCTGGTTGCCTGCTACCTGGTCGCCCCCAGGTTTTCGCTTCAAACTACACTTATAGCCTTATTTTCCGTGTTGTGGTCAATCACGCTGATTTTCAGGGTGACGTTCGCTGCGTTTGGCAAAATACGGGACAGGTATGAGGACCGGCAGGTACGGCGCATGGTCGGTTCCTTGAACCGGGTCAACCCAAACCGGGTTAACGTTTCGGAGATGTGGCCGAGATTAGGCATGATCCGACCCCGGGAAGCGCAGCCCATCGAGGCTCCTCCTCCCGAAGAGCTTAACTACGAGGCAGCCATTGCCGACTCCCTTGTCATGGCCGAACCTGTTCCCGCTCCGACAGGCGTCGCCGTGGCCGACATCGATGAAAATGAAGAGTACGAAGAAGAAGAGGAAGAGTACGAAGACCAGGAACCGGAGGACGATGAACCCCTCAGGCCGGTATACCTGCCTAAGCAGGAGCCCATGTTCACCGACCCTGTGCCGGCGGAGCCCCAGCCTACTAACGGCGTCTCCGGTGCCCATGCCGCGGGCATCGGCCCGGCAGTTCCGTCCCTGGACATCTTGGATGCCACGGAACAAGTTGAGACGCATCCCGACGACCAAAAGGAACGTGCACAACAGATTGAAGAAGCCCTGGCCAGTCACGGCATCGATGCCAAAGTCACCCAGATAAACCCCGGCCCGACCGTCACTCAGTTCGGCGTCGAACCCGGCTGGTTTAGGAAGTTCAAAGAGGTCAGGGAGCGGGACCCGGACGGAAAGCTAAAGGTAGACCAAACGGGCCAGCCGCTTGTCCGTCATCAAGAAGTCTCCAAGAAGAGAGTGCGGGTAGACCAGATAGCGGCCCTCGACAAGGACCTCGCCCTTGCTATGGCGGCACCCACTATCAGGATTGAGGCCCCGGTGCCTGGCAAAGCCATGGTAGGGATCGAAGTCCCCAATGTCACCATGGGTGTGGTCGGCCTCAAAGAGGCCCTCGCCAGCCCTGAGTTCCGAAAGATGCTGGGTAAGTCCAAGCTCGCCGTCGCCCTCGGCAAGGGCAGCGCAGGCCAGATGCTCATGGGTGACCTCGCTGCAATGCCCCACCTGCTCATAGCCGGTTCCACCGGCAGCGGCAAGAGCGTTTGCATCACGTCACTCATCTCCTCCCTGCTGATGAACAACACTCCCCGGGACGTCCAGTTCGTTATGGTAGACCCCAAACGGGTCGAGCTGGTGCCCTTCAGTACCGTTCCACACCTGGCGACACCCGTAATCATGGACATGGATAAGGTGGTTGGCGCACTGAAGTGGGTCACCGAAGAGATGGACCGCCGATACAAGGTCATGGCCGGCGCAGGCGCTCGTAACATCGGCGGTTACAACGCCAAGGTTGATGAAGAAGACCACATGTCCTACCTCGTCGTAGTGATCGATGAGTTGGCCGACCTGATGGTGATGGCTCCGTTCGACGTGGAGCAATCTCTGACCCGGCTGGCCCAGATGGGCCGAGCCACGGGCATCCACCTGATCGTTGCCACGCAGCGGCCCTCGGTGGACGTGATCACCGGACTGATCAAGGCCAACTTCCCGACCCGAATCAGCTTCGCCGTGACTTCCATGACCGACTCCCGCGTCATTTTAGACGCCCCAGGCGCCGAGAAGTTGCTGGGCCGGGGAGACATGCTCTACCTGCCCTCCGACGCGGCCAAGCCTAAGAGGTTGCAAGGGGTATACCTCTCGGACATGGAGGTGGAGAGGATAGTCCACTTCTGGTCAGAAAAGGTGGGCGGAGTCGCGGAGCCACCCACGATAGAAGAGCTCCTGGCCTCAGGATCGGATAAAGAACAGAATGAGTTTGAGGAGCCGTCCCTTACCCTACCCTTGTTGCCCAGGATATCCGACACCCTGCAAGAGATAGTGGAAAATGAAGACCCAATGTTCACCAAGGCTCGCGGCTTGGCGATGCGGCACAAGAGTGTCTCGGCGTCTCTGTTGCAAAGACGGCTAGGAATCGGCTATCCGAAGGCCGCCAGCCTCCTTGACCAATTAGAGGAAAATGGGCTAGTGTCCGCGGGAGAGTCAGGAAAGTCCCGCACCGTGTTGAAACCCGACGAGGATGATGACGACTACTAGGCAAAGGACACGGAAACTTGCCAACCTCCTGAGCTCCTTCATTAAAGGAGGCGGCGAGCAGGGCGCGGCGGATGACCCCGAAACGCGGGTCTGCCTATCCTGCGGCGCTTTCCTAACAGGGTCCAAGTCTTACGAGAAATTGAAGACCTGCAGCTACTGCGGTTTTCACTTCAACATCTCGGCGCGAGAACGCATCAATCTCCTCGCCGATGAGGGGACCTTTAAGGAGCTGAATCGGTCCCTGATCTCCATGGATCCCCTGTCCTTCTCCGGTGGGGTTTCCTACCGCAAGAAACTGCACGACGCCCAAAAGATGACGGGCCTTACGGAGGCCGCGGTCACCGGAACCTGTGAAATCAAGGGATGTCCCACCGTCATTGCCGTTCTGGACTTCGGGTTCCTGGGTGGCAGTATGGGTTGCGTGGTCGGAGAGAAGGTCACGCTGGCCTTCGAGACCGCAGTAAAGAAAAAGCTTCCGATAGTGGCGGTGGTTACCAGTGGGGGGGCCAGAATCCAGGAAGGTGTCCTTTCGCTAATGCAGATGGCAAAGACCGTCGCAGCGGCGAAGCGCCTGCGGAAGCCGGGATTGCCCTTCATAACGGTTCTGACCAACCCGACAACCGGCCAGGTCTATTCCAGCTTCGCCAACATGGCCGACATCATCCTAGCCGAACCGGACGCCCTGGTCGGATTCGCTCCCCTCAGAGCGGTCAAGGAGAGCAGTGGAGCACCCCTCCCAACCGGGGCTCACACCTCCGAGTCACATCTGGCACACGGGATGATTGATAAGGTGGTTGATCGGGAACAGCTCCCGGACATTCTCTCCCTTCTGCTGGACATGCTCTACTCCAGGTACAAGGTGGAGGTGCGAGGAAAGAAACCCAAGATGGGCTACTCCACCACCTACAATGCCTCGGCGTGGGAGCAGGTCCGGCTCGCCCGCCATGAGCAGAGACCCACGTCCTTGGACTACATAGGCCGGATGGCTTCCAGCTTCGTCGAGCTCAAAGGAGACCGCGTCCACGGCGATGATGAGGCCGTGGTGGCGGGTCTAGGATATCTGGGTGGCCAGGCAGTGGTGGTCCTGGGACAGGAGAAGGGCCACGGGCCCGATTCCCGCAAACGGAACAATGGACGCACCGGCCCTGAGGGGTTTCGCAAGGCTATGCGCATGATGCGCATGGCCTCCCGCTTCCATCTTCCCCTTATCACCTTCATCGATACGCCGGGTCCCCTTCTCAGCCTCGCAGCGGAGGAGCGGGGGCTCGGCAATGCCATAGCAAATACCATGGCTCTGCTTTCGGACCTTCCCACGCCTGTGATCTCGGTAATAATCGGTGAGGGAGGGAGCGAAGGCGCCCTGGCTTTCGGGGTGGCGGACACAATTTTGATGCTGGAAAACGCCATCTACTCCCCCATCTCCCCCGAGGGCGCTGCTACCCTCCTGTATGGTGACGCAGCTAAGGCGGAGACAGTGGCTCTGGCCCTCCAGCTAACGGCCCGAGACTGCAAGCGGCTCAAGATAATCGATGTAGTAGTCCCCGAGCCCGAGGGCGGAGCCCACCAGTACCCCAATGAGGCTGCCCAACAGCTCCAGAGGATCCTCGTCCGTGAGCTATTGCGGGTACAGGCTGTCCCGACCAACAAACTGGTCAAAGCGCGCTACAAAAAGTACCGGAACATGGGAGAGTACAGTTCCCACTACCGTGAAGCTTTGATGAAGGAAATCGAATACCTGCAGGCCCGCGTGTCCAGCCGTGTGCGTAGTCTTGGTAACCGGCTGCCCGGCACCGGCAAGTCCTCCGATTCCGAAGAGAGCAACTTCCGGGTCTCTTACTGATCGATCCCGGCGCCTTCCCATCAACTCCCCCTGAATCGAAAGGCGTAGCCATGTCCTTACCTGAATTCGACCTTAACGGAAAGACTGCCATCGTCACTGGCGGAGGCCGGGGCCTCGGCAAGGGAATAGCGTTGGCTTTGGCAGAGGCAGGGGCTAACGTGGCCATAGCAGGCCGCACGGAGTCTAAGCTGGTGGAAACGTCAGCAGAGATATTGGCCGCCGGGGGCCAGTGCCTATTCGTCGTGACCGATGTGACTCGTGACGAGGATATAGTCTCGCTGATAGATCGCACGGTTCAGACTTTCGGAAAGATCGACATCCTGGTTAACAACGCAGGCGTGGCAATAGTCAAACCCCTCGTCCCGATACCCGGCTTCGCACCTAAGGCCGAGGGCTTGAGCCCCGAGTTCTTCAAGCCTACAAGCGACGAGGAGTGGCGCTACGTCCTGGACTCCAACCTTACAAGCGCGTTCCGCTGTATCAGGGCCGCAGCGCCCCACATGCTGAAACAGAAGTGGGGCCGCATCATCAACATATCGTCAGTGGAAGGGTTGCGTGGAGTCCAGATGCACACCCTCTACTCCACCTCCAAGGCGGCAATGGAGGGATTGACCAAAAGCCTCGCTCTCGAATGGGCCAGGAGCGGTGTCACCGTAAACACCATCGCGCCGGGCGCCTTCCACACCGAGATGATGGCCCCCGAGTTCGAGAACGAGGATCTGCGCAAAAGGCTCTTGCGCACCATTCCTATGAGGAGGGGTGGAAAGTCGAGGGAGGTGGGGCTCTTGGCCGTCTACCTGGCCTCCGAGGCCTCAGCCTACATGACGGGCCAGACTATAGCCATCGACGGCGGGTGGACTAGCTCAATGGGACGCTAGCGCCGCTTTTCGAGGGGCTGAGGTTCGACATCGCACCTTCCAGCACCTCGGCGAATATCTTTTTAATCGACTCGTCTCTGAGTACCACCGGCGCAGACATGTCGCTGAAGGTCTTGTGAAGCTCAAACCTGCCGAGGAACTTGATCCCGAGCTTCTCGGAGATCGCTTCACCGGCCCCCTGCCCGAAGATTTCCCCCGACATGTTCTCGACGACGCCCAGAATGTTCACATTCATCTTGCGGATCATGTTGATGGATCGCACCGCATCGACGAACGATAAGTCCTGAGGGGTGGTAACGACTATGAAGCCGTCCAACTTTAGGACCTGCATAATGGTCAGAGGGGCATCGGAGGTGCCGGGAGGAAGGTCCACGACCAAGTAGTCGAGGTCTCCCCAGGCCGTCAGCTCCAGGAACTGGTTGATGGCGTTGTGGATCATGGGGCCGCGCCAGATGATCGCTTCCAGTTCATTCTTCTGGAAGAAACCCATGGACATCACCTTCACCCCGTGCTTCTCGGGGGGGATGATCTTGCCGTCATCGTCCGAAGATGGGCCCGAGTGCATGTGTAGCATTCGGATGACGTTGGGGCAATCGATATCGGCATCCAGCAGGCCGACGGAGTGGCCCTGCTGCGCCAGGAGCACGGCCAAGTTGACGGCGATAGTGGTCTTGCCCACTCCGCCCTTGCCGCTGTAGACGGCTATTTTGGTCTTTATCTTGCCTAAGTTATCCCCGACCTTGCGCCTCTGTTCCCAGTTGCGCTTCATCGCGGCAATACGAGCCTTGTCCTGTTCGGTCATGGACTTCTTGCCGACGATGGGCTGAATCTGCTCAGGCATGTTCCTTATTCCCAGCCGAGGGCTCGCTTGCCCTCTTCGGTAATCAGGTCGGGGGTCCAGGGCGGGTCCCAGACGATGTCGACGTACGCGTTGTCTACGCCGGGAATGGACTCCACGGCCTCGGTGCACACCCCGCCGATGCTCCCGGCCATCGGGCAGCCCTGGGCTGTGAGGGACATGGTGACCTTGACCTCACTGTCGTTGATGTCAACGTCGTAGATCAGGCCCAGGTCCACAATGTTAATCATTGGGATCTCGGGGTCATAGATGTCGCTGAGGGCTTCAAGAACGTCGTTCTCGGTTATGGTAGCCATATCTCCTCCATTGGGGTCGTACAGGCAATTATAGCCTAATCGACCAGCCCTTCAAAGGCGGACCAATTTTGCGCGCCTGGAACTTGAGCCTACGGTAGTCGACCACCCACCTGACACCGTCGAAGAGGGTGGGCCAAAGCTCCTCCTCAACAATTGTGAGAACCTTCTCCTCGGTGTCAGACTCCAGCCCGGCCAGGAACTCCGAGCAGAACATCCGAATCCAGTCCCTCAGCCCCTCTTCCCCCTCCTTCAGGGGCGTAGGCCGGCTGAAATGGTTGGCGAAGGACACTTCGAAGCCCCACTGCTCCAGCAATGCAGAATATTGCCCGATGGTCGGGAAGTACCACGGGTCTACCTCAGCCCGCGGGTGCCCGAGCTTAGCCGTAAGGGCACGTCGGAGGGCGGATACAACGCTCTCTATGTTGCCCCTCCCCCCCATCTCCGCCACTATCCTGCCACCGGGCTTAAGGCAGCCGGCAATCGAGTCCAGGACCTGCTCAGCCTCCTTGATCCAGTGGAGGGCGGCGTTGGAAAACACGGCGTCGAACCCTTCGGAGAAATGAAAGTCTCTGGCGTCGGCGTGATGGAAGGCGAGGTCCGGGAAGTTCTCTTTGGCTATGCGCACCATGTCCGGGGAGTTGTCGATTCCGACAACCTCAGACCCCGCCCGCGCAATCTCCGCCGTCAGGTGCCCCGTTCCGCACCCCAGGTCCAGGACACGCTCTCCCGGCTGTGGGTTCAGCATCTCAACCAGGCTGGCGCCATATTGCCAGATGTATGAGTGGCTCTGCTGGTATTCGGGCGCGTCCCAGGCCTTGGCAGTGGGACGCGCTTCGCCGGTTGAAGCCATTGGGGGTCGGGAGGTAGACCCTTATGGGGCCTACCTGACGTCCTCGAAGACCATCTCATCGTAGGGCGAGCCTTCTTCCCGCAGGGCGGTAAGAGTCGACTGCACCCGGCGGCCCATGGTCCTGCCCAGCATGTGAATGAATCCAAACATGCCTTTCATCACTTCTGCGGATGAGGTTGAATCTTCGAAGAGGCGTCGCCGGGTTATGCGCAGAACGTGCCGGTCGGGTTCCGGGGAAGTGAGTTCCGACTCATCGCCTGACATGTCCGACAGATACTTGGTGAAAAGGGCCAGGCTGCCCGAGTCCCGTCCCTCGATGCCCAATTCCGCCAGAAGTTCCTTGCCGTACTGGAGTGCGACGCCCTCGTAGGCCTTCTTGACCAAGTGCGCGGTGATAGGAGTGCCGATCACTTGCTGCAACCCCACCACCGCCTCCTCGATGTATCCTCTGCCGAAGTTGCGCAGGGCCTTGGAGCGGCGCTCGTCGGGCCAGACTTCAGGATCGAGCTTGGGGGCCCGCTCGGGATCATATTCGGGCATGGTGGAGTTGGGGTCGAACTGGAAGCGCTCTTCGTCGGTCAGGTCGTGGTCGTACTCGTAGAAATAGCCTTCCGCGTAGGGCTCCCCGTCTCCAAAGGCCTTGGAGAGCACAAACCCAAGTCTGGGGTTGTTCAGACGCACGCCGTTGTACGGGTGCCAGCCAGCAAATATGGCGCGGCCCATGCGGGGAGGAATCGCCAGCCACGCGAGGCCTGCAGGCCCAAAAGGAGCGTTATATCGGATCCACGCCTTCTTCGGCGACTCTACAAACATCTCCATGTCTATCCCACCGAGCGCATTGGAGAAATAGTGATACTTGGCAGCTACTACGGCCCCAGGCTCCCTCTCCGGGTCTACGCCCAGCTTTTCGAGGCCCTGGAGGAAATATTCCTTCTGGTGGTTGTGCAGGACTGTCTCACGCCACTGGACTACGGTGTCGTCACCCTGCTGGGAGTAAAGGATGGTCGTGATGGCGCCTCCCCAAAGGCCGTAGAGCTTGGCGATGAATTCGGACTGCTGCTGAAGTGGCCACTCAGACGGGTTGGACTCGGGACTCATATAGATTGCCTCCTTGCGAATTGAGAATGGATTATTTCCTGGGGCGCTTGGCCCGCTTGGCTTTGAAGGAACGTGTGCGGATGCCCTCTTCGGCCTTGGCGTCCTCATCCAGTACCAGGGCCTTTCTTAGATCGAGAACCTGGTCCCTGAGAGCCGCTGCTTTTTCGAACTCCAGGTTACGGGCGGCCACTTTCATATGGGTCTCCAGCTCTTTGACCAGACGCAGAAGCTCGGCCCGAGGCACTTCCTTGTTGATTGTGTACGTCGCTCGTTCCTCGGCGATCGCCTTGACGCGGTCGGTGATGTCCTTGATCTCCTTCTTTATGCCCTGGGGCTCGATGTTGTGCTCCAGGTTGTAGGCTGTCTGGATCTCCCGGCGGCGATACGTCTCGTCGATTGCCTTCTGCATGGAAGCGGTAATCCTGTCGGCGTACATGATGGCCTTACCCTCAATGTGACGGGCGGCCCGACCCATTGTCTGGACTAGCGCCCCCCAAGAGCGGAGATACCCTTCCTTGTCGGCATCCAGGATGGCTACAAGGCTGACCTCGGGGAGGTCTAGGCCCTCGCGGAGCAGGTTGATCCCGACCACCACGTCGTATATACCGAGACGCAGGTCCCGGAGAATCTCGCTCCTCTGAAAAGTGTCGACCTCCGAGTGGAGGTAGTGCGTTTTGACGCCCATCTCCCGCAGGTAGTCGGCTAACTCCTCGGACATGCGCTTGGTGAGGGTCGTGACCAGGACCCGCTCCTCCCGCGCGACGCGGGTCTTGATCTGGTAAAGCAGATCGTCGATCTGGCCCTCGGTGGGCTTAATCTCAATTGTCGGGTCCACGAGGCCCGTGGGCCTGATGACCTGTTCTACGAACTGGCTGCTGTGCTCGTATTCATAGGGGCCGGGAGTGGCCGAGACGCAGATCATCTGGTTGATATGCCGCTCGAACTCTGCAAAGTTGAGGGGTCGGTTGTCCAGCGCCGAGGGCAGCCGGAACCCGAAGTCCACGAGGGTCTTCTTCCGGGCTATATCTCCGTGGAACATGCCCCGGATCTGAGGGAGAGTCATGTGTGACTCGTCTATCAACATAAGGAAATCATCAGGGAAATAGTCGAGCAGTGTCCACGGCGTGCTGCCGGGCGCCCGCCGAGCCAGCGGCCGGGAGTAGTTCTCGATGCCGGAGCAGTAGCCGGCCTCTCTGAGCATTTCCAGGTCGTAGTGGGTGCGCTGTTCGAGTCGGGCGGCCTCCAGGGGCCGGTCCTGGGACTTGAACCAATCCACTTGGGCCTGGAGCTCTTCTTCGATGTCCACGAAGGCGGCGTTAAGCTTTTCGGTGGAGGTAACAAAGTGCTTGGCTGGGTAGATGTCCACCCACTCCCTCGCCCCGAGAATCTCCCCCGTCAGCGGGTCCACCTCAACGATGCGCTCGATCTCGTCTCCCCAGAACTCGATGCGGATTGCGATCTCCTCGTAGGCGGGCTGGATTTCCAGGGTGTCGCCCCGGATACGGAAGCGGCCCCGGGTGAAGTCCATGTCGTTGCGCTCGTACTGCATGTCTATCAGGTGCCGCACGAGCTTGTTCCGGTTTCGCGTCTCGCCCTTGTGGATGTTGACGACAAAGGAGTGGTATTCCGCAGGATCACCGAGACCATAGATACAGGAAACCGAGGCCACTATCAGCACGTCCCGCCGGCTGAGCAACGACCTCGTGGCCGCATGCCTCATCTTGTCGATCTCTTCGTTAATGTCTGCGTCTTTTTCTATGTACAGGTCGTTACGTGGTATGTAGGCCTCGGGCTGGTAATAGTCATAGTAGCTGACGAAGTATTCAACCGGGTTGTCGGCGAAGTACTCCTTGAACTCGGTGGCCAGCTGGGCAGCGAGGGTCTTGTTGGGGGCCATTACCAACGTGGGCCGCTGGACGCGTTCCACGATGTTGGCCATCGTGAACGTCTTGCCGCTTCCCGTCACCCCGAGCAAAGTCTGTGTCTTCATCCCCGACTCCAGCCCCGCGACAAGCTGGTCGACGGCCCTGGGCTGATCGCCCATCATGCGGAAGTCGGAGGTGATTTTGAACCTGTTTTCTACGGCTGTTGTGGTAGTCAAGGCGCGGCCATTCTAGGCGGTTCAGTCAGCGAATGTAAAGGCGAAGTTAGGAGCCCTACGCGAAGACTCCGGGGATGCCTTCCGGGGGCCGGGTCCCTATCGCCCCCTCCGACTCCAGCGAGTCCACGTAGCCCTTCTCCAGCCCCGCCAGATCTTCGAGCACGTAGCGGTTATGCTCACCCATAAGGGGCGCAGACCTGATGAGTGTTCCGGGCGTCTTGGACAGCAGCACCGGCGCCCCTGAAAAGGGCATGGTGCCCGAGGCTGCATGTGGCGTGTCCCAGAAATACCCCCGCTCGTTGAGCTGCTCGTCCTCCACCACGTCCTGGTTCGTGTAGACCGCCGCCGCCGTGACCCCAGCCCCTTGGAGCCGGTGCATCAAGTCTTTGTAGTCCTCGTTCGCGGTCCATTCCGAGATATGTATGTCAATGTCGTCCTGGTGCTGCCACCGGCTCAGCTGGTCTTGGAACCGAGGGTCGGAGCTCCAGCCTTGGTTCCCGGCAACTTCACACAGTGCGCCCCACTCTTCATCGTTGGTCACGGCTATGGTCACCCAGTTGTCTTCGCCCTTGCACTTGTAGGCGTTGTGTGGAGCATGGTAGGCGTGGTGATTCCCCATCCTGACTGGATGTTCCCCGGTTAGCTGATAGCCGAGCAACGCTTCCCCGATCAGGCAGGCGGTAGCTTCGTTCTGAGACAGGTCTATGAACTGGCCCTTGCCGGAGCGTCGTCGGTAGTACAGTGCCGTGAGCACCGCTGCAACCGCGTTCACGCCGGCGTTGGGGTCGGGATACGCCTCCCCGGATTTGTATGGGACCGGGCCCGGGTACCCCATCATGTTCGCATATCCCGCGGTCGGCTCGATGTTTGTCCCGTAGCTCACGTGGTTGCGATGCGGGCCCGTCGTCCCGAATCCCGGCATCGAGACAAATATGATCGCTGGATTGAGCGGGCGTACCGTGGGATAGTCCAGCCCAAAGTTGCGCATCACTCTGGCACTGTAATTCTCCATTACTACGTCAGCAATGGGTATAAGTCCCCTGGCCACCTCCCGGCAATCGTCGCGGGACAGGTCAAGTGTGAGACTCTTCTTGTTGCGCTGATACTCGTTAAAAGTGCCGTAACGATTGTATGGCTGGTCTCCGGGATCATTGTCGGGGTACATTGAGTGGGCAATCTTCGCATAATGTTTGGGATTCTCCGGCCTCGGGACCTGTGCAGCCCCTCGACCGTACAGGGATTCGATTTTGATTACCTCAGCCCCGAGGTCGGCAAGAAATCGGGCGCCGATCGGCCCCGACCACCCACTAGTGAAGTCCAGCACCCGGACCCCTTCCAATGCACGCCCTTTATCTGCGGGATAGCTCATAAGCCCTCAAATGATGTTGCGCTCTCGGAGGCGGACCAGTTCCTCTTTGCTTAGTCCCATGTCACCGCAGTAGACGTCCTCGTTGTGCTCGCCCAGCAGCGGAGCCCGAGTAACTTGCCAGGGCGCCTCGTCCATCTTGAAGGGGGCGCCGGCGTACAGTTGACGACCTGCCAACGGGTGTTCCAGTGCGACCCAGTAGTCACGGGCGCTTAGTTGAACGTCATTGAGAAGCCGCCCGAAAGTTGGCACGTATGTGACTGGAATGCGGAGACTTTGACCTACGTCAACCACCTCGTCCATGGTGTGTTGCATAAGCCAATCCTCTAAGATCTCGTTGTATTCCTTTTTGTGGTCCCAACGCAGGTCCGCCGAGGCGAAGCGGGGATCGTCGATGAGGTCGGGCCGCTCCATTAGAAGGAATAGGTTCTCGCTGTGATGGGGCATTACGCTGCTTATGGACACCCACCCGTCCTTGCACGGGTACATTGTCAGCGGATGGCCTCCGACAGGATAGTCGTTGCCTGTGCGAATGTTCTTGGCTTGAACATGAGTCCAGGTCGTGATGGAGAACTCGTGGTAGTAGGCCATCGCCTCCATAGCGGACACGTCGACGTGCTGGCCTTGGCCGCTCGAATCACGCCAGTAAAGAGCGGACATCACCGCATCGAAAGCGTGTATGCCTGCCGTGTACTCAGGCTGAAATCCTGCGCTGACCAGCGGCTCTCGGTCCGCCTCGCCCGTCTGGTACATCTGCCCGGTGAGGGCATAGCCCACCATGGAGTTGCCCTTGTAGTTCTTGTATGGGCCGGTCTGCCCGAAATACGTGATGGAAGCCAGCACGACTCCCGGATTGAGCGACTCCAGAACCGCGTAGCTGAGACCCTTGTCCTCCATTGTCCCCGGAGTGTAAGTCTCCACCACCACGTCAACGGACGGCAAGAGTGTCTTGAGCGTCTCAACGCCGGAAGTTGTGCCCAGGTTGAGGGTGATGCTCTTCTTGTTGGTGTTTAGATAAAGATAAGTGGCGCTAGTCTCGGGGTCGGGCAGATGGTCTAGGAATGGGCCCATCCTGCGGGAGATGTCCCCGCCTGCCGGGTCCTCGACCTTTATGACCTCCGCCCCCATGCAACCGAAAAGCTTGGTGCAGTATCCCCCAGCGACACCCTCGCTCAGGTCCAGGACGCGAAGGCCTTCCAGGGCTCTGTCCATCAGTTCGCGCTTCCAGCTGCAGCGGGAATGCTCGCCTTCCCTACTATGACTTTTTCGCCAAGCTGGCAATGGGCTGTCATGCTAAAGCAATGCTCCAAGAAGGTTTCAGGATCCGGGAAAATGGTTGACAAGTAGGTAAACGCTCAATAAACTTCAAATGTAAGTGCGGAGTGCCCGGGGAATGTCGTCCCGCTTAAGGGATGGACGCCGGTCATAGCCGCACTTCTTCATTTATACTCACCATTGTCCTCTCGATACCGAGAACATAGACGGGGTCGCAGAGGATTTGAAGAGTTCCCCCTCGGGTAAGAAGGCATCCTCTCTACCCATTCCAAGCTTGCTCTTAACCAGTTGTGCCAGTTGGCCTTTTGCCTTAGCCCTCTTGGATAAGGAATTATAATATCCCATCTGCTCTTTGAGATCATACTGCACACATCCCAGTAACAAGTCCACAAGTTGCAAGTAGACCGACATATCCGAGGTAGCTCTCAAACATCCCTTTACCATATTCACAGAGCATAGAACATCTTCCAGGTGCACATTGGCCTTATCGGGTTCGCCCTGTAAGTCTACGATTGTGAATACATCCCTTGTAAGTCTTTCCTCAAGTAATTTCTTGGCACAATGCGTGTAAGCAACCCATGAATCATTGTCCCATTTGCTCAGTCCGGCGTTAGAGTCCCGCCTATTGAGCATCAGTGCATGAAACTCGAGACCGGGAAATGAGAAATATAAATTGACGATATCTATGTAATCCTGGATGTTAAAGTGAGTGACCTCGGAGAACTTATACTCGTGATGACGAGTTGACCACATTAATCTGTCAATTTCCGTTAGGGTCAGTGGTGTGCACCCAGACTGAAGCTTCTTCCTGAGCTTGATACGCTGATTTGCCATCTTTTGGATGAAGTTGAAGTGAAGTCGATAAAAGCTGTCGGTTATCTCTTTAGTCTCAGGTACAACCAGTAAGCCAATTCCATAGACCGGCTGTTTTACGGATGATTCGGTAAGGACGCCAGTCTCATCTATAAATGCCGGACAAACCTCCATGCTTGAATTCTAGATTGTGCTTGCCGATGAATGTGGTGTCGACCTTGAGTTGAAGATCACTAGGCACCTCTATAGGAAATCGGCACGCTCGCCTTCCCTACTATGACTTTTTCGCCAAGCTGGTTTTCAATCCAGGTGTCGAAGTAGATGCGGTCGTCGGCCTCGCCGTCTTTGGACTCTCGAACGATGGCCCGGATATCGAGTGTATCGTCACCGCATACCATGTTCGTAAATGTCACCGACAGGAGGCCACCCTTGTCCCAGCTCTCGCCTAGTTTGTCGTGGAATAGGGACCAGATGTAGGGCATGGTCTGTACCCCAGCCGCAACGACACCTCGAAAGCCGTATGACTGCGCCGTCTCCTCGTCGTTGTGTATGTTCTTCTTGTCCGTGGGCCGTCCCCCGAACTCCGTGCCCCGGTTCGTGTAGAAGAGCACTTCCTCTTTTGAGAGGATGCGGGTCACCGGCGGCAGTTCCATGCCGGGTGGGAGGTTTCTCGGATCGGTCGCTTGGCTGTTGATAGACATGTTTAACCTACAGATCTATAAGTAATACGTTCTTGCTCTCGACTATTTTATTCCCGTCCTCGTCAATCGTTTCCGACTCCATGGTCAGGAAGTCCCGGCCCCTCCGGTTGTATTTGTCGCTAAACCTGCCCGTCACGGTCATCTGCTTACCGACCCTCGGTGGGTTGAGATAGCGGTGCTCCGCCTTGGCGTGAACGGCCTCCTTGGTAGTGAAGTCCGAGATCCACAGAGGGACGTAGTCGCTGTCGGTAACGCAGGCCGGGGCTATTTCATGGCCCGACGCGTCGGTCTCAAGCGAGTCCTTGCCGATATTGCGCGCCGCAAAAAGCGCTGCTTCCCGGGTGAGGATGTAGGTGTGAGGGCGGAGTGTTTCACCCACCTGGGCTTCTTCGAGGGGTCTCATGTTATGACGTTGCGCCCTTCTCAAGTTGCATATCTGGAGGTCGGGCCAAATGCTAGCATCGCGGTGATGGTGCGTCAACGGGTGGCTAGGGCCTGGAAAGCGGGTTCGGGTTATAATCTCACCGGCTGCGCATAGGCAGCGGCCAAAGATGCCGAGTGGTGTAGTGGTAGCACACGGGACTTTGAATCCCTTAGCCCAGGTTCGAGTCCTGGCTCGGCAGCCAATTGGTGCATAACTAGGGTGTACCATTGCCATGTATTTCGGATGCGCATTCCTGTTGGTGGGGTACTGATGTCCAAGGATTTATCACATCTATTCCACATCCTCTAAACCCACTCTCATCACTGGTAGCAATTGATGCACCTACGGACCGGGCAATAGCTGCGATCTGGCAGTCCGCTTGGCTTATCGGGAGTCCAGCGGCACGGCGGACGGATGCGATAAGGGCGTAGGTTCGAGCGGCCTCACTGTCAAAGGGAAGAATGCGATCTGCGAAGTCCCATTTGAACATCCCGTCAATTTGGACAAGCAACCTCTCCTGGCGGGTACTGGTTGGCAGGATTGCAATGCCATAACGCAATTCAGCTTCGCTGATAGCCGTAATGTAAAGGCTGTCCGCAGGTTGACCAGCGACCCATGCGATCGCCTGAGCGCTGGGTGTTGGACGGATGATCTCCGAGATCACATTACTATCAAGGATGATCATCACGGTGACGTCAGTCGAACCTTGGGGGTTCTCGCATTGCTTCCCTAGGCGGTATTTCTAGTTCGACTCCGCCAAGAAGCTCGAATCGAGCCCGTATGGCCGCAGCTAGATTCTTAGGTAAAGGAGTGTCTTCGTCCAAGTTCCGGATCGGAATGCTAGCCACCACCACGCCTTCTTTCTAAGAGGGTCGGTTGTATAGCAACATGATTGTAATGCAATCACTTGTGCTGGGCTTAAGTCAGCGTGTGGAGCCAGAGTGATCAGGAACTAGTTGAATTTATAGACCCGGGCAGCGTTTTCGCAGACGATTTTTCGGACTACCTCTTCCGGCAGGTGCCCTAGACCTTCCTGAATCGTCTTCCGGGAGTCGGGGAAGACTCCGTCCTGGTGAGGGTAGTCGGAACCCCACATGATGTTGTTGGCACCTATGCGGTCGACCTGGTCCAGGGAAACGAATTCCTGCTGGAACGTCGAGTAGCCCTGACGCTTCCAATAATATGAAGGAGCTTCAGGAAGACCTATATGGAAGAGGCGGTCCTTATATTCGTTGTCAGTGCGTTCAAGGACGTAAGGCAGCCACCCGATCCCGCACTCCCCAAGGACGAAGTTGAACCCCGGATATTTCTCGCAGGCGCCCGATAGAAGGACGCTCACCAGGAACTCCGCCCCCGATAGCTGGAACAGGATGTACAGGAGGCCCGTGTCCACCCATTCGTACGTTTTCTGCTCCGCCACATCGGGCTTGGCGTAGTTGAGGCCGAGAGTGTGGAAGGAGATGGGCATTTCGCACTCGGCAGAGGTGTCCCAGAGCACGTCCCAGTCCTTGTGATAGATTGGCTTCCTCATCTGGGAAACGTTGACCTCTGCCCCCCTCAGTCCCAGCTCTGCCGCAGTCCGCAACTGCCGCGCCGAGACCTGGGGATCGTGGGACGTGATGCAGGCTAGACCCGCCAGCCTCTGTTCATAACCCGTGACAAGCTCTGAGACGTACTCGTTATAAATGTCGTATATGGTTGTGAGCGTTTCCGCCTCAGGCCCCGAGTCGGTAAACATACCTCCGCCGATTCCCAGAATGCCGTATATCACTTCCGCGTCAATCCCATCGATATTCTGGTCACTAACTCTGAGTTCGGGATCTACAGGGTGATATATGCCCTCGGCCACCCCGTCGAAGAACCCGACCTCTGCCATCCGGTCCATATGGACCGATTCCCCCAGCGCATAGCCTTGTCCTTCTCGGACACCGGCGCTGTCGGAGCCTACGGCGCAGAACTCACGGCCCTGTACGAACCAATAGTTGCCGCGGTCCAGCATTTGGACATTTGGCATGTGGGGTTTCTGCGCCTCGGGAGCCCGTGAAACGAACAGATCAGAGGGCAGCCAGCGCAGGTCCATGTGTGTGTCTGCAGAGATAATCTCGTAGGCCATGATGACTCCTTTCGGTCCTCTCCAGGCGGCCCTTAAATGCCTCGGCCCGACTATCTTATGACTTCGCTAAACCAAGGCCCATCAATGGAAGCGTGGGTCTCTCTTCTCTCGGAAGGCAGCGATGGCCTCGCTATGCTCCGGTGTCGACATCGACCGGATGAATATTTCCGCCTCGTGGCGGTCTACAGCATCGAAGTCCTGGGCAAGAGAGTTGTCCCGGAGCATCCGTTTCGTCTCGGCTAACTGCCAGACCGGGGCCTCAGCGATGGATTGGGCTAGCTCGACGGCCTGGTCCAACACCTCTTCTTTCGGATAGGTTTCCAGGACCAGGCCCATGTCCTTGGCCTCTTGTCCCGTGAAGAACCGGCCGGTTAACATAACCTCGTTGGCTCGCTGGAGCCCGACAAGCCGAGGCAGCGTATGCGTGCTCCCGAGCTCCGGCGTGAGCCCGAGCCGCACGAATCGGAACGACAGCTTGGCGTCCGGAGTGGCCAGCCGGATGTCGCAGAGCAGCGTGCAGGTGATCCCCAGCCCGACCGCCACGCCGTTTATAGCGGCTATGGCCGGCTTAGACATGGCTCGCAGGGTCAGATACCAGAGGTCGGATTCCCGGCTTGAATCGCCATCAGGCGCCGAGAGTTGACGCTCGAAATTCGAGATATCCGCCCCCGAGCAGAACGCCCGGCCCGCCCCCGTGAGCACTATCGCTCCCACCGAATCATTGGTCTCCCAGGCCTCCAGTTGCTCACGGACCTCGAAACCCATCTCGGGGATCATGGCGTTTAGCCTATCGGGCCGGTTGAATGTGATTATTCCAACTCGACCCCTCTGCTCGGCGATTATGTATTCGTGGCTCATTGAATGACCTCCCGGATTTGGCCTGGGCCCCTGGTCCCGAGCCCTGTATCGTTCTCGATTTGCGTTAGTATAAGGCAGGACGTTGTGTCGCGGGTCCGCTTTTCCCTCCCTGCACTTGATTTGCCAAAGGCCTCTTAGTGCCGTGACCCTTGTCGTTGTATAATCTTCCCGATCCCCGATAGCT
This sequence comes from Dehalococcoidia bacterium, assembly GCA_965222055.1. Taxonomy (GTDB): domain Bacteria; phylum Chloroflexota; class Dehalococcoidia; order Plut-88900; family Plut-88900; genus Plut-88900. Next base: position 242,717 of record CBDCTF010000007.1, read on the forward strand.
CAATGGTAGAGCGAGCGGCTGTTAACCGCTAGGTTGCAGGTTCGAGCCCTGCTCGGGGAGCCAACACCCTCGCCCATTCCTCTTCTTATCCCTTAAGCCCTAACGCAATCGCCCGCCGGCTCCCGAGAACCGGCGGGCGATTATCTTTTCACCTATTGGCGGTCCCTTTAGCCTGCAAAGTACAGCAGGAGGATCGTTATTACCTCGTCCTTGCTAATCTCGTCGCTGAAGTAGTCCCTTACGGCCTGCGTGGTCTCACTCCTGTCTATGCTCCCGCTCCTGTCGGAGTCGTACTTGCCGAACAGGTCCAGAGGCGCGACCTTCGAGCCCGTTGCCGCCTCAGCGCTCTTACCCTTGCCGACTGTGTCGTCGTAGCTGGCCGTGGCCCGAAGGTAGCTGCCCTCGTCGTTCACAGCCGGAGTGTACGTAGCCGACGCACCTCCGGATATGTCTGTCCAGGTCGAGCGGTTCGAGGACTTGGCCCACTGCCACATCACGTTAATGAAGGGGCGGTCGGGATCGCTCAATGTGGCGGTTATCGGAGTCAAGACCTCCGGCGCGGACGTAGACAGGGTCACTACCCCATCGTCGTCCTCTCTGACCGCCCCCGAGGTCACCGCTTCCGCATCCTTCCCGCTGCCTACCGAGTCAGTGTAGGTCGCCCTGGCCCGAAGGTAATTGCCCACGTTGGCCTCAGTGGCCGTGTACCTCGCTGTAGTTGCTCCTAGCATGATCGTCCAGTTGCTCGAGCCATTGGCGGAGAAGGCCCACTGCCACGTGACCCCCGTGACTCCCGCGTCGGGGTCCGACAGTGTCGCCGTCACCGTGTCTCCGACTTCCGGGCTCGACAGCGACAGGGTCACTACCCCATCGTCGTCCTCTCTGATGACCCCCGAAGATGCCGACTGAGCGCTCTTATTCGGGCCTGCTTGGTCCGTGTAGCTCGCCGTTGCTCGCAGGTAGCTGCCTGCCAGGTTGGCAGCTGTAATCCTGTATGTATTTGAGGTTCCCCCAATTATGGCCGACCAGTTGGTCATGCCGTTCGAAGAGATTTCCCAGACCCACGTGACCCCCGTGACCCCTCCATCGGGATCTGTGATAGTAGCCGTTACCCTGTTCCCGACCTGCGGCCGCGACGGCGACAGGGTCACCGACCCGTCGTCGTCCTCTACGACGGCCGCAGAGCTTACGCCGTCTGCGCTCTTGCCCGTGCCGTCTCCGTCGTCATAGCTCGCCGTGGCCCGCAGGAAATCCCCGATGTCGGCCGCAACAATGGTGTATGTAGCCGAAGTCGCACCAGTAATGTCCGACCAGCCCGTTTGTCCGTCCGATGAGCTGGCCCACTGCCAGTTGGTGTTTCTAATGTTCCCGTCAGGATCGGTAAGCCTTGGTGTCACTGTGTCTCCCACCGACAGCCTAGCCGGCGACAGCGTCACAACCCCGTCGTCATCCGATCTTACCTGAGCTGTCGTTATCGCCTCCGCCCTCTTCCCGGGGCCCTGCGGGTCTGCGTATCTGGCCGTGGCCCGCAGATAGTTATCCACGTCATCCGCGTTGGGTGTATACGTACCCGAATTCGCCCCAGAGATGCTAGTCCATCCACTGTCCCCGTCCTCAGACCTTTCCCATTCCCAAAGCACGTTTGTCGGTGTGCCGTCCAGGTCCGTCACTGTCGCCGTAATCTTGCTGCCGACGTTGCCCCGGTTCGGGGACAGTCTAGCCTCACCTTCCTCGTCCACGTTCGCCACGTCCACCGTTACCCTAAGCGTATCGCGAACGGACCTTGTGGAAGCGTTTACCGTCACTACGTATGTGTTGTCCCTGTTGGAGTCCGCCGGCGACTCGAAGTTGGGCGTCGACCTGAAAGTAAGCTGTCCGGTCCTGCTTATGGAGAAATCACGAGCGTCCGACCCCGTCAGGGTCCAGCTGACGTTAGCCGCGTTCGGCCCCGCCGCCGTATAGTTCCCCACGGCGTCCGCGCTGTTCTCCGCGTAGCCGATACTCCGGTCGCCCCTGACCACCAGCGCCTTCTTCAGCAGGTCCGGCTGTTCGTCAACATTCGTTACTCGGATCGTCACCCTTATGCTGTCCGTCAGGCCTTCCGGGTCCCTTGCCCTGACGTCCACTGTGTAAGTCTTCTTGGTTGACTCATAGTCCAGCGTTGTCTTGGTCTTTATTTGCCCAGTTGCCCTGTTGATTGCGAAATGCCCTGCGTCTGTCCCACCTAGCGAGTAGTCCAGGTTCTTATCATCTTCATCTATCGCCTCAACCGGAGTGCCTACGGATGCGTCGGTCTTCGCATTCTCCAGAATCTCTCTCTCTGCGGTCCTGATGTCCTTGTCGTTGGAGTCGAGGAACCTCGGCGCCTTGTTGGCGTTCTTGGTGCCCTGGACGGTGTATCCTTCACCTTCACCTTTATATACCGATTTCCCAACCGCAACCTGCCCGTTGCCGAACAAGTCCGTATATTTGGCTATGACCGTCAGGATTACATTTGCATCATGGTCGGCAGTGACCGGACTATAAGTGGCTGACGTTGCCGAGTCTATTGAGCAGGGAGCACTGGCGCTAGGCGCAGAGCATTTCTTGATGTTATCGTCTTCAGCCTCGTCGTTATCTGTGCCCGCATTTCCTCTGTACCACTGCCAACTGATGCTCCTTATACCGCCATCGGGGTCCGTCAGGCGGGCCGTCAAGCTCTCCCCTACCTGCGGCTGCAGGTGAGACAGCGTTATTATCCCATCCTCGTTCGCGTTGGTCACAGTCACTACCACGTCCACCGAAGACGTGTTGCGCCCAACGTCCGTGGCCTGCACCGTTACGTTGTACACTCTGTTCCCGCCCGAATCGGCCGGATCTTCGTAGTCCTGCCCTTCCTTGAAGGAGAGAACGCCGTCTGCGTCGATCTTGAAGTGGCCTGCGTCGGTTCCCGCCAGAGTTAACCCAACCGCGGCGCCTTCAGGGTCCGTAGCCGTGTATGTGGGAGCCTGGACCTTCTCGGCGATAAGATCTGCATCAATAACGGTCTGGTTCTCCGCAACCCTTAGCGCCTTCGGAGGAGCTTGAACACCCTCTGTCACGGCGTCACTGTCGCCAAACACCGGCGCTTCGTTCACGTCCGTCACGGTAATGGTCACGTTAATGGTGTCTCTTGATGGGACTTCCGGATCGGCATTGGGATTGTCCGAAGAGTCCGCGGCTGTAACGATAACCCTGCACGAGTTCTTGGTTTCGCAGTTGTCAACGGCAGCGCCCGATTCGAAGTTCAGCATTGCCTTTGTCTTGATCTGGCCCGTCCGCCTGTCAATGTCGAACTTGGCTGCATCATCGCCGCTCAGCGTGTAGGTCAGAAGCTCCTGTCTGCCGTTAGGGCCAATGTCCGTAGCCGCAACCGGGTCCCCCACCGGAGTGTTCTGCTTCGAATTCTCCGCAATGCTCCTTGCAGCGGCCTCACGCTCAGTCCCGTCGGCAGCCTGGAACTTAGGCGCCTTGTTGACGTATGGAGTTCTCCTCACCGCCTTGTCAGATACCAAGTGAGCTTCCTTGCCTCCGCCATGTCCGTCGGTGTAGCTGGCTGTGACCCTCAGATACTTACCGACGTCGTCCTTGGCCGGCAGGTACACGGCTGATTTTCCTAGGGGGCTGTTCTCTTCGTCCGTGCCCCTGATGTCTGTCCACGGCCCTGACCTGCCCGCGCTCCGGGCCCACTGCCACGTGATATTGTCTGCATCCTCTTTGTCCGGATCGGTCAGCGTAGCTGTAACCGGTGTTTGTGTCTGGTCGGTGCTTTCTTGGGGCTCCAGGTCCGATAGGGTTACCTTTCCCGGCTCATCCACGTTGGTCACTGTTACAGTAATGTCCCTATCGCCCACCTCGGCCCCGCCGTCGCTTGCCTGGACCGTTATCGAGTATTCTTGTTGGGTCTCGTAGTCCGGTGGCTCATTGAAGGTTAGGACGCCGCCTGAACTGATGGAGAAGTCGTCGGAGTGTGTGCCTGCTAGGCTCCAAAGTATCTTTTTCTTGTCAGGGTTGGAGGCCTTGTAAGTTGCCACGGGGCCGGAGCGGGCGCCGCCGGTGATCTCCGCGTACTCTATAGCGGTTTCACCGTCCGTAATTATCGGTTTCTCATCCTCGTCGATGACGTTGATGGTAACGCTGATGGTGTCTGTTCCCAACGACGCGTCGGTGACCCTGACCGTGACGGAATGGCTGCTACGCACCTCGTAGTCCAGCTGCCCATTGGTGCTGATTACCCCCGAGGCCCAATCAATGAAAAACAAGTTCAAGTCGCCGCGGCTCAGTGAGTACGTCAGACTGGTGGCGGCATCATCTCCGTCAGTGACATCGAACGCGCCTCCCGTGAGAGCCGTATTGGGCTTGTTGTTCTCACCCACGCTTCTCGTTGCGGAGCTCCCGGCGAACACCGGGCGTTCGTTGCGGCTATCTTTGGCTGGCTGCACCGGCAGATAATCCCGAGGCTGATTGAAAGCCGTCTCCCCGCTGCCGCGTCCGTCGGTATATGTTGCCGTGGCTGTCAGATAGCTACCTGCCACAACCGGAGTATAAGTCGAAGAGGCGCCACTGCTTGTAACTTTTCCATCGCCCGACCACTCCCAGGTTACCGAGCCTCTGCTTACGATATCGCCGTCCGAGAGGGTGGCGGTTATCTTGGTCCCGACCTGCGGTTGCCGGTTGGACAGGCGGACGAGACCTTTCTCCTCCACGTCGGTTACGTTGATGATCACGTCCCTTGTTGCCGTGTTACCTGCGCTGTCTGTGACGACGACGGTCACGTTGTACACGTTGTCCCGGCCCGAGTCCGCCCTCGCTTCGAAGTCGGCGGGTTCCCTGAATTCAAGCTGGTTTAGATTGTTAATTGTGAATTTGGACGCATCGGACCCGGATAGCGACCAGCGTAAAGTGTCGTTTGCATCCGGGTCTTCAGCACTGTAAACGTTGCTACTTGCACCAACCGGCTGCGCAGTTTTGCCCTCAATAATTTCGGCATAATTTATAGACGTGCCCCCATCCGTAATCATAGGGTCTTCGTCCACGTCCGTGACTACGATAGTCACAGCTATGTCATTCGAACTTCTGGACGGGTCCCGAGCGGTAACAGTGACATCGTACGTGTCTTTATTCTCGTGGTCCAGGCTCGACGAGACCCTTATCTGACCGGTTCCCTGGTCTATGTCAAACGAGCCTCCACCCAGGGTGTAGTTCAAAGTCCTCTGATTGCCATCTATGTCCAGGGCCTTCGCCGCGATCGGCGCACCGATGGCCGTTCCCGCTGGAGAATTCTCAGCTATGGTAATCTGCACGCCCTCTTTGGCGGGGTCCTCGTCGAACGATACCTGTACTCCAACTTTGTCGGGGTCCTGGTCGAACACCGGGGGCTGGTCCGTGAACGGCTTGTCTATTACCTTGTTGTCAGATGTGTCTTGCGCCGTCTTCCTGGAGCTGCATGGGCAATGACCGTCGCGGTAGGTCACCGTGACCCGAAGATACCTGTCCAAGTCGTCTTTGGTCGGTGTGTAGAAGTTTTCCTCTCCCTCCTTTACGTCGCTTGTCTCCTGGTCGTCTTGGATGTCCGTCCACGGCCCCGTCTTGCTGGTTCCTCGGGCCCACTGCCACTTGAGATCAGAATTCCCATCTCCGTCGGTCAAGTCGATCTTCGTAATGGGGAACTGGGGTGAGCTTGCACTGGACGGGCCGTCAGCATCTTCCAGCTTTACGCTCGCAGCCACTCCTACCTGAGGCTGCACCGTCAAATCCTTAATCTCTCCTGCATCATCCTCATTCGTCACCCTCACTTCCACCATCTGAGTGACCGTAGCGGTGGTGCCGTCAGAGGCTTCTACCGTCACCTCATAAGTGTTGTCAGTATCTGAGTCCGCGGGATGCTCATAGTCCGGCGGGGTTATGAACGTCAGCCCTCCCCCGTCTATCTCAAAGTCTCCCGCATCCGCCCCTGACAGAGACCACGTCACCGTCTGCCGCTCCGGGTCATCGCCTATGTACGCCACAACCGTCGCCGTCCCGTGCTCCGGGTAATCGATCCTCTCCAACGCCTCCTGCCCCTCCCCCAGCCCCCCCATCATCAGAAACACCGCCACCGCCCCCAAAATCAACGCCGCCGACATCACCCCCCGCCCCACCCTTCTCCTAAATAAAGACAAATACATCATAACCGTTTGTGTTAGGTAATTCGTTGACAGATTGGTATAAGAGGCCGGCGCCCGACCCACCAATCCTTTAAACAATGACAATTGCGACATCCTGCACCTTTACTTCTCTTCTGTCCTGGCCCCTTCCCCCCCCGATAGATCCCACCTGCGCCGAGGCTCCAGACGCCCAAGGCCCTGAACTCGCACGGGAGAGACATACCCTCTCTCTCCCCCCCCCCCCGTGTCATCCCGAGGCCCACGAGGGATCTGGGGCTGGGCGGCTCCCCCCCCGACCAGAACAAAAGACTCGTCCTTACATACTTAACATCGTTCTTGAACCGTATCGGATTCTCTCAATCGCCAAAGCCCATGTCAACTTACCCCCCGAGCCGGAATCCCCCACCCCCCCCCCACCCCATGTCATCCCGATGCCCCGCGAGGGATCTGGGGCTGGGCGGCTCCACCCCTCCGCATCCCCCCACCCCCTTGTTCCTCTTGACTTACAGTGTTATCCTTTCCCCCGATGCTTTTGGGCGCATATCTACCCTACATCCCCCACCAGGGCCCCGATACCACGGGCCCCAGGACTCTGCAATTGCTCGGCGTTTCGTTCGACCAATTTGTCCCTCCACCGGCCTCGCCGGCCCCTAGTCCTGGAAGGAGTTGACTACCCCTGACCGCCATGTCTACCACATTGCCTTATATGTCATCCCGAGGCCCCGCGCTGAAAGTCCGCCGAGGCGGGAGGGATCAAGGACTTGCCCACTCACATACACCCCCGCTCATCCCGAGCTTGTCAAAGGGTAGAGCGAATTCCGGCATCTCCCCCCCGCTTTCCCAAATTGCCCTCCCCAATTGTGTAATTAGCGTATTGACACGACTCGAAAGGCGGTGCTAACATGCGCCGCAATTGTGCAACCAACTATGGAAACGGAACAGTCGTCCCTATCCCAAACCCCCCGCAAAGTGAGGCATCTCATGCTTAAGAGACCCTTAAAATCATTGATAGCTCGAATAGCCATCATCGCTCTCGTGCTGTCGCTGGTAGTCCCGTTCGTGCCTGCGGCCTTCGCCCAGAGCACACCTAAGGCCATCGCCATCGACTACGCGGAGAACGGCACGGCCGCTGTGACCACGTTCCATGCGGAGGACCAGGACGGGGACCCCATCGCATGGTCTCTGGACGGAGTTGACAAGGCCCTGTTCACCATCGAAGGCGGTGAGTTGGCCTTTAAGGACTCGCCTGACTTCGAGGCCCCTGCGGGTGGGTCGAACGACGACTCTAACACCTACGAAGTGACGATTAAGGCAACTGGCGGGAGCCAGGACGTTGACGTTAACGTCACAGACGTAGACGAAGCGGGCTCGGCCAGCTTAGACAGGCCGCAACCGCAGGTTGGCAGGGACCTTACGGCCAGCTTTAAAGATGCGGACTTACCTACCAGCGAGGTAGAGTGGCAGTGGGCGGGGTCCGCGGACGGCCAGACATGGACAGACATAGAGGGAGCGACGTCGAACGCTCGGTCTCCTTCAGCGGATGACACAGGGAACTACCTGCGTGCTACCGTGACGTACACAGACAAATTTAGTGCAGGCAAGACTGTCTCAGTGGTATCTGATAACCCGGTGGAAACCAGGACCCTGGCCAACACCAAGCCGTCGTTCGTAGGGCAGGACGGTGACAAGGAGACGGAGGGGGTGCAGGCAAGCCGTAAAGTGGACGAGAATTCGGCCAAGGGAACGGGCGTAGGTGATGCTGTATCGGCCACAGATGCGGACAACGACGTACTGATCTACTCGCTGGAAGATGGTGACCTGGAAGATGGTGACCAGGACGACAATAACACCAGCAGTGACGGAGACTCAAGGCATTTCACGATAGACCGTGGTACTGGCCAGATTAAGGTTGCGAATGCGAAACTGAACTATGAGGTCCCGGAATCCGATGCGGACAACAACACATACCAGTTAAAGGTGATAGCCACGGACCCGTCGGGAGCATCCGCGGATGTGGTGGTGGCCGTAACTGTAGAGGACGTAAACGAAGCGCCCAAGTTCACGGACGCTAGCCCGCGGACGGTAGAAGTTACTGAGAACCAGGGCAATTTAGATGGAGACCCTGAGGCCGATGGAAACCAGGCTCCGACCTACGAAGCATCGGACGGCGACAACGCCGGTGTTGTCGCTGACCCAGACGAGGTTCGCTACACTATCGAAGAGAGTGATGACTCCAAGTACTTTGACATTGATGCAACCACTGGTGTCTTGACCATTGAGACTGAGCAGGGCGGTGCCGGTGATGATGACTTTACCCCGAACTTTGAGAAGCAGAGTTCATACTCGATAACGGTAGTAGCGACGAGCAAGGATGCGCTCCCTGACACTGCTCCTGCCCGTCCCACGTTGGTGACCAAGCTAGATGTGACGGTCAAGGTACTGGACAGTGCTGACGATGGTTCTGTGGGTCTGTCGCAGAGGGAGCCACAGGTAGGCCGAGTGGTGAATGCCTCGGTCAGCGACTCGGACAGTGAGGTGACCGCCACGCTATGGCAGTGGTTCAAGGGAATTACGGCCGGAGAGGAAGGCAGTATCCCGGGAACCCCCGACTTCGATAATGCAGAATTGTGCCCTGCCGATGATGACGCAAAGACTGTTATAGACACGCTATGCCGGATAGACGGAGCCACGTCGTCAACGTACACACCGGCACCGGAAGACGTTGGGGAGAGCCTAATAGCCAGGGTAACGTACAAAGACGCTCAGAGCGGGGAGACCCGTGTATCCGCGGAAGCGATAACCCAGGCTTCGGTACAGGTCAGTGACCCTGCGAACACGGCGCCTAAGTTTGGTGACCAGGACCCGAACACACTGGGAGACCAGACGGACGAAACGAGCCGTGAAGTAGCTGAGAACGCGGATGAGGGTGTAGGCATAGGTGAGCCTGTAGTAGCCAGTGATGGCAACAAGGACAGGATGATATATACCCTTAGCGGATCGGATGCTGACTCCTTCAGCATAGACAGCGGGCTCAGTTCAACCCACAACGACGGACAGTTGAGGACGAAGGCTGAACTGGACTACGAGACCAAGAGCAGCTACACGGTGGTCGTAACGGCAACCGACCCGTCGGGCGCCACTGACTCCATAACCGTGACCATCAACGTGACAGACGAGAATGATCCTGCGACCATAACCGCAGACGGCTCGGTAGACTACCCTGAGAACGGCGCCGACCCGGTCGCAACCTACACTGCGATCGACCAGGACGGGGACCCCATCGCATGGTCTCTGGACGGAGTTGACAAGGCCCTGTTCACCATCGAAGGCGGTGAGTTGGCCTTTAAGGACTCGCCTGACTTCGAGGCCCCTGCGGGTGGGTCGAACGACGACTCTAACACCTACGAAGTGACGATTAAGGCAACTGGCGGGAGCCAGGACGTTGACGTTAACGTCACAGACGTAGACGAAGCGGGCTCGGCCAGCTTAGACAGGCCGCAACCGCAGGTTGGCAGGGACCTTACGGCCAGCTTTAAAGATGCGGACTTACCTACCAGCGAGGTAGAGTGGCAGTGGGCGGGGTCCGCGGACGGCCAGACATGGACAGACATAGAGGGAGCGACGTCGAACGCTCGGTCTCCTTCAGCGGATGACACAGGGAACTACCTGCGTGCTACCGTGACGTACACAGACAAATTTAGTGCAGGCAAGACTGTCTCAGTGGTATCTGATAACCCGGTGGAAACCAGGACCCTGGCCAACACCAAGCCGTCGTTCGTAGGGCAGGACGGTGACAAGGAGACGGAGGGGGTGCAGGCAAGCCGTAAAGTGGACGAGAATTCGGCCAAGGGAACGGGCGTAGGTGATGCTGTATCGGCCACAGATGCGGACAACGACGTACTGATCTACTCGCTGGAAGATGGTGACCTGGAAGATGGTGACCAGGACGACAATAACACCAGCAGTGACGGAGACTCAAGGCATTTCACGATAGACCGTGGTACTGGCCAGATTAAGGTTGCGAATGCGAAACTGAACTATGAGGTCCCGGAATCCGATGCGGACAACAACACATACCAGTTAAAGGTGATAGCCACGGACCCGTCGGGAGCATCCGCGGATGTGGTGGTGGCCGTAACTGTAGAGGACGTAAACGAAGCGCCCAAGTTCACGGACGCTAGCCCGCGGACGGTAGAAGTTACTGAGAACCAGGGCAATTTAGATGGAGACCCTGAGGCCGATGGAAACCAGGCTCCGACCTACGAAGCATCGGACGGCGACAACGCCGGTGTTGTCGCTGACCCAGACGAGGTTCGCTACACTATCGAAGAGAGTGATGACTCCAAGTACTTTGACATTGATGCAACCACTGGTGTCTTGACCATTGAGACTGAGCAGGGCGGTGCCGGTGATGATGACTTTACCCCGAACTTTGAGAAGCAGAGTTCATACTCGATAACGGTAGTAGCGACGAGCAAGGATGCGCTCCCTGACACTGCTCCTGCCCGTCCCACGTTGGTGACCAAGCTAGATGTGACGGTCAAGGTACTGGACAGTGCTGACGATGGTTCTGTGGGTCTGTCGCAGAGGGAGCCACAGGTAGGCCGAGTGGTGAATGCCTCGGTCAGCGACTCGGACAGTGAGGTGACCGCCACGCTATGGCAGTGGTTCAAGGGAATTACGGCCGGAGAGGAAGGCAGTATCCCGGGAACCCCCGACTTCGATAATGCAGAATTGTGCCCTGCCGATGATGACGCAAAGACTGTTATAGACACGCTATGCCGGATAGACGGAGCCACGTCGTCAACGTACACACCGGCACCGGAAGACGTTGGGGAGAGCCTAATAGCCAGGGTAACGTACAAAGACGCTCAGAGCGGGGAGACCCGTGTATCCGCGGAAGCGATAACCCAGGCTTCGGTACAGGTCAGTGACCCTGCGAACACGGCGCCTAAGTTTGGTGACCAGGACCCGAACACACTGGGAGACCAGACGGACGAAACGAGCCGTGAAGTAGCTGAGAACGCGGATGAGGGTGTAGGCATAGGTGAGCCTGTAGTAGCCAGTGATGGCAACAAGGACAGGATGATATATACCCTTAGCGGATCGGATGCTGACTCCTTCAGCATAGACAGCGGGCTCAGTTCAACCCACAACGACGGACAGTTGAGGACGAAGGCTGAACTGGACTACGAGACCAAGAGCAGCTACACGGTGGTCGTAACGGCAACCGACCCGTCGGGCGCCACTGACTCCATAACCGTGACCATCAACGTGACAGACGAGAACGACGGCGCAATAATTAGCCTGGCGCCCCCAGTGCCCCCAACGCCCCCCATCGTGGCAGTGGACGGCTCAGTGACCCTGTCCAGTGACAGCCCCGCCGTCGGGGAAGCCATCACGGCAACCCTCGAAGACGGCAACGAAGAGACCGGCGTAACCTGGCAGTGGTCCAACCACACCCCTGGTGACGAAGAATGGGCGGACATCGAAGGCGCAACAGACGCCTCCTACACCCCCACCAACGATGACCACGGGAAGCACGTCAGAGCCACCGCCTCCTACAGCGACGACTCAAGCGATGAAGGCCAGTCCGCTATGGCCGCAACCGCCAACCTCGTCAACAACGCCCCCGCCTTCGAGGCAGACTCCGCAGCCCTGAGCGTCGACGAAAACGCCGAAGCAATGGCCGCCGTCGGTGACCCCGTCGTAGCCACAGACGTGAACGAAGAAGAGCTCACCTACGCCATCAGCGGCGACGACGCAGCCTCCTTCGAGATTTCGTCCAGCGGCCAGATCACCGTCGCCCCCGACGCCGTCATAGACTACGAGACCAAGACCGGCTACAGCGTCACCGTGACCGCCACCGACGCCGCAGGCGCCAGTGACTCCATAGACGTCGCCATTTCCGTCAACGACCTCGGCCTCACTAACCCCTACGACTCAGATGACAGCGGCGACATAAGCAAGGACGAGGCAGTCCAGGCCGCACAGGACTACTTTGCAGACACCATAACCAGAGGCGAAGTCCTCGAAGTCCTCCAGTTCTACTTCGCCGGATAAACACCCGAACAGAGCTAGAGAAACAAACAGAGTTAAAGAAGAAAGTAAGAAGGAGTTAGGAACTTGGTCAAGAAAGCGCTGATGATGCTAGGAGTCCTCGCAATTGTCGGGGTCGCCGGCCTGTCGCTGCTGCTACCGGATGCCGTGAATGCAAGCGGGCACAGCGCGGCCAGGTCCTTCGTAACCGGCTCCGTTGCCGGAGGCTCCGAGCTTGAGGTCACCCTAGAGGTGACCGGGCTCGGGGGCTTCGGCCAAGTCCGTGAAACCCTCCCCGATGGCTTCGCCTTCGTCAAATCAGAAGACATAAAAGCCAGCGTGGATGGGCAGACCGTCGCATTTACTATCCTCGGCACTGACGCAACCTTCCACTACACCGTCACTGCCCCCGCCGCAGCCGGAACCTACGCGTTCTCCGGCACCGTCGGCGACTCTAACAAGGACTCCCGGCCCGTTGCCGGCGCTTCCTCAATAGAAGTCACCGGCCCGGCAGCCCCCACCGCCGTAAGGTCATTCTCTTCCGATTCTGTCGGCGAGGGAGAACAGGTCACCGTGACCATTACCGCCTCCGGCTACGGAGCCGGTGGTCAAGTTAAAGAGACCCTCCCCGAGGGCTTCTCCTACAAGTCCAGCTCCCTTTCCACAGTCTCGGTAATGGTCGATGGCCAGGTCGTAACCTTCACCATCCTCGGCGATGACAGTTTCACTTACTCCGTCACCGCCGGCAGCGAGGGCAGCTACTCCTTCTCCGGCGCAATCACCAGCTTCGACAAACTTACCGGAGAAGTCGGCGGCGCAGATAGCGTAACCGTTAACCCGCCCGCTCCCCCAAGCGCCTCCCGTTCCTTCCCCGGTCCCTTCGTAGAACCGTCGAGTGAGGTTGTAGTGACCATAGCCGCCTCCGGCTACGGCCCTGGCGGACAGATCGAAGAGAACATCCCCGAAGGCTTCGCCTACGTCTCAACAGACCTCCCTGGCGGCGCCGTCGAGACCTCAGGCCAGGACATCGTCTTCATAGTCCTGGGTGAAGACAGCATTTCCTACACCGTTACAGCCCCCGCCGAAGCAGGCGCCTACACCTTCAGCGGCACCCTGAAAGACATCAACAAGACCAATGTCGACATCGGTGGAGACTCTGACCTGCTGGTCGGCAACCCGGGCATCATGATCACCGACAACGGTGTCCGCGAAATCAATGAAAATACGCCCTTTGGCGTACGCATCGGCGAGCCGATTGCCGCCTCTTCCGCAGTCAGCGCCCTTACCTTTGAGATCACCAGTTCCGCCGCGGACACCTTCGACATAGAGGCCGACACCGGACAGTTGAGAACTAAGGGCGACCTGGACTTCGAGATCAGGGCTAGCTACTCGCTCCGGGTCACCATCACCGACGAATTCGGCGAGAGTGAATCTCTAGTGGTAACCATCAAGGTGCTTGACCGGGATGAGTACGTCGAGCCGACGGCCACGCCTGAGCCCACGGAAACTCCAGTTCCGCCCACGGCCACCCCGGTTCCGCCCACGGCAACATCGGTTCCGCCCACGGCCACTTCCGCCCCCGAGGCAACGGCCACCCCGACTCCGGTCGTTGAGGTAGACGAAGGTGGATTCCCAGTCTGGGCCATCATAGTGATAGTCCTGGCAGTAATAGCCGGCGTAGCCATCATTGGGTTCGTCGTCTACCGCAGACGCCAAGTGTAAGCCGGGGCTAACAACCCGCTGCTCAACTAGGCAGCACGAAGTAGAGTAAAGTCCGCCCCCAGGGGTCACCACCCCTGGGGGCGGAACCTTTTTAGATCGGATGGCTACGGGATGTGTACCGCCGTAAGATTGGAGGAGCCCAATGCGCCTTACCTCTAAGGAGATGGACCGACTCACAATCTTCACCGTAGCGGAGCTCGCTCGTAGACGGCGGAACAGAGGATTGAAACTTAACTACCCCGAGGCCGTAGCCCTCATCTGCGACGAGCTTCTCGAGGATGGCCGTGAAGGAAAGAGCTACGAGGAGGTTATGACCCACGCGGTCAATATTCTCTCCCAGGATGACGTCCTGGACGGTGTTCCCGACTTGGTAGCGCCCATTCGCCTCGAAGTAACCTTCGATGATGGGAACAAGCTCATTTATGTGGAAAATCCTATCCGATAGGAGTGGATCGGCATGAAGCCAGGCGAGATCATCCCGGCCAAAGGATCCATAGAATTAAATGAATACGCTGCAATCATTACCATCTCGGTGACCAACACCTCGGAGCAAGCAGTTCAGGTGACGTCCCACTATCACTTCTTCGAAGCCAATAAGCGGCTGCGATTTGAGAGGTCCTCAGCCTACGGACGACGGCTCGACGTGGCCTCGGGGTCGGCAATCCGGTGGCAACCCAGGGAGACCAGAGAAGTCCAGTTGATAGACATTAAGGGAAGGCGCAGGGTGTTTGGTTTCCAGGGACTGGTGAACGGCCGTCTAACCGATGAGCAGCGCGGCGAGGCTCTCCGCCAAGCCCATGACCGCGGCTTCCTGGACCAGGAGAATTAACAATGTCCACCGAGATGAGTAGGACCCGATACAACTCCTTATATGGTCCCACCACCGGTGATCGTATCCGACTGGGTGACACTGATCTCCTATTGGCAGTTGAGGCCGACCACACCTCTTACGGCAACGAAATAACTCACGGCTGGGGAAAGAACAGCCGCACCGGCATGATGCACGCCTACCAGACTCCTGGGGATAGCGAGTTGGACAGCATCATCGTTGGCTCCGTCATCGTTGATCCCGTGCTCGGTATCTTCAAGGGCGACATCGGCATCAAGGATGGCCTGATCGCTGGAGTCGGGCGGGCTGGGAACCCTGACATCATGGATGGCGTCGACCTTGTGCTGGGCCCGAACACCAACATTCTCCCCGCCGCTGGCCTCATAGCTACTCCTGGCGGCGTAGATAGTCACGTCCACATCTACAACAACCCCAAACTCATGGAGACCGCCATAAGTTCCGGTATTACCACCTTCATAGGCGCAGGGCTGAATCACAACGGCGACTTCACCATTCACAAGTACTTCGAGGCCTTTGAGGAGATCCCCATAAACCTGGGTGTCCAGGGCCGAGGCGCCGCCAGTCACCCCTCGCCGATAGAACGCAACATAGAAGCCGGTGCCTGCGGCATGAAAATCCATGAAGACGAGGGCGCCTATCCCTATGTAATAGACCTCTGCCTGCAGGTCGCCGAACAGTATGACGTCTCCGTTGCCCTCCACACCGATGGACTCCAGGAGTCCATGCAGGTCATGGACACCATAGACGCCATAGGAGGCAGGGCCCTTCATGCCTACCATGTCGAAGGTGTAGGCGGAGGCCACGCCCCGGATCTCCTCAAGCTGGCCGGTGTCGAAAACATAATGACCTCCTCTACAACTCCTACCATCCCTTACACCGCCGGGACATATCAGGAACATTTTCCTATGACAGCCTTGGTCCACGGTCTTACCCCTCATCTACCCACTGACGTTGCTGCCCTTGAAGCCAGGGTCCGTCGTGAGACCATGGCCGCCGAGGACGTACTCCACGATATGGGAGCCGTTCCCATCATCAACTCGGACTCACAAGGTATGGGCCGTATAGGAGAAGTGGTTACAAGAACATGGCAGCTCGCCCACAAGATGAAGCGTGAGCGGGGAGCAGCCAACCCCCACAATGACAACGACCGAATCCTCCAGTACCTCGCCAAGATCACAATTAACCCTGCCATAACTCACGGCATATCCGACTATGTCGGATCTTTAGAGAAGGCCAAGTTGGCCGACATCGTTCTGTGGGACCCTCGTTTCTTCGGAGTGAAGCCCGAGACCGTGGTCAAAGGCGGCTTCGTTACATGGGGCACGCGTGGTGAAGGCAATGCCTCGATATCCAACTGTGAACCGGTGATGTACGGCCCTGCTTTCGGTGCGTTGGGTCACGCCGCCGGCAGACTGAGCGCTTTTTTCGTGTCTCAGGTCTCGGTGGACAACGGGTTGTCGAAGCGCCTCGGCAGCCGGCGGCGGCTTCTGCCGGTCAAGAACGTCCGCAGCGCTTCGAAGAGAAAGATGGTCCGCAACAACCTCAACCCGGAGATCGGGATCAATCCCCGCACCTCCAGAGTCACGGTCAACGGACTGGAGGCTACCTCGGAAGCGATCAGAGAAGTTCCCCTAAATCGCCTCTACGTAATCACTTAATAGGCCTCCGACTCGGGACATGATTATCTCTACCATCCCATTCGTGTTTCAAATGTGCTAATCTTCAGGATAGAACAGGTGCAACTGTGTGAGAAACTCAGCGAAAAGTAGTTGTGCCAGCCATTGACAACCAGTATGGCGCCATGCCAAAGTCTCCCTGAATTTGACTTTAAATCAGTCGCATTCATGGGGTTCAAATAGTTATAATATGGTATGATGACCCTCAGATTTGTTGCCTATTTCCCATGTCGAACTGTGCAGCTTGCTCGCGGCTCAATTAGGGGTAGAACTCAGTGGAGATTGACTAAATGACAAGTGCGATAAAGTCCCGGATGTCAAAACCATCGCCAAGGGCGCTAATAACGGGTGCTGTTCTCCTTGTAGGCGTCCTGCTGGCAACGTTGTTGTTGCCCTTTATCCTGCATGACTTGGGATACGCGCAAGGCCCCGTCGAGGCAAAGAAATTTGCCATTGACTACCCAGAAAACAGTACGGAATCGGTAGAGCAGTTCGCCGCTACTGACCCCGAAGACCAACCGATTAGGTGGGAACTCTCCGGAGACGATGCCGCTGATTTCACCATATCAGATGGTCGTCTCACATTTGGCGTTACCCCTGACTTCGAAAATCCGGCCGACCGGAACCGGGACAATATCTACGAAGTAACCGTGGAGGCTAGAGACCCCGGGTTTAACATCGCACCCGCGGATGTCACTGTTACGATCCTCAATGTAGACGAACCCGGTACCGTGACCCTCTCTTCCCAGCAGCCTCAAGAGGGCGTAAGCCTGATTGCCGAACTCGCTGACCCAGACCGTCTCGCTTCGCAGGCCGAGTGGCAGTGGTCCCGCTCCTCTGACGGTTTGATCGGTTGGATAAGCATTAACGGCGCTACGGCAAGCAAGTACACGCCGGCTGAGGTTGACGTTGGAACCTACCTGCGAGCCACGGCTACGTATACGGATGCTCAGGGTGGAGATGAGCCAAAGACCGCCCATGGAGTATCAGAAAACCCTGTCCTGGCCGAACCGCACGTCAACCGCCCCCCCGAGTTCCTTGACCGGAATCCGGAAAGAATTGTGAACGAGAACGCAGCCGCCGATGCTCCGGTAGGTGACCCGGTTGCCGCCGAAGATCCCGATGATGACACTTTGACCTACACCCTTGGCGGCGCCGATGTCGATTCCTTCGACATAAACTCGAGTACCGGCCAGATTTCCGTGCCCGCCGATACTAATTTGGACTTCGAAACTAAGAGCAGCTACAGTCTCACCGTCACTGCCACCGACCCGTCTTTAGAGAGTGACAGTATCAGTGTGACCATAACGGTCGCAGACGTAAACGAGCCGCCTGATGTGACCGAGGGTGAAACAGACCTCGACTACGCAGAGAACGGCACTGAGGCGGTCGAACAATTTGTTGCGGTCGATCCCGAGGGCCAGGATGTTGTTTGGAGGCTCTCAGGAGACGACGCTAACGACTTCTCGATAACGGGCGGCTCCCTTACATTTAACTCTTCGCCTGACTTTGAAGCCCCCTCCGACCGCGGTTCTAACAACGTCTACGATGTAACCGTTGGAGCCAGCGATGCCGGGGGAAGACTCACTTGGATAGACGTCACCGTTACCGTCACCAACGTGGACGAGGCGGGTACGGTGACCCTCTCGACGGACCGGCCCGATGAGGGCATTCCCCTCAACGCCCAATTGACCGATCCTGACCGCATCAATTCCACCATTAGATGGCAGTGGGCCCGGTCCGCAGATGCGGATGGGTCGGCTGGCTGGGCCGACATCGGCGGTGCTACCTCAGGTATTTACACCCCGGTCACGGCGGACGTCGGCTACTATTTGCAGGCCACCGCTAGTTATGAAGACGCAGAAAACGCCACCGAGACCAAGATCGCCCGTGATGTAACGGGCAACACAGTGCTGGCTAGACCCGAGATTAACCTCGCCCCTGAGTTCCTTGACAGGTCACCCCAAAGATCGGTTAACGAAAACGCCAACAGTGGTGATGCTGTGGGTGACCCCGTAGCTGCGGAGGACGCCAACGGCGATACCCTGACCTACGCCATCAGTGGCGCTGACGCAGACTCCTTCGGCATCGACGAAGACACCGGTCAGATTTCAGTAGGTGCAGATACGGCCTTAAACTTCGAAACTGAGAATAGCTACCGTGTCTCCGTTACGGCCACCGACCCGGATGGCGAAAGTGACATGGTAAGCGTAGACATCAACATCAGTGATGTCGATGAACCGCCAACGTTTACGGTGGACGATGCTGAGATCAGCTACGCTGAGAACGGTGCCGGTTCAGTGGCGGCCGTCACTGCTGAGGACCCCGAAGGCGAAGACATCGGATGGGAGCTTTCAGGCGATGACGCCGACCTCTTCTCCATATCTGGTGGAGTCCTCAGCTTCATCTCCTCGCCCAACTTTGAGGGCCCGGCAGATGAGAATACCGACAACGTTTACGATCTAACCATTGGAGCCAGCGACCCTGGGGATAACCTCACTGAAGTGGATATCACCGTTACCGTCACCAACGTCGATGAAGCTGGTACTGTAACCCTCTCGTCGGATCAACCCGTAGAGGGAGTCCGACTCAACGCCACACTGGCAGATCCTGACGGGCGTTCATCCAACATCAGATGGCAGTGGGCACGCTCATCCGATGGTTCTACCGGCTGGGTGGACATTGACGAGGCCACTTCGGGAATTTACACCCCCGTCTCGGCGGATGCTGATCACTACCTCCGTGCCACCGCCAACTACGAAGACCGAGAGAGCGACACAGTCACCAAGACCGCCAATGCCGCAACCGATGAACCGGTAGAGGGCATACCCTACGTCAATAGGGCCCCTACTTTCTTCGATGTCGATCCCACGGCCAGAACTGTCAATGAAAACTCCGCTGTAGCGGCGGCAGTCGGCGACCCTGTTGAAGCAGAGGACCTCGACAATGATGTGCTGGTCTACGTCCTCAGTGGCGATGACGCAGACCTGTTCGGCGTCATCTCAGCGACTGGCCAAATCACGGTCGGTGAAGGCACTTCCCTGAACTTCGAAGCACGCAGAAATTATCAGGTTACCCTTACTGTCTCTGACCCGTCTGGGGCCTCCGACACCATAGACGTCAACATTGACGTCACCGACGTAGACGAGCCTCCGGAAATCAACATAACAGTACCGGGTCCTGAAAGAGAGGACGCAGCTTACGAGGAGAACAACACCAGCCCCGTGGCAACTTACACGGTTGGCGGACAGACCGAAGGTTTCGTTTGGAGCCTGTCGGGAATAGATGCTGGCAACTTCTCCATCAGCAGTTCCGGAGTGCTTACCTTCAATGAGCCTCCCGACTACGAGAACCCGACAGATCAGGACAGGAACAACCAGTACCTGATAAACGTCAATGCAACGGACAGCGAGGGTAAGACTGGAACTTCCCCCGTTACCATCACCGTCACTGACGTCGACGAGACCATAGCGGGGACTGCCGAAAGGTACGACCTGAACGACGACGGTGCGATAGATAGAGATGAAGCTCTCTCCGCCATAAGAGATTACTTCAACGACATCATAACCAAGGATCAGGTCTTGTCCGTCATCATGCGCTACTTCATCGGATAACCTAGGTGCTGCCCGACTAACAGGGCGTTGCCGAACAAGGCAAACTGAGTAGATAAGCCCGCCCCCAGGGATCACTCCCTGGGGGCGGCGGCTTTTTGTGCGCAAACAGGAATGAGTGGAGCCCGGGTTCCTAGGTAGGAAGTATCCCCGGATAGGCATCAATACCGTGGCTTCTACACGACACCACGCAGTGTTCATTCCGCGCCCATCCGCCCGAGATGCCGATAAGAGGGAAATGGAGCCAGCGAAGGGAATCGAACCCTTGGCCTGCGGTTTACGAAACCGCTGCTCTACCGCTGAGCTACGCTGGCTTCAAATATGGGCCTATGCGCCCGCACAACCCCTATTATCGACAGGAAAGTCCCCTTTGTAAATCAGGTGAGCTCGTTGGCCCGACCAGGCTGGACATTCTCAAAGGCGTGGCTATAATTGGTGCCAACGGCCCTGTGTCGGCATCACCCCACTGGAGACATCATGGATCGGATACCTTCAAGCATACTTCTACCCGTAATGGCGGCGATTTTTGTCCTGGTTGTCGGGGGAGGACTGGGCGCCATCTTCACCCTCGCCGGTGAAAATGGCACCATAATAATTGGACTGGCTATCGTAGTCCTTTCTCCCGTCGTGGCTGGCCTGCTGGTCAGAAAACGTAGCTCTAAAACATAATCTGCTTGCCCAAGACGTTTCAACTATTGGTGAGAGCGACTTCCGCTCTCACCATTGTTTTTTTGGGCGAAAAAGCGGCGCTAGCTTGCGCTACTGGGAAACGAGACGGTAGTATGCCCCCGACGCCCGCCCTTCAAGGAGGTCACCATGTCCCGCCTCGTTATCACCAACTGCCATCTTATTGATTCCCTCTCCGACCACGCCCAACCCGACGCCAGCGTCGCCATCGAAGATGGCCTGATTACCCGCATCGAGACCAATAACACCAAGATCGACCCCGACGGCGCCACTGTCATCGATGCCCGCGGTGGCTGGCTTCTCCCGGGCCTCTGGGACGTACACGTGCACCTCATGTTCCCGGATCCCCCACCCAAGACCATCCCCCACCGCGTCGTCAAATACGGCAAAAACGCTATGGAGGGCCTCACCGAAAGCGGAGTCACCGGCATCCGTAGCGGTGGAATCGAGAACTGGATAGACGTGGCCTGGCGGGACGCCTTCGCCTCTGGAAAGTACCTTGGCCCTCGTGTCTTCGCATCCGGCTATTTCCTCACCACCACCGGTGGCCACGCTACCCGCTGGCCCTTCTCTCAGCAGTGTGACGGCCCTGAAGACTTTGTGCTCGCCGTCAGACAGCAGATAGAAAACGACGTAGATCACATTAAACTCAACCTCTCCGGCGGCATAATGGGCCCCGACTGGGACCGGCACTGGCACAGCTTCTTCCTCCCTGACGAGATGGAGGCCACCTACCAGGTCTGCCATCAGCGCGGCATGAAGGTCATGTCCCACGCCGCCAACCCCGACGCTGTTAAAGGCGCAGTCCGCAACAACACCTGGACCGTCGAGCACGGCTACATCATGGATGACGAATGCATCGGCATGATGAAGGACAAGGGCACCATCTACGTTCCCACCCTGGGCATCAGTCACCTCACCCCCCGGCAGGCGACCAACGAATGGGAGCAGGAGTATCTGGAGATAAAGCAGATATCGCCCGAGATGCTGGCCCGCGCCGATGCCGCCGTCGAAGAGCACTCCAAGTGGTTTAAAACAGCCCTCGACGCCGGCGTCAAGATGGCCCTGGGCTCCGATCTGGGACCCGTAAAGGACGCCGTGCACCTGGAGATGGCCCTCTGGGTCAGGGACGGCGCCACGCCCATGCAGGCCATCAAGGCGGCTACTGCCATGTCTGCCCTCACCTGCGGCGTCGACGACAAGCTCGGCACCGTTGAGGCCGGCAAGATCGCCGACCTCATAGTCGTAGGTGCCAACCCACTGGAAAACATCGACAACATGCGCCAGCTCCAAATGGTCTTCAAAGACGGCCGTCTGGTCGTCGATAAGACCGCCGGATAAGCCTCCACAGCCCCATAAGGAGCCTCCCTCATGCCCGCCGAGCCCACTCCCTCAGTCTATGCCGACCTCGGGGTGAAGCGCGTCATATGCGCCCGCAGCAGCTCCACCGTTCTCGGTGGCTCCATCCTGAGTCCCACCGTCCGAGCGGCAATGGAGGAGGCCAACCGCATATACGTCGGGATGCCCGAGCTCCTCGACAGGGCAGGGGAGTCGATAGCCGAGCTGATCGGCGCCGAGGCCGCCTATCCGACCCCTGGCTGTTTCGCCGCTATCACCCTGGGCGTATCCGGCGTGATGACCGGCGGCGAGCCAGACTTGGTCGCCCGCCTCCCCGACACCTCCGGCCTGAACAACGAATTTCTTATCCAGAAGAGCGCCCGCTACCAGTATGACCGCAGCGTCACCGTTTCCGGGGCCCGTATGATCGAAGTCGGGGATGATGTGCAAACCACTCCCAATCAGTTGGCCCAGGCCATAGGCCCGAGCACCGGGGGAATCGTCTATGCCGCCCATCAGGAGGGCGAACCTGGCATACTCCCTCTCTCGGAGGTTGTGGCCATCGCCAAGGACGCCGGTGTTGCCGTCATCGTCGATGCTGCCTACCAAGTCTATCCCCTCGAAAGGATCAGTGAGCTCGTCAACAGCGGCGCCGACCTCATCTGCTTCAGTTCCAAGTACATGGGTGGACCCAACTCCGCAGGCTTCCTCTGTGGGAATAATCAAGCGGTCAAGGCCGCAGCCCTCAACGGCTTCATGGCCTTTGAGACCGAGAAGAACCGAAATATGGGCCGGGGCTACAAGATAGACCGCCAGGAGGTCGTGGCCACGGTGGCCGTGCTGAGAGAGTGGCTTGAGATGGACCACTCTGCCAGGCTGACCGACCAGGACCGCAGATTCCAGGTCGTCGCCGAGGGTCTCGCCGGCCTTCCTCATATTGAAATCGAACAAGGCTGGTACGATCGCTATTGCTCGATGGAGATGAAGATCACCCTCGACGAAGAAGCCTTAGGCCGCACCGCGGCCTCCGTCGAAGAAGCTCTGAGGGAAGGAGACCCGAGCATCTGGCTCTGGCTTGAAGGCACAGCACTAAAGCTCGGCGTCGACACCCTCCTCCCCGGCGAAGAACAAATCCTCGCCCGCCGCCTCCGCGAAGAGTTGAAAAGCTAGCCCTTTAAGGCCACAACATCAGAGCAATTAGCTGCATGCAAAGTATCGTGTAGAGGTTGTACGTTGGAGATGAAGCCTGTTTTTCTCAATATCCGGACCGAAAAGGCCTCTATCTTACTCATCCTCGTTCTGATATTTCTGCTGACTGCTTGCTCCCGTACTACTGATATTGAACCTACGGTGCAGGCCCGAGCAGAGGCCAGTCCTACCTTACTACCAACTCCCACACAGAACATTCCAGCCACGGTCGAGGCCAGTATTGCCGCCACCGTCATATCAATCACGTCCCCCACACCTGATATTGAAGCCACAGTTGAGGCTCGAGTCGCCGAGGCATTTATTGATGCAACAGTGGAAGCCCAGGTAACTGCCACTGCGATCTCTGCCCTAACCCCCACCCCTGACGTTGAAGCCACGGTTGAGGCTCGAGTCGCCGACGCCTTCATACAAGCCACTGTAGAGGCCCAGGTGACTGCCACAGCCGCCTCAATCAGTGCTACTACCACAGCGGAAGCCCGCCCTCTTGTGTCATCTTTACCCTTGCCTGGCGTGCCTTTCCCCGGGGAATGGATGGGTGGCGAGGAAATAGCGGCCACAAGCTCCACCGCGAACATGTGGGCTGTTGGAGTGAACGGTCTCAGTGGTACGTTAGATTTGATACAGATCGAGCGTCAAACAAAGGTGACAGTGAACTTGGATGGGGCAGGCCCAGGCCCCTATGCCGCTGCCATCCGTAGAGGAGGATGCCCGATGGACGGAGGACCCCCCAGAGGTCAATTCAACTACACCCTCTTCTACATAGTGGATGGCCAGTCCATTAGCATGGTGAACACACCGGCCCAATTCTTCCAATTCAGCCCGTCTTACGTTGTAGTTGTAAGAGGGGAAGATCTGGAGACCGACCCCGTGATTTCCTGTGGGAACATCCCAAGCCCGTTAAGATAGCCTGCTACCTTAAACTGGGGCGACAACAGTTCCCCCTACCCCCCGTTCAGTGAAAACCCATATATCCGAGCCGCATTCTCCCCGACAATCTTCCTCTTGTCCCCCTCCGAGAGCCCCCCGAACGTACGCTCGATCACCTCTTGGGAATAGGGGAATGTACCTTCGTCGTGGGGATAGTCGCTGCCCCAGAGAAGGCAGTCGGCCCCGGTCAAAGAGATGTTCAGCAGGGCCGGAAGGTCGTCCCCGAAGGTGAGCCCGCCTTGCCGCTTGAAATACTCGCTGGGCCGCATTTCCAGGGTGGGCCGGATCCACATGTGCTTCTTTTCCGCCTGCTCGTCCAGCGCGTAGAGGAGCCATGCCAGCCACCCCGCCCCGCACTCCGCCACCACGAACCGGATCCCGGGGTGCCGTTCCAATATCCCCGAGCATATCAGGTCCGTTATCGGCTCCTGCACCTGCGACATTCCGCACACCAGCCACTTGATGAACCCGCCATTCTCTTCTTCCCCTATGTTGTCGGGGAACGGATCATAGTCGACGGCCCGTGCATGAAGGCTCAACGCCATCCCCGAGTCCTCGATAGTCTGCCAGAGCGGCTCGTATTCGGGCTGGTTGTAGGGCAGCCTGCTCACCAGCGCCGGTATCGCTGCTACCTTGAACCCCAGGCTGGCCAACCTCTTGATCTCCTCAATTGCCCTGGGAATGTCGATGACTGGGACCACCCCGACCGGCGCGAACCGGTCTCCCTGGGGTCGAAAATGGTCTATTACCCAGTTGTTGTAGGGTTGGGCAACGGCCATCTGGTAGTCGGGGTCTGGGGAACTGAAGATCCACAGGGTGTAGTCCGGGTATATGACTTCGGCGCTGACACCGTCCCGCTCTATCTCGGAGACGCGCCGCTCCAGGTTGCGGCCTCCCCATTCTTCGTGCCGGAACTCCTTCTCTCTATCCTCCTCGGTCAGCCGAGCCTCGGCCAGGTCCAGCCTACGAGCCTTCCGCCCCTCCACAACCCTGTACGTCCCGCCGTTGCGCTGTTCTATGCGTGGCGTCCTGTGCCGGAACTCCGGCGCCACCATCTCCGTATACAGCTCGGGAGGCTCCGCTACGTGGGAATCCGCCGATATGATCTTATACCCTGCCATGACGCGCCTCCCTGGTACTATTCGGATGTCCGGTCCCGGGAACCCTTACACTAACCCCTTGGCGGCTCTAATGGCCGTTGGTTGGGAATCCGTAGAGCTTCGCCGCATTCTCCGATACGATCTTCGCCTTGTCCTCTTCGGGTACGCCTTCAAACATTCGCGCAATGACTTCCTGCGAGTGAGGGAAGGTTCCTTCGTCGTGTGGATAGTCGCTACCCCACATCAGTGACCCCACCCCTGCAATTTCCCGGGTAATTATCCCCACGATGTCGTCGGAGAAGGTGGAGTATCCCTGCCGCTTGAAGTACTCGCTCGGCAGCAGTTCTAGCTGGGGTAATTCCCACATATGCCGGCGGTGATGGTTGTCGTCCATCTGCACCAGAAGCCACGGTATCCACCCGATACCCGCCTCGGCGAGCACAAACTTCAGGTCCGGGTGCCTTGCGCACGCCCCACCTGCTATCAGCTGGACCATCGGGTACATCGCCTCCGTCATCCCGAGCACCTGCCCCAGTTGGTCGGACCCGGGCGTCGCTACGTTCGGCTCCTTGGAGGGAGTTCCGCCCTTGGGGCCCCCGCTGAACACGTGGAAAGCCAAGGGCACGCCCAGCTCAGCTGCATTGGCCCAGAACGGTTCGTATGCGGGCATGTTGTACGGTACGAGAGGCATCGACACGGGCAACGAGAATGACCGGTACCCGAGTCCCCCCGCCCGCTTCGCCTCGTTTATCCCGTCTTGGACGTCAATAACCGGGATCTGGGCGGAACATACAAACTTGTCGGGATGCCCCCCGAAGATCTCGTGGTGCCAATCGTTGTAAACCTGGGCCAGGGCCAGCTGGTACCCAGGGTCCGGCGAGGCGTACAGTTTGAACACCGCCTGTGGATATACCACCTCCGCAACGACCCCGTCTTCCACTTGGTCCGCCAGGCGTGTCGGAATGTGCGTGCCGCCTTCCCGATGCTGCACACGGCCCAGTGCCTCCCCGTCCCTCCAGTACCGACGCATGTCGTCCTCACTGAGCGGGTGCGGCGCCTCCATGGGCGATGGCCTTTGTCCGTCGTATACTAGGTACCGCTTCCCGTCGATTACCTCCTCGTGAGGGGCGCGGGCGCGGTATTCGGCTGGCAGCCGATCATAAATGTCCTCAGGCTCGTTCGAGTGGGAATCCGCCGAGATGATTGCTAGCTCCGGCATCAGGGTCTCCTTTAGCTCGCCGGGAACTTGTACAGGTCCGCGGCGTTCTGAAACACTACTTTGCGCTTGATGTCCTCGGAATAGCCTTCGAATATCCGGTCGATGACCTCCGCCGAGTGGGGGAATGTCCCCTCGTCGTGGGGGGTAGTCGCTGCCCCAAAGCAACGCCGTCTCCCCTATGTAGTCCAGCGTCGCTAGGGCCACGGGGTCGTCTCCGAATGTCGCATGACCCTGCCGTTTAAAATAGTCGCTCGGGTTCAACTCCAGCTTCGGCTCGACCCACATGTGCTTCCGCTGGTACTGCTCGTCAAGCGCATACAGCACCCACGCCAACCACCCCGCCCCGCACTCCACCACCACGAAGTCCAGCCCCGGGTACCGCATCGGCACACCTGATGCCAGCATATGGGAAACTGGCTCTATACCCTCCGCCATGCTGATTATCATGTATGGCAGAAATCCGTTGTCATCGTCCTCTTCGCCGGCTTTATCTGGCAGGTGGTCTTCTGTTCCCGTGTTGAAGTGCAGGCTGAATACCAGCCCGGTCTCCTCCAGTGCATTCCATAGCGGCTCGTACACCTTGCGGTTGTAAGGCTGGTTCTTGATGCCGATGGGACTGCTGACCAGCTTGAACCCCAGCTCGGCAAGCCTGTACGCCTCCTTTACCGCTGCCGGAACGTCCAGGGTCGGCAGGATCGCGGCAGGAGCTAATCGGTCCGGACGACTCCCGAAAAGCTCATGGATCCAGTCGTTGTAAGTCTGGGCCACGGTCATCTGGAATTCAGTGTCCGGAGACCCGAGGTAGGTGAGTAGGTCGTTGCAGTAGATCACCTCTGCCGTCACCGTGTCCCGGTCCTGGTCCCCCAACCTGCGCTTGATGTCCCGTCCTTCCGTCGGGTCATCTCGCCACTCCCGGTTCATGTCGTCTTCGTCCACCCGGCTCTCGGCAATGTCGTACCTGCGAGGCTTACGCCCCTCCACGATCTGATATTCACCACCGTTGATGATTTCCGTGTGCGGAAGCCGCTCCCGGAACTGTGCCGGCACCCTCATCTTGAATTCGTCGCTCTCCTGCACGTGGGAATCGGCGGAGATGAAACGCAAATCAGACATCCTTACCTCCTCGTTACGTGAGGCTTACGCGGCTCACGTGAACGCCCTAATGGACGGGATACTCCAATGAACGGCGTTGGCCTCTAGCCGTCGTATTCTAGGTTCCACTTCCCTTCGACCACATCCTCGTGCGGGGCACTCGCGCGATATTCTTCGGGTAGCCGGTCGTAGGTCTCATCCGGCTCGTTTGCATGGGAGTCGGCCGAGATTATGGTTAGCTCGGACATTTTGGTCTGATCTAGCTCACCGGGAACCCGTACAGTTCCGCAGCATTCTGGAATACTACTTTGCGCTTGATGTCCTCCGAATACCCTTCGAAAATCCGGTCGATGACCTCATTCGAGTGGGGGAATGTGCCCTCGTCGTGCGGGTAGTCGCTGCCCCAAAGCAACGCCTTCTCCCCGATGTAGTCCAGCGTCGCCAACGCCACCGGGTCATCCCCGAAGGTCGCATGGCCCTGCCTCTTGAAGTAGTCGCTCGGGTTCAACTCCAGCTTCGGCTCGACCCACATGTGCTTCCGCTGGTACTGCTCGTCCAGCGCATACAGCGCCCACGCCAGCCACCCCGCCCCGCACTCCACCACCACGAAGTCCAGCCCCGGGTGCCGCATCGGTACCCCCGACGCCAGCATGTGCGATACGGGCTCAATCCCTTCCGCCATGCTGATGATCATGTATGGCAGGAATCCGTTGTCATCGTCCTCCTCGCCCACGTTGTCCGGCAGGTGGTCCTCAGTGCCTGTGTTGAAGTGCAGGCTGAATACCAGCCCGGTCTCCTCCAATGTTTTCCAAAGCGGTTCGTACACCTTCCGGTTGTAGGGCTGGTTCTTGATGCCGATGGGGCTGCTGACCACCTTGAACCCCATATTCGCGAGCCGGTAGGCTTCTTCCACCGCTGAGGGAACGTCTAGCGTCGGCAGGATGGCCGCTGGGGCGAACCGGTCGGGGTGTGCTCCGAATATTTCGTGCACCCAGTCATTGTATGTGCGGGCGACCGTCATCTGGTACTCCGTGTCAGGAGACCCGAGATACGTTAGAAGAGCGTTGCAATAGATAACCTCACCCACCACGCTGTCCCGGGTCTGATCCGAGAGCCGCCGATCGATGTTTCGCCCCCCATTCGGGTCCTCTCTGAAATTGCGGTTCAGATCATCCTCATTGATTCGGGTCTCCGCGACATCGAATCGTCTAGGCTTCCGCCCCTCGACTATCTCGTACTCGCCCCCATCGATGATCTCCTTGTGCGGAAGCCGCTCCCGGTAATGGGCCGGTACCCTCATCATGAATTCATCGGACTCCTGCACGTGGGAATCTGCGGAGATGAATTGCGAATTTGCCATCTCGCCCTCCTGGCTAAAACAGACGCTCTGCCTTGATATGGAATGCCCCAAAAATAAAGAATTTACCCATTGGATGGGGTGATTGTACTACCCGCGTAGGCAGTGTCAAATTAGTGATCTAAAGAAGGGAATCACTCTTAATGAATGAGTGATCATGTACGGGAGGTCACGAATCGACTGGACGCAATGAACTCTCTATGACAGTAGACAGAATTACCTGAGTCTAGGTTGTACCGTTGCCTGTGACTCGTAGCCTCCATCTATCGGGAGACCCTTCTGACGAGCGGCTTGCGTTGCTAACTGATCGCAACGCTCGTTGCCGGGGTTGCCGGCGTGACCTCGTACCCAACGGAACTCAACTTCGTGCTCTGCACACAGTGTAAGAAGTTGTCTCCAGAGGTCGGGATTGACGGCCCGTTCCTTCTTGTTGCGCATCCAATTGTTGGCTCGCCATTTCTCTGCCCAACCCCTTTGAATGGCGTCGACGACGTAACGGGAATCACTGTAGAGAATTACGAAGTAGCTCTTCTTTAAAGTCTGAAGCGCCTCTATTGGCCCCATTAGTTCCATGCGGTTGTTGGTTGTGAGGCGGTATCCACCACTAAGTTCCCTGCGTTTTTCACCGAATTGCAGAACTACCCCATAACCACCGGGACCAGGGTTGCCAATACAGGCGCCATCGGTGTGAATAGTAACCTGAGGCTTTGCGTTCATAGTAGAAACCCTATGGCCAGGTCTTGCCGAAGTCGTTCCGCAGCAGCACCTTGCCCGTAAACGAAGCGTCCTGCTGCGCCAACCATAGCGTCGAGGGCACAACCACCTCGGCAGGCTCTATGACCAGCCCCCGAGGATTGTTCCCCGGGTCCCAGTTGCGCGTCATATAGGAAGTCACCAGTCCCGGGCTCATCGCGTTTACCGCTATGTTGTAGGGCTTAAGGTCCTCGGCCATGTTCAGGCTGAACCGGTCCAGCGCCGCCTTGGACGTCCCGTATGCGATGTGGTTCTTTTCGGTCCAGATGGCCTGCCTGGAACTGATGTTGATGATGTTTCCCTGTCGCCGCTCAATCATTGTCGGCAAAATGTACTTGCACATTAGGAACGGCCCACGCACGTTCACTGTCATCACCCTGTCGAAATCGCTCACCGACATATCGACTATCGAACCCCTAACCGACAGGCCCGCATTGTTGATCAACACGTCCACCGCCCCAATCTCCGAGTGCACCCTCTCGACCGCCGACTTCACGTCGTCTTCCACGGTGACGTCGCACGCAATCGCGTGCGCCCTCCCCCCCGAGGCCTTAATCCGCTCAACCGTCTCCTCTAGGGAGCCTTGCCACTCGCCCGTGTTCGGGGCCAGGGTCCGGGCGGTGGCAACAACTATCGCCCCCTCCGCCGCAAACCCGACTGCCAAGGCCTCCCCCACCCCGCGGCTCGCGCCGGTTATCAGTACAACCTTGTCTTTGAGGGTCATGGGGGGGTTCCTTTGGGCGGATCGGAAGGTTCGGTCAGTAATCGTCGAAGGACGAGGGCGTCAAATTAAGAGGTGGTTAGAATCCCCTTCCCCCCCGGCCCGCAACTCACCGGCGTCGGCGCAAATGTGGACAATCGGGGGAGAGACCAGCATCGGGTGCAGCATGTCTTCGAGGCGCCTGCGATCGCTGTGCCCCGCCCATTGCTGCCAGTCCTGAACACTGCGCCACGTACTCACTACTATCATCGTCGTGTGGTTGCTTACGTCCACAAGTGTCTCTCCAGAAATATATCCGGTCTGCCGGGTTGCCAGCGCCCTCATCTCCACAAGGACATCCAGTGACCGAGCCTCGCTGCCCGGCTGCACATGGCGCTCTATGACAATCTTAGCTTGCATCGCACCTTATCGCCGGTGGCCACCGCACTCCGGCTTCGCGACAGACTTATAGGGTCTGCACGCACTTCTACGCGCTAAAACTTACCCGCACGGGGTGTTGCCTGTCAAACCGACTCCCCCCGCCCACGATTGCATTACCCCCGCAAAGTGATAATCTTTTCCCTGCCTTTATTCCTACTCTACGCAGGAGCCAACCAGCATGAAAGTAAACGCCCACCTCGATACCAACAAACTATCGGAAATCTCTGAACAAGCCGCCCGCGCCGAGGCCCTTGGCTTCGACTCCCTCGCCCTCCCCGAACTCACCCTCGACCCCTTCCTCTGCTCCCTCCTGGCCGCGGAGCACACCCGAAACGCCGGCATCAAGACTGCCATCGCCGTCGCCTTTCCCCGCAGCCCCATGACCACGGCCTACATGGCCTGGAACATACAACAGGTTGCAGGTGGTAGATTCGAACTGGGCCTTGGCACCCAGGTCAAGGGCCACAACGAAAGGCGTTTCAGCACCCCCTGGGTCTCCCCCGGCCCCCGATTCAAGGAGTACATCGCCTCTCTCAGGGCCATATGGGACACTTGGCAGAACGGTACGCCGTTGAATTTCCGGGGCGAGTTCTACAACTTCACCCTGATGATCCCCGTCTTCGATCCCGGCCCCATCCCCCAGTCCCGCATCCCCATCTCCATTTCCGCCGTGAACAAATACATGCTGCGATTGGGTGGAGAGGTCGCCGACGGCGTACAGCTTCACAGCTTCTGCACCCCCAAGTACGTCGCTGAGGTTGTGCTGCCCCAGATTGAGGAAGGCGCCAAAAAGGTCGGCCGTTCCCTGCAGGACGTGGCCGTTACCGGCGGCTGTTTCATTATCGCCGAGACCCCAGGCAAGGACCTCGACGTCCAAGTCGCCGCCGTGCGTCAGCGCATCGCCTTCTACGCCTCCACCCGCACCTACAAGCCCGTGATGGACGTCCACGGCTGGGGAGACGTGACCCTGGATCTGCACCGGCTCTCCCTAAAGGGCATGTGGCGGGAAATGACCGCCCTAATAACCGATGAGATGCTCGACGCCTTTGCTATATTCGGCCCCTACGACACCCTTCCAGGCCTCATTGAAAAGCGGTACGGCGGATGGGCCTCCAGCGTGGACCTGGGCGTCCCGGACGGTCCCGACGATGGCGTGAAGCAGGCCGTAGAGAAAATAAAGCAGATAGCCTGAGAGCCGCCCCTACGAAAATATCTCCAGCAGCCGCTTCCTTCGGTAGCCAAAAATCCTTCGCAGCTCTCTCGCCACAAATAGATGCTCGACCGGCCACCCGAACGGCACCCGATAGTCGACGTGGTCGGTCACCAGAGTTCCCTCGGGAGTCTCTTCGAAAGTGTGTCGATGCAGCCAATAGCGATACGGTCCGCTGACCTGGAAGTCACAGAACTCGTAAGGAGGGTCCCACACCGAGATTTCGCTCTTCCACTTGAACGGCACACAGTAGAGGCTGATCCTGTAATCTATAATGGTTCCGAGGCCCATCTCTATCGGCGTCGGTGTCACTATCGAAAACCTGACCCAGGGCGGCGTTAGGAGGTTCAGGTTCTCGGCTGAGGCAAAGAAGTGGAAAACTGGCTCCCGAGGGTGGGGCAGCAGCAACTCTTCGTGGTACTGATAGGACATAGGGTCACAACGGCGAAATCTGTCGGTCTTTACGCCGCCTGCTATATTACAAGGGTCGGTCAGTAAAGGAATAGGCCCTAACCTTCCCCTCCCATCTCCGTCCCACGAGTTCCTTAGTAGCGGTTGGGTGGTGATAGCTATGAAGATTCTCGACAGCGACATGCACGTCCACGAGCCTTGGGACATCTGGCTCAACTACATCTCCCCCGAGTTCCGGGACCGCGCCCCCGTCGGCGCCACCAAAGACCCGATGGACATGAACACCCTAGTCGACGGCAAGCCTATAGGCTTTGCCCAGGACACCGGCGTTAGGGACAACCGGGAAGAGCAAATTCACCGGGAGGTCGAGAAACTCCAGGCCGACAGGCTCCCCGAAGGCATCGCCCGTGGCTTCGACGCCGTCTCACAGGTCCACGCTATGGATGTCGAGGGCCTTACAGCGGCCGTCCTCCTCCCGACCCGCGGCCTCGCCGTGGCAGGCGTCGAATTCAACGACCGGGCCTTCGCATCAGCCGTCACCCGCGGCTACAACGACTGGTTGTACGATTACTGTTCCCAGGACCCCGGTAGGCTGTACGGCGCGGCCATGGTCCTGCTGGAAGACGTGGACGACGCCATTTCCGAGATAAAGCGCGCCCGCAAAGACCTTGCCTTCAAGGGCGTATTTGCCCGGCCTAACCCCGTGCGCGACCGCAACTGGCACGACGATGTCTACGATCCCCTCTGGGCCGTCTGCCAGGACCTGGACGTTCCCATGATCTTCCACGAGGGCTTCCGCTGTAATCTCCCTCAGGCCATGGCCGAGCGATTCCTCCGGGAGCAGGACAAGGTCTGGACCATGGCCCACGTCGCCTGCCATCCCATCGAGCAGATGTACGCCTGCCTCTGCATGTGTGTCGGCGGCGTTTTCGAGCGGTTTCCCAAGCTCAGGGTCGGGTTCCTTGAGGGAAACGCCAGCTGGATACCCTTCTGGCTCTGGCGCATGGACGAGCACTATGAACTGAGGCGCAATTGGACCGAGGGCTACATCTCCATGGCCCCCAGCGAGTACTTTAAACGCCAGGGTTACGTCTCCATCGACGCCGATGAGAAGCCTGCCGCTTACGCCGTAGACTGGGCCGGTGACGAGAACTTCGTCTTCTCCACCGACTACCCCCACACCGACTCCAAATACCCCCACGCAGTCCAGGAGTTCCTCAAGCTCCCCATCCCCGACGACTCCAAGCGCAAAATCCTCTGGGACAACTGCGCCCGCCTCTACGGCATGACCAACGGCGCCTAGCCCACCGTCCCCGTCTCCCTCAACAACCCAACCCCTCCCTCAGCCGTCCTCCCTGCGGAGGCAGGAATCCAGGGGCATGGAAGGTGTCCCGTCCCCTCTTCCTCTACAACCCTACGCCCTTACCCCCCGTCATTCCTGCGGAGGCAGGAATCCATCCCTCCCGCCCCCACCCTCCGCAATGCCCGAGAAATCGGGAATCCAGTAACAGTGGAGGCCTCCTGTCTCCTCCCCCTCAATGTGACCCTCGCATAACCTCAATTGAGTGGGGAAGAGGCGGTGTCTTATACCCTCTCCCTCGATGGGAGAGGGCTAGGGTGAGGGTGATCCGGGTCCCGAAAGAGCAATTACGCGAAGGACGCTCGACGGGTCGAAGGTCTGCCTTTGGAGTACGCCGAGGCGTGACCTTTGCATAACCGTCATTCCTGCGCAGGCAGGAATCTATCCCTCCTACCCCTACGCACGCCATTCCTAAGAAACCAGGAATCCAAGGGCATGGGAGGCGTCCTATCCCCTCCCCCTCGATGGGTGAGGGTAATTCAAAAACCGGGGGCGCATAATCCCCCCATCCCCCTACAACACCTGCCAGACCCGCTTCCCCTCCAACCTCACTATCCGCCCGAAACCCGGCGCCGGGAAATGCCCCGCAGCCACCTTCAACCCCTTCTCCTCCACCATCTTCATCACCGACTCCCGAGTCTCACGCGCCGCGTCGTGATCACAGTCCGCAAACACCTTCCATCCCGTCTCCTGTACCTGCTTCGGGTGATGCGCCACGTCCCCCAGAACCAGCCCCTCCTCCCCCTGTGAAGAGATCAGCAGGCTCATGTGGCCCGGAGTGTGGCCGGGAGTATGGATCGCAGTTATTTCGTCGTTTATCACCCACTCCTCCCCCGACACCAGGTCCAGCTTCCCCATCTCGTAAAGCGGCTCGACCGTCTCCCGTTCGTAAAAGTATTTCTCCTTGGCCTCCGGCTCGTTCCTGAAGAACTCCCAGTCGATCTCGTGGGCCACGTACCTCGCCTTGGGAAACAGGACAGCCGGGGCGTCGCCATTCCGAGATACGTTCCAACCCGTGTGATCGAAGTGCAGGTGCGTCATAAACACCATGTCCACGTCCCCCGCATCCACTTTGTTCGCCTTCATCTCATCGAACAAACTGCCCCACTCTCCCCCGACGCCCTCGGCCTCCACATCTCCCATCCCCGTGTCCACCATGATAGTCTGCCCCCCTGACCGGATCAGGAATGATCCCAGGTTGGTTGAGAACTCGGGCTCCGCCTCCGGCGACGCACAGCCGCATCCCCACGCCTGGGTCACCTCGTCCCCGTACATCCCCCGCACCGGCCCCCTCATGTCCCCGTCCGAAAGCGACAGGACCGTAACGTTGCCGATTGTCAGTGTATTGCCAGCCAAGGTTTCGCCTCCAATATCGCGGTTATTAGCAGCCCCCACCCCCCATCTCCCTCCCCTCGCCATTTAACCCCGCCCCCACCCGTTTGTCGAGTGGCTGTGACATAAGCCCCTTGCCCCGGCCCCACCCCTTGTACTACCTTTACCCCTATGGAAAAACCCTTCAATACTCTTCCGTGGTCTGCGCCGTCCTTCCCCATCACGGATTGATCCCGCCGCAAAATTTTTCCCTGGATCAATCAAACAGGCACGATTTTTCATTGAAACAATCAGAAGCAATCA
The DNA here is from genome assembly GCA_965222055.1 of Dehalococcoidia bacterium. Lineage (GTDB taxonomy): Bacteria > Chloroflexota > Dehalococcoidia > Plut-88900 > Plut-88900 > Plut-88900. The sequence continues at coordinate 278,218 of CBDCTF010000007.1, forward strand.
AATAAGGAGACATAATGCGGACCAAAGAGCTAGGTAATACGGGTGTCGAGATACCGGAGATCGGGCTGGGGACCGCCCAGTACAGCGGAGGCCCCGAGCCCCTGGTGCGCGGTATCGAAGCCGGCGCAACGCTTCTCGACACCGCCGAACGTTACGGCACCGAGGAGGTGGTAGGCGAAGCTGTCCGCGGTCGCCGCGACTCCGTTTTGGTCGCCACGAAGGTCTCGGGCGCCAACGTCAAGTACGACCAGGTCATCGATGCCGCCAACCAGAGTCTTGCCAGGCTAGGCGTAGACTGCATCGACCTCTACCAGGTCCACTGGCAGGACCCCTCCGTCCCCATCAAGGAGACCATGAGCGCAATGGAAGCGTTGGTCGACGAAGGGAAGGTGAAGTACATCGGCGTCAGCAACTACACCGCCGACCAGATGAAGGAGGCCCAGGACTCGCTGAAGAGCAATCGTATCGTCTCCAACCAGGTCCTCTACAACCTCGCCGACCGGGAGATTGAGGACGAGGTGCTGCCCTATTGCCAGGAGAACGGGATCACCGTGCTAGCCTTCAGCCCCTTGGCCCAGGGTCGGCTGGCGTCCCTGTCCTTCTTCTGGCGCACCAAGGCCATGAACGCCCTCAGGCGAATAGCCGGGGAGTTGGGCAAGACCAGCGCCCAGGTGGCCCTCAACTGGTGCATATCCAAGCAGAACGTAGTCCCGATACCTAAGTCCAGCCAGGAAGCCCGCGTCCTCGAATTCTGCGCAGCCTCCGGCTGGGACCTCACCCCCGACCAAGTCGCCGAGCTGGATCGCCTCTTCGTCCGCTATTAACCTGGGGTCGGAATCTTCGGCGGAATGTCACGGCTTAGAGCCGCCCGTTGCGGCGCCGTTCCCGTATTTGGGGACTAGCAAGTTGGAGGATTGGGTGGATTCTGGCTTGCACGACGGAGCCGGGCCCCGTATCGCCTGATGAGTATCACGGCTACGCCTATCACCAGGATAACCGGGCTGAAGATTCCTACCCAGATGAACACAGCCAGTGCCACTTTTCCTACCCCCGTCAGCGCCCTGATTGCAGTCTTCGCCGTCTCCCCCGCGTCCCATCCACCCACTACGAACCCCTCGACCTCGGTGACATGAACTGTAAAGGAGTCTGATGAGCTGACCCGGCCCACGTCGGTCAGCGCGCTGACCGTCACTACGACCTCGTACGGCCTGGGCCTGAAGTCCGAATACTCGTGAGACACTGCAACGCGGCTTTCCTCACCTTCTATACTACCCGTTACTGTCGGAGACCCGTCCCCGAACTCCCACTGGTATTCGAAGTCCCGCAGTTCCGCTGGCCGGGTGAACCGCGCAACGTAGCCCACCTGGTCTCCTTCTTCAACTGTCTGGTTCTCTCCGGCAAACACATCGATAGTTGGGACCTCCCGAACCGTCGCCTCCGTGGAGGCCGACCCTTCCGCTAACCCCTCCTCCCCGGTTCCTGTCAGGTCAACCCTGACGATGTATGGGGAGTCTCGATCATCTTCATATGTGTGGGTTACTGTCGCCGTCAGCCGTGTCCCGTCAGCCTTAAGGGTGCTTCCCGACCCGGCAGCCGACGTTCCGTCCCCGAAATCCCACACGAATGAGAAATCCCTTATCCCCGGCGGCGCTATGAATGATGCCCGGAACCTGCCGTTCTCACCCACCCTCAGCGATACGTCTGGGCCCGGGTCAACCTCGATTTGCACCGGGGACACCTTCAGGCTCACCTCGATAAGCGAGAATGCTGATGTCTGGCTTAGGTAGTTGATCCTTCCCTGCATCCCCTCGATCCGCTCCTCCAGCGCCGAAAGCTCCTTTTCGACAAGCAAGGCATCCTCAATCGTTTCCGATTGCTCCAGGAACGAAAGGAGCCTGTCTCTCGTCGCCCTGAGGCTCACTAGCCTCGATTCAATATCGACAAACTCATCCGTTACGTCCTGGCTCGTAATCTCCCGGGATTCCACTTCAAGGGCCAGCGCTTCGATAATGCTGAAAGCGTCCTGAAGCGACCCCGCCGGCACGCGAATGGCAATTGACCCGCTATGCTGAGAAACTCGGTTAGAACCCACCACCCACCCACCGAGATCAGTGGAAACATCCGTAATCTGGGACAACGCATCTGCCACGTCGTTCACAATCAAGGACATGCGTCCTGTGTGGACAATGATGCGGTTCTGGGCAAATGAGGCCAGTTGTACTGTAACTTCGGTTTTTTCGGCAGAGTCGCTGGCGGTGTCCATGGAGTCGTCGAATGCCGCTATTTCCTCCTCCATAGCCTCCCCATCCATCATCATTAGCAACACCGCGGTTGGCTCGGCCATAATCGCAACTTCGTTGGACTTGTCGGACGTGGCAAATGACCCCTCAGTGTCCGATAAGGACGCCCCGGAGTCCGATGCCCCGCAAGCCGAGGCAAAAGCGACAACTATCGTTGCTGCCATACCCAATAGCACCCAGACCAATCGATTTATCTTCAAAACGCGCCTCCAGCCATATTCTCCCTGTCCCTAATCATATAACGATTGCCTCGCCCAAAATGTTCCGCGACCCGCCCCTCGGGACACAAACCCCGAGTTGTCATAGCCCCCGTCCCCGTGAGCAGGTCGGCAGTTGAAATCCTACCGTATCTCTTGCCCTGTAACCTTCCTAACCCGCTTCCCGTTCAACAGCGCCCCAAGGGGCGTATACCTGACCAGATACCGGTACGTCACGATGCCCAGGGCCCCGGTCACCAAACAGGTCTTCAGGAACTTCACCACCGGCAGGTGCATGATGTATATCCAGTAAGACGAGTCCGCCCTCTCAATTTTCGGTGTTTCCCCAGGTGCCGGAGTCAGGGTTTCCCATTTCCGAATTCCACCTTGAACGGCGGAGTAACCGCCGTAAATGTAAATAAAGCTACGGCAAACCCTCCATTACACCTGGCCCCAAGCCTTTCTTGATACCCTTGACCATGCTTCAAGCTCGTCGAAAGGGACTGCAAAGGAGCGCCACCCGTGACTAACGCCCCGATTATATATGAGGCCATAACTCCGTTAATGTACGTGAAAGACTATAAGAGCTGTCCACCAACAACTCTCGCCTTCCAGGCATTTAACTCTCTATAGTTCCAACAGCAAGCCCTCCTGCGCCCCAATCGTATCGCTTTGCTTGACATAGCCTTTGCCAAGTGATAACTTTCACTGACTAATCAAAAACATCAAATGCTGAGAAGAGGAGTAGTAGGAGCGCCGAAAACCTCTAGAGAGCCGGGGTAAGGTGAAAGCCCGGTGGTCGTAGGTTTCCGAACTCGCCTCAGAGTTGCCAATCCGAAAGCCGTAAGTCGGCAAGTAATTTTGGCCGGATGACACCGTTACAGGTCCTGAGGTCTCTCGGTATGCCGAGAGATGAAGAAGGGTGGTACCGCGGACTCTCCGCCCCTTTTGGGGTGGGGATTTTTTTTACCCGACACGGGAAATTGAAAATAGGCGAGTTGACCGGTGGCCCGAACCCCGGGCCCCGAGTTGGTGATCGTAAATGAAACTAACCGGCTCTCAAATAGTTTTGGAATGCCTCAAAGCCGAGGGCGTCGACGTAATATTCGGCCTTCCCGGAGGGGCAATCCTGCCCTTCTATCAGACCCTCCCTGAGCACCCCGAGATCCGCCACATCCTTGTCCGGCACGAGCAGGGCGCAGCCATGGCCGCTGACGGCTACGCCCGGTCCACAGGCAGGGTAGGGGTTTGCGTGGCCACTTCGGGGCCCGGCGCCACGAACCTGGTAACCGGGATCATGACCGCACAGATGGACTCCGCGCCAATAGTGGCGATCACCGGACAGGTGCCCCGGGCCATGATCGGCAAGGACGCCTTCCAGGAATCAGACGTTACGGGCATCACCCTGCCTATAACTAAGCACAACTACCTCGTCATGGACACCAACGACCTGCCCATGACTATCAAGAAAGCGTTCCACCTGGCCCGCACCGGGCGCCCGGGGCCCGTGCTGGTAGACATCCCCAAGGACGTCCAGACCGAAGAGGTGGAGTTCCACGGCTATCCCGAGACTGCGGTGCTCCCCACATACCATCCCGGCTCAGACCTCAAAGCTGCGGACCTCAAACGTGCAGCGGAGATGATAAAAGCCGCCAGGAAGCCGATTATCATAGCGGGACGGGGCGTCAACATTTCTGGGGCTCACGCCCAGCTTCTGGAGCTGGCGGAGAAGGCTCAGATCCCCGTCATAACCACCCTCCTGGGAATCGGCTCGATACCCGGTAGCCACCTCCTGAGCGTGGGTATGCCCGGAATGCACGGCGTCGCATGGGCCAGCATGGCCATCGACGAGGCGGATCTGCTAATCGGCATCGGCATGAGGTTCGACGACCGGGTCACCGGAAACGTAAACCTCTTCGCCCCCAGAGCCAAGAAAATACACATCGACATCGATGAGTCGGAAGTGGCTAAGAACGTGATCGTGGACCTTGCCCTCGTCTCCGACGTGAAGGAAGTCCTCAACGAGCTCAACCCTCTGGTGGAGCGCGCTATTCACGCCGAGTGGGTCGGACAGATCGACGAGTGGCGCCGGACCCACCCATCCTTAACAATAAGGGATACCAATGACCTTCTGCCCCAACACATCCTGTCCGAGTTGAACCGAGAGACGGCGGGCGAAGCGATCATCGTTACAGGTGTGGGGCAGCATCAGATGTGGGCCGCACAGCACTTCATCTCCGAAAAACCGGGCAGGTTCATCACCTCCGGAGGCGCCGGGACAATGGGATACGAGGTCCCGGCCGCTATGGGAGCCCAGGTGGGCAACCCTGACAGAGTAGTCTGGTCTATCTGCGGCGATGGCGGCTTTCAGATGACAATGTCGGAAGTGCTGACCATGGTCCAGAACAAGATACCCGTTAAGCTGGCGATAATGAACAACGGTTTCCACGGCATGGTGCGGCAGTGGCAGGAGCTCTTTTACAACAAGAGTTACGTAGCCACCGAGGTCCATGCCCCGGACTTCGTCAAACTTGCAGACGCCTTCGGGTGCATGGGACTGAGAGTGACCGAGAAGGACCAGGTGGTCCCCGCAATCCGGGAGGCCACTGCCCATAATGGCCCGGTTATCGTCGACTTCGTGGTCCCGGTTGAGGAGAACGTGTACCCGTTCATACCCCCTGGCGGTTCTGTAAGCCAGATGGTGGAAGACCCGAACGTCAGCCAGGCCATGGGGTAGAGACCGCGCAATATGGCACAACCGAGACATATATTAGTGGCGTTGGTGGAAGACAAGCCCGGAGTCCTCAATAGGGTGTCGGGGTTGTTCCGCCGCCGCGGCTTCAACATCGCCAGCCTTGCCGTAGGCCACAGTGAGACGCCTAAACTGTCCCGAATGACCATCGTGGTAGAGGGTGGAGAGGGAGTCCGAGTACAGGCTGCCCGTCAGCTCCGCAAGGTGGTCGGGGTCATGGAGGTCAAGGACATCACCGGGTCGCAGACCGTGGGCCGGGAGTTGGCCTTGATCAAGCTGAGGGCATTGGCCGGAGACCGGAACGACATAATTAACGTTGTTGGCATTTTTCGGGCAGACATCATCGATGTGGACGTCGACACTATGGTCATCCAGGCAACTGGAGACGCCGACAAAATAGAGGCCCTGCACTCCATGCTCTTGCCCTTCGGGGTGCTGGAGATGATGCGGACCGGCGAGGTCGCAATGGTTCGTGGGGCGGCTGGGCGGCGGGGGGACGGCGTCGAAGAGGCCGTCGTGTACGAGGATATAGGAGGAGTATAACGACATGGCAATCAATGCAAAGGTTTACTACGACGCCGACGCCGACATCTCAGCCCTCGATGGGAAGAGCATCGGCGTGATCGGCTATGGCAGCCAGGGACACGCCCACTCCCTGAACCTGAAGGACAGCGGCTGTGACGTTATGGTCGGGCTGTACAAGGGTAGCAAGAGTTGGGAGAAGGCCGAACAGGCCGGTCTCCGGGTCGCCGAGGTGGCCGACATGGCCAAAGAGGTCGACATTATGATGATGACTATCCCCGACGAACGTCAGGGCGGCGTCTTCGCTGATCACATCGCTGAGAATCTGAAGTCGGGGCAGACCCTAATGTTCGCACACGGGTTCAACATCCACTACAAGGAAGTAGTGCCGCCATCCTTCGTGGACGTGAGCATGATCGCACCCAAGGCCCCCGGCCACCGACTCCGGGAGCTCTACTCGGAGGGAGTCGGCGTGCCCGCCCTTATCGCTATCCATCAGGATGCCAGCGGCAGGGCCAGGGAGGTCGCGCTGGCATACGGCAAGGGCTTGGGCTGCACCAAGGCAGGTGTGCTTGAGACCACATTCAAAGAGGAGACGGAGACCGACCTCTTCGGCGAACAGAGTGTCCTCTGCGGTGGCGTCACTTCACTGATCAAGTCCGCCTTCGAGATCCTCGTCGATGCCGGCTACCAGCCTGAAGTCGCCTATTTCGAATGCCTCCACGAGGTCAAGCTCATCGTCGACCTGATCTATCAGGGTGGTTTGGAGTACATGCGCTACTCGGTAAGCGACACCGCCGAGTACGGGGACTACTCCCGCGGCGGAAGGATAATAGACGATCACGTGCGGGCATCGATGAAGAAAGTCCTGACCGAGATACAGGACGGCACTTTCGCCAGGGAGTGGATTGCCGAAAACCGGGAAGGACGCACGAACTTCGATGCTATGCGTAAGAAGGACAAGACCCACAAGGTTGAGGTGGTAGGCCGAGAGTTGCGGGAGATGATGTCCTTCCTTAACAAGCCGACCTTAGGTCGGCGCTAGGGGGTTCGTTGTCTACCAGTCCGGTACATTGGGAGGTTCGAGATGGAAAAAGTAATGATATTCGATACCACGCTCAGGGACGGAGAGCAGGCGCCCGGCGCTACCCTGAACGTAGATGAAAAGGTAGAGATAGCCCACCAGCTGAATAAGCTGGGTGTGGATGTTATAGAGGCGGGATTCCCCTACAGCTCGCCGGGAGACTTCGAGGCGGTGAGCAGGGTCGCCAGGGAGGTGAAGGGCCAGATCGTTGCAGGATTGGCCCACGCCCATGCCAAGGCCATCGACACCTGCTACGAGGCCGTTCGCAACGCAGAGAATCCCCGAGTTCACGTATTTCTCTCCAGCTCCGACTTACACCTCATGTACCAGCTCAAGAAGAACCACGAGGAGATTCTGGAGCTGGCCACCGAGATGGTGGGCCGGGCAGCAGGCTACCTCAGCGACGTAGAGTTCTCCCCCATGGATGCCACCCGAACGAATCGAGAATACCTCTATAGGATTCTTGAATCGGTCATCAACGCCGGCGCTACCACCGTCAACATTCCCGATACCGTCGGCTATACCACCCCCGAAGAATTCTACGACCTGATCACCGGCATCTTCAACAACGTCCCCAACATCCATAGGGCGATGGTTAGCGTCCACTGTCACAATGACTTGGGCCTGGGAGTCGCCAACAGCATCGCCGCAATTCGGGCCGGGGCGAGACAGGTGGAGTGCACCATCAACGGCATCGGCGAAAGGGCCGGCAACGCCTCCCTGGAAGAGATCGTCATGGCCATCCGTACCCGGAACGACCTGTACGACATCACTACCGGTATCGACTCTACCCAGATCTATCGGACTAGCAGGTTGGTGAGTGACCTCACCGGAATGCCCGTGCAACCCAACAAGGCGGTGGTTGGGGCCAACGCATTCAGGCATGAGTCCGGCATACACCAGGACGGCATCCTGAAGAACCCCATCACTTACGAAATCATGACTCCCACATCTGTGGGAGTGCCTCAGACCACCCTCTATTTGGGCAAGCTCAGCGGCAGGCATGCGCTGAAGAACCGGCTGGAACATCTCGGCTACACCCTGACCGACGAGGAGCTCCGCAAGACCTTCAAGGCGTTCAAAGACGTCGCCGATAAAAAGAAGGAGGTCACCGACCGCGACCTCCAGGCCCTGATGGGCGAAGAACGCCGTACCATCAACGAGACCTACCACTTGGAGCACGTCCAGGTCGCTTGTGGTGACCACGAAGTACCCACCGCCACCGTGATGCTCAGGGGTCCCGAGGGACACACCTCCACCGATGCGGCCGTTGGCACGGGCCCCGTGGACGCAGTCTACAAGGCGATTAACCGCATAATAGACGTGCCCAACGAGCTCACCGAGTTCAGCATCAAGTCCGTTACCGAAGGCATCGACGCACTGGGCGAGGTCACCATCAGGATCGAAAGCGAGGACCAGTCCTTCATTGGCAGGGGCGCCCACACGGATATCATCGTGGCCAGCGCCAAGGCCTACATGAACGCTCTCAACCGGATGATCGCCTCTCGGGAGGAGGCTAAGGAAACGGTGGCGGTAGGCTAGGGCTGCTATAGTCCTGAGCGCATTTCCCTGAACTGGGCCCCGAGACACGGTCATCGTCAGACGACCTGCGCCCGCGGCGCCCATACTTCGATCCTATTGAAGAGATAAGCATGGCTAAAGCAAAAATAGCAGTAATACCGGGGGACGGGATCGGGCCCGAGGTTATGGAGCAGGGTGTCCGCGTCCTCCGTGCCGTCGAATCCCGGTTCGGACACGAGTTCAGCTTGGAATACGGCATTGTTGGTGGCCGCGCCATAGACGAATGTGGCACGGCCCTGCCCGACGAAACATTGAGGATCTGTAAGAGGAGCGACGCAGTCCTGTTCGGAGCCGTCGGAGGTCCGAAGTGGGATGACCCCAAGGCCGCCGTCCGCCCCGAGCAGGGCCTCTTGGCCCTGCGCAAGAAACTCAACCTGTTCGCCAACATCCGTCCTGTGAAGGTCTACCCCCAGCTCCGGGACTCGACCCCCTTGAAACCCGAACGCCTGGACGGTGTGGACATGGTTGTGATCAGGGAGCTTACGGGCGGCCTCTATTTCGGCAAACCGAAAAGACAATGGACTACCAGCAGGGGCCGAAGGGCCGTGGACTCGATGTCCTACTCCGAACACGAGATCCAGCGCATAGTCCGCGTCGGCTTCGAGATGGCTCGGGGGCGGCGGCGTAAGAAGCTCACCTCCGTAGACAAGGCCAACGTGCTGGAGTCCTCCCGACTCTGGCGTCAAATCGTGCTGGAAATGGCCCCCTCCTACCCGGATGTAGAACTCGACCACCTGTTGGTGGACACCTGTGCGATGCACTTGATCCGCGAGCCCTCCCGCTTCGATGTCATAGTCACCGAAAACACCTTTGGAGACATACTCACGGACGAGACTGCTGTCCTCTCCGGGTCCATGGGAATGCTCCCTTCGGCAAGCTTGAACATGGAGGAATCGGAGAAGGCAACGGTGGGTGTCTACGAGCCGTGCCACGGGTCGGCCCCCGACATCGTTGGACAGAACAAGGCCAATCCTTGCGGAATGGTTCTCAGCGTAGCGATGATGCTTAGGTACTCCTTGGGTCTTGATGAAGAGGCCCAATCGATTGAGGACGCGGTCGAGCGAGTGTTGGAAGAGGGATACCGTACACCTGACATCGCCGAAGATGGGACCGAGACCACGGGCACTGTTGAAATGGGAGCTCTCATCGCTGAGAAGGTGGCAGGTTAGGAACGAAGTCTAAATGGCTACCACGGCAAAGCAACTCACGCTCTACGACACGACCCTACGGGACGGCACCCAGATGGAGGGCATCTCCCTGTCGGTGGAGGACAAGCTCAAGATTACGCGCATGCTGGATAAGCTGGGCGTGGATTTCATTGAGGGCGGTTGGCCCGGGTCTAACCCTAAGGACGCCGAATTCTTCGAAAGAGCCCGGGACCTGGAACTTCAACATTCCACTATCGTCGCTTTCGGGGCAACACGCCGGGCCAACGTTAGCGTGGACAAGGACCCTCAGATTGAAGCTCTGCTCCAAGCCGAGACCGAGGTGATCACCCTGGTCGGCAAGAGTTCCGCCCTTCACGTCCGCTCCATCCTGGAGACCACTCCTGAAGAGAACCTGGACATGATCGCCGACTCCATCCGCTACCTTCGTGACAAGGGACGGCGCGTCATCTTCGATGCAGAGCACTTCTTCGACGGCTTCAGTGAAGACCCTGACTATGCCATAGAGACTATAAAGGCCGCCCACGAAGCTGGCGCCGAGTGCGCCGTTCTCTGCGATACCAACGGGGGCCGGCTTCCATCTGAGATAGGGGACATAATCCGTAAGGTTCGGGAGGCCACCGACGCAAAGCTCGGCATCCACGCCCACAACGATGCCGACATGGCCGTCGCCAACAGCATCGCCGCGGTAAACGAAGGCGTAGTCCAAGTGCAGGGCACCATTAACGGCTATGGGGAGCGGTGCGGAAACGCCAACCTCGTCTCCATCATCGGCAACTTGAAGATCAAGATGGGAATCGACTGCATATCAGATGAGCAGTTGTCCCGCCTGACGGAAGTCTCCCGCTATGCCAGCGAACTGGTAAACCTCCCCCCCGACCACCATCAGCCCTACGTTGGGATGAGCGCTTTCAGCCACAAGGGCGGAATGCACGTTGCCGCCGTCAACAAGCTGGAGGAGAGCTATCAGCACGTGCCGCCGGAGTTGGTAGGCAACAACAAACGGGTCGTAGTTTCGGAACTTTCCGGAAGAGGCAACATAGCCTATAAGGTGAAGGAGCTTGGTATCGACGTTGATCTCGGGCCGGAGGGCACCCGAGAAGTGCTGGGCCGAATCAAAGACCTGGAGAGCAAGGGTTTTCAGTACGAGGGAGCAGAAGCCTCCTTCGAGCTTTTGGTAAGACGAGCCCACAGTAGCTACAAACCGCCCTTTGAGCTTGTCGACTTCATGGTGCTCGTCGAAAACAGCCGACGCTCCCCGAGTATGACCCAGGACGCCGAGCCCCACCTGCTGGCCGAAGCAATGGTCAAGGTGAAGGTAGGAGAGGAGACCATCCACACCGCTGCCGAGGGCAACGGCCCGGTGAACGCGCTTGACCTCGCTCTCAGGAAGGCGTTGCAGCAGTTCTACCCGCGGGTCTCGGTAGTCGAGCTATCGGACTACAAGGTGCGGATCGTAGATGAAACCTCAGGAAGTTCGAGCAGCATCCGAGTGCTCATCGAATCAACGGACGGGACGCGTCAGTGGCGGACGGTGGGAAGCTCTACCAACGTCATTGAGGCAAGCTGGTTGGCCATGGCGGACAGTCTGGAATACTGGCTGATCAAGAACCAGGACTAGACCCCCGACTCCGCCCACCGTATCGGAATGCCCCTCTCTCCCTCCGTAATTCCGGCCCCCGAGCCGGTCGAAGATGCGCCGAGGCGTGAATCCATCCCCAACTGACCCACGACTGATCGGCGACAGCACCTAATAGCTTCGCCGGTGGTTATTCTCCCAGGGCATGGGGCACTATCCCTCTATTGCCACTTCCTCTTCCGTGATCTCTCCTTCAATTATGTGGAAGGCACGGATCTCTGGATTATCCGGCTCTCTGAGGGAAACTAGGAAATAGAGGACCCCCGGCCAAATGGTCTGTTTCTCGCCGGTAGCCTCGTCCTCGTAGGTCGCGAGTCTTACGTCGGTAGGAGAGGGGTACGCCTCACTGAACGTATGGGAGTGGTAGAAGCCCTCGACCTCCCATCCCTCGGAATCCACCTCCTCGAAAACTCGGAACTGGTCTTCTGGGTCCATGACGTATTTGACCGGGCTGGGCTCAGCGTTTCGAACTTGGTAGACCCGATTGACCTCGCCGTCCACTCCCGCCAGGATTCCGCAGCATTCGTTGGGGGCGTCCGCCTTAGCGTGGGCGATCATCTCGTCGGCGTGCTGCCTGGTGAGTTTAAACAAGAGGTTCCTGACTGCTTTCTTTTGCTAGCGAGTAACCGCTATTGCGCCCTTGGGTGCGTTGACAATCTCTCCTATCACCCTGGCCCCGACTACACCATGCTCGGCCAATGCGGTCATCAACCTGCCAGTCTTTTCTTCCGACACGGAAATCAGCAGTCCCCCGGAGGTCTGCGCATCAGCCAATAGTATCTTGATCGGCTCGGCTACTTCCGCGTCCCAGATGACAATATCCCTCAATGAATCAAGGTTCCGGCGCGTGCCGCCGGGGGCTATCCCCTGCTCGGCGAGGGCCCGCGCCCCGGGAATAAGCGGCACATCGTTCAGTGCAATCCGGGCCCCGACCCCGCTCCCCTCCACCATCTCACGTAAGTGCCCCAGAAGGCCGAAACCCGTGATGTCCGTGCATGCGTTCACCCCGACTCCAACCATCGCCTCCGATGCGCCTTTGTTTAGCTCGGCCATCAACGCGACCACGCCGCGCTCCGTTTCCGCGTCGGACTTTCCGGCTTTCAGGGCGGTCGTAATGATTCCGGTGCCAATGGGCTTGGTCAGTGCCAACCGGTCTCCCGGTCGGGCGCCGGTATTGGTGACCTGGTCTCCGGGCCTGACGAGCCCCGTGACGGAGATGCCATATTTCGGCTCTGCGTCGTCGATAGTGTGACCGCCGGCTATTATTGCCCCGGCCTCGGTCATCTTGTCTGCGCCGCCCTTGAGAATGCGGGCTAGGATCTCCTTGGGTAAGTCGATGGGGAAGCAGACTATATTGAGCCCCATAAGGGGCGTGGCGCCCATGGCGTAGATGTCGCTCAGTGAGTTGGCTGCAGCTATTGCCCCGAACCAGTAGGGGTCGTCAACGATGGGGGGGAAGAAGTCGACACTCTGGACCAAAGCTATGGAATCGCTAAGCCTGTAGACAGCAGAATCATCCGACGTGCCCGATCCCACGAGAAGGTTCGGGTCGTCTATTTTGGGGAGGCTCTTCAGGACCTGGACCAGGTCCTCGGGGCTGAATTTGGAAGCTCAGCCCGCGCAGTGAGCGAGTTCGGTGAGTCTAATCTCTTTGACTGTTGCCAATGCCTAAACCTGGATTCATACCGTGGGCCGCAAGGAAATTATAGTGCACCAAGGCTGCACACGGAACGAAGGGAAATGGATGGTGTATCAGGACGGTGGAATGAGCGATGAGAGGCGCCTAAGGATTCAGTACAAGAGGGCGTGGGTTGGCACCAATCTCTGTCCAACTGGGTCTACCGCAAGGAGCAGTATTTCCAGTGTCACAGCCCCGAGCAAGGGCGCTACCTCCTCCGTTCCGAATATAACGGGAGATACTGCAGACGCCCCATTGATCGTGATCTGCAATTCACCAATGTCTAGCTCTTCGCGGTGGCCGTCGGCCATTTCGAATATCCCCTTCCTGGTTGGGGATATGCCCAGCTCATTCAGCACGTCGATAGGCAGCATGGTGTAGGTGGCCGCGGTATCTACAGTAGCCTCAATCTCCCGCGAACGTCTGTTGTCGAGAGAGGAAATTCGTAAAGGACAGCTAAATACTCCCATAAGGGGAGTTTAGCACACGGTGACTTTGGGAAGGGGGCGAACTACCCGTTGACGGGCCCGCCGCCCTCGCCGGTGAATTTCCAGGCGTTCTCACCTACCCCCGTGACTCGCCACCGGGGCATAACGTATTCGGCGTCTTCCGAACGCTCGAACACGACCTCCACGGGATTGCCGATAGCTACGGCCTCTTCGTCGTCCATCAGAACGCCTACGATCCTGGTGAGAGAACCGTCGGGATTGCCGCAGTCGGGCAGGTCTATGACGGCGGTTATGTAGGGCACTGCGTTGACGAAGGGCGCGAGGATGGGCTGTACCACAACGTTGTAGCTGTAGATTACGCCTTTACCCTCCGCTTGATGCCACCCCAGGTCCATGGACGTGCAACCGGGACAGGCGGGAAAGGGAGGAAAGAACTTGTGGCCGCAATCGTTACAGAGGCGGACCAGGAGTCGGTTTTCCTTAGTGCCGTCCCACCACTCTTTGGTGTCGGGGTCGGGCTTGACGTTGATGAGGGAATAGTCGATGGGTCCGGGCATGGAAGCCTACCTCCTAATGATCATGGCGCTGCTCTCGGTCTCCGTGCCCCAGGCGAGACAGGCGGCAATCTCCGCTTTCTTCAGCTGGCGGCAACCCTTGCTTCGGTCATAGGTGTGCTTTCCCTCCCGCCAACCGGGGCACGAGTCGTCGGTCCGATGTCTTAGCTGACGGACGTTTTCGATGACCATGGCTATGCCGTGCGTGTAGCCTTCGGACAGGTGCCCTCCCGAGAGATTGGACGGCAGCTTACCGTCAATCTGAAGGGTGCCCCCCTCTACGAAGGGTCCGATCTCGCCCTCGGGCGCGAAGCCGTAGCCTTCCAGCAGGATAAGGGATGTAAACGTGAAGGCGTCGTAAGCGGATACAAAGTCGATATCGTCGTGGGTGACTCCCGACATGCCAAATAGCCGCTTTCGCCCGTAGTTGGCGCCCACGTAGTGGATCTTTTCCCTGTTCCACCTGTAGGACGCGTCCGGCGTCTGAGTGCGGGCAGTGCCGCCCATGATGAATACCGGGGGTTGCTTCAGGTTATAGGCCCACTCCCTGGGCGCGACGATTATGGCCGCGGCTACGTCGGTCTCCAGGCAGCAGTCGAATAGGCGGAAGGGCTTGGCTACCCAGCGGCCTTTCATATAGTCGTCCATAGTCAGGGGCCGGTCATAGAAGATGGATTTGGGGTTTAGGTTGGCATGCCTGCGGTGGGCGACTGCAACTTCGCCAAGGTGCCGGGAAGTGAGCCCATAGTCGCGCATGTATCTCATACAGGTGAGGCCGTGGTGCTGTGCTGGGGTCGTGAACCCCCACGCGTCCCACATGTCCCCGATACTGGATACTGAGGTCACGGGTGCCGGACCGTCCGGGTCCTGACCCCCGAACCGGAGACCCGAGCGGCCGTTCATAGAGCGGAAGATGACCATATTTCGGCAATATCCCGCTTCAATTAGGCCGATGGCGTGGGCAACAAGGGTCTCGGTACTATTCCCACCCCCGATGATGTCGACAGCGTAATCGAGTCGGATGCCGAGAGATGAGGCGACCTGACCTGAGTCGCAGGAGTCGCCATATTGGTAGGATGTCATCCCGCTGATATCCGAGGAATCAAGGCCGGAGTCGGCCATGGCGTTCCGCACCGCCTCGCAGGCCATGGACAGGGTGGTCCGGTTGGAAGGGCGCATGTGGGGAGTCTCTCCCACGCCGACGATGCAATATTTGTCTGTTAGTGCTCCCACTCTGCCACTACCTCCTGAGAATCATTGCGCTGCTCTGTGCCTCGAAAGACCAGGCCAAACAGGCGGCGATGTCCGCTTTCTTCAATTGTCGGCATCCCTTGGTCCGGTCATAAGTATGCTTTCCTTCCCTCCACCCTGGACAGAGGTCATCGGCCCGACCCCTTAGTTGGCGTACGTTTTCTATGACCATAGCTATGCCGTGGGTGTAGCCCTCCGACAAGTGACCGCCGGAGAGATTGGAGGGGAGCTTGTTGTCGATCTGCAACGTTCCACCCTCGACAAATGGTCCGATCTCCCCCTCGGGTGCGAATCCGAAAGCCTCCAACAGGATGAGAGAGGTGAAGGTGAAGGCGTCATAGGCGGATACAAAGTCGATATCGTCGTGTGTAACTCCCGACATGCCGAAGAGTCGCTTACGACCATAGTTGCCGCCTATGTGGTGAATCTTGGGCATTCCCCAGGGAAACGACGCCCCCGGGGCCTGGACCCTGGCAGTGCCGCCCATGATAAAGACCGGGGGCTGCCTCAGATTGTAGGCCCACTCTCTCGGTGCGACGATGATTGCCGCGGCTACGTCGGTCTCCAGGCAGCAGTCGAACAGGCGGAAGGGTTTGGATATCCAGCGGCCCTTCAAATAGTCGTCCATGGTCAGGGGCTTGTCATAGAAGACGGCCTTGGGATTGAGGTTGGCATGTTTGCGATGAGCCACGGCCACTTCGCCGAGATGCCGTGAAGTCAGGCCATAGTCGTGCATGTATCTCATACAGGTCAAGGAGTGATGCTGTGCAGGGGTTGTGAATCCCCACGCCTTGTCGAACTCACCGATCCCCCTGATGGCTGGCACTGAGGCCGAACCTCCGGGGTCCTGTCCACCCGGCCTCCGCCCCGAGCGGCCGTTCATGGAGCGGAAGATAACCATGTTGCGGCAATATCCCGCCTCAATGAGTCCTATTGCGTGGGCCACGAGGGCCTCTGTGCTGGAGCCTCCGCCCAGGATGTCCAGGGAGTAGTCCAGGCGCATGCCCAGTGCTGAGCCGACGTCCTTGGAAGGGCTGGAGTCGAAGGCCTGGTAGGAGGTCACCCCACTGATCTCCGAATGGTCGAGACCCGCGTCGGCCAGAGCATTGCGCACGGCTTCGCAGGCCATAGAAAGCGTAGTTCGGTTGGAGGGACGCCTATGGGGAGTCTCTCCAACCCCTACAATGCAGTACTTGTCAGTCAGTGCTCCCAAAGCGCTACAACCTTAAACTATTTCGACCAAGGTTTCCACAAGTTACAGCTTGGGCTGTTCTCCGCCTCGGGTTGGAAGTGTCACGGGATGTGGGGCGCTGGCTCCGTGCCTATGTGGCCCTCTTCTTCCAGCCGTTCGTATCGCTCGTCATCGTATCCCAGCAGCTCCTTGTAGACGTATTCGTTCCCGTAACCCAGGTGAGCAGGCGGCTTCCGAATCGCATTGGGTGTCTTTGCCATCTTCCACATGAACCCGACATGATCGTGAGTCCCGAGATCGGGATCATCGACGGTCTGGAAGAACCCGCGAGCCTTCACGTGGGGATCGGTATGGGCGCCCTTTTCGTCGAGGACGGGTGCTGCTGCCACCCCGGCCTCCTGGAGCCGAGCAGTCACTTCGTACTGGGTGAGGGTTTGAGTCCACTGGCTTAGGTGTTGGTCCAAGTCTTCCTGGCTGTTCCACCGGCCTAGGACGGTGCGGAATCGCTTCTTCTGAGTCCACTCCGGATTGCCCAGCGCTTGGCACAGCCCTTCCCACTCGGCGTCGCTCCCGATGGAAATCGCAACCCATGAGTCCGGGCCCTTGCACCGGTATACACCGTGGGGCGCCATCGACGTATGCCCGTTGCCCAACGACGACCGTACCCTGCCGTTCATCGTGTAGTCTATTATCGGAGCGGCCAGGCTGGGGATGAAGTTCTCGCAGAGCGGTATTTCGATGAGTTGTCCTTCACCCGTTAGGTTGCGATGCCTAATAGCCATCAATACGGCTAGAACGGCGCTGTAAGCTGCCCCGGAATCACTCTGGTTGGACTCGGGGCGTTGGGAGATGTCCGTGTCCCGGTAACCCTTCAGCCAGCTATGGCCGGCTACCCCTTCGACGTGTTGACCCCAGGACCGGTATCTGTGGTATTTGCCTTCCAGTCCAAAGGCCGGCATCCTCACCATTATCAGGCCGGGATTGTGCTTCTTTAGCTCTGAGTAGACCAACCCCAGCTTCTTCATAGTGTCCGGCATATTATTTTCGATGAACACGTCCGACTTGGATATCAGATCTTTGAAGATTTCCAGCCCCTCAGGACGCGTCACGTCGACCGTCATGCTCCTCTTATTCCGGGCGTGAGTGTTGAACAGGGCGCCCCTGTCCCACGCCCGACTCTCCGGGTACCTGCCCGCGTACCCGTACCCCATATCTATCATCACCTTGAAATAGTTTCTTTCGGGTCTCATCAGGCCCGTCCGGGTCGTCGTGCCGAGGAACTGTGTCGACTCTACGCGGATGACGTCCGCGCCCCAATCGGCCAATATCTGGCTGGAGTGAGGACCGGCCCACACCACGGTGATTTCCAGGACCCTTATCCCCTCAAGGGGTAACTTCGCCAATGTATCCTTCTCCGGCCTCTATACAACGCCCCACTGCCGGAGCTTGCCAAGCTCTTCCCGGCTGTAGCCTAAGATCCCGCAGTAGACATAGAGGTTGTGTTGCCCGAGGCTTGGCGCCGGAGAATGGAGACGCCACGGCGTGCGGTACAGCTTGAACGGCCTTCCAGGCATTGTTATCTCTCCGATGATGGGATGTTGCGTTCGAGCCCACATGCCTCGTTCCCAGAAATGGCCGTCCCCCAACAGGTCTTCCGTAGTGTTCACCACCCCGGAAAGGACCCGCTTGCCCTGTGCCATGTCCCATGCTTCTAGCTTGGACCTGGAATAGAGCCAGGACATGACAATGCCCGTAATCTCTTCGATATTCGCCGGGTCTCGCCTACCTTCGGGCGTGTTGAATCTAGGGTCATCCATCAAGTCTTCCCGCTCTATGAGAGAGCACACCCGGTCAAAACCAAACTCCCCACCAAGCAGGTTTACGTAACCATCCTTGCACGGAAAGGGCCCCGACCCAATGCCCATATGGTCCAGGTTCCGATCCCCGACAGCACCTGTATACGAGTACGCCAGCAGCTTCGCAGCCCGGCGGTCTATGTTACCCAGCTGCACCTCCGAGGCCGCCATGTCGATATAGTCCCCCACTCCCGAGGATTCAGCCCTGTGAAACGCGACCATACCCGCCGCAGCGGCTGCCAGCCCTGTGTGTAGGTCAGACACGTTGTTGGCGGAGTTGACTGGCTCTCTTTCCGGTTGACCGGTGAAATACATCGGTCCACCGAAGGCGTACGGCTGAATCTCGTAGCTCTTGTAGTCCTTGTACGGGCCGCTCTGCCCGAAGGGCGTAATGGACACTACGACGAGCGCCGGATTGACGGTCTCCATCGCCTTATATGTGAGTCCGAGACTGTCCATGACCCCCGCCCCCAACCCCTCCACAACTATGTCAGCCCATGACAGGAGGGTCATGAGGAGCTTGCGCCCGTAACTCGAGTTGAGGTTGAGGGTAATGCCCTTCTTGTTTACGTTTAGGTACTGGAATAGCCCGCTGGTTTCCGGGTGCGGCAGGTCACTGGGGAACGGCCCCGACCTCCGCAGCGGATCACCATCTAAGGGCTCCACTTTGATCACCTCTGCCCCAAAGCAGGCCATAAGTCTGCCGCTGTGAGCGGGGGGAATTCCGTGGCCCAGGTCCAGGACTTTTACGCCGTCCATGGCTTTGGGTGGAAGGAGGAAGTCTGCGCTATGGGTTTGCTGTTCCAGCAAGGTCGGTCACGATGTGAGGGTGGGGTTTCCGGATTGTGGGCGATTATAGCATTGCCGATTGTGGACGGGGTTTAGATGTACCCCGTCCGTCTGCTAAAATCAGCCTGTCCGAAACACATCCGCGCCGAGGCACAATTATGGGTTTTGCGACGGTCGAAAGCAGAAATATCCACTATCAGTTTCCGGCGCAGGCCGAGGCCCGCGTCCGGCAGGGACACAACGTTCTGATGGTTCACGGCGCTTTTGATAATCACCGGGTCTGGATGCACCAGTATGCCTATCTCGAAAGGGATCACACTCCCTTGGCCATTGATCTGCCCGGCCACGGCGAGTCCCAGGGCCCGGCTATCGACGACCCGGCCCGCTTCCGAGAGTTCATAAAGGCTATTGTGGAAGTGATGGCCCTTGCACCCTTCGTCTTTGCCGGCCACTCGATGGGCGGTTCGATGGCCTTGGACTACGCCATCCATCATCCTAAAGATGTCGAAGGTTTGATACTTGTAGGGGCGGGGGTCGAATGGGAGATGCCTGCAAGGGACCTGGAGCTCTGGAAGACCGACCCCGATAGTGCTCACAGCGCAAACATCGGACTCCTTGTTTCGAAAAAGACGCCCAGGCGGATAGTGGACGATTATGCAAAGCAGCTTGCAGGCCAGAGCGCCGAGGCCTGTATAGCGGACTATCTGAACTGCAACAAGTACGATCTAGAAGGCCGAATTGGCGAGATCCGGACTCCGGCCATCGTAGCGTGCGGCGACGAGGAAACGTGGATAGAAGGTTCGCGACAGATCCACGCCAGCACCATGGACACGACCTTCGAGATAATACCTGCCGCGGGTCATGCAGTAATGATCGAGCAACCCGCCCTGCTGAACGAGGCTATTGGGGCCTATCTTGCCATCCTGTCCTGACCACCGATAGAAGATTAGCCAACTGCCCTGGGGGAAGTGATGACACACATACAGGTAAATGGAAAACGGGCCTTCTACACATCTCCTCATGATGTGGCCGGTGGTGACCGCCGGGGGAAGACGGTGCTATTGGTGCACGGGGCGCGGAGCAATCACCGGATTTGGGCGCCGCAGTTACAGGCCCTTGCCCGCCGGCACACGCCCATAGCCATGGACCTGCCCGGCCATGGGGAGTCGGAGGGATCGGGTTCGACGAACGTCTCGGAGTACCGTGACTTCGTTAAGGCCCTAGTCGACGCCCTGGGGCTGGATAGCTTCGTGATAGCCGGCCACTCGATGGGCGGCTCCATAGCGTTGGACTTTACCCTCACCTACCCGGGTGTCGAGGCCTATATTCCCGTCGGCTCGGCGCCCCAGTGGAACATCGATTCTGACTACATTGACGTCTACCGCAAAGACCCCGAGCGCGCCATCAAGGAAAGCGCAGGCCGCAACTTCTCCAAGAACACGCCCAGGGCCATTGTCGAGCTCAATGAGTGGAACAACAAATCGACGCCCATTGCAGTCGGGATCGGGGACCTGGAGGCGTGCAACGCCTTCAACCAGGCGCCCCGTCTCGGCGATGTAAAGGTTCCGACCTGCGTGATCTGCGGCGAGGAAGACCTTTACGTTGATGGCTCCCAGGCCCTGCACGATGGGATATCGGGCTCCCAGGTGCACTGGATAAAAAACGCCGGCCACGACCCCTCCATAGAGCAACCCCTGGCCACCAACAAGATAATTCTGGACTTCTTGGCATCCCTTTCGTAAGTGATAGTGCACTTTGTATCGGCCAAATGACCAGCCGCCCCCATATGATAAGATGCACCCTAGTCTCGTGAGATTTCACCACAGGAGGCCCGACCGTTGAGCGGCTGTCTGGACGGAATAAAAGTGCTGGAACTTGCCCGGTATCAAGCCGGGCCCCGGGCCGGCATGGTTATGTCCGACATGGGCGCCGAGGTAATCAAAGTCGAAAAGCCCGGCGGCGAGGAGACCCGAGCACACGCTCCCCTGGTTAACGGCACCAGCGTCTACTTCACCGTCTACAACCGGGGCAAGAAGAGCATCACCCTCAACATGCGCACCGAGGAGGGTAAGGAGATCTTCCGGAAGCTCGTAAAGACCGCGGACGTCGTTCTCGAAAACTTCCGGCCCGGCGTCATCGCCAAGATGGGCTTCTCTTACGAGGAACTCAAGAAGATCAAGCCCGATATCATCCTGACATCAGTGTCGGGGTTCGGGCAGTATGGCCCCTATAGGGACCGGCCCGCCTTCGACCCCATTGGACAGGCCATGTCGGGCCTCATGGAGATTACCGGCATTCACGAAGGCCACCCGGTCCTCACCGGCTCCCCGATCATCGACCGTATAACATCCCTCCACGCCTGTATTGGCACCCTGGGGGCTATCATTTATCGCAACGCTACCGGCGAGGGTCAGGTCATCGACGTAAGCCTGCTGGACACGGGCGTGACCCTTATGGAAATTCCCATCTCTCACCACATGGGCACAGGCGCAGGGCCCGAGGATTACTACGCCTCCGTCTATAAGGCCAAGGATGGCTACGTGACCATCCCTGCTACCTCCCGGACCCTCTGGACGCGGGTCTTTATCGCTATGGACCGCCACGAGCTTGCTGAAGACCCCAGCATCCTCGGCTTCGAGGCCGACGAAGGCTCGAAGGCCAAGCGCCTGGCACTCCTCACGGAATGGGTCGCCTCGAACAACGTGGCCGATATAACCGAGAAACTCGTCGCCAACGAAGTGCCCGTCGGGCCCGTGCAGACTCCAGCCCAGATGTCCCGAGACCCCCACCTGTCCGAACGTCAAATGATGGTAGAGGTCCCAACGGAGAGTGGTAAGGGTACGATCATGGCGCCGGGCCTGAGCATTAAGTTCTCTAAGACCAAGGGCGCTTTAGGCAAGGTCCCGGCCGCCGGTGAGCACACCTGTGAAATCCTGAGTAGGCTGCCCGGCATGACCGCCGAGAAAATCGAAGAACTGCACGGCCGGGGCGTCCTCTAAGCCTCCGCCTTATTCGCAAACAACACCAAAACGGATGAACACACTCAAAGACAAATGCGCCATCGTCGGCATAGGCGAGACTGAATACTCGAAGGACTCGGGGCGCAGCGAGCTGTCCCTGGTCATCGACGCCTCCATGAAAGCCATAGACGACGCGGGCCTTAAACCCGAAGACATCGACGGCATGGTCCGGTTCGTCGTCGACCCCACCACTGAGGAAGAGGTCATCGCCTCCCTCGGCATACCAGAGCTCACCTTCTTCGATGAACTCGCCTATACGGGAACCGCCGCCGGAGGGCTCGTGGCCCACGCCTGCATGGCGGTGGCCACCGGGATGGCCAACAACGTACTGCTCTATCGTGCGATGAACGGGAGGTCTGGGAAGCGGTATGGGTCTGGGGCGATAACCGGGCGTCGGGGGCAGGGGCAGGCGGCGTTCATGGAGCCTTTCGGCCTCCTGGTACCGGGCCAACAGCTGGCAATGTATGCCCGGCGCCACATGTACGAGTACGGCACGACGAGTGCGCAGTTCGGGGCAATATCCGTTGCATGCCGGAAGCACGCCAACATGAATCCTCGGGCCATCATGTACGGCCGACCCATGACCATTGAGGACCACCAGAACTCCCGAATGATCTACGACCCGTTCCACCTGTTCGATTGTTGCCTGGAGACCGACGGAGGCGCTGCGATAGTCATTTCCTCCGCCGAGCGGGCCCAGGACATGCGTCAAAGGCCCGTATACGTTTCCGCCGTTGCCCAAAGCCTTGTCCCACCGATCCTGGAGAACGGGCCGATTTCCCAGACCGTCGCTGCTGTCTCGGGGCCGAGACTCTTTGACATGGCGGGCATAACTCCCCAGGACATAGACGCCGCCCAAATCTACGACCACTTCAGTGCCTTGGTCCTCTTCGCGCTGGAAGATTATGGCTTCTGCGCCAAGGGTGAAGGCGGTGCATTTGTCGAAGGCGGCAGGATAGAAATTGGTGGCGAGTTGCCAATCAACACCGCTGGCGGCCATCTATCGGAAGCCTACGTCCACACGGTGAACCATATTATCGAAGGTGTGAGACAGCTTCGCGGCTGCTCGACGGCCCAGGTCCCGGATGCCGAGTTCGTGCTGGTAGATACCGGCGAGGGTGTTGGCGCGATGATCCTGCGAAGATAACCGGTCATGCCTGAAGAAACGCCCTTACCCATACCTGTCCCGTCCATCGATAACCAGGCCTTTTGGGAGGCCTGCAACCGGGGAGAGCTTGTAATCCAGCACTGCCCAAGGTGCGACGCCCTGCGCCATCCCCCCAGGCCCATGTGCCCCGGATGCCGGAGTAAGGAGTTGGGTTGGAAGAAAGTGTCGGGGCTGGGGACGGTGTATAGCTACACGGTGACCCATCAGGCGATTCACCCGTCTCTGAGAGGCCGGGTCCCGTGGACGGTGATAATGGTCGACCTCGACGAGGGCGTCAGGATGATAAGCCACATCATCGATTGCCCCGCAGAGGACGTGCGAATCGGGATGCGGGTGGAGGTGGTCTTCGAAGAGGTCGAGGCAGGCGTCACCCTCCCTTACTTCCGCCCGGCTGCCGATTAGGGAGCCCTTCTCCCCCCGTTCCCTTAGGCCCCACGAAGGGACTTATGAATTACTATACGAGGGCGCTCCCCTGCAATTGACCCCCTATCAAAGCCCTGATATATTCGACCCCTGATTGGGGATGTAGCTCAGCTGGGAGAGCGCCGCGTTCGCAATGCGGAGGCCGGGGGTTCGAATCCCCCCATCTCCACCACCACCCTTTCCATCCTTGGCCGTTATTGGCCAACAATACTCTTAATTCATGGCTGAGTGATCCTCATGGATTACCTAGGTGCGCCGCTCAATTCCTCCAATTTCCGACATCAAGTGTGGTAATATATGTGGGAACAGTTCGGGATGGAGAGGGACATCTGTGACATTATCGGCGACGCGGGTTAGGGCACTGAACGCACCGGGACGTTACTCCGATGGCGGAGGCCTGCACCTGTACATCAGCAAAGCGGGACGAAAGTCTTGGGTCCTGCGCATTACCGTCGACGGACGCCGACGGGATATCGGCCTGGGTGGATATCCGTCGGTAAGCTTGGCTCTTGCTCGCGAGAAGGCGGCGGATAACCGCGCCGCCATCGCCGAGGGTCGCGATCCTGTGGCCGAAAAGCACGCGCCTGCAATGCCGACCTTCAGGGAAGCCGCCTATGCTGTCCATGAGGCCAACAAACCCCGATGGCGCAATCCCAGGCACGCAGCAGGCTGGATTCAGACTTTGGAACGTCACGCTATGCCTAAGTTGAACAACACGCCCCTGGACCGGATAGACCGCGGGGATGTGCTGCAGGTCCTCACTCCGATATGGACAACTCGTCCGGAAACTGCCCGGCGTGTGCGCCAACGGATGAGAAGCATCTTCCGATGGGCAATGGCGCATGGCTTCGTGGAGTCCAATCCGGCGGGCGAAGCCATCGACGGCGCCTTGCCCCCTATGCCGAAGGTGAAGGCACACTTCAGGGCGCTGCCCTACCCGGAAGTCGGGTCGGCACTTGAGACGGTTGAAGCCTCCCAAGCCTCGATATCCGCCAAGTTGTGCTTCCGATTCCTGGTTCTCACGGCGGCGCGCTCCGGTGAAGCCAGGGGCGCTACCTGGAACGAGATCGACCTGCAGGGCCAAGAATGGCGGATTCCGTCTGAGCGGATGAAGGCAGGTGTTGAGCAACGCGTACCCCTCAGCGGAGAGGCACTCGACCTGCTTGGCGAAGCATCTGTCCTGCGTGAAGACACCGGCCTGGTGTTCCCGTCGCCGCTGAAGCCAGGGAAGCCGATGTCCGACATGACGTTGACGAAGATGCTCCGTTCCGTCGGCCTGGCAGAACGCGCCACTGTTCACGGGTTCCGCAGCAGCTTCAAGAACTGGACGCTGGAGCAAACGGACACTCCCTGGGCCGTCTCAGAGGCGGCACTTGCCCACACCTTGGGTAATTCGACCGAGCAGGCCTACGCCAGGTCCGACCTGTTCGAGCGGCGCCGCACACTGATGCAGCTGTGGGCGGACTACCTGACCGGCTGATCTCAAGGAAGTCGGCGCAGCCCGCCAAGACTGGAGATCCGGTCATTAAGGCCGTATCCAGACCGCGCTGAGCGAGTCAAATTCACCCCTGGCCACCGGCCGTGACTCCACCCAGGCTGTGATATCGCTTGCCCTCCACCTGACGGCGGCAAGGCCAATCTTTACGGGCCGTGGGAATTCACCGTCCTGCATCATCTTATAGATCGACGAGCGGCTCATGCCAGTGATCTCCTCAACCTGTCGACGCCTCAGCAGTCTGTCATGCATTGTCATCATCTCTTCATGTCCTCCGATTCCTAGCATAAAATTATTCGTCTTCCGGGGAGTCGCCGCTCCTGCCACCTATGCGTCAGTTCGGTCCTATGGTTAAGTGTCAACCCCCGTAGGGACCGCACGATTTTGTGCCAGTGTGGAAGGATGGACATCCGGGCGTTATCCTTCAAAGGGAACTGCATGGACTCAATGCTCATCAGAAGGAGTAGGCCATGTCCACGGCTTTCAGGGGTAGTCTTGTGCACCGGAGAACGCCGCACCATGCCCTATATCGGAGGTCACCCATAACCTCCCCTATGGGGCTTGGCCATGTACCTGAGGGAGAGAAATATGTCCAGGTGAGTGAGCGAGGCCCTCGAGCAGGGGCTTCAGTGGGGTGCGGGATCGGCGGTGTTCAGGCAGAGGGAGCGGGACGAAGAAATGTAACAGCGGGTAGATGAGTTGGAGGAGAGGCCGCGGAACGGTCTCAGAGAGGTTTGGGTGGCCGTCGACTCTGATGTAGATGCCCTGCGAAAGGAGCTCTCCGGGAGCTGCGCCGGCTGAGGCGCCTAGCCTCACGGGGCATTAATCTGGAGACGGCCCTCCTCCCTCATCACCGCCTGGACTTCATCCTCTATCTCCGAAGGCAGGGATAAGGTGATAGTCATTGTGTTGCTCGGTGTGGTGGGCATGCTTTCTCTTCTTGCCCGCTTGAGCAGTCCACCGTCTTGCTATGTCACCATCCAATAACAGTCCATGTTCAGGCTCGCCACCAGTTTAGATCACCTGGTGGGCATGAGGAATGCGTTCGAAGGAGGCGCAGCCTAACTGTGGGGAGAGGACTTTCCGGTCTCTGTAGGGCACGGCTACGAGGGCGACCTTGGCCAGACGCCCATGCCAGTGGACTAGCCGGGCGGCCACGGTGATGTCGTCGGCCTTCCAAAGATCGTAACCTGTAGCTCGCTCCACGTATACGGGCCTGCCGGTGAGGATGACCCGCTCAGCCACCGAGCATTGGGCTGGATGAGAGCCCCTTCTGGGCAACAAACCTCGCAGGCTTGACAGGGGGCTTTTGACCGTCCTCAACCTGAACCCCGGCGTCCTAGCCACCACGGTGGCCGAGAACTCCTCCGGCGACGGGCGCTCCGGCCACAGCTGCGGGTCTCTCGCACCATTGCGTTCGTACAGGACCGCCAGCAGAGGCTGGTGAAGCATCACCTCGGCCAGCCGGATGGCCAAGGAGGAGTAAGCCCGACCGTATGTGTGGTGAAGTGCCACCGCGTCCAGGCCGGTGGTCTCGGCAAAGAGAGCGAAGGGGCCAGGCTGCATCAGGGAGGCTGCGGCGAACCTGTCCGCCTGTCGGCATAACGCCCCACGATCGGGGAAGGATACTTGGGGATGGAGGTCGGAGAGCCTTTCCCTGATGATCTCGTAGGTCTCGTGGAATACAGTGTGCTCCTGGGTCCCCACCGGCTCGGAGGCGTCGTACCTGATGACGTAGGCCCCGTTTTTGCTTCCCGTGTGAATGCCCCTAAGGCCCTTATGCAGGTTGTGGTCAGCCATCGTCTCGATACCCGTTCTCCTCAGTACCCGGGCCATCTCGTGCATGTGAGGAAAGGCAGAAAAGTCAAAGAAACCCACGAACCTGCGAGCAATTTGCCCAGGCGGGAGCCTGTCCGCGGGAATGCGGCCACCCTTGAGGCTTCGACAGAAGTCATCAAGCATGGCGCAGTTCATTCGAGCAGCCTCTTACCGGAATATCGCTCGTAGATCTCCACGATGAAGCGCTTGGACTCGATGGATAGTGGTCCCCTGGGCCGGGTGCCGACACGGAAGACCGGGTCTGATAGGACGAACTGGTATGCCCTCTCCACCTCCATCGCCTCATCGGCCTCGGCTTTCTCGCTCTCTCTCCCAGTGTACCCAGCCTTTTTCAGCAACTCCTCGATTCTCACCCCATAGAGGGCAGCCAGTCTCGTTAGGAGCTGGGGCCCCGGGTGGCGGGCTCCCCTCTCAACCTGGGAGAGATAGGCGTTGGAGACGCCCGTAAGGCGTTGAACTGCCCGCAGGCTGGTCTCAGCCCGCAGCCTCTTCAGAACCTGTCCGATTTTCTCGTCTCGGCGTTCCATATCCTCCCTCACAGGAGTCTCCCTTCACAGGTGTAGCGCTGTAGTGTTCACCTCGTTGCCTAAAGGTATTGAGACACTAATTGTTACATCGGAGGCAGCAATCTTCAAAATAATCAGCCCTTGGTGCCATTAGGTACTTGTCTGGGGTGATGCACAACCGTTACACTCACAGATACTCGTACATCTGTCCTAATAGGTCAATCATACACGTTTTGGGGATGGTTCGCCAGCCCTAGGCGATGCGGGATTACCCTGCAAGTTGAAAGAGAAATGACAAAAGCTCAACTGACAAGGGAGCAAGAAGAGATGCGGCTGCGGGGCCTGCGAATCCTGGCCCGCATCATAGTACGCCATCACTTGGCATCGCTGGCCCGAAAGGGACGGGATTCGACGAAGACGGATGATGTGTTGCTCAAGCCGCATGCCGGGCCGGGCCCTGTAATTGGAGGTGGTATTGATGAAAGCTAAAAGACCCATGGTGAAGGTCAACCCCAGGGCGGTGTGGGACCACCTGGCCCGGCTCAACATGAGCCAGAACGACATGGCTCGGAGGATCGGCATATCGTCGGGCCACCTTTCGAGGCTGATGAGCGGAAGCAGGAACCCTTCACCGCGGATGCGGAGCCGCCTGCAGGAAGCTCTCGACTGCCCGGAGTTCGACAAGCTGTTCATAGTGGTGAGGACCGATGGCTAACAGGAGACCTTCACACCCCTCCCCGTTGCACATCCCTCCCGGTGTTGCCCTGATACCCGAGGACTTTACCGAACGGTTGACGTCCATCAAGGAAAGGGCCGGGCTCACCTGGGAGGGGTTGGCCTTGGGCATGGGGGTGGATAGCCGACAGATTCTACACTGGCGGAAGGGCGGAGCTCCCGCCGGCGGGGCCATGCTGGCCCTCGTGCGGCTGGCGATACGGGTGCCGGATGGGCTTGCCGAGCTTCTGAATGAGGATGTGAGCGTCATCCGGGGAAGAGGGACATAGGGCAATGGGCCGGCAACAGCAGTGGGTCTATCATGCCGAGCCTACGCAATTCCCCGAGGACTTTTCGGAGAATCTGGAGAAATTCAAGGATGCTGCGGGGCTGACCTGGAGGGGTTTGGCCCGCAAGCTCAAGGTTAATGCCCGGTGCGTTCGCCGCTGGAGGGCCGGAGCCAAGCCAGACGCCGGTCACCTATACTCTCTTTGCAACCTAGCCGCAGAGTTGGACTTGCTTCATCACCTTATTCCAGCTGTCGCGGATCAAAGGATTCCAGAGTCGAGGGACATCTGAGTGCCAATAGAATGGGAGAAGCGGCACAGTATTGATCCTGGCCCAGAGTGACAATTAAGGAAGCTCTGAGCTCAACGCAGACTACGCATTATTCAGCGACACACACTGGGAGCCCTCCAATACACACCACCATCTAAACAGGAATGGTGGTGGCCTTCTTTTCGAACCGCCACATTGGCAATGGCCGGGGCGCACGGGATAGTAAAGCGTCTGACAAGAAAGTCTATGTTCCTGTCAGGCACGGGCTTGAGAAAGCCTTCACCGTCCCTCACGTTCTTCCTGCTGCAAGGCCAGATCCCTAGATCTTTCCATCGCAACTAGATATTCATCAATCCAAGTCAGTACGTTCAAATTGGTTTCTTGGCGGTGCAGGGCCTCCAGCCATTCTCGCTTTTTCAACAAGTGCTGACTATCGAGCCCAATCCATCCTTCGGTGGAAAAATTAGAGCGAAGGGCTATACGCACTCTTGGGTCGTCACCATACCGAACCAACAATTCCCTCGCCAGACAAGGATCATCCAAGGGGCCGCACATAACTGGAGGTACCAACTTGGCCAGCCTGAAGAGCCTAGCCTCAGGACACTCTTCAGCCCGTATCCATATAAGATCCTGTGGAACCTCTTGCAAGATGTGGCTCCCTTCTGATTCAAAAAGCTCGCGGCCTCGGAGCCATTTCCCAATAAGGTAGGCCCTGCCGTCTATTGGTGGGCCGAGCAACGAAGATGCCAATTGCCATACTTCGCGCGGGTTTTTCCGCACAGCAAGGTCCAGAACACTGCTGCGCTCCTCATCGAGCCACTCCACTATTGTTCCATTCTCACCCATATGCTCCAACATCAACCTAGCAAGGCTTAGTGCCTCTTTTGAGTTGGTCTCACACAGGGATTTAGCCACGTGTGACCACCAAAACGCATCGTGCGATGGGTGGTGGCTTGAAGTTGCTGGTCTGAACCAAGCTGGATGACACACTATCTTTCGAGCAGGTTCCACAGACTGACCGTACCCTCCGTACATGACCAATAGGTCCAAGGCTGTCGATACCGCGCTCAATTCCTCCGCTGCCAATAGGACATCCACCCAGTCCGAGAAATCGTTGGACTTAAGTGATTCAACCAGCGCTCCGTACCTAAAAATCCGTAATGTCTCGGGAGCAGTTATGCCTGTACTAATCATGGTGAGCACGCGCCTCGATGCGCTTGAGGAAAGCATCCCTGAGCGCCACGTCAACTCAACCACCCATTTCGCCCGGGCTGGGTCCTGCGCAAACTCGTCAAGCAACGAATCCCATTCATCCGGATTATTTTCGGCCAGTGCCTTAAGGTAGCCTCCGATGAAAGAAAGGTCCATGTTATCAACAGCGTTCGCTTGCGCCTCCACAATACGGCGCAGACACGTTTGTCCAACGTCTCGTTTGCCCAACTCATAGCCGAATCTACCACCAGTCCTGGCACGACTAGTTACAAGCCATTCCAATTCGTGGAATAACAGTAGTGGTGCATCCAAAGCTTGGACAGCCAATTCTTCAATACGCTGTTGCACTTGGTCTACTCGCTGTCCCTCCTCGTCGTAGTTGTCTTCAAGGAGATCCATCGCTACGTATCGTTCCATCCAAGAATTGAAGTCATCCCCAGACAAGTCCCTCGACAATTGCTCCCATTTGTTTCGGACATCAGTTTCCATTCTTTTTGCATCGTAATGCAAAATCTCCACTGTATGACCGATCAAATCCCTCCGGTCTATCTTCGGGTCCTTCGATAATTCACGGAATGTCTCGACTACCATATCGGCTAACGGCACTAGGCGGGTCAAACCACGAGCACTGGACAACAACACATTGATCGCGTCTGCCCGCTCACTCGTATTCAAGTAAGTCAAAGAGTCTATCATCAACTTCCAAACAGATCGGTAAGCATCGAAGAGTTCCCCGTAAGTCGCAGGCTGCCACAGATCGGGTAGTTGCCTAACGCCCTGATATTCGGGCCCGACGGTTCGATAGAACGATCCGCTTCGGAGTGCGCGCTCACAGGCCTTAAGGCCGAGGCTCCTCCGTTCTCGTGAAGCGCTCACCAGCGCCTCTTGGAGGACTGGAGTTCTCAAGGAAGGAGGTGCTTCAGAGGGGGCAACTTGACCAGGGCCGTTGCTAAACAGATCCGCAAATTCACCACTGGCATTGTTAGCCCACGACTCTGTTTCCGCCTCTCCGAGAGCGAGCAAAAGCCTTGCCGCTGGCTGGAACAACTGCTTCCAAACAGCCATTCGTACAAGTGATTCAACCATAGTCCTTCTACCGCGGCGAAAATGCAAAAGTTCTTTACGACTCCTGACACCTATAACCCGCCGCGCCGCATGCATAGCCGCAGCAGGATCAGCCTCCGTCAGGGCTAAAAAAACCTACCTCCCATCTCACTGTTGAGAAATTCGTAATTCGAGACTAATCCACCTTCTTTGAGCATATTCTTTACGAACTGGGCTCCCCGTGGAACGGCCGACACGTAGGGAAAATGCTCAAAGAATCTACGCAGAAGGTCTGGGCGCTCGGAGTCCGGCATACCGGACGAAAATTCCTCGAGGCCGGCTTCGTCTGCAAAACCATGTGCCTGCCACCACTCTTCCAACAAATGAATTCTGAGCATGAAGGGTGTCACAAAGACATAATAATCTCCCTGAATGATGCCGCGTTTTTTCTGCTTGGCAATCACCTGTTGAAACTGCTGCCACGAGACCTCTGCGCGCTTTGCTACCCAGCGGCCCTCGCGTTCTCCAATCCCTGCTACACCGATTCTTTGGAACAGTGACAGGAGCATCAATACTGTCTTTGTGATCGTGTACTCATAGGAGTCTGAGGCCGACGAGCCTCCTATCAGGCGATTCATTAACCTATCATCGGAAACTGAGATATAGGGCTCAGAAGCACCATCCTCCGCGTATTGCTGTGCCAGAAGGAGTGCTATAAGAGGATACCCGTCTGCAAATTCTGCAAGGCGGCGGGCGGATGACTTAGGCAGGCCGGGATACTCTACTTTAAGGATTTCTTCGATGGTCTGTCTTTCTAGTGGCTCGGCGTGTAGTACTAGCGTAGGCATGGACACGTGCCCAACTTCGTAGGACATGGTGATAAGTGCTAGGCGCGGTCCTTGCCCAGCGAACATATTGGACAGCGTTCTGTGTTGCTCCAAGTCACATTCATCCACAACTAGAATGGCGGAAATCTGTGGATCATTCGCAAGGGAATGTACCAACGGTGAACTGAGGAGCGTAGCTGCCCGTTGTACATAGAGAACTTGGTGTTTTAGATCGTCAAATCGGAGAGCCTCGTAGGAGCTTCGTGTCTTTCCCACTCCCGGCAACCCTAATAGTCTAATTACGGGACACGTTTCCCTATCTCGCAGGATTGTTGTAATCTGGCCCACCATTTGCTGACGGCCAGGATCTGGTACAAATGCTGTAGGGTAACTAACATCGTGAAATTTGCCCCATTTTTCGTAAGGGCTGCACATGGCCAAATCTGGCCGCAGAGTAGCTATGAATGCCGGATGCCGGTTCGCGAACCCCGCGAGCTGATCTGCCGTATACACCCGAACCTGGGTGTTAGTGTATCCCAGTTCAGCCAATTCTCCACGAATAGCATCATGCCGAGCCCGCTTCTGCTTCTCCGTTATTTCCGCCATAAGCACTAAGACATATGCAGCACCTTGCCGAAGGCGAAAATCCAACTCCTCCTTTAATGGCATTTAGCAATCACCTTTGACGTGAAGTTCTCGTCGGCACGCCATTGGCTTGAGGTCCGCGGATTTTATCTGAAACACTGATGAACCTTTGGGGATTACGTCGTCATCCCAGGGTTCGGCGTCATATATATATGCGTCGACTCCACCATCGCCGACGTTAATGCAGTCCGGGACACCTATTAGGTGGCGACCAATGCCTGTTCGGCCTGCTTCAGCCCACAACAATTGACGAATAAGTGTGACAGCGCGACCAGGGGACAAATTTGTGAAGGCGCTTGGTTCTACTGTGAATCCGAATGCAGGCATCGCTGTGAGAGTTCCCAATATGTGTTTTGATTGTACTCCAAAACAAACAGATAGAGTTCTCATTCAAGGCTCGTGCCATCAATGAAGGGGTGGCCTTAATGAAAGGGCGCTCATGGACAAATAACGTCGTTATTTGTAGATCAGCGGAACAAAACATATCACCAGAATTTACGAGTTGGACACTGGGGCTCTACCGTGTTCCACGCTTGTCCCAGTGGACCTTCCCTCTCTAGGAGACTTCTGCAAGATACCAGCAGGGGAACGTTGACCCCCGTCCGGGTCATCTCCTCTCGAGCCAACCGCAGGAAATGGGTCCGGGCTAGGTCGTTCTCGAAGACGACCAGGACGGAGGGTAAAGAGCCGTGGTCGTCGGTGGGACGATGGGTGGAGAAGTAGCGCAGGTACGGGGCCAGCCTTGCCGCCATGGTAATCGGTCGTACAGCCCTTCTCTCCCATTCCAAGAAGAAAGGCCAAGTGGCTCCGCCCCTGCTGATCACACCGAATGCGTCGGGTTGGACGGAGCGCAGCCTGTAGTCGTGGCTAAAGTACCTGGAAGCCTGGCGGGGTGGGTCGAGCTGGACGATTTCTGTCGAGTGGGAGCCTGCCTGTCTCGCCAAAACGGCTAGGAACCAATGAACCGACTCGGTATGCTCCAGATTCCTGAGCAACTGACGGCTGCGCCTGCCGCAGGCGCTGCGCCACTCGACAGGGGCATCCGTATCCGTGGGAGCGGAGCTCCATCGCTTCCTGACGGCGCCCACGGAGGCACGGTCCCGGCGGGTCAGCACCCCAAGTCCCCTGTCGGACAGGGTAAGCCTTCGGTTGCCCATGACTGAGACATCGGAGACCAGGCCCAGGCCTACAAGACCTGTGACGACCTCGGAGAGTCTTGATCTCTTCACTCCCAGGAGAGCAGCCAGGTGGGCGGGATTCAACCATGGCCAATCGTAGAGCAGATCAAGAGCGCGCTTCTCGACGGGCCGGAGGAGCACAGGCAACATCCAGTCCTTCTTATTCTCCACGGCGAGGTATCCGGGCAGGGAGGCCCGCAGCGTCGGTTTCTCAACTGGGAATGATCCGTCATTGCCCATGAGGTCCAGGGCGGTGCGAAGGCTGAGAGGAGCCGACCATGACGGCGTGCGCCAGATGGGCGCCCTCGTCCCGGCGCTTACCACCTCGCTTTCGAGGGCGAGGAAGGCCGGGAAGGGGAGTCCTGCCAGCCGGCTGCCCGAGTGCCGCAGCCGCACCTCATCGGGTGCCAGGAGAAGAACAGCAGAGGGCTGTTGGATACGCCGGAGCCTCCAGAGCCTCTTGGAGAACGCTGTCCTGTCCGTGGTCGGGCCCTGGCGGACCACGGAGATGACTCGACCGTCTGGGAGCCGGATTGCGGCGTCTATGGGCATTGCCCTGTACCATCGGATACCAATGGGGTGAGCAACGCCGGATACCGCCGAGGCGAGGCGATAGATAGAGGCCAGGGCGTCGAGACGCTCCAGTAGGAGCCTTCGCCACTGCTCGGAGACCGGGAGTGTGCGCAGGAGATCATCCACGCTGACACCATCCTGCTGGGCCAGCTGGTAAAGACCGGAAGAAGTGAGGCAATAGCGGCGGGTCGGGAAGATAATCTGAGTTGAGTGTGACAACGAGACGGCAAGTCCCGCCCGTTCAAGCGATTCGACGGCCTGGTACACCGCACCTCTGGACCATCCGGACACTGCCACCACCTCCAGCCGGTCGGGGAATGGCATCTCTGCCAGAAGCCGCAAAATGTCCAGTTCCACCCTATTCATTGCCCCGACCCCCCAGAGTACGGATCGGCCTGTGCCTTAACTGAGGGCGGCTGGAAGTGCTTGCTCCGCACTGCGGGCCGGTCGAGCTTCTCGGAAGGGTCTTCCTTACCCTTCGATGGGGCTTTCTCTCCCTTCCCGATCTCCTCCACGCCCTTCCGGTATTTCTCGACCCTCAGGCGTCCCTCGGCCTGCTGAGAGGCGATCTCCTCGTACCTTGTCAGATACCGTTCTGCGCCAGCGCGAATGTGGGCGGCGACCTCCGGTTCCCCCTCCTCCGGCTTCCTGACCATCATGGAGAACGCTGGCATCCGTTCCCTGCCCACCGTGGCCCTGACGTAACAGTGGTGCACTGGTAGTGAGACTATGTCGTCCT
This sequence comes from Dehalococcoidia bacterium, assembly GCA_965222055.1. Classification (GTDB taxonomy): domain Bacteria; phylum Chloroflexota; class Dehalococcoidia; order Plut-88900; family Plut-88900; genus Plut-88900. The sequence continues at coordinate 313,169 of CBDCTF010000007.1, forward strand.
CGCTCACACGATCTTTCCCCAACTCCCAGACCAGGTGACGGGCATCGGAGCCGGCCACCTGGAAGACGGCCAAGCACCCCACGTTGGCCAGGACCGTGTCCTGCATGGTGAGTGAGAGGTCGGCGAGCTTAGCCAGGCTCTGGGTGGCGAGGATGAACGATGCCCCGAACTTGCCCAGCTCGGAGAGCATCGACTCATAGTCGACTCCGGGCATAGACTGTATTTCGTCCACCACCACTAGGGCGCCCCTGCGCCTCTCCGGGGACAGGCTCCCCTGCTCCCTTATCACGGCGTCGACCAGGTTGAGGAGAGATGCACCCACAAGGGCTGCCACGTCCCTGCCGACGCTCCCCTGGGCGGTGGAGTCCTGCTGGTCTCCACCGCCCAGGATGGTCCTCCGCATGTCTATGGTCGAACGGGACTGGCCCAGGATGGCCCTTGCCCTCTTGGAGGAGGCGTAGTAGGAGAGGCGGGTCTGGACGGGAGCCAGGGCCTCGGCCCTGTACTGGGGATGCCAGTTGCCGAAATCCCGGGCCCACCACTCCAGTAAGAAGGGGTCGTTGACCTTGGCCATGACGGTGTTGCGGAACGGTTCGTTGGAGAGGAGTCGCAGACCGTCGAGGATGGTGTACTGCTGCTCTTCCGGTGTGTCAGGGTGGCAGTTGGCCTCGTGGAGGGTCTTCACCACTTGCTCCAGGATGGACTGCATTCTGGGCCCCCACTGCTCCCACAGGCCTCTCGCGACCCGCACCACCGAGTCGGCGGTGCGGTCCCGGTCGGAGAAGATACGAGTGTCCAGAAGGTTGATACCTGGGGCGCCCCTGGGGTCGGCCAGATCGATCAGCCTGACCCGGTCCGCCAGGGACTTGGGCACGTGCCCGAGAAGCCCCGCCACCAGGTCGGCGTGGGGATCGACGACGACGATGGCGTCGCCGTCCCTGCCCGCCGCCTTCTCCCGGAGCTTGTGCACAACGAGGTGGTGCATGAGGGTGGACTTGCCCATGCGGGTGCGGGCCACATAGAGGTGGTGCCGCCTGAGCAGGTCGTCGGGGAAGTGAATGGGCCGGGGCCTGCCGGAGGTGGTATCCCCCACGGGAGCGCCGCCGCTGACATCCTTGGACGAGGGCATCAGCACCTTAGAACCGGAGCGAGCAACCAGGGGCGTCTCGTCCCGCTCTCCCGGCGGGTGCCACAGTGCTGCGGCCTCCCGGACTCCCAGGACACTACGTCTGCCGAAAAGGCCGGGCCCTGTGGGGTGCAGGCCAGTATACGGCGATACCGGCCGGAGCTTCCCAACCCTGAACCGCGCTCCGGCGGGATGGTCGAAGTGGTGGTACGCCGCAGCCACGGGCTCCAGAAGCCTCTCAGCCCTTTCTCGCCCTTCCGTCGAAGCCAAGCCCGGCATTATGGCCGTGACCTGTACCTCGGCGTCGAAGGCGATGCGGGAGACCTTCTCCCTTATGAGCAGGGGGTCGTAGACCCGGGAGCGGGACTTCTTCCAGCGGTGCCAGGCCCAACCACCTACAGACAGGAGCAGGGTTACGCCCATTCCCAGCAGGGCGGCCTTCCAGACTTCCCCGGCCTGCACCCATTGGTAACCCTTGAAGGCCGCCAGCGCCCCAACACCCAGCAGAGCCATTTGCAGGCCGCCGGCGGGCTGGGTACGGGCGCCCTGGGGGTGGGCTTGGTCTAAGGATGGCTGGGGCGGCCTCTGTCCCTGGGCCATATCCTGGAGACCGGAGGCCCAGCCGGGGCCCAGGGAGCGAAGAAGGAGACGGGAGACTATCCTCTCGCCGCCGTTGAGGTTGGAGAGGGCGCCCAGCAGTGCGATGAGGGGATCGGAGCCGGGGTCGAGCAGGTCATCGTCCCGGAAGACGCGCAGGGGCACGTACTCGGGGCCCGAGGACCTGAGGGTCATGCTCCAGGCCTGCTCTCCATCTCTCATTTTCAGGGGGTCGTCCTCCGGCGGCACCTCTTGGATGCGAGCCTGGGGATAGTGCGCGGCGATTTGGCCGCGCACCACCTCGCCGTCCAGGCAGCGGGACATGAGGGTTATTCCATCGGCGTCCCCGGCCAGCTCGAGGGAGAACGGCTCTGGGACGGCGATGGAGGCCAGCATGTTTTCCACACCCAGCAGGGTGCGCTCTCCTGTACGGGGCGGGGTGACGGCGAGCAGCACCGGTTGGACGTAATGGGCTTTGCCGGAGAACAGCTTCATCGGGTTGAGTTGCATCTATGTATTCCTTTCCTTGATGGGCTCTATCCCTGGTGGATTCCCGGCCTCCACTCGATGATCTCGGCCTCCTGCGGTGTCGCCTCTATACGCACCGGGAACCGGTTGCCCCTGGCCAGCAGCAGCCCGTCACCCCTGGGACAGGAGAGAAGCCACTTCTGCAGGTCCACGGGCAGGTCGAAGGCCTCCCCCACGGTGCTGATCGCAGCGGCGTCCTGCTGGAGAAGGAGCTTGAAGGCGGCGTTCTGCAGCAGGGCCCTCCCAGAGTGGCCGGTGATGGTGCGGGAGGTGTCCTCGCTGAGCAGGTCCTGCACGTCCTGGGTAATGAACTGGAGCCCCAACCGGTGCTTCCGGGCCCTCTTGGCCATGGAGACCATGAACGCCGCCCCCTCGGGGTGCTGCATGATGCTCCACACCTCGTCCACCACAAGCAGCCTCGGCTTGGGGTCCCGTGCGGCGGCGGCCCACACCGTCTCGGTGCAGACCATGGCTGCGGCGGGTCTCAGCTCGGGCTCAAGCAGCCTCAGGTCGAACACGGTGACGAGGGCCTCGTTGTGGAGCAGGTCGTCTCCCTCGTCGGAGAGGAGGTAGCGGAGGCTGCCCGTGGCGAAGGGCCGCAGCAGCCTGGCCAGGGCCTGTCCCGAACCGAGCTCGGAGTCGTCGTTCTCCCCGCTCTGCAGGTAGCCGTAGAAGTCCCCGAACCCGGTGCGCTCCCTGGCCTCGGCGTAGTAACCGGCCAGGGCATGGTCGAGGTCTGCGCGCCGCTCTGCACCGAGCTTCTCCCCCACCATCACCTCAATCAGCCTCCTCAGGCTGCCGATGCGCTGGAGCAGCTCCTCCGAGTCCCTCCGGTCCATGACGAAGGGGTTCATACCCTGGCCCGGGACTCCCGGAGACAGCACCCTGCCCCCTGCGGCCCTGGCCATGTCGGCGTACTCCCCCTCGGGGTCGATGACATAGGCGGTGATTCCGCGGCAGATGCCGCGGAGCACACCCAGCTTGGTGGCGAAGGACTTGCCGCTGCCGGAGCGGGCTAGAACCGCTGTGTTGGCGTTCAGGTGGGTGCCGTCCCAGGGGTCGTAGACGATGGGAGATCGGGCCCGAAGGTCGAGGCCGTACAGCGTGCCGCTGCGTGTGTCCATATCAGGTGGCGAGAACGGAAATAGCCGTGCCAGTGAGGAGGTGTCCAAGGTCCGCCAGAGGGCCACGGCGTTGAGGCTAATGGGCAGGGTTGATAGGAGCCCCTCCCTCTGGCGGAAGGGGAGTGCGTCGAGCTTGCCCAGGGTTGCGGCGAAGTGGGCCCTCGTCGTCTGGGTAATCTCCTTCAAGCTCTTGAGATCGTTGGCATGAAGTGTTAGAGACAGGGAGGAGTGGAACAGCCGCTCCCTGCCCCTCTGCACCTCGTCCCTGAGGCGGGTAACGTCCTCCAGGGCTATCTCCGCCTCGGGTGATAGGCTGCGGCCCTTGCGGAAGGACAGGGAGCGGGCCGACTCGAACCTGACTTTCTGCCACTCCAGGGTGCGGGCCGCCTGCTCCGCCGAGATGGGGGCAAGGTGGACGGACAGGTCCATGGGGATGCCCGAATTCATGAGGGCCTGGAGAAATCCGGGGGCCAGGGTGCGGGGCCAGCGGCCCAGATGGAGGGAGCGGGTCAGCCCGCCGCCAATTCGCAGTTCCCGGCGGTTGATCTCCACCTCCACCGGCTCGTCCTCATTCAGGTCCCGCGGTGACCCGCCCAGGGTGCAAGCCAGTATGAACATCCTGAGTGTCCGGCCACTTAGGGGCTGGACGAAGAGGCCGACCCGCGAAAGGAGAGAAGCCATGTCGCCGGCCCGGTCATGCCGGCAGACGACGTAGAATCGCCGGTCCAGCACCCCTTCCCGGCTCTCGAGGTCCTTTAGCAGGCCCCTGAGGGACTCGGCGGCCTCCTTTGTCTTCGGTGGCAGACCCTCGGGCTGGGCCTCCCTGAGGGCAACCCTTAGGCGGTCCATCACCGGCGGGTGCTGCCTGACAAGGAGCTGGACGGGGAAGTCCAGGGCGTTCAGGGCCCCTGCGAAGGAGCCGAGCCTGGGCTCGTCCAGTTCCAGGCCCATCACCTCACAGATGCCCAGTTTGACCCCGTCCAGCCTCACGGGGCCATCCTCCTCCAGGTGGGAGAGCATATAGAACGTTGGCAGAGGGATGGGCGGCTTAGGAGACGGGTCCGTACCGGTGCCATCTTGGCAGATTCGGCCTCCCACAAGCACCGATATTTTGGCGGCAGCCCTTTTGGTCAGTCGCTCAGTGAACTTCTTCAATGGGGTGTTCTCCTTGTCTTGGATCGTTAAGGTGCGGGTGCGGTAACACTCACAAGGGCGAGGGCAATGCCCTTTGCCGAGAGGGTGAGGACCAGGCCCGTGACCGCCAGGGCCACGGCGCTTCTCGCCCTGCCCGAGCCGCGCTCCTCAGACCCCTCGGCCATTAGGAGGAACCCGGCCCATACGACGGCGAATAGGCAGAGTCCTGCGGCGGCGTAAGCCATCGCGTCCAGCACCTCTACGAACTTAAGGAGCATGTTTCCCTTCTCGATGTCCGCCCTGGCGCCCACGGCGGCAAGGACGGAGAAGGCCAGGAGGAAGACCCGCATCATTCGCATCACCAGGGCCACCTCCAGCCGAGCAACTCGAAGAGCTTTCTCAACTCCTCCAGGTTGCCGGGGGTCTGAGTTGCCGGTGCCGGTTCGGGTTCCGGTTCGGGCAGGGCGAGGATCTCGAAACTATCGTCAGCGCCGATGGTCGATGCCATGCCCAGGACCTCTCTCCTCGTGCGGGTCAAGGGCGCCCGCTCCGTCACCTCGGCCCTCACGTGCTCGGGGTGGTCTACGGTGACGGTCACGTCCCGGGCCACGGTGCTGCCGGGGATGGAGAGGGTGGCCGATATGACGTGCTGGGTGGTGGTCCCATCCGGATTGGAGACCTCCACCGTCTTGGAGACGGTCCTGCTGGCGCCGGGGCGGTACAGGTTGACCCTCTTGGTTATCGGCTCGCTCCTCTCGGCGTGGTGAGTCAGCGTCACAAGGGGAGGGAGATCGATCCGCAGGGCGGCTTCCAGGGCAGCTTGTAGGGTGACCTCGTGGACGGCCTTGCCAGCGGGCACCTCGATCCGGAAGGGCGTGCTTCCGTTGGGAACGAGGGCAACCGTTGTCCGGGCCCCGCCGACGTCCACTGTCACGTTCCCCGTTACGGCTGTGACGTCCGCGTCCATCAAGGCCATCGCCGTCACGGTCTCGTGCCCGGACACCGTGGTAAGGCTGACAAGCTCCTCAACGGAGTGCTCGCAGCGGGACTCTATGACTCCATCCACGTAACCTGGCGTCCAGGCGAGGGATGCTAGCCTCAGGTTGCACAATTCTCCCTCGACGGAGGGCAGGGGGTGCGGGACCTGGTAGTCCTTCAGGCTGAGAGCACCCGCCTGTCCCAGCCCGTCCCTCCAGGAGAGGGTCAGAGAGGGCGAGTCGCCGGACAGTGGGAAGGTATAAGTCCTCCACTCTCCCCCGTGCAGCCTGGCCGTCCCTAGGAACACGGATATCCGTCCCCCGGGTCCGCCGTAGGCTCTCACCTGCAGGTCGATGGCAGCGGCGGCCTTCAGGGTCACCTCGGCGGAGTCGCCCGACACATGGAGGGACTCGATGTAAATTCTCCTTCCGGGGACCGGCTCCGTAATCTCGAACCCCAGTCCGTCGGGGTGATGGTCCTCGGCCAGGACTGCGGGGGCCACCGCCCCGGCCGCCGCCGTTGCGGCGACGGCCAGGACTGTCAACCATTTCCTCCAGTCCTTACTTCTCTTGGTCTTCTTCTTTTCCTGTTTTGGGTCCTTGCCCTTCCCACGGCGCCTGCGGCCCTTGCCGAACCAGCCGTGGGGACGGAAGGGTATCCTTCCGTTGCGGCGGCGCATGATGCGCCGGGCGTTCTTGGCCATCAGGGCAAGGGGGCTTGATGCGGCCTGGACCGGCGCCGGGGCCTTGGGGCGCACCAGCTGGGTTGGGGGTCCGGCATAGCGTCGCGCCCCCAGCCGGTATTTCAGCAGGTCGGAGGCCACCAGGGGTAGCTGCCGGCCTCCTACCTTCCCCACGATCATCGCCATTCCCGCCAGCCCCAGGAGGACGGCCAGCACTATCCTCACCTCGGAGGATCCCACGGGGATGTAGCGGTACGCCCCGTAGGCCAGCGCGGCCACAGCGGTGATGGCCACCAACTGGGGGAAGGTGAACCACAGCAGCACCTTGTCCTCGGCCTGCAGATGGGTCGGCACTTCGTGTTCTCTCATGGCATCTCCTCCTCTCTTTCCCCTATCCCCCGTCGGGAGTGGGCGTGGGAGTACCGGGGCTGGGGATATTCACTTCGATCGCCGGGTCAACGACGGCGCCCGTTACCACCTCAACGACCACGAAGGCCAGCAGGGCCAGCACGACGCCTGCGAGGGCGGTCATCATGGCGCTCTTGCCCCGGTCCATCTGCTGGGGCGCGCCGCCCGCCGTCAGGTACATGAAGGCCCCGTAGACGAAGTAGCCCACGCCCACGGCCCCTACCACCCCCATCATGATCCCCACGATGTTCGATATGGTCTGGGTCAGCTGTTCCATAGGTTCTTTCCTTTCTCCTTATCTCTTACCCGCATCAATCGGCCTCTTCGTGTTTGCTCGTCTAGCTGCACATCTCTTCACCTCGATTTGTCCTTTGCTGTTGGTTCTTTCCGATTGTCTTTCGAAGCAGTCACTGTCAGATTAGGCAGGAATCACTCGCCGCTACTCCTGGGGGCAGGCCCTGCGCCGGTTGCATCTCCGCCGGAGGCGCCGGCTTCCGCAGCCGACCTGAGGCCCGAGGCCGCCGCACCCATACCGGTCCCTGCCGCCGTGGCCGCCACCGCCCCAACCGCAGCAGCCGCAGGCCCTCCCCCCATTCCCCCTGATAGACGCCCGATGGTCTTGGCCGAGCGCATCAGGGTCCCCGGCAGGTTGAGACCGAAGTAGAGGGTGCTGACCCAGGAGTCGAATGTGCCGGCATTGCCCAGCATCAAGGGCACTCGGGTGGCCATGTAGACGAAGGCGATAGACAGCAGCAGCTTCCACACCAGGTCCTGGGCCGGCTCGAAGGCCTCTATGGCGGCATACTCCCTGAGGAACCCGAACCCCAGTGCCAGGGCTATCAGCTGCACCGACTGCTGGAACACAGTGGTCAGGAAGAGCTTCAGCCAGTGCCTGCCCCAGCCCGCCGTGTGCGGCAGTATCCAGAGGCCAAGGGCTATTGGGGCCAACGCCAGCAGGATGTCTATAAGGGCCAGGCGCAGCACCATCTGCACCAGGACGTAGAGGACGAAGAAGCCGTAGACCACGTACAGGAGGGCCAGCAGTTGGGCCATGCCCACGCTCCCCGCCTCCACGGTCCTTAGAAAGGTCTCCATTGGGGCCCTGAGCAGGTCGCCGGGGCTGACGTCCAGCTCTGCGGCGATGTACTTCGAGACGGCGTGGGCCACGTCGATGACCAGGGCGCACCACCAGTAGGAGGTGGCGGCGGCAACCAGGCCCAGCACCAGGCGGGGGACCGCCTCCCGCCAACCGGTATTGGTCTGGCCCAGGAGGTTCTGCATGATGAGGCTCAGGCCCATCCAGCCCAGGATGATGATGAGGGCCCCGGAGGTGATGCCCCAGACCACGGTCCAGGCCTCCCGCACCATGGGATGCAGGTATGTCAGCTCGGGGGGCGTTCCGGTGAGGATGTCGCCCATCAGCCACCCCTCCCGCAGTTGTCGATTTCGGTTCTCGTGGCCCGCTCGACCACCGCGCACAGGCCCCCGTGAACACCCTCGATTACCCAGCGTGCAAAGGCCCGGGCCCACCTGCTGGGGTCAAGGGCCCCGAGGATCCGGTCCCACAGGCCGGTCGGCTGGTGCACCGGTATCAGGGCGTGGAAGACGTAGGGTCCGCCCAGGGCGTCGGCGGGGACCCCAATAACCAGAAGGTAGGCCCGCTCGGAATCCAGGTCGGGCTGCTCGGAGAGGGCCGGATACTCCCAGGAGTACTCCCAGCCGTCGCTGAGCTTCTTCTCGCCGCCCTGCACCCGGTACATGAGAGTCAGCCAGTCGCCGGTGTCGGCGTCGCGGACGGCGTAGTAGAGGATGTCAAGCTCCCGGCTGAAGACGGGACGGGCGATGAACTGCCCCTCCTTCTTCCGTTCCACCACCTCACGGTCCTCGTTGACCAGGGTGAGGCCGGAGTCCTGGGCTAGGGCGGGAACCAAGGCGCTCAACACCAGGAGTGTCACCATAAGCATGGTGCCGGCTGAGGCTGCCAGCCGTGGGATGCATTTGCGTTTTGATTGGGGTGACAAACCGTCTCCTCTTCCTCGGTGATCGAATCGAATGTGTACCGTCGAGTCTGGCGATGCGGAAAAAGCTGCACCATTCCCTATAAGGGAGGTCACCGGTGACCTCCCTTATGAAGCATGGGAATAACAAGCCACGTCGTGGTGTTATGGGCGTGTACAGGGAATCGAGTTCTTGAACAAGTTGTATGCAGGTCGTGGCCAAGACTGAAACCGCAAGGTTCCGCCGGTTTGGGCCCATGGGAGGCAGCACTCCCGCTCCGGGGCTCCTTCCACGGCGGGTGGACAGGTGCAGTCTGGGAATTTGACAGAAGACAATCAGGAAAACCGGGCGCCTAAGGACAATGCCAGCTTTAAAGATTGACAAAGAGCAATAGGGAGGAGGACATCGGTGAAGGCAGAGGAGTTCTATCCGGAGAAGAGCGGCAGCCTGGACGGCCTGCGGCATATGAGGCTGATGACCCTGCTGCGGGACATGATCGACAAGGACGGCTGGGTCAAGTCCTCTGAGATCCTGGGGGGCAGTTACCGGACCCTGGTTCGGGCCAGGGAATCGGGACGGCTGACCGGGCGGCTGGCCCACGCCATGGAGCGGCACCTGCTGGCGGGCGGAGGCTCGGAGGCTGCCCGGCAGCGGGAGGAGATGGGGCTGTTGAAGCAAAAGGTGGAGACTCTGGAGAAGCTGTCGCGGGAGACGGGCGGGAGGTTTAGTGGAGAGCTGGAGGGGCTTGGGGCAGGCATCGAGGCCCTAAGGAAGGAGCAGGCCGGGGAGCTGAGGGCCTTGGGGAGACGCTTGGCCAAGGTCGAAACCGGTGGGGGCGCCCGGGAAGCATCGATACGAATACCTCCGGTGGGGGAAGGCCGGGCGCCGACCCCCCCGTGGAGGCTGTACTCCGACCTGGTGACACCGGAGCCCGAGCCCGGAGAGGAGGTGGTGTACGGCGATGCGGCGCCACTGGTCGTAGAGTGGAGGGAGGCGATGAAGGAGGTGGGCGGAGCGAAGAAGGGGTTACCGGGCATCGAGGCCCGGATGCGGTGGTTGCAGTCAGAGATCGACCTGATTGGGAGCCACGGGATGACGCTGCCGCCGAGAAGCTATCCCTGGGACGAGTTCCAGCGGGGACGGGAGGTCCGGGACAGGGTACGGTGGCTGGAGCGGGCAAGGGCGAGGCGAAACAGGGCCTTGCTGCGGAGATGGATACGGCGGGTCCTGAGTCTGGGGCTGTGGCGGAACTAGGCGAATGGCTTGCCCAGGCCCTGCATGGGGCAAGGGTTGGAAGTGATCCGGGCGCCGGAGCCCGATTGGGCTTACAAAACCCTTCCTTTAGCCCAACTGCTCGGCAATACTGAAATTGTTGTCAGGCTTTTTCCGTGATTTCATCCTTAGAAACCCGGAGGGTCAGTTCCCCGACCCAGGACAGCCACATAGGATCGAGCACTGCTCTCCGAACGGCTTCCCACGGAGGAACAACCGCCTTACCGCAGCGGGAGACGATTGAAGGGTCGAGCACTGCTCCCCCAAAACCGTTTCGAAAGCCGGGATACCCTGGGCGAGATGTGCGTTGCGCCTAAACACCTAGGGATCACGGCCGAAGTGCACCCAGCACCACGGCTGGTTCGTCACGCCCTGATCAGGCGCCGCCACGTCCGCTGATCAATCCCAACTCTTTCCCCAGGTAAGCATCGGGCCCGGGTAAGAGCGCTCCCAGACTCATTCACTCATTGGTATTTCACCAAAACACGTCCTGCACTGCGGATGCCGGTAAGGGTCTTAGCAAAGGAGGTTCACATGCAAGTTCTCGGGATATTCGCCTGTGTCATGGGTGCTGTCCTCAGGGTGGTTCGATGCATGGCGAGGTTCAAGTGGCCGGTCCTAGCCATTCTCGTCGTGGCGCCGCTGGCGATCACGTGGAGCCTGGAGGTCTTCGCCCTCAACGGGCTGGGAGTCCTCTCCTGGCTGGTTCTGGTGAGACAGCTGACCAGGCTCATAGGCCGAAGGTAAGAGAGAAGGAAGACCAACAAGACAAGGAAAGGAGTTTGAAATGACTACGCAAGCGATAACGATAAACGGCGGGGCACTGAGTACCCGGCATAGCCTGGAAGAGCTGGTCGACCGAGTGATCGAGGCCCTGTTCGGCATGGAGGAAGAAGAAGGCCATACGCCGGCGCCGACGGTGGCGAAGAGCGTCCACGAAGCCAGGCGAATGAGGCAGAACGGCGACCTGGACGGTGCCCTGGCGGTCCTGTCCGAGGTGGATACTCCCAACGCTCCGGTGAGGGATGCCTGCTGGGCGTACTCCGAGTGGATGGACCTGGTGCGGCGCCGTTTCGGGAAGAGGGGGGTGCTGCTCTACAGCCCCGGCGCCGGGCAGGCTGCGGCCCTGGTCTCCCGGGACAGTGTCACCCTGGAGGTGGTGGCGGTCTTGGGGATGCGTTGGCTGCCCGGCAAGGTGGTCTCCAGGGGCAGCCTCCGGGGATTGAAAACCCTGGGGAAGGGAGGCTCGTCATGGTCCTAGCCACGGCTCCGGTGGACATTCCAGCTCTGAAGGCCCGTCACCCCCTGGGCGCCGTCGTGGAGGACTCGGGCGTGAGGCTGAGGGGCAGGGGCCGGGTGAGGCAGGGGTTCTGCCCCTTCCACGACGAGGCCGAGGGCAGCTTCACGGTGTACGGCGACACGGAGAGGTTCTACTGCTTCGGCTGCGGCGCCGGGGGAGACGTCCTGGACTTCGTGCAGCGGGCCGAGGGCCTCACGCTGCCGGAGGCGATCCGGTGGCTGGACGGGGCCATTGGTCCTGTTCCCAGGGCTGTCACGGGAACTGCAGCACACCGTCGCCCGAGGGCTGTAGAGCCACCGCCCCGGGACCCGGCCCTGCTGACGGCGGCGGCCCGGTTCTACGCCCGCGAGCTTAGGCGCAACCGCGGGGGCCGGGGGTACCTTGCATCCCGCGGGATCGGCCTGCACCAGGCTTTCCGGCTGGGCATCGGCTACGCCCCGGGTCACGGGCTCCGCCGCCACCTTGAGTCTGAAGGGTTCAGTAAGGCCGGCATGCAGGACTCCGGCCTGTTCCTGGGCCGGGACACTGAGCGGTTCGCCGGGATGATCGTCGTCCCTGAGTCGGGCGACGGGCTTGTCCGCTGGCTTGGAGGCCGGGCCCTTGACCCAGGAGCCGTGCCCCGATTCCAGGCGCCGCCCGGCCCCAAGCCGGTGCTTGGCCTGGGAAGGCTGGGACGTTCTCCCCGGTGGGTCGTCCTCACCGAGGGACTTGTAGACTGGCTTGCCCTTGCCCACTGGGGCCTCCCCGCCTGCGCAGCGCTGGGCACACGGGGCCTGGAACGGGTGGCCGGAGCCCTCATGGGCTGCCCGCGGGTCTTCCTCGCCTTCGACGCCGACGATGCGGGCCGGGAGGCGACGGCTTGCCTTGAGGCCCTGCTGGGGTCCAGGGCCGCAACCGTCACCTTGCCCCGGGGCGTGGGCGACGTGGCCGAGCTTGCGTCCCTTGCCACGGGAAGGGATCTGTTCCTGCGCCTGCTGGAAAGGGCGGCACAAGCCGCCCGGCAGGGGGCCACCCCTGCCCCGCACCGCGCCAAGGCCCCGGCCCCCGTTCACTCTCCCCTTTCTTAAATCCCCCCTTTTTCAACCCCACCCCATCCCTGCCCATAGCTCCCTCACCCACAGCTCCCTGTCGACCCGCGCCCATTCGCGCCCGTACATGGGAGGCATCCCCCTCCACTTACTATGGCGCCCACTCCAACTTGCTTGGAATGGACGCCGCTAGCGGGCCTTAAAAGAGGCCCGCCTTGGCCTTGGCAAACACCAGCAAGCACCTCGCAAAGGAGACACAACATCATGACTAACGGAACGCACAGGAACGGCACAACCAACGGCGTCCAGCCCGACACCGCCCCGATGGGCGACAGGGAACTGGACCTTCTCTGGGACAGCCTGCCACCCCGGGTCACAAGGGAGCTTGCCCAGCCCCTCGACCCGGCCCTGGTATCCAGCCGCAGGGGCCGGGGGAATCGCACCTACCCCTACCTGGAGGGCCACGTCGCCATCGCCCAGGCCAACCGGGTCTTCGGCCACGGCGGCTGGGGCTACGAGGTGGCGGGAGACGTGACCCTCCGGGAGATGCGGAGCGTCGACCCCAAGACCGGGGAGGTGAGGACCTCCCACGCCTACGCCGCCACGGTCAGGGTCGACGTGTCCGGCGCTCCCTCCCGCACCGACGTGGGGCTCCACGCCGTGAACGACGATACGGCGGAGGGCCACGAGACCGCATACAAGGGCGCCGTCACCGACGCCCTGAAGAGGGCGCTCAGGAGCTTCGGAGACCAGTTCGGGAACGCCCTCTACGGCAACCCGGCAAAGCGGGCCCCGGCGAGGGCCTCTCTCGAGACCCCCCAGGGCCGGGGCCAGGATGACGACCCGGTCGGGTCGCAGCTTGCGTCCCTGAGGACGGGCCTCATCAACCTGGGAGCCGAGCAGGGGTTCGAAGAGGCACAGGTCAGGGAGGCCACGAGGAGCCGGACGGGCAAGGAGCTCGAGGAGCTAACCGTCGACGAGCTGGAGCCCCTGGTGAAGAGCGCCGCCCGCAAGCTGAAGGAGAGGCAGCAGGAGCAGGCGGCCTAGCGGCCCGGCGCCTGGGGCGGGCACGTACCAAAAGGGTACGTGCCCGCTCTTTCCTTACCGGATGGAAAGGAGACTAGCAATGACGGAAACAAGCCCGACGTTAGCCGACTTGATGGACGAAAGCCTGGCCATGCTCTGGTACCAGGTAGACCGGGTCGGCGACCACGGCGTGCGGAAGGAGATCGAGGAGGTGGCCGACCGGTTCATGTTCCCCGGCGACACACCCATCGGAGACGAGGACTTGGAGAAGGCCCACTCGCTCTTCCAGAGGGTCCAGGCGAAGTATACCCAGGAAGTTCAGTCCCGGCTGGGGGTCCGGCTCGTCCGATGTCCCCACTGCCGGAAAGAGGAGGTACAAGAAGATGGATAAGACCTTGAGCCCCAGGCCGCGAGTCCTGCCCAGCAGCACAGCGGTGCTGGCCACCTCCCACGGCGACCTCTACCTGACGGTGGCCCTGGACGGCTACGGTGATCCCTTTGAGGTCTTCGGCAGGATGGGCAAGTCCGGCACCTTCGAGCAGGGCGTGACCGAGCTGGCCTGCCGGCTCATCTCGCTGCACCTGCGGCGGGGTACGCCCATGGAGGACGTCGTCGACCAGTGCCGGGGCGTCGGCGGCATGGAGCCCCGCCTCAACCGGCTGCCCGGCGGCAGGTCGGTGTTCGTCCAGGGTCTGGGAGACGGGATCGCCCACATCCTGCAGGGCTTCGTGAAGGACGAACTGAGCGCAGGGGATCAGTCACGGCCCGCACCTGCAGTACGGCCCTCGGTGGCCGAGCGGGACGCCGAGTTCGTGCGGGTCGCCTAGACGCTCCCCTAGGGGAGCGCACAACGGGGCCGCCTCTCCCCCTACTGGAAGGGCGGCCCCGCCGTTTGGAAGCACCGGGTGCGGCTAAGCCCGCACCCCAAGACCCAAGAAGGAGGACCGAGATGTCCAGGACAGTTAACAAGGTAGAGCTACTGGGACGCGTTGGCGCCCAGCCCGAGATGCGATACACCCCGAACGGCACCGCCGTCACCCGCCTCAGCCTCGCCACCGACCGGCGGCGCCAGGACGGGGAGAAGGAGACGGACTGGCACGACATCGTGTGCTGGAGCAAACAGGCCGAGGCGGTGAACGAGTACGTGGGCAAGGGCGACCGCATCTACGTTGCGGGACGGCTGGTGCAGAACTGCTGGGAGACGGAAGACGGGCAGCGGCGGCGCCGCACCGAGGTCCACGCCGGGGAGGTCGTCTTCCTCGACTCCCGCAATGGCCGGAGCGAGAGGAACGGCAACGGCAGCCCGGCCCACGCCTCGGAGGCTGTTGCCCGGTCCCCGTTCTAGCCCTCACGCCGCACGCCGACGCCCCGGCTATCGGGGTGCACCACGGGCCGCTCTCCTATGTAGGGAGCGGCCCTGCTGCTGTTCCCTGGGTCACCAACCCTACAGGAGAACCAACATGAAACGACAGAAGGCACCCACTGAGAACGACGTCCTGCTGGAGGCCCTGAGGAGCAACCTGGGCATCCTCTCCGAGCTGGCCGTCAGGTACCAGGTCGACACCCGGCCACCGCACCACGACGACGCCCCGACCATCACCTGCCCCGAGGACGTGCACCGGCTCCTCGGCCCCGAGATGACGCCCCTTGCCCAGGAGCAGCTCAGGGTCCTGCTCCTCGATGTCAAGAACCGGGTCATGGGCCAGAGGGTGGTCTACCAGGGCAACGTCTCATCGGTGGTGGTAAGGCCCGCCGAGGTGCTGCGCCCCGCCGTGATCGAGTCGGCACCCCATTTCATCCTGGTCCACAACCACCCCAGCGGCGACCCCACGCCCAGCTCCCAGGACAGGGCCCTGACCGGCGACCTGTACCGGGCGGCCAGGCTCCTGGACATAGACCTGCTGGACCACGTGGTCATCGGCCACGACAGGGCCATAAGCCTCAAGGAGCTGGGCTGCTTTCCCGTGTAATTAGTCCCACATCACCCATTGAGAACAAGAAAGGAGGCCGACATGGCCACAACCCAACCCGTGATCGAGCCGGTAAACCCCGATGACCTCTACACCGTGAGTGCCGCCGGGTTCTCCGCCACCGCCGACGCCTTCGCCCGCAACCCCGATACCCGGGAGCTCTGGTTCCTCTCCATGGTCGGTCCCCAGACCGCCCTCAAGGCCATCTGGGCCTCCCTGCTCAAGCAGCCCCCGGAGGCGGCCCACCTCATCCGGGGAACCGACGGAGGGGAGCTGTCCGGCGACTACCTCCGCTGTTCCATACCCCATCACACCATCGGCACCTGGACCACGAAGATAGCCCGGCTTCCCACCACGGGCGGCTGGCACGCGCTGGTCTACACCCGCTTGGCGGAGTTCTCATTCGGGAGAGACGATTTCCTCCTGCTGGCCCGCTCCACGGAGGAGGCCCTGGACCTTCATCACCGGTTCCTCGACCGGCGCAGTCCCCTGCCCCTCCACCGCTCCTGGGCTCCATGGCTGTGGCGCCGAGGGCTGCGCAACGGCGAGATAGTGCCCCTCCAGTCCGCGGGGATAACAGCCTACGTCTGCTCTCCCAACGCGGAGCGGCTCAGGGGCGACCTGTCTGATGCCGTGGCCCTGGGCACTCTTACCCTAAAGGAGGAGGTTGGCGATGGATAGAACCCTGAGTCCGGCCAAACGCCCTAACAAGAGAAGGCAGGCACGCCATGGGAGGGCATGGCTGCGCTTCTCCCACGACGGCGTCACCTGCCGCTACTGCCCCCACGACTCATCGAGACACCTCTGTACCTCGGGCCAGCCCCATTTCTTCAGGAAAGCCACCCCGCAGGAGGAGAGGGATCCCTTCTTGACCCTCTACAGGCACAACGTGCCCGGTGGGCCAGTCCTCGTAAGAAGGATTGTAGTCGCCAGAGACGCCGAACTCATCACCGCCTTCTGCCGGACCTGTGCCCGGGAGCTTGGTGCCCACCAGGTCCTCTGCTTCCAGCGCACCCTCGCTGTGGGCGAGACGGTGGGATTGGCCAACGGCATGGACAGAACGAAAGGAGATACGACATGAGACTGGCAGCACAGGCCAAAGGGGGCTTTTACCCCACTCCCGACAAGGTGGTGGACATGATCGCCACCCTGATAGACACACCGAGGCTCTCCTACTACAGCCGTGGCAAGACGGTGCGGATCCTCGACCCCTGCTGCGGGGCCGGTGATGCGGTGGCGCAGCTGGCCGAGTCCCTCAACAGGCCCAACACCGTGCCCATCGAGACCTTCGGCGTGGAGCTGCACAAGGACAGGGCCGAAGAGGCTCGGGCCATACTGGACCACGCCCTGGCCTCCGACCTCTTCCGAACCTCGATGGCCAACGGGTCCTTCGGTCTCCTCTACCTCAACCCGCCTTATGACTGGGATGCCGGGGACGAGAAAAGAGTGGAGCACCGTTTCCTCACCCACTGCACCCGCTACCTAGCCGAGGACGGCCTCCTGGTCTTCATCGTTCCCAGGCCCAGGCTGGCGGTTTCGGCCCGCTACCTGGCCACCCACTATGGGACGCTCCGGTGCTGGGCCTTCCCCCAGCCCGAGAGAGAAGCCTTCAACCAGGTGGTGCTCATGGGGTACCGGAAGGCTGACCCATCCCCCAACGCCTACGCAGAGGGGCGGGTGAGGGAGTGGGCCTATGGCGAGCCCGAAGAGCTCCGCACCCACGCCTACCCCTCCTACTCTCCCTCCATAACTCCCGCGGGCGACATCCTGTTCGCCACCCGCACGGTGGACCCGGCGGCGGCGGCGAGGGAGGCCCGAGCCTCGGGGCTGTGGGCCAGCACGGCGGTCACCGACGCCCTCTGGCCCGCCGGGGACAGCCGCACCCGGCCCCTGATGCCCCTGCGGCGGGGCCACATGGCCATGCTGGTGGCGGCAGGGTTCCTGGACAACCTCGTGCTGGAGGCCGAAGGGAGGCGAATCCTGGTCAAGGGACGCACCACCAAGGAGATGATACTGGTGGAGGATACCCCTCAAAAGGAAGTCTACCGGGAGAGGCTCAGCACCACCGTCACTGCCCTGGACCTCGCGGACGGCGAGGTAACCGACATCGCAGCATAGACGGCCCATACCGCCGGGCCGCACGGAGAGGCCCCGCTCGCCCACTCCAAAGGGCGGCGGGGTCTCCTTGTGTCTTCACGGCATGCAAAGCGGCCCCATAAATAAGAAAGGAGGCGCACAGTGAACCTCGGAGAGTTCATCGATACCTACAGGGAGGCCATCGCCCGCAGGGTGGTGGAGTCCTACCCTCCCCTCTACCGGCCCTCGGAGAACGGCGGCACGCTGCCTTCCCTGCTCCGAACGCCCCTGGGGGCGCAGGCCGACGCCATCCGCGCCGCTGCCCTCTCCCTCAGGGCCCACCGGGGCACCACCGTGGTCGGCGAGATGGGTACCGGCAAGACATTCATCGGCGCGGCCGCCGCGCACATGGCGGGGTTCAGGAGGATACTCATCCTCTGCCCTCCCCACCTGACTAAGAAATGGAAGCGGGAGATCGAGCAGACCGTGCCCTTCGCACGGGCTGCCATCGTAACCTCCATCACCGACCTGGAGCGGCTCCGCCTCTCCGCAGGCATCGGGCCCCTCTTCGCCGTCATGTCCAGGGAGAGGGCCAAGCTCTCCTACCGCTGGAAGCCCGCCATCGTAGAGCGGTGGGCCGCGGCGGCGGGAAGGCTGGTGCGGGACGAGGAGACTGGCGAGCCGTTCCGGGTCCCCTGCTGCCCCGACTGCACGGCGCAGATCGTGGATAAGGACGGCGTGCCCCTGACCGACGCCGACCTGAACCGCAGGAAGCACACTTGCGCCAACTGTGGCTCCCCCCTGTGGCAGGCTGACAAGTCCGGCCCCGCCCGCTACCCCCTCTCCGATTACGTGAAGCACAGGATGAAGGGCTTCTTCGACCTGCTCATCGGAGACGAGGTCCACGAGTACAAGGGAAGGGGCTCGGCCCAGGGCATCGCCGCCGGAGTCCTCGCCGACGTTTGCGGCAAGTCCCTCAGCCTGACGGGCACGCTGCTCGGTGGCTACTCCTCGACCATCTTCCACCTGCTCTACAGGTTCAGCCCGGAGCTCAGGACGGAGTTCGACCGCTCCGACGAGCACCGCTGGATAAAGCGGTACGGCTTCGAGGAGCACACCATGGGCAAGCCCGACGACGAGTCCCTGGAGGACGGGCGCAACAGCCGCCGCCGCAAGTTCCGCAAGGTGGTCAGGGAGAGGCCGGGCCTCGTGCCCAGCGCCCTCTTCCACATCATCGGCAACACCGTCTTCCTCAAACTGGCCGACGTTGCCTCGGGCCTGCCCCCCTACGAGGAGCAGATCCTCCTGTCTTCGATGAACTCCGAAGAGGACGCGACGGGCTACTCCCAGCGCAGCGCCTACAACCTTGTGTACGAGGAGCTCAGGAAGGAGCTGAAGGACGCCCTCAGGAGCGGCTCCAAGCGGCTGCTGGCCACCTACCTTCAGACCCTATTGGCCTACCCCGACGGCTGCACCAGGGGAGAGACGGTCTTCGACCCCAGGAGCGGGGACGTGATCGTCCAGGTGCCGCCCCTCTCCGAGGAGCGGCTCTACCCCAAGGAGAAGGCCCTGCTCGACCTTGTGGGAGCCGAGCGGATGGAGGGACGCAGGGTGCTGGTCTACGCCACCCACACCGGCACCCGCGACATCACCGGGCGGATGAACGACATCCTCACCCGGCACGGGTTCAGGGTTGCGGTGATGAAGGCCGACGCCGTGGCCCCTGACAAGAGGGAGGCGTGGGTCGCGGAGAAGGTCAAGCAGGGCATCGACGTGATGATCTGCCACCCCAGGCTGGTGCAGACCGGCCTCGACCTCATCGACTTCCAGACCCTCTGCTGGTACGAGACCGACTACTCGGTCTACGTCATGCGGCAGGCATCCCGCCGGTCGTGGCGCATCGGGCAGACCCGCCCGGTGAAGGTTGTGTTCATGTCCTACCGGAACACGCTCCAGGCCGACGCCCTGAAGCTGGTGGCGAAGAAGCTGCAGAGCTCCCTCGCCGTCGAGGGCGAGCTGCCGGAGGATGGGCTGGCCGCCTACGGCGACGACGGGGACGACCTGATGATGGCCCTGGCCCGCAAGATCGTCAGCGGCGACGGGGAGGACGAGGCAGAGACGGTGGAGGCGGTCTTCGCCCAGGCCAGGGACGCCGAGGCCGCAGCGGAGGAGCTACTGGTGGACGACGGCTGGAAGGCGGTGGAGAGCCTGCCCCACACTGGATGCGGGGTGGAGCCGCAGACCCTCGAGGTCAACGGCAACCGCCATCACGACGCCATCGGCATCGGGCCGACGGTCGAGCTGGTACTGGACAGCGGCCGCCACTCAAACGGGAACGGCCACGCGGCGATTCCCGCCAACGGCAGCGGTCACCACGACGAAGCCCCAGAGCCGCAGCAGACGCTGTTCTCCTGGGCGCAGTTCATGGCCGAGGAGCCCGTGAAGCCCAATGGCCGCAGCCGGAAGTCTCAGCCCGCAAGCCTCTCGATGTTCGAGTGGGCGCTGAGCATGGAGCAGGAGAGAGGGGAAGAGCCGGTCGGCGCCGGGCGCTAGACCGCAGGGCACGGTGGGAGGACACCTACGCTCAGGTGTCTTCCCCCTGCCAGTCAGGTAGGCCCAGACGGTGTCCTGAAAGGGGCGCCGCCAACGAAGTAACGCAGCGAAACAGCAACACTCACAAGGAGATGAACCAATGGAAAGAATCTTTGTCTACGACGACCGCGAGTTCCCCGACCCGGACCCCCAGATGAGCGTCGACCAGGTGAAGGCAACGCTGAGCGACTTCTACGGGGAGATCGCCAATGCCTCGGTCAAGGAGACCACTCGGGGCGACGACACCATCTACGAGTTCCAGCGGCGGGTGGGCACCAAGGGCGCCTTCCCCCACGCCGGGAACTGAAGGAGGGAGTCCGATGGACAACCGCACCTTAGCCGGTCTGCTGGCGGCGACCCCGCCGGCGGGCCTCAGCATCCTTGAGCTCACGGCGGAGCTCACACGGCCCGACGGCTCATTCGACCTGGACGCCGCGGCCGCACGGCAGCACGAGGTGGAGCAGGCCTGCGTCCAGGCCCAGGACTACGCCGCGGCCACGGGCCGCCAGTTGGAGGCGCTGCGATGGAATATCTGGCCCCGCCGAGCCTGAGCGGCCTGGCGAAACTGCTCCTGCGGCGTCCGCCGTCGCTGCGGGAGCTGGTCGCGCTGGCCGGCCACGCCGGCGACTACGCATGGTTCGTGGGGCTGGTGCGCCGCCTCTTCCCCGATGAGGCGGAAGACGTGCTTGCAGCCCCCGACGTACGTCAGAGGGTGGAACGCTTCGCCCAGATCTTCGGGGAGCGGCACTTCCCCCTCTACGCCCCCTTCTTCGACTACTACATGGACGAGGGGGACGAACCCCCCTGGACCTGGCTGCGGAGGGGCATCCCCTTCGAGCTGATGGGCTTCGGCTACGACGGCCTCCACGAGATGTGGGACGGCTACCGGGACGGCCTCTCGGCCCTGGCCCTCCTGGCCAAGACCCCCGACTCCTTCTACGAGGAACCCGACGGGCTCCGGGTGGCGTGGCTTGAGTCGGCCGCCGCCCTCATCCCGCAGCAGACCCTGCTCAACATCCCCAAAGGAGGCATACCCCTGGACGATCTCTCCGGGGCGCTCGAGGGGAGCAGGTTCGAGGGGGCGGCGCTGGCCTGCTCCTGGGTCTGGGCCGAGACCGGCAACTTCTTCCTCGACTACTCCTACGACGACGGCATGTACGAGGGGTTCGCAGACCCCTGGGAGGAAGAGGTGATCGAGGATGGGACCGAGGAGTGGCGCCGGGCCAGCGCAATCATGGACTCGGTGAACCGGTTGACCGACTGGCTGGAAGAGGACCTCCCCGCCCGCTTCGCCGAGATGCTGGACTTCGTCCTGGGGATGCTCCCCAAACAGGAAATGGAGGAAAACGAGAATGAATGTTGAAGTCGACACGACCCAATGGTCCCTGCCGGGACCGGCGGATGCGCCGAGGGACCATCTCCAGATGCAGATGGAGATCTACAAGGAGACCATCCTGCTGCGGGGGTTCGAGAACGACTCCACATGGGTCAAGACCGTCTCCGCAGATGAAATCGCCAACGCGCTCACCCGGCGCCTGGGGTTCTCCTCGGGGCTGCTGCCCCAGGAGGCCGTCTGGTGGAACCAGGGCGAGACCGGGCAGGTGGTTGCCCTGTGGCGGCCCTCCCATGTCTGGTCCGTTGCCCTCGTGCGGGAGGCGTTCAAGCCTCCCGCACGGCTTCGCCTTCCCATGCCGGGGCTGGTCTTCGTCTGCTCGCCGGGCCGCCCGCCCTGGGTCTACGCCGCAACGAGCCGGCCAACCGACACCGAGCAGCAGCTCTTCCGGGCCCCGGCCTTCAACGTCTTTGGCGACGGGAGGGTCTGCCCCGGAAGCCACCGGTTCCCAGAGGAGGTGGGGCTGATACCCGAGTCCTTCTTCCAGTCCTACTTCTCACTCACCGGGGACACCCGGAACCGCTCGAAGAAGCACCCCGACAACCTGCAAGCTCTATGGGAGGAGATCAATGGAAAGACCGAGTACCCGATGGAAGACCTTGTTCCCCAGTGTACTGTTGCCCACGCCATGGCGGTCTCCGAGGGGAGACGGGTCTACGGCTACCGCTAGCGCCGGGCCCCACCCTGTGGGCTACCTGGTGAACCACCCATGTGGACTCCTGGGATCCCAGGGTATCGGGTACGACTACGTGCTCGGAGCGGGCGGCCTCTACGTCCAGTCCGAGAGCGCCCATCTGGCGGCGCGGGTCCTGCTCGTCCCATGCGAGGTGCGCGGGTTGGAGCCCGTGTACGAGAAGGTGTCGCTCTCCCACGGCCCCATCCCGGCAAACCTCTTCGAATTGGGTCTGCGCTGGCTCCGGACCGATCCCGACACGGAGCGGTTCTTCGCCGTGTGCTGGGACGGGGAGGTCTACCAGCTGGTGGTACCCCCGCAGGCCGGCACCTCGACCTCCGTCACCTACCGGCCCCCCGATGGGGTGGTCGCCGAGTTCCACTCCCACGGAGGCGCCCGCGCATTCTTCTCGGCCACCGACGACCGGGACGAGCAGGGCTTCCGCATCTACGGCGTTGTCGGGCGCCTCAATACCCCCCGGCCCGAGTTGAGCCTCCGGCTGGGGGTCTACGGCCACTTCGCCCCGGTGGACTGGTCGCAGGTGATCGCCGGCCGGATCGGGGCGTCCGGCTGATGGGCGAAGAGGCTGAACCGATGCAAAACACTTACCAAACCCCAAGGAGGTGAACTGAACATGCCCTACTACCTGGACAACGCATTCCTGCTCGACAACCCCTGGATCACCGTGGTCGGCTGCGGCGGGACCGGCGGGTTCGTGGCCGAGGGTCTCTGCCGCCTCTTCCAGGGGCGGGAGGCCACCATCGTCCTGGTCGACCACGACCGGGTGGAGCCCCACAACCTGCTGCGCCAGAACTTCTACGCAGAGGATGTCGGGAAGTTCAAGAGCCAGGCCCTCGCCGACCGGCTGGCCAGGGCCTACCGGCGTCCCGTCGGCTACTCGGTCTACCCCTTCCGGGAGGAGAACTCCCGCCCCGAAGGAGGCCGCTACCCCGGCCTTCCCGCCTACGGGAACTCCCTGCTCATCGGCTGCGCCGACAACGCCGCAGCACGGCGGGCCATGGCGGAGTGCCTGCCGGGCGACCCCCGCCGGTGGCTCATCGACGCGGGCAACGACACCAACTGGGGGCAGGTTCTGGTCGGCAACGTCTCAGGCGAGATCACCTGGGACGAACCAGCGTTCAGGGGCGAGACATGCTACCTGCTGCCCGCGCCCACGCTCCAGCGCCCCGACCTGCTGACGGCGGTGTCGACCACCCCGCCGGACATGGACTGCGCGGCGGCCTTCGATCTCACCGACCAGGACCCGACCATCAACCAGATGATGGCGTCGCTGGTGCTGCAGGTGGTACGCCGCATGGTGGCGGGAACCTGCCCCTTCATGGGCCTCTACCTGGACATGGAGCAGGGCACGGTCACCCCGGCCTATGCCACCCCGGAGGCGGTGGCGCGGGCGGTGGGACCCGGCTCCGAGTGGGAAATATCGGCCTAGCAGTCAACGCACAAGCACACCCTCAGAGAAGCAACAAAGAGAGGAGAAACCATGTCTAACGAAAACGGAACCAACACGATCTGGCAGGACAACCACAGCGGGCTCCAGAGGCACAAGCTGATGACGAAGGAGCTCGCCGACACCATCCCGCCCCTGTACGCCAATGACGGGGCGCACGACCCCGACGCCGTCGTTGCCAGGGTGAAGCTTTTCAGCCCGTACAACGGCTGGCGGTGGTACATCACCGAGTGGGACGCCGAGACCGGAACGTGCTTCGGCCTCGTCGAGGGATTCGAAGTGGAACTGGGGTATTTCGACCTGACCGAGCTGGCTGAGGTAACCGTGTTCGGCAGTGTCCCCGCCGTGGAGCGCGACCTCTACTGGAAACCGAAGACCCTCGGCGAGATCAGGAGACAGTCGAGGCTCGCAGCATAAGCAAAGGGAGAAGGAAGAAGGAAAGGAGCGCCCATGTCTGACGAAACCGGAACCGAAACAACCCGCTCGGATGCCCCGAGCGCAGACGAGAGTCTCTTCGGCGATGTGGCGGACGACGCGGCGCAAGAGGTTGCCGAGGAGCAGGACGCCAACGAGGAGTCCGCACAGGACCCACAGGTTTCCGACGACGCCGAGGAGCAACCCGGTCAGCCGGAGGACCTGAAGATCGTCGTGTCCATCACAGTTGGCAGGGCCACCATCGGGGTGCAAAAGCCCTCGTCGGACCCGCACATAGAGACCTTCGACGACCGGGACCTATCCGAACTGACCCAGGAGGTCTCGGCGGTGATCGAACGGGCGAGAGCCAAGTGGGAGGGCGAACCCAAGCACCCGGCGCACGAGAGACCCGCTCCCCCGGCCAGGCGAAGGGCCGCGCGTGGGCAGGGGACGGCGCAGACAGGGGCCGCCGAGGGAGGGGCAGACCAACAGCAGCCCGAGACGCTGAGGCTGTTCTAAGGGCTTGTTGGGAGTGACTGGGCCGATGGCCGCACTTACTGGTGCGGCCACCGGCCTTCCGGAGCGACCGCCTGTGTCGGCGCTTGTGCATTTGTGTGGGCAACGGACGCTTCGACGATGACGCCGCCGAGACGTAGCAGTCGCTGTCCCCCTGCACAATCATGTATGCCGCCCTTTTTGCGTTTCAACCCCGGCGGCGCAGGGACACCCCTCTGCGCGTCGCTATAGGTGAGTATGCGGGCTTTTTTCGTTGTCCGAACTCCCGCAAAGTGGTAAAATGCACGATGTAGAGTCGCGCCTTTGGAAGGGGGGAATATGAGGGACCCAGATACGCCGGCGCCCGCCCAACGAAAGAGGCCGACTACGCCAACCCGCCCGAAAGAAGAGACAGCCCGCCTCGGCAAGGAGATATACGAGCGGGACATCCTGCGGCAGGTCGAAGCAGACCACCACGGAGAGATCGTCTCCATCGACGTGGATACTGGAATCTGGGTCATTGGCGAGGAGCTTCGTGAAGCGGTAGAGCAACTGCGGGCGCAGCGCCCCCAAGCCATTGATATCTGGTCATTGCGGGTTGGACACCGGGGGGTATACAAGTTCGGCGGCAGCGCCTTGCGGAGCGCCCAGTGATCCAGGGGGTGGTGAATCCCGCCTATGAAGCGGTCATTCCCCTTGCCTTGCAAGGTCCAGCGGGCCACATGAGAGAGATAGAGGCCGTGATCGACACCGGCTACAGCGGCTTTCTTACGTTGCCGCCGGCGCTGGTCTCGGAACTCGAATTCCCCTACGTCACCAGCGGCCAAGCGGTCTTGGCCGACGACAGCGAAGTGACCTTTGATGTTTATGATGCCACGGTAATGTGGGACGGCCAGCCAAGGCTCGTCTATGCTTTTGCGTCGGAGTCCACCCCGCTCGCAGGTATGCGGCTGCTGGACAGGCACAGCCTGTACGTGGAGGTCGAAGACGGGGGCCGCGTCGTCATCCAGGCCGGAGCGTAGCTGAGCTTCACCCTCTTTTGCGCGCGCCGTCCATCCTCCCTCCCCCCGCCTCCCTCTATGTATGTGAGCCTTTTTCGTTGTCCCGAACTCCCGCAAAGTGGTAAAATGCATGGCGTAGTGTTGTGCCTTGAAAGGGGAACGTATGACGAACGCGAAGACCCCGGCGCGCCCGCGCCGCCCAGCCGAAGAGACAGCCCGCCTCGGCAAGGAGATATACGAGCGGGACATCCTGCCTCAGGTCGAAGCCGGCCACTTCGGGGAGTACGTCGCTATCGACGTTGAGACGGGGAACTGGGCCGTCGCCGGCAGTGAGAGCGCCGCGTTGGAGCGTCTGCGGGCGCAGCGCCCGGAGGCCGTCGATGTCTTGATGGAGCGCGTCGGGTACCGGGCGCTGCGCAGCTTCGGGGGCGGGTCTCTGCGGAGGACCGAGTGATCGAGGGGTCGGTGAATGCTGCCTATGAGGCAGTCGTTGCTCTTCGCTTGCAGGGCCCTGGGGGCCGAACCCGGGACATCGAGGCGGTGGTGGATACCGGCTACAGCGGCTTCTTGACCTTGCCGACTGCGTTGGTGGCGGAGTTAGGGTTGCCTTTCGCTTACATAGGGCAAGCGTTTCTGGCCAACGACGATGAAGTGAGATTCGAGGTTCATGACGTTACGGTTCTGTGGGATGGCCAACCAAGACATATCAAGGGCGACGCAACGGGCAGCATCCCCCTCGTCGGGATGCTGCTGCTCGACAGACACAACCTGAACATCGACGTTGAGGATGGCGGCCGCGTCGTCATACAGGCCAGGGCATAGCCAAGTGATAGAGGGTGTGGGCAACGGACGCTTCGACGATGACGCCGCCGAGACGTAGCAGTCGCTGTCCCCCTGCACAATCATGTATGCCGCCCTTTTTGCGTTTCAACCCCGGCGGCGCAGGGACACCCCTCTGCGCGTCGCTATAGGTGAGTATGTGATCCTTTCTTGTTGCCGGAAACCGACGCAAAATGATAGAATGCCATTCGTAGAATAGTGCATTAGAGACACAGCGCAAAGGGAGTGAGGGATTTGGGCGTTTTCAACTGGCCCATCCGGCTGGAGAGCATGGACGGCCAACGGTCGCTGGAGATAGAGGCGATGGTGGACACCGGGGCCAGCTACACCATCGTGCCCGCCAACCTGCTGCGGGACATTGGGGTGTCGCCCATCTACAAGATCAGCCTCGTGCTGGCCGACGGGCGTCCCGTGGAGTACGACATCGGGGAAGCTCGGGCCACCATCGACGGCAGGAGCATCCCCACCCTGGTGGTCTTCGGAAATGACGACGCCCGCGCCCTGCTCGGGCCCTACACGCTGGAAGGGCTTCGCTTGGCAGTGGACCCGGCCCACGGCAGGCTGGTCCCAGCCACCACAGCCTGGGCGTAGAGGAAGTCCGCCATTATCACGGATGAAGGAGACGATAGAACAATGTCCAACGCCCCGACCCTAGCCAAATCTGCCGTTGGCGCGACGCTGCGCCGGCGGCGTTTTTCTACCCCCCCCCCCCCCCCCCCCCCCGATTTTTGCGGTCAGGAAGTGGGCAGGCGGGCTCATGAGCGTGGCGGCGGGCAGTTGGGTTCGGTTCGGACTCATCGGGCTGCTGGCCTTGGCGCTGGGAGCGCTGCTCCTCTTCTCGGCTGGTCCTGCCGGGGCGCAGTCGGGGTCGGGCACTGTGGACTACGACACCGACGGCGACAACCTGATTGAGGTTTCCACCCTGGCCCAGCTGAACGCCATCCGCTATGACCTGCTTGGCAACGGCACAGTGAACGTCGGCGACCAGGCCAACTATGATATCGCCTTCCCCAACGCGCTCGCGAGCATGGGCTGCGCCGCCACCTGCACCGGCTACGAGTTGGACGCGGACCTGGACTTCAACACCGACACAGGCAGCGACTCCGGCGGCACTGCGGTGATAGACGCCGACGACGATTACTACAACTTAGGCTCGGGCTGGGAGCCGCTGGGCGACAGCGGGCCGAACCCCTTCCGCACCACCTTCGACGGCAACAACTACACGATCAGCAACCTGTTCATCAACCGCACGGGCAACAGCGACAACTACATCGGGCTGTTCGGCCAGCTGGGCGGCGGCTCGGTGAGGCGCGTCCACCTGGTTGGCGCGAACGTAACGGGCAACAACGACGTGGGCGCGCTGGTGGGGCACATCACGCTGGGCACGGTGAGCCACAGCTCCTCCAGCGGGACCGTCTCCGGCGTGGGCAGGGTTGGCGGCCTGGTTGGGGCTATCAACAGCACCCGAGGGACGGTCGAGTACAGCCGCTCCAGCGCCGTCGTTACGGCCACTGGCAGAAGTGTGGGTGGCCTCGTTGGGTCCAGCAGCGGCCGTGTGCGGGCCAGTTACGCCACCGGCGCTGTCACTGGCCTTGGTGACGTCGGTGGGCTGTCGGGCTATTCTTCAACCAGTTTCTATGCCGTCTATGCCACGGGCGCCGTCACTGCCACAGGCGTCAGCAGGGCCAGTGCTGGCGGCTTGGTTGGCGGGTCGGAAGGCGGTATCTACGCCAGCTATTCCACCGGCGCCGTCACCTCCGCCTCAGGCCACGCAGGGGGATTGCTAAAGCCGAGTGGCAGTGGCGCCTCGGTGGGCCACAGCTACTGGGACGTCACCACCACCGGCATCGCCGACGACAATAATGCGGATACCGGCGAGGGCAAGACCACCTCCGATTTGCAGTCGCCCACGCAGACCGACGGCTATGCGGGCATCTACTCGAACTGGAACATCGACGTAGACGCCGACAGCAATGTCGACGACCCGTGGGACTTCGGGACGGCCAGCCAGTACCCGGCGGTGAAAGCGGACTCGGACGGCGACGGCAGGGCTACGGCCTACGAGTTCGGACGCCAGAGCCGCTCCGCGCCGTTGGTGGACTATGACTATGACAACGACGGGCTGATCGAGGTCGTAGACCTGGACCAGCTGAACGCGATACGCTGGGACCTGGACGGCGACGGCGCCCCAGATGTGGCCAACGCCGACGACTATACGGCGGCCTTCCCCACTCCCGCGACGGGCATGGGCTGCCCCATCACCGCCACCGATGTTGACGACAACGATTGCATCGGCTACGAGCTGGCGGCGAACCTGAACTTCAACACCGATACGGCCAGCGACTCCGGCGGCGCGGTGATAGACGCCGACGACGATTATTACAACAGCGGCTCGGGCTGGGTACCCATCGGGGATGATTCTTCGGGGAGGCACACCTGGTACAACGCCAACTTCGAGGGCAATGGCCACACCATCTCCAACCTCTTCATCAGCCGGGATAACCGGTGGGTGGGGCTGTTCGGCATCTCCTCCGAGGCCGGCTTCTTCCGCAACGTGGGACTGGTGGACGTGAACGTAACCGGCTGGGGCTACACCGGCGCGCTGATTGGCCATGCCTACGGCACTGTAGATGCCGCCTACTCCACCGGCACAGTTGTCAGCAACAAGCTTACTCACGTGGGCGGGCTGGTAGGTCACTTGAGTGAGAATGGTTCAATCCAGAGGAGCTACTCCACCGCCAGCGTCACCGGATTCGGCACTCGTTTAGGCGGGCTGGTGGGCACCAACCGGGGACCAATTCGGGCTAGCTACGCCACCGGCGCGGTAGCCGGCAGCTCCATCCATAGCAACCGCATTGGCGGGCTGGTGGGCGAGTCCGGGGGTGACATCACCGCCAGCTACGCCACCGGCTCGGTAACCGGGGCCGGTAGCGATAAAGGCGGGCTGATAGGCGAACTCAACAAGGGCACAATCACCAACAGCTACTGGGACGTCACCAGCAGCGGCATTGCCGACGACAGCGACGCCACCACCGGCGTCGGCAAGACCACCCTCCAGTTGCAGTCGCCCGCGCAGACCGACGGCTATGCGGGCATCTACGCCGACTGGGACATCGACGTGGA
Organism: Dehalococcoidia bacterium; assembly: GCA_965222055.1. GTDB lineage: Bacteria > Chloroflexota > Dehalococcoidia > Plut-88900 > Plut-88900 > Plut-88900. The sequence continues at coordinate 342,415 of CBDCTF010000007.1, forward strand.
CAACGCCGATGCCGATGACGACACCACGACCGAGACCGACGACCCGTGGGACTTCGGGACGGCAAGCGAGTACCCGGCCCTGAAGGTGGAGTGGGACGGCGACGGTACACCCACGGCCTACGAGTTCGGGCGGCAGGGCCGCTCGGCGCCGGGGGTGGGGCCGCCGGCCAACGGCCCGCCGGTCTTCAACGCCGGGTACGACGATACGCCCAACATTGCGGAGGGCGCAACGGCGGTGGGGACCTACGCCGCCACCGACCCGGAGAGCGACGCGCTGACCTATGGGCTGACCGGCACGGATGCAGCCGCCTTCGCCATCTCCAGCGCAGGAGTACTGACCCTGAGTAGCGCGGCGAACCACGAGACGAAGGAGAGCTACAGCGTCAACGTTACCGTGCACGACGGCAAGAACGCCGCCGGCGGCGCCGACACCACGGTGGACCTCACGTTGGCGATCTCGGTCACCGTCGACGACACCCTCGAGCCGCCAACGGTCCCCACCAGCTTGGGGGTCGTTCCTGCGGCCAACGGGCTGGTGGTCACCTGGACGGCGCCGGTGATGACGGCCGCCAAGCCCGCTCTCGATGACTACGACGTGCAGCACGCCCTGCGCACCAGCAGCGACGGCGTCAACCCCGCTACGTGGGCCGCCTGGGTGGCTTTCAACCACGTCGGGACCGGGACCACCGCCACGATAACCGGCCTCGTCGCCGGGTCGACCTACCGGGTGCAGGTGATGGCCAAGAACAACGAGGGCGAAAGCGCATGGACGGTGGTCGCCAACGGCGTACCTGCGGCGGCGGTCGACTACGACGCGGACGACGACGGGCTGATCGAAGTGGGCAGTCTGACGAAGCTGAATGCCATCCGCTGGGACCTGGACGGCGACGGCGCCCCGGCTTCGGCCAGCGCCACCGGCTACGCCGCCGTCTTCCCCTACCCGGAGGCGGGCATGGGCTGTCCCGACACCGACAGCGATGCCGCGACGCCCAACTGCACCGGCTACGAGCTGACGGCGGACCTGGACTTCGACCAGAATAACGACAACGCTATTACCTCCGCGGACGCCGCTTGGTGGAACAGCGGCGCCGGCTGGGCGCCAATCGGCAACTGGGACGCCCCCTTCAACGCCACCTTTGACGGCGGCGGCCACACCGTCTCCCACATGTACATCAGAGTGGGCGGAGGAGACGTCGGCCTGTTCGGCAGCACCGACACGGCCGCGGTCATCCGCAACCTGGGCATGGTGAGCCCGAGCATCGACCGCACAGGGTCATTGGCGCTCGACTCCGCCGCTGCGGTGGCGGGGAGCAACCGTGGGACGATCGACAGCGTCTTCGTCACGGGCGGCAGCATCTGGGCCTACGCGAAGATAGGCGGTGTGGCGGGCCACAACCGGGGAACGGTCAGCAATAGCTACTCCCGCATGACGGTCACCGGCAACACCCAGGTCGGCGGCCTGGTGGGGTGGAACGAGACCGCTTCGGGAATCATCACCAACAGCTACGCCGCCGGGGGAGTGGCCACCCACGGAGAGGCCGGAACGCGCGGCGGCGTTTCAGGGACAAATGCCGCCGCGGACTTTGGCGGACTGGTGGGCAAGAATAACAACAGCGCCACGGTCACGGCCAGCTACTGGGACACCCAGGCCAGCGGGCAGGCCGCCAGCGCCGGGGGCACGGCCAAGACCACGGCGCAGTTGCAGACGCCGACCGGCGCGACTGGCATCTACTCGGCATGGGGTACCGTCAAGTGGGACTTCGGCACGGCCAGCCAGTACCCGGCGCTGAAGTACGACACCGACGGCGTCGGCGGGGCGACCTGGCAGGAGTTCGGCGGCCAGGTGCGCATAGCGCCGGTGGACTACGACACGGACAACGACGGCCTGATCGAGGTGGACAGCCTGGTGAAGCTGAACGCCATCCGCTACGACCTGGACGGCAACGGCGGCGTGACCTCCGCCGACAAGGCCAACTACGATACCGCCTTTCCCAACGCGCAGGGCAGCATGGGCTGCCTCAACGCCGCCTGCGCCGGCTACGAGCTGACGTTGGATCTGGACTTCGACGAGAACGGTGACAGCCAGATGACCGAGGTCGGCGACCCCACCTACTGGAACACCGGAGCCGGTTGGGCTCCCATCGGCGATTGGGCCAACCCCTTCAACGCCACCTTTGACGGCAGAGGCCACACCATCTCCAATCTGTACATCAGAATGGGCGGGGGAGACGTGGGCCTGTTCGGCAGCACCGACACGTCCTCGATCATCCGTAACCTGGGCATGGTGAACCCCAGCATCGACCGCACCGGGGCATTGACCCTCGACTCCGCCGCCGCGGTGGCTGGGAGCAACCGGGGCGCTATCCAGCGCGTCTTCGTCAGCGGCGGCAGCGTCTGGGCCTTCTCGAAGACAGGCGGCTTGGTGGGCCACAACCGGGGGGCGATCAGCGACAGCTACTCCCGCATGGCGGTCACCGGCAACACCCAGGTCGGCGGCCTGGTGGGATGGAACGAGAACGCCTCAGGGACCATCACCAACAGCTACGCCATGGGCAAGGTGGCCACCCACGGAGAGACCGGAACGCCCCCTGGAGGCGGTTCACGTCAAAATCCCATCGCGGATGTTGGCGGTCTGGTGGGCAAGAACGACGGGGGCGCCGCGGTCACGGCCAGCTACTGGGACACCGAGGCCAGCAGGCAGTCCACCAGCGCCGGGGGCGCCGGCGCCGTGGGCAGGACTACGGCGCAGTTGCAATCACCCACCAGCGCAGTGGGCATCTACTCGGCCTGGGCAGCCGCCACCTGGGACTTCGGCACGTCCAGCCAGTACCCGGCTCTGAAGTACGACACCGACGGCGTCGGCGGGGCGACGTGGCAGGAGTTCGGCGGCCAGGTCCGCGCGGCCCCGCCGCCGCCTGCGGACTACGACACGGACGACGACGGGCTGATCGAGGTGGACAGCCTGGCGCAGCTGAACGCCATCCGCTACGACCTGGACGGCAACGGCGCGGTGACCGCTGCCAACCAGGCCTCCTTTGACCACGCCTTCCCCAACGCGGCGGCCAGCATGGGCTGCGCCGGCAACGCCTGCACCGGCTACGAGCTGACGGACGACCTAGACTTCGACACCGACGACGACGGCGACGTGGACAGCAGCGACGACTACCCCTCGTGGACGGCCATCGGCGCCTGGGCCACCCCGTTCACCGCCACCTTCGACGGCGGCGGCCACACCATCTCCAATATGAGGATACGGGCCGCTATTGGCGACCAGGGGCTGTTCGGCAGCATCAATAGTCCCGGGGTTCTTCGCAACGTGGCCGTGTTGAACGTGGACATCGACCGCACAGGGTCGCCCACTTTCAACTCCATAGGGGGATTGTTGGGGAGCAACCGCGGCGCGGTGGAGGGCTCCTACTCCACCGGCGCAGTTACGGGATTCGAGAACGTGGGCGGGCTGGTGGGCGACAACAGAGGCGCTGTAACCAACAGCTACTCCAGCGTGACCGTCACCGGCAACAGAGCGGTGGGCGGGCTGGTGGGGTTCAACCGGAACAGCACGGCCAGCATCACCAACAGCTACGCCGTGGGGGCCGTATCCGCGGTGGATATGCTGGCGGCCGGCTCGAACCAGACCGCCAGGACCAAGGGCGGACTGGTGGGGGAGGCTAATGCGGCCGCCACGGTGACCGCCGGCTACTGGGACGCCACGACCAGCGCTCAGGCCGCCAGCGCCGGAGGCGCAGGCGCCGTCAGCCAGACCACGGCGGGGCTGCAATCGCCCACCAGCGCGGCCGGCATCTACTCGGCCTGGGCAGCGGCCGTCTGGGACTTCGGCACGGGCAGCCAGTACCCGGCCCTGAAGTACGACACCGATGGCGTCGGCGGGGCCACGGCCTACGAGTTCGGGCGGCAGGGCCGCTCCGCGCCGGTGGTGTCGGTCAACGGCCCGCCGACTTTCGACGCCGGGGCCGACGCGACGCCCAACATAGCGGAGGGCGCAACGGCGGTGGGGACCTATGCCGCCACCGACCCGGACAGCGACACGCTGACCTACGCGGTGATCGGCACGGACGCATCCGAATTCGCCATCTCCGGCTTGGGAGTACTGACCCTGAATAACGCGGCGAACCACGAGACGAAGGAGGACTACAGCATCAGCATTACCGTGCATGACGGCAAGAACGCCGCCGGCGGCGTCGACACCACGGTGGACCTCACCTTGGCGATCACGGTCACCGTCGACGATACGCTCGAGCCGCCAACGGCCCCCACCAACCTCCAGGTCTTCCCGGAGGTCGAGGGGCTGCGGGTCACCTGGACGGCGCCGGTGATGCCATCCACCAAGCCGGCCCTCGATGACTACGACGTGCAGCACAGCGTGCGCACCAGCGGCGACGGCGTTAACCCCGCTACGTGGGGCGCCTGGCTGGCCTTCGACCACGTTGGGACCGGGACCACCGCCACGATAACCGGCCTCGTCGCCGGGTCGACCTACCAGGTGCAGGCGCAGGCCAAGAACAACGAGGGCAGCAGTCCCTGGACGGCGGCCGTCACCGGCGTGCCGTTGGCGCAGTCGACCGGCGTGGACTACGACGGCAACGACGATGGCCTGATCGAGGTCGGCAGCCTGAAGCAGCTGAACGCCATCCGTTGGGACCCGGACGGAGACGGCGACCCCATCGCGGCCAACGCCGACGACTACGCGCTGGCCTTCCCCAACCCTGCAACCGGCATGGGCTGCGTCCTCACCGACCACGACAGCGACGCGGCCACGCCTGACCAGCCGACGTGCACGGGCTACGAGCTGACGGCGGACCTGGACTTCGACGAGGACGGCGACGGCGTCATCACCCCCGCAGACGGCGCCTGGAACGAGGGGTTGGGCTGGGATCCGCTGGGCGTCGACGCCACGGGCAAACGGTTCACTGCCACGTTCGACGGCAAGGGGCACCGGATATCCAACCTGTACATCAACCGCCCGGCGGAAACGGACGTGGGGCTGTGGAGAACCTTGCGCGACGGCGCCGTCGTTCGCAATCTGGGCTTGGAGCGGGTGTCCGTGACGGGCGGAGAGTATGTAGGGGCGTTCGTGGGCAGCCTCGACGGCACGCTGGAGATGGTGTACGCCACCGGGTACGTGAGGGCCGCGCGCTCCGCCACCGGCCCGCCGCGTGGGACCTCCGCCGGCGGTTTGGCAGGCTACATGGCCACCAGCGACGCCGCCATTCTGGACAGCTACGCCAACGTCACGGTGACCGCCGACCGCATGTACGCGGGCGGCCTGGTCGGCTCCGGTCTCGGCAATTGCAGTTGGGAGATCTTGCGTAGCTACGCCCGGGGCCGTGTTTCGAGCGCAGGCCTAACCGGTGGCATCATAGCCAAAGTATTCTTTGGCGCCCGCCTCGGAATCGGTACGGGCAACTACTGGGACACCGAGACCTCGGGCCATGCCATAGCGGACGAGGACTCGAGTGTCGCGGCCCTCTCAACGGGCAAGACCACCGCGGAGCTGCAGGCGCCGGTGGACACGACCACCGATATGGACGGCGCCACCGTCGGCGTCCAGAACATCTACGCCACCTGGGACGCCGCCAAGTGGGACTTCGGCACAGCCAACGAGTACCCGGCGCTGAAGTTCGACACGGACGAGAGCGGCGCCGCGACGGCGGCCGAGTTCGGGAGCCAATCGCGGGCGGTGTTCACCACCGCCCCGACCTTCGCGGACGGCGCCGGCAAGACGGTGACCGTGCCGGAGAACACCCGCCCGGGCGTCGCCATCAGCGGCTCGCCCACGGCCACGGACGCCGACGCGGGAGACTGGCTCATCTACTCGCTGGCGGGCGCCGACGCCGCGTATTTCGTCATACATCACTCCACGGGCCAGATCTCGACCAAGATCGTGCTGGACCACGAGACCAGGACCGCGCTACAGGTGCGGGTCGTCGCTACGGACAGCGCGGGCATGACGGCCAGCATCGACGTGACCATCTCGGTCGACGACGTGAGCGAGGGAGCGACGGACTCGGTGGACTATGACTCGGACGAGGACGGGCTGATCGAAGTGGACAGCCTGGCCCAGCTGGACGCGATGCGCTGGGACCTGGCCGGGGACGGGGTGAGCGCCAACGTGGGCTACCTGGCCGTCTTCACCACGCCGGCGGAGGGGATGGGCTGCCCCAACGCGGTTTGCCGCGGCTACGAGCTGACGGCGGACCTGGACTTCGACGAGAACGGCGACGGCCAGATGACCGAGGTCGACGACCGCACCTACTGGAGCGGCGGCGACGGCTGGGCGCCCATCGGCAGGGACGCGGACGGGGAGCGGTACACTGGGGCCTTCGAAGGCAACGGCCACACCATCTCCCACCTGTTCATCAACCGTTCCCAGGACGATGAGAATGGGCTGTTTGGCTCCCTTGGAAGGAACAGCTCGGTCGAGAACTTGGGACTGGAGAACGTGAACGTAACCGGCGCAATTCATGTTGGCGCGTTGGCCGGCCACACCGAAAGCGCTACCGTGAAGGCAGTCTACGCCACGGGCGCCGTATCGGGCGACTACGCTGTAGGCGGGCTGATCGGCTCCTTTGTCGCCTCCACCATGGAGAGGAGCTACGCCACCGTCACCGTCACCGCCACCGGCAATATCGCCGGCGGGCTGATTGGGGAGGTCCTTGACTATAGAGCTACTCGGCCCAACAGGATCCGGGCCAGCTACGCCACAGGCGCGGTATCCGGCGACGGCCATGTAGGCGGGCTGATCGGCCAAATGATGCTCGCCAGCTCGTTCATTAACCACGTGACAGCCAGCTACGCCGCTGGCGCGGTGTCCGGCAACAGCCGCGTGGGAGGACTGATTGGCTTGAAGAACCAAGGCCTGCTCAGGGTTACCGACAGCTACTGGGACACGCAGACCAGCGGGCAGAGGACCAGCGCCGGCGGCGTGGGCAAGACCACCTCCGCGTTGCAGTCGCCCACGCAGGCCGACGGCTACGCCGGCATCTACTCCAGCTGGAATCTGAACCTGGACGGCCAGGCGGGCGGCGACGATCCGTGGCACTTCGGCACGACCCAGCAGTACCCGGCGCTGAAGGCGGCGGCGTACGGGGGCGGCACGGCCTACGAGTTCGGGGGCCAGTACCGCTCCGATATCTTTGTCGACGGAACCCGCAAGACGCTTACCGTGACCGAGGGCGCTCCCGCGAACCAGGACATCCCCGGCTCCCCGGTCGCGCAGGCCCCAGCAGCCGGGGCCACGCTGACCTACGCCTTGAGCGGCACAGACGCCGGCCATTTCGACATGGACGCTGGCAGCGGTCAGCTGAAGACCCAGGGCGCCCTGAACCGCGCGGTCAAAGCTTCCTATTCCGTCGTGGTAACCGCCACCTACAGCAGCGGAACGTCCGCCAGTATCACGGTGACCATCAACGTAAACAAGGACTACGACGCCGACGGCGACGGGCTCATCGAGGTTTCCTTCATTGTCCAGCTGAACGCCATCCGCTATGACCTGGACGGTAACGGCCGCTCCGGCCAGCCCCTCTATGCCCGCGCCTTCCCCAACTCGCCAGTGGGTATGGGCTGCCCCGACGCCGACCATGACAGCAACGCCGGTACGCCCGACCAGCCGACGTGCACCGGCTACGAGCTCATAAGGAACCTGGACTTCGACACCCACGGAAACGACGGTACCGTTACCTCCGCCGACACCTCCTGGTTCGGCGGCAAAGGCTGGATTCCCCTGGGGAGCGACGGGCACCCCTACGTCGGCACCTTCGATGGCGGCGGGTACACCATGTCCAACATGTTGATCAACCGGCCGAACATCTCTCGCGTGGGCCTGTTCGGGGCGATTGGCTCGGGAGGCGTCATCCGCAACCTGGGCCTGGTCAACGCCACCGTTACCGGGAAGACGGCCGTGGGTTCGCTGGCTGGCTTGGTTGACGGCACGGTGGAAAGTAGCTACGCCACGGGCAGCGTCACCGGCGGCGGCACGAACGTCGGCGGGCTGGTGGGCCGTGTATCCTCCAGCGGCGAGGTCCGCCGCAGCTACACAACGGCCGACGTCTCCGGCTCCGGCGTCAACCTCGGCGGGCTGGCGGGCTTCGTCGGAGGAAAAATTGAAGCCAGCTACGCCGCCGGTGACGTTGCCGGCGGCGGCACGAACGTCGGCGGGCTGGTGGGCGAACTCGATGGAGGAACGGTGACGGCCAGCTACGCCCGGGGCCAGGTGCAAGGCTCCACCCGCGTGGGCGGGCTGGTCGGGCGGCAGCGGAGCAGCCCGACGGTCACCGACAGCTACTGGGACACTACGACCAGCGGGCAGGGGGCCAGCGCCGGCGGCGTGGGCAAGACCACCTCCGCGTTGCAGTCGCCCACGCAGGCCGACGGCTATGCGGGCATATACGCCAACTGGAATATTGACATGGACGGGGATTCCAACACCGACGACGACCCGTGGGACTTCGGCACGGCGAGCCAGTACCCGGCGCTGAAGGCGGAGTGGGACAGGGACGGCACGCCCAGCGCCTACGAGTTCGGGCGCCAGGGCCGCTCGCCGGCCGTGGACTACGACACGGACGGCGACGGCCTGATCGAGGTGGATAGCCTGGCGAAGCTGAACGCGATGCGCTGGGACCTGGACGGCAACGGGGCGTCTACGAATGCGGGGTATGCCACCGCCTTCCCCACTCCCGTAACGGGCATGGGCTGCCCCGATACCGACAGCGACGCCGCGACGTCCAACTGCCTCGGCTACGAGCTGACGGCGGACCTGGACTTCGACACCAACGGCAGCGGCACGGCCAACTCCGGCGATACCTACTGGAACACCGGCGCCGGCTGGACCCCCATCGGGGACCATCCGAACGGCACCGGCGCCGATGGGTACACCGCGGTCTTCGAGGGCAACGGCCACACCGTCGCCAACCTGTTCATCAACCAGCCGGCAGTCGATAGGATGGGCCTGTTCGGGACCGTGGGCGAGACGGGGGTCCTCCGCAACCTGGCCTTGGTGGACGCAGATGTCACTGGCAAGCGAATGGTGGGGACGCTGGCCGGCTATGTGTGGGGAACGGTGAAGCTCAGCTACGCTACCGGCAGCGTCCATGCCGCGATATCGGCAGCGGGGGGATTGGTCGGGGTGACGAAACCGACCAGCCTGGTCAGCCAGAGTTACGCCGCCGTCGACGCCTCCGCCACTTTGGATGAGGTCAAGGCGCAGGTGCAGACTGTCGGGACTGACGTTGGCGGGCTGGTTGGTCAATTGCAGGGAAGGGTGGAAGTCAGCTACGCTGCCGGCAGCGTCTCCGGCCAGCAGCGCGTGGGCGGGCTGGTGGGCAACTTCATAACTGGAGCAGTGGAGGCCAGCTACTCCACCGGGCGGGTGCAAGGCAACGACCGCCAGGGCGGGCTGGTTGGAAACGCAATCCCCGGCAGGTCAGCAGGCACGGTAACCAATAGCTACTGGGACATCCGAACCAGCGGCCAGACCAGCAGCGCCGGCGGCACGGGCAAGACCACCATCGAGCTCATGACGCCCACCGCCTACGGCTCGGGCTCGGACATCTACGCCAACTGGAACCTGGACCTGGACGGCGACACCAACAGCGACGACGATCCGTGGGACTTCGGCACGGCGAGCGAGTACCCGGCGCTGAAGGCGGATTGGGACGGCAACTCCGCCACCGCCGCCACTGCCGCCGAGTTCGGCTCCCAGGCGCGCACGGCGCCGATCTTTGCCGACGGGACCAGTACGACGGTCGCCGTGGTGGAGAGCGCTCCGGCTAACCAGGACATCCCAGGCTCGCCGGCCGCGAGGGGCCCGGCTGCCGGGGACACGCTGACCTACGCCTTGAGCGGGACCGACGCCGGCCACTTCGACATCGACGCGGGCAGCGGTCAACTGAAGACCAGGGGCGCCCTGGAGCGCGCGGTCAAAACCTCCTATTCGGTAGTGGTAACCGCCACCTACGGCAGCGGAGCGTCGGCGACTATCACTGTGACCATCAACGTGGCCGTCGACTACGACACCGACAGCGACGGCCTCATTGAGGTTTCCAGCCTGGACCAGCTTGACGCCATCCGCCGGGACCTGGACGGGGACGGCGGCTCCACCTACGCCAGCTATGCCCGCGCCTTCCTGGACATGGCGGTGGGCATGGGCTGCCCCGACACCGACTCGGACGCCGACACGTCCAACTGCCTGGGCTATGAGCTCATGAGGAACCTGGACTTCGACACCCACGGCGACGACGATGCCGTTACCGACGCCGACACGTGGTGGAACGACGGCGACGGCTGGCATCCCCTGGGCGGCGCCGTCGTGCGCGGGGCCGCCAACCCCAAGTACGAAGCCATCTTTGAGGGCAACGGGTTCACCATATCCAACATGTTGATCAACCTGCCGAACCGCCAGGGCGTGGGCCTGTTCGGGGCGCTTGACACGGATGGCGTCATCCGCAACCTGGGCCTGGTCAATGCCACCGTTACCGCGAAGTCGGTTGTGGGGCCGCTGGCGGGCTTGGTCGCCGGCACGGTGGAAAGCAGCTACGCCACAGGCAGCGTCACCGGCAGCGTCACCGGCAGCGGCAATAACGTCGGCGGGCTGGTGGGCAGCGTACCCGCCGGCGGCCGGGTCCTCCGCAGCTACACAACGGCCAGCGTCTCCAGCTCTGGCACTAGCGTCGGCGGACTGGCGGGCTTCCTCGGAGGAACAATTAAAGCCAGCTACGCTGCCGGCAACATCTCCGGCTCCGGCACTAACGTCGGCGGGCTGGTGGGCGAAGTCAATAAAGGAACGGTGACGGCCAGCTACGCCCGGGGCGAAGTGCAAGGCGCCAATCTCGTAGGCGGGCTGGTCGGGCGGCCGCGCGGCAGCGTGACAGTCACCGACAGCTACTGGGACACGGAGACCAGCGGGCAGGGGTCGAGCGCCCGCGGCGTGGGCAAAACCACGTCCGAGCTGCGAACGCCCGCGCAGACCGACGGCTACGCGGGCATCTACGCCAACTGGAACCTCGACCTGGACGGCGATTCCAACACCGATGACGACCCTTGGGACTTCGGCACGGGCAGCGAGTACCCTGCCCTGAAGGCGGAGTGGGACGGCGACAACACGCCCAGCGCCTACGAGTTCGGACGCCAGGGCCGCTCCGCGCCGGCGGCGCAGCCGCCGGCCAACGCCCCGCCGGTCTTCGACGCCGGGGCCGATACGACGCCCAACGTGGCGGAGGGCGCAACGGCGGTGGGAACCTATGCCGCCACCGACCCGGAGAGCGACTCACTGACCTACGCGGTGACCGGCACGGATGCACACTACTTCGCCATCTCCGGCTTGGGAGTACTGACCCTGAATAACGCGGCGAACCACGAGACGAAGGAGGACTACAGCATCAGCGTTACCGTGCACGACGGCAAGGATGCCGCCGGCTCCGCCGACACCACGGTGGACATCACCCTCGCGATCACGGTAACCGTTGACGACACGCTCGAGCCGCCAACGGTTCCCACGAGCGTCGGGATCGTCCTGGCGGTCAACGGGCTGACGGTCTCCTGGACGGCGCCGGTGATGCCACCCACCTACCCGCCTCTCTCGGACTACGACGTGCAGCACAGGGTGCGCACCAGCGCCGACGGCGACCCCGTTACGTGGGGCGCCTGGGTGGCCTTCGCCCACGTTGGAACCGGAACCACCGCCGCGATAACCGGCCTCGTCGCCGGGTCGACCTACGAGGTGCAGGTGCAGGCGAAGAACGCCGAGGGCAGCAGCCCATGGACGGCGGCCGTCACCGGAGCGCCGGCGGCGCCGGTGGGCGTGAACGTGGACTACGACACGGACAACGACTCCTTCATCGAGGTGCGCACCCTGGCGCAGCTGAACGCCATCCGCTGGGACCTGGACGCCGACGGCGCCCCGGTTTCGGCCAACGCCAACGACTACGCGCTGGCCTTCGCCGGCGCGGTGGCGGACATGGGCTGTCCCGACACCGACAGCGATGCCGCGACGCCCAACTGCCTCGGCTACGAGTTGGAGGCGGACCTGACCTTCGACGAGAACGGCGACGGCCAGATGACCGAGGCCGGCGACCCCACCTACTGGAACGGGGGGCTGGGCTGGGACCCGATCGGCGGTAGCGGGAGCCCCTTCGTGGCCGGGAAGGAATTCCAGGGCAACGGCCACACCATATCCAACCTGTTCATAGACCGGCCCGCTGAGAACTTTGTGGGGCTGTTCGGGAACCTCAAAGGCTCGATCAACAAAGTGGGGCTGGAGCTCGTCAGCGTGCATGGCCAGGACAAGGTCGGCGCGCTGGTGGGGCTCAACGAGGGCGAGGTCTACTGGAGCTACGCCGCCGGCATCCTGGTGCAGGGCAGGAACAGGGTCGGCGGGTTGGTGGGGGAGAACGGCTGGAGGGACGGCAGCAGCAGCAATGCCGGCCTCATCAGGGGCAGCTACTCCACCGTCAACGTCATCGGCAACGAAGAGGTCGGCGGTCTGACCGGCTACAACAACAGGAATAGCGAAGTCACCGCCTCCTACGCCCAGGGGGGCAGTGTCAGCGGTAGTGAAAAGGTCGGCGGGCTGGTCGGCGCCGCCTTCAGGGGCTCCATCCAGCAGAGCTACGCCGCCGCCCAGATACGCGGCGGCAAGAAGCGCTTCCACCCCCTCCAGGGCTACAACGAGGGCAATACGAACAATACGCCGGTGACCGACAGCTACGGTGACCATACCATCTTCGGCAGACTCGTCACCAATTTTGGCAAGACCACGTCCGAGTTGCGAACGCCGGCGCAGACCGGCGGCTACGCGGGCATCTACGCCAACTGGAACGTGGACGTGGACGGCGACAGCAACCCCGACGATCCGTGGGACTTTGGGACGTCCACCGAGTACCCGGCCTTGAAGGTGGACTTCAATGGAGACGGCGCCGCCACCGTGCACGAGTTCGGCAGTCAGGGCCGTTTGCCGCCGGTGGTCCAGTTCTCCAACGAGAAGCCGGCCTTCGACGACGGACAGTCCACGACGCGGACGATCGCTGAGAACGCGCTTGCGGGGGCGGCTGTGGGCGCTCCCGTGTCCGCGACGGACCCGGACAAGGACAGGCTGACCTATAGGTTGGTGGGAACCGACAGTGCGAATTTCACAATAGATGAGACCACCGGGCAGATCAGGGTCAGGACCGTTCTCGACTACGAGACCACGACGAGCTACACCGTCATCATCGAGACGCTCGACGGCGAGGACGATAAGGGTATCCCGGATAGCTATTTTGATGCAGGCGTGGATGACACCATCACCGTAACCATCACCGTCATCAACGACGCCGCCGAGACGGGGTCGGGGTCGGTGGACTACGACACGGACGGAAACGGGCTGATCGAGGTCGACAGCCTGGCGAAATTGAACGCGATGCGCTGGGACATGAACGGCGACGGCGGCTTCACGCACGCCGATTACCTGACTGCGTTCCCCACTCCGGAGGAAGGCATGGGGTGCCCCACGGTTGACCACGACCTGGACGGCGGGGCAGCCGGCGCCGCTGCGCGGGTCGCCGCCGGCGGCGCCGACGGGTCCTACACGGCCCCCCAGTTCACGTGCAAAGGCTACGAGCTGACGGATGACCTGACCTTCGACGAGAACACCGACGGCGCCATCACCTCCGCCGACGCCGCCTATTGGGACGGAGGGGAGGGCTGGGATCCCATCGGCGACGACGCCAAAGAGGACGACGCCCAGCGGTACAACGCTGTGTTCGAAGGCGGCGGCCACAGCATATCCCGCCTGTTCATCAACCGTCCGGGCAGCGATTACGCAGGGCTGTTCGGGGCCATAGGACCGCACGGCTCTATTCGAAACGTAGCGCTCCTGGACGCGGACGTAACCGGCAGGAGGTCTGTGGGCGCACTGGCGGGGATGGCCTACGGCATAACCGCAAGGGTCTACGCCACGGGCAGCGTCAGTGGGTCGAAGGCCGGTGGACTGGCGGGCGAGCTCGGGGGGTACGTCTCGACTAGCTACTCCAACGTCGCCGTATCCGGCTCCGGCAACTACGTGGGGGGGCTCGTTGGCCTCGCCCAACACGCCGCCGTCATCAAGGCAAGCTACGCCCGGGGAGCAGTGGCTGGGGGCAGCCATGACTTCGTCGGCGCGCTGGTGGGCAGCAACGACGGCAGCATCACGGCGAGCTACGCTGTAGGGCTCGTATCCGGCACTGGCGGCGATCGCGGGGGACTCGTGGGCGCCAACAGAAGAGGCACGATTACCGACAGCTACTGGGACGTCACCACCACCGGCATCGCCGGCGACAGCGACGCCGCCACCGGCGTGGGCAAGACCACGTCCGACCTCCAGACGCCCACCGCCTACGGCTCCGGCTCGGACATCTACGCCAACTGGAACCTCAACCTGGACGGGGACGCTAACACAGACGACGACCCGTGGGACTTCGGCACGACGAGCGAGTACCCGGTCCTCAAGGTCGACTTCGACAACGACAAGGCGCCCACGTTCGCCGAGTTCGGCGCACAGCCCCGCTCGGCCCTAACCCCTGCCCAGGTGACCAACGGGCAGCCGGTGTTCCCCGCCATTATCGCTGCGTTCACGCCTGCTGAGGGCCAGACTGCGGCGGGGACGGTTCCGGCGGCGACGGACCCGGATAACGACTCGCTGACCTACGAGATGATGTCGGGCGCAAGCGACGGCGATCACGCCCTCTTCAACTTCAACGCCGGCACGAGGGAGCTCACCTTCAAGACTGCCCCGAACTACGAGTTTCCTCCGTTGGGGAAGACGACCTACACGGTCAAGATCCGGGTGCGGGACAGCAAGAACGCCGTCGGCACGGCGGACACGGCCTGGGACACCACGGCAACGGTGACGATCAACCTGCAGAAAGCGGTCGCCGGCGCCAACGGGAAGCCCGTGTTCCCGGTTATCGATGCGTTCGAGCCTGATGAGAACCAGACGGCGGTGGGGACGATTCCGCAGGCGACGGACCCGGAGAACGACTCGCTGACCTACGAGATGATGTCGGGCGCAGGCGACGGCGACCACGCCCTGTTCACCTTCGTCCCGGGCACGAGGGCGCTCACCTTCAAGGCTGCCCCGAACTACGAGGCGAGTCCGACGAAGACGAGCTTCACGGTCAGCATTCGGGTGCGGGACAGCAAGGACGACGCCGGCGTTGGGGACACGGCCTGGGACGACACCATCGTGGTGACCATCAACCTGCAGCCCGTGAACGAGGCGCCGGAGTTCACCCCCAAGACCCAGACGCTGACGCCGCCCGAGGAACAGACCGCCGCGGGGACCGTCTCCGGGGCCGTGGACCCGGACGCAAACCCCACGCTGACCTACCAGATGCTCACCACTACCGGCGACCACGCGCTGTTCACCTTCAACGCCGCCACGAGGGCGCTCGCCTTCAAGCTTCCCCCGAACTACGAGAATCCTCCGTTGTCGAAGACGACCTACACGGTCAAGATCCGGGTGCGGGACAGCTTGAACGCCGGGGGCACGGCGGACACTGGGTGGGACGACACCGTCACGGTGACGATCAACCTGCAGAACGTGAACGAAGCTCCGACGTTCGGGGTTGTCGGGCCGTACACGCCTGATGAGAACCAGACTGCGGTGGGGACGATTCCGGTGGCGACGGACCCGGACGCAGGCGCCACGCTGACCTACGAGATGATGATGGGCGCAGGCGACGGCGACCACGCCCTGTTCACCTTCGTCCCGGGCACGAGGGTTCTCACCTTCAAGGCTGCCCCGAACTTCGAGAATCCTCCGTTGTCGAAGACGACCTACACGGTCAAGATCCGGGTGCGGGACAGCTTGAACGCCGGGGGCACGGCGGACACTGGGTGGGACGACACCGTCACGGTGACGATCAACCTGCAGAACGTGAACGAAGCTCCGACGTTCGGGGTTGTCGGGCCGTACACGCCTGATGAGAACCAGACTGCGGTGGGGACGATTCCGGTGGCGACGGACCCGGACGCAGGCGCCACGCTGACCTACGAGATGATGATGGGCGCAGGCGACGGCGACCACGCCCTGTTCACCTTCGTCCCGGGCACGAGGGTTCTCACCTTCAAGACTGCCCCGAACTTCGAGACTCCTCCGTTGTCGAAGACGACCTACACGGTCAAGATCCGGGTGCGGGACAGCTTGAACGCCGGGGGCACGGCGGATCAGGGGTGGGACGACACCGTCACGGTGACGATCAACCTGCAGAACGTGAACGAAGCTCCGACGTTCGGGGTTGTCGGGCCGTACACGCCTGATGAGAACCAGACTGCGGTGGGGACGATTCCGGTGGCGACGGACCCGGACGCAGGCGCCACGCTGACCTACGAGATGATGATGGGCGCAGGCGACGGCGACCACGCCCTGTTCACCTTCGTCCCGGGCACGAGGGTTCTCACCTTCAAGACTGCCCCGAACTTCGAGAATCCTCCGTTGTCGAAGACGACCTACACGGTCAAGATCCGGGTGCGGGACAGCTTGAACGCCGGGGGCACGGCGGATCAGGGGTGGGACGACACCGTCACGGTGACGATCAACCTGCAGAACGTGAACGAAGCTCCGACGTTCGGGGTTGTCGGGCCGTACACGCCTGATGAGAACCAGACTGCGGTGGGGACGATTCCGGTGGCGACGGACCCGGACGCAGGCGCCACGCTGACCTACGAGATGATGATGGGCGCAGGCGACGGCGACCACGCCCTGTTCACCTTCGTCCCGGGCACGAGGGTTCTCACCTTCAAGCTTCCCCCGAACTTCGAGAATCCTCCGTTGTCGAAGACGACCTACACGGTCAAGATCCGGGTGCGGGACAGCTTGAACGCCGGGGGCACGGCGGATCAGGGGTGGGACGACACCGTCACGGTGACGATCAACCTGCAGAACGTGAACGAAGCTCCGACGTTCGGGGTTGTCGGGCCGTACACGCCTGATGAGAACCAGACTGCGGTGGGGACGATTCCGGTGGCGACGGACCCGGACGCAGGCGCCACGCTGACCTACCAGATGCTCACCACTACCGGCGACCACGCCCTGTTCACCTTCAACGCCACCACTAGGGCGCTCACCTTCAACGATGCCCCGAACTTCGAGGCGAAAGACAGCTACACGGTCAGCATTCAGGTGCGGGACAGCTTGAACGCCGCCGGCGTTGGGGACACGGCCTGGGACGACACGGTCGTGGTGACGATCAACCTGCAGGACGTGAACGAGGAGCCAGAGTTCATGTCGACCGCCTACACCGACTCGACCGGAACTCTGGTGCCGGCTGCGCCCATCGCCACGGACACGCGGAGCTTCCGCGAGGATGCGGCGGCGGACGCGGCCATCGGCGCCCCCGTCGCGGCCACGGACCCCGACACCAGCGCCAGCCCCAGCGACACGCTGACCTACGCCTTGGCCGCCTCCGGGGACCATGCGTCCTTCGCCATCGACACCGCCACCGGGCAGCTGAAGACCAAGGCGGGAGTAACCTACGACTACGAGGCGAAGGACACCTACACGGTCACGGTGACCGTGCATGACGGCAAGAACGCCGCCGCCGCCGCGGACGCCACCGTGGACGACACCATCGATGTGACCATCAACGTAACGGACGCGCTCGAACGGTGGACCCCGCCCACCAATATGCACATCGACGTGGCAACGCTGGCCAACAGGATCAGGGTCACTTGGACGGCGCCCGCGGCGGCGGATAACACGGACAAACCGGCCCTCACCGGCTACAAAGTGCAGTGGAGGCAGAAGCTCAGCGCCGGCGCCGCCTGGTCGCCGGACTGGGTCGATTTCCCGCGCACGGGCCTCGGCGTGACCAACGATATCCTCAGCAGCGCTGTTACTAATCCAGATGGCTCGACCACCACACATACCGTTGTCACGGGCGGCGGGCGCATCCATGAGGTGCGGGTGTGCTCCCTGAACGAAGACGGGGCGAAGAGCACGGACTCGCCGAAGGCGGAACAGTGCGGCAGCTGGACCGGCAACGCCCTGCCGGCCTTCACTGAAGGCACAGGGGCGGAGCGCACCGTGGCGGAGAACACCCCCGCCAACGCCAACATCGGCCTGCCCGTCGCGGCCGAGGACACCGACGCAACGGACACCCTGGCCTACTCGATAACCGTAGGGACACACAGCGGGAAGTTCACGATAGACAGCGCCACCGGCCAGCTGAAGACCAAGGACCCGCTGGACCACGAGACGGCGGGCTCCTACGACATCCAGGTGCTGGTGAGCGACGGAAACAACGGCATAGACAGCATCAGCGTGACGATCACGGTCACGGACGTGAACGAGCCGCCGACCTTCGACGAAGGGGCCGGTCCGGCAACCCGGAGCGTGAGCGAAGGCGCGGCGGCCTGGGACGCCATCGGCGATCCCGTCGAGGCGACAGACCCGGACACCAAGGCCGACCCCCTGGACACGCTGACCTACGCGCTGGACGCCACCACCGGCGACCACGCCCACTTCGCCATCGACTCGGCGACCGGTCAGCTGAAGGTCAAGGGCGCGCTGGACCACGAGACAGACGCCGGCTACACCGTCACCGTGCAGGTGCGGGACAGCCTGAGCGCCGCGGGCGCGGCGGACACGGTTTGGGACGACACGATCGTGGTCAACATCTCTGTCGACGACGTGAACGAGGCGCCGGTGTTCACCGCCGGGGCGGGCCCGCTCAACCGCAGCGTGGCAGAGAACGCGGGCGACAACGCCAACGTGGGCCTTCCCGTCCCGGCCACGGACGTGGACGACGGAGACTCGGTCACCTTATCGATGAGCGGCACGGGCGCGAACCTCTTCAGCATCTCCTCCACCGGACAGATCAAGGCTAAAGCCTCGCTGGACTACGAAACGGCGGTCTCCTACGCGATCACCGTCACGGCCACCGACACCAGCAGCGCGACGGACACGATCCTGGTGAACATCAGTGTCACCGACGTGGACGAGCCGCCGACCGCCCCAACGGGCGTCGAGGCCGGTGGGATAGCCAACGGGCTGCGGGTCACCTGGACGGCGCCGGTAATGACGAACAAGCCGACCCTCGACGGCTACGACGTGGAGCACAGCCTGCGCACCACCGACGCCGTCGGCGCGACCCCGGCAACCTGGGGCGCCGCGGTCATAACCGATGCCGGGCTCGTGCTGACCCACGACATAACCGGCCTCACCCCGGACTCGACCTACCGGGTGCGGGTGCGGGCGAAGAACGCCGAGGGCATCAGCGGCTGGTCGTCGTACGACACCGGCGTGCCCACCATGCCGCCCCTAGTCAACGCGGACCCGACCTTCGGCGAGGGCGCGGACACGACGCGCAGTGTGGCGGAGAACACCGCAGCCGGGACCGCCATCGGGCTGCCCCTGACGGCCACGGACGCGGACGCTGGGGACACGCTGGTGTACGCCATCGACGCCACCACCGGCGACCACGGGCACTTCGCCATCGACTCGACCAACGGTCAGCTGAAGGTCAAGAGCGCGCTGGACTATGAGAGCAATAACCGCTACACCGTCGTCGTCACCGTCTCCGACGGGAACGGGGGGACGGACAGCATCACCGTGACCATCGACGTCGATGACGTCGTGAACGAGGCGCCGGTGGTGGTCCCGCCGCAGGCCAACGTGGCTCCGTCCTTCGACGAGGGCGCGAGCGCTTCGCGCAACGTGGCGGAGAACACGCCGGCGGGCAGGAACATCGGGTCGTCAGTGGGCGCCACCGATCATGACAACGACGTCCTGAGATACGAGCTGGATGCCACCGGCGACCACGGCCACTTCGCCATTGACAGTTCCTCCGGCCAGCTGAAGACCAAGGGCGCCCTGGACTACGAGAGCAAGAGCTCCTACGCCGTCACCGTGATCGTGTGGGACGGCAACGGCGGGACGGACAGCATCCCCGTGACCATCCGCGTCACCAACGTGGACGATACGCCGACGGTCACGCCGACGCCGGTGGCGCCCACCGGGACCCTGGCCTTCGACAAGGTGGGCGTCGCCAGACGCACGGTTGACGCCTACGCTCCCGTTGGCACGGCCGTGGGCGCCCCGATCACGGCGACCGTCTCCGCCGGCATGGCAGGGCCCTTCTATAGCGTCTACACCAGATCGTCGCCTTTCATCGTGGACCGGCTGACCGGTCAACTGAGGACTGCCAGGAAGCTGGGGCCCGCGGACGAGTACACCATCCAACTGCTCGCTGCAGACGGAAAGGGCAGGCTCGACGTTATCGGGGTCATCATCACGGTAACCGGAGGCCGCGCCAACAGGGACCCGGTCTTCCGGGAAGGCGCCTCGGCAACCCGCAGCGTG
The DNA here is from genome assembly GCA_965222055.1 of Dehalococcoidia bacterium. Classification (GTDB taxonomy): domain Bacteria; phylum Chloroflexota; class Dehalococcoidia; order Plut-88900; family Plut-88900; genus Plut-88900. The sequence goes on from CBDCTF010000007.1 coordinate 362,747, forward strand.
GTGGCGGGGTCCTCGCAGGGCGTCCGCGTGGGCAGGCCCGTCACGGCTACCGACCCGGATGGCGACGCCCTCTTCTACATGGTCAGTGGAACGGACTCCAGCCACTTCAGCATCGGCAGCGGGAGTGGCCAGATCAAAGTCGGTAGGCCCCTGACCAAGAGTTCGTATTCGTTCGAGGTGGTCGTGGGCGACCTCAAGGGCGGAGTGGACGTCCTCGACATCACCATCACCGTCACCGCCGTGGACGCGCCGCCGGTGGCGCCGACGCCGGCCAACGTGGCTCCGTCCTTCACCGAGGGCGGGAGCACGACGCGCAGCGTGGCGGAGAACACGCCGGCCGGGACCGACATCGGCCTGCCCCTGGCGGCCACCGACCCCGACAGCGACTCGCTGACCTACGCGCTGGAGGCCACCGGCGACCACGGGCACTTCGCCATCGACTCGACCAACGGTCAGCTGAAGGTCAAGAGCGCGCTGGACTATGAGAGCAATAACCGCTACACCGTCGTCGTCACCGTCTCCGACGGGAACGGGGGGACGGACAGCATCACCGTGACCATCGACGTCGATGACGTCGTGAACGAGGCGCCGGTGGTGGTCCCGCCGCAGGCCAACGTGGCTCCGTCCTTCGACGAGGGCGCGAGCGCTTCGCGCAACGTGGCGGAGAACACGCCGGCGGGCAGGAACATCGGGTCGTCAGTGGGCGCCACCGATCATGACAACGACGTCCTGAGATACGAGCTGGATGCCACCGGCGACCACGGCCACTTCGCCATTGACAGTTCCTCCGGCCAGCTGAAGACCAAGGGCGCCCTGGACTACGAGAGCAAGAGCTCCTACGCCGTCACCGTGATCGTGTGGGACGGCAACGGCGGGACGGACAGCATCCCCGTGACCATCCGCGTCACCAACGTGGACGATACGCCGACGGTCACGCCGACGCCGGTGGCGCCCACCGGGACCCTGGCCTTCGACAAGGTGGGCGTCGCCAGACGCACGGTTGACGTCTACGCTCCCGTTGGCACGGCCGTGGGCGCCCCGATCACGGCGACCGTCTCCGCCGGCATGGCAGGGCCCTTCTATAGCGTCTACACCAGATCGTCGCCTTTCATCGTGGACCGGCTGACCGGTCAACTGAGGACTGCCAGGAAGCTGGGGCCCGCGGACGAGTACACCATCCAACTGCTCGCTGCAGACGGAAAGGGCAGGCTCGACGTTATCGGGGTCATCATCACGGTAACCGGAGGCCGCGCCAACAGGGACCCGGTCTTCCGGGAAGGCGCGTCGGCAACCCGCAGCGTGGTGGCGGAGTCCTCGCAGGGCGTCCGCGTGGGCAGGCCCGTCACGGCTACCGACCCGGATGGCGACGCCCTCTTCTACATGGTCAGTGGAACGGACTCCAGCCACTTCAGCATCGGCAGCGGGAGTGGCCAGATCAAAGTCGGTAGGCCCCTGACCAAGAGTTCGTATTCGTTCGAGGTGGTCGTGGGCGACCTCAAGGGCGGAGTGGACGTCCTCGACATCACCATCACCGTCACCGCCGTGGACGCGCCGCCGGTGGCGCCGACGCCGGCCAACGTGGCTCCGTCCTTCACCGAGGGCGGGAGCACGACGCGCAGCGTGGCGGAGAACACGCCGGCCGGGACCGACATCGGCCTGCCCCTGGCGGCCACCGACCCCGACAGCGACTCGCTGACCTACGCGCTGGAGGCCACCGGCGACCACGGGCACTTCGCCATTGACAGTTCCTCCGGCCAGCTGAAGACCAAGGGCGCCCTGGACTACGAGAGCAAGAGCTCCTACGCCGTCACCGTGACCGTCTCCGACGGCCGCGGCGGGACGGACACCATCGCCGTGACCATCCGCGTCACCAACGTGGACGATACGCCGACGGTCACGCCGACGCCGGTGGCGCCCACGCCGACGCCCACATCGGTGACGCCTGAGCCGCCGGGCCCCCTCGCGGGCTTTGCGGTGTTTGCAGAGGTCAACGGGCTGCGGCTCACCTGGACCGCGCCGGACACGACGGGCAAGCCGCCCATCACCGGCTACGACGTACAGTACAAGGTGGTCACGGCCACTGCCTGGAGCGATCACTCCCACATCGGCACAGGCACAACGATCCGGGGCCTCACCGCCGGTTCCACATACAACGTGCGGGTGCGGGCCAGGAACGATGAGGGGAACAGCGTCTGGGCAAGGGCACAGGCCACGCCCACGGCGCCGCCGATTGTGCCCGCGCCGCCGGGCGCGCCCACGAACTTCAAGCTGACCCCGGGGTACTCCAACCTGCGGCTCTCCTGGAACGCGCCGGACATGGCGGGCAAGCCGCCCATCACCCACTATGAGGTGCAGTACAAGTGGAGCATCGACAAATACTGGGTCAATTTCCGCCCCCAAAGCGGCGGGGTCAGGGCGGTCACGATTGACTTCATCGGCAGCCTCTCCTACGACGTGCGGGTGCGGGCCATCAACTCCGCGGGGCACAGCGACTGGGTGTCGGCGAGCGGCACGCCCAAGTAGTGGCGGCCCGCGAAAAAGCTGGAGTTCGACGAGGGCAGGGGCCCCGCTGGGTTGCCCCGGACGCTCCCGCCGGGTGGAACGTTGGGGGCCGACCCCGACGGCAGCAGGACGGGGCTCACCTCAGGCCTCACGGGAATTGTTGCGGCGGCGAACTTGACGATGTGAGGTGTGCCAACAAGATGAGCCCCTGCTTTCGCCGGTTTAGTGGTGCAGGACGCTGGGGGTTAGCGGGCTTCGGTCTCCTTCTGGCGGCTCTGGCCGCCGCAGCGATGCTGCTCTCTCAATCCCTGGCGGTGGCACAGGATGCCGCTGCTGACTACGACGCCGACGACGACGGGCTCATAGACGTGGGCAAGCTAGAGCAGCTCAGCGCAATCCGTTGGGACCTAGACGGCGACGGCGCGCCGGAACAGGCCAATGCCACTGACTACGAAGCCGCCTTCCCCAACCCTGTTCCGGGGATGGGTTGCCCAGATACCGACAGCGCCCCCGACACACCCAACTGCGTTGGGTACGAGCTGGCAGGGAAACTCGACTTCCAGGACGACTCCAGCTACACAACCGTGTCCAACAAAGCCGGTTGGATTCCCAGTCGCTTTTCGTTCAGGCACAGCGCGGGCTGGGAGCCCATCGGCTCCGATACAGGGAAGTTCGGCGCCACCTTCAAGGGCAATGGCCGTATCATTTCGAACCTGTACATCAACCGCCCCGCCACCCCCTATATCGGTCTGTTTGGCGCCATCGATGCTTCCGCGGAGGTTAACGGCGTGCGCTTGAGCGGCGGCGTGGTGTTGGGGCAGAACTACACCGGCAGCCTGGTCGGGTCGAACCAGGGCAAAGTCAGCGAGTCTCACTCCACGACCGGCGTAACAGGAGGGGCAGACGGCGGCCACGTTGGTGGTCTGGTGGGGTTGAGCAGCGGGAGCGGCGCTCTCATCGAAAAGAGCGCTTACCTGGGCAGGGTGAGCGGCTCTGGCAATGGGGTGAACGTGGGCGGGCTGGCCGGCGCTGCCATGGGCGGCACAGTCAACGACTCCCACGCCGCCGGAAGCGTCACCAGCACGGAAAGCACCGGGAATGTGGCCATAGGCGGCCTGATCGGACACCTTGGAGAGGTAGGCGGCTCAGCGGCCACCGTCAGCAGGAGCTATGCCACCGGCCTGGTGACGGCCGCTGCGACCACCGGGACCGCAAGCGTGGGCGGCTTGATTGGAAGCGTTGCGGCGGGCGCTGCCGTCGACAGCTACTGGGACACGGCAACAACGGCCCAGGCCACCAGCGCGGCCGGTGACGGGAAGGCCACCGCGGAGCTGCAGACCCCCACCACCGCCGGCGGCATCTATCAGAACTGGGACGCCAATGTGTGGGACTTTGGGACAACCGCCCAGTATCCGGCGTTGAAGGTCGACTCCAACGGCGACGGGGTGGCCGGCGTGGAGGAGCTCGGCCCCCAGTTGCGCGCCTTCGCGGATTACGACGTGGACGATGACGGGCTCATCGAAGTCGCCACGCTTGACCAGCTGAATGCCATACGCTGGGACCTCGACGGTGACGGCGCAACGACGGCAGCGGGTTACGTCGAGACCTTCCCCTCCGGCATCAACGATATGGGTTGCCCCACTGCGGGCTGCACTGGGTACGAGCTAACGCGGGGCCTGGACTTCGATGATGCCGCCAGCTATGCGGATAGGTCGAACAAGAACAAGTGGACATCCGGCCGCGGCTGGCTCCCCATCGGTGACAGCAGCGCCAGCAATTTCGCCGCCACCTTCCACGGCGGCGGGAACACGATTTCCAACCTGTTCATCGACCGCCCCGAAGTTGAGTACGTTGGGCTCTTCGGGAATACCCACAGGACCGCGGAGATTCGGAACGTCGGGCTGGTCGGTGGGCAAGTCAGAGGCGGATACTACGTTGGCGCTCTCGTGGCGCGCAACCAGGGCGCCTTGAGCGCCGCATACTCCACCGCCAATGTGATCGGAGCGGGGAAGACTACCTACGTGAGTAAGTGGGTGGACGGCCTCAGGGTTAGTACCCCAGCGGGGAAGACCAGCTACGCGGGTGGGCTGGTGGGCGGCAACTCCGGCGCCATCGAACGCAGCTACGCCCAAGGCAATGTTACCGCAAAGGCCGGAGAGTGGAGCACAGCCGGCGGGCTGGTGGGTAGCAGCAACGGAACGGTTACCGACTCTTACGCCACCGGGACAGTGACAGTAGCCGCCCGCGTCAAATCGGTGATCGCGGGAGGACTTATAGGACTCAACCACCGGGCCATAGTCAACAGCTACGCCACAGGCGCAGTCGTGGGGGCCGGATTCAAGGTGGGCGGGTTGGTGGGATATGGCAACGGCGCCGCGACCAACAGCTACTGGGACACCATCACCAGCGGTCGGACCACCAGCCGAATGGGCGACGGGAAAACCACCCGCGAACTGAGAACTCCCACCACACACGCCGGCATCTACGCCAACTGGAACGCGGACACCGACAACGCGGACAACGACGGCGACACAGCCACGGGTCGTGAAGTGGTATGGGACTTTGGGACCAACATCCAGTATCCGGCGTTGGCGTTGGACTTTGACGGGGACGGCAACGTCGCTGTGGCAGAATTCAATGCCCGCGGGGCCCAGCCGCCCGTGGAGTTTCTGGACGGCACCGTGGCTTCCCGCAGCGTCCTCGAGGATACGCCCGCCGCCCAAGACATTGGCGCGCCAGTGGACGCGGTCGACGCCGATGGCGGCGCGTTGACTTATACCATGAGCGGCGCCGACGCGGGCCACTTCACCATCGACGCCGGCACTGCCCAGTTGCAGACCAAGGACCCGGTGGACTACGAGACCAAGAGTTCCTACTCCGTCACCGTAACGGCCGGCGATGGCAGCGGCAGCGCCAAAAGCATCCCGGTAACCATCCAAGTGATTGATGACGCCATGGACTATGACATAGATGACGATGGCCTCATTGAGATAGATACCCTAACCAAACTCCACGCCATCCGCTGGGACATGAGCGGCAACGGGTTGCCGGCGCCTGCCCATGCCGCCTTATATCTCGCCGCGTTCCCCAACCCCGTCATCTACATGGGTTGTCCCACCGACGACACCACTGACGCAAATGGGGATGGAAATTACGTCGACCGTACCGACGATGCGGACCCGAATGACTGCATAGGCTATGAGCTGACCGCTGATTTGGACTTCGATTTGAATAGCGACAAGGTGGTGACAGACGCAGACGGCGCCTGGTGGAACAGTGGAAGCGGCTGGGAGCCCATCGGCGGCGGGAACGACAAGTTCGGCGGTGTCTTCGACGGTGGCGGCAACGTCATATCCAACCTGTACATCGACCGCAGCAGCGCCGACGACATCGGGCTGTTTGGCGCGACCGACACGACGGCTGAAATCCGCAACGTGGGGCTCGAGGGCGGCAGCGTGACGGGCCAAACCAACGTGGGGAGCTTCGTGGGAACGAACGAGGGCAAGCTGAGCGTTGCTTACTCCACCGCCTCCGTGCGCAGCACGGCAGAAAATGGCTTTGTAGGAGGCCTGGTGGGGGCGCTCAAGAACAGCAACGTGGGTCTGCAACACGCCATCATAGAAAAGAGCTACTTCACCGGCGAGGCCGCCGCCGCAGGAAGCGGCAGCGCCGTCGGGGGGCTGGCCGGCAGCAACCTCGGCGGACTGGTCCGTGATTCGTATTCTACGGGCACGATTTCCAACAACGAGACCGTCGGACCGAGTATGGCCGGCGGGCTGGTCGGCAACAACATGGGGACGATAAGCGCCAGCTACGCCACCGGCGTGGTGACGGGCGCCTTTGCTGTTGGCGGACTCACCGGGCGCAACACCGGCGTCATCGTCAGCTTTGCCCCAAGCTTCTACGATAAGATCACCACCGGCCAGAGCGGCGGCCCGGAAGCCAAGACCACCCGGGAGATGCGAACGCCGTTCGGCAGATCCTGGAACGATAAGGGGATCTTCCGGTCATGGTCGCGAAGCTGGGACCTGGGGACAAACATCCAGTATCCAGCCCTCATGGCAGACTACGACGGCGACGGCATGGCGACGTGGCAGGAGTTCGGAGACCAGCGCCAGCCCTCCCCTCCCATCGAGTTTCTGGACGGCACAGCCGCCTTGCGCGCCGTTCCGGAGGGCGCCTCTTCGGGGCAAGACATAGGCCCGCCCGTCGACGCAATAGACGCAGACGGAGACGGGCTGACCTACGCCTTGAACGGCGCCGACCAGGGCCATTTCACCATCGTCGCAGGCAGTGGCCAGCTGCAGACGTCGGGTTCGCTCGATCGGGCGGTCAAAATCTCCTACGAGGTGACGGTCACCGCCGCTGATGGCAATGGCAATTCGCGCAGCATTCCGGTTTCCATCACCGTGACGGCCCCGCTCGTAGAGCCAAACCCGCGGAACAGGCCGCCGGCATTCAGCAGGAGGGGCGACAGCCGGAACATCGCCGAGAACGTTCCGCAAGGCGCCGCCGCCGGGCCGCCGGTCGATGCCGTCGACCCGGATGGCGACGCGCTGACCTACACGCTCAGATGGCTGCAAGCCGATGCCCACGCCGAATACTTCAGCATCGCGTTCGACACCGGGCAGTTGCGCACGAACGCCCCGCTGGACTACGAAAGCAGGAACTCGTACCTGATGTTTGTCACGGCCACCGACGGCAACGGCGCCACCGACACCATCCGGATCTGGGTCTACGTGAACGACGTAACCTTGGAGGGGCAACTGCCGGATGAAGTTGTCGGCGATTACGACCGCGACAACGACGGCCTGATTGAGATAACGAACCTGGAGCAACTCTACGCCATCCGCTATGACCTCAATGGAAGTGGAATCGGCGACGGTGCCGCGGGGAAGGCAGGTTTCAACCCCGCTTTCCCCGACCCCGTCGCATCAATAGGGCCGGCGCACATCGGCTGCGCACGCAGCGACGGTACGGCTGCGAAGTGCATTGGCTTCGAGTTGACCAGGGACCTGGACTTCAATGACGACGACAGCTACGCCGACCCGGCGGCCCACAGGGAGGCTTGGACGTCGGGCGCAGGCTGGCAGCCGATTGGGACACCGCGCAGGGCGTTCACTGCCATTTTCGAGGGCAACGGCAAGACTATATCCAACCTGTTTATCAACCGCCCCACCGAAACGCATATCGGACTATTCCGGCGCCTCACAAAAACCAGCCCAATCCGCAGATTGGGATTAGTGGGCGGCAGCGTGACTGGGTTAACCTTGGTTGGAAGTTTTGCCGGGTCGAGTGTAGCCTCATATAAAGCCGGCGGAACAAACAACGGCGGCATCTATGAATCTTACTCCTCAGTAGACGTCACTGGCGGCCCGGCTGACGGGGCCCGTGTTGGCGGCATGATAGGAGGCCTCAGCCGGGGCAGGGTAATGGAGAAGTGCTATTACACCGGCGCCGTCCGCGGGTCCGGCACAGACAGCGAAGTGGGAGGCTTGGCTGGAGCCAGCAACGGCAGCGTCAACGACTGTTACTTCGCCGGCGACGTAGAAAACACTCAAGATAGCGCGAACAACTTCCTGGGCGGCTTGGTGGGAAAGAACTTGGTTGCCGCAGCTATACGGGACAGCTACTCGATAGGCCGCACAGCCCAGAGTACGGTATCGGATTCCGGCGGAGGCCTTACCGGTCACAACGACAGCGCATCCGTTCACAACAGCTACTGGAACACGGAGACCACCGGTCAAGCCGCTTCCAGGAAAGGCGCCGGGGACGGGTATGGCGAGGGCAAGACCACCGCCGAGTTGCAGTCGCCCACCGGCCTTACCGGTCCCTACGAACTGTGGAACAACGAGAACCGCGGAGCAGTCTGGGACTTTGGCTCCGACACGCAGTATCCCGCATTGGTGGTGGACTTCGATGGCGACGGCATGCCCACGGTCTCCGAATTCGGCCGGCAGAGGCGGGCCGCCGGGGCGGCGAACGGACCCCCAACCTTCGACGAGAGCCCCCCAGTCGGCCGCAGCGTGGCGGAGAACACCGACGCCGACGCCGCCATCGGCAACCCCCTCTCCGCCACCGACCCCGACGCGGGCGCATCGCTAGAATATGGCTTTGATGCCTCGGGCGACCACGCCCACTTCGCCATCGACACCACCACCGGGCAGATGAAGACCAAGGAAGCGCTCAACTACGAGTCAGACGCCGGCTACACCGTCACCGTGCAGGTGCGCGACAGCCTGAATGCCGCCGGCGGCGGCGACACCGCGTGGGACGCCAGCATTGAGGTGACGATCACGGTCACCGACGTCAACGAACCGCCGACCTTCGACGACGGGGTCGGTCCGACAGCCCGGAGCGTGAGCGAAAGCGCGGCGGCCGGGGACGGCATCGGCGACCAGGTCGCAGCCACAGACCCCGACACCAAAGCCGACCCCAGGGACACGCTGACCTATGCGCTGGACGCCACGACCGGCGACCACGCCCACTTCGACATCGACACGGGCACGGGCCAGCTGAAGGTCAAGGGCGCGCTGGACCACGAGACAGACGACGGCTACACCGTCACCGTGCAGGTACGGGACAGCCTGGACGACGCCGGCGCCGCCGACACCGCGTGGGACGCCACGATCGTGGTGAACATCGCGGTCACGGATGTGAACGAACCGCCGGTGTTCACCGCCGGGGCGGGCCCGCTCAACCGCAGCGTGGCAGAGAACGCGGGCGCCAACGCCAACGTGGTCGGCGGTCTCGTCGTGGCCACGGACGAGGACGACGGGGACTCGTTCACCTACACGCTGAGCGGCACGGGCGCGAGCCTCTTCAGCATCGACTCCAACGGACAGATCAAGGCTGTCGACTCGCTGGACTACGAAACGGCGGTCTCCTACGCGATCACCGTCACGGCCACCGACACCGGCAGCGCGACGGACACGATCCTGGTGAACATCAGTGTCACCGACGTGGACGAGCCGCCGGGCGCCCCCTCGGGCGTCGTGGTCGCGGGGATAGTCAACGGGCTGCGCGTCACTTGGACGGCGCCGGTAATGACGAACAAGCCGGCCCTCGGCGGCTACGACGTGGAGCACAGCCTGCGCACCACCGACGCCGTCGGCGCGACGCCGGCAACCTGGGGCGCCGCGACCACAAGCGCAATCGGGGTCGTGGAAGCCTACGAGATAACCGGCCTCACCCCGCTCTCGACCTACCGGGTGCGGGTGCGGGCGAAGAACGACGAGGGCCCCAGCGGCTGGTCGTCGTACGACACCGGCGTGCCCATCGTGCCGCCCCTCGTCAACGCGGCCCCGTCCTTCGACGACGGCGCGGACACGACGCGCAGCGTGCCGGAGAACACCGCCACCGGGACCACCATCGGCCTGCCCCTGACGGCCACGGACGCGGACGCTGCGGACACGCTGGTGTACGCCATCGACGCCACCACCGGCGACCACGCCCACTTCGCCATCGACTCAGGCACCGGCCAGCTGAAGGTCAAGGGCGCGCTGGACTTCGAGAGCGGGACCACCAGCTACTCGATCACGGTGACCGTCTCCGACGGCAGCGGCGGGGCGGACAGCATCGACGTGACGATCACCGTCGACGACGTGAACGAGCCGCCGGGCAGGCCATCGGCGCCGACGGTTTCGCCGGCTTCGACCAGCAGCCTGAACGTGAGATGGAGCGCCCCGACGAACAAGGGCCCGGCGATCACGGACTACGACTACCGTTACAAGAAGACTTCGCAGGACAGTTGGACCGAGGTCACCGGCGGCTCGGCGAGCGCTGCCTTGACGGCCGTCATCGCGTCGCTCGAGAGTGGCGCGTCGTATGACGTGCAGGTGCGGGCGACCAATCTCGAGGGCACTGGCGCTTGGTCCGCCACCACCAGCGCCACCACCGGGAGCGTCGTGCCAGGAGCGCCAACCAGCCTGGGAGCGACGGCGAACGGGCAGACGCAGATCGATCTCTCCTGGACTGCCCCGTCCAGCGACGGCGGCAGCGCCATCACGGGGTACAAGATCGAGGTGTCCGAGGACTCTGGGACAACTTGGACTGTGCTGGTCGGCGACAGCGGCTCTACCACGACGACGTACGCTCACACCGGCCTGACTGCGGGCACGACGCGGCGCTACCGCGTGTCGGCCATCAACTCCGCGGGCACGGGCGCCGCTTCCAACGAGGCCAGCGCCACCACGGCCGTCCCCGGCGCGCCGGGAGCGCCAACCAGCCTGGGAGCGACGGCGAACGGGCAGACGCGGATCGACCTTTCCTGGACTGCCCCGTCCAGCGACGGCGGCGGCGCCATCACGGGATACAAGATTGAGGTGTCCGAGGACTCTGGGACAACTTGGTCTGTGCTGGTCGACAACAGCGGCTCTACCACGACGGCGTACGCTCACATCGGCCTGACTGCCAGTGCGACGCGGCACTACCGCGTTTCGGCCATCAACTCGGTGGACGCGAGCGCGGCCTCCAACGAGGCCAGCGCCACCACCGCGAACGCCGCGAACACCGTGCCCGAAGCCGTCGACGACCTCGCGGCAACGTCGGCCAGCGCGAGCGCCATCGACCTCACGTGGACGGCGCCCGGCGACGGCGGCAGCGACATCACCGGCTACCGCCTGGAGCGTAAGACGGGGGCCGGGGACTACACCTCCGTCTCAACGAGCATCGCGGCCGCCGCCACGAGCTATCAGGACACCGGCCTGACCGCTGCCACGGCCTACACCTACCGGATACGCGCCGTGAACGGCGTGGGCGACGGCGTTTGGTCCAACGAGGCCGGCGCCACCACCGCCGCCGCGCCTGTCGCGCCGGGAGCGCCGACGGGTCTGGGAGCGACGGCCAACGGCCAGACGCGGATCGACCTCGCCTGGACGGCGCCCGAAAGCGACGGCGGAGCAGCCATCACCGGCTACAAAATCGAGGTCTCGGCCGACGCCGGCTCGAGCTGGTCGACTCTGGTCAGCGACAGCGGTTCCATCTCGACGGCGTACGCTCACACAGGCCTGGCTGCGGGCACGACGCGGCGCTACCGCGTGTCGGCCATCAACGCGGTGGGCACGGGCGCGGCTTCGACCGTGGCCAGCGCGACCACGGACGCGGCGGGTACGCCTGGCGCGCCGACTGGTCTGGGAGCGACGGCAAACGGCCGGACGCGGATCGACCTGTCGTGGACGGCGCCGATGAGCGACGGCGGCTCGACCATCACGGGCTACCGGCTGGAACGGAAGACGGGCGCCGGGAGCTACACCCCCGTCTCGTCGAGCATCGCGGCCAACGCCACGAGCTATCGGAACAGCGGCCTGAGCGCCGGGACGACCTACACCTACCGGATACGCGCCGTGAACGCTGTGGGCAACGGCGGCTGGTCCAACGAGTCCAGCGTCACCACCGCCGCGGCGCCAGTGGCGCCGCCGGTCACGCCACCGGGCGGCGGAGGCAGTGGTGGAGGCAGTGGTGGTGGTGGCGGTGGTGGTGGCGGTGGTGGTGGCAGCGCCCCGGCAAACCGGGAGCCGGTGTTCATCGATGGCCTTAGGGCGGTCCGCTCCGTGCCGGAGGGCACGGGCGAAGGGGCCAGCTTCGGCAGTCCGGTGGCCGCCACCGACCTCGACAACCATGTTCTGACCTACACGCTGAGGGGCGATGATGCCGGCTCCTTTGGCATCGACTCGGCCACCGGCCAGCTACTGGCCAAGGCCGCCCTCGACTACGAGACCAAGGCCAGCTACAGCCTTCGGGCGCGCGTATCCGACGGAGCGGGCGGCAGCGACCTCATCGACCTGACCGTCATGGTCACCGACGTGGATGAGCCACCGGCGATAGCGGGGCCAGTCGCGACAGCGTACAAGGAGGACAGTCTCCATGCCGTCGCCTCCTACACTGCCAGAGACCCCGAAGGGTCCCAGGTCTCGTGGTCGCTGACAGGTGATGACGCTGAAGCGTTCGCCATCAGCGACGCTGGAGCGCTGACATTCAATGCGCCACCTGACTACGAAGCCCCGGCGGACGCGGATACCGACAATGTGTATCAGGTGACGCTGCAGGCGACCGACCTAAAGGGCATGATGGGTATACTCCATCTGGTCGTCAGCATCACCGACGCAGAGAATGATGGCATATGGAACAGGTACGACTTCAACAAAAACGGGCTGATCGAGAGGAACGAGGCCCTAGCCGCCGTCTTTGATTACTTTGCAGACCTCATTACCAAGCAGCAGGCGCTAGGGGTGGTGTTCCTCTACTTCGCCGGCTGATCCGCCCGGACGACAGTGGGCAGAGAGTTTCAGATGAGCAGAATGATGAGCTTGGCGCAAAGAGTTGCCGCGGTATCGCTTGTTGTGAGCATAGCGATAGGGCTGGCAAGCGTACTTCACACAAGTCCCGTAGCCGCTGAGGAGCACAGTGCCACCAGGCGCTTCTCCCAGTCGTGGGCTCCGCCAGGCGGTGAGCTGACGGTAACGATCACTGCCACCGGATACGGAAGTTTGGGGCAGGTCGTGGAGACGCTGCCCATGGGTTTCACCTACGTAAGGTCCAGCTTGGAAGCCGCCAAAGCGGAGGGCCGGACCGTCGTCTTCACCCTGCTGGGGGATGAGAGTTTCACCTACACCGTAACGGCATCCGCCGAGGAGGGGGCCCACGCTTTTGCCGGAGTCTTGAAAGACATAGACAAGACCGAACAACCGGTGGGAGGCTCTTCCCGGATAATTGTCAGCGTCACTCCCCCACCGACGCCTACACCCATCCCGACCTCTACGCCCACGCCTGAACCTACCCCGACACCGACACCGGTACCCACGCCGACTGCCACGCCCATGCCCACCTCGACACCGACCCTGGTACCCACCCCAACCTCTACGCCCATGCCTACCCCAACACCGCCCCCGGCGCCCGCCCCAACCTCTACGCCAATTCCTACCCCGACGCCGACCCTGGCGCCCACGCCGACTGCCACGCCCATGCCTACCCCGACGCCGACCCCGGAGCCCCCGGCCACCGCGACGCCCACTCCCATGGTTGCGCCTGCAATGGTCGATCGGGAAGAGGAGGGCGGACTTCCCTGGCTGTGGATCATCGTCGTGGCCGGGGTAACCTTGGCGATAGGTGGCGCAATTGTGTATGCGTCTGTGCGTCGGTAGTACATTCCAAGGGGACCACGACTTCCGGCCACTCGCCCCCATGCGAACCTGCCCCCACAGGGGAAAGGGACTCTTCGTCCATATGAGGAATGGGTTAGCCTCCTCTCCCTGAGTTGAGGGGGAGGATTGGGGAGGGGGATAGCGAAGCCGTTGTAGGTGCCAGGCGCATGCCGCCGCACCCGTTACGCGCTAGCCTGGGGCTGAGCCGCTTCTCGCGTGGGGGGAGCGGTGGGGAAACGGCTATGACCGGCCTTATCTTCACGAGATGCAGCGGCGACAGTGACGGCTGGGCTTTTCCTCCCGTCCGCAGGAGGGATGGCGGGGCCGCCCGCGACGGAATGGAGGCTCGCGGCAGCTTGTTGCTGGGTCACTTGACCCCTTCTTTACAAAAGGATCTCCCACCGAAAAGTTCGCAGTACAGTACACCCCGGCCCACCTACCTAGATTCGAACCGGCAAAACCCTCTCCCGGCATCTAAGAACATACCTTAGATTAAAACCTCCCACCGAAAAGTTCGCAGTACAGCACGCTTAGGTGTACGTGATCAGACTCGAACCTCTAATCAAGGCCCTACGCGACCGCCACATAGATGCGCGCCGCAAGTCAGATGCAGTTGTTCCGGTCATATTCGTAGATGAAGGCGTGATACCATACATTGCGAGGCAATCTTCAGGGAGGGTTACTTCCGGCCTATCAGTGTGGTAAGGATTGTGGGAATGCACACCAACTTGCAGGTAGTTCGTAGCTAAATCCGAATCCCCCCATCATCCACCAACCCTCATTCCATCCTTGGCCGTTATTGTCCCACAATACCCCTATATCATAGTTAAGTGATCCTCAGCGGGTACCTAGGCGCGCCGCCCGATTCCTCCAATGTCCCACCTCAAGTGTGGCGGGAAGTTCTCGTCATGGAGAGAGACATCCATGACACTATCGGCGACGAGGGCCAAGGCCCTTCAGGAACCGGGGCGATATTCCGACGGCGGAGGTCTGCCCCTGTACATCGGCAAAGCCGGACGCAAATCATGGGTCCTTCGCATGACCGTCTACGGACGCCGACGCGATATCGGGCTGGGCGGATACCCGTCCGTAAGCCTGGCACTAGCTTGCAAGAAGGCGGCGGATACCCGGGCCGCTGTTGCGGAGGGTCGTGACCCTGTGGTCGAAAAGCAAGCGCCTTCGATGCCGACCTTCAGAGGAGCCGCTTATGCCGTCCATGAGGCGAACAAACCACGTTGACGCAAGACACCAGGCATGTCGCAGGCTGGATGCAGACTTTAGAGCGTCACACTATGCCGGCATTGAGCAACACACATCTGGACCGGATATACCGGAGGGACCTGCTACGAGTCCTTACCCCGCTATGGACTACCCGGCCGGAGACAGCCCTGTGGGTGCGTCTACGGATGAGAACCGTCTTCCGATGGGCGGAGACCCACGGCTTCATGGAGTCCAACCCAGCGGGTGAGGCCATCGACGGCGCGTTACCCCCTATGCCGAAGGTGAGGGCACACTTCAGAGCTCTGCCCTACCAGGAAGGTCGGGTCGGCACTCGAAACTGTGGAAGCCTCCGAAGTCTCAAACCCCGCTAAGTTGTGCTTCCGATTTCTGGTTCTCACGGCGGCACGCTCCGGCGAAGCCATAGACACAACCTGGGACGAGATCGACCTGCAAGGCCAAGATTGGCGGATTCCGTCTGAGCGTATGAAGGCTGGTGTTGAGCACCGCGTACCCCTCAGCGGAGAGGTACTCGACCTGCTTGGCGAAGCATCTGTCCTGCATGATGACACCGGACTGGTGTTCCCGTAGCCGCTGAGGCCGGGGCCGCCGAGGCAGGGGCGGACCAGCAACAACCCGAGACACCTAGGCTATTCTTATGGCTGGTGCTTGCCTCCCAAGGCCCGGTTGGGAGTTACTGGGCAGGTGGCCGCACGCACTGGCGGCGGCCACCTGCCCTCCGGAGCAAACGCCTGTGTCGGCGATCTCGCGCTGTTTGCTACTGGGTTGCGATGATGTACATCTCCTCCGCCCAGTCCAGAATTTCCCCCAAATAGATCTCATCCAGGATGATTCCGTAGGGAGCGTTTGCCGCCGAGGTGGGCAGCTCGTCTCGTACATGGTCAAAGGCAGGGTCGTTCAACAATGGGATGGCTTTCCGGTTGACCGGCCCATATGAGATGTATTTGGACATCTCAACGTTGATCTCGGCAAAGGTTACCCAAGCGGTGACCAGGTTGGCCAACTCGTACTTTTCGGGATGCAACTCTTTTATGCCGTTGATCATGGTCCATCCGCTCAGATTAACGATGTGGCCGCATTCCCAGGAAACGGCTATGGGGGCGCCTTCACCTTCCACCGCATCGAAGATTCGACCGTTCCAGGCGGAGCACATGTCGACCTCTCCGGCGATAAGCATCTGGGGACAGTCTGAGCCGGTGCTCCAATACACTACGTCGCTGTTTTCGTCGTCAACCCAATCGGCAAACCAGGCGAAATCTTCCTCAATTTGCTCTCTGCTCGGTGTGTTGGCAGCCTCTTTGCCCTCTGGAGAATTCAACAGCTCGGGTTCCCGGGCCAGTCTCGCGATCTGGATCTGACCTCCCCACCCCACCGCATTCCGCAGACCCCGGCGGCCGGGGAATTTCTCCACATCGAAAAAGTCGGCCCATGTCTTGGGCCCGCTATCCCCGGGGTAGACATCTGTGTTGTAAGCCAGGACGATTGACCAGGTGACCTCTCCACCACCCATGTATGGAGAGAGGTTTTGAATGGGGTCTAACAGGTCCCTGATATCAACCACGCTCAAGTCCAGCTCCTCCAGGGCGTCGGTCTTGATGAGAGCTACGGAATCTGCAATGGCGCTGCTTGACACATCCCACCCTATGTTGCCGGTCTCTGCAGCGGCCACCCACTGGGCTGGCGTCTTGTTGGGGCTATCCTCGATTACCTCGATACCGAATCTGTCCGCTAAGGGTATGAAGTAGGACTGTCTCATTGCAGCCTGGTAGGCGCCTCCCGGGCCGACAATTACGATGCTTTCGCCCCGGTGTTTCTCCAGTTCAGCTTCTATCTCCGCCAGCGTTGCCGGGTTCTCTACCGTCCATTCATCTCTTGCCCTGATTGTCACCTCTGGTTCCGTGGGAGGCTCAAGCGTGGCTGTCACCACCTGAGCGGGCACCGCTGTAGCCGTGGGTTGGGAAACTGCGGTGGATGGCACGGAAGTGGCGGGCTCGGGCGCCGGAGTCGGCGTCGAAGTCTCTCCACAGGCGACCGCTATAAGTAGGGAGAAAGCCAATACCCCGAGTACTAAGATCACAGTCCTTTGCCAGGTCGGTCCTCTTCTGACTGAACGCCCAAAAAATCTCATGAGTCTGCCTTTCCCTGAATACTACTGCGTCTACTGCTAAGCGCGCGACAACACATAGGTGGGGGTCACCTATGTATTACAGGACACTCATATCCCACCTCCCAGTTTTCCTAACTCCCAAAGGCCCGGGGATAGTCGCTACAGTGAACGGTGCGTTCTTGTGGAGAGTTGGTCAGGCAGTTTAAGGAGGTTATAGGTGTGTCGATGGCCCTATGCTAGCGACGCTGAACCTGCCTATTCCCTTACCGGTCCTAACCGGAATTACCCATACCAAAATGCCTGGGCCTAAACGAGGTACAGCCCTAGACGTGAGCTATAGTAGTATCACTCATGAACGCTGTCAACGATCTCATCGAGCTCACAAAACCATGTTTCGGCGTCCTAGATGAGCGTTCTACGGGCAACGGAGGCGGCTTTCATCGCGTTTGCACTTCCACTCTCTGAAAAGTGGGGTGTACAGGTCCGATTGGCCTATCTACCAAGAGACGTACTTGCAATCGTCGAGGCTGTTACGAATAAATTCTTAGTCAGCTATCTCTCCGAAGTGGAATTCAATTCTGCTGCCTACGACTAGTGCAACCATTGGTCGCTATTACGCATCCGGAATGAAGGACATCGATAGGTTAATGCCGGGTGGTATGGTGAGTTCTGCGGAAAGGTTGGCAGTACTCGTGAGTAATACTACGACATCTCTCGCCGAAGATGGTGAGTTGTTTGGGTCAAGGCAGTGGGATATATAAAATTCCGGCTAAAACGCTTTCCACTTCCCTGTGCCTTGACGCCCGATGAGCGGGGATATAGATTGCAAAAGCTACTCACCAGGAGAGGGATACCCCCAGCCCCGCTGCTTCAAGGGTATAACCCCTCTGCACTCTCCCTTACCGATGAGTTTCGTTGGAAACGCAACTTTTAGGAGGTCACTCCTTGGCTACAGAGCAACAGACACAAGAGATCAGGACGCTGATAGACAAATGGAATGCGGGGATGGGCGCCCTCGATACCTCGGCGTTGAAGAGCCTCTGGGACCAGAGCGACCCCAACGCCATCTACCTGGCAGAGGAGAACAAACGGGCGCTGGTAGGGTGGGCCGGCATAGCTAACTACTACGACGAGCTCGCTGCACTCCTTAGCAATGCCGACTACAAATACAGTGACTTGGTGGTAGATGTGTTCGGCGAAGCCGCCTACGCCTTCTGCTATGTTATAGGACTGGCAGACGCCGAACCGGAAGGACATCGATACGAATTCAACATGCGGGTTACCTTCATTCTTCACAAGACCGACGGTCAGTGGAAGATAGTCCACTATCATGAGTCGGCAAACCCTGAAGTCGGGCCCGACGGGAGACCCGTTTGAGAAGCCAGTGCTCCGTCCCCGATGAGTCTTCTCGCTGGATAAGGAGCCGAGCATAAGTCGAGGCCTGAGTGACCCCTCGGAATTCCTTAGATCCTATTGTTGGCTACGGGTGCACTGCGTCAAAAGGTAGTAGTCCGTGTTGTAAGCCCGCGGCCTGCACTACCAAATCCGGTCGGGAAGGAAGGATTCATGGCGACGAGCTCCATAGACCTGAGCGGAAAGATAGCCATAGTGACGGGTGCCGGCAGGGGCATAGGCGCGGCCATGGCCAAAGGCCTGGCTTCCTTTGGAGCCGACGTGACCATAGTAGACCTGCCACGGCGAAGCAACGAGTCGGCGGAAGTTGTCAGGGCAATCGAGGAGGCGGGTGGCAAGGCATCTGCGGTGCAGGGCGACGTCACCGATCCCGGGGCCCTGGCCGACATCATCGCTTCCACGGTGAGAGAACGCGGGAGGCTGGACATCATGGTCAATAACGCCGGGGTCATATCCTCGGCATCCTCCCTGGACCTGACGCCCGAGGAGTGGGACGCCGTCCAGAATGTCAACCTCAGGGGGGTCTTCTTCGGCTGTCAGGCTGCGGCCCGGGAGATGGTCAAGACGGGCGGCGGGAAGATTATCAACACTGCCTCGGAGCTGGCCTTTGTCGTTCCCAGGGAAGAGCAGGTATCCGCCACCTACATGGCCAGCAAAGCCGGGGTGGTCAACATGACCCGCGCCCTGGCCGTCGAGTGGGCCAAACACAACATCCGGGTCAACGCCGTGGCTCCGGGTCCCACCAGGACCCAGATGCTCATGCCCGGCTTGACGGACCCCAAGGTATATGAGGCCACCGTAAGCGAGATACCCCTGGGTCGGCTAGTAGAGCCCGAGGACCTGGCCGGGGCCGTCGCCTTTCTCGCCAGCGATCTGTCCAACATGGTCACGGGCCACGTGATCCTGGTTGACGGGGGCAGGACCCTGGTCTAAACCACGGGGCCGGTGCCCGGGTCGCTGTCGTACAGTTGACGTACGAGGTGCTCATTCCCGCAGCTTCTCCGCAACCTGCTCGCAGCCGGTCACCGCGCCGAAGAATGCCATCGCCAGACGATACCTCGCCCTAAACAGTGGGATTTTGAGCTTGAGGCGGCCGCTCCCCCCTATGAGACCGTCGTCCGGCGCGGCTATGGAGCAGAGGACGCCGGCTCTGCCAGGGTGTGGGGGAACGTGCCGCCGAAGAGGTCGCCCTCGGTGGGACACCGGTCTCTGGGCAGTTCGTTGAAGGCTTCGAGCATGTTTCCGTCGGGATCGAAAAAATAGACGCCGAGAGATATCCCGTGATCGTCCACCATGGAGACCTTCACGTCCCTTTGCTTCAAGTCCAGATACAGCTCCTGCAGCTCCTCGAAGGTCTCTATCTCCCAGGCAAAGTGATTTAGTCCTACGCGGCGTTCCTCCGGGCCCGGAGCGTCGGGCCCCACGGAGATCAGAGCCAACTTCGTGGGAGGAGTCCTCCCCGGAGCTCATAAATGTCACCCGGCCCGGCCATACGTTGGTAACGTGAAGACCCAGGACATCCTCGTAGAACCTGACGGACGTATCGAGGTCGCGAACTGAAAGCACCAGGTGTCCGAGTCTTTTGGGCTTGACCATAGTCTCCTCCATCGCCTGCTTCGAGCAGGCCCTCTTTAACCTCTCCTACAGGAAGATGCTGATGTTTCTGGCATCCAGTATCCTCTGGTCCAAAATGATGGTCCTTCTGGCGATCTTAAGCTGTCCATCGACCCGCCTGAGGGTGTCCTGCCGGGTGCCGACGTAGATGTCCTGGTCCGTGTCAAGGCGGGTCCTGTAGACCAGGAAGTTGGAATGGACGTCAAACTCGGCGTGTCCATTGGCACCTTTTATGCGGATGTTGGAGATCAGGTGCCGCGTTCGAGAGGGTGGGGTCTCTGCCCAGGCGGTCCCGGTATCCAGACGAGCGACTCGCATCCGCAGGGTTTCCTTGGTGTCATCGAAAAAGGCCGTTTCGCCGGGCTTGGACAGCTCTTCTGCCACCTCTCTGCTGTTCCTGTTCTCTCGCACCGGCATCCAGTAGTGCAGATCGTCGGTGAACAGGTCCAGCCACTGGTGGAACCGGCGGTCATCCAGGAGCTCCGCCTCCTCGTACAAGAGGTCTTCGACCTCATCCCGCAGGTCATCCGAAATGCTAGGCTGGCTCCACTTTACTAGGGGAATCACTCACTTCTCCCCAGGACCCCGCAGCCATAAGCTCGCCCCAGCGTTGGTACATGGAGCGCTGATTGATATCGCTGTAGAATTCCCCCACCCGGCCCGGAAAATCCGGGTGCGTCGTCTCGTGTCCCATACCCATCTGGAAGTTAGCGGGTATTCGCCTCGAAGCGGCGCCTCGTCCGGAACGGGTAACCTGCATCCAGTTGTCCATGTCGTCCTGCTCCCACGTCCCGGCGGTCGAGAAAGTCTGCGTTACATTGATCCGCTGAGCTTCCTTGACCTCGGGAGGAGCGGCTTTATCGACAAAGGTCCATGCCCAGATCTCCATCTTCTCCGGGCCTCGCGGATGCCAGATGCGCAAGGTGCCGTTGGGAAGGAACGACAGGTTGGGAAACATAGTACCGTGATTGGGTCTGATCTTGCGGGCCCGGACCCGGCCCAGACGCGCCTCCACCTCTTCCACGATGGCCTTGGCGTATTCCCGGTCATCGGGATAGTTGCCGCGGGACCAGACCTTTTCACCCTCCAGGAAGTAGAATATCCCCGGGCCGTGTCCGTTGCCCGGTGAGACTTGGTAGCCCTGGAAGATGGGGCCCTCGGTCTCATCGCCGGAGTTCCAGCCCGCCTTGATGGCGGACTGGTGCGAGGGATATGCGTGGTACATATCCCCGACGAAGTTTTCCGCGGATACCTTCCATTTGGACTCCAACACCCATCGGTGAGCGCCTCCTATAAGCTCCACGCCGCCCTCTCGCCGGTCGAACATGAGGTCCAGATACCAGGCCATGTCCCCCAGATACTCCAGCAGCGTAGGAGCTTCGGCATCAAAGGTGGCGAAGATAAGCCCCTTTTAGGTGTCCAACTGCGCTACCGGGACCAGCCCCCATTGGGACAACTCCAGCTCCTCGAAATATGATTCCTTCCAGCTGGGCACCGAGACCAGCTTCCCTGCGTTGTTATATACCCACCCGTGGTAGGAACAGGTGAAGTACCTGGCATTACCGCGGTCCGCCCGGCAGACCCGGTTGCCCCGGTGCCGGCACATGTTGATGAAGGCGCCCAGCTTCCCATCGCCATCCCGGCTCACTATGATCGGGTCCTCCCCCATGTAGGTTGTGATGAAGTCCCCGGGGTTGGGCAGTTGGCTCTCGTGTCCCACAAAGAGCCAGCAGCGGGCGAAGATCCGCTCCAGCTCCAGATCGTAGATCTCCCGATCGGCGAATATCCTGCGGTCGATCAAACCCCGTTCCATGTTCACCAGTTGTTTGATATCGACACTCATTCTCTAAAGCCGTCCCGGTCAGGTCTGGTCCCGTCTCTCGCGTAGCTCACCACGCACTAAGTCTAGCGATGGCGTTACGGCGATTCAATCCACTTCCCGTCCCTGACCCTAAGTCGATACGTTTGCCCTGATGGGTTCCAGGATGTCCAACTGTTCCCGGGTGAGTTGAAGGTCGCTCGCGGAGGCGTTCTGCTCCAACTCCTCAAGGCTCTCGGGACCGATGACGGCGCTGGTCACCGCCGGACGGGAGAGCAGCCAGCCCAGTGCCAACTGTGCCGGAGGCAGCTCCCACTCCTTCGCTACGGCATCCAGCTGCCTGGCCGCGTTGCTCTCATCGGCATTGAACCCGGGCCCCTGTCCATGCAGCCATCGCTGGTCCCCGAGCGTGGAGACGGCTCTTGTTTCGAGGGTATCCAACCCGGTGAGCAGGCCCCCGGCCAACGGGCTATAGCATGTGAGGCCAAGACTGAAGCGCCGACAGGCGGGAACGACCTCCTCCTCGATGGCACGGGCGGCCATGCTGTACCGCATCTGGGTCGCCACCGGCTCGTACAGCCCCAGCATCCTTGACGTCATGACAATCTCAGTCATCTGCCAGGCAGGGAAGTTGGACAGGGCAAAGTACCGAATCTTGCCCTGATGCACCAGGTCATCCATTGCGCGCAGGGTCTGATCGATGGGGGTGGAGGGGTCTGGGGCATGCCAGTAGTACAGGTCCAGGTAGTCGGTCTGGAGCCGTTTCAGGGTCCGCTCAATCATCCGCATGATGTGCACACGCGTGAGGCCGCCACCACCCGTTCCTCCCCCGTTGGGGCCCGGCAGCACCCGTTCTTGAACCTTGGAGGCGATTATCACGTCGTGACGGTGGCCCTTGAGCGCCAGACCGAGAATCTCCTCGGCAGACTTGCGATGCTCGGCAGGAGGCGCTCCCGGCCGGCTAAACCTGGGTTGGTCGCCGTAGGAGTTGGCGGTGTCGAAGAAGTTGATGCCCAGGTCCAGGGCCCGATTGAACAGGGCTGGAGCGTCCTCTTCACGAGGCGCCACGCCCAAGGCCGCTGTGCCGATACAGATCCGGGAAACGCGAACGCCCGTATTTCCTAACGTGACATACTGCATGACGGTGTCCCACCTTAGTCGCTGTTTTTCCGAGGCGATGGGCCGCCTAGTTGGGGACGATAGCGGCCCGGCTCCCGGCTAAGATTACCATCGTAACTTCGCCCACGTCGCACCTACGTTCCACCGCCTCGTTATTGATACACCTATCGAGACGCGAGAGGCAACTCATGATAGTCGAAGTACCTTACAGGAACTACGCTGCATAAAAGCCCTAATACTTGGCATGAGTGTCAACCGCCGGCCTGATGGACTTGCCTAACCAGTCACCCTACACTTCCTGCACTCGCTTCTCTGATGTAGCCTTCGGGTGCGGATGCGCCCCACAGTTACTCAGGCCCTGCTCAGCGGGAAAGAAAGTCTGGCCATGACAATCCCACTTAACCGCTTCCTTGTAATGGTTGCCGCAGCGCTGACCCTTCTGGTTGCCATGCTGGCGACGGGCTACGCCGTCCACGCCCAGAGCGGGGACTACTCCTGCGCCGCCGGCGATGCGGTGGCCGACCCGGACAACAACCCCGGACTGGTGTCCGACTGCACCGCTCTCCTGGCTGCGCGGGACAACCTGACGGGGGACTCCGGGTTGGACTGGTCTGTAGACATTCCCATGAGCGAATGGGACGGTGTTACCCTTAGTGAGCCAGATGACGATGCAGCTGAAAGTCCACCGCGCCGGGTTATCGAGTTGGGCCTGGGATTTAAGGAACTTGCCGGAGAGGTTCCGTTGCAGCTGGCCGAGCTCACCAACCTTGAGTCGCTGTCCTTGCGCAACAACGAGTTCACTGGCCCGGTCCCTTCCTGGATCGCAGGACTCGCCTACCTGGAGGTCCTGGACCTGCGACGCAACGAGTTTACCGGCCCCGTCCCCTCCTGGATTGGCGGCCTCGTCAACCTGCAGGACCTGCACCTCGATCATAATGACCTGACCAGCACGATCCCGCCCGGGATCGGCGACCTGGCCGAGCTGCAACACATCCATCTCGAATACAACCGGTTGACCGGGCAGATACCCCCTGAACTGAGCGGCCTTGCCAGCCTGCTCGGAATCGACTTCAGCGACAACCTGTTAACGGGAGAAATACCGTCAGAACTGGCCAGCCTAACCGGCCTGCAAAGGATAGACCTCAGAAACAACCGGTTGAGCGGGCCCATCCCTTCCTGGGTCGGCAGCCTGGTTAACCTGAAGGACCTGCACCTCGAGCACAATGACCTGACCGCTGCCATTCCGCCCGGGATCGGCGACCTTGCCGAGTTGCAACACATCCATCTCGATTACAACCGGCTGACCGGGCAGATACCCACTGAACTAAGCGGCCTCGCCAAACTGCTCGGTTTCGACTTCAGCAACAATCTGCTGACTGGCGAAATACCTGCGGACCTGGCAAGCTTGACCGGCCTGGAGAGAATAGACCTCAGAAGCAACCGCTTGAGCGGCCCCATCCCTTCCTGGATCGGCAGCCTTGCCGGTTTGTTTGATCTCCATCTCGAATACAACCGGTTTACGGGCTCGATTCCGTCCGAGATGGGCAACCTGGTCGAGTTGTTGGGCTTCGACTTCAGCAATAACCAGCTGACCGGCGAGATACCATCGCAGCTGGGCAATCTGCAGAGGCTGGACATTGGCAGCAACCAGCTGACGGGCCCGATTCCGTCCTCTCTGGGCGACCTCACCAGCCTGCAGGAACTGCACCTCGACGGCAATCAGCTGACGGGCCCGATTCCGTCCTCTCTGGGCGATCTCGCCAGCCTGCAGGAACTGCACCTGGATGGCAATCAGTTGACCGGCCCGATTCCGCCCACCTTCGGCGACCTGACCGAGCTGTTCCTACTGCACATTGAAGAGAACCGGTTGACCGGAGGCATACCGCAACAGCTTTCCAACCTAATCAGCCTCGAAGAGCTGTACCTCTCCGCGAACAGTTTGACCGGCCCGGTTCCGCTCGAGCTTGGCAACCTGGCCAATCTGCTGCACCTGCGCCTTGAGGACAACAGGCTGACCGGGGTGATACCGGCGCAACTTGGCAACCTGTCCAACCTGCAGCATCTACATCTTTCCGAAAATCGACTGAGCGGGCCTCTACCCACGGAGCTGGGCGGCCTCGTCAACCTGCGGGAGCTGTTGCTGTGGCAGAATCAGTTGACCGGAGAGATACCGGCCGAGCTGGGCCGCCTCGCCGAACTGCGACGCCTGCACCTTGATCAAAACCGACTGTCCGGGTCTATACCCATGCAGCTGGGCGACCTCGTCAACCTGCGCGAGCTGTATCTGTGGCAGAATCAGTTGACCGGAGAGATACCAGCCGAGCTGAGCCATCTGCTGGAACTGTACCTTTCCCAAAATAAACTCACCGGGTGCATCCCCCAAGAATTACGAGAGATCGGCACCAATGATCTGTACCGGCTTTCCATACCCTTCTGCGACCTATTGCTCAGTGACTTGGGCATCAGTCCCGGGAAACTGGCTCTGCAATTTGACCGTTATGACACCGAATACACAACTACCGTGGCCTCGCAGCAGATCACCGTCATTCCAGCCAACGATCACGAAGCCACCTTTAGGTTCCTGAACAGATACTACGCGGCAATTGCAGACGCCGACCCCTCGCTTGACGGTCACCAGGTTGACCTCAGCATAGGCGCCAACACCATCAGGGTGGTCGTCACCTCTCTGGATGAAGAAGCGAGACACCTCTATTCCATAGAGATAGTGGCCACGGATACTGCCAGAAGTGTGGCTGAGAACACCGGTCCGGGTGAGAATGTCGGCGACCCCGTCACTGGCATGAATGCCGAGGGCGGTCCATTGACGTATGAGTTGGGCGGCGCCGACGCTGCTTTCTTCGAGATTGACGGCGCCACCGGTCAAATCAAGGTCGGACCGGAGACGGTTCTGGACTACGAGACAAGGGATGTCTACGTCGTGGAAGTTATCGGCGCCGACCCTTCCGGCGGAGTTGACGTGGTCCTGGTAGTCGTCATGGTGACGGATGTGGACTTGGGTACTCCCTACGACCGAGACAACAATGAAGTCATTGACCAGGACGAGGCCGTCGAGGCAATAGCTGATCACTTTGCCGAACGTATCACCAGGGAAGAACTCCTGGCGGTCATCCGCCTCTACTTTGCGGGCGGCTCCACCTAAGAACGTGAGTCATGGTGGTTGGGGTAGCGGCACCTGTAACACCACGTTCATGAACGAGCGGGCCTCCGTCCGCGACGCCAACCTATCGGAGAGCGACCCCATCCGCCTGGACTGACCGCTCACCGCAAGTCACATCACCACTGTCGGAGACAGGACAGTGATACCGGCGTTCCCTCATTCTAGCGAGAGCCTGATTTCGGGGACGCCTTGATGGTTCGTGCTATCCTGACAAGAGATCCCTGCCCAGCCCAACCCACCGGGAGGTGTGCGATGACGACGACCACTCAACGCCTGCTCGACGCCGGAACAGTAGAAGAAGTGCGGGCCCGGCGATGTACGGTAGTCACCGGAGGCGGACACGCCATCGCCGTCTTCCCCCTCGGAGACCGCTTCGCCGCCGTCGACAACCAGTGCCCTCACATGGGTTTCCCCCTCGATAGGGGCACCGTCAGCAACGGAATACTAACCTGCCACTGGCATCACGCCAGGTTCGACCTCTCCAGCGGCGGCACCTTCGACCCCTTCGCCGACGACGTGAGGGCCTTCCCGGTCACGGTCTCCGGCGGCCGTGTGTGGGTCGACCCCAGCCCGCCGAAAGCCGACCCCATAGAGAGGTGGTCGCGCCGCCTCGAAGACGGGATGGAGCACAACATCCGGTTGGTGATCGCCAAGTCGGTCCTCGGTCTCAACTCGTCCCCCGCCGGATACCGGACGCCGCTGACCATAGGCGCCGTGTTCGGGACTACATACTCGGATGGTGGCTGGGGAGCGGCCATGACTATGATGACCTGCTCGGCCAACCTCCTCCCCTATCTCTATCCAGAAGACCGCCCCCTCGCCCTCTACCAGGGCATCAGGCAGGTGGCCGCCGAGTGCGCCGGAAGGCCTCCCCGCTTCCCAGTCGATCCCCTTCCCACGGGTGAGACCCGGCCCGAGGTCTTTAAGGAATGGTTCCGCGGCTTCATCGAGGTCCGTGACGTGGAGGGCGCTGAGCGGTGTCTCCGAACAGCGGTAGATCTGGGCATATCCCCCCGCGAGATAGCTGACATGGTCTTCGCCGCTGCGACGGACCGTGTCTATCTGGACGGCGGCCACATCCTGGACTTTTGCAACAAGGCATTCGAGCTGCTCGACCACATCGGCTGGGGACACGCGGGCCAGGTGCTCACGAGCCTCGTGCGCGGCATCGCCACGGCGCGGCGCAGCGAGGAACTCAACACCTGGCGAAACCCCATCGACCTCTCCTCGATGGTCTGGGAGACCCGTGGCGCCCTCCCCGAGTTCTGGCGGCAGGGAGCAGGCTCTCGGGGAGTGTGGGACGGAGAGCGGCCTCTCGTGGATACCATCCTCGCGGACGATCCGGCGGCGACCCTCGAAGAGCTGGGGCAGGCCGTCCGGGCGGGCGCAACTGCCGAGCAGATGGGCGGCGCGGTCGCCTATGCCGCATTCCTGAGGATGGCCCGCTTCCACACCTCCAACGAGTTCGGGGACTGGGACACCGTCCACAACACCCTAACCGCCGCCAACGCGCTGCACCAGGCGCTGAAGCGCGCCCCTTCGATCGAGCTGCTGCGCGCCGTGTTCGATACGGCGATCAGCATCTACCTCGACCGCTTCCTGAACATGCCTCCCCAGCGTATGCCCGAGCCGAACGGTGCACGGTCCTCGGACGACCTCGGCGCGAGGCTCCTGGAGGCGATGGACTCACAGCAGCAGGTGGAACAAGCGGCCCGCATCGTGACCGACTACGTAGTAGCCTCTCCCAACCCGGATGATCTCCTGTCGGTGCTGGCCCACGCCATGTTGAGGGAGGACTCGACCTTTCACCACTTCCAGATCGTCGACGCCGCTCTGAAGCAGTACGAGGAACGTAAGGGAACCGACGCTGCCCGGCACGTCCTGGTCGGCGCGGCCAGGTTCCTGGCTGCCCACTACCCGACGCCCAGGGCCGTGAACCAGACCTTCAACATCGCCGTACGCCTCCAGCGCGGCGACGAGATCTTCAAAGAGAAGTAGCAGGCTGGGTGGGAACTGTCGACCTGTGGTGCTGGATACCCTTTTCTCACTGTTGGAATCCGTACCCTATGGCTTCTGCACCGTGTCGCTGGATCAGAACATCGTGTTCTGGAACCGCACCGCAGAACGCATCCCAGTGTTTTCGTCTCACGAATTCCGGGGCCGCAGGTGCGACGACGTGATGAGAGGCGCTAGGTCAGGCAGCTTGACGCCCGAGTGTGTGGCAGGCTGCTCCTCGATTCGCTATGTGCGGGCAGGCCTGATCCCACCCCCGACACGGGTTCGACTGCTCTGCTCATCCGGAGAGCACAAGTGGGTGCCCGTCACCCCCGCGGCGATCTCTGGCGTGCTAAAGGGTGCACCGCTGCTGGTCTATTTCTTCGAAGACGGCGAGGAGGTGGAAGGTTCCGGTTCTGCCAACGACTCGACCCGGGATGCGCTGGCCGAGGGCGGTGCCGACGTCATGTTGGATCATCCAGAAGCGTACCTGGCGCCCGGAGAAAAGTCGGCTCTGTCCCGGCGGGATTTGGAAGTCCTGCGTCTGGTGGCGCTGGGCTTGGAAGCGAAGCGGACCGCCGTCAACCTGGGTATCGGCTGCCACACCGTTCGAAACCACATCAGAAATCTGCGGAACAAGCTTGGCGCGAGCACGAAGCTCGATGCGGTGATCAAGGGCATACGTCTCGGGATCCTATTCGTGGTACGTTCGCCGGAATAACTGTTATCTTGCACAGGAGATGGACGCCACACGGTCTATGACCACGGAGCGTCCGCAAGCATATCCGCGAGGGCATACAACAGGTGATTCGAGAGTCGGAGATCTAACCTCCTCCCGCGTGTCACGACTATATAAGGAGAGTAATAATGAGCCAAGGGAAGATATTCAACTGGGATGGAGTGGAACCCAGGCATTCGTCGAACTATCCGGGGATAGCCGTAAAAGTGGTGGATGGCAAGAACATGCAACTCATTTGGGCCGAGTTCCAACCCGGCGCTACTTACTCCCTCCACTCCCATGAGCGGGAACAATTCAGCTTTATGGTGAGCGGCCGAATGCGTCTCACCGTTGGGGAAGAAGTTGCGGAAATCGGACCCGGAGACATGTGGCATGCTCCGGGCAACGTAGTCCACGGGGGCGAAATCCTGGGGAACGAGCCCGTGGTTTTTGTTGATGTCTACTCGCCGCCCGCCGAGGAGTTCTAACGGGACGGGGAGTAACCGCCGGACTGCCTCTAGGAGAAAGGACTCACCACGGAGAGACTGGTCGAGGTCACCTTCGAGTCCGACAGGAACTGCTGTGTTGCAGCGGGCCGGTGGTACGGCGCCTTAACGGGAACCTACGTAGATACACCGGGAGACTTGGACATCGATCACCTGGTGCCTCTGAAGAATGCCCACATTCCGGTGGATGGGCCTGGAGCTCAGCGAGGAAGGAAGACTACGCCAATTACCTGGGAGACCCCGACCACTTAATCGCGGTCACGAATACGGCCAACCGGCCCAAGGGCGCTAAGGGGCTGGAGGAGAGGCGACTCCCGGACCAAGGCTACTAGTGCCAATACGCCGCGGACTGGATGGAAGTGAAGTTCGAATGGGGGCTCATGATGACCCGGAGGGAGGCGGAGGCAGCTGGTGAGTCAAGGGAGTATGGGAGCGGGAAGAGGATTTCCGCGAGCCATGGCGCCTGGCGCTCGGGATGCAGCCGGTGATGAGGTCGTTTGTGAGAGGTGACACCTGTAAACTAACATGGATTGCCGAATGCGTTAATGGTTCAGGCCATTCAGTCGGGAATGCGGTCATCGCAAACCATTAAAGGCCATTCCGTAATCCAAA
The DNA here is from genome assembly GCA_965222055.1 of Dehalococcoidia bacterium. Lineage (GTDB taxonomy): Bacteria > Chloroflexota > Dehalococcoidia > Plut-88900 > Plut-88900 > Plut-88900. The sequence continues at coordinate 392,710 of CBDCTF010000007.1, forward strand.
CGACATTCGCTCCAGAATATAGACTTCTCCAAAGCCGGGTGCATGAACGTTAGACGCTTCGCCAGGAATCCGATTATCCACCTCGGTTCAGGCGTTGGTCTGGGAGGCAACGTAAACGGGCCCTCCCTCATCCAAGCCCCCGGTTGGATCAGTCGGCCCTTGGGCAGGTACTACCTCTATTTTGCCCATCATCAGGGCGATCACATCCGTCTCGCATACTCAGACGGCCTGGAGGGGCCGTGGCGGATCTACCAGCCAGGGACCCTGCGTTTGAAGCAATCCTACTGCTATAACCACATCGCTTCCCCGGATGTACACGTGGATGAGGCCAACCGACAGGTCCGCATGTACTTTCATGGATGGGTCGGTGAAGAGGTGCAGCGGACCAAGGTGGCCCTCTCCGACGACGGTATCAGGTTCAAAGCACGGGCCGATAACCTGGGAGAGGCCTACTTCCGGTTGTTCCGCTGGGGCGAGTACTTCTACGCCCTGGCCATGCCTGGGATCTTCTACCGGTCGAAGAATGGCCTGGCAGGGTTCGAAGAGGGGCCAACTTTGTTCACTTCCGATATGCGCCACTCGGCGGTGCGAGTTGTCGGCAACGAGGCGGAGGTCTACTACACCAACACCTACGACCAGCCCGAGCGCATCCTTCGCTCCCGAATCGACCTTAGCCGGGACTGGACCCGGTGGACCGCTTCAGAGCCGGAGGTGGTGCTGGAGCCTCAGATGAAATATGAGGGAGTAGACTTGCCGCAGGTGCCTTCCGCAAGAGGCGCCAGCATGGAGCCGGTGCGTCAGTTGAGAGACCCGGCGATCTACCAGGTAGGCGAGTCCGTCTACCTGTTGTATTCGGTCGCGGGTGAACAGGGCATAGCGATAGCTGAGCTGCTCCCGTAAAGGGTCCACCGGATGGGTCTGGGCAGCACGTCGTGCCGGCTAAAAGACCGCCGACCAAAGGGCCCGTTCCAGAGGGTCAAGTGCCCTGCCTTATAAACGGGAATGACCGCTCCACGATGTGCGGTAAGACTGGCCAGCATGGAACGCTGCTCGAACCGACGAAATAATCTATACGGCTGACACTAAAGGTCAGCGAGTTTGACCATCCAGGTAAACGTCCCACTAGTAGGACACCTCTTGGTGTCTATTGCTCAAACGGGCATGAACGTTCGCAATACGGCGCGCTCGACTGTAGCGAACCTGTGGAGGCCCGGTCTTGCCAGTACATTGGTATCGGAAGTTATCAATTTGCTCACCTTCTCTCGACCTCCAGAGATGGCTGAGAAGGTGTATGGAGCGATGATTGCTGTTAGGGGTCATTATGAGGTTGCCGGCGCGAGTGCGGGCACACCCGATATGTACAGCGCTCTCGGTGTCGGTGTGAAGACACTGAGGACTATCACTCCCAGGAACGCCGCGCTTCCAACCATGAGTATCCACCCGGGGTTGAACACGTCGGCCAGGACCCCGTTAGCGAAGTATGAAAACGCCATGATCCCGCCGGCGTGAATCAAGTATATGCTGGTGATTCGACCACGAAGGTGATCAGGAGCTACCGACTGAATCATGATCGTAGCCATGGTCATGAAACCCGTGTGAGAGATGCCTATAACCACAGCCCCCAACAGTGCCAAGGGCAGGGTGGGCGCCATTGCCAGAACGAAATTGCCCAGAGAGCTGACCACGGCCGTTACCAGGAAGAGTCGTCCTATCGCAGATTCCCTTCGCATTGGAGCAATTGCAACTGAGATTAACAGAGCACCAAAACCAACCATCATATGCATGTAGGCTACGCCGCCGCCGCCGGAACCCAACCGGTTTTGCGAAATCGCTGGCACGAGCGATTCAAATGACATTATCAAAGTTCAGTGGAACAGCACTATCAGGATGATGCTTCGTAGCGCCTTATGGCCGTAGACGTATTTGAATCCTGAAAAAGCGTTGTCAAGTAAACCTTTGTCAGGATCTATGATGCCCGTAGATCGAGTGCGTATCCGGAGTACGAAGAATATCCCTACCCCGTAGAAAGCAGTGCAAGTGAAAAATATCCATTCCAGACCGAGCACATCTATAATCGGCGCAATCACTCCGGGGCCGATCAGACGGGTTGCGTAGTAGCCTGCGTTAACCAGGATGTATGCGTTCGGTAGGACTTGCCCCGGTACCAGATTAGCAGCCAGAGATTCGATGGCGCCCATGTGGACCGCCCTGGCGCATCCGTTGACGAAGGCCAGAGCAAGAATGTGCCATGGTTGCACCACGCCGGTGAGGACCAGAAGGGCCAGGGTCAAGCTATGGAATAGGCTGACGACATAAGCGAACGCCAGTATGTTTCGCCGTATGAACCGGTCGGTTAAGTATCCGGAGATGATAGGTACAACGAACCAGGGAAGCATAGCTACGAGAAATATCGCGCCCACCCAGGTGCTGGGATTACTGTCAGCCAGGTTGAAAATCAGCCACCCCTCGGCGGCTCCCATCGCCCATGATGCCGATTCGCCGAAGATGTGCCCGAACCACATCACTCGATAATCCCGGTGGGCTAGGGCCGGCAAAAAACGCTGGCCCGCGTTCCGCTGAGCGCGCATGATGCCTAACATCTAGCTGCACCAGGTCTAGACGCGCCCACAATCATTCCCAGTAACCACAGCCTTGTCCTCTCCAACGAAAACAAGCACACGAATTGCTGCCTCGACACGAGACCTCAGCTACTACAGAAGGAGAACTAGGGGATATCCTAGCACCAAACGCGAGGCATTACCTCGGGAAGGGTGGATGGAAGAGGATAATAGTCTGGCTGGGGAACCTGGCTTTGAACCAGGGCTTACGGGTTCAGAGTGCGAGGCTACAAAACCTGCAAAGGGCGCCTAGTGTATGGAATACCGGTGCCGCTCACCGCAGGGCAGGATGTTGAGACTTATCGATGGGATGTCCTGTCCTTTTGTATTGAAATTAACCACTGAAAGGTTCGCAGTACAATACGCGCCGACCCACAACCCAGACAAATTCCCAAATCTCAATCTTGCCACTGCTTCTGCGCACGTAGTCATACCCTTCAAAAGCCCGTTGCGTCACCATGCGCAAATGGCGTCGGCCCCCTGCCTCGCAGCATCAGTAGCGTAACTTCTATGTGCAGATAGGTGAAACACCTCGAATGGCAACCACTGACCAAGAATGGTCCTCCGAGTATTGCCGTCAGCCGGAACTCCGCTTTGGTATCATTAATTAATTCACAAGTAGCGCTTCTTTTTCTGACGTAAGCCTAAACACGAAAGCCCCAATTTGCGCTCCACAATGAAACAGTTCAAATCACAGGTGTGGATCGCAAAATCACTCCGAACAAAACCGTAAAACTACAGTTCATCGATACAGAAATCGTTCCTAAAGTTTCTCCGGCCCTTCCCAAGGCCGTAGAGGTGGAGCATCTTTCTCATTGCTCCTATAGGTAGATCTTAGTCAGCTGGTACATCCTAGTGCCGGCTATGGTGGGCTTGGGCATAGCTGCAGGTGCATTGGCCTTTGTGTATCTGTCTCCCGGCAAACCACATGTTGGCGTGATAGAAGTGCCCTATACCGTCATAGATGATCGCTCGGCCAATCTGCTCAGCCAATACATCGACTAAGCCCGGCGCGACGACTCCATCAAAGCCGTGGTCATCAAGCTGACCACCCCTGGCGGCTCCGCCTCTGCCAGCGAGCGTCTGTATATTGAGACCCGCAGACTTCGGGAAGAAAAACCCGTGGTCATATTCCATGGGCGGCTTGGTTGCCAGCGGCGGGTACATGATGTCTATGGGGGCATCCTACTCCTACGCTCAGACATCTTCTTTGGTGGGTAATGTAGGGGTTATTTCCGTCGCAGGCCCTCTGGTCCCCGACTTGCCTAATGAGACCGTGGTGGTTAGCAGTCCCTACAAGCTTGATGGGGGTACCAGGAGAGAGTGGACCGGAACAGTCGATTTGCTCAATTCCGCCTTTGCCCAAATGGTAATCAGCGAGCGAGGAGACAAACTGCGCATTTCCGAAGAAGAGTTGACTGAAGGGCGTATTTATCCCGGAATGGTCGCTGTAAAGCTCGGATTGGCTGATGAAATCGGGGGTGACAGCGACGGGATCCAGAAGACGGCCGCCTTGTCCGGAATTTCCAACTATGGCCTCGTAGATGTCAACTTCTAGGTGTTGCGAGAAATCGTCCAGGAACTGAATCAGATTCTCGCACTTGGGGATGACGGCAGCAATGTCGGCCTACTCGAAGCCCTTGCCGCACTCTCTACGGACTATAACAGCGAAGAAGATGACCTTGAGGGAGCGGAGTCTGGCAACATCACGACAGGACTCCAGACCTTGCAATCCCTGATGCTCCATGGAGGCATTGGAGAGAATGGGGAGGCCCCACTCCCCGAATTCCCCTTCGACATACACCGTCCGAATATCTATTACCTGTATGTGGGGCATGGCCCCTAAACTAATAGCTTTAGCGCTATTGCCCGTATTTGCTGCCGTCACTTTTGCGGCGGTGTTCTTCTTCTTTTACCGAGGCAGCTATGATCCGTCCCCCATTGTGGATATTCCATTCGAAGAGATAACTTCGCCCGGAGCACCTGTGGTCACTGCTGAGGATTCGGGCACGACGCAGCTTAGCGATGGCCTGATGGTTATCGACGCCCTGCACGCGAACTCCTTCTCGGAACGCGAATTAGTTACTCTCAGCTCCTGGGTGGCGAACCGCGGGTATGAGGTGGAAATTGTCGGCGGCTTCGCTCCTGCGCTGGCGCGGACCAGACTGCAACTGCTGGAGCAAAAACTGCGGCGCGCCGACAGCTTACGGGTCATTCTTCCTCGCGTTGAGTACAGCGAGGCTGAAGTGGACATGGTGGAACGGTTTGTGGAGAAGGGTGGGAAACTGGTACTGGTATCGGACCCGACTCGCCCCAACCGGATAAACGCCCTCGCCAAGAGGTTTGGGATCGAATTCCAGCCCGACTACCTCTACAACACGGTGGAATATGACCAGAACTTCCGGCACATATTCGTCCGCGACTTCCAGCCCGACCCCCTCACCAGTGGCTTGGATACCGTGGCTTTGTATATCGCCGGGTCGGTCCGCTCTTCCGGTCACGGCTTAGCCTTTACCGATACTAATACTCGCTCTTCCTTAGTTGAAACTGCGGGGGACTTCAACCCCATTGCCTGGGGCGACAACCGCAATGTCCTCGCGGTCGCAGACTTCACATTTATGGCCCCTCCCTACAACTATTTGCTGGACAACGACAAGCTCTTGTCCAATTTGGCTGACTATTTGACGGATAGCCAACGAGAGTATCACTTAGCCGACTTCCCATATTTCTATGAGGGGAGCTCGCAAGACAGATTAGACATCTTGCTAGGGCAGCCGTCCCTTTGGCATATTGGTACAGAGGTGAGGAGCGGCCTTGGGTCCTATGGGTTGTCCTCAGAAATTCGCACAGAAGAAGATCTAAGTCGGGACACAGTGTTCATAGGGTTGTATGAAGACTCAATTCAGGTGAATCAATATCTCCAAGCCGCTGGCATCCAGATTGATGATGCGCTGAGTGTTCCCTTTGCTCAGGGCCTGCGCCGGGCAGGAACGGCCATTGCCCTACTCCACAGAGACCAACGCCGGCACGTACTTATAATCTTGGCGGAGACGCCCGGTGCTCTAACCAGGGCTGTTGACGGCTCGTACAGCGGTGAGTTCAGGAAAGACCTGGCAAGTGATTTCTTGGGGTTATGTAGTTTTCCATGAAGAAACGAATTGTCTCTTATATCTTCCTGCCCGCATTACTATTGATGCTGGTGCTGGCTTGTAGTGGTGGCGCCAGTCCCGAAACCGTACCGGTAACCATACCCACAGACGCGACTCCTTTGTCTCCGAGGCCGCTATCGACAAGCGACTTGATGGCAGTGGAAGAGTTTGAATTACAAAGGCAAGCCGTCGGGCAAGAGTGGGACCAATTCCATCAAGACTTTGACCAATGGCGCGCTGGCCTGACCACCTGCCAGAGGAACGCGGTGCGGGGGGCCTGGAAGACTTCGCCGTAAGATTCAACGCCGTGACAGAGCGGGTGAGAGAGCTTCCCAGGACTTCAGTCAGTCGGGAATACGCCGACATGCTCATAGCTGCCGCCGAGGCGGAGGAGTCGGCATGCCGTCAACTGAGGGATCGGTGGCAGCCCAATAGCCTTTCACTATTTGAGGCGGTGGAACAGCAGCGTTCCGGGGCAGCCCGTGTCCAGAGGAATGTGATAGACCTCGCACTGGAGTTGGAGGAAGAACTTGGGGAAGCCTCTGACCCGGAAACGCTGGAGGCAGTGGAGGATCTCTTACAAGCTCTCGGGGCCTATTGGCGACGACTGGGAGATATCTCACTATGACTACGCTAGCCTGCTGAAGGATGCACTCAGACTGGATGATATTGAACTACTTGCACGGCTTGACCAACTTATCCGGCAGTCATCAGCCGTAGTTGAGGCTATAGACGGACTGGCTGCCACTGATGCTACCGAAGACGCGATCAAGGAGCTTCAAGGGGTGGCGGAAGTTGAACATAGGGCTTTGACAAAGATATATGCCACACTCAGCCGAAGTATTAAGGAGCCCTCCGTGCCCTCGGATGATCCCGTTACGCCCGGGGAAGACGAGTCTGTTACCCCGGCTGGCCCTACAGCTGGACAACTCTTGGAGTAACTCCAGCCAATTGTTAAGAAAGCTGAGACAACTCTCAAGGAAGTCAACCGGACCATAAGTAAGGATCTGGATGGCAGCGCGATGGCAGACTTGGAAGAAGTTCAAGAGTTCATCGGCGCCTACGAGATTCTCTTGACGGACTGGGACGAATTCCACTTGAGCTATAACAGCTGGCGGAGGACGGAGGTCGGATGCGACCGTACGGAAGTGCTCGAGGACTTAAGCCAATTCCACATACGCATTGGCAAGCTGGGGCGAAAGGTAAGAGACCTTCCGCAGTCAGGTTACCTGTTGCCCATGTACAACCTGTTGGTAGGAGCAGTGGAAAGGGAAGAGGGCGCTGTCCGAACCTTGCGCACCTCCTGGCAACCCTTCACCGTTGACGCCTTTATAGCGGTGGATCGGGAGCGGGATAATGCCAACAGGCTACGCCGCGAGGCGAGCATAGCCTTGGAGGAGCTCACCGACCGGTCCTGAGAGGTCTTGTCCAACCTGGCTGATTGCTGAAGTAGCGGCGCCTGCGACATTTGGCTGAGATGCCCATCGCGTAAGAGCACAAGCCAGATAGGTAGTGGATCAATCTCGATTACCTCTAGATAACATGGCCGTCAGGCAACCTCACTGGCATTCAAGAACTATGAGGCAGCAAATCTGATAGGCAAGAGATATATTCCGCGAGCTTTGCTTCTGAGGCCGCATGGAGAAAGCGGAGACATGGATTTCGGCGGGGCTATCGCTAGAACTGGTCACGACTCGGCTTTACCTGATCGGCTTCTTAAATTGAGATATCCCACCGGAACGTTCGCAGTGCAGCACACTTAGGCCCACCCAGGTAGACTCAAACTTCCAATTGGGACCCTGCGCAACCGCGTCCTGCACGCACCTGAGTGCAGGATGCCGGATACGGTCACTCCTTTCATATTCATAGGTGAAGGCGTGATACCATACCTTGTGAGGCAATGATCGGTGAAGGTTGCCATCGGCCTATCAGTGTGGTGAGGATTGTGGGAATGAACACAAAGATATAGGTGTTTCATAGCTAAATACGAATCCCCCAGTTCCACCACTTCCTCTCTTACTTCACCTGCAGGATGTGATGACTATCCCAGTATCAGGGAGTCCAAGGTTAGCGTTTCAGGAGGCCCCACCATGACCCCAACAAAATTCCCCCCCAACTCCCGACCCTGGCCCGACGTCCGCGCCGAGATGGATTCGGCGCATGAGGAGGACAAGCCCTGGTATGCGCCTCGGCAGTTCAAGGGGGGCAGCTACTTTGGCGGGGAGGACGTGGTCAAGGTGGCCAACGATGCCTACCAGATGTACATCAACCACAACGCCCTCTTCGCCCCCGACCTCTTCCCCAGCCTCGTCAGGTACGAACGGGAGCTGATCGACGCCCTGCTGGAGATGCTGACCGCTCCTGAGGGCGCCGGCGGCAGCGTCACATCCGGCGGCACGGAGAGCATCGTGGTGGCGGTTAAGGCTGCGAAGGCCTGGGCCCGAGACCACAGGCCCTCGGCTAAGGCCCCCGAGATCATCGTGCCGCGGGCTGCCCACCCGGCCTTCGACAAAGCCACCCACATACTCGGCATCAAGACCGTCCGGGTGCCCGGCAGCGTCGACTATCGGGCGGACGTAAACGCAATGGCCCGAGCTATTAACGACAACACCATCATGGTCGCTGGCTCCGCTCCCTCGTACCCCTACGGCGCCAACGACGCTATAACCGAGATCGGGGCCCTGGCAGAGGAGCACGGGCTATGGTGCCACGTTGACGCCTGTCATGGTGGGTTCGTACTGCCCTTCGCAAAGAAGCTCGGCTATGACATTCCGGACTATGACTTTGTCGTGAGCGGCGTCACCTCCATCTCCGTGGACGTGCACAAGCTGGGTTATGCCAACAAAGGGGTCTCGGGGCTGCTGCTACGGGACGATACGTTGGAGAAGTACCAGCGGTTCACCTTCGACGAGTGGCCATCGGGACTCTACTCGACCCGAAACAACACCGGGTCTAGGTCCGGGGGCGGGGTGGCGTCGGCGTGGGCGGTGATGAACTACCTGGGAGAAGAGGGATACATGCGCATCGTCGAGAGGATACTCGGGACCCGGGACCGGTTCATCGACGGGATCAACTCCATCGAGGGGCTCGAAGTGTTGGGGACGCCCCACGCCTACCTGGTAGCTTTCGGGTCGAAGAGCCTGGACATCTACGCGGTCCACGACGGCATGTTCGACCGGGGGTGGAACAGCAACCGTATCGTCGACCCCGAGGGCATCCACCTCTTCTTCGACTACTCGCACCACGACATCGTCGAGCAGTATCTGACCGACCTGGCACTGGTGACTGCCGAAGTCCGGGTCGGCCGCATCACCCGCCGAGCAGGGGAGGCGGTGTATACGCGGTCTTAGGCGGGTTGGGGCGCAGTTGACATATAACTATCAAGTCGAGCGCGGGCAATCAAACGGCATTAGCTTTGCATATGATTGTTTGCGGGAGTCAGGCACGATTGTTGATTGTTTGTAAGAAAGCCCCGTTTCGCACGGGTGGGGGGGTTGTCTCGTTGTCGTATCCGCTAGCGAAGGGGCTTAGGACATGATGCATCGGTCAAGCTTCTTTCTGTGGATAAGGATGCCCCCGAAGTGTCGGGGCCGAGGTGAATGCTAGGGCGAGTGATTCGGTCGGGTCAAGGGGGGTGGGGTCACAGTTGGAGGGGATGGCTGGGATGGGAACCAAAGGACTGTGCTAGAATGCCACTCGACTCCACGAAGTTATACGTTTCGGCATGATTAGTCCGATAGATCTAAGCCACTATCAGTTCGACAAAGCCTTCCATTCCACTGATAGAGTGCAGGGGTACACGCATGATTTCTACAAATACCCCGCTCGATTCAGCCCACATTTCGTCCGCTTCATCCTCAACTCCCTAACGGAACCAGGCGATTGCGTACTTGATCCGTTTATGGGTGGTGGCACAACGATTGTGGAGGCTGCGGCGTTGGGAAGGTTTGCGATAGGGTCCGATGTCAACCGCCTTGCTCGGTTCGTTACGAGGGTCAAGACAACCCCATTGAGCAGACGGGATGTCTCGGAAATACGTGGCTGGGTTCAGGATGTCCGCGCTGCTGTCGCAGACGAAAAGCTCGACGTTAACGTGACAGAGGCCCCTATCCATAATATGCCGCTCAGCACATATCCATTTTTCAGGACCGCGACCAAACTCGTTGAAAGTCTCCGATTTCCTCGTCGGCGTCAGTTTGCTCGATGCGCCCTTCTAAGAGTCGGCCAGTTGACTTTAGATGCCAGGACGAGCATCCCGGAAGTGAACTACCTCATGGGCAAGCTTGAGCATCGTGTAGAACACATGCTTGGCGGCATGAGTGATTTCACTTCGGCTGTCAAGGAATCAGGCGTACATAAGAACAAGGTTACAGCCACTCGGCATCTATTGTCGTATCCGGCTTCCAATGGGCGCCTTGCGTACGTATTGCGGAGACGGGATATACGTCCGAGGTTAGTCCTCACATCACCGCCATACCCCGGTGTCCACGTTTTGTACCACCGTTGGCAAGTTTTGGGGAGACGGGAAACACCGGCACCCTATTGGATTGCAGATGTTCGGGATGGACAAAAAGAATCCTACTACACGATGGGTGGCCGAACTCCCACTGGCCTTAATAACTACTTCGCTAGGCTATCGGCTGCCTTTAGGAACATACGCCAAATCATTGCCCCGGATGCAAAGGTGGTTCAGCTAGTCGCTTTTTCTGACGCGGCCTTGCAATTGCCGCGTTACTTAGAGGCAATGTCAGAGGCGGGGTTTGAAGAGACGAAAGCAGCCGACATAGATTCCCAGCAGGTGAGGTTGGTCCCAAATAGGAAGTGGTACAACCATCAGAGGCCCGAGAATGACGCTAGCCGGGAAGTGCTGCTGATTCACCGCCCGGTAGACTGACTCGGTCCAACATAGCGTTGATTCCAGGGTTGATGGGCTAGTTTCTCACATCCTCTTCCGAGAGCGCCCCTAAATGTTCAATGAGGGGGAGCAGCACAGGGGCTATAGATTTGGCTGCACTACCAACCCGCTCCTCGGCCGAAACTTCTTCATCGTCGTCTGTAAACTGACCATTAGTTGAGGCAGTTGACGAGGCAGCGTTGTCTTTTAGTAGCGCCATGCCGATTAGGACCAAACCAAATTGCCACCTAGCCTTTATTATTTCAGGACTTTCTTTTGTCGCTTTGAGTTCAGTTTTGAGATGGATGTTGTCCATGTTTATGTAGTAGGTATACGATCCAGAGTCTTCCTCTTTATCAGACTGGTTATGAACAACCTGAAGTGCGGAGTACTTGTCGAAATCGTGTATATCCCAAGCAGATTCGTATACCGGTACTCGTGTGGGAAGCGCTAATCCTTTAGGAGTTTCTTCGTTGCCTTGACCGTCCGAAAAGCGGTGACGAGGTTTGCCATTGCCCCCAGTAGAGTCTTGTGGTTGGCCAGTTGTTATTTTGAATCGATTGACAAAAGGTTCTACAAGGGTATCGTCTCGGACGGTAAATTCGTACTCAAACGAGTCACCGATTCTGGCTCCTTTTGGGATATCTAGGTTAAGAGTAGCCGTGCCGCTGTGCATGTTCAGGGTATGGTCTGGTATCGAGAAGTTGAGTAACGGTCTAAGAACATGCTCACCAGCGTACTGCTCACGCTCAAAGTAGTCTTTGGCTACATCTGTTTCGAAAGCGATTCGACTTCGCATGTTGATTGGGGTGGTTAGTTCTAATACGTGACCATAGTTTTTGTTCTGAAATCGAAAGTATGAGGGATGAAGCTTAGGGCGGAATTCCTTCCCAGTTTTGACCGTATCTGGCTTGAATGGATTTGGTAGGCGTCCTGTTCCTCCAAATAGGGCTGCGAGGCTCGGCGATTTTTGAAGTATCGATCTTAATACCTCCTCAAAGGGCTTAGAATCCTTAAGCTTGGATTCCAGATCCTCACTCTGGCGTTGCGCACTTAATGCTCGTAAGTCCGGATCACTTTTCAATATCGAAGCTAACGCATTCTTAATCGCCTTAAGAAATTCCCCTTGCTCCATTCGGTCCCTACTGTTCATGAACAGATCTTCCTTACGGCGACCCGAGATGCGACTGCAATCCACTACAACCAACAATGAGTCCTCAAGACGATTCATTCCAACAGATGTCCTGCTGAAGAAAGCCTTCGATATGTTTCCGTGCGTTTGTCCGTTGACCGTGAATATAACCCCCTCCCTTCCCCTGTATGAATCCGCTTTGCCCCTCTTGAAAGCGTAGACCGCAATCGACATCTTCTGTTCGGATATAGTTATAGTGCTGCTGCTAGGATAACCTGGTTCCAGATTTTCAGTGCGATCGTCACTAAGCCGAACACTTAGACCTGTAAGAGTAGTATCAAAGCTGCCTGTATGTCCTTTATAGTCTCTACACTCGTGAAATCTTATTGGCAACGCTGCTTTTGGAAGCAATAGATCTAAGCGTTGTAATAGACCGTCTCCTCGCAGGATGTTGCTTCTGCCTGTGAGTCTATATTCGTAGAGTTTAATGGCCGTTCCCCATTCAGTATCTCGAATGTAAGCTCTATTGCTTGTTGGAAACAGCGGTAAGGCGTCCGCATTGAAACGCAGAACCCCCCTATCTTGGGGAGCTAAGTAAGTGTACGTTGATACCCGTTTCTCATCTGTTGGATTTTCTCGACGGACGATAGTGAATCCCCACTGCCCATGCGAAGAATCAATGTCACCGTCTGACTTAAGGCTGGGGTTGCGTCGGCTGATAATGAGTTGCAGGTTGTGATCGCCACAAAACCGCAGTGCTCCTGTGCCACCCATATTGAATTTGCCCTGCACAAAATGAATATCGATTTTGTTCTTCTTGTCCAAAGACAGGAGAGTGCCTGGCATTAAGGCGGGGCTTTGTCCCTCGCCCGAATCAACAATTGTTATGCTTGGATTGCTGCGAGCACCGGTCGCGGCTAGGGTTATTCTGTCAGCTACTTCACGTCGTTTCTGATCGGACCAGTAAGAAACATGTCCCAGTGTGTTGGCCTTGGATGCGTCATTGTGGATGAACATGGCCACTGCTTCGGGGATGCTGCGGGGTGCATCGGGAGAATTTGGGCGCATACCAGCAGCCCAGCACTCGCCCATTAACACGGCATCCACTGAATTGACCAACTTCTCAACGAGTGCTGCCTCTGGGTTGGCTGACTGATTCCCGATTGTAGAAAAGTTGTCCTCTTTATCGCCAAAAGGACGCCAAACGTTTGGGTCGTCCCAGTATCCGTATTGACTAAGGAGGTTGATAACCTGCTCTTCGGTGTCGGCCCGCAATAGGTCAATGCACTTTTGCTGCGGGGAAAACTCAAGCTGTAGCATTCTACCTGCCTCCACCTCTAAGGCTGATCGTCCTAGCTAAAGGGCGAATGGCTTGTGGCCATTGGACCCTTCTACGAATTTGGACTTAGTAGCGTTGAGGTCCTTTTGGATGGCCCTAAATATTGCCTCCACCTGTTCATCGGTGTAACTGTAATTGCTCTTGTTGGCTAAGTGACCAAGTAGACGTAGCTTGTCGATGATTGCATTCACTCGACGTTCAGCCACTCGCCTAAATTTGTCCTCACGGGTCTCGCTTTCTACTTTCATGGCAGCTCCCAATTGCTATGCCTGTGTGGATGATAGTACATAACAGATATGTAGGTCTAGATACAAGTATAGAATGCACTGTTAAGGCATGTCAACTCTAGCATTTAATGCAAATAAGTTGATTGAGTAAGGACATTGCTTCTAGGCAGGAGATAAAGGAATACCTAGAAACCACTACGTGGGGCTAAAGGACTATGCTACAATCCCCCCAATCTTCACAGGACGGCGGTCGCCATGCTTTACATCCTCCTGGCCACTCTGACGACTGACGGGCAGCGGAAGCTGATAGATAATCCCGAGCTTATAAATGACGTCGCGCAGGAAGTGGATGTGCCCGGAGCCAGCCTTATGGCCCGGTACATGGTGCTCGGCAGGTACGACTTCGTAATCATTGCCGAGGCGGACGGTCCGGAGTCGGTGGCCCGGTTGTCCTTAGAGTTCGGGCTCCGAGCCGGGGTCCACACCGAGACCCTTCAGGCTATCAACGTCGACCTCCTCGCAGGCGCCTCCGAGGACGACATTATTTCGAGCCTCACCGAGACGTTCGCCCCCACCCCCACCGACGGCGCACCCCCGCCTCCCGAAAACTAGTCCAGCCAGTCTTCCAAAAAGAAAGGCGTCACCCATGACCAACCTGGACTTCGAGATACCCGAATTCGAGGACCGGCAGCAGAGGACCCGGGCCGCCATGGAGAAGATCGGCATCGACCTTCTCATAGTGACCCACCCCGTCAATATCAACTACCTGATCGGCAGCCGGATCAAGGGATACCAGGAGTTCCAGGCCCTCCTCTTCACCCTGGAGCCCAGCGACCTGATACTCCAGACTCGTTTCGCTGATGTTTTCGAGGCACAGGAAATGTCGCTGTCGAAGGACGTGCGGGGGTGGGACCGGGACCCGGGCGACCATGCCGTGCCCATCCTCAAGTCCATACTGGAGGAGAAGGGGTATCTTAACCGGAGAATAGGGCTTGAGGTCCCGAATACGTATCTTAACGTGCACGATTATCTGCAGCTCAAGGATGTCCTCGGCGACGCGCTGGTAGCCGAACCGACCCGCCTGATCGAGGAGCTCAAGTTCGTTAAGTCTCCCGCGGAGTTGGCCTACATCCACAAGGCCTCCGACATCAATGACGCCGTTCACCAGACGTGCCTCGATAACTTGGCTGCAGGCAAGACCGAGTTCCAGGTTGTCGGCGAAATGCATCGCACGATGATGTCCCTCGGCGGTGAGTTCACCTCCAGCCCGATGAACTTCGTGAGCGGAGAGCGGACGCCCTACTCCCACGGCTTCCCATCGGAGAGGGTGCTTCAGGACGGAGACCTGGTCCACCACGAATACGGTTCAGCCTATCGTCGGTACACCTGCACTATCGGTCGGGTGATGTGCATCGGGGAGCCGACGGCCAGGATGAAAGAGGTCTACCAGGTTGTCCGGGACGCCTGCGACGCGACTATCGGGGCGATCAGGGCGGGGGTCCCGGCCTCGGTGCCCCACGAGGCGGCGAAGAAGGTCATCGGGGATGCGGGGATGGAGGAGGGTCGGTGGCATACCACTGGCTACGGGATAGCTCCCGGATTCCCGCCCAGGTGGTCTGAGTCGTTTCAGATGGACGGCAGCAGCGACGAGCCGTTGCAGAGCGGCATGGTGCTGTCCATCGAGCCCCCCGTCTTCCTCCCAGAGGAGAGGCTCGGGGCCCGGATCATCGACAACGTGCTAGTGACCGACACCGGCTGCGAGATCTTGTCGAAGACCAGCCGGGACATGACGGTGGTGTAGGGGACAGATTCTCTCTAGCTCGCCTTTCGATCCGCCAAATGCAGACTTTCAGCAGGCACAGAGCTAGCGGGGCGCCAGTTCGATATCCACGGCAAAAGTCTTCGTAGGTTCACCGGCACAGGCCACGGTTGCTCGGCCAGCGGCGGCTGATGCTGACAGCGCTATCTCCACGTCCACCTGGAACGCCTCACCTTCGACGGTTACCGTGAACCGGCGCCGGGAGACGGGGGCGGCCAAGTGCTGCTTGGCCTGAGCTATCGCCGCCTCCTGACTCCTTAGGGCCTCGTGGGCCTCAGCCAGGGTGACCGATTGAAATCGGATCTCGTCACCGGGCATCCTCTGGGCTACCTTACCGATATCCGAGCTAATAACGGTCGCCGGCTTGGTGTAGCCCCCGGAAGTGCCTCGGTCGGCCATCAGGATAATGGGCTGCCCGTCCCCCGAGACCTGGACCCCTCCAAAGGGTATGCCGTCGGAGATGATGTCGGGGCCGTCGCTGTGCTCGACTTTCGGGCCCTGAAGCCTGTACCCCATCCGGTCTGAATTTGCCGATACTGTGAAGGGTTCGCTAAGGAAAACGTCCAATCCAGCCTGGGTGAAACGGTCGTCCTGGGGTCCCAGGACCACGCGGATAGGGAGGCTAAGGTCGCAGTTGGGGACCAGGCTTCGAGGAATCCGCCGACCTGAACGATCACTGGAAGAGACTGGCAGCCGAGTCAAAAGCATGTCGCCCGCCTCCATTGCTCGGCCCTTGAAACCGCCTATGCCCGCCTTCATAAAGGTGGACTTGCTGCCCATGACCATTGGGACGTCGAACCCCCCGGCCACCGCCACGTACGCGCGGGTCCCGGACCTGTGCTCCCCGAAGGATAGAACGTCTCCCTGCCGAGCCAGGAACGATTCCCACATCGGGGCGGGGTAGTCGTTGAGAGATGGGGAGAGGTCTGCCCCGCTAATGGCTACGAGAGCGGCGGAACGGAAGTGGAGTCTAGGCCCTGCCAGGGTGACTTCCAGGCAGGCCTCGTCCTCAGGGTTGCCGGTGAGGATGTTAGCCATGCGCAGGGCGACGGTGTCCATTGCCCCGGATGCCGGGACACCGTGGTGAAGATAACCGTAGCGGCCCATGTCCTGGACCGTGGTGAGGAGACCGGGCTCTATTACTTCTATGACGCCCATATTGATATCAGCCCGCGTCCCGAACCGTGACCTTGAACGTTCCCGCCTCCACCTGTTTCTCGATTTCCCGGTACCGTGCCTCCTCGATGGACGTGAAGCGGACCATATCGCCTGCCTCAACGAGGGACGGGGGCTCCCTGCCGGGGTCGAACATTCTTATGGGCGACCTCCCTATAACCCGCCAGCCCCCTGGACTGGCCAGCGGATATATGCCCGTCTGCCGCTCGGCGATGCCCACGGAGCCCGGAACCAACCTCACCCGGGGAGTTGGGAGCCGCGGCGTGGCAATCTTCTCCGACATGCCCCCTAGGTACGGGAATCCGGGGTTGAACCCGACCATATAGACCAGGTAGTCGGAACTTGTGTGTACCTCAATGACCTCGGCCTCGGTAAGGTTGCTGTGGGTCGCAACAAACTCGATGTCCGGGCCGTACTCCCCGCCGTAAAGGGTGGGTATCTCCACGACCTTCGAAGCTCCGAGATCGGTGTCCTGTAGGTTGCCGTATAGGTCGGCAAGACGCTGCTGGAGGTCTTCTACCTGCAAAGTGAGTGGATCGTAGTAGACAAGGATGGAGCGGTAGGTAGGGGCGAGGGCCTGTACACCGGGGATGTCTGCACTATCGATGGCGTTGAGCAGGTGCCGTATGCTCCGGTTGACCTCGGGGGTTATCTCGTCGCCCACCTCTATGAACAGGGCCTTATCACCGCCAAAGCGGAATGTGGGTTCAGTGAAGAGTGGCATTCCCTGGCTATTGGCCTCGGCTCGGGGCTAGCAGAAAGTCCCCATAGGCACGACCTCAACGTCCGCTTCTTCGAATCGGCGCCGGATGGCGGAAGCCAGTTCCACGGCGCCCGGATTGTCGCCGTGGAGGCATATGGTGTCGGCCTGCATGGGTATCTCTTCCCCGGTGATTGCAGTGACGGAGCCTTCCGTGATCATTTTGAGGCTCCGTTCAACGACTTCCGAGGGATCGTGTAGCACGGAGCCCTCTATGGAGCGAGCGACGAGAGTGCCGTCAGCGTTGAACGCCCTGTCGGCGAACGTCTCCCGAGCGACCCTGTTACCCATCTCTTTGGCTATATTGACCCAGTTGGTACCGGCCAGCACCACAAGGATTATCCCCGGGTCGATGTCCAGGATGGCCTGGCAAATGCCCTTGGCGAGGTCATCGTTCTTGACGGCGGAGTTGTACAGGGCCCCGTGAGCCTTGACGTGCTGGAGCTTGGCCCCGCCGAGGAAGCCCTGCAAGGCCCCGACCTGGTACTTAACATAGGCTCGGGCCTCTTCGGGAGTGGCGTTCATGTTGCGGCGTCCAAAGCCCAGGAGGTCCGGATAGCTTGGGTGGGCGCCAATTGCGACACCGCTGGCCTTGGCCAAATTCACGGTGTGCTGCATCCACATCGGGTCTCCGGCGTGATAGCCGCAGGCCACGTTCGAAGAGGTAACGTGCTTTATGACCTCCTCGTCGAGGCCCATCTTCCAAGCGCCGTAGCTCTCTCCCATGTCGCAGTTGAAGTCGATTTTTGTGGCCATAGCCCGTCGCTCCCGAATGAAAAAACTCAGTGCCGCAATATGCGATATCCTACAAGTGGGCCGGTTTAGGTGTCAATCAGACGCACTGGCAAGGTTGCCCTCTTATGCCTGAAAACCCTCTCGAATCGCTGCTAGTAGAAGAGGCCCGAACCCTTGGCCCGATGACCTTCGCTTGCTTCATGGAATTGGCGCTGTATCACGAGCCCTGGGGTTACTACTCCTCCGGCCCTGAGCGAATCGGGGCGGGGGGAGACTTCTACACGAGCCCCGTGGCCCATCCTGCCTTCGGTGCGCTGCTGACGGTGCAGCTGGCGGGGATGTGGGAGATGATGGGAAAACCATCGCCGTTCCATGTGGTTGAGCTGGGAGCGGGGACGGGGGTGATGGCCGGGGACATCATCGAATATTCAGACCACGTCTCCTCCGATTTTGCCGACGCTTTGGAGTATTTGGCCATTGACCGGCGACCGGCGTACCGCGTCGAGGACGTCCACTGCATCGTGTCAGACGGCATTCCTCTCCGGGGAATCACCGGCTGCATCCTGTCCAACGAGTACCTGGATGCGATGCCCGTGCACCGGGTCACGATGGAGAATGGGAAACTGCGGGAGTTGTACGTCGGGGTGGGGGGTGGTGAGCTTGTTGAAGTTGTGGGGGAGCCGTCTACAGGACTCTTGCAGGAGCGGCTCGATGGCCTTGGAGTCACGCTGGCCGAGGGCCAACGCGCCGAGATAAACATGGGCCTGGAGGACCTAACTCTCTCCTTATCCGAGTCTCTGGAGTCGGGATACCTAATCAGCATCGACTACGGCCACGAAGCCTCGGATTTGTATTCCTCGTCCCGACCGCAGGGAACGCTGATGTGCCACTATCGGCACACGGTCAATAGCCAACCTTTCCGGCGCATCGGGCGGCAGGATATCACCGCTCACGTGGACTTCACGACCCTAATGCAGATGGGCAAGAGGTTGGGGCTTCAGGCATGCGGACTAGTCTCCCAGAGGGACTTCCTAGGTAACCTCGGCATAGTTGGCATAAGGAACGGTCTCCGCGACCTAAGACTGCCGTCGAGTCAATACAATGCCAACATGATGGGACTCGGCAACTTGATCGACCGCGAAGGTCTGGGTGGTTTCAAGGTTTGCATTCAGGCCAAGGAGGTAGGGTCTGGGAGGCTGTCCGGGCTCGGTGGCGAGGGCCTCATCTTCGACGGCGGTCTGCCCGTGCCCCTCTTAACCGACCGGCACGTCAATCTGCTGGAGGGGAAATATCCCCATATGGCGTGGGACGCGGGGCCGGAGCTTGGGGGTGGGCCATCTGCGAGCCGTGGTCCCTAGAACCCGGCTATGTCCTCCCCGCCGTCTACTCCGATTACATCCCCGGAAATCCAACCGGTCGGACCCGTGGCCAGCATGGCGATAACTGCAGCCACGTCTTGGGGCGTGGTCATCCGGCCTCCGGGATTGCTTGCGGACGCACCGGCTATGAGATCCTCGTGGCCGGGGATCTTCCTGAGGGCGGGGGTGTCGGTTATGCCGGCCCGGATGGCGTTCACGGTGATGCCTCGCCCGCCGAGTTCCATGGCCAGCTGTCTTACGTGGGACTCCAGGGCGGCTTTGGCGGCGGATACGGCGCCATACGTCGGGACTACACGATGGGAACCGGCGCTGGTGAGGGCGTAGACTCGACCCCCCTCAGTCATTAAGTCTCGATAGACCATGTCCTGCACCCAATAAACCAATGAATTGGCCATGACGTTCAGTGTCATGTCCATCTGGGCCTGGGTCAGCGAGTCTTTGCGGTCTTCCGGCACGTAGGCTTTGAGGGTGCCAAAGGCCAGCGAGTGCACCAGCACTTTAACCGAGGAGCCCGGTGAGAGGTTCTCCTTCACACTATCGAGGACGTTGGCTCTTTTCCCATCATCGGCGGCGTTGGTGTTGAAGAACAGGGCCCTGACACCCAAGGCTTCAACTTTCGCAGCGACGGCTTGAGCGTTTGGCAGCGTTGCCCTTCTGTCGAGATGAACGCCTGCTATGTTAAGCCCCTTCTCCGCCAGGGCCAGGGAACAGGCTTCTCCGAACCCGCTGGACGCTCCCAGCACTATGGCCCAGTCCCGGTTGTCATGTGCTGCGTTCAAATCGTTTTACCTCCGTGGGGGTGCTCCCGGCGCCTGACGATCTCCACCGCGGCCGCCGAGAGTGTTGCATCGGTTATCGATACGTCCGGTTTGCTGACCTTGACCCTGACCTGCTCCACAGGAAAGTCGTGCAAAACCCGGACAGCTATCTCCCCTGCTACGGTCTCGATGAGGTCACGGGAAGGGCCTTCTACGGCGCGTTTGACCAGGCGGAAGACTTCGCTGTAGTTGATGGTGTCTGCCAGGGCGTCGGTCTCTGCGGCCCTGGCGAGGTCGGCGGACAGTTCCACGTCGACTATGAATCGCTGCCCCTGGGTCTTCTCGATCTCATTGACGCCGTGATAGGCGTAGAACTCCATACCGTTGAGCAGGATCTTGTCGGGCTGCAAGGGAGTCCCTAAGTCTTGACCAGACTGCCGTCCAGCCTGAGCTCCGAAGCGACGCCCTGCATGGCCTCGATCACCGTTGCGATGTGCTCGTCAATGTCAAAGCCAAGCTGGGCGGTGCCGTTCACGATGTCTTCGCGTATGACGCCCTTGGCGAAGGACTTGTCCTTCATCTTCTTCCTGACCGACCTGACCTTGACGTCCATGACGCTCTTCGTGGGCTGAACGAGGGCCACCGCGTTGACTAGGCCGACAAGCTCATCGCAGGCGAAAATGGCCTTGTCCATATTCGCCTTCCTATCCAGGCCGAGGTAGTCGGCGTGGCACTGGATGGCGTAGATGATCTCTTCCGGGTAACCCCGCTCCCTGAGGATTTTGGAGCCTTCCATGGGGTGTTTGTCCGCGGTTGGATGTACCTCGTAGTCGAAGTCGTGGAGCAGGCCCACAATTCCCCAGACGTCCTCGTCCTCCGAAAACTTGCGGGCATAGGCGCGCATTGCGGCCTCCACCCCGAGACCGTGCTTTCGCAGGTTTTCGCTCTTCGTGTATTCGTGGAGGAGCTCCAGGGCTTCTTGCCTGGTCTTCATAGGCTGCCGCCTCCGCTGTAAACCGGACCGGGCCTAAAGGGCCGCGGCCTTGGCGGCGAGGGCTGCAACATCGGGCAGGCCCCCCGCGTACACTTCAGCTGCCTGTACGACGCCCTGCTTGTCGATAAGGAAGCAGGCCCTCTTGCTGATGCCGTTGTCGGTCATGATGCCGTAGAGGTCCGCCACCGCGCCCTTGGGGTGGAAGTCGGCGAGGAGGGGGAACCAGAGACCGCCGAGGCTAAGGTCGTAGACCTTGTGGGCAAAAATGCTGTCGATGCTGAGTCCTAGGACCTGGGTGTCAGCGTCGCTGAAGGAGCTCCGTGCCGCCCGAAGGGTGGCTAGTTCGGTGCTTCAGCCGCCGGTGAAATCAAGTATGTAGAAAGCGAGGAGTACGTTCTTGTCGCCCCTGTAACTACTCAAGGTTACGTCCCCGCCCTGAGTGCCTTTAAGTGTAAAGTCGGGGGCTTCCTGCCCTACCTGGATCTGGTCCGCCATGTTTAAATTCCTCCCACGGTATTGACGAATGAAGTTGCTGCAAGCAGCTTGTCAAATGATAGCACAAAGGGGCAAAAGATGAGACGAAGCCCGGCCCTCAATCTTGAGGGTCGAGTCTTTGGGATGATATCTTATAGTCATCGTTTCCATAGAATGCTTGGGTGATGGATAGTTACGGTCGAAGATATGGGCTTGAATCCGCAGGTTTCAATTCATAAAGGTAGGCTCGCATCTCTTTGCCGGGCTAGAGGCATAAAGCGTCTGTCGGTATTCGGGTCGGCGCTGCGACTCGAATTTGGACCGGAAAGCGATATCGACGTGCTGGTTGAATTCGAAGAAGGGCGCACTCCCGGGTTGCTGGGAATCAACCGCCTGGAACGAGAGCTATCTCCATTGTTTGGTAAGCGGAAGGTAGACCTGCGGACCCCCGAAGATTTGAGCCGCTATTTTCGCCGCAGTGTGATGGAAGAGGCTGAAGTACAGTATGGACGTCGCTGACGAAGTTCGCCTGCGCCACATGTTGGATGCAGCGCGTGAGGCGTTGTCTTTTGTCAGGGGGAGTTCCCGGTCCGAACTCAATGAGAATCGAATGCTCGTTCTGTCACTGGTGAAAGAGGTGGAGATCATCGGAGAGGCGGCATACAGAATCTCCGAGACCACTCGTGGGACCTTGCCATCAATTCCGTGGGCAGACGTGATAGGGATGCGCCACCGGCTTGTACTTGCCTATTTCGACATTAACCTTGACGTGCTGTGGCAAACCCTCGTCTTAGACTTGCCAGAGCTGATTCCTGCGATTGAGTCCGCCCTACCACCCCGAGCCCAGTGATACAAAACAGCGCGCTACGGTGGCCTACCCTGGAGGATGATGCCAACGGCGAAGGGCTTTATCAGCCGGTGAGGCAACTTTCTGCCAACGCCCATTAGCCGCCAATTCAACTCCGACCGCGTCTAAGGGTCGAGTGGTTTTTCTTGTGGCTACTTCACAACCCTGAGCGGCAGAATTTTGCGCGACGTGATCTTCTATAAGAAGGCATGGAAGCCTGCTAAGGTTTGAGCAGGGAACTGCGTAAGCGGTGGAACGGGAGTTCGCTAGCCGCGCTGGTCCAGCGGCACGTACTCCAGGTCCATTGGACCCGTGTACTCCGCAAGCGGCCGGATAAGTATGTTCTTTTCGTGTTGTTCCACTACTTGCAGGGTCCATCCGGGTATTCGACCCATGGCAAACAGGGGGATGAACAGATCATCCGGGATGCCGAGGAGGTGGTAGATTGAACCGGCGTAAAAGTCCACGTTTACGAACACGCCGCGCTTTCTGTAGGGGGCCATCGCTTCTTCGACACGGGTAAGGATTTGGTACCATTCAGGCTCGCCCAACTTCTCGCCCAAGTCCCGAGACCGCTCTCTGAGGTGCCCGGCTCGGGGGTCTTCCGCCTTGTACACCCTGTGACCGAAGCCCATTATCCGCCCGCCGTTCTTGATGGTGTCTCTGATGTATGTCTCGGCGTTGTCAGGTGAGCCGATGGCCTGCGTCATGGTCTGGGCAGCCTCTGCGGCGCCCCCGTGTGCCGGCCCTTTCAACACGGCTACGCCAGTGACGATGGCCGAGTGGAGGTCCGAGATCGTGCTTGCGCAGACCCTTGCCGCAAACGCCGAGGCGTTGGTCCCGTGCTCGGCGTGGAGGATGAAGTCGACGTCAAGCAGCTTGGCATTCTCATCGGTCGGTTTTTTCCCGTGCAGCATGTGGAGGAAGCTTGCAGCGTGGCCTAGCGAGGGGTCGGGAGTCACGGGGTCCAGGCCCTGCCTGATCCGGTAGTGTGCGGCAACTATGGTGGATGCCTGAGACGTTACTCGGATGCCCTTGCGGATGTTGGCCTCGGCGGAGTTGTCGGATACGTCGGGATCGAAGGCGGATAGTGCGGATATCCCCGTGCGGAGGACGTCCATCGGGTGAGCATCCTTGACCAGGTCTATCACCTGGTACACGGCATCGGGGATTTGGCGGCTGGACTTTAGGGTCTCGTCTATCTCGCTAAGCTGACTGTGGGTGGGCAGGGAGCCATGGAGGAGCAGATATGTGGTTTCTTCGAAAGTGGAGTTCTCGGCGAGGTCATGGATGTTGTATCCCCGATAGAGGAGCTTGCCGACATCGCCGTCGATAAAAGAGGCTGCCGATCGCTCGAAGTAGATGCCTTTTAGCCCGCGGTGTAGCTTTATCTCTTCTTTGGCCTCAGCCATTCGTGCCCCCCTGAGCAGCCTGTCATGATACTGTCAAAATATAGGTCACGGGCAAGAGCCACCCGAGTCAAGAACCCCGGGCCGTTTGAACGCCACCGGGAACCATAAGTCCCGGGCCCCGCCTTGGGCGACATGACCGACACTCGGCTTTATAGCTCCAAAAGCGTCGGGTACCAAAGCCCGGACGGGGCTGGCTGGAATCTGGCCTGCTCGAGTACCGGATTCGGACTTTATCATTCTGCCCGTCTGAGTGTCAAGGAAGGGGATTTGGGATGTGTTTGACGGTACACAAGTTGACATCCGGCCCGCCGGATGCTAGGATTTTACGGCCCCTCGTGCCTAGGCAGTGGCGGGCCTTGCGCGATGGCGGGTTGCTTTGGCATCGCCTCCTGATGCGCGCGTGAGGAGAGAAGAAGGGGAACAATAACGGACATGTTAGGCGCGGCCGCGTCCTCTTAAGGGCCCCAGTTGTGGATGCTCAAACCGCTACAGCGGCCGGCTAGACGGGAGAAAGGCAATTGGAGACAAGAGACTTTGTAGTCCGCTTTGCAGGTGAGGGCGGGCAGGGTGTAGTGACAGCCGCCGCGGCCTTGGCGCAGGCGGCGGCTCAGGTGGGATACCACGTCCTGACATTCTCGACTTTTCCGTCCCAGATCCGGGGTGGACCCACCTGGACTCAGGTCCGGGTAGCGACCTCTCCTATTCTGAGCTCCGGGGATGACCTTAACGTCCTGGTAGCCTTCAACAAGGAAGCCTACGAGACCCACCTGGAAGAGGTTAGGGAAGACGGCGTAGTAATATACAACACCGGTGACTTCCAACTTGAAGAGGATGAGCAGAGCGTCGGGTTGCCCTTCGAGGAATTGGCCCGCTCCACAGGCAATCTGCGGGCGGCTAACTTTGTCGTCGTAGGGGCCTTGGCCCATCTGGTCGACATGCCCCACGAGTACCTGGCGGAGTTCAACCGAAAACGCTATACGAGAGGCCGCGCCAACGACGAGCAGATAATTGAGTCCAACAACAAGGCTCTGCTCCTCGGCAGGGAAGGCGCTGCCAAGAGCGGCTTGAGACTCGGGACCCTGGCCCCGGCCACCAAGGCCGAGGGTGAGCAGGTACTCATCAACGGCAACCAGGCCCTTTCCATGGGCGCCATAGCTGCTGGTCTCGACTGCTTCATCGGCTATCCCATCTCCCCGGCCACTTCGATACTGATATTCATGGAGAACAACCTGGTCGGGGAGGGCAAGTTCGCGTATCAGGCCAGTTCCGAAATCGAATCCATTAACTCAATAGTGGGTGCAGGGTACGCTGGCAAGAAGGCGATGACCTCCACGGCAGGACCCGGGTTCAGCCTCATGGGCGAAGGCCTCGGGTTTGCCTGGATGGCCGAGATTCCCTGCGTAGTGGTTGACGTCATGAGGGGTGGGCCGGCCACGGGACTGCCAACGAAAACCGAGCAGTCTGACCTGCTGGCGGCTTTGCATCCCGCCCACGGTGACATGGAACTGCCGATTATCGCCCCGGGCGACGTGGCCGAGTGTTTCGATGCTGCGGTCAAGGCCCTTAACTGGTCGGAGCGGTACCAGGGCCCCGTGGCCCTGCTCAGCGATCACAACCTCTCGGAGAGGGCGCAGAACATTCCGAGGCCCAATCTCGAGGCCTTGGTCGTCGAAAACCGGGACGTCTATACGGGGTCGAACGGCTACCTGCGTTACGAGGCCAGCCACGTCTCCCCCATGCCCCTTCCGGGCGGACCGGGCCCCTACGTGGCCAACGCCAGCGAGCACGACCCGTATGGAGATACAACCCACAGGCCGGACAGGCACATCCAGATGACCAATCGCAGGTTCAGCAAGCTGGATCTGCTGCTGGAGGACGAGTTCGAGGTGGAGAACGGAGATTGCCCGGTGGCGCTGTTGCCGTGGGGTGGGTCAAAAGGCCCTGCGCAGGAGGCATATCGGCAGCTCATTGCCGAGGGGTGCGATCTGGGTTGGCACTACACCATGAACATCAACCCATTGCCTCCGACCCTGCTGAAGGAACTGAAAAAGAAAGAACTGGTAATAGTCCCAGAGCTAAACTACTTGGGACAGATGTCCATGATTCTGAGAGCAAAAGGCGTGAAAGCCGAGTCGATTACCCAGATTACGGGACTGCCGTTCAAGGTGAGAGACTTGGTAGAACGTATCGGGGAGAGAGTCCGGGTACAGGCTGAAAGGACAGTGCAAGTATGACCACACTAAAGCAGGCGCCGCGAAAGGCGCCGAAGATCAAGAACAAAGAGTACGACTTCAAGTGGTGCCCCGGTTGTGGCGACTTCGGGGTGCGGCGTGCTGTCGAGATGGCCATCCGGGAGCGGACCTTGAGAGACGAGGCCCCACTTACGGAGACGGTCATAGTCGCTGGCATAGGCTGCTCCGGTAACCTGGTCCACTTGGTTGAGGGCGAGCAGCCCTTCGGGATCCACGGAGTCCACGGGCGCACGCTTCCCCAGGCGTTTGGCATAAAGATGGCCCGGCCGGAGCTGAACGTTCTTGTGGTCGCAGGAGACGGGGACTTTCTCAGCATCGGGGGAGAGCACATCGTGCCTCAGGCCCAGAGGAACCTGGACGTCTGCGCTGTTATCATGGACAACGGCGTCTACGGGCTCACTAAGGGCCAGAGCTCTCCGACCACCGATATGGGGGTCAAGACTTCAAGCACACCCTTCGGCAAGATCGAGGGATCGGTGGACCCGCTGGACCTCTACCTTACTAGCGGCGCCTCATTCATCGCCTCCGGTTTTTCGGGCAAGCCCAGGGAACTGGCCTCCCTCATACTCCAGGGGATGGACCACAAGGGCTTCTCCATAGTGCACATCCAGTCCCCCTGCACTGAATACAACGACACTTACGACCTCCTGAAAGGCAATGCCAAGCAAGGGATAAAGCCGGCCCTCTGGGCCCTGCCCGAAGACTACGATTCGAGCGACAGGATGTCGGCGTACAAGGCCATCCACGACCCCGGGATTCCTGTAGGAATAATCTACAAGGACCCCGACTCCAAGCCCTTGCACGAGCGGCAGGATGAAGTCAGAAGCAAGGCCAGGCAGATGACTTTGGAGAAGATGCTGGACGGCTTCAAGGTCTAGCTATCGCTCTCGGGCAGTCCGGTGCCCGCGTAGACGAATTTGAAATTGCTTTGGGCCGCTGTTAAGCGGCCCAAAGTCTTTTAAGCATGATAGTCGAACAGAAACAAGCCTCCGCTGATAAAAGGGAGGCACGGATCCTGGACCTAGGCCTGGTGGACTATCAATCTGCCCTCGACCTGCAGACCGACCTCAGAGACCGGCGCATTGCCGGTGAGATACCCGACACCCTCGTTCTGCTTGAGCACCCGCCGGTCATAACGCTCGGGCGGTCGGGCAACATGGAGAACATCCTGGTTCCCGAGTCAGCGTTGGCCGACCGCGGGATCCAGTTCTTCCACGCCAACCGGGGGGGAGACGTCACGTACCACGGCCCCGGTCAGATCGTTGGCTATTCGATCATGGACCTCACCCGGCATGGGATAGACCTTCGCAAACACCTATGGAATCTTGAAGAGGTCTTGATACGGGCCCTTGAGGGCCTCGGGGTCGGGGGGAGAAGGCGGGAGGGGGTCACGGGGGTGTGGGTTGGAGAAAACAAGATCGCCTCGATAGGGATTCACATCAAGCGCTGGGTGACGATGCACGGGTTCGCCCTAAACGTCTCCCCTGACATGGAGCACCTAGCTCTGATATACCCATGCGGGATCAAGGACGCGCCCATGACTTCCGTGGAGAAGATATTGGGTAGATCCGTGTCCCGGGCGAATGTCCGGCGCGCGCTAAAGGAGGCGTTCGGGCAGGTTTTTGGACTCCGGTTGGAGAGTATGCCCGAAGGAAGCGATTAACAAATACGACCCCTTGCGAAACACCATTTCTGGCGTTAAAATCTGCACGGATTGGCACTCGGGAGTCTTGAGTGCTAAAATTTTGTACAGACGGAAGATCCGAAAGGAGGATTCATATTGACACGAACGCTTGAACCGTTGGGAGACGGAGTGCTTATCAAGCCCACCGAAAAAGAGGAAGTCACGGCCAGCGGCCTTGTACTCCCCGACACGGCGAGGGAGAAGCCCCAAGAGGGCGAGGTCATAACCGTGGGCCCCGGTCGTCTCGATGACGACGGCAACCGGGTAGCCATGGAGGTGAAAAAGGGCGACATGGTCATGTACCGCAAGTACTCCGGCACCGAGTTGAAAGAGGATGACGAGGATTACCTGATAGTGCGGGAGTCCGACATCGTCGCCAAGATAACCTAAGTCTGGGGCACACCTGGACCGGGAAGGATTAGGAAAGGAGCATAAATGCCAGCAAAACAATTGGAATACGCCGAAGACGCGAGGGCTTCCCTCCGAAAGGGGATTGACGCCTTGGCCAACGCGGTGAAGATCACACTCGGCCCCAAGGGCCGGAACGTTATCTTAGACAAGAAGTTCGGCCCCCCCACCATCACCAATGACGGTGTGACCATCGCCAAGGAGATCGAGGTAGAGAACCCCTTCGAGAACATGGGCGCCCAGCTCATCAAGGAAGTGGCTACCAAGACCAACGACGTGGCTGGAGACGGCACCACCACCGCCACGGTCCTGGCGCAGAGCATGATCCACGACGGCATGAAGAACGTGGCCGCCGGCGCCAACCCCATGGCCATTAAGAGGGGCATGGAGTCAGCTTCCAGAACAGTCGTGGAGGATCTGAAGAAGCTCTCCATCGCCGTTGCGGGTAAGGACCAGATTGCCCAGGTAGCGTCCATCTCTGCCGCAGACTCCGAAATCGGCGGACTCATCGCCGAGGTAATGGAGAAGGTCGGCAAGGACGGCGTAATCACCGTAGAGGAGTCCAAGGGCATCCGCTACGAGATCGAGTACGTCGAGGGTATGGAGATCGACCGAGGCTACATCAGCCCGTACTTTGTAACCAACGCCGAGAGAATGGAAGCCGGTCTGGACGACCCTTACATCCTTATCACCGACAAGAAGATCTCCGCCGTGGCCGACGTTCTACCCATCCTGGAGAAGGTTCTTCAGGTGAGCAAGAACATGGTAGTCATTGCCGAGGACGTGGATGGCGAGGCGCTGGCCACCCTGGTGGTGAACAAGCTGCGCGGCACCATTAACTGCCTTGCGGTGAAGGCCCCCGGCTTTGGGGACAGGCGCAAGGCGATGCTTCAGGACATAGCCATCCTGACAAACGGCACCGTCATAAGCGAAGAGGTTGGACGCAAGCTGGACTCCGCAACCCTGGAAGACCTGGGTCGGGCCCGGCGAGTCGCATCCACTAAGGACGACACCACCATCATCGAAGGACGGGGCGGCGAGGAAGCGATCCAGGGCCGGATCAAGCAGATCAAGGCCCAGATCGAGGACACCACCTCCGACTTCGACCGTGAGAAACTGCAGGAGCGGCTTGCCAAGCTGGCAGGCGGCGTTGGCGTCATCAAGGTAGGCGCAGCCACCGAGGTTGAGCTCAAGGAAAAGAAGCACCGCGTAGAGGACGCCCTTTCGGCCACCCGGGCCGCGGTGGAAGAAGGAATAGTCGCCGGCGGCGGCGTCTCCCTGCTCAACGCCCAGAAGGCCCTCAACATGGCCCTGAATGAACTCGAGGGTGACGAGCGGACCGGCGCCTCCATAGTCGCCAAGGCCCTGGAACAGCCGATGCGGCGTATTGCTGAGAACGCTGGCAAAGAGGGATCCGTCGTCGTCGACATGGTGAAGAAGCTGGGCCCGTCCCACGGCTATGATGCCGCCAAGGACGACTACGGCGACCTCATCGAAAAAGGGATTATCGACCCCCTCAAGGTGACCCGTGCAGGCCTGGAGAATGCCGTCAGCGTGGCGGCCATGGTTCTGACCACCGAGTCCCTTATTACCGAGATCCCGGACAAGTCCCCGTCCATGCCCCCCGCCCCGCCAATGGACTACTAGTCCAGCAGGACGGCATTTCACAACTGAATAGTAACAATGGGCCGGCGCTCAGCGTCGGCCCATTGTTCTTTCCGAAGAGTTATAGGTTAATGGTGAATGCACTATGCGCATTCACCAAATAGTTTCAAGGGGGGTGGGGACTGGAGGGGGGATCATTCTGGCTCTCTCTTAATAGAGAAAAGGAATGAGGAGCGGAGCGGGCAAGTCTAGCGGAGCCAGGGTTTGATCAGCAGCTTACCGAACTGGCGCCTATCCTCCATCATCTGGTGCGCCTCCTTGGCGCCTTCCAGGGGATAGACGCTGTCTATGGCGGGCTTGACCTTGCCCTGGGCCACTACCTTGAGCAGCTGGGCCAACTCGTGGCGGGACCCCAGATAGGACCCGATTATGGATAGCTGCTTGATGAAAAGTTCCTGGATGTTGATCCTGCCGTAGACCCCCGTATGTGCCCCCGAGGTCACCAACCTACCATTGAAGGCCAGGCACCCGATGCTCTGCTGCCACGTATCGGTGCCTATGTGCTCCACGACGATATCTACGCCCCGGCCCTCGGTGAGGCCCATGACGGCGTCCCTGAAGTCGTCCTTGGCGTAGTTGATGGTCTCGTCGGCGCCGATTTGCCGGGCCCGCTCCAGCTTG
Organism: Dehalococcoidia bacterium; assembly: GCA_965222055.1. GTDB lineage: Bacteria > Chloroflexota > Dehalococcoidia > Plut-88900 > Plut-88900 > Plut-88900. The sequence goes on from CBDCTF010000007.1 coordinate 423,053, forward strand.
ATGTCCGAGGATGCAGTCGCCAAGACGCGGGCCCCGGCCATCTTTGCTATCTGGATCGCCCCGCTGCCGACTCCGCTGCCCGCCGAGTGTACGAGCACATCCTCCCCGCTCCGCACCTTGGCCCGGGTGATCAGCATGTGCCAGGCTGTGAGATAGGCGAGAGCGACGCTGGCGCCCATGTCGTAGGAGACCTCCGGCGGGAGAAGAATGAGGCTGGAGGCGGGAGCCTTGGTGAGCTCGGCATAACCGCCGGGGATGCTGGCCGCCTTCAGGCACATGCCCTCCTCCCCTATGCGGCACGGGTCGCAGTTGCCGCAGGGGAAGCGGGGGATGACCGTCACCCTGTCCCCGATGGAGAAGTCGGTGACCATCTCTCCCATCTCAACTATCTCTCCGGCAACCTCGCGGCCGGGGATCGCGGGCAGGGGTATTGTGGCGCCGATGATTCCCTGGCGAAGATAGAGGTCGACATGATTGACGCCGCAGGCCCAGACTTTGATCAAGACCTCCAGGGGTCCGATCTCCGGGTTGGGTACCTTGTGGACCTGCAGGACCTCGGGGCCGCCGTGTTCCTCTATCGATACCGCTCTCAAACCGGCCTGCCCTTCTCTACGTTAAGCTTGCACCCTACGGGAAGCTTGCTGGGGGAGCCAGGCGCTCTGCTCTAAGGGCCAGCCGGACCCTAGGCGACGCCCAGCTGCTCTTTGACGAGGTCGACTCCCATCCTGACGGCCTTCATCTTGGCCTTGGCCTCCTCCACCGTTCGGGTCTTGAGCCCGCAGTCAGGGTCGGCGAGGATCTGGTCGGGGGAGAACTGGGTGAGGACCCGGCGCACACCTTCGGCGACCTCTTCGGGGGGTTCTATCTGGTGGCTGTGCACGTCGACAACGCCGGCGGACAACATCTTTCTGAAGGGGTGGGCGGCGAACACGTCCATGAGCTGGTAGCCGCTGTTGGCCATCTCCAGGTCGAAGATATCTACAGGCATATCCAGCATACGGGGATATATTTTGGCGAAATCGCCGTAGCAGATATGGGTAATGGTCGTGGCAGTGAGCCCCTCGGTGACGACGCCCATGGCCCGGATGGCGATGTCGATCTCCTCCGGGCGGGTGGATAGGGCGGGCTCGTCGATCTGAATATAGGTGGCGCCGGCGGCTTCCAGGTCCCGGGCCTCGTCGCGCACGAACTCGGCCACGTTCATAATGAAGGCTTCACGGTTTGGGAAGTACTCGTCGAACGACCAGTCGCAGATGGTGTAAGGGCCGGTGAGCATGCCTTTGACCGGCTTTTTGGTGAGGCTCTGGGCGTACTTCCAGGTGTCCAGGGTGACGGGCTGACGCCTTTGAACGGGTCCGGTGGCTATTGGCTTGCGGTAGTAGCGGTTGCCGTAGGAGCGCACCAGGCCGCTGATTGCAAACCCGTCCAGGTTCTCGGCGAAGTAGGTGACCATGTCGCCGCGGTCCATCTCTCCGTCGACGAGGATGTCGATGCCGATCTCCTCCTGAGCCTCGATCCACTCGCGGGTCGCCTGCAACTCCAGCTCCCGGAGCTCCTGCCGGTCCATTTCCCCTCTGGAGTAGCGTCCCCGGGCCTTTCTCAAATAAGGAGGCTTGGGGAAGCTTCCCACTGAGGTCGTCAACAAGGCTCCCATCTAGCTTACCGCCTCCTTCAGCGCCGCTGCGCCCTCTGGCATGCGCCTCAGCTTAGCAATTGCCGTGTTTCGGGGCAGGTAGTCGAGCCCGCAACTGGGGGTCAGGTGAATGCGGGACAGAGACACCCGCTGCGAGGTCTCGGTAAGAGTATTCGATATTTGCTCGACCGTTTCCAGGCGCACGTTGCGGGCGTCCAGGATTCCGAGGCCAAGGGTCTTGTCGGCGGGAAACTGGTCCAGCAGGCCAAAGTTGGCCGGGCCCTTTACGAAGTCCAGGCCGAAGCCGTGGAAGGGAAGATCGAAGAAGCCGTCCAGCCCGGTGGCGTCCCCAAACCAGGTGTACAACATCCGCTGAACGTTCAAACCCTGGGTGAAGCGGTCCATCACCTCGCGGAAGAGTGTCCAGTCCTCTTTGTTCCTGACAATGGCCGGCTCGTCGACCTGAAGAAGGGGCACGCCCTCGCTTTCCAGAGCAAGGGCTTCCTGCCTTAGGGCGTCGGCGAGTTCCGTGGCGAGATGAGCCAGGCCACGGTGGTGGTCGGAGCGGGAGAGCTTGGCCAGGGTATAGGGGCCGGTGATAATCGCCTTGACCGGCAGCGAGGTGCAACCGGTGGCGAACCGGTAGTCAGATACGGTGATGGGGCCCTTCCAGCTAATGGGGCCCGTGGCTACAGGCTGGCGGTAATAGGTGTTGGTGTCGAAGTAGCGCAGGAGGCCCGTGGCCTCGAAGCCTTCCAGGTTACGGGCGATGTAAGTCTGCCCGTCGTCCCAGCGAATCATGCCGTCGGTCACCATGTCGAGACCTGCGGCAACCTGCTGTTCGATGACCTCCCGTGTAACGTCGTCCTCAACTCGGGCGAGGTCCTCGGGGGTGATTGCTCCCCTGTCGGAGCGGGCTATGGCCCTGCGGAGCCTCTGTCCTTCGGGCCCTTCTGCGATCTTTGGAAAGGTGCCTACGGCGGTGAGTTTCATGGTCGTGCGATGGGGCAATATGCTACCACACGCAGTCTGGGCTCACAACCGCGACATGCCATACTTCACACCGATTCTGGAATCTCTAAACTCACAAACGAAGTGCAACACCCGGCTAAGGTGTTATGCCGGGGGAGGGGGTTTATTCAGTCCTCCTGAGGCGGATCTTCGATTGGGGTTTGGGGTTTCAGTTTGTCTTGTTGGGGGGGGGACGGCGATGGAAGGTTCGAGACTAGAATCCAGACCGGGGGTTGTGGCCGGGCCGTCGGCGCCGGTCTGGCTTATCCCTACATGTTGTCGGACGTGGTCAGGGTTGTGTGGGGCTGATCCCTCCGGCAGCGGCACATGACCGGACCTCTGACGAGGAACATAACCGGCGTCCCGGTGCATCGGTCCGGTAGACGGATGGCGGGGACGGCGGATGGAAGCAGGGGCACGAGGGCCCTGCGAAACCGGGGGTCGGCAGACCCTTCCGGCAAACCGGTATGCAATAGGCCGGTGTAAACGCATCCGATGATGGGAAGCGTTGAAGCGGCAGGCGCGCCCTTGGGCAAGGCTTGCCGCATAGAGTCTATGGACCTTCCATCGCCTGGGTAGTGGGGGAAGGGTGAGCCGGGGCCCTGTGATGAGGAGATGGCGGCTTTAGCTTGAGCCGGGGAGCGGCGCGGGCCGCTCGGCGGGATGGGCTGGGACGTTGAGTCCTCGGGGGCCGGGGATGGGTTTCCCCCTGGGTTTGGGTCCTCCTTGGGTTTGGGGTGTGTGACGGGCCAGTCGTGGGTGATAATAGTACAATTGTTTTGATTGGGTCAAGGGGTTCGTGTCACATTTGGGAGGGGACACCCCTCACCACCCTCAGGGATATATTGAGTCCCGCCCACCCGCCCTGTTTTATTGACATATCAGCCATGTTGCCCTGCAACATGGCTGATATGTCGTTACCAAGGGGGAGGGGAAGGAAAGCTAGGAAGGACGTGAGAGGGCAAGTCCTAGATTCCTCGCGGGGCATCGGAATGACAGGGTTAAGGGGGTTGGGGTGGGGGAGGGGCGAGCGCAACGGATTGGCAGTGCGGGGCCGCCCCACGCTCGACCCTTCGAGGGCCTCAGCAACTGTTGTGATAGTCAAGCGGATATTGGGTTCCAATGAGCTTGTTGTTTGAGCATGGCATTGAGGATGGTGAGTAGTTTTCTCATGCAGGCTGTAATGGCGACCTTCTTTGGCTTGCCCGCCTCCACGAGGCGAGTGTAGAATTCCTTGAGGACTGGGTTGAAGCGCACGGCGACGAGGGTGGGCATGTAGAGGGCGGCCCTGACGGTAGCCCGACCGCCCCAGCAGGTGCGTGAACCGCGCATCTTACCGCTGTCCCGGGCGAGTGGGGCTACGCCAACGAGGGCGGCGATCTCTCTGCGGTTGAGCTTACCCAACTCTGGCAAGCCTGCCAGGAGACTGTAAGTGGCGACTGGTCCTATGCCGGGGACGGTCCTGAGAAGGATAACCTGCTCACGCCACAGTTCTGATTTGTGCAGCCTCTCCTTGAGGTCTCGGTCTATCTGATCCAGGGCCTCGTCGAGCAGATCAATGATCCCCTCTATGCTCTTTCTGACGACGGGGTTTGCGTTCTCCAGTCTGTTCTTCTCCCTGGTCTTCATACCGACGAGCTGGCGGCGTCTTGATACCAACGCATCCAACTCAAGGGACTCAGGGCTTTTGGGAGGTTGTGGGCGCAGATCGCTGACCTCACTGAAGTGTGCGATCATGCCTGCATCCAACCGGTCGGTCTTGGCGAGCATCCCTTGGGAGCGTGCGAAGTCCCGGACATGTCTCGGATTCAGGACGGTAGTAGGGACCCCCTCATTACCCAGGGCTGCGGTCAAAGCCCTCTCGTAGCCCCCTGTGGCCTCCATAGCCACTAAGGCTGGCTTCAAGGCCACCAAGCGGGTTACCAGTTCTCTAATCCCCTCCTGGTCCTGATTGAAGCGCCAACATTCTCCCGTGGGTCTCACCGCCACATCCCCCCACCCCTTGGACACATCAATTCCTACGTATGCTCTCCGATTACCAGCCATGTTTCTCCTTTGGCCCATCCTTGCCGATACGGGCTTGCGTTGGCCCAGGCAACTGTTCGGGCTCTATGATTAACTTATCGGGGCGACCACGCTGAGGCACGGTCTCCTAACCAAGGATGAATCGGCCTACCCCGACCTACCTATCAATATACAAGGATGAGCGGCCCCTCCTGGGGATGGATTCCGGCTCTCGGCGACCGGAATGACGGATAGGGGAGGCTGCCCCCCGGGAGTGGGGGCAGAGGTAAGGACGGTTCGCGAACCGCCCCTACGGGAGGGGGCGCCTCCCCATTCCGTTCTTGAGACCCTTCGACTCCGCTCAGGGCGAACGGAATCCTCCTCCCTGGTGGATGGATTCCCGTGTCGGGGCACGGGAATGACGAATAAGGGGTGATGGGTGAGGGTGGCTAAGCCCGCAGGTCTCTCAGAGACTCCTCGGCGACGGCTAGGGTGTGGTCTATGTCCTCTTCCGAGTGGGCCAGGGAGACGTACATCTTCGGACCACCGGGCACGCTCCAGACACCTCGCCGGATGAGGCCCATCTTGAATCTTTTTCCCATGTCCGCGTCCGCCGACCAGGTGTCCCGGTATTGCGTCACAGGCTGGTCGGTGAACAGTACGTCGACTATCGACCCTTCCTGACACACGAACATTGGGATCTCAAGCATCTGGCCCAACTCCTTGAGCCCGTCCCCGAGCCTCTTGCCCATCGTGGCCAGCCGCTCGTATTGGCCGGGCCGACTCAGGACGTCGAGGGTAGCTCGGCCTGCGGCCATGGATGCGGGATTGCCGCTAAAGGTGCCGCCGTACATCGCTGCTTCGCCGCGGGCGGCTGCCTCGGGGGTGAAGGGATAGAAGAGGTCTTTTTGGCCGACTATGGCCCCGATGGGGTAGCCGCCTCCTATCACTTTGCCCATGGTGGCAAGGTCGGGAGTGACACCGTAGTACTCCTGGCCTCCGCCCCAGGCGAGCCGGAACCCGGTCACCACCTCGTCGAAAATCAGTACCACGTCGCACCGGAGGGTGACATCCCGGAGCCCTTCCAGAAACTCGACCTTTGGAGGAATGTTGCGCTGTACCGGCTCCACGATGACCGCGGCCAGATCATTCTTGTTGCGCTCGATGAGGCGGGAGGTGGTCTCTATATCGTTGAATGGGGCCACCAGCACGAGATCAGCGAGGGCGTCGGGGATGCCTTGGGAGTCGCGGGGTGGGTGGGGGTAATCAAAGGGCTCCTTGTGGGTCCCGGCCCAGGCGGTGTAGTCGTGGGTGCCGTGATAGCCGCCCTCCATCTTCATGATCTTGGGTTTGCCGGTGACTGCCCTGGCTAGTCGGAGGGCCATCATAGTGGCCTCGTTGCCCGAGCCGGCGAACTTGATGCGCTGGCCGCAGGGGACGGCGCTGACTATGGTCTCGGCGAGATCGATCATGGACTCGCTGAGGTTGTAGTACTGGGAGCCGGCGGCGGCCTGCTTCTCGGCGGCCTCCACGACTTCGGGGTGGGCGTGGCCCAGGATCAGGGGGCCCGACCCCATGACATAGTCGATATATTCCTTGCCGTCGACATCCCAGAACCTGCTCCCTTCGCCACGGGCCACGATGGGTTGAAGCTCTTGGGGAAGGGCCCCGTGCGTGGTGTGGTGCATGGTGCCGCCCGCCAGGAACTGGGAAGCCCGGGTCATGAGCTCCGAGCTGCGTTGAGTGTCAGACATAAATTCTCCTTCAGGGGAAGGCTATCAGGATATGGGCGAGTATAGCACAGGCCTTTTTTGCCTCCTAAGAACGCTGGAGATCACATGCAAGCGACGACCAATTGCATTTACTGTTCTCTTTTGGGGCAGCTCTTCCACCGTGATGTCCAGGGCCACAATCAGAAAAAGCGTATTAGCTTTCAACTTTGCTATCTCCCCGAAGGCAGCGACGCCAGCCGGTCGAGGAAACCCGCCGACCTTACCTCTCTCTCCAATTGATAGCGGATGTAGCGCCCCAGGATCAATTCCATCTCCCCGGCCAGCCGTTCGGGCGTTACCTTTTCCGCTATCGCGGACGGGTCGGCGTTGCGAAGATAGCGGAAGGATATCAGGGCGTCCCGAGAGATGGGCCGCGCCGACCCGTCGTCCTCGGCACAGGGGGCACAGACCAGGCCGCCGGCGGAGGAGTTGAAAGATGCGCCGCCCTGGAAGCTCGAGGCCCGGCACATTACGCAGGAGTCGAGCTCGGGGGCAAAGCCGAGAATAGTCAACAGGCGCAGCTCATAGCGACGCAGGACCAGGCCGCCGTCCTTGTTTAGAGTCAGCGCTTTCAACGTTTCCAAAAGGGTCTCGTAAAGCTCGGGGCTGGCGTCTTCCTCGCCGGTGAAGAGGTCGATAAGCTCGGCTGCGTAGAGGGCCTGGGCTGTGCGCTTCAGGTCATCCCGCAGCTCGACGAAGCTCTCAATGGGGCTGACCTGGCTTATGACGTCGAGATTCTGGCCCCGTGCAATGAGCAGCGAGACCCGGGCCAGGGGCTCGACGTGGCCTCCGACCCTGCTCCTGGGTTTCAGCACACCCTTCCCCACGAGCCTCAGCTTGCCCAAATAGGGGCTGTATACGGTGACAATCTTGTCCGCGTCGCCGAGGTTCTGGTGTCGGAGGACAATGGCCTCGGTCTTATAGACTCGGGATCTGGGCATAGAGGGATTATACGCTGGGGGCAGGTCTGACTGCGGAAGAGAGGGAGTTCAGTCGCTACCCACGTCGCTGGTTTTGGAAATCAAATAATTCACGAATGCCGAACAGGTCACCACCATGTACCGGGCCTCAGCAAGCCCTACCTGTGAAATTTCCTCTTTCCCGTGACGTACGCCGCCCTCGTCACTCGTCCAGTTATACATGTTCTTCCAGGCTTGCTCCAATTGAGAGTGCAAACCTAGCGTCTTTAGCCCTTTCTCGATGTCTGCCTTTGGGTCTCCTGAAGCCACCTTCCCTGCTGATTCCACTGCAGATATGGCTTCTTTGATTACGTTGCGAGCATCGGGGTTGACACGGACACCAAGGTGTTCGACAGCCTGCCTGATGTGTTGTGATGCTACATCAAACGGCCCTGTGTGTTGTAGAACGCTCTCTATCTCCGTAAGTTCCTCTTCATTTGTAATGGGTACAATTACACTGCCCAGGAATCTGTAGGCGGCTCCTTCTCTGCTTAACAAGGAGTTCAAATCGTAAACGTAGTTGGTAAAGGGCCTCTTGCTAATGAGGTGTTCCAAGATGTCATAGACCTCATTCCAGCTTGCGGCAAAATACCACGACCCAATCTGTCGTATTGCATCATCTGCATATCTCGGCAAATCATCAAACCGTTTACCGAGAACCTCAGTCCATACGCTTTCCGCCTCATCTAACACACTGAAACCAGATTCATGGGCTAAGTGACGTTTCCGTAGAAAGTTCCATATCGCAATCCTGAGCCGTTCATTCATCTCCTCGAGCTGATACAGCCGTGACCTGTCGGGCATATAACCGTAACGTTCAGAGAAGCTAAGCATAGGATGACATCTTAGGGTGCTAGAACGGTTGCCGACCCTCCAGGGCCCGAGCCAGTGTCACATCGTCGACGTATTCCAGGTCGCCGCCGGCGGGGAGGCCCCGAGCCAGGCGCGTGACCCGTATCCCGAGGGGAGATATCAGCCCGTTCAGATACATGCAGGTGGCGTCACCCTCGATGTTGGGGTTGATGCCGAGGATTATCTCCTTCACCTGGCCGTCGCGGAGTCTGTCCAGCAGCTCCCTCACCTTCAGGTCGTCAGGCGTGATTCCGTTCATGGGGGAGATCACGCCGTGGAGGACGTGGAACAGTCCATGGAACTTGCCCGACCTCTCAATGGGCAGGATGTCCAACGGCTCTTCGACGACGCATATCTGGGAGCGATCTCGGCGAAAGTCACTGCAGAGGGGGCAGACCTCGGTCTCGGCGATGTTCTGGCACGAGCCGCAAAGGGTGGTGCGCTCCTTGACCGCGATGATGGCCTCGGAGAGGGCTCGGGCTTCCTCTTCCGGGAGACGAACAAGGTGATAGGTAAGCCGCTGGGCAGTCTTGGGCCCGATGCCCGGCAGCCGGTGGAAGGCCTCTATGAGCCGGGTCACGGCTGGAGAGGTGGGTGAGGTGGACATGGACTCCCCCGTTGCCTACAGCCCGGGGATGTTGAGGCCGGCGGTGAGTCCTCCAAGATGGCTGGAGGCCAGACCCTGGGACTTCTCGATGGCCTCGGTGACGGCGGCCTGGACAAGGTCCTGGAGCATCTCCACGTCCTCCGGGTCCACGACCTCGGGGGAGATGGTGATGGACTTGATCTCCTGCTTACCGTTCATGACGACCTTGACGGCGCCGCCGCCGACGCTGACCTCGACGTCCTTGTCGGCCAGTTCTTCCTGGGCCTTGGCCAGCATGGACTGGACATCCTGCATCTGCTTCATCTGACGCCGACTCTGTCTGTTCATAATGCGCTCCCGGTGACGCCGGAATTCTCCGGCCCCCGCTCGATAATCCTGGCCCCCATGCCCAAAGCCGCCCTGACCAGCGGCCCGGGCCCCGAGTCTGGGGTGGCTGCGACAGGTGGGGGCTTTGTGGCCCGAGGCTCCTGTTGCGCGGCCAATGCGGGCTGTCCATAGCCACCGTTAGGGGGGGCAGGCTCGCTTATTGCCGGACCGGAGTCGCGGGGGGATGACTTATCCTTACTGACAAGGTCGCAGCGGATCCGATAGGGGCCGCCGAACACCTCGTTTACCTTCTTTTCGACCAGATGACGGTACTTGGGGTTGTCGATCCAGTTCTTGTGGAATTCGTGAAAGAAACCGATTACGAGGGTGTCGCCCTCAAGGGCCACCGGCTCGCTTGCACTGCGGAGAACGGCGTCAAGACTGCCCTTGGACCCGACGCCTCTTAGAGCATCCACCAATGCCGGCCATCTCTCCTTGAAATCGGATATGTCAGCCGTTCCTTCAGATACCGGCGCTGGGGCAGATACTGGCTCGGGCCGAGGGTCTGAGATCGGCGCGGTAAGCGGAGCTTCTTCTATGTGCGTATCGTGCGCCGACACACCGTTGGAAGGGGCCTTTGCGACCGGTTGGGGGTCGGGGTCACGGACGGGCGGCCTTGAAGGTTGGGGAGCGGGCGTCGGGGCGGCCCTTGCGCGTGGTGCAGGGGCGGTCGGCCTTGCCGGCTCTGGGACAGCGGCGCTCCTGGCAGGCCTGGTTTGCTGAGGAGTGGAGACGGGTTGGGAGGCGTAGAGAGCAACGTCTATGATGGCCATTTCCAGGGGCATGGGGCTCGAGGAGTCGGCCTTCAGGTTGGCGCTGCTCCAGAGGGTGAGGGCGCGCTGCAGCAGTCCAATGTCGGATGTCGAGGCCTGTTCACGGGCCCCTACCAGGTCCTCTTCGGGCAAGTCGAGCACGTCGGCAGCCCCGGCCTTGATCAGGAGCAACGACCGGAGGTATTCGAGCATCTCCCGGTGGAAGTGCTTAAGGTTCAACCCCTGTTCGGCGACACCGTGCAGGGCCCTGAGCGCGCCCGGCAGGTCGCCGGAAAGCATCCCCGCTGCGACCTCCTGAAGGGGCAGGCCCGACGATACGCCAAGCAACTCACGCAGGTGGGCAGGTTCGATGCTGGCGCCGAAAGAGACGATGAGCTGCTCCAGCAGGTTCTCGGCGTCCCGGAGGCTCCCCTCCGAGGCCCGGACGATGGACTTCATGACCCAGGGCTCGACCTTCACGCCCTCGTCGTCGCAGAGTTCCTGGAGGCGGCCCTCGACGGAGCTTTGGCTGAGACGCCGGAAGTCGAAGCGCTGGCAGCGGGATACGATGGTGACGGGGAGCCGGTGAGCTTCGGTGGTGGCGAGGATGAAGATAACGTGCCTCGGAGGCTCCTCCAGAATCTTGAGGAGGGCGTTGAAGGCGGGCGTGGTCATCATATGGACTTCGTCGACAATATAGACCTTGAAGGGGGACTCAGCGGGCAAGTAGTTGACGCGCTCCCGCAGGTCACGAACCTCGTCTATGCCTCGGTTGGAGGCGGCGTCTATCTCAATGAGGTCTAGGGCGTTGCCCAGGCCGACTGCCAAGCATTGTGGGCACTCGTTGCAGGGCTCACCCTTGCCGTTCCTGGCGCAGTTGACGGCCTTGGCGAGGATGCGGGCTGTGCTGGTCTTGCCCGTGCCTCGGGGTCCGCAGAAGAGGTAGGCGTGGGCGACCCGGCCCTGGGCAAGGGCGTTGATGAGGGTGCGGGTGACGTGCTCCTGCCCGACCACTCCGGCGAGGGTCTGGGGACGCCACTTACGATAGAGCACTTGGGAGACCATTAGTTGTTCCCCAAATCCGTCATTCGGGCCTCCAATCCAGTCGAAGATGCGCCGAGGCGTGAATCCATACCTTCCCCAGCATTCTGCTCCCGGAACAGGGCCTTTCGCTCAATGCCCATAAGGCGCAGGGCTCGGGTTTCCATCTCTTTCATCAGGTCCGCCTCGGATGGCACCTCGTGGTCATAGCCGAGGAGGTGGAACACGCCGTGAACCGTAAGGAAGGCTATTTCGTCATTAGTTTCGTGGCCCAGACTCTCGGCCTGGCGGGACGCCTGGGGGTAGGAGATTATCACCTCTCCAAGATCCTGCTTGCCGCTGGGCGGGCTGACGAATCCTCCCTCTCCGACCTCGCTCCCACTCATAGCGAATGACAATACGTCGGTGGTGCCGGCCTTGCCCCTGAACCTCAAATTCAGGTCGGCTACGGTGTCGTCTCCGGTGACGGCGACGGAAACCTCGGCGGGGTATCGGGCACCCTCTACTTCAAGGACATTTGACACGGCACGTTCGAACAATGCGGCATCCAAATTGTCGCGGTAAGGAGGCTCGATGAGAAGACTCAGGTCAAGGGGAGACATGCCACCAGCGGAGGAAAACTACCGGACGATGATAGCACAGGGGGGATGGGTGGGGAACCTCTGAATTAGGTTCTGTTGCAAAGTAGGGTATAGCACCTCTAAGCAGCTTCGTCTTCAGGAGCGTGCTCCAAGCAACGCCTACACACTCTGCGCCCATAGATGTTGCCTGTGAAGTCCTCGTCCCGCGCCATCTTCTTCAATTGCTCCCAGTCGTGGGTACTGTAATGGGTGACGGGATATCCGCACGTTGTGGGTGTGTACCCACCAGTGCCGATAACAGCCTTAGAGTGGTGCATAACTTCTTTCATTTCCCGCTCGTACTCTTCCTCCTCACGACGTAATTGGGAAAAGGTCTTTTGGGGCCGCACTATGTTAATCATGCGGTCAAAGACCTCTAGCAACGCGTCTACGTGCTTTGGGCCTTTGTCTAGGGCCGCTTGTATGCGGCTTTCGTTGTACTCAGCTTCCTTTCGTGACAGGAAAGGCAATATGAGTCGAATCTTGAAGGGGCCTTTCCCCGCCGTCACATTAGCCCCCACTCCAGCCGCGTGCTCACTGAAACGGGCAAGCGGGGCATTCGTTGACCCCACGTAGAAACTCCCGTCGTTGTCGAACTGAATAACGTAACTGAAGAAAGATACAGGCCCTAGTGTCTGGTCAGCCTTTTGTTTGCGGCTGGCAATGGTGCTAGTCACGTGTTTCTCCTTTCATACCCTGCTTTGCAACAGAACCCTAAATTAGTACTGCGCATACAGTTTAGTTGACATATAACAACCAAAAAAACCAGTCTTACGTTTGATTGTTTGGAGGAAGCAGGCACGATGTTTGATTGTTTGGAAACCCCAAGGATTTCGGGGCCCGTGAAGGAAAGTGAGGAACATTCGCATAACGGCATTATAGAGGGAGTGAGGAGGGGAAGAGCAAGGGGCCGGTGTCACAAAAAATAGGACGGATAACTGCGACGGATTGGCAGTGCGCGGCCGCCCGCTCATACTTCGAGAGCCTCCCGCCTCGGCGGATCCTCCACAGGCGGATGTTCCATCTACGACAGCATGAGCCGCCCCACCACTAGAGGTTATGCAAAGGTCTCGCTTAGCGAGTCCCTCGGGCCCGGGCTGAACGTCCTAATCAGGACAGGAGTAAGGCCTAGCCGCCCATACGCGCATGGGCGGACCGGATGATTTCCTCTGTTTCCCCCCACCCGATGCAGGCATCCGTGATCGAAACGCCGTATTCGAGCTTTGAAGGATCTCCCAGCGACTGGTTTCCCTCTTTGATGTTGCTTTCGAGCATTAGCCCGACAATCCCGGGATTGTTCGCCCTTTGATCCATGAGGGCGTTGAAGACGGAGGCCTGCAACTTGTGGTCCTTATTCGAGTTGGCGTGAGAGCAGTCCACGAGCAGGTTGGACGAGAGGCCGCGCTTCTTGAGTAACCCCTGCGCTGTCGCCACCGATTCCACGCCGTAGTTGGGGCCCGTCTTTCCTCCCCGGAGTATTAAATGGGCCGCAGGGTTGCCTATGGTCTTAACGACGGATGCGATGCCGTCGGCGTCTATGCCCAGGAAAACATGCTCCGACATGGCGGACACGACACCATCAACTGCAATTTCCACGCCCCCGCCTGTACCGTTCTTGAACCCTATCGGCATACTGAGGCCGCTTGCCATGAGCCTGTGAGGCTGGCTCTCGGTAGTCCTAGCACCTATCGCGCCCCAGGAGATCATGTCGCTGAGATACTGAGGAGTGAAGGGTTCCAGGAACTCTGTGGCGGTCGGCAGCCCCTGGGAGCAGACGTCTATCAGAAACTGCCGGGCCTTGGCCAGGCCTCCCTGCACATCGTAGGTGCCGTTCATCTGAGGGTCGTTTATGAGGCCCTTCCAGCCGACAGTAGTGCGCGGCTTCTCGAAGTAGACCCGCATGGCGATCATAAGCCGGTCTTCGACCTCTTCAGCAAGTCCAGCCAGGCGCCGGGCGTAGTCGAGGCCCAATTCGGTGTCGTGGATCGAGCATGGCCCGACGATTATGAGCAGCCGCGTGTCGCGGCCGCTCAGTATGTCCTCTATCTGGCGCCGATGCCGGGCAACCTGCTCCCTTATGGGGTCCGGCAGCGGGTAGCGCTTCCAATATTCTGACGGTGGGTCCAGCGGCTTGATGCTCTCCACCCTGACGTCATGAACTACCGACTTCTCGATCTGGACCATCACCTCTCCTCTCAGCAAAAAGACCTCGACCGGTTGCGGTCGAGGTCTCGAACGTTCTCTTGTCTGTCCTGTCCTATGGTTGGGCGTAGAGCGTCAAGACCTCACCGGCGCGCATTGGCACGCTTATAAAGTGGCTATAATAGCCCTGTGCAGCATCCCAGTTTGTCATGGCTAGTAAAGCCTACCTGTGTGCGTGTCTAATTGTCAACGTGAACAGGCATCGGAGACAGAGAATCGAGACCTCTTTGGGCGGATGGCCCAAGTCTTGGCCTTAACACGCTCACCAGATAACATGGAATTGCTCCAAATTGGGAGTCGCATTTTATTGACAGGGTAATTTAGGGGTGCTAATATGGCAGGTCGAATGCAGTACCCCCCGTGCCCCATTCCCCCTCTAAAGCTCATCGCCCCAAGCTGACCATTTGTACCCGCACCTCACCTAGCACAGGTATAGGCATTACTACCCTGTTGTCCTGGAGGTCTTAGCCACTATGGTATCGACTCTTCCCGCGCCCGAAACCTTTGCCCAGAGCCGAGTGTCCTTCGCCAAGCTCCCCGAAGTCCTCAAGATACCCAGCCTGATCCTCGTCCAGTTGGACTCCTACGAATGGTTCCGAAGAGAGGGACTCAAGGAACTGTTCGAAAAAGTGTCGCCGATATCCGACTACGCGGGTGGCAGGTTCGACCTCCACTTCCTGGACTACGAGTTCCGGGACCCGACAAAGGATAAGGACTCGGACGGCGCTCCCCTCCCGTGTCCCCTGCAAAACCCGGATTGCCAGAAGAAGCACTTCCCGAAGTACGACGAGAGCGAGTGCCGGATGCGCGACGCAACCTATTCGGCCCCCCTGTACGTGAAGGTGCAGCTGGTAATCAAGCAGACGGGAGAAGTGAAGGAGCAGGAGTTGTTCATGGGGGACATTCCCCTTATGACCTCCCAGGGCACCTTCATCATCAACGGCGCGGAGCGGGTGGTTGTAAGCCAGCTCGTGCGCTCGCCGGGGGTCTATTTCACACTTGACACTGACCCGTCCACGGGACGAGGCCTCTGCTCGACCAAGCTGATCCCCAACCGGGGCGCGTGGCTGGAGATTGAGACCAGCAACCGGGGCATAATCTCGGCGAAGGTGGACCGGAAGAGGAAGCTCCCCGTGACTACGCTGCTCAGGTGTGTCGGGTACGGGGAAGACGAACCTATAAAAGAGCTGTTCAAAGACATCGACCTGGAAGGCGAAAACTCGTACATCGACAGGACGCTGGAGAAGGACGGGGGCATCGAGTCCCGGGAGGAGGCGCTGATAGAGTTGTACCGGCGCATCAGGCCCGGAGAGCCCCCCACGGTCGAGAATGCAGACAACCTGCTGAAGGCCCTTTTCTTCAACCCGCGCAGGTACGACTTCGGAAAGGTTGGCCGCTACAAGGTAAACAAGCGGCTGGGGACCGAGCTTCTGAAGGCCTTGGGCCTGGATAAAGAGGAAGCGGCGAGGGTCCACCCCATCGTGGCGACGGGCATCTTCGACGAAGAGGCGGTAAAGGCCATCCTGCCAGAGGAGAAGGCCGCGAAGGTAAACGAGGTGTTCAGCAACCGCGCCCTCAACAAGGAAGACCTACTGGCCATAGTCCGCAAGGTGATCCTGGTAAACCAGGGGAAAGACACCGTCGACGACATCGACCACCTGGGCAACAGGCGAGTCAAGGGTGTGGGTGAGCTTATTCAGAACCAGTTCCGCATCGGGCTGATGCGGATGGAGAGAGTGGTGCGGGAGAGGATGACCCTGACCGAGGCGGAAACCGCAATGGCGCAGGCGTTGGTCAACGTGCGCCCCATAGTGGCGTCCATCAAGGAGTTCTTCGGCGGTTCGCAGCTGTCCCAGTTCATGGACCAGACCAACCCCCTGGCGGAGCTGACCCACAAACGCCGGTTATCGACACTAGGGCCTGGCGGTCTGTCCAGGGAGAGAGCGGGATTTGACGTCAGGGACGTACACCACTCCCACTACGGGCGGATATGCCCCATCGAGACCCCTGAAGGGCCCAACATTGGACTTCTCGGGTCCCTGGCCACCTATTCAGTCATCAACGAGTACGGCTTCATTGAGACCCCCTACCGTCGGGTCATAAAGGAAGTTCCTTGCGATTCCGCCGAGATTGTCGGCAAGAAGCTGACTGAGAAGGTGGTGGGGAACGGCGGGAAGACGATAGGCCGAGAGGGAACAGTGGTGACGAAGGCGATGGCCAAGAGGATCGCAGGTCTGAACGGGCGGACCATCAGTGTGAAGCCGTTTGTGTCGGCCAATATCGACTACCTGGCGGCGGATGAAGAGGAGCAGTATGTCATAGCGCAGGCCAACTTGAGGCTGGACGAGCAGAACCAGTTCACGACGGAAAGGATCGAGGCCCGCTACGGCGAAACTCTGCGGATGGAGATTCCCGAGAACGTCGACTTCATGGACGTATCGCCGAAGCAGATAGTGAGCGTATCCACTTCTTTGATCCCGTTTCTGGAGCACGACGACGCCAACCGAGCGCTGATGGGCTCCAACATGCAGAGGCAAGCCGTGCCCCTCCTCCGCCCCGAGTCGCCCCTGATCGGGACCGGAATGGAGGCCTACGTTGCCAAGGACAGTGGTCAGGTGTGTGTGGCTGCGGCGGACGGCAAGGTGGTCTCGGTTTCCGGCGAAGTAATAATGATTAAGCAGGACGAGGGCGGACTGCGGGAATACCCCTTGCTCAAGTTCATGCGGAGCAACCAGGGCACTTGCATAAACCAGAGGCCCATAGTGCGGAAGGGAGAGAGGGTAAGCCGAGGCCAGGTCCTGGCCGACAGCTCCTCTACCGACATGGGAGAGCTGGCGCTGGGACAGAATGTCCTGTGCGCCTTTATGAGCTGGGAAGGCTACAACTACGAAGACGCCATTGTAATAAGCGAACGGATAGTCCGGGAGGACAAGTTCACCTCGATTCATATCGAGAAGCACGAGGTGGAGGCCCGGGACACGAAACTTGGCCCCGAGGAGATCACCCAGGACATCCCGAACGTTGGCGAAGAGAGCCTCGCCGACCTGGACGAGGAAGGAATCATCAGGATTGGGGCCGTGGTGGGGCCGGGAGACATCCTGGTCGGCAAGATAACGCCCAAGGGTGAAACGGAGCTTACGGCGGAAGAGAAGCTGCTGCGGGCGATCTTCGGTGAGAAGGCCCGGGAAGTTAAGGACACCTGCCTGCGGGTCCCCCACGGCGAGCAGGGCAAGGTAATTGACGTCAAGAAGTTCACCAGGGACGACAAGGACGAGCTCTCTCCCGGCGTAAACCAGCTGGTCCGGGTCTGGGTGGCCCACACCCGGAAGATAGCCGAGGGAGACAAGATGGCGGGGCGCCACGGCAACAAGGGCGTTATCGCGGTAATCCTGCCTGAGGAGGAGATGCCATTCCTGCCGAATGGGACTCCAATAGACATAGTGTTAAACCCCATCGGCGTGCCATCCAGGATGAACCTGGGGCAGATTCTGGAGACCCACCTGGGCCTCGCAGCCCAGGCCCTAGGGTTCAAGGTCGCGACGCCCGTATTCGATGGAGCGAGCGACACGTCAATTGAAGATGCCCTGTCCAAGATGTGGATTAACCAGAGGGCTGAGACTGCACTTCCGGGCCCCGAGAACGGCGTCGGCCCCCAGAACGGCCACGTGGCTATAGACTGGCTGAAGGGCAAGGGATACGACGGGGAGCAGGTTATGGGGGACAACAGCCCCGGCCTGGCAAAAGAGGTGTGCCTGAAGCTCTGGTTCGAGGATATGGGAATAGATGCTTCCGATTTCGGGCGCGAGGCGCTGAACGCCAAGATGACGGAGACCATGTCCGAACGGGATGTAATCCCGCCTTTCTTCGGCAAGATGCTACTGCGGGACGGCCGTACGGGAGACGCTTTCGACCAGCCGATAACCGTGGGGCCAATCTACATGATGAAGCTGATTCACCTGGTAGAGGACAAGATCCACGCCCGGTCCACGGGCCCCTACTCCCTGATAACCCAACAGCCCCTGGGCGGCAAAGCCCAGTTCGGAGGGCAGAGGTTCGGAGAGATGGAGGTGTGGGCCCTGGAAGCCTACAGTGCGGCCCACCTGCTTCAGGAGATGCTGACTGTCAAGTCTGACGACGTGGCGGGTCGGGTGAAGACCTACGAATCGATAGTTAAGGGCGAGGACGTGTTCCAGCCCGGCGTTCCCGAGTCCTTCCGGGTGCTGCAGAAAGAATTGCAGAGCCTGGGGCTCTCGGTGGAGCTGCTGAACGAGGAAGCAGGAGACCCGCTTTTGGATGAAGAAATTGCCGAAACAGAAGACGGCGTGGAGGGAGAGCTGGACATACTTGCACAGCTGGGCCCCGAGCCGGACGAAGCCGAAACTGAAGAATCAGAAAAAGAGGTGTTGTAGTACATGGTCACCGACATCAAGGGAGTCGAATCCGAGAACTTTAACGCCATACGCATCTCTCTGGCCTCGCCGGAGCAGATACTACAGTGGTCCTACGGAGAAGTGACCAAGCCCGAGACCATCAACTACCGGACACTGAAGCCGGAGAAGGATGGCCTCTTCTGCGAACGCACCTTCGGTCCTACCAAAGACTTCGAATGCTACTGCGGAAAGTACAAGCGAGTCCGTTACAAGGGCATAATCTGCGACCGGTGCGGCGTTGAAGTCGCTCGGTCCAAGGTTAGAAGGGAACGGATGGGCCACATCCGCCTGGCGGCGCCCGTCAGTCACATCTGGTATGTGAAGGGCACGCCGAGCAGGCTTGGCCTTCTGCTGGACGTCTCGCCCAGAACGCTGGAGCGGATCCTGTACTTCGCTCAGTACACCGTTACCAGCGTTGACGCCGCGGCCCGGGAGCGGGCCTTGACTGAGGTGACGGAGGCTGTGGACCTCGAGAAAGAGAAGCTCGCTCAACAGACCGCCGAGGCCATCGAGGGCGTAGAGACGATAGGCAAGAACGCGAAAGCTGACCTTGAACGCCGCCGGGACGCCGAGCTTGATTCCCTTACCGAGAAATCTGATGAAGAGGCTCGGCGCGTGCGTGAGACTGCGGAAGAGTTGGAAGCTCAGATATCGGAGATGATGGGCAAGGCCTCCGTCGGTGCGCTAGCCTTGAACGGGCATACGATAGTAGCCGAGGGTGCTGAGGTATCGGAGTCGGCCCTGGATGCGCTCAGCGAGGCAGTGGAAGCGAAGGTCGCGGAGATCCAAGAGAGGTCGAACAGGGAGATAGAAGCAACCTCTACCCGCTACACAAAGCAGATCAAAGAGCAGTCCGACCGTGCCATCGGGCAGATCAATGACGTCAAACGAAGGATGGCTGAGGAGAGAGACGCTCTCAAGGTCGACTCCAAGAAGAAGCTGGATGAGCTTCAGGACATGAAGCCCCTGATGATGCTCACTGAGGCCCACTACCGGGAGCTGAAGGAGCGGCATGGGGGCATATTCTCGGCGGGGATGGGGGCTGAAGCGATCCTGGAAATTCTGCAGAACCTGGACATGTCACAGCTTCGAGACAACCTCAAGATGGAGATCAACTCCACCTCGGGGCAGAGGTACAAGAAGGCCACGAAGCGGCTGCGGGTCGTGGATGCCCTGTACAAGAGCGGCAATCAACCGGAATGGATGATCATGACCATCCTGCCCGTCCTTCCTCCCGACCTGAGACCGATGGTCCAGCTGGACGGCGGCAGATTCGCCACGAGCGACCTTAACGATCTCTACCGCAGGGTCATCAACCGTAACAACCGGCTGAAGAGGCTCCTGGAACTGGGTGCGCCGGAGATTATCATTCGTAACGAAAAGCGAATGCTCCAGGAAGCGGTGGACGCGCTCATAGACAACGGGCGCCGGGGCCGAGCCATAGCCGGGAGCCACAACCACAAGCTGAAGTCGCTATCTGACATGCTCAGAGGGAAGCAGGGACGGTTCCGGCAGAACCTCCTGGGCAAGAGAGTCGACTACAGTGGGCGATCCGTTATCGTCGTGGGCCCGAATCTGCGGCTGGACCAGTGCGGTCTGCCGAAGAGGATGGCCCTGGAACTGTTCAAGCCCTTTGTGATGCAGCGGCTGGTTATGAAGGGGCTGTCTCACAACATAAAGAGCGCCAAGCGGATGGTGGAGCGCACCAGGCCCGAGGTCTGGGACGTGCTGGAAGAGGTGACCAAGGAGAGGCCCGTGCTGCTGAACCGGGCCCCGACCCTGCACAGGCTTGGGATACAGGCCTTCTGGCCCGTGCTCATAGACGGGAGCGCCATTCAGCTCCACCCACTGGTCTGCACCGCGTTCAACGCTGACTTCGACGGCGACCAGATGGCCGTGCATCTGCCCCTGTCCCGCGCTGCGGTGATCGAGGCCAAGCACGCGATGCTCAGCACCAGGAACATGCTGTCGCCCAGCTCTCGGGAGCCGATTACCGCTCCCACCCTGGACATCGTGCTCGGGTGCTACTACATGACGCTGATCAAGCCCGTACCTGAGGGCGAAAGAAGGCTGTTCCGCAATGCGGACGACACCAAGCTGGCCTACGATCTGGCCCAGATACAGCTCCAGCAGGAAATAGAGGTATACCAGGGCAAAGGCGAGCGCCTGGCCACGACCGTGGGGCGCATCCTGTTCAACGACATCCTGCCCGAGGAAGTCGAGTACCGTAACGAAGTTGTCGACAGAAAGGTACTCAAGGACATTGTTGCGGAGTGCTACCAGCTCATTGGGTCTGAGGCCACGGCCGTCGTGCTGGACGACATCAAGCGGCTCGGGTTCAGCTATGCGACAAAGTCCGGCATGAGCATTGCGGCGACCGACCTGAAGGTGCCCGAGGCCAAGGCCGGCGTGTTGAAAGAGGCCGACGAACGCGTTGCCGAGGAGAAGGCCCAGTACGACATGGGCCTCATCACCGAGGACGAGCTCTACAAGAACTCCGTAGCGATATGGAGCCAGGCAGACGCCAAGGTCCAGGCGCTAATCCAGGAGGTACTGCCCTCTTACGGCTCAATCTACATGATGGCCGACTCGGGGGCAAAGGGTAACATTTCCCAGGTCAAGCAGATGGCGGGCATGAGGGGTCTGATGACCGACCCACGGGGCCGGATTATGGACCTGCCCATCCGGTCCAGCTTTAAGGAAGGGCTGACGGTGCTGGAGTACTTCATCTCCACCCACGGAGCCCGGAAAGGGTTGGCGGACACTGCGCTGCGTACGGCAGACAGCGGCTACCTGACCCGCCGGCTGATAGACGTGTCCCAGGAAGTCATCATCACGGTAGAGGACTGCGAGACAACCTCCGGGATCTGGATCAACTACGATCCTGAGACGACAATCCTCGGCTCCTTGTCCGAATGGATCGTGTCCCGATACAGCGCGGCCCCCGTCTATCACCCTGAGACCCAGGAGATGATTGTCGACAACAGGGTAGAGATTGACGAGCGTGTCGCAAAGGAGATCGAGGATGCGGGGGTGACCCGCGTGTTCGTGCGCACGCCCCTGGGGTGCGAGGCTAAGCGGGGCCTCTGTAAGATCTGCTATGGCTGGAGCCCGGCGAGAGGCGAGACGGTGGAGAAAGGCGAGGCGGTGGGAGTTATCGCTGCGCAGAGCATCGGGGAGCCGGGAACGCAGCTGACGATGAGAACGTTCCACACCGGCGGAGTGGCCGGCGGCTTGGACATAACCACAGGACTGCCGAGGGTTGAGGAGCTGTTCGAGGTAAGGGCCCCCAAGGGGCAGTCTATCCTTGCTGAGATGGACAGCATAGCCCAGGTCGAGCAGGACGAAGAGACCCGAAAGATAGTCACCGTAAGCACCGAGCAGTACACGGAAGAATACCCGCTCCCGAAGGGCTATAAACCGCTGGTCAAGTCGGGGCAGCACGTGGAGGCAGAAATGCCGCTGGCTCAACAGCAGGCAGTGGATGATCCCGAGAGCGCTCTTCCGGACAAGATTATCCTCGCCCGGACGCCCGGCATGGTAGAGCTGGAAGAAGACCGGATAGTAGTAACGTACGAAGAGCAGGACCGTCGGGAGTACCCGGTGCCAGCGACTACCAGGTTGCTGGTGGCAGAGGGAGAAGCGGTTACTGCCGGACAGCAGCTCACCGAGGGTCCCATCAATCCCCAGGACATTCTAAGGATCATGGGCACCGACGCCGTGCAGCATTACCTGGTGCGGGAGGTGCAGAAGGTCTACAAGTCCCAGGGAGTGAACATCAACGACAAGCACATTGAGGTGATAGTCAGGCAGATGCTGCGGAAGGTCAGGATCGACTCGCAGGGGGACACTCAGTTCCTTCCCGGCGAGCTGGTCGATAGGCTGGTCTACCATGACAGCAACGCCAAGGTCCTGGCCGAGGGCGGAGAGCCCGCCATCGCTAACCCGGTGCTTCTGGGCGTTACCAAGGCGTCCCTCAACACGGACAGCTTCCTGGCCGCGGCCTCCTTCCAGGAGACGACGAAAATACTGACCGAGGCTGCGCTAAGAGGCAGCAAGGACTACCTGCGGGGCCTGAAGGAGAACGTGATAATAGGACGGCTGATCCCGGCCCGGTTGAACATACCGGAGCTGCTTGAGCTGGAGAAGAAGCCCATCCCCGAGCTGGGTGAGGGCCTGCAGATGCCTCCGGGCATGGACGACGGCCAGGACTTCTTCGATTCCTTCGGGTTTACCAACAGGTTCTCCGACAACTAAATGAGGACAGTTGTAGAACTGGACCTTTC
This sequence comes from Dehalococcoidia bacterium, assembly GCA_965222055.1. Taxonomy (GTDB): domain Bacteria; phylum Chloroflexota; class Dehalococcoidia; order Plut-88900; family Plut-88900; genus Plut-88900. The sequence goes on from CBDCTF010000007.1 coordinate 445,588, forward strand.
GGTCAACCTGGCGCCTCTGCATCCGCGAGGCCTGATCATCAGAAATCCGGTGATCGGGGCCTCGGGGACGGTGGCCTACGGCAAGGAGTTGGGAGAGGTCTCGGACCTGGCCCTTATCGGGGCGATAGTGTGCAAGGGGATCACCCGATACCCGCGCGCCGGAAATCCACAGCCCCGCCTGGCCGAGACCTCCGCCGGACTGCTTAACACTATCGGCCTGCAGAACGTAGGTGCGGAGGCCGCGGCGGATACGCTCGCTCCGCAGTGGGCCACCTGGCCGATCAAAGTCATAGCCAACATTTCCGGCGAGACCGCAACTGAGTTCGGTGAGATTGCCCGGATACTGGAAGGCCGGCCGGGTATCAGCGGTCTCGAAGTGAACATCGGGTGCCCGAATGTGGAGCGGGGAGGCCTGGAGTTCGGTGTCGATGCACGGGCGGCGGCACTGGTTACCGAGACAGTCAAGAAAAACACGTCGCTCCCCGTCATGGTCAAGCTTACCCCCAACGTGACCGACATTGCCGAGATATCCAGGGCGGTGGTGGATAGTGGCGCTGACTGCATATCCCTGGTGAACACCTTTGTAGGGCTCACCATAGACGTGCCCAAGCGCAGACCGACGCTGAGCACGGTGACGGGCGGGCTTTCGGGGCCGGCAATCAAACCGTTGGCCCTGGCTATGGTATACAAGGCCGCGGGTGCGGTAGACGTGCCGGTGGTCGGGATGGGAGGCATCAGCAACGCGCAGGATGCCCTGGAATTCATAATGGCAGGCGCCACCGCAGTCCAGGTGGGGACAGCCAACTTCACCAATCCCATGGCCTGCGTGGAGGTGGCGGAGGGGTTGAGGGAGCATATGGAACAGCAGGGCATAGACACCGTGACCCGCATTGTGGGGGCGGCCAGGGTCTAGGGGCGGGGCCGGTCGGGATGATCGTCCCCCCAAAACGGCTTTATGATAGAATATCTTCCGTTTTAATAATGAGAATTTCGCACTTGACGGAATCCCATCGCAAAGGATCAAGGAGGGGCTAAGATGGACAAGGGGACATGGAAAGTAAAGGCGGGACTGGCGCAGATGTTGAAGGGCGGGGTGATCATGGACGTGGTAACCCCGGAGCAGGCCAAGATCGCTGAGGACGCGGGCGCATGCGCGGTTATGGCCCTCGAACGGGTCCCCGCGGACATCAGGAGGGACGGCGGCGTTGCCCGGATGTCGGACCCCCAGATAATCAAAGCCATCCAGGACGCGGTCACGATTCCGGTCATGGCGAAATGCCGCATCGGCCACTTCGCCGAGGCCCAGGTGCTTGAGGCAATCGCTGTAGACTACATCGACGAGTCGGAGGTCCTTACGCCTGCCGACGAGAAATATCACGTCTGGAAGCACAACTTCAAAGTCCCCTTCGTATGCGGGTGCCGTAACTTGGGCGAGGCCCTACGGCGCATCGACGAAGGCGCGGCGATGATCAGGACCAAGGGCGAGGCCGGTACCGGAGACATCGTAGAGGCCGTCAACCACCTGCGCACTGTTATGGAGGGCATCGAACGGCTGCGTGAGCTGGACGACGACCAGCTGACCATCGCAGCCGAGGAGATGCGTGCATCCCGCGAGTTAGTCGCCGAGGTCAGGGAAAGCCGCAAGCTGCCAGTGGTGAACTTCTGCGCAGGCGGCATAGCGACCCCCGCTGATGCTGCCCTGGTCATGCAGCTAGGCGCCGAGGGTGTGTTCGTAGGCTCCGGCATCTTCAAGTCCGATGACCCTGCCCCGAGGGCCCGGGCGATAGTCGAGGCGACGACCCATTACCAGGACGCTGACATTGTGGCTCGAGTCTCGGAGGGCCTGGGAACGCCGATGAAGGGGATGTCTGCAAAGGACCTGCCGCCGGAGGCTCTCCTGGCCTCCAGGGGCTGGTAGGCCAGCCGAGGTGTCCCTTCTCTGATGGAGAAGGTAGGAGTCCTGGCGATCCAGGGAGACTTCGCCGAGCACTGTAAGATATTCAGTGACCTGGGTGTCGAGACCTCTGAAATACGGTTGCCGCGGCATTTGGACGAACTCGATGGCCTGGTAATTCCTGGCGGCGAAAGCACCACCATCACGAAGCTCATGGAAATTTACGGGCTCGTGGAGCCCGTAAAGCAGTTCGCAGAGTCCGGTAAGCCACTATGGGGCACGTGCGCGGGCATGATTGTTTCCTCTCGACGCGTGATTGGCGACGTTCTGGCGCCGATGGGTCTTATCGACCTGGACGTGAGAAGGAACGCGTTCGGGTCTCAGATAGACAGCTTCGAGGCGGATCTCCCTGTCCCCGCATTGGGGGGAAGTCCATTTCATGCGGTGTTCATCAGGGCGCCCTGGATAGAACGGATGGGGCCGGGAGTCGATCTCATCACCCAACTCGAAAACGGGACGCCGGTGGCGGCGCGCGAGGGCAACGTATTGGTAACCTCATTCCATCCCGAACTCACCGACGATTCCCGGTTCCACAAGATGTTCCTGGAGATGGGCCGCCGTTGACGGGGCCCGGTTCGGAGTACACGCATATACGGGTGAGGCGCGAGCAGACTCAGGGACTATGATAAGGACCATCAGCCCTTTCGATCTGGTCAGGCTGGTCTTTTCCGGCATGGGAAAGCTGCCCAACCAGGCGAAACCCCACAGGAAGCTGGGCTCGGACCATCTGTCCATGCTGGACGTAATCTCCCCCAAGCCCTTGCTGGGCCTCGCGCCCCGTAGGCACACCTGCGTCCTGACCAGGGGATTCAAGGTGAAGGGACTGGCCCTGGCCCAGGACATGGGAAGCCCTACGGTTTGGGAGGTGAGTTCCCTGGCCCTTTCCCCGGACCTGGGGCAATCGGTTATGGACCTGCTCAACGGTCTTATCCTCAACGCAGGCCAGCGGGGAGTCGACAGGTTATTTATAAGGGTTGCGGACGACAGCCCGTGCCGGGACGGGGTCCGGGCCGTGGGATTCAACTTTTATCTTCGGGAGCGCCTGTACCGCCGGGACACACGTTCCGGAACGGAAGCAACGGGCAGTCGAACGGACGCTGAACTGCAACCTGTGACGCAAGCCAACGAGTTCAGTGTGTTCCAGCTCTATAACGCCGTGTATCCTTTCCACGTGAGAGAGGTGGAAGGCCAGACTCTTGAGTACTGGCGGCAGACCCGGGCAGGGAACTGGACAGGACGAAACTCCGGGCAGTTTTTTGTTGTGGAGAAGGGTCTGACGGTAGGGTGGGTGGGGACTCGGGTGCAGGGGAGGGCGGGCTACTTCAGTATTATGATCAGGCCCGGGGCCTCGATATCCCCCGACGACATCCTGCACCTGGTGGAGAGTCGGATGGCCGACCTTGAGACTGTGTTCTGTATGATCACAGAGTTCGAAACGCCACTTATGCAAGCCTTGGAGGCCCGAGGGTACACATTGGTACAGGAGTATTCCAGGGCAGTACGAAACGTCACGGCCAAGATCAAGCGGCCTTCGCTGGTGCCCATAGGTGCGGAATAGCAGCCATAGGCGGGTAAACGGGAATGGACAAACGGATAACGGACGATCTGGGGGCGCTGCTTCAGACTCTGCCGTCCCATCTGCAGGAGCGGCTGCGGGAACGGCAGGACGGGAAGGAGCTTTTGGAAGTGGTCATGGACCTGGGCCGGAAACCCGAGGCCCGCTTCCCTGACGGCGAGGCATACCTTCAGGACGCCGAGGTGACTCAAGAGGAACTGGACTTCGTCGCGGAGCGGATAGGCAGCTTCGGAGACGACAACCGGGCGGGAATCGAAAGGACACTGCACCGCATCTCGGCGCTAAGGAACCGGAAGGGGAAGATCGTAGGATTGACGTGCCGGGTAGGGCGGGCAGTCTACGGCACCATACGGGTAATTGAGGACCTGGTAAAGTCGGGCAAGAGCATTCTGCTTCTGGGGAGGCCGGGTGTCGGGAAGACGACGATGCTGAGGGAGGTTGCACGGGTGCTGGCCGACGACATGCGAAAGCGGGTCGTCATCGTGGACACTTCCAACGAGATAGCCGGAGACGGAGACATTCCCCATCCGGCCATCGGCCGGGCACGCCGGATGCAGGTCCCGACCCCCGCCTTTCAACATGCCGTGATGATTGAGGCCGTGGAAAACCACATGCCCCAGGTGATCATCATCGACGAGATCGGCACGGAGCTTGAGGCAACCGCCGCCCGAACGATAGGGGAGCGGGGGGTGCAGCTGGTGGCCACGGCCCACGGGAACAACCTGTACAACCTGATCCAGAATCCCACGCTTGCGGACCTGATCGGGGGCATTCAGTCGGTGACGCTGGGTGATGACGAGGCGCGGCGAAGAGGAACGCAGAAGTCTATTCTGGAGCGGAAGGCCCCCCCGACATTCGACATAGTGGTAGAGATACAGAGCTGGGACAAGGTGGCAGTACACACGGACGTGTCGACGACGGTGGACTTGACGTTGCGGCAGAGGTCCGCGCCCCCGGAAGAGCGCTGGCTGGACGAAGAAGGCAACGTCAGTAAGAATGTAGCGACTCGGACTCCGGCGCCTGGCCCGTCCGTAGAGCCCAAGCCCAAGATGCTGGCAGGGATTTCCCGCATCTACTCTTTTGGCGTAAATCGTGGTCGGATGGAAAGCGTAATCAAGAAGCTGAAACTCCCCGTAAGCCTTGTGGAGGGGTTCCGGGACGCCGACCTTGTGATAACCACGAAGACCTTCTACCGGAAGAGACCCCAGGCCCTCCGGGCCGCGGAATCCGAGGGCGTACCCGTCTTCGTGCTGCGCCACAGCAGCGTGAGCCAGATCGAGCAGTACCTGATGGCGGTGTTCGGTCTGGAGAAGAAGGGCGACCCGTTAAACTCGGCGATAAAGGAGGCTGAGGACGCTGTACGGAAGGTGGAGACGGGAGAGGAGTCGGTGGAGTTGAGTCCCCAGAGCAGCTTCATCCGGCGGCTTCAGCACCAGACGGCGGAGCGTTCCAACCTGGCGTCTTTCAGCGTAGGGACGGACCCGATGCGGCACGTTAACATCTCGCGGCCCGGCAGCCAGCCGACCAGAAGGAACCCCGCCCCCTATTAGGCGGGCCTGTTGCGTATATGGGACTGTTCATAACCTTTGAAGGCGGCGAGGCGACGGGCAAGACTTCTCAGGCCCGACAACTGTGGGATCGACTGAGAGTGGAAGGCTACGTCTGCTCGCTGGTGAGAGAACCGGGTGGAACGGCCCTCGGAGAAAAGCTCAGGCCGCTGCTCAAGGGCCAGACCCCTCCGACACCCATAGCGGAGCTTCTCCTGTTCTCGGCGGCGAGGGCGGAACTGGTAACCAGGCACATCGGGCCTGAGTTGGAACGGGGCTCTATAGTTATAGCGGACCGTTACGTGCACTCCACAATCGCTTACCAGGGCTACGGGTACGAGGGCCGGAAAGGTGGGCCGACACAAAAGCAGATCCAGGCTGTCAACCTGATCGCTACCAAAGATGTCATGCCCGACCTGACGATACTGCTGGACATGGAGCCTGAGGAGGCCTTGAAGCGGATCGCCGCCCTAGCGCCTGAGCTTTCGATGGAAGAGAACGCGGGCCGGGTGGACAAAGAGGGCCGAAAGTTCGAGGATGAGAATATCACGTTTCACAAGAGGGTCCGGGAAGGGTATTTGAAGCAGGCCCGGCGAGACCCGGAAAGATGGCTCGTCGTGGATGCCAGCCGGGCCCCGGATACCGTATCCTCAGAGATCTGGGAAAGGGTAGTGCCGCTGCTGCCCAAAACCATGATCCATATATCTGATAGCCAGGACACTCTGGAGAATAGAAGGCTAATCTGAGTCCTAGAAGAAAGTCCAGAAAGAGGCAGGCCCGGAGCGTGAAACCCGACGCTCAGAAGGGTATATTCGGTCCGCTGAGGCGCTCCGACACGGAGTTGTTGGCGTGGGCGCTGGGCGGGCTGATAGTCGGCGTGGTCATCGGGGTGACTACGTTGGTTGCGTTCCTGGCCACGATAATCTTGCTGGCGGCGATAGTGCGTCTGTACCTCGAGAAGATGGAGAGGAACATCCGCCCGAGTCTCGGGATGGTGCCGGTGTTTGTGGGGACGTACAGTATCGGGCTGTTCTTACGGGCCTTGGGAGGGTGAACGTACCCGATACTCCCCCGCCACTTTGAGAATGAACACGAATGAGTGGTTGGCTTAGCCAACCACTCATCTATATAGCCGTTTTTCTTGACGTTAAGGGTGCGGGATTGGTATATTGCTACTCCGATCTCGCTTGGCCGCCGGACGGGAAAGCACCTCCGATTTTGGCATTGTTATGAAGGGCTGTAAGCGCGACTAAAAGGGACTTGCTCAGGGCCCAGGCCCGGGCCCTAGATAACGAATAAGGCACGTGCCGGAACAGTACTCACTCGAATACACCGCCGTTCTTATCGCCGTCATTGCGGGCACCCTGATGGTGTTGTTCGCGTTCCTTGGATCAATGTTACTCGCTCCGAAGAGCAAGTCCGCGGCTAAAGACATCCCCTACGAGTGCGGCATCCCTCCCGTGGGCCGATTCTGGTCCCAGATCCACATCCGCTACTACATCTTCGCCATCCTCTTCCTCATCTTCGACGTCGAAGCAGCCTTCCTGTTTCCTTGGGCGGTGATATTCAAGAGCAACGGCCCCGTCATCTTCTACGAGATGATGATGTTCATCGCCATCCTGCTCTTCGGTCTGCTGTACAGCTGGCGCAAAGGGATGCTCCGTTGGAACTAAACCCGGGCGACCGGCGCAACTGGCCGGGGAAGAGCCTGTTCAAGAGCGCAGCCCCGGGCATCATCACTGCCAAGGCCGACCAGATTTTCGCCATGGCGCGCAAATCTTCCCTGTGGCCGTTGCAGTTCGGGCTCGCGTGCTGTGCCATCGAGATGATAAGCACGTTCATGTCGCACCATGACCTGGACAGGTTCGGGATAGTGCCGTGGCCCTCGCCCCGGCAGTCGGACCTGATGATCGTGGCGGGGACGGTGGTTAAGAAGATGGAGGAGCCCATCAAGCTTCTCTATGAGCAGATGCCATCGCCGAAGTGGGTGATTGCAATGGGCAGCTGCGCCAGCGCTGGGGGACCGTACCAGAAGTCCTACTCGGTGGTGATGGGCGTGGACAAAATTATCCCCGTTGACGTGTATGTGCCCGGCTGCCCCCCCCGCCCCGAGGCGCTGATGGACGGCATCCTGAAGCTGCAGGATAAGATCATGCGCGAGCGCGGCGAGGTCGGGACTTAGGTATGCCGCCGAAGGGGAAAAAGGGCCCCCCGCCCCCCGAGCCGGACCCCAAAGCCCTGGCAACTCTCGATATTCTGAAAGAGGTCTTCTCCGACAGGGAACCTACCCTGAACCTTAACCAGGTGGAGATGTCGATAGAGCCGGTACAGGCCGCGGACATCTGCCGAATGGCCAAGGAAGACCCGAGGCTTCGGCTCGACTTCCTGAGCTGCCTCTCCGTAGTCGAATACAACGACGTGTTTCAGACCGTCTACCATCTCTACTCGACAAGCCTCGGGCATGGGGCCGTGTTCAAGGCCAGCGCTCCCAGGGACAATCCGGTCTTCGCCTCCGTGTCGCTGGTATGGGCGGGCGCGGAATGGTTCGAAAGAGAGGGAGCGGAGCTGTTCGGGGTAGTGTACACGGGACACCCCGACCCCCGGCCCCTGCTGCTTTGGGAGGGGTTCGAAGGGTTCCCTGGCCGCAAGGAGTACCCATTCGCCGAGATACAGATACCGGACGACATAGAGGTGCCCCAGTGACCATCGATCAGCCGCTCGACACTGTCGACATGATGCTGAACATGGGGCCTCAGCACCCCAGCACTCATGGTGTGTTCCGCATGGTGCTGACCGTGGACGGCGAGAACATAGTCGACGTCGTGCCGCACATCGGGTATCTGCACCGGGGGTCGGAGAAGCTGTGCGAGGCGGAGGACTACCGCCAGATCATCGACCTCTTCGACAGGCTCGACTACGTATCTTCCTTCAACAACGAACTCCCCTATGTGATGGCAGTTGAGAAGCTGATGGGCCTCGAGGTCCCGGAGCGGGCCCAGTACATCCGTCTGATAATGTGCGAGCTGAACCGGATAGCGAGCCACCTGCTCTTCTACGGCGCATTCGGCGCAGACTGCGGAGCAATCACCCCGTTCCTGTACGGGTTCCGGGAGAGGGAGCAGATGCAGGCCCTCTTCGAGTCGGTGAGCGGCGCCCGGATGATGCACGGCTACTTCCGCGTTGGGGGTGTCTATCGGGACCTGCCGGACGACTTCAACCAGAGACTCGACGCCCTTCTCCCGGTGCTCGAAAAGGGCATCACCGAGTGCGAAGACCTGCTCTCCAAGAACGAGTTGTTCTTGGAGCGCACCATTGGAGTCGGCGTCATCGACGCGGAGACGGCTGTCAACTTCGGGGTGACGGGCCCCAACTTGCGGGCCTCGGGACTGGCCTACGACCTGCGTAAAGACGACCCCTACCTCCTTTACCCGAGATTCGACTTCAATGTACCCATCGGAGCCAGCGGTGACTGCTTCGATCGCTACATGGTTCGGATGGAGGAGATGTGGGAGTCGATAAAGATAGTGAAGCAGGCCGTGGCGCAAATGCCCCAGGGCCCGACAATGGCCAAGACGCCCCGCACCCTCCGCCCTCCCAAGGGCGACGTGTACGTGAGAACCGAGAATCCGCGGGGTGAGATGGGCGTTTACCTGGTGAGCGAGGGCAAGGACAAGCCCCACAGGATAAAGATGAGGACGCCGTCATTCTGCAACCTGGTTGCGCTGAGACACATGCTCATAGGGTCCTACTTGGCGGACTCGGTGGTGATACTGGGCTCGATAGACATAGTGCTGGGAGACGTCGACCGTTGAGCTGGCTGGACGTGCTCTTCACTGTCCTGAAGGTGCTCGCTATCATCGGGCTGATCACGGTGGTGGTGTTGTTGCTCACGTACCTCGAGCGCAAGGTCCTGGGTCGGTTCCAGATGAGGATGGGCCCGATGCGGACCGGCTTTCACGGCATTTTCCAGCCGATCGCCGACGCCCTGAAGCTGCTCCTGAAGGAGGATATAACGCCCTCCGTTCGGGACAGGTCAGCCTTCTGGATTGCGCCGATTATCGTCTTTGTACCAGCGTTCATATTGTGGGTCACTATACCCTTCACCGAGGACCTCGTCGTCAGGAACCTGGAGTACGGAATCTTATACATCATCGCGGTGACCGTGGTGTCGATTGTCGGGATCATTATGGCGAGCTGGGGGTCCAACAACAAATACGCCCTAATTGGCGGGGCCCGAGCCGCGGCGCAGCTCATCAGTTATGAGCTGCCGATAATCCTGGTGATACTTGCGGTAGTGATGCTCGCCGGGACCCTGGACATGACTGAGATAGTCCAGGGCCAGGGAAGCTATCCCTATGTTTACCTGCAGCCCCTGGGCCTGGTCGTCTTTCTGGTGGCGGGACTGGCTGAGTTAGGACGCACGCCCTTCGACATAGCGACTGCGGAGTCGGAGATCGTGGGTGGCCCCTATGTTGAGTACAGCGGCATGCACTGGTCCATATTTTTCCTCGCCGAGTATGCCAACACCTTTGCCATCGGGGCGCTGGCCACGGTGCTGTTCCTGGGAGGCTGGAGCGGGCCCCTGCTCCCGGGTGTGATCTGGTTCGCAATCAAGACTACTGCGATAATCATGGCGATATTCTGGCTGCGGGCAACACTGCCCCGCTTCCGCATAGACCAGCTCATGACCATATGCTGGCAGTTCCTGATTCCCCTGACCTTTGCCAACATCCTGGTGACGGGCATATACGCATTCTACGGGTGGCCCTCGTGGTCGATGTTCCTGATGTCTATGGCGCTGCTGGCAGCGAGCGGGGTGGTGATCAGGATTCGGCAGAAATCACGGACGGCGAAGTTCGAAGAGGCCTTGAGAGTCCGTAAGGAGAAACTGGCCGCATGATAGGCGTAATCAAGGGTCTCGCCACGACAATAAAGACTATGCTCAGGTCGCCGGTAACGGTGCAGTACCCGAAGGAGCATCTGCCGGTGTCGGACAGGTTCATGGGCTTTCCGGGGCTGCTGTGGGACGACGTGATTGGGGAGTCCAAGTGTGTCGGGTGCCAGGTCTGCGCCCGATACTGCCCGACTGACTGCATGTACGTGACTATGAAGCCGAATGAGAACTACGAAGCGGGCACCAGCAAGCGTAAGAAGATGGTCGAGGATTTCAAGCTGGACCTGTCCCGGTGCATCGTCTGCGGTATCTGCGTGGAGGTGTGCAATTTCGATGCGATAGTGATGACCCAGGAGCACGAGATAGGACAATATGGCCGCAGGGGTCTTTGGGCCGACCTGGACGCCCTCCACGCCCTGGGGCAGGACTATGAAGAAAAGCACGGCCCGGCGTACCCGGAGGCCGTGCCGGCAGGGGAGGGCGAAGAAGAGTAGTGACCACTGTACTGGTCTTCTTCTTCATCCTGGCCGCGATGACCATGATCGGGGCTGTGGGCACGGTTGCGGCACGTAACGTGGTCCATGCGGCCCTGTTTCTTATTCTATCCCTGATGGCGGTGGCGGGACTGTTTATCCTTCTGCTCGCCGAGTTCCTGGCCATAGTCCAGGTCCTGATCTACGGCGGTGCAATCACGATATTGCTGCTGTTCGCCCTAATGCTGACTCGGGCACGGGAGACGGCGCTTAGGCTGGACAATAACCAGAGGGTATTGGCCTTTCTGGCTACCGGAGCGGTATTCGCAGCGCTGACGGTGATATTCCTGATGTCGGACTGGCCGGGCCCCGTGGAGGACCCTCAGCGTCCGGGATTCACTGCAATTTCGGAGGTGCTCTTCCAGCAGTGGGCCATACCTTTCGAAATCGCGTCTTTAGTGCTGCTGGTGGCCCTGATAGGGGCGATAGTGATCTCGCGCCCGGGGCCCGAGGAGTAGGAGCCTAGTCTTTGATAGAGATTGAATACTATCTCATCCTTGGCGCCGCTCTCTTCGCCGTGGGCGCATACGGGGTCCTGGTGCGCAGGAACGCCGTCCTAATCCTCATGTCCATCGAGCTTATGCTCCAGGCCGTTAACATTAACCTTATTGCCTTTTCGACGTACCTGGTACCGAGGAGCGAGACTGAAAAACACCTTGGCTTCATATTCGCAATCTTCGTTATAACCATAGCCGCCGCGGAGGTCGGGCTGGCCTTGGGCATAGTGCTCAGGTTGTACAGGAACCGGTCCTCGGTGAACGTGGACGAACTTAACCGGATGAAATGGTGACCCCGGCTTCATGAACGGAACCGAAGCAATTGGGCTGCAGTGGGCATGGCTGGCTCCCGCGGCCTGCGTGGGCGCGTTCACGGCGTTGGCCCTTTTCGGGCGGTATCTCCCGTGGAAGGGCCCGTACATTGCCATCGGAGCCATAGGCTTCGGGTTCGTGCTGTTCTGGTTCCTTCTCAAGGACCTGCTGAATGGCGCGGCGCGCGAATTCTCGGCTACGTGGTTCGAGGCGGGGGGTGGGGTGTTCGACCTTGGTATGACGATCGACCCCGTAGCTATGGTGATGATGGGAGTAATCACCTTTGTCTCCCTGCTGGTGCAGATATATTCCCTTGGCTACATGCGCGGGGAGTCGAGACTCGCTTGGTATTTCGCCGTCCACTCCCTCTTTGCGGCCTCGATGCTGGGCCTTGTCCTTTCGAACAACCTTCTGGCGCTGTACGTGGGCTGGGAACTGGTCGGCATATGCTCATACCTGCTGATAGGTTTCTGGTACGAGCGGAGGTCGGCGGCGGAGGCAGCGAAGAAGGCGTTCATCACGACGCGCATCGGGGACGTAGGGCTGCTGGTGGGGATCTTGCTCCTGTACAACAAGTTGGGCACTTTCCATATCCCGACCATTCTGGAGGCGGTCGAGGCAGGGGAGCTGAGCAGCGGCATTATGACCCTGAGCGCAATTCTCATCTTCCTGGGCGCTATGGGGAAGTCGGCGCAGTTCCCGCTCCACGTGTGGCTCCCCGACGCCATGGAAGGCCCGACTCCCGTGAGCGCCCTGATCCACGCCGCTACGATGGTAGTGGCAGGGGTCTACCTGGTAGCGAGGATGCTGCCCCTGTTCGAGGCTGCGCCCGCAGTGAGCGAATTGGTCATCGCCATCGGGCTTATAACGGCGGTGATGGGGGCCACAATGGCCCTGTCGTCGACGGACCTGAAACGGGTCCTGGCCTACTCGACGGTTAGCCAGATCGGGTTCATGATGCTCGCCCTGGGCCACGGCGCCCTGGCCGCAGCGATGTTCCACCTGGCAACCCACGCGCTGTTCAAGGCGCTCCTGTTCCTGGGTGCGGGGAACGTGCTCCATGCGGTCGGGGAGCATTCGGACGTGGACATCCGTCGGTTGGGAGGACTGAGGTCCAGGATGCCGGTGACGAGCGTTGTATTTGTTATCGCCGCCCTGGCCCTGTCCGGCATCCCGCCTCTGAGCGGCTTCTGGAGCAAGGACGAGATCCTGCAGAGCGTATGGAAGGACGGAAACCCCGCTACCCTTGTCATAACCATCGGAGCGTTCTTCCTCAGCGCCCTGTACATGACCAGACTCTGCTGGCTGGTCTTCTTCGGCAAGCTGAAACCCGAGAACAAGAAAGCGCACGAAGCGCCGTTCGTGATGACCGGCCCAATAGCCTTGCTTGGCATCCTGACCCTTGTATTCGGCTTCACCGCCCCCGACTGGCTGGACAATGTTCTGGGCTTGCCCGGAGAGGCGACGGGATTCGGGAGCTTCGTGCTGGACAAGGCCGACAGCTTCCACGAGCACATCGTTTTGGCGGCGGTCTCTTCGGTGGTGGCCTTGGTGGGCATAGTTTTGGGGCTGGCGCTCTACCGGCAGGGGATGTCGCTGCCGAAGGTTGTGGACCGCGGGCTGGCGCCCGTTCGCAAGTTAGCGGCAAACAAGTACTACCTGGACGACGCCTACCAGTGGACAATCGATAGGGTGGCGCTCGGAATAGGCGGTGCAACGGCGTGGTTCGACCGGCACGTGGTGAACGACGCGGGCGTTGATGGGACGGGACTGTTCACGGCGAAGATGAGCCGGATATTGCGCCGTCACCAGACCGGACAGGTCTCGAACTACGTTCTTGGGATCACGGTGGGCACATTGATATTCGTGGTAGCCATCACCCTGGCGGCCTAAGGAGACAGACCTGGACGGCAACGTACTCATAGCGCTCCTCTTCCTCCCCGCTGCGGGTGGAGTGATCGCGATCCTTCTGCCCGAGGACAAGCGCGAGCTGATGAAATGGTCTATGGCGGCGATAGCCGCCGTGACCCTTGCCCTTTCCATCTACGTCTTCGTTGCTTACGACAACGACGTGGGTGGCTACCAGTTCATGACTGAGAAGTACCACTGGCTGCCGGGGCTCGGGGTGACCTTCCACCTAGCCGTCGACGGTATCGCCACGCCGATGGTGCTGCTCACGGGCATCGTGATGGTGACGGCGGTGTTTATGGCGTGGAATACCGCGCCTCGAGCCAAGGACTTCTTTGCGCTGTTGATGGTCCTCGTATGTGGGGTGTACGGAGTCTTCCTGTCCCTTGATCTCTTCTTCCTGTTCTTCTTCTACGAACTGGCCGTCGTGCCCATGTACCTGCTTATCGGGGTTTGGGGGAGCACGCGCAAGGAGTACGGCGCGCTGAAGCTGGTCCTTTATCTGGTAGCGAGCAGCGTGCTGGTGTGGGTCGGGCTGATAGCGATTTACGTGGAGGCGGGTATCGGAACATTCAACCTGCTGGAACTGGAGCAGGCCGGTTTCGATTCAACGTTCCAGAGAGTGGTGTTCCCGCTCTTGATGTTCGGGTTCGGGGTGCTGGCCGGCCTGTGGCCCTTCCACACATGGTCCCCGGACGGCCACGCTGCTGCCCCGACCTCGGTGAGCATGCTTCACGCCGGGGTACTGATGAAGCTGGGCGCGTTCGGAATAATCCGTGTTGGGCTGGACCTGTTGCCCCAGGGGGCCGAGGACTGGCATCTGGTATTGGTCGGGCTTGCGACGGTGAATGTGGTGTATGGCGCAATGTCGGCGCTGGCGCAGAAGGACATGAAGTTCATCATCGGCTATTCCAGCGTGAGCCATATGGGCTACGTGCTGATGGGCATCGCCACCCTGGACCCGAAGGGCTTGACCGGCGCTGTCTACCAAATGTTCTCCCACGGGATAATGACGGCCCTCTTCTTCGCCCTGGTCGGTGTGGTATACGACCGGACCCACACCCGGGACATCTCGGTACTCCAGGGACTCTCCAAGCGCATGGGGGTGACTGCAGCGTTCTTTGCAGTGGCAGGGCTGACGTCGCTGGGACTGCCCGGACTGAGCGGGTTCATCGCCGAGTTCCTGGTCTTCGTGGGATTGTTCAATACGTATCCTGCATTGGCGGTGCTCGGCATCATCGGCGCGGCGATTACCGCGGTGTACATACTGAGGCTGCTGGCCAAGGTCTTCTTCGGGCCGCTGGACAAGCGATGGGAGAAGCTGCCCGACGCCTCGAACCTGGAGAAGGTCTCAATGCTGGCCCTGGTGGCTGTGCTGATTTTCGGCGGGGTATATCCGCAGCCCTTCACGCGCATGATCGACGAGGGTGTCGGGCCTATCCTGGCTAGGATTGCAGCGGCATGAACATCGACTTCGCACTTCTGGTCCCCGAGTTCCTGCTTGTCGGGCTGGCCTTTGTACTATTCGGGGTGGACCTGTTCATTCCCGCAAACAAGAAAGGTGTACTGCCCTTCCTGGCCGTTGTGGGACTGCTGGCAGTCATGGGGTCGGCGTTCACGCTGCTCGGAAATGAAGGTGAGCTTTACGCAGGCATCTATGTCGTCGACAACTATGCGATTTTCTTCAAGGTGTTCCTGCCGATAGTCGGGGCGGTGATGGCGCTCGCTTCCAGGGACTTCGTAAATAAGCATCTGGAGAACCCGGGGGAGTTCTACAGCCTAATCATGTTGTCGGTGCTGGGAATGATGATGATGGTATCAGCCAACGAGCTTTTGACGGCCTACATATCCCTGGAGCTCCTGAGCTTCTGCCTCTACGTGATGGCGGCTTACGCCAAGCGTGAAGCCCGCTCCAACGAGGCCGGAGTCAAGTACATCCTGATTGGGGCGTTTTCCTCGGCGGTGCTGCTGTACGGCATGAGCCTGATCTACGGCTCCCTGGGCACAACCACCTTCGAGGGGATGGGAGAGGTGCTGCGTTCGGGAGAACAGATTCAGCTGGCGTTCCTTGCAGGTCTGACTCTTCTCATTGCCGGGTTCGGGTTCAAGGTCGTGGCGGTGCCCTTCCACATGTGGGCGCCCGACGTGTATGAAGGGGCCCCGGTGCCCGTGACGGCCTACCTTGCGGTCGCTTCCAAGGCGGCGAGCTTCGCTTTGCTGTTGCGCTTGTTTGCGGTCGGGTTTCAGCCGGTTATCGACGATTGGAAGCCGATAGTTGCGGTAATCGCGGCTCTGACTATGACCGTGGGGAACGTCATAGCGATTTCGCAGAGCAACATAAAACGTCTGCTGGCCTATTCGAGCATCGGGCACGCGGGATTCCTGCTGGTGGGGATCGCGGCGCTTTCGGAGATGGCGTCGACTGCAATGGTGCTGTACCTGGTCGGGTATGCAGCCACGACCTTCGCAGCCTTCAGCTGCGTGATCATCTATTTCAACCTGACGGGCAGTGAGAAGATTGAGGAGTACGCGGGGCTGGCCAAGCGGTCGCCGGTGCTGGCGCTGGCTTTGACCGTAAGCCTGTTCTCGCTGGCCGGGTTGCCCTTCTTCGCGGGTTTCACCATCAAGTTCTACATATTCACAGCGGCGGCGAAGGAGGAGTTGTTGTGGCTGGTGGCCATCGCCGTGGCGAACAGCCTGATATCTGTTTACTACTACCTGATGGTAATCAGGCAGATGTACATCAAACCCGCACCGGTGGGCTCGAAATCCTTGACCATGCCGAAGATAGCCGGAGGAGCGCTGCTCACGCTGGTCGGCGTAATCTTCCTGATCGGCATTTACCCGCAGTCGATAACCGGGCTGATAGAGAAGGCAACTCCGGGGTTGTTCGGGTAGGGGGGCCTCTGGGAGACTTTGCGACACCGCCCTTGGTGTTTGTGTCCGCTTGACCCCCTCCCGACCCCCCGTTAACATTCCGAACGTCCCACGGCGCATTCGTTCATCTTCGGGGAGGAAAGATTATGGCTGAGACTCGATCCACTTTGCTGGAAGTCAAGCAGTACTACGGCCGGGTGCAGAACTATATCAATGGAGAGTGGCTCGACTCATCGACAGACAACTGGCTGGACGTCCAGGAGCCGGCCAGCGGCCGGGCGATCGCGGAAGTCCCCCTTTCGACGGCGGCCGAAGTGAATGCGGCGGTCGCAGCTGCACAGTCGGCGTTCAAGTCGTGGCGGGATACTCCGCCCCCGGACCGGGTGCAGCTGCTTTGGAACTACAAGAACCTGTTGGAAGAGAACCGGGAAGAGCTCTCGCGCATCGTGAGCCACGAGAACGGGAAGTCGATAGGCGACGCCCGGGGCGAGGTCCGGCGTGCCATCCAGAACGTCGAGGTGCCCTCAGGGATCAGCTCTCTGATGATGGGCTACAACCTGGAGGACATAGCGCGCAACATCGACGAGGATTGCGTGAGGCAGCCGCTTGGGGTGTGCGCGGGTATCGTGCCGTTCAACTTCCCGGCCATGGTGTCGCACTGGTTCATGCCCTACGCCATCGCCTGCGGCAACACCTACGTGCTGAAGCCGTCGGAGCAGGTGCCGCTCAGCATGTCGTTCTGCATCGGGCTGATGGACCGAGCCGGGTTCCCGAATGGGGTGATCAACCTGGTGAACGGGGCGAAGGAAGCCGTGGATGCCCTGCTGGACAACCCCGACGTGAGGGCTATTTCGTTCGTTGGGTCGACGGCGATTGCGAAGTACGTGTACGGGAAGGCAACGGCGAACGGGAAGAGGGCTCAGTGTCAGGGCGGAGCTAAAAACTTCATGGTAGCAATGCCCGACGCCGACATGGACAAGACGATAGACAACATGATCGGGTCGTTGTACGGCGGCGCGGGGCAGCGGTGTCTCGCGGGGTCGGTCGTGCTGACGGTGGGCGAGGCCTATGAACCGATCAAAGGCAAACTGCTGGAAGCGGCGAAGGCTATAAAGGTGGGGAACCCGCTGGACGAGTCGTCTGACATGGGGCCGGTTATCTCATCGAAACACCGGGAGAAGGTGATCGGATATATTGACCAGGGAGTGAAGGAAGGGGCAAAGCTGATATTGGATGGTCGTAGCGTGTCCGTGGAGGGGTTCCCGGAAGGGTCCTTCGTCGGCCCGACCATCTTTGATGAGGTGGATCCGGAGATGACGATAGCCCAGGAAGAGATCTTCGGGCCCGTGGCCTCAATAGTGCAGGTTGACGACCTTGAGCAGGCGATGGACATCATAGAGGCGAACCGCTACGGGAACGCAGCGAGCATCTTCACGTCCAGCGGGCGCTCGGCCAGGGACTTCAAGCACCGGGTGCGGGTGGGGAATGTCGGGATCAACGTGGGAGTCGCCGCGCCGATGGCCTTCTTCCCGTTCAGCGGGATGAAAGAGTCGTTCTTCGGAGACTTGCATGGGCAGGGTCGGGACGCCGTAGATTTCTTCACCGAGAAGAAGGTGGTGATAACGAGGTGGTTTTAGTGGATTAGCCCTAAGACACTCAGATAGTAAAAGAATAAACGGCGGGCTGCGCCACGCGCAGCCCGCCGTTTTTTTGTTGCGATAAGCTAGCCTGCGACAGGGATGCGGGCGGGTTCGGTTATAGGTGCATCCTCGACGATAAGAGAGCGACCCACGGCTCGGAGGGCCTTTTCGACCTGGGTGAAGTGGGTGCGGGAGTTGGGGTCGAGAAGCTTCCGGACAGCGTTTTCTCCAATGCCGAGCTTTTGGCCCAGGGCCTGTTTGGTGATCCCCTTTTCTCGCATGGCGGAATTGATAGTGAGTTTGGCGGCGACTAAAGGGGGTACGGGGATGAGGACTTGGCCCTCGGTGGGGGGGCTGGGGGTGGGGATGTAACCCTCGTGCGTGCAATAGTGAGAAAGGCAGAGCCCGAGAACGTCTTCTGCCATTGCCACTGCTTCCTCCCATGAATCACCCCCGGAAATAGCTTCAGGCAAGTCGGGGAATGTAACGCAGTACGCCTCTATGCCCGACTCCCTTAGCTCCTCCTCATCAAACTCAATGTTGCAGGGATATACATATCTCATTGTTCAGAACTCCCTACGGTCAATACCAAGTTGCTTCAGCATACTGGCCATTGTGCCTCTGCGAATCCTCCCATATTTTACGAAAGTAAATCGCATTCCAACGGTCAGCTTTGCGTGACTCCCCTTACCACTTTGAGGATCAAGAATGAAATCCAACCGATTCTTTCGTGCGTATCGCCTGGCCTTCTTCACAAATTCTCGGTGCGTCACTCATATATGTTAGCATGGCAGTAGCACTAAAGTCTGTAATTCATTATAAGGATAGGATCGGTTGCCGGTGTATCTTCAATAAACAGGTAGCACCCCCCTTACTCCAGGACCCCTTTCTTCTTCATCTGTGACCATGTTGCACGGGTGAACGTACCGCTTAGCTCGAACACCGGGCACCGCAACCTGCCTCATGTTAGCACACACGCTAATCCCCGCCGAAATCCCCAACTGGTACAATAGCCCAAGTTCTGTAGGAGCGAGAAGAGGGTAAGTTTGAAGTCGGAGAGTTGCAGGGGGAGCTATATGGCCAGCTTGAAGAATGGCGGCGATTTCGATGCGGTTGTGATCGGGGCGGGGTTCTCCGGGATGGGGATGCTGAGGCGGCTGAGGGACGACATGGGGATGTCCGTCCAGGTCTATGAGGCGGGCAGCGGGGTGGGGGGAACGTGGTATTGGAACCGGTATCCCGGCGCCCGCTGCGACTCCGAGAGCTACACATACTGCTTCACATTCTCCAAAGAGCTTCTCCAGGAATGGAGCTGGAGTGGCAGATACCCCGAGCAGCCCGAGATTCTGACCTACCTCAACCATGTCGCCGACAGGTTCGACCTGCGGCCCAACATCCAGTTCGACACCAAGGTCGCCTCCGCCACTTTCCTTGAAGACAGAAACCTCTGGGAGATCAAGACGGACCAGGGGGACCGGGTAACGGCCCGGCATCTGATAACGGGCATCGGTTGCATATCCACGGGTAACATACCCAAGATCAAAGGTCTGGACTCCTTCGAAGGGGACTGGTATCACACCGGAAATTGGCCGCACCACCCCGTGGACTTCTCCGGGAAGCGGGTGGCGGTCATAGGTACGGGGTCGAGCGGCGTACAGTCGATACCCGTTATCGCCGAGCAGGCCGGGCATCTCACGGTGTTCCAGCGCACACCCCAGTACACCGTCCCCGCCCGGCACGGCAGCATAGACAGGAAGTTCATCGAGGAGGAAGTGAAACCCAAATACGACGCCATCGTAGAGAGGGAAAAGTGGACCCGCGGAGGCGCACCTGTCGCTCCCGAGGCCGGATCTGCGTTGGCCCTTACCGAGGAGGAGCGCAATAGGGTATACGAGAAGTTTTGGGCAGTGGGCGGAAACGACTTCATCTATGGCTCCTTTGACGATATTTTGGGTAACAAGGAGGCCAACGACACTGTCGCCGAGTTCATACGCTCCAAGATTCGGGAGACGGTCAAGGACCCCGAGACCTCCCAGAAACTCCTGCCATTGGACCACCCTTACGGATCAAAGCGGGCTCTTATGGATACCAACTATTTCGAGACCTACAACCGGGAGAACGTCTATCTCGTAGACCTGCGCCAGACACCGATCCAGGAGATCACCGCCAAGGGGATAAGGACGTCGGAGGAGGACTTCGAGTTCGACGTCATCGTCTTCGCCACGGGATTCGACGCCATGACCGGCACCTTCATGAAAATCGACATCCGGGGCCGGGACGGGATGACGCTGCGGGAGAAATGGGCCGAGGGCCCGAAGACCTACCTCGGCCTGCAGGTTTCGGGATTCCCCAACATGTTCATGATCACGGGCCCCGGGAGCCCATCCGTGCTTTGCAACATGCCGGTATGCATCGAGCAACATATAGAGTGGGTTGGAGACTTCATTGGCTGGATGCGGGAGCACAACCTGGAAACCGCGGAGGCCGACCCCCGTGCCGAGGAAGAGTGGGGCGCGCACGTCAACGAGGTCGCCAACAATACCCTCTTTGTGTATGCCAACTCCTGGTACCTGGGCGCTAACATCCCCGGCAAGCCCCGGGTCTTCATGCCCTACGCGGGTGGAGTGGGTACATATCGTAAGCGGTGCGATGAAATTGCGGAGAACGGGTATGATGGATTCGTGCTTGGGGCTGGGGGATATCAACTTCTTCATGGAGAAGAAGGTGGTGATAACACGTTGGTTGTAGTTTCCTAGCCCGTCCAAGCCATGAACAGCTTCTTCTTTTCGAGACTAAGCGCCTAATCCCCGCCAAAATCCATAACTGGTACAATAGCCCAAGTTCTGTAGGAGCGATAAGAGGGCGAGGCTGAAGTCATAGAGTTGCAGGGGGAGTTATATGGCTAGCTTGAAGGATGGCGGCGATTTCGATGCGGTAGTGATAGGGGCGGGGTTTTCGGGGTTGGGGATGCTGTGGCGGCTCAGGGACGACATGGGAATGTCCGTCCAGGTCTACGAAGCGGGGACCGGGGTGGGTGGGACCTGGTATTGGAACCGGTATCCCGGCGCCCGATGCGACTCCGAGAGCTACACTTACTGCTTCACCTTCTCCAAAGAGCTGCTCCAGGAATGGGAGTGGAGCGGCAAATACCCCGAGCAACCCGAGATTCTGACCTACCTCAATCATGTCGCCGACCGGTTCGACCTGCGGCCCAACATCCAGTTCGACACCAAGGTCACCTCCGCCACTTTCCTTGAGGACAGAAACCTCTGGGAGATAGAGACTGACCAGGGAGACCGAGTCACGGCCCGGCATCTGATCACGGGCATCGGGTGTATATCCACGGGCAACATCCCCAAGATAAAAGGACTGAACTCCTTCGAAGGGGACTGGTACCACACCGGCAATTGGCCTCACCACCCCGTGGACCTCTCCGGGAAGCGGGTGGCGGTCGTAGGTACGGGGTCGAGCGGTGTGCAGTCGATACCCGTGATAGCCAAACAGGCCGGGCATGTCACGGTGTTCCAGCGCACACCCCAGTACACTGTACCGGCAAGGCACGGTAGCATAGACAAGAGGTTCATTGAGGAAGAGGTCAAGCCGAATTACGACGAGATCATCGAAAAAGCGAAATGGACCCACGGCGGCACACCTCAAACCCCCGTGGCCCGGTCGGCGTTTGACGTTACGGAGGAGGAGCGCAGGAAGGTGTTCGAGCAGGCCTGGAGTGTCGGCGGGAACGACTTCATCTATGGCTCCTTCGAAGACATCATGATCGACAAGGAGGCCAACGACACCGCCTCCGAGTTCATACGCTCCAAGATTCGGGAGATGGTCAAGGACCCGGAGACCTGCCAAAAGCTGCTGCCGTTAGACCACCCTTTCGGCTCCAAAAGAGCTCTTATCGACACCAACTACTTCGAGACCTACAACCGTGAGAACATCGACCTGGTAGACCTGCGCCAGACGCCTATCCAGGAAATCAACGCCAAGGGGATAAGGACCTCCGAGAAAGACTTCGAGTTTGACGCGATAGTCTTCGCCACGGGATTCGACGCCATGACCGGGACTTTCATGAAGATAGAAATCCGAGGTCGGGACGGACTGACACTGCGTGAGAAATGGGCCGAGGGCCCGAAGACCTACCTGGGCCTCCAGGTGTCGGGATTCCCCAACATGTTCATGATCACGGGCCCCGGTAGCCCCTCCGTATTGACCAATATGCCCGTCGCCATCGAGCAGCATATAGAGTGGGTAGCCGACTTCATAGACTGGATGCGTAATTACGGTCTCGAAACCGCTGAAGCCGATCCACAGGCCGAAAAGAACTGGGATGCCCACGTCCAGGAAGAAGCCAACAAGACCCTATATATGCAAGCCAACTCTTGGTACCTCGGCGCAAACATACCGGGCAAGCCCCGAGTCTTCATGCCCTACACCGGCGGCATGGGTACATATCGCAAAAGGTGCGACGAGATTGCAGAGAACGGCTACGAGGGGTTTGTGCTCGATGCAGCGCCAACCAAGAGCGCGGCCGTCGGATAAACTACGGTGAAAGAGCGGGAGTTCAGAAACCAGGAAATGGCGGGGAGACATCCCTCGGCCTGCACGTGTGTCCGTTGCAGCCAACGGAGGTTGCAGGGCATACGGCAGGGCGGCAATCCCCTGAAGAAAATACTGGACTTCCTGTTGCGCAGGCGCAGATAATGTCCAGCCTATGAACGACTCCGTAATCCAGACCCAAGGCCTGACCAAGAAATATGGTTCACTCGTGGCCGTGGACGGGTTATCGATGGAAGTGCCCAGGGGTCGGATATTCGGGCTGCTCGGGCCCAATGGCTCGGGTAAGACCACAACCCTCAGCATTCTTCTCGGCCTTACGAGGCAGACCTCCGGCAACTTCAGTCTGTTTGGAGGGGGAGGCTCCCACATTGAGGCCCTCCACCGCATCGGCGCCATTGTCGAGACCCCTGCCTTTTACCCCTACCTGTCGGGGCGAAGGAACCTCGCCTATTTTCAGGGAATAACGGGAAAGGGCAACCGGGCCGAGTTGGATTCGCTCCTGGACACCGTGGGCCTCGGCACGAGGGCCAACGACAAGTTCCAGAACTATTCCCTCGGCATGAAGCAGCGCCTGGGCCTCGCATACGCCCTTCTCGGCGACCCCGAGATACTGATCCTTGACGAACCGACTAACGGCATGGACCCGGCCGGTATGGCCGAGATCCGGGACCTGGTCCGCAGGCTCGGGACGGGTGGCAGGACCGTACTACTCTCCAGCCATCTCCTCCACGAAGTCGAGATGGTCTGTGACAGCGTGGCGATCCTCTCCAGGGGCAAGCTCATCGCGCAGGGTGATGTGTCGGAGCTGGTGAAGTCGGGTGAGCAGGTTCAACTCAGGACGACGGATGACGCCAAGGCCAAAGAGGTGCTTTCGATGGTGGACTGGGTCAGTGAAGTGGAGGAAGAAGAGGGATACCTGGTGGCCTCCGCCCCGAGCAACAGGTCGGGCGAGTTGACGGCGGCGCTGAGCGGGGCAGGCGTGTACGTCACCGAGATGATGCCTAGGGCTAAGAGCCTGGAGCAATACTTCCTGGAAGTGACCGGGGGCGCAAACGGAGATTCGGCTTGATACTGCACCTTCTGTCGCTGATGAGGTGGGAGTGGTTCAAGCTGCGGCATCGGTGGTTCCCCTGGGTGCTGCTGGTTATCTTCATTCTGGTTACCCAGATGCTTGTCTGGATTGGCTATCTGGCATATCGCAGCGAAGGAGGGGCGGAAGCCGACTTATTCGTCCTGCCGAGCAGCGTGTCCCTTGGTCTCAAATCAATGTTTGGATTGGCGATAGTGCTGATTGTGACACTATCGGCGTCAATGATGGGGACAGAGTACGGTTGGGGGACACTGCGCACGGCCTTGGCACGGGGCCCGGGGCGGTGGCAGCTCCTGGCATCAAAGTTCGGGATCTCCACTCTGGCGGGACTTGGCGGCCTGGCAATCGCTGCTGTTTTCATCGGGATTAGCAGTCTGGTCACCACCGGACTTGTGGAAAACAGCGACGAGTTGGCATCATCTGGCGAGTGGTCGGAAGCTATTTTGACAATTGTCAAAGCGGCTTATGCCTTGATTCCCTACGCGTTGCTGGCCATGGCCCTGACTGTCTTCACGTCTTCCGCAACCGTTGGGCTGGCGATAACCATGGGCTACCACATAGCGGAGCAGATAGCCGTGCCAATCTTGGCGTTTTTTGTTGACGGTTTCGACACGGTAGCGGGATTCACCCTGGGCATTAGCGCTAACGCTGTGATTAGCCAAGCGGGAGAGCAGGAGTTTATCTTCCTGGTGACTAGCCTCGGCGATGGCGATCTGCCGGGGACGGCACAAGCGTTTCTGGTGTTGCTCGGTTACATTGTCCTGTTTGGTGGCGCGGCCCTATGGCTGTTCCAGAGGCGAGACATCACCGGGGCAAAGGGCACGTAAGAGCAGAAGCCTAGCCCGAGACCGCAGCCTTAGCCGCCTCCACCCCCGCGATCCGACCGAACACCGACCCAGCCATCAGCCCCGACCCACCGGCGTAGTTATAGTAGAAGAGCCCGCCTACCAACTCCCCCGCAGCATATAGGCCCGGTATGGGCGCGTCCTCAGTGTCCAGGACGCGGGAGTCGGGGCCAATCTTGAGCCCTCCGAAGGTGAAGGTAATGCCGCAGGTCACGGCGTAGCCGATGTATGGGGGGGAATCGAGCCTCTGAGCCCAGTTGGACTTGGGCGGCTCGATTCCTGTGGTCCCCTTGCCGTCGAGAATCGCGGGGTTGAACTCCCCTTCCGTTACGGCGGCATTGAAGCTCTGTACGGTGTCGATGAATTTCTGCTTGTCGATGCCGAGGGCGTCGGCGAGGCCCGGAATGGTGTCCGACTCGGCTTTCGTGGCACGGGCGATGTAATACTCGTCCCTTAGCTTGCCGGAGACCTTGGCATCGAAGATCTGGAAAGCTGCGCGGTGGGGCTGCTTCAATATCTCTCGTCCGTACTTGGCATAGGTGTAGTTCCGGTAGTCGGCGCCTTCGTCCAGGAAGCGCTTGCCGTCGGCGTTGACGACGATGCCGAGGGGGTAGGAGTGCTTCTGGAAGAGGTCGGCGACGTTGCGGTCGCCGAAAGTGGGTGCGTTGAGGTCCCAGGCGACGGCGTGGCAGGAGCTCCAGTGCCCGTGGGACTGGGCCCCTGCGTCGAGGGCGATGCGGATGCCGTCTCCCGTGTTGAACCGCGTGCCGCGCACCTTGGCCAGCTCCCACCCGGGGCCCAGGTAGCGGGTGCGCATCTCGGGGTTGGACTCGAAGCCGCCGCAGGCGAGAACCACGGCGCCTGCCTCGAAGTCTCGGCTTCCTTCAGGAGTGCGTGCCGATACTCCGGTCACGCGTCCTGTGTCGTCGGTCATGAGGCCCGTGACCTTGGCCCTGTACATGATGTCTATGCCTCGGGCCCGGGCGGCGTCGAACAGGGAGTCTACCAGGCCCTTCCCACCCCCCACCGCCTCCGTGATCAGGCCGCCGTAGAAGTGCTGCTTCCCCCCGACCTCGAACGACTGGCGGCCGTACATCAGTACCCAGTGGAGCCCCTGCTCCCTCATCCACTGGACGGTCGGTTGAGCGCGGGTGACTAGAGTCTCTATGAGGTCGGCATCGGAGAGGCCCTCCGTGACGCGCATGATGTCGTCGTACATTTGAGACTGGGGATAAGAGCCGATTTCGATGGAATTGGCCTCTTCGTCGGCCATTTCGGGGATGAGGCCCCGGATGTCCTCCAGTCCTTCGTAGGGGAAGCGGAATCCGCCACCTGTGAAGTAGGAGTTGCCGCCGCGCAGGTGCTCGGGGGCCTTTTCCAGCGCCAGCACCCGAGCCCCGTGCTCCCGGGCGGAGAGGGCGGCGCAGAGGGCCGCGTTACCCGCCCCAACCACAATTACGTCGGCTATATTCAAGAGTCTCTCTCCTATGAATTACTACGCCGCTCCGTGTTCACGGAGCGGCGCGGCAATTGCGGTCTTATGGGTGGGGGTTACTGACGTGGCAGGCCCAAGCCCCTGGTGGCGATGATGTTGCGCTGAATCTCAGAAGTTCCGCTCTGGATGGTGTCCGAGATACTCTTCAGATAGTTGGTCTCGACCCAGCCTTGCAGGGGGGTGCGGGAGGAGGATGGGGTGAGCTGACCATAGAGGCCCAGGATGCGCATGGCCATTTGAAGTATGCGCTGCTCGACCTCCGAGCCGAAGCTCTTACCCATGGAGGCTTCCTTGTTCGGTACCTCTCCTTTGCTCTGGATGTAAGCAATCTGGTAGGACATCATGTAGGAGACTTCAACGTTGACGGCCATCTCGGAGATGGTGTTACGGACCATGGGTAGGTCGATGAGATTCTTGCCGTTATATTTGGTCTCGCTGGCGAATTTGCGGGTCTCGTCCATGGCCCGGCGGGCGAGGGCGGCGTACTCGACGCCGGAACGCTCGAAGTCAAGCAGGGTCATTCCGGCATACCAGCCCCGGTTGACCTCGGCGACGACGTTGCCCTTGGGTACGCGGACGTTGTCGAAGAAAGTCTCGTTGAAGTGGTGGCCGTCGGTCATATCGACAATGGGTCTGACGGAAACACCGGGAGTCCTCATGTCGGCGAGGAACATGGTAATGCCCCGGTGCTTGGGGGCATTGGGGTCGGTGCGGGCCAGGAGGAGGATCCAGTCGGCGACGTGGGCCTGGGAGGTCCAGATCTTCTGTCCGTTGATGACCCACTCGTCACCTTCGAGGACGGCGCGGGTCTGGACGGAAGCGAGGTCGGAACCCGACTCGGGCTCCGAATAGCCCTGGGCCCAGACAACTTCACCGCGCGCTATGCCGCCGATGTGCTCTTTCTTCTGCTCCTCGGTCCCGTGCACCATTATGGCCGGGCCGATATAGCCGATACCCTCGCCGTCGCGGCCGGGGGCGTGGGCGTAGGACCATTCATCGGTGAAGATGACCTGCTGCATTACGGAGGCGTCAGAGCCGCCGTACTCTTCCGGCCAGGAGAGTGCCAGCCAGCCTTTGTCGGCGAGCTTCTTGCGCATGCCCATTTCCACGGCATGTGCCTCTGCGCTGCCGGGTACGAGGTCGTGGTCCTCTGTCCATTCCGTAGCAAGGAAGTCCTTGACCTCCTGCCTGAATGCCTGCTCTTCCGGGGTGAAGTTAAATCGCATGTGGTTCCTCCTGGCTCGCGTGGCCAGTGTCAATGATACCGGCATAGGAGAGGAGGGACAAGTCCACGGACAAAAATGGGTGAGGGAAAAGACGCACGTTTTCGAGTAGTGGAGACTCGCACTAAACGCGGGCGGCGAGTATCATTCGCGGCGTCCGGGCCTCGGGGCCCGAGTGGTTTGATGGCAGTATCGGTGGAGGCTTGGTGATCGGCTATGACCGCAGTGATAATCGATGGCCGCTGGATAGCCGAGAACATCCGATTGGGAGTGAAGTACGCGGTGGAGGAGCTTAGCTCGCAGACGGGTGTGGTGCCCGGGCTGGCGGTGGTGCTCGTGTCGGACGACCCTGCCTCAGGGAGGTATGTAGCCGCGAAGGAGAAGGCGGCGGAGGAGTCGGGCATCTACTCCCAGACCTTCAGGCTGCCCGGCAACACAACCGAGGCGGAACTGCTCAGGAAGATCGATCAGCTGAACTCGGACGACAGGTTCCACGGCATCCTGGTCCAGTTCCCAGTGCCCCCCGGCATCGACATGCTGAAGGTTATACACGCCGTCGACCCCCTTAAGGACATTGAGGGATTGCATCCCCTGGACGTGGGCTGGCTGCTGGCGGGAGAGCCGCGTTTTGTGCCGTGCACGCCGGCAGGGATACACCGGATGCTTGTGTCGGTGGGGCACCACCCGGAGGGGAAGCACGTGGTGTTGGTCGGGGGCAGCCTGATAGTGGGCCGACCATTGGCTGCGCTGCTGCTCCAGGAGAAGCCGTGGGCCAACGCGACGGTGACGATATGCCACCTCGGCACCAGGAACCTGCCCAGAATCACCCGCATGGCCGACATCCTTGTCGTCGCGACGGGCGACCCCCAGGGCGTGACGGGGGATATGGTGAGGCCGGGGGTGGTGGTGGTAGACGTGGGGATCCACGCCATACCGGACCCTACCAAGAAAAGAGGCTACCGGCTAGTTGGCGACGTGGACTTCGATTCAGTCAAAGAGAAAGCCCAAGCCATAACTCCGGTACCGGGTGGGGTCGGGGTGATGACCGTGGCCATGCTGATGGTCAACACCCTCAAGGCGGCAAGGCTGACCACCAACCCGTTGATGCCTCCCTTCAGAGTGGAAGACTACATGCACCTGCACGCCGACGAGTCACACGCCGTAGACCGGGACAGGCGGACGTCTACCAGCCGATAGCGTAGCCGTCCCGACGTGGGTCGGCCGCCCCGAAGAGGGCCCCGGTTGCCGGGGCCCGGCGAATCATCACCTCGCTGCCGGAAGCCCCCCAGTCGGGGAGAATTTGAAGCGTGTGCCCCCTGGCCTCGAGGCTGGCTCTCACTTCCTCGGAGAAATGCCCTTCTAGCTGAAGCCGGTCATCGAACTTACGGGGTTCGGTAGACTCCGTCTGGTTTTGCAGGTGCCTCCACCTGGGCGCCTCTACGGCTTCGGAAACGTTGAGGCCGAAATCCAGGACGTGAGTGATGACCTGCATGTTGGTCTGTACCTGGGTGTCGGCGCCCGGGGTGCCGCAGACCAGGACAAGCTCGCCGTTGGCGGCAGCGTCATCCTCGCCTGCGAAGACCATTACGGGGTTCATGGTGTGACGGACCCGGTGGCCGGGTGTCAGGCAGTTGGTGTGGTCGGGATCGAGATGCCAGTAGGTCATGCGATTGTTGAGCAGAATCCCCGTCCCCTCCACCACCACCCCCGACCCGAAGGCGCTCTGCTGACTCTGCAGCTGGCTCACGGCATTCCCCCACCTGTCGACGACTACGAAGCAGGTGGTGTCCCCGCCTTTTTCGAGGCCGTGAGTCTTCTTTGGGGAACGCGTTGGGGCAGGTCCGTCCTGGTACAGATAGGGGTTGCCGGGGGCCGCATCCGGGTTGACCCTTTGCCTGTCGATGAGGGAAGCGCGCTCCCAAGCGTACATCTTGGAGAGCATACCTTCCATGGGGATGTCGAGGAAGTCGGGGTCGGCGACGTAGGCCTCGCGGTCGGCGAAGGCGAGCTTTTTAGCCTCGACCATAACGTGTATGGCCTCCGGGGTGTTGCACCCGAGCCCCTGAATGTCGAACTGCTCGATGATGTTCAACTCCTGGAGCAGGACGTGGCCACTGGAGTTTGGTGGCGCCTCGAACACGGTGTGGCCGCGATATGTGGTGGATATGGGGTCCTGCCACTCACCGTGGAAGCGGCCCAGGTCTTCGAGGGAGAGGAGGCCTCCGTTCACCCGGTGATAGCGGACAATAGCTGCGGCAATCTCGCCCCGGTAGAAGACTTCTGCGCCTCCGACGGCGATCTGTTCAAAGGTGTCGGCGAGGTCACGCTGATAGAGGATTTCGCCGGGGCCCAGGGCCCGACCCCCGGGTGCGAATATGGCCCCCGAGGCCGGGTGGTTGCATAGGAAAGTGTCGGCGGCGATATCCCCCGACAGCTTCCGGCTCACCGGAAAGCCGTCTCGGGCGAGACCTATCGCCGGAGCCAGTACCTGGTTGATGGGCAAAAGGCCGTACTTCTCGTGGGCAGAGAGCCAGGCGTCGAGGAGGCCGGGAACGGAGACGGACAGAAGGCCTTTTTCGGGGATGCCGGTGTCGGCGTAGCGTTCCCGGGTGGCGGCAAGGGGCGCGGGGCCCGTGCCATTGGCAACCTCGATCTTACCGAGGTCCCGTCGGTAGACCATGATGAACCCATCGCCGCCTATGCCGGACATCTGAGGTTCCACCACATTGACGGCTGCCGCAACGGCTATGGCAGCGTCGATTGCGTTGCCGCCCTGCTGCAGGATGGAGATGCCTGCTTGTGAGGCCAGCGGATGCCCGGAGGCGACCATGCCGTTGCGGCCCATGATGTCGGGCCTGTGGGACGTAAACTGAACGCCATGAGGTGAGCTGGGCATGGGGGCCTCCGAGAAGAGCAAAGGTTGGGAGGATTATAGCGGATGCAGGGGGCCCGGATTGCGCAGCATCCACGTCGGGGATAGACTGTCTGGGGCTCGGGGCAGCTTTCAATAAAGGCGGAGGATAACCATGCAACTTCCATTCGGGGTGATAGACGCGGACGGGCACATCATTGAGGACCAGGCCCAGATCAGGGAGTATATGACTCCCCCATACAACGAGTTCCTGATGGACAATCTCCCCGACGCCCAGGGCAGGGTCGGGCACGGGAGCGCGATCACTAACCGTGCCTTTTCGGACTCGACCCTCGGGGGAAGGATGGGTGGTCTCGGTCCCGCAGGCTATCCCTTCCCCAAGGATTGGCTCGACGCCCTGGAATGGGGCGGTATGGAGATGACCTTCCTCTTCCCGACGACGCTGCTGACCTACGGAACCATCTGGGACCCGGACTATCTGAAGGCCGTTACCGGCGCCTACAACCGTTGGATCGCCGACGAGTGGATGAGCGTTAGCCCTAAACTGAAGGCCGTGTCCCTGGTCCCGCTGACCGACGTGGACGCCGGGACCAAGGAAATGCGAAGGACGGTGACGGAGGCGGGCTTCTCGGGTGTGATGCTGCCTGCGGTCGGGTTCGGGGGTTTCGGCGACCGGAAATTCGACCCGTTCTTCGAAGAGGCACAGTCCCTCGGGTGCCTGGTGGCGGTACACGGCGGTACCTCCGAATACATGAAGTACAGCAAGTTCATCCAGCGCCACACCACCGCATTTCCCATATCGAACATGCTGCAGTCGGTGCACATGGTTTACGGCGGTGTCTTCGAGCGGTTCCCGGACTTGAAAGTCGGATACCTGGAGACCGGCTGCACGTGGGTGCCCTTCTTCCTGGACAGGATGGACGAGGAATGGGAGAAGCGGGGCTGGCTCGAAACCCCCGACTGCACCCGCAAGCCCAGCGAGTACCTGAAGGGCGACAAGGTGTGGTTCCACGCCGAGCCCAGCGAGACCCTCGTTCCCCAGGTGATCGACATCCTTGGCGAGGGCTCCCTGTTCTATGCCTCGGACTGGCCGCACTGGGACAACGAATACCCGGAGAGCGTCGCGCACTTCTGGAATCGGGAGGATCTCTCGGAAGACGTGAAGAAGAAGATCCTAAGGGACAACTGCCTGGCTATGTACGGGATGAACGGCGCATAACGCCTCCGTTCCGCTCACCCTGTCGAAGATCCGCCTCTGGCGGGAGCCCCGCCGAAGGGTCGAGCGGAGGCGCACGTCGTGACCCAATCGGGAGGCCTAGCCGCTAGGTGTCCGACCCCAGCCTATCCAGTATCCACTGGTTGAACTTGTAGGGCAGGTGCTCCTGGGCGGAGTAGACGCCCTGCCGGTGCGCCCGAGACCTGAGCGCCTTCTGCACTTCTTCGCAGATGTCATAGTCCTGCTTTAGGACCCGGTCGAGGAAACCGACCGTGTCCGAGGGGTCGAAACCCGGGGACTCGACCACCGATTTTTCGAATAGCCAGTCGACGGTGAGGCGGCAGGTGGTCGAAGAGACGGGCCACTTGTAGAAGACGAAGACCTGGTCCGGGAGCAGGCCGAAGAATAGGTTGGGGTAGATGGTGACGCTGCGGAACTTGGCCACGTCTTCCTCGGAAAGGGTGCTGATGATGGGCCGGGGCCCGAGACCCGTGTCCGAATAGGTCGTCGCTCCGTCGATAAGAGGTGCACCGTCCAGGGCCTCCTGGCCTATTGCGCCGGCCCTGAATGTAGGATGGATTTCACAGAGCTCGGGGTGGACGCCGGGGCAGTGATAGCACTCGACGTTGTTTTCCAGTACCAGTTTCCAGTTGGCCTTGATGTCGTAGATGTTGCGATGGCCGATCCTGAGGTTGGCGAGATTGTACTTGGGCAGCTTCTCGGCAAGCACGCCGAGCTCCGGGACAAATGGTTCAGGATCGGGGGAGAGGTTCAAGAATATAAAACCTTCCCACAGGTGCACTGCGACGGGATACAGGGAGAGTGGATCGCCGTTCAGGGAGGGCCGTGCGGCCATGTTGGGCGTGGCGATGAGGTCGCCGTCCAGGTTGTAGGTCCAGCCGTGGTAGCCGCAAACGAAGGCCTTGCCCCTGGCCTTCCCCGACTCGGCGGAGCAGAGCCGGTTGCCGCGGTGTCGGCAGACGTTGTAGAAGGCCTTGATCTCGCCGCCCTTAGACCTGACGACGATTATGCTTTCGTCGGCAATCTCACGGAGCAGATAGTCACCCACGTTGGGGATTTCCTCGACTCGGGCGGCACAGATCCAGGAGCGGTAGAAGATTCGCTCCTTCTCCTGCTCGTAGATGCCGGGATCGTAATAGTAGGGGCTCAGGAGGGTGCGGTTGAGGGCCGACGTTGCGGTGAGCTCTGCCACCATAGCGCTGCTCCTATCTCCAATGGGACCTGTGCTGTTCAGGAACCCCCGAATTTCTCCCCTTATGACATGCACCCAAGCCATTCAGTTTGAGCCAATTCATTCAAGGCCCTGGAAACGGCTTGGGTGTTTCAATGCGCCCAATTGAGCGTACTTCGTAGTTGCCTACGTTACGGTCACTGTGTTTCGATGCGTTTGATTCGTGCGTCTGGTATGCGGAAGTCCACGCTTGGCTGTCTTTGCGGGTCCGATTCGGAGTGCGTTAGTTCTCGATCGGTTCCCTTGGCGAACCAGCAAGGATGCTTGCTGCAATTTCGCACTTTATCAACCGAGCGGGACCCTCGTCGCGCGTATGCCTCGGGAGCTAGCCCTACTTCTCCCAGGGAAAGGGCAAGTTGCGAAGGGTTAAGGTTCCGAAGAGTCCAATGGCTCCGAAGAGGACGAGCAGGAAGCTCAACTCGTTACCGAAGCCGGGTTCGCCGGCCAGTAGAGATCCGCGATCCGGATCGGAGTCTACCATCCATCCACTGAATGATATGACGGCCCCGACGATTATCATACCGACGAACAAGACTTTAAGCGCATGTCCAAGCACATTCATGGTTACCTCTCCTTGTCTATGCTGTAGTCACATTTGTAGAGGATGGTAAGGCTACTGGTAACCAGTGTCAAATCCTCTCGGTGAATGATGGAGGGTTATGCTATTGCGGGTTGGCGATGGCGGGATGACGCCGGTCCGTCTGGCAACCTTCCAGGACCTTTGCGACCCTGAGCAGGGTGTGCTCGTCGAAGTGCCGGGCCACGAGCTGCACGCCGATGGGCAGACCCTCTTCGCTCCAGCCAAAGGGCACGTTCATTGCGGGGGAGCCGGTAAGGTCCCAGGGGACCGTGGCCCGGAGGCTGTGCCTCGCGCCCATGGTCTTGCCGTCAATAACGAACTCTTCCCGACCTGCCTCGTAGGCGGGCATGGGTACTGTGGGGCAGAGGAAGATGTCGTAGCGGGAGAAGTACTCGCCGACCTCCCATTTGAGGGACTCCCAGTCGAAGCTGGACTTCAGGTATTCGGCAAATGTCTTGTCGGGGGTGTCGATGTAGCGCTTGCGGAGCAACGGCGTGAGATCGGACTCCCGGCCCTTGATTATGTCTGAGAGATAAGCCTTGCCCTCGACGACATAAACATTGGAAGAGATAACGCCCCCATCCTTGGCGCCGAGCCCCGGAATCTCCACCGCCTCCACGTCATGTCCGAGGCCCGAGAGGGCGTCGGCGGCGTTGGCAACGACTTGCTGCACTTCCTCTTCTACTGGCGTCCCGCCCGTTGGGCTCCACCCGATCCGTAGCTTGGGCAAAGGACCATCCAGGTCGGTGTAGTCGGGGACGGGGACGGGCGGGGCGTAGATGTCCTCGCCGTCGGGGCCGGCCATGATGGACAGCGCCAGGGCCACGTCCTGGACGTTTCGGGCCATGGGTCCGACGTGAATGGCGCGGAAGAGGGTCTGGGGAACGACCCGCGTGTATGGAACCCGGCCCAGGGTAGGCTTGAGACCCGCCAAACCGCAGAAGCTGGACGGCTGCCGTATGGAGCCCCCGAGATCGGTGCCGACGCCCAGGGGTGACATTCCGGTCGCCAGGGACGCGCCCTCACCACCGCTCGATCCACCGGGCGTGTAGCCGAGTTTCCAGGGGTTTTGGGTCGCGCCGAAGAGGAGGTTGTTGGTCTCCCACCAGAGGGCAAACTCGGGAAGGTTGGTCTTGCCGAGAAGGATTCCACCCGCGCCCTTCAGCCGCTTGTAAACGGTGGAATCGCCGGTGGAGATGTTGTCTGCCAGTATCTTTGAGCCCTGCGTGGCTCGCAGCCCGGCCACTTCCACGCAGTCCTTCAGGGTGAACGGCACTCCGTGCAGGGGCCCGAGCTCATCGCCGCTGGCTATTGCGGCGTCGGCCTCCTTGGCTAAGGCCAGGGGGTCGGGGGCGAAGGTCACGATGGCATTGAGCGTAGGGTTTAGGGCCGCAATGCGGTCCAAGTGCGCCTGCACGACCTCCTGCGACGAGAACGTCTTATTCCGAATGCCTTCGGCGATGTCGGTGGCCGAAAGCCAGCAGATGTCTTGGGTCATGGTCGGGCCTCCTGGATTTTGTCTAGTGGTATGCTAGCCGACAGAATATGTTACGATGAGTTATTAGGCAATCCGGTGCAATCTCAGCACCGTGCTGAAATCACTGAGAATATCTCTTTTTCTGACATGGGACTTACCGCTTTGTAAAGAGTCAGCGTGGCTTTGAAGAAGGTTAGGTTGGTGTTGGGGTTCCTGGCTATAGGCATCGTACTAGCTGCGTGTGCCTCTGACGCTAGCACTCCTCCTCCTACCCAGGACGTCGACGCTGTAGTGCGGACTGCCATAGGGGAAACGCTTCCGATTGCCACCCCAACTCCCGTGCCCACTCCGACCCCTGCCCCAACTCCCGCGCCCACTCCGACCCCTGCCCCAACGCCCAGCCCTATCCCGACACCTACCCCAACTCCCGCACCCACTCCGACCCCTGCCCCAACGCCAACCCCACGCGACCCGACGCTGAGGCCGCCGTCGGAGTGGACAGCTGAATATCCCGCCACCTTGCAGGAAATTGAGGCGGAACTGCGCAACTACCGAGGCCAAAGCCTGAACGTGGTCTCCTGGGGCGGCGGTTGGCAGGCGGCGCAGCGACAGGCCTTCATGATTCCCTTCGCCAAGAAGTTTGGGGTACAGGTAATGGATGATGCCCCGGTCAGGTTGGCCGAGATACAGGCGATGGTCGAGACGGGCAACGTAACTTGGGACGTCGTAGATTTCGGCACCAGGTGGGCTTACGTATTAGGGATTCCAGGCTACCTGGAGGAACTGGACCCCGCCATCCACAATGGCTATCTGGATGGGTATCCTGCGATCACGCTCACCCCGTGGAGCGGAGGCGCGGGTGTCTTGTGGTCTACTGGCATGGCTTACAGTCTCGATGCATATCCAGACCACGAGGGCGCTCCCACTAACTGGACAGACTTCTGGGATGTGAGTGGCGTACCAGGGTTCAGGTCCCTGGGAGACCGGCCCAACGAGAACGTGATCTTTGCCCAGATGGCCCTCCACCCCGAGAAGTTGGACACGGAAGAGGGCAGGAACAGCATCGCCAGCCTGGACGACGCGCAGGTGGAAGAGTCCTTCGCTCACTTGCGGTTCATCAAGGATCACCTGGTCAACTGGTGGCACACCGGCACCGACTGTCCCCAGGGACTGATAGCGAGGGACTACACTATATGCTCTGCCTGGAAAGCCCGGCTATGGAACGCCCAGCAAAATGACCCCAACTCTCCGCTCTACTACTGCTATGAGTGCGGGCACATCAACCAGACGGATGTCTATGCCATTCCCAAGGGTTCCCCCAACAAGGACCTGGCGGAACTATACATGGCCTGGATGGGGCACCCGGTGAACGCGGTGCAGGTGTCCAACTACATCACCTACGGACCTCTGCACGCGGACGCGGTCGCCTTGGGGCCGTCGGTGATAGACCCGGCGATTGTCGATGCCCTTCCCACTTCTCCCATAGCGCTGGAGAAGGTCATCCTCATGGATGAATACTGGCTGAGTACGAACCTGGATGCCGGTCAGATGCTAATCGAAAGATTCCAGGCCCTGTTGCAGTAACAGCCGACATGGGCTTGGAAGCGTCTGTTGAAATGAGAAACGAAGGATGAGTCCGTGACTGCACCTATCTGTGGCTAATGCAACGCCGCCGACGAAGCCGCCCCCTTCTCATTCACCAGCCTGCCGTCCTTGAAGCGGTCCAACGAGAATGGCTTTATCAGGTCGGGGGTCTGGCCCGTGTCGATAAGCTCCGCCATCATCTTGCCGGAGATGGGCGCGGCCTTGAA
The DNA here is from genome assembly GCA_965222055.1 of Dehalococcoidia bacterium. Taxonomy (GTDB): domain Bacteria; phylum Chloroflexota; class Dehalococcoidia; order Plut-88900; family Plut-88900; genus Plut-88900. The sequence goes on from CBDCTF010000007.1 coordinate 481,750, forward strand.
GCCGTAGGTGCCCCAGCCGCAGTCCAGCAGGAATCCGTCCAGCCCCGAGACATGACCCATTATCGGCGCGTAGTCGGGAGTCATGTCGCATATGCCTGTCCACTGCCGGAGGATGTTCACGTCTTTGAGGAAAGGGAACATCCTGAGTGCGCCGGCGGATAGCTCCTCCATCATCGGGAAGGTCGACTTCAGAGAGTAGCTGGTGTAATGGTCGACTGCCCCGCCCATGACGAGTTCCCCGCGGTCGGTCTGGTAGACGTAGACGTGGAAGTTGGTGGAGGAGACACCGAGCTTTAGAATCGGCTTCAGGGGCTCGGTGACCATCGCCTGCAGGGGATGGGTGATCATCGGCAGGTCAAGCCCGACCATCGCAGCGATTGTGGAGCTCCAGGCGGCTGTGCAGTTGACCACTAGGTCGGCTTGGATGGGGCCGCGATTCGTCTCGACACCCGTGACGCGGCCATTGCTCTGGTTGATGGCGGTGATCTCGGTGAAGGGGTGAATCTCCGCGCCGCGGCGGTCGGCGGCGCGGGCGTAGGCCCAGATCACGGCGTCGTGGCGGATAACTCCCGCGGGTGGATGATAAAGACCGGCGAGGACTGGGAGGTCGTTGCCCTCGCGCATGTCGAGAACGGGCACGAGCTCGCGTATATCGTCGGTGCCGATGATTCTACTGTCGACACCCAGGGCGGCGTTTGCCTCGGCGCGAGTTCGGAGGGCATAGACGGAGGACTCGGTGTGGGCGAGCTCAAGTCGGCCCGTCTGGCTGAACAGCAGGTTGTAGCCCAGGTCCTGGGAGAGGTCTTCGTAGAGCTTGACGCTTTCATAGAAGAAAGGGATGCCCTCCGGGGTCACGTAGTTGGCCCTGATGATGGCGGTCGAGCGGGCGCTGGCCCCACCCCCCAGATACCCCTTGTCCAGGACGGCGACGTTTGTGATACCCCTCTGCCCGAGGTAGTAGGCGATGGCAAGGCCGTGCACCCCGGCCCCGGCTATGACAATGTCGTACCGGGGCTTCAGGGGCGGGTCCCGCCACATCCGCTCCTTTTTGAATAGCTGGAACATCAGAGGGGCACCACCCGCAGAGACCTTTCCTGGGCGGTCAGTGACTCCCACCCGGTCTCGGTGACCAGGACGGTCTCGCTGAACCCGACGCCCCGCTTCCCCGGCACGTGGATCGTAAGGGGTGTGTGGAAGGTCATACCCGGCAGGAGGGGCTCGTCTACACCCTCGGCGATGAAGATCAGGTCCTCTCCCCAGATCGAAGGCACGCCGATGCCCACGGAGTAGCCGAAGTTCTCTATGAAAAAGGCTTCCTCGGCGACGGAGCCGACAGCCCTCTTCGCCTCCATCGCAACGTCGTGGCAGGTGCGTCCGGGCCTGATGTTGGAGGTCAACACGTCGAATGTGCGAAGCATGGCGTCGGTCATTCTTAGGGTCAGGTCGTCCGGCGGGCCGAGCGATGCGGTGCGCATCATCAGGGTGTCATAGCGCTTGTAGGACGCCCCGAGCTCCATGTAGACCAGGTCTCCGGGCGCAATGGGGAACCGGGCGTGGAAGGAATGGTGAAAGCCGGTGCGATGTCCGGTCATGATGTTCTGCCACTTGGTGAAATACTCGCTTCCGGCTCGGATCATGGCCTCGTGGCAGGCGGCGGAGAGGTCGTTGTCCGTTTTGCCGGGTGCGATCTCCGCCATCGCAGCCTCGACGCCCAGGACCGTGAGCCGCCCCGCCTCCCGCATGTACTCTATCTCCGCCGCAGACTTCGTCTTGCGTACCTCGTAGACGAGACGGGAGGCGTCGACGAAGGAGGAGTTGGGAAGGGTCTCGGTGAGGCGCCGGTGTTGGTTGACGTGCAGCCCCGACACCCCAGTCTCTACGCCGATGGCCTTGGAATCAAGGCCCTTGTCCTTGAGAATTCCGCCGAGGAGTTCCATGGCCCGTGCGGCGTCGTAATAGTGATATAGCTCGACGTCTCGGACCCAGCCGGTGGCGAACACCGCGCCAAGCTCGACGTCTGCAATGTGGATGGTTGGCGAGCCTTCGATGGGGAGGATGAGACAGGCGTAGCGGTTGGGAATGATGGTGTTATAGCCGGTGAGATAGTAGAGGTTGGGCAGATGGGTGACTAGGAGCACCTCGATGCCCGCGTCGGCCATCAGGGCGCGCACCTTGGCGATGCGAGCCTGGAATTCGGCCTCGGGGAAGGGGGTCTCTGAGGGTGTCGGATTTTCCTGTAGAAATTTCAGTGGGTCCATATTCTCAATTCCGCTACCAGGGTATTCCTGGGTTGTCCGAGGAAATCTGCTCAAAGGCCTCGATTCCGATGGGTGACACACCGACTCCCTTGCCCGCGTGGACCAGGGCGTCCCACATGTATTCTCCGAAGTCTCGGGTAACGTACAGCTGGCAGGCGTAGTGCCCCGAGACGTCGCCGCGAACAAGGAGAGAATGGACCTCGGCCGTCTTGGCTTGCGCGCATGCACCATCGAGGAACTTGTCGGGGTCTATGTCCAGCTCGACGATCTTGGCAAGGGCGTCCACGCTGCGAGGTCCCATGATCCCGATCCCTGCCCACGCAGAGGTCAGGTCGATCAGGTGGGCGCAGCCTGCAAGCGCCTCTTCGAGGGCCTCGGCGATGGAGTCCCGTGACCCGGGCGAAGTCAGCACCAGGGCCTCATCGTAGGTGAGCGCCGCTACGGTGACCGACTCTCGGCTGTCCTCGCTGGCCGTTGGGCTGGGACACCTTATGGCTCTGCCAGCGGTGAGAGACTCCGGGAAGGCGAGGGCGCGGGGCAACTCGGCCAACACGTCTGCGCCCTGGAATGATAGTTTGCCTATCGGGCTGATATCGAAGATGCCGCCACCGTTGATGACCCGGGACACCTCCTCGTCGCTGGAGGAGTAGTAAGAGGGCAGCTTCCAGCCGTCCCGGTAGAGGAACTCGGCGCCCAACTGCTGATGGGCCCCGTGCATCGCGGTGAGCTTGGCGAGCGCTGCCGTGGTGAAATCCATAAAAGTCGCCTTACTCCCTCAGATGTACGCCTTCAGGATCGTAGACGGGGGCATGGCGGACTCGGGCGTAGGCGACCCCGCCCGGCACTCGAATCTCGATTCGCTGGCCCTCCGCCGCGAGTCGGTCGGGTACCCAGGCCAGCCCGAACCCCTTGCCTATGGACGGGCTGAACCGCGAGCTTGTTACCTTGCCCACGGGCCAGCCATGCTCCAGGATGACGGTCCCGTCTTCGGGCACCGCGGAGTTTTCCATTACGAACCCGACCATCCGGTTACGATAACCGCGGTCTGCGACCTGCTTCAGGGCCTCTCGGCCTATGAAATCGTCCTTTTCAAACTTGACGGCCCACGCCAGGTCGGCTTCAAGCGGGTTGGACATGACGTCGGTGTCCTGACCGGGTATCAGGTGTTTCTTCTCCAGCCGGAGGACACGCTGGGCCTCCACCCCGAAGGGCAAGATGCCGAACTCCTCTCCGGCTTCCAGAAGCGCCTCCCAGACGTGCTCACCGGCCTCGGCGGGGAAGTGAAGCTCCCAACCCGCCTCTCCGACGAACCCGACGCGAAGTAGAAGGGCCGGCACCCCGGCGACCTGTCCCCTGGCGCTGCGCATGTATCGAAACTTGTCTTTGGACAGATCAACATCGGTGAGCTTTTGAAGGGTATCTCGGGCCCGGGGCCCGGCGACGTTCACGGCGGCGAATCCAGGGGTGACGTTGGCGACGTGGGCACACATATCCGTGCCCACCAACCACCACCTGAACCACTCCTCGATAAGGTCTATGTTGCCGGTGCCGGTGGTGACGTAATAGTGGTCGTCGGCGAGCCGCGTGACAGTGCCGTCGTCCATGATGATGCCGCTGTCCGAGCAGATGATGCCGTACCGGATCCGCCCGACTCCCAGGTTGGAGAAATAGTGAGTGTAGATGCGGTCGAGGAGTGCCGGAGCGTCCTTTCCGACTACGTCCAGCTTTCCGAGTGTGCTCACGTCTATGATGCCGACGCGGTTTCGTACTGCCTCAATCTCCTCGACGGGGTCTCGGTAGGAGTGGGGTCTCTTCCACTGCCCGACCTCGGCGATCTTTCCGCCGGCCCGGACGTGGGCGTAGTGGATTGGGGTCATCCTGAAGGGCATGTGCCCCGGTCCGGCTATTGCGCCGAGGGGTGTGGGTCGGAAGGGAGGGCGCGAGGTCGTCCCACCAACGGCGTCGAGGGTGCGACCCGTGGCTTGGGAGATGACCTTGGTGTAGCTCTTGTGGCACATCTTCCCCTGGCAAGGCCCCATCGATACAGTGCTGTAGCGCTTGAGTGACTGGATGTCTGCAAAGCCCTCGTCTATGGCTTGCCGTACGTCCTTCTCGGTCACGTCTTCACATATACAAACAAATTTCTTGGCACGAGCAGCCTTCTTGCCGAAGATTTCTCCCATGACGTGGAGTGGGGTGGAGGATATCTCGTCCCGATAGGCCTTTTCGCAATGGTCAAGCTCGGCCTTCAGGCTAGAAAGAGCCTCCGAGTCTGTGTCGCCTGCACCGGATGCTGCCGCAGCTGCGAGGCCCGCAATCCGACCCTGTATCAGATTGATTTCGGCGCCATGGATGCCGGTGACAGAACCGGCGGCATATATGGAGTCGGGCAGATGCGCAGGAACGGACGCGCCGAGGGTCTCGTCGTAGGTCAGCTTGGCGTCGGCGTGGGAAAGGAGGGCAGTGACGGGGTCGGGGTTGGGAGCCAGGCAGAGGAAACCGCACTCAAGACGATGTTCGCCGTCTCCGGCGTCGCTTTCGAGAAGCACTGCTTCTATCTTCCTTACGCCCTCCGCCTTTACCACTCTCCATCCGTGAAGCAGACCGACGCCTCGCTCCTGGAGGTCCCTTGCGATGGGGGTATCGCGGCGGGGCCGGTAGTCGACGACGGCGCTTACATTTACGCCGGCGTCCATCAATTGAATGGCAGCCTTTAGACCTTCGTCGCTGCCCGTGACGATCACGCCTCGGGCCCCGGGGCTCACGCCATAGAGATTGGCCAGACGCAGTGCGCCACTGCTGAGCATAATTCCGGGAAGGTCGTTGTTCGGGAAGACGGGAGGCGATTCCTGGGCCCCGGCGGCTACTACCACCTGGCCCGCTCTTAGCTTTACTATGCGGGCGCCCTGGTGGACGGTGACCATGTTGCCTTGGTAGACGGCCATGGCAGAGGCGTCGGATAGGACTTGGATCCGGTTGGATGCCTGGACGGATTCGGCGAGTCGTCTGGCGAGTTCATAACCAAGCACAGGAGAATCACCCTGGCCTTCTCCCATCTGGAGAGAGGGTAGGATGTTGTAACGTAGGTGTCCCCCAAGGGACGGCTGATCATCTACGAGCGTGACCCGCGCCCCGGCTTCTGCAGCGGCAAGGGCCGCGCTCAAACCCGCGGGCCCGCCCCCGATTACCGCTACGTCGGTATAGGCGTTGACGTGCTCATATTCGGTGTCCGGGACACGGCTCGTATCCACGGTTCCGAGCCCGGCGACCCGCCTGATTACCGGCTCGGCGAGATGCCAAGCGGCCTTGGGTCGGATCAGGGTCTTGTAATAGAAACCGACTGGCATTAGCCGGTCGAAGTACTGCAAGGCGGAAAGGGCGTCGTTCTCGACGGACGGCCAGGCGTTCTGGCCCTTTACATTCATGCCGTCGTCGGCGGCGCAAGCGCAGGAGCGGACGTTAGGAGCGCCGTCCACATTCATCATGCAGTTCGGGCATCGGCCTGACACACAGAGGAGTCCCCTGGGCCGGTGGTATTTGAAGCTGCGGCTGAAGATATCTATGCCGGACGCATAGAGCGCCGAGGCAACGGTGTCACCGGGATAGGCGATTATCCGCTTGCCTTCGTAGTTGAAATAGATGGAGCGCGAGCGGTTGATGATCTGGGAGGGGTGGGCTGGGAGCCTGCGTTGCCTCAACTCAGCCCTCATTCCCGGCAGGTTGATTTGGGCCCTGCCCTGGCCAGTAGGTGGCCGATACCCGGTTGTTCAGCGTGTTGCGCTGGGCATGGAACCAGCGCCGGCAGCCGTATTTGTGATACCACCACTCCTGCTGAAGACCGGCAACATTCTTGCTCAGGTAAAAATAGGCAAACCACGTCTCCTCCGGGTCGCCGGGGGAGGGGCGGGTCGAGACCTCGCCGCCGAAACGGAAGTCGTTGACAGACCTGGGGCCGCAGTTCGGGCAGCTTAGAAGGAAGGACATGGCGCTATGCGAGGAGTCGCGGGCTCATGTGGCGGGGATTGGAGAACTCGAGTTTGAATGAATTGGAACGCAAAAGACCAGATTGACCGGGCCCCCTAGAACATGGTGAGGTACCGGTCCACCTCCCACTGACTCACCTGCCGGTGATAGTCGGCCCACTCTGCCTCTTTCACCTTCATAAACTCGTCGTAGATAGGCCCCAAGGCCTCCTGCACGACTTGGTCGTTTTTCAACTCGTTGAGGGCCTCGGGGAGGCTCTGTGGGAGGACCCGGATGCCGCGCCTGTTGATCTCCTCCATGCCGAGGGCGTAGGTGTTTTCGAAGTTCGCCGCGCCGGGATCCATCTCGTTCTTGACGCCGTCCATGCCCGCCAGGACGTAGGCTGAGAAGGCCAAATAAGGGTTGCACCCTGAGGACATCGTCCGGTCCTCAAGGTGACCGGGGCCCGCGGTCCGGATCATCTGCGTTCGGTTGTTGTCGCCGTAAGAGATAAAGGCCGGCGTCCACGTGAACCCCGAGCGTGATCCGGTAAGTGCGGCGCCCATCTGCAGCCGCTTATAGCAGTTTACAGTCGGCGAGTTGATGGCGCAGAGGGCGGGTGCGTGCTTCAGAATCCCGCCGATGAAGTGGTAGGCCATCTTGGACAACCCGAGACCCTGGGGGTCGGAGTTGTCTATCAAGACGTTCTCCCCAGTCTTGGCGTCGGCTACGTGGAAGTGGATGTGGCCACCGCTGCCGGTCCTGTCTCCGAAGGGCTTGGCCATGTGGGTGGCGATTGCACCATGCTTTCGGGCCACCTGGCTGGTCATCATCTTGAAGAAGGTGTAGCGGTCGGCGGTGGTTAGGGCGTCGGAATAATCGAAGTTAATCTCATACTGACCGCTGCCGTCCTCATGGTCGGACTGGTATACCCCCCACCCGAGGCCGTTGAGGCCGTCGGTCATCTCCTTGAGATAGCCGATGACGCCGGAAATGCCCTTGTAGTCGTAACACGGCTTTTCGAGGTTGTCGACGTCATCAGGGTCGAAGATCGTAATCTTGCCGTTCTTTTTCCGATTGACAAGAAAGTGCTCTGGCTCAATGCCGACGTTAAATACGAAACCCTGGTCACGGAACTCTCCGAGCACCTTCTTCAAGTGCTGCCGAGGGCAGTAGGGATGAGGCTCGCCGTCTACGAACAGATCGGAAGCGAAGCGTGCAGTATCGAGATCCCAGGGGAGGCGAGTGTAGGAGTCCACGTCGATGCGGGCGGCCATATCGTGGGCGTTGGGGCCTTGGCCCATGCCGTGGAGCGAACCCCCGGCGAAGCTCGCGCCATCGTCGACAACGTTGTCAAATGTGGAAGCGGGGATAAGCTTGACCTTGGCGGCCCCATGAATGTCGACGAACTGGGTGAGGATGTACTTGATCCCGTCCCGGGTCATCCGCTCCCGTATCTGCTCTCTATTGGCCATGCTCTGCTCCGGTTGAGGCTCTAGCCTGTTCGAGAGATGTGTCCGGGCGGCTAGTCAAACCCGAACACCTTGTCGGTGCCTACCAGCGGGATGCGGGCCATGGCGGAGGCCTCGATGGTGAGTGCCGCCAGGTCCTCGGGCTCTAGACTGTGGACGTCGCTCTTGCCGAGGGACCGGGTGATCAGCGCCAACTCCATCGTCATGGCGTTGAGGAAGTTAGCGACGCGTGCGCCGCCCTCTTCGGGGTCGAGCCTCTTCTCAAGCTCAGGGTCCTGGGTGGCGATGCCGACAGGGCACTTGCCCGTCTGGCAGTGGTGGCACATTCCTGCCGGGACCCCGACCTCTTCTTCGAAGTTGGCTTCGGGTATGTCGCGATTGCAGTTAAGGGCGATGAGGGCGGCGATGCCAATGGCTGCGGCGTCGGCGCCGAGGGCCAGGGCCTTGGCCACGTCCACCCCGCTCCTGATTCCTCCCGAGGCTATGAGGGTAACCTTCCCGTACATCCCGATCTCCCGCAGCGCCTCGCGGGCCAGGACAATGGCGGGAACGGTGGGTATGCCGGAGTGGTCCAAGAGGATTTCGGAGGAAGCCCCGGTTCCGGCCAGCATACTGTCGATTACTATGGCGTCGGCGCCCGCCTTGGCGGCGAGTTTGACGTCATCCTTGACCCGGCAGGCTCCGAGCTTGACGCTGATGGGAACACGCCAGTCCGTGGCTTCCCTCAACTGTTCTATCTTGATGGGAAGGTCGTCCGGCCCGAGCCAGTCCGGGTGTCGGGTGGGCGAGCGCTGGTCGATCCCCGTGGGCAGGTCCCGCATCTCTGCGATGTGGTCGAGGACCTTGACACCCATGAGCATGCCACCGGTGCCGGGCTTCGCGCCCTGCCCGACGCAAATCTCAATGGCGTCGGCCATCATGATGTGGTGAGGGTTCACGCCGTAGCGGCTGGGCAGAATCTGATATATGAGCTTGTCGGAGGCTTCCCGCTCGGCCATGAGCATTCCGCCGTCGCCGGTGCAGGTAGCTGTCCCCACCTCCGAGGCCCCCTTCCCGAGGGATACCTTGGCGTTGCGGGACAGAGCGCCGTAGCTCATCCCCGTGATATATATGGGAGTTTCCAGTACCAGGGGGTTCTTGGCGTTTTCCTCTCCAATCACCGTGCGGGTGCTGCATTTCTCTTTGTAGCCTTCCAGCGGAATTCGGGTCAGACCCGTGGACAGAAAGGTCAGATCGTCGAAGTGGGTCACTTTCTGAAAGGAAGAAAAGCCGCGGATGCGGTAGCGTCCAAGGTCGGCCTTGGCGTGGATGTCGTCCATGATCCAGGGGGTAAAGACCTGACTGCTGTTCATTACCATAGCGGGCTTCCTACACCACCCTCTTTTCAAATCGCTCAAGCGCGTCGAAATGGTAGAGCTTCTTGGCGGAGACCACCTTCTTGAACCGGAAACGTTCGGTTATGCCGAATCTCTCGAGCGTTTCCCATACCTGCAGCAGTTCGTCCTCCGAGGCAGTCTCTTCCTTGGCGTCGCTCCCGAGCGAGCCAATGTTCCCGGCGACATATATCTCGCCCTCGTACATAGAGTCCCCGACCGCGTCTCCGACATCGCCGCAGATGATAATACGGCCCTTCTGCATCATATAGCCGGTTAGGAATCCGGCGTTGCCGCGTATTATAAGGTCTCCGCCTTTCATGGAGATGCCTGCCCGGGCCCCGGCGTCCCCCCCAACGAAAAGTTTCCCGCCCCTGAGGGTCGCGGCAACGGATGCGCCTGCGCTGCGGGTCAGGGTTATGCAGCCGCTCATCATGTTTTCGCCCAGTGCCCAGCCGGCGTTACCGTTGATGGTTACATCAGGGCCGTCCAGGAGGCTGGCACAGAGATATCCGACACTGCCCTCGACTGTTATCTTGCATTCCTTCAGTACCGCGATAACCAGGTTGTGCCGAGCCTGGGGATCGAGAATGCGTACCTCTTCCCCTGCATTCACCAGCTCCTTGACCCGGGTGTTGATCTCCCGAATGGTCATGTCCCTGGCGTTTATATCAACCAAGTCATGACCTCGTTCTGCTGGGGCTCGACCCGCTCTATCTCCTCGTCGAACACGGAGCGTAGGGCGACTTCCTCGGAGGCTAGGGCTACCACGTCGTCGGTCTCCATGAGGACCAGAGGCTTGAGGGCGAGGGAGTCCTTGGCGGATCCCATACCCTCGTCGGTGGATACGAGGTAGGTGAAAGAGCCGTCCAGGTCATCCAGTGAGGCGTAGAGAGCGTCTTCGAGGGCCGCACCGCGGGCAAGCTTCTCGGCCAGGTAGACGGCGATGAGTTCGGAGTCATTCCCGGTCTGGAAGCGGTGGCCTTCGTCCTCGTACTTGCGCTTCATCTTGTGATAGTTGGTCAGCTGGCCGTTATGGACTACGGTGACATCGGGGAAGGGGTAGGCCCAGAAGGGGTGCGAGTGGGTGATGTCGACCCGGCTCTCGGTGGCTAGGCGCACGTGACCGATGCCATGGGTCCCTTTCATAGCGCCAATGCCGTGCTTGTCGTCGAGTTCCAGGCCTGTGCCCACGTCCTTCACGACCTCGGAGTTCTGGCCGATGCTGTGGATAGTGACCCCGGGTAGCTCGTATAAGGAGGCTGCAAGGACATTGAGGTCGCCTTCGTAGTTGATGTTGAGGCGGAGGTACTCGTCGGTCGACTGCCGGTTCTTTACAACCCCGCCTTTGGCAACCACTGCCTCTTCGACGGCCCTGAAGCGGCCCCGGTAATCGGCATTGGGGTCGGACCAGACCCTGACAATGAAGTCGGAGTTGGAGTCTTCCCCTGCAACCGTGATGCCCGTGGAGTCGATTCCCCGGTGCTTCATCGCATCTAGCATCCGGACGAGTTCTTCGCCTATGGGAGCGAGGGCGGAGGCTCCCGCATGCTTATGCATTATTCCGCTTATACCACACATCTCTTTGCTCCCTCAGAGACCATGTCAAAGGAATTTGGGCCTGCATAATTGTGAGCAGCCCCGCCTAGACAACCGCACCATTATATATGTGGGTGTATGAGTGGGCAAGGAAGAACGGGCCTCCCTCAGGGGCGCTACGCCCTTCTGGAGGGCCTTTCAAAGACGCGGAACTCAACGTCTATGGAGGTTGGGTGAAGGGTCAGCATGGCCACCGACCCCGGCATCATGAAGTCCGGGTACCCGGGGCCCGGATTCACGATTAGCGTATCGCCGACGTAGTGCTCGACGCGTTCGTGCGTGTGCCCATAGAGGATGACGTCCTGGGCGCCGAGCTCTTGCAGAATGCGGTCCTCTATCCCGTCGGGCTCCATGCCCCACCAGGGGTGAATGATGCCGAACTTCCACTGCCCGATGGCGAAGAACTGTTTGTCGGGGAGAATCCGCCGGGTCTCGTCCTTGTCGGTGTTCCCGAATACTCCTACAAACTTGGGGTGGTCCTCTATCAGCTGATGTACCAGGGTGGGGCCTGTAAAGTCGCCGGTGTGAACGACCCAGTCGGCTTCCTTGAGAGCCTCCTTGACGATGGGATGAAGTTCGTCCTTCTCCCGCACGTGGGTGTCGGAGAAGTGAAGGAGTTTAATGGGTGAGTGGCGCATGAGGGTAGTATAACCTAGCGGGTCTCGTGTGAGTATAATGAAGTTAGAGGTGGATAAGTGGGTCTTTTTCGCACGGCTATCGAGGTAGGAAATCCGACGGATGGAGTACTCGTCGAAATAGAGCCGATTGTCGATACTGGCTCTAGCTACTCCATGCTGCCGTCCTCTTTGCTGAAGGAACAGCTAGGCCTTTCTCCCTTGGAGGAGATGACGTTCACCCTGGCCGACGGAAGTCGGCAGGCTTACGGCTTAGGAGAGGCCCGGTTCAAGTATGAAGGTCGGGAGCGGACTAGCCCTGTGATATTCGGGCCCGAAAACTTGCACCTTCTCGGGGCGGTATCCCTTCAGAGTCTCGGCCTGATCGCCGACACAACGCACCACAGACTCATTCCGTCTCCCGAGCTCTATCTGGTAGGCATTCGGTAGGGCGAAGGCGTATCTGACTTCGCCGCAGAATTAGAAATTAACCTCGTCCTTTCGGCCCTGCAAATTGGACGAGATCTTATTTAAGATGCCGAGGAAGACAGGGCCGACTCCAGTACCCGCTCCAGGAAAGCCATCTGCGCAGGCGTGAAGGGCGCGAGCCTTGGCGAAGGGCAGGCGTCCAGGGCTACTTTCATGGCCAGGCTGACCCGGGCCTGGATTTCGCTATTCTCGGGTTGAGCGGTCAAGAGCGGCCTCCTTGGACGGGTCTCTGCATTCTTCGATAGAAACCTCGATCTGGCGGTCCCGGTACATGGGGATAGCTGAAACGTAGTCTTCGTCTTCACCGGCTCTCTGCATCCCCGCAGGCAGGTCGCCGACCACCGCGCCCGGAACTCCCATAACCACCTTGCGCGCCGCCACCTCTGCCTTCGGGGCCACTACCGAGCCCGCTGCCACCACCACCCCGTCCCCGAGACGTACCCCGTCCAGGACTACGGCATTCATCGCCACCAGCACCCCCTCTCCCAGGACCGACCCGTGGACTACCGCCCCGTGTCCCATGCGGCATTTGGGCCCGAGCACCGTCTCACCGTGAATCACGCAGTTGTCCTGCACGTCCGAGCCGTCCTCGATTCTGATGCTGTGGTCGTCACCTCGTATCGAGGCGTTGGGTCCTATCCAACAATTCTCGCCAATCGTAACGTCGCCGATGATTACGGCGGTCGGGTGGATGTAAGCGGAGTGGGCAATGGTCGGACGTTTGCCGTCCAGTTCGTAGATGGGCATGGGGTGTGCATCCTGCCTTATGGGTTTAGCGTTCGGACATTGTATAACAGAGAGGAGGCGGAGGGGATGTATAATAATATAAGCAATACTTTTAGGGTGGGGTGGGACTATGAAATGGGCATCAGCCATATCAGAGCAGCATACTTTGAAGGCCGCGGTGCGGGAGGCCGCCGAGCGCGTTAAGGCGGACCTCGGGGTGGAGACGCCGGACCTCCTAATGGTCTTCGTATCCAACACCCACCGCGATGAGTACGATCAAGTCCCGGACATAATCGCCGACATCAGCCCTGTCGAGAACCTGATCGGCTGCTCGGGCGGAGGGGTCATCGGGGAGGGCAAGGAAGTCGAGAACCGGGCGGCGGTCTCCATCACCGGCGCTATCCTGCCGGACGTTCACCTGAACTTCTTCCACGTTGAGGATGCCGACTTGCCGACACCCGACGATGGGCCCGCGTCCTGGGAGCAGATAGTAGGCGTCAATGCCGGCCAAAAGCCTCACTTCGTCGTCCTGCCTGACCCATTCACCATCCACGCCGACAGCCTGGTCGCCGGGCTGGACTTCGCGTTCAATGAAGGTGTGAAGATAGGCGGGTTGGCCAGCGGAGGCATGAGCGCCGGGACCAATGCCCTGTTCCTTGGTAAGGACGTCTATCACTCGGGAGCGGTGGGAATGGCGATGTACGGGAACGTGAAAGTGGACACGATTGTCGCGCAGGGGTGCCGACCCATCGGGCAGTCGGGTGTGATTACCAAGTGCCAGGGGAACCTGCTGGTGGAGCTGGACGGACAGAGCCCGATGGAAGCTCTTCGCAAGGTCTTCAATGAGTCGGACAGCGACGACAGGAGACTCATAAATTCAGCGCTGCATCTAGGCGTGGTGATGGACCCCCTCAAGGACCAGTTCAGGCCCGGCGACTTCCTGATTCGAAACGTGATGGGTCTGCACCAGGAAACCGGGGCACTGGTCATAGGGGAGATGCTGAGCGAAGGGCAGGTCGTGCAGTTCCACGTTCGGGACGCCGAGACGGCAAGGCAGGACCTGGAAGCCGTGATGGACCGCTACGTGGAGGACAACGACTCTTCAGGCACGTCCGGTGCGCTGCTGTTCTCTTGCCTGGGCAGAGGCGAGCGCCTGTTCGGGCGGCCCAACCACGACAGCGACATCTTCCTGAATCGCATTTCCCGTGCGCCGCTGGCCGGGTTTTTCTGCAACGGAGAGATCGGGCAGGTGGGCGGTTCGACCTTCCTGCACGGCTTCACTAGCTCCTTCGCTATGTTCAGCACAGGGTCGGGGGCCGGGTGACGGGTCCCGTATCCTGATATAATGCTTCGGAGACCGTTTCACCGACCCTTATAAGCGAAAGAGGTGGGTATATGGCACAAGCCCAGGCAAGGGCAGGGGAACCCTCGGCCCCGATAGTGGTCAGCGTTCAGCGCCCGGATAATCTGTCCCGGCCTCACCTTCTACTTAAGACGTTCTTGGGCTTTATTTACGTTGGCATACCCCACGGCATCATCCTGTACGCGTTGAGCATCGCCGCCTGGGTGGTCTCCCTTGCTGCGTTCGTGGTGATCCTCTTCACGGGCCGATACCCGAAGAGCCTATTCGACTTCGTAGTCGCCTACCAAAGGTGGAACCTGAGGGTTTTGGCGTATGCCGGTCCGTTCATGGGCAACTTCATGGTGGATAAATACCCGCCATTCTCCTTCGAGGAGGAGCCCGACGACCCGGTGATCCTCAGAGTAGAGTACCCGGAGACCTTGTCCAGGCCCCACGCCGTACTCAAGCTGTTGTTGGGCTGGCTCTACGTTGGCATACCCCACGGGATCATCCTCCTGTTCTACGGCATCGCGTTGATGATCGCCCTTTTCGTTGTGTGGTTCATAATCCTGTTCACCGGCAGGTTCCCCGAGTCGGTATTCCGGTTCGCAGAGGGGTACATGCGCTGGGGGACGCGGGTGAACCTCTACCTTGCCTTTGCCACGGACAAGTACCCCAAGTTTAGCCCCAGCCCATAGACCCTCATCAAGAAATAGACAGTAAAGAAAAGCGTCGGCGCACCGCGCCGACGCTTTTTTCTTGCCTGAATAGTTGGCGCTACAAGACCACGCCCGCCTCTTTGAGCCCGACAATCTCCTCCCACGAATATCCCAAGCCTAGTAGGACGTCCTCCGTGGAGGCGCCGAACTCGGGGGCCGAGACCTTTGAAGCGAAGCTCTCGTTGCCGATTCGGAAGGGAGAGGCTAGCTCTTTAAGGGAACCGTGCTGCGGGTGTTCCACCTCTACAATCGAGCCCGTAGCCTCTAGCTGAGGACTCACCCCAACTTCCTCGACGCTGGAAATAGGCTCCCACGGCAAGCCCGCTTCGTCCAGCCGTGCGGCCCAGTAGTCCCGAGGTTGTGTTTGGAAGTGCGCCTCCAGGATGGCAGTGAGCTCCTCACTGCGGACTGCCCTGCCTTGGAGCGACCCGTACTCAGGCTCTTCGGCTAGGTCGGGCCTTGCAATGGCTGCACAGAAGGGGAGCCACGCTCGGTCGCTCTGGAGGATGCACAGTTGTGCCCATTTGCCGTCGCCGCACTGGTAGTACTTGACCAGTGGGTTGATGCTAATGAATTCGGCAAGGGACTTAAGAGGCCTGCCGGAGATCAGCATAGACCAGATTGACTCGGCACTACCCCAGATGCCGGCGTTGTATAGGGAGGTATCAACCACGGCCCCTTTGCCCGTCCGCTCCCGCGTGTAAAGCGCCATCATTATGGCCCCGAAAAGGAAAGTTCCGGTGGTTACGTCACCTAGTGAACATGGTAGGTCGACAGGCGGCCCGTCCAGTGGACTGATCGCCGACATTAAGCCGGAACGCGCCCAGTAGCTAAGCATGTCGTAGCCGGGACGGTCTTTGTCAGGCCCTTCCACCCCGTAACCGGTAAGCCTCCCGTAGACGAGAGCAGGATTGATCGCACTTAAACTCTCGTAGTCGATGCCTAGAGACTCCGCTGTCCCGACCCGCAAGTTGGTAACCATTACGTCCGAGTCCCTGATAAGCCTAGCGAATATCTCATTCCCCTTTTCGGAACCGAGATCCAGCGCGAGGCTGCGCTTACCCCGGTTGATCTGCTCGAAGACGTAGTTGACCAGATCGGGTGATGGATCGATTTCGGGTATCCAGCGCCTTGTTGGGTCGCCGCCTGTCTGCAGATGTTCAACCTTGATGACCTCGGCACCGTAATCGGCCAACATCACGCCGCAAGTCGGGCCTGACACCCAGTTTGCGACCTCAATTACTTTGACACCTTCGAGGGGTTTTCGGGTCAAGGTTCTCAATCCTTCTACAAATCGGGCGGGCTACAGCATGTCCTTATTTCTGACGTCTTTAAGCGACTCTTTCATCGCATCCACTATCAGGTCCACATCTTCATCAGTGTGCGCTGTAGACATGAATCCCAGGTGTATCCCCGGCACGATTACCCCGCGATCCAACAGATGAAGGTAGAACTGGATTTCCGCATCGTGCAGGGAAGAATCGATGTCCCGAGAACTGTTTATCTGGGCACGCTGGAATCGCAGGTAGAACAACGACTGGGCGCTCATCATCTGGACGGGCAGCTCCTCGGCCATGCAGAAGGAATTGATCTCCTCGGAGAGCCGAGCCCCGCGCTCCTCAAGCTGTGAATACAGCTCTGGGTGATTCTTCAGGTGGTTAACTGCTGCGTGACCGGCAATCATGCTGATGGGGTTGCCGCTGAATGTCCCTCCCGAGAAGATCCGCCGAGGCCCTGACTGCTCTGGGTCCCGGGACGGCGAGAACACCTGCATGACCTCGTCCGACCCCGCCAACGCGCCGATCGGCGTCCCACCCCCGATTATCTTCCCGTAGGCTGCCAGGTCCGGCACGACGTCGAAGCGCTGCTGAGCGCCCCCATACCCCAGCCTGAACCCTGTGATGACCTCATCGATGAGGAACAGGACTCCGCATTCGCGGCAGACCTGCTGCAATT
This sequence comes from Dehalococcoidia bacterium, assembly GCA_965222055.1. Taxonomy (GTDB): domain Bacteria; phylum Chloroflexota; class Dehalococcoidia; order Plut-88900; family Plut-88900; genus Plut-88900. The sequence continues at coordinate 498,261 of CBDCTF010000007.1, forward strand.
GTCTGAGGAAGTCTCCGTGGTCCAGCCTCGGGTTTGAGCTCTGCACTCCTTCGATCATCACGACTGCAAGCTCATCCTTGTGCTCACGGATAATCTCGAATGCCTCGTCCTCCCGATAGGGCAGCAGGATGACTTGCTCCGTGGTCTCCAAGGGTATCCCCCCCGCCCAGGCCCCGCGCCACGGGGCGGTTGCGAGGGCTTCCGCGCCGAGCCCCGGCCAGGACCTGGTCGTGCGCCCCGTGATAACCGCCGTCGAACATCCCGATCTTGCTCTTGCCGGTGAACGACCTCGCTACCCGAACGCCGTACATGGTGGCCTCGGTGCCGGAGTTGGTGAAGACGACCTTGTCGGCGCAGGGCCCTGCCTCGACCATTAGAGCCGCCAGAGGCTCCTGGTATGGGTTGTGAAGCCCGAACTGCAGGCCTCGAGCCACGGCCTCGGTCACCGCTTCCACAACGACGTTGGGGGCGTGGCCAAGGATGTGAGGCCCGAATCCCATCGTCATGTCGATGTACTCGTTCCCGTCGACATCGGTGATCCGGGAGCCCTTGGCATCCTTGATGTAGAGGGGATAGGGCATGTCGACGGTCCCGACCACCTCCTGAGCCATGACCTCCCTGGTGCGCTTGAACACCTCCTGGGACTTTCGCGTCCTGCTCTCCAACCGCTCGAGTACGCTCGCCATGGACTCCCTCCCATCTGACTGACCTGCGTGACCTTAACCCCGGCCTCAATTACCCAATGGTATGGCGCGGGGCATGACTAGTCAACGAAATGTCCGTCAGTGATGCCCCGCCCCTCAGGACCGTTAGACGACAACCGGACTAATGCCTCTACCGTGACTATGTTGCGGTGCGATGATACTCTGGGTCCGTCTGGTTGGGGGTGTTCCGATGAATTCGGAGAGGTTGGTCTGACATGTTCAACATAGCGCTGTCCTGGCCCGTTAACCAGGACGAACTGCGAAAACTCCGGGGCTATGTTTCCGATGTCTGCCGGATACTTTCGCCCGAGTCCTACTCTATTCAGGACCTGCTAACCGTGGCCCCCGACGCCGATGCCATCGTCGGCGGATACATACCGGAGCAGATGATCGAACGAGCCCCCAATGTAAAGCTGGTACAGGTGCTCCACTCCGGCGTAACCCACCGCTCGATAGTCGGTGCGGACCTCGGTTTCTCATTCAACACGCTGAGAGCGCGGAACATATTGCTTGGCAACATAGCCGGGGCCAACGCTGTTGCCGTGGCGGAGATGGCTTTTGCACAGACAATGGCCCTGGCCAAGCGGATCCTCCCCGCCCACCGAGCCATAGCCCAAGGCTCCTGGTACCCCTACACCCGAGACACCATGGGCTGCGAGCTGGCCGGGAAGACTATGGGAATCGTTGGCCTGGGCGCTATCGGTGTGGAACTAGCGAGGAGGGCCAGCGCCTTCGGGATGCGCATTCTGGCTACCAAGCGGACCCCGGCCCCCGAGCTGGTCGAAGAGTTGGGGCTCGACTTCCTGGGCGGCCCCGAGGACCTCCCCCGCGTCCTAGAAGAATCGGACTTCGTCGAGCTTTGCATCCCTTGGATGCCCACCACAGACAAGCTCATCGGCGATGCCGCCCTGAAATCCATGAAACCAACGGCCTATCTCGTCAATATTGCCCGGGCCCGCATCGTCGACGAAGAGGCCCTCTACAGGGCCCTGACCGAGAACTGGATCGCAGGCTTCGGAACAGACGTCTGGTGGGACTACGATATGATGCCCGACCCCTCGGATGCCGTGCCTTTCATCCATTGGGGTGTTGCAAATCCCATTGTCTCCCGTATGGGCATCCACAAGCTGGACAACGTTGTCATGACCGGCGACCGTGCCGCCTACAACCCCGAGACCCTTGAAAACTTCCTCAAAGTAGGTATGGAGAACGTCGACATGTTCGCCCGAGGCCAAACACCCCTCCACCTCGTCGATCTCGGGACTCAGGGGTGAAAGGCGTCAGCAAGTTTAAAGCCTAAGGCACCGGTTCGTCCGACGAGAACCGCCGCCGCACGTTCCCCGTGACCGCGGCTAGGCGGATGGCGTGGGGTGGGAGCGTGGTCGGCATATGCTCGGCAAAAGTTGCGTTAGAGCGTATCAACCTTCTCCCGTGCTTTGTGCCCTTCTGCGAACGGCCGGCACCCGATCCAAAGGCAGCGTTGAGCATGGGTCCGCCTCTCTTGCCAGGGCGTCCTTTATCCAGTTATTGATGCTAACGCCGTTGCGGGCAGCGGAAACCGCCACCCGCCGGTGAAGGTCTGTGCCTAATCGCAAGTTGAGCTTGCCGGAAAATGGCCGCTGGGGTTCAACGCCGTCCTCCTTGCACCAGGCCAGGTAATCTTCGATGGATATTCGGAACTCGCGTTTAAGCTCCTCTACGCTGGATGCCTCGAATGTCACTATCGGATAGGGAGCGGCATTGACGACCTCCCCGTGAAGCAGGCCCACCGAATCGTCGTATTCAACTGTGGCCAGATACCCCTTGTACTCTATCATGGCCCAAGCCTAAGGCACCGGCTCCTCCGAAGAAAACCTCCGCAGCACGTTCCCCGTGACCCGGGACACGGTGTTGTCGTATTCGTTGTAGGAGAGGCTTCCGCACCAGCTGATGGAGCCGACTGAGAACACTGCGCCGTTCCTGGGATAGCGCAGGTACACCATGTCCGCCTTCACCAACGGGTTTGTGGTCCCGCCCTGCTTCGAGGATGACTGGTCGACTTCCTCTACGACGTGCTGGTAGGAGTCGGAGAAGCCCGTGGCCGTGGCCAGGTGGATGGTGTGGGGTGGGGTTCCAAACCGGGGTTCCATCCTGTCGAGCTCGAAGCCCGCGGCCCCGTAGTCCATCACGAGAGAAGGGAAGTCCCCGATTAGCTCGTCATCCCCGACGCCCTCGAATATGAAGGCGGCCCGCGGGTCTAGGCTGCCGGGTTCCCGCCGGTACGGGGCATTGACGTCGTTCCCCTGGGAGGTGAACCCGATGCCGAGCATTCGTTGGGGCGCACGGCCCCTGTCCCGCCAGATGCCTCCGGGCTCGCCGGTGAAGCTGATCCGGGTCTCGCCTGCGTTGGCCCGCCAGGTCTGGGTGCCGCCCCAGCGCCGGATTTCGATGGTGTGCCCCGACTCCGGGTCCAGGGCCGTCACCCAGTAAAAGCCGTTGCCGCCCAGGTACATGAGCCTGCCGCCGTCCCGCAGGTAGGTCTCCATCGCATCGAGCATGGCGGCGGACCAGTACTCGGGGTGCGAGCCGGTGACTATCACCTTATAGGACTTCAGGAGGGCGAGCCCGTCCTTGTGCAGGTCGTGGTCGGTTATGACATCGTAGGGGTGCCCCTCGGCTTCCATCCAGTCGACGAGATGGAGGTCGGCGCTGAGCTGATGGGGGCTGCCCTTGCCGGAGGCCAGCCCGACCGAATAGTACCCGGGACGCATGTTGACGATGGGCCTGAGCCACGACGAATGGCAGACCCCCGAGCCGTCCGTGTGGGAGTTGTAGAGGCTGACCAGGCCGTTATCGACGATGTAATGGTCTTCCGGTTTGACCGGGTACTTGAAGCCGGGAACGAAATAGTCGGAGAAGTTGCCGGCAGTGTCCTCGGTGTGGCGGCCGTTGCCGTAGGCCATATAGCTGAAGGTGGGTACGAGGAAGGCCGCGGGGGCGGTGGGAGCGCCTGTATCGGGGCGTACGAAGAATGGGACGTGGTCGACGGCGTCCCCTGCCTGGAGCCGAGCGGCGTAGACCCCGCTCTTCATGCCCTCCGGTACGGTGAACTCGAAGTCCACGTCCCAACCTGCGTCGTCCAGATCGTCGTCGTGGAAGTGGATCGCTCCGTATTCCTCGGGACGTAGAGGAAAGGCGTTGTCCCGACCGGTCCAGTTGTGGCTGGTCATGCCCCTGGCTGGTCTATTGACCGTGCGCCCGTGAAGAGCGTTCACCGACTGGCCGGTCACCCGAGTCGAGCCGATATCCTTCGAAAAGCCCCAATCGCCGATGAGGCTTCCCCCGAAGGACGAGGGTTGCGCCCCCCGCCTGAGCGATGATAAATCCGTGGCGTACAGCCCGGAATCAAAGAGCCTTGGGCTGTCGATCTTGCCGTTGTAATATCCCTCTATTTGCAGCTTGCCATCAACGGTCCCGTTGGAATAGGCGGCCATGATCAGAGGGGCGTTGGTCGGCCCGGGCCCCGATGGCACATTTATCCAACGGGTGACGTTATGCAGGCCTTGGTCGGGCCAGGGAGGGACCGGTTCCTGCGATAGGACTACCGTCTTGGAGTCGGCGTCGAAACTGGCCGCGACGAAATACCATACCCAGCGGTGGAGGGGAACTTCTGAGCTCACCTCGACGACCGGATTCTCCCCATCCCCGAGTCGGAAGCTCAAACAGCCCTCCTCGTCGATGAAGAGCCCGTACCCCCGGGAGTCGGCCCCCGACCACTTGGTCACGATGCCCTGCAACCCCTTGTCGGGGGTGGTGGGAAATATCCAGGCTTGGATGCATACGGACTTGGGGTTGCGTATCAGGGGGTTGTCGGGGACCAGGACGTAGGAGCCCTTCTTGATCAGCTGCTCCCGACCCGTGTATTCACCATTGACTGACGAGTCGAAGACCTCTTCCTTGAGCCCCGGGCCCGTGGGGTTGGGGTCCCCATGAATCAGCCTGACGATATCCGCCCGATACGTCGCCTCCCGAGAGCTCACCATGAACTTAACGGTCTCGCCGGCCTTAACGCTGGGCCTGTCCGTATAACCGACTACGTCCATGTTAGTCCCTATTGGAAACTAGGTGGGCCGTTGAGACCATTATAGGGGCACGGGGCTCAGGATGTGTGAAAAAGCCTTGGTGTCGAATCCCGGATTCGGGTTTTTTGGGCACGTTAACCTTGTGCTGGGCGTGGGGTGGAGGTCGCTGTTAGGCGTGGAGGGTCGTAGAGGGCCGTGGAGAATGTCGGCAAATGGTCGGCAAATTGACAGGGAGTGATAGACTAGCCCCCTATATAGGAGGAGCCATGAGGCAACTAGCAGCGCTGTTGGCATTGGTGCTTTTCGTGATTGTGGGATGCAGCTTTAATGAGTACGCACAGTCTGCAGAACTTCTTGAGAACATCGACGACTATCGCAGCGGGTGTCAGATAGACGACGAGAAACTACAGACGGAATATCAACAGTACGATGCAAACGAATACTATTATGCTGGCTTCGGTGATGCGCCCAACCCGACACCAACCCCGAGTCCCTTCACTGAATCCGAAATCGCACAGTCCTTGCTTCTAGAAAAGATTTGGGAAAACGGTTGCATGACAGGCCGGGCCGATGTAGTTGGGGCAGAGCAAGCTACCTTGATGGGCTTGAAGGATGAACTGAAACTTCTTGAAGAGCGCATTGCTGCCTTAGAGCCAACGCCAACTCCCACCCCTACTCCGACTGCGACACCCACCTCATAATTGATGCTATAACTCCCCGCTGGTGTAGCCCGACATGGTAATCCATGAGCGAGTCAGGCCCTTGACGCTAGCTACAGAGTGGCCCGAGCATCGGCCTTAACTCTAGGAATAATCTTGGGGTTTTTTTGACATTGTGCTTTTCCACGGAGACCAACCTTGGCCAATGTCGGCAAGGGGAAGGATTAGGCCCTATTATTGTCGAGTGCCAAGTACGGGAGGGGTGAGCTGGTGCCGAAGCCCGGACTCGAACCAGGACAGGGTTTCCCCCAGCGGTTTTTGAGACCGCCGCGTCTGCCTATTCCGCTACTTCGGCCCTAACCCTCCCTTGCGCGGGCCAAGGGGTCGGAGGCGCGGCAGGCGCGGGCGAAGTCCTCGTCAGTCCATTCCCAAGTATCGGGGTCCCTGGCGATGCCGGAGTTGATGGCAGTCTCCTCCCCGTACTCGGCCTCAATCTGGGAATAAGTCATGTCGCTGGCGACGATTTCTTTGAAGGATAGCTTCGGCTTATTCGGGTCTCCGAACTCGGCTGCGCCGCGCTCGGCCATTACCTGCGCGTACTCTTCAAAGGGAAGGTTATCTATGTGGATATCATTGCGATCGTTCATATCTCTTCCTTTCTCGGGGGGTTAGCCTTGCGCAAACTGATAATGCGTCTTACATCGTCGCGGTCAGTATAAATGACCGCATGGAGGCGAGCATTGAGATATCCATAGGCTATCCATCGCTCTTCATCGTGTCCACTGCCAGGTTGGAAAATCGCAGTATCCCAATCAAAATACTCAATCTCTTCAAAGTCGATTTGGTGTTTATTTAAATTGATTTTTCGCTTGGCACTATCCCAGTCGTATTGCACCGCCCAATTGCACCTATCGTATTAGACACTTCCAAATGCAACAGTGAACGTAGATTAGGAGCGGGACACGGTTAGCTCATTGCTGCGAGTGCAATGGGCAGGAAGGGCTCATGGTGCCGAAGCCCGGACTCGAACCGGGACAGGGTTTCCCCCAGTGGTTTTTGAGACCACCGCGTCTGCCTATTCCGCCACTTCGGCCCTAGATCGTTCGGCGAGGGTGGGTGTGGTGCCGAGGGCCAGAATTGAACTGGCGACACACGGATTTTCAGTCCGTTGCTCTACCAACTGAGCTACCTCGGCGTCAGCCACATATGTTACCACACCCCTTTTCGTCGTCAATCGAGCACCTATTGCAATGTGACGTCAGCCCCTTGCCTCGGCATCCCCCCACCCCCCTATAATGCCCCATGCCCACAAGCCTCCATCCCGTCATGCCGCCCCCCGAGCCGGCATCCATGCTCTCCTCCGCCACCCCTCCCCCCCAGGACACCGCTCAAAAACTTTCTCTGGAACAATCAAGCAGGCACAGATTCAACCAGAAACGATCAGAAATAATCAAAGACTCCCTCATTAGACCTTCCAGTAACCCGTGCACCGGGGAGCGCGTGAGAGGTGACTCAAGCCCCCTGTGCTATAATTCTCAAGCCTCAATTCACGTCAAATACAGGCGCTTTGCCGCCTTCCTCAAGCCAAGGAGGAGTGCGTGTCCAAGTCTCTTTTAGTCGATTCCCTATCGCCCGGTGACGGTAAGACCTCCATAATCGCCGCCCTCGCCCACCGGTGGCAGGGAATGGGCAAGCAGGTCCAATGCGTCACGGCCTCGGCTCAAGCCGCAGAAGATGCGGACATAGTGCTGGTCGAAGGAGCGGACGGGGAGTCGGGTGGGGCGTCGGTGCTGGTGGTGGGCTTCTCCCGAGACCTGGACGCAGAATCGATCAAATCGGCGGCGAATGTGTTGGGAGACGGCCTGGTGGGTGTGATTGTGAACCGGGTTCCGACTCTCGGGGCTTGGGTGGCGGAAGAGACCTTGAAGCCTGCGCTGGAGTCGGCGGGTTTGACAGTGCTGGGGATCGTGCCGGAAAGCCGGGTCTTGTTCGGCATCACCGTTGACGACCTCGTGGCCCGGCTCGAAGGCCGGTACGCCCTGGAGGCCGAGGGTCGGGACCTGCTGGTCGAGCACGTGATGGTCGGCGCCAACCTCCTGGATGCCGAGGACTTCCCCGCAGGCCCCGAGTACTTCGGGCAGCGGGACAAGAAGGCCGTTATCGCAAAGGGTGACCGCCCCGACTTCCAGTGGGCTGCCATGAACACCCCGACTCACTGCCTCATCCTCACCGGTGACTTCGAGCCGATACCCTACGTCCTGGAGCGGGCCAAGGAGCTGCAGGTGACCATCGCCGTCGTCGAGAAGGATACCCTCGACACCCTGGACGCCATCGAGGAGATCCTCTCGTGCCCCGGGCTGGACGGCGAGGCCAAGCTCCGGGAATTCAGTGCCCTGGTAGTGAGCTTCATCGACACGGCTGTTCTGGACGAGGCCCTGGGCGTCGGCTAGCCGGTACTGTCTCAGTTTGAATTAAGATGGTGGTAGGAGGATTCCTCAAATGCGGTCAAGCGAACTTTATAACTACTATGTCACCAGAAAACGTCGAGGGGGCGGCTATTATAAGGTGCATCGGAGCGGCTGTAATTGGCTTGCGATGGCTAGTGATACGGTGCTGTTGGGTGATTTTATTGATTGTCAGTCAGCACTCAAACAGGCCAAAAAGAGATTTAGCTATGTGGAGGCGTGTTCTTTCTGTCCGTGAAGAAGGGGTAGGGAAGTAGGGGGCATCACGCACCCCTAAGGGCCACTAAATGTGATGCCCCCTGGACTCACACGTGTAAGGATCGCCAACCTTCCGCAGACTACCTCTACTTATAATTATCGCTAAGACATGTCTTCTATAAATGTAGTTTGTCGCGCGCATACTGGTTCATGAAAGTTCAAACTGAGACAGTACCGGCTAGCCTCCACGGTTGTCAGAAGCCGCCGCGATTTATATAATGCGTTGCCTGTGCGCGCAAATCTAAAACGGGGGGCGGGTGATTGAATGTCCTAGGAAACCACTTACTTCTGGAATTGAAGAACTGTGACAGTGCCGTCCTGGACGACCTGTCCGCGGTAAGAGAAGCCCTCATGTCCGTGGCGCAGGAAATGGGGGCCCGAATCCTCGGCGAGTCATTCCACAAGTTTCACCCCCAGGGTGTGACTGGTGTGGTGCCCATCTCCGAGTCCCACCTTTGCGTGCACACTTGGCCCGAATATCGCTACGCCGCCGTAGACGTGTTCACCTGCGGTCAGACCTTCGACCCTAACAGGGTCACCGACCTTCTCATAGAGAAGTTCAAGTGTGAAGACCCCTCCATGATGGTCGTCAAAAGGGGAATCCTGACCCCGAGCCCCGTTTCCGTCGGCTCCTAGCCGCGTGGTCTCCGGGTCAGGACGGACGAAACCATGACCAGAGATCACAGCCTATGGTTTAGGGAGTCGGTATCCGAGCACCTGTACCACGAGTTGATGATTTCCGGCGTGGTCTACTCGGGGCAGAGCGAGTACCAGACCATCGAGATAGTCGACACCCTTGCTTTTGGTCGCATCCTGGTCCTCGACGGCAAGACCCAGTCCGCGGAGTCGGACGAGTTCATATACCACGAGATGCTCGTCCATCCGGCCATGATCACCCACCCGGGCCCCGAGCGTGTATTCATCGCCGGCGGCGGCGAAGGCGCCACCCTCCGGGAAGTCCTGTATCACAAGAGCGTTCGCCAAGCCGTGATGGTAGACATCGACCGTGACGTAATTGAAACCTCCCGCCGCTATCTCCCCGCCTGGCACGACGGTGCATTCGATGACCCCCGCACCACCCTCCTCCACCAGGACGCAAAGGAATACCTGGAAAACACCGACGCCACGTTCGACGTTATCTTCATCGATCTCTCCGACCCCGTGGAGGGCAATCCGTCCGCTCTTCTCTTCACCGAGCGCTTCTACAAGGTAGTGCGGGACAGACTGGCCCCCGGAGGCATCATGGCGATCCAGGCCGAGACCATAGACTTTCGCCGGACCGCAGCATTCACGGCCATCTGCCACACATTGTCCGAGGTATTCGACAAGGTGGCGCCCTACCACGCCGTTGTCCCGAGCTTCAGCGGCGATTGGGGGTTTGCCACCGCCAGCGCCAGCCTCGACCCCTCAACCCTCTCAGAAGCCGACGTGGACGCAGCTCTTTCCACCCGAATCTCCAAACCCTGCCGTGCCTACGATGGACTAACGCACCATGGCCTGTTCATGCTGCCCCGCATCCTCCGGGAAGAGCTCGCCGCCGAGACCCACGTCCTCACCGAAGACAACCTACTGGTCGTCCCGTAGCCACTTGCTTCCGTCATTCCTGCGGAGGCAGGCCGAAGGTGCGCCGCGGCGTGAATCCAGGGGCGGTGGAAAGGTCCAGTCCCCTCTCCCACGATGAGACCTTTTCATAACCGTCATTCCCGTCCCTGACTCGACTCGCGAAGTGCGCCCTTTCCATTTCTGGGGGCGGGGTATTCCGCTCGCCCTGTCGCAGATCCGCTGAGGCGGGAGCCGAGTCGAAGGGTCTCAAGAGCGGAATGAGTGGGGCTTCTCGCCCCCAACCTGGACTCACGCAGGGGTCCCTCAATGGGCCAGAGATGCGCCGAGGCGTGAGAGGGCTAGGGCCATAGGCTCGCTGAGGAGAGTGAGGGTGATCCGAGAATTACGGACACTAACACTCCCAGTTCCCCAACGATTGCCCTAGAGCGGCATCCCAAAATACCGATCGCTGCGTACACGAATGTACCTCTCACTCAAATGATTGAGAGCGCGCCGCGCCAGTGTGAAGTTCTCCGATAGCGTAGCCATCACATCCCCGAGTTCCGGCACGTCTAACTCCCTGGCCGCAAGACCGTAGAAGGCGCTGCCCTCCCGTTCGTAGTCGGCGAGGGTTCGTCGATGGGCGAAGCTACGCCGGCGCGGGCTTCCGATGGCTTGGCGAGGATATACCCCGGTCATGAACAGCGCTATATCCGCGATGCGGCGGTAGTAGTCGGGGCGCTCTGCGGGGTCGGCGTGGCGAGCGGCGTATATCATGTCGTCCATGTCCATGCTGCTGAACCGGCGTTTTCTCAGCCGGCCGCGCTCCAGGGAGTAGACCACGGTGGACTGGGTCTTGGAGAAGGAAGTCATCAAGTCGGCGAGATAGTCCCGAGGCGGCTCCTCGTCGAGCAGATCGGCCACTTTGGAAGACTCGAATACGGGTATGACCTCGCCACGGTCCCCTATCTCGTTGATGTAGGGCTGGTTGTCCAGGTCCCGACGCGTCTGGCGCAGCAGTATTGTGAACAGGAGCCGGGGCGAAATGTGTACGACAGCTTCCTCGTCGTCGAGTACCCTCTCAGCGAGGCGCTGGTCTCCGATCATGGCGTCCAGGATGTCGGGCTTGTCGCGTACGGCTTCAGTAACCCTGGCCCGTTCTAGTGTGTCCGGGTAGAGGGTCTCGACGATGAATTTTAGATCGGCGTCTGAGAGTATGAACATGATGGTGACGAGTGGAGCGGGCGAAGGGATTCGAACCCTCGACCTCCTGCTTGGGAAGCAGACACTCTACCACTGAGTTACGCCCGCGCCTGACTTTACTTTACGATGGTGGGGCGGGGGGCGTCAAATGGGAGACAAGTCAGTTCCCTCTACAACGCGTCATTCTGTCGCTCATGTGAATTACAGTGTTTTCAAGAAACTCCCATGGTACGCAGCCTGTCAGGTTCGTATCCCTTATATCTACATCCTCCAGGGAAGGTATGTGTGTCAGGCTCAATGGGAACTCTCCGGTCAAGTAATTGCGCTGGAGATACAAACTTTGCAATTTTGTTAAGTTGCCCAGTTCCGATGGGATGGAACCGGTCAGCAGGGTTGCTTCGAGATTTAGGACTTCGAGATTGCTCATATTGCCTAGCTCCAGTGGAATAGGACCTACGAGTCTGTTCCTACTAAGGTCGAGTTCTCTTAAGTTCTCCAGCTTGCCCAACTCAGGGGGAATGGTGCCATATAGCCCTGCTGCCCTCAGGCGCAAACTCTTAAGGCTCTTTAGATCTCCCAGATACGGAGGGATAGGCCCTACAAGGGAGGTCGAGAATGAGGCTACTGAGAGAGTCTCCAGGCCAGCGAGATTAACGAGACCAGGGTGCAAACTGCCTGCAAAGTCCGTGTCGAAAGTTAGCCCGGTGACTCGGGGTGGGTCGCCTCCAACGATGACTCCATCCCAATCACCGATCATTTCGTGGGCCCCCCAGTTTACTTCCACGTCCGCTCGAATCATTTCGCTGGCAATGCTTAACAGGGTTTCACAGTCCTGTCTCAGTCCAGAATTGTAGCTCCCGCGGGGAACGACGAAGCCCTGCGAACAAAATGGGATATCCTCGGCGAATTGTTGTCGAGGGGCGTTGGCTGCCAATGCACCACGATCCTCGTCTTTGACAACCAATAGCCTATAGTCGGACCCGTCCGCAGCGATTGTGAACGCTCGGCTGTCACCGACCGAGATGGCAAGGCTTGTGCGATCTGGAGACCACGTAATGCTAGGCTCCTCTGTGAAGGGACAGGACACCGGAAGCAATTGTCCTACTAGTTCCGGAGGTGCTGCCCCGTCTGCCTTTAAGGAATATACCCTTGTAACCTTAGGGTTTTCATGGCATGTGACGACCCGAAGCTCAGACCCGTCTACAGACCAGGCAATAGCTCCGGCGTTGACAACGTTTTCCCCTGGAAACAGTGGTGGCGTTACTAGGGGAATGGTTCGCACCTCAGAGTCATCAACCAGAGATACTATTGCAATAGCCACTCCGGCATTGGAATCATCATTGTCTCCTACTATGAAGGCTAGACTGTCGCCATCCGGCGACCACGCCGGGCGGTTTGCCGTTTTTCTCACTCTTCGCAGTTTAGAGCCGTCTACATCGACGACGTGCAGCACCTGATCGTGAAAGGCTGAAACATAATGTCCGGTACCCTCCTTTTTTTGGGGGGCTGCCTCCAAGGCCCAGAATGCAATTCTTTTGTCGTCTGGCGACCACACGGCGGGTTGTTGTGATGTCTCCGTCGTCGGTGTCAGGTTACGCACGTTCGACCCGTCTTTGTCCATCACGAACAAATGATATTTATGGGCATCGCGAGTCTCTCGATTCGAAAAGAAGGCTATGCGTTCCCCACCAGTGGACCATATCGGATTCGATTCGAGAGATTCCTCCGAAGTCAACCTTTCGTAAGACGAACCATCAAGATTAGAGGCCACTATGTCCCAGCTGTAGGCCCTTCTAACGTAAAGGCCGTATCCATGCCTTAAGGTCATATAGGTAACCCTAGGCTCCACCGGAGAAACGTTCGTTGAATACGTATAATTGAGTATCGCACCATTAAAGGATTCCGGGACGATAGAGCGGAAGTTGGTGCCTCCAATGTCAATACATGCTGATCTAGCACAACGTGTAAGCCATCCGGTGTCCAACTCGGCATAACGTGAGGTATGGGAAAGTCAAACACTTCGTGTTCCCAACCTGGTGGATACTCATCACCACATCGACTGGTCACCGCCCCCAGGCTCATCAACGCGCACACTGTAATGATGAACATTTTGGCCCATCTGCTTGGTTTCATGGCGGTACTCTTAGGTAGACCTGAAGTTTCTTTAATGCTTAAACTTTCTATGTAGTAGCGCTTTCCAGCCCACTCATTCGGGTAACAATTAGAGTGCTCAGGCTGAACGTCGAATCCGTTCAGCCTACCGCAATCGCCCAATTGCATAGAACACCCTCACCCCCAGGAACAACAGCAGATACACGTCCACCGATATCACATACCGAGCAAAAGTCTGCCCCGAGAGATCGTAGAAGAACGCTGCCTGGATTGCCTTACCGACGAAGCTGCTCGCTATCACACTTACTGCAGCGATGACCTGAAGCCCGACCCCCCGCTTCCTGTTAGCGACCCTCGAAATCCCCTCCCCTATCGCCAACCCCACGATGATCGAGGTGATGATGGAGGCAAACGGCACCCCACGCAGCAGGGCCCACACGACTCCCCCGGCCAACGCCAACCCGAGACCCGCGCCCGCGGCCTTCAGGTAGTAGAGAGTGCTAACCTCGTAGATAGGGGAACGGCGGACGTTGGCGCACTCCTTGCACCGCGCCCCGACAGGCGTGTGGACGAGACACCTGGGGCATATGGGCTTATCGCACTTCCCGCAGGAAAGAAGTGTCTCCGTATTCGAGTGAGTAGCGCACTGCATGGGGATTAAGGAGCAAGGCTAGGCGTCGAGCCTACCCCAAGTCGCCGATGGCGAAGGTGAGCTCTCCGGCTGCGACGACCTTGCCGTCAACCTCGGCTTTCGCCTTGGCCTTGCCCACCGCTCCCCGCATCCGTTCCAGCGAGACCTCCATTCGGAGGACGTCGCCGGGCTGGACGGGCTTGCGGAACCGGAACGAGTTGATACCTGCGAAATAGCAGACCTTGCCCCGGTTCTGTCCCAGGCTGAGTAGTGCCACGGAGCCGACCTGGGCCAAGGCCTCCACGATGAGCACTCCGGGCATGATGGGGTAGCCGGGGAAGTGGCCCTGGAAGAATGGCTCGTTGATGCTGACGTTCTTCAGTCCCACGGCCCGTGCCCCGGGTTCCAGCTCGATAATCCGGTCGACCATCAGGAAGGGCCACCGGTGCGGCAGGAGTTCCTGGATCTGCTGGGCCGACAGCACCGTTTCGCTCACGCTAGCCGCCTTTCGAATCCCCGATTCCCAAAAGCCTGACGACCGAGGACTCGGGAACGTCCACGTCTCCCAGGTCTACGTCAGGCCCGAGACCCGGCCCGTGGTAGTCGCTGCCGCCACAGGGTATCAAGCCGTGCTGGTCGGCGAGGCGTTTGAGTCGGGCAACCTGGTCGCGGGAATACCTGGCGTAGTAGACCTCCATCCCGGCGAGACCGTCGGCCTTGAGGCTGGGGAGCATGGACTCGACGTTGCGTGTGAAGCTCGGGTGAGCCAGCACCGCCCGTCCACCGACCGATTGGATCAGCCGGATGGCGTCGGCGGGAGTTAATTTGACTCTGCCGACGTACGCTGGCCCGTCCCGGCCTATGTACAGATCAAATGCTTCTGACACCGAACGGACGTGACCTTTTTCGACGAGGGCTTGGGCCACGTGGGGCCGGCCGATAGCGCCGTCTCCAGCGATCTCCTTGACCCTCTCCCAGTCGATCTCCAGCCCAATCGCACTCAGCTTTTTCACCATGCCTTCGGCCCGACCCACGCGTCCCTCACGGAATCTCTCCATCTCGCTCTGGAAGCCGGGGGCCTCGTAAGAATCAAGATAGCCGAGTATGTGGACTTCGCCCTCGGGCACGTCTGCGCTGAGCTCGACGCCCGGGATGATGGTCAGGGATGGATGGTTCTTAGCGCGTTCGAGGGCGCGGGCGAGGCCGCCGGTGGTGTCGTGGTCGGTAATGGCCAGGAATCGAACGCCCTTATGTGCGGCGTGGTCGACAAGCTCTTCCGGGGACAGGACGCCGTCGGAGACAGTGGTGTGAGTGTGGAGGTCTACGTGCACGGATCAGTCCAGAAACCTGTCTACGCGCTGTATGGCTGTGGCCTTCCCGGTGGAGGCGTCGATATCGATTAGCGCCGAGCTGAAACGCACGGGGCCCCTGGCCACCGACATGCGATGGTTCATCTGGGTAAGGAAGCGCTCGATGATTGGCCCGGGATCGTCGCCGATAATTGACTGGGAAGGGCCGACCATGCCGAGGTCGGTGACGTAGGCCGTGCCCCCGGGTAGTACCATGGTGTCGATGGTGCCGACATGGGTGTGAGTCCCAACGACGGCGCTGACTCGGCCGTTCAGGTACCAGCCCATAGCGCCCTTTTCGGAAGTGGCCTCCCCGTGGAAGTCGACCAAAGTGACGCGGGGCCGGTCTCGGGAGCCTTTCAACAGACCGTCCATGGCCCTGAATGGGCAATCGTAGTCCTTCATGAACACGCGCCCGATGATATTGACTACCAGGACGTCCTGGATAATGAGGTGGCCACGGCCCGGAAGGCCGGGCGGGAAGTTGAGGGGCCGCAGAACGGGGGCATCCGAGTCCAGGTACTCAATGATCTCCTGCTGGTCCCAAACGTGGTTCCCGGTGGTGATCACGTCCACTCCCGCATCCAGAAGCTCATCCGATGTGCTTGGGGTAAGGCCGAATCCCCCGGCACTGTTCTCGGCGTTGGCGACAACCAGGTCAACCCCGAACTCGTTTTTGATACCTGGAAGCAGGGTACGCACGGCGCGCCTGCCCGGCTTGCCCACTATGTCGCCGATCATCAATACTCGCACTTAAGCACTCCCGCAGTCGTACGTGACCGAACGTCCGGCGAGGTAATGCGCCCAAGTTTCCGAGCCGGGCCGGGAAGAGAGATGGGTACGTGCGGTAATGTAAATCAGCGCGCGGTCCCCAAGGCCCTGGTCTCCCGGATGATGGTTACCTTTATCTCGCCGGGATAGACCAACTCAGCCTCGATCTTCTTCGAGACCTCTCGGGCCATCCGGGAAGCCCCGATGTCGTCGATCATTTCGGGCTTGACCATGATGCGGATCTCACGGCCTGCCTGAATGGCGAAGGACTTCTGCACACCGTCGAAGCTGTTGGCCACCTCTTCGAGGGCGCGGAGGCGTTGGATGTAGTGCTCTACGCTGTCGCGCCGAGCCCCGGGCCTCGCGCCGCTTATGGCGTCGGCTGCAGCTACGATGAAGGCCTCGACGTTGACCCGGTCCTCTTCGTGGTGCTCCTCGACGGCCTTAACAACCTCAGCGCGGATGTGGTACTTGCGGGCAATGTCCGCCCCGATCTCGGCGTGACCGCCCTGCACCTCGTGCGTGAGGGCCTTGCCTATGTCGTGAAGTAGTCCGGCTTTCTTGGCGATATCCACGTTGGCGCCGATCTCAGCGGCTATCATACCCGCCAGATGAGACACTTCCACCGAGTGTTTCAGGATGTTATGGCCGTAGCTGTACCTGAACTTGAGCTGGCCGATCAGCTTGACGAGATCCGGGTGGAAGCCGGTGATGCCCAGCTCGTACAGGGCTTCCTTGCCTGAGGTCCTCATGCCTTCTTCGACCTCTGCCTGGGTCTTCTGGACTATGTCCTCAATCCGGGCGGGGTGAATGCGTCCGTCGCTGACCAGCTTGGCCACGGCGACCTTTGCAACCTCGCGGCGCACGGGATCGAATGTCGAGACGGTGACGGCCTCGGGGGTGTCGTCGATTATGAGGTCGACGCCCGTGGCCCTTTCGAGAGCCCTGATGTTGCGGCCCTCACGCCCGATTAGCCTCCCCTTCATGTCATCGCTGGGGAGAGGTATGACGGCGGATGTAGTCTCGGAAACTACGTCGGAGGTGAGGCGTTGAATGGAAAGGGCGATGGCCTTGCGGGCCTTCATGTCCGCATCTTCCTTCATCCGCAACTCAAGCTCGTAGGTGCGGCGGTCGATCTCGCCCTGTGCGGCTTCTACGCCCTCACTGATGACCCTTTCGCGGGCCTCCTCTACGGTGAGGCTGGAGATGGTCTCCAGCTTCTGGAGCTGGAGACCCTTCAGTTCTTCTGCTTCCGCTACTTTCCGGTCTAACGCCTCCTCTTTGTCACTAAGGGTCTGGAGCCTGCGGTCAACGGATTCCACCTTGCGGTCGAGAGTTTCCTCTTTTTGGGTTACGCGTTTTTCCTGACGTCTGAGCTCGGTTCTTCTTTCTTTGTACTCGTTCTCTGCCGACCTGCGGATCTGATGCACTTCCTCTCTAGCTTCGAGAAGTAGCGCCTTCTGCTTGCCTTCGGTCTCGGTAAGAAGAGCTGCCGCTTGTGCCTCTGCCTGTCTCTTTTGCTTGGCCAGTATCAAGTGACGAGCGAAGAAACCTACTAACCCACCTAGAAGAATGCCCCCAATGGCGCACAAGATGGCTACTAGAGTAACCATCCGTACCTCACTTTCATTGTGCTTATGTGTTAAGTGCCCTTAAGAAATGGGGGGGGCCATTTAACAAATTATGATAGGGAGTCGGGGTTCGGGTGTCAAGAAAAAGCAGGTCCACGGGAGACCCCCCTCCCCCACGCCCCAACCAGGGCACGGTATCGAAGTGGCACTAAACGCGTGTCTAAATTCTGTTTTGGACTCGAAGGCGCTACCCGCAGACGTCCAGTGCGGTGAGAGCCATTACCTTGGCGCAGGTCTCCATCTCGCTGATGGAGGTCCAGAAGTTGTCCTCTCCCTCGGCGGAGTTGAAGCCGCCGGCGGGCCCGTATTCCAGGCAGGGAATGCCCGCTTTCCAAAGCCAGGTAACGTCGCCCGCGGAGTAGGAGAAAGGATAGATAGGCCCCACGGCCCGAGGCGGCGTCCCTGTCACGGCCTCATGGCTGCGGGTTACGATATCGACGATCTGCTGGCCGTCTGGCAGGTCGAAAGGCTCCATCACGAGCCTGCGCCGGCCCGCGAAAGAAGCGGGCGGCGGCACCTCGATCTCGTATCTCAGTTCCGAGTCCTGTGCGGCCAGGGGGTCGAGTACGTTGCGGATGTCGGCGTTTATTGTGTCCAGGGTCTGGCCGGGGACGAAGTGGACGTCGATGAGAATGGTGCAGAAGTCGGGGACGTATGGAGGCTCTATCAGGACATAGCTCTCACCCCGCCCCCCGATAATGCTCCCCACATTGATGCGCGGCATTGCCGGTAACTTCGCGCTCGGGGTGTGGGTGAACTTCATGCGCTCCAGCGCGTCGATGACCTTGGTCATCTTGCTCACGGCGTTAATCGTATGCTCCTGGACACTTATGTGGCCCGTGACGCCGTAAGTGTGAATAGCGAGATGGGCGATACCTGCGTGGACCGTGGCTATGTTACCGACACCCGTCGGCTCCGGGGAGACGGCCATGTCTGTTCTCAGTCCGCTTTCCATAAGAAAGTGGGTGCCCTCGCCGCCCTGCGTCTCCCCCACCACGCAGGCGAGGACCAGGTCGCCTTTAAGCTCTACGGGTGAGAGTCGCACTGCCTCGGCTGCGGCGATCATGCTGGCGAGACCGCCCTTCATGTTCTCGACACCCTGGCCGTATAACCGGTCTCCCTCAACGATGGGGACTGTCGGGTCCCGCTTCGCGCCTCGGCGCAAGGAGTTGATGTCGGTGTGGCCGTTGAGCATCAGGCTCTTGCCGCCGCCGCTGCCCTTGAGGGTGGCGATGGCCTGGAGCCGACCCGGCTCAACCTCCTGAAGCTCGACCTCGTAACCCCTTTCTCGGAAATAGCCATCGAGGAAGTGGGCCACGGGAGCTTCGTTGGGCTTGAAGCTGGGTATGCTGATCAGCCGCTTTGCCAAGTCGAGCATCGCGGCCCGGTCTACATTAGCCAGGATTTGGTCTTTCTGCATATCGTCCACGTGAGAATGCCTCCTCTAAGGCCTAGGGGCCGGTGAGGTGGGGGGCGGCAACAGCGGGGTTGATCGCCCTGTCCATGAAGTCGTTCATCTGTGGCTCGTAAAGACCCCAGAGCCGACGCAGTTCCGTAATGGGCGCATCATTCCAGTCGACCCTGAGGTCAATGACAGGGAACGGATACCTATCATGTACGACGAGGGCCGCGGAGTGCTCATTCTTCCCCACCTCTCCGCCCGCGGCCTTGCCTGCCTCTAGCCCCCTCAACAGCCGTTCAGCCAGGTGGAGGTCCGGATCGGCCTCGAATCCTTGCCCGATAGCAACCGCGGCAGTCTCAGAGAAAAGCAGGTTCCCGACTGCAACCACACCGTCTCCCAGGTATTCGTTGTTCTCCATATAGACTTGACTCCCCGTGTGCGCAGCCGTGCCCCCGACGATGTCTACGACGCCGATCTGCCGGTACTGGGGGTAGGCCCCAGCCTTGACCAGCTCGTCCACTACAGCCTTGGCGGAATAGCCTCGGCGGAGCAGGTCCAGACCCAGCTTGCCGAGCCGCGGGTCGGTGAGGTTTTGCGAGGCCACCGCCCCGACTCCCGTCTCAACCCAGACGCAGCGGGCCCCGACGCAGATGCTGCTGGTGGATACGGCCATCCCGACCATACCGGTCCTCTTGCAGTGTCCCACCAATGAGAAAGTCATCGTGTTCTCCTTTTGTCGCTGTAAGGGTCAGGGCCTACTTTGCCTTCATTACCTCATGCGAGAGGTCGGCGGCCTTACTGACCAGTTTTTTCATAGGCGTAGGATCGAAGTTGAAATACAGGGCAAGTAGGTTGGCATAGGGAGGACTCTGTGCGAACAGTTGGAAGGCCAGCTTGTGCCCCGCCATCGAGGAGTCGACCATGTCACGGGTGAAGTGGAGCAGCTTAATGCGGTCCTCCATACTCCAGTCTCCGACAGCATAGTATTTTTCGAGGTATTTGCGGATCTCGGGGTTCTTCCATGCGGCGGTGTCGGGAGTGAGTTCCAGCTGGCCTCCTGCCAGCTCCCTTACTATGCCCACCATGGCCGGCAGGTTGCTGGATGCGTAGATACGGCCTGCGTAGATGATGGCCTGGTTGGGCATGGTCAGACCGCCGGGGCTCAACTCCGCGCAGTGGACGGCGGCGTGGAGATGGGCGTTGATGGTCTCCCTATAGCACATTAATTGCGTCAGCTTTTCCCGCACCTGTGGTACGTTCTGCAGACCGGTCTGCTCGATGTTGAGAAAGGCTGTTCCCAGCAGGTAGTCAGCCCTGAACAGAGTCCTCAGTACGAAGGGGAAAACTACGTAGCGGTGTAACGTGCCCCGGATGTAGGCTGCGGCCTGCGGTTCCCGGCAAAACAGCACGTTCTCCCAAGGGACAAGAACGTTGTCGAAAATTAGCAGCGTGTCGATCTCGTCGAAGCGGGTTGCTATCGGGTAGTCCTTGGGATCCTTACCTACCGCGAACCCCGTGCGGCATATCAGTTTGAGCCCCGGGCTGTTCATATCCGTGATGAAGCCGACAGCGTAGTCCCTCAGCCCTTCCCCCCATTGAGCGATGGTCGGCTTTACGAAACCCTGGTTCGCATAGCAGGCCGCGGTCTCGTACTTCGCGCCCCGGACTATTATCCCCTTGTCGGTCTCATCGACGACGTGCAGGAGCATGTCGGGGTCCTGTTCCTGGGGAGGGCGGCTGCGGTCTCCCTTGGGGTCGGTGTTGCCACTCACGTGAAAAAGGTCCAGTTCCTGGAGCCGGTTAACGTGCCGCTCGACGTTCTCTGCGAACATGGGGTTGAACTTGCGCAGTGTCTCCCGGGCATCGTACATTGACCACAGTTCACCCGCCGTGTCGTCACCGACCCGCTCGACGATGCCGCCAATCTCGGTGAGGATAGTCTCTACGTAGCGTCTCTGGGCCGCCAGGTCGTCGACGGAAGTGGGTGGCTTCAAGGAACGGGCCGCCGGCTCGCCGTTGAAATCGAAAGTGGTGGCGTCCGCGAAGGCCGCCTCGTTCTGCATGTCGTACATGCGGGATCGGACGTCGATGATAGGCTTGAAGGCGGGGTGAGTGGTGATGTCCTTCACCAGCTCGCCGTCATAGTAAACCTCGCGTCCGTCCCTTATCGATTCCCGGTATTCTTCACCTGTACGTAGTCCCATTTGCTACCTCGGTTGTGTGGGCCGGATGACTGGACCCAAGAGTGCGCTTCGGAGCCTGACGAGTCAAACATTGATCGCCTTTTCCCCCAAAGGCGATGATTATCCTAACTTAGCGCTTTCACCTTTGGCAACATGGAGCGGTTGCTCAGTAGATCGAGCCGGCTAGCACCCGAAGCGCCCACCAATCGACCCGGCGAAGACCACCGACTGGCCAGGCTCAAGCCCTAGTTTTGCAGCCTCGCCGGCGTTGATTTCCAGCACGTATTGCATGTCGCCTTGGGGGCCTATGCGCGCAAGGTCTGAGTCTTTGGTGTCGGGGGGAGGAGGCGGGATGTCTCGGGTTATCTCCCCAATGGTGCAGTCTGCCCCTATCCAGACCATGTCAAGCGGGAATTGCATTCGCTTCATCCAAAAGTGCAGGGGCATCGGCGATTCGAATACGAAGAGCATCCCTACGCCCGAGGCAAGGGAAGGTCTGTCCGAGAGCCCCTGTTGGCGCTGCTCAGGAGTTACGGCCACTTCCACCGGTAACGCCACGGGACCTATGACCACGGTCGGCGTTGTGTAGAGGGGAGTCGGAGTTGGGGTTGGCGCTGGCTGTGTAGGCGTCACTTGAGGGGTGGCAGTCGGGGCTTTGGTGGGCAAAGGCGGAGGGGTTGGCTGAGATGTCGCAGTCAGGATTGGTCTGGCCGTGGCGGGCGGAAGTGTGGGCGCTGGTTGGAGTGTTGCGGTTGGCCTGGGGGAGGTGGGGAGATGCGTAGGCTCAGGAGTCGGGACCGAGGAAGGCGTCAGGGGTGGGGAGGAGGTGGATGTGCAGGCAGACACCAAGGCAAAGAAGACCGCCGCTAGTGTCAAGACAACTGCTATCTTCAAGGGTTGCTCCCGTCAAATCGGGGCAAATGGTATCCCGAGCTCTTTGGCCGACACAAGAGGATGGGGCTCCCGCGGTGGGGACTTTGCGCTACTCGGTGGCTAGCCGGTGACGTGGGCCCGCCACGCCGAGCCTGCAGTCCGTTCCAGGAACTCGGCATGGATTTGAGCGTTGGTGGCGATGATGCTCGGCTTATTAAAGTCTGCAGGCCCGCCTGAACCCGAGGTGATGACTCCTCCTGCTTCCCGGACCAGTAGCAGGCCGCACATCACGTCCCAGGGGGCCAGGGCGTGATGAAAGTAGAGGTCCACCCTGCCGCAGGCGGCCCAAGCCAGGCCCAGCGCCGCCGATCCCATGATCCGTATCGTCTGCATACCGGGCCAGATATCGGCCAGCATCTCCAGGCCTCGGCGGGCCATCTCCTCGTCGTAGCCCATGTCGGTGGCGAGGACTGAGGCGGCGATGGTCTCCTGTCGGGACACGGATATGGGCGCCCCGTTCAGGAATGCGCCGCGGCCCTTGAGGGCATGAAAAAGCTCCTTACGCAGTGGATCTAACGTGAAGGCGAGGAGCATGTCACCCTCGTAGGCAAGGCCGAGATTTACGGCAAAGTGAGGGTTATCCGAGGCGAAGTTACGGCTGCCGTCCAGGGGATCGATTATCCAGATGTAACCTGTAGTGCCCTCGATTGCACCCTTTTCTTCAGACAGGATGGCGAACTTGGGGAACTCCCGTTGGAGGTGGTCTATGACGCGGGCCTCGGCGCGATAGTCGGTGTCGGTTACCACATTGCCCCGGCCCTTGAAGTAGACCTGCTTCTGCTTTCGGAAGCCCCTGACGAGGGTGCGGCTTGCTAGGGCGACCGCTTCTCGGGCTACCTGCTCGGCGGTCTTGCCGGTTGCGGATAAGGGGACTTCGCTCACCAGGCCTTGGCCTTGAGGCCCATCTTCTCCTTGACCTCTTCCAGGGTCTCGCGGGCAATGACGCTCGCCCTGCGGGCGCCATCATCAAGGACCTCTCTAAGGTAGGCGGGCCTCTCAGCGAGCTGACGTCTGCGCTCTCGGAACGGTTCCAGGGCATCGTTTATGCCATCTGCCAGCATACGCTTGCAGTCGACGCAGCCGCGCTGGGCGGTGCGGCACTGCTCGGCGATATCTTCTATCTTGTCGGGATTGAACTGCTTGTGGAGAGAGAAGACGTTGCAGACCTCTGGACGTCCGGGGTCGGTCTTGCGCATGCGCTGGGGGTCGGTTACAGCGCCCATGACCTTCTTTCGGGTCTCGTCCGGCGACGCGGCGAGCTCGATGTGGTTCCCGAGGCTCTTGCTCATCTTGTGACTGCCGTCCAGCCCGACAATGAGGGGGGACTCGGTGAACTTTGGCTGGGGTTCCGGGAAGGTGGGACCAAAGATATTGTTGAACCGCCTCACTATCTCTCGGGCGAGCTCCAGGTGAGCGACCTGGTCCTCCCCGACGGGGACGGTGTCGGCCTTGTACATCACGATGTCGGCGGTCATCAGGACGGGATAGCCGACAAGGCCGTAGTTAATGTTGTCCGGCTGATTGCGCGCCATCTCCTTGAAAGTCGGGACCCGGGTCAGCCACCCGTGGGGCGTGACCATGCTGAGGAGGGTGTGCAGGGTGAGGACTTCGGGAACGTGGGACTGGACGAAGAGGATGCACTTTTCGGGGTCCAGGCCGGCGGCCAGCCAGTCGAGGAGCATCTCCTTGATGTTGTCCTGGAGCTGGTCGGTGTGTTCCAGAGTGGTCAGGGCGTGAATGTCGACGGCGCAGTATATGCAGTCGTAGTCGTCCTGAAGGGCGACGTAGTTTTGGATTGCGCCGAGGTAGTTGCCGAGGTGCTGCCGGCCCGTGGGCCGGGCCCCGGAGAACACCCTGCCTTTTTTGCCGCTGGTCATGCGTTTCGTGGGTGAGGTCGTAGGGGGTGGGAGCGGTTGCAGTTTAGCATACCTGTGGTAAATTTCACACGGTCGTCCCCCTAGTCGCCAACTCAACCCTTATTTGCCCCCTTAGGAGTACATCAAGATGTCAATCCGCTCATTCGAGGGCAAGACGCCCCGCATCCACCCCTCCGCCTACGTTGACCAGGATGCGGTACTCATAGGCGACGTTGAGGTTGGGGAGGAGTGCATGATCCTGCCCGGCGCAGTCATTCGCGCCGACCACGGCACAACCAGAATAGGCAACCGCAGCAACGTACAGGATAACGTGGTCATCCACACCGGGGGAGTTGATATCGGGGAGGACGTGACCATTGGGCACGCGGCGGTTGTTGAGGCGAGAAAGATAGGCAACAATTCGCTGATAGGCATCAACGCCACCCTCCTGGCCGACTCCGAGATCGGAGAGTTCTGCTTGGTTGCAGCGGGTGCGGTGGTGAAAGAAGGCGCTCGTGTCCCTCCCTACTCCTTCGTGGCTGGAGTCCCGGCCCAAGTGAGGCCCCTTAAAAAAGAGCTCGCCGACCACCTAAAAACCGCCAGCGAGCTCTACACGTGCATGATCCCGAGGTACAAGGCGGGCCTAGGGTAGAGTCTTGGCCCTGGACATGGAGGGTGATAAACATGAAAGGGGAACAAATGAGTGATCTTCTCGGAGGTATAGTAGAATCCGAAAGACAGGTCCGCATTGCTGCGCTCCATAAGTATGGCGAAGAATTCAAGATCATTGAGACTACAATAGAGTTTGTCATTGAGCACACGAATCTGTTTTCCAATATGACGCTAGACACGCTAGGTCCATTACAGGCAGCGCGACTTTCTTTGATAATTAGAAGCTTGCACTCAATAAGAATGGCAACGGTGGCTTTGACCTTTGGCTATTATCAACAAGCGCTCGCACTGCTGCGCATGGTAGCCGAAGATCAGTTAGTCGCTAGAGATGCAGAAAGACATCCTCCAACGTTGGATGCTCTCATGACCAATCCGGCTCGAATCGAGCCCTTTCTTGAGATGGCTAAACGAGAGTCATCCGAATTCGGGATGCGTTGGAAAGACTACTATGGAATGCTGAGTGCTTCCGGCGCACACCCACGCCCTGAGAGTGTAGTTGGCCTTATAGCATTTGACCCTATTAGAAAAGTGCACACACTGCAACCCGGCCCTCTATATGATGAAAACAAAATGGAGAACATATTGCGTGTGACCAAGATTGAATTAAAGGAAATGATTGAGACGGTTCTAGACCTTGTCAAAAATGCACGTCAGAATAGGGTAAAAATGTCAGGTCTAGGGAAGATTTGGACTAAGGATGATTTATTAGACTTAATCAAACGCCTCAGTCCAGACTTGAATACCAATGAAGTAACAGAAATATAGCTATTCGATGCTTCCCACAAATCGGATTGACTCCAATTCTACTCGCTGTCGCCATTGCATCATACATGCCTCGTCACCCATCTCTTTGTGAGAAATGGATGGGTACATAATGAGGACTTTACTGATATATCGCACTAGAGTTTTGATGATAGTGTTAGTAGGGATTTTCACTGGCGGCTTCTTGGGTGGTTGCGCTGATTATGAGGCGACTGCTCTAGCGGTGAGTAGGGCAATTGCCTACCAGGACAAGGCCGACACACTAGTGCAGAAGTTCGAGGAGGCGGAGGCGGTGTTCAGGGAAAGGGATGGGTGGTATAAGGAGCATAAGCTGGGAATTGATAACTTATGGGCATGGGAAGTTCGTGATAGGCGAGAGGGTAGCCACGGTCTCTATCAATTGTGGGCAGCACGGGCAGACAGGTTGAACGACATCTATCGCGAATTCAGTAGTTTGGCTCCCCCACCTGCCTATAATACCTATCAGCAGTACACCGAGGAATGGATGGAGGTGGTTATTGCTAGGAGGTTGCAGGCGACTTATTACCTGGGGGAATATGTGCTCTTTGCAGACGAGGTCAGGTATGAGCCGGGAAAGACTACACTTCTCGAGGCGATGACCACAGATGAGGTTATCACTGCGCTTACTACAGGAACGAACAAACCCCCTGATGAGGAGTCTATTGAGAAGCTCTCTGAATACCGGGATCGGCAGTTGGTCGCAGCCGGTATATTCGAAGAGTTGTTGCCAACTGAACGTCGGTTTGAGGTGTGAGTTGAACAGGAACGACGAAGGGTGTTCCTGTAGCTAAGCTTTCGTATTGTCCGTTTTTCGCTTGCGGCACTAAGAGAGTGTGGGCCAAGCACAGCTGAGCCCCTTCACACTGTCATTCCGAGGCCCCGCGAGGAATCTAGGACTTGCCCTCTCACACCTTTCCTCGCCTTCCTTCCCCTCCCTCTTGGTAACGATATATCAGCAATGTTGCTCTGCAACATTGCTGATATATCAATAAAATATGGCGGGTGGGCGGTACTCCATTTATTCCGGGGGTCGGGAGGCATCCCCCCACCCGCGTGAAAGGGGATGGGGTCGAAGACTCGCCTCGGCGAGTGACCCCACCCCCTTGACACATTATGATCATTTGTACTATCTTGCTCCCAGGCCCCGACCTAGTAAGTCGGCCCTATCCAGGAAAAGGACCAAAGGAGTCCCATGAGTCGCACTAGCCTAATCAGGCCCCGTCGACGCCGAGCGGTATGGGACCGCCCGGCCACCGGCACGCGCCTCCTCCTCAATCCCTCTCCCATACCCGTGTCCCTTGGCAGCCCCATAGACCCACTGGGGATGTCCCCAAAGACCAGCGCTCCCTCTCGGGCCCCTTCCCCGCCGCGCCCTCGCGCCGCGGATGATTTCCCGCACTGCAACCCTCGATGCAGTAGCGGATGCCCGCGCCTTGTCGCGGATGAATTCCCGCTCCGCCTCCCTTGGCGTAGAAGCGGATGCCTGCGCTAACCCGCAGATGACTTCCCGCGCCCCGACTCTTCGCGCAGCGGCCCGGGCCGCAGAGGGAGCGCTGGCAACCCTCATCCTCACCCTGTCCCTTTCTCTGTCTCCGTCACCCTTCCGTTGGAGCCACCGGCCGGTCGCCTTGGGCTGGGGCCGGCCCTTCCCCTCCCTCCGTTCCCGACCCCTTTCTCCTTCCGTCATTCCCGACTCCGATCGGGAATCCAGACTTCCCACTCACCCCCTGCACCCCTAGGAGTCCGGCAGGATAGCGTGCCCTACTGACCCCGACCACTCACGAAAGGAGATCGACTACTAGCCCATACAGCCCACAACCGCTCACCCCATTCTGGGAAAACCCGGAATTTTTCCCTCAAAACAATCAAATGTCACGCCTGATGCCGCACATCAATCAAAACTCCCGCCTCACATCCGCTCCGGCGCCGACATGCCCATCAGGTCGAGGCACCGGGCTAGGACGGTCCGGGAGGCGGAGACTAGCTTGAGCCGAGCTTGAGAAAGCGGGAGGTCGTCGCCGAGGACACGGCACTTTTCGTAGAAGGAATGGAACAGGGCAGCCAGGTCCTGGGAGTAGTGGGGCAGGTGCTGTGGCTCCAGGGTATTGGATATTAACTCCACCGTTTCGGGGAGCTTTAGCATCTGTCTGATTAGCATCATCTCCGACTCTTCGCCCAGCAGCGTCACATCCGCTTCTGTGAAGTCTATGCCCCGCTCCTCGGCAAGGCGAAGGATGCTGCACATACGGGCGTGGGCGTACTGAAGGTAGTAGGCAGGATTATCGATCGACTGGCTTTTCGCAAGTTCCAGATCGAACTCCATTTGGC
Organism: Dehalococcoidia bacterium; assembly: GCA_965222055.1. GTDB lineage: Bacteria > Chloroflexota > Dehalococcoidia > Plut-88900 > Plut-88900 > Plut-88900. Next base: position 525,804 of record CBDCTF010000007.1, read on the forward strand.
TGTCGGGTGAGCGGGAGAGGAAGAAGAAGCGGCATGGGTCTGCACCGACCTCCTGCACGACCTCTCGCAGCGTGACGATATTCCCCCCGCGCTTGGACACTTTGTCGACTTGGCCGCCCCGTCTTAGGGAGACCATCTGAGACACGAGGATGTCCAGATGGGAAGGATCGACCCCCAGGGCCCCGACGGCAGCCTTCATCCGAGAGATATGGCCCTGGTGGTCGGCGCCCCAGACGTTTATCACACGGTCGAATCCTCTGGTGACAAACTTGTCGTAGTGGTAGGCGATGTCGGAGGCGAAGTAGGTCGGGTTGCCGCTTCCCCGGACGAGAACGTTGTCCTTGTCCTCACCCAGAGCCGTGGATACGAACCAGGTTGCCCCATCCTTGTCCCGGGTGTGTCCGGCAGAGGCGAGCTTGTCCATTGTTTCATCGTACCGGCCCGAGTCGAAGAGGCTCTGCTCGCTGAACCAGACGTCGTGGCGTACACCCACCTCTTCGAGGTCCGTCCGTATCGAGTCCAGCATCTTCCGCAGGCCCAGGACTCCCAACTCCCGTAAGGCGCCCTCCTCATCCATGTCACGGAACTTGTCGCCTTCTTCGGAAATCAATTCCTTGGCGAGATCTATGACGTATGCGCCAACGTATCCGCCGGAGGGCATCTCGGCTTCAATGCCGAACTCCTGGAGGTAGCGGGCGTAGAGTGAGCGGTAGAAGAGGGTCATCTGGGTGCCAGCGTCGTTGATGTAGTACTCCTGCTCGACGGAGCAGCCGGCGGCCTGCAGTATCCGGGCAAGCGCACTCCCGAGCACCGCCCCCCGCCCGTGCCCCACGTGTAGCGGGCCCGTGGGATTGACGCTGACGTACTCCACCTGCACCCGCGCCCCTCGCCCCGCGTCCACGTTACCGTAGGAGTCCCCAGCTTCCACTATGGCGTCGATCTGCCCCTTTAACCAGTCGGCTTTCAACAGAAAGTTGATGAATCCCGGCCGGGCCAGGGTCACGCTCTCTATCTCCTCCGAGGAATCGAGATTGTCGAGGAGGTGCTGTGCGATAACCAGGGGGCTCATGCCCGCGCCCCGTGCGAGCTTAAGGGGCGCGGTGACGGCATAGTCGCCGTGCTCGGGTTTCTGAGGGCGCTCAACAACGGTGTCCGGCAGGGTGATCTGGGGCAGGACACCCTTCTCCTGGGCCTTCTGGGAGGCCTCTCTGATCATCGCGTCTATTTTGTCTCTGATAGTCATCCGGGTTGCCTCTGCTGTTAGGAAACCGAGATTATACCCTAAGCCTCGGTCCCGCCAATTGCCCACGTGGGCCCGAGCCGCTCCAGTTCAGCCGCCAGCGTCTTGTGTTCGGGCAGCTCCAGGTAAGGGTCCCGTCCCATGGCCTGTTCGGCTTCCAGCCTGGCCATTTCCAGTAGAGCGGTGTCGCTCAGGCGGGCCATGCGGAGGTCGGGGAGGCCGCTCTGCCGGGTGCCGAAGAACTCGCCGGGGCCCCGTAGGCGAAGGTCCTCCTCGGCAAGCACGAAGCCGTCCAGGGTCCTGGTCATAAGATCAAGACGCTCCTGTGCCTCCTCGGAAGGTTGATCGGAGAGGAGCAGACAATAGCTCTGGTCAGGGCCGCGACCTACGCGGCCCCGGAACTGGTGCAACTGGGACAAACCGAAGCGTTCCGCTCCCTCTATCATCATCACCGAGGCGTTTGGCACGTCGATCCCGACCTCTACAACGGCAGTCGAGACCAGGATGTCCAGTTCGCCGCGGCGGAAGGAGTCCATGACCTCGTCCTTGTCGGCAGGGTTCATGCGTCCGTGAAGCAATCCTAGGCGAAGTTCCCGAAATACGTCCTCGGACAGCCACTCGTACTCCTTGGTCGCGGCCCGGGTCTGGAGCGCCTCCGACTCCTCGACCAGTGGACAGATGACAAACGCCTGCCGTCCCTTCTGCACCTGCTGTCTCACAAAGTCGTAAGCTAGGTTCCTCTGGTGGGGCTTGACCCACTTGGTCTCTATCGGGAGCCTGCCGGGGGGCATCTCGTCAAGGATAGTCAGGTCGAGATCGCCATATAGGGTGAGAGCGAGTGTGCGGGGGATGGGGGTGGCGGTCATGACTAGAAGGTGAGGGCTAGCGCCCTTCTGTCGGAGGGCGGCGCGCTGCATCACTCCGAAGCGGTGCTGCTCGTCGACTACGATAAGCGCCAGGTCCCTAAACTCAACGTCCTTCTGGATCAGGGCCTGGGTCCCGACCACTATGTCTATGTGTCCCTCCTCTATCATCCTGTGCACTTCGCGCTTGGCTCTTTGCCGGATGTCCCCAATGAGAAGCCCGACTCTGATGGGCCTATCGAGAAACGAGTCAAAGGACTGTACCACTTCGTTTCCCCAGCCGAGACCGGGCGGGTTGCCCAGCAGCCCACAGATGGTGCGGAAGTGCTGCTCGGCGAGGATCTCCGTGGGGACCATGATCGCACCCTGGGCCCCGCTGGCGACTGCCTGGAGCAATGCTCCCGTGGCTACGACGGTCTTGCCGCTCCCAACGTCACCTTGCAAAAGACGGGCCATGGGTCGGGGGCCTTGCATGTCCCCGGCGACCTGCTTCAGGGCGCTCGACTGGGCGTTGGTCAGAGGAAACGGCAGGGAATCGACGAAGCTTTGGGTAAGGGCGGAGTTTACAGGAATGGGTCTGGCCTCTTGGCCGAGTTGCCAATCCCGCTTTTTTGCGAGGACGCGCAGCTGAATGAGGAAGAGCTCGTCGAAGGCAAGGCGCGTACGTGCTCTCTCCTTTGACTCTTCGTCCTCGGGGTAGTGGGCCAGGGTGATCGCCTCTCGGATGCCGAGTAAGTCTCGGCGGCGTATGAGGTCCTCATATAGGACTTCGGACACCTTGTTCAGGGATAGATCGAGGGCTCGGCGGACAAGGCTTCGGACGGACCTCTGGTAAAGGCCGTCGGTGAGCGGGTAGATGGGCACCATGCGGCCCGTATGAGTGCGGTTATTCTCCGAAATTATTTCATGCTCAGGGTTCTCGAAGACCTTCCGGCCTCGGAATACCTTCACCTTGCCCCCGACTGCGATGCGCTGGTTCGGCTTCAGGGATCGGGCCAACCAGGTGTTGTTGAACCAGACGGCCTTGATGTTTCCGGTGTCGTCGCCGATGATCACCTCGGTTCCCTGGGCCCGGGGCCCGAGCCTCACTAGCGAAGCCTCCCAGATGAATCCCGTGGCCGTCTGGTCTTCGCCCGGGACCAGGTTGGCAATGGGGCTGGTGGTGCGGAAGTCCAGGTGCCGGTTGGGGAAGTGGTAGATAAGATTCCTGACTGTTTCCACGCCCAGCTTAGTGAACCTCTTGGCGGTGGCATCCTGGACACCCTTGAGGGCGGTTATCGGAGAGCCGAGTTGCGGAGACTCCTCTTTGGGAGCGGGCTTTGGTTGAGCGGACTTGGCTTTGACTGTAGGAGTCTTAGCCCTAGCCTTGCTTGGCGGCCGTTCCGGGGGCGGTGTGGGGGATCCCGATAATTTTGCCAGGGTGGCCTCTATCCAACGCCTGCGCTCCGACAGTTCCAAGCGCTCGTAGCTGTTGGGTAGAGAGAATTCATCCAGACCGTCTCCGCGCCACTTGTCCAGAAAAGCGTCCAGCCCACCGACAACGGCTTTATCGGTGAAGCCGCGTTGGCGCTCCAAGGCCAATATCTTCTTCAGGGTATCCAGTCCCTGTTGCATGGTCCGGCTATTGCGCCGTCAAGGACCTCTCTAGCCCGTTGTGAATCCCAAGCCCAGCGCACCGGGCCCAAGGTGAGTGCCGAGAACCGGGCCGAATCGGGAGAGAACGAGGTTGTTGGAGCTCACGAGAGGGCGCAGACTCTCCAGAACGGACTCGGCTTCCTGGCGGCTGGTGCTGTAGGCAACTCCCGCCATGGTTATGCCGGACGCACTGCTGGCCTCCGTGAGAAGCCGGTCGAGCCCCTTTTTCCGGGTGCGGACGCGGGCCAGGGGGTGGGCCTCTCCGTCTCTGACCTCTACGATGGGTATGACTTTGAAGATGGCGAGGGGTCGGAGAGAGTTGCCGAGATACGCCCGGACCTTGCCAATCCTGCCACCCTTGGCCAAATATTCTAAAGTCTCAAGAAGAGCGAAGGTACGGGTCTCCGGCATCATCTTCGACACCAGTTGCTGCAGGTCTTCCATGGAAGCGCCGTCACTCGCGGCCCGGGCGGCTGCCATTACTATGCATCCCAGGCCCATGGACACCTGTAGAGAGTCCATAACCTGAATATTGCAGCTCCCCTCCATCACCGACGCAGCCAACCGGGCCGAGTTGTAGGTCTGGCTCAGCTTGCCGGAGATATGGATCGAAAGTATCTCGTCGGTGTCTTTGGCAACGTCCTTGTATGCCTCGGCGAAAGCGCCTGCGGAGGGTTGGGAAGTAGTTGGAAGCTTGTCTGCTGCTATGAGCTTCTTATAGAAGTCGTCGGCGCTCAGGTCGACTCCGTCCTTGTACCCCGTATCTCCGAAATTAACGGTCAGGGGCACGACGGTGATGTCCAATTCCCGGCAGATCTCGGGCGGGAGGTCGGAGGTGCTGTCGGTAACGATTCTTACGCTCATTTTCTACCCTGACCTTGATTTATTGGAACCAAGGGAATGCCTCGTCTCCCCTGCTATTCCAGCGAAACAATGAATTGGTAGTGGGGTTGTCCCCCATACATCATGTCCATTTCCAAGAAAGATGCGGCCTCTTCGAAGGCCTTCATTAGCCGCGCCTGCTGGTCTTCCGTAACGCCTTCACCGCAGTATACGGTGGCCAGGGAGAGGTCCATCGACTCTAACCTCGGCGCAAGCTTGCGGACCACGTCTTCCGGCTCGGGGCACGCTACGACCAATTTCCCATCAAGAATGCCGATGGTGTCCCCTTTTTGGACGGGGATTCCGTCGACCGAAGTGGACCTTACGGCACGGGAGATCTCCAGCGAGTATACACCGTCCAGCGCCTCCTGCATCGACTCCACGTTGTCATCCATAGGCTCGGTGAGGTTAAACGCGAGGCCCCCCGCGACCCCCTGAGGGACGTTGGTTGTGGGTACTACCTCAACTTGCTTGGAGGACACTTCTGCGGCCTTACGGGCCGTGAGGACGACATTCTTGTTGTTAGGCAGCACTATCACCGACTCCGCAGATAGAGACTCGACTGCCTCAAGGATCTGCCCAACACTCGGGTTCATCGACTGGCCACCCCGTACAAAGGCCCCAACGCCCAGACTGGAAAACACTTCCTCAATCCCGGGCCCAGGCGCTACGGCAACGATTCCAATGGCCGGGGCCCTCTCCCTTGAAGGGGCCCGAAGCCAATCGGCGTGCTGCTCGTCCATGTCCTGAACACTGACCTGGGACACCTCCCCGAAGGCCATGCACAACTCTACAACCTCATCCGGGGCGAAGCTGTGTGTGTGGACGCGGACCAACTCCTGTTCTCCCACCACCACGGTCGACTGGCCGGCCCTGCCGACCGCCCCCCTGATTTGCGCCGAGTCCAGCCCCTGGCCCCGAATAATGAACTGTGTGCAGTTGCCGTAGACCTGCTCCGTGGATTCACTGCTCCCCACCACAGACACCCTGGCCATTGCATCCCCATTCAGGGCGGCGGGCGCTTCCCCCAGGGGTTGGTTGGTGAGGCCTTTCAATGCTCCTTCCAGGATAAGGAACACGCCTTGGCCTCCGGCATCGACGACATCGGCCTCCTTGAGTACGGGAAGGAGGTCGGGAGTGCGCAGAACGGATGCCTCGGCCTCCCGAACTGCGTCGCTCAGCACATCTTCGAGATTGCTGCCCGCGTTGGCCGCGGTCTCCGCTGCCCGGGCCGTATCCTTGATAACCGTCAACATCGTCCCTTCGACCGGGCTCTCGACACCCTTGTACGCGGACTCGGTTGCCAATGAAAGGCTGCGGGCAAGAGTCTGCCCGTCCAGCTCGCCGGCCCCGTCGATCCCATCGGCGAAGCCCCGGAGAATCTGGGACAATATAACCCCGCTGTTGCCCCGGGCCTCCATAAGGGCGCCCCAGGCGAGGGCGTGGGCCTGAGGGCCGAGTGTGGGGTCGGGGCATTCCTTGGCGGCCTTGTAGGCTGCGCGAAGGGTAAAGAGCATGTTCGTGCCCGTATCGCCGTCGGGAACTGGAAAGACGTTCAGGGAGTCGACGTAAGCTGCGTTAGCCTCGAGCCAGCGGGTTGCGGCACCAAACATCCTGAGGAGCGGGGATGCGTCATCTACGCAGGAGTCTCGGCGGGCGCTCTTGGTCTTCTTGGAGGAGGTCATCTGTGCTCGGGGAAGGGGTGTCAGATTGTAAATTTGGGCCATTTATGCTAACGTGCTGGATACTGATTCTACACTAAAGGCGATTAAATTGGCGAAGTGCGAAATATGTAACAAGATTCCCCGCTTCGGCAGGAACGTAAGCCACTCCAAAAGGCACACGCCCCGGATGTACAGGCCGAACGTTCACCCCGTGCGGCTGATGATAAATGGCAAGCGGCAGCGGATGAAGGTCTGCACCCGCTGCCTCAGGACCCAGTACAAGCAAGCATCTTGACTTTGTCTGCGCTCCTCCGCCGACGCACGATTGCGCCCGTTGTGGCGTTGTTGCTGTGCGCTCTCGTGGTTGGGGCTGCATGGGCCTGCGGCGGATCATCTGAGACGCCTGACCCAACCGCTACCACCGCACCGGATGCCGACCCTGACCCCACGGCCCAGCCCGCTGTCACCCCGACTGCCTTATCGGTGATCACCATTGACCCTGATGGCAGGGGATGGAATGTCCTCGGATCGTCGGACGCGTTAGTCACCGTCCTGGACTATAGTGACTTCCAATGACCCAGCTGTAGGCGCTGGGCCCTTGGAACGGCCCAGGAGATCAAATCGACCTATGTGGACGACGGCCGGGTCAAGATCGAATACCGCCACTACGCTGTCCTGGGTAACGAATCTCGCTTTATGGCTCTCGGTTCCGAGTGCGCTGGAGAACAAGGCGCATTCTGGAAATACCACGACGCGATATTCCAGGAGCGGAGCAGGGAGCGAGGCGTTCAGGGGCAGATAGCCCGCGCTAACACCCTCGGCCTGGACGTTCCCAAGTTCACTGCCTGCATGGAAAACGAGACCTATGAGCACAATGTCGTCGGGGACTTGGCTCAGGCTCGAGAGGATGGCGTAACTACCCAGTCCACCATTTTCATCCTGAGCGGCGACCAGATGACCAAGTTCGTCGGCCCACGCGCCTTTGACGTGGTTTCCGCAGTTATAGACGAATACCTGGGCTCAGCGTACTAGTGACCCGAGCGCCAATGCTGGGACACGGGTCTCCTCAAATGACCATTCTCCCCCGATCCCTGATATTCACCCGTATAACCCTTCTTCTTGTTTGTATATCTGCGCTTGCTATGGTTTCATGGGCCTGCTCATCGGGCCCCGAGATAGTTGATCCGACATCTACCGCCGCACCTCTCCCCACTAACGCCCTAGTCCCTCCATCGACTTCGGCCCCCACCGACGCTCCTCCCACCGACACCCCTCCCCCCGACTCCACGCCTGACGCACCGCCCACTACCCGGGACTGGAATGTCCTCGGCTCGCCGGATGCCTCAGTGTCCATCGCCGATTTCGGCGACTTCATGTGACCCGGTTGCAGGCATTGGGCCCGTGGAGCGGCCCTCGAAGTAAAGAAAGCCTACGTCGATACTGGGCTGGTGAACCTGAAATACTTCCATTTCCCTCATATCAATGATGATTCCTACTTGGCGGCCCACGCCACCGAGTGTGCGGGAGAACAGGGATCTTTCTGGCAGTACCATGACAATCTTTACGAAAAACAGGGCGAGGGTGGCAGAGGGTTGGACAGATTGGAAGGGTTTGCCGAGGACCTTGGCCTGGACACGGGCCGCTTCTCGGCTTGCATGGAAGCCAGGACATATGACGGCGTAATTCAAAGAGACATAAACCTGGCCCTGCGAAACGAAGTCTCGGTCACACCCACCATCTTCGTCCTGTCCACCGACCCCAACCAAACTGGAACAAAATTCGACGGATCGCCTTCCTTCGAAGAGATATCCGCAGTAATTGATGAGTTGCTGATGACGCAGGAACCGGGTCCGTCTCCCGAGCCTGCACCCACGGCAACCCCTGTCGCCCCCGCCCCTACGCCCACGGCAACCTCCGCGTCTACTTTGCCTGCCCCAACCCCCACTTCGCTCCCCTCCGATACGTCAACTCCAGTCCCTGCTCCCTCACCCACGTCCGTCCCAACTCCGACACCAACTGCAGTCCCGACACCCTCACCAACCCCTGTACCCACTCCTGAACCCGTTCCATCTGGGCGTACTTGGAATATTCTCGGCTCTGCTGCTGCGCCCGTCACTTTGGAGGAATTCAGCGACTTTCAATGAGGCATTTGCAGGAGTTGGGCCCTTGGACCGGCCCAGGAGATAAAGCAAAAATACATAGACCAGGGTCAAGTGAAGCTGGTGCTCCGCCACCGCACCAGTTTTGGTCCCGCCTCGAAAATCATGTCCTTGGGAACGGAATGCGCGGGCGAGCAAGACAAATTCTGGGAATTTCATGACGCCCGAATTCGAAGCGGGTCCTCTAACGTTGCTGGTCAGATTAGCTTGGCCGGGGATCTAGGCTTGAACGTTTCCCAATTCACTGCCTGCATGGAGGAAGAGCGTTACCAGACCTTCCTCGCAGAAGACCGGGCGGCTGCACAAACCTACGGCGTGTTTAACCAGCCCGCCTTCATCATCTCGAGCGGTGGAGAGTCGACCAAGCGGATAGGCTGGCAGAGCGCCGAACAACTCTCGGCGATAATAGACGAATACCTGAATTAGGCAGTCTAAGCCCGCCCGAGGCTCTCCCGAATTCTGGCGATTGACCCGGCCACCGTGTCCCGATCATTGAACACCGCCGACCCAGCCACCAGCACCCTTGCCCCTGCCTCCACAGCTTTCGACGCCGTCTCTGCATTGATGCCACCGTCCACCTCCAACTCCGCCCCCGATCCCGCCTCATCCAGCATCTCCCGCACCTTGGCGATCTTGCTGGTGACGCTGTGAATGTACTTCTGCCCCCCGAAACCCGGATTCACCGTCATCACCAAGACTAGGTCAACGTCGGATATCACGGGTTCAAGCACGGAAGCGGGAGTCCCGGGATTGAGTGATATACCCGCCTTCACGCCCAGGTCCTTAATCTGGTAGATCACCCTGTGCAGATGCCGGCACGCCTCCGGGTGGACGGTTAGTATGTTTGCGCCCGCCTTGGCGAAATCAGGGATCAACCTGTCCGGCTCTTCTATCATCAGGTGAACGTCCAGGGGCAGTTCGGTCCATGGCCGAATTCCCGATATAATGATGGGCCCGATCGTGAGATTGGGGACGAAGTGGCCGTCCATGATGTCGACGTGAATGTAGTCGGCCCCCGACTCTGACGCCTCGGCAACCTGCTCACCGAGGCGTCCGAAATCTGCAGATAGAATCGAAGGTGAGATTTTAATATCGGGAGATTCAGGCATGTTGACACCTCAGCGCCTCGCGGGCCTGCAATAACGCTTCTCGCACTCTCTCGGGTGCTGTGCCCCCCTGGCTGGCCCGAGCCGCTAGTGACGATTCCACGGTAATGGCGAAGACATCCTCATCGAATAGAGAAGAGAAGCGCCGGTATTCCTCCAGGCTCAGCTCGTTGAGGGCTGTGTTTTTCTCGGCGGCATAAATGACAAGAGATTTGGTAGCTCCGTGTGCCTTCCGGAAAGGCAGCCCCTTGGACACGAGGTAGTCCGCAAGGTCCGTGGCCAGTATTCCAGAATAAACACCCGCCTCCGCAGCCCTCCGAGTCCTCTCTCGGTTGATGGTCATGGTCTCCACCATTCCGCTGAACGCGTAGAGGGTCGTGTTGAGGGTGTCCACGGTGTCGAACAGGCCCTCCTTGTCCTCTTGCATGTCCTTATTGTAGGTGAGGGGCAGGGCCTTGAGGGTAGTGAGCAGGGCCATAAGGTTGCCGTAGACCCGACCCGTCTTTCCCCGGCCTAGCTCTGCCACGTCCGGGTTGCGTTTCTGGGGCATTATGCTGCTTCCCGTCGTGTACTCGGCGGCAAGGGAGGCGAACCCGAACTCCTCGGAGGTCCAGATGATCATCTCCTCGGCCAGGCGGGAGAGGTGCATCATGGCGATGGCCGCCGCTGCATGGAACTCCACGAGGAAGTCCCGGTCGGAAACGGCGTCCATGCTGTTTCGAGCCACGCCATCGAACCCCAGCTCCCTTGCCACGAACTCACGGTCAATCGGGTAGGTGACACCCGCCAGCGCCCCCGCCCCTAGAGGTAGTACGTTCGCGCGTCGGCGGCAGTCATTGAATCGTGCAATGTCTCGCTGCGCCATCTCAAAATAGGCGAGCAGATGATGTGCGACAAGAACGGGCTGGGCGCGTTGCAGGTGTGTGTAGCCGGGCATGATCGCGTCGGCGTTGGCCTCGCCTTGCGAGAGAAGAGCGTTCTGAAACGAGCGAAGCCCTACTATGGCGTCGTCGATAGCTTCCCTCAGAAACAGGCGTACGTCCAGTGCAACCTGGTCGTTACGGGAACGGGCGGTGTGAAGCCTGCCCGCCGACTCACCGATGAGCTCGGCCAGCCGGGTCTCGACGTTCATGTGAATGTCTTCGAGCTCTTCACGAAAAGGAAAAGCCCCGGTCTCGATCTCCCGCTCAATCACGTCGAGGCCCTCACAAACAGCCGCGACTTCCGACTCAGGCACAATCCCCTGCCGCCCAAGCATCCGCGCATGCGCCTTTGACCCGGCGATATCGTGCTTATAAAGCCGCCTGTCAAATGATATAGATGTGGTATATGGATGGGGTGTGGTCATGTTGTTGAAATAAGGGTTCAGGGTTGAAGCAATTGACTGCAGGCCTTAGATTAGACGTCAGGCTCTTCGCAGAAAGGTCAGCCAATGACTCAAGATGATCAAGATCAGATCAACTCTCTTCGCTTTTGGGTGGAACTAGCCAAAGACCGCAACGATTTTCTAATTGGCCGGATCGAGGGTATTGGCTCTAAAGCTCTAGGCGTGTTTACGGTATCAGCCCTAATCATTGGGATTGCTATACCCATAGGAGTTACCAATACACCAGAGCTACCCACTGCCTGGACGGTTTTTTTGGCCGTTCTGCTTGGTATGGCAGGGCTTAGCTTTCTAATGACGACTATCGCCTTCGTAATCGTCTATGACCCGACATTGTATAGAGTGGGTCCCAGCCCTAAGACGATATTCAATTCGTATGCCTACAGTAATCCTATGGATGCCTATATGAATCTGTTGTATTGGACAGGAGAGTGGTGGACTGCCAACATGGCTACCGGCAGATCCAAGGCGAGATGGCTGAGAATAACAATCTTCTCAACTACTCTTGAAATATTGTTTATAGGGGTATGGGCTGCACTTTTGTTTATACAGGGCTAAATCCCGAACAGGGATGTATATCAGGGAAGTGAATTAATCGCATCAACCGTTTCTTGGTGGCGATTTAGCCTCTTTAATCGTCTCTCCCGGGTCCGGGAGAGTAGGCTTGAAGTCGCGCAATGGGGAAGGAGAAGTGGGTTTTTCTTGCTCCGGCTTTTGTGGCATGTGCTTCCCCCAATAATCTAACCAGGACTTATCTTATTATACCCTACCCCCTCACGCTCCCCGCTTCGGTATCATCACCCGACGCCGCAGCGTGAGAATCGTCTCATCTCTTTGGTTCCAGGCACGGGTCTCGACGTACAAGATGCCGCGATCATTCTTGCTCTTCGACTCCCGCTTCTCCAGTATCTCAGTCTCGGCGTAGATGGTGTCGCCGTGGAAGGTCGGGCCGAGGTGCTTGATGGTCTCGTATTCCAGGTTGGCGATGGCCTTGCCGCTGATCTCCCTGACCGTCATGCCTACGACCAGGCTGATGACGAATAGTCCGTTCACCAGCCTCTGCCCGAACTGGCTCCCCCTCATGTAGTGCTCGTCGATGTGAAGGGGAGCGTGGTTCATGGTGATCATGCTGAAAAGGGTGTCGTCGTACTCGTTGACGGTGCGGCCGGGCCAGTGCTTGTAGATGTCCCCGACCGTGTAGTCGTCGTACCAACTACCGAAGGCTTCTCGTCCGTCGTGGTCCATAATGCGCTCCTGTTGGTAGGGTCTCGTCCTGTTAAATTTGGTGCTTCTTGAGCAGGTTCCGGGCGATAACCAGCTTCTGGATTTCGTTCGTGCCCTCGCCGATCATCATGAGGGGCGCGTCCCGGAAGTACCGCTCGACAGGGAATTCCTCGGTGTAACCGTAGCCGCCGTGGATCCGCATGGCCTCCATCGTGACCTCGTGGGCGGTCTCGCTGGCAAACAGCTTGGCCATGCCGGCCTCAAGGTCCGACCTTTCGCCCCGGTCTTTCTTGGCTGCGGCGGACAAGGTCAGGAGCCGGGCTGCCTCTATCTTCGTAGCCATATCGGCGAGTTTTAGCTGGATGGCCTGGTGCTCGGCGATGGGCTTCCCAAAGGTCACCCTCTGCTGGGCGTAGGTTATGGCGGCGTCGAACGCCGCTTGGGCGACACCCACGGCCCGGGCCGCGATGTTCACCCTACCACCCTCCAACCCCGACATAATGTGCTTGAACCCCTGCCCCTCGACCCCGCCCAACAAGTTGGTTATGGGCACCCGGAAGTCGTCGAAGGCGAACTCCGTGGTGTCGATGCCCCGATACCCGAGCTTCTTGATCTTCTTGCCGACAGTGAAGCCTTCGCCGCATTTTTCGATTATGAAGAGACTTATGCCTCGGTAGCTCGGCTCGGCATTCGGATCCGTCTTGGTCAACAGAGCGAAAGTGTTGCCATGGATGCCGTTAGTTACGAACATCTTGGAGCCGTTAATCACGTAGTCGTCACCGTCTTTTACGGCCATGGTTTGGATGGACTGCAGGTCGCTGCCGCCGCCCGGCTCCGTGAGCCCGATACCCCCGCGCTTTTCACCCGTGACGATTTGGGGAAGGAAGCGCTGCTTCTGCTCCTCCGTACCGAACTTGACGATGGCGTAGGTCATTATGGAGTGGCTGCCGATGGTCCCGCTGAGGCTCATCCAACCCTTGCAAAGCTCTTCGATGATGAGTGCGAAGGTCACGTTGTCGAGCCCCAGGCCCCCATACTCCTTCGGGACCACCGCCCCGAACAGCCCCATCTCCTTCATCTTCTCCACCATCTCGTGGGGATATTCGTCGGCGTGCTCAAGCTCGGCAACGTAAGGTTTTACGTCCCGATTGACGAACTCCCGGATGGTCGAGACCATCTGCTTCTGCTCTTCCGTTAGGACAATGCTCATCCGGTCCTCCCTGAGGTCTATGCGATCGTGGATTGGACGGTCGGTTAGTCGGCGGCGGGCCCCGTGAGCCCGAGGGCCCCGCCCGGCTGCCCCAGCAGCTGGATTCGGGCCTGGATCCTAACCGGCAATCCAAAGATGTCTATGAATCCCTTTGACGCGCTCTGGTCGAAGGTGTCTCCCTGGTCGTAAGTGGCAAGTTCGAACTGGTAGAGCGCCTGAGGGGCCTTACGCCCGACCACTGTGCACTGGCCCTTGTGCAGCTTCACCCTTATCGTGCCGGTCACGTGCCGCTGGGTGCTCTGTACGTAGGAGGCCAGGTCCTGGTGGTGGGCGGTGAACCAGAGGCCGTTGTAGATCAGGTCGGCGTATTCCTGGGCCACCCTCTCCTTGAACCGGGCCTGCTCCTTGCTGAGGGTCATGTCTTCAAGGGCCCGGTGCGCGGCGGTGAGGACTATGCCCGCGGGAGCCTCATATATCTCCCGGGACTTTATGCCGACCAGCCGGTTCTCAACGTGGTCTATGCGACCCACCCCGTGGGCCCCGGCGGCCTTGTTCAGCGCGTCGATCAACTCCACGCCGCCAATGTCCATTCCGTCCAGCCGAACTGGAATGCCCGTTTCGAATTCGATCTCGTGGTATTCCGGTTCGTCGGGTGCATTGGCCGAGGATACGGTCCACTGGTAAACGTCCTCCGGAGGCTCGACCCACGGGTCTTCCAGCACCCCTGTCTCGATGCTCCGACCCCACAAGTTCTCATCGATGGAGTAGGGGTTGGCCTTGGTGAGGGGCACGGGGATGCTGTGCTCTTTCGCGTAGTCGATCTCCTGCTCCCGGGTCATGCCCCACTCGCGGGCCGGGGCGATGATCTCGAGGCTGGGGGCAAGGGCCCCGACGCTCACGTCGAACCGGACCTGGTCGTTCCCTTTGCCGGTGCAACCGTGGGCGACGGCATAAGCGCCCGTCTCCAGGGCCACGTCCACAAGGAGTTTGGCCATGAGGGGTCGGGCGAGGGCGGTGGCCAGGGGGTATTTGCCTTCGTATACGGCGCCTGCCTGCAGGGCGGGCCAAACGAAGAATTTTACGAAGTCTTCCCGTGCGTTGAGTACCTCGGCCTGGACGGCCCCCGTGCCCAAGGCCCGCTGACGCACCTTCTCCAGGTCTATCTCGCCGCCCACATCTACGGTAAGGGTCACGATCTCGGCGTTGTAGCGGTCGGAAAGCCATTTGATGGCTACGGAGGTGTCGAGACCCCCGCTATATGCAAGGACGATCTTTTGGGTCACGTTATTCCTCTGTAAGTCTATGCTTCGGCCACGGCCCCGAGGGCCGCGTCCAGTATTTCGATTGCCTTGTCCGCATCATCATCGGAAAGAATCAGGGGCGGGATGAGTCGGAGGGCGTTGGGTTTGACGGGATTCACGAGCAGGCCGCGCTCGCGGCACTCGTTGACCAGGGCGCCCGAGACATTCTCGCTGAGGGCCAGAGCCAGTAGCAGCCCGACTCCCCGCACCCCGACGGCCAGGTCGTGCTTGCCGGTCAGCCCTTCAAGGCCGGCCCGTAGCCGCTCTCCGACCCTTCGGGCATTGCCAACAACGTCGTTCTCCAGGATGTAGCGCATGTTGGCTGCGCCGACCGCGGTGCCCAAGGGGTTTCCGCTGAAGGTGGAGCCATGGTCGCCGGGTTCAAATACGGACGCCGCCTTCTTGGCCATGACTGCGCCTATGGGGAACCCCCCGCCGAGGGCCTTGGCCAGGGTAATCACGTCGGGCTCCACCCCGAAATGCTGGTAGGCGAACAGGTTGCCCGTCCTCCCAATGCCTGTCTGGACCTCGTCGAAGATAAGGAGCAGGTTCTGCTGATCGCACCAGTCCCGGACCTGCTGGAGATACTCGCGGGAGGGGACATTAACGCCGCCCTCGCCCTGGATGGGTTCCAGCATCACTGCGCAGGTGCTCTCAGAGGTGGCCGATATCACGGCTTCGATGTCGTCGAAGGGGACGTTGGTGAAACCCTGGGGGAGGGGAGTGAAGGTGGCCTGGTGGTCGGGCTGGCCCGTGGCTGCGACCATTGCGAACGTGCGCCCGTGGAACGAGTTCATCGCCGAGATGACCTCATAAGCCCCGTTCAGGTTGACCTTGCCGTGTTTTCGGGCGATTTTTATGGCCGCTTCGTTGGCTTCCGCTCCGCTGTTTTGGAAGAATACTTCGTCGCAGCAGGAGTTTTCGACCAGGAGCTGGGCCAACTCTACCTGGGGTATCGTGTAGTAAAGATTGGAGACGTGCCAGAGGGTCTGGCTCTGCTTCTGCAGCGCCTCGACCAAGACAGGGTGGCAGTGCCCCAGCCCAGTGACCGCGATCCCGCCCACGAAGTCCAGGTACTCCTTCCCGTCTTCATCCCAGACCCTGACACCCTCGCCCCTGACCAGGGTCAAGGGTTGGCGGCGGCCCGTCTTCATAAAATACTTGGCTTCTAGCTCCTGCCAGTTCACCATTTCTTTGTCCTTTCGAAATAAATGCGGAGAGTTTGTAATTTCTCTCCTAATTCAGCCCTTCAACTACTGGGTAGAAGGTGTTGGAGCCCCGTCCTTCCCTTCTCCCTTGATGGGAGAGGGCTAGGGTGAGGGTGTTCCTTTTTTCCTTACTAATGTCAGCTAACTATTCTCCCCCGAACCACGTCCCGGGCCCCTTGCCCTCGACCGCATCCAGCAAGGCGTGGGGCCGACGCCCGTCAGTTATCACCGCCCTTACCGACGCCTCTGAGGCCTTCAGGCAGGCTTCTACCTTGGGAATCATACCCGAGTTGATAACTCCGGATTCGATCATGTTCTGGACATAGTCTCTCGAAAGCGAGGATACGCAGGTACCGGTCTCATCCAAAATCCCTTCCACGTCGGTGAGAAAGATAAGGGTCGAGGCATGAATCTCGGAGGCGAGGGCACCGGCCACGGTGTCGGCGTTGACGTTCAGGATGCCCTTCCAGTCCGCGCTGCCGTTTCGCCGTTCGGAGGATATTGGCGACAGGACGGGGATACAACCACTCTTAACAAGGGCCTCTAAGGGCGTGGGGTCCACCCCCGTGACCCGACCCACATACCCCAACTCCGAGTCCCGCACTTCCGCCTGGATAATTCCTCCATCCACACCACTCAGACCCACGGCTCGACCCCCGCACCCGGCGATAGAGGCGACCAGCTCCTTGTTTACAAGACCCGCTAGGACGGCCGTCGCTACTTCAAGCGCTGGACCGTCCGTGACCCGCAGACCGCGAACGAATCGCGCCTCGACCCCGTGTCGCCGCTGCCACTCCGACACAACGTTCCCGCCGCCGTGAACTACGATAATCTCAGCGCCATCGCGCTGGAGCGCAGCCAAGTCTGAGAATAGGGTGTCGGATGCGCCGAGGGCCCCTCCCCCTATCTTGACTACTGCCTGACGCATCCCCTTCGCCTTGACCCGGGCCTAGGTGGTGTACTCGCTGTTGAAGGTGACGTACTCCTCGGAGAGGTCGCACGTCCACGCCGTCGCCGACGCTTCCCCAACATTCAAAACCAGCTTGATCGAGACCTCTTCCTGGTCCAGTGAACGGGAGACCGCGTCTTCGTAATAGGGGACGGGGGTGCCGTTATTGAGCATGAAAATATCGTTGATGAAGAGGTCGGTCTTCGCCTCCTCGATATACGCGCCCGTGCGACCCAGCGCTGCCATGAGGCGTCCCCAGTTGGGGTCATTCCCGTGTATTGCGCTCTTCACCAGCATGGAGGTCGATATTATTCGAGCGGCGTTACGGGCCTCATCCAGGGAGAGGGCCTTTTCGATGATGATTTCGATCAGCTTGGTAGCGCCCTCCCCGTCCCGTGCAATCTGTTTAGCAAGGTAGGTGCAGATCTGGGTTAAGGCCTCCAAAAGGGTCTCCGCGGCCGGTGAGTCTGCGCTGATTGGCGCGTTCCCGGCGAGACCGTTGGCCAGGATAGCGACGGTGTCGCTGGTGCTGGTATCTCCGTCGATGCTTATCATGTTGAAGGAGGCGTCCACGGCGTTCTGAAGGCACTGCTGAAGGAATGCAGGGGCGACGGCCGCATCCGTCGCAATGAAGGAAAGCATCGTTGCCATGTCTGGGTGGACCATCCCGGCCCCCTTGGCAATGCCCCCGACCACCGCCCGAGTCCCCCCGCCCGCATCGAAGGAGACGGCTATCTCCTTGGGGTGGGTGTCGGTCGTGAGGATCGCACGGGCCATTAGCGCCCCTCCGTCCTCGGTGACCTCTACCTCTTCTATACCCGCCCGTATTCGGGCCATCGGCAACTCGACGCCTATGACGCCGGTACTGGCGATCAGCACGTCCTCTGCCGCAACCCCGAGCTTATTCCCCGCCAACACAGACATCTCCACCGCATCGATCCGCCCCTGCTCCCCGACGGACACGTTGGCGATGCCACTGTTTACTACAACGGCTTGAGCATACGGGTCTTTCAGGTAGTCCCTGTTGACCAGGATGGCGGGCGCCGTTACCCGGTTCTTGGTGAAGACGGCGGCGGCAGCGGCGCGGGCGTCCGAGTAGATCAGACCGAGGTCCAGTTTGTCGACGCCGTAGGGCTTGACTCCGCAGTAGACACCACCGGCGCTGAACCCTTTGGGGCTGGTAACGGTGCCCCCTTCAATCCGTTCTATAGAGCCTTTCATTGCTGCCTTTCCGTGCGTAGATCCTCCCTGGACAGGCGTCGTGAAGTATATCACTTTTGGTCTTGGAGGCATGAGACTCGGTGTTCATTGAAACGGGAAAAGCCGACGGGACACTCCCGTCGGCTTTTCCACCGAGCCTGGTTTCTTATGAAAACGTCTAGCTCGGCAGGAGTTAGGACCTCCTGCCGTTCGTGAGGATGTCCACAATCTGGGGCAGGGCGTCCTTGGCCCGTGCCTTCAGGTCGTCATCCGGTAGGCTGCCGATGGGGTGCTTGACCACCACGAAGGGGTAGTCGGGGAGGCCGCGGGTACGGGCGATGGCCTGCACTCCCGGTATGAATTGGTCACTGATTATGACGGCGGTGGGTACGCCCCGGTCTTCGAGGGATATCGCGTCGTGCATACAGCACGTACTGCAGGAGCCTCAGTCCCCGATCGCGATGAGGGTCGCGTCCGCCTTCTCCGCTAGCTCGTCCAGCAGTTCGGCGGGTGATACGTCGGAGACGTTGGGCCTGGCGACGAAGGTGACGTCGGAGATCTCGTACTCTGACTTGATGAGGTCGGTGATCATCCAGAGGAGCTTATCGCCATTGAGCCTGCGGTCATGCAGGAGGCCGATACGCTTGCCGTTGAGGCTGTCGATCTTCGGGGCCATCTCGATGTTCTCTTCGAGCATCTCGTCGCCTCTCGGGTCTAGGGCGATCATAGTTTTCAGCATTTCACTGACCATGGGTGCCTCCTTTGCTGACGTTAGTGCGAACAGTATACCACGCAGTCAGTCATTTCAGACTGGCACTCCAAACTAAACTTATGGGCGCTTGATTTCGCGTACCTTAAACTAAAGGTAGAGGATAGTCCGAGGCAGCGATATTCTGATGCTTTTCAGAATTGGCTTCTAGTGACCTTGCCGGCAACCATCCCAAGTGTAGGCGAAGAAAGCAGGGTGTGTCATTGAGAGCGGTTACATGGAATGTCGAGTGGGCCACCCCCAGTTCATGGCGAACCATTGAAATACTGAGCCGCATTGACCGTCACGCCCCTGAGGTCGTCTGTCTCACCGAGACGGATGTAGGGTTGCTGTCGCAACGTGGGTACACCATCTGCTCGCAGCCCGACGCGGGGTACGAAATCAAGATGAGCCGGCGAAAGGTCATACTCTGGTCGAGAGAACCCTGGGACGAAGTCGATGACGTAGGGCTAGATTCGATGCCGCCGGGTCGGTTCGTGGCTGGAGTCACACGGACTTCCTTGGGCAAGGTGACAGTCATTGGAGTCTGTATTCCCTGGTTCGGATCACGGACTGAGGCTAGACGCAAGGCGGAACGCAAGATGCGGTGGGAAGACCATGAACAGTATCTGGCCGGTCTCACTGAAGTTCTCGTACGGGCGTCTGCCAAGCGTCTGATAGTGATGGGTGACTTCAATCAAGCTATAGGAACAAGCAGCCGCGCACGTCCCGAACTGCAGGTGGCGCTTCAGAATGCGTTCCCGGCGAACATGGAAATCGCTACATCAGAGCTTGCCTTCCAGGGACGCAAAAGCATCGACCACATTGCTCTGAGTAATGATTGGGTAGTTGGATCCCTGGATGTGATCAGCAACATCTACGAAGAGAGAAAGCTCTCAGACCATTTCGGAGTTGTCGCCGACCTGTCTGCCCAGCGCTTGCGGTAGCCTAGACGGTTCCTGTGAGGGCGGACTACTCGGAAGGAAGCGTGGCTACACCGAGATTATTCTCACGTCACAGCGTGCGACATGTGCCTTTTGGGTGTGGATGACTTCGTGAATAGAAGAGGCTGGGCAGGCCTACTGCCACTTTTGTTGGTTGAGCGGTTGGTAAGTAATCCCCGTGGTCACACTCAGACCCGCGTCTACCGGTAGGGTGATGCCAGTTATCCACCGAGCCTCGTCGCTCGCCAGGAACACCGCCGCCCACCCGACATCCCACCCCGTCCCCTCCGTCCCGAGAGGCGCTGCCGCCATCCGCCTCTCCCGCATTCCCTCTTCCATCCGGGGCGCGACCATTGGCGTGTATACGAGGCCCGGCGCTATGGCATTCACCCGAATGTTGTCGGGACCGTGGTCTGCGGCCATCGAGAACGTCAGACCGATAACAGCAGCCTTGGATGTGGTATAGGGTGTGCTGTGATGGGCCCTGAGGCCCGCGGTGGAGGCAATGTTGATTATCGATCCGCCACCACCCTCTTTCATGCGGGGCACGGCGTGGCGGCTGCACAACATCATGCTCTTCACGTTGACAACCATTACCCGGTCCCACTCCTCCGGTGTAACATCCAGCACCGACCCGCGCTTGGAGATGCCCACGTTGTTGACCAGCACGTCGATGCGTCCATAACGTTCGATGGCCGTCTCAGCGAGTCGGCTGGCGTCTTCTTCGACAGTGACATCAACCTTGATGGTGGATGCCACTCCTCCCTCCGCCTCTATCGTCACTTGGGTCTCGCGGGCACGGTCTTCGTGCAGGTCCGCAAGCAAGACCTTGGCTCCCTCCCGAGCGAAAAGAATAGCCGTGGCCTTCCCATTCCCCATGCCTGGGCCACTGGATCCAGCCCCCGTAATTATGGCTGTCTTTCCTTCAAGTCTGCCGCCTGCATTCGGCATGATGGGGCCTCTCCTGACAGGGTCGGCTAGTCTATTTCGACGGTCTCAAAGATGTGTGGCCCGAGGATTCCCAACAACCCGCTCGCAGCCAGGTGCACCGTCCGACCCGTCGGGTCTAGGGGCGGCGCAACTTCACAGATGTCTATTGCCTTGATAATGTCGTAGCTGGAAAGGGCTTCCATCATTTCCAGAAACTCCACGGCAGTGATTCCCGTGAATATCGGCGCCCCCGTGCCGGGAGATTCCGATCCATCCACTACGTCGATGTCTATCGTCACGTAGACGGCGTCCACACTGTGCCCCACCACCTCCATCGCGCTCCTCACAATTTCCGCCGGCCCCTGCTCCCGGATCATCTTGGCCGTGGTGACTTGCATTCCACCCGACCGGAATATACGGTGCTGCGCCGGGTCGATTACCGATCCATTTAGCCCGACCCACGCCATGTTGTTATAGGAGATGTGGGTGTCCTCGCTGAGCCGCCGAGCCTGCGTCCCGTGAGTGTACTTCCCTCCGACGCCGTGCACGTCACGGAAGTCGGGGTGACTGTCGATATGCAGATACCCGAGCCTCGGGGCCCCACCCCGCTCCGACATCCCTTTCGAGAAGCCTGCAAATCCCGGATACGCAACATAGTGGTCTCCTCCCAACAGGACCGGAATCCCGCCCCTCCTCACTACATCGGCGACACCTTTGATAACGATTTCGGTCGTGTCACGGGTGTCCGTGGGGTTGATGTCGAAATCACCAATGTCGATGAGGGGCGGAGAGGCCACGGGCTTTCGCCAGATGCCGGTTTCCACGTCCATAAGGGTGTTCTCTGCTGAGACCTCGTAAGCCCCCCGGTGCTGCATGGAGGCCTCACGGATGCCGCGGGGGCCGTACCGAGCCCCGGGCCGCCCTGTGACTACCCCCTGGTCTATCGGCACTCCCGCCACGACCAACGTCCCTTCCTCGACATCCTCCACGCTCGCGATCTTGCCGCTGAAGAAAGAGGGGAAACCTGTGTATGACGTGTACAGCTTGCCTGCCATCCGTTGACCTCCGGGAATGAGTTAGTTGTTTGCGGTCTTTCGAAAAGGAGCTAAGGCTCTATGATCGGCTCGATAACCGACGTACTCGAATGTCCATGAGAGAAGATAGGCACCAACGCCGAGACCGCACCCCCCGTACCCCCCGCCACGTACAGGTGCAATTGCTCGGGTAGCGTAGGTACGGTGCGCTCCTCGCTGACCGGGTCATTGAACGGGGTGACGCCGCCCAGCTCGTACGCACGCTCGGCGTCGAATACCAGTGCCGGGCTCATTTCGTTTACGCGCTCGGCTATATATTCCTTGATCTCGGCTTTTGTCATGCCGGACGGCTCTATATTGAGAAGGTGTTCGCCGCTGATGATTAGCGCCAACTCGCCGTGGCAATTGATGTTCGCGGCTATGGCATGGCTGATAGTGTCCAGTATCGCCTTGGGCGAATTGTCGACGTAGTTGTACACCGGGATTGGGGGCAGGGCGGCAAAGAGAGAGACGGTGCTTGAGGATGGATCGAACCCCTTCTCGACATGATACGGTGCCCAGATGCTGAGTTCCTCATCCTCCGCGATGCAGCAAGTGTAACGGGACGGGCTCCCGAACGCCGACTTATCCGTCACGCCGGGTATCTCCCCGCAGATGTTCATTATGACCAGCCGCAGTGTCCGCCCGATTGTGGAGTTCGCCCGCCACCCGGGCCCGAACAGGTTCCACCCCGAGTTAATGTCTAGCTTCTTCCGTATGGGCCCATTCACCACTATCATCGGCGCAGACATCCCGGAAGTCGTCTCACTAATGCCGGAAAGATTGAACTCGGGCTTGAGCATTGCCCGGACAGCCGCTGCGACAACCGGGGCGTACTCGGCCTTGCACCCGGCCATCACCGCGTTGACTGCCACTTTCTGAGCCGTAACGACCCAGTTGCGGCTCGCCCGTGTCCCGAGCACCTCGTCCGGAGCGAGTCCCCCGGCTTCGAGGAAGGCTGCGACAGCCTCCGGAGTCGGAGGCACGACAGGTAGGCCGTCCGTAAGGCCTTGCTCATAGAAATACTCGATTGCCTGGATAGTGTCAGGAAGCTCGGTGCCCTTGGTCGTCATAATGTCCTTCTAGGCCGCGGATACGGGCTCAAGTACGTTTTGACTTAGTACACCCTGGCCCCAGAGCGGGATCACCGTGGAGTGGCCTCCGCCCTCTCCACCTGCGACCAGTAGGGTAATTCCTTCAGGGGTGGCAGGGATGGTCGCATCATCGGGGTTGTCGCTGTTGGGGTACCAGGTGCCGCTAAGCGCTCCGATGCGCTGGCGGTCGTAGGCGAAGTGAGGCTGAAACTCGTTGGCCCGCTTGGCCAGGTATTCCTTGACGTCCTTCTTGCTCCATCCCGCCGGCCCGATGTTCTGCGCGTGCTCGGGGCTCATGATGAGCATTACCGGGCCGTGACAGACCAGGTTGGCGGCGATGGTGTGGCTGAGGGTGTCGAGAATCTGCTCCGGGATCGGGTCCGACTGGTTGAACACCTCCATCGGGTGACAAGCCGGGAAAAGGCCCACTGCACTCGACTCCGGAGACATCCCGTGCTCGACGTGATATGGCTCCCAGGGGCTTGCTTCCTCGTTCTCGGCTATGCAGAAGGTGTACCGCCCCGGGTGCCCGAAGGTCGACTTATCTGTGACACCCGGAATCTCCCTGCACACGTTCATCAGCACCAGCCTCAGAGTACGGCCAATGGTGGCGTTGGCCCGCCACCCGGGTCCGAACAGGTTCCATCCCCCATTGACGTTTAGTTCCTTGCGGATTGGGCCGTTCACGACGATCAGAGGCGCAGAAGTGCCAGCCGTCTCCGCAATGGCGGAGGCGTTGAACTCGGGTTTAAGGAGCGCGCGTATTGAGGCAAGCACCACGGGTGCGTATTCGGCCTTGCACCCGGCCATCACCGCGTTGACGGCCACTTTCTGAGCCGTAACTACCCAGTTGCGGCTCGCCCGAGTCCCTATCACCTCCCCGGGCTCCGTCCCCCCGGCCTCGAGAAACGCGCCGACGGTTTCCGCCGTGGGAGGAATTACGGGGAGGCCATCGGTCAGGCCTTGTTCGTAGAAATACTCAATCGCCTCTACGGTATCCGGTAATTGGAATCCGGAGGATTCGCTCAAGATAACCTCCCGGTCTCCGGGCGTGCTGTTCTGTCCCCTCTCCCCCGTTGAAATGTTTGCATAACTGTCATTCCGAGGCTCCGCGAGGAATCTGGGGCTGGGGATTCAGGATTGGATAACATGTCTCGCCTTCCCAATATTATCCAGCATGAGGAGTTACGCAAAGGTCTCTCGATGAGCAAGGGTGATTCGGGTCTCGCGATGGCAGTTATGCAAGCTCCCTATCCGCCTCTTCAGCACAGCCTAATTCCGGAAATGAGGCATGATCTCTTTACTGAACTTACGCATCATGCCTATCTTGTCGAAGATGGTGAAGAGGACGGTGGAAATAGTCGTAACGCCCATGTTGCCCAGTTCCTCGATCTGCTGCCTGATCCCCTCCGACGGACCTGTCAGGTGGAAGGCGTCGATCATCCTCTGAGTCACGAGCTTGGCATGTGGAGCGTCCACGTGCTCATGGAAATACTCGTTATAGGCCTTGGCCGCGTTCGCCGAGTCACTCATTAGCTCCTCGACTATCCCAGGCTCCCGATGCTCCATCCGCCTCCGAAGATCGTGAATCTCCGGTACGTCCCTGCTGAAAAACTGGTGCATCTTGATATACATCGTCGGGTAGGAGGTTACCTCTTTTCGGGCTTCCTCCTTTGTGTCGGCTATGTAGGCCATGTTGCGGGCCCAGATATCTATCTCGGCCGGGTCCCGACCTGCCTCCTCCGCTCCTTGGTGGATCAACTCCACCCGCCACTTCGTCATCTCAGGATGTACCCCTATGAAAATCGCGCCGTCGGCGATCTTGCCGGCCAGCTTGCACAGCTTCGGCCCGTCGACGGCCAGGTAAATGGGGATTTTGGCCTTGCACCACTCGGAATGCATCTTTGCACCTTGCCACTCGACCTCCTCCCCTGCCATGTACCCCCGCAGAAAGCGGATGGCGTTCTCTATCTCCTTGGTAGAACGGGGTCGCATCGCCTTACCGAACCGCCCCCCCGCCCCCAGCCCCAGAATAGCCCTCCCCCCCGACACCTCATTCAACGTTGCATGCGCCGTCGCAGTGACGGACGGGTGGTAGGTTATCGGGTCCGTGACCGCGGACATCAACCCGATCCGGCTGGTGTTAAGCGCTGCAACGGTTAGGCTCGAATACATGTCCCGGGACAGGTTCGGCTGGTCCACCCACCCCATCATGGAAAAACCACACTCCTCGGCTGCCCTGGCGTGGGCCGGGACGTCGTAGGCAGGGATATTTCGTCCCATCCCGACGGTGAAATTCATCTTCATGCTTGGCGTCTCCTCTGGGTCACAAATGAAGGGTTAGTAGGGCATGTTTCTTGCAGCTTTACGGTACCGGCAGAACTCGCACTTGCGGGCCGAGGGCGGAGGCTCGGGGAGGTCAAGCAGGGTGACAACTTCGCTGAGAAAGGCGTCGAATGCGGCGTCGTCACGGGGCATCTCCTTCCACTCCACATTGCCGCTATAGGATATCCGGCCTTGGGCGTCCCTAACAAGCGCGTCGGGTTCCACGCAGACGAGACCCAGCCGGGTGATGGGGGAGAGGGCCAAATTGCCTGGCGCGGCGCGCTCCAGCGCATAGGCGTAGGCGTGGAGCTGCCGTGTGTACAGAGGCAGGTGACCGCTCTGCGTAGACGTGGTCTTGAAGTCGATCACGGCATAGGAGCCGTCTTCGAACTCCAGCGCCGAGTCAAAGCGCCCGCGGATGAAGCACGTGGAGGCGTGGCCTGGCAGTGCAATGGGCCTGGACTCTACCCAACTCTCTCCGTACTTCACCACCCCCGGCGGCAGCGTGTCCGAAATCTCCGCATTCGGCCTGCCGTTGAAATATTCGTTCATCAGCCGGTCGATGACGCTGAAGATACCGGGGAATGGAGTGCGGGGCCGGTAGAATCCTCGAGCGGCCTTGAGATAGAAGCAACGCTTGCACTCCTCCCAGAGAAAAGCGAAGTCCGAGGGGCTGAGCTTCCAGCTTTTTGTCGAAGTGTTCATAGAGTGGGAGTGGGGAAGAGAGGCGCGACTCCCCAATGCTCGGCGATCTTGCCTTGCTCCAGGCGAATGGTGTGGACTCCGGCCGAGACGGGTCTCGGGCCTCCGTTGCGCTCCTCCAGGGTCAAGGCTACAAGGCCTTCCCGGGTTCGTAACTCCGATATTGCGTAGTCCGAGCCGCTCCTGAACAGACGGCGGTAGGCGAGAGCCTGCTTTAGAACCTCTCGGTCGGAGGGAAGGCCCGGCAGGCCCGCGTGTTCCCGGAAATCGGCGGACACCAGATCGTCGACAAGAGTCATTCGGCCGCGATTGGCGACCTCCTCGACCAGACGCCGCACAACCTCGCAGTCCGCCGAGTCCATCACGCGGGCCCCGACCGGACTATTCGACTTCCAGTATCTTCAGAATCTGGGGAATGGCCGCCTGTGCCCGACTCTTCAGGTCCGTCGGTGTCAGCCTTCCAATGGGGTGATGTACTATGGCGAATGGATAGTCGGGGATGCCCTGTATTTCGGCTATGGCCTTTGCCTGGTTAACGAATTCGTCAGTGATGATCACCGCAGAGGGTATGCCCAGCTTTTCGAGCTCAATTCCGTCGTGCAAACTGCACTGAGAACAGGAGCCTCAGTCCCCGATCGCTACTATGGCGAAATCGCTCTCCTTTGCCAGCTCGGCCACCGTGTCAATCGGCGCCGGTCGAGATGCGTCAGGCTTGCTGGAAGCCTTCACGTACTTCAACTCGAACTGCTCACCCAGCAGGTCTCCGACCATCTGCAGAAGCTCAGTGGCGTTCTGCTTGCTGTTGGATAGCAGGCCGAGAACCTTTCCTTCAAGCTTGCCGGGCCTCGGGGCCATCTCCGCCTCGGCGTGGAGAGAGCCGGCCCTGGGGTCCATCACGGTGATGCCCCCGTTTCTGGTCTCGGTTGTCATGGCACGCTCCTTTCCCGTGTGTTGGGACTCTACATGTTGGGAATTTGTCTGGTTACTGACTTGGTGCCCTTGCCGCCGCCCCAGGGCATGATTGTGCAGAAGAACCCTCCCGCCGTGCCCCCGGCCACGATCACCATCAGGTTGTCGGGGCTTTCGACGGCAGAAACGACTTCGGTATTGCCGTGGGCGCCGCCCTCCGGGTCCCAGCCCCGGTCCATGCCGTTCCAGAAGGAATAAGGGCGCTTCGTTGCTTCGAAAAGGTAGTTCTTTACGTAGTCCTTGGACAACCCTTCCTCACGAATGTGGAGCAGTACCTCGGGGCTGATCACCACCATTAGCTCTCCGCCGTTCGGCATCCCGTTGGCCAGGATTCCCCCGGCCAGGGAGTTCAGGATGCCCTCAGCGGTGTGGCTGCCGTGATCGCTGCCCTGGATGGGAGCATTACCGGCCATTACGGTGACGGCGCTCGACTCCAGCGACAGCCCGCGCTCCACGTGGAGTGGGGGCCAAGGGCTAAGCTCCTCGTTCTCTGCGAAGCAGTAGCTGTACTTGCCGGGATGCCCGAACGTCGACTTGTCCAGTATCCCAGGCACCGACCCGCATACGTTCATGATGATGAGCCGGATGGCCCTGCCGATGGTGGCGTTGGACCTCTTGGTCGGCCCGAACAGGTTGTTGGCGTAGTTGATGTCCAATTCCTTCACGATTGGCCCGTGTACCAGGACCATGTGACCCGTCCCCGCTGTGCTCGCCGAGGTCCCGTGAAGGTTGAACTTCTCTTCGCACATGGCCGAGATGGCGGCGGCCACGACGGGCATGTACTCGGGTTTGCACCCGGCCATGATGGCGTTGATGGCCACCTTCTCGGCGGTGATCTCCCGCTTGCGGGTCGGTATCGTGCCGAGAACGTCCCCCGGGGCCTTGCCTATGGCGTCCAGGAATCGCGCCACCATATCGGGCGTAGGCGGCACGACGGGCAGGCCGTCGGTAAGCCCCTGCTCGAAATAGAACTCGATAGCCTCAACGGTATCCGGAACTTGGAAAGTTTGAGAATCCAGTTGGCCCTGTGCCATATCGGACAACCCCCGCAATAAATCAAATGAAAATCCCGCGAATCTTATCACAACCCCCTTCCTCCGTCATTCCGGCCTTAGGAATCATTTGTAGGGATGCAGTGTAAATAGTGATTAGTCTCACTATATAATGGCGGCAGATGATTTAGGTGCATGTGTTCTATGAGCTCAAGAAGATACTCCGAATCTCAACGTCCCTCATTGCCTGACCGCACCAAGAACCTGCTGCGGTATTACATAGAGTGCGTCAGGCAAGACGAAGATCAGTCTGTTGATCCATCTCTAGATGACGTGGGGAAGAAGTTCATACCTTGGCCTATTTCTTCCGACTTGTCATTCATGGATGATAGCGGACTGAGTATAAAGCTGAAACAAGACCAATCTAATTTTGCCAATGAATTATCAAAGAGCCCCTCTCACGGCTCTCTCTTATATGGATACCCCACGTACATAGACGTTAACTCTGCCCGGGTCATTCCGTTGTTCACCTGGCCGGTAGACTATGAAATAAGCGGCTGGGAAATGTGGCTCCGTATCACTCCAGAATGGCCCCAGATGAATCTCAGCTATTTGAACAGACTTGCACGCGCAGCCGAAGAGCAGATGCAGATTCTTAGAGCCTTAGACTTGCTTGATAATGTGGAAGACCCACCAGACAATCTTATCGTTGAAATCCTGAATCAGATGGAGGTGATGGGGTTTCTTCAGAGTTTACGAGAACAGATCAATCCCCAGGAATTGTCTTCAATCTCTCGTAAGAAAGGTTTCGATCGGCCAGGAATATATAACTGCGCCGCACTCTTTCTGACCAACCCCCCGACCTACACAAGGGGTCTAATCCGCGATCTCACTGAAATGGTTGAGCGGAACTCTCCCGGATGGGAAAATACCGCATTTGGAACTGTTATGGGTGAGCGGAAGATCATCAGCAAGGAAGAACACGCCCCTCTTGAGGTAGTGCCTCTCAACGAAGAACAGCGCCAAGCGGTGAGAAAGGCGATGAGCTCGCCTTTTACTGTCGTTACGGGGCCGCCTGGGACAGGGAAGTCCCAGATAGTCGTCTCCATAATTGCAGATGCCTATATGCGCGGCGAGAGTGTTTTATTCACTAGCAAAAACAACAAGGCTGTTGACGTTGTTGAAGACCGAGTCTCTTCCCTATCTACCAGTCCCCTAATGATAAGGACGGGCAATAGAGTTGGCGATAGGAATCTTCGGCAGGAACTTTCTAATCGACTCGCGTCAATGCTGGCATTTCAACCCTCAGATTTCGATCGCCAAGAATACAAAGACTTGAGCACGCGTTATAAGGTGTCACAAAGCCAACAAAGGGAGCTGTGGTCTGAGTTACAGGAAATACGACTGGCTAACTCCGAAGTACTCTCTCTCTACGAAGCCCAACAGCGCTTCTCGGGCGAATACACCCCTCACGAGTGGGAACAATTACAGGCAGCTAAAGCCCTGAAAAACCAAGGTAGCTTTGCGTCCTTGAAGAAATTGATTGACAAGCACTTGGATCGTGAAGCCGGTCTTCTTCGCCGATTCTCGCTTCGCATTGCAGCCTCCAGAGACCGTAAGCGAATCCGGGATCTAGCAACACAATCAGTCCAAGAGTGCCCCGTGCTCGGCCCCTTCCCAACCGACAATCAGTCCTTTCAGTCGTGGCACACTTGGATACTTAGGTCCCTGTCAAAAGTTGCTGCATTAGATGCTATTGCCAGCTACAAAGACAGCCTTGCTGCGCTACGCGAGTTTAGGTCTCGAGACGAAGTCGCTAGGCAACTAGGAAGAGTACAGGAAGAAATCACCGACTCGGGTGCGAGGCTTGTTTATCTATTCGCTCGTCTGTCCCCAGATCGGATAAATCTGGCAGACCGTCAAGCCATCGGGAACTTCAGAGCACTCCAAGAGCGGCTAGCGGGAGACCAATTGGGAGGTAGAGAATATGCAAGACTCAGGGGAGAGATGGCTCGCTTGTTTGAAGATGTCTCCCGTCACATCTCTGCTTGGTGTGTTACCAATCTGTCCGCCAGTAGCAACCTAGAGCTTGAGCCAAGCATGTTCGATCTCCTTATCATCGACGAGGCGAGCCAATGCGATATAGCATCTGCCCTACCTCTCCTCTACCGTTCCAAGCGCGCTGTGATAATAGGCGACGCTAATCAGTTGAGGCACATCACCAAGATTGAACGGTATAGAGACCAACAGTTGCAGGCGAAATATCACTTGAGTGCCAATGGTCAGGCATTCGCGTTCAGTCAGAGCTCGCTCTATAATTTAGCGATAACCCGGAGGGCATCCATTCAGCTCCACGACCACTACCGTTCCCATGCAGACATCACCAGTTTCTCGAACCGCCAGTGGTATCAAGACTCACTAAGGGTTTGGACGGATTATCGGAGGCTTAAACCTCCACCAGACGGAAAGTACGGCATCCGCTGGACTGACGTAAGCGGTTCCGCGACAAGGCCGAGGGGTGGTAGCGTGTACATTCTGTCCGAGGCTGAAGAAGTAGCCAATCAAGTAGTGCATCTACTGATGGACCAGAAGTTTGATGGCACTGTAGGAGTAGTTACTCCGTTCCGTCCCCAGGCGAAGCTCATATTAGAACGTGTTGCTCAGAATCTGCCTGCCGACGTCTTCAATCGTGCTGAACTCATCGTGGATACTGCCCACGGCTTCCAGGGCGATGAGCGGGATATTGTGTTGTTTTCTCCTTGCGTATCTAGTGATCTCCCTGACGGTGCTCGTGGTTTCCTAAAGAGCACTTCCAATCTCTTCAATGTTACGATAACTCGCGCCCGTTCCCTACTGCATGTGGTTGGGAGCAAAGATGCGTGTGCCGATTCCGGCATTCCACACATAGAAAGTTTCATCTCGTATTGTGCGGAAATTGAAAGGACAGGTAACAGCCCTTATGAAACGTCCTTGGCTTCCGACGAACGCATTGGCCCGTGGGAAAGGCCGTTATATGAAGCGCTAGTTGCCAAGGGCCTGAACCCCATTCCACAGCATTCTGTAAACCAATACAGGCTTGATCTCGCCATAGTGCATGGAGACATGCGTGTAGATATCGAAGTAGATGGAGAATCCACTCACGTGGATCCCCGTCTTGACGCGGAGAGGGACAGCCGACTCGAGAACCTAGGCTGGCGCGTAGTCCGTTTCTGGAACCGTCAGGTCAGAGATGACATCGACTACTGTGTCCAAACTATACTTGAACTCTTGGAACGCCCATCCCCACGCTAGCATTCTTCCCAGGATGACCAAACAGGTTCCGATTTATCCGGCGTGGGACCGGGCTACCTCCCCTTAGTGACACCGGCCCCTTGCCCCTCCCCACCCCTCTCCCCCTATAATCTCCCTATGTTTCCGTCGCCCCCTTTTCCCGTCTCCCAACCCTCACCACCCTCCCACAACCAAGGTCTCAAAACCAACCTCGGCAAAAACTCTTTTTCGGCGGAGATCAATCAAGCAGGCACGACTTTTTGATTGACTCAATCAAGACTCATGCAGAAACGTGTAATTCCATGCCCTCTCCGCCTCTGCATGTTACACTTCAACCCACCCTAACTCCCTCCCCGAGGCCCTGATGGAAGACTCCCAACCCGGCACTTCCCAAAGCGCATTCGCAGAGTTGATGGCCCCGCCTCACCGGGATATCGACCTGTCGCGCGCCGCTCTTCTGATTGCCCAGAGGGAATACCCTGACCTGGATATCCCACACTATGTGCAAACCTTGGAGCGCCTTGGACAGAGGGTAAAGTCCCGCGCCGCTGATGGGTCACCCAAGGCCGCGATTGAAGCCCTGAACCGGGTCCTGTTCGATGAAGAGGACTTCCGGGGTAACGAGGAAGAGTATTACGACCCCCGCAACAGCTACCTCAACGAGGTGATGGACAGAAGGATCGGCATTCCCATTACCCTGTCGGTCGTATACATCGAGGTGGCCAGGTACGCGGGGATCGAGATCAAGGGGGTCGGGTTTCCGGGCCACTTCATCGTCAAGCACGAGAGCGAGGATGGCCCGACCTACGTAGACCCCTTCTATAAGGGCTTGATACTCGACACCGAGCACCTTGCCCAGAGGCTCCGCCTCACAGGCGGCGGATTCATGCCCTTCCGGGAGCATCACTTGGCCGCCTGTACCGAAGCCCAGTTAGTCACCCGGATGCTGAACAACCTCAAGGGCATACACGCCTCCCGACGCGACTACGAAAAAGCCCTGACAGTCATCGAAATGATGATAGATGTATCGCCCTGGGACTTGGACGAGGTCCGAGACCGAGGCAAAGTGCGTCTCCAGCTAAAAGACTACTCCACGGCCCTCGTAGACTTGGAGACTTACCTCAACTTCCGCCCCGATGCCGAAGACGCCGAGGTCATAGGCAGAAGCGTTCAATATCTCAAGGGCCTCGTCCCCAGGGGCCCCCTCAAGGAGTCCTAGTAGTGACACTGCTCGTCCGGGAATCCGAAGTCGTACAACTCCTGACCATGGAGGACACCCTGCACGCGGTGGAAGGGGCGTTTCGAAGCCAAGGTGAAGGGACTTCGATAAATCGTGCCCGACGCCGCTTCCACGTCCCCGGCAAGGGCAATATGCAGCTTATGTCCGGCGTCTGCTATTACCGCGAGGCGATGGGTCTGAAGGTGTATACCTCCTACCGCTCCGGCACCCGATTCATGGTACTCCTCTTCAGCGCCGAGACCGGAGACCTTCTCGCCATCGTTCAGGCCGACCATCTTGGCAGGATGCGCACGGGAGCGGCTTCCGGTGTTGCCGCCAAATACCTTGCCAAGGAAAAAGCCAGAATAGTGGGGATGATCGGGTCCGGCGGTCAAGCCGCAACCCAGCTTGAAGCGGTTTGCTCCGTACGCAACATCAAGGCCGCCAACGTCTATAGCCGCAGCCCCGAGCCCCTCGCCGAGTTCTGCGGAACCATGTCCCAAAAGCTCGGCATCGATGTGTCCCCTGCCTGCAGCCCTGAGGATGCGGTCATCGGAGCGGATGTGGTAGTGACGATAACCAACGCCCGGGACCCGGTGGTGAACGGCGAATGGATTGGAGAGGGAGCCCACATCAACGCCGCGGGCAGCAACTCACTGGTCCGCAAGGAGATTGATGGTGAAGCCGTCCGCAAATGTGGCCTCATCACCGTCGATTCCCGGGAGCAGGCCCAACTCGAATGCGGAGACCTTCTCGTTGCTGCCGAGCGCGGCGCAGTAAATTGGGAGACCCTGACGGAACTCGGCGATGTGGTGTCG
This sequence comes from Dehalococcoidia bacterium, assembly GCA_965222055.1. Classification (GTDB taxonomy): domain Bacteria; phylum Chloroflexota; class Dehalococcoidia; order Plut-88900; family Plut-88900; genus Plut-88900. Next base: position 558,913 of record CBDCTF010000007.1, read on the forward strand.
GGCAGAGCGCCCGGCAGAACATCGGACTCACAAATCACCCTTTTCGAGTCCCAGGGCCTCGCCATCCAGGACGTTGCAACAGCCATGAGAATCTACGAATTGGCCCGCGAACAAAACCTCGGACAGGAAATCGATGTTTTCTAAGCCACCGTCTAATCCCCTCTCAATAGGGTGCCACTTTTTAGCCGTCATTCCTGCGGAGGCAGAAATCCAGGGGCGGTAACGAGGGGTTCCGCGCTCTCCTTCCGATGGGTGAGGGTGATCCGAAACTTGCCAGAATAGTTACGCAAAAGGCCCAGGTAAGCAGGAGGCAATCATGGAGTTCCAAGTTTGGCTAAACGGCGAGTTCATGCCCAGAAGCGAGGCCAAGCTCGGCCTGACCGACAGGGGGCTGAGGCTCGGTGACGTGGTCTTCGATACCTCACGCACCTTCAATGGCAAGGTCTTCCGCCTCGAAGACCACATTGACCGCCTCTACCGCTCCCTCACCTACGTGCGCATCGACCCCGGCATGACCAAGGATGAGATGACCGACATCACCCTCGATGTCGTCCAGCGCAACGAGTCAATCCGCGAGACCGGAGACGACTACATGGTCACCCAATTCGTGACCCGCGGCGAGGGCGGCCGCTCCGCCTTGGCTCTGAAGCCCAACATCGCCGTCTGGATAGATCCGCTGGATCACGCCCGTATGGCGCCCCACTACAGCAACGGGGCCCACGTGGTAATACCCAAGATCAGGAGCTATCCCTCCGACGCCCTTGACCCGAAGATCAAGCACTACAGCCGGCTCAACTTCGTACTTGCTGAATTGGAGGCCACGGACGTCGATCCTGAAGCCTTCCCCGTCCTCACCGATGCCCGTGGCAACCTCACCGAAAGCATAGGCTCCAACTTCTTCATCGTCACCGACGGCAAGATAAGGACTGCCGGGGACTCGGCCATACTCCAGGGCGTCACTCGAAAGGTCATCGGTGAGTTGGCGGAGCGGTTGGGCATCCCCTTCATCGAAGAGGAAATCCAGCCCTACGACGCCTACACCGCCGACGAGGCATTCCTCGCCACCACGCCCTACTGCGTCGTACCTGTGGGAAGAGTCGACACCCGCACCGTCGGCCAAGAGGTTCCGGGCCCTATCACCCAGCAACTCATGGCTGCCTTCTCAGAGCTGGCCGGGTTTGATATCGTCGAACAATCCATCAACCGGGCTCGCGCCCTAACCGCTGCCCGCTGACCCGGCGCTTTAGGCCGGAGTCCGAATCTTCGCCCTGAAGAGGCTCTGATCTATGTCCGAGTCCCATGTCGCCTCGAGCAGCGTCAGCGCGCCCAGCCTCCCGATCTCGTCTCCCGACTTCGCCGCAAGTCCGTTGCCGCCCGTTGCCACACCTATGCGCTCGTCCACCATATCTATGTAGGGCAGCTCCGTAGGCGTCTTGCTCACGGCGCACGTACCCAGGGTCACGCGTTCGTCAGGGAGAGCTTGCAGGTAAGGAATCGTGGCCCGGATCTTGTCCCATAGGCGGTCCCGCTCTGCCGGGGTGCCCGGCCCCCTGAACCACGCCTTGATCTCCGACATGCTCCCCATACTTGCATGTCCTTCAGACCCCCCGATCTTCATCCGGTACTTCCCGTCCTTGTACTGCACGGGTGGGACGATGTAGCAGCTGTCGTTGGGTCGGCCGGTCATGTAGATCATGCTGGGCAGGTCCGATAGGTCTCCCGCCTCCGACTCCATAAGCTCAATGTAGACCACGTTGACTGCCAGCACGTCTACGTCCAGCGTCCGTGGCACTAGCCCCGAGTCCCTGGTGAACCCCCCTGCTGCCACTAGAATCCTGGCCGCCTTGTATACCCCTCCCCCCGACGTCCTCACCTCAACCCCGCCCGTCCCACTCTCCGCCGAGACCGCTTCCTCGCTGATAATGTCGGCGCCGTGCCCCTTGGCGAGGGCGGTCTCCGCCGCCACGATGCCGCGGGCGCTTATGTGTCCGGCATCGGATGACTGGTACAGCCCCGAGCATTGAGACTCGAAACTGAGCTGCGGAAACCGTGACTCGAGGATCTCCGGTCCCAGCTTCTCAAACCCTTCGTTAAGGTCCAGCATCACCTGCTCAGAGTTGGGCACGTATTCGGAGACTGCCCGGTCAAGCGGCCCCACGGATAGCTGACCGACCTCGTGGTAGAACGCAATCCCCGACCGGGATTCCATGTCCCGATACCGCCGGATCGACTCCCGGGCCAGCTTTGCCCAAACAAGATGCGGGTCCAATATCCGGGTTATCCGCCCCTCGTCGTAGTGGTCTGCGAACACTCCGTCGTGGTTCGCCAGGTCCCGGGGCTCGTCGGGGCCTATAAGCGCCACCCCGTCCGTCCGCTCCGCCAGGTGCCGCGCCGCCGCCGACCCGATCATCCCTTTTCCTATGACTATGTATTTATAGTTAGCGTCTGCCATTCAACCCAATGCCTCGAATACCCATATCTGAAAATCTACGTCAGGCTCCCGCAAAGGGATGGCCGCGAAAGGCTCAGTTACCTCCACGAACCGCCACCGCCCCGCTTGCTCTAACTCGGCATGCTTCTGCGGGAAGTCCGAGTCCCGATAGTAGTCGGGACGCAGGGTGTACATTAAATGGCCTCCGGGTCTCGTGACCCGGACCAGTTCGTCCAGGGAGTCGGCGGAGGCGTGGCTTATGGTCAAAGCGCCCACACTGACCACAGCGTCGAATACCCCATCTTCGAAGGCTAGAGGGGCCCCGAGTTTCATCTTGTAAAGGCCGCTGTAAGCAGACTTGCCCTTTGCTACCTCCAGCATCCCCGCCGACAGGTCTATCCCAACGATTTTCTGAAATCCTGCCCGCCGAAGCGCTGCGCCCGTAAGTCCGGTCCCGGCACCCGCGTCCAGGAGCAGAGAATCACGGGTTGCGTAGCGGCTGCAGACATCGGCCATGTGGCCGGGGGCCGGCCATCCGTAATCCCCCGTGATGTCGTTATCGTAGTCTTCTGCCCATGCATCGTACTTCCGCCCCACCTCCCCGATGTCCCGAGACGCGTACACTTCATACAGGCGCATGTTGGGCTCGTTGCCGCCGCCCTCGCTACTCAAAACGCCACCCGACCCTAGATGACCTGCTTGTCCTTCAGGCCGATGACCTCGTCCCACGAGTAGTCCAGCAGTTCCGTCAGCAACTCCTCAGTGTGTTGGCCCAGATCGGGAGCACCACTCCTCACCTTGCCGGGAGTCTCACTGAACTGAATGGGCAGACCCAGCATTTTGACCTTGCCGGCGTTCGGATGGTCTATCTCCACCACGTATTCATTGGCGATTGCCTGTTCGTCCGAAAGGGCCTCCATGTAGTCCTGTACCGGGGCCCAGATAACGTCGGTGGCGTCCAGGATTTCCCGCCACTCTTCCCGGGTCTTCTTGGCGAAGGTCTCTTCCAGTATGCCTATTAACGTATCGCTGTGGGCAAAGACCCTGTCCTGCCCCGATATAAACCGCGGGTCCTCCATCATCCATTCCAGGTCCAGGGCCCGACACGTGGCTTCCCAGTCCCGCTCCATGTCCAGCACGGAGAGGCACAGCCATTTTTCATCCTTCGTCTTGTAGACGTTCCAGAAGGGGCTCAGCGCCTGACGCCTGTATTCTCCGGGCACTTTCCCTGTGAACAGCGTTCCCTGTGCCATCAATGCCCCCACTGCTAGCTGCGTCCCGAACAACGATTCCTCTACCTTCTGCCCAATGCCCGTACGCTCCCGAGTAAGCAGACCCATAGTAGTGCCCAGGCACAGCATGAATGCCCCGGTCTGGTCTGCCATCCCGCCCCATACGTGCATCGGCGCCGAGGTCTGGATCTGGCTCATGATTCCGCCCCGGGCCTGCGCCGCCAGGTCCGCCGATGGTCTCGCCGAGTCCGGTCCCTTTGGCCCGAATCCGTACCCCGCCGAGTACACCAGTTTGGGGTTAATCTCGTGCACCGACTCGTAATCTAGCCCCAACCGCTTCAGAGAAGCTTCCCGGAAGTTTGACACGAATGCATCGGCCTTCTTGATTAGCCGACTCATTACCTCTTTGCCTTCGGAGGTTTTCAGGTCGAGGGCCAGGCTCTTCTTGTTCCGGTTGTTGTTCTCGAAGTAGTAGTTAAGGTCGGTCCCCGAGTTTTTCCCGAAATTCCAAGTCGATAGATACCGCCCCGGGTCCCCCGACTTTCGCTCCTCAACCTTTATCACCTCGGCGCCCATGTCCGCCAGCATCGCCGTGGATACTGGCCCGTGCTGCCATATGGTCATGTCGATTATTAGTAGGCCTTCTAATGCCATCATAGGCCGTTTACCTCCTGAAAAAGCCGCCATACGGGAACGCGGCTAACATAGGCTCGCACTCATAGGTTGTCAAGCAGACCAACGATTTACAATTGGTTCGATGCTATATACCATAAGACACTCCCTCGCACGGGGTGTAATTGAATTCACCGCATGAATCGAGGGGCCACATTCTTAACTCCTAGTGGGCAGTTGCAATGTACAGGCTGGCAATCAGCGCAGATCTGGTCACTCTTTTGCTAGACAGGCCCCAAGTATGAATATCAGACTAACAATTCTCAGTGTTGCTTTGATAGCGACAACCCTGATCGCTTGCGAGTTTGGTGATCGGGCGTCGACTGATGGTGAGTCCCCTGAATCTAAGCCTACGCAATTAACAGAGACAGGCTTCTCTGAGGAATCTACGTCACCTCAAAACAAAGAAGAATGGTTTTCAGATACCAGACCCTCGCAATACGATATAGATACGATTGTCGATGATCCTGGTGTTGCTGTAAGGTCAGACGATGGTAATGCGGCTTTATTTGTGGATTGCGATCTGCTCTTTGCCGCAATTGATTGGCCTACTGCACTTCTGATCGGTAGTGGAGAAGTCGTTAACACCATTGAAACATTTGTAAGTGGGAACGAGGTCGTCACTTATTCCTTTGATTGGTTTGGAAGTGGCCTTTCTAGGAAAAGATTAGTGCGATACGAACCTTTCCTCGTTGTAATCTCATCAAGCAGTCGCCTCAACACCCAGGACTTTATTCGTGAGTTTGCAAAGCATGAATATCTTGAAGTCACCCAAGGGAGCAAGTCGGCTACTTTCAGCCTGTCAGGTTTCGAAGATGCATTCGGGAAACACTGTTCGTGAATGGCTAAGCACGAGTAGATGTCGTCTGATCGTAGGCGATTAGGTCTCAATCAATTCCCTCAAACTCCCCCTCCCTCCCCAACGCCCTCTCGTATTCCTCTGGAGTGTTCATGTCCAGGTAGATGAGCGATGACGACACCTCCACGCTCCCCACCCGACCCCTGTCCTGCCTCACTACCTGCTTCAGCCCCAACCCTTCCTCCGTGATCGCCAGCATCTCGTCTCTCAAGCAACCGTCAAAGACCGTTGGATGGCCCCTTCGCACTTTGTGGACGGGTATCGTGATCTTCGCTCCCCCGCGGAGGTGCGCGTCAACTACCTCATCAATTAACCACGAGGGCCGAGGCTGGTCCACGTTCAATAACAGAAGCGCTTTGGAGTCGGCCGGAACTTCCCTCACACCGGCCACCACTGACGAGGCCCGCCCCTGCCGGTAGTCCCGGTTCTCCACAATCTTGACGCCCTTCCTCTCCGCCACCCGCACCCTGACAGCCTCCGCCTCATGCCCGACAACCAGTATCACCGTCGAAACCCGAGACGTCCCCATCTGCTCCAGTTGATATTCGACTAGCGTTGTCCCCATCCAAGGGAGCAGCGCCTTGGGCTGACCCATTCGCATGGAAAGCCCCGCGGCCAGCAATACGGCCCAAATACCAGTATCAGGGGATGACGTTGAGGACATTAACTCGTGTCGGGGGTGTTTGGGCCGCTCGTGCTGAGGCTCTCGAAGTATGAGCGGGGGGCGGAGGTTAAGTGATCTGGATGGTACAAGGGAAGTCACCTCTAGTCACGCAAGGGTCTCTCGACAGGTTGCGGATATGCCTCTGACGTTAGACGACTAGGGCCTGCCCTCAGCTTGTCGAAGAGGTGAGGGTGAAGTTAATCCTGCACGGTCAGCTACGAAAGAGTCGCGTAAGGCTTGACACACGCGGACCCGGCAAGCGCTCTACGCCAGGACTCCGGCCTTCTCCCGTGCCTTGAGCACCAGCTTCTCATCCATCTTCATCGAGGAGCCGTCCCCGCCATGCCTCACCATCTCGATCTCCGCCATGACGCTCAGGGCTATCGACTCCGGCGTCCGCCCCCCGAGGTTCAGGCCCACGGGAGTGCGGATTTCACTAACCCTCTCCAGTGGCACGCCGGATGAGAGCAGGGTCGGGAAAATCAGGAGCGCTTTTCGCCTGCTGCCCAGCAGCCCGATGAACTTGGCCTGAGACCGAGCCGCCTCAAGCAGGGCCATGTCATCGTACTTGTGCCCCCGAGTCGCTACCACCACGAAGGAGTTGGCCGTTATGCCAATACGCTTGATCCCGGAGTCGTAGTCGTCTACGACCAGGGCGTCGGCGTCAGGGAACCGTTCGGCATTGGCGAACTCTTGCCGGTCGTCGACTACTCGGGTCCGATACCCGAGGAACGTAGCCAGCTTGTAGATGGAGTTGGAGACGTGCCCTCCGCCCACCAGGACCACCGTGGCCGGGCTGGTGAAAGCCTCCACGTATATTCCAGTCCCGTCCTTCGACGATATGAAGTCCTGCCGTCCGAAGTCCATCGCCTTTTGTGAGGCCTCCGCCGCGGCGTCGTCCAACGAGGTGTCCCCCAGGGACCCTACCCTCGACCCGTCCTCCCGTATGAGCAGCTTCATCCCCACTGGCCCCGAGAGGGCGCCCTTGCCCGTGACCATCGCCAGGGCCACGCCGCCTTCGCCCCGGTACGCAGCGTTTATCTCACGCGTGTAGGCGTCGAACATCGGGTCCTTCTGTGGCTGGTCGATCATGATGTACATGGTTCCGCCACAGACCAGGCCGTCCTGTGCCGCAAGATCGTCGTTCAGGGTGAATCCCTGGACGTCAGCGGGGGTATTCTCGACCATGGCCAACTTGGAAGCGGTGTATGCGTCCGCCTCTATGCAGCCGCCCCCGAGAGTCCCGGCGAAGGAACCGTCCTCTCGCACCAGCATCTTGGACCCGGGCTTCTGGGGCGTCGACCCCTTGGTCCTGACCACCGTGGCCAGCGCAAAGGGTTTGCTCTTCTCAATCAGGCCGCCGACTTCCTCGAATATCTCTCGCATGATAATGCTCCCTGCCGACTCTGGCTGCTTCCCGTAACTAGCCGATTATACATCGAAGGGATGCGGCTTTACGAAAATCGACCTCCCGTTAGGATGAAGGCGAGGCCGACGGCGACGGTGCCTGCGAAGGCGTAAGCACGCCTGGCTGGGGCCTCGTCTTGTGGAAGGAGGCGACTACTGCTCCGAAGAAGAGGACGCCCATAACCATGAGGGTAGCGACCTGGAAGCCGTCGAAGTAGTGGGCCTGGGCCTGAGACTCGGTGAGGTCGTTGACTAGGGCAGGTATGAACATCGACAGGGCAGTCGCGGAGGCCGTAGCCCCAAGGGCGTGACCGATCTCGCGGGTGGTCTCCAGCAAGCCGGATGCTACACCCCTGTGCTCCAGGGGCAGGGCGCTCATAACCGTCGCATTGTTGATCGGGTTGAATATGGCGGTGCCCATGGTGATTGGCAGCATGAGGAACGGCACGATCCACCAACTGATGTTGGGGGCCAGCAGTCCCAACGCGAGGAACCCGACGGCTATGGTTGCCATGGCCGCGGGGCGGAAGAGTCGGGACCCGTGTTTATCGTAGAGCCAGCCGGCGACCATGGGCATGAACAGCCCGACGCCCTGGTTCGGTATGAGGACGATCATGACGAAGATGGGAGAGAGGCCGAAACCCTGCTCCATGAGTATCGGGACTAGGGTCATGGCGGCGAGCATGGAGAAGTGGAAAGCCGTGTTGGAGACTAGGGAAAGTGTGAAGTACTTTTGCTGGAAATGGCGGAAATCAACGATCGGGTTTCGGACCTTGTGCTCGACAAAGGCGAAGATGACAACGAGGCCCAGAAATAGGAATTGCATGGGAAGGTGATAAGTGAGAGCCTCGGAAGAAGTGAAGGACTCCTCGCCCCCGTGCAGGTGGTTCGTGGAGAGAATTAGGACGGAGGCGCTGGCGACGATAAAGCCGGCGCCTATGAAGTCGATGGGGCCCGTGTCGCGTTTCTCTTTGTCTTCGATTTCGGTCTGGGAACCCCGGATGAGGCCCAGAGAGGCGACGACGGCGAGGATGCCGATGGGTAGGAAAGTGGCGAAGGCGATGCGCCAGGTGGCGAATTGTAGGGAGAGGCCGAAGCTGGCGAGGCCCAGCAGGGTGCCTAGGCGGGAGCCCATGATTGGCACGGCAAAGGCGCGGCCTCGCTCGCTGACCGGGAAGGCGGAGGCGAGTATGGCATTGGCGTTGCCGATCATCAGCGCCGCCCCGACGCCCGACACTGCCCTGAACGCCATGACCTCCCAAAGGCTTTGCGCGACAACTATCAGTCCCGCACCAAGGGTGGAGGCGACGACGCCAAGGACGTAAACGCGGCTGTGTCCGTACCTGTCGCCGAGCCGGGCCCCGAGAAGTGCACCGCTGCCGAGGGCTAGTAGGTAGACGATGACAATCCATGCTGCCTCGTCGATGCCTACGGAGAATTCCTTAGCCAGGGTGCCGACGGAGAGGGCCACGGGGAGGCTGGACATCTGGGTCAGAATGTGGCCTGCGGCGAGCGCGATCAACACCTGACGGCGTCGTTTCGTTGCCAGCAGAACGGAGAGGGACGCCGGGAGTCTCACCATTCACCTGCCATGGGCGAATGGCGTCGAGCCTTATGTGAGCGGGTACAAATGGTCTCCACCGCCGACAATATACCATATGCCCTCCCCGGCATTCCCCGAGAAATCGGGATCTCCAAGGGGTTGACATACTAGATTGCTTGTTCTATTATCGTTCCATGACGATGCTTAAAGGCCGTGCCAACGGAAGGGAAGAGTAAACGTGAATAGGAGAAAAACCCTGCTCATGCTCACCCTCGCCCTGGCCTGCTCCGTCGTCGTCCTGGCACTGCTGTCGGCCTTCGGAATTCTTGGCCCTGGCCCGTACTATCAATGCGGAACGGATTCATTGAGGATCGCCAATAAGACTTACGAGGTGTCCAAAAAATACAAGCGCCTTTTAGTGCGTTATCCCAACCGCACCGCTGTCAGTACAGAATTCTTGAGGGACGAGAAGACAGGACTCCGGACCAAAACATGGGGCATTTTAGTCCAGGTAAGCAAGGAGATAGACCAGGACACGGTACCGCCGAAGTCCCGGATACCTGACGAGTTGGAGGGGGTGCCAGTGCAGATCATACTCGCTAGTATCGCGCAACAGGCGGAAGACTATGTAGGGGGCGGCATTTACAGCGGCAAAAATCCTCACGCCATCTACGCGTGGGAGGTATGGCAAAAGTATCAGTACTTTTTCCGTGAGTACCCCTTCTCTACTGGGTCTCTTATGTGGAGTCTCCCGCCGGGGGGCGAACCAGGGACTGTGATATTCGGCATCGAGGTTGGTGTTACAGATAAGGTGCATAACCTTGGCCTGTCCCCGACGAAACGAATACCGGACTGCCTGGATGACGTACCGGTGAAGATTAAAGTGGGGCGAAATTAAGGATCCATAAATTACTCATTTTAGATATTTGGAAGACAAGAAAGGAACAATACAATGGGAACAACCAATTCATCACACAGGCCGCTGGTCGGCGGGATAAGGGCGCAAACCCTAATCGAAGGCACCGATTTGAAGGACGCCAATAAGGGAACGCTGACCGGATTGGCAACGCGTAACTCGACCGCCGGAGAGGCAAAGGTACTGGTTACCAACTGGCACGTTGTAACCGGCGGGTTGTCCGATCAAATCCCCTTCGGCTCTGGGATGGCGGGAACCGTGAGTCTCCTTCAGCCTCCCGACGATATGAGCAATAAGGTGGGAACCCTCGTAGATTGGCGTGCCCCATCCACAGATGAGGTCAACTACATAGACGTGGCTGTGTTCGAACTTGCTAATGGTGTGCAGGCTGACTTTACCCTGCACGTTGAAGGGGAACGGTCCCATATCCATTTACCCAGAAGGTGGCTCGTTAGAGGAACGAAGGCGCCAAGTGTAGACCTGCCGGTCAAGATTTTCGGCGGCATCAGCGGCGAGAGAGACGCAACCATCACAGAGGTCAGGGGGCCGGAGGCAACTGACAAGAAAGAGATTCGAAGCTTCGACTTCAGAAGCTTGATCAAATTGGACTGCAGCGCAAATTCCGTCGCCGATGGCGACTCGGGAGCCGCGTGCGTTTGGGAAGACCCTTCCACTGGCCATTTTCACATGGTGGGCATCTTCTTTTCTGAGGAAGACGCTGATGGCATTGAGGGTGCTGTGGGCTGGGCGTTTCCCGCATCCACGGTGGAAAGTCAGATGGGCATCACCTTCGGCAAACGGCCCCCCATCGCCAATGCCGGAGAGGACCAGACCGTGCGCCCCCGTGCTGACGTTGAGAGGCCAGGCCTGGCTGCCGATTATGACGTTATGCTGGACGGCTCGGGCAGCTCAGATCCTGACGGAGAGCCGTTGACCTATCTGTGGGAGCAGGATTTTGAGCATGAGGAGCATGAAGAAGCGCCGCCCACTATAGATTTGAGCGACAAAAAGGCTGTCAACCCCACTTTCAACTTGCCCTCCTGGACTGGAACGCTGGTCTTCAATCTGACGGTGACCGACGTCGCAGGGCAAAGCGATGGTGACTCAGTTGCCATCACCGTACAATCAAGCGGTTCCACCACGACCTCACCCGGAGGTATGCCCCCGGAGCCCGGCGAGCCCTGCACCGACTGGGCAGACACGGGCGAGACCCGCAACACCTGCGGCCCCTGGGGTTCCTGGGCGGATACCGGGAGGACGCAAAATCAGGGCCAGATCGTATGGACCTCTTGGACGGATACGGGAGAGACCCGTGGTGAAGGTCCACAGGAGCAGAAAGAGCAGGAGAGAACGGCAACGCGCTCGGTGGAAAAAGAACAAGTAAAGACCCGCACCTGCCAGCCGGAGAAGGAGCAGGAGAGGACGTGCAACGGCGTGCGGGAGACCCAGTGGGTCCCCGCCGGGAGCGCAACTACCGAACGAGATACCCAATGGATCGCCGTCACCATACCTGCAGGACAAGAGACGCGGTGGGCCCCCACCGTTCCGCCCCCTACCCCTCCGACGCCAACGGACCCTGACGAGGTCTGGAGCCCCTGGCAAGACACGGGGAGGACCCGCAGCGCAGGCCCGCGAGAAGAGAAGGAGCAGAGGAGGAGTCGTGGCCGGGGCCCGCGGGAGCAGGTAGAGTTCCGTTGGATTGCCACCCACACAACGACCACCACCACGACCACGGCTGCGCCCCCGCCCGCGTACTCTCAGACCACTGCGGAGCCCACTACAACCCGGAGACCAAGTACGACCCGGCCCCCATACGCGCCGCCGCCCGCTACAACCCCCAGGCCCGCTACAACCCCCAGGCCCACTACAACCCCCAGGCCCACTATAACCCCCAGGCCCACTATAACCCCCAGGCCCACTACAACCCCGAGGCCTGCGACGACTCAACCGCCCACGACGGCCCCTGTAGGGCCCCGGTCGTCCCAGCCAACGACCCAGCCGCCCACGACGACCCCGCGACCGACTACGACCCCGCGGCCCTCCACGACGACCACGCGCTCGCCCGAGCGCCGAGGGCCCAGGGGCTAGAAGCACTGGATAGACTACCGATGGGAATGCCGAAATTGACGAGTGAAATGTGTGAAGCCCAATCCGTGGAGCATCCCTCGCTGGAAAGCGGACCGCGTCGGCTGACGATAGGGATGGCGACCTATGACGACTACGACGGGGTCTACTTCACGGTCCAGGCCATACGCATGTATCACCCCGAAGTCCTGAAGGACACTGAGCTGCTGGTGCTGGACAATCAGCCGGATGGCCCGGCCGGACCCCTGCTCAAGGAATTGGCGTCGTGGGTCGAGGGCTACCGCTATGTCCCGTTTGACGCCAATACGGGGACCGCGGCGGCAAAGGAGCAGATTTTCCGCATCGCCCGCACTCCCTACGTCATGTGCATCGATTGTCACGTCATGCTGGCCCCCGGGTCCCTGCGTCGGCTCATCGACTATTTCCACAGCCACCCGGACTCCCGTGACCTGCTGCAAGGGCCGATGTTGCATGATTCGCTCGACAGCGTCTCAACCCATTTCGCCCCAGTCTGGAGCACGGGCATGTACGGCCAATGGGATACCGACGAACGAGGCATGGACCCGGACGGGCTGCCCTTCGAGGTTGTGATGCAAGGACTGGGGATGTTCGCCTGCCGTCGGGACGCCTGGCCGGGTTTCAACCCGCATTTTCGCGGCTTTGGCGGCGAAGAGGGCTACATCCACGAAAAGTTCCGCCAGGCCGGGGGCCGTGCCTTGTGCCTGCCCTTTCTGCGCTGGACGCATCGTTTTGGACGCCCCGCCGGCGTCCCCTATCCCAACTTATTCGCAGACAGAGTGCGCAATTACATCATTGGCTGGAGCGAGCTGGGGCTGGACCTGGATCCCGTGGAGGACCACTTTCGGGAGCTTCTGGGAGAGGAGGAGGTCGGGGTTATCCGCCACTCCATTACCCAGGAGCTTGGTGCGGTTGCAAACTCATAGACGGACAAGGGGTCGGGTGGTGGATGTGGGGCCTGTCAAAACATCCTACCCTCCTCACCACCACCTTGCGCAACCCCACCCCGCCGTCCTACCCTTACCCCATGTACTTTCCAAAGGCCCGGCCCAGCTTCCCGACCCACAAAACCCACCATCGAACACAAAGAATTCCCCGAAACAATCAAAAGTCCCCCTTCCCAGTGCTATAATCGCAACATCTCTTTACCTAGACATAACTAGACATCGGGAGATCGCATGCCCCCCGACCTCTCCGTAACCATCTACTCCGACTACATATGACCCTGGTGCTACATCACGTCGGTGCGGCTGGACAAGGTCAAAGAGGCTCTTGGCCCTAGGGTGGAGTTCCAATGGAAGAGCTACGCCCTCCTCATGGGCCGCGCCGACTCTCGGCTTGTCACACCCCACGGCAGGACCTCCCGGGCTGCGGCGGCAGAGGCTGAACCAGAGGCCCGGTTCGAACACTGGGCAGCTGACAAGCCCTACATCTCCTCCAGTCTTCCCGCTTTGGAAGCCGCCAAGTGTGCCGCTGCCCAAGGGCCCAAAGCTTTCGAATCCTACCACCGTGCCCTGTTCCGGGCAATCTTCGTCGAGAGCATTGACACCAGCGACTATTCGCAGCTTACCGCCCTCGCCGCCCGTGAGGGCCTGGATGCCGAGAGATTCAAAAGGGACCTGGAAGGCGGTCAACAGAAAGTGGCGGTCATCGGCGAGCATCTTGAGATGGTTATGGAATACGGAGAAGCGCCATCGGGACTGCCGCTGGTGCTCATCGAAGGCCGGGAGCCGATTGTAGGAGCCGCGCCCGCCGACCTTTACCGCAGGATATTGGAGCGAGCCATTGAGATGCGAGGGGTGGGGTAACCGATCATGGCGGTGATGAGGCTATCCACGTTCACCCCGAAGCCCGGCAATGAGGAGCGCATCGCCAACCTCCTCGAAGCCCTGGACACGGCTTTCTCTCTCCAGCAGGGCTACGTGCTCGGGCTGCGTTTCACGGGCCGGGCCGACTCTAACGAGATGGGCAGGATATTCGTTTGGGAGTCCCCTGAGGCAGCTGACACCGCAGAATCCTCCCCCGAGGCTTCCCCACTATCAAGGCGTATTGAGGCCCTATCCGAAGATGCGCGTCTGAACCGTACCTTCGACCTCCAGGGCTATGCCCTGCGCCCGAGCTAGTCCGGGACCACGGCAATCACGTCGACCTCCAGAAGAAGGTCCGGCCTCGCCAGCCCGGCTACAATCACGGAAGTTATAGCTCGAAGCTTCGCTTCGCCTAGCGCAGCCTTCCGTGCTCGGCTCATACCCTGGAAGTTCTCTTCACCCACCACAAACTGGAAGACCTTTACCACGTCATCCAGCGTGGCCCCTGCTGCGGCCAGCACGGTCTCGATGTGCCTCCATATAGCCATGCCCTGCGCCTCGATGTCGCTTCCGCCCTCTGCCTCCCCGTTCAGCCCCCGGGCGGTCTGCCCAGAGATGTAGATCGTGTTGCCTACCCTCAGGGCGTGGGTGATCTTCTGGTGTTCAGGAAGGGACCAGATGCCGGGTACCGTATAGCTGGTCCAGTGTTTTGTGCTTGTGTCTACGGAGCTCATTGGCCTATCTCCGCAATCACGTCCACTTCCAGCAGAAGCTCGGGCTTTACCAGTCCCGAGACCACTATCGCCGTGATGGCCCTCAAGGGCGCCTCTCCTAATACTTTGCGCCGTGACCTGGACATCCCCGCGAAGTTCTCCGCCCCGACTACGAACTGGAACACCTTGACTACGTCGTCCATCGACGCCCCGGCCGCCTCCAGCACCTTACCAATGTTCTCCCAGATCAGGTCTCCCTGCGCCTCTACGTCTCCCTCGCCCACCACGTTCCCGTCAACATCCAGTGCTACTTGCCCCGAGATGTACACGGTGTTGCCCGTCCTCACCGCGTGAGCAATCTTCAAATTGTCTTTGTACGAAAATATGCCGTCGACGTTGAACTCTTGCCAGTGATGCATGGTTTCTCCTTGTCTTTCTTAGACTGCCTCGGCCAGCGCTCCGAATGCAGGGAGGGATGATATTCCCGACGCGCTCGGGTGTCAAAGAGGAGGATACAAGAACCCTCTTTGCCCTACAGGATTATTAGACCAATTGGTCGACTGTGGGGTTAGCGGGATATAATCGTATTGTGTACAGGTTCAAAATTGTTTTCAAGGTTTAATGGGCTCGATGGAAAAAGTCAAGGCACTTCTGTCCCAGAGGCATTCTGAGTAAACCGGTGTGGTTGTTATTCCGAATGCCCCGGTGGCACCGTGCAAACGAGACTAAGGAGGAGGCATTCACATACGTGGGTATAGGATTGGTTCACGGTAAGCCGCAATAACCGGCACATTAATCGGTCTGTCGAGTCTGAGGAACAAAGGCCGGAAACGCTGATTTAATACTTAGATGACCATATCGAGGCACTGGTAGGTGAGCGCCCGCATTGAAGAATCTCGAGTCAGTTGCATGAAATACGCCTTAGGCGGCATTCTCATTGCCATCGTTCTCCTAACGATTGGGATTGGCTATGCGATGCGTGCCAATGCTCAAGAGTCTTTGGAGTGCACGTACTACTTCGACGACGAAGACGGTGATGGCAATAGTGCCCCTACCAGTTGCGATAGTAGTGGTCTGCCCGTACCCCCTTCCAATCCACTTGGCACAGTGAAGGGGTGTGCCGTTAGCCGGGGAGGCGCGGAATGCCAGTTCCAACACCTACGCCCAGCGTAGAGGCTACCCCAACGCCGCGCCCCACTCCTCGCCCCATACCAACCTCGACTCCACGGCCCAGGCCAACTGCCACTCCCCTCCCTACGGCCACACCCACTCCGACACCGATGCCAACAGCTATTCCAACCCCGATGCCGACCCCCACTCCGACACCGATGCCGACCCCCACTCCAACCCCGGCACCCACTCCAACCCCAACTCCGACACCCACCCCTACGCCAACTCCCACCCCAACTCCGACTCCGGTCCCGACGCCCATACCCGCACCTACGCCTACATCGGTCCCCTCTCCCACACCCACTGCTGTACCTACTGCGGCACCACTGTCTACTCCCGGAGGAGAATCGATGACTCAAACCGACTTACAAGAATTGCAGCAACCCGCAGCACCCGTAATCGGCGACGCCATACCCCGCATCCGCAACACGTTGGGTGGTATTGCTTCCAGCCCGCGGAGACGGACCACCCTAATAGTTATTCAGGCTGTCACCAGTGCCTTCGCCCTTGGCGTATTCTCCTACCTGATAGCGCGGAAACGATAGGGGTAAAGGCTAGATGCCGAACAGGCGATGTGTGGCATAAGGGCCCGTTAAACGGTCTCTTGCACCAGGCTTTCTTCCATCTCAGGCACAGTGGGGCTGTCTAGCGTAATTGGCAGGGTCATGATGAACTCCGCGTATTCACCGTATACGGTGTCCACCGATAGATCTCCCCCGAACCTGCGGGCCACATCTGCAGCGATGGGAAGGCCCAGCCCTGCTCCCGCCGCACCATCTCGCGTTGAGAAGAACGGGTTGAATATACGTCCAATCACATCATCGGATATTCCGGTGCCGTTGTCCCGCAATCGTATCTCCACCATATCACTGACCCGCCGACTCGAAACGGCCAGAACTGGTTCATAGCCTTCTGAGGTCTTCCGCTTCTGGCCCATGGCATAAAAAGCATTCGATACCAGGTTTATCAACGCGTCGCTGAAATCTCTTTCGACCAACGTTGCATCACCTACAGATTCATCCAGGTCAAGAACTGGTTCCACGGAGAAATCCTGCCACTGGGCACTAAAGGTGTTGCACCCCGAATTCACCGCCTCCCGCAATACTTCGTTCAAGTCGACCACAACGGGGTCTCCCCCCGTGACACCTAAGCCCCGCATCCGTTCGACTATTGCCAGTGCACGACCCCCGTTGGAAAGGACGCGATTGAGACTAGCGGTCATCTCCTGGGTGATGTCATCCAGTAAGGCGGTATCGTCCTTTGACATTCTGTCCCTGTAGTTGTCCAGCATCTCCGTTAGTTCACTGTACAGTTCGAGAGAGCCTTCGGAGAAGTTATTGACGAAGTTCAACGGATTGCTGATCTCATGCGCCACACCCGACACCAATTCACCCAAAGCAGCAAGTTTCTCCTGGGCAACCAACCTGGCTTGGACCCGTTTCAGTTCTGCGTTGATCACACGCAGTTCCTCGTATAGCTTCTCGACCAAATTCAAGCGCTGGACCTCCAGGGCTTGTTGCCTGAAGACTTCCAGAGCGCCGGCCAATTCTCCAATCTCGTCGCGGCCTACCTCTGGCACCGGAGTCTCCAGGTCTCCTTCCGCCATCTTCCTCATGCGATCAGACATGCGTGAAAGCCGCCTGACCATACCGTTGCCTACCCAAATCCAGGCTGCCAAAGTCGCCGCAATCACGCTGATCACGCTGATACCTGCCAACAGTGTTCGGCCTTCGTCGAAGCTGCTCACGGCCAGTCCCAGCGCTTCCGAAGAATGGGCACTGGAGGCCGTCAATAGGCTAGTCACGGAGCTTTCCAATGCAGCACTCGACTCGTCGAACGATCCCGCCAGCTCCCTGATATTGGTTTCCAGGACCAGCTGTTGGCCGCGGATGTAGAAGACCCCCGCACCTTCGCCCAAAGATGACACCGCTGGGTCTATGCCGGTCGCATGTATGCTTAGAAACTTCTCCAACATCCCCTGAAGGGAGGGATCATCCTGAGCTTGCAACGCCTGCCGCAGCACCGACAGTGCAGCTTCTGACTCCCCGATATCCGAGGAAGTTGTTGCCAGGCGTAACCGGTAGCCCAATGCGAGGTCGTTTGCCGTCAGCAAGGCATCGCGGGTTAGTACGAGGTTGTCGACGACTTCAGCCAGATCATAAGCTGCATCGCTGACGGCCTGGGCGTCGGTTGCCAACGCTGGCACGCCGCTCGCGTTATTCAGGGCGGCATCGAGACGGTCAAGAGTCCTGACTAGGGCGTCGGTATCCTGGCGTTGGAAGCCGGATTCAGCGTCGGCCACCACCTCGAGTCCCAGAATCCGTAAGCGCTCCGCCTCGCGTGCGGCAATCCAGGACGACTCCAAAGCCGGCACCGATTCCGATTGGACCCGGTAGTTATGGTCTCCGCTCTGCTCGAAGTAGTAGACGGCCACCCCACCGGAGATTAGCGTCAGTGCCACCGCAAATCCCAAAGCTAGATACAGTCGGGTGCCGATGCGCCGCCATCTATCTATGATGAATCGCATGCAGAAAACGGCTCCTGGAGTCCTCTGGAACTACCAGAAATTACTTTGGGAAAATTATCCTGGTGGCTAGAATATCACAGCCGGTATGGACTAGTGGCCAAGGGTCAATTTAGGAGGGACGAAGAGCGACAGAAGAAGCAAGGGTTCTGCCAATATCCTTATCCAAGACAGCGTACATCTCCACTTCAACGGTATATTGCGTATAAGCCGGAACAGATGAAAATGCTCACTTCATGAATAGTCGGTTCTGAAGGCTTTTGTGTCCTACATAAAGGAGGCGCTAGATTCTGAAGTTGACCGTAGGATTAGGTCATGCCAAACGCCGGGAAGGTATCTCTACCCATGTATATTGTCAACGATAATCGACCGTTGGACTAAACTAGGTGGAAGAGGACAGACCAGTATGGAAGGTAACGTAGGCCCTATCCCTTCTCGGCCTGCAATTGCTACGCCAAGGCCTAGACCTGTTTGCCCCTCCCGATTTGTGTTACAACTATCGAGGTTGCATCGGCAAGTCTAGGTAGCGTGGGAATCTCACGCCCGCTGTATAAACGTGAAGCCATTAACGCTAGTGATCTCTTCTAAATTATTCAGGATTCGCATCGGCGGAGGTCAGGGTTCGTATCCCGGCCCTGCAAGTGCTCCTAAGCTGGGGATTTCTATCGTCGAACGGCAGCCATATGGACATTAACGACATCTTCACCAAGGGACTGGACCTATATGACGCCCTGGATTTGCTGTGGCCGGTGTCGATTTACATTCTGGGCATGGCAGCCTATGCAATCTTTGTCTTCAAGTTCTATCGGTTTGTGGCCGCTCGGGACGTGTTTGACTTGGACCTGTCCAGTTATGAAGAGTCGAGTCACCGTTGGATACGTTCTTCGATCCACTTTACTTTGTACGTGGCGAAATACCTCATTCTGTTTCCGGTATTCGCTTTCTTCTGGTTCGGAGTCCTCACCCTTGTATTGGCCTTCCTCTCTAAAGAGCAAACTTTCTCGGATACGCTGCTGATAGCCCTTGCCACGGTCAGCGCAATCCGTGTCACAGCCTATTACAAGGAAGACCTATCCCGAGACCTGGCCAAGATGCTGCCCTTCGCAGTCCTCGGTGTATTCCTCATCGATGCGTCATTCTTCTCCGTCTCCGATTCCCTTGACACCCTCAAAAATGCAGGAGACTACACCGAAAACATCCTGTACTACCTTTTGTTCCTCATTGGCCTTGAATTTGTGCTGCGGCTCCTAATGGGGATCATCAAGCTCACGGTGAGCTTAAAGAACCGATTGAGCAGATCCCCAGCCCCTACCACATCCCTCGACTCTCCACCTCAAAGCGCAGCCACGGCTACTGAAGAGGACCCAAACAGCACCCCTCCCGGAAATGGCGGACAATCCAGCCAGGACCCCACCCCGCCCCCCGACGAAGAATCCTCTAGCGTTGTTAAGGACACTTAGGTCACTGTTCTTGGCCGCCTAATCGAGAGCCAGCCGTTAGAAGAGGTGAAAGGTGTCAGGTCAGGCACCCGTCACTACAGTGAGTTCCTCAATAAGAGCTAACTGACATAGTGCCCGGCATCCTTAGAGTCCTTCGTCAAGGAAATACTGGTGAGCCCCGGCAACGCCGTGATGCACTACTCGATACCCGTGCGCGACGATAGCCGGTTATCCGGAAAGAACGCCAAGGAGCTTGCTATGCATGGGATAGTTCTGCCTACCGCCAAAAATGGTGGAGCTGAGGGGATTCGAACCCCTGACCCCCTCAATGCCATTGAGGTGCTCTCCCAACTGAGCTACAGCCCCACGTAAGCGAATCGCAGACTAAGAAGATAGCAGATTGGGTAGTAGCTATCAACAGAGGGAACTTCGCCACTCCCAATGGACTAGCTAATGCAGAGTGTTAGCGAGAGCTTAGCACCTTCTGCATCGTAAGCCCGATCTCCGCTGGGCTATAGGCGATCGTGGCCCCCGCGTCACTGAGAGCCTGCGCCTTAGCCTTGGCAGTGCCGCTCTCGCCGGTGATTATGGCTCCGGCATGACCCATCCGTCGCCCGGGAGGTGCGGTAGCCCCTCCGATAAACGAGACCACCGGCTTGGTCACGTTGCTCTTGATGAAGGCTGCTGCCTCCTGCTCCCGAGACCCGCCTATCTCGCCTATCATCACTATGGCTTCGGTTTCGTCGTCCTCTTGGAAAAGGCCGAGAATCTGCACGAAGTCAGACCCTATAATCGGGTCTCCCCCAATGCCCACACACGTTGACTGACCAATCCCGAGCTCGGTCAATTGAGCGACAGCCTCGTAGGTCAGCGTTCCGCTCCGGGAGACGATGCCGACTCGGCCAGCCATGTGTATGTTGCCTGGCATTATTCCCACCTTGGCCTTGGACCCCGGGGATATCGCTCCCGGGCAGTTGGGGCCGATCAGGCGGACGGGCTTGTCCTTCAGATACTTGCCCACATTGACCATGTCGAGCACGGGGATTCCCTCGGTGATGGCGATGATTAGTGGCACTCCCGCATCGGCAGACTCCAAAATGGCGTCCGCTGCGAAAGGGGCGGGAACGAAAATCAGGGCGACATTCGCGCCCGTCTCAGCAACGGCTTGGGACACGGAGTTGTAGACCGGCACCCCCTCCACGTCCGTGCCTCCCTTTCCCGGGGTCACCCCGGCGACCAGGTTCGTGCCGTAGTCTCGGCAGCGCATGGCGTGAAAGCTGCCGTCTCTGCCGGTGATGCCCTGGACCATCAGCCGTGTATTGTCATCTACTAGAATGCTCATTTGTATAATTCCTTAGCGGGAGCTCTGGGCTGCAACTATCCTCTGGGCGGCGCCTTGGAGATCGGGTACGAACGCGATGTTCAGCCCCGACTCTTCGAGAATCTGCCGACCCTCATCGACGTTCGTCCCCCTCATCCTCACGACCACCGGCATGTCCACGTCGATTTCCTTGGCCGCTGCCACAATGCCCCGGGCTGCGACGTCGCAGCGAAGAATACCGCCGAAGATGTTGACCAGCACCTTCTTCACCTTGGGGTCCGAGACCAGGAGCTTGAAGGCCTGGGCGATCTTCTCTTCATTGGCGCCGCCGCCCACGTCCAAAAAGTTGGCCGGCGCAGCCCCGAGAAGCTGGATAATGTCCATGGTCGCCATCGCGAGACCCGCCCCATTGACCATGCAACCCACATCGCCGTCGAGCTTGATGTAGTTGATGTCATATTCGTTGGCCTGTACGTCGAGGGGGTCTTCCTGGGAATCATCTCTCAGGTCCTGCACGTCGCGGTGGCGGAAAAGGCCGTCATCATCGAAATCCACCTTGGCGTCCAGTGCTATTAGCGATCCGTCTCCGGTCACGAGCAACGGATTAATCTCGACAAGCGAGCATCCCTTATCCCGCATTAGCCGGTACAACCCTGAAAATATGGCCCCGGCTGGCCGGACCTGCTTGTCCCCAAGCCCAAGACCGTAGGCCAGGCGCCGGCCCTGGAAAGGCTGAAGCCCAATGGTTGGGTCGACCCGCTCCTTGAGTATCTTCTCAGGAGTGGCCGCAGCGACCTCCTCTATCTCCATGCCTCCCGCCTCGCTAGCCATGATCACCGGCACGCCCGCTGATCCGTCGATAACGATTCCGGCGTACAGCTCCTTGCCCTCCGGCGCGGCCTTTTCGACAAGCACCTTCCCGATGTGGACGCCTTCCGCAGTGGTCTGATGGGTGACGAGCCGGGTCCCTAAAAGCGATTTAGCGTGGGCCGCTGCCTCCTCCGGCGTATCGGCTACCTTTATGCCCCCCGCCTTGCCCCGGCCCCCGGCGTGGACCTGGGCCTTAACTACGACCCGTCCCCCCAACTCTCGGGCGATCTCGGCGGCTTCCTCCGGGGTCTCGGCAGCGCGACCCTCGGGGACTGGGATCTTGTACTGGGCCAGTAGGCTCTTGGCCTGATATTCGTGAATTTTCATTTTAGGCTCCTTTGACGAGCGGCGATTATGATATCTGACAGGCTATGACCTGTCCATTAAGTGCCAATGAGGCGTATGTTTCCTGCTACCCCTCCTCCAGCTTGGGAGAGGGCATCGATAGAAAGGGTCGATCCCGGATCGCGAGGACGGCAAAATACCCGACTACCGAGAGTATTAGTGCCAAGAGCCAAACATCTTGATAGTCGCCGCTATTGTCGAACATCAGCCCGCCTATGAAGGCGCCCAACCCCCCCGACATCTGATGCACCATGTTGGCTGTCCCCGTGAGCGCTCCCAGGTTCCTGACGCCGAAGCCCCGAGCCAGGTATATCGGGGCGAGGGGGGCGGTCATAAGGAAGGTGAACCCGTAAAGCAGGCCGAAGGCGATAACAGCCGCGGGGGAGGTGGAAGTCACAACCAGGGCGAAGATCACGATTCTTATTAGGAAGCACACCCCGGAGGGCTTGCCGGGCCCAAAGGCATCGGAAAGGTAGCCCGAGACCAGCACTCCGAACATTCCCATTACTCCCATAATCGCCAGCAAATTGCCGGCCAGAAAAGGGGTGAGTCCCTGATCGGTTGCAAAGGCGACGATATGGGTGCTGACCAGGAAGTCCTGGAAGCCGCAGATGGATAACATGAATATCAGTGTGAGGAACTTCCGGGAGGTCACAACCTCTTTGTAGGAGATGCCGGTTTCGGGGAGTCGACTCTCCGCACTCTGGTTTGCTCTCTGTGCCGACCCGGTGGTCTCTTGCACTGTGGGTCGGGAACGGATGAAGGCCAAGGTCATCGGCACACTGAGGGTGGGAATCATCAACCCGATAATCATGTATGACGTCCGCCAGCCCCAGTCGAGCAGAACAGACGACAATAGCGAGATTATTACTAGTTGTCCTATGGCGCCGCCGGTAATTGCGGTGCTATTGGCCTTGCCCTGATTGTTCGGGAACCAGCGGCTCACCAGGACGATCATGACACCCAGGTTCGAGCCCCCGCTCCCGACCGCAAATACCACTCCGTAGAGCAGGAAAAGTTGCCACGGGGCTTTTACGAATCCGGTGAATCCGGCGCCCGCGGCCATGACCAGAACAAAGGCCGCAATGATCAGCCGAAAGCCGTACCTGTCTGCGAAACGCCCGGCCAGCGGCATAGTAATTGCCGAGACCACCATATAAGTGGTCTGTACCAGGGAAAGGGGACCCCGACTCCAACCCAAGTCCGCTTCCAGAGGCTTGAGCACTACACCGAAAGCCATCCGAGACCCGCTGTTGAAGAATATGACCACGAAGGCAGTGGCAAGGACCAACCAACTACGGTCTATCTTGCGGGCCCAGTTCAGCATATTGTTCGGGTGTCGTTGGAGCCGGTAGATCTAGGTTACGCGCTCAAGAAAGAGCCGATACGCCTGCATCAGCTCCCGCGCCCTATCCCAAGCCTCAGACGGATGGATGCTCGGGCAGTCGTAGTCCAAGAGGTCTTTCAGTCGGCCTCGGGTCTCCTCTGAATATAAGGCAGAGCCGTCTCCCTGTACTTCGGAGATGCCGAAGACGGGCAGAGCCGCTCGCCCAATCCTTTCGGCCTCTCCCCGAGATAACTCTTCAGGAAGGGCAAGCTCTGCGCCATCTGCCCCAAGTCTGGCCGGATAATCTCCCGGCAGCCCCAGAGGCGAATTCACGGTCATAAGCACCCGGCTGTCGTGGGCAACCGCCAGGGCATTCTTTACCGCCGAGGCCGCAGGGGTTGGAAACAGGGGTGGGTAGCCTTCGACAGGGAAGAAACGGCTTCGGATCGCTGCCTCGATGAGGGATTTCGGGTCGTAGTTGGATGTGACGTCCTTGCCGTCTACCGTGAGCTTGAGAAAATAGGGCATTTTGCTTGGCCCGGCGTGGAGCATGGCGCTGCCGCCGCTCACTAGGAAGACCTGAACGGCGTCGTCGGCGCACTCGTGGTCGGCAGCGACGGTACGGCGTATCTCGTAGGCCAAATGCTCGCAGTTGCCTGCCCCGCATACCGCCCCGAGCCCCGCGCTCCAGAGCATCGGGTTTACAACGTCGGCAAAGGATACGTTGACTACTGGTGTATCGGGTGTGGCGCTATCCCGAGCCTTCATCACGTTGTAGGCGGGGGCAAGGTGCCAGGGTAGCTGCGCCCCTATGGTTAAGGCCGCTCGGGCCTGCTCTCCGGCCTCGCCCGTGACTCGGGATAGCTGCTCGGTAACGGACCTGGGAGAAAGCAGAGATGAGACGTTGATCACTACGTCCGGCTTGACGTCGGCGAGGACATCCGCAGTCTGGGACACGTTGCTTAGATCGACAGGGTGGAATGCGAAGGACTTGTCATGGCCGTTCATGGACGCGCCAATGGCCGCGAGATTTGTGCGGTATCGTCCCCAGTCGGCGCGCAGGTCGGCAACGGCTATGGCGCCGACACCCGGCTCTCGAGCCAGGAACTCCAGTGCCCATGCGCCCACGTCGCCAAGTCCGATGATCAGTACAGTGGTGCTCAAAGCATAATTCCCAAATCGATACTACAACCCCGACTCTCGGAGCATGGGTGGCGGAGGGAGTGGGATTCGAACCCACGGTACGCTGACGCGCACGCCGGTTTTCAAGACCGGTGCCTTAAACCACTCGACCATCCCTCCGGGCACGGGGCAAATTATATGATACGCCGTTTGGTATGGGGATGTGGGGCTAGGGGGCCTCTATAAGGTCGAACCGCGTGTAGGGCTGCAATACCTCTGGTATACGCACCGAGCCGTCGGCCTGCTGATAGGTCTCGAGGACCGATATCAGCACCCTCGGAAGCCCCAGCCCCGAGCCGTTGAGTGTGTGCACGTACCGAGGCTTCGCTCCCTCCGAAGGCCTGTAGCGGATATTAGCTCTGCGGGCCTGGAAATCGAGACAGTTGCTGCAGGAGCTGACCTCCAGCCACTCTTCACAGCCCGGCGCCCACACCTCCACGTCATAAGACTTGGCGGAGTGGAACCCGAGATCGCCCGTGCAGAGCTCAAGGACGCGGTGGGACAGCCCAAGTGCCTCGGCGACTCCCTCGGCATCGGAGAGCATGGACTGGAGCGCCTCATCAGAGTCTTCAGGTGCGACGTACTTGTACATCTCCACCTTGTCGAACTGGTGGCCTCGCTTGATGCCTCGGGTGTCCCTGCCCGCGGACATCTTCTCCCGGCGGAAACAGGGCGTATAGGCAACGTAGTTGAGAGGGAGATCGGAAGCGTCGAGGATTTCGTCCCTGTGTAGGTTGGTCAGGGGTACCTCAGCAGTGGGGACTAACCAGAGGTCGTCCTGCTCGTCGTGGTAGACGTTATCGGCGAACTTTGGCAGCTGCGCGCTCCCGACCAGCGCCTCCCGTTTGACCACGAAGGGTGGATAGATCTCCGTGTAGCCGTGTTGAGACTGGTGAAAGTCTAGCATCCAGGAAATGAGCGCCCTCTGGAGCCGGGCCCCGCGCCCCTTGAGGACATAAAATCGGGAGCCCGACATCTTCACTCCCCTCTCAAAGTCCAGGATGCCCAGATTCTCACCGATTTCCCAGTGCGGACGAGGCTGAAAATCGAAAGTCGGTGCCGTCCCAACGGTCTTTATGAGCACGTTGCCGTTCTCGTCGGCGCCGGAGGGTACGTCCTGTAGGGGGATGTTGGGTATGTGGAGGAGCAGCCGGTCTAGCTCTTCGTCCATCTCCTTAAGATCGGTTTCAAGGGTCTTGATTTCCGACCCGACCTGACGCATCTCCGCGATCACCTTAGGCGGCTTCTCCTTCATCTTGGACAGCTCTTTGCTGACCTGGTTGCGCCTTGCCCGAAGGGCCTCCGACGAGGTGAGAATTACGCGACGTTTTTCGTCGAGTTCGATGATTCGGTCAAGGGGCGCATTGTCCTCCCCCCGACGATCCAAGGCCTCCCGCACGACTTCCGGATTTTCGCGTATTAGGTTGATGGACAGCATGAATGGGGCTCCCGGGTCTGGATATTCCGGGACAGTATAGGACAGTGTGGGAGGGGGTGGGGCTTGGCCGATGTTATTGCGGGTCGCGACGCTCGACGGAGCGTAGCTGCGGGAACAGGATGACCTCCCGGATGGATTGCTGGTCCGTTAGCAGCATCACCAGCCGGTCGATGCCCATGCCGAGTCCCCCGGTGGGCGGCATCCCGTGCTCCATGGCCAGAAGGAAGTCTTCGTCCAGCCGGTCGACCTCCTCGTCACCGAATTCAAGCCTGAACTTCTCCTGCTCGGCGAAGCGGTCTCGCTGGTCTATCGGGTCATTAAGTTCCGTGAAGGCATTGGCGATTTCCATCCCCGCTGCAAACCCCTCGAACCTCTCGACAAATCGGGGATCGTCTGGCTTGCGCTTGGATAGAGGAGACATCTCGACCGGATGGTCGATGACGAAAGTAGGCTGGACGATGTACGGTTCAACGAAGGTGGAGAGCAGCTTGTCATAAAGCTGCGCAGGACTGAGCCCCTCGACTCGTTGGCCTACGGCCTCGGCGTCTTTTCGTAATACGTTGGTGTCGGAGTACTTCGGATCGGCGATATCCAGGCCGCTCCGCCCGAGGATCGCATCGCGGACGGAGACCCGGGGCCAGGGTGGCGTGAAGTCCAGGGTGTGGCCGGCATACTGGACCGTCCGGGTCCCGAGCACCTCCTGGGTGATATAGGCCATCATATCCTCGACCATGCGCATAACGTCGTTGTAATCGGCGTATGCCTCGTAGCTCTCCATGGTGGTGAACTCGGGGTTGTGCTTGGTATCGATCCCCTCATTGCGGAATATCCGCCCGATCTCGTACACCTTGTCGATGCCTCCGACAATGAGGCGTTTCAGATACAGTTCCGTGGCGATCCGCAAGTAGAGCGTGCGCTCCAGGGCGTTGTGCTCTGTCACGAAGGGCCGTGCCATAGCCCCTGCAGCGACAGGGAGCAGGATGGGGGTCTCGACTTCGGCGAAGCCCTTGTCGTCCATGAAGCGGCGCATGGATGAGATGAACCGGGTGCGAATGTCGAAGATTCGACGAACGTCGTCATTGGATATAAGGTCCAGGTAACGGTGCCGGTGCCTCTTCTCTACATCCGTGAGGCCATGCCACTTTTCGGGCAGTGGGCGGAGCGCCTTGGTGAGCAGGGTTAGGGACTGGGTACGGACTGAAATCTCGCCGGTACGAGTGCGGAACATGGGACCCTCGGCAGCGATGGAGTCCCCTGTGTCCAGCTCCGACAGGACGATCTGCTGCTCGGGCTGCAGGTCCGACGCTCGGATGAAGAGCTGGACAGACCCCGTGCCGTCCCGGATGTCGGCGAAGCTGACCCGGCCCATGCCACGGAGAGCCATAAGCCTCCCCGCCACCGCAACCGAGCGCCGCGGCACGCGCCCCGAATCTTCGATTGCTCTGAAGTAGGCTAAGGCGTCGGCTACGGTGTGGGTGCGGTTGAGACGGGCGGGATAAGGGTCGATGCCCTGGGCGCGCAGACGCTCAACTTTGGAGAGCCGTTGCTGGAAAAGGTCTTCGCCTCTATCGGCCATGCGGAAGGTCTTGAGGGCCGAATGGAAGGCCCCTCTGGCTATTCAATGCTCTTGATGGTCAGCTTGAGGACTCTGGCGGGCGCTATTACCCGGACGTCGTCACCGACTTTGCTGCCGAGGAGCGCCTTGCCCACGGGGCTTTCGTTGGAGATTTTGCCGGCCTTGGGGTCCGCTTCGTCGCTGCCTACTATCAGGTACTTCATGGTGCGCCCCGACTCGTTCTGAACGGTTACCTTGGCCCCCATGTCTACAAAGGCTGACTTCCGGTGCTCGTCGGGGATTACGGTGGCATTGTGCAGCATATTGTCCAGGGTCATGATCCGACCCTCAATAAACGCCTGCTCATTCTTGGCGCTGTCGAACTCGGCGTTGTCGTCGGTGCCGCCGAAGTCCTTGGCGTGGAGTATGCGGTCGGCTATCTTGTGGCGCTTTTCAGTGCGGAGCTGGTGAAGCTCCTGTTTAAGCTCCTCGAATCGCTTGTGTGTAAGGTATGTCTTCTTAAGGGCCATGGCGTTGGCAAAGAGGAAAACAAAAAAGACCCCTTGGGAGAAGGAGTGGGAACGAAGGCATTTTATGTTGTGATGAGAGATTTGTAAAGCAGGATGGTTGTGGCCGACTTCGCATCACCGATTTGGCTGGTGCTTACCATGTCCACAGCCTCGGAAAGCGTGACGGGAACAAGGGAGATATCCTCGTCGGAGTCGGGTTCAAGCGGGTCGTAGGAGAGGCCCGTGGCCAGGAAGAGGTGGTTGAGCTCGGTGCAGAAGCCGGGAGAACTGTAGACCGAGCCGAGCAACCTGAAGTTTTCGGCCCGGTAGCCGGTCTCCTCACGCAGCTCGCGCTGAGCGGCGGCCTCGATATCCTCGCCCGGCTCTATGCCGCCGGCTGGTGTCTCCAATAGCTCCATGCCCGCCGCGGCCCGGTACTGCCTCACCAATAGAAGATTGCCATCATCGTTCACCGGCAGGATATGCACCACGTCGACATGCTCGACTATCTCCATTTTTGCTTCCCTGCCATCCGGGAGGTGGAAAGCGTCGATGCGGAGGTTGACCACCTTGCCGTCGTAGATGCGGGTGCTCTTTGTTTCGGGTTTGTCGCTCATGAGGGGATGGAGCCTATTCCATTCTGGTCAGTCTTTCGGTAACCGTGGAATAGAAGCGGCCGGGGGGCTGGAATCTCAAGAATCGGGCGGAGTTGGGGCTTATGGTAGCGGAAACGGTGTAACCGTCCTCGAGGTCGGCTTCTATCTGGCCGTCCACGCTCATTATTACCTCATGGTCCGTGCTCACGGTGAGGTCTATCACCGAGGTGGGTGGCAGCACCAGGGCGTTGGATATGGTGAGGTGAGAAGTCACGGGGTTAAGCACGAACTCGTCTGCAAGGGGATTGAGGATCGGGCCGCCCGCAGCCATGGAATAACTGGTGCTGCCGGTGGCCGTGGCGATAATGACACCGTCACCCTTATAGACGGTGAAGAGATCGCCGTCGATGCGGGCCTCGATGCGTATGACCCGAGCCACGCGCCCCCGCGCTACAACCACGTCGTTCAATGCAAAGTAAGTCCTGCGCCCCGTGCCCTCTCCGTCGGCCGTGGTGTCTGGAGGCACGACCTCCGCCTGGAGCGTGGCCCGACGCTCGATCCTTCCTCCGTCAGCGAGGAGCAGTGGGAGGTCCTGGAGGGCCTCGGCGGGGTTAAGTTCGTTCATAAACCCGACTTTACCCATGTTGATGCCAAGGACGGGGATCCCGGAGGGCAGGGCAAGATGGGACACCCGCAGCATGGTGCCGTCTCCCCCGACGCTGATCAGCAGGTCCCGGTCACCGACACTGTCCGAGGTTATCTCTTCGTCCCAAGCCGAACGCGCCCATCCCTTGACGCCGGTTTTGGCGAGGATGTCCAGCAGGTCATCGGCGAGGACCCGGGCCGCAGGGAGCCGCGGATGGTAGAATACGGCTATCCGTCTTATGTTTTGCTCTTCGGGCAAGTCGTTCTCTCTCGGGTCTCGGGCCTGTGAGAAGGTACGATGTTGAAGGGGCAAGTATAAAGCGCAGCCGGAATCCAAGTCGAGACTCCCACTGCCCATGGGCGGGCTGATATTGTCGACTTTAGGTCTGATGGAGGTTTGCACGTGAGAATTATAGTTATAGGCCAGGCGCCCTTTGGGGCTGCGGTTTTGGAAAAGCTCGTGAACCGGGGAGACGATGAGGTGGTGGGAGTGTTCGCACCCCCCGAGAGGCGTGGCAGACCCGACCCCCTGTCTGCGAAGGCGGAGGAGCTGGGCCTCCCCCTGATAACGGTAACGTCCATGAAGACCGACGAGATCTACGACACGATCGCAGGGATGAAGCCCGACATCGGGGTTATGGCCTTCGTGACGCTTCTCGTACCGGAGAGGGTATTGAATACTCCGACTCTAGGCACCATTCAGTACCACCCGTCCCTGCTGCCGAAACACCGGGGCGCGAGTGCCATCAACTGGGCCATCATTAACGGAGATGACAAGACGGGCCTCACGATCTTCTGGCCCGACAAGGGCCTGGACACGGGCCCCATCCTCATGCAGAAAGAGGCGGCCATCGGGCCCGACGACACCGTCGGCTCCGTCTACTTCAACCACCTTTTCCCGGAAGGCGTGGACGCTATGTTAGAGTCGGTGGACATGGTGAAGGCCGGCAACGCCCCTAGAATCGTGCAAGATGAGTCTCAGTCTACCTACGAGGGTATCTGCCGCCCCGAGAACGCAGAGATCGACTGGCAGAAGGATGCCCAGACCGTATACAACCTCATTCGGGGCACTAACCCTCAGCCTGGCGCATGGGGAGTCCTGAAGGGCCAGAAAATCAAGGTCTTCGATTCGGAGTTGAGCTCTGGTTCCGGGGCCGCAGGTGAAGTGTTGGCCATAGCAGAAGATGGATTCGTGGTGGGTGTTGGGAGTGGGGGCTCGGTGAAAATAAAGCGAGTGCAGCCACCCGAGTCCCGGAAGATACCCGCACCCGAATACATCGAACAATCGGGTCTGGTGGTCGGGGACCGGTTCGGAGGGTAGACTCCCCTATAGGGGTACTGCCTTTGCACAGTCCTGAATAATCGAGTTCACATTGCGGTATTGTTACAGGTGTCTTATTGGTGTATGCTTGGTGTATGGCACGCACCAATATAGACATAGATGATCGGGCGGTCGCCGAAGTGATGGCGCGCTACCGGATTACAACCAAGCGCGAAGCGGTTAACTTCGCCCTCCGAATGGTTGCCGCTGAGTCATTGTCCCTAGACGAGGCCTGCGCCCTCCGTGGTACCGGTTGGGACGGTGACTTGGATGCAATGCGCTCCGGCCGCTCGTTGTGATCCTAATCGACACTTCGGCCTGGATAGAATTCCTTCGCGACACCGGCTCTCCAGTCTGCCTTCTCGTAGATGAACTGCTGTCGGAAGAAATCGCCGTATGCGACGCCGTGCGTATGGAGGTCCTGGCCGGTGCCCGAGACGAGTTCCACCTGATGGACCTCCGGCGGCTCCTTGCCCGGGCGGTGATGCTTCCGACCGACCCAACTGACTACGAGGATGCCGCCGCCCTATACCGCCGTTGCCGTCGACAGGGAGAAACCGTCCGCAAACTCATCGACTGCCTCATCGCTTCCGTCGCCATAAGCGCGGGGGCCTCAATCCTACACCAAGACGCCGATTTTGACGTGCTCGCGCGCCATGCTGGCTTACAGACCTACAAGGCCAAAGGGCATCAGGTGAGGTATTAAACCGAACAGCGAAAGCTGAATCAGCCCAGCGTCGTCACCGCAGTCCCCACCAAGTCCATAACGTAGTTGGGCACTATTCCCATGAACAGCACCCCGAGTACCGTTATGGCCATAGCGGCGTTGAGGGGCAATGTAGTGGGGACGGGCTCCTCCCTGCGGGAGGGGGCCAGGTACATCGCCTTTATCACCCGGAGGTAGAAGTAGGCCGAGATGACGCTGTTTACCATGCCGACCACCGCCAGCCACACCAGATCGGTCTCGACGGCGGCCTTGAATACGTTCAGCTTGGCCCAGAAGCCGGCGGTTGGCGGGATGCCCATGAGGGATACGAGAGCTATTGCCAGGCCCAGGGCCAACACCGGGTTCCGCCGCGCGAGCCCCGCGTAGTCCTGGATTAGCTCGCTCTTGATGACACCGGATATGGCGATCACCCCAAAGAACGCAGCCAGGTTAGTAGCCGCATAGGCGACCAGGTAAAACATCAGGCTCTCGACCCCCGGGCCGAGGGCCCCGCCGTCCTTCCCGATGGCCGCCAGCCCCACCATGATGAACCCCGCATGGGCGATGGTGCTGTATCCCAGCATCCGCTTGATGTTCGACTGGGCTATGGCTACCAGGTTGCCTATGAACATCGATACGGCTGCCAGTATGGCGAAGAGCAGCGCCCACTCCTCGGCGACCGATCCGAAGGCCAGGAAGAAGACCCGGACTATGACGGCAAATCCCGCGGCCTTGCTCGCCACCGAGAGGTAAGCCGCCACCGGTGTAGGTGCGCCTTCGTAGACATCGGGAACCCACATCTGGAAGGGTACCGAGGACACCTTGAACCCGAACCCGGCGACGATGAAGATCACGCCGAGCAGCAGGGCCGGCTGCTCAATTAGCTGGCTGAAGGGCGTCAGCCTGTCGGCGATGTCCAGCAGCCTCGTGCTGCCGGTGAGTCCGAAGATCATGGCAAACCCGAACAGCATTATTCCCGAACTGATAGCGCTCAGCACCAGGAACTTCAGGGCAGCCTCCGTGGAGCGATTGTCTTTGTTGAGAGCTATAAGCGTCACGGTGGCCAGTGCGCTCAACTCCAGGGATACGTAGATGGATATCAACTCGGTGGAAGCGGCCAGAAGCATCAGGCCGCCGGATGCCATCATAATCAGGGCGAAATACTCGGCTCGGTAGGCCCGCAAGCCGGTTGCGCTATGGGAAGCCATCAGGACTAAGGCAGTCGCGCCGAGGATTAGGAACTTGAAGAACAGAGCATAGTGGTCAACGACTAGGAATCCGTTGAATCCGGTCAATGCGTTGGACTCTAACCCGTCAACCTTGAGCCAGAGCACCAGGGAGAGTGCCGCCGAAGCGGCTATCCCCGCCAGGCTCAGGGGAGCCAGCACGTCCTTCTTCTTGAGGACGAGGTCTAGAAGGATGATGATGCCCGCGGCCCCGCCCAGGACCAGCTCGGGCATTAGGAGATATAGGTCGTCAGGATACATTAGCGTGTGCCTGGACTAGCCGCCGTATAGGGCGCTGATAGGCGCTACTCCTTCCCTGAGCATGTCGGTGATAAAGGACGGATAGACCCCGACTATTAGGATCGGGGCGATCAGTAGCAGGGCTCCTGCCTTGTCCACAAGCCCCGCATCCCCGACGTGCTGGAACCGAGTCGTCGGGGTGCCGTACATGGTGCGTTGCAGGGTCCACAGAATGTAGCCCGCCGAAAGAAAGATTCCGAGCACGCCCAGCGCCGTGGCTGCTCGCCACTCCTGGAAAGTGCCTAAGAATATGGTCAGCTCTGCCACGAAACCGCTGGTTGCCGGAAGACCTAGAGACGCCAATCCCCCGATAAGGAAGGCCGCAGCTATGAATGGCATCCTGTTGGCCAGCCCCCCGAGGTCCGGGATGTGGCGAGTGTGGACCCGGTCATATACGAGACCGACCAGGAAGAAGAGGAGGCCGGTAATCGTGCCGTGGGTGAACATCTGCAGGGCCGCCCCGGTGAGTCCCACCTCGTTCAGGGAAGCGACGCCCAAGAGCACGAATCCCATGTGGCTGACACTGCTGTACGCCACAAGCCGCTTCAGGTCGGTCTGCTGGAACGTTACGAAAGCCCCGTACAGAATGTTGACCACCCCCAGGGCCGCCAGCCAGATTGCCAGCTTATCGGTGACTTCAGGGAAGAGGCTGATGGAGATTCGGAGGATGCCGTAGCCCCCCATCTTGAGGAGCACACCGGCCAGCATAACGCTGACGGCAGTGGGGGCGTCGGTGTGGGCGTCGGGTAGCCACGTATGAAAGGGCCAAATGGGTAGCTTGACGGCGAAGGCGGCCATTATCAGGAGGAAAGCGAGCTCGGCGGAGATGAACAGGTTTGGTATCCAGTCGGAGCCGGTCTTGGCCAGTTCGATCATGTTGAACGAGCCAGCCGCAAACCCGACCGCCAGAATCCCGACCAGCATCAGGGCACTCGCCCCGACCGTGTAGATCAGGAACTTCATCGCCGAGTACTCTCGGCGGCCGCTTCCCCAGATGGATATGAGCAGGTACATGGGGATCAGTTCCACTTCCCAGAAGAGGAAGAACTGGACCAGGTCCAGGGAGATGAATACGCCCATGACGCCCGTTTCTAGGACGAGCATCCAGATGAAGTACTCCTTGGTTCGATAGGTGATCTTCCAGGAGGCCAGAATGGCCGCAACAGAGAGGAGGGCGGTCAGGACCACCATCGGCATCGAAAGCCCGTCCACGCCGAAGAAGTACTCTACGTTGATGAATGGGATCCACTGGTACTGCTCGACGAACTGTGGGTCGGATACCGAGGTGTCGAAGCGAATGACAGTGATGATAGCCAGGGCGAGGGTGGCCAGGGTGACGCCGAGGGCCACCTGGCGGCTTCGCCCTCCCTCGGCTGGAGGCAGGAGGAGAATGAGCAGCGCCCCGGCCAGGGGCAGGAACACTATTAAGCTGAGTATGCCCGTGAACAAAGCTTTACATCCCGGTCGCGAACCAGAATACGGCCATAATGACTATCAAACCGACAAAAATTCCGACCCCGTAGGCCTGTACCTGCCCCGTCTGCAGTTTGGCTATGCCGCCCCCGAAATTTCGGCCCAAGGAACCCACTATGTTGACGATACGGTCCACTACGTTCCTGTCGAATATGTCCCCGCCCCGTGCCACGATGCCCAGGCCAACCTTGCGTACTATCCCCGTCTCGTAGATCTCGTCCATGTAGTACTTCCGGGCGAGGACCCGGTGGATGGGACTGAAGGTGGCCATGATCTTTTCGGGGGTGATGATGCGCCGGACATAGATGGCATAGGCCACGCCAATGCCCAGCGCAGCCACGAGCGAGGACGAGACTGCGATGCCCGTGGGGAACGGCTCCCCGTGGCCCGTGAGCAAATCGGACATCCAGCTCTCGGGGATGCCCAGTATCGAAAAGCCGGGCAGGTTGGCGAGCCCCGCAGCGATGGCCCCCGCAGCGAGAATAAGCATTGGAACGACCATGACCGCAGGGGACTCATGGGGTTCATCTGGTACGTGCTCGCCGTGCTGTGGGGCCTCGCCGCCGCGGTATTTGCCCAGGAATGTGATGAAGATAAGCCTGAAGATGTATACGGAGGTGAGGAAGGCGGCAACGATGCC
This sequence comes from Dehalococcoidia bacterium, assembly GCA_965222055.1. Lineage (GTDB taxonomy): Bacteria > Chloroflexota > Dehalococcoidia > Plut-88900 > Plut-88900 > Plut-88900. Next base: position 593,848 of record CBDCTF010000007.1, read on the forward strand.
GAGAATATAGACCCCTTTATCCCCGTGCCACGCGGCCGCTAATATCTCGTCCTTGCTCCAGAACCCCGAGAATGGAGGTATGCCCGATATCGCCAGCCCGCCTATGGCGAATGTGACGAAGGTCCAAGGCATTGGCTTTGCCAGACCCCCCATGCGCCGGATGTCGTAGGTGCCCGTGGCATGGTTGACGCTTCCCGAGCCCAGGAAGAGCAAGGCCTTGAAGAATGCGTGGGTGAACAGGTGGAAAATAGCCGCCGGCACCGCCCCGACTCCCAGGGCGAACATCATGAAACCCAGTTGACTCACCGTGGAATAGGCGAGCACTCGCTTGATGTCCGTCATCACCAGGCCCATGGTGGCTGCGAACAGTGCAGTCCCCGCCCCGATGTAAGCAACGGTGGTCATCGCGGCTGTGGAGGCCTCGAACAGAGGGAACATGCGGGCTACCAGGAATACCCCGGCAGCCACCATAGTGGCGGCGTGAATGAGCGCGCTGACCGGCGTCGGGCCTTCCATGGCGTCGGGGAGCCATGTGTGAAGTGGGAACTGCCCCGACTTCCCGGCCGCACCGGCGAAAATGCCCAGAGCAACCAGGGTGAGGGCTATGCCGGCAAGGGGGCCTCCTGCGGCCTCGTTCAGGTAGGCGATGTCCAGCCCATCGGCTCCGAGGGTCATGTAGACGCCCAGGATGGCGATTAGGAAACCCAGGTCGCCGAATCGAGTCACGATAAACGCCTTCTTGGCGGCGGCCGCAGCGCTTGGTCTATCGTGCCAGAAGCCAATCAGCAGGTAGGAGGAGAGGCCGACCAGCTCCCAGAATACGAAGAGCATTATCAGGTTGTCGGCCATAACCAGGCCGAGCATCGAGCAGGTGAAAAGGGACATGTAGGCGAAGAACCGGGCTATCGAGGCGTCGTGCTTCATGTAGCCCAGTGAATAGACCTGCACCATGAGGCTAACGCCCGTAACCACAATGAGCATGATCGCCGTTAGGGAGTCCATCAGGATTCCCATCTTGATCTGCAAGACGCCTATATCCATCCATGCATGGCTCGAATAGTCCTGCAGGTGGCCCGGCGTATCGATAACCGAGGCCAGCGCCCAGACTGAGAGTACGAAGGATGCACCGATAGATAGTACGGCCACGAAGCCCGCCACAATGGCCGCAGACCCGAACAGGGGACGCACCACGAATACAATTAGAAGGAACGAGATCAGGGGAAGGAATAGGATCATCCAGCTTGCCGCTTCGGGGATCATCTATATCTTCCTGAGAATCTCGTCGGCGACGTGCTCGCGGCCCTTTGGAACGTAGACGATGAACGGCACGCCCTCAGCCCAGGAGAGGATATCGCCCTCGGGGAGGATGCGGGTGGGAAGTCCCTCGCCCTCGAATAGGTCTTTCCACATCTCGGCGACCATGAGGGTTGGGACGCGTTTGAATTCCATCCAGCTCATAAGTGTAGTGGAGCCTAGCCTTTCAGTATCCCTACCTCGCCGACCTCAACGGTCTGGCGGCTTCGGAATACGGCAATGACGATGGCCAACCCGAGCGCCACCTCGGCGGCAGCAATGGCAATAACGAAGATTGCGAACACGTGGCCCGTCAATAGCGTCGGCGAATTGTATCGCGAGAAAGCTATGAAGGCGATGTTCACCCCATTGAACATAATTTCGATGCACATCAGGATCGCGACTATGTTCCGCTTGGAGAGTGCCCCCCAAAGACCGATACAGAACATGATCGCCGACAGGACCAGGAAGTGTTCAAGGTTAATCATTGCCGTCGGCCTCTTTCGGTCGGGCGATGACTATCGCACCGATCATGGCGGCCAAAAGCAAAACGGAAGCGACCTCGAAGGGGAGGACGAAGCGGTTGAACAGGGCGTCGGCCAAGAGGTCGGTAGTCGACTCGGGTGGGGTCTCCGACGATAAAGGCCAGTCGGTTGTGAAGATGGCGACGATGATGGCTGAGAATATAACTCCGGCCAGGAAAGCCCCGGGCGCCGAGAGCCGGTTGGATGGATTCCCCTGCTGTGTGTCCCTGGTAAGCATGATGGCGAATATCAGAAGCACCGATATTGCACCGACATATATCAGGACTTGGGCAACTGCCAGGAAGTCGGCCTGCAGGAGTATGTATATGCCTGCAACTGCCAGGAAGGACAATATGAGGAATAGGGAGGCACGGAAGATATCCCGCAGAAGGACCACCGCGGCAGAGGAAATCACCGCAAGGGATGCGAGAATCCAGAAGGCTATGGCTATGCCGACTTCCATGCGCTGGCTGCTCTATCTCTCTCCGCTTTCGGGGGATTGGGGTGTAGGCTCGCCGTCGTCGGCCCAGCGGCCCTTCCAGGGGCGCCCTGCGCCGTCGGAAGGCAGAGAATACTCTGGCAGGTACCGCGTGCCGTCCAGGTTGGGACGTAAGAAAGCGCTGGGCCTTTTGTCCCGTTCTCGTAGGTCGTCCACGTGGACGACCATGTCGGTGCGGGTGTAGACGGCCCGCTCGAACCCCGAGCCCATGAACAGGGCGTCGTACGGGCACGCCTCGACGCATAACCCGCAGAACATGCAGCGGCCGGTGTCTATGTCGAAAACGTCTATAGCGTAGTCCAGGCCCTGCTTCCGATCACCTTCGGGGTGAGTCACTATCTTGATGGTGCCCAATGGGCAATATTTGGCGCAAGAAGCGCAGCCTGTGCAGCGGTCTTCGTACCAGGTGAACTCGTATCCGCGGAACCGGGTGCCGCGCGTGACCATCTCTTCGGGGTACTGGACGGTGAAGGGCTTCCTGAAGAGGTGCTTGAAGGTGACTATCATCCCTTTGGCAATTCCCAAGCCGTACATTATTCACTACCTCCGGCCACAGGCCTGGACAGGGCTGCGAGCCGTTCGGAGCCGCCGGACACTACCTGCCGAGTCTGGCCCTGGAAGCCAATGAGCTTGTGCAGCATTGCGACCAGGCCTATCGCAATGACAATGTTCACCGGTATTAGCCACGGGGGCAGGCCGTCCGACCAGACGACCACCTGCACCGCAGTAATGGCCGCGTTGAGCAGGGCGAGTGGGAACAGGAACTTCCATGCGAAGGTCATAACCTGGTCTACACGGAGTCTCGGCAGCGTGGCCCGAGTCCACACGAAGATGCCGAATATGAAGAATATCTTGACTAGCAGCCAGAGGTACCCCGGCAGACCCGGACCCTCCCAGCCGCTCAGGTATAGCGTGGCCATCACGGCGGAGTAACCGACAAGGGAGATGCCTTCCGCCGTCAGGAACATGACGAACTTTACGCCGCTGTACTCGGTGTGGATCCCCGCTATGATTTCCGACTCGGCCTCCATCAGGTCAAACGGCGAGCGGTTGAGCTCAGCGGAAACCGCCATGAAGAAGATGATGAATCCCAGTGGCTGGAACAGAATGAGCGGCCAACTGCTCTGGACTCCAACGATGTCGTTTAGCGCCATTGATCCGGCGATGAGCACGACTCCCATGACGGAGATGACCAGCGGAATTTCGTAGCTGACCAGTTGGGCCACAGCCCTCATCGCTCCAAATAGGGCGTATTTGTTGTTGGATGCCCAACCGGCCATGAAGACCCCTATGGTTTCCATGGCCGTTACGGCGACTATAAAGAGAATCCCGACGTTGAGATTGGTGAGGAAAGTCTCCCCTCCGAAGGGTATTACGGTGAACATGAGCAGGGCAGGGACCATCACGGCCACGGGCGCGAGGGTGAATACCAGCTTGTCCGCGCCTGTGGGGATGATGTCCTCCTTGGTCATGATCTTTATGGCGTCGGCTATGGGCTGGAGAACGCCGAATGGCCCGACTCGGTTGGGCCCGACCCGGTTTTGGAACCTGCCAAGCAGGCGCCTTTCGAGATAGATGAGAATGGGAACGAGCGCCATCGGAATGTTGATGAGCGCCAGTATGCTGAGCAGCCCGAGCACCAGGTAGGTGACCCAGCCCTCCGCAGAGTCGGGGACGACGGCCTCAATCCACCCGCGAATTACTTCGCCCAGCTCTCTCCAGAACTCGTAAAACCAGTCCACTAGCGGTCCACCTCGCCCATGTTGATGTCTATGCTGCCAAGGATGACGATGAGGTCGGCTAGCTTCCAGCCGATGGATAGTTCTCGGAGGACGGTCAGGTTAATGAAAGATGGCGCCCTGATCTTGCACCGATATGGGGAGATTGCCCCGTCGCTCACCAGGTAAAACCCGAGCTCGCCCTTGGGGGCCTCGACATGGGCGTAAGCCTCGCCGACCGGAGGTCTGATTAGGGCCGGGGCCGTTGCCCGGAACCGGCCCCCGGGTATCTGCTCCATCGCCTGCTTGACTATACGGACGCTCTCCCGCATCTCCTCTAGCCTGACCAGGAACCTGTCGTAGGTGTCTCCGGTGGCGCCTAGGGGCACCTCGAAGTCGAAACGGTCGTAGACTTCATACGGATCGGATTTGCGGAGGTCCCAGTCCACCCCAGAGGCCCGCAGCATCGGCCCCGAGATCGAGGAGTTGATTGCCAGTTCCGGTGTGAGAATGGCTATGTCCTTGGTGCGGGACACGATAATCTCGTTCTCCCGCAAAAGGGCCTCGTACTCGTCGATGTATCCCGGCATCTCGTTGATGAACTTCGTGAGCGCGGGCGTGAACTCCGGTGGTAGGTCCCCACTAACCCCGCCGATGCGCATGTAAGAGTAGGTGATCCGTGCCCCGCATACCATCTCAAAGAGGTCCAGGATCTTCTCCCGTTCCCGGAACATGTACATCAAAGGTGTCGCTAGAGCGCCGAGGTCGTTGATGAAGAAACCGAGGGCCATGCAATGGCTCGCTATGCGCATGAGCTCTGCCATGATGACCCGGATATACATCGCCCGTTCCGGCGGCTCGATGCCGGCTAGCTTTTCTGCGGCGAGAACATAGGCGAGGTTGTTGGACATGGAGGCCAGGTAGTCCAGCCTGTCGGTGAGGGTGATTATCTGGGTGTAGGTGCGCTCCTCGGCCAGCTTCTCCGTGCCGCGGTGCAGGTACCCGAATACGGGTTCCAGATCGGTGACTACCTCGCCGTCGAAGGTGACACGCATCCTGAACACACCGTGGGTGCTCGGGTGCTGCGGCCCGATGTTGACCATCACCTCTTCGGTCTTAAGGGTCACCGTGTCCTCAATTCATTCATGGTGGTTGGAACCATCACCGCCAACGGAAATATAGCGGCTATGCGTTGGTAAAGTCCTTGCGGTGAGGATGGCCCGGGAAGCCCTCCCACAGCATTATACGTTTCAGATCGGGATGTCCTTCGAAAGCGATGCCCATCAGGTCGTAAACTTCCCGTTCCTGGAGCAGGGCGCCGTGCCAGATGTCGGTCACCGAAGGCACGGAAGGTGACTCCCTGGTAAAGGCCCGAGTCTTCAGTACAACCGAGTGATTGTGCTTGATCGATAAGAGATGGTACACGACCTCGAAGTGGTCTATGTAGTCCACCCCTGTGATACCAACGAGGAAATCGAATGCCAGCTCGGGGTCCTCGAAGCAGTGGCGGGCCACCTTGGCGAGGGTGTCGGTGGATACAACCAGTGCATTGCCCCCGGCTTCCACCACCGAGCCGGGGAAACGGTCCTGAATACTCCGGGCGAGGTCTTGGGCGTTAAGCTCGGTGGTCACGGGAGGTTAGCTCTTCGTCTTGACTATGCTGTATTTCTTGATCTTTTCCTGCAGTTGCATCAGGCCATACAGGAGGGCGTCCGGGCGGGGTGGACAGCCGGGTACGTAGACGTCCACTGGGACAATGCGGTTGACCCCTGGAACCACCGAATATGACTCGTAGTAGGGCCCGCCGGAGGTGGCGCACACTCCCATGGAGATAACCCACTTGGGATCGGCCATCTGCTCGTATATGCGCTTGACGGGTACGGCCATCTTCCAAGTAAGAGTGCCGGCGACGATCATGAGGTCGGCCTGGCGGGGGGTGGCGCGGAATACTTCGGCGCCGAAGCGTGCGATATCGTAACGAGACATGGCCGCGCCGATCATTTCGAAAGAGCAGCACGCAAGACCAAAAGTGAGAGGCCACACGGCGTTTCGCCGACCCCAGTTGAGAATGTAGTCGACACTCGTGACCAGTATGCTGCGCTTCAGGTCGGCCGGAACCTCAATGACCGGGTCCGGGTTCGGGAACTGAGACGCCGCCTTGAGCGCGTTGACCTCTTCGCCTTCAGCTAGGTCAAGGGCCTGAATGTCGATTGAGGTGCCTAAAATAGGAAGATTCCCCTTGTTACCTTGCATGACTTTAGCTCCACTCCAGGGCTTTCTTCCGCCATGCGTAGGCGTAGCCGATAAGCAGGATGACGATGAAAACACCCATTTCTATGAGTCCGAAGACCTTCAGTTGGTCCAGATGGACAGCCCAGGGAAAGAGGAAGATAACCTCCACGTCGAATATTACGAAAAGAAGAGCGATGAAGTAGTACCGGAAGTTGAACCGGATCCAGGATCCCCCGACCGTCCGCATCCCCGACTCATAGGTCTCGAGCTTTACGGGAGCTGGGTTGCGAGGTCTGATCCTGACCAGGGACAATGCCCATGGTAACAGGATCATCGAGATTGGAATAAAGGTTGCTAGAAGAAGGAAGAGACCTATATAGCCGTACTCGGCCAGCACCCAAAGCCTCCCCAGAAAAGTTGGCCCGAATATAGCATAGGGGCCATGCCGGTGCAAGTGAAAAGCTGCACAATAGACGGTGATATGCCACCTATTCTGTGGCTCGTGAAAAGCGCGAACGAGCCCTATGGGACTCTTGGCAGAGTTTCGGGATTACTTCAGTGGAGAGGGGACGAAACCCCTAAACGGCAAATTCCACGTCTCGGGCGTGGATAAGGTCCCTGCTCGTGACGGCTCGGGCCTGAGACGGAAGAACAGTAGCCATAGCCACAGTATGGTTGTCCAAGGCCATGAACTCCACCACATAGGCTTCGGTGCCAGGGTGAACGTGTACTACTGCGCCCACGTCTCCTGACTTTAGCCGCTCGCCCTGGTCGCCGCGGATGTCCGCGGTCAACACTATATGTTCATGCTCTCTAAACATTGGCTTAACGCCTTAGCGCCTTATCCGATAGGCTGTGATCAGTCTAGGATAGTCACTTGTATGATCAAATTGCCAGACGGTTCTGATTTGTGGGTTCGCTCCGTCAGGAGTCTGAAGAATACCGTCAACATAGTATCGCACGCCGTAAGGCGTTTCAATCTTTTCAGAAATGTCATGGTTTCGAGCGTGTAGCCTCAACGCCTCTGCGAAGACCTGCCATGAATCGGGGCTGAAACCATGTTGTAGAAAGAAGAATGACTTACTCTTGCCCCTTTGATGAACGCTTGATAGCAAATAGTCTTTGATCTTACTTTTTTCAACAAGTGCATTTTGAACATTGGGCAGTTTCATTTTGCACTAATTATCTAATATTCCAGGGTGCTGGAACAAAGTACGTTGTGGAATTCTGGGTAGGTCTCAAAACTCAGTTAACTATAGTGAGGTGCTGAGCCCTGGCAATGCTGCCGATCCACTACTTTCTGCAACACTGCCCCTGACGTTGTACTCCGTAGGATGACGGTGACCTTAGCCTATAGCAGTTATTGACTACCCCCCGACCCACCAGTTAGATTGACCCCCATCCCTCACAAAGGAGCCGCCTTAAGCAATGATCCTTAGAGTCGTGGTGGTCGGGCCATACCAGGAGAACACCTACATAATCGGGTCGGACGAGACCCAGGAAGCCGCTATCGTAGACGCGGGCGCCGAGTGGCGTTCGATAATGAGTGCCGTGGAGGACTCAGGTCTGAAGGTTAAATACCTGCTCACCACCCACGGCCACGAGGACCACATCGGTGCCGTGGCCGACATGGTGGACGCCACCAACGCTCCCTTCGCCATCCACGAGAATGACGCCTACATGCTCGAAAAGCCCCCCGACTCCGCTTCGATAATCCCCGGGTTCCGCAACCCGCCTGAACCCGACCTTTACCTGAAAGAGGGCGACTCAATCGAGATTGGAGACCTCTCCTTTTCGGTAATCGAGACTCACGGGCATACCCCTGGGGGCATTTCGTACTACGGTCACGGGCTGGTCTTCACCGGGGACACACTCTTCAGAGGCAGCGTCGGTCGCACCGACTTCGAAGGGGGGAACTGGGAGCAGCTCATCGAGAGCATAAAGACCAAGCTGTTGACCCTCCCTCCGGACACAGTGGTACTTCCTGGCCACGGGCCCCACTCGAGCGTCGGGGCAGAGGCGGAGTGGAACCCGTTCTTGAAATAGGCGGCAATTCCCCAACCCCAGCGGTGAAGAGAGGAGTCCCGTCCCCTCTGCCTTGATGAGACCTTTGCATAACCTGCATTGGAGGGGCCGGGGCCGCTCGTGCTGAGGCTCTCGAAGTATGAGCGGGGGGGAGGTCACGTGATCTGGACAGTACAATAGAGGCAATCTGTAGTTGTGCACAGCTCTCTTGATGGGAGAGCGCTAGGGCCGTAGGCTCGCCGAGGTGAGTGAGGGTGATTGTATGCTGCGAACATACATGACGCACAGTTATCCAAAGCTCCCTGAGACAGGAGAAGCAACATGGAATTTGGCTTAAACCTCAGAAACTTCATGGCCGACCCCAATCGGCCTATGCACGACCAGATCGAAGAGACCGCCGAGCTGCTGAGCCTTGGAGAGGAGCTAGGCTTCTGGGGAGCCTACGCCCCCGAGCATTGGGTCTCCCACCCGACCAGGTGGGTCTCTCCCATGCCTCTACTGGGGCGGCTCGCTGCCGCAGGGTCCAAGATCAGACTGATAACCGGCGTGCTCCTTATGCCTCTCCACAACCCCGTCGATATCGCGGAACAGACCATAGCCTTGGACCAGATTTCCAACGGGAGGTTCATCCTTGGCTTGGGGCTCGGGTACCGAGAGAAGGAGCTTGAGATAGTCGGCTCTAACCGCTCGGAGAGAGTAGGCAGGCTCGAAGAGTCCATAGAACTGATGAAGATGCTGTGGTCGGGGGAAGAGGTGACGTATCGCAGACGCTATTTCAGGGCGACGGGTGCCCAAATGGGAATAAGGCCCGTGCATTCACCGCGCCCGCCCATCTGGCTGGCGTGCCAGGGCCGCCGAGCCGCGAGCAGGGCTGCCCGCATCGCCGACGCCTGTCTCGTCGGCCCCTACGTCAGTTGGGCCGACCACGAGTCCCTCGCCACCATATACTGGGAGGAGCTCGATAAGCTAGAGAACTCGGGCGAGGGGTTCTATGCCGCTCACCGTTGCATCAGCTTCGCCTCAGACCGTGAGTCGGCGATCAGAGCGGCGAAAGAAACGGCGGAGGCAACGGCGGCGGTCTACGGAGGCTGGGGAATGCAGGAGCGCACCGCCGTAGACCTCGGCTTGGACAAGCTACGGAATCTCGAAGAGTGGGCCATAGTCGGCAATGCCGAACAGTGTGCAGAGCAGATCGCCGAGCATCGAGACAAGTCCCGGTCGGGATACATGGCCTTCACATTCCTGAACCTACCTGGGGACATCACAGGCCGGAAGGAGTACCTGCAACGGGTGTGGGAAGAGGTGTTGAGCAAGGTGACGTAAAACGGCCTTGCTAGACTCCTGAAAACGAGAATCGGTCATTTGGCCTAGCCGGCCTCAACTCGCTCAACCCAGCACACGGTCGATCACGTAGTTGTGCAACCGATGCGTAATCCGCTCCCGGTGGCTGTACCGCCCCCGATTAGCGAATCGGGACTTCAATCCCATATGCGAGGACTCACAGACCGCTGTGTCCTCCCTCATGATCTGCTCCCGAGCCTCCTCCAGTCGGGCCGCTGCCTTTTCAAAAGCCGGGTGCTTGATCGTGGACTCCGGGAAACAGCTGCCCATCAGCAAACGGCAACGGTCGGGCCCCAGAGGCAGGGTGATGCCATAGTTCATGCCTACCGGATTATTGATGAGCACCATGTTGGGGTAAATGATGACGATGACCAACTCTCGGGCCTGATCTTCCGAAAGTCTGAGGTTGGAAGGCAATACAGACTCACCGGACAGCGTTTGTGCATCGCCCGACTGTTTACCCAGCAACAACTCCCAAGTCCCGTGGCTGTCGTCGGGCGTAAAGGCTTGGGTGGGATAGTAGGGTGCTATTGAGGCGGAGTGGGCATAGTTAACGTGGTATTCCTCAGCTGTGTTGTCTACGTAGATCTTCCAATTGCAGCCTAGCTCGTACACCTGCCGGTCGTGTAGTTTCATACCCTTCATGCCATACGGCCCCAATCGCTCAGACAAGCTGTCCAGGCGTTCGCCGAAAGGATCACACTCGGGGTCTAGATTGATGAAAATGAAACCCTCCCACTCTGCGACCTTGATGGAGGGCAGGCAGTAGAGGGCCTTTTCGAATTCTTTGGTCCGGTCCATGTCCGGCACCCCGACCAATTCTCCTGACAACGAGTAGGTCCAGCCGTGGTACGGGCATTGCAAGAACCTGGCATTCCCCTCCCCAGACGCTACCAGCGTCGCGCGGTGACGGCATACGGGCGAAAAGGCGTGCATCTTGCCGGATCGGTCTAGTGCAATGCACACCGGCGCCTCGGGCCAGTCGATGGTGAAGTAATCCCCAGGCTTCTGAAGATGATCAGCCCGCCCGACACACAGCCACTCTCGCAGAAAGATATTCTCGACCTCCCGCTCGTAGAATTCCTGCGAAGTGAAAAAGTACGCGGGCGGTAGCAATGCGTCGAGTACCGGAACCCGCGTGAGCTCGAAGTCATTCGGGTCTATCTGTCCTCGGTAAGTGGGCATTGAACTCTAGGCTACTGTGGAAGTCATTGCTTAGCCCGTTGGAAACCCGTACAGCTTCGCTGCGTTCCCCCCCACAATCTTCCGGGTCTCATCCTCCGGAAGCTCACTGAATGTCCGATCTATGACTTCCCTGGAATGCGGGAAAGTGCCTTCGTCGTGGGGATAGTCACTCCCCCACATCAGGCAGTCCACCCCGGTAATGTCCCGGTTCCTCAGACCAACCTCATCATCCCCGAACGTCACGTATCCTTGCCTCTTCCAATACTCACTCGGCTTCAGAGACAGTTTGGGCTGCTGCCACATGTGCCTCTTGTCGTAGAGTTCATCCAGCACGTTTAGGTACCACGCCAGCCAGCCTATCCCACACTCAACCAGCACGAACTTCAACTCTGGATGCCTCTCCAGCACCCCCGATGCCGTTAGCATTGTCAACGGAGCCATCGCTACCGTCATCCCCAGTCCTATGTAGATCAGGCCCGCGCCGTGGGAGTTCTCCTCCCCCATGTCCTCCGGTATCGGGTCAGTCCCGGTAAATACGTGAAAGCTGAGGGGGACTTTCACGTCGTCCATCGCATCCCAGAACTTTTCGTAGTCGGGCCTGTTGTATGGCAGGTTGGACAGAAGCACCGGCAGGGAGAACGACCTGTATCCGAGCTTGGCCGTGCGCCGTGCTTCCTTCACGGATCCTTCAATGTCTCCCATGGGAATCATCGCGGAGGGTACGAACCTGTCCATGTTGTCGGCGAAGACCTCGTGGTACCAATCGTTGTAGAGGCGGCTGAATGCCACCTGGTACCCGGGGTCCGGAGAGGCCAGGGCATTGAATATGCCATTGGGATATATGACCTCAGCACTCACCCCGTCCTCTTCCAGGTCGGCTATCCTCAGCGGCAGATCGGTGCCCGCCTCCCTCCCCTGCCCCGCCCCTTCATCGCTCCTGAACTCCCGCCGCTTGTCTTCCTCGGTGAGTTGTGATATTGCGATGTCCTGCCTTAGCGGCCTTTGCCCGTCCTGGATGTAGTAGATGCCTCCGTTCCTCTCCTCCGTCCGGGGCGCGCGTATTCGATATTCCTCCGGCAACCGCTCAAACAGGCTGGACGGTTCCGATGCATGTGAGTCCGCCGAAATTATCGTGAGTTCAGACATGTGACTCTCTCCCTCCTGCATTACCTCGTCCCGTGAGTATCTCATATTGGAGGTCAGTCCTGAATTCAGAAGTCAATGGCCGCCAACGCGCAGATTTCGTCCTATGACTGCCCTTAATGGACACGGCTTGTCTCTCCCTAGTGCCCGATTCTTGTACAATGCGAACCACGAGGGCATTTGAGGCCTTTAGCTTGCATGACAAGGCTGTTTTTCCTGAACGCTTGCCTGCTAAGTCCGCCTCGACTCTACCCAATAGCTAGTCCCAAGCGAGGGCCTGACATATGAAGGTGGAACCCATCAATCCGTCCGGCCTGGAAAGGTCAAGCGCCCTCTCCAAGGGCACGAAGGCCGGAGATTGGATATTCGTCTCCGGCCAAAGGGCACGAGACACGAACGGCCTAACCGTGGGGGTCGGAGATTTCGAGGCCCAGGCCGAGCGGGCATTTCAATGTGTAGCTCAAGTCCTGGCGGAAGCCGGTGGCGACCTCTCCGACGTAGTCAAACTCACGGCTTACCTGGTCAGCCCCCTCCATGTTGAGCGCTTCCACGATATGTGTGCCAGTGTGTTCCCCACCCATCCCCCAGCCGGCACTACAGCGGTTGTCGCATCCCTAACTTCCCCCGACGCCCTGATCGAAATCGAAGCCTGTGCTCGACTCGGGCAGAACTCCCAACGGCCTACGCAGCGGACAGGCCCATTTTCTACGGGCGTGAGAGCCGGAAACACTATCCTTATCTCGGGCCAAACTGCGGCAAGTCGGCAGGGCCAGGAACCTCCAACCGACTTCCCCTCCCAGCTGCATACCGTCTACCAAAACCTTGATTCCTCTCTTACCGAGTTTGGAGCGGGCTTTAGTGACCTCGTGAAGATTAACTACTTCATTACCAACCCCCTCTACTACCGAGAGCTGTACCGCATCCGAGAGGAGGTTTTTGAAGTGGACTGGCCTGGCGATTCAGTGGTCTCCGTCCGTGCCCTAGATGATCCTCATGCACTAGTCGAAGGAGATGCAGTGGCCCTTGCTCCTCCTGCAAAAGCCGAGTTCGTCAACTCTCCTGAACTGCCGCCTCCCTTCAACTTCAGCAACGTGGTCGTAGCCGACGGGCTGGCTTATGTATCCGGCCAGGTGGCCCGGGACAAGGACAAAAACCTGGTACTTCCGGGAGACTTCGACGCACAGTTTAGACAGGCCCTCAAGAACGTTGAAATAGCCCTCAACTCCGTAGGATGTAGCTTCGAGAATGCCGTGAAAGTCTCCTGCTTCATCAGTCACGCCGGTTACCTCGAACAGTCGCTGAACATAAGGCGGCAGGCCTTTAGGGGTCGCCCCCCGGCCGTCACGAGCGTTGCCGTCGACAGCATGGGAGGCTTCCCAGAAGCCCTCTGCGAAATAGACGCCATCGCCGCTATCCCTTAGCTGCGAACGTGCCGCTCTTACGGGAAATCGGAAAGTCGTATGGACTGGATAGCCCACTACAACAAGAGTGCGGTGTCAGCGGAGGAGGCGGTACGCATCGTCGACTCAGGAGACCGCGTCTACCTTGATCCGTCCGTGAACAGCTTTATCCCTAACGCTCTGGCCGCAAGGAGCGCCGAGCTTTCGGACGTGAGGGTAATGTTCCAGGGCCCCTTCGAGCGCCAGGACTGGCTGGGTGGGGGATATCAGGACAGCTTCAATCTGGTCGCCCATTTCTATCTTGGGGCCTTCTCCCGTCCTGCCCACGACAAAAAGTTGATCGACTACTACCCAATGGTCCTCTCCCACGAGTTCAAACCGTACCGGGAGAAGCGCGAGCCCCGGTTTGTTGCGGACGTCGCCATTGTGCGGATGTCTACTCCGAATGAACTTGGTTACTGCAGCTTCGGGGCGGGCATGTGGGACAACCGGAGTTGGGCCAAAGGCGCCAGGAAAGTCATTGCCCAGCACGATCCGACCTTCATACGCACCTACGGAGACAACTACATCCACCTTTCGGAACTCGACAGGTCGGTCCATTACACCCCACCCGAGATCACTGTGGAAGAAGCGAAAGCGATCATCGATGCTGTGGAAGACGAAGAGGTGAAGTCGGAGCTCTTGGGATACATCCCACACATGTCGGGAATCGAGCGCCAACAATGGGTGCCGAGTCTGTGTGACAAGAGCCTTGTTGAGGTGCGATCGCTGGCTGGCGATTTCGGTTGGGGCAACCCTCCGCAAGCGGACAAGCCCTTCGCAGACCATGTGGCGGAAATCGTCCCTGATGGCAGCACAATCCAGATAGGAGTCGGAAGTCCGGGCCGGTACTTGCCGAGGTTGGGCGCCTTCGACTCCAAGAAAGACCTGGGTTGGCACTCGGAGATGGCCTCGCCCGGCGTTCTCGACCTTGTGCGGGATGGCATCCTGAACGGCAGCCGGAAGACCATTCACCGGGACAAGCTTGTCGGGACCAGCGTTCACGGCTCTAGCCCCAGGGAGATCGAGTGGGCCCACAACAACCCCTTGATAGAGCTCTACGACGCCGAATACGTGGTCAACATCCGTACCGTGGCCGCCCACGACAACTACTATGCCATCAACAACGCCATAACCGTCGACCTGACCGGTCAGATAAACTCGGAGACCATCGGGACCCGGATGTGGAACGGGACCGGGGGTCAGACCGAGCTGCACATGGGAGCCGTCCTCTCGAAGGGTGGAATGGCCATCACGCTGCTAAGGTCCACGGCGGCTGGAGGTACAGTGTCCCGAATCGTACCCCAGCTCCCCGAGGGTGGGGTCGTTACCATACCCCGCACCTTCGCTGACACTATAGTCACGGAGTACGGCGTAGCCCGGCTCCTCGGCAAGTCTCTAAGGGAGCGGGCCGCCGAGCTCGTCTCCGTAGCCCACCCCGACTTCCGAAGTGATCTGCGTAAAGCCGCCCAAAAACTCTTCTATCCTTGATATTGCCCCCCCCCCCACGTATGAGAGACCCTCGGGTAAGCTAGGTCAAGCGGAGCCTTTGACTCTCCAGCTGGAAGGAGAAGCGCCAATGAGTTCTTCCGAGAAAAGTCTAATAGACGCCAACCCAGAGCCATTCAGAATGGACCTCGAGTTCTACGACGATATCCGAACAAGGGCCTCCGAGCGCAAGCTGCTGAAAAGATCAATAATCCCACCTAACAATGGAAAAGGATTCAGGGTGGACAAGGGTCAAACCTTCAAAATCATCCAGGAAGAAGGACCACAAGTTGTAGACGTATGTCTCTGGAACGCCGATTGCCCTCAGCGGGAGTCCCTAAGCCTGAATCGTACCCTTCTTGCAGATGGATTATTCATCACGACTAATTCCAGGCTTTGGTCCGACCTCCCCAGATATCGCCCGATTGCCACCTGTATCGAGGACACGGTAGACACAGGGCACGCCGACGAAGGGTGGCACGCCCACTTCTCTGGGAGTCACTGCTGCTCAGAGATATGGGAGTTGATCTTCGGCAAAGCCGGCTTGAACGGATGTCACCTCAACCTTTTGCAGGGCGCGGAATCCATGGGCTTGACCGAAACCGACGTAATCGGCGACAACATTAACCTCTTCCAGAAGATGCGCATCGATGGTCTGACCGGCCGCCGATACTTCAGCAAAACCGACGCCAAGAAAGGTGATTGCATCGAGTTTTACGCGGAAATCGACCTGCTGATATCCGTCTCAGTCTGCCCCGACGGCGATAGCAGCTTAATCCCCGAGACCTTTCACAAGCTCCCCATCGCCGTCGAGATATATGACACGGGTATCAAGCCAAAGGACTTCGCAAAGTGGACGGATTGGCGCCCCAACTGGAAGGGAAGCTGGGAAGCGTCCAGATCATAGCGCTCTTTGGTAGGCCAAGCGGTACTGTAGCCGTAACTTTCCGGCGGGTGGCGTCAATCCAGGTCATGGGCAGAGGCATGGGCCCTTGATCCCTAGCCCCCGACGTCCTCGAAAACCATTTCGTCGTAGGTTGAACCCTCTTCCTTAAGCGCCGTTAGAGAGACTCGTATCCCGCGACCCACGATCTTGGCCATCATCTCCACGAATCCGAACATCGCCCGGTGGACCTCTACGGGAGCCTTGTCGACCTCGAAGAGACGCCTTCGGGTTGTCCGTAGGATGTGCTTCTGCGGCGAGGGAGACGTAAGCTCCGCCTCGTCCCCTGCCATGTCTGTGAGATGCTTCATGAAGGTGGCCAGTGCATCGGCATCGGAGCCCTTGATACCCATCTCTTCTAGCAACTGCCGGCCATATTGGATGGCAATGCCCCGATATGATTTCTCTACGATCCCGACAACCGTGGGGGCGTCCAGAACTTCGACAAGGGACAATATGCTCACCTCCACGTATCCCCGCCCGAAATTGCGCTTGGATTTGGCAATCCGGTCAGGGGGCCAGACCTCGGGATCGAGCTTGGGTGCAGTCTCACGGTCAAACGGGGGCATGGTTTCGGAAGGGTCGAACCTGAAGCGCTCCTCCTTCGTGAGTTCATGGTCGTACTCTAGGAAGTAGCCTTCGGCGTAGGGCTCACCGTCTGAGAAACCCCTGCACAGAACGAAGCCCAGGCGGGGCTTATTAAGCCGGACTCCGTTATAAGGATGCCACCCTTCAAAGGGTGCCCGACCCACGCTTGGCGGATTGGCAAGCCACCCTGTCCCATCCGGCACATAGGGTCCGTTATACCGGATCCATGCCTTCTTGGGAGACTCCACCACCATCTCCAAATCGATCCCTCCGAGGCCGTTGGAGAAATAGTGATATTTCGCCGCAACTACCGCCGCAGGTTCCTTGTCGGGGTCGATTCCCAGCTTCTTCAGCCCGTCGATGAAGTGGCCCGACTGATGCGTGTTAAGCATGGTAAAACGCCACTGCACAACCGTCTCTTCGCCATGCTTAAAAAGGGTGACAACCGTCATGCCGCCAACCCAGAGCCAGTACAGCCTGGAGATAAAATCACTCTGGCGCTCTAACGACCACTTATCTGGCGACATCGAAGCGTTGACTACCATCAGTTCTTTCTCCTTTGGAGAACGTTTGCTTTAGTCTGTACGCAGAACTTGGAGAGAAAAGCCAGATTCCAAGGGTGCTTGTCTCTCCTTAACTTTTAGGTGCGGAAGCCTCGCCCGCCTCGGCGCGGGGCCACTAGACCGGCGGCCTGGTGACCATCAGCCCCGCTTCCTCCAGGAGATCCGCATGTGCCGCCTCCATACCCAGCAGGTCCGTAACCACATAACCGTTGTGCTCTCCCAGCGTGGGTGCAGGCCGGTGCAGCACGACTGGTGTCCTGGATAGCAGGAATGGCGCCCCTAAGAATTGCATGGTTCCTGCCTTGGCGTGGGGTACGTCCCATATGTAGCCCCTCTCCTTCAGATGAGGGTCTTCCGCCACGTCCTGATTCGTAAACACCGCTCCAGCAGCTATCCTCCTCGACTGAAGGGAATGCATCACTTCCTTATAGTCCTTGTCGGCTGTCCACCGGGAGATGTTGGCATCCAGCTCCTCCCAGTTGCTCCGACGTCCTTCTTGGTCCGCAAACTTCTCGTCTCGCGTCCACTCAGGACTGCCCAGGGCTTCGCAAAATAACGTCCATTCCTCGTCGTTCGCCACCGAGATTGCCACCCACTTGTCGTCTCCCCTGCACCTGTAGCACCCATGTGGAGCAAATACGGGATGCCTGTTTCCCATCCTCTCCGGTTCCTCCCGATTCATGCTGTAGGCCATTAAGTGCTCGCCTATCAGCCCTATCATGGATTCGCTTTGGGAGAGGTCTACATACTGCCCATTGCCTGTGCGCCTCCGGTGAAAGAGCGCGGTGACCATGGCCGAAGCCGCGTGTACGCCGGCGCTCGGATCGGCGTACGCCTCGCCATGCCGCATGGGCCCCGAGCCCGCGTACCCCATCAAGTGTGTGATCCCTGCGTTCGGTTCTATATCGCTTCCGTAGCTCACGAAGTGCCCCTGGGGGCCATACGTCCCGAAACCCGGCATTGAGACCATGATTATGGACGGGTTCAGTTTCTTGAGGGAGGGATAGTCAAATCCGAAGTTCCTCATTACCCTCGCGCTGTAGTTCTCCAGGACCACGTCAGAGATGAGGACCAGGTTGCGAAATATCTCCTTGCACTCCTCCGCGGTCAGGTCTAGGGTGAGGCTCAGTTTGTTGCGGTGGTATTCGTTGAAGGGCGCATAGCGATTGTAAGGTTCATCGCCGGGGTCGTTGTTGGGATAAGGGGCATGAACTACCCGCATGTATTTCAAGGGTTGGGGAGGGTCCACGTTGGCCAGCCCTCGACCCGTCGGAGCCTCGATCTTGATTACCTCGGCCCCGAAGTCTGCCAGGAAACGGCCCCCGATTGGGCCTGCCCAGCCCCGGGTCAGGTCCAGGACCCGCACACCTTTTAGAGACGATTGTTTTGATGCGTCCTTCATATATGGAATGGCTCTTTACGCCTCTGACGGATTAAATTACTTTCGCGTCCCTCAGTTGAGCCATCTCCTTCGGACTCAAACCCAGGCTGTTCACGTAGATATCCTCATTATGCTCTCCGAGAAGCGGAGCCCGACTCAGTTGAAAGGGCGTATCGGTCATCTTGAACGGAGCGCCGGGATAGGTCTGTCGCCCCGCGTATGGATGTTCGACGTCAACCCAGAAGTCCCTTGCGGCCAGCTGGACGTCGCTCATCAATTGCTCACAGTTGTTAAGTCTCCCGGACGGTATCCTCAACTCCTGGGCTCGCCTGACGATTTCGTCGGCAGTATGTTCCGCTAACCAGGGCAACAGGATATCGTCAAATTCATCCGCGATGTTCCATCGATCGTGACGGTCGGCATATCTGGGGTCATCCAGCAGGTCGGGCCTCTCTATCAAAAGCATCAGGTTGTCGTACTGGTCAGGTGTGGCTACGCTGATCGAAACATATCCGTCCTTGCACGGATACAGAGCAAGGGGATGTATCCCCACCGGATGACGGTTGCCTGTTCGTTCGTTCTGCAGACCCACATGAGTCCAGACCACTATGGCGAATTCATGGAAATAGGCCATTGCCTCCATCACGGAAACGTCGATGTATTGCCCCTCCCCGCTCTCCTCCCGCCAGTAAAGCGCCGCGGCAATTGCATTGTAAGACTGCACCGCAGCCTCGTATTCCGGGATGTGGCCGCTGCCATTTAGCGGCTCCCTGCCGGGCTCGCCGTTCATGTACATCAGCCCCGTGACTGCGTAGCTAATCATAGAGTTGGCCTTGTAGTCCCGGTAGGGGCCCGTCTGCCCGAAACCCGTGATGGAGGTCATCAAAAGACCCGGGTTGATGCCTTCCAGGGTGTCGTAGCCCAGGCCCATCTCAGCCATAGACCCAGGTGCCAAGTCCTCCACTAGCACGTCTGCCTTTGCAATCAGTTTCTTGAAAGTCTCCACACCCGAGGCGGCTTTGAGGTCGAGAGTAATGCTCTTCTTGCCCGTGTTCAGGTACAGGAAGGGAGCGCTGGTTTCCTGGTGGGGTATGTGGTTAAGGAAAGGGCCCGTACTTCTGAAGCTATCGCCTCCGGAAGGGTCCTCTATCTTGATTACCTCCGCCCCGAATGAGGCCATCATCTTGGTGCAATAGGGGGCAGCCAACCCTTGACCCAGTTCCAGCACCTTTATCCCGTCCAGCGCCCCTTGGGTTCTTGTCATAATGACCTCAGTTAGCGGGGACGCTGGCCTTACCCACTATCACCTTGTCCCCATCCTGATTTTCCAGCCAGATGTCCAAATATACGTGGTCGGCAGCATCCCCCTCCGCCGGCTCTCTCACGACTCCCTTGGCCGTTAGCTCATCTCCCCCGCAAACCATGTTGATGAAAGTGCAAGCTAAGTTGCCGCCTTTGATCCAACGCTCACCAAATGAATTAAAGAGCATCTCCCAGCCCACCCTCATAGTGTCGATGCCCCCGGCCACCACGTCCCGTGCCCCGACCGAATGGGCGGTTTCAGTGTCGTTATGGATGTTCTTTCCCGCGGCCGGTTGTCCCCACAGCGACTCCCTTCCCTTGCTGTTGGATATTATGTCCTCGGCTGAAATCTTCCTGGTCAATGAAGGGAGGCTAAAGCCCGGGACCAGCTCCCCCGCTGCGACTGTCATTCTTTATCCCTTTCCTGGTTACGGCCTTTTCTATGATACAAACTCTTGCTCTATGTGAGACTTTTGCATAACCGTCATTCCGGCCACTGTGCCGCTCACGATGTACGATCAATCGGCCTAGGGGTGGGGCATTCTGCTCGCCCTGTCGTAGATCCGCTGAGGCGCGAGCCGAGTCGAAGGGTCTCAAGAGCGGAATGGGCGGGGCGTCTCGGCCCAGGCTTAGAGTTATGCAAAAGTCGCTCTGCGGCATACGTCATAGGCTTAAGAGCAGCGTATTCTTGCTTTTCACTATCTCCCGCCCATCCTCATCGCAAGTGGTCGTTTCAAATACCAGAAAATCCTTGCCCCTCTTGTTGAATCTGTCGGATATCGCTCCGGTCACGATCAGATCCTTGCCGATTATGGGTGGGTTGATGTAATGGTTTTCGGCCTTGGTGTGGATGGCGTCCCCAGGGTTGTATTTCTTCATGAATGCCAGGGAATAGTCGTTGTCCGTAAGGGCGCTCGGGGCGATAGTGCTATCCCCTGAATACCGAGAACTGCTCAACATCTCCTTGGAGCCGGCAAACGCCACCATCTCCCGGGTCACCCTGTAACGATACGGCCCTATCGTCTCCCCCACCTGCGCATCTTCCAACTTAAGCTTTTCTGCCATAAAACGTCCTTTGCAGCTGCCTTGCTCGCCTAATTATCCACTAAGCGCGCTTTCCTGGTATTCGACGGTCTTGTGAGGCTCTTTTCGCCGTAACTCTACCGTGCAGTCTCCGTCCCTGTATACGGGACCTGTACTGGGTGACATCCACGTGCCCGATGTAGATCAGAGGACAACGGCGTGAGCCCCGACACACGGGTTGCGCTCCATCTGGCAAAGTTGATCGAAGCTGGGACAGAGAAGGACCCTACGTGGCCATTGCTCTACAAAAGAAAGCGGTGAGGCCGGGCGTCATTCTCCTGACACCCGGCCTCACCAATTCTACTTATGACCTAAGACCAACTCTCTGCAGCTTTAGCTACCCTTCAGTTTGCCAGGTGACGTAGCGCTCAGTTTGCTCGGCGGTGACGCCGGTCTGCCATACCTCGTCCACTAGCCAGCCGTACTGGGCGTTCGCGGGTGAGGTGGGCAGGAACTGCCGCGCTTCGTCGAACTCCGGACCGGCGAGAAGCGGCCAAGATGCCTGGTTGATGGGGGAGTAGTGGATGTAGCGGGAAATCTGGTTGTTTATCTCCGGGAAAGAGAGGTATGCCATTATGAGCTGGGTAAGCTCAAATTTCTCAGGCTCGGCATCTCTCAAGCCGATGGGAATCACCTGGGCGAAGGTTGTCATCAGGTGTCCGGCCTCCCAGGACATCTGCAGGGGGTCGCCGTTGAGGATGGCTGCTCCGAAACGGCCGTTGCCCGTGAGGCACATGTCCACCTCGCCTACGATCAAGAAGGTGGGGCAGTCGGAGGAGCCGGCGGCATAGACGTTGATGTGGGGCTTCAGCGCGTCCAGGTAAGTGTAGGCCTCATCGATCTGTTCGAGACTGAGAGTGCCATCGGTGGTGCCGATGTGCTCGGGGTTTTCGCTCCAGTAGGCGGCCGTCACATAGCGCAGCCACGTCCATCCACGGCTGTCCAGAGCGCGGATGCCGGGGAAGTTCTCCACGTCGAAGAAGTCCTTCATGGACTTGGGCCGAGTTTCTTCGGTGTAAGTGTTGGTGCTGTATGCCAGCGGTTCGGATGCTATGCCACCTACGCCGGCGAAGTAGGGGTGGTCCCTCAGGATCCCTGCAAAGCTCCGGTTGTCGACCACGCTCTTGTCCAGGGGCTCCAGGAGGCCGATCTCACCGAGTTCGGCGAAGACCGGAGTCGTTCCCAGGGCGAAGGTCCAGTCGAAGTTGCCGGTCTCGGCTATCAGTCGCAGCTTCGTATTCGGGTTGGTAGTACCGTCCGCAATTACTTCGATGCCAAACTGTTCAGCGATGGGATCGAAATAGGCCTTGTTCTCGGCGGAGGTATAGGCGCCGCCCCAGGTTCCGTAGGTTATGGTCTGGCCTCTGTAGTTTTCCAGCTCGGCTTCGATTTCCTCAATGGTCGCCGGGACGTCCTCGGTCCACAGCGAGGGCGGCCTGCTGCCGACGGGTATGGGAGTGGCGGTGGGTTCGGGCATGGCAGTGGGCTCGGCCATAGCGGTGGGTTCCATCATGGCGGTAGGTTCCGGCATGGCGGTGGGTTCAATCATGGCGGTGGGTTCAATCATGGCAGTGGGTTCCGGCATGGCGGTGGGTTCAATCATGGCAGTTGGTTCAGGCTCTGCCGTGGGGTCCGACCCACAGGCCGCGGCAACCAGCAGGATTACCAGCAGAATGCCCATAACCCCCAGGATGACGCGGCCTCTTGTCATTTTCTTCGTTGTTTGTCCGATCTTGACCATTGTTCCTCCCATATCCTAAAAAGCGCCTCTTCTGTGGGCGCAAGTTCGAATTCTAGGTGCCCTAAGTGAACCCGTCAAGCTATTGAGAGGCAGGGTGCGGCTCTCAGCACATTGGCAAAACTGTTGACGCAACCTCCTTTTGACATTACCTTTGTAAAATAAATCGGCATACTCCACATCCCTTAGAACAATTCAGGAGATGAATTATGGGCAAGTCTTTTCCGAAAACGGGTACCAACTGGGACGAGCTGAAAGACCAGCTCACCGAAGCGCGACAGGGCGATATCGACTGGCGCACCGGGAAAATCTCGGGGCTCCTCTATTACGCCGGCGACGATGTTATACAAGTCGCCCATGACGCGTACGCGATGTTCTTCAACGAGAACGCAGTCTATCCAAAGGTCTACCCGAGCCTCGCCAACATGGAGGAAGAGGTTATCGACCTAAGCCTCGGGCTGCTTCACGGCGGAGAGAACGCTGCAGGCAGCATGACGACGGGAGGCACCGAAAGCATCTTCTTGGCCATAAAGTCCGCCCGGGACTGGGCACGAGCCAATAGACCCATCGAGGGCAGTCCTGAGATATTGACCTCCCGTACGGCGCATCCTGCGTTTGACCGTGCCGCCGAACTCCTGGACATGAAAGTCGTAAGGGTAAACCCGGGCCCCGATTTCCGCGCCGATGTTGATGCCATGTCCGAGGCCATCACCGACAATACAATCATGATGGTGGGATCGGCGCCGGAATACCCACACGGCGCAATCGACCCTATCGAAGATTTGGGAACGCTAGCCCGGTCCCGTGACCTCTGGCTCCACGTCGACGCATGTGTCGGAGGTTTCATCGCACCCTTTGTGAGAATGCTCGGCAATCCAATCCCTGACTTCGATTTCGCCGTGCCGGGCGTCAGGTCAATCTCCGCGGATATCCACAAGAACGGCTACGCAGCAAAGGGCGCATCCACGGTCCTTTACAGCGATGCCGAGTATCTGAAATATCAGGGCTTTGTCTTCGACCAATGGTCTAAAGGCCTTTATTCAACCCAAACATTCGTCGGCAGCCGACCCGGAGGCGCCATAGCCTCCGCATGGGCGGTAATGAACTATCTGGGCGAAGAGGGGTATATGCGGATTGCGCAGGAAGTTATCCACATCAGGGAAGCGTTAATGGACGGCGTTAATCGCATTGATGGCCTGGAGACGTACGGAGACCCGCAACTGACCATTTTCACTTACGGTTCCAGTGAATTCGACATTTTCGCCGTCGCAGACGGCATGTCCGACTCCGGTTGGTACACGAGCCGAATTCAGGAACCCAACGCCATACACATGATGCTATCGTTAATCCAGAAGCCGGTAGTCGAAGAGTACATCAGCGATCTATCTTACGTCGTAAACAAGGTTAAAGAGGGCAAGCTGGTGTCGGCTGATACGAAAGTAGCGTATTAGCGCCATCAGTTGTGCAGAGAGGCCGAGCGCCGGACAAAGGCCCCTGAGGACCGAGCTATAGAATAGCTGACGGTACTGCCAAGCTATTCTGCCGGATAGACTTGGCAGCGCGCTTTCAGGGTCTCTAGGCTAACTGTTACCGCCGCCCTTAACCCCTTCATAGAGTCGATGCCGTATATCCTGACTTCACACGACTCAGCCATCTCTCCTACCCTAGGCTAGGCCGCTCGACGTCTTCCCCCGAGAAATCTAGGCATTACTTGCCTGGATATGACCGGCGGATTTTCCCGTCCGGAAGTGCCCCGTGCTTGTCGTTCCTAACCAGTCGATTGCCGACCAAACTTAGCGGTCCGCTCCGGTCTCAGGGTGATGAGCCTTCACTACACAAGGTACAGCCACACCCTCCGATGCCAAAACAGGCAATAAACCAAGTTAGCCTTGGAGAGTTTGGGGTAGCTTCAAAAAGGGGCGAAGGGGGGTGGTAGCGCATACGGGATTCGAACCCGTGGTCTCCGCCTTGAGAGGGCGGTGTCCTAGGCCGCTAGACGAATGCGCCCCGAGATTCGTGACAACCAATACTAAAACGACTCTCCAATTGTAGTCAACTGGCTCGCGCCTTGGCTCACCGTTGAATAAGGCTCTACCCGCACCGCAAAGACCAGCTTGCAACGTCTTCTGGAAACTCCCGGCCCCCGAGAAGGAACCAAATCGCCGATTCTTCGTTATAGAGAATGTAGGGATGTTCAATGTCTCGGGCCTTCACGGGGTCCGGGAGAACGTGTACCGCATGCCGCTGAGGAAGGAGATTGAGACAATGTTCTGGTTAAAGTGTTGCCCCTGGTGCGGAGGCGATCTGTTCTCCGGCACCGATTTGTTCGGCCACTACATCACCTGCTTCCAGTGCAGCCGAGACCTCAACGAGGCCGATGTCGCTGCCATGATCTCCCGCCTCACGGTGAAGGTCGAGAACAGACCGGTCCACACGGAGCGAATGAAGCCTGCCGCTTAAACCTTTGGCAGCCGGGCCGCTCGGCCCGGCTGCCGGAGTTTTCCTCGGGAGCGCCAAAAATCCCTAACCCGCAGACTGCACGATTCCTATGACGTTCCCATCGGGATCGGAGAAGTGGGCCAGGGTGACCATTCCGGGGATCTCCATAATTGGCATAGTAGTCTTGCCACCCAGGCTCTCAGCTTTATCCAGCGTCGCCTGCAGGTCCTTCACCTCAACGTAGATCATCACTCCGGGTTGGCTCATTTCGGGATTCGTACCAGTGATCCCTCCCCCGATCCCCTCCTCGGAGCCCTTCTCCACCAGCCCGTAATTCCACGGATTGTCAGACGTTATCTTCCAATCGAACAGGTCTCTGTAGAAGCCCTGGCCTGCTCCCGCATCCTTGCAGACAATTTCAAAGTGTAAGACCGGATTGCTCATCTTGTTCTCCTGTATTTGCTATTTCCTGTGCATATTCGACGATCAACACAATCGTGGCGTCAGGATGGTGGTCTATTCTACCGCGAGGCATTCCCAATGTGTGTCGAGTTCCACTCCCGAATTTCCTCCCAGCCTTGCATTCCGACCCCCGAGCCGGAATCAATCCCCCTCCCCTCGCCCCGCCGACCCCTTTTAACCCTGTCATTCCGATGCTCCGCGAGGAATCTGGGGGGAAACGTCCCCTCCATCACTCCGGTTATCGGCGGCCGGAAGCCATCCCTAGGAGGGGCCGCTCATCCTGAGCAGAGTCGAAGGGTCGAGCGGGGGGGCCCGCATTGCCAACCCACCCCCCCGCCGTCATTCCTGCGGAGGCAGGAACCCATCCCTCCTGAAGGCGCACCCCCCGCCGAGCCGGGACCCCTCCACCCCTTTCTCCCACGTCATTCCGGCCGCCGAGAGCCGGAATCCATCACTGGAGGCGGCCAGGGCGGGGCGTCCTGTCCCCTCTCCCTCCGATGGGAGAGGGCTAGGGTGAAGGTGATCCCACTTGGCAAAAAGTGACACCAACCCCTTGACTAAAAGAACACGAACGTTCTATATTGCCACTCATGTCGATTCCCCTATCTGCCACAGTGACACACCCTTTAGGCGCTTTTTCCCGCAACGAGGGCGGGAGGACTCAAGAGGCAATGACCCCATACCCGCGGCCCGACAGGCCCGCGGATGCCCGCGGCTTAGTGCCGTGGAAGAAAACCCGCTCCGCCTTAATTGGCGTAGAAGCGGATGCCCGTGGCCTAGCGCTGCGGAAGAAAACCCGCTCCGCCTTGCTTGGCGTAGAAGCGGATGCCCACGGCTTAGTGCCGTGGAAGAAAACCCGCTCCGCCTTAATTGGCGTAGAAGCGGATGCCCGTGGCCTAGCGCTGCGGAAGAAAACCCGCTCCGCCTTGCTTGGCGTAGAAGCGGATGCCCGCGGCCTCGCGCTGCGGAAGAAAACCCGCGCCGACCCACGTGTCGGATGCGGAAGACCTACCCGGCAAAATCGTACCGGGTTCTTAGGTATAACCGGCTATGCCGAAGGGTCGATGTTGCGTCTGGTCTTCTACGGCCAGGACATCGGGCAAGCAATCGCCTTTGCGCGATATGCCCCCATCTGCCTCTTGAGTAAGCGCCTTCCCAACAAACCCCTCGAAAACAACGCCCTCGCCCCCGGCCACGGGCCCACCAGGGAATCGACTCCCGTCCGCCGGGCGGCGAGGGCCATCCCTAAAGTCATGAATCGTGAAGAAGAAAAGGAGACCATAGGTTTACAGAATGGGAAATCCGTACCATCCTTTCCCTCCCCAACCCCGTAGGGGCGGTTCGAGAACCGCCCTCCCCAGCTCGCCTACACTATCAGCCCCTCGCGCCAGTCCTTGATAATCTCGTGCGCTGCATTATGCCCCGGTGCCCCAGACACCGAACCCCCCGGAAACGCCCCTGAACCACACAAGTACAGGTTCTTCACCGGCGTCCGGTAGTCCGAATAGCCTGCGATGGGTCGGAGTGAGAACATCTGGTCCGGGAAGAGGTAGCCGTGGTGCATTGTGGCCTCGGTCAGGTAGAATCGGTCTTCGATGTCCCGCGGCCCGAACACCACGCTGTCGATCATGATGTCGTCCAGATTGGTAATGTACTCACGGAGGTAGTCGAGGCAGCGATCGGAAAGTTGCCGCTTGGCCGATTCGTCATCCCAGCTGCCCTCAGCCAGCTCGTACGGGACGTGCTGGAAATAGCAGGTCATTGCGTGCTTGCCGACCGGGGCCAGGGAGTCGTCTGTGAGCGACTGGACGTGTAGGAAAGTCCATATCTTATCGGGTATCTGCCCCTGTAGTGCCTGGACCCGCGACTCCTCCATGTGTCCAATGGAGGGAACAATGCAAATGAAGCCTTGATCTCGGGTCCCGGCGTCCTCGCCTTCGAAGCAGGCCCACTCAGGTCGGCCGTCCAGGGCAATGAACACCTTGGCGAAGCTGCCCCGTTGCTTGTAGTTTTCCACTTCACGCTTGATATGCGGTTCGATGTGTTCGCTTGGAACGAGGTTGAGGAAGGTCCGTTTGGGGTCGGCATTGGAGGCTACGGCACGCGCCCGGATCGTCTCGCCGGAGGTTAGGATTACCCCCCGGGCCCGACCGTCCTCGACCAGAATCTCCTCGATTTCGGCGCCTGTCCTGATGGTCGCACCGCGGACCCGTGCGGAGGCCGCCATGGCCTGTGAGATCGCACCCATGCCGCCGCGGCTGAATCCCCACACGCCCTGCTCGCCGGTAGCCTCGGCCATGTTGTTCCAAAGAGCCTTGAACATGGTGCCCTTGCTGAAAAGGGAGGTGTCGTTGCCGGAAGCGGCCAGGCCGGTGGTCATGACGCGCACCGGTTCGGACTCGAAGTAGTCAAGGGCGATCTGGCCGGCAGAGCCGAACATTATTGTGCCGTACGCCTCTTCCTCCTCTGGCGTCTTGAAGAGCGCCGCCAACTCGGAGATGCTGGGAGGCTTCCTGAGGAGGTAGGGCCGGATGTACTCCTGGTAACGCTGTAGGAACCGCTGCTGTTCAAAGAAGGCGTCGGCGTCCTTTTTGGAAAACTTCTCGATCTCCTGCCTGAACAGGTCCACGTCCTTCCAGGCGCAGAGGTAGCTGTTGTCGGGGAACATGTAGGTGTAGGGAGGGTCGGTGCTGTAGGGGTCGTAGCCGTATTTGCGCAGCTCCAGGTCATCGACGACCTTGGACTGCACTACCCCGCAAAACATCGACGCTGTGGAAAACCGGAACCCGGGTATCAGCTCCTCCGTCACCGCCGCCCCCCCGACTACATCCCGACGTTCCAATACCAGTACATTGATGCCCGCGTCGGCAAGGTACGCCGCGGCAGTCAGTCCATTGTGCCCGCCCCCGACGATTATGATGTCATACTCGGTCTTTTGAGTCATTTCTCTCTCCCGGCCGCGGATCGGCTAGTATCGGCTGTACAGGCATTTGCCGTCGACATACGTGCGTTCGACGGCGATATCAGTTATGAAATCGGGGTTAGCTTGCGTCGGGTCATGCCCCAGGACCACAAGGTCCGCTCGCTTCCCGACCTCCAATGACCCCACCCCACTTTCCTTCCCATTCCGAGGCCCCGCGACGTCTAAGATGCGCTTTAGGCGTGAATCTAGGAATTGCCCACTAACTTCCGCAACAGCCCGCTCTCCCGCTACACTATCAACCCCTCCCGCCAGTCCTTGATAATCTCGTGCGCCGCATTATGTCCCGGTGCCCCTGACACCGACCCCCCCGGAAACGCCCCCGACCCACATAAGTACAGGTTCTTCACCGGCGTCCGGTAGTCCGAATAACCAGCGAAGGGACGTAGAGAAAAATTCTGGTCCGGGAATAGGTCACCGTGGTGCATCGTGGCTTCAGTCAGATAGAACTGGTCTTCAAAGTCTAGTGGACTGTACAGCACCTTGTCTATCATTATTTCGTCCAGGTTGGTGACGTGCGCTCGCAGATGGTCCAGGCAGCGTTCGGTGAGTTCTCGCCTTTTGGACTCGTCATCCCACCTGCCCTCTGCCAGTTCGTATGGGACATGCTGGAAGTACCCCGTCATGGTGTGCTTGCCCGGTGGGGCGAGGGTGTCGTCACTCAAGGACTGGGTTATGACAAAACTCCATAATTGTTCCGGTATTTCACCTTTAAGAGCCTGCACCCGAGACTCCTCAACTACCTCTATGGATGGCGCTATGCAAAGGATTCCCTGGTCCCGGGTCCCTGGGTCCTCGCCTTTGAAACAAGCCCACTCAGGTCGGCCATCTAGCGCGAACATGATCTTGGCAAAGTTGCCCCGCAGCTGGTAGTTGTTCAGGTCATCTTTGATACGAGGCTCGATATGCTCGCCTGGAACAAGTTTCAGGAAGGTGCGTTTGGGGTCGGCGTTGGAGGCTACCGCGTGCGCCCTGATCACCTCCCCGGAGGTCAGGACTACACCCCTGGCCCGGCCATCTTCCACAAGAATTTGCTCGATTTCCGCCCCGGTTCTGATCTTCGCTCCTCGGGCCTCTGCAGATGCCGCCATGGCTTGAGTGATGGCCCCCATGCCTCCCCGGCAGAACCCCCAGACCCCGTGGACGCCCGTGGCATCCGCCATGGTGCCCCAGACCGACTTGAACATGTTCCCCTTGCTGAAGAGCGATACGTCGTTTCCCGAGGCGGCGAGTCCCGTGGCCATAACCCGTACCACGTCGGATTCGTAGTGGCTTAGGGCATATTGCCCCGCCGACCCGAACATGATCAACTTGTAGGCCTCTTCCTCTTCCGGTGTCTTGAACTGGGCCGCAAACTCCGCCATGGTGGGAGGTGTCCTCAACCAAAAGCGCTGAAGGTATTCTTGGTAGCGCTGATTGAAGCGCGACTGCTCGAAAAAGGCGTCCGCGTCCTTGGAAGAGAACTTTTCTATCTCCTTCCTGAACTGGTCTGGATCGTTCCAGGCGCAAAGGTAAGTGTTGTCCGGGCAAATGAATGTGTATGGAGGATCGACGCTGTAAGCGTCGTAGCCGTAGTCCCGCAGCTTCAGGTCCTCAATCACCTTGGCCTGGAGCGAGCCGCAAGCCATGGAGGCTGTGGAGAATCGGAACCCGGGTATTAGCTCCTCCGTCACCGACGCCCCCCCGACCACGTCCCGCCGTTCCAATACCAGTACATTGATGCCCGCGTCGGCTAGGTACGCCGCAGCCGTCAGTCCATTGTGCCCGCCCCCGACGATTATGATGTCGTACTCGGTCTTTTGAGTCATTTCTCTCTCCCGGCCGCTGATCGGCTAGTACCGGCTGTACAGGCATTTGCCATCGACATACGTGCGTTCGACGGCGATATCAGTTATGAAATCGGGATTCGCTCGCGTCGGGTCATGCCCCAGTACAACCAGGTCTGCCCGTTTTCCAACCTCTATCGATCCCACCTCCGTCTCCCTCCTCAAGGCCACGGCAGAGTTGATGGTGTACATCCTCAGCGCCTCCATCGGAGTCACTGCCTCCTCGGGGGACACGGGCTCCCCGGTCCTTCGCGCCACCCGATTCACCGCGGCCCGGATCCCGATTAACGGATCCAGCGGCGCACACGGGTTGTCGGAGCCCGCTGCCACCGTCAAGCCCGCATCGATCATGCTCCGAAACGCCTCTATCCCGAAAGTTCGTCCCAACTCTCGTGCTCGCACCTCCTGCCGGTCCGCCCACGTGTAAATGAACGGCGGCTGCACAGAGGCTATCACGTCCAGCGAACGCGCCTTCTCTATCTGCTCTCGGGTCGGCATCGTGAAGTGCTCGATCCGGAACCGGGGGTCCGATACAGGCTTCTCCCGCAAGGCCCGCTCGAAGGAGTTGAGCGCTTGCTCGATCGCCCAAGGCCCGAGACAATGGATGATCACCTGCATCCCTAGCTTGTGAGCCGATAATACAAGCTCGTCTGCCTCTTCCTGCGTGTAGTACCGTGCCCCGACCCGCTCGATCTCCCCATTATCGTGGCACTTGAAATTAGCCGCGTCGGGGAACACCGGGTCCATGAACATCTTCAGCGTCCCGCCCCGCAACCGGTCCGACGTATCCTCTATTCCGAGTTCGCCCCGCGAAGCTTCCTCTGGGGCTCTGAAGAACGTTAACCCTCCAAGCTGCTGCCTGAGTGCAATTGGGATCTTTCCCTGGTCATCCGCCATCTTGTACAGCCGAGCCGCGTCGGGAGTTACCAACGCCTCCCCGACTGATGTAATCCCCACCGCCAAGTGCTTCATGGAGTTTCGATAGACGAAGTCCGCAGCCCCGTCGCCATAGTGGTCCACGTGCGCCTTCAGGCACAGCGAGTGTACGGGGTCCATTGCCCTTTCCCAAAGCTCCCCGGACGGTTCTCCCTGGTCATCCTTCAGGATTTGACCTCCACGCGGGTCGGGAGTACTTGAGTCTATCCCCCCCAACTGCATGGCTAGTGAGTTCGCATAGCAGCTGTGATGAGACCCGTCCATGATGCAGACCGGGTTGTCCGGTGCCGCATCATCTAGGTCCCGACGCGTCAGGTTCCGACCCTCCCGTACGTAGTTCCCATCGAACCCCCACCCCCAGATCCACTGCCCCGGGAGAGCCGCGCTCGCCGCCCGGGCTATCGCATCCTTTATACCGGCGATGCTTTCATGTGGTGGCGTCCAGCAATCCACAGCTACCGGGTCGAACACCGTGGCCGAGAAATGGTTGTGAGGATCGACAAAGCCCGGGATCAGTGTGCGCCCGGCAAGAGGCACGACCTCCGTCCCCTCCGACACCATTGCCGATATCTCCGCGCTGGCCCCGACCGCCGCTATCTTCCCATCCCGAACCGAGACCGCTTCCGCGCGCTTGTCCGACGGGGTCATAGTTATGACGTTACCGCCTAGGAAGACCAGGTCCATTTACAGCCTCCCGGCTACCGATTGTCCGAGCCTAGAGCCTTATCTCCCACTCAGACCGTGGTACTCGATGAACTTTGTAGGCGTGACGCGTATCGTCGCTGACTCTGCATCAACTGGGCGCCCAGCCAGATATTTGTTTGCTCTCTCGTCTCCCAGGTACGCCCGGGCAATGCGCTGAATAGGCTCTAACGAACGTACCGTCTCCAGGCGGGCGATGCCCCTCACCATCACGGCGTAGTAGGGAGTCTCCCGCTGATCGAACACCAGCATTACGTTCTCGTTGTTCTGGATGTTCTTGTGTTTCTGGGACCCCAGACCCGTGCTCATCACGAACTCGCCGTCCTCGTAGAGGCACCACATCGGAACCGCGTGAGGGTTGCCCCGGGTGTCCACTGTCGAAAGCACACCGACCTGCACCTTATTCAGAAACTCTTCTATCTGCTCCGGTGTCTGCATGTAAATACGCCTTTCAAGATGCCGTGGACTGAGGCTACCTTACGGTTGGGAAGTGAGACTAGTCAAGATATGGAAAAGCCATACAGTCTGGCCGCATTTCCCCCGACGATCTTCCGCTTTTCATCCTCCGGTATGTCCTTGAAGATGCGGTCGATCACTTCCTGAGAGTGTGGGAAAGTTCCCTCGTCGTGGGGATAGTCGCTGCCCCACATCAGGCAGTCCGACCCGGTAATCGAACGGGTTAACAGACCCGCCAGGTCGTCCCCGAACGTGGCGTATCCCTGTCGCTTGAAGTATTCGCTGGGCGGCAGCTCAAGGTGAGGGACCGCCCACATGTGCCGCTTGGCATGCAGTTCATCCAGGCATTGAAGCACCCACGCCAGCCACCCCACCCCCGACTCCACCAGCACGAATTTCATGTTCGGATGACGCCCCAGCGTGTTGGAAGCTATTAGCATGATCGTAGGCCCCATGGCCGCCGCCATCCCGGTTATGCTCCCGAGGTGGTCCTCCCCCACGCCCGTGGCCCTTTCGTATTCGTTCGCTGCCGCAGCGGCTGCCGGGTCGGGCCCCGTGGTGAATACGTGAAAAGCCAACGGGATGTTCAGCTCTTCGGCAGCATCCCAAAACGGCTCGTAGTCCGGGTGATTGTACGGTTTGGTCGGCATCGCACACGGCAGCGACAGGCTCTTGTATCCCATCTTCGCCACCCGCTTCGCCTCGCCAATTGCATCCTCGACGTTTAGCATGGGAATCTCAGCCGTTATGGCGAAGACATCCTGTCTGGCGCCGAATATTTCGTGGTGCCAGTCGTTGTACAACCCCGACAGGGCTAGCTGGTACCCCGGGTCCGGGGATGCGAAAGTCTTGAAAACGGCCTGCGGGTAGATCACCTCGGCGCTGACACCGTCTTTTTCCAGGTCTGCCAGGCGCAGAGGGATGTCGACTCCCCCTGCCCTATGTTGTTGACGCCCTAGGTCCTCCCCGTCCCGCCAGTACCTCTGCATGTCGTCTTCATTCAACGGGTTGGGAGCAATGACCGGCATCGGTGTCTGCCCCTCGAAGACCATAAATCTCTCGCCGTCTATGGTCTCCTCGTGGGGCGCCCTCGCCCTATATTCGACCGGGAGCCTCTCATATATCTCCGCCGGTTCATTGCAATGTGAGTCCGCCGAGATGACCTTGTAATCCGACATTTCGCCTCCCAAATACCTGGGTCTCTAGTTACTGGAAAACCCGTACAGCTTGGCCGCATTCTCGCCGACTATCTTAAGCTTCTCATCCTCCGGTATTCCTTCGAACGTACGCTCTATCACCTCTCGGGAGTGAGGGAAGGTGCCTTCGTCATGCGGGTAGTCGCTGCCCCACATCAGGCTTTCGACGCCAATGACGTACCGAGTCATTAGCCCCACCTGGTCGTCCCCGAAGGTGGCGTATCCCTGCCGATGAAAGTACTCGCTGGGCTTCATGTTGAGCTTGGGCTCGGCCCACATGTGACGCTTTATCTGCATCTCGTCCATGGTCTGGAGCACCCATGCAAGCCACCCCACCCCGCCCTCCACCAGCACGAACTTCAGGCCCGGGTGCCGCTCCAACGCCCCCGAGGCCACCAGCAAGGTAAGCGGGTTCATCGCGTGCGCCATATCTACTATCTCGCTGGCTAGGTCCTGTCCCGGGCCGCCCCGGTGTGGCCCCGATGGAGGTTGGCCCGTCGGGTCCACTGTAAAAACGTGAAACGCCACGGGTGTCTCGGTACTCTCCGCGATGTCCCAGAACGGGTCATATTCCGGGAAATTGTAAGGAAGCGTCGGCATGCTGATGGGCACGGAAAACGACCTCCCTCCGAGCCCCGCCACCCGCTTCGCCTCCTCTACAGCCGACTGAATGTCGATCATCGGCAGCAGCGCTGACGTCACGAACCTGTCCGGATGCTCCCCGAAGATATCGTGGTACCAGTCATTGTATAGGCTGGTAAGCGCTCGCTGGTAACCGGCGTCCGGGGAGGCGAAAGACTTGAAGATGCCCTGCGGGTAAATCACCTCTCCCGAAACTCCGTCATCTTCCAGGTCCGACAACCTGACCGGGATGTCGATCCCGCCTGCCAGGTCACTTGGGTTGCTGGCGATAAGCTCCTGGCCCTTCTCTGCATCCCGGAAGAACCTGCGCATGTCCTCTTCCGAGAGGGGATTCGGAGCGTCGAGGGGCATATCCCCGGCCCCCTCTATCCTCAGGTAGCGATGCCCGTCCTTAATGATCTCCCGCGGTGCCAGGGCCCGGTACTCCTCAGGGAGACGTTCGTATAGCTCCACCGGCTCGTTGGCGTGGGAATCAGCCGAGATAACCATGTAGTCCGCCATGTCGTCCACTCCTTCCTCCGTACATCCATCGACCATAGCCTAGCCTACGCCGATTGTACCAGCCTTCGCTGACATTTTAGAGGTTTGAGTCTTGTGCAATTGCGTCCTTGAGAAGACGCACTTGCGAAAGCTATACTGAAGCCTTAAATTTAGCAAGGTTGTACTAGTGAAAAAGGACGAAGAATTTACGAACCGGGCATTGGCCCGACTCCTAACTGAGCGTGGAGTGCCCGCGGACTTTGAGCAGAGGGCAGCGCGAAAGAAGATGGACGTTGTTGCGAATGTCGAAGGCTTGCGTGTCGTCCTGGAAGCGGAAACGGGATTCCATCGCAAGACGCAGGCGATAAAGGACGCCGACGCCCGCCTCCGGCAAGGTTTAACCACGGTAGTCTTTGCCGTCTGCTATCCGGAAAGCGTCACAGAAACCAACCTCGCCGATGCAACTCTTACCTGGACACTCCGCCTGAAAGCTGGAGAACCGGTCCGGGGTTGGTCTGAAGGTGGAGCGGAGCAGCTTGCTCGTGCTGTTCAGCAGGCGCCCAACTCCTTGAATGGCGCAGACTTGGCAGCTCAAGTGCTCTCAGACAGCCTGGATGCAATGGTCCAACGGTTGAAAGCACCGGTGCGTCGTGCTTTGGCCCAAGCTCTTGACCTTCCGCCCACCAGAGCAAAAGGCGAAGACCAGAATGACCGGTACTCTGTTGCTGCTAAACGGGGAATGCTTGTTGTAGCCACGGCGATGCTGTTTCACCAGAGAGTTCAAGAGCATCTTCCACCAGACCCACCCTCCGGTTACGAGGGCTCTTGGCCTCCGGCCACCACTGGTGAATGTGCCGCTCAACCTGCACCGATTGATGCCTTCCGAGAAGCTTGGTTGGGAATCTTGGCAGTGGACTACCGCCCTGTTTTCGAGACGGGACGGGCGGCTCTAGATGCTTTGTCTATTGACTTGGATACGGCCCAAGGCGTACGCAATTTGGCCAGGGTAGTGGCTCAAATTTCTGAATTGGTAGCAGGTCTTCGCCATGACTTGCTGGGCCGAATATTCCACAGAGTGCTTGATACAGCGCGGTATGACGGTTCGTTCTACACGTCTACTGCTGCTGCGGTTTTGTTGGCGGCTCTAGCATTGCGTGAGGAAGACGCCGATTGGTCCGACCCCAATGCCGTAGCTGCTCTTCGCATCTGCGACCCAGCTTGCGGGACCGGCACTCTACTCATGGCTGCCTCCGAGCGTATCCGTGACTTACGCAACGCCTCCGGGCGAAGCGACCCGGAAGATGACCAGGCCCTCGGTCTGATTCTAGTGGAGGACGTACTTTGGGGATACGACGTAAATTTGACTGCCACTCATATGGCAGCCAGCACTATAGGCATGTTGTCCCCCAAGACTTCTTTCTCCCGCATGAATATTCATCGGGCCTTGCTGGGAGTGTTCGGAGGCCAACCTTATCTCGGCTCTTTGGACTTTATCACCGGGCAGGCACGGCTGGCTGACTGGCCGTCTCTAACGCAACAGGTGGATGACGGACTGGATACAGGCAAACTCCCCCCTAGGATGGACCTGGTTATTATGAACCCGCCTTTCACGCGCGACAGCCTTCGTCACGACCAGTTTACCCCTGCCCATGAACTGGCGATCAAACAACGCGAGAAAGAGATTTTGCGAGGACAACCCTACAGAGAAGCAGCGCGCCTTTCAGGGTCTGCAAATGCCTTCATGGTGCTTTCGGACAAAATGCTTCGCGAAGATAGCGGAACCGTTGCTGTGGTGTTGCCAACAGTCATGGCTACAAATCCAGCCGCATCCAAAACTCGCGAGTATCTGGCGAAGCGGTTCCACATAGACACTATCGTGAGCTCCCATGACCCCCGTCGGATTTTCTTCTCGGAGAGCACCAGCATCGGAGAGGTTCTTTTGGTCTGCCGGAGGTGGAACGAGGATAAACCCAAGCCCCTCACCCGAGTCATCAACCTCGCCCGGAACCCAGCATCAGCAGTCGACGCTCTGGACACGGCTGCAAGGATTGAGCGTGCGGCTGGGAGTGGCAGTCAGAGCTCGCATGATTTCACATTCCAGCGGGTGGACTCGGCACGGATTCAGCGCGGCGACTGGTTGGCTGTCAATTTCCTGTCCCCTTTCCTTGTGGAAGCCTACCGGACGCTCAACGAGACAAGTCTAGGCTCAGTGCCAAGCGTGACCTTGCAAGCTTTAGCTAAGGTTGGCCCGGCAGGCCAACGCATCCGAGATGCCTACACTCGCTCAGAGATGCCCACTCAATCTGCTCGCCGAGCGCTCTGGTACCACAAGAGTGGTATAACACAGTCAATGCGAGCAGAATCAGATGTCTACATCGAGCCAAAACCTTCCCTACGCCACAGGGCCGACAATTATTGGGAGCAACGCAGTGAACTCTTATTACCCCACCGTCTCTGGCTACCTTTGGCGAGGGTGGCTGCCGTAATACTAGGAGAACAGGCGGTCGGGTCGATTTGGACGCCATGTCGGCCTCATGATCCTACCTTAGCTAAAGCCATCTGCTTGTATCTAAACTCCACCCCAGGGTTGCTATCATTGCTGGGTGCACGGGACAACCGGAAGCCTTCATACCCGTCGTTCTCACTGGACACCCTACGCTCTCTCCCCATCCCCGACTTCACTGCCTTGGGCGAAAATGAACTTAACCTGCTTGTTGGTTGGTTTGACTGGCTGCAGAACGAACCCCTGCAGCCCTTCCCCAATATCCACGAAGACCCCGTGCGCCACCAGATCGACGATGCAGTTGTCCAAGCCTTGGGTTTCGACGGAGACTGGGTAACGACCATCCGTAGAGAGTTGGCGCGGGAACCTTCTATCAAGGGTCGTCGATAGGCAATCTGAGCCCCGCAAACCCAACGTGCTAAAATCGCCGTGTGGAGCAACTTCCGTGACTACAATTGAGAACAAATTTCGGGACCTCCCCAGCGTCGACAGACTCCTCGCAACTGAAGAGTCGAGAGCCTTGGCGGAGACCTACTCCCACGGCGCCCTTGTCACCTTGGCCCGAGACTCGTTGCAGGCGGCACGCCAGGGCATATCGAACGGAGGCCCCGTGCCCTCCGTTGAAGAGCTTGCACAGGAGATTGGGCAGAAGGCCAATAGCCTGTGGAGACCCTCGCCGGGGAGAGTAATCAATGGCACGGGAGTGGTGATACACACCAACCTCGGCCGGGCCCCGCTCAGCGAGGAGGCAGCAAAAGCGGCGATGGAAGCGGGTGCCGGCTACTCCGACCTGGAGGTCGACCTGGAGAAGGGAGAGCGGGGTGGCCGGGACGCGACCCTCAAGTCCCTCATTAGCCGTCTCACCGGCGCCGAGTCCGCACTGGCGGTCAACAACAACGCTGCGGCCCTACACCTTATCCTGAGCGTTCTCGCCTTGGGTCGGGATGTCATCGTGAGCCGGGGCGAGGCCGTAGAGATTGGCGGCGGCGTCCGCGTCCCCGAGATATTGAGTGCGAGCGGGGCTAGGCTGGTGGAGGTCGGCACCACTAACCGCACATATCTCTCCGACTACCGCAACGCCATTACCGAAAACACCGCCCTGTTCCTGAAAGTTCACACCAGCAACTTCAAGGTTATCGGCTTCACGGAAGCCCCCGATACGGGCGAGCTGGCAGCATTGGGCCGAGATGCGGGGATATCAGTGGTCCACGACATCGGTAGCGGTTGCCTCGTGGACACCCGAGACTTCGGGCTGTCAGATGAGCCGAGACCCCAGGACAGCATCGCTGCCGGGGTGGACCTGGTGGCCTTTTCGGGAGACAAGCTGCTTGGAGGGCCACAGGCGGGCATTATCGTAGGACGCCGGGACCTCGTCTCCGAGCTGGCCCGCCACCCCTTGGCACGGGCCGCTCGCATCGACAAGATGACCATGGCAGCCCTGACCGCCACCCTGCTCCACTACCTTAAGGAAGAGCATCTGGATAAAGTGCCCGTCTGGCGCATGATATCGATGCCCCTGGACACCATCAAGCTGAGGGCGCTGGCATGGCAAAATGGGATCGGGCGTGGCGTGAACGTTGTTGAAACTACGTCGGCCATAGGCGGAGGCAGTCTCCCCGGCGACACCCTTCCAACCTGGGCCTTGCAGGTGCGCCCCCCGAAAGGTGTCACAGTTGACTCCCTCGCCAAGTCTCTCCGCACTAGCGCCGTTCCCGTCATAGGCCGCATTGATGACGACACCCTGCTCCTGGACCCTCGCACCGTTCTCCCAGGGCAGGAAGCTGCCCTGAAAGACGCAGTAATCGGGGCCCTGGACGCGGGCCCCGCGTAGTTGTCCAACCCTCGTCGTGAGACAGACTGAGACCTACCGGTGCCTCTCCTGCCGCGCTTCCCGCGTGGAAGGTGTGGGGTGGGGAGAAAGACACGCCGAGTGCGGTGTGTGTGGTGGCTCGGCCTTCCTGGTCGGGACACTGGACCCTCCTCCCTTGGAGGTGCACCTTCGGCATATGAGGGTGGAGGAGGCTCTGATAAAGCTGGATAAATACCTTGATACGGCTTTCCTGTCGGGCCTGCACCAGGTCCGGATAGTGCACGGCAAGGGTCAGGGGAGGATACGCAGCGCAGTCCTCGAGTGGGTTGCCGGACATCAGCTGGTAAGCTCCTTCCGGGGCGCGGCTCTTGAGGAGGGCGGTTGGGGCGTCACGGTGGTAACGATGGCTCGCTGAAGGATTAGAGAAAGGGATATATGGCAGAGCGGCGCAAAGACCTCTTCGAAGTCTCGACGGAGGCTCAGCTGAGACAGGACGCGCCCTTGGCCGCACGCATGCGCCCCCTCAACTTCGACGAGTACGTTGGCCAAGAACACCTGATCGGCAAGGGAAGGGCCCTTAGAACCAGCATTGAGGCGGACCGCCTCCCTTCGATGGTTCTCTGGGGCCCACCCGGCAGCGGAAAGACCACCCTCGCCCGCATCATCGCCTCCCAGACCAAGGCCAGCTTCAAACAGGTCAGCGCCGTGGCCTCAGGGGTCGCCGAGCTAAGACAGGTGATCAAGGAAGCCAAAGACATCCGTGGCATGTATCGCCGCAACACCATACTGTTTATCGACGAGATTCACCGCTTCAACAAGGCGCAGCAGGACGTGGTCTTGCCTCATGTGGAAGATGGGACCATCACTCTAATTGGCGCCACCACCGAAAACCCCTCCTTCGAGGTTATAGCGCCCCTTCTCTCCCGCTGCCGGGTCTTCACGCTAAAGCCCCTTGAAGAAGCGCAGATCAGGACCATCGTCGAGCGGGCGCTGACAGACCCGGAAAAGGGACTCGGTCGAGAGGACGTGTCCCTGGAGCCGGAGGCCCTTGACCGCCTGGTGGATCTGAGCGGCAACGACGCCCGCATAGCCCTCAACACGCTGGAACTTGCAGCCTCTGTCGCCTCAGCATCCGGGACCCATGTCATCACTGTCGAGGCGATAGAAGACGCCTTGCAGCGCCGTACGCCTCGGTACGACAAGAGCGGAGACCAGCGCTACGACATCATTTCGGCCTTCATAAAGTCCTTGCGAGGCTCGGACCCGGATGCGGCCCTCTACTGGATGTCGCGCATGATCGAGGCTGGAGAAGACCCGCTGTTCATAGTGCGGAGGATGGTGATATTGGCGGCGGAGGACGTGGGCCTTGCGGACCCACAGGCTCTCATGGTGGCAGTTGCAGCACAGCAGGCCGTTCACTTCGTAGGGATGCCCGAGGGATTCATCCCAATGGCCGAGGCCGCCGTATATCTCGCCACGGCGCCCAAGAGCAACTCGGCATACGCGGCCTATCTCAAGGCCAAGGAAGACGTCGAGAAGACTCATCACCTCCCCGTGCCGCTGCACCTGAGGAACGCGCCCACTGGACTGATGCGCGCCTCGGGGTACGGCAAAGGCTACAAGTACGCCCATGACTACGATGGGAACTACGTGGAGCAGAAGCACTTGCCGGAGGAGCTTTCGGGGTGCATCTACTATGAGCCGTCGGGCCAGGGCTTTGAGTTGGAGATAGAGAAGAGAATCAAGGAAAGGCGCCCCCCACCCCGCCCCGGCAAATGACCCTTCTTGCTCAGGGACCTACGATACGCGAGGTTGCACCTTTTCGGCGATAACGTCCAGCAATTCCGTGTCTTCGTAGTCGTAAAGCTGGAATATTACCCGGGATGCGCCCGCCTCGGAGTAAGCCAGGATCCGCTCCACCACTTGGTCCGGCGTCCCGACTATCCAACCTTTGTCCATCAACTCATCTGGAGTAGCGTCGGCGACGCCCTTCTCCTGACCAAGGATGTTGGCAACCCGGGCCAGTCGTCGCGCGTAGTCCTGGTCGTCTCGCCCGATAATCGCTGTTCCGGTCAGAGATATCGATATCTCGTCCGGGTCCCGATTTATCTCCCGGCACAGCCTGTGCAGCAAGGCTCGCTTCGCAACAAACCCCTCCACGGTGAGGCTTATGCCATTCCACTCCTGGGCGTACTTTGCCGTTATTGGGAGGGTGCGCTTCTCCCCGTTTCCACCTATCACGAAGGGTGGGTGGGGCGACTGATAGGGCTTGGGGTAAGACGTAGCCCCTTCGAGGGTGTAGTGCTGTCCCTTGAAGGTAACGTTGTCTTCTGTCCACAGGGCCTTGATTGCCTCCAGCCCCTCTTCGAGCATTCCGTAGCGCGTTTTCCAGTCATAGAACGGGATGCCGAATGCGGTGTGCTCCGGCACACACCACCCCGCCCCCAGCCCCATCTCCAGCCTCCCCTTGGAGAGTACGTCGATAGATGCCGCCATCTTTGCGAGAACGCTCGGATGCCGGAACGTCATAGGCGTAACCATCGCCCCGAAGCGTATGCGCTCGGTCCTGGCAGCGAGAGTAGCGAAGGATATCCAGGCTTCCAGGACTTCCTTGTCAGGCCCTAGAACCAGGGGGTGAAGGTGGTCCGAGCGCCACAGCGACTCGAAGCCCAAGCCCTCGGTTCGGTCTGCAAAGTCGTGCCACTTTTCCCAGGTCAGGTCTTCCTGACCCTCTAGCATTATTCCAAGGTTAACCATGGCTAGTTCATCACCGCCCGGAACGCTTCGACGGTCTGGCCGACGTCGGCCTCATCGATGCCGTAGTGGGTCACTAGCCGGAGCTTGCCGCCACCGCGGTCCAGGGCCATTACGCCGTGCTCTCCCAGGGCCGCGGTAACTCCCTCGTTGGGAAACTCCTTTTCAACGTCCACCATGATCATGTTGGTCTGCACCCGCTCGAGGTCGAGGCTGAGGCCCGGAATTTCGGCGAGCCCCTCAGCGATGGCCCGGGCGTTGGAATGGTCTTCCGCCAGTCTGTCTATCATCGTTTCCAGGGCAACGATTCCCGCCGCGGCTATGATGCCGGCCTGCCTCATGCCTCCGCCCAGAGCTTTGCGAATCTTGCGGGCCTTGTGAATAAACTCCTCCGAGCCGCACAGGAGCGACCCCACGGGACACGACAGTCCCTTGGAGAGGCAGAAGGTGACCGTATCAAAGGAGTCAGTGAGTTCCTGCACGTCCACCCCTAGAGCCACGGAGGCGTTGAAAAGCCGTGCTCCGTCCAGATGTAGTGGGATATCGTGGCTCTGGGCAACCTTGGCGGCGGGCCCGA
Organism: Dehalococcoidia bacterium; assembly: GCA_965222055.1. GTDB lineage: Bacteria > Chloroflexota > Dehalococcoidia > Plut-88900 > Plut-88900 > Plut-88900. The sequence continues at coordinate 636,096 of CBDCTF010000007.1, forward strand.
TTTCACCCGGCCCAAGCGCCGTCCCCCCCGATAAGTTGTGAGTGTTCTCCATGCAGACTAATGCCGTGTGAGGGAAATGCTGGTTCTCGGGACGGATGGCATCCTCAATGTCGACCGGATCTAGCCCGCCGCGCTCGGTAGTGGGAATAGAGAAGACGTGGACGCCCCCGAAAGCCGAGACCCCTCCGGCCTCGTAAAGATAGCTGTGCGACTTGTTCCCGAGGATGACTTCGTCTCCACGTTGGCAGTGGGACAGAATGGCAGTGAGGTTGCCTTGAGTCCCGCTGGACACTAGTACGGCGGCCTCTTTGCCGAGCCGCTCGGCGGCCATGGCCTCCAGCCGGTTGACGGTCGGGTCCTCCCCGAAAACGTCGTCCCCAAGGCTGGAGTTCGCTATCGCTTCCCGCATTTCCGGGGTGGGCTGTGTTACCGTGTCGCTCCGAAGATCGACGATTTTCATAGGGGTGGGCCTCCGCTGGAGATGGCCCATTCTAGCATCGAGTGTTGAGGCTTACCAGTGCAGGCCATATCATGTCCTCCCCCTGCCCTTAAATTGGATATATCGGATAGAACGGAGAATACAAGTTGAAAAGCAAAAGCGTTACGTTTGCCTCTGGAACATTGAAGATAGAAGGAGTCCTTACCAGTTCGTCGGAAGGTAAGGCGGAGCATCGCGCTGCCGTGGCCATAGCCCATCCTCACCCGCTGCACGGAGGCGACATGGAGAGCGGAGTAGTTTTGGCGATAACGGATAGACTTGCTGGGCTGGGCATTCCGAGTCTTAGATTTAACTTTCGGGGCGTAGGCCGCAGCGAGGGTAGGTACGATGATGGCCGGGGCGAGCTTGACGATCTGAAGGCCGCCGTATCGTTTCTCGGCAAGGAAGAAGGCATAGACCCTGGCAAGATCGGCTTGGCCGGCTATTCTTTCGGGGCGGAGATAGTAATGCGGCTGGCCGTCGAAAGCAGTGCCCGAAGGCCCGTTTTGGCTGTGTCTCCCGTAGTTTCCAGCATTACTGGCAGGCGCTGGAACATCACCCCCGGCCCGAAACTCGTGGTCTGCGGTGACTCAGACGCTTTCTTGCCGGCGGAGAGGCTAAGGGCCGGCACCCTGGAAGAAGAGCACCTCATCATCGATGGCGAGGACCATTTCTGGACGCGCAAAGCGGACGAAATGGCGGATGCCTCTGGAGAGTTTTTCTTAAAGGCATTTGACCTTACTTCCCTGGGTGGAGACGGGAAGAAATAGCAAGCGCTTACAATCCTCCGTGTTAAGATTTGGAAGTCCGGGAATTACCTATGAAGGCACGTCTTGCAGGGATATTCAGAGAGCGACGCAACCTGTATCTCCTTGCATTGTGGCTGTCGATTCTCGGGATGGACCAGGCCACGAAGGCCCTAGTGAAAAACCTCATGAGCGTGCATGGAGAGTGGAGTGGTCCTGGCTATAACGAATAGACTGGCTCGGCTCGGCATTGCGATTCTGCGTTTCAATTTCCGTGGGGTATGATAGTACGAGAGTGAATACGGTGTAGGCCGATGTGTGACCCAAGCTCTAATGGTGGGCTCCCTGATTTGGCGGGCTTACTCCCGAGTCAGGGCCATAGCCCGCACTCCGGCCTTATAGTGCTTAATCGTGCTGGGGTCGGGGCCCGGTTTGTAGACGTACGTTACACGCGGAACCAGCACCTCTTCGTAGAGTATCTCTTCGTGATCGTCATACTTGACGGTCACTGCATAGTAGTACTCATTGGGCACGTAGAGCTTCGCATATCCTTCCTTGTTGGTCTTGGAGCGGTCCACTCCCGCAACTACGACCTCCGCGCCATGGACCGGTTTGCCCTCGCGGTTGAATACTCTTATTCCGCCTGCACGCCAGGGGAGGACGTGCTTGGCCAGGAACTGATCAATCCTACGGAGGCGGCTGAGCAGGTCGCCGTCCGGGATTTTCTCCACAACGTCCTTCTCAAACCCGGGCCCCTTTGGGACTTTCCAGTCCCGACCATACTTTATGCGAAGGTATTCTTCGGGCGGATTAGGAACTAGGAATTTCTCCCCGATGAAAGAGATCTCTTTCAAATGAGTAAATAGCTTCAAGGGAGTGTTGACGGCGGGATACTGGCAGATGTTGTCGCCAATGATCCGGTGGCAGGTCCAGTCCACCCGGATTCCCGACTTCACCATGGATAATCCGACATAAAGCGGGCTGCGTCCGACGTGCACGTAGTACCCGTTATCAGTGAAGGCTGCGATGCCCTGGTCGATGGTCTCCTCGGTCAGGCCGTGAAGCCCGATGATGGAGGCCGTATCCATTTCATCGTCCCATGGGATGAACCGGTTCTCCCGGATAGCGCCGAGGCATGTTCCAGATCCTAGGAAGAACACTATTCCCATCTGATCGAAGATTCGTTTGACGTCCCTCAGGCGTTCTGCGGCCACAGCGGGATCCATCGGTTCCGGGGACTTGATCGTCTTATCGTAAGCGGCCTCTCCCAGCTCGGCGAGCGTTGTCAATGTTCTATCCTCTCCTTGCATACAACCCAGGCGCGGTCATCGGCGGTCGGAATACAGTCTCCGGGCGTGCTGAATAGGCGTCGCAGTGGACCCGGAGAGGTGATGATGCAGGTACGGGAAAGCGGGAAGCGTTATAGGTCCAGCCCATCGCCGCGGCTAATAACACGGTTGATCAGTTCGTAATCGTCCCGGGTGTCGACGTCGCCCCAGAACAGACCGGACATGTCGCACGTAGCGAAGGGGTTGCTTGTGTCGGTCGCCAATCTTACTACGTGGCTTAGCTGTACACCCAGTCCATGGATATGCCGCAGATAATCGATCGAATCGAAGACTTGGTCGTTGAGCATGAAAACACCCATGTCTATGGCGTTCCAGGTCTTCAGGTCCTTGCCGATTTCTACAACGTTACCCGACGGATTCGTGAATACGAAAGTAGCGTCGTTTATCTGGAAAGAGTACTGAGCTGCTGAATCGACTCCCAGAACACAAGTGCCTAATGGGACATTTAATAGTCGAGAGATGACCCCAGGGTGGATGATATGGTCACCCATGCAGAGAATGAAGGGGTCGTCCCCCACAAACTCTCTTGCTGCCCATAGCGATAGGGCGTTTTCACCCTGATAATAGGGGTTCATGACAAAAGTTGGTGTAGGGACTTCGCTACTACCACGTTCTAGATGATCTATTATCGCTTCAGATTTATATCCCACCACAACTGCGATATTGTCGACGCCGGAAGCATGTAGTGCTTCTAGGGGATATTGGATAATGGGACGGCCCGCTACCTCCAATAACACCTTCGGTGTTTTCAACGTTATAGGCAGTAAACGTCCACCGTCCCCAGCGGCTAGGATGACACCTTTCAAAGGCACTTTGTTCTTCTCTTCCTTTCTTCCTTAATGGGGTCTTGGCGGTAGAAAAAATGCCAGCAGCACATGCAAATGTTCTGCCGGAAATGTGGCCATGGTTCGGCGGCCTTTTCACCTAATGAAACGACCGGCCTACTGTCCCTGTATCTCTAAGGCTCCGCCTACACTTGGGTAGCTAATACCCACAATGTAACTGCAAAGCCCTTTGCACCCTTTGCGTACAGGATCACCTCCCACGCGAGGCTTGAGCATAGCAAGAGTCTCGAGTTTTTTCAAGCTAATCTCCTTGAGCTTCAGGCTGCCAACTGCTGGGACTGCCCGCGCGGGGCAAAAACTCTAAGAACGGACTTTGCGAAACTATCTTGACCATATGTGTCTGGAAAGATGGTTAGCTTCTAGACGCCGGTGTTCATCTATTGGCCTCGGGGCCGCCGTGGTAAAATCGTGAAGTCCGGGAATTACCTATGAAGGCACGTCTTGCAGAGATATTCAGAGAGCGACGCAACCTGTATCTCCTTGCATTGTGGCTGTCGATTCTCGGGATGGACCAGGCCACGAAGGCCCTTGTGAAAAACCTGATGAGCGTAGGGGAGTCCATTCCGGCGGACACCCCCGTGCGTCTGACCTACGTCCAGAATACGGGCAGCGCCTTCGGACTTTTCCCTAATCAGACCTTTGCCCTCACCATAGCGGCGGTCATCGGAGTGGTGGTCATAGCCTTCGTCTTCTTCAGGAGCGGGGGAACAAGCAAGCTGTTGGCAATTAGTTTGACCATGCAGTTAGGTGGGGCCATCGGGAACTTGATAGACAGAATAGCCTACGGGTACGTGGTCGACTTCGTGGACTTCCGGTTCTGGCCCGTGTTCAATGTCGCCGACTCTTCAATAACTATCGGGTTTGTGGCCCTCGCCGTGGTCCTGCTCTTCGGCAAGGACTCAAAGGATAAAGCCAGTGACGGCGCCCCTCCCTGACCCGAGGCCGGAGGACCGCCCCCTTCCTGCCAAGCCGGACGCTAGGCTCGACAAGCACCTTGCCGACCTATGCCCGGATCTATCCCGCTCTTTCATCCAAAAGATGATTGGCGAAGGAAGAGTGCGAGTGAACGGTCGGGCAGTCCGTGCAGGGTACAGGTTGAAGGCGTCGGACGTGGTGGTGATGGATCCGCAGGCCGAACAACCCGGAATTCCAGAACCCCGACCCTTCGATTTGGCCATCGTCTACGAAGACACCGAGGTGTTGGTGGTAGATAAGCCCGCCGGAGTGCCGACCCATCCGGGCCCCGGGCACGGGGGCGGGACCCTGTCCAACGCTCTGCTTGCCTATCTGCCCGACTTGGCCGAGGTGGGTGATCCGTCCAGACCTGGGATAGTGCACCGGCTCGACATGGATACCTCCGGTCTGCTTATAGTCGCCAAGTCCGCTGATGCTCATCGAGACCTTTCGGCACAGTTCAAGCAGAGAACGGTCTCCAAGATGTACATGGCATTGGTCGAGGGCTTGGTTGTGCCCCCGGAAGGTGTGATCGAGGCCCCCATCGGGAGGCATATTAAACGCCGGAAGGAAATGGCAGTCGTACAGGATGGCCGGGAGTCAGTGACTAGGTACGAGACCGTCAGGATATTCGGTGGATATACGCTTCTAAGGGTCACCCCGAAGACGGGACGGACACACCAGGTGAGGGTGCATATGGCGGCAATAGGGTATCCGGTGGTCGGAGACAGCGTGTACGGGAGGCGAAACAACTGCCTGGCAAGGCACTTTCTCCACGCGGCCTATCTCAGGTTTCGGCATCCCGTATCGAAGGATGAAATCGAAGTGAATTCGCAGTTGCCGGGGGAGCTTGCAGGCTTTCTGAATTCGTTGAGCGACACGGGATGCTAAAATTGACGCCTGATGATGCAAAACAGAAAAGTTAGAGTTAGATACGCTCCTAGCCCCACGGGTGTCCCCCACGTCGGCAATATTCGCACCGCCCTGTTCAACTGGCTGTTTGCGCGGCATAACGGCGGTCGGTTAATCGTTCGGATCGAAGACACCGACCAGGCCCGGACCCAGACCGGTGCCATCGAGGCCATACTGGAAAGCCTCAGATGGCTTGACCTGGATTGGGACGAGGGTCCCGAGGTCGGAGGCGAGTTCGGCCCCTACCTGCAGTCCGAGAGGTTGGAGATCTACGACCGCTACGCACGACAGCTGCTTGACAGTGGTGCAGCTTACCATTGCTACTGCTCGGCGGAGCGCCTGAAAGCCGTGCGGGGCGAGCAGTCTAAGCATAAACAGAACCCGCGCTACGATGGTCGATGCCGGGACGTATCTGAGCAGCAGGCGAAGGCCGGGGGAGACACCGACGTTCCTGTCGTCAGGTTCCGCGTCCCCGAAGCCCGGACCATATCTTTCAACGACCGCATACGCGATCAGGTCTCCTTCGAGTCGGACGAACTCGGAGATTTCGTGCTCATCAAGACAGACCGGTTCCCGACCTACCACATGGCCAACGTGGTCGATGACCACCTGATGGCAATATCCCATGTGCTGAGGGCGGAGGAGTGGCTTTCGAGCACACCCCGGCACCTGCTCCTCTACGAGGCCCTCGGCATGACTCCCCCCGAATACGGTCATTTGCCCATCATCCTCGGCCCCGACCGGTCCAAGCTGAGCAAACGCCACGGCGCCGCCGCACTTCTCGACTATCGAGACCTGGGTTTCTTGCCCGATGTTATGGTTAACTATCTAGCCCTGATGGGCTGGGCCCTCGACGACCACACCGAGCTTTTCACCCGTGAGATGCTCGTCAAACACTTCACTTTGGAGCGGGTGGGGAAAAGCGGGGCTATATTCGATATCACAAAACTGGCTTGGATGAACGGCGTCTACCTGCGGGAATTGTCCACTGATCGATTTATGGAAGTGGCCCTGCCGTCCTTGGAGTCCGGTCTGCCGCAGGACATCCCCCGTCCCTTGGATCAGGACTACGTAGGACAAGTTCTTGAGCTGCTGCAGGATCGGACAAAGACTTTGGAAGAGTTACCGGAACTGGCAGAATTCTTCTTTCTGGAAGATCTGTCTCACGACCCGCAGGCTTTGGTGCCCAAGAAGATGGACCACAAGGGGGCCGTTACCGCACTGAAATCGGCTCTTGCTGTGCTGACGGAGTTGCGAAGCTGGGATGTGGAGACCCTGGAAGGGGCGTTGAGACCCTTGGCGCCGACGTTGGGCATCAAGACAGGCCAGCTGTTCGGTGCCCTTCGTGTTGGGGTTACGGGCCGCATGGCTGCCCCACCCCTGTTCGATACTATGGCGGTCCTGGGAAGGGACCGGTGTGTGGATCGGCTTAGAGCAGCACTGGAGGTGCTGGAGTCGGCGGCCGGGGGAGAGGGCTGATTTCATTCTTCGACTAGCTCGGTCCAGTCTGCTAAAATGTTATGCCCGATGGGGAATCGTCTAGCGGTAGGACGACGGACTCTGGATCCGTAAGCCCAGGTTCGAATCCTGGTTCCCCAGCCAACTTCTTGGAAATCCTTGATCTGTGGATCCGCATTGGCCTTTCTAAGCTTGACCACTATATTCTATCGACAAACCAGCGATTGAAGGTTGTTTTCTGTGTTAAGGTTGGTTTAAAGACCGTAAGCCTGCTGGTAGACGTCAATTAGCCTTGCCGCCAAAGATTCGCGCATTGGTACTCGACTTGGAACGGCGGGCTTCTTTAATTGAGGTGGAGGGGGCAACCATCGTAGCTTTGTACATCCTGACGTTCCTCGACCTGTTACAATTTTCGGTAACCTTGATGACGATGCAAAGAACTACCAAATACGTGCAGTAAGAACCGCCATTGAGGACTCCATGACATGAATGATAGCGCCCGGTACGTTAAGGTGGTCGAGTGGTCCGAAGCTGACCAGTGCTACGTAGGAAGCGCTCCCGGGTTGGTTTATGGCGGATGTCATGGCGACGACGAACGGTTAGTATTTGAAGAACTTTGCTGGATTGTGGAAGAAGCAGTCTCATTGTATCGAGTTGACGGCAGACCGTTGCCCCCGGCAACGTCAGGCCGTGATTTGGCAGCTATTTTAGGAACTTCCCCCTAGGACTGCCCGAGTCTGCTTCACAGTTTGTAGAAGACAGCGCCGCCGCGTGGCCAAACAATGCTAGCACTCCCGATCTCTCTAGATTGCCATCAAAGAGCTAACTGCTCCTCTGGTCGCAACTATCCCATCACCTGCCCATGACTAACCTCCCTCACCCCCTTCCTGACATCCTAAGAGACAGCTTCCGTATCCGCACTACCATGACCCGACGCAAGTCAGGCGGCGAGCGTACTGTAGAGACCACCTACTATTGGAATGGCGCGGATCAGGTGGTCTTGTCGGGGTACCCTGGGCGTCGTGATTGGGTAGCCAACATTGCTGCGAATCCGGTCGTCACCCTGCATACGGTGGAGTTCGAGCCCTGGTTTGAAATCCCAGGCCGGGCGCGTGTTATCTGGAAAACCAACGACCGGCTTCCTCACATTTTCAACTTCATCGGGCGGTGGGCCGAAAGGCCGGGCTTTCCCCGCCGTCGCTTTGCACTTGCCCTCGCTGCAATCCAGTTGAATCGAAGGCTGCGATTGCCGTGGTGGGGCCCGTTCTGGTTCGCTCGCAAGGTCCTCGATAACATGCCCTGTGTGGTAGTTACCTTCACCGGCTCTCCCATGCTGCGAATGGGCGGCCCCCCACCCCTCTCGGAGCCCCACCCCCACTGAAGTCAACGGCACAAGGGAATATGTGCGTCGGTTGCCTGGATGAATTTGGGAACAAATATGCGCCGTGGTGCGTCTATACAAATGTAATCCTAATTCATCCTGGTTACGGAGGTTGACGACATGAAATTTAAAACTAAGTCTGCACTGTTCCTAGCCTTAGGAGTCTGTCTTGTCCTGTTGTCTATGGCTGCCTGCCAGGGCGCTTCAGACTCATCCAACGCAACATGGGAAGTGCCGTCAGGCAAGACCCCCAACGCATCTTTAAACGGCACCCTCACCTACCGGGAGAGGCTAAACCTCAGCCCGGGTGCTTCCGTAGTAATGGAACTGCGAGATGTCTCCTACGCCGACGCTACTGCTCCGCTCATCGCTCGGCAGACCATCTCAGACCCGGGGCAAGTGCCCATCAAGTTCAAGGTCGAATATAGCCGTGAGGACATCGACTCCCGCAACAGTTATTCAATAAGTGCCAAGATCATCGAATCGGACGGCCGTCTTGCCTTCACCAACGATACGGCTTATGAGGTGATCACTCACGGCAACCCCGACCGGGTGGATATGCTCCTGGTGCTTGTGGAGCCCCCACCCGACCTAGTCGATGAAGCCGGCTCGGACTGGCGTAAGTGGGTGGAAGTCCCGGTTACGGTGATTTCGGCTAACCTGATTCCCAACGAGCCGGAACACCCCCTGCGTATCGCTTACTACCAGTCCTCCATAGAAGACTGTGCCCGTCCCGGCCGCCAAAACCTGCGACTGGACGGCAACGACATTATTGTGAGAGTCACCTTGATGCAACCGCCGCCCACTGCTTGGTCAATCCCATGTCACGAGCAGGTCGTGGAACTCGACACGGTAGAGCTTGTTGGAACGGCACTCGAATCGGGGCAGACCTACCGGGTCATAGTAAACGGGAGAGTAACCACTACATTCACTTTACCGGACCCCGGCCTTGGACACATCTACATCACCGAATCTCCCATCGAGAGTTTGGCAGTGGACGTATTGGAAAGCTCGCCGCCTCAGTACCAACTGCGCGTAGTCTCCGGTATGCCCACTGGCAGCAGCTGCTCGCAATTCAGCGGCTTTGAAATCCGGCGAATTGAGCCGCAACGTTTAGAAGTGCTTATCACTCACCACGCAGTCGCCGACCCTTCCGCACGCTGCACCAAGGACTATCCTATAGTGGAGACTGTTGTACCCCTCGGCTCCGACTTCGACTCCGGTATAGAGTATGCCGTCAGCGTGAACGCTGAATCCGACATGACATTCACAGCCCAATAGCTGTGGCTACGATGCAGTCTCCTTGCCCTCGCTCCTGGCGTCAGTGCGAGAGTCAAGCGGACCGCATATCCTAGTGGGCCCTTACCGTCACAATCACGCTATCGGTCGCTGACTCGCCTCTGCCGTCCGTGACCCTTAGGGTTAATATGACAGTTTGAGATGAGGCCCCAGGTGCGGGAGCCGTCCATACGGTGTCCTCCAAACTTTCGTCGGCGAAGTGCCCGATATCAGGACTGGCACTCCAGAAGTAGGAAAGCATGTCGTTCTCCGGGTCGCTTGACGTGCCGTTCAGCGAGACCGCATTGCAGCCGTTCACGGTAGCCAAATCGGGTGTAACGGAAACCTTGGGCGCACTGTTACCCGTTACCTGCCTAATGATGATCGTGTAGGTCCGAGTGGTGGCCCCATCCTCGGCGGTGACTGTTACGGCAATGATGGTATCGCCAGGATGCAGTGCTATCTGATGGCCTGCTCTTAGCATATCGGAGTCGACAGGAGGACTGAATTCCACCGTAGCGTTCTTTTCGGCGGCTATGGCGGAGACCGTTGCCTGGGTCACCGTACTGCCGACCGTTAAGCTATATAAGGTGGTCTCAGTCCTGAACTCCCTAACATCCACAGGATTTACTGCGAGGGACCTCAGCGCAGCGTTTATCGAAGGCACCCGAGCGCTCACCACGTCAGACCAACCCCCGATTCCCACTGCGTTGCCGGCGGAAACTCGCACGTCGTAGGTGGTCCCCGCAACAAGGTCAGCGGAGTCGAGAGTAGTGATTGTGTATGTCGTGCTAGTCATGGTCTGGTGATCAATGACGGTGTGGCATTCATCACTTCCCTCGTTGTCTCCGGAACCACTTGCGTTCTCCCACACCCCATTCTCGGTACAACCCGGTGCGAGTGTGGACCTCCATTGCACGAGATATTCAGTAACTGGGTCACCTCGATCGCTTAAAGGCGGGGACCAGCTCACCGCCAATCCGTTGACGGCACGGCGATAAGCAGCCATCGGCGAGGTTGGAGCGGAGGGTATGCCTGGCGCCACCTTCCCCGACACCCCGCTAGCGGTCTTCCCCGGTCCCCTCCGGTCGGTATATGTAGCCGTCGCCCGTAGATACTTCCCTTTATCAGCAACCGCAGGTGCATAATTGGCTGTTGTGGTGTTGGCGATGGTCACCCAAGGCCCATCGGAATTGTTGGAGCGCTCCCAGATCCAGGACCCGACCGCGCTGGCGGGAATGAGACCCAAGTTGTCTAGCGGAATGTAGTTGTCCGGGTCCATCACCCTAGCGGTCATCACCTCACCCACCCTCGGCGGTAGCGGTGAGAGCGACACGTTGCCGTCCTCCTCAACGTCAACCACGCTGATGGTAACTCCTTTAGCGTCGTCCACACTTACGTCAGTGTTTCCGTGCGCGTCCTTGCCATCCGACACCGATACAGACACCGAATATAAAGCCTTGATTTCATAGTCCAGCGTTGTGTTGCTCGCCACCCCGATCTGCCCCGTGCCGTCGATCACGAAAGATGCGGCATCCATCCCACCCAGTACATAGGTAAGGCTATCGCCCTCTTCGTCGACAGCCTCTACCGGCTCGCCCACGTTGTCTCCTGCACCGCTTCCTTCATTCACGTTCCGCTCACCTGTTTCGGCCACGGGAAACGAAGGCGTGCTGTTCACCGCCGCCACTATGATTTGCACTATGTTGGTATCATTCAACCCCAACTCATCGGTGACGGTCAGTGTCAGGGTGACAGCCTGCTCCCGGATGGTGGCTGGAGGAGCAGTCCATGTGGTGTCCTTGGCATCGGCGTCATTGAAGGTTCCGTCGCCTGACCAGGCATAGGTCAGCAGGCCTTGCTCAGGGTCAGACCCCCCGCCGGTAAGTGCGATCCTCCCATCACCTTGGACGGTGTCGCTCGATGCGGAAGCTTCGGCTAATGGGCCCTGATTTGCCTCCACCGTCACGATAGCAGTTGCTGTCACCTGCTCTTGCGGCGTGCCATTGTCAGTCATGGTGAGGATCAAGGTCACGGTCTGGACTTCGGCAAGTGGGGCGGGTGCCGTCCATGTAGTGTCCTCCATCTTAGCGTCGCCAAACTCGCCGACTTTCGCTGGGGTCGTGGCCCAGATATAAGTGGGTGTATCCTCCTTGGAGTCGCTAGACGCGCCGTCGAGAGTGACAACCCCACGCCCGAGCACGCTCGCCGGGGAAGGCAAAGTAGTAATCGTGACTGTTGGCTTGCTGTTATCGTCATCGTAGATGGTTACTGAGACAATCCTGGTATCCGAATCGATACCGACGATGCTCTGGCTAGGCAAGCCCATCATCACCCTAAAGGTCTCTGCTTCCTCCTCCACATTATCCTGGACTATCGGAATGTCCACGGTTTTGGCCGCTTGATATAACGTGTCGCCATTTATCTGGATTTCAGAGAAGTCCCCTCCGGCAAAGACTAGGCTGTCGCTTAGCTCCACGTAGTCCTCGCCCGCCTTTGCAGACCCGTTCGAGGTTGTGATTGGAATCGAGACTTGGCCATGAGGCATTTTGTCGTGATCCGTGGTTACGGTGATAGTTGCAGTTGCCTGGCCTGCACCCTCGTTGACAGGATTGGGTGATACACGAAGCACGGCCTCAGATTCCGGGAAATCATCGTCCTGCACAACTAAAGTGGCTGCAGCCCCGGCAGCATCTATGCTGTACCAGTCCTCGGGCTTGATCCTCATCTCGATCTTGGAATGTTTCTCCCAAACGATGTCGTTGGCAGTCTCCACGGTGAACACTGCTATAGCCTGATTCGGCTCGATCACCCGGATCGGGGAGGTGTTTTCGATGGAATCCGGGAGTATGTCCCCGTGTCCCTGGTTATCAATCACATCCAGTTCGTCCATCCCCACGCGCACTTCCAGTACGTCCCCGGCCGCCTCGGACCTTTCTATCTCGAAGCGCAGCAAGTCGCCCTCAGTGGCGGGATTGTCAGTCAACGTTCTTATGCTGACCAAGGGTTTGGCTCTTGTTACGGCAATGCTGTAATCCTGCCCCGAGTCTCCCCTGACAACCCGAACTGTCAAGGTAGTGTTGCCAATCTCTAGGTAGACTTGGTGGCCGTTGGCCATACCGTCAAGATCCTCGTAAGGGTTGTTGGAAGAGTCCAGAAAAGAGACTTCGGCGCTGGACTCGGGCGTGGCGGTAATGGTTATCAGATGAGTCTCATACCCAACGTCGAGGACGTTATAGGAGAAATAGTTGGAGGAGAAGGCAGGCGTGAGTGTGCCGGCGCTGAGGGATAGGGAAGTAAGGATAGGCGAATCGTCATCGTCAGTAATCGCGACGTATGTATTGGCGGAGCCGGGGTCTAAGGTGACCAGATTGACGGAGGGGTTCCCATGGCAACGTTAAAGAACTCACTGTCTTCGTCAAAACTGTCCTGCATGATGGAGATGTCGCCGGTCTTGATGGCTCGGTAGCGAGTATTACCATCTAGGTCGATCTGGGCGAAGTCCGACTCGGAGAAAGTTAGCGTCGTGTCAATCCCCGTATAGTCTTCCCCTGACTTGGCCGTGCCGTCGGAAGTGGTTAGGGGAATCGTGACCTTGCCGTGTGGCCTTTTGTCACCTTTCGTAGTCACTGTGATGGTGGCTATGGTCTTACCCATGCCCTCGCCGATGGGATTGGGAGAGACGCTAAGCACGGCCTCCGACTCCACGAATTCATCATCCTTTATGACAACCGAGGCGGTGCCACGTTCTGAGTTGATGGTGTAAGAGTCGCCCGCCACCACCTTAACCTCAATCTTGGAGTGGTTCTCCCAGGTGTTGTCCCCTGTTGTTTCCACTCCCACAGTCGCCGTGGTCTCGTTCATTGGGATTTCATAGGACAGTGGGGCCCCTTCTTCGGAGTCGGGAAAGAGATCGCCTGGGTCGGAGTCGGCGTCAACACCTAGTTCGCCGATGGTGACACTAACGGCTAAGACGTCACCTGCGGCTATTGATCTCTTCAATTCGAACATGAGGGTGTCGCCTTCGGAGCTGGGCCCGGTGGTCAAGGGACTGATGCTGACTGTGGGCTTTTCCCTTGTAATAACGAGGGTGTAGTCCTGGGTAACTCCTCCCTTGGCGACCCTCACCTTGACGGTGGTGCCCCCTATCTTGAGGGATACCTGCTGGCCTTCGGTCATATCGTCGAGATCGATGAGGACGCTATTGGAAGAGTCAAGGAAAGACACGGCAGCGCCTGACTCAGAGGCGACGGCAATAGTCACAAGGTGGGTCCCGTACCCAACGTCGGGAACGGTATAAGAGAGGTGGCTGGAGGAGAAGGTAGGGGTGAGTGTGCCAGTGTTGACGGTCAAGGCAGTGAGGACGGTCAAGGCAGTGGGGACGGGAGGCCTCACAGTCACGTCATCGTCAGTAATCGTGACGGATGTATCGGCTGAGCCGGAGTCTAAGGTGACTAGCGCATCGGAAGGGGTACCCATGTCGACACTAAAGGACTCATCGTCTTCGTCAACGCTGTCCTGTGTGATGGAGATGTCAGCGGTCTTGAAGGCTCGGTATCGAGTATTACCATCTAGGTCGATCTGGGCGAAGTCCGACTCGGAGAAAGTAAGTGTGCTGTCCAGCCCGGTGTAGTCTTCCCCCGACTTAGCCGTGCCGCCCGAGGTAGTTAGGGGAATAGTGACCTTGCCGTGGGGTTTTTGGCCCCCTTTTGTAGTCATGGTCACAGTGGCTGTGGTTTTGCCCGCTCCTTCGCTCACTGGATTGGGAGAAACGATGAGCACAGTCTCAGATGTCAGGAACTCGTCATCCTGAACGACCGTCGAGGCCACACTGCCTTCAGTGTCAATGATGTACAAGTCATCGCTTATTATCTTCATTTCGATTTTTGAGTGGTTTTCCCATACCTCGTCTCCAGTAGTCTCGACCTTCAAAGTAGCGGTTGTTTCACCGGCCTCGATGTAGTACTGGGGCGACTTATCTTCCACAGAGTCGGGCAGTATGTCACCGTGCCCTTCGTCTGGGACTGCGTCGAGTTCATCCGCGGCCACCCGCACAGCCAAGGCGTCGGCTGCCGCGGAGGATCTCCCTATTTCGAACTGCAGCGTGTCACCCTCTGTAGCAGGTCCCGTGGTTAAGGCCCGGATGCTGACCGTGGGCTTGGCTCTGGTTATGATCAGGCGGTAATCTCGGTAGAGACTTCCCTTGGTTACGCTTACTTCTATTTTCTTTGCTCCGATATCTAGGTAGATCTGGTGTCCATCGGTCATGCTGTCCTCATCCATGAGTTCAGTGATTACACCGTTGGGAAAGTGCCAAAAACTGACGCTTGCACCCGACTCCGGCATGGCGGTGATAGTGAAGGTTCGAGTGGAATATGGGACGTCTGGTACGGTGTATTCCACATATTCACCAATGAAGGTGGGGGTGAGAGTTCCAGCGTTCACCATGAGGGAAGTAAGCACAGGGCCACCAGATCGGGTTTCACTGCGATTGCTGGAAACTGCGCTGTCCCCGTTCCAGTGTTCCACTGGGCTGAAACGGAGATCGAATAGACTGCCGTCACTGATCTGACCTGGATCGAGGTCAAGATAGTAGTCCCCTGCATCTCCTATGCTTGTAGTGCCGCCCTCAGATCCGGTGGACGGTAAAGAGGCAGGGTTAAATCGAAGAGAGTTATCTCTGGGGACATCGATTGAGTGCTCTCTCCATTCTAGATGTGGCGGTGGCGACTCAAGTGCCAAGGAACCCCGCGAGTCCGGATCTATATCAGGCACAACTACCGCTGCGGTCCCCAAAAGCAATGCTGCCACCGCAATCCCTATGGCCCAGAGAGCTGGCAGACGACTCCAACCGCGATCACCCCAAGCGCGCCACTTCCACCACGGATGGCCTACTCGCAGACGACCATTGCCAACGCCCGACTTCGGGCCTTGTGCTGAGGATGAGCCTTCGGTAATCGCCTCGGTGTCCTAGCTAAGCTCGAACCGATTGCCCATGAAGACACCCATCGCAACTCCTGCAAAGCACAAATAGAAAGGGATCATTTAGAAGGGCTTTGTCAACCATGTAAGAATTGCACGGAGTGCCGATCCCACAGGGATAAAGGAGCGCAACAAGCACTACGTATGACTTCATGCATTCGATTCCAATAGAGTAATATGCTACAAAACTACCAGTCCATAATACTATACACTAACACATAGCTATCGCGCATTGTCATTGGAATCAAGCCCGCGTACGGACTAAGGTTGGAGGGTAGGCTAAGTGCCGGAAGGCTCCCCGCAGTCTTATTGATCAGGGACGTGAGGCTGGTTTACAGCTTTCACCGCGAGGACAGAAGAGCGGTCCTTCGCTAGGGTCTGGGAAAATGGATTGGAGTAGTGGGCAGGGAGGCTACGACTCCAAAGTGGTCCGACAGCTTGGTGTCCCCATGAATGTTGCTTATCACCCCTAGGGACTCAATGGCCAAGTCATTGCTCAAGGCTATGTGATCGATAGTCCGTCGCCCCCGAAATCCGAGGGTTGAAGTGCCGATGGTGAGCCGGGTTGATACGACGGACTGCAAGGCTGAACGGAGCCTCTGTGGTGTATTGCCGCCCAGACCAATGCGCTGATTGAAATCGCCTATGACCATCAGTTGTTTATAGGGCACAGATTCGAGGATTCGGGAAAGGCCTTCCAGGTACTGTTCGTGATATTCCCACATCCTGCGCTTCACCTCAGTTCCCCTGAACCGTAACCCAGACCAGGGAATGCACACCCCGATTACCGTAGCCTGTCCGATGGAAGTTCGGGTTTTGCCGGAAACGAATCGACCGGGTGGCATGGATTCTAGTCCACAATTATCGATATTGCTCCAAGGTTCCTTGGACCAAAGTTGTGCTTGCGGCGGCCCTCCTAGATGGGGTACCCGCAGTCGGGCTCAGGGGAGATGACATAGCCAGCCTCAGCCATGAGGCTGGTGTAGGCCTCGGTGAAACAGATGATTTCTGGGCTGTGGGTTAGGGACCTTCTAAGAAACTCGCTGCCGCGGGGTGAGCGAGAGCTAGCCCATTGCACATTCCAGTTAATAATCGTCAAAGGCATTATTGGCCCTTCGGCACAAGGGGGGAAGTTTGAGTGAGAGGGCAGGGAAAGGCACGCCTGAGCGCACTGTACTGCGAACTCTATTCTGAGGCGCTTTGTTTTGAGAAAATAGGGAGCGGCCAAGCCGCGCGCTTTAGCAACAATAGTCACTAGCCCGACCTGGCATCAGCTCATCCATCCATATAGCTGGTGGCTATGGTTAAGGACTCCACTTCTTCGGCATCTTCCACTTTCATCAGCAGAGCCGGCAGAATGGCAACCAAGGCTAGGAATCCCGCAATCATAAAGAGGTTCTGGAAGACGGTCACCCCAGCTTCTATCAAGGGGGCCTCGGTCTCCTCGAATGTCTCTCCAATCGTCACGTGGGAGGTCAGGCTGTAGAAGCGCTCTATACCCCAGGCGGACAGCGCCGATAGCCCCAATGCCATGCCCACCATTCGTGACGCGGTTACCAATGAGGCGGCGGCACCCCAATAATGACTAGGCGCTGCGCTCAATGCGCTGGTGTTTATGGCAGGGATGACCAGTCCAAATCCTAGACCCGCCATAGCCAAGGGCACAGATAGCCTGAGCTCATCCACTTCCGTCTCCCATCCGCTCATGAACAGCAGGCCCGTTCCTATAAACGCAAGGCCGGTTATGCACACCGCCCTCACTCCCGTCCAGCGCAGAATGTAGCCTCCTACCACCGCTCCCACCGGAATGGCCGCCGTAAGACGGACCAAGTGGAGAGCGCTCTCCCATGCACTCTTCTCCATCACAGTGGCGGCCATTAGAGGCACGGCTACCAAAGCGATGATCAAAGCGACCCCCACCAGGAACTGCGCAACGTTGGAGGACAAGAACGCCCTTGAACTGTACAGGAAGGATGCCAACAGGGGCTGGACCGCACGTCTCTCTACCAGGATCAATACCACGACCAGTAAGATTCCAAGCCCTATCATAAGGTACGGGACAATTGACTCTACTGAAAAGATGCTTCTTTGAGACAGCGCAATGGTTAGAACGGTGAGAGCCCCTCCCAGCGCGAGCGCTCCAAAGTAGTCCATTTTAGCCTCAGGGTTGGCGCGATTCGGCAAGATGGACAAAAGCGCTATTAGAAAGAAGCTCTGGGGTATGTCCAGCCAAAATATCCACCGCCAGCCAATCCATTCGATTATGGCGCCTCCATAGAGGGGGCCCAATACAGACCCGGCTTCTGCTGAGGCGGCCACGAGTCCCAGTGCAATTCCCCTTTGCTGCGGTGCTACAGCTCCCACTGCCATAGCCAGCCCTATGGGGACCGTGGCGCCACCTCCGATGGCCTGAATCACCCTGGCAGACACCACCCAAGGGAAGTTCGGCGCTACCGCAACAAACGCAGACCCGATGGGAAATAAAATAAGCGCCAGCTGGAACATCCTGACGCGGCCGTGAACATCGGACAGGCGCCCCGCCAACGGCATGGCCACTGTATAGCTGACCAGATACCCGGTTACGATCCAGGATGCTCTGTCTAAGTCCGTAAGGGGGATTTCCAAATCCACCATTACGCTTGGCAGCGCGGCAACTACTACGGTCTGGTCCAGGGCAGTCGAGAATACCCCCAGGCAAAGAATTCCTAGGACAACCGACTGGGAAGAACCCAGGGACGTGAGTCGAGACCTAACTGCGTTCACTGTCCTGAGGCGATATCTGGGAGTTGGATGTCAACTGGAGCATTGACGTCCATAATTCCCACTAGGCGGCTGGTTTCCGGAGCGTCGTCATTGAAAAGCTTGCCGATCATTCTAAATTGCTGCAAGGTATATTCAGCCTCGTCAAACCAAAAGGTTAGCTGGATTGGATGGCCTGAGTCTACGGACGTGATGAGCTTCGACATCTCCTCAGACACAACATTTCCTTCCAAGCGGACGGATTGGATACCGTCTACAGACTCCCGGGCCGTAAAAGATACCTCCTTGAGGATGGGCAGCAATTCGCTCAAAGTAATGCCCATCCCTCCGAAATTAAAGGGCACCTGCTCTAGAGGCAGTGGGGCCCACGGCGCGTCTTTGGAGAACTTCATGTATGCCTGTTCCCCGACCGCCATCATTTCGATTGCCACAAATCCAAAAGTTGGAGTCTCCACGTTCACCAGCATCCTGAAACCGTCGGGAGATTTAATTTCTCCTTCCACGCTCTTCAACGTCATCCCAAAGAATTTGGATCCCGACTCCAATTCGTCGATCATTTGAAATTTTGCCGTGGACATTTCGGCCAACCCTTGGCCCGCGCTCGAAAGGACGCTATCCAGCGTCAACTCAGGGGTTGGTGTGGGAGTCGGCGCAACGGTGGGTACGGAGGTCGGCGCAACAGTGGGTGCCGGCTCTGATCCGCATGCCGATGCCAGCAACATCAAGCCCATCACCAACACTGTGATTGACAACCTGCGACGTAATATCTTCGTCAGCTTCATCTGGTTATCTCCATGACCCTGCGGTCAGAGGGGCGGTGGCAATCTCACGCGGGGCAGGTCCTTATATCGCGCTAATCGCCCGTGCGAGGTTTCCGTCGGCCGAAGACCCAGTCCATAACACTCCCAGCTTAATGGGGGGTGACCTCAAAGTAAGCCGGGTCCGCCATTTATTGACCTAACGATTGCCCGCCGAATATCTGCCCGCCAGTGGTTGGGGCCACCTGGCCGTTGATTATATCACCATAAATCTACGATGCTGTTTTGGTTTAGCCAGTAGCGACATCTAATTACCGAACGAATAAATCAGCTTGCGGCACAGCCTCGTGACGATGTAGACTGCGTTTCGGCTTTAGCAAGATCCGGGATTCTGGGGTCAGTTTTCGTTGCCTGCCATCTGTACTGGGGCATGTTTTGGTGACTTTGGAGTGGGACCCGGAGTGTGGTAAGTCTAGGGAACACACGATGGCCACAGACCCCATGACCATGGGTGTCGTGCTGGCTGCTCCCACGGCAAGCAACTCTAATTCATCCCACTTCTCCTCAGACGTAATTCGTTACCGCGCTAGCGCCCACCACATCCCCGCCCGCCGTTCTCGCCACATTCATCTTGGGTTATCTACGATTTGTATAAAGGCAGTTTAGCTTCAAGGATTGAGATTGGCCGCCCGGCTGGGCACCAGTCAAGGGCCACATAGGGGGGGTCAAAGGATAAAAGGCTGAAGAAAACCGACCTCAAGATCAATCCCGCATTTAGTCTACCGACTGTAACAGGATTCTCTAGCCTGGGAATTCTCTCGTTAACTTATGATGTGTACATTGGCCCCACTTCAAGAGCAATTGGAGGTTGGGAAGCGGCGATGACGTGGGGCGACGCACTGGCAACGAATCATACCGACGGAGCTTCTCACTCCGCCACCTGGGGCTGCCTCAGATTGAGAGGTACGCGATGAGCAAGATACTCGAAAAGATGGGCTGGCTGGTCACAGCCCGCCCATACATCACACTCCTGGTTATCCTAATCATCACCGTTCTGCTAGCCGCAGGGGCGACGCGGCGCGCCCCGCCGCCGGAGACCGCTGCAAGACTTCCCGATGGAAGTGCCATCACCGAAGCAATGGCTGAAATCGATGTACTCTTCGGGAACTCCGGGGAAACTAGCGTTGTAACACTGTTCTTCCGTGGGGAGGTGATCACTCCCGAGGGGCTTTCTCAGATGGACGCTCTGATAAATGACATTGTGAGCAACGCGGAGGTTGGAGCGCTGCTTGCCCGGTCAGATCCGGTCATCGCGCCCACTTCTATCATCAAGGCCCTGCTCCAAGTGGACTCCTTCGAGTCAGTCACCCAGGCGAAAATCGACGCAGCTCCCGGCCCTCCAGAAATGAAGGCGGCGCTTGCAGCCTTGACCGGTACTGACACTGACGGCACTCCGGTTTCGATTGCCAACATCCGCCTGCGAGATACGGGGGACGAGCGAATCGAGGACGCCGAACGAAGGATCTACGAGTTCGCGTCCGAGAATGAAGGCCCGCTGCGCGTGAGCAGCATCTCGCCCGTGGTGATTGAGGATGAGTACAAGAAGGCAACGGAAGAGGGGATGCTGCCGCTGATAGGGCTGGCGCTCCTTCTCATCTTGGCGCTTATCCTGCTCTTCATGCGCACCTTCTCAGACCTTTTGCTCACGCTAGCCGGGCTGCTTATTTCGCTGATTTGGATTATCGGGGCGGAGGGCTGGCTGGGGCCGAACGCACTGGGTCTTACCGGACCTCCCAACTCCCTCACGACTATGGTCCCGATCATTGTGATCAGCCTCACCGTAGACTATGCCATCCAGATCGTATCTCACTACCGCGAGCAACGTGTTGCCGGCGTACCGGTGCTGGTGGCGGTTCGCACGGGAATGCGAAACGTTACCGTGCCGATTACGCTAGCGGCCGTCACAACGGTCGCTAGCCTTTTGGCTAGCCTGTTCTCCCCGGTCGGGATAGTTGGCGACTTCGGCATCATCGCAGGGATGGGCGTTGGGATGAGCCTGATAGTGATGCTGACGCTGGTCCCGGCAGGACGGACTATCATAGACCGGCGATGGGAATCACGAGGCACATTAAGACCACCCCGCCCAATATCGAAGGCGTTGCCTGGTGTGGGGCGGGTGGCGGAGTTGCTAGGCAGGAGCGTTTCGCGTAGGCCCGCCCCCTACTTCCTCGTTGTCATCGCGGTGACTATAGGTCTCGGGTTTTCTGCCACGAGGCTCGAGTCGGAATTCAGTATCCGGGACATACTGCCAGGGAGTGGGTCTTCATTGATCATACGCGGGGCGGGGACTTGCTGGAGGATATGAACACCCTTGATGAAGCTGTAGGTGGAACAACGGAGATAGCCAGTGTGATCATTAAGGCCGAGATCACCGAGACCCGTACACTTCTAAACCTGCAAGATCTGACGGCCGCCTTCCAGGACGAACGGCGACGCCCGAGTGCGGCAGCGGGACCGCTTCAGGCATCGTACGATTTGCTCGTACGCGACTGGACAAGTGACAGTGGGGAGCCAGGTGACAAATACGATGCGGAGCTCTTTACCCTCTTACGAGAAGCATCTGCAGGAGTCCAACTCAATCCGGATAAGATGCAACAGTTCGTCGACAAGCTAGAAGCGAGGGACCCCACCGCCACGCACCTTCTGGTAAACGATCCGAATGGCATCGACGCGATGCTGCTCCAGTTCCCGACCTATTCGGACAATCCCGCGCGAACGAAAGTGCTCCAGGAGGAATTAGAGGCACTCTGGTTCGGTGACGCCGCCGCCATAACCGTGACTTCTGTAGCCATAATCTCGATCAATGTCACGGACGCCATCACGGAAGGGCAGACAGAGGCCATCGGGGCCACTGTATTGGTGGCGCTTGCAGTTCTCGGCATTTTCTTCTGGGTGACGGTGCGCCAGCCTGCGCTGGCGATAATCGCGGTGGGGCCAATAGTGCTGGTCGTCATCTGGGTGCTGGGCACGATGGCACTGCTGGGCATTCCCTACACGATAGTTACTTCGATAATCACCGCTCTCTCAATAGGGATCGGGGTGGACTACACCATCCATATCATTCATCGCTACCGTGAGGAGTACTCCCGCGAGCGCGACCCGGAGAAAGCGGCGATCCGAACGCTCTCTACCACCGGTTCGGCGCTGTTAGGCTCTGCTATGACCACGGCGCACGGGCTTGGAATGTTGGTGGCCTAGCCGCTGGCTGCGTCCCGGCGGTTGGGTATCACGGCGGCGCTTACAATCGCCTACTCGCTGATAGTCTCCATCCTGGCGGTCCCGCCTGCGATGACTATCTGGGGCGCGTACCAGAACATGCGGCTGCGTTCAGCGGTGCAGCGTTGGTCGGAAGAGCTCGACGAAGTGATCGACGCCGTGCATCGGCGCCACGGAGATTAGCAAGACTCGCCGTTGCCGAAGAGGGCGTCGGTTTCAGCTTGGATTTTGGCGTAGAGTTTCGGCTGCGACGCCATGGCGTACAAGGCGAAGCTAAAGGCATCGCCAAGGTATGCGCTGGCTACCAGCGCTGCAGTAAAAGCGAATCGCAGGTTCGATTCGGGTACGAACTGCGGATCGCTCGCGCGCAGGCTTAGATAGTCGTCCGTCAGGTTTCGGTATGCTCCGGCTCGCTCGGCGACCAAGCCGGCTGGAACAACCTCGAGATCCGGACGTTCCGCTTTCCCGGCCATCCCCAGGAAACAACGGAGAACTCAGTGGATTTGGCCCACCTGCGCCGCGTACACGGCTACGACAGTGTGAGAGGCGTCGAGCCAATATCGGTGGACGGGCCGTGTTTCGAGAGCCGCTTCGGCTTCAGGACAACCCGGAATATCGCCAAAATCGCGACCCTCACACTTGAATTCTCCACCAGCACCCGCGTCTTTGGGCTGGGCTACTCGTTCGTTGAGCTCCGCGAGTGCTCTATCGGCATGGATATGCGTCTGTGGGTACTGGCTACGCCTGTCGACGGCGTCCTAATCGAATTGGCGCTGGTCTCGCAGGTGCGGGAGATACGTAACCCGAGACGATGGATTGCAGTCCTGAGGTTTCTCCCGCTGAGGCTGCGCGCGCCTATCATGAACAAGTTCATGGCGTCTCAGCAACATAAGGATATCATGCAGGATGTGGTTATCTGGAGCCGTAAACGGTATCAACCCAACCCGATCCTCTGCGATTCACACGGCGAGATCATGACCTATCGGGCCTATAGTGCCCAATTCTATTCCGGTTGCAGACCGTCAGCGAATATGGGACACCAGAGGGGGTAGAAAAACCCTAGGGAATTGAGGTGAGGGTGCTGATGCCCTACGCGTAGCTCTTTTGAAGCTGCGCTTGCTGACGGGCGACACTCCATGGCATGCGTTTGAAATGGCAGCCCAGGCCCCGCTCAATCTCCCGCCACTTCCGCTCTTCATCCGAAGTAATAAGCGTCACCGCCTCGCCGGAGCGGCCCATTCGGCCAGTTCGGCCGACCCGGTGTGTGAAGAGCAGCTTTGTGTCCGGCAGGTCATAGTTTATGACCTGTTCGATTCCTTCGACGTCCAGCCCTCTGGCGGCGACATTCGTTGCAACCAGGATTGGGGTGTCGCCGGAACGGAAGTCCTTCATTACACGCTCACGGGCATTTTGGCTGAGGTTGCCTTGAAGCGCTCCAACCGGATAGCCCATGCCGTCGAGTTGTTTCGCCAACTTCTTGACGCCGTGCTTGGTCTTGCCGAAGACAATGACCAGGGCGCCGCGCCGCTCGTTCAGCAGGTCTTGGAGTACCTCGATCTTGTCGCTCTTGCGGATGGTGTACACGAGATGGTCCACTGTAGGCAGGGATTGCAAGTCTGAGTCCACCTCGACCGTTACGGGGTCTTTCAGGTGCTTAGCAGCGGTCTTGGCAACCCACTCAGGCATCGTGGCAGACATGAGTGCGGTTTGGCGTTCCGAGGGAGTCTTTCCAAGGATCGCCTCGACATCGCGGGCGAAGCCTCTGTCCAGCATCTCGTCGGCTTCATCCAGCACCATGAATCGCACGGACCGCAGGTCGAGAGTGCCTTGGCGTACATGGTCGAGGGTACGGCCCGGCGTGCCAATGACAATGTGGACGCCGTTCTTCAACGCTGTGTGCTCCGGCCTTAAAGACCGGCCGCCGTACAGTAACGTGACTCGGAGGCGTCGCGTCGATGCCAGGGCTGCTGTGACTTTGGCCACCTGAATGGCCAGCTCCCTCGTGGGAACCAGCACAAGCGCCTGAATCTTCCGGACTGATGGGTCGCACTGCTCCACCATAGGGACGGCGAACGCAAGTGTCTTGCCGGACCCGGTGCGTGCCTGGCCTATAAGGTCGCGTCCCTCCAGCAGGTGCGGGATCGATTTCTCCTGTATGGGCGTGGGTTCGGATATGTCCATCCGTGCAATCGCCTGCCTGGTAGCGGCCTTCAGAGCCATTCCGGGAAATACGGAATCCACGGCGGTGGCGATATCATCGCGGGATTCATATTCCGTCACCGGTTCGTTCACGGGCGTCTTGGCCGCGGCCCGGGGGGAGTGACGACGGGACTGGAAGCAAGGGCCGCAGTACACCGGTCTGTCGGGCCGTGGCAGGAAGGGGACCGAGGTGGATGCGTTGCAGTCGGTGCATACTGCCGTGTGGCGAATCGTATGGTCGGGTTTGCGGGCGCGGGTGGTCATGGATGTGGATGGCATGCGGAAATCAGGTACCTCTTTTGGGTGGGTTGAAATAATGAGCCGACGTTGGTTGGGGAAAACAATGCGGTGGGGCAGATGATAGCCCACTTCCCAATAAGACAAGGTGCGCCAATCACATGCGTTAACATATTGTAACAGAAATTCGGTGATCGGTTCCTGGGCGGCTTGAGCCGCCACACATCGCCGGCATTCCGGGGCCCGCCTAGTCTCGAGCCCGGGCTCCGTTGCGGCGCTTGCGCTTGCGGTCCACGGAGGAGAGGTCCATCTTGCGTAGGCGCAAGTTCTTGGGGGTGACCTCCACGAACTCGTCATCTGCAGTGAACGCCAGCGCTTCCTCAAGACTCATCTTCACGGTGGACTTTAGGCGTTTCGTTATGTCGGCCGTTGAAGAACGCATGTTGGTCAGCTTCTTCTCCTTGCAGACGTTGATCTCTATGTCGTCACCGCGGGAATTGGAGCCTACGATCATGCCGGCGTAGACCTTGGTGCCGGGGTCGATGAACGTGTCTCCCCTTCCCTGGGCGATGAGCAGACCATAGGTCACGGCAACGCCTCCCTCGGATGCGACAAGTACGCCGCTGCGCTGGGTCTGAATTTCTCCTTCCATAGGTTCGTAGGAGGAAAAGACACTGCTCATCACTCCGTCGCCCCGCGTTGCGCGGAGAAAGAAAGCGTTGAATCCGATAAGTCCTCGGGTGGGAATCTTGTACTCCAGGTAGACGTAACCGTCCTCAGCGTAGCGTATGTCCCTGAGTTGGCCCAAGTTGGCGGAAATGTTCTTGGTCAGCACGCCCACGTACTCTTCGTGGGTGGTGATATTCAAAATCTCCCAAGGCTCGTGTAACTTGCCTGCGATGACCTTGGTGACGGGAGCGGGACGGGACACTTGAAATTCGAACTGCTCACGGCGCATGGTCTCGACCAGGATGGACAGGTGCAATTCTCCCCGTCCGGAGACCACGAACACGTCGGGGCTCGAGGTGGTTTCCACCCGCATGCTTACGTTGGTCCGCAGCTCTCTCATCAGCCGAGCGTAGAGTTGGCGGGAGGTACAGTGTTCTCCCTCTATGCCCATGAAAGGTGAGGTGCTAACGCCAAAGGTCATGCGCACTGTCGGTTCGTTGATGTCTATGGAAGGTAGGGCCTGCGGGTTTTCGAGAGATGCGATGGTGTCGCCTATGGACACGCCTTCAGGGCCGGTGATGGCAACGATGTCGCCGGCATGGGATTCCGAGACTTCAACCCGCTCCATTCCACGAAACACGAATATGCGCTCCACAACGTGGGAGGTGGGCTCGGCGTTGCGTCCCAACAGGGCCACATGGTCGCGCAGTCTGAGTGTGCCGTTGGTAATCCGCCCGACAGCAACTTGCCCGAGATAGCTGTCGTAATCGAGCGCCGCAACAAGCATTTGCAGTGGGGCGCAGCTGTCCCCGGTCGGAGGGGGCACCGAATTGAGGATGGCTTCAAAGAGAGGTTGCATGTTCAACCCAGGCTCGTTCAGGCTCGTTGTGGCGTAACCGTCCCGTGCGGATGCATAGAGCACGGGGAAATTCAGCTGTTCGGCGTTGGTTGCCACCTCCAAAAACAGGTCCTGGACCATGTCTACCACCTCCGCTGCCCGGGCCTCGGGTCGGTCTATCTTGTTGATGACCACCATGGGGGTGACGTTTTGCTTGAGGGCTTGGCGTAGCACGTAAGTGGTCTGGGGCATGGGTCCGTCCACTGCATCTACAAGCAACAGACAGCCGTCGGCCATGTTCATGACACGCTCCACCTCACCGCCGAAGTCTGCGTGGCCCGGCGTGTCGATGATGTTGATCCTGATGCCCTCGTATGAAACCGAAGCGTTCTTGGCCAGAATAGTGATGCCGCGCTCTCGCTCCAGTTCGTTGGTGTCCATAATCAAGGTTCCTACCTGCTGGTGGGCGCGGAAGACATGGCCTTGTTTCAGCAGCGCGTCGACTAGGGTAGTCTTGCCGTGGTCGACGTGGGCTATGATGGCCAGATTACGGATATCTCTGTTCTTATGGTCACTCAAATTTATTACCTCAGGGACTGTCATAGAGCATTCTTCAAATGGAAATTGTAGTACAGTTTTGCCTGGCCCGCCCCGGATGGAGACGACCCTTTGCGTTGGATGGGTTGCGAGCGGGCCAACGACACCCCCACTGGAAAGCTCCTTGAGGACGTGAAGCGCAGGCTGGGCCGCATCTGGCAGGCCATCGAGACCCCCTACATAGAGATGGCCGACGCCTCTGAGCGCATCAGGGAGCACCGGGAGCGCAAGAAAAGGTCAGGGAATGCCGCCAAGGAGGCGCCGCCCCTGGCGGAGAGACGGCAGTTCCTGGACAGCGCCGACACCATCGCCGCCTTCGCGGAGGATATGAGCGAGTTCCTGAAGACCAGCGAACTGACCGAGACCAAGGCCTTCGTCCGGTCCTTCGCCAAGGGAATCGCCGTCGGCCCCGGCAGGGCCGTCATTCTGTACTCACTCCCCACGCCGGACGACAGTCCCATAGGGAGCATGGACAACGCCGAGGTCGCCCTGAACGGGCGAGTTATGAGTACGGTACGTAGTGGTACCCCCGGCGGGACTCGAACCCACGCTTCCAGCTCCGGAGGCTGGCGCTCTATCCTCTGAGCTACGGGGGCGTGCCTAAAGGATAGTCCTGCTCACCGGTGGGCGCAAGGATGGTACAGGCATCAATGTCCTGCCACTGGGCAGTCTAACAACCCTTTGCCTCAGGAGCCTTAGGCTTCCGAGAACCCACTCCTGATGGTCACTCTTCTTCTGTCTCTTCAGCCTGTTGCTCGGACGGAGTGGCGAGAGCATGAGGCAGGATTCGTCCTTCCAGGCTCGCTCGAATCCCGGCCTTGTCACCGGAGAAGAGCGGTTGAAGCGCGAGAGGCGCCAGCAGGGTGGTCACTATAGTCATGAAGACTGTTACCCCGAAAAGCTCGCCCCCGATTACACCCTTGCTTAGGCCGATGCCGGCAATGATTAGCGCAACTTCGCCCCTGGGAAGCATCCCAAACCCTATCCTGGAGGCGCCCAGCCTATTGAAACCCAGACCCAGGGCAGGAAGACCGGAGCCAAATACTTTGGATACGATGGCCAAGGCTGAGAGAACTAAGCCGAACACAATTACCCCTCCGAATAGGGTCACGTTCACCTGCATTCCCTGCACTACGAAGAAGATGGGGACTAGGGCGTCGTGCAAAACCACGAAAGGAGGGTCCAATCTGCGTTCCCCGCTTTCGGCCCCTTCCGGGGAATGTGCGAGCACCTCAGCAAGCTTGGTGCCTGAAAGCGCGAGCCCGGTGGCGTAAGCCCCGATGATAAAGGCTAGGCCGAAGCTCTCAGCTAGCCCGGAGGCTAGCAGCGCTAGACCTAGCGATATCACGATCGCCGCTCCCGTTACCTTTAGCGACAGTATGAACTTCGATAAATACCGGGAGACCAGCAACCCTCCCCCGAACCAGACGACCAGAAAACCCGCTGCCTTCCCTCCTACGATCAGTATGCCAGTGAGGGAGACTGCGCCAGTATCGGCAACGCCCACGGCCAAGGTGAGGATAAGGATCCCGAGAATGTCGTCGATGACAGCAGCAGCGAGGATGGTGACACCCTCCGGCGTAGCGAGTTTCTTCCTTTCGCTTAGGACGCGGGCAGTGATGCCTACAGAGGTAGCGGTCATGGCGGCGCCCATAAAGAGGGCCTCAGCGCTGCCTATGCCGTCTGCGTAGCCGAACATAATGGTCGCGATGACGCCTAGGATGAAGGGAGCGATGACGCCGCCTAAGGCAATGACCAAGCCCGGTTTGGCGTAGCGCATGAACTGCCCAAGATTCGTTTCCAGCCCAACGAAGAAGAGAAGGACAATAACCGCGATCTCCGATACGGAGAACAGCTCTAGGCTTATGGCCTCGGTCGGAATGTCAGGTTTGGGGAAAAGGGTTCCAAGACCCGAGCCGGGAATAATATTGCCCAAGTTTATGTAGTTGCCAAGGGCGTATGGGCCTATGACCACACCTATCAGCAATTCCCCGATCACGGCCGGGAGCTTCAGGAAACGTGTGAATACCTCGCCTCCAACCTTGGCCATAATCAGGATCACCCCGAGTTGGAAGACGAGGTGAGTTACGGCCTCAAAGACGTTGGACTCACCACCGGAAAACAGCAAGCTATATCCTCAGTGTTCGGGTACTTGGCTGATTTGGCTCGCCGTCTGTGGAGGGTCTTAGAGGTATGAATAGACGAGAAAACAAGGGTGTTTCAACAAGGTGAGATAGCGATTTCATCAATCGGCAGGGAGTATAACACGCAGTAGGCCACGCTAAGGGGTAAGCCTCTTTAACTTGACAGCCATATTTGAGCTACTTATCATTTGATTAGAGATTGAGATGATTGAGCTCGACGACCCTCCCCATAGTAGGTCGACAGCCCGAATAACTACATACTTGGACTAGCAGTCCTTTCTCCTCCCTCGCGCACTCGGCGTGGAAGAGAAAGGACTTGTTTTTTGTACTAAAAATGTCAACTTGGGCAGGTGTAATTTTAGCAGCGGGTAAAGGGTCCCGGATGAAAAGCCGCACCCCCAAGCCTATGCATCGCATAGCAGGAAGAGAGATGCTCTCCTGGGTCCGGCATGCAGTGTCGGAGACGCCGGTTGGTTCGACAGTCACCGTTGTCGGGCCGGAATTCCCGGTTGACTGCGGAGAGTCTTCCAACGGTGCGAGGCAGGTCCTGCAGCGGGAGAGATTGGGGACGGGTCATGCATTGCTTCAAACCGAGGCCCTACTGGCGGGTCGCGCCGACCACGTGCTGGTGTTAAACGGCGATATGCCGCTAATCAGTAGCGATACCCTAAACCTCATGATGGACCGGCACGTGAGCGCCGAAGCGGCGCTTACCCTCCTTTCTTGTGAGGTGGAGGAGCCCGGGCATATGGGCAGGGTGCTTCGCGGGGGGCAGGGAGAAATTATTGAGATAGTCGAGTGGCGGGATGCGGGCCTCGAAACCTTAACTTCGAACGAGGTGTGCTGTGGGGCCTATTGCTTCCGCTCCGAGTGGCTTTGGCCCGCGCTCCGAGCCCTCCAACCCGCATCGAATGGAGAGTTTTATATCACTGGACTAGTAGAAACCGCTTGTCGCAACGGGCGGCCTGTGGAAGGTGTTGCACCGACTAATTCTTACGAAGCATTGGGAGTCAATGATCGCGCAGACTTAGCGCGAGTCACTGCTGTCGTCTTTGAGAGAACTCGGCAGCATCTTATGGCGGATGGAGTCACCCTAATCGACCCGCCAAGCATCTTCGTAGACGCCACGGTACAGGTGGGCATGGACACCCTTCTGCAACCGGGGGTCATTGTGCAGGGTACAACCCGCATAGGAGTGGGTTGTGAAATAGGACCCAACGCAGTAATAAAAGACTCTGTCATCGGAGACGAATGCCGCATTCAAGGATCAATTATTGAAGGGAGTTCTCTGGCGCATCGGGTGCAGGTAGGACCGTACTGCCATCTGCGGCCCGGCACCCGACTGGAAGAGGACGTACACATTGGGAACTACGTGGAAGTGAAGGAGACTGCCGTGGGACGGGGGACGAAGGTAGGGCACTTCAGCTACCTGGGTGACGCCGAAATCGGAGCTGGCGTGAACATCGGAGCGGGTACCGTTACTTGTAACTACGATGGTTCGGCAAAGCATCGGACTGTAATCGGAGACGAGGCGTTCATAGGGTCGGACTCTATGCTGGTAGCCCCGATAAATATCGGGGCCCGAGCCGTCACCGGCGCCGGGTCCGTGGTGACTAAAGACCTGCCGGAGGGGGCGCTGGCGTTCGGTGTTCCGGCGCGAGAAAAGCCGAGGATGGAAGACTGCTAGGCTGAACGGAGTCAGATGATAGAAGAGATGCAGCAAGAGGACGGACAGTCGCAAAGGAAGGCGGGCAACGGCCGATCTAGGCCGGGCAACGGGTCTAAGGGCGGGTTTTGGGGCTGGCTCCTGTCCCTGTTCGGACTGGCTCGAAAATCAGGAGAGGATGCCGCTCCGACGTTTGTAGATGAGGAGGGCCAGGCCCAGAGCCTGGAGGAAGATGAGACCCAGATGGTCCGCTCCATCCTGGAGCTGGACAAGACCCTCGTCAGAGAGATTATGGTCCCTCGCATAGACATCGTCGCCTTGGATGCCACGTCCTCGGTCACCGAGCTGGTGCGAACGGTGATAGACGCGGGTGTGAGCCGGATCCCGATCTATGAAAACACCATCGACAACGTAATCGGGGTGGTGTATGCCAAGGACGTGTTGCGCTACTGGGGGCAGGCCGAAGATGGGCTAAGCCTGACGCAGATAGCCCGGTCCCCTCACTTCATTCCTGAGACGAAACGGGTGGATGAGCTCCTCCAGGAATTCAGGAAGAAGCGTGTTCACGTGGCCATTGTGGTTGACGAATACGGTGGAGTAGCGGGACTAGTGAGCCTGGAAGACCTGATGGAGGAAATAGTCGGGGAGATAGAAGACGAGTTCGATATCGGCGCGCCGCAGATCGAGACCATAAGTCCTGGGGAAGTTATAATGGATGCCGCGGTCAGCATCGATGATCTGAACGAAGCCCTGTCTTTGGATATCCAAGGCGAAGACTTTGACACGGTGGGGGGATTCATCTTCGACCGCTTGGGCAAGATACCGATCCCCGGAGACGAGATACGTGAGGATGGGTTCCTGGTTTCGGTGCTTACCACTACCGGAAGACGAATACGCAAGGTAAAGATAACCAAGGCTTCTGACCCCAATAACGGGGCTGAAGCCGCGTCCTCGTCTTCCTGAAGCTCGGACCGGAATAGAAAAGCCCGCTCCGCTCAAAGGCGGGCGGACACTATGGAGGAGGCAAAGCAGTGGGTGACTACAGAATTATTTCATCAGATAACCACATCGTGGAGCCCCCCGACCTTTGGACCGAAAGGCTTCCTGCCGACTTGAAAGAGCGGGGGCCGGTTGTTCATAACACGCCGGACGGGCCCTTTTGGGTCATAGACGGCATGACCCATTTCAACATCTTTGCCATGGGCGCCCAGCCGGGGGTCAGGCTGGAAGACGGCGGTGAACTAAACCAGGTGGAAGAGTGGGGGGATGTGAGACCGGGTGCGTACATCGGGGAGGAAGCGGTCAAGGACATGGATATAGACGGGTTGGACGTGGGTCTGGTCTACCCGAGCCTCACTATCTTCCTCTACCCATTCGTGGAGGATAGCAACCTGCTGACGGCCATTGATAGGTCATACAATGACTTTGCAGCGGAGTTTTGTCAGGCTAACCCGCGCCGATTGAAGGGTGTGGCGGTCATCAACATAGATGACGTGGAAGACGGTGTGGAGGAGATCAAGCGGTGTGTCAAGAAGGGATTTGTCGGAGCTACGATCCCCGAATACATGGCCGCAAAAAGCTATCGATCCCGCGACTACGACCCACTCTGGGAGTGTGCTCAGGACTTGGGTATCCCCCTCACCTTCCACATCTCGACTGCCAGGGTTCAGGCGGGCCGAGGCTGGGACCGGGACATGCTCGACCCCTTCGACTTCGCCAACTTCCTCCTTCATAACGCCGACTTCTGGGTTCGAGTCTCCCTCACCGAGGTCATTCTAAGCGGCGTATTTGAACGTTTCCCGAATCTGAAGATAGGAGTAGCCGAGCACGAGCTGAGCTGGATACCGTACTGGCTGGAACGTTTGAACTTCAGCTACAACGATAGGCCCGCTGGCCGCGACGGATACCGCATTCCAGGCGACCTCCTGCCCAGCGATGTGTTCCACACCAACTGCTTTGCGGACTTCCAAGAGGACGCGCTCGGCATCCAGAACCGGGACATCATAGGAGTGGACAACATCCTCTGGGGATCCGACTACCCGCATTCCGAGGGAACGTGGCCCAAGTCCCGAGAGTTCATCGAAACTACTTTGGCTGACTGCACTGATGAGGAAAGGGCCAAGCTGGTCGGCGGGAATACGGCCAGGATATACGGGATATAAACGGAATCCCAGGCTTGAGGGAATAGTGGTGTTGGAGGGCGGATGACAAATCATCGGGGAAGCGGCAGCGGTGAGTGGGACGCCATAGTAGTTGGTGGTGGACACAACGGCTTGGTCTGCGCTGCTTATATGGGCAAGGCTGGCCTTAGAGTGTTGGTGCTCGAGTCTAGAGAGGTGTTCGGTGGTCCCAGCGGCAGCTTCGAGTTCATGCCTGGATACACGGCCAGCTTTTCCAACTCTCCCGGCTCCCTAGAGACGCGAGTGGTCGAGGAATTGGACCTGCCCGGTGCCGGCCTCCGTTTCCTACGCTCTGACCCGACAGTAATCCAGTTCTTCCCCGAGCATCCTTTCGTAGTATGGCGGGACATGGCCCGGGTCTGTGCTCAGCTGGACGCCC
The DNA here is from genome assembly GCA_965222055.1 of Dehalococcoidia bacterium. Taxonomy (GTDB): domain Bacteria; phylum Chloroflexota; class Dehalococcoidia; order Plut-88900; family Plut-88900; genus Plut-88900. The sequence continues at coordinate 669,182 of CBDCTF010000007.1, forward strand.
TGTGCCCAGGCGAAGGAGACCGGTATCGGGGATTTGTCGCCAAGCTGGAGGACTTTGCCACCCGGCTCAGGACGTCGATATTCAAGCCCGCGCCTGGCCTGCCTTATATGGCTGCGGGCCTCACCACCGAAGAAGACCGGGACACGTTCGAGCAGGTCTTTCACGGTAGCCTGAGCGAAATTCTCTACAGGCACCTCAAGACCAACGAGGCTCGCACTCTCCTCGGACTGCTCGCCTCCAACTCCGGAATGGTTCCCCAGTCTGCGCCGGGCACCGCCTGCGGTTTGATCCTCCGACCCTTGGCCATGGCATCTGCAGCTTCCCTTCCCAGCGATGACTTCAGGCGGATGCCTCTGAGGGGCTCTACGGGTCACCCCATTGGGGGCATGGGCGCGATCATTGACTCGATAACGGCCCGGTGTCGGGGATTCGGGGGCACACTCAAGCTGAAGACACGGGTGGCGAGGATACTTCACAACGGAGGCCAAGCCCGTGGCGTAGAGTGCGAGAATGGCGCTGTCTACACCGCTCCAATCGTAGTATCTGCAATCAACCCGAAGACGCTGTTCGGCAAGTTGCTTGACGACGAGGCCGTCGGGTCCGAAATGCGTGATGACGTGCAGCGGTTTCCGATGCGCGGGGCGGCGTTCAAGATGGCCTTGGCCTTGGACGGAATTCCCACCTACGCCAACCTGCCCGACGATCTCACGCAGGAACAGGCTTCCACGTGCCAGGTGAGAGTGGCCGCTTCGATGGAGCACATAGAGGAGTCGACGGTCGGGGCCATAGCAGGCTACCCCTCGAAAACACCGATAATCTGGGGTCTGATTCCCTCCGTAGTTTCGCCGGAGCTTACGCCTCCTGGTAAGCACATAATGAGTTGGAATATTTGGCATGCACCCTACAATCTGGCGGAGGGGAGTTGGGACGAGGAGAAAGACAAGTTTGCCAAGCGGTGCATAGAGACCGTGTCTCGGTACATGCCAGACCTTCCCGACCACATTATCGACTATCGTAGCTTTAGCCCCGTGGACTGCGAGGCGGAGCTTGGCATCATAGGCTCCAACATCACCCACGGAGAGATGCTGCCCCACAACCTGTTCGGCCCAAGACCACATCGGCTGGCCAACGACTATCGAACACCACTGAAAGGTCTGTATCTCACGGGTGGTGGAGTCTGGCCGGGAGGATTCGTGACTGGCGTGCCGGGCCGGAACACCAGCCAGGCAGTCCTGGCCGATCTTCAAGGGGACCGGGACTTGGCAGTGCCTGTTGCGGAGGCCGTGTATATCTAGGGCGCCCGGTTCGCACACCCAAGCGTAGGCCCGAATCCGTAATCTCGCCCCCTATTGACGGCCTTCTTTACAATAGTCTGCATTGCGGTAAACTTGCGCCGCGCTTTCCTTAACGGAGAGGTGTCCGAGTGGTTTAAGGTGCCGGTCTCGAAAACCGGTGTGCATGTTTCATGCACCGTGGGTTCGAATCCCACCCTCTCCGCCACTACACCTTCTATCCTTGGTTCATATTGTCCCAACACACCCCAATTGCGTAGCTGAGCAATGCTCACAAAGTACCCGAACGCGCCAAGTGGTTCCTCCAGTTCCCACCTCAAGTGTGGTAATATTTGTGGGAACAGTTCGAGACGGAGAGGGACATCTGTGACACTCTCGGCGACACGGGTCAAGGCACTGAACGCACCGGGACGTTACTCCGATGGCGGTGGTCTCCACCTCTTCATCAGCAAAGCAGGACGGAAATCGTGGGTGCTGCGCATCACCGTCTACGGACGCCGACGCGATATCGGCCTAGGCGAATATCCGTCCGTTAGCTTGGCTTGATCTCGAGAGAAGGCGGTGGATAACCGCGCCGCTGTGGCAGAGGGTCGTGATCCCGTGGCAGAAAAGCACGCGCCTGCGATGCCGACCTTCAGGGAAGCCGCCCATGCCGTCCATGAGGAGAACAAACCCCGTTGGTGCAATCCCAGGCACATCGCAGGCTGGATTCAGACTTTGGAGCGTCACGCTATGCCGGCATTGGGTAACAAACCCCTGAACCGGATAGACCGCGGAGACGTGCTGCAAGTCCTCTCTCCGATATGGACAACTCGTCCGGAGACGGCCCGTCGGGTGCGTCAACGGATGAGGACCGTCTTCAAATGGGCAATATCATACGGGTTCATGGAGTCCAATCCGGCGGGCGAATCCATCGACGGCTCATTGCCCACTATGCCGAAGGTGAAGGCACACTTCAAGGCGCTGCCCTACCAGGAAGTCAAGTCGGCTCTCGAGACGGTTGCAGCATCCCAGGCCTCAATGTCCGCCAAGCTGTGCTTCCGATTCCTGGTTCTCACGGCGGCACGCTCCGGTGAAGCCAGGGGCGCAACTTGGGATGAGATAGACCCCGAGGACCAGGCGTGGCGGATTCCGTCTGAACGGATGAAGGCAGGCATGGAGCACCGGGTGCCCCTGAGCGGGCAGGCCCTCGACCTGCTTGGCGAAGCATCTGCCCTGCGTGAAGACACCGGCCTAGTGTTCCCATCGCCGCTGAAGCCGGGGGCACCGATGTCCGACATGACACTGACGAAGGTTCTCCGTTCCGTCGGGTTGGCGGACCGTGCCACTGTCCACGGGTTCCGTAGCAGCTTCAAGAACTGGACGCTGGAGCAAACGGACACCCCATGGGCCGTCTCAGAGGCGGCACTTGCCCACAGCCTGGGCAATTCAACCGAGCAGGCCTACGCCAGGTCAGACCTATTCGAGCGGCGCCGCACACTTATGCAGCTGTGGGCGGACTACCTGACCGGCTGACCTCAAGGAAGTCGGAGCGGCTAGTCCAAGCGCGGGCTCCGGTCATGAAGGCCACATTTAGGCTGAGTCGGCCGGGTCACATTCATCCCCCACCGCAGGCAGTGACTTAAGCCAAGCCGTGATATCGCTTGCCCTCCACCTGACGGCAGAGGGGCCGACCCTTACGGGCAGGGGGAATTTACCTTCCCGCTTCAGCCGATAGATCGACGAGCGGCTCATGCCCGTGATTTTCTCAACTTCTCGACACCCCAATAATCTTTCATGTATTTTCATCATCTCTTCATCTCCTTAGATTCGTAACATCAAAACTCTGGTCGGCCACGTAGTTGTCATACTGCTGTCGCAACGCCGCCCGGGTGCGCTCAACCTCGTCGTTGTCCCCGTCCTCTGCTTCCATTGTCACTAGCTTGCGAGCGGTGCCCCACAGGCTTATAAGGACCGTTATCCGTTGAATTTCGTCGGCCGGCGGGTCTGGCTTGCGGAAGGATGTCCCCTCGGACAAGCGTAGCTGTCCATCCTCAGGCACCAACCTTTCCGGTTGCCGCTTTCTCTGGGCCTTTGAGAAGTCTTCGCGCCGCTCGTAACGAACGCTTCTCCGGGGGTAGAGGGTATCGGACCCCAGGTTCTCCGCCATCTCTCGCATTTCGCGGTTCTCGGATTCCATCCAGCTGCTCATCGGATACCAGCTCCTCCAATTCGGCACGACGATTTTGCCATGCGGGGTCCAGAGTTCCGTAATAGGAAAAGGCCTGTTCGAAGGCCGAGTCTCCGAGTCCGCTGTACATGGCCACGTCGCGCTGTTCCTCACGGGGGGCGCTCCGGCCCTCCTCCTCCAACTGACGGGAAAGTTTGATGGCGCATATGTTGGCGTCCCACCTCTCCGTGGGAGTTTTGGGGAAGGGGTTCCCTTCGCAGATCACCCAATCCCTTTTCTCTTCCGGCATGTTTCGACTCCCTTTATCTGACGGCAGCCGTAGGCGGCGCTTGATGTTTCCCGACGTTAAGGGCAGAACCTTGGCTACCCACTTCTTTCTGGTTGAGAGCCTGTGCTTGGATGGGGCCTTTTTCATGGTGGATTTGAATCCCCAGGCCCGCGTCCTTTTGGTCTTTCTTCTCTTTCCCCACATGGTTCCCTCCGTTCCCTCTGGTGATTCTCGGTCGAGCTGGCGAGCTCCAATAACCTTGCCTCCGTGGTGAGAGCGATGGTCATAACCATACGATAAGCCCCTGTTGGTCAGTAGGGAAGGAAAATGGGCTCTTAGCGTTTATTCTGGGGTTTGAACGAGGGAGAATTGAATGCAGAGGATGGTTGGGATGCCGACATACGAAACCGGGTTCCCGTGAATGAGGATGAGTCATCGATGCGGTAGAAATTGCAGACGGAAGCTGGGCACACGGTAGTACTCCCCGCTAAGTGACCCTCCAAGTTGGACAGACCGACCTTGGTATTAGCTGCGCTAATGGCCTAAGTCTGCTCGCCTCTCAAGTCTCTGGGCATAAGGCGACGCACCTTGCCATTGGGAAGGCCCCCGATAGTCCGGTCGATAGAGGCCACACGCTGTCCAGGAGGTGGATAATCGCATCCTCATGTCCCTACTGGCGAGGGATTGCGTATTACGGGGAGGTGGGGGGTAAACCCCCATTGCCAGTGCGGCAGTTCTAATGTGCTTACTCAATAGCCATGCCACCTTTTAAATCCAGCCAACTGTTCTATATTGGTATCAATCTCCAGCCCTCCCTTCGGAAGGCCCTCTAACGCGCCGTCGCCGACCAGGGAGGTACGATGACTAGGGTGCTGTAACCACCCTGGCCCGACATCTCCGGCGCGCCTGCTACCTTCGTCTATATCGCTCAACGGTCGAACGGCAATGCGCAGTAGAAAACTCAACCAACTTCATTGGGCTATTACGGCAACCGCATTTGCTTGACGAAAGCACGCATGTTCTATATCCTTCCCCCTGTCCAATCCTCCGCCTTGTCCCCACCCGAGAGTCGTCATGAAGGTCGCCTGTTTACTCATCACCCACCTGAGAACCAAGGTCGAGATGCGACGCCATCCCGACCTCAAGAGCTCCCCCGCGGTCATTGTGGGGCGCTCCAAGGGAAGGTCCATGGTGGTCGACTCCACGCCCTACACCAGTGGCGTAGCTACCGGCATGACCTTGGAGGAAGCCCTATCCATCCGGCCCGAGACCCTTGTCCTGGAAGCGGACGAGCCTCACTACCGCAGGGTGTTCGCTCAGGTTCTCGCCTCCCTGCAGGGAATCAGCGATCGGGTGGAGGGATCGGAGCTGGGTACGGCCTATGTCCGTCTGGACGGCCTTGAGCGTCTGTACGGTGGCGAGGCCCGGCTGGTCAACGCCCTCCTGAACGCCGTCCCCCAGGACCTTGCCCCGAGGGTCGGCATCGCCGAGGCCAAGTTCCCCGCCTTCGTCGCCGCCAAGACGAGCGATCCCCTAAGGGCCACTCGGGTCCCTATTGATGCTGCGCCATTCCTTGCCCCTCACCCCGTCGACCTACTTCCTGTACCCGCCGACCTGCGGGCAGCCCTGCACCGGTTCGGCCTCCATACTCTAGGTGACGTGGCTTCCATGACTGAGACTTCTTTGGTGGACCGGTTCGGGGCCGAGGGCCGTAGGGCGTGGCGCCTCTCTAGGGGCATGGACGACAGCCTCGTCATACCCTTGGCTCACGTTGAGACCGTAGTCGAGCGCACCTCCCTTCCATTCTCGTCCGCGTCCCTGGAACTTCTCATCACCATGGTTGACACTCTCCTTGCGAGGGTCTTCTCCCGTCCCTCGATGACAGGCCGCTATGCCGGCAAAGCCGTCCTTCAGTGTGCCTTGGATAGGGGCTCGACCTGGGTGACGGAGATCTTCTTAAAGGGGGGAGTTGGCAACCGGAAGCGAGCCTTATCGATAATCAGGCCCCGGCTGGAAGAGGAACACCCGTCAGGGCCCGTGGAGGACATAACCCTGACCCTGGACGACCTGACCGGGGAGTCGGGAACTCAGCTAGGACTGCTTCCCGACGCCCGGGAGTCAGACAGGCGTCGGCTAGTCGAGGTGGACAGGGATCTGGGGGCACGCACGGGCGGAAGCCCGGCTCTGTACCGGGTGGTGGGGGTGGCCCCCTGGCACCCAGCCCCGGAGATGCGGGGACTGCGGGTTCCCTCGACTCATCGGCAAGAGATGAGGTCAGGTCTCTGTCGAGCCCCGTCCCGGTCATCGTGCGGGAGGGTCGGGACCGGCAACCCGAAGCTGTGTTCCTGGGGAATCGGTGGCGAGAGGTGTCCAGTATCGAGGAGCTGAGGGGATTCGACCTGTGGTGGATGTCCCGACCCATGACCCGCACCTATTACCGGGTGAGAGGAGAGGACGGGGTCGAGGCCACCTTGTTCCGAGACGATAGGGGCGGCTGCTGGTACCGGCAGAGATACTAACTCCGAATTAACCATGACCTCCGCATACTCCGAGCTTCACCTCAAGAGTTTCTATTCTTTCGGACTGGGCGCGTCCCATGCCCATGAGTTGCTGGCTCGAGCCAGGGAGTACGGCTACGACTCCCTGGCCCTCACCGACACCAACCTGTGCGGAGCGTTGGAGTTTGCACGGCTGGCCGGCAGCCTGGGCATCAGGCCCATCACCGGCGGTGAGCTCACCCTCACGGACGGGACCCGGCTGGTGCTGCTGGCCAGGACCCGCAAAGGTTACGGCAACCTCTCTCGGTTGTTCACCCTCGCCAACGCCGTGGACCGCAGGGAGCCCCGGCTGGACCCCGAGCACTTGGCTCACCACGCCGAGGGGCTCGTGCTGCTAACCGGAGGTCGGGACGGGCCCGTGTCGAAGTTGCTGCTGGAGGGTCGGCGCCTAGAGGCCGGTGTGTTATTGAAAGACTACATGGAGTGGTTCGGGCCGGGCTCGGTCTACGTGGAGGTGCAGCGCAACTACCTGCAGGGTGACGCTGTGCTCACACGGGCCTCGGTAGGATTGGCTCTGGACCTGGGTGCTCCGATAGTCGCATCCAACGATGTCCACTACCACGACCCTGAGCGCTACCGGCTCCAGCACGCCCTGGTCGCCGCCCGGCTCAACACCACCATGGAACAGGCCCTTCCCCACATAAAACCCAACAATCACCTCTCCCTCAAGCCGCCTGCTCAGATGACCAAGCTATTCGATGATTTCCCCGAAGCCATCCTCAATACCGTGAAGATCGCTGTACAGTGCGAGTTCGACTTGGCCACGGGACTTGGGTACACCCTCCCCGAGCCTGCGGTCCCATCCGGCTACACCCCCGACAGCTACCTGAGACGCCTCTGCTCCGAGGCAACCCTGCGGCGCTATTGGACCGTGACGCCGGAGGTGGAGGCCCGGCTGGATGAAGAGTTCCATCTGATCAGCCGGCACCGGCTGGCGGGGTTCCTGCTCCTGTATCGGGAGATAGTCCTTCTCGCCCAGAAGATCATGGAGGGGAAGGGCCTGGCCCACCCCGAGACTCCACTGGAGGAGAGGCCGCCGGGTCGGGGGCGGGGATCGTCGGTGGCGCTGCTTGTGGGATACCTCATTGGCATCAGCCACGTCGACCCCCTGCGCTGGGGTCTCACCCTGGAACGGTTCATCCCCGAGGATATGACCACCCTCCCCGACATAGACTTCGACTTCCCCCGGGCCCTGCGGGACGAGCTAATCGAGCGGGTGCACCGCCACTTCGGCCCCGAGTTCGCCGTGTTGGCCGGGGCCGTGTCCACCTACTCGGTGAAGGGGATCATCCAGGACCTGGGCAAGGCCCTCGGGCTGCCCAAAGAAGATTTGCGGATGCTGTCCAGGCAGCTCCACTCCCACGACGCCCATAACCTGAGGACTGAGATGCTGGAGCTGCCCGCCTTCAGGGAGAAGGTGGAGGCTCCCGGCTGGCGTGACCTGTTGTCCCTGGCCCCCCAGCTGATGCACGCCCCCCGGAGCCTGGGCCAGCACGTGGGGGGCATGGTCCTCAGCGACTCTCCTATACCGGAGATGGTGCCCATACGGGAGGGAGCCATCGAGGGGCGCTACATCATGGACTGGAACAGGGACAGCACCGCCGACGCCGGGTTCGCAAAGATAGACCTCCTCTCCCTGCCGGTGCTCGACCAGATCGAAGAGGCCCTAGACTTGGTGGAGCGTCGGGAGGGCCTCAGGCCCGACATCTCGGCCATTGACCCCGATGACCCCGCCGTCTACGAGATGCTGGGCCAGGGAAGGTCGAAGGGGGTGTTCCTGCTGCAGTCACCGGCTCAACTGAAGATGGGCCAGAGGCTCAGGCCACGCAACCTGCTGGACCTGGCCTACCAGGTGGCCCTCATCAGGCCGGGGGTCGGGGTGCAGGGGAGCGCCGTGTCGAAGTTCGTGGACCGGTACCGGCACGGAGCGGAATGGGACTACGACCACCCGCTGGAGCGCCGGGCGTTGGAGCGGGGGTGCGGGATCATCGTCTGGCAAGAGCAGGTGGTGCAGCTGATATCCGACGTGTCGGGCATGCCTACCTCGGAGGCCGACGAGATACGTCGCGCCTTCGCCCGGCCCAACAGCGACCACTTGATAGCCATGCACCGGCGCCGGTTCCTGGAGGGCGCCCTCGCCAACGGCGTCCCGAAGGACATTGCCGAAAGGATATTCGACAAGGTCAATGGCCACTACATGTTCCCCGAGTCGCACTCTCACGCCTTTGGTGTCACCGCCTACCAGGCGGCGTGGCTAAAGTGTCACCACCCCCTGGAGTTCTTCGTCGCCCTGATGAACAGCCAGCCCATGGGGTTCTACCCGGTGGAGACCATCAAGGAGGACGCCTGGCGGTTCGGTGTGCCCTTCCTCAACCCCTGCGTAAACCGTAGCGGCGTGAAATGCAGCTCTCACAACAGCTCGGTGCTGCTGGGCTTAGGCAAGGTGAAGGACGTGGGAGAGGAATCAGCGAAGCTCATCGTGGAGGAGAGGCGACGGAACGGGCCCTACTCGGGGGCCGGGGACCTGGTGCGGAGGACGGGACTCAGGCCCCAAACGGTACACTCTCTCGTCATGGCCGGGGCCTTCGACGGAGTGGCGGCCAACCGCAGGGAGGCCCTGTGGGACGCCGGCTTACCCGTTCGGCCCCCGAGAAACGGACAGAGGGCACTGCCTCTGACCACGGGAGACAACGTTCCCGAGCTTGCCGACTTCACCGCCCACGAGAGGATGGCCGGGGAGTATGCCGTCATGGGCATCTATCCCAGGGGGCACGTGATGGAGTTCGTGAGGCCGACTCTGGGCCCCGACGTGCTTCCTGCCTCTGATATCGATAACCTACCTGAGGGTCAACAGGTGCTGGTGGCGGGCTGGCCCGTGGCACGGCAGCATCCCAGGGGCATGGAGGGTACGGTGTTCGTGACCATCGAGGACGAGACGGGAGACGTGCAGCTCATCGTCTGGCCGCGGGTCTTCGCCCGGTACAAGCGGGAGCTGGGCAACAGTGTGTTACTGGCCAAGGGTGTCGTCTCCCGCCACGACGGTACCACTAACGTTACGTTGTCTAGTGTGAGAACGTTGGACGTCGGGGCCCGCATGCCCGACGCCCACGACTGGCATTGAAGTGACGATACGACCTCTCGATGGGATAATCGGGAGGGAGGACAAGTCACGTGTGCGGCAGATACACCCTGATAGCCGACCTGGGAGACCTGGCCCAGCGCTTCGAGTTCGACGGCATCGACTTCAGCTACGACCCCGGATACAACATCGCCCCCACCGAGAGCGTTCTCACCGTGAGGAACGTGGAGGGTCGGGAGGCGGCGTTCATGAAATGGGGGCTGATACCCTTCTGGGCCAAGGACCCGAAGATCGGGTCCCGTATGATCAACGCCCGAGCCGAGACGGTGGCCGAGAAGCCTGCCTTCCGCAATGCCCTAAAAAGACGGCGCTGCCTGGTCCTTGCCGACGGCTACTACGAGTGGCAGAAGACGCCTGTGGGGAAGAGGGCCTATAGGATAATCATGAAGTCTGGGGAGCCCTTCGCCCTTGCCGGGCTCTGGGAGACGTGGAATGACCCCCAGGGCAACGTGGTCCCGTCCTGCACCATTATCACGACTGCGGCCAACGACTTTCTTGCGCCGATACACGACAGGATGCCAGTGATCCTGCCACGGGAATCGGAGGAGTTGTGGTTGGACCCCGACACTGATGGCGCCGCCGTCCTCACAGGCATACTCACACCTTACGCGGACGAGGCTCTGGATGCCTACGAGGTATCGACGATGGTGAATAATGCGCGCAACGTCGGGCCGGAGGTCATCGCACGGATAGTCTGAATCTCGAGGGCCAACCCTTGATCATGTACCACACACGGCTCCACATGGCTGTTGTTCGACAGCTGGCAGAACTGACAACGTCAATCCATCGGCAAATATCTCGGCAAGCGATCGAAGTGATATATCGTTTCGCTCACGGAAGGCTTGGTCTGTTAGCCGCTGGGACAGAACGTGCTTTGAGCGTTCCTCCAGAGCGATACCCTTGTCGAACAGATCGATATGAGTCTCGTAAAACCACCACCGTCGTAGGGTTTCAGGAAGTCAACAAAAGCGTGCATAATTATATTTATACACGCTTTAACTTTTGCGGCTGAGACTGCTGACAGTGGCCGGTGAGGGCAATTCGTCCTCCGCTAAACGATCTGAAAGTCGGAACGTTGCTCACGGATCAATCGCACCATGTCGGTTCTCTCGGTCGGGAATAACTGAGCCTGCAACTCAAATAGCACCATTGCCCAGCTGAATCCGTATCGTTATTGGCGCTGTGCCATACGCTGACACACTCCCTCAGCGTACTATTTACCAAGCAAGGCAAGGCCGAAACCGTGGCTTGACGCTAACCCACGGGAAGGGGTTGTCCCCAGAGCAGCCCTTCCCGAGCCCCGCCTGTCTCGCCGCCACGCCTGTCCGTATGGATATCTGACTCGGTCTCATGGCAAGGACGAGCTCGTCCTGACCAGCGTCTCGACGGACCGGCAACAGGAGTTTCATCGTGTCGGCGCTCACCACGCGGTAATCGGTCTCCTCAGCGCCCCGACACACACGCGGCCTGACCCGCCCCCCACACCCTCGACGCCTCCCCAGGCCAACGCGGTAGCCTCGCTCACTCTCAGCTCCGCATCCTGCATAAGACAGATCATGGCTATGTCCACTACACCCCGCCTTCGGACGCTCGCAGTTCGCTCCATCCGACCGCGCCGTCTCCAGGGTAGTTGGTGCGCCGTCCTCGTCCATCGTGATGTTGCCGACCCTATCTCAGGCATCGGTAACATACCCTCCGATTACTGCTCAATACGCTAGCCTTCTAGTCGGCGCTGATACTAGCATCGCAGCACAACTCAGTCACCGAGGACGAGTTCCAGGCAATGCAAGTTGCGTTGTGTTCCTATATGGAGCACGCGGCAGGCGAGCCTACTCCCAGCCCATCTCGAGGCTGGCTTTTCTCCTAACCGGATATCCCCCGTGCTAACTCCTCAGCGTGGCATAGACTCATTTCGTCTTGACTCCTAATCTCACGACAGCCTATGCTCTCGTAGGATCTGCCCTGAGGGAACATGAGCCAATGGGCACCACTATCCAAAACAGTTGGATGGTGCTCCAAGAGGTTGCTGGCTACCTGCAGGTGAGCAAAGACCTGACCTATCGGCTTGCAGAGAGTGAATATTCCCGCCTCTAAGGTCGGAAGCCGATAGCGCCTCAGACGAGAGAGGATCAACCGCCGGATGGAAGATGCGGCTGTAGACACCGAGACTCGTGGCAGCCGCCAAGATGTACGAGGCTAGTCGCACCAGTTGCATGAGAAACGGAACAGATCAGAGTCAGCTGCGTTTCATTGACCTCTTCGCCGGCCTTGGCGGATTTCATCTCGCACTGAAGAATCTCGGTCATAAGTGCGTCTTTGCATCCGAGATTGACGAGACGTTGCGGACGACCTATTACAAAAACTTCGGAATGCGACCATCTGGAGACATTCGCGACGTTGAAGTTGAGTCCATCCCGCGCCACGACATCCTTTGCGCGGGCTTTCCGTGCCAGCCGTTTTCAAAGGCCCGAGACTACTCAGAGCCAGAAAACGCAGAGCTTAGTGAGCTCTACCTGCAGATTCTCAAGGTCATTCGGCACCACCACCCGAAGTTCTTGCTCCTCGAGAACGTTCCCAACTTCGAAAAGCATGAAAAAGGCAAAACGTGGAAGAGGGTGAAAAAACTGCTGCGAGGTGAAGGATACTCGGTCAGGCTAGCAATGCTGTCCCCCCACGAGTTCGACATACCTCAGATAAGGAAGCGGATATACATCGTAGGTAGTCGCTCCTCACTCTGCCAGTTCCACTGGCCCAAGAAGTCGATGACGAGTGTCTCTATCCACTCAGTCCTGGACTCTTGCCCTGAGGAGGCTCGCCAGATTCCAGAGAGGGTCGAGCAGTGCCTTGATATCTGGCAGGAGTTTCTAGACCTCGTCCCTAAAGAAGAAAAGATACCTCATCCCCTTTGGTCTATGGAGTTTGGGGCCACATATCGCTATGAACGCACAACACCGTGGGCGACGGGCATGAAAACGCTTCGTAGCCAAAGAGGAGCCCATGGTAGGTCTCTCTCCAAAGCGGCTACCAAGGAAGAGATGCTTGCCATGCTTCCATCTCATGCTCGAACTGTGCAGACGAAGTTTCCAGCTTGGAAGATCGGATTCATAAAAAGAAATCGCGAGTTCTACAGTCAACACCGGAGCTGGCTCGACGGCTGGATGGAGAAAATCAAGAAGTTTCCCTCAAGCTTTCAGAAGCTAGAGTGGAACTGCCAAGAGAGGGACCCACGAAAAGAGGTTCGTCGGATCAGGGACTATGTGATACAAATTCGCGCCTCTGGCGTGAGAGTTAAACGTGAGACGACGGCACCATCCCTAGTCGCTATGACTGCGACACAGGTACCGATTATAGGCTGGGAGGGGCGCTACATGACTCCCACAGAGTGCAAGCGCCTTCAGAGCATGGACGACCTCGCGCTCCCGGCGCGAAACACAAAAGCGTATGCGGCCCTGGGCAATGCCATTAACGTGAAGGTAGCCCAGCTAGTGGCCGAAGCGCTACTGGCTACAAAGGATAGGGGCGCGGCACGGAAGCTAGATCAAGAGGAGTGGGGCCCCGAGCTAGGTCAGCTTGCACTAGAGAGCACCGGCTCCGCAGATCATCTTGCGATGGCCTCCACGGAGTCAGCCTAGATGATAGAGGCGCACCAGGCCAAGCCAGTCCAAGCTGCCGAGAGCAATCACCGGCTACCAAGTGCCGAGTGGGTCAGCACTCTTCAATGCACTATCGAGGAATGGTTCTCGAAGAGTGGTCGTGACTTCCCTTGGCGGCATTCTTCAAATCCATTCCACGTGTTGGTCGCCGAGGTGCTGCTACGTCGGACTCAGGCGGAGAGGGTAGCTGGACCGTATGTCGACCTTATAGAGCGTTACCCGGACACGCGGGATATGGCGGTTGCAAATGTCGCCTGGCTTCGCGAGTGGTTTAGACCCCTGGGCCTAGTTAGTCGGGCAAACCTGTTGATAGACGCAGCTAAGGCTTTCGTTGAGCGGCACGAGGGCGAGGTACCCAGCGATCTGAGCGAGATCGAGAGCCTCCCTGGCCTGGGAAGGTACAGCGCCCGCGCCATTCTTTGCATGGCACTTGGGGGCGCTGTCCCAATGATTGACGAGAGCAGCGGCCGCCTCCTCCGCAGGCTGCTCGGGCTGAGTAGCATAGGACCTGCTTACTCAGATCGGAGGCTCCTTGAACTCACACAGGCGCTGGTTCCCCATGAGACGAGCAGAGCTTTCAACCTGGGCTTGCTAGACATTGCTGCTGCCTACTGTCACGTAGGCTCACCTGACTGTGTGCAGTGCCCGCTTCGCAATCTTTGCTCCCGGGGTCGGCAAGTCACGGCAGGCCTTGAAGCGAGATCTACCTATGCTTGATATCGAAGAGACACTGTCGAGGCTCACCGAGCGCCATCGGGTGGCGCTCCAATGGTTTGCTACCCATGCAGCTCAGGAGAGGTCTTGGCCTGGATCTCTCGCCGACGGGACACTGCTGGCTAGCAAGGCTAAAGGCATCTACAAGCCAAGCTGGACCAAGTACGCGCTCAGCGTGCGACAGAGTCTGGGAGGACCATACTCGGATCGTGATTCTAAGCTGCGCTCCGATGGTACGTGGCCCTATGACTACTTCTAGGAGAACACTGATCCAGACCAGCGGGACTCGGAGTACACGAACGTGGGACTGGTCCAGTGTATGGAGGATGGTGTTCCGGTTGGCGTCTTCCGCCAGGTTGCGAGACGGCCCGCCGCGCGCTATCGGATACTCGGGCTAGCTGCTGTGATTGGATGGGAGGCTGGATACTTCCACCTGGAAGGCTTTTCCGAGCATGGCCAGGCCTATGACCGTCGGGCGCAGGCAGAGATTAGTGCGCTAGTTGAGATGCACGAAAGAGCTATTTCGGACCGAGAGGACGACTACGAGAGTTTGGGGGACGCTCGAGACCGCGTAGTCGCTTCTGTCGTACGACGTAGAGGACAACCTGAGTTTCGTAGTGCACTACTCGAGGCCTATGGTGGTAGGTGTGCGATTAGCGGCTGCGACGCCGAGGCCGCCCTGGAGGCCTGTTACATCAGGCCCTACATGGGACCTCACACAAATGCGCTGTCGAACGGCCTGCTGCTGAGGGCAGACCTGCACACTCTATTTGACCTCGGGCTCTTGGCGGTGGACACCACAACTATGACGGCAGTCTTTGCTCCTGAGCTTGAAGGGACTACCTACGGAGTGCTCATAGGGATGCCAACTGCGGTGCCGAAGGTCATGCCTAGTGGGTCAAACCTGGAGGCACTGAACTCACATCGTAGTTGGGCCGGGCTACCAGCTAGGAGCGAGCCGCAATGACCTCCGGTGCGCGGCCGACTCCGGTCTGGAATCTGATGGAGCGACACTCGTCCCCTACCAAGTGCGAGTGCCTCAATGGCACGACACGGTCGGAACGCTTTGAGGGCAACATGACTACGCTCGCAGCAAGAGCATCTGGTGTCTATAGCTGCACCTTAGATGGACTGACGGTGCCAGCTATAGCGATTTCTGAGAGGGTAGCTTCACAGGCCTCTTTCGGATGGGGAGGGGAAGCGTGACGCAGCCGAATCCGCTCGTTGGAGTCAACATACAGCCAGATGTCGGTGTTCTTTCGGTTCTTTCCCACCTGAACTATCGACCCTGGTATGCCCTCGCTGAGTTCGTCGACAATTCACTGGAGAGCTTCTTGAGATATAGGGCGGAGGTAGACAGCGCGGACGGCAAGAAAGCCACGCTTCGGGTCGAGGTGGCTATTGATTCTTCTGACGACGGCTCGCTTTCAGTACGTGACAATGCCGCTGGAATCTACGAGAGTGAGTATCAGCGAGCGTTTCGCCTAGCGGAGCCCCCTCCTCATCTCGGTGGCCTTTCCGAGTTCGGAATGGGCATGAAGAGTGCAGCGTGTTGGTTTGGCAAGCAGTTTTCTGTACGGAGCTCCGCCCTTGGAGAGCACGTTGAGCGAACAGTCTCCTTCGACATTGAGGAGATAGTGACAACCAAGTCCGCTATCCTTCCAGTGGCGTCAAAGCCGGTCCCACCTATTCATCACTACACTGAGGTCACAATCTCTCGTCTACATCGGCCTCCACAAGGACGCACCATTACCAAGATTAAGGACCACTTGGCCAGCATCTACCGAGTGTTCATCAAAGATGGAACGTTGGAGCTTCGCTTTCGGTCCACAGGTATCGATGAGATTCTGAGCTACTTGGAGCCAGACGTTCTCGTCGCTCCGCCTGCGGAGAGTCTCTTACGAAGGCACAACCTCCAGGATGAGCCGCTGGTGTGGCGAAAGGACATTGCCTTTGACCTAGGCGACGGCATGAGGGTGACAGGCTTTGCCGCTTTGAGACGAAGGGCAAGCACTGCCAGGGCCGGTTTCGCCCTATTTCGGCGAAAGCGTCTTATTGAGGGAAGCGGTGAAGATAGCTACCGACCACAGGAGATCTTCGGCGCAAGCACGACTGCCCCTTATCAGCGAATCTTTGGAGAGCTCCATCTGGAGGGATTTGAGGTAAGCCATACCAAGGATGGGTTTCAGTGGGATGAGAACGAAGAGCCCTTCCTGGACCTTCTCAAGGAACACCTTAATGCGCCTCCACTTCCCTTGATTGAACAGGCCAGAGATGCGCTGTACGGCACGTTCCGGGACCCAGCTGCCAGCCTCAGCAAGGCGGTCAGCAAGGCGGTCAACGAGGCGGTCAAGGATACAGGAGAGGTGCTCAAAGCCGCCGCTACCCCGGTACTCGACGAGCAGATTCAGACCGCGCCTGACGGACAGCCTCCACCACCGAGCCTCCCGCAAGCCGAAGAGTCATGGAGGGAGGAGTTTGATCTTGAGATCAACTGGGCCAGATGGAAAGTAACGGTGGAGGTAACCAACGATCCGGGGGTCAGCGAGTGGATCAGGGTTTTCGATACTGGAGCAGTTGGCGATGTCCGCAAGCTTGGGGTCAGCTTGTCCCTCTCTCACCCCTTCATGGAGCGATTCGTAGGCACCGACCTCGACAGGATCAAACCATTCGTCAGACTGGCGGCCGCTATAGGCCTCGCCGAGATCACTGCGAGAGAGTCGGGTGCGCGGCTAACAGGTGAGATGCGCAGAAACATCAACCAGCTATTGAAGGATGCTCTATCTAGGTCCTAGTAGAGTCTAGGCCGGAGGTGACCAGTGACGATGGAGGAAACCCAAGGAAGAGAGCTAGTTGAAGTACAGCCCCCCAAACTCCCTGCTGGCGCGTCGTGGCAGCCAGTAGTAGGGGAGGAGGCCCTGGCCCTCTTTGAGTCGCAGACGAACCTATCACTACATGAGAGGGATCGGCTCCGCGACGGGTCCGTATCTATCCTCGCACAGTGCGTAGCTCCAACTGCACCCGATGCTCACCATTCTGGGCTGGTGGTCGGAAGCATCCAGAGTGGCAAGACTCTGTCGTTCACCACGGTGGCTGCCCTGGCACGGGACAATCGATACCGGGTAGTCATCGTGCTCACGGGGACAGTCAAGATTCTAAACAGCCAATCCGTCAAGCGGCTTGTGAATCTGCTCAGGATTGGCAGCCGTAGCGACTTTGCATGGCGGCTACTTCGAAATCCGAGAGCGACTCAGGCGCAGGCCCAAGAACTTGACGGAATAATCCAAGACTGGAACTCGCCGGTTGCCGTCGGCCTTCAACCGCAAACACTCCTCATTACAGTCTTGAAGAACGCAACCCACCTAAGGAACCTGGCGCGCTTGCTTGGGAGACTAGATCTCTCGGGAGTCCCAACTCTTGTAATTGACGATGAGGCAGACCAAGCCGGCCTGAACACTGCAGTGAACCAGGGATCTGAGAGTACAACCCACAGAGAGCTCCGCAATCTCCGGGCAGCGCTTCCACATCACACCTACCTAGGCTATACGGCTACACCCCAAGCCCCACTCTTGATCAACATCATGGACATACTGTCGGCTAGGTTCGTCCAGGTTCTGACCACGGGCGCTGACTATACGGGAGGAACCCAGTTCTTTGAACATGATCCTTCGCTGATACGAACTATCCCAAGCGACCAAATTCCCTCAAGAGATAATCCCATGAGGGAGCCTCCTGAATCACTGCTTGATGCGATCCGGGTATTCTTTGTTGGAGTAGCCGCGGGAATAGTACATGGCCCCTCTAGTCAAGGGAGCGCTCAGAACCGCTCTATGCTAGTTCACCCATCTATGCTCACGGCACAACACGCGGCGTTTTCCCAGTGGGTGCAGACTCTCAAATCTAGCTGGAGCCGTCTCCTTGATAGCAGTGATGGAACAGACCAACAGGATAGAGACGCTCTGATATCGGAGTTTCGAAGGGCACATGATGACTTGGCGCAGACGGAGCCGCACATACCCGCTTTCAACCAAATCCTGCCGGTGCTAACTCAAGCTGTTCGTCGCACGGTCGTTTACGAGATTAACCGACGCCCAGCTAACCAGTTCCAAGGCATTGACGATATTGACGAGTTCTGGAGGAGCAACTACTCATTTATTTTGGTGGGAGGCCAGTCCCTTGAGCGAGGCTTTACTGTAGAAGGACTGACAACTACCTACATGCCTCGCGGAATCGGCGTTGGACAGGCGGACACTGTTCAGCAGAGAGCACGATTCTACGGCTACAACCGCGGGCACCTAGGCTATTGCAGAGTCTATCTTGAGACGGCGGCGCGGGACGCGTACCAGGTCTATATCGACCACGAGGACCGGCTTAGACGAAGCCTTGCCGAGCACTCAAAGTCGGGGAGGCCCCTGAACGAGTGGCGCCGCACGTTCTTCCTTGATGCCTCACTGAAACCAACAAGAGATGCTGTGCTCGACATTGACTACACCAGAGGGCCATCTCCAAATGTGCCCCATGAAGCAATGCCACCCCTCTACTCACCGGAGGACCTAGAAGAGAACCGACGGTTGATCAGAAACTTTGTCACCGGTCTCCCATTTGTTCGAGATGATGGTGACCCCAGCCGTACAGTTGCACAGCAACACGAGTTCGTGCGCGACATCCCTGCTCGATCAGTGTTCGAACACCTCATTGTACCGCTGCGAATCGAGGACCCAGCAGATTCGTGGAGCTATCTCCAGATCAGGCTTCAAATACAACGCTATCTTGAGTCGCATCCCAATGCCTTGTGCACCGTGTACCGGATGAGGCCTAGAGCAACGGAGTTTGAGCGAATGCTGACTGAGAGCGGCAACATCGAACCATATCAGGGTGCCAACCCAGGTACCGGCTACAGAGGAGACAGGACCATCTTCGCTAGAGGGCAACTGACCATCCAAATCTACGAGTTCGCAAAAGTCTATTCACGTGTAGGGGATCAAAGGGGTAACGTTCTGGCGACGAACGTTCCGCAGATAGCCATCGTGCTCCCCCCTGAGATCGCCGTAGGCATGGTAGCCCAGAGTCAAGGTGCGGTCTAGCAGTGTCAAGTAGCAGCGAAACGTTGGAAGAGCTATTTGCGGGATTACAATTGCCTGCCATGACGGGAGGTGAGACAAACCGCTATATGGCGATTCCGATTGGTTCCTCCGGCACATATAGGCTCGGCAAAGACTCTGCCGGCGCACCCGCATTACTAATCCAGTTGCCATCTGGCCAGGTCATTGACTCCTCGCCGATACGCCTCCGCTACTTGTACGTCGCGCATGATGTGGCTTGCGTAATCCATCGCGACCACGGTACAGAGTCAGGAAACTTCAGCGTGCTTTCGTGTGTCGAGGCTGACAGGGCTACCGAGAACTACTTTCTTCGTGTCGCTGAGGCACTGCTTCCCGGTCTTGGAGACTGTCCAGATGCCAGCTCAATAAACCAGGCTGTCGACAGCCTGGTGGAGCTATTCCGAGCCCTTAGTAGTCCACCCACTAAAGCTGTTCAGGGACTATGGGCTGAACTCTTCCTTTTAGCTGAGTCTCAGAACCCCGGGAAACTTATGGATGCCTGGCACACTGTCCCGGAGGACCTGTACGACTTCAACGAGGGTAATCATCTGATCGAGGTGAAGAGTGCGCAGGGCGAAGTCAGGAGACATCATTTCTCACTTACCCAGCTTTTGCCGCCGGCAGGCACAACTCTTGCAATTGTCTCCGTGATTGTTAACAGAGCCGGGGGAGGAACGACAATCAATGACTTGATTGATGAGCTACGCTCCACCTTTTCGGGATCACCGCATCGGCTACTACGTCTCTACAAGGTGATCACACTGACGCTTGGAGCCAGATGGCGCGAGGCCGAGCTAGAGATGTTTGACCGCTCTGCGGCTAGGCAGTCCCTAGCATTGTTTCGGCCATCCGACGTTCCGATGGTTAGCCCCGACCTGCCTCCAGGAGTCAACAATGTTCGATTCTCATCAGACCTGACCGGCAAGGTGCCGTATTCAAATGGAGAGGTGAGAGCCTTCGGAGGACTCATAGGCTCAGCGGCGCCACGGAAGGAGTCGGGATGAGCGTTACACGCAGGCTCTTAGCGAAATCGTTGATCATAGCGTTATGGGATGACAAGGGATGAAATCTGAATTCTCTTACGGATTCGCGGTCACTCATGGTTTGCTTAAGGACAAACCAAGTATTGATGTCGCACCGCATTTTCCTTCCCTGGTAGAAGAAGGGAAGGTCGGGTACGATCTAAAGCTAGGCTTTCCAGGCCTACCCACTTATCTTCAATTCAAGCTGTCCGACCGTTTAACGCGCCGTCCAGCCAAATACTGGGACAATTACCACGAGCCCTATTTTCGCTTCGATATCACCCCGCTGACAGTATCTCAACAATACAACCTTCACAAGGACCTCGCTGACAGTGACGAGGAAGTGTTCTACGTAGCGCCGCTGTTCTGGAGCGCAAACCAATTCAACGAGGCATTTCGGGATAGTCAGGTTGCTGCTCGTAGCATGTGGTTACCACTAGGACAGTTGCCGTACCTGACAGACGACGAGCCTCATCACGTTTTGAGGGGCCCCCTTTCCCTTTGTTGTGGGCCAAGTACTGCCTTTGCTACTCTCGAGGGGCTCGCACTCTCGGCCATTAACTTTCCCTCCGAAGTCAAAGGCTGACATCCAAATTCAAAAAGAGACCCTGAATGCTGGGCGCAGCATCAACTCGCATTACCTTTTCAAAGGTGGAGAGGCACCCGGGCGGTAAGCCATGGGGACCCGTCATAGCCCGAACATATCCATTGACAAGTCTAAGAACTTCGAAGAGAAACCAGGTTAACCTCAGGCAAAGGCGTACTCAGTTGCCCGTAGCGCTTCGCATGAACACCACGCTGACGGTCAAGTCCTCCAGAGTGCTGCTGTTGTTGCCCTTTTTCAGGAAAACATATGACCGTGATCGGCAGGGGTGATGTGGACCTGACCTGGCCTTCCCCTCCTTACCCACCAGATAGTCGTATGAAATGGACCGACTAACTGGACTCCCCCCCAAGCCCGGCCACCGCGTTTACTATGGATGGTTCATAGTCGGGGCGGCAGGGTTGGTCATATTTTGCACCGGACCGGGCCAGTCTTACGTTTTCTCGTATTCATTGATTCCATAATCGAAGATACGAGGCTGTCCCGCACCGGAATTTCGATTCTGTACACGGCCAGCACCGTAGTAAGCGCCGTCCTGGTCACATTCGTGAGCCGCCTTGCTGACCGTTACGGGCCGAGAATAATGTTGGCAGTCGCCGGAATGGGACTCGGTGCAGTGTGCTTCGGTATGGCTACCGCCACCAACATTCTCCTCTTCTTCATCGTATTCGCTGGTTTGCGTGCTCTGGGCCAGGGCTCGTTAAGCATCAACTGCATCCTGCTGGTGAACCAATGGTTCGTCTCGCGGCGAGGCCGGGCCATCGGCTTGATGACCCTGGGAGCGGTGATCTCCACCGCTCTTTTGCCGCCGTTTGTCAGAATTCTCATTGACAGCATCGGCTGGCGCGGGGCTTACGCTGTACTTGGCGTGGCTGTAATTGCGCTGATTGTTCCCGTGGTGTTATTAATCGTCAGAAACCGGCCCGAAGACGTAGGATTGTTCCCGGATGGCTTGTCACACCCACCCGTCTCAGAGACCAGGCCAGGGATAGCCAGAGTCCGTAGGGATACCAGGGTTTACAGGTCCCCCAGCTTCTGGTTGCTGGCGCTGTCGCTGAGCTCGCCGAGCCTCGTTACAACGGCGCTGATCTTCCACCAGACATCCATCTTCCAAGAGAACGGGCTGAGTGCAACCCTTGCGGCGGGAGTCTTTACGATTTACTCCGCCGCGTCCGCGGTCAGCTCGCTGGCGACTGGGTTCGCAGCGGATCGAGTCGGCCCCAAGGCCCTCCTTGTTTTCTCGATGGCGACCCTGTTGGCGACCTTGGCACTGGGTGCAGTATTCGACTCGATGTTCGTGGCAATGGTCTATGTGGTGATGATGGGTGTCTCCGGAGGGTCCTACACCATAGTCCATGGCACGATCTGGGCTCACTACTACGGCCGTATCGGATTAGGCCGGATCCAGGGGCCAGCGATGACCATTTCCGTTTGCGCCTCGGCTGTTGGCCCCCTGCCCTTAGCGGTGTTTCACAGCCTGACCGGGACATATAACCTTGGCATCATGGTGATGATGGTCCTGCCAGTGTTGTCGGTGGCTGTCCTGTTTTTCGTCCGACCCGGAGGGACAAGCCATTCGGAACGGCTCAAGATGAATGTACCTCAATCGTCGTAGGCGTACGTAAGACTATCGATTACATTACGGAATTCCGGAAGGACTCAGAATGAAGTCGGGGGCCGAGTATGGCCCTGGTTCTTGGTCGTACGCTACGCTCTATAACTCCAGAGTGTAGGGAGCAGGGTAATAGTTTAGCCCCCGGGCTCTGGGGCGCTGAATGCCTTATAGGGGCATCCACATCTCGAAAACAGTGCTACCCACCGTCAAATCAGGCCAAGTAACTTGTCTTCACCTCGGAATCCTATAGGTATTGCGTCTACTTCTTCGCGTGGATGCCCAAATTCTGGAGCCCTGCTTCTGAGGCGTGGGCACCCTTGGAAGAATGAAAGAGCCTCCAACTTGGCGGGCCAGAGGCTCTAAGAGCCTTATGCGGAGTCGTCTGAGCGCCCTCTTATATTAGGATCTCCCACCGAAAAGTTCGCAATACGGTATGCTTTGGCCCAACAGACTTGACAAAATCAAGAACTTTCACGGTCCGGTTCAAGTTAGGGGTGTAGGCTCTACCGCTAGCAAGCCCTGCTTCGGACACTCGTGTCATACGACCTAACAGCCAGGGTGCTTCTGGCGAGTCCCGTATGTCACAAATTAGCGTGGTCCTGTGATAGGAGCCCTATGCCTCAAACTGGTCGGTCCAAGCTGCCTCCTGGTCTTCGCGGCTAGCCTCAGACTTGTAGTTCGCCGCAAGTTCGCGTAGCAACTGGGCGGTTAGTGGCCATCTGGCTGCGATCCTAGCAGCGTCGTCAAGAAACCTGTCTGCAAGCGACCATTCCTGTTGGCCACCTTCGAACAATGACCTCGACGTTATTCCTCGAAGATTGATCTCGCCACAAACGAAGCCAATCCCTACCGGGCGCGACGCGAGTGAATCAAGCAAGTCTCGCACGGCCAGATTCCATCACTACCGACCGGAGCATTGGCAAGTACTTGACCAATTTGCTGGTCCCCTATGTCCTCTCGACTCCGTTCCATGCATAAACGGCGCGCCTCTTTAACCCATGTCGATAGGCTCTCGGCATCTACCGATCTATCCTCCATGGTCTGGGAGGCGCGCGGTGCCCTCCCCGAGCTCTGGCGGCAGGGACCCGGCTCTCGGGGAGAGTGGGACGGAGAGCGGTCCCTAGTCGATAAGATGCTCGGGGATGATCCGGCCGCGACCCTCGAAGAGTTGCAGCAGGCTGTCCGGGCAGGCGCATCTGCCGAGCAGTTGGGTGGCGCAGTCGCCTACGCCGCCTTTCTCAGGATGGCCCTCTTCCACACCTCCAACGAGTTCGGGGACTGGGACACCGTCCACAATACCCTCACTGCCGCCAACGCCCTGCACCAGGCGCTGAAGCGAGCCCCTTCGGTCGAGCTGCTGCGCGCCGTGTTCGATGCGGCGATCAGCATCTACCTCGACCGCTTCCTGAACATGCCTCCCCAGCGTATGCCCGAGCCGAACGGTGCACAGTCCTCGGACCACCTGGGCGCGAGGCTCCTGGAGGCGATGGACTCGCAGCAGCAGGTGGAACAGGCGGCCCGCATCGTAACCGACTACGTAATAGCCTCTTCCAACCCGGATGATCTCCTGTCGGTGCTGGCCCACGCCCTGTTGAGGGAGGACTCGACCTTCCACCACTTCCAGATCGTCGATGCAGCGATAAAGTAGTACGGGGAGCGCAGTGGGACCGACGCCGCCCGTCACGTCCTGGTCGGCGCGGCCAGGTTCCTGGCTGCCCACTACCCGACGCCTAGGGGCGTGAACCAGACCTTCAACATCGCCGTACGCCTCCAGCGCGGCGACGAGATCTTCAAAGAGAAGTAGCGGGCTGTATGGGAGCCGCCGTCCCGTGATACTGGATACTATTTTCCCACTGCTGGAATCCGAATCCTTTGGCGCTTATGCCGTGTCGCTGGGACCAGAAGATTCTGTTCTGGAATCGCACCGCAGAGCGCATTCTGGGGCAGCCCTCCCGGCGCCCGGTGAGACTTCGGCTCTGTCCCGGCGGGATTTGGAAGTCCTGAGTCTGGTGGCGCTGGACTGGGAGACAACTAGGATTGCCGACGAGCTCGCAATCAGCCGCCACACCGTTCGAAACCACATCAGGAATCTGCGGAACAAGCTTAACGCGTCCAACAAGCTCGATGCCGTGGTCAAGGGCCTGCGCCTGGGTATCATATCCGTGGAAGGTTCGCCTCAATAACTGTTATCTTGAACAGGAGATGGACGCCAAACGGTCTATGAACACGGAGAGTCAGCAAGGGCATACAACAGGTGATTCGGGAGTCCGAGATCTAACCGTCTCCCGCGTGTCACGAATATATAAGGAGAGTAATAATGAGCCAAGGGAAGATATTCAACTGGGATGGAGTGGAACCCAGGCATTCGTCGAACTATACGGGGATAGCCGCAAAAGTGGTGGATGGCAAGAACATGCAACTCATTTGGGCCGAGTTCCAACCCGGCGCCACTTACTCCCTCCACTCCCATGAGCGGGAACAATTCAGCTTTATGGTGAGCGGCCGAATGCGTCTCACCGTCGGGGAAGAAGTTGCGGAAATCGGCCCCGCGGATATGTGGTATGCTCCGGGCAACGTAGTGCACGGAGGCGAAATCCTGGGGAACGAGCCTGTGGTTTTTGTTGATGTCTACTCGCCGCCCGCCGAGGAGTTCAAACGGGAAGGGGAGTAACCGCCGGACTTCCTTCAGGAGAAAAGGACTCACAATCGAGTGGCTGAGGGACCGGAGAAAGCTCTATATGTACATCAGCAAAGTCGCTCTCGGTACTCTGAACACCCTCGATGAAACGGGCCGAATCACGGGCTTGCCATACGATTGGAGTGAATGCTTCACCTTTGAACCGACGAGCGACCGGACTCGCGATTTCCCTGATTAGCTTCGACGATCGCTGAAACGGGGTGGTGGGTGAACGTAAGCGCCCGATACGCCCCTACGCACCGAGATAGTCCCTTGCGCTACGGACCTGCCATACGGCGTAGCCCCTCCCGCAAGCGCACTGATGCCACAAGCGCCGGGCGGTCCGCTTTTGGTCTTTGGGACGCCTGTCCGCCCCGGGCGCCCCTTCCCATGCAACCCTATGCACATTCAACCAGATTGTGAAACTCGATGGGAAAGCAAGGTCGTTGCTTTTCCCTTCGGCAAGACAAGATTGATCGTGTACATTACGATAACCGCCTATGGGTGACGTCGCACAAAACATAAAATGGGGCAAAGTCATAGACTAGAACCGGTGCATCGGTTGTCATGCCTGTACGGTTGCCTGCAAACAGGAACACAGCGTCCCTTTGGGAGTTACTCGTACTTACGTGAAGCAAGTGGAGGTTGGGAGCTTCCCCAACTCCCAGCGACACTTCCAGGTCACCCGCTGCAACCAGTGTAACGAGCCTCCCTGCGTTGACGCATGCCCAACAACCGCCATGTACCGACGCCCCGACGGCATCGTTGACTTCGATAGAGACAAATGTATCGGATGCAAGGCCTGCAAAGCCGCCTGTCCCTACGATGCCATCTACATCGACCCCGAGAGCCATAGCGCTGAGAAGTGTAACTTCTGTACAAATCGCATCGACATTGGCCTGGAACCGGCCTGCGTGGTGGTCTGCCCTACGCAGGCCATTTTAGTTGGAGATATGAACGACCCCGGCAGCCATGTGTCCCGGATACTGAATCGCCAGAAAGTGGAAGTACGGCGCCCGGAAAAGGAGACCGTGCCCAAGCTGTTCTATCTAGGCGCCGGCGAGCATACCCTCGACCCTCAATCCCCCTCGAATCCCCAGCACACCTCGGCCGATAGCCAGGTTTGGGGCCAGTCTCAGTTCAGCACATTGTACGGCGCCGCCGCGATGGGCGCCGCTGATAAGAAACGGAGCGGGAACCCGGATCGAAGCGCTGCCGCGGCCATCCTGGTCTACGACCAACCTCACCGGACTCCATGAGACTGGAGGGTATCATCATATAGCTGGACCAAGTCCGTCGCCTCCGGCGTATTTCTCATGACTGCTATTCTGGGGCTGCTGGGCATCTCTCTCAGTCAAAGCTGGGAGGTAATCACCACAGTCCTATCGGCGGCCTTCCTGGGAGCTACCGGCCTCTTATTGGTCGCGGACATTAGCCACCCAATGCGGTTCTACTACGTGTTGACCAGACCTCAATGGAAGTCTTGGCTTGTCCGGGGCGCGTACATTCTATGTGCCTTTGTACTGGTGTTACTGCTGTTCTTCATTGCCGCCCTGCTCGAATGGCGGGGCCTGATCCAGGTGTTGAGATGGATCGGCATTGTAATCGCTGTTGCCGCAGCCATATACACTGCCTTCCTGTTAGGCCAGTCCAAGGGTCGAGACTTGTGGCAAAACCCCCTTCACCCGGCCAGCCGGGGCAGGAACTGTGCCAAGGGTCCTGCTACTTTAAACCAGGTTACCAACCCCGACCGAATCCTTTACCCCCTGCGGAGGACCGGGAATAGGGGAGAAGGGAAATGGCAAAGGGTATCCTGGGAGGAGGTCCTGGAAGACATTGCTCGGCCTATCCGACGAGCCATAATCGAGGATCGCCGTGACCAAGTAGTATATCACGTGGGCAGGCCCGGAGAAGACCTGTACACCGAGCGGGGTACTGGCAGCCTGGGGAATCGATGGTCACAACTCTCATACCAATATCTGCTCGTCCAGTGCCCGACTGGGCTATGCCGTGTGGATGGGAATGGACCGCCCCACCCCCGATCACTGCAACGCAAAGTTCATCCTACTAATGAGCTCCCATCTGGAGGCGGGGCACTATTTTGTGCCTCAGGCCCAGCGGATCGTAGAGTCTCAGGCCTCGGGCACCAAGGTTGCGGTGATCGATACCCGACTGTCCAACACAGCCTCCAAGTCAGATTACTGGCTGGCCCCGCGGCCGGGCACCGAGACGGGGCTGTTGCTGGCCATAGCCAACTATCTGATTCAGGAGGACCTCTTCAACCGTCCTTTCCTGGAGAAATGGGTCAACTGGCGGGATCTGATGAAAGACCACGCCTATCTTGGCTACCTGGCAGACCAGGGCCTTCTAGGCCAGGAACCTGAAGACGTATCTTTCGACAGCTTCGTCAAAGTGCTGAAAGACCTCTACAGGGGATATACCTTCGAATGGGCAGAGGCCGAAACCGGCGTCTCTTCCGAGCAGCTCCTCGAAGTGGCCAAGGAGGTGGCGAAGGCCGGGACTGCCTTCGCCAGCCACATTTGGAGAAATGCGGCGGCAGGACACTTGGGTGGCTGGATGGTGCCCCGGGCCCTCTTCTTCCTGAATGTACTCACCGGCTCCGTGGGAACTCCAGGGGGTACTCTGCCCAATGCTTGGACCAAGTTCGTGCCCCGCGCCTTCACTCAACCACCACCTCTCAGGTGCTGGAACGAAATACACTTCCCACCCGAGTACCCTCTGGCTCATTTCGAGATGAGCTTCCTATTGCCTCACCTGCTGAGGGAGCGAGACAGGTCCATAGATGTCTATTTCACCCGCGTCTATAATCCCGTTTGGACCAATCCAGATGGATTCTCCTGGATCGACATGTTCCAGCATGAGAGTCGCATTGGTCTGCACGTTGCCCTCACCCCCGTATGGAACGAGACCGCCCAGTATGCCGATTACGTTCTCCCCATGGGCCTCTCCCCCGAACGCCACGACCTCCACAGCTACGAGAGCCACGCCTGCCAGTGGATCGGATTCCGGCAGCCTGTGCTCAGGGTCGCCAGGGAAAGAGCCGGAGAGCAGATAGAGTTCACTCACCAGACCAACCCAGGAGAGGTGTGGGAGGAGAATGAGTTCTGGATCGAGCTCTCTTGGAAGATAGATCCAGATGACTCACTAGGCATACGGCGGCACTTCGAGTCGCCCTTTCGGCCGGGCGAGAAGGTCTCCATAAGCAAATACTACCGGTGGATTTTCGAAAACTCAGTCCCGGGGCTACCCGAAGCTGCGGAAAGTGAGGGCCTGGCGACCCTCGAGTACATGAACCGGTATGGCGCCTTCAGGGTAACTACTGACGTATACAGCCAGCAGGAGCGGCCCCTCTCCTCGGAGGCTATGAAAGAAGCCGGTCTGGATGAAAGCACCGGGCTCGTTTGGAACTCGGCCCCCCCCGGCCCCGACCAACGTGCGCCCTTACCCTGGGCCATTTCAGGACAAGGAGGGCCGTACCAGGATCGGCATATCGGTGGACGGCCGGCCCGTCGAAGGCTTTCCCACCCCTTCGGGCAGATTGGAGTTCTACTCCGCAACCCTTGCAGAGTGGGGCTGGCCTGAATACGCAATCCCGATCTACCCGAAGGATTCTCAACAGCGGGAGAATATGCCCCAAGTTACCAGCCAGGTCCATCACACCAAGATAGACACCTCTCGAAACGAGTACGTACTTCTGCCGACTTTTCGCCTGCCCACCTTGATTCACACCCGCACCAACGGAGCCAAGTGGCTCCACGAAATAGCACACATCAATCCCGTGTGGATTAATCCGCAAGACGCCAGCCGGATCGGCGTAGGCACGGGTGACTTGGCAAGGGTAGAGACCGAAATAGGCTACTTCGTTGACCGTGTCTGGGTTACGGAGGCCATTCGTCCCGGCGTAGTAGCTTGCTCGCACCACCTGGGTCGGTGGCGGCTTCATGAAGACTCGGGAAGCGACAGGTGGAACTCGGCATTGGTGACTATCGAACGACAGAAGGACAGGTGGTCCCTGCATCAACTTGAGGGCGCTGGCCCCTTCAAAAGCAGTGACCCCGATTCAGAACGGATTTGGTGGACCGATGGCGGCGTACACCAGAATCTAGTCTTTCCGGTACAGCCGGACCCGATCAGCGGAGGCCACTGCTGGCATCAGAAAGTCAGAGTGGAGCGAGCAGGCCCCGATGATAAGTATGGGGATATCTCCGTAGATGAGGGAGCCGCATCCCGAGTGTACGAAAAATGGCTGCGCCAGTCACGGTCCGCCCCGGGCCCCGGGGGCCTGCGAAGACCCCGCTGGATGCTACGCCCCTTGAAGCCCCACATTGATGCCTATCGTTTTGAAAACTCGTCATCCCAAAACCAGGTCTCAAACCGATGAAGTCCTCTTTGGAGCTTGCCGATAGGGGACAGATATCCTGATCCCGATGCCCTAGCTGCGCCAGAGGCCCAGAGCCAGGACAGCGCGAAAGCCACGGTGCCATTCCTGTTTTCTAGCCAGTTACAAGAAGCTGGGCAAGAATAAAGGCAGGATAATCAACGGTATCACCGCCGTTCCTGTGCCCGGAACGGATAGATTGGAGGCGCTGCAGGTAGAGTAGGTAAAGGCATCGGTGCGAGTGCGGGCGTAGAGGTGGGGGTCGATTAAGGAGTCACCGTGGGGAGAAGCGCAGGGGTTGGCAAGGGATCACGGTACTTTCCTTAACCTTCCTGGCATATGCCTTCATAGCTGGAGGGCTGAGAGCCTTCCGCTCCCCGGCTCTCGCACCCTTGTTCATTCATCCTAACCTCAAATGGTCCCTGTTTTTCGGGATAGCGGCCTTCTGGGTACTCCGGAACGTTCCAATCGAACACCTCGCCGTCCCCGATCCCTAGTACCCTCAGCTATCTAACAGGTAAACTTACACTGTACGACTAACTCACCGACTATCCATCAACAGGAGTTCGCCGATGTCCAATGCAACCGTAAAGATTGAAAACGTCCGCTTCATCCTCACCCTTGACCCGGAAAGAAGGATCATCCTGGACGGGTCGATTGTCATTGAAGGGTCGAGGATTACCCAGGTCGGTAAGGCTGCCGACCTCAAGGACGTCCCTGCCGAAAAGATGATCGATGGCTCGGAAATGGTCGCGACCCCTGGTTTCATCAACGGCCACCTCCACATCTCCTACGCCCACGCCACCCGCGGCATTTTCCCCGACTCAATGGATCCGGTCGACTACCTCGGCAACGTATTCCGCCTGGCCAACCAGATGCGTCCCGAGGAGGAGTACTCCACCTCCCTCCTAGCCCTAACCGAGTGCCTAAAATATGGCACGACGACCATCGTCGACCCGGGATCAACCCGCTATCTGGACGTCTGCATGAAGGCGTATGAGGAGTCGGGGGCGAGGGTGATTATCGGGGCGTCCGTAACCGATCTGCCGAACCCTATCAACTTGCCACTAATAAGCCTGCAGGAAGCGGAGCAGTTGATGGAGAGCACGGTCAGGCAGTTTAACGGCGCCCTCGAAGGCCGGGTCCAGGCTTGGACCATGCCAATGGACGTGAGCACTTCTTCCAAGGAGCTCCTACAGGCTGCCAAACGCATAGCTGATGAAAACGGCACCCGCATGACTATCCACTGTGTCAACTCGCCCCAGGCCGTTCAGGCCCACTTGGACAACTATGGCAGGAGGCCAATTGAGTGGCTGGAGGACATCGGCGTTCTGGGCCCGAACGTACTCTTGGCTCACGTGGTGGGGCTTGACGACTCGGAACTGGACTGCGTCGCGAGGTCCGACACCAGGTTGGTCATGTGCCCCACCGCGGCCGTGAAGATGGGCACAGGTACTTCCTCCCGGGGGCGTCTCCCGGAAATGATAGAACTGGGAATCACAGTCGGCCTGGGCTCGGATTCGGCAAACAACTCCTCTGTGGCGGAGGTGTTGCGGTCCATGTACCTGGCGGCGGTCCTCTATAAGGACGGCCGGACCTCGACCAGCATGGTTCCTGCCGAGAAGGCACTGGAAATGGCGACTATAGATGGGGCACGCTCAGTGGGGCTGGAGTCGGATATCGGTTCCATCGAGGCTGGAAAGAAGGCCGACATCGTCCTATTCGACACCCGTAGACCGGAGTGGCGTACCCTGTTCAATCCCGTCAATAGCCTGGTATACAATGCGGATGGGAGAAGCGTGCACACCGTCCTTGTGGACGGCAGGGTCGTCGTAGAGAATCAGAAGCCTACCTATGTGGACGAGTGGGAGCTGATCCAGAAGGTACAGACCATAGGCTCAGACATGCTCTCCCGAACTGACACCCACTTCCCGCAGCCCTGGCCCATTGTCTAAATTCCGAAGCTAGCTGTGATAGTTCGCCGCGCCGTCCCCGAGACCCTGGCCGAGAATTACACTTCGGCCCCTCAGGAGTGCGGATTTTAACTCCGGACCTTGAACGTCTTCGAAGCCGCCCCAACGTTCGATAAATTCGATTCTGTGCACAGGATGGCAGCATAACTCGTCGAAGTCTCTCCAGGAGTCATGTACCGCATTTGCACATTACCTTGTCACGCCAAGATACTTCGCTTGTACCTCAGCATTGCGCTTAAACTCTCCCGGCAAGGATTCATATACTATTTGGCCTCGGTCTATTACGTACACA
The DNA here is from genome assembly GCA_965222055.1 of Dehalococcoidia bacterium. Taxonomy (GTDB): domain Bacteria; phylum Chloroflexota; class Dehalococcoidia; order Plut-88900; family Plut-88900; genus Plut-88900. The sequence continues at coordinate 700,660 of CBDCTF010000007.1, forward strand.
TAATCCGCGAGTTCTAATGCGATTGGAAGGTTTTGTTCTACCAGCAGAATCGAAAAGCCCTGATCCTTCAACTGCGCAATGATTCGGGTTAGCTGCCTTACAATCACCGGGGCCAAACCCTCTGATGGCTCGTCCATTAAGAGCAGGTCCGGGTTCGTCATCAAAGCCCTGCCTATGGCAAGCATCTGTTGTTCTCCCCCGCTTAGTTGATTGCCTTTGTTCTTGGCCCGACTCCTCAGCACCGGGAAGAGCGAGTAAACTCCCTGCAAATCCCACGGGGAAGATTTTCCGCTACCTCTGGCGGACACCGTAAGGTTCTCCTGCACGCTTAATGAAGGGAAAATTTGTCTCCCTTGAGGCACCAACCCTATACCCATTTGAGCAATCCGATAAGACTTAACGCGCGTGATTTCTTGTCCCTTGAAGTGGATTGTTCCACGGCGAGCCGGATTGAAGCCAATAATCGAACGGATTGTGGTGGTTTTGCCCATGCCGTTGCGACCGAGAAGAGCCACAACAGAACCCTCTCCGACGCTGAGGGAAAGGCCTTGGAGCACGTAACTCTCGCCGTAGTAGGTGTGTACGTCAACCAGATCCAGCATCGCTTCCTGCTTCTTGTAGTCCTATGTAGATTTCTTGGACTTCAGGATTGGCGCCAATGTCATGAGGCATCCCGTCCGCTATGATCTGCCCATAATGCAGAACTATGATCCTTTCCGCCACGCCAAATATCAAATCTATATCATGAGCAACCAACAAGACTGTTATGTCGGCACCCAGGCTATGAATCATGGTGGCAATATCCGCGCTTTCGGTTGCGGTTAGCCCCGTACTTGGCTCATCCAGCAGTAAGAACCTCGGATTGGATGCCAGGCTGAGAGCTATCTCCAGCTTCCGTTGGTCGCCGTACGCCAGTGCTTTAGCGATGCTATTCCGGTGCTCCCATAGCCCCCATTGTTCCAGAAGGCTTTCGACGGCCGCATATACATCCTTATAGGCTGTCATTGGGCGAAACATTTGGAATCTTGAAGGGCGGGTCCCCTGAGCGGCCAACAGAGCGTTATCCAGCACGGTTAGGCCCAAAAACACACTGGATACCTGAAATGATCGTGCCATGCCCAGGTGTGCCCGGCGGTGGGTGGACACACGAGTAATGTCTTGGCCGAAGAGGTATACATGGCCCGTTGTAGGTGGTATTTGGCCATTAAGAATATTGAACAGAGTTGTTTTGCCGGCCCCGTTCGGTCCTATAATTGCCAGCTTCTGCCCGGCTTCCACATTGAAGGAGATGTTTTGTATGGCTTGAACGCCTCCAAAGTCCTTGGAAACATTTTTCACCCGCAATGCTTCCACGCTAGTTCATTACCCTCTTCCACATCCTGTACAGGTAGACTGCAAATCCCTGCCGGGCGAACATCACGCTCACAATGAATACGCCTCCCAGTATGAGCGGCCAACGCTCCGGGGTGTAATCAGCGGCGAAGAATTGCAGCAAGGTTATTCCTATTGCCCCCAGAACCGCACCATAAAGGGTGGCTACCCCGCCAATGATTACCATGAACATGACTAGGCCGGACATAAGGAAACCAACGTTAGCAGGGGCTATTAGTCCGTTGTGGTAGGCAAAGAACACGCCGGCCACTCCCGCAAAAGTACCGGCGATTACGTAGGCAATATACTTATAGAGCCACGTGTTGTAACCCAAGGCACGCATTCTCGGTTCGTTTTCTCTGATTCCTTGCAATGCGACACCGAAGGGAGACTTTACGATGCGATATAGAACAAACCCGCAAATGGCAAAAGTGACGGCAACTAAGTAAAAATAGCTCTGGTTATTCCAGACGATATCAATAAATCCAAGGTCGGGCTTGCTGATGCCGGTAACCCCTTCGGTTCCGGCTGTAGTTAACCAGCCGACACTGAAGGTCATGCTGAAGACCAGTTGTCCCAACGCGAATGTAACCAGAATGAAGTACAGTCCAGTTACTCGAAGCGCGATGATCCCAAATACGGCTGCCACCAAGGCCGCCGCCAAAACCGCCGCCGGAGCCCCTATCCAGAATAACTCCACGTCATATCGAACCATCAATATTCCGACGGTGTAAGCTGAAACCCCAAAAAACGCTGCGTGTCCCAGTGATATCAGCCCAGCATAGCCAAAAATGAGGTCCAGACTCATGGCAAAGATGGCGAAGATCAGCATTCGCGTCATCAAGCTCTGCAGGTAGGCGGGAAGGACTAGCGGGAGGACAATGAGGAGAATTGCCGCCAAAATCAGCGGAGCAAAACCAACAAACCGGTCCGGAAGCGAATGGCCTGCTAGAAACCGTTGTGCCGCTCTCATAGATCAGACTTTCTTTCCCAAAAGACCCGAGGGTCTAGCCAGCAGGACAATGACCATTGCCAGGAAAATCGAGAACATCGAATACTCAGGAAACAGAGTTTTCCCGAAAGCGTCGACTACGCCAATCAAGATTCCTCCCAATAGCGCCCCTTGGACCGATCCCACTCCGCCAACCACCACGACAACCAACGACAATAGCAACACATCGACGCTCTGAGCGCTGCTGGCTCCCAGTATTTGGGCTCCCACTACTCCGGCGAATCCAGCGATAAATGAACCCAGGAAAAAGACAGCGATAGTGATGCGTTCCAGGTTTATTCCCAGTCCCATCGCCATCTCCCGATTATCCATTCCCGCTCGCACGACCGAGCCGATCCGAGTCCGGTCTTGCAGCCACCACAGACCGACGGCCAGCACCAATCCAACCGCAATAATCGCAAGACGAGTCGTGGGGTAAGTGTAGCCCCCAAGGTTCACTGAGCCGGAGAGTATATCCGCCGTGAATTGGCCTCGGGGGATTGGCCCCCACGCCCACTGCACTGCATTGGTCAGGATGAAGACGAGTCCGAACGACACCAATACCTGCTCATTGAACTGGTTATGCAAGTATCGAAATAGTCCCCGTTCTATCAACAGGCCAACGAACCCCGCAGATAGTCCACCAATCACAGCTGCCAGCCAGAAGGAGAGACCCAGGTCTTCGGCAACGCTCCAGCCCGCGAAGGCTCCAATCATGTAAAGGGCACCGTGGGCGAGGTTTAGGATACCCATGACACCGATGGTTAAGGACAGCCCGGATGCCAGGAGGAACAGGATGAATCCGAATGAAATCCCGTTGAGCATGCCAAACACGAACGTGTCCATTTGAACTCCCCGGTCGCCGGCGTTTCAGATGTAGCTGTGTTCTGGAAATCGCGAGGTCGCTACCTTAGCCCTTGGGACCCGCCGACGAATGAAGTTGCCGGATGCCAACCCAGGCTCAGCGGCATTAGGTTGCCGCTCGGGCACGTACATAACAATAAAGGTCGTCAAAGCGGTTGCGACTCAGTTCCGCAGGGATAATAACCTAGGTGATTGAATTTCTCTACCATCAGTCTTTTCGCAGGCATTGAGAACATGTTAAGTCAACACCGTAGAGGAAGGGGTTGAGGCGGACAAGGGAAGAGCATGCTTGCTGCACCAACGAGTGTCGAGACGGCTTACCAGTAGACGATCAGACATCCCAATCCGGCATGACGTAATTTTGCTTCAGGTGCCTTAGATTGAGGCTGCCAAGCGATTCGCAAGTCATGAGTTGACGCCGACTGGTCTAAAAGATTGATCAGGGGGCACCTTTGCCGTCCCGCCCATTATGGCAAGAAGCTCGCGAATGAAGAGTCTGTGCACCAGGCGTCTGAGCGCCCTTATGGTGAACCGGTAGGTACTCCGTGTGCTGCACCTGACCCGTAGTCTTAGTCGCGCTGCCGAGAGACCCGTGCACGAATCTGGGAAGCAATAAAGAGCCGGAACTGCAAGCCTTGGCTTGCAGTTCCGGCCCAGTCTCTAGCGAATGGAATAGATTAATCCCTGGGGTCTTTGATGTTAGTAAGGGTCTCTATAGGCTGCCATGTGTGCCTGCCGTCATCCAGAACCGTGGGCTTGATTATATAACGGTCTGAAGAGGCCATACTGGATGAAGAAAAGGTAAGCTGGCCTATCGGCGTTTCTAGATCCAGTCCCAATATGGCTTCGCGTAGCTCCTCAAAACCCGTATCACCATCTGTCTCCTTCAGGGCCTCGATGACGATATCTACGGCCACGTAGGCGTTGGAGTGGTCGAGCGTAGGCTTCTTGCCCCATCTAGCCTCGAAGTTTTCGACGAATTCAGCGCTTACTGAATGATCAACTAGCCATGTCCAGCCAACGAAACCGGTTATCTCTCCGGTGCTGTCCTCTAATTCTTGAATAGTCGGGCCAAAGTCTTTCATGAAGTCGTCAAACAGGCCGTGTATCATCACGAGGGGCAGGTCCCGTCCAAGGTCCTGGTAACCGTTCAGGAAAGACACCATATCGGCGGGAACGAGCCAGGTCAACAGAGCGTCAGCCTGGTCCAGATTGGTGGCATAGGGGAGCATGTCCACCGTACCCAATGGCACCCACTGTTGTTGAACTATTTCGCCGCCGAGGGCTACAAAGGCGTCGGTCGTCGTCCCCAGGATCTGGTGGCCGTAAACGTAATCCGGTCCCAATGTGGTGAGCGTCCTGTAGCCCAATTCTTCGTATATGTACTCGCCGAAACCGGCCGAAAGGGCCTCACTGGAACCCGGGCTGCAGAAGAAACTGCCACCCTCGCCTAGCGCGTAGGAGCAGCCGTGGACCTGGATCGCGGGGATTTTCATCTCGTTAATGTATGGCCCAACTGCTTCTTGGCTAGAGCCGAATAGTGGGCCGATGATCACATCCACTTGGTCCTGCTCCACGAGTTTCTTCACTCTCTCCAGAGTGAGAGAAGCGTCCAGAACGTCTTCATCTGCGATGATCAGCTCTATAGGTCTTCCTGCAACTTCAAAGCTTGCTTCCTCCAGCCGCAGCCTGATTCCTTCCTCCCCCCGAGGACCATAGTCCGCAGAAAAGCCTGTGAAAGGCCAAACAAATCCAACTTTCACGGGCCCGCTATCTTCATCGCCGCCACAAGCCACCAATAGTGCCAAAAGACCTGTTACCAAGGCCAAGCCAAGCAGTTTCAGCCATCCTCTAGTCGCCATTATTCTCGTCTCCTTGGATAGTTTACCCGCTAAGCCTTCGAGCTTCCCAGGAACCAGTGTCTCTGACCTGGGTGAGTTGGTCACGTACCGTTGTTATTCCTGCTCCTGCATGTTTTGCGTTCCCTTGGATTAGCCGACCTGGGAAGTGGCGATTGGTCATGCTGGCACTTCCGATGCCGCTTGCCACGTGAGCAACCCTTGCGGTTATCGTTGGTCGTCCCACCAGCCTCGCCACATATCTTAAATCAGAGGGCGCAGCCTCCATAACGAATAGATCAATGGTCTTCAAGCCATGTTCACGGGGCAGGCACCCGAACTGCATGAACACCATCAGGTTACTTACTCCTGAGCGTTTCGGACTGTACTTGCGCCACGATTGATTGTCAACCTCCAGGCCTAATTTTTGTCCACTGTCACCGAGTAACTCACGTTGCATCACAGACCACTATACTATTGCCCTGCTTAGGACAAGGACTTCAAAAGCACCAAAATAAATGGGCTTTTGGCTACTTTGAGTTACAAAGCTAGACTGTTCTTATGGAAGGGTGCAAATTGACGGTGAAGCTGATAGCCTGCTAGACTCAGGTCGGTTCCCAGCAGCACGGAGAATAAGCCTCCTGTACACCTACAAAAGGTCAGACCTGCCCGCGGGAATTTCATATCTATTTGGGGCCTTTAGTAGAACTTAACTTCTGAAAGAAGCAAGAAATGGCTACGACAGCATATGTCGGTGGGACAGTCATTAACGGCACGGGCCGAGCGCCTATATCCGATGCGGTAATCCTCGTCAACAACCAGCATATCGTTAACGTGTACCGCAAAGGAGAGTTTGACGTACCTGAGAGCGCCCGGGTGGTCGACATATCCGGGAAGACAGTAATTCCCGGCATGATCGATTGCCACGTGCACATCGGCGTACTTGCGGACAACGCATTCCTCCAGCTGGAGGACCCGTTGGAGGCATGCGACCGGTTTCTTAGACAGTTCGTCGAATACGGCGTCACCACCGTCCGGGACACCGGCAATTCCGACCCCGGGTTGATGGAACAGTTCAGGAAAGGGGAGTCGGGATGGCCCCACTGGTTTGGGGCCGGGCGGATCATGGACGGAGACCCACCCGGGCCCTGGAAATGGGTACGGGTGCTGGAAAGCGCGACAGCCGCCAGAGAAGTGGTGCCGGAGGTGCTCGAAGAGGGGGGCGACTTCCTTAAAGCTTACGTGATGATAACCCCAGACATCCTGCAGAATATAGTTTATGAAGCCCACTCCCGGGGAGCCTGGGTGACAGCCCACGTCGGCCACTTCACGACTGTGGAACAAGCCGTGCGAATAGGAGTGGACTCGCTGGAGCATGTGCGCGTGGGGCCGGAGTTGGTACCGGACGCCGACAGGGAGGCATTTGAGGGTCTGCGAGCCCGATTTTGGGACCCTCTCGTCTCCTGGATGGCGTGGCGGTTCGTAGATCCTGCCTCCGATAAAGCAGGGCGTCTCATCGAACTTATGAAGGAACGCGGGGTAATCATGACCCCCACGCTGACTCTGTCCCAAAGCATTCTGCTCGGCAATGACCCGGCGGTGGTGCGGCCCCCGGGAATAGACACCCTGCCAAAGTCTGTTCAGAAGGAGTGGGACCGCTTAGCCGTCCCCTTCGACTTCACCGAGGAGGACTTCCGGGAGGGCAGAGTGGAGTTGGCTCGGCAAATGGCGTTCATCGGAATGGCGCGTAAGGGTGGGGTAAAGATAGCGGCCGGCACCGACGTGACAATGCCGTACGTAGTGCCTGGGGCCGGCCTCCACGGGGAGCTTAAGCTGCTGGTGGACAGCGGACTGACTCCAATGGAGGCCTTGGTTGCCGCCACCGGGCAGGCCGCCGAGTTGCTGGGCCAACAAAACGTCCTGGGAACCGTCGAAAAGGGAAAGCTAGCCGACATGGTGATCCTGGACGCCGACCCACTTGAAGACATCACAAACGTGCAGTACATTTCCGCAGTTTTGAAATCCGGCCAAGTCGTATCTGGCTCGGACCTATCTGACTGAGCGACGGGATGTACTTGAGAGCGGCGTCGTATAGGGCCGAATTAACGGAAGACAAGTAGATACCGCGGAGACCCGGCACCCAGTCCGTATCCAGTTATACAGCAGGGGAGTACAAAGAGAGGCTCCATGACACATAAGGTTAATTTTGGACTGACACTTTCCAATCGGGGTGTCCTTCTTGGTTTAACGCAACCAGATGAGATACTGGACATGGCAGAAATGGCCGAAGCGTCCGGTGCCTTCGATCATGTATGGGTCGGGGATTCCATAATGGCTAAGCCGCGGATGGAATCAATCACCCTTATGGCGGGTATTGCAGCCAGGACCAAACGGGTCAAGATCGGCGTAGCTTGTATGGCCAGCTTCCCTTCCCGTGAGCCGATCGTTCTGGCGTATCAATGGGCCAGCCTTGACGTCTTGTCAAATGGCCGCATGATCATGGGCGCCTGCATGGGAGGCAGCATAAACGAGCAACAGCATCGCGCCGAGTATGAAAACATGGGCATCAAGGGTTCCGACAGGGCCCAGCGGATGGAGGAGAATATAGAGATTCTGCGTCGGCTTTGGACGGAAGATCGTGTCACCTTTGAGGGGCAGTTTCACCAACTGAAGGGTGCATTCATAGAGCCCAAGCCAGTGCAAGATCCACCGCCCATCTGGATAGTGAGCAATCCTCGGCTGACCACGTGGAAGCCGCACGTTATCGAACGCTCGCTGCGCCGGGCAGCCCGATTCGGCGACGGCTACATGACTACAGCCAATCCCCCCGACCAGTTTGCCGAGATCCGCCGCAGGATTCTGAAGTATGCCGGCGACTACGACCGCAGCTATGACGACTTGCCATTCTCGGCCTACTACAACATCAACATAAATGAGGACCGAGAGGCCGCCTTCCAAGAGGCCAAAAAGTACCTGGACCTGTATTACTCGGTGGACTTCAATCGAGATTTCGTGGAAACATGGGTAGCTCTCGGAACGCCGGAACAGTGCATCGAGCAGATACAGGCTTATGTGGATGCCGGAGCGACCGACATCTTGCTACGGTTTCCCTCCTGGGACCAGCAGGGCCAGTTCCGGCGGTGCGTTGAAGAGGTTTTGCCTCACTTTTCTTAACAAGGCCCGGTTTCATTTCTGCCCTGTTGAAGGACTGGCAATGCGACGACCCCATCGCCCCCATTTATCCTTCGCTTCACGTTGGAAGCGGAGGGTAACAGGTCCGGCACTTGAAGAGCGGGCCAGCCCGATCACTCTTATTCTTCGGGTGTAGGAGACCCTTCTTGCTGACTGCTGCCATCTACAATCTCCCTAGCTAAGATCGGTTCTTAGAGGGTAGTCCAGCCGCGCGGGCACAATCAGACCGAGACCTCCCACCAAAAAGTTCGCAATACAGTACGCTTTGGCCCACCAGCGTGGAATCGAACCCTGCACAACTTATCTGAATGAGTTAGTATTGCGAATAGCCATATAAGGGAATTGCCACTAAGGCCTCACTTACTCTCTAGTTGCTATTCCACTACCGCAAAATCACTACTTCGGAACCAATTCAAATCTTCTATGTATGGTCTCCCTTTGGTCGGCCAACGTGGATTCGAATGGTTATTGCGCCAGTCGGGTGGTAACTATTGTGGGAACTCATGGTCAGGACCCCTTAGTTTATAGCTAATTACTAATCCCATCCTCATCCGCCACCTGTCAATAGGGTCCCTTGAAGCTGAGCGCGGGGAGTCCCGGCCTGTCCCAATACAATACAGGCCCACCGATGTCTTAGGAGGAACTCATCCCACTTATGACCATAACCAAACTGATCTCGGCGGACTCTCACGTTGTGGAACCGCCCGACCTCTGGCAGCAGCGCATCGACAGCCCTTTCAAGGAAGCCGCTCCCAGGCTTGTGGAGCACGAGGGTGTGCACCGTTGGGTGGTCGGGGACGACGTTAACCTCGGCTCCTTGGGAGCGCCGTCCCAGGCCGGGCGCCGATACTCGGGCCTTGCGGGGCTCGGTCTCGCCGCCCGCATGGAAGAGGTCCCCGAGGCCGCCTACGACCCTGACGCAAGGTTGGAGGCCATGGCAGAGGACGGTGTTGAGGCTGAGGTGGTCTACTCGACCATCGGGACCCGCATCTATACTTCGCCCGTCGGCGGAGAGCTGATGTCGGCCTGTTTTCGAGCAATGAACGACTGGTCGGCGGAGTTTGCAGGCGCTTACCCCCGGAAACTCGCTGGTACCGCCCTCATCAATGTCGAAGATTTGGAGGATGCCACTACCGAGCTCGAAAGGTGTCTGCAGCTAGGCTTGCGCGCAGCGGCCATACCTACCCACCCGGGCGACGATGCCCCCTACCGCCTGTCATCCTACAACAGGCTTTGGGCAAGTGCCGAGCACCTCGGCATTCCACTAGGCATGCATGCAGGCTCCGAGCGCCCGGGGCCCGGCAGGTTCAGCATCGGCGATTTCGTGATGCCGGAGCAGCAATCAGGAGACGCATCCTTCAGGTCCACCTATCACTATTGGGCTATGCGCTCCGTGGCGGACATGGTCTTCGCAGGCGTGTTTGAACGATACCCGAAGCTTCAGCTGGCGGTAGTTGAACATGATGTCGGCTGGGCGCCCCATTTCATCCGACGCATGGACATGACCTATGCCGAGCATGGGTACGTGACGGAAATACGCTTCAAAGACGGAAAGCTCCCGAGTGACTTCATAAGACAGAACGTACTTTTCACCTTCATGGAGGACCCGGTATTCGTGCCACTACTTTCTATGGTAGGGGTAGATAGGGTAATGTGGGGCTCGGACTATCCTCACCGAGAGTCGACGTGGCCCCGATCAAGGCAGGTGCTGTCTAGCGTGTTGGGAGGACTTCCGGAGAAAGAACAGAGGCGGATCACATATACAAATGCCGCAGAGCTGTATGGCCTGGGCTGATTATGTTGGAGAGTAATGAGATGATCGAAGTAGAAAACTTAGAAAAGACATTTGACAATAAGTTTACCCGCGAATTCGGGTTTCCCAAGAAGAGGCCTGCGACCAAGGTCAAGTCTTTCCTCTCTGACAAGGAAAAGGAATTCATCCAACAGTCGCCATTTCTGGTAATGGCCACGAGCGACGCCGATGGCAGCTGCGACGCATCGCCTAAGGGCGGTATGCCCGGTTTCGTAAAGGTCCTTGACGACACTAGACTCCTCATCCCCGACGTTGCCGGGAACAGGCTGTTCCAGTCATATCTGAACATGACGGACAATCCCCACGTCGGTCTAATCTTCTTCATCCCGGGCATCGGAGATACGGTACGGGTGAACGGGACGATGGAATTCGTGAGCAAAGAGGAACTTGCGCGGTTGGAGGTTGAGCTGGAAGTGCACAACCCGGACGACAACTCGAAAGTGCAGCAGGGGATCATGGTTAAGGTGGAAGAAGCGTACGGGCACTGTCCCAGGGCCTTGGCCTTCTCCAAGCTCTGGGGTTGAAGGGTGTGGGGCGCTTGTCCGGTAAATGCCGGATCGTCAAGCCAAATCCGAAGAACGTTCGAGGACTGAAATGTCGTTTGCCGAAATGCTGGGTACCATAGGCGTAAGCATGCTGCTAGTCGGGTTCTTTCTTAACCTGTTCGGTCTGATGAGGCGCAGCTCTCTTAAGTACGTTTTGCTGAACCTGTTTGGCGGTGGGCTTGCCTGTACCGCGTCCATCCTGATCGAGTTCTTCCCCTTCGTCATTCTGGAAGGCACCTGGGCAGTGGTTGCTCTTGTGGGTCTCGGGAGGCTCCTTCGGGCCCGATCCCAGGCGGCTCAGGCCTGAGCCTTGATCTGGAAGATTTCGGCGCGCGGTCTGCCGGGAATTAACGCTATCGGCATTGAGCGGGAGTTGAACCGTTGACTTCCGCCTACGCAACACCTGCTACTCCTATCTACCCCAGATACCGCTGGGTTGTACTAACTTCGTGGATGCTTCCTCATCTCTGGAGCTTTGTCTTTCTCTCCAGCCTCGGACTCATGCTCCCCTATATCCGGGAGGAGCTAGGACTGACGGGTTTCCAGGAAGGACTTCTGGGAGGCGGCTCCCAGCTTGCCAACATTCTCCTGGCAATCCCCTTTGGGTGGTTCCTTAGCAGGTTCAACCCTAGACTTATTACATCCATTAGCCTCATTTGTGCCGCCGGCATGATCTTCTTTCAGGCCTGGGCCCCGATTTTCCTTTTGCTCCTGCTGGGCAGATTCCTGTTCGGGGTGACCGCCGTCGCTAGAGAGTCTGCGTGGGTGATGCTCGTAAGGCGTTGGGTACCGCCTAGAGAGATTGTCATCGCCAACACCTTGGGCAACTTCATGTGGGGCTTTGTAGCCTTGGGGATCATGGTTGTGCCGCTCCTTATCACCTGGCTCGACGATAGCTGGCGCAACGCATCGAACGTTATTGGGTTATCGTTGCTCGCTCTATCCATGGGATGGCTCGTGCTGGGCCGGGACGGGAAGCACCTGGACACGAGCCGGTACGAGCCGGTTCAGCGGATCAACCCCTTGGCCATTGTCAGGCGATACAAGGAACTGTGGATCCTGGCTGCGGGCATGTTCGGCAATGGCGTTAATTTTACCGGTTTCTCCGTATTCTGGCCGAGTTTCCGGATAGTGGAGTTCGACAATTCCTTATTCGAGGTGTCGGTGGTAATGGGGATTGGTGGTGTCTTCACTTCTATAAGTGGGCTTACTGTCGGTTTGATTGTTAGCCGCAGGGGGTGGAAGAGGAAGGTGCTGATCTTTTCGGGAATTGTGCTGGCGACGACTACAATTGGCACGCTCTGGGTAGGACCGATATGGGCTTTGGTGTTGCTCTTCGTGGTGCAGAGCGCGGGCTGGACATTCTTCCCATCGGCAACCACCATCCCCTATGAACTGCCAGGCATCAAGCCCCGGGAGACCGTAGTGGCCATCTCAGCATTGTTTATGTCCCTGTGGGGGGGATCGTTCGTGGGCCCGATTCTGTCTGGGCTAGTTCAAGACTCTACCGGCGACCTGAGGCTTGCGCTGGTTATAACCAGCCTGGGGCCCCTGTTAATGACCATCGGGGCTCTATTCCTTTCGAAGAAATGGGACTTGCCTCCTTCCTACGAACGAACCCCACCCGACACCGCAAAACGCGCCCATTAGCTTACCTTGGCCATCACGTCCTTGGCGAAGGACTCGACCTGCTCCATCATTTCGGGGATGGTGTCACCGGCGATGTGCAACGCGTTGACGTGGTCGAAACCCTGCTCCTTAAGCCCCCCGACCTTCTCGATCACCTCATCCACAGCCCCGATCCAGTTCTGCTCGACGATTGTCTCTAGGGGAACTCCCCTTGCGAGGCGCATCATGCCCTGACGGCTGGTGCGGTAGTGCTCAACCGCTTCCTCGTGGGTGGCGCCCAGACTCAACTCTCCTTCGGCTACTACGTTAATCTCATCCAGGCTCCGGCCTTGCTCTTCGAGGAGAGGTTCCAGAGCCTCGATGGCGCTTCTGCCCGCCGAGGCCTGGGTAAACAGCCCGTTGCCCCACCGTGCGATGCGGTTAAGGGCGTCGGGGTTCCGGCCGGGGGCGTAGATGGGAAGGGGGTTCTGGACGGGCTTGGGAAATACCTCCACGTCCCGGAACTCTACGTACTTACCGGAATAGCTGACTGATCGTTCGGAGTGCCCGAGGAGCCGGTGTAAGGCCTCCATCTTCTCGTCCAGCATGCGGCCTCGGTGTACCTTGCGCATTCTGGGTTGGATCATTTCGTACTCGGCTCGGTTCCCGAGCCCTATGCCCAAGGACACTCTGCCGTTGCTGAAGTGGTCCAGTGTCGTGATCTGCCGGGCCAAGATTATCGGGTCTCGATATGGCAGCAGCACGACCCCGGTTCCCAGCACGATCTTATCCGTTACGGCGGCCAGATAAGACAAAGACACGATAAGCTCGTACCAGTTGGGGGGGTCGGCGTCTTCCAGTGGCGCTACGCCCGGGGCCAGGGTCATGAAGTCGGTGCCCCAGACGGTGTGATAGCCGAGCTTCTCGGCGTCCTGGACTATCTTCACTATCTCCTTGGGCCCGGCGAATGGAATAGGCACGAAGACCGATTCTCGGCTGGTCGGTATCTCCATGTCGTATTTCATGGGTCGGTTCACCTCCGGTAGGAATGCGAAAAATGCCTAGTCGAGTGGGATTGGATGAAGTGTATCACGCAACCGCGGGGAGGGGGACAGCCCTTCACCGATCCCTGGATTCGCGCCATAGGGCATCTGCGATTTGCCTCGCAGGAATGACGGAGGGGAGGGCGTTTATTCAGTTGGGGTTCGTGGGTTTCGGGTTTGTTTGGTGTGGTGGGGAGGGGTGGCGATGGAAGACGCCTTATTGATGCTACCCCATACGCTCGACTGCTGCACGGACTCGACCGGGGCGGGCGGTCCGGCACGGCTCCTACACGTGGGTTGGCTGTACTGTCCTAAGACAGCCTAAGGGGGCCGGGTCCAGCTGTAGGCCCCACAGGAGTAGTAGTTCAATCATTGCCGAAGCGTCCGGGAGCCGGGAGCAACGGCGGAAACGACTAGGGCGGGGAGGGGCATCGAGAAGATCCTCAACGTCGGTCCGGCCCCAACCCGTGAGCGCTCGGAGAGCACCCCGCCCGCTTCGCTCGGTGGCGTCGGGTCTTTTCAGACCTCCTCACTCACAAGAGAGGGGACCTGCTCTCGACCACCTGTGAAGAGGTGGTGGAGTCTTCAGTTTTACGAATCCAATACGTCTTCCATCGCCAGGGTTGGGGAAGGGTGAGCCGGGGCCTTTAGATGAGGAGATGGCGGCTTTCGCTTGAGCCTGGAAGCGGCTAATGTCGCTCTTTGGGATGGGCTGGGACGTAGAGTCCTCGGGGGCCGGGGATGTGGTTCCCCCTGTGTTTAGGTTCCTCCTTGGGTTTAGTGTGTATGACGGGCCAGTCGAGGGTGAATATCGTACAAGTGTTTTGCTTTGGTCAAGGGGGTCGTGTCACATTTTGCCAAGTGGGATCACCCTCACCCTAGCCCTCTCCCATCGGAGGGAGAGGGGACAGGACGCCCCGCCCTGGCCGCCTCCGGGGATGGAGGTGGGGGAGGGGATGGATTTTGCGGAGTGACACATTACTGCGAACGAATTCAGCGTAATATAATGAGGTAAGGGAGCCGAGCGACACCAAAGCGTAGGTTAGAAGGGTGAGTAGATGATAGAGACAAGGGTGATTTCCGGGGATTCTCACGTCCAGGAGCCTAAGGAGATGTACACGGCCCGGTTGCCGGAGGAGTACATGGCCCGACTCCCACACGTCGAGGAAATCGACGGTATTCGCTACCGTATGGTCGAAGGCCGGAAGCCGAGACGGCTGGATATTGCAGAGGCACGGGAGACCGAGGAAGACCGCGTACGGGAATTTCGCGATGACGATTCCGGGGGACGCGACTTAGAGCGGCGGCTTGCGGATATCGCCAAAGACGGCATCTATGGCGAGATTATCTATCCCAACGAGACTCTCGGGCTTCACAAGTCTTTCGACGCCGGCTATCAGTTCGCCGTCGCCCAGGCCTATAACGACTGGGCGATAGGGCTCTTTCGTGACCACCTGCACCGCTTCGTGCCGGTTGGGGTGATTCCCGTCACGGACATCCCTGCCGCGGTCGAAGAAGTGAAGAGGGTCAGCAAGCTGGGATATAGAGCCGTGAAGATCCCAATTTCTGTTAGGGGCCGACCCTACAACCAGCCGGACTACGAGCCGTTGTGGGAGGCCGTCGAAGATGCAGGCCTTGTGCTCAACCTGCACGCCTTCACCGACTCCGAGGACACCTACCCCGACGATTGGGGTGAGGAGAATGGCTTTGGTGGAGCGCTTAACTTCATGGTTATGAGCATGGCCGCAGGCCTGGAGCCCGCGTCGATGCTGATAAGCTCGGGAATGCTGGAGCGGCACCCGGGCATCAATCTCGGCGTCATAGAGTGCGGGGCGGGGTGGCTCGCGTGGCTTCTGTATGCCCTCGACGAGCAGGTGGAGAAGAAACACATGTGGATTTCTCCCAAGCTTGCCATGAAGCCAAGCGACTATTTCCGGCGGCAGGGTCATGTCACCTTCGGAGACGACCCAGTTGCCCTTCTCACCATACCCGTGCTCGGCGACGACTGCCTGGTGTGGGGCAGCGACTATCCCCACGACGAGGGCACTTTCCCTCACTCGCAGGAAGTAATCGAAAAGACCTTCCAGCCCTTCAGCGAGGAATCCAAGCGCAAGATTGTCTATGGCAACGCGGCGCGGATATACGGGATTGGGTAAGGTGTGGCGGCGCATGGCAGGAAATTGGTAGAATCAAGGCAGTAGCTTTGATGGGGAGCGGTATAGATGCCGATATATGAATATGGGTGCCGACAGTGCGCCGGTTTAACGAACCATTTCACCAGGAAGTACGAGTTTCCTGATAGTGTGACTTGCGATAGCTGCGGGAGCGGGGATACCTGGAAGCTGGTGTCCTTGAGCAATCACCGGTTCCCGACCAAGCACAAGTACAGCGAGGACTTCGTGGAGAAGTCGATGCCCTTCCTCAAGAGCCGCAAGGAGCTAAAGGGGATGTTCGAGAAGGAGACCGGAGACTCCGACGAGGCGAAGGCGATGAAGATGAGCGACCAAATCGGCTCCCAGATCGACCGGGTGATCCACAAGCAGATATCAGACATGAATCGTTAACACGTAGCCCTTAGCTCCGTTCACCCCGAACCTGTCGAAGGGTCGTCAGAACAGAGTGAAGGACTTCCTATAACTCCGAGGGTGAAAAGACAAGGGCGAAAGTACCTCGCACTTTCGCCCTTGTCTTTTACTCTTTGGGTAAGGAAGAAAGCGCCTAGATAACCCCCTGTCCAGCCAACTCATTTATCTCTTGCGGCCCGTAGTCCAGGATTTCGTTTAGCACTTCGGAGGTGTGCTGGCCCAGGAGGGGCGCGGCAGTGACCGTGGTCGGGGAGTCCGACATCTGGATGGGAGACCCGAGTGTCCTGAATTTGCCAATCTGAGGGTGGTCTATGTCCACGATCATGCCCCGCTCCATCAGGTGGGGGTCGGTGTGGATGTCCCGGGGGTTGAGGCAGGCCCCGACTATTGCTCCCGCACCACCCAGGATTCTCATCACTTCATGCTTGGTGTGCTTGGTCGTCCACTCTTCGATTAACGCCGTAATGTCGTCGTTATGGTCCCAGCGCTTTCTGGAGTCCGAGTATCGTTCGTCTCCGATGAGGTCTTCCCTGCCGATGGTCTTTAGAATCGTCTCCCATGCTCCTGCGGGCCCTTCGTCGGCGTAGATATAGGCGTAGTCGTCGGGGCCGCCGGGGGCGCACTTGTAGACCCAGGACGGGGCCTTGCCCCTGTGATATGCACCCCGGATGTTGATGTCGGGGTCTTCGTAATAGCGCATCATCCCCACCCTGGCGAAGTTAACCATTGCATCCTGCATGGCTACTTCGATCGACTGACCCCGACCCGTTCGTTCCCGCTGATAGAGTGCGGCTGTAATCCCCAGCGCCGCGTGATATCCCGTCCCAATATCGCCGAAGGACACACCCGTGGGAAGTGGTGGTCCATCCGGGTAGCCATTGGTTGCATAGCAGCCGCCCGTGGCCTGGGCAACCATGTCGAAGGCTTTCAGGTGACTGTAAGGGCCGTAAGTCCCGAAACCCTTGATCCGCGTAAGGATGACGCGGGGGTTGATCTTTGAGAGGACTTCGTAAGAGAGGCCCAGCCTTTCAAGGGTGCCGGGGCCCAGGTTCTCGGCGACTACGTCGGAGCGCTTCAGAAGGTCGAAGAAAATGGCCTTGCCTTTTTCAGTTTTCAGGTTGAGTGTGATGCTGCGCTTGTTGCAGTTGAGGATGATGAAGTAGTAGCTGTCCTTATCGCTGTTTCTGGGGGCGCTGAACCGGCCGGGGTCGCCGCGGCCCGGGGACTCGACCTTTATGACGTCCGCCCCGAGCCAGGCCAGGGCCTGAGTGCAAGTAGTGCCGGCCTCGTACTGGGTGAGATCCAAGATTCGAACGTCCTTGAGCGCCTGGTCCATTACTTGCCTCCCGTAATCGTTTGGGGTCTTCAGCCGCCTTGCGCGGTATGTTATGAGGTCGCGCGTGCTAGCGTCAATTGGAAATGGTTATGATTGCACCATATGAATAGAGGCGATTTCTGATCATGTACCGGGAACTTCCGTTGTGGCCTCCGAGGCGGCGAAGGCGTCAAACGGATATGCTCTGGCTGGAGAGGCTGGAAGAAGTTGGGTTTGCGCCCTTTCAGGACGCCTTTCCCGACTCATCCCCAGCCCCGCTCCACAAGGCCGTTGAGCAGTTCAATACCGGCCGGTTCTGGGACTGCCACGAGACTCTGGAAGACCTCTGGCTGGTCACGCCTTATCCGCTGCGGCACTTCTACCAGGGCGTTCTGAAGATAGCGGTAGGGTTTCACCACTCGGATAGACATAATGTTAGGGGCTGCAGGAACAAGCTGGGCGAGGGACTGCGGCTGCTGAAGATATTCACTCCGTCGTTTCTCGGGTTGGACACCGGGGCCCTTGCTGTCGAAACGGATCAATGGTTGCGGCTGGTGAGTCGTGGCCCGCGTCCGGACTGGACGGCCCTGGACTCAGAGCCTAAGCCGCGGATACGCCAGACCCCAGGCGAATAGGGATAGCTGAAGCGCTTGCCATCAAGCTGTTGTTAGAGTTGGGACGTGGGGAGCTAGATGACCTGCCAGAGCCTGCGCCCTTCACTTCTTATGAGCCTGCCAAAGCTGGGTGGCATGTAGTGCCCCATCCCAACTACGGACCCGTCCTGCAACAGCCGCTCCAACACCGCTTCCCTTGTTTGTCGGGCAAGAGTGTGGTCAGTGTCGAAGATGATCTCCCAGTGGGTCTCGTTGGCTTGGGATGCGACGTTGATGACGTCACCGAGGATGTAGCCCCTTTGCCCATCTGACAGGATGCCGAGGCTCATGTGGCCGGGGGTGTGGCCGGGAGTTGGGACCATGGTTACTTCGCTGGTGAGGGATGTTTCGCTGTCGGCCAAGACCATAGCGCCGAGGGATTCGAGAGGGTTTACTTGGGTGGCCATGTGGGCGTTGTTTTCCAGGTCCTGGTTGTAGAAGTCGTAGTCGACCTTGGGAATGTAGTACGTGGCGTTGGGGAAGGTAAGCCGGGAAGCCCCATCCTCCTCGGTTATGTTCCAGCCGACGTGGTCTACGTGAAGGTGGGTTATAGCGATTATTTCGATCTCGTCGATTGAGATGCCCTTTTCGGTTAAATCATCCATCAGGATACCTGGGTAGTCTTTACCCCACCCTGTGTCAACGAGAATGGTCTTGCCCTGGGACCGGATTACGAAGCTGCCGAAGTTAACGTCGACCTTACCGTCATCCCCGACCAGACCGGGGTAAGCGTCCCACTCTGAGAGAGCTACGTTGGGGAAAAGGGTGGTGGCGGGGGCTCGGCCCGCGCCGTCTGTAAGGGAGAGGACTTCTGCGTTTCCTACGGTGATTTTGTAGTCTGGCATCGGGATCCTCCTGGGGGAAGTGTGGTTTGATGATACCACTTTGGTGGGATGTCGCGTGGGTATAATGGGCGTCGAGGCATTTGGCGGCTTTCCTATGGAGCTTTAGTTGCGTTATCGACTCGGAATAGACGTCGGGGGAACCTTCACCGACTATGTCCTCCAGGACAGGGAGACCGGCAGGCTTACTGTCGGCAAGCACCCGACCCAGCCCTCCGACCTGGCCGCCGGGATTGTCGAGGGGCTGGGAGGAGTGCTGCAAGGGCGCAGGATCTCCGAGATGGAACAGGTAGTCCATGCCACTACGGTCGCTTCCAACCTCATGGTCGAGCGCAAGGGCGCCGTTACGGGTCTACTCACGACTCGGGGGTTCCGAGACGTGCTTCTGATCCAGCGCCAGCTGCGGGTGAACATCTACGACTTATTTCTCGATAAGGTGCAGCCTTTGCTGTCTCGGCGTTTCATCCGGGAGGTGGATGAACGGATGACCCACTCCGGAGAGGTCTGGAAGCCCCTTGATGAGGACAGTGTCATCGAGGCAGTTGAGAGGCTCAGTGCCTTGGGAGTCGAGTCCTTCGCGGTGGCCCTACTCCACTCCTACGCCAACCCGGCCCACGAGCGCCGGGTGCGGGAGATCATCCTCGATACAGTCCCGTCGGCGCTGGTTACTCTGTCGAGTGACATATCACCCCAGTGGCGGGAATACGAACGCACCAGCACGGCGGTCGCCAACGCCTACGTGATGCCTGCGGTTCGAGGATATTTGAGGGGATTTCAGGACACCCTGAGCAATCAGGGTTACACCAGACCCCTGCAGGTGATGCAAGCCAACGGCGGGACGGCGACGGTTGAAATTATCAACCATTCCCCGGTGCGGGTCATAGAGTCGGGGCCAGCGGCAGGCGCCCTGATGGCCGCGAGCATGGGCGGGGCATTGGGCCTCAAGCACATGATCTCATTCGATATGGGAGGCACTACGGCCAAGGTGTGCCTCATCGAGAACGGTTCGCCCTCTACTACATCCCAAATCGAGATCGACCGTATGAAGATGCAGTCGGGCAGTGGCTTGCCC
The DNA here is from genome assembly GCA_965222055.1 of Dehalococcoidia bacterium. Lineage (GTDB taxonomy): Bacteria > Chloroflexota > Dehalococcoidia > Plut-88900 > Plut-88900 > Plut-88900. The sequence continues at coordinate 720,392 of CBDCTF010000007.1, forward strand.
ATAAGCGTCCCGGGTATCGACCTTGTGGAGATCGGTGCGGGCGGGGGCAGCATAGCCAGAGCGGAGATGGGGACCATCGCCGTAGGCCCGGATAGCGCAGGCGCGAGCCCCAGCCCTATCTGCTACGGCGCCGGAGGACTGGAACCTACGGTCACTGATGCAGACTTGGTCTTGGGTTATTTGAATCCTGGCTATTTCCTGGGCGGACGCATGAGGCTGGATAAGGCGGCGGCGGAGAATGGTATCGAGGAACGGTTGGCGAGGCCGCTGGGCCTGTCGATGGAAGAGGCGGCGTGGGGTGTGCATACGGTGGTGAATTCCAACATGAGGAGGGCTATCAGACTGGCGACGGTCGAGAGGGGCAAGGACCCCCGTCGCTACACTCTTGTCGGGTTTGGAGGAGCAGGGCCTGTCCATGCCTCCCGGCTGGCACGAGAGATAGGCATTTCACGTGTTCTGTTGCCATCGGGGGCGGGAGTAGGGTCCGCGGCGGGACTATTGGCTGCAGACACGGTTTTCGACCTGGCTCGTACCTTTGATACGGCCCTCGACGAGTCCATGCTGGGCTCTGTGAACATGGTCTATGAGGAGATGTTAGCCGGAGGCCGAGCGATTATGCGGGAGAATGGCGTGACGGAGGGCGTAGAGTTCGCAGCGTCAGCGGATATGCACTATGAGGGACAGGGATTCGACATTGACGTGCCCCTGCCTCGAGTCCCCCTCGACGCCCAAGGCGTAGATGAGCTCAGGTCGGCTTTCCACGAAAAGTACGCGGGGACCTTCGGGTACGCGCAGCCCGAACAACCAGTACGGGCCACTGGCTGGAAGCTGAGGGCCATTCATTCCAGGGGTGAGTTCCGGTGGCCCGAGTTACAACCGAGTGGGTCGGACCCCGTGCCCGTTTCCCGTAGACCGGCCTACTTCCCTGAAGTGGGGGGCTTCGTGGATACCCCGGTATACGCGAGAGGGGGGTTGGGGAGGGACGCTGTGATCACTGGGCCTGCCATTGTTGAAGAAGAGGAATCGACAGTCGTGCTCCTGCCGGGAGACAAAGCCAGCCTTGACCGTTTCGGAAACATCCTGGTCGAGATTGAAGAATAGACGTAAGGCGATGAGCGAGATTGATCCGGTAACTTTCAGCGTGGTTTGGAACGGCCTGGTTTCGATAGCCGAGGAGATGGGCACTGCATTACGCCGCTCTGCCTACTCCCTCGGGGTGCGGGAAGGACGGGACTTCTCCACCGCTTTGTTTGACGCACAGGCGAGGCTGATTGCCCAGGGAAACTTTAGTCCCGGCCACCTAGGGTCCATGCCCTTCGTGGTTAAGCACATCATCGAAGAATACCCGGTCGAGGAATTGGAGGAAGGTGACTCCATACTGCTGAATGACCCATACCTAGGGTCGGGCCACCTCCCCGACTTCTTTCAAGTAAGCCCCATCTTTCTAAATGGAGAGCTTTTGGGCTTCGCGGCAAACTGTGCCCACATGGTCGACGTGGGGGGCGCGGGCCCCGGTTCTCAGGCGGTCGACAGCCTGGACCTTTACCAGGAGGGCATCAGGTTCCTGCCTACCCGCATCTACCACGGGGGCCGACCCAACCGCGAGGTGTTGAGGATGCTGGAGTCCAATGTGCGGGTGCCGGATAAGGTGATGGGGGACCTGCAGGCACAGAGGAATGCCAACAGGATCGGGGAGGCAGGCGTAGTCGGGCTCGCAGAGTCGTACGGGATGGATACGCTGCGAGACTGCATGGCACTGATTCTGGATCGGTCCGAGGAATCCATGCGGAGCGCGATTCGAGAGTTGCCGGAGGGGGTGTACGAGGCCGAGGACTATTTCGACGACTACGGCCAGGGCACGGGTCCGCTGACGGTTAAGGTGGCTGTACGCGTTAAAGATGGTGGCTTGACGGTTGATTTCACGGGGAGCAGTCCCCAGACTCGATCGGGCCTCAACTCGACCTTCAATTACACTCGCGCCTACTCCTACTTTACGCTTAAGGCCCTCACGGTACAGGACAGGGTGCCCCAAAACGCGGGCTGCATCCGGCCCATAGAGGTGATCGCCCCTGAGGGAAGCCTGTTTAATCCACGACCCCCGGCTGCGGTCGGGCCCCGAGCCATAATGCAGCAGCGCATGGTAGACACCATCCTGCTGGCAATGGCCAAGGCTGCCCCCGACCGAGTCATAGCCAACAACTCTCATTGGGCCAACCCAAACTACGGAGGGGTTGACCCCAAGTCCGGCAAACCTTTCGTGTACTACGAAATGATCATCGGCGGGGTTGGAGCACGACCTACCAAGGACGGGGCGGACGGGCTCTGCTCGGCGTTCAACCTGGAGAACATCCCTGTCGAAGTGGTGGAGGCAACCTACCCGGTCATGATTGACCGGCTCCAGTTCGTGACCGACAGCGGGGGCCCAGGCCGTTACCGGGGCGGCACGGCCATGCGCAAGGACGTTCGTGTCCTGACCGGCGACGTGGTCTTCTCCAACCTGACCGACCGACAGGTTACCCATCCGCAGGGCTTACTTGGTGGAACGGGAGGGCCCTTAGGCCGTACGCTGCGCAACCCCGGCACCCCCGCCGAAGAGCGCTTCCACTCCAAGGGGATATACCGCCTACGGGCCAATGATGTTGTGAGCACTACACTATCGGGGTCAGGTGGGTATGGGATGCCTGAGGAACGTGACCCGGAGGCCGTGCTGAGAGACGTACTTGACGGCTACGTGTCGATAGATGCGGCCAGGGAGATTTACAGGGTTGCCATCGACCCTGACTCAATCTCTCTGGATTCAGCGAAGACCAATAAACTGAGAGGGCTCGGAAATACGAATGACAGATAGCAGAACGACCAAGTTCGGCGTCGCGATTCCCCAGAAGTTCCCGGATGGTGTTGTCGACACCCGATACATAGGAGACTTCCTTATTCGCTTGGAAGAACTGGGCTACGACAGTGCGTGGGTAGGCGAGGGAGTGTTCAGCCGAGTGCCTAACCTGGAGCCCTTCCCTTTGCTCTCCTACGCCGCGGCGCTGACTTCGAGGGTGAAGTTGGGGGTCTCGGCGCTGACATCAGCATTCTGGAACCCGATATTCCTGGCGAAGGCCGTTGCCAGCCTGGACCAGCTATCTAATGGGAGGTTCATCCTCGGGGTGACTGTGGGAGTGCACCGCGAGCACTACCCGGCCTTCGGGATGAGGCCGGAAGACCGGCTGCCCCGATTCGTCGAGGGGTTGGCGCTGATGAAGGAGCTTTGGACTAAGGAGAGCGTGACTTTCAAAGGGAAGTTCTGGGATATGGAAGGAGTATCAATCAGCCCCAGGCCTGCCCAGAAGCCTCACCCGCCCGTGTGGTTCGGGTCCCGGGCCTTCCCTGCCCTCCGGAGGTCGGTGAAGTCGGGGGACGGATGGATGGGTTCAGGGGCGACGTCGACGGAAGAATTCCGGGAGCACGTCCGCATATTGAGAGGGTTCATGGAGAAAGAAGGCAAGAGTCAGGCCCAGTTTCCTCTTTCGAAGCGGGTGTACTTGGCGCTGGACTCAGACAAGCCTAGAGCACTACGCAGGCTTGAAGAGATGATGGGCATTATTTACGGAGACCCAACTCTTGCCTCGAAGGTCGCAGTGTACGGAGACCGAGAGGAGGTGGCGGAGGGATTACGCGAAGTGATGGCGGAAGGGATAGATCTTGTCCTGCTGGCTCCGGCGTTCGACCCTAAGGAACAGGCCGAGCTTTTGGCGGAGCAGGTGCTGCCAAGGTTGTAGAAGTGCTGCCCTTACGTTCTTCTGCTATCCCGAACTTTCCAGCAGCGCCACTTGAGTCTGGTCCGGCATGCTGGACGCCGTCACATGGAGACGTCGCTGGCCCTCGGGCGCCGGGATCCCCATCTCCTTCATGAACCGGACCAGCGCCTCCGACTCGGATGAGCTTGGCCCCGGATAGTCCATCGGCACCACTATACGTGGCTCCAGGACCCTGGCCGTTTCCACCGACGCCTTCACACTCTCCGCCGTACCGATGGGCATAACCAGTACGCTCACGTCTCCCAGTCGTTCCACCTGCCCCGAATCTAACGGCCTCTGCAGGTCCCCGAGGTGGCAGACCACAATGCCCTCTACCTCTATGGCGTAAACGGTATTCCTAGTCGGGGTACCGTTACCGTCCTCGCCTTCCGCGGTCTGATAAGCGGTCCCGACTCCCGTAATCAACACTTCCGAGATCTCGTACTCCCCAGGCCCCCTGATTTCCCTCCATGACTGCCCGTTCGAGGGGTCGAGATGGGCGTCCGTTGCGAATAGGGAAGGCGGACCGGTACGCGGGCCGCTCCATGTTACGGCTTTGACGAACGGGGCACGCACCACCTTGTCGTGCACCTGATCATACGGGTCCGTCACGACCCCCAGGTCACGAGACCGGATCGAAAAGCACCTTCTCCCAAACCAGATAATATCCAATTCTTCACCTTTCTTTCTTCTAAAAGTATAGAAAAGCGGATTGGCACGCGCAACACTGTTTACTCGGTCAACTTGACATATCTAACGCCTGCTGATAAATTCGATAGTAACTGGCACTCCAAATCTCGGGGTGCCACACCTGTATTTAGGCGGACGGCCCCACCTCTTACTAGGAGGCCTTTTTGTTAACCGCAAGAAGAGAATCTGTGCTCAATGCCATCGTCGAGGGACATATTGATACTGTCACGCCCGTGGGCTCCCAGCACATCGCCAAGAAATGGGGCAAGGCCCTGAGCCCGGCCACCGTCCGCTCCGAGATGGCCGCCCTCGAACAGGATGGGTATATCACCAGACCCCACGCCTCTGCCGGGGGGCTGCCCACCGACTTGGGGTATCGGATGTACGTCAGGCAGTTTCTCGCCAACCCAGTGCTCGGGCCCAGAGAGAAGGGTCACATCAAGCGGCGCCTGGTACACGTGGCCATGGACCAGGAAGGGTGGGCAAGGTCTGCAGCCGAGGCTCTTTCCAGGCTCACCGGCAGCCTCGCAATAACCACTGCTCCCAAACCCTCTCGGGTCCGGCTGAAGCGCATCGAACTCGTCCCTATCCAAGATCTAATGGTGATGACCCTGGTGGTCCTCTGGGGCGCCAAGATACTGCGCCAGATGATTTCATTGGAGCAGGACGTACCCAGGAATGAATTGACGCGTGTCAGCAACAAGCTCAACCACCTTTTCGAGGGCGTAGCCCCGTCGGCCATTGGGGATACTGATCTCGAGCTTTCACCGCTGGAGGAGAATGTGGCCCGGCTGGTCAAGGGACTCATGGTAGAAGAGGAAAAGCGGGACCTGGAAGAACCCCTATTTGAAGGTTTCCAGCAAATCTTTGAACAACCGGAGATGGCCGAAGCGGAGATTCTGCGCGACATGATGGAAATCTTGGAAGAGAAGGGCCGGCTCAAGAACATAATGGAGCAGGTCTACTCGGGGCCGGGGATTAGGGTGGCCATTGGCGGCGAGGTCAGAGTAGCCAGGATGCGCCACTTCAGCCTCATAGTCTCTGAGTACGGTGTTTCGGGCAGCGTCAAGGGCGTGATCGGGGTGTTTGGCCCCAAGCGGATGGCCTACCGGCGCAACATTCCTGCAGTAAACTATCTCGCACATCTGATGAGCGACTCCATACAAGAGAGCTTCCCACGCTGATCCGGCGTTAAGATGAACGACACCACAAACAAAACCGAGGAACCCAAAGCCGAGCAGGATAGCGAGAAGGAGTCGGAAGGCCAGGAAAAAACAGAGGACTTGGCCTCGGCCCTGGAACAGGAGAAGGAACGGGCAGACCGGAACTTGGCCAACTGGCAAAGAGCGCAGGCCGATCTGTCCAACTATAAGAAGAGGGTTGACCAGGAGAAGCAGCACCTGGCTAAATTCGCCAACGCTGCCCTGATCGGCAGTATGCTAAACTTGGTTGACGATTTCCAGCGGGCTCGATCTACGATTCCCGACAGTATGCCCGGCATGACTTGGATAGAGGGTCTGTTTTTGATAGAGCGGAAGCTCGTTTCCACCCTGGAGGCCGCGGGCCTTTCGGAAATTAATGCCCTTGGTGAGGATTTCGATCCAAATCTGCACGAGGCCGTGATGCACGGCGACGGCCCGGAGGGCAAGATAGTCGAGGAGTTCCAGAGAGGGTATAAGCTCCACGACCGTGTCATACGGCCGGCCATGGTAAAAGTGGGGCAAGGCGAAGCAGAGGAGGAAGCCGCTTCGGGAGAAGGGCAACAAGGGTCTGACTAGGGCTCTTATTGCAAGCGGAGATTGTTCTAACCTGAGATAATCGACATCTTATGACTACTAAGGCCGACTACTACGACCTGCTGTCAGTGCAACGGAACGCCACTCCTGAGGAGATTAAGAAGGCGTTTCGCCGACTCGCGCTCAGATACCACCCCGACCGAAACAAGAGCCCCGACGCCGAGGACAGGTTCAAAGAGATCAACGAGGCCTACGAAGTCCTCAGCGACCCGGATAAGCGGGCCGCCTACGACAGGTTTGGGCACGCAGGAACGGCGGGTGGCGGATACGGCCGAGGCTTTGAAGGCATGGGCGGATTCGGGGGGTTCGGGGATATTTTCGAAGCCTTCTTCGGCTCCAATGCCGGCGCCAAGTCTGGGCCCCAGCGTGGCGCGGACATCCACCAGACGGTGACTATTTCCTTTGAGGACGCGGTTTTCGGCACTGAGCGCAACGTCGAAGTGCAGAGGACTGAGGTCTGCAAGACGTGCCGTGGGTCCAAAGCAGAACCCGGGACAGACGTTGTCACTTGCTCCACTTGTAACGGCAGTGGGAGCGTCAGGAGAGTACAGCAGAACCTGTTTGGTCAGTTCGTTAACGTCACTGCCTGCGACCAGTGCCGTGGTGAGGGGCGTGTCGTACCCACGCCTTGCGGCCAGTGTCGTGGGGTGGGTCGGACGAAGATGTTCAGAAAGATAGCTGTGCAGATTCCCGCTGGTGTGGAGGATGGCACTCAAGTCCGGCTTACCAGAGAGGGCGATGCAGGGACACGCGGCGGAGCACCTGGCAACCTCTACGTAACGGTCAAGGTACAGAGGCATGAGTACTTCAGCCGGGATGGCGACGAAGTCGTGCTTGAGTACTCCGTCAACTTTGCCCAGGCGGCCATCGGGGACGAGGTGGAAGTTCCTACCATCGATGGCATTGTCATGCTCAAAGTGCCATCGGGCATACAGACTGGTACGGCGCTCAGGTTGAAAGGCCGCGGTGCTTACCGGTTACGGGGCGGGGGGAGGGGTGACCAGATCGTCAACATAAACGTAAGGACGCCCGATTCCTTGAATAAGGGAGAAGAGGAGTTGTTCCGCCAGCTAACCCTGACCTTGGACAGGCCCGGGGTCTCTAGCCGGAATGGCAGGGGGATATTTGCAAAAATCAGGGAAGTGTTCCGGTAAACGAGAGATTGAGCCGAACGCTGCCGGGAGGCCCGACCCTGTATTACAGGGTCGGGCCTCCCGCTATATCGGCCCCTCTGAGCCCACGACAGATTAAAGAAACACGATGGAATTAGTAGAGTTTTCCGTTGAAGTAGATGCTGAGTCGACGGAGCCGGTCTGCGAGGCCTTTCGGAGATATGGTTGTGGGAGGATAGTCGTTGAGCAGCAAGGCCCACCCGGCGAACAAAGCCGGCTGATGGTCAGGGCCTACGCCCCCAACGACGACTCCCAAGAGAAGCTAAGAGCGGATATGGAGGTCGTGGTCAGGCTTTTGGGGCTAATACGGCCTGTCGGGCCCCTGCAGTACCGACTCTTGCAGGAAGAAGATTGGGCCCGAGCCTGGCGCAAACATTTCACTATCCAGCATGTAGGTAGGAGAGTTGTAGTCTGTCCGACATGGCTTGCCTACCAGCCGCTAGTTAACGAAGTCGTGATCAACTTGGATCCCGGCATGGCCTTCGGAACGGGCGTGCACCCTACCACCCGCATGTGCCTGGAGGCCTTGGACGGAATTGTGGAGACGGGGATGCGCGTCATGGACGTGGGTACCGGGTCTGGGATACTGGCCATAGGCGCTGCTAAGCTTGGTGCGGCGGAGGTGATGGCCCTGGACGTGGATCCCGTAGCGGTTCGGGTGGCCTGGGAGAACGTGGGAGCTAACGGTGTTGGAGAGCTTGTGGAGGTAGCAGAAGGGACGCTCTGGCACGACCCCGCCAACCCCGACCCCGGATGGGATGTAATAGTAGCCAACATCACCTTAAACCCCATAGTTGGGCTAGCGCCGCATATCGTAAACTCTCTGGCTGAGAACGGAGTTGCGGTGCTAAGTGGGCTTCTTGAAGAGCAAGGCCCAGCCGTCGAGGAGGCATTCAAAGCTAACGGCGCCTCTATCAAGTCCCGGACCACACGGGAAGACTGGTTAGTCCTGGTGTTCGGTCGAACCTAGGACTGGTCCTGCTCTTCATCCGGGTCGAGCTCCAACCTGTTCTCGGTACCGGCGAGGAGCCTGCTGAAGTTCTCGCGGTGAGCATAGAAGATGATCGCGGTCGGGATGAGGACTTGAAGTAAGTATGCCTTCGGACTCTTGCCGACCAGCACGGCGATAAGGAGGCAAACAGCTCCTACTGCAGTACCGGAGAGGGAGCCCAGGGACGATATTCGGAACTTCGCCATCACTGAACCACCGGTCAGGGCCGCGATAAGCCCCGGCACAGGGGCCAGGGCTAGCAGCGCCCCGAGATTCGTGACCACTCCCTTACCCCCTTTGAACCCGCGCAGCGCCGGCCAAATGTGTCCCAGCACAACCGCGAGTCCAACCAAAGCGTGGACCAGGCTTGAATCGGTGAACTTTCTGGCAATAAGCACGGGCAAAATGCCCTTGAAAGTGTCGGTTAGCAAGACAACTGTCGATGCCGAGGGCCCGGCGACACGGTAGACATTGGCAGCGCCGATGTTGCCGCTGCCGCGTCTCTGAATATCCACGCCCTTCGATTTCTTGACTACTATTTTTCCTGTCGGGATCCCTCCGATCAGGTAACCTAGTATCACTAAGAACAGGGTCTTCATTCCTTGCGGGTTCTCCTCTGAAACTTCAACTGAATAGGCGTCCCCTTGAATCCGAACTCGTCACGGATGCGGTTCTCCAGGAACCGTTGATAGGAGAAGTGCACCAGCGCAGGATCGTTGACGAAGAATGTGAAGATGGGGGGGTGCGTGCCGGTCTGAGTCAAGTAGAAGAGCTTCAATCGTCGGCCCCGGGCCCGGGGCAGGGGGCTGGCGGTCACGGCCCTGGTCAGCATCCTGTTCAGCGCCGATGTACTTACCGTTTTCCCTCTCTCCCTGAATATGCTTTGGGCCGTGGGCATTAGCTCGGAGATGCCTTGGCCACACAACGCGGAGGTGTACAGGATGGGTACGTATTCACCGGCGCGAAGCCGATCTTGGATATAGGGTTGGGTGGACTTAATGTCAAGCTCCAGCTCATCGGCCAGGTCCCACTTGTTCACCACCACTGCCATTCCCCGGTAAGCGTCCTTGGCGTAGCCCCAAACGTGCATGTCCTGCGCAGTCATAAGCTCCGAGGCGTCGACTACCAACAGGACCACGTCTGCCCGGTAGATTGCCCCCATGGTGCGAAGGACGCTGTATTTCTCTATTCCGTGGCCAATCTTTCCCCGCCTCCTGACACCCGCGGTGTCTATGAGTACGATGCTTTCACCTTCGTAGTCCAGGACGGTATCGATAGCGTCCCTGGTAGTACCGGGAATTTCGCTGACGATAACCCTGTCCTGCCCGAATAGGGTGTTCAGCAGCAACGACTTCCCCACGTTGGGCCGACCCACGATGGCGACCTTCATGGCGCCAGACTGCGGATCGGGTTCCGGAGCATCCAAATTGGCGTCTATCCATCTCGTGATCTGGTCCAGTCCTTTTACGTGGTATGCACTTATCGGAGTCGGGTCTCCCATGCCTAGCCTGTAGAAGTCCTGTAAAGACGCCTCTCTACGAGCGTTGTCGATCTTGTTCACAATTAGTGCGACGGGCTTGTCCGATATCCGTAGCAGGTCGGCGAGGTCTTCGTCGGCTGCAGTCAGGCCGTCTCTACCGTCCACCATGAACAAGATCGCTGCGGCCTCTGCAAGAGCGGTTTTTATCTGGTCCGTTACGCCCAGGTGAATTTCATCTTCCTGGCGGAGATCCAGGCCTCCGGTGTCTACCAGAATAAGACTCTTGCCGTTAATGGTGACCTGAGCTGCGACCCGGTCCCGCGTGGTGCCCGGTGTGTCGGACACGATGGCCATCCGCCGCCCGACAAATTTGTTGAACAGCGTCGACTTCCCGACGTTAGGACGGCCTACTATGGCTACTATAGACATTTGAACGTGAATACCCCCAGAGCGCTTACCGGACTAAGACTGGCCTAGAAGCCGCACGAGTACTGCCTTCTGGGCATGGAGTCGGTTTCCCGCCTGATCGAAGACTACGGAGCAGGGGTGCTCCATTACCTCGTCGGATACCTCTTCGCCGCGGTGAGCAGGCAGAGGATGCATGAAGATAGCGTTATTGTCGACATGGGACAAAAGCTCAATATTGACTTGGTAGCCGGCAAAGTCCCGTAGTCGCCGCTCTGATTCTGCCTCCTGCCCCATGCTTGTCCAGACGTCGGTGTAGATAACATCGGCGCCGGACACTGCCTGCGCGGGGTCGGGGTTAATGTTGAAAACTCCTCCACTCTTGGCGCCGAACTCCTTTATTGTACTGACGGTATCGGGAGGAAGGAGGTAGCCTTCGGGCGCTGCCATGGTTAAGTTAGCCCCGACCAGCATCGCTCCCAGGGATAGGCTGGCCGCCATGTTGTTCCCGTCGCCGACGTAGGCGATGTTTAGGCCCCCGAGCTTGCCCTTGTGTTCGTAGATGGTTAGCAGATCGGCGAGGACCTGGCACGGGTGCTCGCCGTCGGAGAGGCCGTTGATCACGGGGACCGAGGCGAACTTGGCAAGTTCCACAACGGTCTGGTGCCGACGGGTGCGTGCGACTATGCCGTCAACGTAACGGCTCAAAACGCGGGCTACGTCCGACGCAGGCTCCCTGGTCCCGAGCCCTATCTCCTGCGGAGACAAGTAGACGCATTGTCCACCCAGTTGCCGCATCCCTACGTCGAAGCTGGCCCTTGTGCGAAGAGAGGGCAGCTCGAAGACCAGGGCCAAGGCCCGGCCTTCCAAAAGACTGGGATTGCGCTGTTTTTTTAGCTCAACGGCGCTGTGTATAAGGTCCCAGACCTCGGGCCCGGTGAGGTCGGCCATGGAAAGCAGGTCTTTGTCCATTACGTTCCTTGGGAAGGGTCGGAATAAGGCGCTCAGAGAGACAAAAGAGCGAGCGGCGCCTTTTAGTTCTCCTGATCAGATATGACGGGGTGGGGGAATAGGGTTCGGAAGTTGGCAGGGCCGCCCAGTCGGGTCTGGCAGGCGGTGCACACCACGTACACCTCAATCCGATGCCCGACTACTGTGCCCTTGCCGGAGGCTTCCCATTCAGAAAGAAGCTGCTCAATCTCCGACTCGTGGAACTCGGAGACGAGGCCGCAGGATACGCAGACGAGGTGGTGATGGTGCCCGCTCATGGTCAACATGTAGCGGGGAGATCCGTCCGGGAGGCTTATCTTGCAAAGGAGGCCCTGCTCCACCAGCAGTTTTATCGTCCGATAGACCGTGGCCCTTCCAACACCATTTAGCTCCGCGTGGAGCTCTTCGGCTGTGAAGTTGGTGTCTTTCCCGGCTATGCTCGCGATCACCCGTCTGCGGGGGTGAGTAATCCGGTAGCGGCGGCCTCCAATGGCATCAAGAAGCGTCTGCGAGTCCATACTAAATTGCGGGGCCCATAGTTAACATAACGAAACAGATGTGGCTACCACTTCTCATTTTCAGGGTATACGCTGTTGCAGACGGCAACTTCGTAGGGCTTTGCGAACCAGTTCTCCGTGGCCTTTTCCCAACGCTGGAAGTGTGGGGTCTTTATGTGGGCATCCTCGGCGTTGGATCCCTTGTAGACCTCGTAGAGATAGAAGCGCGTGGGGTTGTCGGTATCCACCAGCACTTCCCACCTGGCACAGCCCGGTTCGGTAACGGAACCCTTGGCATTGAGTATAGTCTCGGCGATGAATTTTTCCCGGTACTCCGGCTTGACGTCTATGGTGACCACATCAATTCGCATGGTTCCTCCGAGTCTATGATTATCTGTTTTATATTGTACACCCCTATGTATAGAGGGAATGTTTAGCCTTAGGGAATGGAGAGCGATTGTTGACGGCTAATTTCGGCCTAAGTATGATGGTCATCGGAGGACGGGAGGTTTCGCATTCGAGCCGCGACGAGGTGTCACCATGTCTGAAGTTCACGCCATGCCGGATAAAGAATCGGCGTTATCACTTTACGAAGGGATGGTCACCATCCGGGAATTCGAGGAGAGGGCTCGGCGTGAGGCCGACGCAGGGAAGCCCGTCGGAGGAATACATTCCTCGGTGGGCCAGGAGGCGGTGGCCGTAGGAATCTGCAGATATCTCCGTAAGGACGACTACCTGTTGGGGAATCACAGGAGTCATCACCACTGCTTGGCAAAAGGCGTCGACATGAAGGAGATGATGGCCGAGCTAATGGGCAAGGCCACCGGCACCAACAAGGGCAAGGGCGGCACCATGCACATCGCCGACAAGAACGTCGGGATGCTGGGAGCCAACGGGGTGATTGGGTCCAACGTTCCGGTGGCTGCGGGAGCGGCGTTGAGCGCCAAGATTCGGGGCACGGACCAGGTCGCCGTCGTTTTCTTCGGAGATGGGGGCGCCAATCAGGGTGCACTCCACGAATCTATGAACCTGGCAGCCATCTGGAATCTAGGCGTGATATTCGTCTGCGAAAACAACCGTTACGCCGAATCCACTCCCGTCGAATACTCTTTGGCGGGAGGGTCGGTGGCTAATCGGGCCTCAGCCTACGGAATCGTGGGAGAGACGGTGGATGGACAGGATGTGCTGGATGTCTCCGCAGCAATGGAGAGAGCGGTGAAAAGGGCTCGGGCGGGAGAGGGGCCGAGCATCATCGAGGCCAAGACCTACAGATACTACGGCCACTTCGGCGCCGACGACACCTCTCGGTATCGCACCAAGGAGGAGGAAGACTACTACCGCAGCCGGGACTGCATCATCACATACAAGGCCAGGTTGCTGGATGAGGAGTTGAGTACCGGGGAGGAGCTGGATTCGATCGACTCATCAGTATTGGTGTCGTTGGACGAGGCGGTGCAATTCGCGGATGACAGCCCTTGGCCCGAACCTGAAGAGCTGCTGGCCGACGTGTACGTGAGCTACTAGGGAAAATCGACAGGGCAGGCATTGGTAAAGGTGAACAGTATGGTAACGGCTGAAACACAGACAGCTGAACGGAGCAGGATCAGCTTTGTCCAGTCCATCAACGAAGCGATAGCTCAGGAGATGGATCGGGACCCGTCTGTCATAGTGATCGGGGAGGACGTGGCGGGTGCGCCGGGCAAGAAAGACCAGGGTTTCGAAGATGCGTGGGGCGGTGTGTTTAAGCTGACTAAGGGCCTGATCGGTAAGTTCGGTTCCCGGAGAGTGCTCGACGCACCCATCTCGGAGACGGGCTTCATCGGGGCGGGGGTTGGAGCGGCGGCCACGGGCCTTCGGCCAATAGTGGAGCTGATGTTCGTCGGTTTCTACGGCGTCTGCGCCGACCAGATAACCAACAACGCTGCGAAGATGCACTATATGTTCGGCGGAAAAGTGACCCTGCCCATTACAATTATTACAAACATTGGAACGGGGGCAGGAGCTGCGGCCCAGCATTCGGAGAGCCTTTACTCGATTTTTGCCCACTTTCCCGGCTTGAAGTGCGTAGTCCCGTCGGACGCATACACGGCCAAGGGTCTGATGACTGCGGCAATAAGGGACGACGACCCGGTCATTATCTTTCTTCATAAATTGCTCCTTGGCAGGACTCGGGCCGGCCTTCGACCCTCCGAGGAGTGGATTGTTCCGGAGGAGCCCTACATCGTGCCGATAGGCAAGGCGAATGTGGCTCGAGAGGGTGACGACATTACGATGGTCGGGATCGGGTACACGACGGGCCTGTGCCTGCAGGCCGCCGACATCCTCGAACGGCAGGGCGTCAACGCGGAGGTGATAGACCTGCTGTCCCTCTCGCCGATGGACGAAGAGGCGGTACTGAAGTCGGTGAAGAAGACTCGACGGATACTGATAGCTGACGAGGACTATCCACGGTGTTCCGTAGCGACCGACATCTCCGCCCTTGTAGGTGAGAAGGCATTCGACTATCTGGACGCCCCACCGAGAAGAGTGTGCCCGCCTCATTCCCCGGTGCCTTATAGCATCATGCTGGAGCGCCTATTTGCCCCGACCAAGGAGAAAATATTAGCGGCTGCGGTCGAGGTACTGGAGGCGTAATGGCATCTTCCAGCGTCAAGTCCGACCGGCGGATCAGCTACCTGAGGGCACTTAACGAGACCCTTGACCAGGAGATGGGTCGAGACCCTTCCGTGGTCCTCATGGGAGAAGACGTAGCAGGCGGCGCGGGCAAGGAGGACCAAGGCATCATAGACGCCTGGGGTGGGGCTTTCGGGTTTTCTAAAGGGCTGATCACCAAGTACGGTTCCGAAAGAGTGTGGGACACACCGATTTCCGAGACGGGATTCATCGGTGCGGCGGTGGGAATGGCGGCCACGGGCCTCCGGCCTATAGCTGAGCTCATGTTCGTTGGATTCTATGGCGTCTGCGCCGACCAGATAACCAACAACGCAGCCAAGATGCACTACATGTTCGGGGGTAAGGTGACGCTGCCTCTGACTATTCTGACTAGCATCGGCATCCGAGGCGGGCAGGCGGCGCAGCATTCGGAGACGCTGTACTCGGTGTTCACTCACTTCCCGGGTCTTAAGTGCGTGGTTCCCTCGGACCCGTACACTGCCAAGGGCCTGCTGGCGGCCTCGATACGGGACGACGACCCGGTTATCTACTTCATACACAAGCGTCTCATGAGCAGCCAAGGCTTCGAGCCCGAGCCCCTAAGAGGTTCCGGCGTGCCGGAAGAACCGTACATCGTGCCGATAGGCAAGGCGGACGTGGTGAAGGAGGGGACGGACGTCACCATAGTCGGGATTGGGCACACTACCGCAGTCGGTATGGCCGCGGCCGGGGAGCTGGAAAAGGCGGGTTTGAGAGCCGAAGTCGTGGACGTGCTCTCACTGTCTCCGCTGGACGAAGACACGATTCTGTCCTCGGTGCAGAAGACGCGGCGGGTAATCATCGTAGACGAGGACTATCCGCGCTGCGGAATCTCTGGCGATATCTCGGCCCTGGTTATAGAGCAGGCCTTTGACTACCTGGACGCACCGCCAATAAGGCTGACGCCACCCCACGCCCCGATCCCCTATAGCCGGGCCTTGGAAAGCCTCTACAATCCCTCAAAGGACACCATCGTCGAGGCGGCCAAAGGGTTAATGGAGTAGCCCCGGACTCCGGGTGTAGAGCTATATATGGCAACTGCAATCCGAATGCCGCAACTCGGGATGATCATGACCGAGGGAACTCTTGCCAAGTGGCACAAGGGTCCCGGTTCCACCGTTCAGCAGGGCGAACCTCTGGCCGAGATAACTACGGAGAAAATCTCCTACGAGCTTGAAGCTCCCGAATCAGGCGTCTTTCATCCCGTGGTCAACGAGGGCGACGTAGTCCCCATTGAGGAACTCATCGCCCATATTTTGAAGGAAGGGGAGCCCGTCCCCGAGGCTCCTGCCCCGAGATCTGTTGACGTAATGGCAGCCGCGGCATATCCCACTACAACGCGTCGTGCCCGTGCTCAGGCTAGCGGGGACGTTCGGGCATCGCCCAGCGCCCGAAAACTCGCGGCTAAGGTGGGAATAGATATCGCCCTGGTGCCGCCGGCTCGGCCGGGAGGCCGGATTGTCGAGGCGGACGTGAAGGCCTATGCCGAGGGACAGGCGTCGGCCCCTTCACCTGAGAAGCGCGAAAAGTCCGTCTTACCCTCCGGCCTGCCGACTCCTTCCAGAATCGTACCCCTTGCCGGCATACGGAAGGCCATCGCCACCAACATGCGCCGAAGCGTGTCCAACGCGGCGCAGCTTTCTTTCCACTTGGACGTGGACATGACACAGGCCAGGGCCCTCCGCCGAGAGCATTCCCGAGGAAGCGATGCCCCTCTCTCAGCGTCAGACATCATCATGAAGGCCTGCGCCGAAGCCCTGCTCAAGAACCCCCAACTCAACACCGTTCTCTCGGACGGCAAGGTGTACTACTTCGACCAAGTCGATATTGGACTAGCAGTAGCTCTCAATGAAGGATTGATTGTCCCTGTCATCAAGAACGTGCAGGCAAAGACGGTGACAGAGCTCGCATCCGAGAGAAAAGACATATCCGGTCGGGCCCGAGACGGCAAGCTAAAGGCCGACGAAATGACAGGCGGCACATTCACACTCACGGTTCTCGGCACTGTTGACGGGTTCACACCCCTTCTAAACCCGGGCCGGAGCGCGATCCTGGGAGTAGGCCGAGTCGCCAAAAAGGCCGTAGTCGTCGGCGATGAGATAGTCGCAAGAGAGATGGCAACGCTGAGCCTAACCGTCGATCACCAGGTGGTGGATGGCGCACCGGCTTCTGCCTTTTTGCGCCGGTTGAAGCAGCTGATTGAGCACCCGGAGGCGCTATTTAAGTAGCGGGTGTCCGGCGTTGCAAGCGTCGGCTAGGCATTGTGATTGGAAAGGGCCTCGGCGAGACCCGACACTTCGTGGACGCCCTGCTTTACTGACACCGACGACCCTACTAAGTCATCTCCTATTTGCTCGAACCGGCCCCCGAGGCGCTGTGCCAAAAACGCCTCGGCAATGGCGTAGAAAGAGAGCCTGTTTTCGGGCCGGGCGAAACCATGCCCTTCGTCGGGATACAGAACGTATGTGACGGGTATGTTCCGTTCACCCATGGCCTGAACGATCTGCGCAGACTCTGCTTCCTTGACCCGGGGGTCATTGGCGCCTTGGCCTATCAGCAACGGTCTCTTTATGCGGTCCACGTGGCTGAGGGGCGACCTCTCCTGGAGCAAGGCTCGGCCCTCGGGAGTCCTATGGTCCCCGACGCGGCTGGTGAATAGCTCTATCATCGGCTGCCAATATGGCGGAAACGACTCCAGAAGCGTTATCAGGTTGGATGGGCCGACGATGTCGACTGCACATGCGAAAACATCAGGTGTAATCGTCAGGCTGGCCAACGCTGCGTAGCCGCCGTAGCTGCCTCCCATCACGGCAATCTTCTCGGGATCGGCTATCCCGGACTCAATCGCCCAGTTCACCGCATCGAGCAGGTCGTCGTGCATCTTGCGGCCCCACTCCATGTTGCCCGCGTTAATGAAGTTCTTGCCCAGGCCGGTCGAACCGCGAAAGTTGACTACCAGTGCAGCATAGCCCCGATTAGCGAGCCATTGAGAATGGGGATCGTACCCCCAGTCAGCCCGAGCCCAGGGACCTCCGTGTACTAGCAGCACGGTTGGAAGGGGCAGGGTGGGGTATCGGGGGCCCTTCCCCTGGCTCTCTGCCGGCAGGGTGTAGTAGCTCACCAGGTCTAGTCCATCCCTGGATTTAATGATCACAGGCTGCATCTTGGCTAGAGGCGCCGTTTCCAGTTCGGCATTGTTCGAAAAAAGATATTCAAGTCGGCGGGTGGAGCGGTGGTAGAAGTGGTACTTGACTGGGCCATCATCCAACATGTAGGCCACTATCCACATGTCGTCCTTCAGTGTCCTACTCACTACTTCGACGTCGCCATCCTCCTTAGACTTGAGCAATTCCAAGTCCTCGGACACCGCCTCAGCCAGAACATGCCATTCCTTTCTCTCGTGGGTGAAAGCGACGGCCTCAATGGCTTTGGTTACAGGGTGGACCATGGCGTCGCTCACATCAGCGAGTTCGCTCTCCGCGAGAACCGTCTTGACGCCGGTGTCGAGGTTTATGGAGGTCATCGCGGCGGTATTGCGGCATCGGGAGTCGATCAGATGGAGCGTTCTGCCGGACCTGTCGAAACCCACTGTAGTTGTTGTGAGCGCATCCTCCATACCCACCTGCATGAAGGTATCCCACCCACCCTGCCCGTCCGCTTCGAATACATCACTGCCGCCGTCGGGAGTCATCACCGTTCCGAATCTCACACGATATTCGTGGTCTATCTGAAACTCAGCGAAGCGGTCGTTGTGCTGGAGCAGTGTTCTCTTACCCGTGTGTACGTTGATCCTGTGCAGGTCGTGGTACTGGGGGTTTCGGTCGTTCAGCCCGACAATTATCTCGGCGGGATGATCAGAGCTAATTGCTACGAGTTGTGCTTGAACATTCTCCAAAGGCGTGAGGTCGTGGACTTCCCGTGATTCGAGTTCTACGGCGTAGACGCGCCAGTTCTCGTCTCCTTCTTTGTCTTGAAGGTAAATTACATGGCGGTTGGTATAGGCCCAGAAGTAGAGCCTGATGCCCCGTCCGGAGTCTCGCGTCACCGGCTCGGCTGCCGCAGGGTCCGACGCTGGGCCAACCCATGCGTTAAGGACTCCCTCGACAGGCGCCAGAAAAGCTATATGCAGACCGTCAGGACTTAGACGCGGCGAAGCCTTATCGGGGTTGCCGAACAATACCTTGCGAGGTATGAGAGGCATCACCAAACGTTTTCTACCATGTGCGCTCTACGCACGCGGCCTGACCCAGGACTCGGACCAGGCCAGGCAGGCCGTGGTGGATGGAGTGCCGTCTCGCTGGGCGGATTGTGCATTACCGGACGCGTACTCACCGTTGATCACCACCTGGGCCCTGCGGGCGGGCGTCATAATGCTGTAGACGCCGTGGCTTCGGCCCCCCGTCCCGGGCGGGGCGTGGATCGCGAAGGGCGTCATGGTGTCGTACCAGGTGAGGGCTATGTCCTCGTCTCGAGATTCGATGCGCTCCGTGGAGTAGGACCGGACGTCGCCTTCCCGCTCGAATTCCGCCTCAATGATCCGCACTGAAGTGTCGGAGAAAGGCGGATTGATCATTGACTCGATCTCTTCTTGCAACCATCGCGCCAGCGCTACGTTGTCGGAGTATGCGACTACCTTGCCATCGGTAAGGTCCGAACGCATGAATAGTGCGTGGCCCGGGCCGGCTGGGGAGAAGAGGACTCGCCAGTGGCTGATCACCGTTGTGAAATCAGCGCCCTCGGAGGGAGCCAGGCGGATGAAGGAGTTCTCACCCGTGACACGGACTTCGTTAGGGTCGACCACCGAGTCGGACTTTCCACGTTGAGCCTTGTCGAGTAGCTTCTCTTCACCCTTGGTCGTGAGGAATTTTATGGGCGTTGGGATAAGCCTCCGACCCTTCCTTTTGAAAGTGCCTACTATCCTGTTTTCACCCAACAGTTTCGATATTCGGGCCACGCTGTAACCCGCGGATTCAGCGGCTTCTTTAACGGTCATGGCGCCCTTGGGGGCCACAAACCTGGATCTCCTCTTAGCCATTTTCGATCCTTTCTATGCTTCCAGTCCCTACGGACGCCCTGTTCTTTTGTGGGCACTGAGTATTCGGGAATGCCCATTCAGCACTAATACTATTGTAACAGGTCGATTTAGTAGGGCAAAACTGGGCCTAGTTTTAGCGTTTTCATGCCGTCCCTTCACCTCTTGGCTGGTTGATGAAGCACAAAATCGTGTACAATTGTATAAGATGGCCGATGCAGCCGTAAGCAAGTTAATGGGAGGAGTCGCATGGCTACAAGCAGTTACACTCTAGACCAGTTCGTGTACGACATTAAGGAACTCCAGT
Organism: Dehalococcoidia bacterium; assembly: GCA_965222055.1. Lineage (GTDB taxonomy): Bacteria > Chloroflexota > Dehalococcoidia > Plut-88900 > Plut-88900 > Plut-88900. Next base: position 740,228 of record CBDCTF010000007.1, read on the forward strand.
CTAAGGGCGTTGATGAATCGGCAGTGCTGGACAAAGGCTCTTCTTTCCTGGAGAGGCTGATTAACAACCCGAACTGCATACCTGGGGAGTATCGGATCCCTTCCAGCAAGGGTGGTAGCCGGGTTCACGGCTCATACCTTCTCCACCGCTCCGATAGGCTGCTGGTCTCTGCAGAGGTGTGGGGCCCGGGCGACCACGTTGATCCTCACGACCATCACGTCTGGGGCATGATAGGAGTCCTGGACAACACGCTCAACGAGATCCGGTTCCGTTGGCACTCCGACGAAGATCGGCCCGGCTTCGGACGCTTGGAGAAGGACAGGGACGCAGTGTCCAAGGCCGGCGAAGTTAGCCTGCTTGTCCCGGGCATCGACGAAATACACCAGATCGACAACCCTGATTCCCGGCCCACGGTGGAAATCCACGTCTACGGCCAGGACCTGAGCAACATCGAGCGGTGCCGCTTCGATATGGCGACCGGTGCCAAAGTCGACTTCCAGAGCAAATCCAAGTACGACAACGAATAGCCGGTCTGCCGTATCTGCACATTCTCAATGCCAGAGATGCCTAAAATCACTGCCTCTGAAGAGCTTGCATCCCTGCTGGATCAAGGCGCTCCTATGGCCTTGCTGGATGTACGGGAGCACGGGGAATACAACCTGGCCCACATTCCTGGCGCCTGTCCCCTGCCGCGTCGGCTCATAGAATACCGGCTCCCTCGACTCGTCCCCAATCGTGCGACCAGGATTGTAGTCTGCGATGACGATGGCAGGAGAGCAGCGTTGGCCCTTGGCACGCTGGAACGTATGGGATATGAGAATGGGTCGGTGTTGGAGGACGGGATCAACCGCTGGACATCCCTCGGTTACGGGTCCGAGTGGGGTGTCAACGTTCCAAGCAAGGACTTCGGAGAACGGCTGCAGGTCGAGCAACAGGTTCCGGAAATAACCGCCGAAGAGCTGGAAGGCTGGATCTCCAGCGGCGAGCAGTTTGTTATGGTCGACTCCCGGACCCCGGAGGAGCACCATAATTTCTGTATTCCGGGTAGCCGCAGCCTTCCCGGTGGGGAGCTCCCCTTACGCATCTGGGACCTGATGGATACCGAGGATACCCCGGTGGTGGTGCACTGTGCGGGCCGTACCCGGAGCATCGTTGGGACTGGCCTTCTGCAGCGTATGGGCGTGAAGCAAATCTACGGGCTGCGGAACGGGACAATGGGGTGGCAACTGGCTGGTTTTGACCTGGAGAAAGGGTCGGGCCGGGTGACCTTGAATGCGCCGTCGGTGGAGGCGTTGGGTAGGGCTGAGGCCTTCGGACGAAGAGTGGCGGCTGAGGATGGGGTGAACTATTTGACGCCCAACGGGCTGCAGAGGTTGTTGTCGGAACGGGATGACGAGAACGTCTATCTAGTGGATGTGAGAACGCGCGAAGAATTCGAAGCGGGCCATATTCCGGGATTCTGGTGGCATCCGGGAGGGCAGGCCGTCCAGGAGAGCGACAACGTGGTCGGGGTGAAGGCAGGGCAGATCGTCTTTTGCTGTGACGGGATAGCGAGGGCCTCGGTGACGGGCTCCTTCTTCAGGCAAATAGGATACCCGAACGTTCACGTGGTGGAGGGTGGTACTAAGGCATGGCAGGAATCGGGATTGCAGCTTGAGTCGGGATCCTGTGATGCCGGACCCGCTACCTTGGAAGAAGCTCGCGCCCGTGTCTCCTCACTACCTCCGAGTGATGCGGCCAGGATGATGGAAGAGTCTGCCGTAGGGCTGTTTATCGGGACGAGTGCGGAGTTCTCGGAGGGACACCCGCCGGGCAGCCGATGGACGGCTCGGGGTTCCATGGAGCTCCTCGTGGACGGAATTGTGCCATCTAAGTCGGCACCCGTGGTGCTTTTGAGCCCCGAGGGCCGTGAATCGATACTGGCCGGACTGGCATTGGTGGAGATGGGGTATGAAAACGTGGCGTCGTTAGAGGGAGGTACGAGGGGATGGGCTGCGGAGGGCCACCCGTTGGAAAGAGGTCTGTCAGGAGTGATGACACCCCCGGATGACTTGGTGGCTACGGGCTCCGGGCGCAACTTCGCGGGGGCGATAGAGTACTTGAGGTGGGAGGAAGAGTTGGGGAGGAAGTACGAGAGCGACTAGGGGAAGGTAAGGCTGTGGATTGTGGCGTGTTCCATGGCCTCCCAGTCAACGTCCAGACCTAGTCCCGGCTTTTCTGGAGCGTAGACGTACCCATCCGATTGCGTTCGGACAACATCTATCATGCCGTATTCGTAAGGCTCGTATGGCATGGTCTGCTCGAAGTAGGAGCAGTTGTCGGTGGTGAGCATCAGGTGGAGGTTGGCGGTTGAATTCAGGCTGAATCCCCAGGACATGATCTCGCAATTCATGCCTGCGGCCTCGCTAATCTTGACGGCCTTGTGCAGAGGAGTTACGCCCCCGAGAATCAGCGCATCCGTCCGGGACGACCGCCAACACCCCGACTTCACAGCGCTCTCGAAAGTCACCAGGTCCATAATCCAGTTCCCAGATGGGAGCACCGGCATCTCGACTTCCTCGGCCAAAGCCCGGTAGCCTTCGAGATCGTAGTCGGGGAGAGGGGCCTCGAACCAGGTGAAGTCCAGGCTTTCCAGCTCTTTAGCAACCCTTAGAGCCGATTCCCTGTCGTAGTTGTTCTCCGCATCCAGCATGAACGCTATGTCGTTGCCGGGATACTTCTGCCGGACTGCTCGGGCCAGCGCCGTATCCTGCTCCGGAATGCACCATGTGTGGAACTTGACGGCGTTGAAGCCCTGGTCCAGCAGAGTCTCCACGAAGTCCAGGTATGCGGGCACGTCATCCAGCATGGGAGTGCTCGCATAGGAAGGGATGCGGTCTCTGGTGGATCCGATAAGCTTGTAGAGAGGCATGCCCGCTGCCTTTCCGGCCAGGTCCCACAACGCGATGTCTATCGCGGCGAGGGATTGGGGAGGTATCGGGAAGACCCGAGGCCAGAGGTCTCTACGAAGAGCCTCCCTGTCCAGCGGGTCACGGCCCACGAGTATCGGGGCGAGGTGGCGCAGGGCCTCGGCGGTGTAGCGGTCATAGTCGAAAGAGGTGCCGTTCCATGCGCCACCCACTCCCTCAACACCTTCGTCAGTGAAGATATGGACTAAGGTGTTGGTGGCGAACTGGTCGGGGAGGTCGTGGGACCAGGTAAACTTCTGGACTTGGGGAGCGACAACTCGGACTTCGACTCTTTCTATTTTCATGGTGTTGCTCTGGAGGGGTAGGGGGAAGTCTAGGTTTCCGCGTCATGTTCTGTCAAAAGGAAACTGAGTGGGTTGCACGCTTTATACCGTGGGGTTAACCTTCGATTCGGTAAACGGCGAAGATTTAGTGGAGGTGTCCCTTTGGTACAGGCAAACCCGACCTATCCCATGTTCTCCCGACAGGAGATGGACCGCCGAGTCACCCGAGCCCGCTCACTCATGGCACAAAACGACTTGGACGCGCTGTTGATCACGGGTGAACACAACTTCCATTACTTCGTGGGCGCTGCCCCAAGCATCGGCCCCAACGAGTCCCTGGCCCGACCCTCGGCGTTCATATTGCCCGCCGTGGGCGATCCGATAATCGTTTCCCAAGGCCGGGACAACATCGAGCAGGGCACCTACATCACCGACATCCGGGACTACTTTGACGTGCTCCAGTTCCCATACGAGCTGGTCGGAGAGGCTCTGCGAGACAGGGGGCTGAGCGCTGGCCGCATCGGGGCGGAGCTTGGTCAGGAACAGAGGATGGGTGTGCCGGTCGGGGACTACCTGAGCATTGTCGGATCGATGCCCGAGGCCCGGTTCGTTGACGCTGCGGACGTCATCATAAAGACTCGCATGGTCAAGTCGGATGAGGAAGTGTCATACATGCGGGAGGCGGCCCGGATCACTGCCAGGGCCCGATACCGCCTGTATACAGACTATTTGACTCCCGGAGTAACCGAGCGCCAGTTAGCGCGCCAGTTCCAAAAGCTTGTTCTTGATGAGGGCGCCGACGGCACATCCTTCGTCCACTTCCAGTTCGACATCCAGTCCCAACTGCCGGGGGCCAAGCACGCATTTCACTATGATAGGTCCCTGAGACCAGGCGTCATACTGGGCATCGACACCGGGGCCCGGGTCGGGATGTATACCGTCGACTACCCACGTATGGTCTCCCTAGGCCCGTCCACTGACAGGCAGAGGCGGCTCTACAATCAACTCCTCGAAGTGAACCGCCGTATGGTAGAAGCGCTGAGACCTGGCGTCGAGGCCGCAGACATTCACAGGGCCGGTGTGCAGGCGATGAAAGACCTTGGAGTAGAGACGGACAACCCTGAAAGGCTCACGGGTGGCAGCCGCATGGGTCACGGGCAAGGGATACAGTTCACGGAGCCCCCCAGTGTGACGCCCACCGACCATACGGTACTGGAAGTAGGCTCTGTTATAAGCACGGAGCCGGGAATCGGGGATAAGGAGTTGCACCTACTTTGGGAAGACACTCACGTGGTCACAGAGACCGGCTCGGACCTTATCACGACTGAGTCGGACGAGTTACGGGAGGTCGCGTTCTAGTTGTCCGGGCACGCCCTTACTACTTCTGACGGCTTCGATAAGACCTGCCCAAGTTTGACATCCATTCTAAACAACGCTAAGCTTCAGCACTAATGAATAACGGATATTGGCTTGATAACTGCGTCTGTATGTGCCGGAAATAGGGTCGGCGCTAATCCAGCTTGGCACAGCGTTGCGCCCCTACGATGAAGTCAAATCGAAGGGGCGCTTTTTATTGCAATAGAGACATAGGGGAGATCAGGGCTAAATGACTACCGTCGAAAGAGACCTTTCCATAAAGGATAAAGCCGGTTTTGACTACTCAAAGGGGATAATCCCCTACCTGCCGCAGGAAGTCTCCGACTTCGAGACCGAGGTAACCAGCTTCCAAAAGGGCGGTTGGGAAGACCCCCTGAAATTCACTGCCTACAGGCTCGTCCGAGGCATCTACGGCCAGCGCCAACCCGATCTCCACATGATCCGCATCAAGATGCCTGCCGGCAGCCTTACCGCAGACCAACTCGATGCCGTAGGTGAAATCGTTGATAAATACGTTCCCCTCAACAAGGGGCACGTCACCACCCGGGAGAATATCCAGCTTCACTTCGTAAATCTTGAAGATACCCCTGACGTCTTGCGCATACTCGGTGAGGCCGGTCTTTCTACCCGTGAGGCCTGTGGTAACACCGTGCGAAACGTCATCGGCTGCCCCCTTTCCGGTGTCACCCCAGACGAGCCCTTTTACGTAGGCCCCTACTTAGCGGCCTTCGCACGGTGGTTCGTACGGCATCCCCAGGCCCAGGCGCTCCCCCGAAAGTTCAAAGTAGCCTTCGCCTCTTGCAATGACGACTGTGTCGTCACCGCCATCCATGACCTCGCCTTCAAGCCGAGGGTCCGGGTCGACGAGAATGGCGTCGAGCGCCGCGGCTTCGAAATGATCACCGGCGGCGGCACCTCCATAATGCCCCGACTCGCCTACACTCTCTACGACTTCGTCCCCGTCGAGGACTTCCTCCGGGTCAGCGAGGCCGTAGTACGCATCTTCAACCGCACAGATGAACTCCGACGTAACCGAATGAAGGCCCGGATCAAGTTCTACATCGACCGGGTAGGCATCGACGCCTTCCGTGAGCAGGTCGAAGAAGAGTTGAAGCAACCCTGGGCCCAGGAGTCATATGATCCCGAGCCCCTTATGGAACTCCCTCCTGAGCTCATTGACGTGCCTCCCGCCCTTGTACCAATTGAGAGTAACGGGCAGAGGTCTCCCGTCTTTGACCGGTGGGTCTCGAGCAACGTACGCCCCCAGAAACAGGACGGCTACAACGTCGTCACCGTCAAGCTTCCTCTCGGCGATATCTCCACCGAGCAGTTCCCCATTCTCAGCCGCATCGCCCGCGACTTTGCCGGTGGCCGCATCCGCACCACCGTGGAGCAGAACGTGGTTTACCGGTGGGTCCCCACCGGCGTACTGAAAGAAGTCTGGCGTCAGCTTAAGGACGCAGGCCTCGGGGAAGCAGGAGCCGGAGAGATTACGGATGTCGTCTCCTGCCCCGGCACCGACAGCTGCAAGCTCGGCATTACATCTTCAATGGGTCTGGGTCAGGCCGTCGGCGATGCCCTTAGGGAAGCGGCCTATGAGGACCCGCTAGTCAGGTCCCTCCACGTGAAGATCAGTGGCTGCCCCAATGGCTGCGCCCGGCATCACATCGCAAACATCGGATTCCACGGAGCAGCTACCCGCGGAGCCAACAAGAGCCAGATACCCTCCTATGAGCTTTTCATCGGCGGCAGCTTCGGCGGCGATGAAGACGCCCGATTTGGCAAGAGAGTCAAGACAAAGGTACCTGCCAAGAAGGTCCCCAGCCTCGTGAAGGATATTGTCCACTTCTACCAGAACGAGCGCGAGCCCCAGGAGGTTTTCAACCGCTTCGTCGACCGCATCGGCACCCAGCCCTTTGAAACCCTCGCCGGCGCCTACAAGGAGACGGGCCCCTTGAACAAGGAGAACCTCAACACCTACATGGACTGGGGAAAGACCCGCATGTTCAAGGTCGAGCGTGGCGAGGGAGAGTGCGCGGTATAAGGCCTGCATGGGCATAAGCCGAACCAGGGCCCAGGACTACGCCGAGGAAATCCTCGAAAAACCGCGTTCTGCCATACCTCTCACCCTCAAGCGCAGCAAGTCTGGTGTAACTCTCTTGCACCGTGGCCGCACCGTGACCAAGTGCCACGCAACGGGAGTCGGAGAGTTGCAAGCTGAGTTCATGGCCGAGGCCCTCGGCGCTGAATTGCCTGAGTCGGGCTCCTCCACGTCCATTGAAGTCCCGGCAGGAGTCTTCTACCGGGCCATTGCCATCTCATCTCTGGACCTCCGCAAGCCCGAGGCCCGCGTCCTCCTCGAACAGTACCTTGTAACTGCCCAGATGCAGCGCTCAGGTATGCGCAGCATAGAGGCCTAACCCAAATCCCCGGAGACTCCCCGTGCTGCTCGTATTAGAAGTAGAAGAATCGGAGAACAGCCTTTTCGACGTGACCCGCAGCTTCCAGACCATCGGAGACCCGAGGCCCATCTCGAAAGTCGCCGCCTTCGCGCCCGATGGGACTGAAGGCGTATACGAGGTAGTCGGCTGGTCTTCCGAGGGCGCTGTAACCGCCTTCGCCGCTCTGGTTGATGACTCCGGTGAAGGGGCCGCCCTCCTCGTCTATGGCGGGGACGAGGGCATTCGCCTCCGGCCCCAGGAATCGGCTGACGACTGGTCTCTAGAAGATGCCTCTCAGTGGGGTGAGGTCTTCCTGCTCCTGGATCGCGACACCTTCACGGAGTGAGAACAGGCAGAGAATAAGGTGCCGTCCGGCCCTGCTCACAATAGCAGGATTAGAAGTATCCCCCCGAACAGAGTGAGCACCCCTGCTATCCCTGTCGGGTTCACCCTCTCCCTTAGCACTATCGCCGAAAGCGTCGTCGTCCAGAATATCTGTGTCGACGATAGCGCTGCCGCTATCGAAAGGCCCGCTCTTTGTACCCCGACCAGGAACAACATGCTGGCCACGCCCAGCGATATGCTCCCGTTCGTTACTGCCACGCCTGACATCCGGTACGACCATCCGGACCGGAAGCGCCTCCTCCTTCGGTCCGAGTCTTGATGAGCTATAGACCCTTCAAGTCTCAGGACCCGACGCACGGTGCGCGCAACGAGTCCCTGGGATAGCGCTTTCTTGACCCGTCTTCCGAAACCCAAAGCAGCGTCCTCTTCGCTCGGCAGCAGTATGTCGTTAACTCCCAGCCCAGACATCACAGTTAGGAAAATACATACTGCCGAAAGCCGGATCATGTTCAGCAGTGGTGGGTCCATGTGACGCAGAGCGAACCCCTGAATCGTAAGACCTGATACCCAGAATGAGGCAACCAGAGCCAGCAAAAGCACACCCTTAAACCCCAGCCACGAGGCTTGGTTCTTATCCGTGTACCTGCGCTGGCCAAAGCTAAGCAGGTATACCCCCATTGCTATTACCACCACTCCCGCTATGTCATAGCGCGAGGGCGCTTCCCCCAGCACGAATATCCCTGATAGCAGCGAATAGCTTGATAGCAGTCCAGCCACCATCGGCCAGGCCTTGCTGATGTCCACGTTTCTCAGGAACAGCAGGTACAGTGGCTCGCCCAGCCCGATGTTAATAATCCCGCCAAGAATTCCGAGGACCAGGTAAAGAGTGGGGATACGGGTAAGCTCCCCGATATCAGAGATCGTCAGCACGAAGATCAGTCCGACCAACGCCCCTCCCCCCGACCCCAGCGCTCCCAATGTCAGCGGTCTGAACCGGGACACCAGCGTCTTCTGCACAATCCCGGTCATCGAGAACAACATCGCCGACGCCAGGACCGATAGTTCGCCTATCGGCATGTCATCTTCTTTTCATAGCAAGCGTTCACCCTTCAAGCGCAATATAATACTCTCGAAACCTCCGACAAACACACTCTGAGAGGAGCAGATTATGGTAGTAAGCACCCACGGACTCGACCTTACAACCAACGAGCAATGGATTGAGGCCGGGGAGCGCTGGACACTCAACACCTGGCAAAAGTTCCCTATAGTCCCCGCAAGGGGCCTCGGCTGCTCCCTTTGGGACGTGGAGGGCAAGGAATACCTGGACATGATGTCGGGGCAGCTCTGCGTTTCCGTCGGGCACAGCCACCCTCGACTCCTAGATGCCGTGACCCGTCAGTCGGCGCTCCTGATGCAGACGGGCTCATCCTTCACCACCCCGCAGGAAGTTGCCTTATCCAAACGCCTGTCTGAGCTTACTCCGGGGGACCTGCAAAAGCCCTTTTACGGCTGCACGGGCTCCGACTCCGTGGAGACCGCCATCCGCATCGCCCGTTTCGCCACAGGACGGCAGGAACTGATATCTTTATCCGAAAGCTATCACGGCCTCTCACTTGCCGCATGGAGCGTCACGGGCCGAGGCTACCGTCGGGGCCACCCCGAGTACGGCCCGGGCCTGCCGGGCGTTACATTTCTCCCCACACCCAACTCCTACCGCTGCCGATTCTGTTCACGGCAGGACGGCTGCTCCCTGGCCTGCTTCGACTATTCAGTCGAAATGATCGATCTCAACACTAGCGGTGAACCGGCCGCGGTGATCATTGAGCCGGTCCTCGGTGGCCCCATCGTCGTCCCGCCCTCAGGGTACGTGCAAGCCCTCCGTCGTTTTTGCACCGAGAGAGGCGCTCTCCTAATCATGGACGAGGCCCTCACCGGTCTGGGGCGCACAGGCAAATGGTTTGCCGCGGAGCACCACAACGTCGTCCCCGACATCATGACCCTTTCCAAAAGCCTGGGCGGGGCCGTGCCCCTGAGCGCGACTCTCGTCTCCGAGTCCGTCGCTCGTAAGCTGGAGGAGGGCGGTTATGCTCAGAGCACCTCGCACAGCGGCGACCCCTTCCTCTGCGGCGTCGGCCTGGCCAACTTGGACATCATAGAGTCCGAGGGCCTAGTCGAGAGGGCGGAGGTTATGGGAGACTATTTTCGAACGGGCCTCGAGGCTTTGAAAGACCAATACGAGATCGTTGGAGATGTGCGGGGGGTGGGCTTACTGCTGGGTCTTGAAATCGTCACTGACAAGGTCTCGGCCCATCCCGCCCCCGACCTGATGGACCAAATCACCAGCTATTGCCTCCAAAAGGGCCTTATACTATTCACCACTCACGGCACGCCCGTCATCCGCCTCGCTCCGCCACTCGTCATCGGCGAGCCGGAGATAGACAAGGCTCTTACCATAATGGAGGAAGCCATACGCGCCGTATCGGAGGGTGTCGGGTCCTAGACCCGTATCCTCGGGAAAAAGGAGAGCCATCATGACCTATCCCGGTATCGAAAGCCTTCGGCCCACTTTCATGGGAACCACCCACATGGTCGCTGCCGGCCACTACCTTGCCGCGGAGGCCGGGTACCGCATCCTTGAGCAGGGAGGCAACGCCGTTGATGCGGGAGTAGCCGCGGGCATTGCAATCAACGTTCTCCTGCCGGAGAGCACCAATTTCGGTGGCGTAGCGCCCATCATGATTTATCTGGCTGCGTCGGACTCCGTGATCACCATTAGCGGCCTGGGCCGCTGGCCCCGAGCTGCCAACATCGACTACTTCATGGAGCACGCAGGCGGCGAAATCCCCAAGGGAATCCTTCAGAGCATCGTGCCCGCCGCCCCCGACGCCTGGCTCACCGCCCTGGAACGATATGGGACCATGACCTTCAGGGAAGTCGTTACCCCGGCCCTCCAACTCGCCCGGGACGGGTTTCCAATGAACCCCGTCACCTACGGAGGCTTGCTAGAGGATGCCGACCCAGTCAACGGCACCCTTGGCCGCTGGCCCTCCACCCGAGAGATTTTCATGCCCGACGGCCGAGTCCCCCCGGTCGGTAGCATATTTGTTCAGTCCGACCTCGGACGAACTTTCCAGCGTCTCGCAGATGTCGAGGCCGCCAATGCTCATCTCGGCAGACCGGAGGCAATACGCGCCGCCCGAGACTATTTCTACAAGGGAGACATCGCCCACGAAATGGCCCGTTTCAGCGAAGAGCAGGGCGGCCTCATTACTTACCAGGACCTCCACGACTTCACCGTGAAGGTCGAGTCCCCGGTGAGCGCAAGTTTCCGGGACTATACCATCTACACTTGTGGTCCTTGGTGCCAGGGCCCGGTTGTAGGGCAGGTGCTCCAGATGCTTGAGGACGACGACCTGGAAGCCCTCGGCCACAACTCAGCCGACTACTTGCATCTCTACACTGAGGCCATGGACCAGGCCTTCGCAGACCGCCACCACTACTACGGAGACCCCGATTTCATAGATGTGCCTATTGAGGGGATACTGTCTAAGGGATATACCACGTCCCGCCGCTCCGACATCGACATGTCCCGTGCGCCGGGCCGTATGCCCGAACCAGGCAATCCTTGGCCCTTCCAGAATCCTCCTAAGGGGGATAGGATTGTAGTAAATTCTGCAGGTGCTCAGCCTGTTCCCGTCGCCGGCGCCTCCGCCTCCGACACCAGCTACACTTGCGTCGTCGACAAATGGGGCAACGCCTTCTCCGGAACCCCCTCAGACCCCGTATCCGAAAGTCCCATTGTTCCCGGCCTGGGCTTCGTGATGTCAGGTAGGGGTTATCAGAGCTGGCTGGAACCCGACAACCCGTCGAGCCTCGGGCCCTGGAAGCGTCCCCGCCTAACTCCGAACCCCGCCATAGCCTTCAAGAACGGCAAACTCTTCATGCCTTTCGGCTGCCCCGGCGGCGACGCCCAGCCCCAGGGCATGATCCAGACTTTCCTCAACATCGCCGTTTTTGGAATGAGGCCCCAGCAGGCCATAGAAGCGCCCAGGGTCACGTCCTGGAATTACCCCAACTCCTTCTGGCCCCACACCTATCTCCCGGGAAGGCTACGGGTCGAGGGTCGGATATCCGCCGAGACCCGCGCCGAGCTACAAAGAAGAGGCCATGACGTCGAGACGCTCCACGATTGGTCCCAGGCCCACACCTCTTCCGTCTCTGCCATAGTAGTCGACCAGGAAAATGGCGTTTTGATGGGAGGAGCAGATCCCCGCCGCGAGACCTACGTTATGGGTCGCTGATCTGGCTTGCCATCCGGCGTCTTACAGACCAGACCGCGCCCAGCAATATCCCTGCCCCGATAAGGACTAGCACAGATACTGCTGCCATCATGGGGGCAAACTCGGCGGTCCTACCCGCCCACATGTTCATCGGCAGGGTCTGGAAGTCCCGCGTCTTCAAAATCAGCGCTACTATCACTTCGTTGAACGACACCAGGAAGGCCAAAAAACCCGCGAGGGCCAGACCTGGATACATCTGGGGCAGCAGTATTCGCCGCAGGGTCGTCAGCCGATTCGCTCCCAGGCTCATAGCCACCCGCTCTTGAATCGGGTCTATGCTCCTGAGCGTAGCCGTCAGGATGATGATCACGTAGGGCAGGGCCAGTACCGTGTGCGGTATTACCATGCCCGGTGTAGTCCCCAGCAGGTGCCGGAGCACCGTGCTGTAGAAGTATAGGTGAAATATCGCCCCTGCGGTCACAACTGTCGGCACTATCAATGGTGCGATGAAGAAGCTGTTAATTAACCCCCTGCCCGGCAGCCGAGACCGCACCAGTGCATACGAGACTATGCCTCCGAACGCCAGTGAAAACACTACCACCAGCACTGCTATTTCCACACTTCTCGCCGTCGCACTCAACCAATGAAGCAGGGGGTCCGCCGAAGTGAAATACTCCCCGTACCACTTAAAGGAAAACTCCCGAGGCGGGAATCTGACGAAGGACGACCGGCTGAAGGACAGGACCACCACCACCAGGGGAGGCAGAAGTAGGTAGGCGCAGATCAACCCCACCCCACCCCCGAGCAGAAACCGTCGCCCCGAGGGCCGCCCCTGCTCTTCTCCCTTTAGGCCCGTCAATGCCTCCCCGGCTTGGTACAGAGGCCTGAAGCCGACCCATTGCACAAACGCCAGATAGAGTATCAAGACCCCTGCCAGGGTGACCATCGCCAGCGCTGAATTGAACTGGCCCCCGCCCCGTAGATATGACGCGATCCCTCGCTGCGGGATATTCCCCAATATGTCGGGGGCCGCAAATGACCCGATGGTCAGGACTGCGACCAGTAGAATCCCCGCCCAAACCCCCGGCATGCTTAGCGGTAGGTACACTCTCAAGAAGGCTCGCAGGGGCCCGGCGCCAAGGGTTTGGGCCACCATCATGAACGCCTTCGGGATTCCCCGCATGCCTGCATAGATGCATAGCACCATGAACGGGAGCAGAGTCTGGACCATGCTGATTTCGACCGCAATGCTGGTAAACAGAATTTCCAGCGGCTCGTCGATGATGCCGAGGCCTGTCAGCGACTCATTTATCCAGCCCCTTCGCCCGAGTATCACCCTCCACACTGAGGTCTGCGCCACGAAGTGGGTGAGAAATGGCACCACTACGGCCATCAGGACCAGCGTCCGCCTCCAGCCCGTGCTCGATGCCAGGTAGTAGGCCACTGGATACCCTAAGATCAGGCAGAGCCCTGTGGTAACTATCGTCTGCTCGATGGTTACCTCCCACCAGTTCTGGGCTATCTGGCCAAAGATGGCCTTATCGTACAGCTGAAGAGTGAAAGGCCCCCGACCACCAAAACTGGCTTCCAGAACTTGGACCAAGGGCCATACGAAGAAAATCGCCAGCAGCAGAATCACCGGTGATAGCAGTAGCAGCGTGTTCCCCTCCCACCGGCTCCACCCTTCTCTAAGACGCGCTTCACCGCTCTCCCACCTAATCCCCTTAATAGCCTGTCGTACAGATCCGAAGACAGTCGACCTCCGCTCTGATATTCCTGTCTCTTATCCGATTCCGTCTAGTTTCGTGACTACTGTAGAGACTGGCCAGCGTGCTGACAACAATTGGAAGGTTTACGGGCAATATTGCCCCCGAGGCGTTGCCTGGGTCTCGGAGGGTCGTGGGTTAAAGAATCGGGCGGTTGGCCAAGCCAACCGCCCGATTCTTTATTTCAAAAGGGCGAAGGAAGGAATATACCCTTCCCCGGGTGCGTTACGACCTTATTTCCTCACGCATGAACTTCGTGTACGAGACCGCTAGGAACACCACCACCGCAGATATCATAGCCACGATGTGCGGCCACACCAGCCGCAAGCTCTGGACCGCGGATATCGGACTGCCCAACAGACCCGATGTCTGTTCCTGCAGCAGCACCCCTAGGCTACGGACTGTCGGGTTCAGCAACGTGTCCGACGCCTCCGAAAACAGGAACGATGGAGAAATACGCGATATCCACGTTTCCAGGTTGAAGTGTTCAATAGCCAATTCCTGGCTATCCACCTCCCCGACGAAGAAGTCTGCTACTGCTCCCGCAACCAGAATCAGGAAGAACGTCGAAAGCAGCCACAGCCCTATCGCTACCATCGCTGAGACTACGGTGCTCCTGAAGAATATCGAGCACGACATTGAGACAGCGAGCCACAGGCCCAGGTACGTTATCGAAACGATGGCGAACCCTATTAAGCGGACTATCTCTTCGCCGTCCGGGACTATCCCCAGGGAAGCCATCGTAGCCCCGACAATCGCCAGTATCGTCGATATCTGAATGACTGCCAGCGTCGTGAGCCCCGCGAGGAACTTCCCGTTGTACACCTCATCCCGGTGCACGGGCTGGGACAGAATCCTGGCCAATGTGCCCTGGGACCGTTCGCTATTGATGCTGTCGAACCCCAGGATTATCCCTGCCAGTGGCCCGAAGAAGCTGATGAAGAAGAGTAGTGACGGGAGCACGTCGCTGCTCGATGAGAAGACCTTCAGGAACAGGAACTCTTCCCGGCTGCTAGCCGCTTTCTCAACCGTCCCGGATATCACTGAGAGTGCCCAGATTATCGCAAGGAATACCAGGGCCAACAGGAAGACGAATCTCCTCCTGCCGAAGTGATCGGCCATCTCTTTCCAGAAGATAGCTACCATGCTAGACCTCCTGGAAATACCTGAGGTAGATTTCTTCCAGACTCCGGTTGCGGGTCTGCAGCTGGAGCAGGTCCACATTCTGAGCCTGCACCACGGAAAGGGCTTGTATCCTCACCTGTTCTTTGGACGAGACCGTAATCATATTCCCCAACGCCTCGCACCGCTCTACCGTCGGCAGTGCCCTCAGCGCTTCCAACAACTGTGGCGCCACTTTGTCCACTTCTAGGTCGAGTTGATATCCCTCTTCCTGTCGGTTCATAAGCTCGTCCACCGGTCCCTCCAGTACCATCTTTCCGTGGGACATAATCCCGACTCGATTGCATATCCGCTGCACTTCGTGGAGGCGGTGGGAGGATATGAACACGGTTATCCCCTGCTCGTCGCTCATTTCCTTGATCAGCTGCAAGAGCCAGTTGACTCCCGTTGGGTCCAGGCCCAGTGTCGGGTCGTCCAGTATCACCAGCTGAGGCTGCTTAAGCAGGACGTCGGCCAGCCCCAGCCGCTGCCGCATCCCCCTCGAGTATTGGCCCACAGGCTGGCTGGTAGCCCCAGAGAGTTCAACTTGCTCGAGTAAATCATCTATGCGCCGGTCGCTGGCGTCCCGCGGCATACTGTTCAGACGCGCCGTATACTGCAGATTCTCCCGGCCGCTCAGGTCGTTGTAAAACCCTATCGACTCCGGCAGATACCCTATGTTCCTCTTCACGGCCAGCGGGTTACGAGTCGGGTCGAACCCCGAGACTCGTGCCCACCCTTTCGTCGGCTCAGTGAGCCCAAGGATCATCAGTATCGTCGTGCTCTTCCCGGACCCGTTCGGCCCCAGGAAGCCGAAGACCTCTCCCTCTTCCAGCCTCAGGTCCAGGCTGTCGACGGCGGTGAAGTTTCCGTACTTCTTGGTCAGTCCTTCGGTCTCGATTATCGGTCCGCTCATCGCCTGCCCAGCCGCACGAACATTCCAACCAGGGCTATGATCACCGCAACCAGTATTCCGATCCCGACCCACTGCCAGATCGTCGACTTTTCAACCGTTATCCTCAACGAGACCTGGTCCTGCACGTTGTTGTTGCGAGCTCGCAGGGTGACCAGGTAGTCGCCGGGAACCGCGTCGCCGGGGGGCGTGATGGTCAACGGCACGTCGATCCGGTTGTTTACGGGCAGCGATTCCACGTTCGCAGTCTGGTACTCGATTTCCCAGCCGGCGGGGGTGTCTGCGATCAGCCGCAGATTCTCGATGTCAGCGGTGCCGGTGTTCACCATGCGCACCGTCGCCGCTTGTGCGCTGCCTGCATCTGCGTTCACGTTCAGCCGTCCGTCGGGAGTGGTCATGAAAACGTCGAAAGCGCCGGTGAGAGTCACCTGCAGAGGCACCTCCTTAACGTAGATCTCCTCCTCATCCGACATCCGGACCAGAATCGGGTAATCTCCCGCCGGAGCCAGCGCCGGCGGGAATACCCGCACCTTTATTCGCTGGTTCAGCTGGGCCACTATGCTTACGTTAGTTATCAACCTCTCTGCCCCGAACGCCGGGAGGAACTGCACCCTCCACCCCTGGGGGAACAATGCGCCCAGATTGAGTGATACGTCCTCGGGTGTATTGTTCACAACAGCCATCTCAAACTCGAAGAGGGTGGTAGTCGGGCCGCTCAGGAAGGGGTAGCTGGCAGTTACCGTCACCTGCCCCGGGTCTGCAGGCTCGCCCTCTTCCCTCTGCACTCTCAGCATCTTCTCCACCAACACCTCACCCGAGCCCGAAGTAGCTTGCAGAGTTAGCGTAAAGTCTGCAGCGCTCTGGTCTCTCGGGCCCCGGATCCGCAGCTGCAAGTCCGTACGCTGTCCCGCATCCAGCAAAATGCTCGTTATGAGAAAACTCCCGACCCTGGGCCTGAATTTAGCGGTCCAGTCTGCCGGCATCCCGCTAGCATCCAGGTTGATAAGCATTGCCCGGTCTGTGCCGTTGCACAATATGGTGTCCAGGTTAGCCGTGGTGGTAATAGCCTCCAGGCTGATACCCGTTGCCGGAAGCTCCAAGGTGATCCCTGCAGGGCACGGCTCCACCCCTTCTTCCGCATCTTGCGCCAACGCCGCCGAGGGCAGCGCAAGCGCCATGGCCAGAATGACCAACAGGACTGATGTAAACAAATACCTAGAGAGCATGATCCCTCCTACTAAGACCCCGCCAATCAAGACATCCGCCACCCATCCCAAGTGTCCGAGTATTATTCAAGTTGTATGTCAACGCCACTTCAACACCGCTCACGTCCCTATAACGTTTTCGGGCGCAATTATTTAGGGGATGTACCCGAAATTCGTGATGTGGGGGGTGCCCGACGATATCTTTGGTTTCAAGAGCGGCCTATTGTTACGATGTTCATTGAGTATAATCAGCCGCCCATGCCTGTCAAGCCGATTGCCTTGCGCTCCCATTCAGGGAGTACATCGTTTGAAAGTGTGAATCTCTGGTCGGGGTGGGGGGAGGGGCGCACCCGTGTTATACTCCCCGACGGCCCGGACCCGAGACCGAATACGAAAGGACCTAAGGTGCCAGTAGTAGCAATCGTCGGCGCCCAATGGGGCGACGAAGGTAAAGGTAAGATCGTCGATCTCCTCTCTGAGGATGCCGATTTCATAGTCAGGTATGGCGGCGGCAATAACGCCGGCCACACCGTCATGAACGCCTATGGGGAGTTCAAGCTCCACATGGTCCCCGCAGGCGTATTCAACCCGAAGGCCACCTGTGTGCTTGCCAACGGCGTCGTAATCCACCCTCCGGCTCTCCTTTCTGAAATCAAAGACCTGGAAGACCATCACGTAGACCTCACGCCGGGCAAGCGCCTCCTTATTAGCGACCGCGCACACCTCATCATGCCCTACCACATTCTCCTCGACGAGTTGGAGGAAACGGCCCGGGGGTCGAGGGCCATCGGCACTACCAAAAAAGGCATTGGCCCAGCCTACATGGACAAGACCAGCCGACTTGGAATCCGTGTCGGGGAACTCCTGGACCCTGATTCCTTCCGCGAACGCCTGGAAGAAGCCCTCAATTACAAGAATGCCCTGCTCACCAAGCTCTACGGTGTCGATCCCCTGTCCCTCGATGACATCTTCGAAGAATACTGCGGCTACGGCGAAAAACTCCGGCCCTTTATAGGACAGACCGAGATCGCAATCCGCAAAGCTGCTGCCGAGGAGGCTCTTATCATCATGGAAGGCGCCCAGGGCGCCCTGCTGGACCCCGACTTTGGCACCTATCCCTTTGTCACCTCCTCAGCGCCCATAGCTGCGGGCTCTGCCCTAGGCGCTGGCCTGAGTCCGAGAATGATTGGCTCTGTGATTGGCGTTTATAAGAGCTACTCGACTCGGGTGGGGACCGGCCCCTTCCCTACCGAGCTCCTGGATGAGATTGGCCATCACATTCGCGAAAAGGCCGTCGAGTACGGCACTACTACCGGCCGCCCCCGGCGATGCGGCTGGTTTGACGCCGTCCTGGGCCGCTACTCTTCCATGATCAACGGCTACACCTCAGTCGCCCTGACCCGTCTGGACGTCCTGGATGAGATGGAGACCCTCAAGATCTGCACCGGCTACCGGCTTAACGGCTCCGTCCTCACCGACCCTCCGGCCAGTGCCGCAGCCTTGGCCAAGTGTCAGCCCGTATACGAAGAACTGCCTGGTTGGCTCACCTCCACCCGAGAAGCACGCAACTTTGAGGAGCTGCCTCCGCAAGCCCGCCAATACGTAGAGCGGATCCAGGAGCTCATCGCTGCCCCCATAGATCTGATCGCCGTGGGCCCCCGCCGTGAGGAGTCCATCTTCCTCCGACCTCTCCCTTGATCCCAACCTCTACACCGACTTTCCGAAAACGACGAAGGGGTCGGCATTGCCGACCCCTTCGGTGCTTTATCTTTCCTTTTGCTTAGACTTTGGCTGGAATGGGCAAGTCCATGGTGTGCTTCCCCACCTCGGCCATGATCTTGGCGCCCGTGGCTTCGTCCAGCCCGATCAAAGGCAGCCTCGTCCCCCCGACGTCAAACCCGATCATTCGCATCGCATACTTTAGCGGGATCGGGTTGGAGACGACGAACATGCTGTTCACCAGGGGCAGAAGCCTGCGGTGAATCTCTGCGGCATTTTCATTGGCGCCGCCCACGAAGCTGTCAATCATCTCCTTAATCTGAACCCCGACCAGATGGGACAAAACGCTCACGACGCCGTATCCACCCAACGCCATAATCGGCAGGGTGTCACCGTCGTTTCCGCTCCACACCTTGAAATCGTGCCCCGTCCCCGAGATTATCTTCGTTATCTGTTCGAAGTCGGCGCTCGCTTCTTTAATGCCGACTATGTTCTCGATCTCGCTGAGTTTGACCACCGTGTCGGCCTGGATGTTCGTCACCGTGCGGCTCGGCACGTTGTAGATGATGCAAGGGAGGGACGTACTTCTTGCTATATAGGCAAAATGCTCGTACAGCCCTTCCTGCGGAGGCTTGTTGTAGTAGGGTACTACCAGCAGCGCACCATCCGCTCCCACCTTCTCCGCTTCTCGGGTAAGCTCCGCCGATTCGGCCGTGCAGTAGCTGCCCGACCCTGCTATCACCGACCCGCGATCTCCCACTTCCGCCTTTACCTCCGCCCAGAGCCTGACCTTCTCCTCCGACGTAAGTGTCGGCGATTCCCCGGTTGTCCCCGTGACCACCAAGCCGTCACTGCCCGAGTCGATTAGGGCCGAGGCCAAGCGTTTAGCCGCGTCGTAGTCCACCTCACCGGATTTATCAAAGGGGGTCACCATCGCGGTGAGTAGTCTTCCTATCTCCACCATCTTTTCCCTCCCTTCACTACGCTGCGGTCACTAGCTGGCCTTACGGCCTCCATTATGCACCATGCCGCCCTTGCGTAGTTGGCAGAGGGCGGCATATCAACCTTGATTACTAGAGGGATGCGGCTCGGCCAACGGGAACGAGACTAGATGGAACAGACCCATTCTCTCGCCCCGACACCAGTATCTCGGCAATCTGCACCGTATTCAGAGCCGCGCCCTTGCGAACGTTGTCTGCTACCACCCACATGGCTATACCGTTCGGGTGGGAGACATCTTTTCTGATCCGGCCCACGTAGACGTCGTCGGTCCCCGCCGCTGAGGCAGGAAGCGGATACTGGCTCGCCGCAGGGTTGTCTATCACTGTGACGCCCGGGGCACGGGCCAGGATTTCCCTTACCTCGTCCGGGCTCATGGGGTCAGTGAGCTCCAGGTGTACGGCCTCGCTATGGCTCACGTACACGGGCACCCGCACCGCCGTCGCCGATATGGCCATCTCAGGAGCGTGCATTATCTTGCGCGTCTCCTGCACTATCTTCCACTCTTCGTTGAAATAGCCGTTATCCAACAGCGTGTCGATTTCCGGTATCACGTTGAACGCTATCGGATGGGGCATCTTCTCGACCTTGGCCTCTCCACCCAACACCGCTGCTTTCGTCTGCTCCTCCAACTCCCGTACTCCGGACTCCCCGGCCCCCGACACCGATTGATAGGTGTCTACGATTACTCTTTTGATCGGGTTTACCTGATGGATCGGGTTCAGGGCCACGACTAACTGAATCGTCGAGCAGTTGGGGTTGGCGATGATTCCCCGATGCTGGAGGGCGTCACTGCCATTTACTTCGGGGACCACCAGGGGGACGGTCTCTTCCATCCTGAAGGCCTTGCTGTTGTCCACTACAACCGCCCCACATTCCGCCGCTATCGGAGAATACTGGCGGCTCACTCCCGACCCCGCCGAAAACAGCACGATATCCACCCCTTCGAATGAACCTTCGTGCAGCCGCTCCACCACCACCTCTTGGCCGTTGACCCGCATCCTTTTGCCCTCAGACCGCTCCGAGGCCAGCAAGCGGATGGAGGACATAGGGAAATTCCGTTCCTCCAGAATGCTAATGAACTGCTGGCCCACCAGGCCTGTGGCGCCGGCTATTGCTACGTTAGCTTCTCTTGACATATCTATTTCTCAGGCCTCAGCGCATGGCGCGCGCATATCTACAGGATGGAATAATAGAACCTGGCAGGATTTAGTCAAGGCCCAGAAGGGCGTCGAGTCCGTAGACTATCCCTACCCGCTTGGGAGCCGCCTCCAGCGCCATGAGCACGCCCGGCATGTAGCAAAGCCTGCCAGAGGTGTCGTGCCGGATGGTTAGGGTCTGGCCCAGACCCCCGAATATCACTTCCTGGTGCGCCACCGAGCCCTGGGGCCTCAGACTGTGCACGGCAACTCCACTGACTTCCGCGCCTCGGGACCCGGCCAGGTTAACCTTCTCAGTTATCGAAAGTTTGAACGGTTTGCCCTTGGCCTTCACCATATCTTCCGCTGTCGCAAGCGCAGTACCGGATGGAGCGTCTATCTTTGTCTCGTGGTGCCGCTCGATGACCTCTGCGTAGTCGAAGTACTTGCTGGCGATCTTGGACATGTGGATCATCAGCACCGCCCCAAGGGCGAAATTCGGCGCTATCACCCCACCCACTCCGTGCTGCTTGCACAGCTCGTCCAGATCCGACACCTGCTCGCCCGTCAACCCGGAGGTGCCTATCACAACGTGAACACCGTTCTCTATGGCATATCGTGCTGTGGCGAGCGCAGCCTCGGCCTGGCTAAAGTCCACCACTACGTCGGGCTTGACGTGTTGAAGAAGGGATGGAAAATCCAAGGTATGGGGAACAGTCCCCGAGCTGGCTGGAAGCGATAAGGGTGAGCCGTCAGCGTCTAGGGAGACTGCTCCCTCCACGCGCATCTCTGGATGGTTGCATACCGCGGAGAGTATCTCCGTGCCTACGCGACCAGTCGCCCCTTGAACAGCTACTTTGAGAATTGCCACGGCGTTTCCTCCCTGGTCTCAGGGTTGCCGTGCTACCGTCTCCGGTCCCGGTTCCCCGAAAATCTGTTCTGTGGCCTGTCGCCACGTGGCGGACGCCGGTCTTGGAATCCTCTGTCGCGGTTCCCTGACCTGTTGCCTCCGCCGGACCCAGAATTGCCGTCTCTCGAATTAGGACGACCGTCTTCTGGTCCGAGTCCCGCTCCGCCTTCCATCACGGCCCTGCGGGACAAATTTATCCGCCCCATCAAGTCTATCTCCGTTACCAGCACCGAGATCTCATCACCTACTTTAACTTCGTCCTCCACCGACTCCACCCGGTAGTCAGCCAGCTCGCTGATGTGCACCAGCCCGTCCTTGCCCGGCAGAATCTCCACGAACGCCCCGAAGTTCATAATCCGCACAACTTTGCCAGTGTACTGCTCCCCTACCTCAACCTCTTTGGTCAAACCCCGTATCATATCCACGGCCCGTTTGGCGGCTTCGGAGTTAGACGAGCCGATTATCACGGTGCCGTCATCCTCCACGTCTATGGTCGCCCCAGTAGTCTCGACGATCGACCTTATGGTCTTGCCACCTGGCCCGATCACCAGTCCGATCTTCTCTTTGTCTATGGTTACCTTCGTCATCCGCGGGGCGTACTCGCTGAGATCCGGACGGGCCTGCTGAATAGTCTTATTCATCAGGTCCAGGACGTGCATCCGGCCTGCAACGGCCTGCTTGAGGGCTTTCTCCATTATCTCGAAGCTGATCCCTTTGATCTTCAGGTCCATCTGCCAGCCCGTCATCCCCTTGGAGGTGCCGGCAACCTTGAAGTCCATGTCTCCCATGAAGTCCTCGATGCCCGCTATGTCCGTCAGCACCGAGTATCGACCGTTCTCATCCGTGATCAGGCCCATGGCCACACCCGCCACCGGACGGGATATCGGCACGCCTGCGTCCATGAGTGCCAGACTGCTGCCACAAACGCTGGCCATCGAAGTGCTGCCGTTCGAGCTGAGGGCCTCCGACACCAGTCTTATGGCGTAGGGGAAGTCCTCTTCACTGGGTATCACGGGAATGAGCGACTTCTCGGCCAAGGCCCCGTGGCCTATCTCCCTGCGCCCCGGCGAACCTATCCTTCCCGTCTCCCCCACACTGTAGGGCGGGAAGTTGTAGTGGTGCATGAACCGTTTTCTGGTGTGCTGGCTGATATTATCAATCCTCTGGGCATCGCCAGCGGACGAAAGGGTCGTCACCGATAGCACTTGGGTCTGTCCCCGGGTGAATAGTCCGCTGCCGTGAGTCCTTGGAAGTAGCCCCACCTCGCATTCGATTTGGCGAAATTCTTCCAGCGCTCGGCCATCCGGCCTTGTGCCCGTGTCCAGGATGTTCGTCCGGACTATCTTCTTCACCTGCGCCCGCACGGCATCCCCCACTGCCTCACCGGGGAACTTATCCGCGAGTATGGAGGCAGCTTCCCTCTCCAGATCCTCTATGGCCGACTCCCGCTCCTCACGCCTTACCACTTTGCTAGTCGACCTCAGCCGTTCGCCGACCAGGTCCAGCACCGCCTTTTCAAGTGCGGGGTTAGGAGCCGCTGTCGCGGGCAACTTCATCTTAGTCTTACCACAGGCTGAGACCATCTCTTCCTGCAGATCGATGACTATTAGATTGGCTTCCTGCCCGAACTTGACGGCTTCCAGGACCAGGTCATCGGGCAACTCGTTGACGCCTGCCTCCACCATCACTACCGCATCCTTATTCCCGACGACCACCAGGTCTAGATCGCTCTTAAGAAGTTGAGTGTAAGTGGGGTTCAGCACGAATTCCCCACCGATGTAACCCACCCGGGACCCGCCGATCGGCCCGTCGAACGGTATCTCCGATATGGAAAGCGCAGCGGATGCCCCGATTGTCGCCGGTATCGAGGGCTCGTGCTCCCGGTCTGTCGAAAGCACGGTGGCGATTATCTGGACGTCGTTGCGCAATCCCTTGGGGAAAAGCGGCCTGAGCGGCCGGTCGATCATTCGCCCCGTGAGAATGGCATCGACTCCCGGTCTCCCTTCTCTTTTGAAGAAGCTGCCGGGAATCTTGCCGGCAGCGTAGTGACGTTCTTCCAAGTCGATGGTTAGAGGGAGGAAGTCGATGCCGGGCCGGGGTTGTGCCGAAATGCAGGCAGTTACCAGGACTACGGTGTCGCCATATACGACGGTTACCGAGCCGTGGGCCTGATTTGCGAGCTTCCCTGTGCCTAGATAAAGGGGTAGGCCACCCAAGTCTCGTTGAAAGGTTTTAGCTGATGTCAAGTATGGTCCGTATCAGGCCGTCCACAGATCTATCTTCTCAGTCCCAGCCTGGAGATCATGGAGCGGTAGCGCGCCACATCCTCACGGTTCAGGTACTCGAGAAGCCGCCTGCGCTGGCCAACAAGTTTAAGCAGACCCCGCTGGCTGTGATAATCGTGCTTGTGAATTCTCAGATGTCCGGTGATAGACCCTATCCTGTTTGTCAGTAGAGCTATCTGCACTTCTGCCGACCCTGAGTCGCTTTCGTGAAGCTGGTACGAACCGATTATTTCCTGCTTTAGCTGTGGGTCCAAAAATCTAAATCTCCTAGTTTTCGGGGCGGAGTATAACACAGCCCCTATACCCGCGCAAAACCTTCTTGTCCTCAACCTCTGACCATCCTTCATATCGCTGACGATGTGTCAAAAGATGTGCTGGCTCCTTGATTCTTCTAAAATAATTGCCGGGGGACATCCATTTTCTTTTCGGATCTTTTTCGAACGTGAAAAACACGCCGCGTTTATCCATGCCCTAATTAACCTCTCTGGGAACGGGCAGAGGCAAATCCTTATCCCCTTGCATTCCTAATCATAAACCCCATACAATACCTTATCCTCATTTTCGTAACGCTTCCTTACCTTTACACCCCACCAAGCGTTAAATATAATTGAATATAAGCTTATGAATGTTTCCGAAGGACAAGATACCGAACCCCAGGACAGTTCCTCCTACGGAATGCAGCAACTGCTGGACGAGGCGGAAAATGTCGCCACCATTAGACGCGGCGACATAGTCAAGGGCGTCATCGTTCAGAAAGACCGCGAGGGCCTCCTGGTTGATATCGGCGCAAAGACCGAGGGTATGGTCCCCGTCCGTGAGATGCGCACCTTCTCCGCCGAGGAGATCGAGGCCCTGAGCCTCGGTGACGACGTCCTGGTATACGTAGTCCAGTCCGACGAGAGCGAAGGCCAGATATACCTCTCCGTGGACCGCGCCCAGGGCGAGAAGGGCTGGCACGTCCTCCAGGAGAACTTCGATAACGGAGACGTCATAGAGGGCGAGGCCGTTGACTTCAACAAAGGGGGCCTCCTGGTCAACGTAGAGGGCGTGCGGGGCTTCGTCCCCATGTCACAGCTGTCCAGCCCCATCGTCTTCGATCCCTCTGCCGACCCAAACCGCAATCCGCTATCCGACCTCGTAGGCAATAAGCTAAAGCTAAGAGTCATTGAAATCAACCGGCGTCGCAACCGCCTCATCCTTTCCGAAAAGCAGGTAATGCGGCAGCAGAGGGAAGAGCAGCGGCAAGCTCTCTTCGCTGAATTGGAGACCGGCCAGGTCCGCAAAGGGCGAGTTACTGGCATTCGGGAATTCGGCGCATTCGTCGACATCGGCGGGGTCGATGGCCTAGTTCACCTCTCTGAGTTCTCTTGGGGCCAGGTAGAGCCTCCCGAAAAATCCCTTGCAATCGGCGACGAGGTGGATGTCTTTGTCCTTAGAATAGACCGAGAGTCCATGAAAGTTGCCCTGAGCTTCCGGCGCCTCCACCCCGAGCCTTGGGAGTCAATCCACGAAAAATATCACGTTGGTCAGACCGTCACGGCCACTGTCACCAAGGTCACCACTTTTGGGGCCTTCGCCCGGCTAGACCCTGCTATCGAAGGGCTAGTCCATATCTCAGAACTGAGTGATGGACCCGTCCGCCATCCATCCGACATCGTCTCCGAGGGCCAGGAGTTGACACTCAAAATATTGAGAATAGAGCCCGAGAGAAGACGCCTTGCACTCAGTCTCAAACAGGTTGGCTCTTACGGTTTTGCCGAGCGCTACCGGGATGAGTTTTATGGTTCGGACGAAATGGGGGACGGAGGATACGACGACTAGTCCGGCAAAAACCCACTTATTGGACGTAGTCACCTGCGTCCAGCTGGGAGCGGCACATGGCCAGTAGATTTGAAAAGTTTTCCGAAAGCGCCAGAAAAGTCCTTTCCTTGGCGCAAGAGGAAGCCCAACAGTTCAACCATAACTATATAGGCACCGAGCATATTCTCCTGGGCTTGGTTAGGGAACAAGAGTGTGTCGCGGCCAAGGTATTGGTAAATCTCGGCGTTCAGCTCAACAAGGTCAGGTCTGCCGTCGAGTTCATCATCGGTCGCGGGGAGAGAGTTGCCAGCGGCGAGATCGGTCTCACCCCCAGGGCCAAAAAAGTCATTGAGCTCTCCGTAGACGAAGCCCGACGCCTCAACCATCAGTACATTGGCACCGAGCATCTCCTCATCGGCCTCCTCCGGGAGGGTGACGGAGTAGCCGCCGGTGTCCTTGAAAGCTTAGGCGTCAATCTTGAAAAAGCCCGCGCCGAGACCACCCGGCTTCTTAGCCAGTCTCAGTCCCAAGCACAATCCTCTCGTGGCGCCGCCCGAACCCCGACCCTTGACCAACTAGGTGTCGACTTGACCCAGAAGGCCAGAAACGGGGTCTTGGATCCCGTTATCGGACGCAGTAAGGAAATCGAAAGGGTCATCCAGATCCTCAGTCGGCGAACCAAGAACAACCCTGTTCTCATCGGCGAGCCGGGTGTGGGCAAGAGTTCCATCGTAGAGGCCCTAGCCCAGAAGATCGCCGCATCGGACGTTCCCGACACACTACAGGGCAAACGCCTGGTTACTCTGGATGTCGGCGCCTTGGTCGCTGGAACCAAGTATCGGGGTGAGTTTGAAGAGCGCCTTCGCAAAGTAATTGACGAGATAAAGAGCTCCGGCAACTGTGTCCTCTTTATCGACGAAATGCACACCATCGTTGGCGCGGGTGCCGCCGAAGGCGCAGTAGACGCCGCCAACATGCTCAAACCCGCTCTTGCCCGCGGCGAGCTCCAGTGCATCGGTGCTACTACCCTGGACGACTACCGTAAGCAAGTGGAAAGGGACCCTGCCCTGGAACGCCGTTTCCAGCCCATCAAGGTAGAGGAACCCTCCGTTGAGGAGACCATAGATATCCTCCGAGGCCTGAAGTCCCGCTACGAGGACCACCACGACCTGAATATCACCGACGACGCGATCCAGGAGGCTGCAAACCTCGCCTCCCGATATATTACAGACCGCTTCCTTCCGGACAAAGGCATAGACGTTATAGACGAGGCTGCCTCCCGAGTTCGTATCCGCAACTCGACCATGCCCGTCCACCTCAAGGAAGCCATGAAAGCCCTAGAATCGGTTAAGAAGGACAAAGAGACTGCCATCCAGTCCCAGAAATATGAGGCTGCTGCCCAACTACGGGAGCAGGAGTTGTCCCTCGCCGATGAATTGGAGGGCATGGAGACCGAGTGGAAGTCCGAGCGGACCCAGGACAGGCCCAATGTCACCGCCGACGATGTTGCCGAGGTTGTCAGCATGTGGACGGGCGTTCCCGTCACCAGGCTCGCCACCGAGGAGATAGAGCGCCTCCTCAAGATGGAAGAGGCCCTTCACGAAAAGATCATCGGCCAGGACGAGGCTATCAATGTCGTCGCAAAGGCCGTTCGCAGGGCACGGGCCGGTCTCAAGGACCGTCGCCGACCCATAGGAAACTTCATCTTCCTCGGCCCCACCGGTGTTGGCAAGACCTATCTAGTCCGTGCCCTCGCCGAGTTCATGTTCGGCTCCGAGGAGTCCCTCATCAGGATCGACATGTCCGAGTTCATGGAGCGCCACGCCGTCTCTCGACTGGTCGGGGCTCCTCCCGGATACATCGGCTATGACGAGGGTGGCCAGCTCACCGAGGCAGTCCGCCGACGCTCTTACTCGG
Organism: Dehalococcoidia bacterium; assembly: GCA_965222055.1. GTDB lineage: Bacteria > Chloroflexota > Dehalococcoidia > Plut-88900 > Plut-88900 > Plut-88900. The sequence continues at coordinate 767,717 of CBDCTF010000007.1, forward strand.
CCATCCTCTTGGACGAGATCGAGAAGGCTCACCCGGACGTCTTCAACTTGCTCCTCCAGATATTCGATGATGGCCATTTGACCGATGCCAAGGGCCGCAAGGTCGACTTCCGGAACAGCCTCGTTGTTATGACCAGCAACATCGGCGCCGAGCTTATCAGGCGCGATAACTCCCTCGGTTTCTCGATCTCTATGGACGAAAATGAGGCCTCCCGAGAGTCATACGAGCGGATGAAGGAGAAGGTCCTTTCCGAGGTCAAGCGCTTCTTCCGCCCCGAGTTCCTTAACCGTATTGATGGCATAGTGGTCTTCCATGCGCTGACCAGGGATCACATCCTGCAGATCGTAGACCTCCTCCTTGATGAGGTCCGGATCAATCTCACCGAAAAGGGCGTTAGCCTGGAGATTTCCGATGTCGCGAAAGAGTTCCTCGCTGTCCGGGGCTACGACCCAACCTTCGGTGCCAGACCCCTGAAACGCGTCATTCAGGACCTCATCGAAGACCCCCTCTCCGAGCAACTGCTGCAGGGTCGCTTCGGCCCCGGAGACATGGTCTTCATTGACGTGGACGGCGGGGAGATTACCGTCGGTCCCGTTGCAGAGCTGGCTAAAACCTGAGCCACGCCCCCTGGTTAATTTGAGAATCTGGAGGGAAGCCCCGTCGGGGCTTCCCTCCTTTATTTCACCGCTAACCACGTCTTAACCTCACAAGCCAATGCCGAAAGCCCAATCCAAGGCCACCTATGTCTGCAACGAATGCGGGGCGGATAGCCCCCGTTGGGAAGGCCGATGCTCCAGGTGCGGCACGTGGAACAGCTTGAGGGAAGTCGTCCAACGGGCCCCCAGACCCGGCTCATCAGGCCACCCACCCCTCGCCCGACCCCCCGTAGAGCTCGCCTCCGTTACCACCACAGGCCATGACCGTATGTCCCTAACCTCCGCCGAGTTCTCTCGTGTGTTGGGCGGGGGCATAGTCCCCGGATCACTCGTCCTTCTTGGCGGCGAACCTGGCATCGGCAAGTCTACGCTGCTCCTCCAGGCCGCAGCCGATATTGCCGGACGCGGGTCTCGGGTCCTCTACGTCTCCGGCGAGGAGTCTGAGCAACAGATCAGGATGCGGGCTACCAGGCTCGGTATCACGGGGCAAAATCTTTTTGTAAACGCCTCCAATGACTTGAATGCCGCCCTACGTTATATGGACGAAACTTCCCCCAACCTGGTTATAGTTGACTCCATTCAGACCGTTTTTCTTAGCGAAGCCGGGAGTACTCCCGGAAGCCTTGGACAGATTAGGGAAGCCACCTGGCGTCTCATGGAATGGAGCAAGAGCTCCGGAACGCCGGTCATGATCTCCGGCCACGTGACCAAGGAAGGGAACATTGCCGGTCCCCGGATGCTGGAGCACATGGTAGACGTTGTCCTCTATCTCGAAGGGGACGTCTATAGCCCCTACCGGCTCCTACGCGGCGAGAAAAACCGCTTCGGGTCCACAAATGAGGTTGGCATTTTCGAAATGTCGGAAGACGGCCTAATCGATGTCCTGGACCCCTCCCGAGCCCTCCTATCCGAGCACAAGTCAGGCGGGATTGGCTCCGTCATAGTACCAGTCATGGAAGGGACCCGACCCATCCTGGTCGAGGTCCAGGCCCTCACCAATATGACTCCCTTCAACCTCCCCCGGCGCACCGCCAACGGCATAGACGCCAATCGCCTTCTCCTCATCACCGCCGTCCTCAGCAAACGATTGGGCGCCCGACTCTCCAATCAGGACGTTCTTGTCAATGTGATAGGTGGAATCCGCATCCGGGAACCTTCCGCCGATCTCGCCGTGGCCCTCGCGATCCTTTCCAGCCTGAAGGATAAGCCCGTTCGAGACGGACTTATCGCCGTTGGGGAGATCGGGTTGGGGGGTGAATTGCGATCTGCCAGCCATCTGGCCCGACGCCTCCAGGAAGCCACCCAGCTTGGCCTTGATACAGGTATAATACCCTCGTCGACTCCCAAGGGATTCACTGCGCCCGATAAGATGGAACTTATCAAGGTGTCCAATCTCGCCGAAGCGGCCAAGGCCGCATTAGAGACCCGGAACCCGAGAACATGACCTCAACCGTAGACATTGCCGAAAAAGCTGCCCGGCTCCACCGAATCCTGCAGGACATGGGATCTGTAGTTGTCGCTTACTCAGGTGGTGTCGATAGCGCGTTTCTAGCCGTTGAAGCCTACGCAGCGCTTGGAGACCGTGCCCTTGCCATAACCGCCGACTCCCCCAGCATCCCCCGCTCCGAGCTAAAAGATGCCCAATCCATCGCCAGCCAATTCGGATTCCATCACCGCATCATTGACACCTTTGAGACCCAGGACCCCCGCTACCAGGAGAACAGTCCTCAGCGCTGTTTCTTCTGCAAGGGTGAGCTCTACTCTCGTCTGCTCCCAATTGCAGAGCAGGAAGGTTTCGACTGGGTGGCAAACGGCACCAACTCCGACGACCTGGGAGACTTCCGCCCCGGCCTCGATGCCGCCCGCCGTTCCAACGTACGCAGCCCACTCTGCGAAGCCGAGCTTACCAAGAGCGAGATCAGGCAGCTTTCCAAAGAGCGCGGCCTTCCCACCTGGGACAAGCCCGCCATGGCCTGCCTCGCCTCCCGTGTCCCTTATGGCGACAAGGTCACAGTTGAAGTTCTGCGCCAGATCGAGGCGGCCGAAGATTACTTGAGGAACCTCGGCATCCGAGACTTGCGAGTCCGTCACCATGATCGCATCGCCAGAATTGAGGTTGACGACGACGGTTTCAGCCTTCTAGCCAAACATGATGTGCGCCGGGACCTCGTACGGCACTTCCGCACCCTCGGTTATACCTACGTCACTTTGGACATGTCGGGTTTCCGGTCCGGCAGCCTTAACGAGGTGCTGCAACTCTCCCGGAAGCATTCCAGGGCCCCCGTCTCTACGATAAAGAGCAGGGAGTAGTCCCAGTCCTCCCCGCCCCACTCCTCCCTTGCTATGAGTTATCTATTCGGCGATTCTGCAATGGCCCAAAGCAGGCTTGATATCCTTGCCCGCACCTTCCAAGGCCCGACCCGCGAATTCCTTGCCAACTTTGAGCCTTTGCGCACGGACCTTGCCCTCGACTTGGGCTGTGGGCCGGGCCACACCACCCGCCTCATCGCCGACCTCCTACCCTTCGATAAAATCGTCGGACTAGACAAATCTTCTCACTTCGCATCTTCCGCCTCGCTGTCGTCTCCGTCTCGGGTCTCCTTCATCAACCACGATGTCACTGCTGTACCTTTCCCCATTCCGTCCGCCGACTTGATCTTCTGCCGCTTCCTGCTTCCCCATCTCCCAAACCCCATGCAAGCCCTAGTCAGTTGGGCCTCCCAACTCTCCAATGAAGGTGCTCTACTTGTGGAGGAAGTGGACTGGATCCATACCGACAATCCCGTCCTGGACTCCTATCTCACCACTCTGGCCAGAGTCCTGGACGCCCAGGGCACGGCCCTCTGTGCCGGGGCCCAACTTACAAACCTGCTCGCCGAGGTACCCCTCAAAATCGCCTCGGACGGCATTTGCCCCCTCCCAGTCTCTAACCGCGACGCCGCTGCCATGTTCTCCATGAACATCCGGGCCTGGGGCGCCACCCACCCCGCCATATCCTTGTACAGCACGTCTTTTCTGCAGTCCCTCCACAAAGACCTTGAACGTATGGCCGAAGATGCCCCTGGAGAAGACTCCGACATAGAATGGGGCATGAGACAAATGGTTCTGGAGCCGGCATGAAAGCTGCCTACTTCAACTGCATTGGCGGCGTCAGCGGCGACATGGTCCTCGGGGCCCTCGTGGACACCGGCCTCTCCATCGACTCCCTCCGCAACGAGCTTTCCAAGCTCGGCGTTCAGGGCTACGATATCGAAGCCTCTCCGGACTCCCGTTCCTCAATCTCCGGCACCCGCGTCAGCGTGAAGACATCGGCCGCTCCCCAACCCCGCCGCAATCTCAACGATATCCTTTCACTAATAAATGAAAGCCGCCTGGCACCTTCTGTGAAAGAAAAGGCGACCAGGATATTCCGCCGACTGGCCCAGGCCGAGTCCCGAGTCCACCGCGTCGAGATAGATCAGGTCCATTTCCACGAGGTCGGCGCCATCGATGCCATAGTAGATATCGTCGGCGCGGCCTGCGGTTTGGACCTGCTTGGCGTTGAGCAAGTCCATTGCTCTCCGATACCTCCCGGAAGCGGGACCGTAAAGTCGGAGCACGGACGACTTCCTGTACCTGCTCCTGCAACCGTGGAACTTATGGCCCTTGCCAACGCACCCTTCGCCCTCGCCTCACCCCACGCTCCTGCCACCGAACTGTCCACCCCAACCGGAGTTGCCATAATGACCGCCCTCTCCGAATTCGCGCAGCCGGAGATGAGGGTGGAAGCAGCAGGCTACGGTATCGGCCAGAAGGATATGGGTGAATACCCAAACATCCTGGGGCTCTGGCTGGGCCAGGTACAGTCCTATTCCGGGGCTCGACCGCTTGTCATAATAGAGACCAACATAGACGATATGAACCCCGAGATTTACCCCTATCTTATGGACCGGCTCTTTGAGACCGGGGCCCGGGACGTCTGGTTCACGCCCATCCATATGAAAAAGGGGCGCCCTGCCATCATGGTTAGTGTCCTTTCCGACCCCGGCCATCGAGAGGCCATAGTCCACAATATCCTCGAAGAGACCTCTACCCTCGGTGTCCGGGTGCGGGAAGTCCTTCGCTATGAGGCCGAGCGCAGAATAGAAAAGGTTGCCACGAGTATTGGGTCCGTGCGGGTCAAGCTGAAAATCCAGAACAGCAACCCGGTCTCCGTCTCCCCTGAACACGACGATTGTGCCGCAATCGCCGCCGAGTCGGGGATTCCGCTCAGAGACGTCTACCGTATTGTCACCGAGGAGGCTTCCCGCCTCCTCTTACCGTTCCCAGAAGGCAGCCCCGGTTCCGGGCGATAAACGCGTACAGGCGCACTCCCAGGAACCGTGCACCCGGCAACCACATAAATGGGGCCAGAGGAAGTAGCGGAGGCAATATTAGTGCCAACCGCCTCACGGCGAAGAAGCCACCGTGCAGCCGGCCCTGGGAGTCTTCCATGTACATAGCCTCGTTCAGATCGGCCGGGGTCAGGCCACTTGGGAAACTGCTCAACTCCTGCCCGGGTGTCCACTTCACCCTCTGAAACCAGTCCGCTTTAGCCATCCACTTCACTGCTCCTCTGCAAAGTCCGCATGCACCGTCGTAGTAGACGGTGGCCTTGTCCAACCCCCTGAACAAATTCCAACTGAGCCTTGACTTTATACGTGCCAATTTCCTATACTGACTCCTAGATTTAAGGTAGTTCCTAATCGTACCTTCTGCGGGCCCTTCGTAGGAGGTACTTTCGAGTCTAGAACATTGTATATCGGGCGTCGTGTGTTCGCACTGACGCCCCGGTAAAACCATCAGGGAGGAAACAGCCCGCATCCTTCTGCCCGAGTGGCGCAATGGCAGCGCAGCCGATTTGTAATCGGCAGGTTGGCGGGTTCGAATCCCCTCTCGGGCTCCAACCCGCGGCAAAAAACCTCCAACGAACAAATCCATCAGGAGCCAGAAACAGCAGCACGTCATTGCGGAGGGGTGGGTGAGTGGTTAAAACCGGCGGTCTGTAAAATCGCTGCCGAAAGGCTACGCAGGTTCGAATCCTGCCCCCTCCACCATCAAAAGAATCTATAATAGTGTGAAAAGGAGCATTCAGTAGGCCCACATAGCTCAGTGGTAGAGCACGTTCTTGGTAAGAACGGGGTCACCGGTTCAAATCCGGTTGTGGGCTCCACTACAGGAGAGTCATAAAATGGCTAAACAACGTTTCCAAAGAACTAAGCCCCACGTCAACGTGGGCACCATCGGTCACGTCGACCACGGCAAGACTACTCTGACCGCTGCCATCACCAAGGTGCTTGGCATGCAGGGTGGCGCCGCCTTCCGTCCCTACGATTCCATCGACAACGCCCCTGAGGAGAAGGCCCGAGGCCTCACCATCGCCATAACTCACGTCGAGTATGAGACCGAAGCCCGTCACTATGCTCACGTCGACTGCCCCGGCCACGCCGACTACATCAAGAACATGATCACCGGTGCAGCCCAGATGGACGGCGCTATCCTCGTCGTCTCCGCACCCGACGGCCCCATGCCCCAGACACGGGAACACATCCTTCTTGCCCGGCAGGTCCTCGTCCCCTACATCGTCGTCTTCCTCAACAAGACAGACCAGATGGACGACCCCGAACTCCTCGAACTCGTCGAGCTTGAGCTCCGTGAGCTCCTGTCCAAGTACGACTTCCCCGGCGAGGAAATCCCAATCATCCGGGGCAGTGGCCTAGAGGCCCTCGAGTCCGATTCCACTGATCTCAATGCCCCCGAATACCAGCCCATCTTGGAACTGATGAAATCCGTGGACAGCTACATCCCCCTCCCCGAACGGCCTTCCGACCTGCCCTTCCTAATGCCTATTGAAGATGTATTCAGCATCAAGGGCCGCGGAACAGTGGTAACCGGCCGCGTCGAGCGCGGCACCGTCAAGACTGGAGACCAGGTTGAGATCGTGGGATTTGGTGAGACCAGGAAGACGACCGTCACAGGCGTCGAGATGTTCCACAAGACCCTCGACTACGCCGAGCCCGGCGATGCCGTAGGCTGCCTCATCAGGGGCGTCGAGCGGGACGAAATCGAGCGCGGGCAGGTCCTTGCCAAACCCGGCTCCATCAACCCGCACATGGCCTCCGACGCCGAGGTCTATGTCCTTACCAAGGAAGAGGGTGGACGACACACTCCCTTCTTCCCCGGTTACAAGCCCCAGTTTTACATCCGTACCACCGACGTCACCGGCGAGATCGCTCTACCCGAAGGCACCGAGATGGTCATGCCCGGCGACAACATCACCATGGGTATCAAGCTCTTGACACCCGTTGCCATTGAGCAGGAGCTCCGCTTCGCCATTCGGGAAGGCGGCAGGACTGTCGGCGCCGGCGTGTTCACCAAGGTGAGTAGCTAGCTTACCCGGCCCAACTGGGAGCAAAGGGAAATTGAGCGATGGCTAGAGGAAAAGACGTACGAATAATCATTAACCTGGCCTGCACCGACTGCCGGGAGAGGACCTACACCACTAGTAAGAACCGGAGGAACGACTCGGGACGCATGGAGTTGTCCAAGTTCTGCCCCCGCTGCCGGGGTCACAAGCTCCATCGGGAGACCAGATAAACCTACGTGAGACTACTTGCCCACAGGGAAACTGAATGAGACGCTTCACCCTTCCAGCCCGGGCTAGGATGTCGGCCTCCGGGCCTTTCCTAGGTCGCTTCCGCTTCATAGCCGAGGCCATCGCCGAGTTGCGTAAGGTCAACTGGCCTTCCAAGGAAGAGACCAAGCGCCTGACAACCATGGTCGTGATCGTCTCCGTTGCGATGGGCGCCTTCCTGGGAGTCGTCGACGAAGTTTTCTCCATGCTCATGGACCTCCTCCTGTTCTAGAGCAACATTGATCAAGACACGCCTGCCGAATAGCCGAAGGGTGAGGGCAGAGTAGACAGACATGACTTCACAATCAAAGACCACAAAGCTCGACCACCGCTGGTACGTAGTTCATACCTATGCCGGCTACGAGGACCGCGTCAAAAACAACCTCGAGCACCGTATTGAGTCCATGGACGCCGCCGCCGAAATCTTTGAGGTCCTCGTACCCACCGAAGAAGAGCTCGACATCCGAGAGGGCCAGCGCCGAACGGTCTCCAAGAAAGTTTTCCCCGGCTACATCCTCGTCAACATGGCCCTCACCGATAACAGCTGGTACGTGGTCAGGAATACTCCTGGCGTAACCGGTTTCGTAACCTCAGGCGACCCCCCTCGGCCCGTCCCTCTCGAAGACGACGAGGTCAAGGCCATTATCGAACAGATGGAAGCCGAGGCCCCTCGCGTTAAAGTCGGCCTGGACAAAGGCGAGAAAATTCGCATAATAGATGGCCCGTTCTCTGATTTCATCGGCACCGTTGATGACCTCTACCCCGATAAGGGGAAGATACGGGTCCTCGTTTCATTCTTCGGACGGGACACGGGCGTCGAGTTGGACTATTTGCAAGTAGAGAAGTTGTAACCTGGCAACGGACCGGACTAAATACAATGCCAAAGAGAATTAAGGCCGTACTTAAGCTCCAAATCGAGGCGGGAAAAGCAACCCCGGCGCCCCCCATCGGACCGGCCCTCGGTCAGCACGGGGTCAACATCATGGGCTTCTGCAAGGAGTACAACGCTCGCACCTCCGCCCAGGCCGGTACCATCGTCCCTGTAGAGATTACCGTCTTTCAGGACGCATCCTTCTCCTTTGTCACCAAGACCCCACCCGCCGCGGTTCTCATCAAGAAGGCAGCGGGCGTCGAGAAGGGCAGCAGCCTGTCAGGCCAGGAGATAATCGGCAGTGTCACCCGAGACAAGATCCGGGAGATCGCCGAGATCAAGCTCAAGGACCTCAACGCCAATGACATGGAAGGCGCTATGCGTATCATTGAAGGCACCGCCCGTAACATGGGAATTGAGGTTGTCTAGTCCCGGACAACCCTCCAGATAAGAGAGAACACCCTAATGGCTAAGCGAGGCAAGAGATACGAAGAGGCGGCGGCGTTGGTCGACAAGGCCAAGGCCTACACCCCCGAAGAGGCCGTCGATCTGGCTAAGCAGACCGCCAAAGCTAGATACGACGAGACGGTTGAAATTCACATGCGCATGGGCCTCGACCCCCGCCATGCCGACCAGCAGGTGCGTGGCCTCGCCATGCTCCCAAACGGCACCGGCAAGCAGGTCCGAGTCCTGGTATTTGCACAGGGTGAAGGTGCCACTTTAGCTGAGCAAAGCGGCGCTGACTTCGTGGGCGCCGAAGATATTATTCAGCGCATTGAGGGTGGATGGATCGAATTCGACACCGCTATTGCCACCCCGGAGATGATGAGCAAAATCGGTAAGCTTGGCCGAATTCTTGGACGCCGTGGCCTCATGCCCAACCCCCGCTCCGGCACCGTGGTCCAGCAGCCCGACCTGCCCAAGGCCATCTCCGACTCCCGCAAGGGAAAGATCGAATATCGGCTGGACCGCACCGCCGTCATCCACGCTCCCCTCGGTAAGGCCAGCTTCGAAAAGGACGACCTCCTCGAAAACCTGTCCACCTTTATGGACTCGGTGATAAGGGCCAAACCCTCCGGGGCCAAGGGTCAATACATCAAGAACATATCCGTATCCACAACCCACGGACCGGGCATCAACATGGACGTCCAGTCTGCCATGACCCTCAGCGCGGATGAATAGTCCCGATAAAGAGTAAAACCTGGATACTTAACGCAACTAAATAGTTCGCCACAGACGGCGGGCGGCTCCCCGTAGCCTTAATCTTTCAGCCTGCCCAGGTGATTCGCCAAGTCCCTATTCCTCCGTTTAACCGGATCGGGCTTGAGAAAATCCCCTGGGCCGCGCCCCGGGGGGTTCGTATTTTTAGAGAAGATCAACTCAAGGCGGTAAATTAATGGCCACTGAAAAGAAAGAACTGCAAGTCCAGGAAATAGCCGATCGATTGGGTCGGTGCACCATAGCCATAGCCACCGACTACCGGGGCTTGGCCATGCCGGAGATGACGGCCCTGCGCCGTAAGCTCCGGGAATTCGGTGTCGAATACCGGGTTATCAAAAACACCCTCGGCCGCCTGGCCGCCGAAAAGACCGGAACCCAGCCCCTAGTCCAGTTCCTCGAAGGACCCACAGCCATCGCATTCGGATACGGCGAGGCTACAGAGCCCGCCAAGGTCCTCATTGACCACATCCGAAAAGAGCGCAGCATTCTGGCCGTCAAGGGAGGGGTCATGGGAGCCCGTTCCCTCGCCTCCGCCGATGTCGGTATCCTCGCTACCCTCCCGTCCAGGCAGGAGTTGATAGCCAGGACCGCAGGCGCACTGATCGCTCCCATCTCGGCCCTTCAGTTCGTACTTAGCGCACAGGTCCGGGGCCTTGTTACGGCCCTCAGTGCCCGTGTCGACCAATTGCAAGAAGAAACCGCAAGCTAGATCGTCATAAGGAGATTAGATATGGCAACCAAGGAAGAACTCCTCGAATCAATCAAGGCCATGACCGTCTTAGAGCTTTCCGAGCTCGTTAAGGCCATTGAGGAAGAATTCGGCGTCAGTGCCATGGCCCCAGTTGCCGTTGCCGCCGCGCCTGCAGCAGCCGAGGCCGCTCCGGTCGAAGAGAAGACCGAGTTCGACGTCGTACTCAAGGAGATTGGCCCCAACAAGATCAACGTGATCAAGGCCGTCCGAGAGGTTACCACCCTCGGCCTTCGTGAGGCCAAAGAGCTGGTCGAAAGCGCTCCGAAGGCCGTTCGTGAGGCCATCGCCAAGGAAGAGGCCGAGACCGTCAAGAAGACTCTCGAGCGCGCCGGCGCCACAGTCGAGCTTGCCTAGGCTTGCTTCTAAGGCCTTAGCCTGAACTCCGAGTCCGCGCCGCGGAATATCTCGGCCAGTTCACCCTCGCCGCTGGCAGTAAATATCCGGCCTTCGGTGACGGTAGTGGCACTGTCGAACAGGCTCTCTATGGTCGAGAAGGCTGCAAGGCTTGACTCTGCCGCCGCGGCCTCCGCTTCCGTGTCATACGACGACACCAGGTCGAATGTCCCGGTCGGGCTGCCCTGCCCGGATGCCGAGAAGCCCAAGGCTCGGCATCCGGGGGCCACGTCTTCACACCGTGTGGTCAGGGATATGTAGGCCGTGCCCTGCACCCTGTCTAATACCTCCCTCGTTGCCTCCACCTGGTCCAGTGTACGTGCGTCTTCCAACTGCACCAGCACGGTCTCGATGGTCGTGAAGTCGTAGCTCACCGCCATACGTCCTGCCCCCAGCAGCGCCACGTTCCCCGCGTCTCCGCTCCACACTTCCGTGCCCCGTATCTTCCTCACCCCGTGTCCCGTATCCTCCAATCGCTTGGCTACGTCCTCTGTATCGAATGTTCCGTCGACCATTATGACCCTACGGTCGTTGACTACGAATGTCAGCGCACTTTGCAAGTCGGAACTGCCAATACCCGTATTGCCCAGGCTCCGGTTCAACGCTCCCAACACCTCCCCCGCCTCCTTAAGCAGGTCCGAATCTCCCCGGATCAGCTCCAGGTCGATCATGGTCGCGTCTTGAGCTATTTCCGGCACGTCCTCACCTATGGTCAGCTTCTCCCCACCCGACCCCCCGCACCCCATCGCCACAATGCCGGCCATAAGCAAGCCAACGACAATACCGGCCAGGCTGCTCTTCAAAGTTGCATATATCATCTTCAAACACATAACAGTGACGTCATTTTATCCAGTTTATCGTCTTAAGCGTCTTATCCTATCAGCTTTCACCGGTACCGGCCTTTCCCGTCTGTATCCTGCCAGCAGGAGCGCTGTTGCTACCAGCATCAGCGGCGCGAACGCACTGATGAATAGTCCCAATCTCAGGTCCCCTGTACTCTGTTCTACGGATCCAACCAGTATTGGCCCCACCGCCCCGCCACCCCACAGGGCTGTGAACACCGTCGCCGATGCCAGAGCCACCTCCCTCGGAGTGATCCCGGGCAGGTTGAACACCTGCGTCATTAGTATCGGGAAGAAGCTGAACATCACCCCGCCGAATATCCAGAGCAATACCAATAGGGTAAACGAATCTGTCGAGATCAGGCCGATGTATGCGAGGGCCTGTCCTACCCCACACACCGTCAGGACTAAAGTAGTATGTCTTGAGAAAAAGGGAATCGCGACTACGCCCAGTTCTGCCGGCGCCATGGCAAAAGTCCCGATCCCCATGAGTATTCCCGCCGTTCTTACGTCTAATCCGTATTCCTCGCCCACGAACCGGGGCCAGAAGTTTCCGAACGCCAGCCGGGCCAGTAGCATCCCGAACATGCCCAGGCAGATGAACCCCACCTCTCGGTACTTAAAGATGCTCCATATCGATGTTACATTGTCCTCTGCTCCTCCCCCTTGAAGCTCCGGCCGTCCCTTGTCCTTCCCCATCGCCATCCATAAAAACGCTGCCGCAAGCACTACCCCGGACCACAGGAACATCGTCTGTCGCCAGCCGCCCAGCCAGCCGAGCATGAATGGGATCAATACGGTCCCGGTCCCCATCAATATGTCGACTATAGAGATGGAGAAGCCGTTTGCCAGCCCGAACCGCCGCTTGGAAATCCACTGGATTATCAGGATGTTACGCGGAGATTGGCACGCCTGTAGGACCATGCCCAACCCCATCCGAGCCAGCAGAAGGACTCCGAAGCCCGGCGCCCCTCCCGCCAAGGCGATCAGTCCTGATGCCGCTAAGAACCCCACCGCCGCCGTCCTCCAGGGCCTGAACCTCGACACCCACCAGTTCATTGGTATCGAGAAAACCACGTTCGCCAGCAGCAACGACGACCCAAGCCACCCCTGCTCTGCCGGAGACAGATCGAGGTCGTCTATGATGTCCGGCAGGAACAGCCCCAGTGACGTAGTTGCTACCAGCACCGTGGCGAGCCCCACGGTGAAGTAGACTAGGACCCCCCACCCTTCCTCCCCCGGCTCCGGCGCCACTGTTGGCGCGGCTACGCTCACCATGCGCTGCCGCGCATGGAGCGGTTAAGGTAATAAACAGCAAAACTGGAGCGCGTTCGTACTGCGCCAAACGCAATCACACTGCTCATCGCGCTAATGTACCACACCGCCATTCCCATTTTGTCGACTCGCGCCCTCGCCCTTGTTAGAATTGCACAACTTAACTTACAAACCAGTAGCACGAAGGGGCCCGAGCCGATGATAGACCACGCCAGAGTTGTGATTGTCGGGGCCGGCATTGCCGGTTGCAGCGTCGCGTACCATCTTGCCAAGCTGGGCTGGACGGATATTGTCATCCTGGACCAGGGGCCCCTCCCTGACACCGGAGGCTCCACCTCCCACGCCCCCGCCTTTATCTTCCAGATAAACCCCTCCAAGTTCTACTCGGAGACGGCTAAGTACTCCGTCGAGCTTTTCAACTCCCTTGAAGTCGATGGACAGTGTCCCTTCTACAAGGTCGGGGGTCTGGAGGTTGCCTGGACCCCCGAGCGTCTTCAGGAGCTCAAGCGCAAGGTTGGCTTCGGCAAGTCCTGGGGCCTCGAAGCCGAGGTCATCTCCGCCAAGGAGGCCCGGGACATGTTCCCCCTCCTCTCCGACAAGATCCTGGGGGCCATGTACAACCCGGCCGACGGCCTGGTCAAAGGCGTACGCGCCGACGAGGCCATGTCCAACGCCGCCCGTGCCCTTGGCGCAAAATTTTACGGCGAGACGCAGGTTACAGACATCGAGACTCGGGACGGCCGCGTCGACACCGTCGTCACCAATAAAGGCAACATCAAGGCTGAGCACGTAGTCGCCTGTGCCGGCATATGGGGCCCGAGACTCGGCCGTATGGTCGGCGTCCCAATCCCCTACTACCCCATGCAGCACCCCCTCGTGAAGATCGGACCCCTGCCGGAACTTGCTGGGCACACGAAGGAGATAACCCGGCCCGGCGTCCGCCACCAGGACATGTCCATGTACGCCCGGGAGTACTTCGAATACATTGAGGTCGGCACCTATCAGAACGAGCCCATCCTTGTGAATGCCGACGATATCGTCCCCTACGAAATGGCCAGGGTCACGCCCGCCGTTTTGCCCTTTAATCTCGAGCTCTTCGCCGACTCCCTCCTCGCCATCGACGAGCTCATGCCCGGCCTCGCCGACAACCAGATATTCGAACCCATCAACGGCATGTTTTCCTTCACCACTGACGGAATGCCCCTCCTGGGCGAGGCCCCCAACGTCAAGGGTTTCTGGCTGGCCCAGGCCGTCTGGGTAGCCCACGCCGGTGGCATCGGCAAGACCCTCGCCGAGTGGATGGTCTACGGCTCTCCCGAATTCGACCCCCACGAAGCCGACCTCACACGGTTCCACCCCCACATGTCCGCAGACTCCTACGTTAAGACCCGCTCCGCCCAGCAGTACCGTGAGGTATACGATATCGTCCATCCACTCCAGCAGATGGAGAACCCCCGCAGAATACGCCTCAGCCCCTTCTACCCAAGGCAACAGGAGCTCGGGGCTCAGTTCTTCGAAGTGGCCGGGTGGGAGCGCCCCCAGTGGTACGGTGCTAACGAAAAGCTCCTCGACGGCGATCCCGCACCTCAACGAGAGGGCTGGGAGGCCCAGAATTGGTCCCCTGTAGTCTACGCCGAGCACCGAGCCGCCCGCGAGCGCGTCGTTATGATCGATCAGACCGGCTTCGCCAAATTCGAGATCAAGGGCCCAGGCGCCCTCGATTTCCTCAACTGGATCTCCAGCAACCAGATGGACCGCCCCGTCGGACGCGTCACCTACACCTCACTACTCAACAAGCAGGGCAAGATCAAGTGTGACCTCACCATCACCCGGCTCGCTACCGACCGGTTCCTAATCGTCACCGGCGGCTCCTTTGCACCCCACGATCTCGCCTGGATCAAGTCCCACCTCCCCGACGATGGTTCCGTATCCCTCACCGACGTCTCGTCCTCCCTCTGCTGTATCGGCCTCTGGGGCCCCAGGGCCCGAGAACTGGCCCAGTCCGTAACATCCCACAACCTCTCCAACGAATCCTTCCCTTACCTGACCGGGCAGGAGCTAACTTTCGGAGACGTGCCCTGCCTCGCTTTCCGCATCTCCTACGCTGGTGAGCTCGGCTGGGAGGTCTACTGCTCCACCGAGTTCGGCCTGCGCCTTTGGGACGTTCTCTGGGAGGCAGGGCAGCCTCTCGGAGTCACCGCAATGGGGGCCGCCGCCTTCGACTCTCTTCGCATCGAAAAAGGCTACCGTCTATGGGGCGCCGACATCAGCACAGAATACAACCCATTCGAGGCTGGCATTGGCTTCGCAGTCAGAATGAAGAAGGGAGCCTTCCTTGGACGCGACGCTTTGGTCGAAGCCCGAGAAGCCGGTCTCTCCCAAAAGCTCTGCTGCATGACCTTCGACGATCCTTCAAAGGTCGTTATGGGCAACGAACCCATCCTCATGGATGGCCGACCCACGGGGTTTGTAACCAGCGCTAACTACGGTTACAGCATCGGCAGGGGCGTCGCCTACGGCTATCTCCCCATCGAACACGCCGAGGTCGGCTCCAAGGTCCAGATTGAATACTTTGGCGAGCTTCTCGACGCCACTGTCTCCCGAGAACCCCTCTACGACCCGGAAATGGTTAAGCTGAAAAGCTGACCATCTCACACACTATGCCGGAAGAACCGCAACCCCGTTACACCCTTCGAATATCTGAGATGCCTTCGGACGAAAGGCCTCGGGAACGGCTCCAGAATCACGGGGCGCGAAACCTTGGCCACGCGGAGCTCATCGCCATCCTGTTGCGTACAGGCAACAATCGGGAAAGCGCTTTGGATATGGCCAGGCGCGTCATCTCCCAATATGGCACGTTACGGGGACTGGCCCGAGCCACCTTCAGTGAACTGACCCAGCTCGACGGAATTGGCAAAGCCAAGGCCGCCCAGATTATGGCGGGATTGGAACTCGGCCAGCGCCTTCGCAATGACCCCCGACTGGACAGGCGGCCTGTCAGCAAACCGGAGGACGTATTCGAGCTCCTTGGGGACGAGATGAGCCTCCTTACTCAAGAGCATCTAAAGGTCGTGCTCCTTGACACCAAGAACCGGGTTATGGAAGTCCACGAAGTCTACATAGGCAACGTAAATTCCTCCCAGATCAGGGCCTCGGAAGTGTTCAGGGCTGCCGTAAAAGCCAACGCCACCTCCATCGTCATCGTACACAACCATCCTTCCGGCAACCCGACCCCCAGTTCCCAGGACGCCGCCGTCACCGCCGACCTCGTGAAAGCCGGCAATCTTCTCGGCATAGACGTCCTGGACCACGTCATAATCGGCCACCCCGACGAAAAAAGGTTCGTAAGCCTCAAAGAGCAGGGCATCGGCTTCGGCTAACTCTTTCTCCCGCGATCCCGCAAATAGAATGTCATCCCGATGCCCCGCGAGGGATCTAGGACTTATCCGACCACTTGAGAACACCGTAATCCCCGACTTCCCACAGTGGTGTTGCCTAGCTATTCCTATTGGGGCAAAACAATGAACACACCCAACTTGACTTAATCCCCCTCGGTGCTATCCTCCCCTCAACAAGACTGGCGCACGCATACCCACAGGAGGGGAAAATGCAATACAACATAATCTCCGCGGACTCTCACGTGGACCTCGGCTACCTGCCCTGGGATCTATTTACCTCCCAGGCCCCATCCCAGTATGCGGACCGATTCCCCAGGGTCGAGTCCCGGGACGGCATCAATCAATGGTGGGCCGATGGCACCTACCTGGAAGACGTCGGACACTTCAGCAAGGTCGGCACTTATAACCCCGGCATGAGGACCCGTGTCGACAAGATGGACGCAACCGGCTTCATCCAGGACGCCGCCGAGGGCCGGTACCACCCCACCGACCTCGACCTCAGGATTAAAGACCAGGACATGGACGGCGTCGACGCCGAGGTCATCTACGGCATGTTCGCCGTTGCCGCCAAGCTAAAAGACCAGGAACTCGTTGCCTCCGTATATCGTGTCTACAACGATTGGATCGCCGACTTCACAAGCAAGCGCCCGGATAGGCTCCGCGGTCTCGCCTGTCTCCCCAACCACGACCCCCAGGCCGCCGCTGATGAGCTCCGCAGGGCCGCCGGCATGGGGCTCGTAGGCGTAGAGTTCGGTGTCGGCACTGCCGTCAAGCCTATGTACTACCGCGACTGGGATGTCCTCTGGGAGGCCGCCGCCGAATGCGAAATATCCTTATCCTTCCACACTACGGGCCTGTATCCCAGGCCCCCGGAACCCGGAGATGCCGAGCTCTACGCTCTCACCCACCGTGTCATCAACATGGTCACATTCCAACTCTCCGGCGCCGAAATCCTCGCAAGCATGGTCCTTTCAGGCACCTGCGAACGATTCCCCAACCTCAAGTTTGTCCTTGGTGAATGCGGCGTTACCTGGATCCCCTACGTCCTCGACCGCATGGACCACGAGGACGAAGGCGACGCCTCGCTCTCGATGATTCCCAGCGATTACTGGCGGCGCCAAGGCTATTCCACCTTCCAAAAGGAAGCCTTCGCCGGCGACATGATCGACTTCATAGGCGAGGACAACGTCATGTGGGGCTCCGACTACCCCCACCCCGACGGTGTCTGGCCCGACTCACAGGAGACCATCAAAAACAACCTCAAGGGCCTCAAGGACGACGTCAAGCGAATGAAGATCATCCGGGACACCGCTGCCAAGCTCTACCGCTTCTCCAACGGCAGCTAGTTCCAACACTGGACGCGAAGGGAGGGTCGGCCCCATGGGGGGGCCGGCCCTCCCATTTCTTTAGCTATGCGCTTTGCTTAAATGGGCGGGAACTGGTTGTGCCAGTCCGTTGCGCCTTCGTATGCCGCTGAGACCCTCAACACCGTCGCCTCGTCGAAAGTCCTCCCGCCAATCTGCAACCCGATGGGCAGTCCATCCTTTGAAAACCCGCACGGTATTGAAATAGCGGGAAGTCCTGCCAGGTTGTAGGGGGTAGTCATGCCCCGTGCCCCGAATATCCGCTCCCGGACGTCCGCCTCGCTCACGAATACTCGCTTTACCTCGTTGATCTCTGGGGGAGCAGTCGCGACCACCGGACTGACCAGCACGTCCACCTCTCCTAAAGCCTTGATTAGCCGCCGTCTCAGCAACTCCCTCGCCCTCTGCGCCCGATGGTACAACGAAGCCGGTATCAGGCTGGCCGCCATTAGCCGGGTACGAGTGGCGACGTCGTAGTCCCGGTGCCGTTCCCTCAGCAACGACTCATGGGAGTCTGCAGCGTCGGAGTCACCTATTGCTATATATATTGGCCCTGCCAGTCCCAGCATCGGGATATTAATGTCCACCACCTCCGCTCCCAGCCCCTTGAACACCTCCCGCGTGGCGTTCACCGCGTCCCGGGTGTCAGGGTCGATCCCGTCCATGTCGATTAACTGGGGCAGGAACCCGATTCTCATTCCCTTCACTCCGGCATCCAACCCCGATGAGTAGTCATCTACTGGACGAGGACTCGTCATCGGGTCTTGGGGGTCGCGCCCTGCGATCACGGCCAGAAGGTCGGCACAGTCCCGGACCGTACGTGCCATCGGCCCTGCGATGTCCATGGACCAGCACATCGGGTACACGCGGTACCGGCTTATCCTGCCGGTGGTTGGCCTTAGTCCCACTATCCCGCACATAGAGGCCGGGTATCTAACCGAGCCCCCCGTGTCCTCTCCGATAGCCACCGCAGTCATCCCAGCCGCCACCGCTATCCCCGATCCGCTGCTGGACATCCCCGGACTTCTGTCCAGGTTCCACGGGTTCCTCGGAGTGCCAAACACGTACTCTCGCGTGTCCCCGAAAGCGAACTCGGTCATGTTCAGCTTACCTAGCAGGATAGACCCCGACTCCCGCAGCTTGGTAACCACCGTCGAGTCTCCATCCGGCACGTTTTCAGAAAAGATACGGGACCCCATCGTAGTCTTTATACCGTTCGTGTCGAACTGGTCCTTCACCGCCACCGGAATGCCGTGCATCGGCCCGATATAATCGCCCTTCGAGATTGCCGCCTCCGCCTGCCGAGCCTGCGCCCGAGCCTCGTCCCCGCATACCGTGATGTACGCCCTAACCTTTGAGTCAATCGCTTCAATGCGCTTTAGATATGCGTCCACCACTTCCAGCGGAGACAGCTTCCGCTCCCGCATCAGCGCTCCCAGCTCATGTGCCGGCCGATAAATCAGGTCAGTTCCTGGCAAGTTAGGCCCCCTCCCTGTCCAACAGAATCGGCAAAGGATCGGTCGAGTCCAGCTCCGGGTCATCTAGAGCGGAGAGGACGTCGCTCAGCGCGTTCAGACGGTATCTGATCTCGTCCAGGTCCGACTCTTCCACCGGCAAGCCCCTGAGCCGGGCCAACCGAGCCACGTCCTCCCTGGTCAGCTTCTCGTTATACCCTCGAGACTGCTTACGCATCATTGCAAGCTACCCCCAATTCCCCGACATTCTGTCCCTACACTTTACTCAAAGTCAATGTAGAGAGATACCTGTTGAAAGGGACGTGTCCCTCAGTTCACGTCGAGCAATTTTGAGAACCCTAAGAACGACCAGGGCCTGTGGTATGTTATCATCAAACTAACTCACATCTCCTGTCTTACCGGAGGAACCATGAACGTCATAGACCCCGCTAAAATCGACAAAGCAATCAGTTC
Source organism: Dehalococcoidia bacterium (assembly GCA_965222055.1). Classification (GTDB taxonomy): domain Bacteria; phylum Chloroflexota; class Dehalococcoidia; order Plut-88900; family Plut-88900; genus Plut-88900. Next base: position 787,068 of record CBDCTF010000007.1, read on the forward strand.
AATGCCCATTTTCACTGGTGGCGAGGTCCGCACCCAACCCTTGATCAGCAAGGACCACACCGACTCGCTAGGCATGCTCCACGTCTACTTTACCGCTGGCGCCCGTACCAAGTTCCACACCCACACCAACGATCAGGTCCTCCTCGCCACCGAGGGCGAGGGCATCGTTGCTACGCGGGATGAGGAGCAGGTCATGACACCCGGCATGGTCATCCACGTCCCACCTGGAGAGGTCCACTGGCATGGAGCCACCAAGCGCTCTGCCTTCGCCCACATATCCATCAACCCGCCTATGGAAACCGAAATCGTAGAATAGTCCCGAATCCCGGAGAGACATTCATGAACTGTCCCAGATGCGCCGTAGACCTCAACTTGGAAAAGCACAAGGGCATTGATATCGACCGGTGCCCCAGTTGTGACGGCCTGTGGCTCGATCACGTCGAGCTCGACCAGTTGGAAGACACCGCCTTCGACAAGGACGATCTCAAGGGAATGATGGAGTACAACTCACGGGCCAGCGACATTGACTGCCCCGTCTGCGGCGCCCGCATGACCACCTTCAATTACCGCGCCTACAACCTCCCCATCGATACTTGTAAGGAAGAACACGGTTACTGGTTAGACAAGGGTGAAGATCGTAAGGTCATCGAGATTATGCAGCAACGCATCAAGGACTTGGACCGTAAACAAAAGGCTGAGGCTCAGTGGTTCGGCTTCCTGTCGAAGCTCGGCAAGAAGAAAAAGGGGCTATTTGGCTAGGTCCTGCCACGCGGCTCATCCGCAGTTGCTATAATAGTATTGCTCCACGGCGATTTTTGGCTGTAGCAGATCGCCCCGTTAACCCGGCGTGGAACGGGCCCCGCAGAACGGATTCCACTCCGACTTCGGCAGCGGCCCCAGGCTGAAGGGAGATGAGACCATGCTAGTACGAGTCCTGATAGAAAGACATATCACAGAAGGCCACGTGACCGAGGCTGCCGACCAGATCCTCGAAATGCGAAAGCAGGCCACAACCTTCCCCGGCTACGTTTCCGGCGAGACCCTCTCCGACACTGCAGACCCCCGCACCGTCATTATCGTCAGTACCTGGCACTCCCTAGAGGATTGGGAGAAGTGGAACTCGAGTCCCCAGCACTCGGCGTCCGTCAAGAACCTCGAGCCACTGCTGGACCAATCCATGTCCGTCCGCTCCTTCGTCAATCCCTGGGACGCCCTACTGGATAGTTAGTCCTGTCCGGGCCCCTTGGCCCCATCCCTCTATCCCAGCAGGAATCCTTCTTTAAACGGGTCGCGGCTGTCGATGTAGAACTGGTGTGATCCCGTCAGGTACGCCGAACCGGTGACCTCCGGTATGATCGCCGGATAACCGTCCACCCTGCTCTCTTCGACTATCCGGCTGCGGAACACCGTGCCCAGAATGCTTTCGTGTATGAACTCCTCCCCCACTCCCAGACGGCCTTGGGCGTGAAGCAGCGCCAACCGCGCCGATGTCCCCGTCCCACACGGCGACCGATCAAACGAGCGCTGAGCGAACGTCATGATGTTTCGTGCGTGAACTCCCGGGGAAGGGTTGTCCACGTACATCTCTACGCCGTGCAACGGGTTGATGTCGGGCTCCGTGGGATGGCTTATCTCAAGCTGCTCCCGCGCCGCATCCCGAAAGGCAATGCCCCGCTCCACCAGTTTACCCACGTTGCTCGGGACTAGCTCCATCCCCAGCCGCTCGACCGGCAGTATCGCGAAGAAGTTGCCCCCGTACACGATGTCCGTCAGCACCTTGCCCCCGTCGAAGTCAACTTGCGCATCCTGCATGTAGACGAAGCAAGGTACGTTGCGGATGGTCACCTCCGACACATTGCCTTCATGGTCGACCCTGGCACGCGCCTGTACAGTACCGGTAACCGTGTCCAGCCTTACCTCGGTAAAGGGATGTACCGGCGTTATCTGTCCGGTCTCGATCAGCGTGGTGACAATTCCGATGGTGCCGTGGCCGCACATTCCCTCAAAGCCCAGGGAGTCGAAGAACATCACTCCCATGTCGCTCCCCTCGTTGACGGGGGCCGTAAGCGCCGCCGCGATCAACTCGGCGTCCCCCCGAGGCTCTAGCGTCAACACTTTCCTCACCGAGTCCAGGCGCTCAATGAAATAGCTCTTCTTTTCCGCCATGCTCGAACCTGGGATGTTCGGCACGCCCCCCGTAATCATCCGCGTCCGTTCCCCTGCAGTGTGCGAATCGATGGTCGAGATTATTCGTTGAGCCTTCATTGCCCCTCCCCCAAATGCTTGCTGTCCGGCCATTATACATTCCACGCAGTGGTAACATGTCCCCTGCCGTTCGGACTTATATCACAGCCAAGGAGAACAGAAATGCCCTTCTACGACCCCAAGGCCCTGAAGAGCAAGGAGATTTCCCACGGCGCTCACATACAACCCCTTTGGGGTGACAAAGTGATGATGGTGTTCATCACCCTGGAGCCCGGCGCCGAGGTCCCGAACCACACCCACCCCAACGAGCAGGCCGGCATGTGCCTCGAAGGTGAGTTCGAGCTCACCATAGACGGCGAGGCGCGCATGGTTAAACAGGGCGACGCTTACTTAGTCCCCTCGGGTGTCGTGCACCGGGCCGTCGCAACTTCTGGCAAGGCCCTGGCGCTGGACATCTTTTCCCCGCCCAGAGAAGACTTCATCGCCCTGCTGGAAGGCTGAGCATCCCTTGCCGTCGTGCACTCCCCCACCCCTTGGAATAGACGCCCCTTTGTAGTATATTCCCCCTATCGGCCCTGTTTCGGCGTCCGGGCGGACGCCGGAAAGTCTCAGGAAAGGGGGAGACGCAAGAGTCAGAACACCGTTGGTTCATTTGGCGGATCTGAGTACCTTGGATAGGCGGTTGCCATTACCTCGGTTCTCGGAAATAACTAGAAACACCGGAGGACACTATGGCTTGGGAATACTACATGGGTTCCCTGCGCTGGGTTCACGTCATCGCAGGGATCACGTGGATCGGGCTCCTATACTACTTCAACTTCGTCCAGGTTCCCTCGTTCAAGAATATGGAGGCGGGCGCCAGGAGCAACGCCATCGTTAACCTGGTCCCGACTGCCCTGTGGTGGTTCCGCTGGTCTGCCCTCATCACAATGCTGGGAGGCACCGCGTGGATAGTATCCCGTGGGGTGCAAATAGGATGGGATGGTTATGTCGGCTCTGCTCCTTTCAACTCCATCATGGTTGGCGCAGGTCTTGGCACTTTCATGTTCCTTAACGTCTGGCTCATCATCTGGCCCAACCAGAAGAAGATCATCGCCGCTACTGCGGCAAAGGCGGCGAACCCGGACGCCCCCGCTCCCGACCCTTCCTGGGGTGGAACAGCTCTCCTGGCGTCCCGCACCAACACCCTGCTCTCCATCCCGATGCTCTTCTTCATGATCGCCTCGGGTCACTTAGGGGCCCTTTGGAGCTAGCATAGGCGTTCATTGGACAACCCCAATCTAGGAGTCGACTTATGGACATGTTGTTAAAACCGATCCTTAGCCTCTATGAGGCGGTCTTAGTTCCCCTCCTCAGCCCAATCTTCAAGCTGGTAGAGTTGATCATGCAGCCCTTTGAGGGCCCGTATTCGGCGATCATGATGCCGTTTCTGCGTCCCTTCAAGGGGATCCTTGAAGACCACAAGCTGACCATCCTGGCCGGCATCTTGGCGCTGGGCCTATTCATCCTCGTAATACGCCTCTCCCACGGCCTATAGGTCCCGTTTAAGACCGTTGCAAAAGGGGCCTCTCGCACCGCGAGAGGCCCCTTTTGCATAACTCGCCCCTTGAGCCGTTTTTCGGCCCTGATGTATACTTTCTCCAAATTGCCCTACTTAGGAAACCATAGATGAAGGTTATCTGCCTCCAAGAGAATTTGAATGCCGCACTTGCGGACGTTGGTCGTGCCGTAGCCTCCCGCACGCCCCTGCCAATAACGAGCAACGTTCTTATCTCCACCGACGCCGGCCGACTCAGGCTCTCGGCCACCAACCTTGAACTTACTATAACCACCTGGATCGGCGCCAAGGTTGAGGAAGAAGGGGTCGTGACCGTACCCGCTCGTCTTCTCGGCGAGTTCGTCGGGTCTCTCCCTTCCGAGGAGGTCCACCTTACCGGCGCACCCGGTGGCAAGAGCCTCAAAGTCACGTGCGCCCGCTTCCAGGCCAACATCGCAGGCACGGACCCCGAGGAGTTCCCCCCCACCCCCACCGTCGAAGACGGCTTCGAGGTTAACATAGGCACTGAACTCCTAAAGCAGGCTATCGATGGGGTCGCCTTTGCCGCTGCCACTGAGGATTCTCGCCCTGTCCTGACGGGCGTACAGATCGAGATCAAGGACGGTGGACTCGTTCTTGCAGCCGCCGACGGCTTTCGCCTGGCCGTCCACGAGACCAAACTCGCCGACGAGGTCCCCGAAAGCAGCGCGATCATCGTGCCTGCCAAGTCCCTCCAGGAAGTGAGCCGCCTCGCATCCGGCAAGGACTACCCCGTCAAGATCAAGGTTAACGAAGGCAAGACCCAGGTTCTATTCCAGTTCGAGACTGCAGCCGTAGTTTCACAACTCATCCAGGGCACCTTCCCCAATTACAGCCAACTGGTCCCCAAGGAGCATGTTTCCAAGACCACAGTTGACGTGGGAGAGTTCGCCAGGGCCACGCGCGCCGCATCGATCTTCGCCCGGGACGGCAGTGGCATAGTCCGCTTGCAGACCTCGGAAGGCGAAGAGGACGGTATCGGTGGTCTGTCCGTCTCCGCACGCTCCGAGGAAGTCGGCGACAACCAGGGCGAGGTCACCGCCACCATCGAGGGTGACCCTGCGAAGATCGCCTTCAACAGCAAGTATCTTACAGAGGTCCTTGGCGTCCTGGGCCACGGTATGGTCGCCTTGGAAACTTCCAGCCCTTCCAGCCCGGGCGTCCTCAGGCCCCTCTCCCCCTCCGAGGGTGTCAGCTACGTCCACGTAATCATGCCCATGTTCGTACAGTGGTAGCCTAAGCTGCCCCTGCGTCCTTTCCGTCGGCATAGTTCACAAGGAGATTGCCATGACCGCCAACGCGGCTGACTCCCGAGACCAGCGTATCGCCTCCCTGAAGATCATCGACGAATATTACTGGATGCTCCTTAGACACCTGGGTCGACACACCGGGTCCCGGATCGGCGATGCGGGCCTGCGTGCCTTGGCAGAAGGATTCCGGCTCTGCGGCCATTACCGCGGCGAGTCCATGCGGCAAAATCCCGCCACCCTAGCCTCAGGCAACGACGCCCTGTCCCTCCTCAGGGCCTGGGACGTATCCGACCTGGCCTTCGCCCACCCCGACTCCGTGGTCGAGGTCCAGGGTGGGCCCGCAGAGGTTACCGTAACCCTTCCCAGTGTCCCCGGCAGCGACTACTTTGCCGATCACGAAGGAGGCGAGATTCTAGCCTCCTACTGGACCAACACCCTCCAGGGCATCGCCCAGGGGTTCGACGAGCAGATGTCGGTTTCCCACTCTGACATCCCCGCCGACGCCTCCGGACCTCTCACCATAACCTTCACCTATTCCGGCGATATCTCAAACGCCTCCGACGTCCCGCCTTCAGACCCCCTCGCAAAAACAGCCGATTCCATTCGCTTCTCCCGCCGCACCTTCGGCGTTTTCGGCGCCCTCGGCATGTACGTGGCCCGGGCTCTTGAGGCCCGATTCGCCGCCTCGGGTGAGGAGATCATGCGGAAGTCCCTCTACGATTTCGGCTTCGAGCGGGCAGAGGGTATGAAGGCAGAAGCCCTGGCCGCTGAAATGCCCCTCAACTTCGAGTCATGGAGCGAAATCATCCAGCGTCGGGACCCCAACTCAACGGCCTTCGTGTTCCGCGGCTCCAATCATATCTCGCCCGGAGTCATGCATACCACCTGCACCTACTGCCCCTGCGCCGAGGTCTGGGCCGAAGAGGGCCAGCGCGGCCTGTCCTTCGGGTACATCTACGACATGGAAGTCCACAGAGGACTGGTAGAAGGTTTTCACCCCGATGGAATGGTTGGATGGGCAAAGGTGAAGACCCGAGGAGACAAAGTCTGCGACTTCCGCTTCATCATTCCAAGCCTCGTGACGTCCGCAGACCCTGAATGGGCCCAAACGTAGAAGCGTGGTAAGTCCGGCGCTGAGCCAAGGCGCGCAAGCGGCTCTTAGTCGCTAAACATCGGCATAATCTCCCGGTTGATCCGCCTCATCATCCCCTTCTTGTCGATGATGGTGAATAGCACCGTGGAGATGTTGTTGACCCCCAGAGGGAGCACCCCTGATATCTGTTCCCCGATATCGTCGGGGGTGCCGGGCATCAAGTAGAAGTCGATCAGTCTTTGGGATGCTAGCTTGGCGTGGTCGGCATCCGTTTTCTCGTGCTGGTACGGGTCGAAGGCTTCGTAGGCAATCCGCATTTCGTCTATAAGACCCGGCTCCGCCCGCTCGATACGCTGGCGCAGGTCCTCTATCTCGGGGGCATTCCGACGGAACAGCGCTCCGTAGAAACTGCAGGCCCAGCTCATAGCGTAGGATGCCACCTCCCGGCGCGCCTCTTCCTTAGAATCGGCCACCAGGATCTCCGTCCTCGCCCAGATGTCTATCTCCCCCGGGTCCCGACCTACGGATTCCGCGCCACGGGCGATCTGCTCCATGTTCCACTTCATCATCTCCGGGTGGACTCCCCCGAGCATGACCCCATCTGCCAATTCGCCCGCCATCCTCAGCGAGCGTAACCCTATGGATGCCATGTAGACAGGCACGGGCCGACGTATCCATTCCGAGTGCATCTTCGATCCGTGATACTCCACTTCCCGGCCCGCTGTGTAGTCCTTTATGAACTGCACGGTCTCTCGGAACTCCTGCATGGTTCTGGCGTTCATGCCCATAGTCATCACCGAACTGAACCCAGCCCCGATCCCCACGAACGCCCTGCCGCCCGACACCTCGTTTATAGTCGCCGACGCAGTCGCCGTCACCGATGGGTGCCGCGTGAACGGGTTAGTTACTCCGTGCCCGATCTTGATGCGGTGCGTGTTGAGCGCCGCTAGGGTCATCATCGAGTACACGTCCCGGGAAAGGTTCTGGGAGTCGATCATGGTCAGGTGGGAGAAGCCGCAGTCTTCCGCCAGCTTCGAGTGGGATGCCACCTCTGCGATGGCCAAGTTCCGGCCCATGCCTACACTGAAATCTGCCTTCATCGGCTGTTCCCCCCTAGGGCTACGCTTGCGGGCCTAAGATTCGACGACAGGCAGCACGAGCCGTGAAGGGTGCGCCGCATTGTGTAGTACAGTCTGCACTGCTGTGACTGCATCAGCCTCCGACGCCATATGCGCCTGGCTTCCCGACCCGAGGTTTCTTGCAAAAGCTGGGAAGTTGCTGGATGCAATCCGCAGCCGTATCGACTGCCCCGGATGGAATGCTATGGAGGTTGGGCCCAGGTCCATCGTGTACTCGTAGGTCTTGCCAGGTTCTATCGGGGAAGGCGCTTCCAGCGATTGCCGGAACGACGCCCTCAATATCCCTTCACATACGTTGTAGGATGCGCCGCTCGGCTCGACTACGCTAATTGTGACTGCCCAGTCCGTGTCCCGCGCCGACGATGCCGCCCACAAGACTAGCTGCACCTGGCCCGTCACTTCCAGCCGATTCTCCATCGGAGCGGAGGTGTAGACCAGCACGTCCTCCCGAGCCTCGGCGGCCGTTTGCTCTATCGACCCCGCCTCAACGAAGCCCGGTATCCCGCGGACGTATGGCCCACCGACTGTCGGGACAGGGTTCAGTGGATTGTGCAGGTAGGAATCGCCGTGCTCTCGTTCTTTGGGCGGTTCGAGGCTGAGTGACCCGTCGCCGTGCCGGCTGTTGGCTCGGCCCCCGCTGCGGAGGAAGAAGGACGTGTCCCGAGCTGTGGGAGGCCAGGACTCGGCCTCCTGCCATTGGTTGTCGCCCATCGTGAAATAGTAGGCCCGCGGATCGGCGGTAACCCCGTTGTCCTCTCCCTTCAGCCAGTGGTCGTACCACGCCAGAACCATCCCGTGATAGTCGATTCCATCTCCCGACGCCCCGCCCCCGAAATACCTCTGTCCTGCGTTGGCGGGAAGTAGATGGCTGTGTATCCACGGGCCCAGGACCATGTGCTGCTGCTCTCGTGCAGCATCAGTCGACCCATTTTCCTTCAACCAACCGTAGGAGCGCAGAGTACCCCTGATGAAGCTGTCGAAGTACCCGCCGATGCTCAGTACAGGCACCTGAACGTTGGCTAGCCGGTCCCACGCCCCGATCTTTTTCCAATAATCGTCGTATGTCGGATGGTCCATCCAGTCGTAGTAGTAGCCTGCGACTTTCTTCAGGCCGGGCATGTCCCTAATGGGCAGGTGGCTCGACAAAGCCATGGGTTCGCGGGCCCATTTGCGCGTCTCGGCGACGGCATCTTCCAGCTCGGGGGGCGTATCTGCGAGGTTGTCCAGCACGAAGCCAGCCGACCAGTGCCCCGTCCACCACAACCCGAACGCTCCGCCCAGGTACGTCCAGCTGTCGTAGAGGTCGGCCGAGGTCAAGCCGGGTGCAATTGCCTTGAGGGATGGCGGGGACTCGGCGGCGGCCAGCCATTGCGTGGCTCCGTGGTACGACATCCCAAACATACCCACGTTCCCGTCGCTCCACGGCTGGGAAGCGCACCATTCCACGGTGTCGAATCCGTCCTGACCATCGAACCTGAACGGGTACCATTCCCCCTCCGAGGCATGTCTGCCCCTCACGTCCTGTATCACCACCGCATACCCGCGAGCCGCCGCTCTCACCACGTCCAAGTGCAGTGTCCGGTATCGGGGCTTGTGCTTTCCGTAAGGGATCCGGGACAGGAGCACGGGCCACTTTCCCGGTCCGCTCGGACGGTACACGTCCGCCCGGAGTACGGTGCCGTCACGCATAGGAACGGCGACGTTAGTCTCGCCTGTTAGAGATGTGGCCCGCGTGTGCTCTACTTTGCTTCGTCTGGGGAGCAATTGGAACCTCGTACTTTTGGAGCGAAAGTGTTCTTACTAAGCTCTACCCCGCCGCCCTCGGTGTCGGTTTGGACTCTTTCCTGAACTGTGGCATGACTTTTGTGCCGAACAGTTCGAGAGAGCGCAAGACCTTGTGATGGGGTATCCCGCCGCCGCCAGGGAAGTTGGTCAGCAGGTGATTCACGCCGCAGACCTCTTGAAGCTCGTGCACCTTCTCGGCGACGTGGTCTGGCGGACCGGCGAGGAACTGGCGGTCATTCAGAAAGTCCCAGTCCAGCTTCATGTCGGGCGTCGGTTTTTCACCCGGGTTCAAGTAGAACCGCAGAGACTGTGTAACGTCGGTGTGGAAGCTGCTCACAAAGCCGTGAGCGCTAAGGAACGCCACTTCTGCGTCGTCCTTCGCCTCCTCCATTGAGTCCGCAACGTAGGTGTTCCTTTGTACCGCCCACCCCTCTCCCAACCCAAACGGCCTACCCTCCCTCTCCGACCGGATGGAGGCGTAGATCTCGCACCACTCCCGGATCTGCAGAACCGAGGGCCTCCACGTCACCGCGTTGAATCCCAATTCCGCCGTCTGCTTCAGCGAGTTTGGCGATGATACCGTACCCCATAATTGCGGGTAAGGCTTCTGGTACGGCTTCGGGTAAACGGCCAGCTTCGTAATTATCCCGTCCTTAGTCGCCTTGGGGTCGGGTGGTGCGAAGGGGGTGTTCCACGGTATCTCCGGCGGGGGCAGAGTCCAGTTCTCGCCCTGGTGCGAGAACACGTCCTCCGTCCAGGCCTTGACCAGAATCTCGATGTTCTCCCGCATCAGCTGCCGAGACGTGGCCTCGTCTCTCGGGTCTGCGTTGGGGTGGAAGGGCACCGTGTCCCGGGGCCAAGGCCCCCGGCCAAACCCGATCTCTATCCGGCCTTCCGTGAGGTGGTCCAGCGTGGCTATGTCTTCGGCCAGTCTCAGCGGATGCCACAGTGTCGGGACCAGGCAGGCGAACCCGAACCTCAGGTTCTTCGTCCTGCTCGCCATGTCCGCGGCGACCAACAGCGGGTTGGGAGAGTTGCCGAACCCCTCCAGGCCCAGGTGGTGCTCCCCGAGCCAGAGGTAGTCGAAACCCAACTCCTCCATCAGCAGCACATACTCCCTCATCTCCCTCACGAGTTGATCGTACGGAGTGGATAGGCCCGGGTCCCTGAACATGAAGACGCTGCCGAACAGCATCCGCTCTACCTCACTTATATCTACGTGTTTAGCTCAAGTTGCTGGGGGTCGGGGGGATTATATGTGAATCCGCTACTCAATTGAACCGAGGCCCCGAAACCCTTCTAATCGTGCCCGTGCCTCGATTCCAATTCCAGCCACCGCATCCGCCCGTCCATGCTCTCCTCCGTCACGAGTCCCTTCTCCAGGGCAACCTTTTCCAGCGCCGAGAGCCACTGCTGGTAGTAGGAACACCCGTCCTTGTCCCGCTCCGACTCCTTGATCGCCGCGACCAGGGCTTCCCTGAACTCAGGCCACTCCACCACACCTGCATCGCTCAGGCTGACGGCCAACCCGAAGACACGGCTTTCCCACGGCATCTCGAATACCAACTCGCCGTTCTTCCGCGGCAGCGCCGCCTCTCCACCCATCCCCGAGATTTTACTGTTTGTGAATTTCTCCATTTTATAGTTGCGCAATCTCGCTTGGTGAGACTGTTACGGATCCCGTTGCGCCGTTGTATTCCATAGTCAACATGCCGAGGAAATCCCTGCCTAGCAAGGCAAAAAAGGGCGTTCCACTGGAACGCAAGGGAATACCTGCAAACAGCCCGTCAAATGTGACTCCCAGGCTTGGTATGTGCAACTGAGCTTGATGTGATTCAGTAAGTTGAGGGCCGTGTATCCCGACAATCGCCCTACTGTCCACAATCGGCAACTCTAATGCTCTCGCTAGTGTGGCATCAACACAGCTCTCGGTAGCTCCTGTATCTATAAGAGCCAGGTATTGGCGTTCAGAGAAGCCTGACAGCACGTCTTCTTCGGGGGTGTAGTTTGGATCAAATCCAACCTGCACCCAGACGCATGGGCCTTCGTAAGCTAAACGGTCGGGCTCATTGGGAAACCCGCATTCTATAGATGGCATCACCGGATCCCGTACATGATGCGTGATGAGAGGCGCAAAGGCCCTTCGCCTATTCTCTTTAACAGGTACGGGCCCCGGCCAAACCGCTTCCTCGCCACAGCTGCTGCCTTCTGAAAGGTCTCGTAGGTGCCAATCAACTTCTGGTCATGGACCAATACCCATTCGCCCTTGTGATTCGCTTCCAGGTCGTCGCGCATCATTTCGTAGGCGATGATCTCTTTTTCTATGATAGCCATGTTACTTACCCCTACCGGTCAAGTATGTTAGCAAAAATCTCCGGCTGCCCCAGGTCCCTCGCCCGATACTGGTTCCGACTTGCTAACCCCTCCCCACCGCCTCCGGCATCCGCGCCTTGGCCACGCCGACCATGGAGTCCCGGGTAACCAGCTCGGCCAATTCGTCCTCGCCCATCCCCTCTGTCCCGGACGGCCGCTCCGACAGCACCATGTATCTGATCTCGGCGTTGCTGTCCCAGACCCGTACCTCGATCGACTCCTCTACATCCAACCCGAACTCTCTCAGCACTTCTCGCGGCTCAATGACCATCCGAGACCGGTAGGCGAAGGACTTGTACCACGTCGGCGGAAGGCCGAGCACGGGCCACGGGTAGCATGAGCACAGCGTGCACACCACAGCGTTATGCACCTCCGCCGTGTTCTCCAAAACCACTATCTCCGAGCCCTCTGCACCCTGATAGCCCAGCTCCGCAATCGCCTGGGTACCGTCTTCCAACAGGCGCTTCTTGTAATCCGAGTCTACCCAGGCCCGGGCCACGACCCTGGCTCCGTTCATGGGCCCTATATCCTCTTCGTAGGTCTTTACCAGCGCGTCGATGGCGTCCGTGGTGACGTAGCCCTTCTCCACAAGCAGGGATTCCAGGGCCTTGGTCCGCAGCGAAGCATAGGACTCCGCCTCGTGTTCGTGGTCATGATCGTCGTGGTGTTCGCTCATTGCCTAGTCCTCTGAGTCCAAATAGCTGTCCCACATGTCGATATAAACCGATTCCGTATCCGATGCCTCTTCGCCCCACAGCTCCCGCGCCTCGAACCTGACGTTATAGATGTGCTGAGGCTGTGGGCCGAGCCCCTGCGCCTTGGTGTCGTCGAAGCTGTGCACTCCGTGCAGCCGGGTCACGACACCCGATCTTCCCCGAATGTACCTCGGCAAACGCGTATGGCCCTGCGGGTTGATGGTGCGTGCCCGCACCCGGTCCCCGACCCTGAATCTGGGCTCCGCCTCGGTCTCCCGTTGCGGCGATCTGTGCCTGTAAATGGCCGCCGCCATAGTGGAAGCTTGCTCGGGGTCTTCCCGGCGCTCGGGTGTAGACTCCGGGTGCTCCTCGAAATGCGCCGTACGGCGGTCAAGCTCCTCCCTGGTGGTGACGCCCTTCCTGATAAGGGCATCTTCCAGCGCCCCCATCCACCTTTCATAGTAGCTTGACCTCAGGTAACGCGCCGGCTCCAGTTCCTCAATGAACGGCCTCAGTCCTCCGGGGGCCATGAGCCGTTTCTGCCCCGCAGCGATGGCCATAGCGTATACCCGACCCTCCCACGGCTCGTGAAAGACCGGCTCATCCGTCTCGATGGGCACGGGGCCAAATCCGTGCATGCCACCCATGTCATGGATGCCGTTCATCCGCTAGGCCGCCAACTCGAACAGCGCTGCCACCCCCTGCCCCCCGCCCACGCACATCGTCTCCAACCCGAGCTTCGCCCCCCGACGCTTCATCTCATGCAGCATCGTTGCGAGAATCCGGGCCCCGGTGGCTGCTATGGGGTGACCGAGGGATATGCCTGAGCCGTTGACGTTCATTATCTCTTCGATGTCGTCTCTCGGGGCTTGCCATTGATGCAACACCGAGAGCACCTGGGACGCAAATGCTTCGTTCAACTCGACCAAGTCGATGTCGCGCCACCTGTATCCGGTCTTGGCAAATAGCTTGTTGACTGCAGGCACGGGCCCGACCCCCATGTAGGCCGGATGCACCCCCGCCGACGCCCAACCCTTCAGGTAAGCCATCGGCTCCAGACCCAACTCGTCCAGCTTGTCCACAGCAACTACAAGGCAAACCGACGCGGCGTCGTTCTGTGAGCTGGAGTTGCCCGCCGTCACCGATCCATCCTTCATCATAGGTCTCAGCTTGCCCAGGGTTTCCATCGAGGTGTCTTTGCGGGGCCCCTCGTCCGACTCGAACATCACGGGTGGGCCTCGGCGCTGGGGCACGGACACCGGGACGATCTCGTCCTTGAACTTCCCGGCCTCCGACGCAGCCACCGCCCGTTGATGACTCCGAAGCGAGTACTCGTCCTGCTGTTCCCTGGAGATCTCATAGTATTTAGCGACGTTCTCCGCCGTCTCGATCATCCCTGCAATGTAGCCGAACCTCTCCTCCGGCGATGACGCTTCCCTGCTTCTCACCAGCCGGTCGTGGAGGGTCATAGAACCCAGGCGTCCGCCCCACCGAGCCTTGGTGGTGTAGTACTCCACGCCGCTCATGCTCTCCACACCGCCTGCGATCACTACGTCGGCGTTTTCCGTCTGCACCAGCATCGAGGCGTTGAGGATGGCCTGGAGCCCCGACGAGCACCTTCGGTCAAGCTGGTAGCCCGTTACCTGTAGTGGCAGGTCGGCTTTCATGGCGCACAGCCTGCCGATAGCCGGGTTCTCGCCGCTCGGGTACCCGTGGCCCAGCACGACCTCGTCTATCCTCTCGGGGTCAACTCCCGACCTGGCTACCACCTCCCTGATCACCAGGGTCCCCAAGTCCTCTGCAGGTATGTCTTTTAGGGTTCCCCCGAACCTTCCGACGGGTGTGCGAACGGGGCTGACAATGGCTACTTCTCGCATGAAATATGACCTCCGATTTAGTGTCGGGACTGATGCCCCATAGTGTACAGCATCACCGACTCTCTACCCTTACCCTTGAACTCTTCCGTTGATTAGCGACCCGTAATGGTTTCAGCTCATGTCGATGGGGCTTTCAACCTGCCAAAAGCGGCGTTTTTGATTGACTCAATCGAAAAACCGTGCCTGTTTGATTGATCCGGAAGAAAATTTTCCGCGCCCTCCCTGGGCGGAGGGTCCAGTAATGGGGAAAAGGGAGGGCATGGAACATTATAGAGGGGTTGGGCGGGGTTGGGGCAATAGGCTCATGTCACAGTCGGGGCTCCTGTGACCGCCGCTTATACCTCGACCAGCTCAGCACGAGCGGCCCGGCCTGTCAGCAGAGGTCTTGAACGGCCCGCCCATCTTTCGATTAGAGAGGGGCTAGGCGCAGAGGGGGTCGCCGGCTCTCCAGCGGTTGTAGGCGGGGGTCGGGCTCTTGGCCAGGACCTCGCCGGCACGTTCCCAAAGAGTTGCCCACTCGTCCGGGTCGGAGAGAACGGACTCGGGGTCGGCCTTGCTGCGGGCGACGAAACCGGGGAACCAGGGCCGACCCGTGGCCTGGCCGATGGGGTTGTACCGGAGGTCGAAGCTCCAACGTATGTCGTTGCTGCGGTTGGGCAGGGAGCAGTGCATGGTCAGCTTGTGCATGAACAGAACGTCGCCGGGCTTCAGAGGCACGGGTATAGCATCCCCGCCGAGACGCTCCTCCAAGATGTGCACGTGCTTCACGCTCGGTTTGGGAGGGCAGTGAGGCACGAGCCCCGCCCTGTGGCTTCCCGGCACTACCGCCATGCAGCCGTTCTCCTCCGTAGCCTCTATGACCGGGAGCCAGACAGTGAGAATGTCAGATTCATCGGCATCGGGGATTATGACGCCCTGGTCCTGGTGCCAGGCGGTGTACCCGACGGACGAGTCGCTAAGCATGTCTTCCGGGAGGGCGCTCTCGGGTGGCTTGATACGGACATGCTGAACGGGGTTGCAATATATCTCGGGGCCGATGAACTGCTCGACAGCATCCAGCATGCGGGGACTTCTGAGTAAGTTGAATACTGCGGGGCCCGAGTGGACCGGCATGCGCTCTTCGACGTCGGTCTGGGTGAAGGAAATGTCGACGTATGGGTAGTAGTTGCCACGGGTGGCAATGGCTATCTGGACGAGCCGTTCGTTGAACGGCAGACCCTCGTATGTGTTGGAGATCGTGCCCCTTTGGAGCCACATGCGAGAGAGACGGTCGAGCAGCTCTTCGTACTCGGTGAATACGGGGGCGAGGTCTACCTCGGGGTCCAGCACGTCCCGGGCCACGAGATAGCCCTGCTCCTGGAACTTTTCCATGTCGAAGACTTGCTGAGTCATCCGAGCGCCCCCTTTAGGGTCAGTACAAGTGGACCTTGGACTAGGGTAAATCCACCACTTGAAGGCCGTCAACCGAAAGGGCTGCTAGTGGCGTAGGGCCCGACCCGGCAGCGCTCCCGTGTGCTCTCCCCGGTCGATGACCAGCTTGCCATTGACGACAACGTAGTAGATGCCGATGGGCAGTTGTTCCGGCTCTTCGAAGGTGGCGGTGGCCTGTACGGTGTCGGGGTTGAAGACCACGATGTCGGCTTTCATGCCATTGCGGAGAATCCCACGGTCCGAAAGCCCGAGCCTCTGCGCCGGGATGGATGTCATCTTCCGCACGGCTTCTTCGAGGGAAACCACACCCTCGTCACGGGCCAGTTGACCAAGCAGGTAGGGGAAGGTTCCGTAGGTCCGGGGATTGGGCTTGTTGCCTGTGAGCAGGCCATCGCTCCCAACCATGTGCGCAGGATGCTGGAGGATGGTGCGTATGTTGTCGGGGTTGCCGGTGCGGGCTACGAAAGCGACGTCCAGGTTCTCCTCAATTAGCAGGTCGCACACGGTGTTGACGATGGACTTGTCCCAGGCCCGAGCCAAGTCTTCGAGGGACCGGCCCTCCCACTCCTTGTTCTTGTCGGAGCCGATCTGGCTGAAAACGTAATCGCTCATGTCGCCGCCCCACTGGGGGTTGACGCTGTCGGCGATCTGTTCGCGGACTCCGGGGTCGTTGATTCGGGCCATGAAGTTGGAAGGCCCGCCGGCGTGGACCCAAGCCGGGACCAGGGAGAGTAATAGGGTGCTGGCAGCGGGATAGGGGTACTGGTCGAAGGTGACGTCCACACCCCGGTTGCGGCCCTCGTCTATGAGTCCGATCATTCGCTCGCCCATGCCGTCCAGGGGGCTGTGGAAGTGGGATATCTGGACCGAGACCCCAGCCTCGGCGCCTATGTCTATCGCCTCCCGGAAGGGGTCCAGGAGACCGTCGCCGCGGTGGTAGCGGCAGTGGGTGATGTAGGTGCCGCCGTATGCCCGGAGACTTTTGCAGATTTCCGTCAGCTCATGCGTGTCGCTGTAGGCGCCGGGGACGTAGGTGAGGCCGGTGGAGAAGCCGAATGCGCCGTCCTTCATTCCCTGCTCGACTAGAGAGTTCATTTGGGAAAGCTCGTCATCGGTCGGGAGGCGCTGCTCCCAGCCCATCGCCTCGACCCGGACGGCGGCGTGGGGCACGAAGTAGACGACGTTGCAGGCGGCTCTCTCGTCAAAGAGGTCCAGGAACTCCTTTACGGAACCCCAACGGATGCCGGGCGGGGGCTTGCCGTTGACCGCGGCCAGGTACCAGAGTAGCTGGTCAAGTTTTTCCGGAGAAGACGGGGCGTATGACAGGCCGTCCTGGCCGAGGGCGTCGGTGGTGACGCCTTGGGCGAGCTTGGCCTCGTGCCTGGGATTATTCAGGAGAGCGAGGTCGGAGTGGGAGTGCATGTCGATAAAGCCTGGACTAACGACACAGCCCGTGGCGTCGATGGTGCGCGCGGCCTGAACTCCCGGAGCCTCCCCCCGGATGACGGTCACCGTGTCCCCGGTCACGCCCACGTCGGCGCGGAACCAGGTCTGCCCCGTGCCGTCAATGACTCGTCCGCCAGAAATCAGCAGATCAAACATTTGCATTTACACCATGCTGCGAGTGAGAAGTGGAATCTTCCCCTAACTTAGCTGTCCAAATCAACCACGTCGTACAGATAGTCGCCCAGGAAGCCGAGGAGGCCATTGACTGCCAGGTACGGTGTATTGCCGGTCGGGTCGAGGGGAGGGGCCACCTCGCACAGGTCCAGCGCTTTGATGCAGTCGTACTCGCTCACTATCGCCATTGCGTCCAGGAAGTCCCTTGCCCCGATGCCCTCGAAGACCGGCACTCCGGTCCCGGGCGCATGGGACGCGTCGACAACGTCGATGTCCACGCTGACGTAGACCGCGTCCGTCCCGTCCGCCGCCGCCTCGATCGCCTGCCTAAGCACGTGCTCCATCCCGTTGGTTCGAACATCCTTCGCCGTGGACATCTTCAACTCTTGCTTCTTGTACATCCGGTAAATGTCGGCGTCCATCACGCTGCCGTTCAGCCCGACCCAGCTCATGTTCTTGTAAGACACCACGGAGTTTTCGCTGATTCTCCGGGCGCAAGTGCCGTGGTTGTACCGTCCCAAGTCCCCGTACCCGTCCCGGAAGTCGGTGTGACTGTCTATGTGCACGTACCCCAACTTGGGGTTCTCACCCCTCTCCATCAGCCCCCGCGCAAACCCCTCGAAACCCGGGTATGCCAGGTAGTGGTCGCCACCCAGCAGGATCGGGACCCCTCCCAGTTTCACGATGTCGGACATACCCTCGATCACCGATTCCGTAGTCTGCATGATGTCCTGCGGGTTAACGTGGAAGTCACCCAGGTCACCCAGGTTAATCTGTGGCTTCAGGCGCCTGGCGATGTGCGTGTCCACGTTCACCGAGGTCTTTTCGGAGGCGACGTCCTGGAGACCCCTGTACATAAGGGATGCCTCACGGATGCTCCTCGGGCCGAACCGGGCCCCGAGCCTTGGGAACAGTATGCCGTTGTCGATTGGCGCTCCCACCACCACCGCCATCCCCTCTTTCACGTCCTCCAAACCGATATGCGGAGCGTTGTAGAAAGTCGGGATCCCGACGTACGTGGTAATAAATCCAATATCTTTCACGTCATGTCTCCTAGTTAATGTCGAGCCCGGTCGTCGACCAGTACGTTCGCCTCTCTACCTAGTTGTCCAGGTCCACCACGTCGAACAGGTAATTGCCCAGAAATCCGATTAGGGAACTGGCCGCCAGGTAGGCTGTCCTGCCGTTCGAGTCGATAGGCGGGGACACCTCGCAAAGGTCAATCGCCTTCACGCATTCGTATTCGCTCAATATTGACATCGCATCAAGCAAGTCCGTCGCCCGAATGCCTTCGAAGACCGGCGCCCCTGTCCCGGGCGCCTGGGATGCGTCCACAACGTCGATGTCCACACTCACGTAGACCGCGTCGGTTCCGTCTGCCGCTTCCTCTATCGCCTTCCGAAGCACGTGCTCCATCCCATGCGTACGAACGTCATTGGCCGTCGACATCTTCAACTCTTGCTTCTTGTACATCCGGTAAATGTCGGCGTCCATTATCGTCCCGTTCAGCCCCACCCAGCTCATGTTCTTGTACGACACCACGGAGTTCTCGCTTATCCGGCGGGCGCAGGTGCCGTGGTTGTACCGTCCCAAATCCCCGTACCTGTCCCGGAAGTCCGTGTGGGTGTCTATGTGCACATAGCCGAGTTTCGGGTTCTCACCCCGCTCCATCAAGCCCCTGGCAAAGCCTTCGAAACCCGGGTATGCGAGGTAGTGGTCGCCACCCAACAGGATCGGCACCCCTCCCAGCTGCACTATGTCGGCGATACCCTCAATCACCGATTCCGTAGTCTGCATGATGTCCTGCGGGTTAACGTGGAAGTCACCCAGGTCACCGATGTTAATCTGCGGCTTCAAGCGCCGGGCGATGTGCGTGTCCACGTTCACCGAGGTCTTTTCGGAGGCAACATCCTGGAGACCCCTATACATAAGTGATGCCTCACGGATGCTCCTCGGCCCGAACCGTGTCCCGGGCCTCATGAACAGGATTCCCATGTCGATGGGCGCCCCTGCGACCACCGCCATGCCTTCTTTAACGTCATCCAGCTTAATTTGTGGAGCATTGTAGAAAGTCGGGATTCCTACATAGTCGGTTATGAAACTGACATCTTTCATTCCCAGTCTCCCCCTTCATTCATCCTGCTTGAACAGATAGTAGTTGTATTCATGCTTGCCCACCAGCGCCTCTCCTTCTTCAAAGCGAGCCAAACGGAAGGGCCGGATGTCGACACTCGATGCCTTCCCGCCCACGATCAGTTCCGACATGCACTTCCCCACCGCCGGCCCGATCTTGAAGCCCGTGCCGCTCATCCCCACCGCCAGATACAAGCCTTCTATCCCCGGCGCCTTATCCAGAATCAAGTGTCCGTCCGGCGTGTTCCCGTCCACCCCGCTCCATGACCTCACCCATGCGGCATCTTCCATCGCCGGTATCCGGGAGGAGATTCTGCGGCTGGTCCGCAGAGACCATCTCATGTCGGGCTCCGCACCATAGTTGTCGGGGTCCAGGTTCTCTGGCGACTCATGCCTGTCGACGACGCTGCTGAATCCGAGCAGGGTCAACTCTCCAGGCTCGGGCCTGAAATAGATGCCGTTCGACGCATCGATGCAGGCGGGATGATTCCCGTGCAGCGCCGGCGGCCTCTTCAAGACCCCCACGGAGAGCATCATACAGTTGATTGGCAGGTCGAGTCCCACCCCGGCCCCCAAGCCCTTCGACCACGCGCCGCCCGCCAACACCACGTTCTCCGTTGAAATAGTCCTCTTGCTAGTCTCGACTCCCGTCACCCGGCCCCCCTCTTCGATAATCCTCAATACTTCTTCTCCCTGCGACACCTCCGCTCCCAACTCCTGTGCCCGCCGCGCGAAGCCCGTGGCGGCAGAGTGAGGGTCGCCGTATCCGCTGTCGGGCTCATAGGCTGCCGCCCCTACGTCCCCCACGTACCATTCGGGCAGGAGTTCCTGAAGGCATTCGGGGTCCAGGGCGTAGGTGTTTATCCCGGCCTCGTCCCGGAGGATGTCAACGTTGGCCCGAAGCTTCTCCTCCTCCCCTTCCCCTACAATGAAAACGAACCCCGAGTTGACGAAACCACTCTCCTCGCCTATCAGGTCTCCCCAGTTCGAGTAAACGTCCCCCCCAAGTTTCGCCATTGCCGAGTCCCACGGGTTGGTGTAGTGCATACGTATGACCGCCGTGGCCTTGCCCGTCGCCCCGCCCGCGATCGACCCCTTGTCCAGCAGCGTCACACCCATCCCCTTCTCCGAAAGGTAGTGCGTTATGCTGCTGCCCACAATCCCCGCCCCAATGACCACCGCCTCCGCCGAGTTTTTCTCCATTAAGACTGCCTTTTAGAAAACGGGTTCAACTGAAACTCCCGACGAATCTAGCCATCCGACCATATCATGTCAACCCGCACAGGCTGCTACATTTCTCTCTGTGAGAGATGGCAGGTCCACGTTTGTAGCCATGCCTACAATCCCCTACCCAAAGGTCTATAATGCCCCCAGACCTCACCCCCGCACCATGAAACCTTGCAACTAACCGCGAACCGATTCCTTCCGGCGCTGGCCCACCGGGACTTTCGGCGCCTCTGGTTTGCCGCCCTCAGCGCCGACGCCGGAGCTTGGGCTGTGATCGTAGCCCGAGGCTGGCTCGCCTACGACCTCGCCGAGAACAATTCTAGCGCCTCTGCCGGCATGGTCATTTTCGCCGCCATGATCCCCTATGTCCTAGTTCCCGTGTTCGCCGGTTTCCTGGCCGACCGCATGGTACGCCGTGACCTATTGGCCTGGGCCATGGGATTCCAGATACTCATTCACATTGGCACTGCCGGCCTGGTGTTGCTCGGACTTGTTCAGGTTTGGCATCTGGTGGTGATAGCCTTTGTCACCGGAAGCGCCATGGCTACCCAGGTTGCCGGGCTTGAGTCGCTGACTGCCAACCTCGTTCCGAGAAGAAACCTTGTAAACGCCTACGCGCTGATCAACGCAGCCTTTCATGGGACCCGTGCCCTGGGGCCGGGCGCGATCGCTCCAGTATTGGCCCTGCTCGACATCGGATGGGCCTTTGCGATGGCCTCGGCCGCCTACGCCCTTGCCATTTTCCTCGTCTTACGTATCGAAACCCGTTCTACCGGCGTCATCGAATCCGCCCGGGGCCACCTGCGGAACCTGGCTGAGGGATTCATCTACGCCTACCGACACCCGGTACTGGTCCGCGTCTTTGCCCTCGTTGTATTCCACTGCGCCCTCGTCATGTCCTTCGAGTCCCTGCTACCCGTGATCTCCGAGACCAAGCTCGGCGCCGACGCATTCGGCGTCAGCATGATGAACGTGACTGTCGGAGTAGGAGCGCTTCTGATTTCTTTAGTCATAGCTCCCCTCTCAACGCCTCACAGAAGGGGCAGGCTTCTTCTCATCAATGGGATCGTGAGCGCCCTCAGCCCTCTTGGGCTTGCATTCGCCCCGAACCTTCCGCTCGCCATGTTGGCCACCGCCTTTATGGGCGCTTCTCAAGCCGGTTTCATGATCCTGTCGTCCATCCTGATCCAATCCATAGTACCGGACGGCATTCGAGGACGGGTCACCAGCATTTACATCCTCCACGCCGCCGGAATCATGTCCTTCGCAAACTTTGGCAATGGAGCGCTCGGGGACCGGTTCGGGCCCGAGTGGGTGTTGTCGGTGGCGGGCGGCGGCTTCCTGGCCTTCATAGCCATCACTACTCTCGAAAGAAGGACCAGGGGGATTTACGTCCGGGGCGTTGCGGTGGAGGCTCTTGCCCCAACCGCCTAGCTGCCAAGGCTAGAGGGGAATGGACATCAACTCGTCGGAGAAGATCACTTCTCCCGGAAACACTGCCTGCACGTCCGCCTCCGCCTTGCCCCTTGCCTTGCTCCCCGAAAGCCCGGGTCCCATGTGCACCAGCGCCAGCCTGCGAACTCCCGCGTCACGCGCCATCCTTGCGGCTCCCGTGGTCCCGCACTGGCCTACATGCTCGCCGTTTTCGTCCATCACGTCCTGATCGTCCCAGCACATGCACAACAGGGTGTCGGCGCCCGAGGCCAGCTCCGTTACCGAATCGCAGGGCTGCGTATCTCCCGTGAAGACGATGCTTCCCGACTCCGACTCCAGCCGATAGGCTAGGGAGTCGAGCCACGGTTGCACGTGCTCCGCCGGCGCAGCAACGACTTCCCAATCCCTTCCTGAGCACACTTTTCCCGGCCCCACGTCCCGCGCTTCGACTTCCGGGGGCCTCCTTGGCAGTGTACCGCCCCGGTTCACGTAGACCCGTTGGCTCACCGGGTGGTTCACCCGCGCCTTCCAATCGTGAGCAAAGGCCCCCGACTCGCCTATCAGCTTCTCGGTTATCGACTCTGTCAGTGTCGGGCCAAAAACCTTAAGCCGGTTTTCCCGGCCTGCGCCCTGGTCCCACCGGCAGAGGAGGAAACAGGGGTAGTCGACGTCATGGTCGAAATGGTGATGCGTGAAGAATAAGTGGTCAATCTGGGTCGGCCAGAGCCCGGCCTTCACGAGCTTGTGGGTGGCAGCGGGCCCGCAGTCGAACATCAAGTGCTGTCCGTTGATCTCCACAACGTAGGACGAGCCGAAGCGGGCGGGCGTGGGTGTCGGTGTCCCTGCCCCGAGCACGATTATCCTGCTCATTTAGCGTTCCTACCCCCGTCTATAACCATCGCCGCGCCCGACACGTACGCCGCGTCATCCGACGCCAAGTACACGATAAGCTTGGCGATGTCCTCCGGCTGCCCGGGTCGGCCCACGGGTATTCCCGCCGCCACCTCGTCGAATATTCCCGCTTTGCCTTCGACCCCCTGAGCCCCCGGCGTGTCCACGAGCCCCGGGATCACGCTGTTTACACGTATCCCCTTATCGCAGAACTGGCTGTTAGTTGTCTTTGTAAGCTGGATCATACCCGCCTTGCTCACTGCATAGGGCAGCGAAAACGCGCTCCCCCTTAGTACCACCGACGAAGAGACGTTTACTATCGCACCGCCACCCTTTTTCAGCATCTCAGGGATCACGTACTTGCAGCACAGGAACGGCCCCTTGAGGTTGATGGCCAGCACCGTGTCCCATTCCTCTTCCGTCACCTCGGGCAGGACGGGGGCCTGGACCTGGAGCGCCGCCGCATTCACCAACACGTCGATCTTCCCGTATTCTCCGATCACCCTCTTCACTGCAGACTCCACCTCGGCGGCCTGGGATACATCTGTCCCTATGAAGGTAGCTGAGCCGCCTGCTTCCCTAATCGCCGCAACCGTTCTCTCGCCACCCTCCACGTGAATATCAATTATCGCCACCCGTCCCCCCTCCCGAGCGCACTCCTTCGCCGTCCCGCTCCCGATACCCAGGCTCCCGCCCGTGATGATGCACACTTTGCCGTCTAGTTTGCCACTCATTGTATAAGTCCTCCGCAATTACTACGTTAACAACTCATGCGTTCATGTACCGGGACTCGGACGGTCGGGCAACATTTTTCTAAGTTCCTCCGGGGAGATTTCTACAACACCGTCAGCGAGTTGCAGCACCTCTCCGGCAACGCTTCTCTTGTTTGGAGTCGCTACTTGCACACTGATACCGTAGTCTTGAACGGTCCTAACAACTTCTGCAAGATCCCTATCGCCGGAGATAATTATTGCCATTTCAAAGGCACCCCTGCTTGCAAGCCTTACCATGTCCAAGGCTATTAGTGTGTCGACGCCCTTTTGCTGGACCGTGGGATAGAACTTCCAGTTATTTTCAAACTCACTTATGAGTCTTTTGGGGTCGATGCCAAGACTATTGGCCGTGTTTGCCAAAGCCCCATAAATGGGAGCCTTAAGCTTGGAAGGGCGTTCAACCATCTGCCCCAACCTGAGTTGTATGCCAGGTACATTGGCAATGGTTTCGTGATAAATGCGTTGGTCTTCATATCTGGCATGGGATGGGGCAAATGCCCCGTCATACCAATAAGCGCGAAGCAATTTGGGAGAGAGCTGGTCTGCCGTAACATTCGGTATGCGCAATTTACGGAGCCACTCCACCACCTGCTTAGCATCAAATTGCACCTGATTTGATTTTCTTCCAAGCACTTTAGCACCCTCGGCCCTTAAAAAGCCTGCATCCACAAAGCTAGCGTATACGTCATCCAATATTACTAGTCTCCGAAAATAAATAAGGGCCTCGGATGAGGCCCTTGTTGAACTCTCCCAACGGGAGTGTATCTGAAATCCCCCAACGGGGGTTAATACCTATTTTAGTGTCACCCGCTATCTTGTCAACCTTGGCCCATCGCCTTAGCTTCCAGAGCGGGAGCTCAGTTTGAGCTTGTCCCATTATCAAGCATTCTGTGACGCTTCCGTTGAAGGAAAAATTGCCTGACTCCCAAAAGCCCTATCCCTCGTACACCGACTCCCCACCCACCATCGTCATCTCGATCGGTATGTCCTTTATGCTGAATGGGTCTACGGTATTCGGGTCCTGGCCCAAGACTACCAGGTCGGCCAGCTTGCCCGGCGTAATCGAGCCCTTTGTCCCCTCCTCGAAGGAGGCGTAGGCCCCGTTCAACGTGTAAATCTTCAGCGCTTCCTTGATGCTCACCCTCTGGTTCGGGCCCCAGACCCGGCCCTCGCTATCCGTCCTGGTAACACAACACTGTATCCCCAGCAGTGGTTCGAAGGGGCTGGCCGTAAAGTCCGACGCCCCCGTGCACGTTATCCCGTAGTCCAGGAACGAGCGATGCGCGAACATCCACCTTGCCCGTTCCTCCCCGTAGAACGCCATCTTCTCACCGTGCTGGTAGGCGTATGCCCCAAAGGGAGTCGGGACGACACCCAGTGCCCTTATCCTTCTTAATAGGTCGGGATTCATCACGGTGCAGTGCTCTATCCGGTGCCTTGCGTCTTGCCTCGGGGTGGCCTCTTGGGCACGCTCGAAGGCCCGGAGCGTCATGTCGATGGCTGCGTCGTCGTTTGAGTGTACGCAGGCCTGATAACCGGCCTCGTGGATGCGGCGGATCTTTTCGTCCAGTTCTTCCTGTTCGAACAACATCAGCCCGTGGTCGTTACTTCCGACGTATGGCTCGCTCAGATAGGCCGTCCGAGTGGCTATCCCGCCATCGTTTGTGAGCTTGATCCCGCCCCACTTCAGCTTGTCGTCTCCCAGCCCCGTCCTTATTCCCGCCTTCCGAAACGCCTCGAAATAGTTCTCGTGCACCAGCATGTAGACCCGCAGCAGCAGCTCGTCCCGCTCCCACGCGTCCTGGTACACGCTGACTTCGTCGGGGGTGACCATCGCATCGTGGACGCTGGTCAGGCCTGCGGCCGCGTACATTCCGGTTATCGTCTTGAGGCCCTGCCGCCGCTCCTCCGCGCTCACCTGCGACATGAGGAAGAAGCGGATTCGCTCCTCTCCTGCCTCGTACAGCACGCCGTTCGGCTCCCCCGACTCCGGGTCTTTCTCGTAAGGACCCGAGATCGGCCCCGCTGAGTCCCGCGTCACCCCGAATGCCTCCAGCCCCTTCTCATTGACCGAGCTCTTCAGCCCCGCGCGGTGCGTCACTATCACTGGGTGGTCCCGGCTCACGTCGTCAAGCTCCCAACGGCTCGGCATCCGGCCTTCGGGGGTTTTGGTGTCGTCGTATTTGAAACCCATGACCCACTCGCCGGGCGGAGTCTCCCTTGCCTTGAGCCTCAACTCTTCCTGGACAAGCCCGATGGTCGGCAGCTCGCAGTCCACCATCTGGGACACAAGTTTGCACCCCGTGCTCATCACATGGATGTGAGCGTCAATGAACCCCGGCACAACCGTTTTCCCCGCCAGGTTGATGACCTTGGTCCCGGGCCCTGCCAGGTGATCAACGTCTTTGTTCGCACCAACGGCCACGAACTTGCCGTTCTTTATGGCCAGGGCCTCGGCGCGCGGATTGTGGGAGTCAACAGTGAGGATGTTGGCGTTGACGATCAGCTTGTCGGGGGTAAGGGCATGGGCTGGCATGACAGCCACCTACGCCTCGTAGATCGTTTCGCCGCCCACCACCGTCATTTCTATTGGGATGTCCTTGATGGTGTGGGGGTCAACGGTGGTCGGGTCCCGGCCCAGGATGGTGAAGTCGGCAAGCTTCTCTGCGGTGATGGAGCCCTTCAGGTTCTCTTCGAAGGAGGCGTAGGCGCTATGCAGCGTGTATATCTTCAACGCCTCTTCCACGGTTATGCGCTGGTTCGCACCCCAGACGTTGCCGTTGATGTCGGTCCTTGTCACGCAGCTTTGTATCCCGAGCAGCGGCTCGTAGGGTCCGGGCGGGTAATCCGTCGCTCCCGTCGCCACGACCCCATAGTCCAGGAACGACCGCTGAGCGAACATCCACTTTACCCGCTCTTCCCCGTAGTACTGCATCTTCTCGCCGTGGTAGTAGACATAAGTGCAGAAGGGTGTAGCTACTGCTCCCAACGCCTTCATCCTGTTGAGCAACGACGGATTAACCAGCGTGCAATGCTCCAGCCTGTGGCGAGTGTCCTGTCGAGGATTTGCCTTTTGCGCCTTCTCGTATGCGGTCAGCGCCATGTCGATGGTCGCGTCCCCGTTGGCGTGTACGCAGACCTGGTAGCCCGCGTCGTGGACCTCCCTGACCTTTTCTTCGAGTTCGTCGGGGTCCATAGCCAGTATCCCGCAATCGCTGTCGCTTCCCTCGTAGGGCTTGGACAGGTAGGCCGTGCGGGAGGCTATCGCCCCGTCGCTAACCATCTTGATCCCGCCCAGCCGCAGCCGGTCATCCCCGAAGCCCGTCTTCAACCCCGACGCCTTGAACCCCCCGAAATACCTGTAGTGCACCAGCATGTACACCCTGAGGGGCAACTCACCCCGCTCCCATGCTTCCTGGTAGATAGCCACGTCGTCGCTGGTGACGAGGGCGTCATGCACCGAGGTCAGGCCGGCAGCAGCGAACATATTGCAAATAGTCTTGAGGCCTTCCCGGCGCACGTCAGGCGTGACTTTCGAGAGCAACTCGAACCTGATGGGGTCGGCTGCCGTCTCGTACAACACGCCGTCAAGCTCTCCGGTTGCTTCGTCCCGGCCGTAGCGTCCACCCGGCGGGTCCGGCGAGTTCTTGTCGATGCCGAGGGCTTCCAGACCCTTGCTGTTGGTGTAGTAGACGTGCCCCGCCCGGTGGGCCACGAGTATCGGGTGCTGGCCGGTGACGCCGTCCAGGTCTCGGCGATTGAGGAATCGGTTCTCCACCGTTTTCGTATCGTCGAACTTGAACCCCTGCACCCAGTCTCCGGCAGCCGTGTCCGCCGCCCTTAGGCGTATGGCCTCCTGGATCTCGCCTATGGAAGGCAGGGCGCAGTCGGCCATCAGGGTATGGCGTATCCCACTGCTCAGGACGTGGATGTGGGCGTCGATGAAGCCGGGTACAACCGTGCTCCCCGCGAAGTCCATCTTTCGGGTGTGGGGGCCCGCCATGTCCTTAATTTCATCATTGTCTCCCACCGCGACGAAAGCGCCTTCCCTTACGGCGAAGGCCTGGGCCCGAGGCTTGTAGGGGTCTACGGTTATGACGTTGCCGTTATAGCCGATTAGATCTGGAATCAGTTGTTCCGAGGCCATGTTTCACCTCCGATACCCGGGCCGGGAATGTGGGCCGCTAGCCCGCGAGGGCCGGTACCCGGGAGAGAATTACCCCTCCGGCCAGCGCCGAGCCGATGACTCCTGCTACGTTGGGGGCCATCGCATGCATGAGAAGGAAATTGTCCGAGCGTTCGCTCTGTCCGACCCGCTGCACGACCCGAGCAGCCATCGGCACCGCCGAAACCCCCGCCGCCCCAATCAGCGGATTGATCTTCCCACCCGACAGCGCCTTCATCAGCTTCCCGAACATCACCCCCGATGCCGTCCCGATTATGAAAGCCCCAAGCCCGATGCCCAGTATCTTCAGCGTCTCCAGCTCCAGGAAGGTATCACCGGTCATCGTTGAGCCGATGACGAGGCCCAGGAAGATAGTCACTATGTTTATAAGCGAGTTCTGAGTTGTGTTCGACAGCCTGTCCACCACTCCTGACTCCCTCATCAGGTTCCCGAACATGAACATCCCAAGCAGCGGTACCGCCTTGGGCGCCAGCAGCCCTCCGATTAACAGCGCCATTATGGGGAACATGACTTTCAGGAGCTTTGGCACCTCTCTGTCGGTGTACTCCATGAGGATGCTGCGCTCTGCCTTGGTCGTCAGCAGTTTCATTATCGGGGGTTGGATCAGGGGCACCATTGCCATGTAGGAGTAGGCGGCTACAACGACCGGGCCCAGCACGTCGTTCTGGCAGGTCTCGGTGTCGGGGCAGAGTTGGCTGGCTACGAAGATGGTAGTAGGCCCGTCCGCCGAGCCTATGATGGCGATAGAACCGGCCTCCCTCAACGAGAAGTCCAGGGCTATGGCCGCCATCAGGCTGACGAAGATGCCGGCCTGAGCCGCGGCGCCAAGCAGCATCGTAGAAGGACGCTGCAGCAGTGGGGTGAAGTCCGTCAGGGCCCCGAGACCCAGGAACATCAACAGGGGGAAGAGCTCGTTGTCCAGACCGGCGCTCTTCAGCACCCCGAACACCCCGTGCTCTCCCGTCACACCGCCAAGGGGAAGATTCGTCACCATTGCCCCCAGGCCGATAGGCAGCAGGAGCAGGGGCTCGAACTTGTGATTGATGGCGAGGTAGATCAGGACGCCTCCGACGAGCATCATTACGACGTCCCGCCATTCGAGGCCTAGAAATCCTTCGAACAGTTCCTCGACAAGCATCTCTTGTGTGTGGCTCTACCGGCCGCGCCGGCCTTCGGCCTCTTCCTCCTCGGTAAGGTAAAGAGCGACCGCAATGGCCGCGGCCCGCGCTGCCCTGTCTCGGGGCGCGCGCTCTGCATGAGGGGCCTCTTCAGGCATGGTGGGGGTGAAGATAGGCGGGGACTCTCTAGTTGGGGTGACGGTTGGGGCCGCGGCGGCCCGCGCTTTCCCGATTCGAACCGCTCCCAGCTTGCCGATGGTCAGACGCAGGCCCAACGTCGCCCCGAACATTACGACCAGGGCCAGGAAGACCATTCCCACGCCCAGGCCAGCTATTTCGAGCCCGTCAAGATACATTCAGGACGCTCCCGATATCGGGGTGGCCTGGGGGCCGGGTTTGCAGTAGGGCTGTTCTCGGCATGAGTAAGAAGAAAACCGGGTCCAGGACTTTAGTTGTTAGCCCAGATCCCTTCGAAGAACTCCGGTGAAAGCTCAATTATAGAATCTGATATTTCCACCAGATCTTTCGATTGATTCACTTCGAAGCAGGCCACTTCCACGAACTTGCCCATGTCCTTGACTGTCTTTACCGCGTAGGCGAAGTCCGCGTCCCCGCTCACCACGACTGCGGTGTCATACAGGTCTTTCCATGCTAACTGGAGCATGTCTGTGGCAAGCATTATATCCACGCCCTTTTCCACCGCCACCCCCTTCCTGATCGCGGCGCGGCCCAACTTCACTTCCAGGTAAGGTGTGTTGTGGAGCACTGAGAGGAACTTCTGCTGCTGTCCGAATCCCTGCGGCTTGCGTCTGCTGTCCTGGAGGACATTGTAGTAATAGGTCCTCAGCAGATTGCGCCCCCGCAGCAATTTCTGCACGAACCTCGGGAAGTTCAGGTCCGTTCGTCCGCAGGACTCTTCCATGGCATGATAAAGATTGCTTCCGTCGATGAAAATGGCCACTCTCGGCCTAAGATGGTTTCTGAAACGGTCGTCTAATATAGAGCTCTCCTTGGCCCTCGCTCAAGATAGTGTGGCGGCGAGGCCGTGCGCCCGCGAGTATACCTTAGCGTTCAGGAAGCTACCAGTGGCCCAACACGGTCTATCGTCACGGGAATACCGACGAAGTTCCCCTTCCGTTGTGGGCGCGGATGTACTGGTAAAAGCATCGACAAATTCGTGTCTGCTAGTTATTCTGCCCTTACCACCCCTATCGCTTCGCCGGTAGGGTCGAGACCGCCCACAAGGGCGGTCTCTGTCTTTGTATCCATCGTCGTGGGAATACCGACGAAGTTCCCCTTCCGTTGTGGGCGCGGGTGTATTGGTAAAAGCATCGACAAATTCATGTCTGCTAGTTATTCTGCCCTTACCACCCCTATCGCTTCGCCGGTAGGGTCGAGACCGCCCTACGAGGCGGTCTCTGTCTTTGTATCCATCGTTGTGGGAATACCGAAGATGCTCCCTTTCCGTTGTGAGCGCGGATGGACTGGTACAAAGCATTGACAAATACGTGTCTAGTAGTTATTCTCCCTTCACCACCCCTATCGATTCGACGGTAGGGTCGAGACCGCCCTACGAGGCGGTCTCTGTCTTTGTAATCACCGAAGATTGATCACCAACGTCTACATTGATGGCTTCAATCTATATTACCGAGCTCTCAAGGACACTCCTTTCAGGTGGCTCGACCTCCGGAAGCTGGCCGAAACCCTCTTTCCTCAGGACACTATCTACGCAGTCCGTTACTTTACTGCGCGGCTCGATGCGCGTCCTTCCAATCCTGGACAAGCCCAGCGTCAGCTAATTTACCTGAGAGCCCTCGCCACATTGCCAGCCTTAGACGTCTACTACGGCGTCTTCCGTTCAGGAGTAAAACGTCGTCCCCTTGCCCAGCCTGTACCGGGCCTGCCCACTCATGTTTTGGTTAAGGAGTCGGAGGAGAAGGGATCGGACGTAAATCTCGCCACCCGTCTCCTAATTGATGGCTTCAAAGGTGAATATGAGCAGGCGGTCGTCGTCTCCAATGACGCTGATTTCGCCGGTGCGATGAGGAGTGTGAGGGACGACCTAGGTCTCAAAGCCACCCTCGTGAACCCGGATGCCCGGAACACGAGTCCCAACGATCTGGCCAAAGCAGCGACCTACGTCAAGCGTCTCTGGAAGAGCCACCTGAGAATAAGCCAGTTTCCTGACAGTCTCACTGACCCGGTTGGCGTCATCACGAAACCGGCGAATTGGTGATGTCCCAAGCCACATCTTGAGGCTCCACCGACAGACGGCTATAATACCCGCGTTCCGGGGCTTTGGCCCCGGGCCCCTCAGTCGATACTGCAACCTTTATAAGGACAAAGACTCATTCAATCCATAACCCCCCTCGGCCCCGACTTCGCCAAGGCGTTCAACCCCAAGTCCGTAGCCGTAGTCGGCGCCTCCCGAGTCTCCTCGGCGAAAAGTCCCGGCTGGAGTAACCCTTCGGGCCAGTTCATCCCCTATCTCCTCAAGCTTGGGTATAAGGGCAAGATTTATCCCGTCAATCCCAAAGCCGACGAAATTCTCGGCCTCAAGTCTTACCCCTCCGTCTCCGCCCTCCCTGAAGTCCCCGAAATGGTCACTGTCTCAGTACCTGCCCGCTTCCTGGCCAACGTGCTGGAAGACTGCGCCTCCGTCGGGGCGCTCAATATCCATGTCTTCACCTCCGGCTTCTCCGAGACCTCCACGCCCGAGGGTGTCGAGATGGAAAAGGTCGTCAGGGAGGTAGCCACCCGAAATCGCATCCGAGTCGTCGGGCCCAACTGCCTCGGCGTTCACTCTCCGGCGGCCCAGTTCTCCACCATCGGCGACATTACCAACAGGGCCGGTAGCGCCGCCTTTGTCGCCCAGAGCGGCGGGCATGCCATGGACTTCATATTCCGAGCCGCGGATGTTGGAATAGGAGTCAGCAAGGTAATCAGCTTTGGCAATGCCCTGGTCCTCGAAAGTGCGGACTACCTTGAGTTCCTGGGCCAGGACGAGAGCACCAATACCATTGGTATGTACATCGAAGGTGTCAAGAACGGCCCGAAATTGCTCAAGCTGGCGCAGGAGATAAACCCACGTAAACCCGTAATCATCTGGAAGGGTGGGCTCAGCGAGTCAGGCTCACGGGCTGCTGCCTCCCACACCGGCTCCCTAGCCGGCCAGGGCGCGATATGGGATGCCTTCTTCCGACAAACGGGTGCCGTCCGCGCCGGTTCCGTCGAAGAAGTTGTAGACGTTATGCAGGCCTTCAACCTCCTCCCCGCCCCTCGCAGCAACCGACTCGCCATGATCGGCAGCGGTGGGGGCAACAGTGTCGCCGCCTCGGACATCTGCTCTGAAGAAGGCCTGGACATGGCTGAACTGTCCTCCGAGACCAGCGCCCGCCTCCGGGAGTTCATTCCCGACGCCGGAAACAGCGTTCGAAACCCGGTCGATCTCTCCTTCATGGCCAATGTCCGGGACAAGCAGCAACAGGCCGCGCGCCTCGTCACTGCAGACCCATCCATTGACATGCTGCTAATGATTCCCAGCCTCAACGAATACACCGACGTTACGTCCGAGCCCGAAAAGGCCGTTGCAGCGGACTTCGCAGAGATCGCTAGGGACCACTCCAACGGCAAGCCTGTCGTCATCCTGCTGCCGGTCCGCATCCGGGACCCCCGCATCAAGATGGACTATCAGAAACTCCAGAAGGAGTTCTCCGAAGCGGGCCTCCTCGCCTACACATCGCTGCGCAGGGCCTGCCGCTCCCTGGCCAAGTTCGTGGAGTACCACATGTTCCAGGCCTCGAATAGCTCGGTCTAGTCCGCTTTTCCCAGCAGCGCCTCCAACACTCTCTCCGTATCCGACAGGTCTTCGAATACGAACGTCGGGCCTAATGCCTTCAACGTCTCCGTGTCGTAGTGCCCCGTTGCCACCGCCACCGAATTTATGCCGTTGGCCCGACCCGCCTCCACGTCGGAAATCGAGTCCCCGATGACGAAGATGTTCTTACGTTCGTAGAACTTCCCCGAGAGTGTCTGACATTTGACTATGGCGTCGGCTACCACCTTGGGGCGGTCCGGGTGGTCTCCTCCGAATCCGCCTTCCTTAAAGAAGGTGTCCAGACCGTACTTACGCAGCTTGATGAATGCCGACTCCCGGAAGTTGCCAGTAGCCAGACCCATCTGCACCCCAGCCCTCGAGTCCAGGGCCTTCAGTAATTCAGGTATCCCCGGGTACACGATACCCATCTCCCAGTCCTTCAGCACCATATCCAAGAGCTCAAAATACCGTGCCTTGAAATCGCCGAGACACCGGTCCCCTTCGGCCACTCCCCAATGCGAATACACCTGGGCCATTATCGATAGGTCCATCCGGCCCCCAAAGCTTATTCCTTCGAAGGCGTCGTCAATGCCATGCAGCTCCTGGAATGTATCGTTGAGCGCCTTACGGTCACCGCCCCTGGTACTGATGAGAGTCTGGTCTACGTCGAACAAAATGAGTCTGTGCAATCGTCACCTCCCGAAATCCGGCCCAGTATAGCCGACACCCTTGCATCATTGGCGCTTTCTCCCTTGGCATATAATTGCCTTCTGGGAGGCCCGACGCCGTGTATGACGACACAATAGCCGCTATTGCCACGCCCATAGGAGAGGGGGCCATCGGCATTGTACGGCTCTCTGGCCCCGACTCCCTTGCCCTTGCCGGAAAGGTCTTTAGTGGCCGACTCTCTCACCGCTACCTGAGCAGGGGCCGGATAGTCGACCCTGACGACGGCTCGGTCCTCGATGAGGTGATAGCTACCTGCATGCTGGCCCCCAACAGCTACACTTGCGAGGATACCGTCGAGATTTACGGCCACGGCGGCCCAGTGCCTCTACAGGCTGTCCTCAAGGCTCTCCTTCGATGCGGGGCTCGTGCCGCGGGTCCCGGCGAGTTTACCCTGCGCGCCTTCCTCAACGGCCGAATCGATCTCACCCAGGCCGAAGCCGTCCTCGATGTCATAGAAGCCAAGACCGACGCTAGCTTGAGAGTTGCCATGAACGGGCTTCAGGGCGGGCTCTCCCAGCGCATCAAGGAAGCTCGCACCGCCATTTTGGAAGTCTTGGCCTACCTAACCGCGCGCATCGACTTTCCGGACGACGACGTCCCCATCGAAGACCCCCTCCCCGCAATCCGTGATGCGGCCTCCGCTGTCCGCCAACTCATTAGCTCCGCCGATGCCGGCATCGTATATCGCCACGGCGTACGGGTTGCGATAGTGGGGCGTCCTAATGTCGGCAAGTCGAGCCTACTCAACCGGCTCCTGGACCACGAGAGGGCCATAGTCACCCCCATCGCCGGCACTACCCGGGACACGGTCGAAGAGGTTGCCAATATCCACGGCATCCCATTTGTCCTGGTAGACACCGCCGGACTGACCGACACCTCTGACCCTGTTGAGCATCTCGGCATGGAGCGCAGCCGCAAGGCCCTCGCCCAAGCCGACCTTGTCCTGCTAGTTCTGGACTCCAGCCAACCTCTCACCGACCAGGACCTCGATCTGATTGGTCGGCTCCCGGGCAAGGGTGCAGTGACGGTCGCCAACAAGTCAGACCTACCGTGCGTTACCGACCTCTCCGCCATTCCATCGGGGGTAGTACGGGCCTCCATGATCACGGGTGAAGGCTTGGATGAGCTGAGGGAAAGGATGGTTGAGGTGGCGCTCAACGGCAAGAGCTTGGGGTCGGGTGAGGTACTGGTGTCCAACGCTCGGCACAAGGTGGCCCTGGAATCTGCGGCAATCCACCTTGCCTCTGCCGAGAATGCCCTAACCCAAGGCTTGCCCGACGACTTCGTCACCATAGACCTCACCGCTGCCCTGACCGCCCTCGGCGAAATCACCGGCGAGACCGTAACCGAAGACCTCCTCCACACAATCTTCTCCCGCTTCTGCATCGGCAAATAACCCTTCGCTAATTATCTGACAGTTGGAAGAGCAATTGAGTCTCGAATGCGAGCCTAAGCGGGTCTAAATTGCTCCATGGTGCTCTAGCCTCAATCGGCATTTTCAGATTGTTTCCTAAAAATTCAGGGACGCCGAAGGCGTCCCTGGGGTTTTAATGATTGGGTGCCTAGTTGTCCCGTATCTCGGGAGGCAACCCAATGGGTTCTAATACTGCAAATGTAATGATCGTGCGCAGGAATGTCAACTCCGCCCTCTTAATCTGCCCTCATACTATTTCCTGATTCATGGATCAAACAGCAAGCAAATCTGATTACACGTTTTCATCGACGCTATTTCTCTATGAGATCGCCCCTCACAGTGTGACATCACCCCCTTCCCCTCACTCCCTCTTTTCGCTAATCTCTGCTTGCGAGCAATATTTGAGCAACTCAACCTACAGATGCCCCACTGTTCCCTCTTTCCGACCGACCGTAGATGGGCCGCGGCGTGGGAGTTGGATTGGTCCCCGCCATTAACAAACAATCAAGAATCGTGCCTACACCCCGCAAACAATCAAACACAAAGCTGTTTTCCTTTGATTATCAGCGTCTCGGTTGACTGTCATATGTTAACTAACCCATATGTAACTCAAGGGCAGGTGGATTTGACATTCAATAGGCCTGTGGATAGACTCGCGGCCATTCCGCGTGATAGCTTGTTGGACAGGCTTATTTTGACTCCTCGCTCGACTTTGACGACCCTACGGTAACTGCCGCTCCCGGAGACACACGTGGTCTACGTTTCCACCGATATCCAAATCGAGCGTTGCCTGCAACAAGTCCTGGACGGCAAGCCGTTATCGAGAGAAGAGGCATATCGGCTGGTCCGAGCCCAGGGCGCAGAGATTCCCGCTCTACTCGCATGCGCCGCCCGGACCACCGAAAGGGCCAAGGGACGGCGCGTCGCCTACTCCCGCAAGGTTTTCATCCCCCTTACCAACCTGTGCCGAGACCGCTGCGGCTACTGCACCTTCGTCAAGGGCCCCAAGCACCCCGACGCCAAGACCATGACCCCCGACGAGGTGCTCGCCGTGGCCAATGCCGGTCGGAAAGCGGGATGCAAGGAAGCCCTCTTCAGCCTCGGTGAGAAGCCTGAAGACGTGCACAGGATGGCCCGGACGCACCTTCAGGAGCTTGGATACCCCTCCATGACCGATTACCTTGTCGATATGTGCCGCATGGTATTCGAGGAGACGGGCCTCCTTCCCCACAGCAACTCCGGGGTGCTGGAGCGTGAGGAGATGGCCCAGCTTCGCGAGGTCACGGTCAGCATGGGCCTGATGCTGGAGAATTCCAGCCCGCGCCTCTTGGAGAGGGGACAGGCCCACTTCGGTAGTGTGGGCAAGGACCCGGCAATACGAATCCAGACCATGCGCTACGCCGGCGAGATGCTGGTCCCGTTCACTACCGGTATGCTCATCGGCATCGGAGAGACCTTGGACGAACGGGTCGACACCCTTTTTGCCATCAAAGAGCTGCAGGAAGAGTACGGCCACATTCAGGAAGTGATAATCCAGAACTTCCGCGCCAAGCCCGACACCCGCATGAGGGCCCACGGAGAGCCGTCGGCGGTGGATATGGCCGTCACCATTGCCTTAGCCCGGCTGGTCCTGGGCCCCGAGATGAACATCCAGGCCCCACCCAACCTGACCGCCGACGCATACCAGTTCTACCTGGCCTCCGGGATCAACGACTGGGGAGGCGTATCCCCCGTCACCAAAGACTTCATCAACCCAGAGAAGGCCTGGCCCATGATCACGGAGCTTAAGGAAAACACCGAGGCTCTCGGCTTCGAGTTGAGGGAGAGGCTGGCAATCTAC
Organism: Dehalococcoidia bacterium; assembly: GCA_965222055.1. Lineage (GTDB taxonomy): Bacteria > Chloroflexota > Dehalococcoidia > Plut-88900 > Plut-88900 > Plut-88900. The sequence continues at coordinate 823,674 of CBDCTF010000007.1, forward strand.
CCCGAATACATTGTGGACAAACCCGGTTATCTGAACCCCGTTATGGAGGCCGCAGTGCGCGGCTTCATCGACGGGGATGGCTACGTAAAGGACGAGGAGACCCGATGGTAATTGATACTGTATTTCCCGGCGCCGTTGAATCCAGCCTTGACCGGCTTCTTTCGGCGGTCGAACCGGAAACGGCCCGTATCCTGGACAGGGCCTTGAACGGTGTGGATATCGAGGTGGAAGAGGCCATAAAGCTCTTCGACGCAAAGGACCTGGAGCTTCACGCTCTCTGCGCCGCCGCCAACGAGCTCCGAAAGCGCACCGTCGGCGACATGGTCACCTTCGTTACGGTCCGCAACATCAACTTCACCAATATCTGCTATACGGGCTGCAAGTTCTGCGCCTTTGCGAAACACTTCGGTGACGAAGAGGCTGAGACCCTGACCATCGAACAGGTCGCCGACCGGGCCGAGGAGGCCTGGGAGGCGGGGGCGACGGAAATCTGCATGCAGGGCGGACTGCATCCGAAGATGACCGGCTACGAGTACCGGGACATGCTGATAGCCATCAAGGAGCGGGTCCCGGGCATCCACATCCACGCCTTCTCGCCTTTCGAGGTGCAGTACGGCAGCAAGAAGACCGGCCTGAGCATCCGAGACTTCCTGCTCATGGTGAAGGAAGTAGGTCTGGGTTCCATTCCTGGCACCGCCGCCGAGATCCTCGACACCGAGATAAGGCAGCGCCTGACCAAGAACAAGCTCAGCGCCGAGAATTGGGTGGAGATTATCAAGACCGCCCACGAAGTTGGACTTCCATCCACCTCCACCATCATGTACGGCCACATTGATGCTCCGGTGCATTGGGCCAACCACATCGCCCTCATCCGGGACATCCAGAAGGAGACCGGCGGTATCACCGAGTTCGTACCCTTGGGGTTTGTCCACTGGGACTCGCCCCTTTACCTGCAGGGTGGGGTGAGACCCGGGCCAACGGGCATGGAAGATTTGAGGATGCACGCCGTGTCCCGCATCATGCTCAACAACTGGATCAAGAACATCCAGGTGTCGTGGGTCAAGCTGGGACAGAAGTTCGCCCAGGTCTGCCTCAACGCTGGGGCCAATGACTTTGGCGGCACGCTGATGAATGAAAAGATATCCAGGTCGGCGGGCGCGCCTTACGGCCAGTACATGTCGCCGGAGGATTTCCGGAGCCTGATTAAGGACATTGGCCGTATCCCCGCCCAGCGCACCACGTCCTACGACATAATCAGGGTGTTCGATTAGCCTGTCGTTCCGGAGGTCTCAGCCATGAGAGTAGAAGCAAAGCTGGCCGAGATGGGCATCACCCTACCCGATTACTCGAAGGAAGGTTACCCCGGCGCGACCTTCGGCACCATGAAGTCCCACCACCGGGTCGGGAACGTGCTGTTTCTAAGCGGACACATTCCCTGGAAGGATGGCGGGCCGGTAGGTATCGGGACCCTGGGCAAGGACGTCACCATAGAGCAGGGCTACGAGGCGGCTCGGCTCACGGCCATCCACTGCTTCGCGGGCATCAAGTACGCTGTCGGGGACCTGGACAAGATAGTAGCGATCGTCAGGTCACTGAACTTCGTGGTGTGCACGCCCGACTTCACGGATGTGAACAGGGTGTCCAGCGGCGCCACCGACCTGTTCGTCGAGGTCCTGGGTGAGGCGCGGGGACTCGGGGGTCGGGCCACCATAGGCGTAACCAGTCTTTCCAGCGGCGTCTGCTTCGAGAACTGGCTCACTGTAGAGATACAGGACGAGTTCATCCCCGACGAGGTAGGACAGGAATAGGAGCCGAGGGAGCCGGTCCTTCTTAGACATACTTGTGAGTGCGCACAGCGTGTTCACTATGCTCTCTAACTGCGGAATCGGGTGAGTTTAAGGTGGTGATAGAATCTTGATTACCCTATCCCGGTTCGGACGGAAGCGCTGAATTGCACGATCAGGCGCTTCAAGACCTACGAGTCCTGGACATCAGCCGGCGTATCCCCGGACACGTCTGCACGAAATTCATGGCGGACTTCGGGGCGGACGTCATACTGGTCGAGCCGCCCTCCGGGGACCCGGGCCGAGCCTCCACCCCCTTCATTGACGACCTGCCCGGGGTAGAGAAGAGCGGCTTCTTCCGCTACCTCAACAACAACAAGCGAGGCATCACCCTGGACCCCGAGACCCGCGCTGGGGCCAAGATATTCATGGAGCTAGTCGAGTGGGCCGACCTCGTTGTCGAGACCTTCTTACCCTCATACCTGCCGTCCATGGGCCTCTCCTACGAGGCCATGAAGCAGCGCAACCCTCGTATCGTCCTCACTTCTATATCCAACTTCGGGCAGAACGGCCCTTACAGCGAGTACGAAGCCTCGGAAGCCGTGTACTACGCAATGTCGGGGCTGATGAACGTGACGGGACTCCAGTCCAGGGAACCGGTGAAAGTTGGAGCAAACATCATCCAGTTTCACGCCGGTATCATGGGCGCTCTGCACTCGATGATCGCGCTCCGGGGCACGGCGGAGAGAGGCGCGGGTGAGCATGTGGACGAGTCCATCCATGAGGTGCAGGCAGGGAGCATAGACCGCACCTCTGCGATGCTCCTGGCCTACCAGTACGCCGGCTTCGTCACCGGGCGCGAGAACTTCGAAGACGGAGGAGGATCGATCCACCTGTGCAAGGACGGCTATCTGAACATGTTCCCCGACGCTACTATGATACCCAAGGGATTGAACATGATAGGCATGCCGGAGCTAATGGAAGAGCCCCTGTTCGCCACCATGGAGGCGCGTTCAATGCCTGAAAGTCACGATTACTTCGATGCACTGCTGGAGCCGTGGTTGTCGGAACGACCCGTAACGGATGCTTTCGCCGCCGCCCAGCAGTCACGCATACTCTCAGGCCCGGTCTACAACTCAGCCCTTCTGACCGCCGACCCCAACTTCCGTGCCCGAGCTTACTGGCCTACCGTCGAGAGGCCCCCCGGGGACATGGTGCGGCTTCCAGGCAAGTCGTTCCAGATGTACGGGGGCCCGTGGGCCATGCGCCGCCCCGCCCCAACCCTCGGGCAGCACAACGTGGAGGTTTACGGGGGCCTCCTCGGTTTCTCCAGGGAAGAAGTATCCAAGTTGAAACAGGCAGGAATAGTGTAGGGCGCTTTTACTCGGATAGGTACATGACGAACTCGAAGCTGCCGCTGGATGGGATACGTGTCCTGGACATAACGCTTGTCTGGGCTGGCCCCTATGCCACTCAGATGCTCGCGGACTGGGGCTCCGAGGTCATCCGCCTGGAGCCTATCGACCACTTCCAACCGATGGCGCGCGGTCAACGGGCCCGGGTATCCAAGGCGGAAGTGAATGCGGACACGGACTGGCATACTGCCTATCCTGACTGGGACCCGGGCGCCATGCCCTGGAACAGGACACCCTCCTTTAACGTCCATGCCCGCAACAAGAAGAGCATGACGGTCAACCTGGGCGCTCCCGGCGGCCAGGAGGTGTTCCACAGGCTTTTCCACGTCGCCGACGTGCTGATAGAGAACAACGTGCCGACCACTGCCGATAAACTCGGCATCTCATATGAAAGAGCCAGGGCGATCAACCCCGGATTTATCATGGTGCGAATGCCGGGATTTGGTCTGCAGGGACCCTACAGGGCATATCGAACTCTCGGCAGCCACATTGATGGGGTCTCGGGGCATGCCAGCCTGCGGGGCTACCCGGATCTCGGGCTGGAGTTTCAGACCGACATCTTCTACAGCGACGCAGCGGGAGGGATTAACTGCGCCCTCGCCGTGATGATGGCCCTCAGGAATCGGCAGCGCACCGGCAAGGGCCAGATGATCGAGCTGGCCCAGGTGGAGAACTTCACCTCCTACATCAGCGACGTAAACATAGACCGGCTGGCCAACGGACGTGTCCACCGTACCTTGGGGAATCGGCACCGCACTATGGTCCCGCACGGCTGCTATCCGTGCTCGGGGGATGACGAATGGGTCGTGATAGCGGTTGAGAAGGAAGAGCAGTGGGATGCGCTATGCGGGGTAATGGGCAGCCCGTCATGGACCGCCGACAGGAAATTCGCAAGCTACCTGAGCCGGTATGAGCGTCAGGATGAGCTGGACGCTCTGATCTCGGAGTGGACCCGCGAGCTAAACAAGGGAGATTTAATGTCGATGCTCCAGGAGGCGGGGGTTCCGGCGGGGCAGGTGTCGAATCACCGGGAAGTGTATGACGACCCGCAGCTCCGGGCTCGGGAGTTCTTCCAGCATGTCTCGATGCCCGGCACAGGGGAGCACGAATACCCTTCCATAATAGGCCGTCTTTCGGAGACTCCCAACGCTATCCGCACTCCCCCGCCGAGACTCGGGGAGCATAACGAATACGTTTACAAAGACCTTTTGGGCTACACTGACTCCGAGTACGTTGCACTAGAGGGGATGGGCCACATAGGCAACGAGTACCATCCCCACGTGGAATGATTTGACGGGACTCATTGTGGAAAGCGCCGGGCAATTCCGTCAATTGCCGTTGCCTTGGGCTAAAGCGCCGTATTCTTTACTTACTCCCCCGACAACGTATACTATCTTCGGCGAACGTCGGGCGGCGGAACCATTGGCAGCCCGATCCCTTTTGGAGGTGCAACAGTGGCCGATATTGAAGACATAGCCCCGACCGATTACCTAACCGAAGAACAGGTCAAGAAGGGCTACTGGGTACAGGAGACCTTTGGAAACCTGCAGGTTTGGCATCGCAAAAACCAGATAGCGCTTCTGATTATCACTCCGGACATAGAGTCCAAAGTGCAGGACATAGTCAAGGGCCGCATCCAGGAGCTGCAGGAGGTCTTCGAAAAGACGGGCTGGAAGCCCGAAGAGGACGAGTAGCAGCGCCCTTTCACCGGGTCTAGGAGACCTTTCATGGCTATATACGAATACTACTGCGCCGATTGCGGCAAGGAATTCGAGTTGATGAGGCCCATCAGCAGGGCGGACGAAGCGGCCCCGTGTCCAACCTGTGGCGCCGGCGGGCAGAAGCTGATGTCAGCAACGGCCTCCAAGGTGGACTACTACATAAGGATTCCCTCCAAGCCTGCGTTCCGGCAGCACCCGCCAGCCAAAAAGTAAAGTGTGGGGCCGTGTCCCGCGCCATTCAGTCTGTATTGGAAGACCAGAATAACAATCAATTAAGTCGTTAAGGCGTTTCACATGAATATAACGAGCAAAAAGCTCTATTGCAGGAAATGTAAGAAGTTGGCCAGCGCACGTCACCAAGTCGAAGGTGAAGTGACAACCGTCCTCTGCAACGCGTGCAATACGGCCTCGTACACCTGGGACAAGGTGAGCTGGAAATACACCGGAGGCTAACCCGATGGCCAAGCGGGACTACTATGAGGTCCTGGGGGTCGATCGGAACGCTGACGCGAAGGACGTAAAAAAGGCCTATCGCAGCCTCGCCATGAAGTATCACCCGGACCGGAATCCGGGGGACGCTTCTGCGGCAGAGACCATGAAGGACGTCAACGAGGCCTATGCCGTCCTCAACGACCCCAATAAGCGGGAGCTCTACAACTCATACGGCCACGCCGGGCTTGATGGCTACAGCCAGGAAGACATCTTCCGCGGGGTCGACTTCTCAAGCCTGTTCAGCGAGTTTGGGCTGGGCGACCTGTTCGGGTTCGGTGGAGACTCCTTCGGGGGCATGTTCGGTGGACGGACAAGAACCCGCCAACGTACCCGCAAGGGCGCCGACATCCGCTATGACCTTGAGCTAACCCTGGATGATGTCGCCAGCGGCTTTAAGAAGACCATTACGCTGGACCGGGCCTCGACCTGTGCCGGATGCCGAGGCTCGGGGGCGGAGGCCGGCGGAGAGGGAGAGTGCGAATCGTGCCGCGGGTCTGGACGCTCCGTCCGGGAAGAGCGATCGGGGTTCGGGGTGGTGCGCCAAATATTCACCTGTGGGACGTGCCGGGGCAGCGGAAGGGTGATCACCGAGCCGTGCGCAACCTGCGAAGGCCGGGGCAAGACGGTCGAGACGGTGGACTTGGAGGTGAATGTACCTGCGGGGGTGGAGGATGGACATGCGCTCCGGGTAACGGGTGAGGGTGAAGCAGGGCCCGACCTGCCCGGTGACCTCTTCGTCGTGCTCAACGTTGCGCCTGATCCCCGCTTCGAACGCCGCGGACAGGATCTCTACGTCAGACAAGAGATAGACATTGCAACGGCGGCGCTTGGAGGCGACTTAGATGTGCCCACCCTCGAAGGACCCCTGACCGTCACCCTTCCACAGAGCACTCAGCACGGGACTACGTTTCGGCTTTCGGGGCACGGGCTGCCCCATCTCAGGAGCTCGGGCAAGGGTGACGAGTACGTGGTGATCAGGGTAGGAGTGCCCACCGACCTTAGCGATGAAGAGAGGCGCTTGCTGGAAGAGTACCGGCAGCTAAGAAGGAGATCCGCAGAAGATGTCGATGAACAAAGTTGAACAGGTAGAGCCTTACAGCGCCAACGTTACCAAGTCGATACTAAAGAAATGGAACGGCGTGGTGCGGGTCTGGAGCGAGCCCATGAGCGCGGTGGAGGGCTCCCAGGTCCTTGATGAGATCACTGCCCCGACGCAGGTAACCGTCTTCGAAGAGCAGAAGGATGTATATGGCTCCCTTTCCCAGCGGGCCCACGTCCGCTACGGTGACGAAAAGGAAGGCTGGGTGCTCTGGGACGCCATCTCGGCGGGGTGATTGGTCCCTAGCGGAACCGGGATATCACTCCATCGACCAGCAGGTTTAGCTGTTCCGGCACCCGAGTGGCGGGCACCATGGCGTTGAAAACCACGTGATCGACGCCGACTTCCAGGAACCGCTCAACCGTCTCCACGCAATCGTCCACGGTCCCGAACGCATATCTGCCGTCGGCTACCAGGGAAACCTCGAAACCGCGCCGCCGGTTCAGTTCGGACTCGCCTGCGGCCAGAGCCTCTTCCTTCGTCCGGCCTATCTGGTAGAAGAGGTGAATGCCCCGGGCCATCCTGGAAACGTCCCTCCCAAACTCCTCGCCGTATTGCACTATTCGCGACCATGACGCAGCGTACTCTTCCGGGTTGATGCGCACGGGATAGAAACCATCCGCGTAGCGGGCTGCCCGCTTCAGCATTCTTTCGGATACGCCGCCTGCCCAAAGGGGTGGGTGAGGACGCTGATACGGCCTCGGTTCCAGGCGGATGTTGGAAAAGCTCTGAAATTTCCCCTGGTGATCGACGGCCTCCCCTGTCCAGAGCTTGGTCATGATTTCCAGGGCCTCGTCGGTGAGGTTGCCGCGCTCCCGGAGGCTCACACCGCAGGCTTCGAAGGCGTCGGGGTGGGAGTCGGGAGGCCCGCCCACCCCGAACCCGATAATGATCCGCCCTTCCGAGTGTATGTCCAGCGTAGCAAACTCCTTGGCCAGCACAACGGGATTTCTCAACGGGAGCAGCACCGCCCCCGCCCCGACGGTGATGCTGCTGCTGTGGTGCACTAAGGCGCTCATGGTCATCATAATGTCCCCGGCCGGCGCCTCGTTCACCAGGGCCTCCGGCACCCACACCGAGTCAAACTCCATCTCTTCGGCGAGATGTGCAAAGTCGGGGGGAGGGATTACGTTCTCGATGCGGCTGTAGTGGAAACCGAACTTCGGCTTTGCCATAGGTCATCTCCCGGGGGCAGATGTGCAGTTATATTATTGCCCAAAGACATCCGCCCCGCTATATTAACGCAACTATCATGTTGGAACGTCCTGAAACCGTCCCTCCTCCACAAGCCCTTACCGGGGCCCGGGTGCTGGATCTGACCCACTATGCCGCCGGGCCCTTCTGCACCAAGCTCCTCGCTGACTACGGCGCGGAGGTCATCAAAGTTGAAAGGCCGGGTCAGGGTGATCCGGGGCGAAGGCTCGGCCCGTTCCACGATGACCTCCCCAACGCGGAGTCCAGCGCACTTTTCCAGTTCCTGAACCAGAACAAGCTCGGTGTCACGCTTGATCTGAAACGGTCGGCTGGCGTGAAACTCTTTGAAGAGCTAGCCCTGTGGACTGACGTGATAGTTGAGAGCTTCAGGCCGGGCGTGATGTCTAGGTTCGGGTTGGGTTACTCTCGGCTAAAGCAGATCAACCCCGGAGTTATTCTCACTTCCATCTCCAATTTCGGGCAGAACGGGCCTTACAAAAATCACAAGGCCACGGAGATAGTGGAGTATGCAACCGGAGGACCCATGCTCTTTACCGGCGCCGCCCGCCGAGAGCCGGTGAAGCACGGGGGACGGGTGGGGATGTATTTCGCCGGCCAAGTCGCGGCCATTGCCACGCTTTCGGCGTTTTATAGGCAGATGGGGAATGGGGGCTCGGGGGACCACCTGGACATATCGATTATGGAGACCCAGGCCGGGACTATCGATAGGCAGTCGGCGCTTTTGCTCAGTCACGTCTACACCGGCCGGCGGTACTCTCGGTACGCCGGCGAAAATAAGGGGTTCTCCCAAGTCTATCCTGGCAAAGATGGGTATATGGACGTGCAGTCCGCCGGAAGGTTCCCAAGGCTCCTTGACCTTCTAAACGCACCGGACTTCTTCGAAAAGAATGGCGTCGACGTGACAACGGCTCTTGCAAACCCACATGTGATACGACAGCTGGATGGAATGGTGGCAGAATGGGTGGCGGGCCGCACCCAGGGAGAGAGCTGGGCACAGAGTCAGGCCCAAAGGACCCTGTCAGCCCCACTCTACGATCCGGCAGGCGTGGCCTCCGACCCGGGGTTCCGGGCGAGAGGCGTATGGGCCGGTGTCGAGGATCCCCGGTATGGACGTCGAGTATTTCCGAGTCGTCACATGATCATGCATCGTACGCCTTGGCAGATTGGTAGGCCCGCCCCGGCCCTGGGCCAGCACAACCGGAATGTTTACTGCGGGATTCTCGGTTTGAGCCGCCGGGAGTTGTCGATGCTGCGACAGGAGGGGGTTGTCTAATGTCTGCGCGATTGCCTTTGGAAGGCGTGCGGATTGTCGACATGACCCTGGCATGGGTTGGGCCGTTTGGAACGCAAATCCTGGCCGACTGGGGCGCCGAGGTCATTCGCGTCGAGCCGATCGGCATATTCCAGTACGGGACGCGAGCTACCGGTATCAGACCGGCGGATCGCGGACTATACGATTGGGCAAGCAGCTACCCCGACGAGATCCCCGGCGAACGCCACTGGAACCGAAACGCGGTTTTCCAGATTCACGGCCGCAACAAGCTCAGCATGACATCAAACTTGCCAAAGCCCGACATCATGGACACTTATCTCCAGCTGGTATCCATTTCGGACGTCGTCATCGAAAACAACGTTCCCCAGACCTATGACAAGATCGGCGCCAGCTATGATCAGCTGCGTCAAGTCAGACCCGACATCATAATGGTCCGCGTTCCGGCCTACGGGCTCACCGGCCCCTATGCCGGGTATAGGGCGTTGGGTCCGCAGATGGAGTCGGCTGCCGGGCACACGTGGATACGCGGGTACAGGGACGGTCCATTCACGGACGCCGGCACGTCATATTTGGGTGACGCCGTTGGTGGCGTAACCGAGGCCTTTGCCGTCCTCATGGCTCTGTGTCATCGCAAGAGGACTGGACAGGGGCAGCTGGTAGATGTGGCAACTACCGAGGCAATAGTCAGCTATGTTCCGGAGTCTACTCTCGACTGGCAAGTGAACGGACGAATTCAAAGTGCGCTGGGCAACGCCCACCCCTCCCGTGCCCCCCAGGGGTGCTACAAGTGCCGCGGAGAGGACAACTGGCTAGTGATATCGGTGGGGAGTGACGAAGAGTGGGTCGGGTTGAAACGGGCGATGGGCAACCCCTCCTGGGCGCGGGACGCGAGGTTTGATACGGTCCTAGGCCGCTACCGCTGCCAGGAGGAGATAGACGACCACCTTGAAGAATGGACGGCTGACAAGGACCACGTCGAACTGATGGGCTTGCTTCAGGGCGAGGGTGTTCCCGCGGGTGCGGTACACGACCAGCAGGAGCTTTACGAAGACCCTCAAATGGTGGCTCGGGGCTATTTCGAGCAGTTAGAGCAGCCCTCGACCGGAAGACATGCCTATACTGGCATGATGTGGAAAATGACGGAGACACCCAACGGAATCAGGCTCCCCGCACCCATGCTCGGTGAGCACAACGAGTACGTATTCAAGGAGCTGTTGGGGGTGACGGAGGCGGAATACAAGGGATTTGAAGATGCGGGACACGTGGGCATGGACTATCCGGCCCACCTGTATGATTGAGTTCGGCAAGGGTTACAGGGGAGGAGGTCCAGAATGCTCGACTTAGTGGTCCGCGGCGGGACCGTCGTTGCCCCGTGGGGCGTAGGCTCATGGGACGTGGCCGTGAAGGATGGCCGCATCGTGTCGGTCGCAGAACCCGGCACCCTAACCCAGGATGCGGGCAGAGTCATCGACGCTCAAGGGAAGATCGTGGTGCCGGGGGGCGTCGAACCCCACGCCCACTGCTCTTGGACCGTACCCACTTTGGCTCACGAAGGTGTCAGCGCCGGCAGCATCGAGGACGTCAGCCGAGCCTGTCTGTTCGGCGGCACCACTACGCTGGTTGATTTCGCATATTGGGAGCCCGGCGAGGACCTGTTCGAGACCCTGGAGAAGAAGGAAGCCATCTTCAAGGGCAACAGCCATGTGGATTACTCCTATCACGTCTCACTCTATTCGACCAAGGGAGACCTGCCTTTCAGTGTGATGGAGCAGATTGGGGAAGTGATCGATGCGGGGTATCCCAGCTTCAAGGTCTGGACCACCAACACCACCCCCCACCGCCCTAAACAGATGACTGACATCGGCCACCTCGCGGAGATTATGGGCCATGTGGGGCGGGGCGGGGGCATGATGCTCGTCCACGCTGAGGACGAAGACATAGTGATGTTCATGTACAAGAAGCAGGCCCACCTCGGCCAGGTGCACCGGAAGTACATGCACCACGTCCACAACAACATGTCTGAGGACATATCTTTCAGGAGGGTTATCAGGTTGTCCGAGTGGATGGAGTGTGCCCTGTACCTCGTCCACGTAAGCGCCAAGGAAGGAGTAGAGGCTATAGCCGAGGCCCGGGCCAAAGGACTGCCGGTGTATGGCGAGACCCTGCACCACTACGCTTCCTTCAACCACAAGGAATACGAAAGGCCCGACGGCGCCCTTTACCACACCTACCCTTCACTGAAGACCGAGGCGGACCAGACGGCCTTGTGGGAAGGGCTGATTCACGGCGAGCTGTCCACTCTTGCCACTGATGAGCTTTGGACCAGCAAGACCCACAAGCTCCGCGGCCAGACTATCGAGGACACGACGGGAGGCAGCGAGGGTGTCGAGTCCCGGATGGGCATCGGCTACAGCGAGGGGGTGGTGAAGCGTGGCATGAGCCTGGAGCGGTTCGTGGACATAACGTCGGCGAATGCAGCAAGGCTGCTCGGGCTATACCCGAGAAAAGGGGCCCTGAGCCCCGGCAGTGACGCCGACATCGCCATAATCGATCCCGACTACAACAAGACACTTGAGCTTTCTGACCTGCATGGCGCCGACTACAGCATCTGGGTGGGATGGGAAGTACGCGGGTGGCCGGTGATGACCATCCTTAGGGGAGAGGTTGTGGTTGAGGATGGCAAGCTTTCCGGGACGAAGGAGCGGGGTGTCCTGCTACCGCGCAAGATTGACGGGCGGGTAGTAGCTAGTCCCGTGTGTTAAGTAGAATATTCCCTGGACTATTTTCGTTTGCAGGCTTCGCGGAAGGACAAAATATGACGGACTTATCCGGACCGATAGCTGCCTTAACCCACGTCGGCATAGATGTTTCTGACCTTGAGCGGGCGGAGGCCTTCTATTCGGCCTTGCTAGGTGTTGAGCGATACGCTGCGTGGGACCAATTCATCGCTTTCAAACCCCTTACCAACGGCATGATCGTCTACCTCCAGCAAGTCCCGGAGAAGAAGACCGCCAAGACCCGGGTGCACTTTGACCTGACGGTGCCCGACGTTAAGGCGGCTGTGCCCAGGGTCCAGGCCCTGGGCGCCAGGCTTCTGAATGAGGAATACGGGGAACCGACGGACGGGCTGGCCGTCTTCGCCGATCCGGATGGCAACGAATTCTGCCTGTTGAACTTCGACCTTGCAAGCAAAGCCTCGACAGACTGAGTCTACCTCTCCTCGAATACTGAAAGTGACAAGGCAACCCCAAAGGAAAACCTACGGGAGTTTGAGAGGCCACAGCCGGCTCGAACTCATCAGGAGATGAAACTATGACAGAACAGAGTGCACCGCTGGGAGTGTTGACCCAAGTCGGTATAGACGTTTCCGATCTGGCCCGTGCGGAGGCCTTTTATTCGGCTCTTCTTGGCGTTAAACGCAATGCGGCGGATGATCAATACCTCAACTTCGAACCCCTACCCGGTGGCCTGACGATTTATCTTCAACGAGTACCCGAGAAAAAGTCCAGCAAGACCAGATTGCACATGGATGTGGTTGTAAAAGACACGCCTGCGGCCTTGGCCACTGTCGAGGCTCTGGGAGGCGAGCAGCTGGGGTCTTTCTTGGAGGATGGAGAAGGTTGGACGGTAGTCGCAGATCCGGACGGTAACGAATTGTGCCTGCTGCAGGGCTAGGTGGGCGAACTCTTACGCCAAGAGGCTGGTGACCTAAGAAGCACGCGGCGTTTATTTAGGTCGCCTTAGGTAGCGTACTCCCGGAAAACCGACTCCACCACGTCCAGAGCCTGGTCTATCTCCTTCGGCCCGATGCCGTGGTGGGTCACGAACCGCCACGTTCTGTCGCCCGTGCCACCCTTGATTCCGAGGCTCTCTAGCCTGGACGCAATGTCGGACGGAGGACCGTCCACTACCTTGAAGTAGACCTGGTTGGTCGGATATTTCTCCGGGTCGATGTCTATGCCGGTGATTTGGCTCAGGCCCCGAGCCAGGCGTCGGGCGTTGGAGTGGTCTTCGGCTAGCCGTTCGATCATGCTCTCCAGTGCCACGATGCCCGCGGCGGCGATAACTCCCACCTGCCTCATCCCACCACCCAGGGTCTCCCGCCAGTATCGGGCCTGGTTGATGAAGTCTGCGCTGCCGCAGAGTATCGAGCCGATGGGGCAGCTCAGTCCCTTGGACAGGCAGAAGCTCACCGAGTCCGCATCCTTCACCAGCTCCGAGGTCGGAGTCTCCAGATAGACCGAGGCGTTGAATATCCGCGCACCGTCTATGTGGAGCGGGAGACCGTGCCGCCGTGCCACCGATGCCACTTCCCCGATCTCGTCCTGGGTCAGTACGGACCCGCCGCAGTAGGTGTGAGTGTTCTCCAGGGCAATTAGGCCGGTTGGTGGGTCATGAGGGTCGTCGGGGCGGATGGCTTGTTCCACCTCGTCGGGGTCCAGAGTGCCTCGTTCTCCATTGGGAAGGGTCTGGATGTGGACGTTCCCGAGGCCCGAAGCGCCGCCACCCTCCTCCAGGAAGATATGTGACTGGTCCCCGACTATAAGCTCGTCTCCCCTCTTGCAGTGGGTGAGAATGGCTACGAGGTTGCTCATGGTGCCCGAGACGGTGAAGAGAGCAGCCTCTTTGCCGAGCTTCTCGGCGGCGAGGGCTTCCAGGCGGTTAACCGTCGGGTCGTCGCCGTACTCGTCGTCCCCGAGCTCCGCGTTGAGCATGGCGTCATACATTTCGGGGGTGGGGTGGGTTACGGTGTCGCTGCGGAAGTCGATGATGCGCATGGCGATTAGAGCTTGGGAACTATGTCTTTGGCCAGCCTCTCGGCGTGCTCTATCAGGTCGAAGACGGGGTTGAACATGATTATGTCCGGGTCTTCTTCCATGATCCGGCCGAGGCCGTCGATGACTTCCTCCTCGGACCCGAACACCGAGACCTTGCGGGCCCTGTCGGCGTCGTGGTAGTAACCGTCGAACCACTCCTCCAGCTTTCGGGCGGCCCTTTCCTTATCATTGTCGATGGCCAGGTAGACCCGCTTGCCGAGGGGGAAGGTGGTCGGGTCCCGGCCTATCTCAGCCATGTAGGAGCGAATGTGGGCGATGGAGCGCTTGAAGGCGTTGGTAGTTGATGACCCAGCCCCCATCCACCCGTCCCCGATCCGTACTGCACGTTCCAGTGCGGGCTCGGCGTGGGCGCCGAACCAGATAGGGGGTCGGGGGGACTGGAGAGGCTTGGGGTTGATGCTCACGTTTTCCAGTTCCCAGAAGCGGTCTTTGAAGGTGACCTGCGGCTCGGTCCAGAGGCGTTTGAGCAGCTCGACGGTGTGCTCGAACCGGGTGACGCGGTGCTTGTCGTCGAACCCAAAGGCAGGGTATCTCTCTTCGTGGTTGCCTATTCCAACTCCCAGCATAAGACGTCCGCCTGACAATTGGTCAAGGCTGGCCGATATTTTGGCCAGGTGAACGGGATTCTGGAATGGCAGCACCAGCACCGAAATACCGAGGCCAACCCTTTCAGTAACTGTAGAAGCGTAGGCCAGCAAGGTAAACGGGTCCAGGGTGTCCATAGTCCCGAGGACCGAGTCCTGGGTCCATACGCTATCGTAGCCGAGGGACTCGACGAGCCTGAGATGCTCCTCGACGAAGCCCATATCCACGGGCCCGTATGGGAACATCTGGGGCACGGCGATGCCCACCTTGGTTTTTTTGCCAGCAAGCATGATTGGACGCCTCCCAAAGGGTTTCGGGGCTATTGTACAGGACTGGGAAGGGCTAGGAGTTGGCCCAGGGGTCGGGGGAGTCGGCGAAGCGGGACAGGCTGAACGGTTCTATCGGGAGACGGGGTTCGTTTCCGACTATTGAGTCGGCGATCATTTCACCACTCATGGCAGCCAGTGTTATACCCTTTCGCATGTGCCCCGCCGAGATGAATGCGCCATCAAGACCGGGAACCGGGCCAAGGATTGGGATTTCGTCCGGGGTTGCGGGCCGGAGCCCCGTTATCACCCAGGAAATCGATGCCTCCTCCATGGCCGGACATACCTTTAGCGCTCCTTCCAGGACGTGTTCCACTCCTTTTTGAGACACCGACTTATCATAGCCCCGAAAACCGTCGTAGCTGCCAGACAGGATTGTTCCATTGAGCTTGGAAGTGACGTAGGAGCGGCCGTGGTGGATGTTGGCCCCAAGCGGTGGGCCCGGCGCTTGAAGCTCGACCATCTGGCCTTTGTACGGCCTTATAGGGACCGTGGTATCGATCCAATCGGAGGCCTCGGAGGTCCATGCACCCATCGCCAACACTACTGAGCCACAGGCCACAACCTCCTCATCGGTGATGATTCCCGTCACTCGAGTCCCATTCTTTTCCAACCCCTTAACGTCGGTGTAGCGGACTTCCACGCCGAGAGATTCGGCAGCGCCGATGTAGGCTAGTGTGAGCCTGTAGGCGTCGGCCTGGTTAAGCTCCTCAAGGTAGAGCCCGCTCCTGGCTTCGCGTGTTATGCGGGGATCGATTCGGTAAAGGTCGTCGTCCGTCACCCACGATACCTTGGGCATGAGACTGCGCCTCCACTCCATGTTGGCGCGGTTCACTGCCTCGTCCTCCTCGGTGAAGGCCAGGTCTAGCCAGGAGATTTCCCCGTAGTAGGTGTGGACGCCGGAAGCCTCTTCCATCTCCGGGATCAGGGTCTTGTACTTTTCGAAGGAAGCTCGGGCGAGGTCAAGGTAGGGGCCCGGGGAGTCGATGGACATGGCCGAGATCATGCCGGTGGCTACACCGGACGCCTCACACCCGATGGACTCCCGTTCGAATATCGTGGACTTCACGCCCAGCTTGGCGAGATGGTAGGCGATCGAACCGCCCATGATCCCCCCGCCGACAATGGCTACATCTGTTGAGTTGGTCATTGGGACCTCGGGCCGGCGCCCCCGGCCACCATGTGCACTATTTCCAGCTTGTCGCCGTCCTGAAGGGTAATCCCCTCCCAGCGGTCTCGCTTGATGATTTCGCCGTTATATTCGATGACTATCATGCGCGACTCAATCTTGTGTGACGCCAGATAACCCAGGAGGTCGACAGGCGTCTCCACCTCTCGGCGTTTTCCGTTTACAAGGAGAGTTGCCATAGATCCGGGTATCAGTGGACGGCCCCGAAGCGGTCCCTGACCATTACCGTTGTGACACCTTCGAACCTGTCCAGCCGGAAGGGATGAAGATCGAGCCGCGGCTTGCCGTCGTTGATGAGTTGGGACATTACCTCGCCGGTGATTGCGCTGAGAGTTATGCCGGAGCGCTGATGCCCTGTGGCTATGTATGCACCGTCTATGGAGGGCACGGCCCCGAGAATCGGGAGCCAGTCTGCGGAGGCGGGCCGCAGGCCGGTCACGTGGCTTACCACCTTGCTCTCCAGGATGCCGGGGCACAGGCTCAGGACGCCCTCGGAGATCTTGACGATGCCCTGCTCGTGGATGGTGGTGTCGAAACCCATGAAGCCGTCGTAGGTCCCGGTGATAACCGTGCCTCCGAGCTTCGGGGCAACGTACCGGTCAACGTGGTGGATCATGCAGGGGAGTGGGGCGCCCGGTATCTCGACGTGAATGGTCTGCCCCTTCAGGGGCTCCACGGGAACGTCCATGCCGATCCATTCCTCGATGCGCTTGCTCCAGGAGCCGATGGCCAAGACTACGGTGTCCGAGTCTATGGGCCCGAGAGAGGTGTCCAGGCCCTTGACTCGTCCTGCTTCGGTCCTGAGCCCTGTGACCTCACCGTAGCGAATGGTGACGCCGAGGGCCTCGGCGGCCTGGGCGAAGGCGAGAGTCAGCCGGTAGGCGTCCACCTGTGCCTGCCCGCCGATGTAGATGCCGCCGATGGCATCCTCAGTTATGCGGGACTCAAGCTCTCTCAAGTCCGACTCGGAGAGCCAGGACGCTACGGGACTGCTAAGCACCTCGGAGAAAACTTCCTTGAGCTCCGACTCTTCGTCGTCCGAGCAGGCGATTTCCATCCAGGCGAAGTCCCCGTACTGTGCATCGATCTTGGAAAGCTCTTCTACCTCGGGGATGATCTCCTTATGGCGCTTGCAACTCTCCTCGATGAGGCGGGTAAAGGGCTCCGGGGCTCCGGCCTCTTTCAGCGCAACCAGCAGGCCGGTTGCGGCCCCCGAGGCCTGGCTCCCTATGGACTCCCGTTCGATTATAGTGCTCTTGATGCCCAGCTGAGCGAGATGATAGGCGATGGAGCAGCCGATTATTCCACCACCGGCTATCAGCACGTCGGATGAATTGGCCACGGAGACCTCCCTGTAGGGACTATTCGGGCGGCGAGGCCCGCTAAAACAAAGTCGGCGCCATGATAGCACCTTCGGCAGGGAATGGGCTTAGCGTACAACCCCTTCCAGGGGACTGCTGGCCGAGGCATATTCCTTCTTGGGCATGCGTCCGGCAAGGAAAGCGCTTCGGCCGGCCTGGACGGCTTGGGCCATGGCCTCGGCCATTATGGCCGGGTTTCCGGCCTGGGCCACGGCGGTGTTCACCAGGCACGCATCCGCTCCCATTTCCATTGCAATGGCTGCATCGGAGGGCGCGCCAATGCCCGCATCCACGACCACGGGCACCGTCGCTTGCTCGATGATGATCTTTATCTGGTCGAAGGTGACCATCCCTTGCCCCGAGCCTATGGGCGAGGCCAATGGCATCACCGTAGCCGTGCCCACTTCCTGAAGACGCCTGGCGAGTACCGGATCGGCGTTGATATACGGCAGGACCACAAAACCTTCGTCGACGAGAACGCGGGCGGCTTCAAGTGTGCCGATTGGGTCGGGGAGGAGATATTTGGAGTCGGGAATAACCTCCAGCTTTACCAGATTGGAAAGGCCCATGGCCCTGGCCAGACGAGCAGTCCTGATCGCTTCCTCGGCGGTCCGGGCCCCGGCCGTGTTGGGCAGGATGACGTATTTGTTCCAGTCGATGTAGTCCAGCAGGGTCTTCTTTGATGGGTCGTCCAGGTCGAGCCTGCGAAGGGCAACGGTAATCATCTCCGCTCCTGAAGCCTCGAAAGAAGCGTTCATCTCCTCATAATTGCGGTATTTCCCCGTGCCCAGGATGAGCCGGGACTTGAAAGTCCGATCCCCGATTGTCAGGGTGTCGTCCCTATTCACTTCTGCACCCTCCCCTGATGGGCCGACTCTCGGCCCTATATTAAAAATGCCGCCTACTGGAGGCGGCATTTGCGTACGATACCCGTCCCTCCGCTGGCATTACCCAGTTCAGGTCATAGGGGTCGGCGGCATCTATTGGGCCGCCCTCTCAGCCTGGCTCTCCAAGCTCCCCTTATTTGAATTTCCTTTGCAGAAAAGTCTAGGGTCAGCCGTCTTTATTGTCAAATGAAAGGAGGAGGATAAACGGCATTGGTGGTAGTATAACCGAGACCCGGCCTTCAGATGGCGGGACGATGTAATCCGCACCCGTCTGTATAGGAGTGTGACATGACTGCCTCTCATCCCGACTATGAATCCCTATTCGCCTCGAAAACTCCCCCCAAGCCCGATGCCGTTAACCCGTTGTCGCAACGCTTCAAGTATGACTTTGCCATAGCCTTCGCTGATGGGGCAACGTTCCCGGCGGAAGATCTAGTACGGGCTTTGCAGAAGGGGTTAGATGAGGAGGCGAAAGACTTGGCCATCTACCCCCATCCCCAGGGGCATCCGGGAATGCGTCGGTTGGTTGCAGAGAACCTGTCGCGGAACAGGGGGATGAGGGTCGGGGCGGAGGACGTCACGCTGACTGCGGGTTCCATGCAGGCCTTGGTTCTGCTCAATGAACTGTTTCTAGACCCCGGCGACACGGTACTGACCGACGAGTTCATATACAACGGCACCATCAGGGTGATGCGCCGGTTCCAGGCCAACATCGTTGAAGTGAGTGGAGATGACGAGGGAATGCACCCTTATCTGCTGGAAGAGAAGATAGTGGAGCTGAAGGCTGCCGGGGAGCGAGTCAAGTACATTTACACCGTGCCGACCTTCCAGAACCCGACAGGCCAGGACATGGGCGCCGAGCGCCGGGCGCAAATCTTGGACGTTGGACGAAGGCACGGCGTCCCCATTTTCGAGGACGACTGCTATGCGGACTTGCGGTTCGAGGGCGAGAACAAGCCCGCCATCCACTCGATGGACGATACGGGGTCGGTGATGTACTGCGGCTCCTCGTCCAAGATAATCGGGCCGGGGATGCGGTTGGGATGGATCGTGGCGCCTCCGGAAATCACCGAACGGGTGGGCACCATCCAGCAAGGCGCAACCCCGAGCCAGTTCTCCATCCTCGCCGCGCTTCACTACCTGGAAGAGCACCGGGACGAGCACGTAAATGAAGTGTCTCAGCTGTACAAGTCTCGGAGAGACGTAATGCTAGCGGCCATCGGCGAGGGCTTCGGGCCCGCAGTGAAGCGCTCTCACCCGCCGGGCGGAATGTTCGTCTGGCTCCGATTCCCGGAAGGGACCGACGTGATGCCGCTTTTGGAAAAGGCAAAAGAGCAGGGAGTCAGGTTTGGACCGGGCCCCATATTTTCCCCGTCGGGGAAGGGTAGGAATTTCCTGAGACTTGCTTTCGGCCACCAGGATGAAGAAACGATTCGGGAGGGCATCTCCCGGCTCGCGACTGTATTTGAAGAGGCCGGGGCCTTGAGCGCCTAGCTCTTCTATAAACCCGTTTTGTAGGAGCCACCATGAAGCTCATGATCAACGTGCGCTTGGAAGAGAATGTCGTCGGTACAGAAGGTTTCACCCAAAAGCGCCTGAGTAAAATCCAGGCCGTTTCAGAAGATGTCGACATAGTGGCCCCCCAGACCGTCGAGGAAACTCAGTCCGAGATACGTGACACGGAGATCGTGTTCGGAGACTTCTCCCCTGCCATGTTCGCCGAGGCGCGCAATCTTCGCTGGGTCCAGTCCATAGGATCGGGCATCGACGGTGTGCTCTTCGACGATTTCGTGGAGAGCGATATCATCCTTACCAGCGCCAAGGGAACCGTCGGAACCCACCTGGCCGACCACGCCTGGGCCCTGATCCTGGCTCTTACCCGTGGCATACACACTGCTCTCAGGGAGAAGACGTGGAGTGTCCGAATGCAAATCCGAGCCCGGTCATGGGAACTGGCGGGCATGACTCTTGGGGTATTTGGGCTTGGAGGCACGGGTGTCGAGGTGGCGCGTCGGGCCCAGGGGTTCGGAATGCGTACCATAGCCCTGGACTCGGAAAATGTGAATAAGCCTTCCTTCGTGGAGGAGGTCTGGCCCCTCGACCGGTTCTACGACCTGCTGGAGGTGTCGGACATCGTCGTAATCTGCTTGCCCCTGACTCCTGAGACGAGGGGCGTATTCAACGCGAAGGCTTTTTCTCACATGCGCAATCATGCCCTGCTAATAAACGTGACCCGGGGCGACATAGTCGATGGGCCGTCGTTGTTGGAAGCGCTGGAGAATGGCGCAATAGGGGGCGCGGGCCTCGACACGTCCCCCGGCGAACCCCTTTCCGACGACCATCCTCTGTGGAACATGGAGAATGTGGTGGTCACTCCCCACACGGCGGGTGGGTCTCCGGTCCGGGTCGCACGCATAGTGGATGTCTTTTGCGATAACTTGTCCCGGTATCTGGAAGGTCGGCCGCTCACGGGAGTTATAGACAAACGGAAGGGGTTCTAGTCCGGTCGTCTTTTTATGTCTGTTCCTTGACTGAGAAATTACGCTGGTGCATCATTTGACTGGGCGTCCCAGGCAATCATGATTCTCATGGAGGTAGGGCCGATGCAAGAAGTAGCAGACCAACACATGGACCACGAGATAGTAGTCGGTGAGATGGAAACTATCACCGCGGGGAGCATAGACTTCGGCCTCGACTACCGGCACTTTGCCGGGGACGAGGGAGTCGCCATACACGTCTACGCCGACCTGGAAGGCAAGCGCACCGAGCTGCTCAGGTTCGACTGTTTCGACGATGCGCCTCACTACCACTACGGCCCCGACGGCCGGGACGAACGCCTTTTTCTTGACTGCACGGTTGACGGTGCGCCCATACCCTGGGCCCTCGATAAGCTGCGCAGCCGCATGGTGCCCATGCTCGTCCGCGCCGGATATGCCAATGTCGCACGGGACCTGGACCACGATCTCGTCCAGTCTCGTCTGGACTTGGTGGAGTCCTGGGCTTCAAGCCTTTCCCAGACCAAAGGCAACTAAAAGGGCATGCAACAAGAATAGCTGCGGTTGGCTTAGCCAACCGCAGCTATTCTTTCTTTCTAGGGCGAAGGGGCAGCCCCGGTTAGGGCTCTATTTCCACACTTTGGACAGGACCCGAGTCCCGTAGGCTGCCATTTTCTCCAATGCTTCGTCGCTGGCGCGGCTGGAGTCGTTGTAGGCGATGATCTCCTTGCCTAGAAGCATGGCTACGTAGGCTACCTGGTGGGAGCGAGGGACGCGGGAGAGGGCCAGGAAGTCGGGGTTGTTGATATTGATCTCGATGGCGCCGTCGTTGAGCCGACTGCGGCGCCGAACGTCCCCGCCGAAATCGGAGCGGCGAATTATGTCCCGAGCGGCCCTGCGGCTGTGGCCGCCGTTCTCCCTGTGACCATTGGCCTCATGCCCGTTGGTTTCGGGCTTCTTCGCTGGGTCCCCATTCACTGCGTGGGCATCTCCGTTCGAGTTGCTTACCCTGCGCATGCCATCGAGGAGTTCAAGATCCTGGAACTCTTCCTGGCTAAATATTTCCCGGGCCAAGCGCGTCGCCCGGCCGAAAAGGGCCTGGACCCGTGCGTTATCCGCTTCGTCCCGGAATCCCGTGATCTCCTTGTCCAGCTCTACGCCGATCTTATGGAGGGAGTCCAGTAACTTGGTCAGGCTTTCATCTTCGAAGAACTGGGCCCGAGCGGGGAGGGGAGACAGGAACTCGGCGTCCACGAAGCCCTTGATCAGGCCGCTTACCATGATGCTGCCTTGCATCTCATACTCGTACAGTTCCCGTATGTCCTCGATGATTACGACACCCGTGTGGCGCATCGCCACACGGCCCTGTCCCGAAGGGTCGAACCAGAAACGGGTCCTGAAGACCTTGTCGGGGTCGCCGGGAAGATGTATCTCCTGGAACTTAGCCCCGATCTCAGGCAAGTCCAGCTGAACCGGAGTCACCTCGGACTCTCCTTTGTTCGTTTTGATCGTGATCTTTAGCTGGCCGGTCCTGAGGTACACGTCAAACCTGTCGGCTAAAACGTGCTTGAGCCTGGCCTGGGAAAGGGGTCCGTAGCGGCGGGTCGGGTCTTGGAAAAGGCCGGTGATTTCGATTGTCATGCCGGGCTTGGAGCGTTGCTCACCGGGGCCCGGGTCGGCGATCTGTGCCTCGGCTGAATCTCGGGACAGGATGACTTTGAAGGTTGGAGATTCCGCTGAACGCTTGCTCAGGAACGTTGCCTTGGTCCCGACTTGGTTGAAAGCCCAGAGACCAATGCCAAGCCGCCCGATTTGGGGGATGCCGGCGTCCCTTTTTGCTGAGTCGACAACGTGCCTTAGGGCATTTTCAAAGCCTTCGGCGTCCATGCCGGGAGCGTTGTAGTCGATGGTGATGGCCTTCTTTTCGAGGGTGAAGACGACTCGGCACTGCTCCTCGCCACGGCCCTCGGAGCACGCTATTGCCCATTCGTCCAAGGCGTTGCTGACATACTCCTTTATGGCATCCGCAGCGCTCCGGTACATGGAGCCGAGGGTGATTAGGGCATTGGTCTTGTTGATTTCGACATCCACTATCTTTTCCACCTGCAACCCCCTTACCAAACTAATAAAAAATGAATAACTATGTCAATTTTAGATTCGGTTCAAAATTTGTCAATAACCTTTCAAAAACCTGGATGGAATACCCGACACTTGTAAAGAGAAATCAGCCGGCGGTTGTCATTGACAACCGCCGGCTGATTTCGGGCTTATAGAACGTTTCAGTTCTATTGTTTTACTACGATTTCTCCTTGGCCTTAACCGCGTTGAAGCAGTCCACGCAATACAGCTGGTTGTTCAGCTGCATCAATTGCGCTTCAAACTTTCTATTGCAAGCCGCACATACTGTGGTTGCCATTTAAATTCCTCCTACTTCATGGATGGGATGCCCTAGGTATATTTTAACAAAATGGGGAGTGTAACCACGTCCTGGTCCCTTGTAGGAGCTACCTGCTGGGCCCTTTGTTAATTCTATAGGCCCACATCGAACCGGCCATTGCTAAGAGTAGTCCCAGGCCCAGGTGCCCGATTCCCCACCAAAGCAGACCGTAGAGCGCCACGGCTACTCCGATAGTCCAGAGTATCCCGCACAGGACCCAGGCGATTAGGAAGACAAATAGGGCTACTGCTCCCCTGGAAATGTCCATGAGTCTGTCGATGATAGCACAGGGACAGCCGGGGCCCGTGCTATAATCGGCCCGCCTGCGGTAGCGGGCAAACCCGTCTATTTGTCCCTTGGAGGAAACCTATTATGGCAGCAAGTTCGGTAAGAATCGGCCTGATCGGGGCGGGGAAGAACACCAGGGAGCGACACATCCCCGGCTTCCAGGCCATCGACGGCGTGGAAGTGGTCAGTGTGTGCAACCGGTCCCGGGAATCCAGCCAGAGGGTCGCCGACGAGTTCGGAATCCCCAAAGTCATCGAGAACTGGCAAGACCTCGTTGCAGACGACGATATAGACGCCGTCTGCATCGGTACCTGGCCGTACCTGCACTGTCCCATGACTTTGGCCGGTCTGGACAACGAAAAACACGTTATGACCGAGGCACGCATGGCCATGAACGCCGGCGAGGCCCATGACATGCTGGATGCTGCCAACGCCAGCCCCGGAATCGTCACCCAGATCGTCCCCTCTCCATTCACCTTCGCTATCGACGAGACCATTCGGTCCCTAGTCGCAGAGGGTTATCTCGGAGACGTACTGGCCATCGACATGAACGTGAACGGCAACCAGTTCCTGGAACGAGAAGCCCCGGTATCCTGGAGGCACGACAGGGATCTCAGCGGGCTTAACATAATGCACATGGGAATCTGGTACGAGGCCCTTTTGCGGTGGGTCGGCCCCGCCTCGGAAGTCATGGCAATGACCTCCGTGAACGTCCCCCTGCGCCGGGACGAGGACGGTAACCCGGTCTCCATCACCGTACCCGATCATGCGGACGTGCTTTGCCGCATGGCCGTCGGGGCCCAGGCCCGGATAAGGATCAGCTCGGTTATCGGGCTGGGGCAGGAGTCGGGTATCTGGATAAACGGCTCGGAGGGGAGCCTGTTCATCGACAAGACGGGGCAGACCCTCATGGGAGGCCGTAAGGGCGATTCCGAGTTGAAGGAAATAGCCATAGCCCCGGAAAAGCGCGGGAGCTGGCGGGTGGAAGGCGAGTTCATCGGCGCCATACGGGGGCAGGAGAAGATCAAGCTGACCTCGTTCGAAGACGGGGTCAAGTACATGGAGTTCACTGAGGCCGTCACCCGAAGCGCGCAGATGCGGAAGGCCGTGTCCCTGCCCCTCTAGGGCCAAGCTCCATAACAGCTTAGATTTAGGAGAAACTTATGATAGCGCTGCTGGTTACAATCGACATCCAGCCCGAGTTCAAGGAACGATTCATTGAGGAGTTGCTTCTGGACGCGAAGGGCGCCAATGATGACGAGCCCGGCTGCCTGCGGTTCGACGTAATACAAGATAGTGAAGACCCCAACCGCGTGCATCTATACGAGGTCTACAAGGACGACGCAGCGATTGCGGCTCACAGGGAGGCCCCTCACTTCGTCAAATGGCGTGACACGACCAAGGACTGGCTTGCCAAGCCCTACTCCCGCACCCTCGGCACCAACGTCTACCCCTCGGACGAGAACTGGCGATAGCCCGTATTACGCGCCTTTGCCTCCTAAAGAGGCATCCATGAGCAGAGCTGGCTAGATTTGTGGGGCCGCTCACCCTGAGATTGTCGAATGGAGAGCTGTATGAGTGATTCAGGGAATCGAGATGCCTACCGTCCTTGAAGAAGGTCCGTATCGCTTCTTCTTCTATTCAAGTGATCAGATGGAACCCCAACACGTGCACGTTGTGCGTGATAATCATGTCGCAAAGTTCTGGCTACATCCTGTAAGGCTTCAGAGGAGTGGTGGACTGACCCAGGCAGAGATACGTCGCATCCGGCGTATAATCGAAGCGAACCACATATTGCTTGTGGAGGCGTGGAATGATTACTTCAACGATTGAGGCGCGAATACCGGAAGCAGAGCAGGTATCGGTTACGGACTCAGCTCTGCAGGTTAGCTTCTCCGATGGGCGTACCATTTCCGTGCCTTTGGACTGGTATCCCAGACTAGTCCATGCCACCCGAAAAGAGAGGGACAATTGGGAGTTGATCGGCGAAGGGGAAGGTATCCGCTGGCCCGACTTGGACGAAGACCTCAGCGTTGAGGGTTTGATCGCAGGCCGGCCGTCGGGTGAAAGCGATCGCTCCTTCAATCGTTGGCTTGAAGGGAGAGAACACCTATCGGCAGGCCACTAACCCGACTACTCTCTCCCTCGACGTCAGAAGCCTGGACTGGGTCGGCTCCCGTATAAACTCCCTAGACAGGATAAGGCGGCGTGAAAGTCGTCTTTACTCCCTACTTTATCTCCACCTCTATAAATGCGAACTCTTCCGCGTTCGCATTTATCACGTTGTGCTCGACGCCGGCGTTTCTGAAGTAGGGCTTGCCGACCTTGAGTTGATTGACCGACTCCCCCTCTGAGGTCACAACCTTGAGCTTCCCGTCCATTATCGGGACCACCACGTAGTCCAGGCCGTGGACGTGATGCCCCACCTCCGCCCCGGGAGCGAAGCGCCACTCCAGGACCCTGACCCTATCGTTGTCTATGAAAACTGTTGATTTGGCTCGCTCTGTTGGCATGTGCAAGTCTCCCGCCTAGCTCACTGTCTGTATAGCTTCTCTCAGATTCACGTCACCGGTGTAGAGCGCCCTCCCGACTATCGCCCCTTCTACCCCCAACTCTCTCAGTGACTTCAAATGTTCGATGGTTGAGACGCCTCCCGACGCGATAACCGGGACCTTAGTACTCGACACCACCTGACGCACGGACTCCAGGTTCGGCCCTGATAGCATCCCGTCTCGCGATATGTCCGTGTAGATGATGCGCCGTGCCCCAAATCCCTTCACCTGTTCGACTAGCGCGATTGCATCGACTTCCGTTGTCCTCTTCCACCCCGAGGCTGCGACTCGCCCGTCCCTTGCGTCTATGCCAACTACTACACTCTCCCCAAATCTTTGCAACGCCTCCTGCAGGAAGTCCGGGTCTTCCACCGCTGCGGTGCCGAGCACCACCCTTTGGACACCTCGGGCCAACCAGGTTTCAAGGACTTCCATGTTTCGGATCCCGCCGCCGAGCTGGATGGAGATATCCACGCTTTCCAGAATGCAGGCCACGGCCTCGGCGTTTTCGGGTCGTCCCGAGGCGGCGCCCTCCAGATCGACAACGTGGATTCTTAGCGCGCCAACCTGCTCCCAGCCCCGAGCCACGGCCCCCGGGTCTGTCGAGAAGACAGTCTCCTTGTCAAAATCACCCTGGAGAAGACGGACGCAGCGCCCGGCTTTCAGGTCGATAGCCGGGATTACTTCCATCTCTGTTCCATGACCCAGTTTTGCATGAAATTTTCGTACATCCTGAGGCCCAGGGTCCCGCTCTTCTCCGGGTGGAATAGCGTTGCTACCACGTTGTCCCGGGCTGCGGCGCAACAGAAGGTGCTGCCGTAGTCGGTTGTCGCCAGCGTCAAGTCTGGGTCTGCGGGCACGGGGTGATAGCTGTGAACGAAATAGAAGTAGGAGCGGTCGGGAATGCCATTGAATAGGGGACTGGTGTGGCTCTGTTCCACATTGTTCCAACCCATGTGGGGCTGCTTCACGCCTTTGGACAGCCGCTCGACCGACCCAGGCAGGACCCCGAGGCACTCCTGGTCTCCCTCGGCGGAGAATTCGAAGAGCGCCTGGAGGCCCATGCACACACCGAAGAAGGGCCTTCCCTCCGAGATGGCTCTAAGGACCGGCTCAATCAGCCCTCGTTCCCTTAGTCCTTGCATAGTGGGCTTTGCTGCGCCCTGACCGGGCAGCACTAGCGCATCCGCTGCTGCGATATCCCCCGCCTCCCCCGACACCCGTGCCTCGTAACCCAGCTTGGCGAATGCTTTCTGCACGCTCCTCAGGTTACTCGCACCGTAGTCGATTACCAGGACCACGGGCCCTGACTTCTTATTTGGCCCGTTCAAACTCTCCGAATCTCCTTCACCTCGATTGAACGGAAGGTTTATAGCCCCAGTATCTCAATGGCATTGGCTCCCAGTATCGCCTCTTTTTCGCCATCCGTGAGGATGGGCAACTCCATTATCCGCTCCACGCTGCGGGTTAGGCCGTACCAAGGGTAGTCGGAGCCCATCATGACGCGACTCGGGCCGATGTCACGGATGAGCTGTGCCAGCTGCTCGTCCGTAGGGGCGTTCGGGGCGCCTGTCCATTCTATCAACTCGCAACTGTCGAAGTAGGCGTTGGGGAAGGCGCTGGCGATATCGAGGGCTTGCTCCCACGTAGCCCCACCCATATGGGCGATGATGAACTTGAGATTCGGAAATGCCTCTAGCGCCGGTGCAAATGACCGGGGTTCCGCGTAGGGCGTCCCGTCGGACGACGGCCCCGAATGACTGAGGAAAGGCACCCCCAACTCTTGGCAGACCCGGTAGATGGGCCACATTCGCGGATCGCCCATCTCGAACTTTTGAAGTGCCGGATGGACCTTTACCCCCTTGGCCCCCCGCCCCTCCACCAACTCCCTAAGATGCGCCGCACCCTCCTCACCGGGCAGGGCATTGGGGTCCACGGCAACGAAGGGAACCAGGCTCTCGTTCTCCGCCGCCAGGTCGCAGGCCCAGTAGTTAAATTCCCGGAGCATGGCTGGGGAAGATGACTCGATCTCGGTGATCGCGGCGGCGCGCTGGGTATCGGTCAGGTTAGGGTCGAGGTGGAATATGGCATAGTCCCGGGCCTGGTCCTCGACGAACATGTTGGCGACGATCGCACGGTAGAAGCCGGCGTCGGCTATGTCCTGGAGTGCCTCCTCAGCGCTGCCGTTGGATTCGGGAGAGGAGACGTTTTCCTTCTCTCCGTATTCGCCAATGCTGTAGGTGGCGAGGCGTCTGATGCCCCACTCACGGGACCTGTATATGTGCAAGTGCGTGTCCACCAATAGTGGGTTTGCCATCTTGTCATCCCTTTCTAGCCTACGTTCAGCCCGAAGGCCTTCTCTGCTGCGTCTACGACCTGCCGTCCTATGGCGATTGATGCCGTCGCCCCCGGCGATGGCGCATTCCTCACGTGCACTGCATTATTACCGCTGCTAATCAGAAAGTCATCCAGCAACCGGCCCTTACGGTCGACCGCCTGTGCCCTCACCCCTGCACCTCGCTCCATCAGGTCATCCATTTGGATTTCGGGTACCAGTCTGCGCGCCGACTTGAGAAACGCCTGCTTGCTCACAGACCTCAAAAACTCCTGCATACCCATGCGCCAGTATCGCCGTGTTAGACGCCAGAATCCTGGAAAGGACAGGATCCTCAGCAGCTCACCGCCGTTGACCTTCCCGATAGTGTATCCCTCTTTGGCGAAAGCCAATACGGCATTGGGCCCCGCCTCCGTGTACCCGCGGACGGTTTTGGTGAAGTGTACGCCCAGAAATGGGAACGCGGGATCGGGGACGGGGTAGATGAGGCCGCGCACAAGACCCTCGGCCCGTAGCGATAGTGTGTAATAGTCCCCGCGAAAGGGGACTATGCGGACGTCGCGGTCGGGCGACATCATTTCGGATACTACGTCCGCGTAGAGGCCCGCGCAGTTGATGAGATGCTTCACCCGCACCCTACTACCCGACGTGATAAGTTCCATTCCACCGGGCAGGGGATTGATGCTCAGCAACGCTGTCCCCAGGGAGACTTGCCCCCCCGACTCTTCGAAATCTGAGGCGTAGGCCTTGGCCACCCGGGTGTAGTCGATTATCCCAGTCTCAGGGGAGTGAATGGCGGCGACGCCTCGGGCGTGGGGTTCAAGCTCTTTAAGCTCAACCGGCCCGATCTTCCGAAGGCCCGGGACTCCGTTTGCCGTTCCCCTCCGGTACAGCTCCTCCAACGCCGGGACCTCCGAGCCGTCCACAGCGACGATGACCTTGCCGCATTTTTCGTAGGGTATGCCGTGGTCGTCGCAGAACTGGGTAAGCATTCGAGCCCCGGTAACGCAGTTGCGTGCCTTCAATGAACCGGGTTTGTAGTAGATGCCGGAGTGGATGACGCCGCTGTTGTGTCCTGTCTGGTGCCGGGCTAGTTCTTTCTCCTTCTCAATGACAACAATGCCAAGGCTCGGGAATCTGCGCCCCAACTCCCGCGCCGCCGAGAGCCCGAGTATTCCCCCGCCTATCACCCCCACGTCGAAGTCGAAAGTCAACCGTTGTCCCCCGAGTGTGCACCCAGTTCCTTCCCACCGGAGCCACGCCTTCGCAGAAATCGGCGTGCGAATTGTCCGTTGCCTCCCCCCAGCGCGGGTCCCTTAATCAGCATTATGAATGCCGCGAACATGCAAACCATAAACATCCCGGAGGGAATCGCATAGCTGTTGTTCAATTCGTACATATTGCCGATTATGGTCGGGCCCGCAGCCATACCAAAAAGCGCGAAACTTCCCAAAGCGCCCGATATTGCACCCACGTTCCTTATCCCGAAGGATGAAACCGCCACAATGGGAACAATGGCGCTGAACGCCGTGCCTGCACTGGCCAGGATGAGCGGTATCGACAACCCGAGGAATCGTGGGGCATCCAGGAAAACCACACTGAACATCACAGTCGGGGCCATCATCGCGCCCAGGGTAGCCGTGCCTAGAATAGCCTTGATGGGGACCTTGTCGCTAAGGTATGCGTACATGAACTTGCTGACGATCACCATCCCGCCGTTGGCCGCAAGCAGAGCCGATGCGACCTGAGGTACATAGCCGAGGTCTCCCAGGAAAGGCTGGGTCTGGGTGAAGGTTCCGAAGGAACTGCATAACGCCACGAAGAATAATATCCCGACCACCCAGAACTTCAGCGTTTTGGCTGCCTGGCTTAGCGTCACCCCAGGTAATGAGGCGGAGGGTGGTGTTCCCGAGCGCGCACGTCTTTCTTCAATGGAGGCAATAACTTCCGGGTCGCCGTCGGGGCGCAGGCCCATAGATTGCGGATCTCTGCGGACTACGAATATGCTGAGGGGAATTTGCAGAGCCAACACTGTAATGGCCAAAATGGTGGTGGTAGCCTGCCAGCTGTACAGCTCTATGAAGGCTGTGGCCAAAGGAATGGTGATCAGTCCTCCAGCCCCGATGCCCGTATAGGTAATCGCTATCGCAAGACTTCGCCTACGCTCGAACCAGCGGGCTATGAGGACGTTGACCGGTACGGCCACGGAAAACGCGAACCCCAAGGCAGCGATCATCATCGCCGCATACAGTTCCCAGGGCTCGGCGATCCAGCGGAGCAGGAACACCCCTAACCCCAACATTACTCCCCCGAACAACATAACGGGCTGCGAGCCGTACTTGTCGGTAATCTTGCCTGCACCGGGCGAGGCTAGAGCCACAGCCAGAAGGCTAAGTGAAAACGCGTTGGAGATGGTGCCGCGGCCCCAGCCAAAGGTGTCGGACCAGGACTCGAAGAAAATTAAGGGCGCAGAGAAGAGGATACCGTAGCCGAGGGTCAGGGAGACCCATCCGCAGACGACCATGTACCAGCCATAGAAGATCCTCGGTCTTCTGATTGCTGTTTCGGCGCCCGGGCCTGCCCCTTTTGCCAGTGAGGGGACCGGGCCTGGGAGGAGCCCCGGCTCTTGGCTTTCTGCGGAGGTCTCGGCCATGGTAGTAAGGTTAACTCCAACATCGGGGCTAGTCCACACGCGAGCTGCTTTCCCCATCCGAGGCTCCCCCTGCTAAAATATCTCCACACTGGACTGGGAGTTGCACCATTAGCATAGTCATTGGGAAACGGACCAAGGTCGGCATAGCAGTCCCCCAGACCTTCCCCGACGGCCCCTTAGACATATCCGTAATCGGGGAGAACCTCAGGCTGGTCGAGTCCCTGGGCTTCGACAGCGTGTGGACCCACGACCAGGCCATAGGCACCATCCAGACCCTTGACCCCTTCGTCCTGCTGGCCTACGCTGCCCGGCACACGACCAAGGTAAAGCTCGGGATATCGGTTATCGTGACCCCGTACCGCAGTCCCGTTCATCTGGCAAAGAGCGGCGCGAGCCTCGACCAAATCAGCGGTGGACGGTTCATCATGGGCCTGGGAATAGGCAGCGATACCGAGGTATACCCCGCTTTCGGCATCACCCCCGAGGCCCGAGCCACTCGCTTCGAGGAACAAATCGAGGTGATCAAGGCACTCTGGACTCAGCCGGAGGTTACCTTCAAAGGCAAGTTCCTGGACCTGGACAAGGTTACTATCGCCCCGAAGCCTCTTCAGCAGCCCCGCGCCCCAATATGGATCGGAGGCCACGCCAAGGGGGCATTGGTACGAGCCGTAAAGTACGCCGATGCATGGATGGGTGCGGGAGCATCTACTATCGCTGACTACAAAGACCAAATTGTTTTCGTGCGCGGGCTCTTGGAAAAGGAGGGTCGGGACCCGGAGGCCTTCCCGATATCGAAGCGGATATTCATCGGCATTGGACTGGACAGGGAGTTGGTGGGCCGAAAGATGCGCCAGTGGTTCGGAGAGTATTATCACGACTCCGAGTTGGCGGGTCGGGTGGCGGTGTACGGGCCCGTGGAGCAGGTGATTGAAGAGTTGGCGAGCGTGGTAGAAGAGGACCTGGACATGCTCATGCTCAACCCCGTCTACGACCCCACCGAGCAGACTCACATTCTCGCCGAGGATGTGCTTCCCAACCTTTGACCCTGGTCCATCGTTGACACCCTCGCTCTCTCACTCTTACACTCGCCTCTGGACGGCGCCCTCGGACATCGCTAACCCGGTAACAGGCAGGTGAATAGACATGGAACCAGTTAAAGTACAGATCTTTTCAGACTACATCTGACCCTGGTGCTACATCGGCCTGGAACGGACCGAAAGATTGGCTGAGGAGTACGACGTTGACGTCGAGTGGCTGGCCTTCGAGTTGGTGCCCGGCACCCCGCCGGAGGGCACACCCCGACCCTTCAAGGAGGGCGAGACCTCCGACCTCCGAGGTCACATGAAGGACTCCGCCGAGGCTGCGGGTCTCTCCAAGATGCGCCGACAAGAGGTCACTCCCTACACCATCCCTGCCTTCGAGGCCAGCGAGTTTGCCAAGGAGCAGGACCGCTTCGATGACTTCCACAAGGCAGTGTTCAAGGCCTTCTGGGAAGAGGGCCGCAACATCGGTGTTGATGATGTCCTCAAGGAGATCTTCGAAGAATGCGGCATGGACTGGGAGGAGTACGAGTCATCGGGAGGTGGAGAGCGGTACCGGCCCACAGTCGCAAACCAGCTGGTGCAGGCCCGGGCCTACGGCATTTCAGGCGTACCCGCCTTCATCCTGGACCGCTATTTGATCTCGGGCGCCCAGCCCTACGAGGTGTTCCAGCAGGTCATGCAGCGCATAGACCAGGACCGCCGCAAGCAGGGTCTCTGGGTCCCGGGGCAGGAGTAGTCCCTAGCCAACTACCCCCACCCCATCCCCGATACTGACTCTCCCCGGCTTCGAGACCGTGCCGTAGACGCCGAAATAGACGGCTTGTGGGTCGGGGCGGTAGCTCAGGATAACGCGGAGGGTGTTCATGTCACGCTCCCCCGTGTCAGGGTCGTGAGTGGTAATGGCGCACCTTGGGTCCCTGGCCACGACCTTTACCCGCACCTCCGGCCCGACAGACACCTCTTCCCCTACCCATGAATCCTCCTCGTGGGGCGTCGAGTTCTCGATGAGGAAGTTCGGGCGGAATCGTCGGTTGTCCATGGGCTTCGACACACCTTCCTGCCCTCCCAGAAAGTCCAGCGATGCCTGAGATAGTATGGAAATCGGGTAGGAGTCCTGGCACTGGCCGGGTTTGTCGGACTTTACCAGCCGGAGGCCGGCGCCGCAGAAGTGTGACAGAGCCTCGCCGAAACCGCCCCCCCCCACCCGGCCCCCGACCATGCGCCCGAATATAAACGTCTTCACCATGTCCTCCGCCTCGGGCGGCGCTTCGATGATGGAGCCATCGGGGAAGGACAGGGACAACCGCTCGGGGTCGAGCTGATACTCGGCTTTGACCTGCACCATTTTGCTAATCTGACGCTGGGTCATCAGCCGCCCAGCCGCATCGATGACGTGGAACCGACGGTCCTCTATGATTCCTTCCTCAGCAACGTGCACCGTTTGTGGGTGACACAATCCCAGAGACTTTACCGGTGCGATGTTAAGTACTTGCAGGGTGAGGGATTCGCTATTCATAGGTATTTGACTCGGCTCCTAATTTCGTTTCGGTTGCCCATATACCCGACTCTCAGTATCATCTCCGCCGATGGAACTTTGCACGCAATAGTAATAGGCGCCGGCGTGATCGGCGCGTCAATAGCTTACTATCTCAGCGCGGCGGGCGCACGCGTCACCGTGATTGAGCGTGGCAGGCCGGGTGGGGGGACTTCCGGGACGTCGACAGCCTACGTGAACGCCGTCCTAAAGCGGCCCGAGCATTACCACCGCTTCAGCCGTTTGGGTGTCGAGGCGTACGACCGACTGGAAGAAGAGCTGGGGCCTAAGAGTGGAATCGGGTCCCGGGGAGCGCTCCACTGGCCCGGATCGATGCCCGGTGGTCTGCGGGCGTTCGATCGTACCCTTGCCGAGTTGGAAGATTGGGATTACCCTCACCAAGTCCTTTCTCCTGACGAAGCCGCCGAGGTCGAGCCCAACGTCCGCGTAAGGAATCATACCGGCCCCGTGCTCTATCTCCCCAACGAGCGTTGGGTGGAAGGCGAGACCCTGGCCCGTACCCTATGTGACAGGGCCGTCGATATGGGCGCTCGACTCATGGACTCATGCTCCGTCATTGAGATAGTCACTTCCGGTGGACGTGCCACGGGCGTTGATACCGGCCTTGGGTTCGTGGATGGTGACCAGGTCGTAGTGGCCGCTGGGGTGTCGAGCGTTGGTTTGCTTGCACCCCTGGGTTATCGTTTGCCTCTAGGCCGTTCCGTAGGTGTCTTGGCCAAGTTTCGCTGCCCGACCCCTCTGCTTAACGGCGTCGTATACCCCGGCAAATACCACTGCCGCCCGACTGAGGCTGGCGGCGTCATGATAGGCAGCGATGAATTCGACATTATGGCCGACGAGTACACCGATACCTCGAAACCACCCTCCTGGCTCTACGGCCTCCGCGACATCGCCGCCCAGGACATCTCCGGCCTAGGTTCCCTCCCAATCGAAGAGTTCCGCATCGGCCTACGGCCCTTGCCCTCCGACGGCCTCCCGCTAATCGGCCCAGTCCCCGGAGTGGAGGGCGTCTATGCCGCGGTCATGCACAGCGGCATAACACTGGCTGCGATAGTGGGCCGCACAGTGGCAGAGGAGGTGGGGCGGGGTGAGGAGTCGGGGGTGGTGGGGAAGTACAGGTTGGATAGGGATTTCCCGGCTGTCTCTTCTGACTGACGACTCTTCTCTTACCTACCCTCCCTCGTAGGGGCGGTTCGCGAACCGCCCGACTCCCCCCTCCCCAGTCATTTCCGTGCCCCGACACAGGACCCCATCCCTGAGAGGGGTCGCTCACCCTGTCACAGATCCGCCGAGGCGGGAGCGGAGTCGAAGGGTCGAGCGGGGGGTGGCCCCCGTAGTGCCAAACTCCTCGTGGTTACCCGATGCCAGACCACCCCCCTCCCCCCCAAATGTGACACGAACCCCTTGACCGTATGTGAACATGTGTACTATATTCACTCCCGACTGGCCCGTCACCCACCCTAAACCCAAAGGAGAACCAAAAACACAGGGGGAAGTCAATCCCCGGCCCCCGAGGACTCAACGTCTAAGCCCATCCCAAAGGGCGGCCCATACGCCGCTCCTCGGCTCAAGCGAAAGCCGCCATCTCCTCTACTTAAGGTTCCGGCTCACACTTCCCCAACCCAGGCGATGGAAGACGCCCTGGTTCGTCAAGTTCCATGTCAGGCTCCTCTCAGAGGAGCAGGCTCCTTATCGGTGCAGATTCAGCGGTCGGATATACCCGACTCCGAGGCCCTCTCGGCCACCGTCCGCTTAAATACGTCGGGTGCCGGTGGCCCCAAGCTCCAGGTCGCACCGGCAAACTTGGACATATACGCCTGTAGAGGCCCGACGCCGGACGCTGGACGCCGGGCCTCCCCGTCCCAGCGGGCGGAACGTCCGCATCAGGCGGGCAATACAGCCAACCCTCGGAGCCGGGCTCGGACCTGCTGGCCCTAAAGGTCCCTGCCCATGTCCGGCGCAACCGGGGCCGGAGGCCGCAGCAGCGGCATGCGGGCCGGCGCATCCCCGCCCCGGGACGCCGGAACACCCGCAGGACATGAACAGGGGCAACGTCCACCAGCCGTCTTCCATCGCCACCCCCCTCCCCACAACAGACAAAACCGAAACTCAAAAACCCAACTGAATAAACGCCATTCCCCAGCGTGCGGCGCATCTCGCTCACTCCGTCATTCTAGATCCTGCTCAGGCGAGGGTGCTCCCCCTAACCCCGGTTACCCGGGACCCGAGGCTGTCTCAACAGCATCACAAATACTGCCGTTGCCACCAGTGCCCCGACGCATATGTAGTAGAACAGCCGGTAGGAGTCCTGCGCGTCGGCTATTCCCCCGGCCATGATCGGGCCTGCTACCCCTCCCGCCGTGGACAGAAGCCGGAGTCCGCCCTGTATTGTGCCGAAGTTCCGGGCCCCGAACAGGTCGGCCTGCAGCGCCGACCTCACGGGAATCACCCCACCCGACCCCACCCCATAGAAAAATGAACCTGCTATAGCAAGCAAAGGTGTCGCAAGGTTGGCTAACAGCACCAGCCCCATTGCTTGGATTGCCAGACTGACCACCACTACAGCCTTTTTGTCAACGAAGTCTGACAGCGACCCCATTCCCAACCTACCTATCACGCTGAATAGCGGTACCCCCGCGGCCGCGGCTCCCGCCACGGTCAACGATACGTTTCCATCCAGCTTCAGCGCGGAGATCAACTGGGAGATTACCGCCCCGTGGACTAGCGTTCACAGCGTAAACACAGCCCCCAGGTACCAGAAGGTCCGCGTGGATACAGCCTCCTTGAAACGAAAGTCGACCTCCGTGCGTTTGGAGTAGACGGGGGAATTAGTCCCTGCCACGTCACCGTCGGGCAGGAGTCCATATTGCTCAGGCCGATGCCTGAATACCAGGGCTAGCGGCAGGATGACCGCCCATGATGCAATACCCAACACCTGTACCGTGGTCCGCCACCCAAACTGGGAAATAAGCACCACGAGCAGGTAAACCATGATCCCGCTGAACGCCGAGCCCAGCGAGATTATCCCCATGCTCCGGCCTCTCTTTCGGCGAAACCACTGGGCAGCAGCGATGTAGGTGACGATGGGATTGCACCCGCTGGCCCCGATGGAGATGACCAGGAACATCACGTAAAACATCCACAGTCCGCCGATGTAGCCCAGCAGCAGGAACCCGATACCGTAGATGACCCCGCCCACAATGACGATTCGCCTGGGGCCCATCTTATCGACCAGCACCCCCACGATCGGGGCAGCAATCCCACTCTCCCCTTGCTGCAACGCGAAGGCTACCGAGGTCAGGGCTCTCGACCACCCGAACTCCTCGATAATCGGGTCGAACAGCGCCGAGAATCCGTAGAAGAACGCCCCAGTGAAGATCGACATCGGTATCGACGCAATGACGATCCACCACCCGTAAAACAACCTCGGTCTAGGATTTATTGGAACACCCTCAATCCGGTCCCTCCACCTGTCTTTAGGCGGTATTTGGGTGGTTGGAAGAACGGATCGCCTCTTCCCGATTGACCCGCGCTTGTGTCATCCCCGTCTCCAAAGTCTGGGCGTAGAGCGACTCCACATAGTTCCGTCTGAGCACCGCCAGCCCTGATTCCGTCATGCTGGCCGGAACGGAGTACTCCTCCATCATCCCTTCTAGTCCTATGGGGCTGGCGTCCTGTGTCTTCAGGCATCTCGCCATCGACTCCAGGGTGCTTAGCGTTATCGCCTGCGATTCCTTCATGGTGAACCCGTTGGCCGCCCCAAACTCGACGAAGGCCTTGAGCACCGGCCATATAAACGTTTGACCTGCCGCGTGGAGCAACACGAACGTGTCCATCGCCTCCTCCCGGATGGTGATGACATGTTCGCAAAAGCGGCCCCAATAGGATTCCAGGTCTCGGATACGCTCCGGGTTTGCACCCGGTTCGGAGCAGATGGCCAGGTAGCCCAGCCTCAGTGACATATACGACGTCGGGAAGACCCATGCGAGGGTGCATTTGGAAGACAGATATCGGCGGTAGTAGGAGAGGGGCAGCGATGCAGCGCCCGCAGCGACTATCTGCCCATCCCCGATCCCCGGACCGATCTCCTCCATCAGGACCCCCATCTGGCCGGGCCTGACCACCGGGTAGATTACGTCTGCTCCTTCGCATGCCTCCCGATTGTCGGCGTAGACGGTTATGCCGTATTTCTCCTGGAGTTCCGCTCGCCGCTCTGGCCGTCTGTGGGAAGCGACCAACTCGACTCCCTGATCTCGTTCTTCGGGACCGGTCATTGCCGCCAACATAACCTCCCCGAACCCACCCGCACCGATAATCGCCACTCGTCGAATCATTGGATATTTCACTTTCCCTTGTGTTGAGAGTCCGGCAATGGGCAAAGCCGGTACCGGCCATTCTACCGCCCGACTCCCCTCCTCGTCTTTTCGTCTCCCTCCCCCGAGTTGCACATCATCCCGGCATTTCCGCTACTATGGCCCATCTCCGATGGACGACCGCGACATAAGGGAAACGTGGGGCCCGCGTATGAGGCGGGACTGGGACGATCGCGCCCACGCCGACGCTTTCTACTACTCGACCTGGAAAGTGGGGCACAAGTGGGACCCCGACGAGTTCTTCGAGTCCGGAGACAGGGAATGTCAGCTCTTCGTAGATCCCATCATCAAGGAGCTGGGCATCGAGCCTGGGAACTTGGCAATGCTGGAGCTGGGATGTGGGGTGGGGCGAATGACCAAGGCACTCGCTCGCCGCTTCCGCTCCGTCCATGCAACCGACGTCTCTCACGAGATGGTCGTGCAAGGCCGCTCCCTCTGCCCCGAGTTGAACAATGTCACTGGGGAAGGCTCCGACGGCTTCGACCTATCCACCATCCCGGATAGGTCCTAGACTTTGCCTTCGGTTTCCTCGTTTTCCAGCATGTGCCGCATAAACAGAAAGTCCTCCACAACGTCGCTGAGATGCTCCGAGTTCTCGGTCCTGAAGGTGGGTTCCTATTCCAGTACAACGGCGAGACCCGACGGAAAATCGGGTGGAAGGGACGGCTAATCTGGGGGATTTTCGATCGGTGGCGTATTCCTCTGCTTCCACGCCTCTTTGGGATAGACACTCGGGAGGCGGGTAAGACTTGGGATGGAGCGCCCCTTACCGGCGAAGAAGTACAGGAGTGGGTCGAGACTATGGGAGGACGAGTAGTCGGGGTGAGGGAGGTGGGCACGCCTGCCGCATGGTGCTGGGGTGTGAAGAAGTAGAGGTACGAGGCGCAATCGGAGACTGATATCCCCTTCAAAAGGTGGGCAGATCAAAAACGGAAGCGGCCCGGTCCGTGACGTACTCGCCAATCGAAAGAGAGGACGTGGCCCCTGGAGACGGAGCGTTGATCACGTGCACCGCGTTCCGCGTTTCCTTGATGACGAAGTCGTCCACTAGAGTCCCGTTTGGGAGAATCGCCTGAGCCCGGACCCCGCTCCCCCACTTCTCCAGGTCTCCTACCCCAACGCTCGGTACTAGCTTCTGCATCGACTTCACATAAGCCTTCTTGCTCAGCGAGAAATAGATCTCCTGCAGCCCCGTCCGCCAATAGCGCACTGCCATCCTCCAGAAGGCCGGCATCGTCAGTATGGTCCCAACTTCACGCGGGTTGACGTCGGTTATCGAATATCCCTCCCGGGACCCGGCGACCATAGCGTTGGGCCCGCTCCTGATGACACCTCCCTTTATCCTTCCGAATGTCGCTCCCAGGAACGGGAATCGCGGGTCGGGGACCGGGTATATCAGGTTGCGCACTAAGCCCTTGGCAGCGGGCTTGAGGGCGTAGAACTCGCCGCGGAAGGGGATGAGTCGGACGTTGGTCTCGACGCCCGCCATCGCTGCGATGCGGTCTGCATGGAGCCCGGCGCAGTTGACTAGGTATCGGGTGGAAACCGTGCCACGCTCCGTTTCGAGTTCAAGACCTTCCGGCCAAGACCTTATTCCTTTCACGCGCGCTCCCGTCCACACCTCCCCACCTGACTCTCGGAACAGTTGTGCATAAGCCTCGGTGACCGCGTTGTAGTCAACAATGGCTGTTTCCGGAGAGTGGATTGCCTT
Organism: Dehalococcoidia bacterium; assembly: GCA_965222055.1. Lineage (GTDB taxonomy): Bacteria > Chloroflexota > Dehalococcoidia > Plut-88900 > Plut-88900 > Plut-88900. Next base: position 863,301 of record CBDCTF010000007.1, read on the forward strand.
AACCCCGCTGGCATGGGGCTCGATCTCGCGCAGCCGCTCGGGCCCGATCAACTCCAGCCCCGAGACCCCGTTGGCCACGCCCCGCCGGTACAGTTCCTCCAAGGCCGGAACCTCCTCCGTGTTGGGCGCCACGATGACCTTGCCGCAGTCTTCGTATTCGACACCGTTCTCGTCGCAGAAGGCTTTCAGCAGTCGGGCGCCGCGCACGCAGTTTCTCGCCTTCAGGGAGCCGGTGCGATAGTAGATGCCGGTGTGAATTACGCAGTTGTTATGCCCGGTTTGGTGCCTCCCGAGACCGTCCTCCTTCTCCAAGACTACGCACCGCGCCGAAGGGAAGCGTCGGGACAACTGCAGGGCTGTCGCCAACCCAACCACCCCGCCCCCCACGATAACAATATCGAATGATGAATTAGGCACGGGACAACTTTTCAACGTCTTCCCACCTAAGTATGTTCTCCTCCTTCAACCAGCCCTTACAAACCATGAATTGCACCTGCACTGCACGCTTTGCGTCCTCTTTCTTGTCCCGAACGATAAACGTTACCACTGTCCTCTTCGGCTCACAGATGTCAGCTAGAATCCGCGCTGTAACATACTGACGAATAAGTTGATGCACCAATACCAGCTTTGCGTCTGCGCCAAATCCCATCTCGTGCTTGGCTTCCCCAATGAAGAGGTGTTTCGGAGAGTCCAGAACGATGTGTATTTCGGTGTTGAGGAGGTTGTTGAAGAGATTTTGGGAATTTCCGTTTTCTTTAGACACCTTGTAATTCCAATCCTTTAGGCATCTCAAGTTCAACGTCTTGGATCGAGATTGGCGGACTTCCTCAACGTCCTCGTGCAACGTGGGGAAGTAGCAGTTGTACGTGTTCGCGAGTTTTTCGCAGAAGTAGTTATCTAGTGTTTTTGCAACGTCCGATTTCTTTGTGGGGACCTGCGCTTTTTTGTTGTCCTCATATGCTTTCTCTTTGAATTGGTGTATGTAATCGCGCATGCCCTTCCAGAACAACTCAAGGCGAACGTCGCAAGCTTGAAGCACTACCCTTTCGTTAAGAGGCTGCAAAAGCCTACTAGCCAGGCGAACGTTCCCATCCCCTAGAAGCGGCGCTAGCGTTCGCGCCGTCTTCCAATTCTCAGTCCTATTCTCAATCCCTAGAATCATCGTAACTCTCCTACTTCAGCCTCAAATACGGAGACTGTGCCGGTGGCTCCGAGAGGTACCCCTTCGCAAAGCTGAGCCCCGTGTCCCGGACCAGTTTCTCGTCCTCTTCCGGGGTAGAGGCGGGGGGAACCTTGGCCGAGGTCTCGTAGCCGTAGGTAGGAATTGGCTCGGTTAGCGGCTCCCGGAATACGCCTACGGGGTCCTCTCCACGGTCCATTGTCTGGATGCTGTCTCGGATCATGCGGCGCATCATGATGACGCCCCGGTCCGTTGTAGCAAGGTGTTCCAGGTCGTGGACGGCGATGTCCCGCTGCCCGACTTGCGCGTCGTAGTCGGCGGGGGAGCGTTGCCTGTCCTCATAGGGTCTGGCAGCCCCCGCTAGTTGTGCCATCGTTGCGAACTCAGGGTTGTTGGTATAGGCGTCTGCCTCGCCCTCCGGTGTCCGGGTGAAGGTGAATTCCAGCGTATTGGTGTCGTCCTGGGGCACCCGCCACCGGAACAGGGTGGGATAGAAGCAGACCTGGTCCTGACCCTCGTTGTACTGGGGCGGCAGGTCGGGGGGCAGGGGGATGTGGCCGATGTTCGGGGCGATATACTCGACGTTATGGGACCAGATGTGACCGTCAATCCGGCGGGTCACACAGCACATCAGCCCGATTGGCGATTCCAGCGCCTCGAACGCGCCCACGTCCAGCAGGGCCTCTATGGGTTGACCCGCAGAGTCCGTAAATTGGACATTGCTTATGCCTGCGTGGAGAAATGCCTCGTGCACCGGGTCTACCACGTTGTCCATCACCTGGAGCCAGTTGCAGTGCTTGATGTTCTTCGTCCCGACAGCCAGGGTCATGCCGGGTGCCGTGTATGCGTCGTACATCGGGAAGGGGTAGATTTTGTCCGGGGGGCCCATGTAGGCGAAGACGAGGCCATTGAACTCGTGGACCGGGTAGGCGCCGTGGTAGAGCCGGTCCTTCAGGGTGCTGGTCTCCGGCTCGCCCGGCGTCTCCATGATCTTGCCGCTGATGCCGAAGAGCCAGCCGTGGTAGCAGCACCGGATGCCCCCGTCCTCGATCTTGCCGTACTCCAGGGACGTGCCTCGATGGCAGCAGTGGAGTTCCAGCAGCCCGGCCCTCCCGGCGTCATCCCGGAAAGCAACCAGGTCCTCCCCGAGGATGCGGATTCTAACCGGCAGGTCATTCAGCTCGTCGGAGTGGGCCACGGGTTGCCAGAACCGGCGCAAATACTCGCCGGCCGGGGTCCCGGGCCCGACATGGGTCAGGTCGACGTCCTCCGTGGGTACGTCTCTGTGCAAAAAGCCGGAATAGGTCTCGGTGAGGAAAGTTGGTTTTGAGCTTGGCATCGGTGTGCCTCCGTCACAGTGGAAGTAGAGAAAAGGCGAATCGCGATCTAGGCGCTAGGGTAACACGGCGCACAAGTGTCAAGCTGTTTTGCCAACCTTCGTACCATAGTGTTAACCTGACTCTCTAGCCCCGCGAACTACAGCCCCCGGATCTCATCATGGCTGATCCAGTTGGCCCCCAGGCAGGCCGGTCCTCCCGCAGTCCTCTGTTCTATGGGTGGCTGATTGTCGGGTTGTGCCTATTCATCAACTTCGTTTCTCTGGGTGGGCGCAGCAGTTTCACTGTCTTTGTTATACCCATGAGCGACGACTTCGGCTGGTCCCGAAGCGAAGTCTCGCTCGCGGCGTCAATCGGTCTGCTGGTCAACGGCCTTACCCAGCCTTTCATCGGCAGACTCTACGACCGGTATGGCGCCCGGAGAATCGTCATCCCCAGCCTTCTAGTCCTGGGTGTGGCCACTGTTCTGCTCATGCAGACGTTCCACCTCCTGTTCCTCATCGCGCTTTTCGGCATAATTTCGTCTGTTGCCACCAGTGGGGTGGGGGACCCGATAACCGGTGCCATGCTGGCCAAGTGGTTCCGCCGGCATCGCGCTACTGTCCTGGGCATCAGCATGGCCGGTGCATCCATAGGTGGAATGCTGCTGGTGCCCTTCACCCAATACCTAATAGAAATAACTCATTGGAGAACGGCGTGGGCCGTGCTAGGCGCCTTGGTTCTAGTATTTGCTCTGCCGGCAGCCTTCCTCATTATCAGAGATAATCCCGACAAGATGGGCCTCCAGCCCGACGGTGATACCATCCCAACTCGCGAGGTAGGGAAGAGCAGCCTACCGACTGCAGAACCGACTAAGGGCCCTTTGGAAACGGAGTCCTGGGCCAGCGCCTTCCGATCCGCTCCCATCTGGCAAATGTGCGGCTCCTACTTCGTATGCGGCGCTACCACCGCGATCATGGGGACCCACTTTGTTCCTTACGCCGTGGACAAGGGTTTCACGGAGTCCACCGCCGCCCTGGCCTTCGGCATTATGAATGGGCTGAACATAGTAGGCGTAGTGGGGATAAGCCTTATCTCCGATAAGATGGGAAGAAAGAACTTACTGGGCCTGGTATACGCTGCTCGGGGCTGCGGTTACGCTGTGCTTTTGCTGGTCCCAGGGGGGTGGGGATTGTGGAGCTTTGTGGGGATAGCAGGCTTTTCATGGTGGGCAACCGCCCCGCTCACTACCTCCCTCACTGCCGACGTGTACGGCGTCAAGAGGCTGGGCACTATCAGCAGCATCGCCTTCCTGGCCCACCAGATTGGAAGCGCTGCCAGTGTCCAATTCGCAGGGGTAATGCACGATATAACCGGCAATTACTTCATTCCCTTCAGTATTGTCGGCCTGCTGCTGATTCCCGCCGCACTGTCGGCCTTCACCATCCAGGAAAAGAAGTATTCCATCAAGTACCAACCCCCCAGCCCTGTGCTGACTCCTCCGTAGTAACCCTCTCCCAATGCTCTCGATCATTCTCGCCCATCACGAAGGCGCCATAGACCCCGACCTCCTGGAGGCCATCTTGCACCGCCTCGACACTATGTTCGGCATCGACGGATGGCCGGCGGTGCTTGGACTCGGAGCCATCATAGCGCTCATCCCAGTGTCATTGATTGCCGCATACCTGTTTTACCGGCGTAGGTGGGATAGCGGCAGCTAGGGAACAAGGCCCGTGTGTTGTAAAATAGCCGTCGGGCCAACTAACCCCCAGGGAGACTGAGTAACACTATGGAAACGAGCATGCTCCAACCCGGCCAGAGCGCCGAGCAGGTCATTACCGTTGACAAAGACATGACCACCAACCGCACCGGCAAGGAGGGCGCGGACGTCCTTTCCACTCCCGCGCTTCTCGGCTTGATGGAGGACACCAGCATCAAGGTCACTGACCACCTTTTGCCCAAGGGATTCACCACCGTTGGCTTCGCAGTGGACGGGCTCCGGCACATCGCACCAACGTCGATTGGCGGGAAGGTTACTGTCCGCGCCGAGCTCACTGTAGTCGACAAGAATAAGCTTACGTATTCCATCGAAGCCTCTGAGGGTGATAAGAAGATCGGAGTTGCCTCTCACAGGCGGGCCATCATTCCCACGGACTAGGGCCCATTTTCTACGTGTGTTAACATCACTCTCGCTATGACTACTACCGAAAAGGCACTTACTCCCGCCGCCATCCTCGGTGAACTCAAGAAACTGGGTGTCAGCCACGTAGTCTGGCTCCCCGACACCGAGAGCCGCTTCCTCTACGATGCCGTATCCTCGGACCCCGACATCAAGCTAGTGCCCGTCTGCCGAGAGGGCGAGGCGATACCAATTGCTATGGGGTTGATACTCGGAGGGCAGAAGCCTGTGTGCATGATCCAGAGCACCGGCTTCTACGAGTCGGGCGACGCGGTGCGTGGACTAGCCTTGGACGTCGGCCTTCCCCTCCTCATATTCATTGGCTACCGCGGTTTCAAGCGGAAGGGTCCCATAGATGACTCCGCAGCCACCTACCTGGAACCGGTACTGGGAGCTTGGGGAATTGACTACCACTTGATCGAGACGGACGAAGATGTGAGTCGAATATCCCAGGCCTACGCGGAGACCCAGGAAAAATCGATGCCCGTGGCCGTGCTCATTGGAGCGGAGTACCAACAGGGATGATACCCGGCATAGAGGCCCTCAAAATCATTTCTCGTCACCAGGGCGACTCCGTGATGATTACTACGGAGACACCTTTCACCATCTGGGACTCGATATCTGACCGGCAGGAGTTCCACCTGCCCCTTATCAACTCAATGAGCAAGGCGTCCTCCATAGGCCTCGGCTTGGCGTTGGGGAGGCCGGACCTGAAGGTGCAGGTGGTGGACTCGGATGGCAGCCTGCTGATGAATCTCGGATCCCTGGTCACGATAGCCAACATGGCCCCTCCGAACTTTATTCACTTCGTATACCAGAACAATGTCTATGGCCTGAGCGGGGCGCAGCCCCTGCCGGGTGTGGAGAAATTCTCCTTCACGGGCTTGGCGAAGGCTGCGGGCTACCCTAACGTCTTCGAGTTTGACGAAGTGGAGGAGTTCTCCCTAGCCCTGCCAGAAATTCTGGAGAAGTCGGGCCCGACCCTGGTCTGCCTCAAAGTAGAGGACGATGGCCCCAAGCCTAAGCTCCCGGCCCGTATGACCAAGCACGCCTATCCCGAAGTCCGGGACGCCATCGCACGCACTTCTCCGCCGGCCTAGAGCCTCTCCTGGGTAAGCCATAACGCCTGTCTGCCGTTATTACCTCGTTACTGAATAAGAGCACTCTGCTCTCTGTTGCCAATTCACTCTTCCGGTTTTGAATGGGAAGGAGAGGGCCCACCCCCTAATTTGCTTGAAAACTGCCTCGGCTGATGTTATATTTGGCTAGCATCACTTTGTAAAAAAATTAACAATGTGGAGGGGGGGAGAGGTGTCTGAATCATTTCCTACTTGCCAAGCATGTAATAGCGGCGATCTGTTGCCGCTTTCGGATTTCGGTGGTCAGGGCGCTCCCATACGCTATAAGGCATGGGTATGCAGCAATCCCAAGTGTGGATATAACCTGAAGATCCGGAACGGCGACGTATTCATCAACGAGCCCATTGGCAGTGGCGTAGGCCACATGCCCAGAGTCCGCTAGGGTCTATCCCTCGGCAACTGTAAACACTCCCGGCCCGAAACCCCGCGATGTCAAAATGATGATAAACGCGGGTTGATCGTGTCTTGGCCGGTAGAGCCTTTGAGCACTAACTCTTGGGCCCATCATCTGGCACATTAGGGTGTGTTGCTCTGCTGATCTGGTTGCCGGACTGACTGCTAACTCGTGGTCCGTCTCCCTGCATACCAATAGCGTAACGTCTATTGATCCGGCGCATTCGATTTGTCAGGTGTATGCCCTGATGAACTGCGTTATTCATATTCGCACTGTAATGTGCCGGTTCGTTAGTAGCCCTTGTAACACTATCGGTGTCTTGGGGGTGCGCTAAAGGCAGCATCGCATTGAGATAGCGTGCTCTTAACGGCTTGATTGGTTTATGTGTCGCGGCCGTCTATTGGCAGGAGACATAAGAACCGTCGTGCTTCCTGATACGGCATATACTATTGGGCATAGGTTAACCCCCTAGCTGACTCTCGAGTGTCTATCAATGTGCTGCATTGCTCAACAATGAGAATGAAACTTTTGCATGGCAAAAGGCCTAGATTGCGGCGTCTATAGGCGTGTGCTACTATCTCGCCGGGCTACTGAGGAGGACATAGTTGCTGGACCTGCTAGTTCTGGCCGCGATCAGAGACGTAGTTTTAATCGTATTTTTTGGCATAGGAACCTTGCTCGTCGTTCTCCTGATCCTGATTGCCTTCCTCTTCTACCGCAAGATGGGTGGATTGATAGAGTCTGCCAAGGGTAACTTGGAAAATACTCGGGTCACCTTGGGCAACGTCGCTGCTACATCCACCATGATCACGGATGCGGTGGTCAAACCGCTCATCAAGACGTGGGGCATGGCCGCAGGCGCCAAAAAGGCGTTGTCCTTTCTCAGCAAGTTTTCCAGGTAATTGCGCCGGTCCGGATACGGTGAACTATGCGGTCTCTAATTAGGCCGCCGGGAACCGCGTTTCGACTTTTTCACTTAAGGAAAAGGGGTTACTGTCATGTTTGCATTCATCATAGGATTCCTAATGGGGGGCGCGGCCGGAGCTGCGATTGTCCTGGCGACATCGCCACAGTTCCAGCACCAGGGAGAGAACGGTCACGCCCCCGAGGCCTCGGTCAACACCTTCCAGAAGGAGCTCAAGGCGCGCGTCGACGGGGCCATCATTGTTGGGAAGAAGGCAGCAGCCGAGAAGGTCTCCGAGTTGGATGAGATGGTGAAACGTCGCAGGGGAGCAGTGCCTGAGAAGCAGGCATGATCCGGAGTCGCCTTATTGGCGTAGATCGGCACTTGCCTGTCATGCAGGCAAGTCAAGCCTATTCCGAGAAACGCGGGTAAGAGCCGAACACTCTGAACCGGGAAGTGATCCGTTCCACCCGATCTAACGCCTCGCATACCGGGGTGTCCTCCCTGTGTCCGTACAGGTCCACCAGGAAGATGTAGCGGCCTAGGGCATCCTTGGAGGGACGGGAATGGATTTTGCTCAGATTGATGTCCCTTTGGGCAAACTCACTTAAAACCTCTAACAAGGCCCCCGGCCTGTCCTCTTCGAGCGAGAAACAGAGAGATGTACGGTCCGACCCAGTAGGAGAATGGTCTCCTGTGGCCAGAACCACGAACCGGGTCTCGTTGTTCATCGTCTCCTGAATGTCCGAAGCCAATACCTCGACGCCGTATATACCTGCTGCTCGCCTCGTCGCAACCGCGGCCACTGACCCGTCGCTCTTCTTAACTTCCTCAACGCCTGCGGCGGTGCTGAGGGCTGCCTCCATCTGTGCTTTGGGAAAGCACCTCTCCAGGAATCCCCGGCTCTGACCGAGTGCTTGCGGGTGGGAATACACCACCTTGATGTCGTTGGCCTGGGCACCGGGCAGCACCAGTAGACAGTGACGTATGGGAAGAACAACCTCATAACTTATGGCCAGTTGAGAGCCATGAATGAGCAGGTCCAGTGTGTCCGTCACCGAGCCCTCGATACTGTTCTCGATGGCGACCACTCCTTCCTCGACCATTCCTGAGACCACAGCCGAACCCACAGCGGAGATTGATGGCAAGGGCACAAAGTTGGCGTGAGGGTCGTAGAGGGTGGCAGCCTCCTCGGTGAAGGTGCCTCGGGGGCCGAGGAAACCCAGACGCTTACTCATACGGCTTTTGAGGAGTTGTTTCCGAAGAGGGCTGCACGCAGCATCTCCTCGTCTTCCGTCGCAGTGACCGCGATAACCTCGTCATGCTCGTTCAGCGCCAGATCGGGACGCGGCGCCATGGGCACTCCCTCTTTGTTGATGATCAAGGATATGAACGTTCCGGATGGAAGGTTGAGTTCCCCCAGACGTCTACCTTGGATGCCGAGGTCGCCTGGTATCTTCACGGACACGAGCGCGGCTCCCGAAGCATCGAAGTCCAACAGTGGTACGGAGGCCTGCTCAGGAAGCTGGTGTTCTATGTATGACAGGATCAGTCGAGTTACACTGATGGTGACGTCCACGCCCAGTTTCTTGAAGAGGGACTCATTACGCGGGTCGTTAACTATCGAAATTGTGCGGGATACCTGGAACCTGGTCTTGGCGATCTGGCAAGCTGTGAGGTTATCCTTGTCCTGGCCGGTTGTGGCGATCAGGGTATCTGCACGAGATGCGCCGGCGGACTCCAACACGGTGGCCTCGCACCCGTCTCCCCGCAACACCACATCCCCCAGATCTCTGCCCAGTTCAGCGCTGCGTTCCCGGTCCTGTTCTATAATCAGCACCTCGTGGGACCGGGCCAGCAGGTTCTTGGCCAAGTGGAATGCGACCGGACTCCCTCCAACCAGCAAAATGTACAACTGTACGCGTCTACCTCTCTATGGCGTCTCTGAGGAGTTCCACGGTCACCGTAGTCGGACTAACAGTCTCGAGGCCCAAATCCCGGAACAGGTCTTTCTGGATCGGGTCATGCAGCCGGCACACCACCTTGGGGACTTTGAATTGAGTCTTCGCCTTTTGGGACGCCAGCAGGTTGCAATTGTCCTCTCGGGTGGCAGCTACGAACACATCCGTATCATCAATGTCGGCCCGGGCCAGATCGTCGTCGTCGGTCCCGTCCCCGATTAAAGCGTTACCGCGGAATCCGGGCCCCAGAAAACGGAAACTGTCCTCGTCAACATCCATGACGGTGACCTTATGCCCCTCGGCGTCCAGGACCGTTCCCAGCCTTCCCCCGACTCTGCCGCACCCGACGATAACTACATTCATGTCCAATTCCCAAGTTTCATTTCGAGCGTACTTTGTGGGCTGAAGCAGGACGCGGCTCCCCGACTACCCCGCCCCGTTCATAGGGCCACGGTACAGCCACACGTGGCAGGTGGCGTTCTCCAGCACGTAGGGCGCGGCACTGCCGAGTGTGAATTCTCCATACTTTCTTTCATATAGGGTGTTCATCACGACGAGGTCGATTCGCCTGTCGATGGCGGCCTTGACCACCCCCAGGCCGGCGTTTCGGGCTTGCACTACCTCGGTCTGGACGGAGGTGTGCTGGCTTTTGGCCACGCTCTCCATATAGTCCAGTACGGCCTCGGCCTTGCGCACCTCCAGCCCCATCTCGGCGTCCAGGGGGTAAGACCAGGGCACCTCGATAACGTAGAGGACGAACACTGCGCCGTTGCTCTCCCGTGCGAAGCTGCACGCCAGTGCAATGGCCTCCTCGTCGGCAGTATTGCCGTCCACTGCCACCATGATTCGTCTATATATCATTGCTTGCTATTTTAACTCGCAGAGACGCTTAGGTGGCGCCCTCATCACCTGTTCGGGTTGCGCATTTTCAATTGCTCGATGTGCAGCCCCACCAGGTTGTTGGTTGACTCCCGGAGGAGTTCCAATTCCTCCATACTTAGCTTGTCAAGGTCTTCCAGGTTCCGCTTGATCGTGGTTATCAGTTCCACTTCCGTGTGCTCCCGTCTGCGCATGAAGAAGACCGTTACGCTGGCGATGATTGCTCCGTAAAAGATTATGGTACCGATGATCGACCATGCGCCCCCTACCACGCTTCCCCAGAAGGTGTCGGGCCTCCAGCTGTTACCGTGGGTTTGCATCGTGAAGATCGTCCACCACACGGCATCAACGAATCCTTCTACGTTGGCGTTGCTGTCTCTCTCCAGGAAATAGATTAGTGTGGCCACCACACCTGCCAGGAAGGCAACGACGGACAGGGAAAGGAGCAACGGGGTCTCGGTGAAAACTACCTTCCAAAAATTCAGCACCCCTGGCAGCCTAGGTCTCAGCCTAAGCGGATGATGAGAACGGACCTTTCGCCGAAGTACGTCGTCGCCCGGCTTGTCGGAGCCTAGGCGCTCGAACCGATCAGCCGTAAGGCGTTGTCGCTTCACTTGTCCCCCCTCCTCCGACAAAATCAATTATAGGCTTGGCCTTTTTGGGCACGCAAGGCGATTTGTGGGTGCGACGTTCCACACTTGGCCCGGCCTCTACACACACCGGCACGTCGGCAGCTAGACTATCGCTATGGATGAAGGATCTAGCGACAGTGCAAGGCTTACCGCAGTTGTCAGGGGTCGGGTGCAGGGGGTGTTCTTCCGTTACTTCGTTCGAGAGGCAGCTAACGAGATGGGATTGACCGGATACGCCTACAATCGGGGCGACGGCCGATCTGTGGAAGTCGTTGTTGAAGGGCCCAGACTTGATTTGGAAGTCCTTTTACGCCAACCGCACATCGGGCCGCCGGACGCGATGGTGGACGCGGTAGAAGTCTCTTGGTGCCCTGCCGAGGGTGCCTATCACGGGTTCCGGGTGGGGTAACGATGGGAGTATTTACAGCCCCCAATCCAGCATCTGCACCTTCACCACGTCCCCTTTGTCTACGGACTCCACATCCTCGGGCACAATGGCCAAGCCGTTGGCCAAGGACATCGAAGTCAGGATGCCGGAGCCCTGGGGGCCAGTAGTCCGGGCGTAGTATTTCCCGTCCCGCTTGGTGACTACTGCCCGGGCGAAAATCCGCCGTGCGTCAGTGTTTACGATTGAGTCTTCCATGATAGCGTCCACCGTAGGCTTGGCCAGGTCCTTCTTGCCCAGCATCTTCAGCAGCGCAGGTCTGCCGAACTGCTCGAACGCGATCATTGAACTGACAGGGTTGCCTGGCAGGCCCAGGTGAGGCACCTGCCGCATCCTTCCGGACGCGTCCCGGGTCTTCAGCAAGCCAAAGGCCAGGGGCCGGGCGGGTTTCATCTTCACCATCCAGAAGGCGATCTCGCCTTCCTGTGCCAGCACGTCCTTTACGATGTCGTAGTCGCCCTTGGACACTCCCGCCGAGGTGATCACCATATCGGCGTCCACGCCCTCGGCTATCTTGGACTTCAGCGACTCCATGTTGTCCCGTGCAATTCCAAGCACCTTGGGCACGCCGCCATAACGAAGCACCAGAGATGCCACGCTGAAGTTGTTGCTGTTGTAGATCTTGCCCGGGACCAGGGGCTCGCCGACCTCCAGCAGCTCGTCTCCCGTGGCCAGGACGGAGACCACCGGCTTTCGATACACCTTTGCCGTGGGCTTGCCCAGCGAGGCGAGAACCCCTATCTCTGCGGGCCTTAGGGTTGCGCCGGCTTTGACTATCACTGTGCCCGGTACCACGTCCTCCCCGGCCAGCCGGATGTTGGAGCCGATATTCCACGCTTTGCGTATATCGATTCGCTCTACACCTCCCCGCCCGGACGCCGCCTTCTGGTCTTCCTCGTCGGTGTCCTCGAAGGGGACAATGGTGTCGGCGCCGTCGGGTATGGGGGCACCTGTCATTATCCTGATGGCAAGACCTTCGGAAACAGATTTCTCGGCGATCTTGCCGGCGGGCAGTTCCTCGATTACTTTCAGGGTGATGGGGGACTCGGGGCTTGCGCCCTGGATGTCATCCCATCGGACAGCGTAACCATCCATGGCGGTGTTATCCCTTGGCGGGATGGAAAACTCGGAAACCGCGTCCTCAACCAACACTTGGCCAAGGCAGCCCAAAAGTGGCTTTTCCTCTACCTCAAGCAGGTTGACGTAACCAAGAATCTTTTCGAGGGCTTCCTCCACTGTTAGCCAGCCCAAGACCATGCGCGTAGACCTCCATTTGCAATTGAGTACAGCGATGTCGTGCGGAACTGAAGATATGATATCACGAGGTTATGGCTGTACAGGCTTTTGACACCCGGCCTAGCCATTAAATATAATCGCGCCGCGGCCAGAGCCCTGACAGCCGCGTTCTATTTCCACACAGGAGGAGCCATTGCCTCGATATGATGTAGTAGTAGTTGGCGGAGGCTTCGCTGGAATGAGCGCTGCCCTGTCGGCGCGGGAACATGGAGCCAGCGTCTGCATACTTTCCAAGCAGCACCCGCTCCGCAGCCACTCATCGGGGGCTCATAGCGGCATAAATGCCGGTCTCAAGAGTGTCAATGCGTGGGAGTCTCATGGTCTCGATACCGTGAAGGCGGGCGCATATCTCTCCGACCAGGACGTGGTAGAAGCCATCTGCCAGGAGGCTCCAGCCCGAGTCATTGGACTCGAGCACATAGGCGTTCCATTTGACCGTAATGCCGAGGGCCGCATCCACCAGACCAGCTTTCCCGCTTCCTCTGAGCCTCGCACCTGCTACTGTGCCGATGCCACGGGTCACAACATCCTGAACTCCCTCTTCGAACAGATACTCAGGATGCAAATCCCCCTCTATTACGAATGGTCTGCCGTATCCCTGATTACGATGGATGACGGTTCCTGCCAGGGTGTGTTTGCCCGTAACTTGAAGGACGGCACTTTGGCTGCCTACTCCTCCGGGGCAGTGGTCCTGGCAACCGGAGGGATGGGCCGAATGTACCGTAACAGCACGGCCTCGACAGCTTCCACTGCTGACGGTCCTGCTATGGCCTACCGGGCAGGCGCCCCCCTTAGAGACATGGAGATGGTCCAGTTCGCTCCAACGGCCCTGGCGCCCAACGGCCTACTGATCACCGCGGCCGCGAGAGGTGAAGGGGCTATTCTGGTCCGATCCGACGACAGACCTATCGCATCCGGCGACGCGGGCGCTGCCATTGCGCTATCTTCCAATGATGTAGTCACCCGAGCCGTGGCTGATGAAATTGCCACTGCGGCGATCTTCCTGGACTTCCGCAGCCTTGACTCCGATTGGCTGGCCCAACGGCTTCCCGAGACCCGCCTCCTCGTCAAAGACCTAACCGGCATTGACATAACCAAGGACCCCGTACCAGTTCAGCCGGCCATGCATCGCCCCATAGGGGGCATCAAGATAGATGCATCCGGGACTTCCCCGGTTGCCGGCCTTTTCGCCGCGGGTGAGTGTGCGAACTCGGGGCTGAACGGCGCCAACCGGCTTGGAGGCAACTCTTTGCTGGAGAGCGTGGCCGTCGGGCGGCGCGCAGGAGCATCAGCGACGGGATACGCGGGAACCGCAGGTCCCGCCCCCGACCTCTCTGCCCAGCAGGCAGACGAGGAGAGGAGAATAGCGGGAATATCGGCCAGGGAAAAGGGAGTCGAGTCACCCGGTGTGATAAGACGGGAACTAGCATCTCTGATGCAGGACAAGGTGGGCATATACCGGGACGCCTCCGGCCTCAATGCCGCTGCAGAAAAGCTTTCAGCATTGCGCGAGCGGTGTGACGCTGCCGGAATCCAGGGCCCTGCAACAGGCTACAACACGGAGGTTGCGTCGATAATCGAGCTGGGAAACATGCTGGACATAGCCCAGGTTACCGTAGCTTCCGCCTTAGCCCGGGAGGAGAGCCGTGGTTCTCACTCCCGGCTCGACTTCCCAAATAGAGACGACGAAAACTGGCTCAAACATACCGTGGCCCGGACCTCGGATGAGGGGCCTCAATTGGAATATGAACCCGTGACGGTAACTCGCTGGGAACCGGAAGGGAGCAGCTAGATGCAGGTTAATCTGAAGGTACGCCGCTACGATCCCGTGTCCAACGGTAACGGCAGCCACCAGACTTACTCCGTCGAGGTGGACGAGCAAAGCTCGGTATTGGACGCCTTAATCCAGATCCGTGATGAACAGGACGCCACCCTATCTTTCCGCGGCTCCTGCCGCACGGGTTTCTGTGGCGACTGTACGATGGGTGTCAACGGCAAGGCCAAGTGGGTCTGCCGGATGCCGGTGGCGAAGGCCCAGGTCAAAGGCGAGATAACCCTGGACCCGCCCCGGTTGGTCAAGGGGGTCAAGGACCTGATATATGACCAGGACGAGTTCCTGCTAGACAAGTACGCTGCCGTAAAACCCTGGATCGAAACCTCACCGCCCAGCCCCACGGAAGAGCACATCGTCTCCCAGAAGAAAACCAGGGAACTACAGGAAGCTTCCAGCTGCACCCTTTGCGGCATGTGCGACGAAGGCTGCACGGTGCTGGTCATAGATAAGACGTTCCTGGGGCCGGCGGCTCTCACCAAGGCTTTTAAGTCGGTTGCCGACCCTCGGGACCGGGTGACTGTGAGGCGGCTCAACGAGCTCAGTCAGAAAGGTGGGATGTGGGATTGCGTCCACTGTTTCGAGGCGACGGAGCACTGCCCAAAGGGGATCGACCCAACGGACAGGATACTATCGTTAAGGGACGAGGCAATAAAGCGTGGCATCGGTACGCCCAAGGTTATTCGCCACAATGACAGCTTTGCCAAGTCTGTAAAGAGGAGTGGCTGGCTGGACGAACCCCGACTCGCCATCGAGAGTGAAGGCTTAACTAACATAGGCGGTTTGTTGCACCTGGCGCCTACAGCTGCCAAGGCGATTGCTCGCCGAAAGACGGCGCTGCCGTATCTCCACAAGAAGCGGCCAGGGGCCAAGCGAATCAAGCGCATATTCGAAAAATGGGAAGGAAACAGCAAATGAGATATGCATTCTATCCGGGTTGTGTCTCTAGGGGGGGATGCCTCGAGCTCTACCCCGCGGCCGTAAAGGTTGCCGATAGACTCGGCATTGAGCTGGTGGAGATGGAAGATGTCGGTTGCACCGGTGCGGGCATACTCAGTCGGGAAGTATCCGATCCAATCAACGCTCGGACTCTCGCCAAAGCTGAAGTCATGGGCCTTACAATCATGACCATCTGCAGCACCTGCCAGGGCTGCCTGATGCAGGCCAACCACCGGTTAATCAGCGACCCGGACTACCGTGCCAGGATCAACCGGGAATACCTGGAGGAAGAGGGGTTGGAATACAAGGGCACCACTGACGTCAAGCATTTCCTCTGGGTCCTGGAGGAGGACTTCGGGCTGGATAAGCTGAAAGAGATGGTGGTTAACCCGCTGGAGGAACTTAAGGTCGCTCCCTTCTACGGATGCTACCTCCGTCGTCCTCCTGAGGTCGTCGTTCCAAAGGGCAAGGAGAGCCGGAAAACTGCCTTGGAGGGCACTATCGCAGCTCTAGGTGGCGAGGTGGTCGCGACGAAGGGGAAGGGCAAATGCTGTGGTTTCCCCATCCTATACCCCAACGAGGAAAACTCGCTGGAGATGTGTGGCAACCACACCCTGGAGGCTAAGGACAAGGGTGCGGATGCCATGGTCACCCCCTGCCCCCTATGCCATCTGGAACTGGACAGCCTACAGGGCCGCGCCGAGGCGCAAAAGGGTAGGAAGATTAACCTGCCAGTGCTGCATCTGCCCCAGCTTGTGGGTCTGGCCTTGGGTTTCACCCCCAAGGAGATGGAGATGCAGAGGCACTTTGTTTCCACCTCGGTGGTGGAGGCCAAGACCAAGAAGAAGACCACGGTGTAGTCCTCGGTCTTGTCGTCACTAGCTGAGCCACAAAAGGGGTCGGCCCCGCCGATGGCGGGGCCGGCCCCTTCGCTTGTCCCTGTCGACGGGCCCATGCTACACTCGCGCACCGGTTGCCCGATAGCTTTACCCCTCAGGAGACACTGAAAAAATGGTCCCACCAGGCGAAATCTTTGGCGTGATTCCTATCTGGATTGGCGTGTTCGCGTTCGCCGTCCTTGGATTCGGATTTGCCGGATATGTGGTCTATTCCCGGGTATTCCGTCTGATCATGCTAGGCAAGAGCGAGAACCGCTTCGATCAACCTCTGAAGCGGAGTCTCAACGCCTTGGTGGTGGTATTGGCTCAAAGGAAGGTGCTTCAACGGGTGTCCCTGAAAGACAAGGCTGGGTTGGGGCACGTGTTCGTCTTCTGGGGATTCCTATGCTTCGCCCTTAGCTATGTTCTATTCGTCTTCCTGGACTCGATAAACCCGAATATATCCGAGGCCGTCCTCACCGACACCGGCGTCAAAGTCTACGTCTTCGTTCTCGATGCCCTCGGGCTTGCTATCCTCACTTCCCTTACCTGGGCCTTGGTCCGGAGATGGCTGGCCAAGCCTCGGCGCCTGAGCTTCGACCTAACCCGCAGTTCCGATGCCGTAATCATCGTAGGCGCCATTGCCAGCCTGATGATATTCACCTTCCTGGTGGAAGGTTTCTACAACGCGATGGCCAATCAGGGCGTAGGCGTATTAGCCGAGCCTAGTCCTCACGTAGCCTCTCCGGTCGGCACGGTCCTGGGGAAGCTCTTTGACGGGGCGAGCTTCGAAGTTGTAAACACGCTTCACGGCATCTTCTGGTGGGCCCACGTAGCGCTCATCATTGGGTTCAGCATGTACATCCCCTTCTCCAAGCACATGCATATGATCGGGGCTCCCATCAACGCCTTCCTTCACGACATTAACCCCAGAGGCACCCTCCACCCCATTAAGGACATCGAGACAGCCGAGAGCTTCGGGGCAAACTTTGTCCAGGAGTTCACCTGGAAAGAGCTGTTGGACGGCTATGCTTGCGCCGTCTGCGGCCGCTGCTCCGATGCCTGCCCGGCGAACCTTACCGGTAAAGTGCTGTCACCCATGCACGTCATCGAGGGAATCAAGGACCACCTCCTGGATGTCGGGCCCATGCTGGCCAAAGGCGGCAATGGCAACGGTAACGGCGCAGCGCTCCCAGTCATAGGCAACATCGTCAGTGAGGAGGCCATCTGGGACTGCGTCACTTGTGGGGCTTGCGAGCAGGAATGTCCCGTCGCGATCGAGCACATCGACAGCATAGTAGACATGCGCCGACACCTCGTTCTCGAAGAGGGCAAGATGCCGGAGAGCGGCCAAAACGCCCTCCGCAGCATGGAGACCCGAGGCCACCCATGGTCTGGCACCAAGTTCACCCGCACCGACTGGACTGAGGGAGTTGATGTCAAACTGATCGCCGACAACCCCCACCCAGACGTCCTGTTCTGGGTCGGGTGCACACCTGCACTGGAGGAGAGGAGCCAAGGGATCGCGAAGTCTTTGGCCTCGGTGCTGAACACCGCGGGGGTCAACTTCTCGATTCTCGGTGACGAGGAGACCTGCAACGGAGACCCTGCCCGCCGGATGGGCAACGAATACCTGTTCCAGTTCTTGGCCGAGCAGAACATCGAGACTCTCAAGAAGTACGGTATCAACCGCATCGTCACCGCCTGCCCCCACTGCTTCAACACGATGAAGAACGAGTACCCCCAGTTCGGCGGCAACTTCGAGGTCATGCACCACAACCAGTTCATCGACGAGCTCATGGAGCAGGGCAAGATTAAGCCGAAGAAGCCCATAGACAAGAAAGTTGCCTACCACGACTCTTGCTACCTGGGTCGGCACAACGGCGTCTACGAAGAGCCTCGGCGCATGTTGAAGAAGATCCCCGGGATCAAGACATTGGAGATGGCCCGGAACAGGAGCCGAGGCTTCTGTTGCGGCGCCGGCGGCGGTCACATGTGGATAGAAGAGTCGTCCAAGGGGAAGAGGATCAACCATGTGCGAACCGAGCACGCCCTGGAGACGGGGGCCGAGGTGGTCGGGACGTCGTGCCCGTTCTGCCTGCAGATGTTTGAAGACGGGATCCGGGTGAAGGAGCAGGGAGGGAATATCGTGGCCAAGGACCTGGTGGAGATTCTGGCGGAGTCGTTGGAGGAGTAGGGGCGTGGGAACTGCCCTGAACTACTTAAGGTTACGGCAAGAAGGCTAAACGGTTGTGCTTATACGAAAGGCTTGGCCTCTATTAGCCTAATATTCACACTGCCGATTGAAATTCGTCCCGGCTGAGACCGGCCTGTCGAAGGATCGAGGCCATTGTCCCGGGAGGAACCTCTCTCGCTCCCATCTTGACTATAACGGTTCGGTTTGTTCCCGGCATTTGCAATCTCAGCTTTAGGTGGCTCCCACGCTGGGACACTCGCCAAAATCCGAGACGCTCCAACGCCCGCACCACTTCTTGACTACTATAAGGCCGCAACGTTGACCGTCTCGACTTTCACGTCGGAGACTTCTATAACCTCACTGCTCCCTGAGTCCTCAAAATACAGCTCCAGTGCCTCTTGAATGGCCGATCTCGCCTCATCTCGCGTATCACCAAACGATGAGACGTCCACATTCAGCGCCTGCGCGACGCACACCTTCCCTTCCCGATAAAGGACCACTTCGATATTGCTCATATTGATCTCCCTTAAGTCAGTCTAGCACACGACTGACCCACATCCGCAAGCAAAAAAGAGGCGGGCCGGTTTAACCGGCCCGCCTCTTTAAAAGACCTTAACAACTCAGTAGTGGAAGGAAGCCGAGTCCTCCCAATGGGAGGAAAGCTCTCCGGCGAACCGGAGAGACCGACCTAGGAGATGTCTCCGCACCACGTGGGTGTGAGAAATACTCCCTAGAAAGGAGGTGATCCAGCCGCACCTTCCGGTACAGCTACCTTGTTACGACTTAGTCCCAATCATCAGCCCCACCCTAGGCGACTACCTCCCCGAAGGGTTGGCCCATCGACTTTAAGTGTTGCCAACTTTCATGACTTGACGGGCGGTGTGTACAAGGCCCGGGAACGTATTCACCGCAGTGTGCTGACCTGCGGTTACTAGCAACTCCGCGTTCATGGAGGCGAATTTCAGCCTTCAATTCCAACTGGGGCCGGCTTTGATGGGATTAGCTCCGGATCGCTCCTTGGCAACCCTTTGTACCGGCCATTGTAGCGTGTGTGTAGCCCTGGGCGTAAGAGCCGTGCTGACTTGACGTCATCCCCACCTTCCTCTGCGTTCTGCGCAGCAGTCTCGCCAGAGAAATACAACTGACGACGAGGGTTGCGCTCGTTGTGGGACTTAACCCAACACCTCACGGCACGAGCTGACGACAGCCATGCAGCATCTGTGACGGTTACTGACTTTACAGTTCGTCCCCCTTTCGGGGTTCTACTACCGACATGTCAAGCCCAGGTAAGGTTCTTCGCTTAGCATCGAATTAAACCACACGCTCCGCTGCTTGTGCGGGCCCCCGTCAATTCCTTTGAGTTTTAGCCTTGCGGCCGTACTCCCCAGGCGGGACACTTAACGCGTTAGCTTCGGCACGGAGGGGGTCGATACCCCCCGCACCCAGTGTCCATTGTTTACGGCGTGGACTACCCGGGTATCTAATCCGGTTTGCTCCCCACGCTTTCGCGCCTCAGCGTCAGAAAGAGCCCAGAGAACCGCCTTCGCCACAAGTGTTCCTCCCGATATCTATGCATTTCACCGCTACACCGGGAATTCCGTTCTCCTCTGCTCCCCTCAAGCCTAGCAGTTTCCTCTGACCGCTCCCGGTTAAGCCGAGAGATTTCACAAAGGACTTTCTAGGCCGCCTACGCGCCCTTTACGCCCAATAAATCCGGGCAACGCTCGCCTCCTACGTATTACCGCTGCTGCTGGCACGTAGTTAGCCGAGGCTTATTCGTTTGGTACCGTCAGAACTTCGTCCCAAACAAAAGGGGTTTACAACCCTAAGGCATTCATCCCCCACGCGACGTCGCTGCGTCAGGCTTTCGCCCATTGCGCAAGATTCCCTGCTGCTGCCTCCCGTAGGAGTCGGGGCCGTGTCTCAGTCCCCGTCTGGCTGATCATCCTCTCAGACCAGCTATCCGTCGTAGGCTTGGTGAGCCGTTACCTCACCAACTACCTGATGGAACGCAACCCCCTCCCCATGCGCCTTTCGGCTTTGATGACCCTCCCTTCGAAGAGCCATGTCATGCGGTATTAGCCTCGATTTCTCGAGGTTATCCCCCACACTGGGACAGGTTGGTTACGCGTTACTCAGCCGTTTGCCACTAACCTCTGTGATCCGATCCATTCCCTTCAGTCCTCCGGGCCGTTCCCTTCCACCCGACGAATCGGGTATCCGGTTCAAACCTGGGATTCCTCCGGGACCTTCACGGAGAGATCCGTTCGACTTGCATGCATAAAGCGCGCCGCCAGCGTTCGCCCTGAGCCAGGATCAAACTCGCCATGTAGTTTATCTTTTTCTTACCTAGCTATTGGCTTCCTTCCACTATTCAGTTGTTAAGGTGCGAATGTGCAAGGGGAAATTTAACACGGGCGTCCACCATAGTCAAGCCGGTGTAACCGTGCCAACTCACTTCAATGCGTGTGAGTTTGCGACACGCTGAAGCCGAACGGACTAGGGTAGGCTCCCAGGTGAGGACACTACTCCCTTAGCCCACTCGCGGAGCGAGGACGGGGGCGGCTATAGTGGACATAAGCTCCCCGATGTCAGGCAGGTCTTGAAGGGAGTAGATCTGGGAAAGGGCACAGTCCACTTGCGCGGAGTCCAATGCCCTGCTGGCGCAGGAGGTGAACTTCCGGTTTAGCTCCTCGTCACTCAGGGGATGCTCGGGGGTGCCGCCGGCCTGCTCAATGCGGGTAGTGACCGAATTCCCAGCAGACATATTGATGGTTACGTCGACGTGGCCGCCGGCATTGACGACGACGGGCTCCTGAGTATCGTCGTACTCCAGCTTGACCAGGGCGGTCAGCCGCTGTACCTCGGACCTGTCTACGCTGGTCTGGTCGAAGGTCTGGAGGTCGACCCGACCGTCAAGGATGGCGGATGCGATGCAATACTGCATGGAGAACTTGCCCTCAAGGCCGGTGGAGGCTCGGCTGTAGATCAGGGGAATGTCCTCGCCGGGGGGCATGGAGATGACTACGCTTTCGATCTCGGAGGGCGAGGGATTGTGTTCGGAGACGAGGCTCAGGGTCGCGTCGATGGTTCGGTGGGTGCTATTGCAGCAGGGGTACTTCTTGACTACGAGGCCGGGGGATGCGATGTCCCAGGGGCTGCCCAAGGCACCGACGATACTGGAGGCGTCGGCCTCACCCTTGTCGGCGAAGACGCGGGTGTAGTCGATGGGGTGGTCCAGGATGTCGGCGGTGGCAGTAAAGCCGTTGGAGGCCAGTAGGGCTGCCATGAGGCCGCCTCGGGCCGCTTGGCCAACGTGGAAGGGCTTGGTCATAGTGCCGAAGTTAATCCTCATTCCGGCGGAGGAGGACGCGGCGATGCCGAGGGCCATTCCTATGCGCTCACGGTCCAGTCCGAGGAGCTTGGCGCATGCGGCCGCAGCAGCCATTGTTCCGGTAGTCGCGGTGGCGTGCCAGCCCTTGGCGTAGTGGGCGTTGCCGATGGCAAGACCGAGCTTGCACTCCAACTCGAAGCCGATGAGGAAAGCCTCCAGGACCCGGGCGCCGGATGCTCCCAGTTCCTCGCCCAAAGCCAGGACGGCGGGTACGAGGGGTGCACTGGGATGGCCCATACAGGAGTCGTTAACATCGTCAAAGTCGAGGGCGTGGGCTAGTACGCCGTTGATGAGGGCGGCGGAGAGTGCGTCGGTCCGGTGGCCGCGGCCTATGACGGTGGCAGCAGGGTTACCCTCGCGACCGGCTAGGGTCTCTGCGAGGATGGCAACGGCCTCGTCCTTGGCTGCTGCGAGAGAGACTCCCACTGTGTCCAAAATCGCCCGCTTGCCAAGATGTTGGACATGGGCGGGGATATCATCAAGTTGCGTCCGGTGGATGAAGTCGATAGCGGCGTCGGTGGCCCTCATAGCGTCTCTCCTCCCAAGATATGCAGTAAGGCGGCGGCCTAGGGGTCATTATGGGGATGAGGGGATGAGGGGGCAAGGGGTGGATGTACGGGTGGGGGTTTTTGATTGATGTGCGAACTCAGGCGTGAATTTTGATTGTTTTCGGAAAATCCCCTTAAATTCTGAGGAGCTTTTGGCTTAGTCTGTGCCAATAGCGGGCTTTTTTCTTGGCCGTTTAGGTTTGGGGGGCTGAAGGGCTTTGACAGTGCGATGGAGGTTTTGCATGGCGGGGTCGGTGAGTTGCAAAGAGTGGAGGGAAAGGCGGTCCATAAAGGCGGAGAGTGCGAGGGCGGAAGCGAGCCGGGCTTCCTGGGGGTCACCCTGGGCAGGGCGGCGGGTGCGGGGGACGAGGGCGAGGATGGCTGCGAGTTCCCGCAGGCGGCGGGAGTTCCTGCCGTGCTTGAAAGCGTTGTAGTTTCCTTTAGGTGCGCCGGCGCCGGGCCGGCTGCCTCCTCTAGGCATGGGCGGCCTCCAATGGGCTGTGAGGGATATGCGGACTTGCGGGTGGGGGAGGGTATGGAAGGTCCCGGACGGTTGCGCGAGAAGGCGTCTACGCCTGTACCGATGCATGTGAGATCGGTGACGACTCTGCGGCATCCTCAAACTTCTGAAAGGATGTGGACGAGGTGCGAGAAGGTCTCGGTATGGGGTTTACCTGTCCACCAGGGGCGCTCGACCACTCGGAGGGATGGGAGCACGGACCCGCTGCCGCCGGTGAAACGAGGTTCTCCGATGGTGACGACGGTGGAGTCCCGAAAGGGCGCGATGGCCCTGAGCCCGCCAAAGGGGGGCTCATCCGCTTCGCCGGCTAGGTGAAAGCCGGCCGCGTAGGTGCGCCCCGCGAGGGGGGCGCTGCAACGGCAGTGATTGCCCTTCAGGAGGGCATGCCGTGGTATGTCCAGGGACCTTCCATAAATGGTCACGGAGACTGGGAGTGACCGGGACGGTGATAGATCGCTGCTTAGGCGTAGGCGTTGGGCCTTTGGGCAGCGCTTGTAGTGGTTGGTGTGTTGGGGAGGACTGGGGAGGAGGCCCCACCCATTCCGCTCTTGAGACCCTTCGACTCGGCTCAGGGCGAGCGGAATGCCCCACCCCGGGGAATGGTCGAGGCGGGAATGGGGAGTGGGGAGGAGGCGCGTGTCGGTGGCCGGGCGGTCCCATACCGCTCGGGGTCGACGGGGCCTGATTAGGCTTATGCGACTCATGGGACTCCTTTGGTCCTTTCCTGATTAGGCCCGACGTGGGGTGCCGGGGCCTGGGGGGCAATATAGTACGCATGTTCATATCGGGTCAAGGGGTTGATGTCACTCGCCGAGGTGAGTCTTCGACCCCATCCCCCCGGGAATAGATGGGAGGGCGTCAGCCGCACTCCGGGGGATGGATTCCCGTGTCGGGACAAGGGAATGATGCAGGGTGGATGGGGAGGGACTCAGGATGAAAGAGGAATTGGGTAGCGTGGTAGCAAAGGGGAGTGGCGAAAGGTAGAATAGCCCAATACTTTCGCCGGAGGTCACTGATGGCCAAACCCAAAATCTACGTTACAAGACAGATATTCGATGAGGCTGTCGACCGCTTAAGAGAGGCGACCGACATGAAGTACTGGGACTCGGAGATGCCGCCGCCACGGGACGTGCTTCTTCGGGAAGTCCAGGACATAGACGGGTTGTACTGCCTGTTGACCGAGAAGATTGACGCAGAGCTTTTCGACGCTGCGCCCAATCTCCGGGTGGTGAGCAGTATGGCAGTCGGCTTCGACAACATTGACGTAGTTGAGGCGACCAAGCGGGGTATCCCGGTGGGGAACACGCCGGGCGTTTTGACCGAGACGACGGCGGACTTCGCCTTTGCCCTGCTTATGGCCGCAGGCCGCCGGGTGTCGGAAGGGGACCGCTACACGAGGGCCGGGAATTGGAAGACCTGGGGCCCGATGGTGCTGCTGGGACAGGACATCCACGGGTCGACGCTGGGCATCATCGGGTTTGGGCGAATCGGGGTGGAGATGGCGAAACGGGCCAAGGGGTTCGGGATGAACATCGTCTACTACGACGTGATTCGCAACGAGGAGAGGGAAAAAGAGTACGGGGCGACATATTGCTCCGGCGTTAAGGACCTCCTTGCACAGTCCGACTTCGTAAGCATTCACGTAAACCTCACTCCCGAGACTCGGCACCTTATAAATGCAGACACCCTTTCGGGGATGAAGTCGACGGCGGTACTGGTGAACACTTCCAGGGGCCCGGTTGTCGATCAGACTGCGCTGTACTATGCGCTGAAGGATGGGACGATAGGAGCGGCGGGGCTGGACGTGACTGAAGTGGAGCCTATCTTGATGGATGACCCACTGCTGACCCTGGAGAACGTGATCATTGCGCCGCACATAGCGAGCGGGAGCGTGGTGACGCGCACCAAGATGTCCCTGATGGCCGTCGACAACTTGCTGGCGGGCCTGAATGGGGAGCCGCTACCGAATACTCCCAACCCCGAAGTCCGGGGCGCAAAGGCGTAGATGGGTTGACCAAAGGCCGCGGGCGCCGTCCAAGAGTCGGGCCTGCGCCAAGGACACTCCTCACAGCATTAGCGCTGCTGGCGCTGGCATTGCTACTAGCCGCGTCTTTGACATGTGGGCAACCAGTAGCGGCGACGGAGAACGAGCCCGACTGGGTCCAAGCCCGGCTGGATGCCTACTTCACGCTGTTCAACATCACACCCGCGGGTCGGGATGTGGTCACCTCCCTGGACGTGCGCCGGATGGAAGGACAGCCCGCGTGGTACGGGAGTACGGGTTACCGGGGTTTTACGGGAGTTGGACAGGCGAGGCCCGACGTTGTAGCGCATGAACTGGGGCACGCCTACTGGGGAACATTTCCAATAACGGGGCATCCTGAGCTGTCGTGGGAGGTGGCTGAAGGGGAAACGATCCCGTCGGCGCTGGCGCGGTATCACGAAGACCTGCGGCGCTTCATGCTCCAGCCTCCGGACAGGTACGAGCCACTGAGGGAGCGATTCAGGAATTTCCCCAACCTCAACCAGGGTCGGCTGCCAGACCTGATCCACGCGGGCGAAGCCGACATTCCGAGGCTCACGGCAGGAGACCGGGGCTTGGCGCCGCCCATTCTGAGGAAATACTTCGACCAATACATGTCTAACGGCGGGTACGGGACATGGGCCGATTTGATGGGATGGTATGCGGGTCTAGATCCCGAGGACAAACGTCTGACCGATGGCTACCTTCAGATTGCGCACATACCTAGGGACGCGTACTCGGGGGTGGGGAGGGATGAGGGGTCGGGGTTGAACGAAGATTTGAGGGACATACTTGTCGGGGAGGAGAGGCAGCGGCTAATCGATTTCGTAGAGCAGTTTGACTTAGTGCTCAACGATGGTGACAGTCTGAGGGACGCGGCAAACGTTGACCGCGGATTTCCGTTCTGGAGAAGCTACCTGCGGGAGATGTTCGCTATCCACAAGCGGCACCCGGACTTGGTCGAGGAATACGAGAGCGCCGGAACTGAAGACTCAATAGCGGCGGCATTCGAGTCGCTGGAGTCGGCGATGGGGCGAGAGCACGGAGAGGCGGTTGAGTATCTGGCCGAGCGGCTGGACTTGGACCCTTTCCTCTACAACTTCCTGCCGATTTTGGACAACCGACTGCTGCTGGCGGTCCTGGGGCCGGAGGAGGAAGACGTAGAACCACACGCCCTGCCGAAGGGAGCCGGGGCGTTTGTGGAGGAGCTTCGTCATTTCATAGCAGATGTGGAATCGATTCTTGAGGCGGGGGAGAGGGACCCGGGCGCGGGGGCACGGGCACTGGAGCAGCATGTGAGATCGCTTGGACTGAGCGACCCGACGAAACTACAGCAGAACGTGGACACGATCCTGGAACTGCTTTTCAGCACCGACAGGCAGGCAGCAGAGGCTATTCTGGAAAGAATAAGCGATCAGGCAGTCGTGGATTTCCTCAAATTGAGCCCGGCCCAGGCCCGGCAGAGATTGCTGCCTGCAAAATTAGTCGACGCGCTGGGAATCAAGGAAGACGCCGGGTCGGGGGAATTCACGGAGGGACTCAGGACACTTTTTGAAAACAGCTCGGGGAACTTCGCTATCGACAGGGCGGCAAATGAGGAGGCGTATGAGAGAGTCGCGGCAAGGGGGTCAAATGACCCGGAGGGGGTGCTGGCGATTGTCAGGGAAGTGATGCCTCGGGTGTCGGAGTTCATAGCGTACAAGCCGGAGGAGGGGTTGGAGATTCTGGATTCGGATATGGAGACGACGTTGGACCTGGTGTTGGAGTCGGGGCCTGTGCGGGTGCCTCCGGCTCGGCTAATATATTGGATTTCCTACTTTGATGCCGATTTTGCCGCCGAAATAGTGTCGGGGTTGAGGGCTCGGGGGGAGGACGAGGTGGTGTATGAGTCCCTGGCCTACTTCGCCTACGATCTGGAGCGGTCGCAGCAATATCCGAACCAAAGAATCTCCTTAGAGCGAGACGGGGAGTTCCTTCTGGGACTGCTCAAGAGAAATGGGGCCTGGAGATTGAGCAGGATGATGAATGGGGCAATCGAGAAGTACCGGATAGAAGTCTTGATGGGAAACGTCGACGGGGACTTTCTGAACGCCTATCGGGAAACTCTGCGGGAGGCGGTGTCGACAATATCCGGAGCGAGGGACAGGGGGTTGCTGGAACGGGTGATTGGGGAGGCGTTTGGGGTGGGGAGGCCGCATTTGTGAGGTTGAAGCGGCTTTGTGGAGGCCAGATGAGATGCTAGAATCCTATCTAATAGCCAGACCACCGTGGCATTATCGGCCTTGCCTGCATTCTACTGGAGTCACCCTCAACCTAGCCCTCTCCCATCGAGGGAGAGGGGACTGGACGGTACAGACCTCCCCGCCGCCTGTAATCGGGGTTATGCAAAGGTCCTACCCAGGGATTGGGGGACAGGACACCTCCCCAGGCCCATGGTGGCAAGGTGGTACAAAGGCCGCATAGCGGACTCTAAGCCGACAAATGGGAGATACTGTGAGTGATAGTAACGGCAGATCGTACGTGAAATATACGTTCTTCAAGGCCGACAAGTCTTGGCGCGGGCTTTCCGATGGCGAAAAGTCCCAGGGCAGGGGACAGTTCCTGGCGATTCTCGACGAGTTTTCGGACAGGATGATGGTGAAGAGCTACAGCACCGTTGGGACCAGGGGAGATGCAGACCTGTTGATCTGGAACGCCTGCGATCAGCTGGAGCCGATTCAGCAGCTGACCTCGGCATTACTTTCCACGGGCTTGGGCTGCTACCTTGAGACGCCGTATTCTTACCTGGCAATGACCCGGAAGTCGGTATACACGGATAAGCACCGGCACCCGGGACAAGAAGGAAGCAGGTTAAGAATCACACCGACTGAGGCGAAATACCTGTTCGTCTACCCGTTCGTGAAGACACGGGCATGGTATTCCCTGGACAAGGCGACACGGCAGCAGATGATGGACTCCCACATCACCATGGGACACAAGTACCCTTCGGTGAAGATCAATACCAGCTATTCCTTCGG
This sequence comes from Dehalococcoidia bacterium, assembly GCA_965222055.1. GTDB lineage: Bacteria > Chloroflexota > Dehalococcoidia > Plut-88900 > Plut-88900 > Plut-88900. The sequence continues at coordinate 890,973 of CBDCTF010000007.1, forward strand.
GCTGGACGACCAGGAGTTTATGGTGTCCTTCGAGACGGACAGCCCTTCCGACTTTTTGGACCTGGTGATGGGGCTGCGAGGGACGGAAGCAAGCTCCTACACCCTTAGCGACACGCCCATTTTCACGTGCGTATCCATGAGCCACATGGAAGCGCTGGAGATGCTCGGCTAAGGCCGCCGCACTAACCGACGGCGGCCTGTGGAGCCTCGACGAGGGGCATGACCTTCTCGGCGAAGAGCTCGATGGAGCGCATAACATCGCGATGGTCCAAGCCGGGCATAGCCATCAGGGTCAACAAGCTCTCAAGCTGGTACTCCCGGCCAATGCCTCGGATCTTCTCGGCGACGAACTCCGGGTCGCCGATGAGAATGTGGTCCTTGTCCATCAGGAAGTCGAACCACGGCTTGGCTTTGTCCTCGTCTGTAAGCTCTTCGCCCGGGTCCAGGTAGATGGAACGGGCGCGGACGCCCCCTACATATTTGCAGAGCTGGTTGAGAGGTCCTTCGGCGATTCTGCGGGCCTCCTCCATGGTCTCGGCGACGAATGTGGTGCGGAGAAGGGCGCAGTCTTCGCCGAGGGCCATTGGCCGGCCGTTGACGCGGGTTGCGGCTTCCTGGTAGGTGGAGAAGGCCTCTCGGAGACCGTTGCGGGCCCGTAGCCAGGTCATGGGCTTGAGCCCGAGCTCGGCGGCAACGACAAAACCAGGAGTCCTGTCGACCACGTTCCAGAGTGGGGGGGTGGGGGTCTGTAGGGGCTTGGGCTGAACGGACATGCCGATGTACTCGCCGGTCTCGGAGCGGTACCTGGGGTCTCTGGGAAGCCAGGAGTGGCTGTCCTGGACGCCGGGATGGGGGAACTTGTAGAACTCCCCGTCCCAGGTGAAGGGGTCCTCGGTCCAGGCTCGTTTCATGATCTCTACGGTCTCGGTGAAGAGACGCCAGTTCTTATCATCATTGCGGCGGTCGGCGTTGATGTTGAGGTTGGTGAGTTCTCTGGGGAAGATGCCTCGCCCGACACCGCACTCCACCCGGCCACCGCTCAGCTGGTCGAGAAGGGCGACATCTTCGGCGATTCGGAGAGGGTGCCACTGGGGTACTATTACGGCGGCAAGACCCAGCCGGATGGTGGTGGTTTGAGCAGCGAGGTGAGAGAGGATCATCAGCGGGTTGGGGATGCAGTCATATCCCTCTCCTCCGAAGTGATGTTCTCCGAGCCAAACGCCGTTGAATCCCGCCTGCTCAACGGCTTGGGTCTGTTCGGAAAGCTCGGTCAGGATCTGGTTATAGGGAAGTTCAAGTCCGGGGTTGTCAAGAACGGAAAAAAAGCCGAATTGCAAGGGCGCACCCCCTGTTTATTGGTCCTTTGGAAGGTCAAGCTTAGCATAGCCGGATATTTGCGTCCATGAATGAAGAGTGAGGGTTAGATGAGGCCATTGGGCCCGAGCCCTGTGCTAAAATCGCCCAATCCGTTCCTATCCAACCGTCAGCGATCTAACTATGGAACACCGTTACATAAACCTCAACCTAAATGGCTCAGTCGCCCGCGTTACATTGAAGGGCGACGATGCATCGAACCGCGTGAACGCAGCGATGTGCGAGGACCTGAACGTTGCGGTTGAAGCTATTTTGGATGATGAGAGCGTTAGGGTTGTGGTGGTGACGGGGGAGGGGTCAATGTTCTCCGGAGGGACGGAAGAGGCGGTGAGGGAGTTGCGGGACGGGGGCGGGGTGGGGATTATCGGGGCTTCGGGGCATATTGCTAGGCTGCCTATGCCGGTCATTGCGGCGATAAACGGGGACGCATCAGGTTTGGGACTGGAGCTGGCGCTGGCCTGCGACCTGCGTGTCGCATCCGACGAGGCAGCATTTACAATGGACCAAATCAAGTTCGGGATGATGCCCTGGGACGGGGGAACGCAACGGCTGCCAAGGCTGGTCGGGAGGGGCTGGGGGGCGGCGATGGTTTTGACAGGGATGACGGTGGGAGCCGAGGAGGCCCTTGGTATGGGACTCGTACATGCCGTGTTTGCTAAAGACACTCTCCAAGACGAGGCCCTGGGCCTAGCACATAAGATAGCGGGACATGCTCCGGTGGCGCTGGAATATGCCAAGGAGACCATAAGCAAGGGCATGGACATGACTCTGGACCAGGGCCTCAGGCTTGAGCAGGACCTGACTGTAATCCTGCAATCGACGGCGGACCGGGCCGAGGGGATAAAGTCGTTCCTTGAGAGACGAAAGCCCGAGTTCCACGGTGAATAGCGACTCGATAAGCAGCTTCGAGACTGTAATCTACGAAAGGCAGGGGCCCTTGGCCCGGATCGTGCTGAACAGGCCACGGGTCCTGAACGCCTACAACGTGCAGATGCGGGATGACGTGTACGAGGCGTTGACCGCGGTCTCTTTCGACCCGGACGTTAAGGCGCTGGTGATCTCGGGGGCGGGGAATAGGGCGTTCTGTGCGGGGGCGGACCTCACGGAGTTCGGGACTGCGCCGTCGCAGAGGATAGCGCGGCAGGTGCGGTGGGAGCGGGACGTGTGGGGGGTGCTGATGGACTTGCCCATACCGACTATAGCCGCTTTACACGGTTATGTCTTTGGTTCGGGGCTGGAGCTTGCGTTGTGCTGCGACATAAGAATTGCGGCGCCGAATGCGATATTCGGACTGCCCGAGACTTCGTTGGGATTCATTCCGGCGGCGGGGGCGACACAGACTCTGCCAAGGACCGTAGGCTCGGGGGCTGCGCTGTGGGCCTTACTTACAGCGGAGCGGATGGACGCAACGCGAGCCCTTGCTATGGGCCTAATCAGCGAAATAACGGCGCAGGACGGGCTTTCGGCGCGATGTGAGGAGATGATCTTGGGGTTCTTAGACTCGGGGGCCGAGGCTCTTGGGGCGGCGAAGGAAGCCATGCGTCGGGGTCTAGACTTGCCGTTAGGGGAGGGGTTGGGGGTGGAAGTCGGGCTGGCCCGAGAGCTCATGCGAGTCTACGATAGATAATCCTTGAATGGCGCGATAGAATATTGGCCCATAGCCTAGAAGACAGGGGAACGCGGAATGAACACGCCTGAATTTCTTCTTATCTCCAGCTCAATATGCCCCGACCGGGAAGCGATCATATTCGAAGGGAACCGGTGGAGCTTCTCAGACCTAGCTGATCGGTCTAACCGGCTGGCCAATGCGCTTGCGGGAATGGGTGTGGGGCAGGGAGACAAGGTGGGAATGTTGCAGGTCAACTGCAACGAATGCATCGAGGTGTACTTCGCAACAGCCAAGCTGGGAGCGACTTACGTACCACTCAACTTCCGCGCCAGGGCCGAAGAGCTGGAGTTCATGATCAATTTCTCGGAGTCCTCGGCGCTATTTTTGGGGCAGCGCTACGTCAAAATGATTAATTCGATGCGAGAACAGATTCCGGGAATGAAGAATTTTGTCTCGGTGGAAGGGCCGGCGGAAGGAATGCTGGACTATGAGTCGGTCATCGCCGAGGCGGACCCCGAAGAGGTGTTTACGGACATAGACGACAACGACACTTCCATCCTGATGTTTACCGCCGGGACTACGGGTCAGCCCAAAGGTGTGATGTTGACCCACGACAACCTGGCGACCTATGTGCTAAACAACGTGAGCCCCGCCGACCCGGATATCGAGGAGAAGAACATCCTCACCGTGCCCTTGTATCACATAGCCGGAATGCAGGCGGTGCTGGCCGCAGTGTACGGAGGCCGGACTCTGGTTGTACAGCGACAGTTTGATCCGAGCGACTGGATGAGCCTTGTGGAGACGGAGAGCGTAACCCGGGCCATGATGGTTCCGACCATGCTTAAGCAGCTAATGGAACACGAGGAGTTCCCCAAGCGGAACCTGAGCAGCCTGCAAGTCATCACCTACGGCGCGGCCCCTATGCCCGTGGAGGTGATAACAAAGGCTATCGAGGTGTTTCCCGGCACGAGGTTTATCAATGCGTTCGGGCAGACGGAATCGGCGTCCACGATTACGATGCTGACTCCGGAAGACCACGTCATCGAGGGTACGCCGGGGGAGAGGGCGATCAAACTGAAGAGGTTGGGGTCGATAGGGCGAGCGCTGGGTGACACGGAAGTGAAGATATTCGACGAGGACGGGAGCGAGCAGCCGGTGGACGAGGTTGGGGAGATCGTGGCTCGGGGGCCGAGGGTTATGAAGGGCTACTGGAAGGCTGAAGAGGCAACCAACAGCACGATCCGGAACGGCTGGTTGTATACCGGGGACATCGGTTACATGGACGAGGCCGGGTATATCTTCTTGTCGGGTCGGGCGAAGGACATCATCATCCGGGCAGGGGAGAACATCTCACCGGAGCAGGTGGAAGCGACGCTGCACTCGCATCCGGCCATCGACGAGGCGGCGGTTATCGGGGTACCCGACCCCCAGTGGGGCGAAAAGGTTCGTGCAATAGTGGCGCTAAAGGCCGGAGCTCAGGCTTCCGAGGCAGACATAATCGAACATTGCCGGGGCCAGCTGGCCAGCTTCAAGAAGCCAGAGTCCGTGATCTTCGTCGACTCTTTGCCCCGTAACCCATTGGGGAAGGTGCTGAAGCGTGTGTTGAGGGAGGAGTACGGGAAGGCGTAGGGATCGGGCTGACGGCGGCTAGTCGCCGGGGCCCAACTCCCGAGTGGGGGCTTGGTCTGCACCCGCCTTGTCACTTTTGCCGAGCCGGCGGTAAAGACTTTCACGGTCTTCGTAGGCTTCGGTGTAGGAATTATCCAGGTTGATTGCATGGGTTAGGTCTTTAACGGCCTCGGGCATACGGCCCTTCTCGGCGAGGAGCAGCGCCCTCTCGCGGTAGGCCTCCGGTAGACGTGGATCGCTGATAATGGCCTTGTCCAGGGACTCGAGGGCTCGGGCGATGAGCCTTGGCTCGGACCTGGGTGGAGCTGTTTCTGCCTGCTTGGCATAGACGATTCCTACGTTAAGCAGGGCGCGGGCGTCCTTCGGATCTATTTTCAAGGCCTTCTTGTATTCCTTGAGCGCGGCCGCAAACTGTCCTTTCCTGAGGTAGCAGGTGCCGAGGTTGGTGAGGAGAGCGCTGTCTTGCGGGCCGAACTTCTTGGCCGTGTTCAAGTCCCGGATGGCGGCATTCAGGTTGCCGAGACCGCCGTGGGCGAGACCTCGGTAGAAGTAGGCGTAGGCATCCTTGGGGTTAAGGGCGAGGGCTTCGTCTAGGTGAACCAGGGCATCTTCCCAGCGCCCTTCCTTGACGGCTTTTTCGCCCTTTCGGGAGCCGACGACCCAACTGAGGCCTCGGATTTTGTCAAGGATGCCCATAAAATAAAGAGGCCTAACGCGAGTCAGCCCGTTGGCGAAACGTCGAAGATGCGGGGGGCAACATGGGCGAGAAGGAGGTCGGTGGACATGATCATGGAGCGGCCTGAGGGGTCGATGCGGGGAGATACCTCGACGAGGTCCATGGCACCAATTGGGTAAGCAGAGAGGACTCGGAGGATTGTCGCCATGATGTCGGGGGTAATGGCGTCGTTGACAACGGAGCCGGTAGCGGGGAAGAAGCCGGTGTCTATAAAGTCGATGTCGACGGACATATATATGTAGTCGCAGCCTGCGGCGGCGCGCTCGCCGGCGCGTCGGGCGACCTCCTCGGGGCCGATCCTTAGGACATCGGCGGCGGTGAAGATGAGGCCGCCTTGGGAGTCGATGGCGTTGATGGGCTCCTCGTCGGACCAGCCCTGAATACCGATCCAGACCATGTTGGAAGGGCTGACGAGGTCTAGCTCGGAGATGCGGCGGGCGTTGGTGCCGTGGTTGTACTTGCCCCAGACGGGGGTGTCGTCTCGGAAGTCGAGGTGGCCGTCGATGTGGATGTAGCCAATCTTGGGTTTCGGAGACATCTCGGAGACGGCTCGAGTGTAGCCTAGGCAGGATGGGTAGCCGACGTAGTGGTCGCCGCCCAGGCAGACGGAGAAGCCGCCCCGACGCACCACCTCTGCCACGCCACCGGCGATACCCTCGGTAGACTTCATCACGTCTGAGGGGTAGACGTTGTAGTCACCCACGTCTACGAGGCGGTTGGTGTCGGGGGTGGTGAGCCGGTTGCCGGATGTGACTTCCAGGATGCCGTCGGGGCCAGCGTTGCTAATACGGTCGGCCATTGCGAGGGAGCCTTCCCTGATGCCTCGGGGGCCCATCCTGGTGCCGAAACGGCTGGTGTGAGTGCTGTCGTGCGGGGCTCCGCCGATCACGACCATCCCGCGCTCAACTTTGTCCAAAGCGATGTAGGGCGAGCCGAGGAAGGTGGCGGCGCCGATGTCTTCTACGTGTTCCAGCGGATCACTCACTTGGCGGCCTCGGCTACTCTAATTTTCTCGTCGATGAAACGGACCAGCATTTCGACGCCGCAGCGCTGGCCTGTCTTGGCCAGATTCATGGTCTCGATTAGCGGGTTGAGGCCGCACAGGCTGACGCCGCCGACCGGGCCTCGGGCCAGGAGGGTGAGGGCTTCGAATAGATCTACGTTGCGGAGGCCGTCGAACCTGGGTGTGCCGGTCATGGCTACGTAACCGCCGTCCATGACATCAATGTCAACGCCCACGAAGACGCCGGAGCAGCCGTCGGAGGCTCGTTCCAGGGCTTCAGCTATCACATCGGGGATGCCGCGGCGGCGGACCTGCTCAGCGTCGATCATAGTAGCCGGCAGTCTGTTTGCCATCTGCCACTGGTTGAGGGGGACGTAGCCGTTAGCGCCGACCCATACTAAGTTCTTCGGGTGGACGGTACCCGAGTCCAGGAGGCGGCGTACCGTCGCTCCGCGCCAAACGTCTCCCCAGGCGGGGTCTCGGAGGCCGAGGTCCAGGCGACTGGAGAGTTGGATGTAGCCGATACGCCCAGACCCCTGAGCTATCATGGCTTCCCGGTAGCCTTGGGCCAAGGCGCAGGCGATGAAGTGGTCGCCGCCCAGGGCTATGGGCACGGCGCCCTGGCCGCTGATGCGTTTGGCTGCGTCTCGAAGGGTGGAAGACAGTATCTCCCAATCTACGTGGGATACGGGGAGGTCTCCCAGGTCACGGACTCGGTCGCGGACGACGTTGGTGTCGGTGGGAAGTCGGGAGTTGATCTCTACGATGGTCCCGTCCTGGGCGGTCATCATCTGGAAGTAGGTGGAGGTTTCCCGGTAGGCCTTGGGCGCAAGTCGGGGGCCGAGCTGGTCGGGGGCGGATACGTCGTAGGGCACGCCGAATACGCCGAACATGCCCGGTGTCAGCTCTTCGATAGTCCCTGTCGGGGCACCGATGAAGGTGAGCAAGCCACCGGTCTTGGGTGTAGGGCCTCTGCGAATTGGCGTTACGGCCTCGTCATCCCAAGCATCAGACCCTCTGCCAAATCTGCTTGAATAACTTGAGCACCATTAGCAGGACGGTAGCCCAAAATGCTACGACCGCCACTACACACAGCAATAACAGGGATATGCCTATGCTGTCGTGGAAGAGGCTGTGGAGAAACCACAACACGATACCCGCGATGAAGAACAGGACGAAGCCCGTCAGGAGCATGGGCCAAGTGATTACGCTCTTCTTCATGCAGTGTCAGTCGCGTTTTCAATAGATATCGAATATTCTTGGGGCAATTAGCTTGATGAGGGCCTCGGCGGCGAAACGGGGTGTTCGGTTGCCAGCGTTGAGGGGTGGGGAGGTCTCGACAAGGTCCATTGCGCCGATGGGGTACTCGGAGAGGGGCCCGAGGATGCGGAATAGGGTGGAGGCGGTCATGGCCCCCATAGTGACCGAGCCCGTGCCGTCGGAGAAGCCTGCGTCTATGACGTCGATGTCGAAACTCATGTAGATGGAGTCACAGCCCTTGAGGGCTAGCTCGGCGGCGCGGCGTCCGACGGTCTCGGGGCCCATCTCCTCTACGTCCTCGCTGGTGAAAATCGTGCCTCCGTAGCGGCGGATGAGCTCGACCTGGTCAAGATAGCATGGGCCCTGGATGCCTATGAATACCATGTTGGCGGGTTCCATGGCGTCCAATTCTGAGATTCGGCGGGCGTTGGTGCCATTCATGTACTTGCCGTAGGGGCCGTAGGAGTCGGCGAAGTCCAAGTGGCCGTCTATGTGGATGTAGCCGACCCGGGCGTTGGGCCTGAGCTGTCCAAGAGCCCGTGTGTAGCCGAGGCAGGATGGGTAGCCGACGTAGTGGTCGCCGCCGAGGCAGACGGAGAAGCCACCCCTCATCACCACCTCCGAAACACCGCCGGCAATGCCCTCGGTGGCTTTCATGACGTCGGATGGGTAGCTGTTGAAGTCGCCGACGTCTACGAGGGGGGAGTGGGTGGGACGTATGAGAGTGCGCCCGGTGGACACGTCGATCAAACCCTCTTCGGCGCGGTCGAAACTCTGGGCCAGGGGCAGGGAATGCTCGCGGATGCCTCGGGGGCCGTACCTCTCGCCGAAGCGGTCTCGGAGGCTGTGGGGAGCGCCACTTATCACCGTCATGCCCGGCTGGACATCGGAGAGGCCTACAAGGGGGGCGCCCATGAAGGTGGGGGACGATGTGTATGCGTAGTTTTGCATGGTTACATCATGGCCTAGGGATAGGCGAGGGCCTCACCGGCCAGGAAGCGAATAACAATCCAGGCCCCGAGCCGGGGGCCGGTAGCAGATAGCATATTCACGGTGGGATTCATGCCCACGAGGTCGAGTGCGCCAGCTTTCTTTCGGCGGAGGATGTCGACGGCCTTGAGAAGCTCGACGTTGGTGAGGCCGTCAAAGCACGGGTCTGAGGTGGCGGCGACGATACCACCGTCCATCACGTCGAAGTCGATGCTGACGTAGACGGAGTGACATCCGTCTCCGGCCATCTCCATTGCGCTTTCTACCACCTCTTGCAGACCTCGGTTGCGCACGTCTTCGAGAGTGAAGACGGACAACTCCCTTTCCTGGGCGAAGTCCCACTCCTCCCGGCGGAGGTAGCCGTTAGCGCCGATCCAGACCATGTTATTCGGGGCAACGGCCCCGGAGTCCAGGATGCGCCGGGCGGTTGCGCCCCGCCAAACGTCTCCCCAGACCGGGTCTCGGGTTCCGAGATCAAGGCGGCTGGAAAGTTGGACGTAGCCAATGCCTCGGCCCGTGCGTTCGCGGATGGCGTCGGCGTATCCGAGGCAGAGGGGGTAGGAGACGAAGTGGTCTCCGCCGAGGACCACGGGGGTCGCTCCGGTGGCAGAGACCTCGTAGAGGGAGCGTCGGAGCTCTTTCTCGGTGCGGGGCCAGTCGAGGGGGTAGGCGTTGAAGTCACCGAGGTCAAGAATTTGGGAGCGACGGTCGCCGCTCATACGGTCGCCGGTGGTGATTTCTACGAGATCGGAGCGGGAAAATGCGCCGGCGTAGTAGCCGGAGCTATCCCGGATGGCCCGGGGACCGAATCTCGACCCAATCTTGGTAGTGCACGACAGATCGTAGGAGACGCCGCAGATTGCGACCATTCCTTCTTTGAGGTGCTCCAAGTCACCTCGGGGCAGGTCCATGAAGGTCGTGATGCCCGGTGTGGATACGGGGGGCGACTGTGTGGTCATGAGGGTCTCGGGGTTACGCCCCGAAAACGGGGGGTGCTATAAGTTCGATAATGGCTTGGGCAGCGAGGCGTTCGGAGCGGCCTCGGACGTCGAGACCGGGGGCTACCTCTACGACGTCAAGAGCGGCGATCCTGGGGAATTCGGAAAGCTCTCGCATGATGGCGAGCAAGTCGCGGGGAATAAGGCCACCGACCACAACTTCGGCGGTACCGGATGCGTAGCCGGAGTCGACAACGCCGATGTCGAGGCTGAGGTAGACGGCGTCGCAGTCCTGGCCGGCGATTTCCAACGCCCTGCGCACTATCGCCTCTGGGCCCTCGGCTTTCACTGAGTCGGCGGTTATTACGGTGACGCCTTGAGAGCGAGCGTACTCCCACTCCCGGTAGGGTATATAGCCCTGGGTCCCGACTAATACCGTGTTACGGGCCTCGACGGCGCCGGAGTCCAGGATGCGACGGATTGAAGCACCGGACCAATCGGGGCCATATTGGGAGTCGGGGTCGGCGAGGGAGAGTTCGGCGGAGATGCGTATGAGGCCGAGGCTGCGGCCCGAGCCCGCCTTCACGCCTTCTATGAGAGGGAACGTGATAAAGCGGTCGCCGCCGAGGGCCACGGGGCAGGCACCGGACTCGGCTATTCGGGAGAAGGCGGAGCGGCAAGCGTCCAGGTTGCCGGGAAGGTCGAGAGGAGAGAGGGTGAGGTCTCCGAGGTCGAGAAGGGATGAGGGTTGGGGGAGGTGGAGCACCCGGCCGGAAATGACATCGATGAGGGCGCCGGACTCGGAGGCCTGGAGTTCGTAGATGAAGTCGGCGCTGGCTTCCCGGATAGCCCGGGGGCCCTGCCTGACGCCCTGGCGGGAGGTGGAGGAGCCGTCGTGGGGTACGCCTAAGACGGCGACGCAACCGGGCCCGACATCCTCGAATCCGGCCTGCGGGGCACGGGCGAATGTGTTGATGCCGGCGAACGATGGCAGAAGGTCTCGTTGGTAGGGCAAAGCCGCCTCCCTTTTAGGGTTCGGATTATAGCATGGGGTGCGGGGGATGGCTGCATTACCCCATGACACGGTTAGGGGTGTCGATTGGTATTTATGGGGTGCGGTACCCCTCCCCGCTCATACTTCGACGGGCTCAGCACGAGCGGCCCATTTCCCCCCGCTCATACTTCGATCCTCTATAAGCGGACCCTCCATAGGCGGATGGTCCACTTTCAGCAGGTTCCCGCCGAAGCGGATCCTCTACAGGCGCATGGTCCACCTGCGACAGCACGAGCGGGCTGTCCCACCCTTGGATATGGCGTACTTCGCAATCCGGTTTGGGGGAATTACGCAGATGTAAGGGTTCGTTGACTGAGGTATGGGGTTTGCCTACAATCGTGAGGCAGTTGAAATTGGCGAGACAAAGGTCGGATTGGGTCCTACCCAAAGAAAAGGGCAGAGTTGAACAGCGACGAGCTAAGGCGAACATTCCTGTCCTTTTATGAATCGAAGGGACACCTGGTCATACCCAGCTCGTCCCTGATACCCATTGGGGACCCGACTCTGCTGTTGACCAGCGCCGGGGTGGTGCAGGTCAAGCCATTTTTCACGGGGGAGGCCAAGGCACCCGCGCCTCGGCTGGCCTCGTGCCAGAAATGCTTCCGTACCACGGACATCGACTCCGTGGGGGATGCCGACCACCTGACCTTCTTCGAGATGCTGGGCAACTTCAGTGTTGCGGACTACTTCAAGAAGGAGGCGATAGAGTGGGCGTGGGAGCTGGTGACCGAGCGGCTGAAGCTGCCGCCGGAAAAGCTTTGGGTGAGCGTTTTTCTGAGTGACGACGAGTCGTACGAGTTGTGGCGGGAACTGGGGGTGCCGGAAGAACGGCTAGTACGGTACGACGAGAGCGAGAATTGGTGGGGGCCGCCGGGGGACTCGGGGCCGTGCGGCCCGTGCACCGAGATCTACTACGATTTCGGGGAGGAGCTTTCGTGCGGCAAGCCGGACTGCGGCCCGGCGTGCGACTGCAATCGATTCACCGAGTTTTACAACCTGGTGCTCACCGAGTACTACCAGGACACGGAAGGCAATCGGACACCCCTGCCTAGCGGGAACATCGACACGGGGATGGGGCTGGAGCGGACTGCGGCGATAATGCAGGGCGTTACGAACGTCTACGAGACCGACGGGTTCCAGGCCATCATGGGGAAGGTGTCGGAGGTGACCGGGCGCACGTATGGGTCGGACAAGGAAACGGATGCGGCCATGCGGGTGCTGGCGGAGCACGCCCGGGGGACGACTTTCCTGATCAGCGACGGCGTGGTGCCGGGGAACGAGGGCCGGGGGTACGTGCTGCGGAGGATACTAAGGCGGGCGGTGACCTTTGCGAGGAAGCTCGGGGTTCGGGAGCCGGTGCTGGTGACTATAGCCGAGACGGTTATCGAGAACATGAAAGATGCTTACCCGGACCTGGAGAGGAACCGGGAGTTCATCTTGAAGGTGATCGAGCAAGAGGAAGCTCGGTTCCATGACACTTTAGGTGCGGGGTTAGCGATTCTGGACGGCATGGTTGGGTACAGAAAACACTACGCCGCCGCGATCCCAGGAGTTTTGGATGCAAGGATGAATCAGATACAGGGTCGAGAGAATGCGTCACTCGTTCTTGAACAATATGGATTCGTCGGGTATCTCACGGAATCTGATTCCGATCGTCAGACTGGAGAGGCACTAGCGGCGGAGGTGCTGGCTTATTCATACGGTGATTGGATGGAGCTAGCGGGAGAACAAGGAAGCGACGCTGACGTTCAGAGTGCGGTTAACGAAGTCGAACGATGGGCGAACTCATTGTCCAGACACGAAGTTTTCAGGCTGTATGACACTTATGGTTTCCCGCCTGAGATGACTGAGGAAGCGGCTGCCGAGCACGGATTCTCTGTTGATATGGAAGGCTTCCGACTGGAGATGGAGGCGCAGAGGGAGCGGGGGAGGGCGGCGCAGGCTTTCAGGAAAGACAAGATGTCGGAGGCGTATGCGGCGGTGGGGCTGGGCGCGACTCGGTTCACCGGATACGAGACGCTGGCTGGGGAGTCGGTGGTGGTGGGGCTGCTGAGGGAAGGGGTGTCGGCGCAGAGGGTTGGGGGAAGGGAGGAGTTGGAAGTGGTGACGATGGAGACGCCCTTCTATGCGGAGGGTGGGGGACAGGTTGGGGACAGGGGGGAGATCACGGGGGTTAACGGCCGGTTCATTGTCGAGGACACGCAGTCGACGATGCTGGGGTTCTACGTGCACCGGGGAAGGGTTGTCGATGGGGAGATGGTTGTCGGGGACCCGGTGACGATGACAGTGGACCCGGGACGCAGGAGGGAGTCGGCGAGGAATCACACGGCGACGCACTTGCTTCACGCTGCTCTGAGGCAAGTGCTCGGGCAGCACGTCAGGCAGGCGGGGTCGCTGGTTGCGCCGGACAGGCTGAGGTTTGACTTCACGCATCCGGTCGGGCTGGGAAGAGCCGACCTCCACGACATCCGAAACCTGGTGAATGAAAAGATCAGCTCCGACCTTCAGATTACCAACGACGAGGCCCCGTATCCGGAGGCGATTTCCAGGGGCGCGCTGGCATTCTTCGGGGACAAGTATCCGGACGTGGTCAGGCTGGTGTCGATGGGGGATGGAGATGACAGATTCAGCTTCGAGGTTTGCGGCGGGACACACGTGGGCCGGACGGGGGAGGTATGGAGTTTCCAGGTAACGGATGAGGGGAGCATAGGGTCGGGGTTGAGGAGGATTGAAGCGGTGACTGGGGGCTCCGTGCAGGACCTGCTGGTGCGGCGGTACGATCTGGTCGAAGAGCTATCGGCAAAACTCAAGTCTCCGGCGGAAGAGATCTCCGACAAGGTGACGGCTCTGATGGAAGAGCGAGACGCGGAGCGCAGGCGAGCAGACCGGTTAGAGCGGAATGCGGCGCGTCGGGAGGCGGAGGGACTGCTGGGCCGGGTGCAGGATGTGGACGGGGCGCAGGTGGTAGCGGCTCGGGTGGATGCGCCGAATGTCGAGACGATGCGGGAGATGGGGGACTATCTAAAGGCTAAGCTGGGGAGCGTGTTCGTGGTGCTGGCGTCGGTGATCAACGACAGGCCGATTTTCGTTGCTATGGCGACGCCTGACCTGACGGCCAAGGGTTTACACGCCGGGAATATCGTGAAGCAGGTGGCGAAGGTAGCGGGAGGGGGTGGGGGTGGGAGTCCGGAGATGGCGCAGGCCGGTGGCAAGGACAAGAGCAAGGTATCGGCGGCGTTGGAGGAAGTGCCGAGGCTGGTGAGAGCGGGTGGGAGCTAGGGTGGTGAATATGAGATATAAGGGCGTGTTCGCAACCGCCGTTATCACCCTCACCCTAGCCCTCTCCCATCGAGGGAGAGGGGATTGGACCTCTCCTCCTCCTCCGCCCGGGAAAGGGGTTATGCAATGGTTCCATCGAGTGAGAGGGGATAGCACCTCCCGTCAACCCCCTCGGGCTGAAGTTGAGAACTGGTCCCGTCGAGGGAGAGGGAACATTGCGCTCTGGGGATGCGTTGAGCATATTTTGGGGACATGGAGATAGGGGTGAGGTTGCTTGGTCTGGACGTGGGGGACGTCAGGATTGGGGTGGCGGTGAGCGATCCGACGGGCACTGTAGTAGAGCCGCTTACGACAATAAAGGCCGGGACCCGGGCCGCGGCGATAGAGAAGATAGCCGAGTTGGTGGAACTGGAATCCGTTGGGGAGGTGGTGGTGGGTACGCCGGTTTCGCTGGATGGGGAGGTCGGGCCACAGGCGCGGAAGATACGAGCGTTTACGGACCTGCTGGCTGAGCGGATATCGAAGCCGGTGAGGATGTGGGACGAAAGCTACTCGTCATTGGCGGCGGATAGGATCATGGGGGAGTCGGGGGTGGGGAAGAGAAAGAAGAAGGGGAAGCGGGACTCGGTGGCGGCGGCAGTAATTCTCCGGGAGTATCTTCAGGGGACTCGGAGCACGGTTGCCCCCCAGCCGGTTGATAGCCTATGAGCAAGGCCCTCGGAATCATCGGGTATCCTCTTGGGCATTCGATATCTCCCGTATTTCAGCAGGCGGCTCTGGACGCCCTGGGTGTCGATGCCCGGTACGAGGGCTGGGAGACTGCGCCGGAGGACCTGGAGAAGCGGCTGGAAAGCTTCCGCTCCGATGGGGTACTAGGGTCGAGTGTGACCATTCCTTACAAAGAGTCGGTGATGCCGCTCCTGGACGAGGTAAGCGATACGGCGAGGAAGATAGGCAGCGTAAACACTATAGTTTCGCGGGGGGGCAGGCTAACGGGGCACAACACTGATGCACCGGGCTTTCTGCGAGGACTGAGGGAGAACGGCGGGTTCGAGCCACGGGGGAAAGACGTGGTGGTGGTGGGGACGGGGGGTGCGGGCAGGGCGGTGGCCTTTGGATTGGCGAGGGAGACAGTTGCATCGATGGTGCTGGTGAATCGGACTGTGGGCCGGGCGGAGAGGTTGGGGCAAGAGGTTTCGGCGGCTTATCCGGACGTGAAAGTATCGGTGATGGGGGAGATACCGGAGGGATACAAGTACGATTTGCTGATCAACTGTACGTCGGTGGGGATGCGGCACACGTCGGTGGAGGATGCGTCGCCCGTGAGTCGAGACCGGCTTGTGCCCGGAGCCCTGGTATACGACCTGATATATAATCCTGAAGAGACCGTGCTGCTGAAGCAGGCTAAGGAGGCTGGGGCGCAGACACTGGGTGGGCTGCCGATGCTGGTGTTTCAAGGGGCGGAGGCATTCGAGCTGTGGCTCGGGCGACGGGCCCCAGTGGACGTGATGTTCCGAGCGGCGCGAGAAGCGATGGCAAATAGATGAGCAAAATAAGGTTTCTGACAAGTGGAGAGTCCCACGGGCAGGGACTCTCGATCATTATTGAAGGGATACCCGCAGGGCTTCCTCTGAGTGAAGACTACATCCAGAAGGACTTGGCGCGCCGGCAGAAGGGGTACGGGCGCGGGGGTCGGATGCAGATAGAGAAAGACCGAGCGCTGATCAAGTCGGGGGTGAGGCACGGGGTGACGCTGGGCAGCCCGATAGGGTTGTGGATCCAGAACAGGGACTGGGAGAACTGGCAAGAGGTAATGGCGGTCGAGGCAGTAAACGGGCAGGTGAAGAAAGTGACGCGGCTGAGGCCGGGTCACGCCGACATGCCGGGCATCCTGAAGTACAAGCAGGACGACGTACGGAACATCCTGGAGCGGGCCAGCGCCCGGGAGACTGCGGCTCGGGTGGCGGTTGGCGCAGTATGCAGGGCTCTACTAAGCAAGCTTTCGATTGAGATACACAGCAACACGCTGTCGATAGCCGGGCATGGGGTGAAGAACCCGATGCCGGAGGACTGGGGGGTGGTGGAGGAGTCGGTGGTGCGGTGCCATGAGCCGGATGTTGAACAGAGGATGATAGGGGCGATAGACGCTGCAAAGGAGTCGGGGGACACGGTGGGCGGGGTGTTTCAGGTCGTCGCGTCAGGGGCGCCGATAGGACTGGGCAGCCACGTGCACTGGGACAGGAAGCTGGATGCCAACCTGGCGCAGGCCATGATGAGCATCAATGCGGTGAAGGGCGTGGAGATTGGGCCGGGGTTCGAGCAGGCGCAGATGGTGGGGTCGCTGGTACACGACGTTATCGAGCCATTCGACGGGTCGCGGGAGCGTAAGTGGAAGCGGGTGTCAAATCGGGCGGGGGGCATCGAGGGGGGTATGAGCAATGGCGAGGACATCGTGGTCAGGGTGGCTATCAAACCGATATCGACACTGGCAAAGCCGCTCCCCTCGGTAGACCTGGTAACGGGTGAGAAGATACAGGCGCACTACGAGCGGAGTGACGTGTGTCAGGCCCCTCCTGGGGGGATAGTGGGAGAGGCGATGATGGCCATAGTGCTGGCGGATGCGGTGATGGAGAAGTTCGGTGGCGATCATGTCGAGGAGACGGTGCGGAACTGTAGGGCTTATTTGAAGACTGTGGAAGCGCCGGTCGAGGCTACAATGCCTGCGGAGTCGTAAGATACGACTGAACGAGATGAGAAATCAGCCCATTTGACCTTCCCCCCTTCGACGGGCTCAGGGCATGCTCTAGCCCTTTCCCATCAAGGGAGAGGGGGGAGATAAGCGACGAGCTTACTTGAGAATATATCTAAAGCGGGTTGCGAACCACGGCTTGCTTTTGCATTCTTCACCGTAGCTTTTGATTGCGGATGCGCATGAATAATCGAGGTCAAACTAGGATCGGGGACTGGAACGTATACCTGATCGGGTTTTCGGGGAGCGGTAAGTCGGCGATCGGGCGTCAGTTGGCGAGGCGGATGCGTCGGAAGCACGTGGACATGGACGACGAGATAGTCGCAAGGACAGGGTCGCCGATACCGGAGATATTCCGCCGAGAAGGTGAGCCGGGCTTCAGGTCGAGGGAGAAGGAGTTGCTGGAGGAGATCAGCGGCCGGAAGAGGCTGATCGTGTCGACGGGGGGCGGGGCGCCCCTGGACCCGGGAAACCGGGCAGCGATGGCAAAGAGTGGTGTGATAGTGTGCCTGGAAGCCAAGCCGGACTTCCTCTACGGCAGGTTGAAAAGGCACCTGGGTGACGAATCGAAGGGGCAGGTGCGGCCCTTGCTGGAGGGAGACGACCCGAAGAAGAGGATCGAGGCTCTGAAGGAGTACCGGCAGCGCTTTTACGCAACCGCCGACTGGACCGTACACACCGACGACCTGACGGTTGATGAAGTGGTGGGGGAAGTAATCAGGGGAGTCCGATACGCGCAGCGCAGGTTCGGGCGGCGGAAAGATGTGGGCTCGTTGTTTCCGCCGGAGGGATCGAGAGGACGAGAGTCGGAGGCACCGTACTGCCGGGACATGGGGGCTTCCTTCGTTGTGGAGACGCCGGGGGGAAGATACCCGGTGTTCGTCGGGTGGGGGACACTTTCGGAGCTAGGGCAGCGGATGAGGAACCTGGGGCTTTCCGGGAAGGCAGCGTTAATCTCCGATGCGGGAGTCTACGAGATTCACGGGGTGAAGGCGCTGGAGTCTCTGAAGTCGGCGGGATTTGAGGCGGCCAGCTACGCCGTGCCTGCCGGGGAACGGAGCAAGTCTGAGGATGCGCTCACCAGGATATACGACTGGATGGTGGAGCAGAGGTTGGAGCGGGGGAGCACGGTGGTGGCGCTGGGGGGTGGGGTGGCGGGTGACCTGGCCGGATACGCTGCAGCGACGTTCCTGCGAGGTGTGCCTCTAGTGCACGCGCCAACCAGCCTGTTGGCTATGACGGACTCAGCGATAGGTGGGAAGGTGGCGATAAACCATCCGCGGGCGAAAAACCTGATAGGGGCGTTCTACCAGCCGCGAATGGTGCTATCGGACGTGAAGACTCTGACGACGCTGCCGGCTCGGGAGTTGGCGTCGGGGTGGGCGGAGACGATAAAGCACGGGATGATCATAGACCCGGAGATGCTGGACGTGCTTGAAGGGGACTTGGATAAGGTTTTGGCCCTGGACCCTGAGATGACGACGGAGATAGTGAAGCGGAGCTCGGGGCTGAAGGGCAAAGTGGTGAGCGGGGATGAGAAGGAAGCCGGGTGGAGAATGATACTCAACTTCGGGCACACCATAGGGCACGCTCTGGAAGCGGCGACGGAATACGGTACTTTGCTGCACGGAGAGGCGGTGTCCATCGGGGCGGTGGGGGCGGCGAGACTGAGCAGGGAGCACGCGGGGTTGGGGGATGAGGTGGTGGATCGGCTCACGGGTTTGCTGAAGAGGTTCGGGTTGCCAACGTCGATGCCCGACCTGGATGCAGAGAGGCTGATAGAGGCGATGTTCCTGGACAAGAAGGTGCGGGGCAAGGCGATCCGTTGGGTTCTGCTGGAGGATATCGGGAAGCCGGTGATCAGAGACGACATTCCGATGGAGTCGGTGAGGGAAGTGTTGGCAGGGCTCGTGGAAGGGGAGAAAACATAGGAGGCTAGACCGGATGTCATTGAGCAGCAGACTTAGAGTCAGCAAGGATGAAGTTGTCGCCGAGAATGGAGTGGTCACGGCGAACCACCCGCTATCGGCGGAGGCGGGGCTGGAGATGTTGAAGAAGGGCGGCAACGCGGTGGATGCAGCGGTGGCGACGGGTTTCACGGCGTGCGTGGTGGAGCCGATGATGACTACCATCGGGGGGTGCGGGTTCATGCTAGTGCACCTGGCCCAAGAGGGGAAGTCGGTGGTCATAGAGTTCAGCCCTCGGGCGCCGGGGGCGGCTGGGCCGGAGATGTACAAGGTTGAGGACTCGGCGATCCTGGACATCGGACTGCAGAGCGTTGCCAACTCGGAGAACATAATCGGTCCGAAGTCGGCCAGCGTACCGGGCACCATTGCGGGATTCTGCATGGCCCACAGCAAATACGGCTCGCTGCCGCTGGAACAGGTGATGGAGCCGGCCATCCACCATGCGGAGCAGGGTTTCGAGGTGGACTGGTACACGGCGGTATCGATAGCCGACGAGATGGAGCGGCTGGTCAGATATCCGGGGATATCGGGGCTTCTATTGAATGGAGGATTCCCTCCTACTGTGGGATCAAGGCTGGTGCAGAGGGACCTGGGGCAGACGCTTCGGGCGGTGGCTAAGTCGGGGGCCAAGGCTTTTTATCTCGGCGACATTGCGGACGCCATCGCTAGTGATGTGCAAGCGAGCGGGGGCATCCTGTCCAGAGAGGACTTGGAGAACTACCGGGCGGAGGAAGTCGAGCCGGTCTCGATTACTTATCGGGGACACACGGTGCTCGCGGCGAGGGCGGTGAACGGTGGAACGACGGCCCTTGAGACGTTATCGGTGCTGAACAATCTAGACATCGGGGCACGGGGGCAGAATAGTGCGGAGGCGTTGCACCTGTTCATAGAGGCGACACGGCATGCGTTTGCGGACAGGTACCGGTTCTTGGGCGACCCCAACTTCGTGTCCGTGCCACTCAGGGGCCTGCTGTCCGCGGGATACGGGGCAGCGCTGGCAGCCGAGATGGATCGGGTGAACGCAAGGTTGGAACCCGATGGGAATACGCCGCCGTGGCTGGCCTATGCTGATACCGCGATCCACGATCCGTGGGCCTTCGACCCGGGAGAGGAAGGGGATAAGAACGTGATGTCGGGGCCTTCGCCCAAGTCAAGCACGACACACTTGAGCGTGATCGACAAGGACCGGAACATGGTGTCGTGCACGCACACCGTTGTGAACTCTTTCGGGTCGATGATCGCGTGTCGAGGCACGGGGGTAGTATTGGCAGACGGAATGCTTTGGTTCAATCCGAGCCCCGGCCGGGCGAACTCGATAGCAGGGTGGAAGAGGCCACTGGTAAACATGTCGCCGGTGCTGGCGCTGAAGGGCGGGCGACCCCTGATGACAGTAGGGGCGCCGGGCGGCAGGAAGATCATCAATGCGGTAACGCAGGTGGTGATGAACGTAGTGGACTTCGGGATGGGGATGCAGGATGCGATAGCGGCGCCGAGGGTGGACGCGAGCGGGTTGGACACTTTGTATAGTCAGGCCCTGGACCCCGAGACGGTTGACGGGCTTAGAGCCCGAGGACACCGGATGGCGGTGGGGCCGGAAGACTACGCCAATCACAGCTTCGCCCGGCCCGTGGGTGTCCTGATTGACGAGGAGTCGGGGAGGCTGCGGGGAGGGGCGGACATTCTGCGTCGGGCGGAGGCACGGGGGTACTGAGCCGGGGGGACGGGTTGGGTTATAATCACGGCTCAGGCATGGGGTTTTCCGCAGGAAATTGCAGGAGTAGTTTGGCACACCCGGAGGAGATATGCGCTTCGACAGCAACATCTACTACCACGAAGTAGAGCAATATCCGGCCGACAAGCTGATGGAAGAGTGGAAGGAGACCGCCCTCCTGTACGACCAGACCGACTTCACAGGCGTCTGGGTGGGAGAGCACCATTTCTGGTATAGCGGATGGCCGGTGGCTGCGCCAAATCCGGTGCAGGTGTGCACCTATTTCGCAGGGCTGACGGAGCGGATACGAGTCGGGCAGACGGCTTGCATTCTGCCGGACTGGAACCCGATCCGGTTGGCCGAAGAGCTGGCAATGCTGGACAACATGACGAAGGGTCGGCTGGACGTGGGCATAGCTCGGGGGACGGACAGCACCGCAAGCATCCAGTTCAACGTTAATGCCAACAGGCGGGACCGGGAGACCAACTACGCTCTGTTCAGCGAGACACTGGACATTCTGCTAAAGGCGTGGGGGGACGGTCCGTTCAGCCACGAGGGTCGGTTCTACACGTACCCGGTCCCAGGGTGGAAGGAGAAAGACCCGACCATATATGCCGGTGACTCGAGTCACTTTGGCCCGGACGGAGAGCTGATAGGTCTGCACGTGATGCCTAAGCCATACCAGAAGCCGCGCCCGCCGATATACCAGGCCGCGGACAGCACAAGCTCGTACACATTTGCCGGGACTCGGGGGATCTGCACGACTACCGTAGGCCGGACCTTCGATGGAGTCAGGGAGGCGTGGAACGCCTATCAGGCGGCGGCGTCCAAGGCATTCGGACGGAACATACCCTTTGCGAGAACGCCGGATGGCAAGAGCCTGAATGTTATGAGGCTAACCCACGTAGCCGAGACCCAGGAGCAGGCAGAGAAAGAGGCGAGACCAGGGGTGAATGCGTTCTTCAGGGCTGCCGTGGGGGTAAACGACAGATGGGGGCGAAGGGGATCGGTGGCGGAGGACGAGGAGTTAACGGACGACGAGTTAAATATGGACTGGTTCGACTTCGCGCAGAAGAAGGAGATAACGTGGATCGGCTCTCCGGACTACGTGGCGGAGAAGATTGAGAAGCTGCAGTCGGAGATGGACTGCCAGCACGTGACGTTATGGCCGAACCCGGGTTTCGTTCCTTTCGAGACGGTCTACCACAGCCTGGAACTGTTCAATGAAAGGGTCATACCTCGGTTCCAGCGAGAGTCGGCGAGGGTGCCGATAGCGGCTTCATAGCGGCATTCGCGGGGCTTGCGCCTCAAAAGATATGAACTTAAGTGCCGGATGCGTGTTGAGCATCCGGCACTTACATTTCTGGCATTGAGAGACTGATGTGGAGTGGGAGTCGGGCCTCCATCACCCTCACTCTCCTCGGCGAGTCTTCGATCCCCAGAGGCGGAACTACGGCTATCCTTAGCGAGCCTACGGCCCTAGCCCTCTCACGCGTCAGCGCACGCCAAAGGCGCACTTGCGGCATATTCGATCCTCCAAAGGCGGACCTTCGGCCCATCAAAAGACCTTTGCGTAAATCCTGGCGTGGGGCTGGGACACCCCGCCCATTCCGCTCTTGAGACCCTTCGACTCAGTTCACGCCACGGCGCATCTTCGACAGGGCGAGCGAAATGCCCCGCCCTTGGGGATGGATGTGCCATGTTTCGTGAGCCTGCCTACTCGGGAATGACGATTATGCAAAGGTCATGCCTCGGCGCATCTGCGACTCATAAAGGGAGAGGGGATTGGACGCATCCCCCGGACCCTAAAAGGTCCCGTGGAGGGAAGTAAGAGTGGTCCCGCACACGGCAAGGGTCGGGGATAGCACGGGACACCCTCGAGATTGAGGGGAGGTTAGGGTTAGCCGCCTGCGACGGCAGGGACGATGCTGACCTCGTCGCCGCTGTTAACGGCGGTGGCAATGCCGTCCTTGAAGCGAATGTCCTCGCCGTTGACGTAGACGTTGACGAATCGGTGGAGTTCCCCGCTGTCGGCGACGAGTCGAGCCTTGATCCCCGGGTGAAGTGCGTCGAGCGAGTCTATACACTCCATAATGTTCGTCCCTTCAACGGTGGCACTGCTCTCACCGTTGGTCATACGGCGAAGGGGCGTTGGGATCTTAAGGCTGACGCTCATTTAAGGGACCTCCTAAGTTCTATTCCGCAAATCTAATGTCGTCAGGATAGAGGTTAAATTAACCTTCTACAATATCGCCGACGATGGGGTCTACTCGGACACCGGTCTCGGAGACCCAGGCGAGGCCGCGGGTGATCTGTTCTTCCTCGCCCTCGAGTTCGAGGATGACCCAGCCCTGGGTCTCGGTCACATCAGCGCGGCGGATGTTGGTAATAACGTCGAAATTCTTGCCAAGGCCGTAGATTACGGGCTCGGTGACGAGGTCCGTGGGGAAGGTGAACTTGGCTTTCATCTTTACCATGTCGAGTCCTCTTGGGGTCGGCTAGGCGTTAGCGGTGGCGCGGATGCCGTTCCCACGGGCCTCCAGTGTGTCCTCGAAAGAGGTGATGGTTGGATCTATGGTAACGGGGTCGATGAGGGATTGGACGGGCTCCTGGGTCTTGAGGCCCGAGCCGGTAATGTAGGCCACGGTGAGATCTCCGCGTTTGATTGTGCCGGAGGCGGCAAGCTTCTTGAGGCCTGCGATGGTGACACCGCCGGCAGTCTCTGTGAAAATGCCCTCGGTGCGGCCAAGGAGGGACATGCCTTCGACGACTTCAGGGTCCGTGGCAGCGACGCCCGCACCGCCGGTCTCCTTGATGGTCTTGAGGGCATAGTAGCCGTCGGCGGGATTGCCGATTGCGAGGGACTTGGCAAGAGTATTGGGCCTCACGGGCTTGATGTCCATGCGGTTTTCTTCGTATGCGGTGATGATAGGGGAGCAGCCTCGGGCCTGGGCGACTGCCATTTTGGTGTGGGGCACGTCGGTGAGGCCGACCTGGGCGAGCTCGTTCATGCCTTTCCAGATCTTGGTGTAGAGAGAGCCGGAAGCGGCGGGGACGACGGCCCAGTCCGGGCAGCGCCAGCCTAGCTGCTCTACTACTTCGAATCCGAGGGTCTTGGAGCCTTCGGAGTAGTAGGGGCGCATATTGATGTTGGCGAAGGCCCACTGGTATTTGTCGGCGAGCTCACTGCAAAGCCTGTTGACCTCATCATAGTTGCCCTTAACGGCGACTAGAGTGGGGCCATAGATGGCGGCGGATACTACCTTGCCTACTTCGAGGTCGGCAGGGATGAAGACGTAGGCTTTAAGGCCGGCCCGGGCGGCGTGGGCGGCGACACTGCCGGCAAGGTTCCCGGTAGAGGCGCAGGCGATGGTGTCGAAGCCGAACTCCCGAGCCTTGGTGGAGGCGACGCCGACGACCCTGTCCTTGAAGGAGTGGGTCGGGTTGCCGCAGTCGTTCTTGATATAGAGGTTGTCGAGGCCCAACTCCCGGCCCAGGTTGCCGGCTTTCAGCAGAGGTGTGAATCCGGTGCCCAGATCGACGATGTTGCCGTTGACAGGGAGAAGGTCCTTGTAGCGCCACATGGTAAGGGGCCCAGCCTCTACGCTCTCCCTATTGAAAGTTCGAGCGACGGCGTCGTAGTCGTAGATGACTTCGACGGGGCCGAAGCACCACTCGCATACGTTCATGGGGTCAAGGGGGTATTCCTTGCCGCACTC
Source organism: Dehalococcoidia bacterium (assembly GCA_965222055.1). Lineage (GTDB taxonomy): Bacteria > Chloroflexota > Dehalococcoidia > Plut-88900 > Plut-88900 > Plut-88900. Next base: position 914,991 of record CBDCTF010000007.1, read on the forward strand.
TTTGCATTTTAGCGCGATGGCGTTGGACATGTTGGACTGCCGTTTTCCGGGCCGGTGGGCGAGTCGGGGGCTGATGGGCGTAGGAGGGAACGCTTTCCGAGCGGGCTCTGATTTATAGGTGAAATCCGTGCTAGATGCTAGCAAGGGGTAGGGGGTATGTCAAGGAAAAGAGTCACGGACAGGTTCAGTACCTGCCCGTGAGCATGATGGGAGAGGTCGGTCCTGGGGCTAGCCGGTCTTGATCTCGATGGTCCTGGCCTTGGGCTTGACCTCGACGATGCGGGGGACGGTGAGGGTGAGTAAGCCGTTTTCGAAGCGGGCCTCGATGTTGTCCTCTTCCAGCCCCTGGGGCAGGGTCAGGCCCCTGTGGAATGCGCCGGAGTGCCGCTCCCGGATGACGTACCGTTCGTTCTCAGTCTCCTCGCTGGAATGGGTCTCACCATCGATGGTGAGGCGGTTGTCCTCTACTGAGACGTTGAGGTCCTCGGGTTTGACACCGGGGAGGGAGGCCTGAATGACTACATACTTGTCATTGGCGGTAACGTCGATGGGCATGGGGTTGGCCTGATGGGTCGGGGCTGTGTACCCGTGGAATCCGAAGAACCGGTCATCTAAGAATCGACCCATATACGTCTTAATGCCGTTCATTCCTGCGAGAGGGGCCCGTCTTACTAAAACGTTCATGCTTGTTTCTCCTTTTGAGTGCTACTGAGCTTTTCTTGGCTGATGGGGGGTCACGGGCCCCCCACTGTATTTCCTAATTTCCTAAAAGTATCTGATCCCGATACCGGTGGTTTGAGCAACGGTTCCCAGAATGCCGATGAGCGTGGTGAGAGGCCCTCGGGTCCCGGGGGACTGCGCTGTGACCTGCCTGCGTCTTGCTCTCTCGATGGCCATTTGAAACCTACATCCTACAAAGCCGTTATCAACTATGGTGATATCATAGACATTAACTAATACGTTGTCAAGGTTGTTTACTAGGTAATTACTAGATGTATGCAGAACTAGTTGATAATGACATTGACAGCATACATGACAGGACTTAACATATGGTTGAATCGGAGAAAGCAAGGAACACACCAGATGGCGAAACGGAGCTATTACGATGTCCTAGGCATCAAGAAGGATGCCTCGCAAGAGGAGCTCCGGCGCGCTTTCAGGAAGCTGGCACGGAAGTACCACCCGGACGTGAACCCTGGTATGGCGGATGCGGCGGAGAAGTTCAAGGAGGTGAACGAAGCTTACCAGACGCTTTCCGACCCCGAGGCGCGCCGAGACTATGATGAAGGAGGCCGGAGGTTCAAAGGTGGAGGTCGGGGCAACGGCGATGGAACCACCCGGACGTGGTCTTTCTCAACAGGCGACGGCGGGCCCTCGGCTTTCGGGTTCGGGGGGGAGCCCCTGGATGAGATACTCCAGAGTTTTATGGGACGCAGAGGCAGAGGACCTGCAGGAGGGGCTCCCTTCGCCAGGTCTAACGTTGCCCCTAGAGAGCACACATTGGACGTGACTCTGGAGGAGGCTTACCTGGGAACTACCAGACTGGTTGAGATGTCGAGGGCCGAGGGCAGGAAGCGGAGGCTGGAGGTAAAGGTGCCCCCGGGGGTGTGGACTGGGTTTCGGATGTCGGTGGACCCGGACAAGGGGCGTCCCGGGGCGGGGGCTGGAGAGATTATTTTTTCGATCAACGTATTACCCCACGACCGGTTCAATAGAGTCGGGAACGATGTTCATGTCGAGACGCCGGTCTCTCTATACGACGCTATGCTGGGCGGGGAGATCCCTGTGCAGACCTTGAAGGGCTCGGTTGCTCTGAAACTTCCCAAAGGGACACAGAACGGACAGAGTTTCCGGTTGAAGGGCAGGGGAATGCCCATTTATGGGCAGTCGGGAGAGGGGGATGCGTACGCGACAGTGAAGGTAACATTGCCGACGGAGCTGTCGGAGGAAGAGTCGAAGCTAGTAGAGCAATTGAAAGAACTAGCAGACGGGAAGGGGGCAGCGTGAACCTCCATGACGAAACGGAACCGCGCTACGTGATAAGCATCGCGGCGCGTATGGTGGGCGTACACGTGCAGACGTTGCGCTACTACGAAAGAGCCGGACTTATCAAGCCGTCCAGGTCGGGGGGGAACATGCGGTTCTACTCGGCTAAGGACGTGGCGCACCTTCAGAGAATACGGTCGTTGATCGAAGACCTGGGGGTGAACCTGGCGGGAGTCGATGTGATCATGAGGATGTCTAAGCGAATGCTGGACATGCACAATGAGCTGAATGCGGTAAAGGAAGAACTGAATCGGCTGATGACCGGGTCTCGGGGCCCGGGCGACGGCTCGGGAAGAAAAGCAGACGTTCGGGACTCAGGGGGTGAAGAATGGTAATGAAAAAGGATAGGTACACGGAGAAGGCTTGGGAGGTCATGGGGACATCCGAGGCGATGGTGCGCACATTGCGGCACAATCAGCTGGATGTGGAGCACCTTGTGCTGGCAATGCTTCAACAGCAGGATGGCCCAGTTCCGCAAATTATGGAGTTGTTAGGCGCAGATACGCCAAGCCTAGCCAACAAGTTCCTGCAGGCGTTGACAAAAACGCCTACAGTCGCCTATCCGAGTCAGACGATCTATATCACGCCTCGTTTCTCAATGCTGCAGGACCGGGCGGCAGCGGAGATGGATCGGTTGAGGGACGAATTCATCGGTGTGGACCACCTGCTGGTGGCCGCCGTAGAAGAGCGGGAGGGAGACACACCGGATATCTTCAAGGAGTTCGGGATAGAAAAGGAGAAGGTGTACCAGGCGCTGCAGGAGATCAGGGGTACACACAGGGTGACCGATCCCAGGGCGGAAAGCCGGTACCAATCCTTGCAGAAATACAGTACCGACCTGACGGAACTGGCGGAACGGGGGAAGCTGGACCCGGTGATCGGTCGGGAAAAGGAGATAAGGAGGGTTATTCAGATCCTGACGCGGAGGACGAAGAACAACCCGGTGATCATAGGTGAGGCCGGTGTGGGGAAGACGGCCATCGCCGAGGGACTGGCCCAGCGAATTATCTCCGGCGACGTACCGGACTCGGTGAAGGGACGGAAGGTGATATCCCTGGATATGGGGTCGATGGTGGCGGGGAGCAAGTTCAGGGGCGAATTCGAAGAGCGGCTGAAGGCGGTAATGGACGAAATCCGTAAGGCGGGGGGGGAGATCATCCTGTTCATAGACGAGATACACCAGGTTGTCGGGGCGGGGGCGGCGGAAGGGGCGATAGACGCGAGCACGATGCTCAAGCCGGCGCTGGCAAGGGGTGAGTTGCAGTGTGTCGGGGCGACGACCCTGGATGAATACAGGAAGTACATAGAGAAGAACGCCGCCCTGGAGCGTCGGTTCCAGCCGGTGTATGTAGAAGAGCCTTCGGTGGAGGACGCGATAGAGATCCTTCGGGGACTGAGGCCGAGGTACGAGGCGCATCACAAAATCACCATCGCGGATTCGGCCCTTTCCGCTGCGGCGAAATTGAGCCATAGGTACGTTTCCGACCGTTTCCTGCCGGACAAGGCCATCGACCTGATCGATGAAGCTTCGAGCAAACTTAGGATTGAACTCGAAGGCGCGCCGCGCGAACTGAAGGAGATGGAGAAGGAGGTGCAATACCTGGCCGACCAGGAAGACAGCGCCTCCCAGAGGGACGACTTCCAAAGGGCTGCGGAGTTGAGGGCAGAACGTCTCGCCCTGCAGGAGAAGCATGAGAAGGCGAGGGATTCATGGCTTCAGCGCGAAAAGTTGGACGGGACCGTGGATGAGGAGGACATTGCGGAAACGGTGGCGCTAATGACAGGAATACCTGTGACCCGCATGTTGGAAGGCGAGTCCGAGCGGCTGCTCAACATGGAGAAGAGCCTCGGGGAAAGAGTGATAGGACAGAAGGAGGCGATAGCCTTTATCTCGGAGGCGATACGCCGGGCGAGAGCAGGGCTTAAGGACCCGAAACGGCCCATAGGGAGCTTCATATTCCTCGGGCCTACGGGGGTGGGTAAGACGGAGCTGGCTCGTGCGCTGACGGAATACCTGTTCGACGATGAGAACGCGATGGTGCGGATCGACATGTCGGAGTACATGGACAAGCACACGGTGTCTCGGATGGTCGGAGCGCCTCCTGGCTACATCGGCTTCGACGAGGGAGGACAGCTGACGGAGGCCGTGCGGAGACGTCCCTACCGGGTGCTGCTATTCGACGAGATTGAGAAGGCCCACCCGGACGTGTTCAACTTGCTTCTGCAGCTGCTGGAGGACGGTCGTCTGACCGATGGACAGGGCCGCACGGTGAACTTTGCCAACACGGTGGTAATAATGACGAGCAACCTGGGGACATCCCAGGTGCAGGAGGACCCGGTAGGGTTCCTGAAGACCAACACAAACGGGATGGATAACCAAGAGATAAAACGGAACGTGGAACGGGCCTTGCGGCAGGAGTTCAGACCGGAGTTCCTGAACCGTATCGATGAGATTGTGATCTTCAAATCGCTGGGGCAGGAAGAGATATTACAGATAGTTGACCTGCTTGTGGAGGAAGTCCAGGAGCGGTTGTCGGACAGAGGGATCAGCATAGAGCTGACTCAGAGGGCCAAGGAGTGGATTGCTGAGAATGGGTTCGACCCGGCGTTCGGGGCACGGCCGCTGCGCAGAACCGTTCAGCGTTACTTGGAGACTCCCTTGGCCCGCAAGGTGCTGGCAGGCGAGATCGGGGATGGAGGACGATTCACCGTCGATGCAGTCGAAGGCGAGATCGTGTTCGACATGGCCTCCGTACAGGCGGCGATGCCGGTGTAAGACCACTGTTCCAGTAAGAGACAATGGGCCCGGCGGGGCATTCGGCCGCCGGGCCTTTTATTTCTCTGTGATATCATCGACGGGTCATGCGTCTTCCATAGTATTCCGGGCACAGGTATAGGAGAGCTTAAAGAGATGACTGCCAGCTACGATCCGTCTCAGGTGTACCGTTCGCTCGGGGTTAAGCCGATCATCAACGCCGCCGGTACGACGACCCTGTTTGGGGGGACTAAGACGAGGCCGGAGGCCCTGCAGGTGATGGCCCAGGCGGCACGAGTACTAGTGAACGTAGACGAGCTTAACCTGCAGGCCGGGAAGGTAATAGCGAAGCTTACCGGGGCAGAGGCCGGGCTGGTAGCCAACGGCGCCGCAGCGGGGCTAGTGCTTCAGGCGGCGGCATGCATCGCAGGGGCGGACCCGAAGAAGATGGCGCGTCTGCCGGATACCGAGGGAATGAAAAACGAATTCATTATCCAGCGGTGTCACCGGTTTCCCTACGACCAGGCGTACAGGGTGGCAGGAGCTAAGATGGTAGAGATAGGGGACGGGCGTCGGTGTGCACCGTGGCAGCTGGAGGCGGCGTTTACGGAGAATACGGCAGCGGTGTCCTATCTGCACGCCAACTTCGTGTCTCGGCGGGCGCTTCCGTTGGAGCAGGTGTGCGAGATAGCCCACGCCAGGGGTGTGCCGGTGATAGTAGACGGGGCGTCGATGCTGCCGCCGCGGGAGAACCTTAGGAAATTTATAGCCCAGGGCGCAGACATGGTTATCTTCAGTGGCGGTAAGGGAGTGAAGGGGCCGCAGGGATCGGGGATATTGTGTGGGCGGGCGGACCTGATCGAGGCGGCGTTTGCCAACGCGAGTCCCCACCAGTTTATCGGCAGGTCTATGAAGGTGGCGAAGGAAGAGGTGATCGGGTTGCTGACGGCGCTGCAGATATTCGTGGAAGAAGACGAAGAAGAGGAAAACGCCCGGTACAGGGACATGATGCAGCAGGTGGTCGACGCACTGATCGAGGTCCCGGGGCTGAAGTTACATCTGGAGCACGATGGCTACGACTACACTGTTCCATCGGCACGGATAAACTTCACTAGAGACTGGATGGGGCCGACTCCCAGCGAAGTCTTCGCTGAAATGACGTCGGGTGAAGTACCGATATACCTGAGCGACCTGGGCAACCCCGACGACCTGACGGTTATCCCCACCAACCTGGAAGACGAAGACGTGGAGAAGGTGATAGCACGGCTGAGGGAAGCGCTTCTCGGGGGGCGGGGATGAGCGGGGGCTATGCTATAATCGGGGGTAGGCGGAGTTCAGCTTCTACAGGCGCGATGCTTATTCCCTGCTTATTAACCAGTCTTTCAATTCGTTCCGAGGGAGTGCCGGGGTGAGGGATGAACTCAAAATCTTTACCGGCAATGCTCACCCGAAACTAGCCGAGGATATCTGCAGCTACCTCGGCTTAGGCCTCGGACAGATAGAAGTATTCGAGTTCAAGAACGAGAATATCTTCGTCCGTATCCAAGAGAACATCCGGGAGAGGGATGTATTCCTAGTGCAACCCGTAGTTTCGCCGGTCAACAACAACCTTATGGAACTGTTGATCATGATAGATGCGGCGAAGCGGGCGTCGGCGGGGCGGATCACCGCAGTGGTGCCCTATTACGGGTACGGGCGTACTGACAAGAAAGACCAGCCACGGGTGCCAATAACGGCGCGACTGGTGGCGGACCTGATAACGGTGGCAGGCGCCGATCGAGTGCTTACGGTAGACCTCCACGCCGGTCAGATCCAGGGCTTCTTCAACATACCGGTAGACGAACTCACCGCCTTGCCGATAATTACCGGCTATTTCGAGGAGAAAGCGCTGGACGACCTGGTGGTTGTGGCGACGGACGTGGGCATTGCGAAGAAGGCGCGAGACATGGCGGAGCGGCTGAATGCGCCCCTGGCAATCATCGAGAAGCGGAGGGTCGGCAACGGAGACTCTGCGCAAAGCCTGAACGTCATTGGGGACGTGAGGGGTAAGACGGCAATAACATTCGACGATGAAATAGATACCGGGGGCTCGTTGGTGGCGGCAATAGAGGCGCTCAGGGAGAGGGGGGCTGAGGACATATATTCAAGCTGCACGCACCCGATCTTCTCGGGCGACGCGACGAACGTGCTGTCGGACACGGTAGTCCAGGAAGTGGTAGTGACGGACACGGTGCCGCTGCCCGACCAGAAGAGGAACAGCAAGGTAACGAGCTTGTCCATGGCTCCGCTGTTGGGGGAAGCGATACGAAGGATCCACGGCGGGGAGTCGGTGGGGGCGTTGTTCGGATGAAGGGCGCCCGATGCTTAATTGGCTATCAAAACTAGCAGGGAACAGCAACGAGGCGGAACTCCAAAGATTCCAGCCGGTAGTGGACGCTATAAACAGGCTTGAACCCGACTTCGAGCGTCTGCAGGGCCACCAACTAAAGGCCAAGACAGATGAGTTCAGGGCCCGCCTCGGAGAGGGGGAATCCCTGGACTTTTTGCTCCCCGAGGCCTTCGCGCTGGTGAGGGAAGCGGCCAAGAGGACGCTGGGCCAGCGCCATTTCGACGTACAGCTTATGGGCGGCATGACGCTGCACGCCGGAAAGATTGCCGAGATGAAGACGGGCGAAGGAAAGACGCTGGTCTCTACCCTCGCTGCGTATCTCAACGGGCTACCGGAGAAGGGTGTACACCTAATTACGGTTAACGACTACCTGGCGCGTCGGGACTGCCAGTGGATGGGGCCTATCTTCCACTTTCTCGGTCTGACGGTATCCTGCCTGCAGCATGAAGCATCCTTCCAGTTCGCACCGGGGGCCGAGGACGGACCTTTCGAGGACCTGATCCCCCTTACCCGCAGGGACGCCTACGCCACCGACATCACCTACGGCACCAACAACGAGTTCGGCTTTGACTATCTTCGGGACAACATGGCCGGAGACCTGTCACGTACGGTGCAGGGTGGGCTGAACTACGCGATAGTCGACGAGGTAGACAACATTCTGGTAGACGAGGCTCGGACGCCCCTGATCATAAGCGGGCAGGCAGAAGAGTCGACGAAGCTGTACTCGACCTTCGCGCAGTTGGCGGCTCGGCTGACTCGGGACACCGACTACACGATTGACGAGCAGCACAAGTCGGTGGCTCTTAACGCCGTAGGGTATGCCAAGGTGGAGAAGAGCCTGAACATCGACAACCTTTTCGATCCGGAGCACTACGCCCTGACCCATTACATGGACAATGCACTGAAAGCGCGTGTTTTCTTCGAAAGAGACAAGGACTACGTGGTGAAGGACGGGGAGGCGACGATAGTCGATGAGTTTACGGGAAGGCTGATGCCGGGGAGGCGGTACTCGGACGGGCTCCACCAAGCCATTGAGGCGAAGGAGAAGCTGGAGATCAGGCGTGAGAGTGTGACGCTGGCGACTATCACCCTTCAGAACTACTTTCGTCTGTACGAAAAGCTATCCGGCATGACGGGCACGGCGGTCACCGAAGCGGAGGAGTTTGACAAGATATACAAGTTGGACGTGGTGATGATCCCCACTCATCAGGAGATGGTCCGAGAGGACAAGCCCGACCTGATATTCAGGTCTGAGAAGGGGAAGTTCGACGCGCTGGTAGGGGACCTGAAAGAACTTAGCGAGTCGGGTAGGCCGGTTCTGGTAGGCACTACGTCAGTGGAGAAATCTGAGAGGCTTAGCGGAAAGCTCATGAGGACAGGGGTGCGTCATGAAGTCCTGAATGCGAAGCACCACGAGAGGGAAGCGGGGATAATATCGCAGGCGGGCCGGATTGGGGCCGTCACGGTGGCGACGAACATGGCGGGGCGGGGCACCGACATCATCCTAGGGGGGAATCCCGAGGGCCGGGACGAGAAAGAGTGGGAGGAAGAGCATCGTAATGTCGTGGAGATGGGAGGCTTGCACATCATCGGGACGGACAGGCACGAGTCCCGAAGGATAGACAATCAGCTGAGGGGCCGGGCGGGGAGGCAGGGCGACCCGGGGAGCAGCCGGTTCTACATCTCGGTGGAAGACGATCTGATGCGCCGGTTCGGCGGGGACAAGATAAAGACGGTGATGGAATGGGCGCGGATGGATGAGTCGACGCCGATGGAACATTCGTGGATATCGAAGTCGGTGGAGAATGCCCAGAAGAAGGTGGAGGGAATCAACTTCGACATACGTAAGCGGCTGGTGGACTACGACGACGTGGCGAACAACCACAGAGACATGATCTACGGACAGAGGCGGAAGGTGCTGGAAGGTTCGGATGTGGATGCCAGCATACATAGCCTGGTTGAGGCGGAGATCACGGAAACGGTACACCGTTACTTGCGGGACGAACACGGAGACGAGTGGGACCTGGAAGGGCTTCTGCCCGCAATGGAGAGGTTGTTCCCACTTCCAGCGGAGGCCGACGCTGAACACCTTGGTCAGTTGCACCGAGACGAAGTCACGGCCTTCTTTATGGAGCATTTGGACGAGCGGTACCAGAACATAGCGGATAAGTTGGGAGAGCAAGGGGCGCGGGCGGTGGAACGGCACGTGATGCTGAGGACAATCGACACGCACTGGATGGACCACCTAACGGGGATGGAGAACTCGAGGCAGAGCATCGGGCTGGAGGCTTTTGGGCAGAGGGACCCGCTGGTGGCCTACAAACGCCGGAGCCACGAGATGTTCGAAGACCTGACGGCCAGGATCCGTAGCGGAATAGTCCGGACACTGTTCCATCTCGATATAAAGCCTAGGGACGGATTGCAGGCAGCGACTGCTCCGCCAAGCGCGGCGATTGGCAACGGCCGGGCGCAGCCCAACGGAGCGATAGCGCGTCAGCCGACGGAGGGAGGCCGGGGCCCGGTCCGTTCCCGGGACAAGGCGAGGGCGGCTGTGGGGAAGGTCGGGCGGAACAATCCGTGTCCTTGCGGCAGTGGGAGAAAGTACAAGCGCTGCCACGGCAGCTAATTCGATATGGACAACGCTCAAATAGCATCGGTATTCAACAATATCGGCGACCTGCTGGAACTGAAGGGCGAGGTGGTCTTCAAGACCCGCGCTTACAAGAAAGCGGCGAGGGCGATCGAGCATCACCCGACGGAGCTTTCGCAGATTTTCCGGGAAGAAGGTGAGGAGGGGCTGACCAAGGTGCCGAGTGTCGGGCAGGCGATCAACAAGAAGGTGCAGGAGCTGCTTTCGACAGGGCAACTGGAATACTACGAAAAGCTCAAGGGGGAGTTCCCGGAAGGCGTTGTGGAGTTGAAGGACGTGCCGGGTGTCGGTCCGAAAACCGCACTGAAGATCAGTCGGGACCTGGGGGTGACGAACCTGGAAGGGTTGGAGGCGGCGTTGAAAGAGGGAGCGGTAGCCGCATTGCCGGGACTGGGGGAGAAGGCGGCGGCCAACATCCTGCGGCATCTGCAGACCCTGCGGACCAAGGACAGGAGGATATCGCTGGGCCGGGCGCTGTCGATGTTCGCGGACGTGGCGTCGGCGCTAAGGGGAGTACCGGGGCTGCATCGGTTGGAGGCGGCGGGAAGCCTTCGTAGGCGGCGTGAGACCATTGGGGACATAGACCTGATGGGGACTGCGGACGACCCGGAGCCCGTGCTCAGGGCTCTTACCGAGCTCCCACAAGTCGCGGAAGTCTTGGTTCATGGGCCTAAGAAGGTAAGCGTGCTGCTTCAGCGTGGTATACAGGTGGACCTGCGTATAGTCGAAGAGCGGGTCTACGGATCGCTGATCCAGTATTTCACGGGGAGCCAGCAGCATAACGTTCTACTAAGGGAACGGGCCCGGCGGGAGGGGTTGAGCATCAACGAATACGGGATCACGAATCTCGAGACTGGGGAGGTGGAGGTATTCGCTGATGAGGAGTCGCTGTATGAGCGGCTTGGATTGCAGTACATTCCCCCGGAGTTGAGGGAAGGGCAGCACGAGATTGAGCGGGCGGCGGTGGGAGATATACCTGTGCTCGTCGAGAAGTATGACATTAGGGGAGACCTGCACGCACATACCAACGAAAGTGACGGCCGAGACACACTGATGGAGATGGCGTTGTCAGCAAGGGCTGCGGGTTTGGAGTACCTGGCGATTACCGATCACTCCTCGGGGCGGGGGATTGCCAACGGGCTGAGCAATGAGCGGCTCCGGGACCACATCGCCAACATCAGGGCGTTGAATGAGAGTCTGGACGGCATTGAGTTGCTGACAGGCTCGGAAGTGGATATCAGGTCGGACGGGAGCCTCGACTACCCGGATGAGCTGCTGGAGCAGTTGGACGTAGTAGTGGCGTCGGTACACTCGGCGATGGGACAGCCGGAAGAAGTGATGACGGAGCGGATAATAAAGGCGATGCACAACCCGAACGTCCACATTATCGGACACCCGACCTGCCGGCTGATTGGTGAGCGGGAACCGGTGCAGATGGACGTAGAGGCTATATTACAGGCGGCGCGGGAAACGGGAACGGCATTGGAGATAGACGCACAGCCGGGGAGGTTAGACCTGAAGGACAAACATATTCATCGGGCCAGGGAGTTGGGGGTGAAGCTGGTTATAGACTCGGACTCTCACGCCACCGAACAGTTCGGCAATCTGGGGTTGGGTGTGTCGATGGCGAAGAGAGGCTGGTGTGAGGCTAAAGACATTCTGAACACCCTGCCAGTGAGAGAATTCAGGACCGCACTGAAAGGCGGAGTGGTGATTGCGAGGGGCGGATGACTGCTAAGGAGAGTGGAGAGGTGGTAACCGAAGGGATGCATGAGGAGGTGTCTTGGGAGTCGGGGATGTCGGAGGAAGGGACGCAAGCGGCGTCGGCCTCGATAGCGCACCTTCGAGAATCGATAGAAGAAGGGAATCACTGGTACCGGGCGCTCCTGGAAGCCATAGGGCTATGGGCCGCGCCGGAAGAGATGTACCAGGGTCAACCGTTGTGCTACCTGATAGCTGGGGAGGCCTTCGACTGGATAGTCTTGGCCCGTCGTTTATGTGACAGCGTGAACGGGTTGATACCCAAGAAGGAGCTGGACCAGCTGTTGAAGCGAACACAGCCGCCGATAGAGGTGAGCAACGACGACTTCAAGAATATGGTCGGCGGGTCCAAGTACCGGGCGTTGTTGAATTACTGGTATGGGGTGGACGTGGAGGAGGCGCTGGTGAAGGCCTTGATAGATTCGATTAGCAAAGAGCGGATGGCGGCGGGCCTGGCTTCGAAGAGGGACGTGTCAGACATGGCATTTCACAGGGCCTACGGTGGCACACGGGCCGCGCTGCTGGAGGAATTCGCCAAGGGTCGGGGGCAGGCTGTGGGGAAGGAACTTACGGAGACGGAGGCCAAGGAGTTCACCTATTGGCTGTTCAAGTACCGGTTGGAGAACCACGACAAGGCCAGGGTGGCGAGCGATACGAAGCGGGGACTCCAGTACCTGAAACGGCTTTCGCAGAAGAAACCGCCGGTGCGTATACCTCCGATCAACGGTTGTTAGGGGTCGGGGGGCTTTGGGGTCAAGCGTGTGCTGATGCCATAGCAACCCCTCAGCCTCTCCTATCTAGCGACCCTTGTATAACTACAGACCGCATCTGTTGTGTCATCCAGATCACCTGACCTATACCCCCCGCTCATACTTCGATCCTCCAGAGGCGGACTTTCAGCTAGCTCAGTACGAGCGGCCCCGGCCCTTCCAGCACAGGTAAGCAAAGGTCTAATCTATGGAGAGGGGCTAAGAGGCCCGTCTAATCTTCTCGGCGTTCTTTAGAGCCTCGCGGCGGCTTAGGGAGCTTATTCGGTCGCGATTGCGAGATATGTAGGTTTCCACTGTCTCAAGATCCGTCCAGGCGAGAGAGCGAAGGGCCCAGCCGATGCCCTTGCGGATGAAGAAGTCGGGGTCTGAGAGGTTGGGGTCGATGCAGTCGAAGAGGAGGGCGAGGTCGGTGTCGGACTTGCGGTTGAGTTGGCAGATGATGGAAGAGCGGCGCTTCCACATATCACGGTCTCGGCTCCATGCCCTCATTTCCCTGGATAACTCCGCAGGGTACTTCTCCAGCAACTCTCGGAGGCGGTGAGAAGCGATGGAATCGACGTAGTCCCACCAGGCACCAGTGACTATCATTTCCTCGCAAAGGGTTCGGGTGTCGAGGGTGCGGAAAGGCCCGTAGCGTTTAGCCCCGGCGAGCTCCATCGCCCCGTAACGCTCCTCGCGATAGGAGGCGTTTCTCCACAAGTCCAGGACTGCGGCCTGCCAATCTTCCTTGTCCTGGATGGGGTGACGCCGAAAAACGTCCTTGCAGAGTCGGCGCAACAGGGGAGTCTGGACGCCACGGTAGGGCATCTCCGATTTCATGTAGCGTTTCATGCCCTCGGCCTTGGCGGAGTCTGCGTGCTCGGCGAGTGCCTGGCGGATTTCGGCGACCAGGGCGAGGGTCATGACAGGGGTCTCGGGGCGGGGGCTTTAGTCGTCCGGCCCCATGCCGTACATCCGGCGGGTGTTGTCTGAAAGTATGGCCTTCTTGGCGCTGTAGCTCAGGTCGTCCCGATTCCAGAACTGGGCGACATTGTCGGGGTATTCGTTGTCCCAATGAGGCCAGTCGGAGGCGTAGAAGAGGGAGTTTTCACCGAGCAGCTCGACGACCTGGGGTACGAGGTCTTCGGAGGGTTCGGCGTGGAAGAAGACCATGTCAGACTTGATGTATTCGCTGGGCTCATTCTTGCAACTCTTGGCTTCAAGATGGCCGCGCTTCTCCCACTCCTCATCCATCCGATTCATGAAGAATGGAACCCAGGTGCAACCCCCTTCCAGGTACCCCACGCGAAGATTCGGGAACCTTTCGAAGACACCTTCGTAGGTCATGTGCACAAGCTGAAGCATGTTAGACATGGGGAAAGAGGCCGTGTGTTTCTGGATGAACTTGTTGAAGCGCATGTACTCAGGTGTGCTCCCGTGCACGGCAACGAGACACCCCAGGCTCTGGGCCTCTTCGTAGAACGGATCATACTTACGGTCTCCCAGCCCTCCGAAACCGTGGGCGGGGATAGTCACCCCAGAAAACCCCAACTCAGTGACGGTGCGCCGCATTTCCTTGACGCCTTCGGCGACATCGAGCAAGGGCACGAGCGATACGGCTCTCAAACGGGGACTTGCCTTCAACCATTCATCGGAGACGTAATTGTTGTAGGCGCGGGTAAGGGCGAGCATGTAGTCGGGGTCGAAGATGTTGCTGTATCCGAGCAGGTTGGTCGGGAACAGGAAGGTGGTATCCATCCCTCCCCATTCGAGGGCCTCAAGCCAGTCCTTCGGGAACGGATAACCGGGAGGCCCGACGCTACCCATGCTTCCGCCCATAGTGGTGTCTACGAACGACGTACCGGCCAGGCTGGTGGCGTGGCCGACGCGACCCTGACTATCGGGTACGCCTACCCAAAGGTTGTCGTTGTAGGGCGGCTCCATATACTCCTTAATCCGGGAGACGTCCTCCGCTATGTGGCCATCGGCATCCATTACCTTAAACGGCAGTTCCATGTTCAGCCTCCTACACCTAAGTCATCTACGGCCTGTCCGGACTAATGGTTGCTGTGGACCCGAATTCTGGAGCTAGTGGGCGCCGTTTGTTCCGTTGACCCGGGCTATGGAGGTGGGGGGGGTCTTGTGGAAGGAGATGGAAGCGTCATTGCCTAGACGGTTTTCCGCTTCAGCGATGGCGTCCTCTACCGTGTGGAAGGGCTCGAAGCCCATTCGGCGTGCGACGTCGAAGTCGGTGGCGCCGGCCAGGAACATGCCGGAGAGGTGTCGGGAGGGGGCGCCTCGGGTGTTCCACATGAAGAAGGGGTGGGCGCCGTGGTAGCCGTAGCCATAGCGGTACTTGTGGATGAACTCGGGGCGGTGGGCGAAGTCGTCGGAGAAGAGGTTCCAGAGCTCGTAGGGGTCCAGGGTCATGGGAAGGAGCCGCTCGTAGAACTCCCGGTAAGAGGGGTGGTGTATGTCGTCGAACTGGTTCACGCAGGGGTGGGTGAGGATGATGATGCCACCCGGTCGGATCAGGGGCTGGTTCTGAAACATGCTGTAGGTGTATTCAAATCCCTGGTCGGTGACCAGGAGCGGATTGATGAAGGAGTTGTGGGCGTAGCCTGTCTTGCTGGTGACGCCGTACAGGCCGATATCGCTCTGCCCGTCGACATCCAAGACCTGGAGAGAGCTCAGGGCGTCGAGGGTGTGGTTATGGACGTCCGGGGTGTGACCTGCGAAAACGGCCGTGACCTCGGGGGGCTCGGTTGCGGTGACTACGGACTCGATGCTGAAGATGCGTCGGCCCTTTTTTGCAAGGTGATCTTCAATAACCTTGCCCTGCTCCCAAACGAGCTTGTGGAAAGATGAGATTTTGGGGTCCATTACGGACTTGCCGGAGGCGAAGGGGAAGGGCCGGTGGTGGTGCCTGATGCTGCGGAAGGTGCCGAGCCCAACGGCTACTGATTTCCAGCCGCCGCCGAAGGGTATATGGGTGATATTTAGGTAGATTAGGAGATCGGAATCGGTGACGGCGCGGTTGACCTCGACCTCGAAGCCGCGGTGGGTCTCGCCGAGGAATATGAGCTCGTCGGGGTTCTCGGCATCGTGGCAGCGGAGGCGTTGGGCGGGCCAGAGGACGCTGATGCGCTCGCCGACGATGGGTGCGAGCTCGGAGCGGGTCCACTTCCGGTGGAGGGCATTGGCGCAGAGGAGGAGGATGTCGGAGAGTTCGACGCCCGCCTTCTGGAGCTCTTCGAGTAGGACGCTGATGGCGACCTGCCGGAAGTCGACGCCCTTGGTCTGGACTCCGCCGGGGTCGTCGAAAGCGATGGTGACCTTGGCGCCCTTGCCAACCAGTTTATGGATGGGGTCATGGGCGATGGGGTTGGCGATGGCCTCCCTGATTGAGGCTTCCAAGTTAGCGACGGGCTTTGCGGAGGAGTGGCCGTTGGCCCTGAGAACCCTCGTGCGTTCAGGGAGGTCGACGTCAATCCAGTGGTCGCCGTACCAGAGCTGTTCCTTGATGGTAGATCCCATTGGAGGTCTCCTTCAGTTATGGGTTTGGGGAGTGGGGTGTTGGGGTGGAGTATACAACACGGGGGGAGGAACAATGCATCTGTGAAGTAGTGTTAAACTTGGGTAGCAATGGGCAGGTGCCCCAAAATACGGGCATGTGAGCGGACACGCGACATAACAAAGATGCAAATTAGATAGAGAAACACTATGGGTGGAGTATTCATTTATTGGGACAATTCGAACATCTTCCATGAGGCGCAGCGGTTGGCGGGGGAGCGCAACGAAGGACCCGATGCTCGATACAGAGTGCGAATTAACTTCGATGCGCTACTTCAACTTGCGCAAGCAGAGAGACCGTTGATGCACGCAGTGGCTGCCGGGTCAGTGCCACCGGAGATGCGTCACTTATGGAACAGACTGGAGAATATGGGGGTGGAGGTGAAACTGTCCGACCGTGGCGACCCCGAGCGGGGAGAGCAGGATATACCCGATAGGGTGTTGCAATTGCGAATGCTGGAGGATGCTCTGGACAACAATGGAAATCCGGGGATTGTAGTATTGCTAACTGGAGACGGCGCTGGTTACTCCGAAGGGGCAGGCTTTCACAGCGCCTTGGAACGTATGCACAAGCGAGGTTGGAAAGTTGAAATACTGTCTTGGGCGCACTCCTGTAACCAGCGAATGCGACGTTGGGCCGAGGAGAACGGCATATTTGTTGCGCTAGACGAGTTTTACGACACCGTCACGTATTTGGAGCCTTCAAGACCAGGATCTGCGTTTGCCCCGGGAAGAGATCCGACTCAACTGGACTTGTCCAAGCGTGCAATTGCCTGACCACTTACACGCTTTCAAATTAACTTAACTCGGCAAGGCAGCGAGAGGAATTACATTGCGTCCGTAGAAGAGCACGTTGTTCTTCTACCTTCCGAATCACCTGCATACACACAAATAACTCTCAAATGCCCAGTTTCGATGCGCTTGGCCGACGAGGGATACGGAGTGTAGGGGGGATGGGGCGGTTAGGCTACGTGAGGCAGCACTTCTTCGGCGAAGTAGCGGATGGTCTCGTCGACTGTAGGGCCGGGTACCTCGGGGATGTGTTGGGGGGCGAGGATGATCTCGTCCAGGCCCTCGACCGTGGAGAGTTGTTTGATGCATGAGATTGCGTCTTCCCGGTTGCCGCCCAGGGCGAAGCGGTCGATGTACTTGTCCGGGATGCGAAACTCGTCCGAGACGTAGGAGCGGGAGTGCTTTGACGGGTTGTAGTTAGCCTTCAGCTTGGCGATCAATGGAAGGTCTTCCTCGTCGAACAGGGCGGGGTTGGACATGTTGATTATGACGCCGACGGGGCCGTTTAGCTTGCGTCGGGCGAGGGTGCGGTCGGGGCCGAGGCAGGTCTGAAGCCAGCATGATATCTTCGTGTCGGTGGGTGCCTTGCCAGCCGCAGAGGCCGCTTCCTTAAACATCTCGACTCCGGCAGCCATTTTAACGGGGTCTCGTTCCCTGAGGAGGATCGCGCCGTCGGCCATGCGGCCTGCTGCACGGGTGAGCCGGGGCCCGGTGGCGGCGACGTAAATGGGTATGTCAGTCGGGGATTGCAGCCAGGCCAACTTAGCGCTCCCACCTTCGTCGAACTCCACGACTTCATTTTGGAGCAGGCCCTTGACCTGCCGGATGTAGGACTCGAGACTGGCGATGGACTCGGGGCGGCGGCCAATGGAGCGCACGCCGCTGTCGCCTGTGCTGATGCCGGCGCGTATGCGGCCGGGGGCCAGATCGTGGAGGGAGGCGAAGGCGCTGGCCGTGACGCTGGCGTGTCGGGTGGTGGGCATGGTGACGCCTATACCGAGGGTGATCCTAGACGTGTTCAGGGCGCAGGCGGTCATCTCCACGTATACCTCGCGGCATATGCGTTGGAGGTCGCCGAACCAGACGGCGTCGAAGCCCAATGATTCGATGATCTTGACGCGTTCGACGATCTGAGGCATGGGCTGGTTGCCAAATACGCTGACGGCGAACTTCACGGGTTAGACCCTCACCCGCCCAATTCTTCGAGGCGGTGGAGGAGATTGGCCTCCTCTTCTCGCCAGCCGGAGAGACGGGTGCGTTCCTTGTCGATGACGTTGGGTGGGGCCTTGGCGAGAAACTGGTCATTCTGAAGGCGGGACTCGATTTGCCCGATCCTCTTGCGAAGGTCCTCCAGGGACGACTTTAGCCGCTGCCGTTCACCGGCGAAGTCGAAGAGGCCTGCGAGGGGTAGGAAGACTCGGGTGGCCTTTTCGACGACCATGATGGAGTTCTCGGGCTGGGGGGCGTCGCCGACCCGTGCCTCGACGGAGCAAAGGGCGAGGCTTTCCAGGAAGGCCCGGCCTCCGGTTCCAAGGGTCTCGCCATCCAGCAGGACGGCAGGGATTTTCTTGCTAGCCTCGACCTTGCGCTCTGCGCGGACGTTGCGGACGCCGCGGACGAGGGCCATGAGAAGGCTGGCCCACTCCTCGGCTTCCGAATCGATGGCGGCGGGGTCGGGGGTGGGGTAGGGGGCGATCATTATGGAGCCGGGGCGATCACGGGAAGCGGGAATTCGTTGGACGAGATTTTGCCAGAGTTCCTCGGTTATGAAGGGCATGAAGGGGTGGAGGAGGCGAAGAGCGCCGTCAAGGACCTGAGCCAGGATAGGGGCTGGGGAGGGGGAGTCGGACAGGTCCCGGAGGCGAATTTTGGCGATCTCGATATACCAGTCGCAGAACTCGTTCCAGATGAAGTCGTGGACGTACTCCTGGGCGTCGCCGAGGCGGAAGCCGTTTAGGGCACGGGTGACGTCCTCGACGGTGCGGTTGAAGCGGCTCAGTATCCAGCGGTCTTCGATGGGGAGGGACTCGGAGGGAAGGTTTGGCAAGGAGGAAGGGGCGTGGGCAAGTCCTAGATTCCTCCCGGAGCCTCGGAATGACATATTAGCGGGGTCTTGGGATGACAGATTAGAGGGTATGGAGGGATGGATTCCTGCCTTCGCAAGAATGACGGAGGAAGACGCAGGAATGACGGAAGGGGCCGCGTCGGCTTGGTCGAGGATGGAGATGACATAGCGGGAGGCGTTCCAGAGCTTGTTGGTGAAGTTGCGGCTGGAACGAATCTTGGACTGGCTGAGACGGCTGTCGTTGCCGGGAGCGGTGCCGACGGTGAGGGCAAAGCGGAGGGCGTCGGCACCGTGCTCGTCGATGATTTTGAGGGGATTGAGGACGTTGCCCTTCACCTTGCTCATCTTCTCGCCGTGTTCGTCCTGGATGAGGCCGTGGAGATAGACGGTGTGGAAGGGTATATCGCCCATGTTCTGGATTCCGAGCATGATCATGCGGGCGACCCAGAAGAAGAGGATGTCGTAGCCAGTTTCGAGGACTGCGCCGGGGTAGAAGTAGCGGAGGTCGGCGGTGTTGTCGGGCCAGCCGAGGGTGGAGTGGGGCCATAGGCCGGAGCTGAACCATGTGTCCAGGACGTCGGGGTCCTGGCGAATATCGGTCGAGCCACAACCCTCGCAGGCTGTTGGGTCATCCAAAGCGACCGTGAGGTGTTCGCACAGGTTGCAGTACCAGACGGGGATACGGTGGCCCCACCATAGCTGGCGGCTGATGCACCAGTCGCGGATGTTGTCCATCCAGTTGAGGTAGACCTTGGTGAAGCGGTCTGGGACTATGCGGATGCGGCCCTCGGTGACGGCGCTGGTGGCGGCCTCAGCCATTGGGCCGACCTTGACGAACCACTGCTTACCGGCCATAGGCTCGACGACTGTGTTGCATCGCTGGCAGTGGCCTACGGAGTGGGTGAGTGGTTCTGCCTTAGCGAGCAGGCCATCGGCTTCGAGGTCCTGGAGGATGCGGGCTCGGCACTCTGCGACGGTCATGCCGGTGTATTGGGGCCCAGCGGCCTCGGTCATTGAAGACTGGGGCCCGATGGCGGTGATTAGAGGAAGGTTGTGGCGCTGGGCGATATCGAAGTCGTTGGGATCATGAGCTGGGGTTACCTTGACGGCGCCGGTACCGAATTTGATATCGACTGCGGTGTCGGCTACGACGGGGATGGGGCGTTCCAGACGGGGGAGTATTACATTCTGGCCGACGAAATCGGCGTAACGTTCGTCGTCGGGGTTAACGGCGACGGCGGTGTCGCCGAGGAGGGTTTCGGGGCGGGTGGTGGCGACGGTGAGATAGCGGGTCGGGTCCTGGGCGTGGAGATAGCGAATGTAATAGAGCTTGCTGTCAACTTCCTGGTGGATGACCTCGAGGTCTGAGAGGGCGGTCGTGCATCGAGGGCACCAGTTAATGATGCGCTTGCCCCGGTATATGAGGCCCTTTTGGTAGAGGTTGACGAAGGTGGTGCGGACGGCGCGGCTGGGGCCTTCGTCGAGGGTGAAGCGCTCTCGGGTCCAGTCGCAGGAAGCGCCGAGCCGCTTGTGCTGCTCGGCGATGGTACGGCCGTATTGGCGTACCCATTCCCAGACCCTCTCCAGGAAGGCCTCGCGCCCGATTTCCTGCCGGACCTTGCCCTCCTTAGCGAGCTGTCTTTCGACGACGACCTGAGTTGCAATGCCTGCGTGGTCGCTGCCCGGGAGCCAGAGGGTTGGGTCTCCCATCATGCGATGCCAGCGGATGAGAGCGTCCTCGGCAGCGGCGGTCAGTGCGTGACCGAGGTGGAGTTCACCCGTAACGTTGGGTGGGGGCATGATGATGACGAACGGCTGCTTGCCCTCTTGTATGGATGGGGTGAAGTAGCCGTTGTCGAGCCAAAATTTGTAGATGCGCCCTTCGACCTCGGCGGGATCGTAGACCTTTGGGATGCGGGCCAAGTTTTCAGTGCGGGTGGTCATGGTGAGTTAAGGGGTGAGGATTGGTGGGGGAAAGGGAGCAAACTGTTCGGAATCTAGGTAGGTGATGGGCGATTCTAACCTTGCGGGAATTGGAGAGTCAATGGAGGTGCTTGGGCACAGCCATCTGGATCCAAGGACGCCGTTGCTTCTGGCTAGTCGTATACCTACGGTTGCAGGAGGTCTCAGGTAATCGCCACAAAATAGGACTCTGGTCATGGTGGAGTCAGTCTCCATCCTGATCCTAGGCGACCTGAACTACAGGATCGCCTGTTGACACATAGCTGTCTTTTTCATCAAGGCTCTCCCAAGTAGCTTCGTCTGTTCTCAGTGTGTCATACTCGCGGACCCACTCTGGGGGAGCAAACGCAGCAGTCCAAGCGTGTAGGCCAAAACCCTTTCCCCCGATGTTCACTTTCCTACTTCTATATGTGCGCGCAACCGATATCTTATTTTGAACCTCTATTATCTTAACTCTGACTTTTGGACGGTAAACTGACCCCATTATCTCCCTTGTATCGGGGTCTAGAATTTCATCTGACCCTGGATCCAACACGTCGAATAACATGTTAAGACCAACGCCGTGATCCGAGCCGATATTCAGAGCTAACTCTCTTGAGTTCAGGATGCGCGCCACTTTCCCTCTAATGAGTTTTGATTCACTCGTCATCGCTTAAGATCCTCCGACGCGACTCTCTCTTGCTCTCGAAGTTGTTGCTCAAGTTCAGCGACCTTTTCGGGAACCATGTCCCGCCAATCCTCAAGAGCATCGGCCACGGTATTAATTTGCTGGTCTACCACGGCTTCAATTACTTCAATAACCTGACCTGCAGCTTTCGCGTTACGCGCCCTATGACGATCGATAAGTCCCTTCAGGTAGAATAGGCCGCTGTACAGACTCTTTACTCGACGAAACGCTGAACGTGCTTGAGGTTTCGCTGCCACTTTAGTGGCTTTCTGACTAATGAGATATGAGGCTGTTACTCCAGTGCCGAGAATCACGATCTGAAGTAGTGTGGCTTCAAGAGGAGTAAGTGGCCTTCTTGAGGAGACTACGATGACAAAAATCACTAGTGCGACGCATATGATCGCTGATATAGCGATTATCGCAATCGGCAATCTTGCTGTGACAAAACTCATGAGAGCTTGATCCCTCGCCATACGTTAGTTACGACGGCAAAATCCTCCCGCAATTCTTTGATGGCTTAGCTACTCCATTGTCTAATTGCCAGATTAATGCAATACCCTATTGTGTGAGACCACACTATATTCTCTGACTGAACTATGTCAGAGACCGGCTATTTCTTTGGTAGTTTAACTTGAGGAGTGCTCTGCTTTAGATACAGGACTAAGCGGATTAGGTCTTGTGACTTAAGGATATGGCGGAGGGATGGAATGGGGCAAGGGGTGAGTGTCGGGGAAATTTGAAGCGCGCAGGTGAACAATGTTGACGTGTGAGGAAGGTGAAGCGGCAAGTCCTAGATCGCTCGCCAGGCTTTGGACTAACATTATCTATGATGGAATCGGGGCCACGGAGATGTAAGGGAGTGATAGATACACGCAAGCAAGGAGTGATGACCGAAGGGGGATGATATACTCGAAGTTACCCTTGACCCGTGAGAAAAGCCGTGGCTAGCAGTGCATATCCCAGTGTAGGAGTAGACATAACGGAGATACCCAGGATCAGGGCGGCTTTGGAGAGGTGGGGGGAGAAGTTTCTGGCCCGTGTGTACACGCCCAAGGAGATAGCTCGCTATCGAAACCGGGTGCCGGAGCTCGCTGCCCGGTTCGCGGGCAAGGAGGCGGTAATGAAGGTGCTGGGCACGGGGAACAGGGGGGTGGCGTGGCGGGAGATCGAGATTCTGCCTCTGCCGAGCGGGAAGCCTACGGTGAAGTTGTATCGCAGGGCCGAGGCTCGCGCCCGTAAGCTGGGGTTGGGGGAGGTGGCGATAAGCCTGTCGCATTCCAATGAGTTTGCGGTGGCGTCGGCGGTGGCGATGGTAGAGGGATAGGTGTGAGCGAGGTCGAGCGTCGATGAAGATAGTGAACAGCGCCGAGATGCGCGAGATCGAGGGTCGGTGCGAGTTGGAGGGGATTCCGACGTCGCAATTGATGGAGAACGCGGGTCGGGCCTTTGCTAGGGAGGTGAGGGAGTGGATGGAAGGGGTGACGGGCACTAACGTAGTAGTGCTGGTGGGTCCGGGTAACAACGGGGGAGACGGGCTGGTGGCGGCGCGGTATCTTCACGAATGGGGGGCAAGTGTCTCCGTATGCCTGTGCAAAGCTCGCGCTGAATTGGACCCGAACTTGAAACTGATCATCAACCTGGGCCTGGAATCGATAGCCGCGTACGAGGAGAAGGGGCAGGCGGAGTTGCGGGGGGCGTTGAGGTCGGCGGGGGTGGTGGTGGACGCGGTCCTGGGGACTGGGAGGTCGAGGCCGATCTCGGGGAGTATCGAAGCAATCTTCTCCGAATTACGGAAGGCGAGGGAATCGAACCCAAACGTTAGGGTGGCGGCGATGGACCTGCCGTCAGGGGTGGATGCGGACTCGGGGCAAGCGGACCCGGCGGGGCCACCGGCCGATCTAACAGTAGCTCTGGCGTACCCGAAGATCGGGATGTTTACATTCCCTGGGGCTTCGAAGACGGGTCGGCTGGCGGTGGCGGACATCGGGATACCGGAGGACCTGTCCCGACATATTTCTCTGGAACTATTGACCGGGACGAGAGTGAGAGGGTTGCTGCCGCGCAGGCCGGCGGATGCACACAAGGGCTCCTTCGGTCGAGTAGTGGCGCTTGCGGGGTCGGGGCAATACGTGGGGGCGGCATACCTGGCATGTGCGGCGGCAACAAGGGTCGGGGCAGGACTGGTGACTTTGGCATGCTCCCCGGTGGTGCGGTCAATAGTCGCTTCCCGGGCGGCAGAGGTGACGTATATCCCCCTCGAGGAAACCGCAGGGGTGCAAGAGTGGAGGACGGCTATTGAAGAGGGAGTGAAGGAGGCGGATGCGCTGCTGGTCGGGTGCGGGCTAGGGAGAGCAGAAAGCGCCTGGGAACTGGCGAAGGGGCTGCTCCTGGATTCACATCTGACTGCCCCACCCGCCGTAGTGGACGCGGACGGGCTGAATGCGCTGGCTTCGGAGGACGGGTGGTGGGATAAGCTGGGTCGGGAGGCGGTATTGACGCCTCATCCCGGCGAGATGTCCAGGTTGATGGGCGCTTCTACGGGGGAAGTGCAGCGGGACCGCATTGGGACTGCCCGGGAGGCGGCACGGAAGTGGGGAAAGACGGTGGTCTTGAAGGGTGCGCACACGGTGGTTGCCCGAGCCGATGGCCATGCCGTGGTGAGCCCGTTTGCAAACCCGGCGCTGGCGTCGGCGGGCACGGGCGACGTGCTGGCGGGGGCGATTGCCGGACTCCTGGCGCAGGGGCTCGGGGCATGGGAGGCGGCGATGGCGGGGGTATATCTGCACGGGTTGGCGGGAGAGATGGGTCGGGAGGAGGTCGGGGAGGCGGGGCTGCTGGCGAGCGACCTGCTGCCTCTGTTGCCGAGGGCGATAAGGGGGGTGGGGATAGGGTGAGGTGTGCCCGGAACTGCAGAGTTGATATGAGGCATTGGTTGGGTCATAATGACTCATACATTGACTCAGCAGGGTGGTGAAGTATGAACCAATTGACGATTAGGGGATTCGATGATGAGCTTAATGAGACCATTCGCCAACTGGCGGAGCGAGAAGGCATTTCCCTGAATCGGGCGGCGGTGAAGCTTCTTAAGAAGGGAGCGGGGCTGATGGATGGAAAGGAAGGGGGGAGTAAGGTGGGGTCTTCTCTGGATTGGTTCATTGGTTCAATGAGCCGGGAAGAGGCGGATGAACTGGAGGCTGTGATAGAAGAGGAATTCGAGAAAATCGATGAGTCGATGTGGCGATGAAAATCTTGCTGGATACGAATGCCTATTCGAAGCTCGTACGCGGACATCAGCAAGTGGCGGACCTAGCACGCGAGGCTGAAAAAGTTCTATTCTCCCCCATTGTAGCGGGAGAGCTATTGTTTGGTTATCGGCTTGGGCGACACTTCGAGCGTAATTTGGACACTCTGCGCTCGTTTCTTAAATCGCCGAACGTCACATTACTGAGCATAAGCATGACGACGGCGGACAGATATTCCAGAATAGCTGCATCTCAAAGGGCGAAGGGTAGGCCGATTCCGACGAACGACATGTGGATAGCTGCTCACTCCTTGGAAACGGGGGCTGACCTGGTTTCTGCCGACAGACATTTTGAATACGTGGACGGGATTGCGCTCGTGCCAGTGAAGCCAAGCTGAGGCTGATTGTATATGTTACTGGCTATCGACATAGGGAATACGAACATAACGCTGGGTGTGTACGACGGGGACTCGTTGGACGCGACGTGGCGCATTTCTACTGACGTGAACAAGCAGGCCGATGAGTATGCGGTCCTGTTTAACGGTTTGTTGCAGAATCGTGGAATGCGGGAGTCGACGATCACGGAGATAGTGGTCTGCAGCGTAGTGCCCCCGCTGACCGGCGTGTTCGAACAGTTTTGCCAGAGCCACTTCGGGTTGAAGCCGTTGGTTGTGGGGACCGGGGTGAAGACGGGGATGAGGATACTGTACGAAAACCCGAGAGACGTGGGCGCGGACCGGGTGGCCGATGCCGTAGCGGCCTACCAAAAATATGGGGGCCCGGTGATAGTGGTGGACCTTGGCACGGCGACGGTGTTCGACGCGGTATCCAAGAATGGTGAGTACTTAGGTGGGGCGATTGCTCCGGGAGTAGGGGTTGCGGCGGATGCCCTAGTGGCGAGGGCATCGAAGCTTACCAGGGTGGAGCTGACGGCGCCTCAGGATGCTATAGGACGCACTCCGTCGGCGAGTATGCAGTCGGGATTGATATTTGGGTATGTAGGTCTTATAGAGGGGCTTGTGGCGCGATTCAAGAAGGAGATGGGGCCGGGTGTGAAGGTGGTGGCGACAGGAGGGCTGGCAGGGACGATGGCCGGTGAGACCGACGTACTGGATGCGGTGGACCCGGACTTGACGCTGGAAGGGTTAAAACTAATCCACGAGATGAACCCGCGATGAGCGAGGAGAGCAAGAAAAGGGTCGGGGGGGCGTTGGCGGGGAAGCGGATAGTGCTAGGGGTGACGGGGAGCATCGCCGCTTACAAGGCGGCGGACCTGACGAGCAAACTGGTCCAGCAGGGCGCATTGGTGGACGTGGTGATGAGTGAGGGGGCGGTGAACTTTATTGCACCGCTGACTTTTCGTAGCCTGACGCACAGGCCTGTGCTACATCAGCTGTTTGACCCAGCCTCGGACGCGGGGATAGAGCACGTAGCGTTGGCGGACAACTGCGACGCTATAGTGGTTGCGCCGGCAACGGCTAACGTCATGGCCAAGGCGGCCAATGGGCTGGCTGACGACCTGCTTACCTGTATGCTTCTCGCAACCCGGAGGCCCGTGCTTCTGGCCCCAGCGATGGACGGGTACATGTTCGAGAACCCGGCCACGCAGGAGAACGTTTCAAGGTTGGTTGGGAGAGGGTGGACGGTGATCGGGCCGGGGGAGGGGAGATTGGCATCGGGGCTGGTGGGGCGGGGGCGGTTGGCGGATGTAGAGGACATCATCGGGGGTGTAAAACAGGCGCTGGGCAGGGAGGGTGACTTGGCTGGCAAGTCGGTGGTGGTTACGGCGGGAGGCACGCAGGAACCGATTGACCCGGTGCGTCATATCGGGAACCGGTCATCGGGGAAGATGGGGTACGCGATAGTGGAGGCGGCTCGGGACCGGGGAGCGAGCGTGACATTGGTCTCGACGCAGACCTCGTTGAGGGCGCCCTACGGCGTCGAGTTCGTTCGAGCGGACACTGCGGAGGAGATGCGGAAGGAAGTGGTCAGCCGGGCTAAAGGGGCCGACATCCTGGTAATGGCGGCGGCGGTAGCCGACTTCCGGCCCGCAACCGAGGCGGAGCACAAGATAAAGAAGTCGGGTGGTGGGTTGACGCTAGAGCTGCGGGAGACGGCGGACGTGCTGGCTGAGGCAGCGGGAGATAGGCTGGTGAAGGTGGGATTTGCGGCGGAGAGCCGGGACCTCGTGTCCAACGCCCGGGAAAAGATGCGCAGGAAGGGCGTCGACCTGATGGTCGCCAACAATATCACTGACGAGGGAAGCGGGTTCGGGTCGGACACGAACCGGGTGGTGATAATCGGCAGTGACGGGGTGTTGGATGAGCTGCCACTGCTGCCGAAAGCCGAAGTGGCCCACCTGGTACTGGACCGTGCAGCGGTGATAGAGAAGGGCTGACGTCTCAACTCTCGGCGGGCTCTGCGGTTGGCGGGGGGTTGGGGGCGGGGGCCCGGATCCCCTTAAAGATGCCGGCCAGGGACGTGGCTGCCACGGCCAGAACGACTGACTCAACGAGAAAGACGCGCCGATGACCAATACTCCAGGCGAGCGCGCCACCGGTCAAGGGGCCCAGGCCCCAGGCCATCGCGGATGCGGAGTTTAGGATGCCAAAGGCCGCGCCAAGGTGTTTTCTCGGGAGCATCAAACCGACGATTGAACTGAGTGAAGTCATCATAGCGCCATTGAACAGGCCGGACAGTGCGAAGAGCAGTACGAAGAGATCAAACCGGTGGTTGAAGAACTGGGGTAGGAGGGTAAGGGAAGCGCCGAGGCAGGAGACGATTAGAACAGTGCGAAGGTTTAACTTGGCGCCCATTCTTCCAATGAATATGGCACTGACTCCAGAGGTGAACCCGAGAACGCCGAATGCAAGACCCGTGTCCAAGATGGCCCGGTTGGCGTCTGTGATCGACTGGATGAAGCCGGGGGCCACGGGTTGAAGGACGGTCGGGGCGCCCTGGATGATGGGTACGAATAGGAGAGCGGGAAGCAGGCCCTTTGTGGAGAGGACCTGCCGGGTCTCGGAAAAAATGGCGAGGGGGGACCCTTTTTTGTCGGGGGACCTCTGGAAGGACTCCTTGATGAAGAACAGAATCATGAGACCGGCGGCGGCGGTGAAACCGGAGGATATGAAGTAAGTGGTCCTGAATCCGAAGGCGTCAACCAGTTGGCCGCCGATAAACGGTGAAATGGTGATCGAGAAGTAGCTGGTGAACTGGAGAAGGCCGACTACCAGGGGAAGGCGGTTGCTGGGGACGTAGGAGCCGGCCAGGGCCATTGCCGCACCAACGCTGCCGGAGACGCCGCCGTGCAGGATTCGCACCCCAATGAGCTGGGGAATGTTGGTGATGAGGCCGGAGAACATGAGTACAAGGGTACCGGCAGTGTAGGCGCGCACCAGCATGGGCTTTCGGCCGTAGGTGTCGGCCAAGTGGCCCCAGAAGGGACCGGCGATGCCCATGAAAAGAGCGAAAACGCCGGAAGAGGCGCCTGCCCAGAAGGCCGCGTTTGCGACGGAATCGACCCCTAACTCCTGCTCTATGAAGAGGGGGTAGAAGGGCTGCATGAAGGACCAGCCTATGGAGGCGACACCCTGGGCTAAACAGACTAGGGCCACCTGTCGTTTCCAGTTCTCCATGTTTTGCAACATGAGGAGAGGGGCGATGGGGACTCGGGAGAGAGGTGGCACTATGAGGGGTCCGCGTTACCAGGGGCGGATTCAGGTGGAGTGAGGCCGGAGAGACGCATAAGACGGGAGATATCGCGCTCCCAGCCCATGGGCATGAGGTGAACGCCGCGAGTCAGTCCGGCGATTTCGGAAATAGTCCGGGCGGCGATTTCGATTCCTGTCTCACGCTTGTTTTCGGCGGAGTCCATTTCGTCTATCAGGGCCTGGGGCACCAGGACGCCGGGGACGTTAGCGTTGAGGTAACGGGCTGCTCGGCCCGAGTGCAGGACAAGGATTCCGGCAAGGACAGGGACATTGAGATAGCGGGCCTTGTCCATGAAGCGGGCAAACTGTTCGGGGTCGTAGACGGCCTGAGTCTGAAAGAATCTGACACCGGCCTGGACCTTCTGCTCCATGCGGCCAACCTCGACGTCGACGTCCGGGGCGCCGGGGTTTGCGGCGGCGCCCAGGCAGAAGGTGGGGGCGCCGTTGAGCGCGTTACCCGCCATGTCGACGCCCGACTCCATTCGGGTTGCGGCGCGGAGAAGGTCGATGACTGTGAGGTCGAAGACCGGCTTGGCGTCGGGGTGATCACCGGTGCCTGTGGGGTCGCCGGTGAGGCATAGGATGTTATGTATGCCGAGGACGTGAGCGCCGAGGAGGTCGGACTGGAGTGCGATCCTGTTGCGGTCCCGGCAGGTAAACTGGCAGATGGGCTCGATTCCCCGGTCGAGGATGACCTTGCCGAGTGGCAATGGGCCGAGCCTCATAACGGAGGCGTTCTGATCAGTCACGTTGACCGCGTCGACGGGCGCGAGGGAGTCCAGAAGAGACAGGTTCTGCTCGATATTGACGCCTTTGGGGGGCGTCATCTCGGCGGTGACCAGGAAGGATTTTGACTCGAGCTTGTCCCGGAAACTAGCCAATTGCCTGTCCTCGATAGTTATTCAGGGGCCCGGACCGGCTCCCGTGGCGCATATAGTAAACCCCTTGGGGCAATTCGTCATGCAGGGTGGTTGATAAGCATTGTGAAATTTGGTACATTGCATTAAGTTCCACATTTCACAAAGGCGCTGCCGTATGACTGCTGAGATTATAGACGGGAGAAGGATTGCTGCAATTGTCAGGGAAGAGGTCCGGCTGGAGGTCGGGCATCTGAGACGGGAGGCTGGCACAGTCCCCAACTTGGCGGTAGTCATGGTCGGGAACGATCCGGCCTCAGACGTATACGTAAGGACGAAGGAGCGGGCGGCCCGGGCCGTGGGCATCGATACTCAGACCCTGCGTCTCGGGGCGGATGCCACGGAGGCTCAGGTCATAGACTTGGTGAAAGAGCTGAACGAAGACGACTCGGTGCACGGTGTCCTGGTGCAGTGGCCGCTGCCGGACCACGTGGACCCTCTGGCTGTGGCAAGTTCCGTTGCTCCTACAAAGGACGTGGACGGCCTTCACCCTGACAACGTGGGACTTCTGCTATTAGGGGTGCCGCGTTTCGTGCCGTGCACTCCGGCCGGAATTCAACGGATGCTACTAGAGTCGGGGATATCAACTGATGGGAAGCACGTAGTGATCTGTGGTAGGAGCATGATAGTCGGGAGGCCGTTGGCGGCTCTACTGATGCAGAAGCACTCGGGGGCCAATGCGACGGTCACCGTAGCCCACACCGGCACGAGACGCCTATCCGAACTTACCAGACAGGCGGATATCCTTGTGGCCGCCATAGACAAGCCCAAGGGGATCAGGGCCGACATGGTGAAGCCGGGCGCAGTGGTCATAGACGTGGGCATCCACCGTATGGAGGACCCTTCGAGTGAGAAGGGTTACCGTCTGGTGGGGGACATCGACTTCGAAGGAGTAAGGGAGCGGGCCAGCGTCATCAGCCCGGCCCCCGGGGGAGTGGGCCCCATGACTGTGGCAATGCTTTTGGTCAACACGTTGAAGGCCGCAACCGTGGCGGCGATGGAGCGTAGACAAATCCGTCAGATGTCCGTTCTTAGCAAGGTGCCGTCCGGAGTGTAGCGCAAGGGAGACGGGGCAGAAATCTGATTTATAAAGATTGTAAGCCTATGCGGGAACAGTAGTAGCCCTTTTTGATATTTTCTTATGATTTAATTGACAAATAGCCTTGATTCCCGTATTCTGAGCTTTGAAAGACACCTGATATTAGTGTAGAAAGGAAAAGGAAAGAAGTTTGGTGGGGCAGAAGATGAAGACTCAAACGTACGACATAGATTCGGTATTGGAGAGCCTGGACGAAGAGGAAGAAACAGTCGTTGCCATAAAGGCCGCGGTTGTCGAAGAGGAGGATGACCGGTATGTCCAGCAGGAACTGGTAGACGAGCCGCTAAAAGCTTATCTGAGAGAGATAGGCGCCTCCGACCTGTTGACCTTCGAGGAGGAGAAATCGCTGGCAAGGGCTATCGAGTTCGGAGCGGAAGCGAAGGCGAAACTGGAGGGTGGAGGTTCAGATGTGGAAGGCCGGCTGTCTTTGGAGCAGGCGGTACAGGTCGGGGCGTCGTCGCGGCGTCGAATGACCGAGTCGAATCTCCGACTAGTGGTCAGCATCGCCAAGAAGTATCAGGGCAAGGGTTTGCCTCTATTGGACCTGATCCAGGAAGGCAACCTGGGACTGATCAGGGCCGTCGACAAATACGACTACCGGCGAGGTTTCCGGTTCAGCACCTATGCGACTTGGTGGATCCGCCAAGGCGTGATGAGAGCTCTGACCGACAAGGGTCACACGATCCGGCTGCCGGTGCATTTGAGCGAGACGGCATCAAAGGTGGAGAAGGCCACTCAAGCCCTGACCCAGGAGTTGGGCAGACGACCCCAGGGAGAAGAGGTAGCCGAGGCAACGGGGATAGACCCCAACAAGATCAAGCGAATCATGCGGGCTTGGCAGCAGCCGGCGTCGCTGGACCAGCCTCAGGGGAGCGCGGGTCTGCTACTGGGCAGCACCTTGACAGACCATGATGCTCCCTCGCCCGATGAAACCCTGTCTCTGTCCCTACTCAAAGGTCACCTGGACTTGATGCTCAACGAACTCAACCCTCGTGAGCGTGAGGTGCTGGAGATGAGGTTCGGGTTGAAGGACGGAAGGGAGCACACCCTGAAGGACATCGGGGAGGTGCTGGGTGTTACACGAGAGCGGGTGCGGCAGATCCAGAGCGGAGCGGTGGCGAAACTGAACAAAGAATCGTCGAGAGAGCTTCTGGAGGGTTACCTGTAGAGGGTTAACCATTCGTAGCGCTCCTGACTTTGTTGGGGGTGAAAGCGCCTCGGGTGCTTTCACCCCTCTTTTTTGTGGAATTGGGGAGTGAGGAGGTGGGGACACGCCGCTTACACTTGGATTCCTGTGCCCCGACACGGGAATGACTGGATGGAAGGCGTCAAGGCTACTCTGGGGTGATGGGGTCGCAAACGCTATATATCCCTCGTGGGCCTTCGGGACAACGCAGTCAAGAGGGCGTGTGTTGAAGATTGAGCGGCATGTTTGCTTCGTGGAGAAAATGGCTGATTGATATGGGTTTGGGGGTTAACCTATAATCCCCCAGCTAATGTTCAAGGTAGGTGAGAGACTTTGTTAAAGAGTGTCGGTTGTGGAGAGCTCAGAGCTTCAGACACAGGTAAGGACGTAACGCTGGCGGGGTGGGTGCATAGACGGCGAGACCACGGAGGCCTGATATTCATCGACATGAGAGACAGGTCGGGAATCGTGCAGGTGGTGCTCAATCCCAGGGAGTCCCCCGAGGCACACGAGACCGGGACGCAGTTTCGCAACGAGTGGGTGGTACAGGTGAAGGGGCAGGTCGGGACCCGGCCCGCGGGCACTGAGAACCCGGACCTTCCGACGGGGGAGATAGAGGTGAACGCTCGGGCGGTGCAGGTGCTCAACCCATCTCTGACCCCTCCCTTCTACGTCAATGAAGACACAGAAGTAGAAGAAAGCCTCAGGCTCAAGCATCGATATCTGGACCTGAGGAGACAGAGACTTCAGCGCAACATCGCCCTGAGGCACCGAGTCGTCAAGTACATTCGGGACTACCTGGACGAAGAGGGTTTCCTCGAAATCGAGACGCCGGTGCTGATAAAAAGCACGCCGGAAGGGGCACGGGACTACCTTGTGCCCAGCCGGATACACCCAGGCACTTTCTACGCTCTGCCCCAGTCTCCTCAGCAGCTGAAGCAGCTGCTTATGGTCTCGGGGTTCGAGAAGTATTTTCAGATTGCCAGGTGCTTCCGGGACGAAGACCTGAGGGCCGACCGGCAGCCGGAATTCACCCAACTGGACCTTGAGATGAGCTTTGTGGATGAGGACGACGTGCTGGGTCTCACCGAGGCCCTGTTTACGGGGCTTGTGGAGACCGTAACGCCGGGAAAAGGCCTGACGAAACCTTTCCCACGGCTGACCTATGCCGAGTCGATGAGCCGATATGGGACGGACAAGCCTGACCTGCGCTTCGGGCTGGAGCTCGAAGCGCTGACCGACGTGGTAAAGGACTCGGGGTTCAAGGTTTTTCAGTCGGTCGTGGCTAGCGGAGGCACTGTAAAGGGACTCCGGGCCCCGGGCTGCTCGGGTTACAGCCGCAGACAGCTCGATGGGCTTACGGAGTTCGCGAGGGAGCGGGGGGCCAAGGGGCTGGTGACCATTGCACTGGAAGGGGCCCCGGACTCGGAGGGGAGGTGGGGGGCGGGGAACGTGAAGTCGGCTGTCACCCGACATCTTTCTGAGGACGAGCTGAATGGAATCATAAAGAACCTTAGGGTAGAGACGGGTGATTTACTAATGATCGTCGCGGGGGATGAGAAATCGACGAATGCTGCCCTGTCGGCGCTCAGGAATGAAATGGGCCAGAGGCTGGGACTAGCGGACCCGGAGGAACTGGCCTTCATGTTCGTGGTGGACTTCCCACTGGTTGAATGGAACGACGACCAGGGTAGGTGGGACGCTACGCACCATCCTTTCACTTCACCAAGGGAGGAAGACTTAGGGTTGATGGACACCGACCCTGGCAAAGTGCGGGCCCGGTGTTACGACATGGTGTGCAACGGACAAGAGGTGGCCAGCGGGAGCATCAGGATCCACGACCGAGGGCTCCAGCAGAAGGTATTCAAACTGCTGGCCTATGACGAAGACGAGGCCCAGGCGCGGTTCGGGCACCTTTTGGAAGCGTTCGAGTACGGGGCCCCGCCCCACGGAGGCATAGCCCCGGGGATCGACCGGCTGGTGGCTATACTCGCTGGAGAAGAGAGTATCCGCGAAGTCATAGCCTTCCCGAAAAACCAGAGCGCGATAGACGTGATGACCGCTGCCCCGGCCCCCGTGAGCCTACAACAACTCAAGGACCTGCATCTGCGGGTGACTGAGGATTGAATAAGCGCAAGTGTGGGGACGTGGTGTGCTATACTTTTCACGAAGTCGAATCTAATTTTCCCATCTCTAAGAGAGATCTCCTCCCTTGAAAGTCACCACTGAAAAACTACCCAAGAGCCGCATGCTTCTCACCATTGAAGTCGAAGATGAGGAGCTCGAAAATTCGCTAAAGAAGACGTACAAGAACCTGGCCCAGCGTGTTAAGGTCCCGGGGTTTAGGCCGGGGAAGACGCCTCGGGCAGTTCTGCGGAGCTTCGTGGGGAAGGACGCTGTCATTCACGAGGCGATGCACGATCTGGCCCCGGAGCTAGTGCAGAAGGCAATTGAGGAAGAGGGGTTGGAGGCAATCGACACCCCTGAGGTGGATGTAGACACTGGGGACACGATGGTGATCAAGGCCACGGTGCCCCTGCCCCCCACGGTGGAATTGGGTGACTACAAGTCGATCAGGGTCAGTCAGGACCCTGTTGAGGTGAAGCCCGAACAGGTGGAAGAGTCGATGGAGTCGGTGAGGATGAGGAATGCGCCCTGGGAGCAGGTGGACAGGTCGGTGGAATATGGGGACCTCCTGACAATCGACGTGGACGGGAAGGTCGATGGCAAGTCCGTCATAAACGAAACAGGCGCTTCCTATAGCCCTGACCCAAACATAGACTTTCCGGTGCCGGGATTCTCACCGATGTTGGAGGGTATGGTCAAAGGCGAATCGAAGGAGTTCAACCTGACATTGCCGGACAGCTTCAGGGAGGTTGAAATAGCGGGTAGGGAATGCAGTTTCGCCGTCACGGTGCAAGAAGTGAAGGCCAAACTGCCCGCTCCGCTGGACGACGATTTCGTGAAGAGCCTGGATGAGGAGTACGAGACCTTGGAGGACTTCAGGGCGAAGATGACGGAGGCGATGGGGGAACACGCGCAGGCTTTGTCGGACCGCAAGTTCGAGGAAGACCTCATGGAAGCCCTGAAAAGCACTGCCACAATCGAGGCTCCTCCGATTCTCACTGAGAGAGAAATAGACCACATAATAACGGACGAGGCCCGGGCGCTGGCTCAAAGCGGCCTGCAGTTCGAAAGCTATCTGAAAGCCATCGGCAAGACGCCGGAGGAGCTGAGAGAGGACCGGAGGGAGTCGGCGGAGAACCGGGTTACGACGTCGCTTATCTTGAATCGGTTGGCGGAGGTGGAGGAAGTAGAATCAAGCGACGAGGAGATAGACGAGGAGATCAAACAGGCGGAAGAGCAGGCCGACGCCGCTGACCCGGAGGCCATACAACGCCTGCACAGCGACGAAGTTCGCTCAAACATCGGAAATCGGATCAGGCTGAGAAAAGCCTTGGACCGTATGAAAGAAATAGCTCAACAGGGCCCGGCACTCGTGGCAGCGGGGTCGGAGTCTTCTATCGAGAACGCTAACGAAAACGAGGAGAAAGATGCGACCGGATAACGTGATACCGATGATAATCGAGAGCGGCGCCCGTGGGGACAGGGCGTTCGACATATATTCCCTTCTGCTGAAGGAGCGGATCGTATTTCTGGGGACACCCATCACCGATCATGTGGCAAACCTGATCGTGGCGCAGCTCTTGTACCTCGAACGTGAGGACCCGGACAAAGACATCAACCTGTATATCAACTCACCCGGCGGCGTGATAAGCGCCGGCCTGGCGATCTACGATACGATGCGGCTTGTGCAGTGCGACGTATCGACGATCTGCGTCGGCATGACGGCCAGCATGGGCACGGTACTGCTGAGCGGAGGAAAAGCGGGCAAGCGGTTTGCACTGCCCAATGCCACTGTCCACATGCACCAGCCGATGGGTGGAGCCCAGGGTCAGGCCTCGGACATTGAGATTGCTGCCAGGGAGATACTGCGACTGCAGGACAAGCTGAGGCGCATCCTGTCCGAGAACACGGGTCAGGACATTGAGAAGATAGCCAGGGACACCGACCGGGATATTTACCTGAGTGCGGAAGAGGCGAGGGATTACGGGTTGGTAGACAAGGTTGTGGGAGCGGTAGAGGAGAGTAAGGACAAGAAGTCCGAATAAGCGGGGCCACGGGCCCGGACTGAGGCCACATGCCCGACGACAGAGACGCAAGAACTAGATACGCCTGCTCCTTCTGCTCCAAGAGCCCGCCGGACGTCAAGAAACTGATAGGTGGGCAGGAGCAGACCTACATCTGCGACAACTGCGTCACGCTTTGCCAACAGCTGATAGACGAGGACCGGGTCTCGGTGGACGATGGCCTGGGTCTCGACCAGCTTCCGACTCCAAGAGAGCTCTACGATAAGCTCAGCGAGTATGTAGTTGGGCAGTCTCGGGCAAAGAAAGTCCTTAGCGTAGCCGTATACAACCACTACAAGCGCATCAACAACAGCAGGGGTCCGGATGGGGACGTGGAGCTGGACAAGACCAACATCTTGCTGGTGGGCCCCACGGGATGTGGCAAGACCCTTCTGGCCCAGACCCTCGCAAAGATCCTGAAAGTTCCCTTCGCCATTGCGGATGCAACTACGCTGACGGAAGCCGGTTACGTCGGGGAGGACGTGGAGAACATCCTTCTGCGCATAATCCAGGCGGCGGAATATGACGTGAATCGGGCGCAGCGGGGCATCATCTATATCGACGAGATAGACAAGATTTCGCGCAAGAGCGCAAATCCCTCGATAACAAGAGACGTGTCGGGGGAGGGGGTCCAGCAGGCGCTGCTGAAGGTCATTGAAGGGTGCGTGGCCAACGTTCCGCCGCAGGGCGGCCGCAAGCACCCGCACCAGGAATACATTCAGCTGGACACATCGAACATTCTGTTTATCTGTGGCGGCGCTTTCGACGGGCTGGAAGAGTTGATTGAGCAGCGGGTCAACAAAGATGTAGTGAGCCTCGGGTTCAACTCAGTTACGGGCCGCGGGCTGAAAGGCTCGGAAGAGATACTGAACCTCGTGGAGCCCGAGGATCTGCTGAAGTACGGGTTGATCCCGGAACTGATAGGCAGGCTGCCAGTGATGGCGGCGGTCGGGGCCCTGGACCGGGAGTCATTGATCACGGTGCTGACCCAGCCGAAGAACGCATTGGTAAAGCAGTACAATCGTATTTTCGAACTGGACGGGGTGGAACTGGAATTCACCGATGCGGCCCTGGAACGAGCTGCGGACATGGCCGTCAAGCTGAAGACCGGGGCTCGAGGATTACGGTCGATACTGGAAGAGGCCTTGATGGAGGCCATGTACCAGGCACCCTCAATTGATAATGTCAAAAAGTGCTACGTTGACGAAAAGGCGATAGCCGGGGAACGACCGCCCTTGCTAATCACCTCCGACGGCAGGACCCTGGAGGTAAGGCCGGACAGGGACGAAGCCCTGACCGAACTGCGCCTGGATGCGCCGCCGGAGATAGAAAAGACCGCTTAAGACACTTGAGGGACGGAATATGAGCGAAGACATAAAGTCCCACTTGATGGTTGAGAAGAAGGGTCGCATAGCCTACGTGACCCTGAACCGGCCGGAGGTCCTGAACGCGCTGACTGAGGCGCACTGGCAACAGCTGGCCAATACGTGGAGAGCCTTGGACGACGATCCCGACGTGTGGGTGATCATCATCACGGGGTCGGGGGAGCGGGCATTCTGCACGGGGCAGGACCTGAAGGACGTGGCGAAGGAGGGGCCGGAAGCGTGGAGAGGCGCCTACTCAGTGGAGAGTCCCCCGGGTATGCCGAACATGTACGAGATGTACACCGCAACACCTGCCATCGCTGCGATAAACGGCTTCTGCATAGCGGGAGGCTTGGAGATTGCGCTCAGCTGCGACATAAGGGTGGCAGCCGAGCATGCGCAGTTCGGCCTGCAGGAAGTGCGGTGGGGGATCATTCCCAGCGGCGGAGGGGTCGACAGGCTGCCGAGGGCTATGCCGATGTGCATAGCGATGGAGATGCTGCTCACGGGGGGGAGGATCGACGCGCAGGAGGCGTACAGGACGGGCCTGATCAACAGGGTAGTCGCGGCGGACCAAGTGATGTCGACGGCGGAGGAGATTGCAGAAAAGATATGCCGGAACGGACCTCTGGCAGTGCGGGCCATCAAGGAATCCGTCCAGCGAGGATACAACCTGACGCTTCCGCAGGCCTTCCAATTCGAAAAGGTGTTCAGCACTCTACTGGGCACCACGGAAGACGCGGTAGAAGGGCCTCTGGCCTTTTCCGAAAAGCGGCAGCCGGAGTTCAAGAGCAGGTAGTCTGGGGCTCACCGGATGCCCGCAAGGAATTAGTACGTTGTCCCGGAGGGACTCATGCCGCAGGTAATTTTCGAAAAGAAGGACCGGATAGCGTACCTCACCATCAACAGGCCGGAGAAGATGAATGCCCTGAACGCTGAAGTGGTGAACGGCCTGAACGCAGCCTGGCACGACATAGAGAACGACACGGATGTCTGGTGCACTATCGTGACAGGAGCGGGCGGAAGGGCGTTCTCGGCGGGTGCGGACCTGAAGGAGATGTCGGACAGGAGGAGGGGAGCGGGTGAGGGATTGCTGGCTAGCATTCGGGCCGCGGGGTTCTGGCGAACGAGCGACCTCACTAAACCGGTGATCGCAGCGGTGGACGGCTACTGCCTTGCAGGGGGCCTGGAACTGGCCTTGGCTTGTGACTTCATCATCGCTTCGGACAGGTCGCACTTTGGGCTTTCGGAAGTGCTCAGGGCGATCATTCCCGGGGGTGGCGGGACGCAGAGACTGCCACGGGCGATACCCTTCCGTCGGGCGCTGGAGGCGCTGTTGACCGGCGACCGGCTCAACGCTCAGCAGGCCTACGACCTGGGTCTCGTGAACCGGGTGGTGAAGCCCGAAGAGGTGATGTCCATCGCCGAGGAGCTTGCAAACAAGATCAACGGCAACGGGCCGCTAGCGGTGCGGGCGATAAAGCAGCTGGCCTACCAGGGCATGGACATGCCTTTGGAGCAGGGGCTCCGGTTAGAGGAGTTGGTTTCGCAGCGGATCCACAAGACGGAGGACTCGAAGGAAGGGCCTCTGGCGTTTGTGGAGAAGAGGAAGCCGAACTACAAGGGTAGGTAGGCTACACGCCACCCCGCTCATACTACGATCCTCCCCGCCTCTGCGAGCTTCCAGCTCGGCGGGCCCTCCACAGGCGTATGTTCCATCTGCGACAGGAAGAGCGGCCCCGCCCCTCGCTCATACTTCGAGTGCCTCAGCACGAGCGGCCCAACCCGAGGGAAACCCTCCTGAACCAGATTTACCATGCCTTATGGTGTAACCCATGTCTCCGAACATGTGTAACCTATGTCTCCGCTCTATACACCCATCTAGGGAGAGGGGATGAAACATTTCCCCTCAATCCCCCCATCAGAGTTATGCAAAGGTCTTATGCTGCGGGATGGATTCCCGCTCGGGGGCGGGAATGACCGAGTAAGGGTCAGGGATTTGCGATCGACTCTTCTATTTGCCGTGAGAGGTCCAGGGGTGGGGAGGGGTTGTCTGGGGTGATTTGGACTTCGCCGCGGGAGAGGGTGGCCAGGGTCTCGACTAGAAGGGGCAATTCCCTTTTCACACCCTCGCTTCTTATTGCCTTGAATAAGGCCAAATCTTCCCCGTAACGCTGACGGAGGTTGTATACGGAAGCCAGGTCGGCTTCCTGCCAAAGGTCATCGAAGGCTTGGCCGCGGATAGGGTAGCGGCAGTATGCGATGTTTGGGCCGCGGTCCAGTTCCTTGGTGACGAGGTGGATTTTGACGCCGCTATAGTCGGCGCGTTGCTCGATTAGCTGCCAGATGACATCTTGCCAGGTGCCATCGGGGCCGTTGGGGGCGGCGGGGTGGAGGTTGATCATTGGGAAGTCTCGGCACAAGTCGGGGCTGACGATTAGCATGTAGCCGGCGAGAACGCAGAGGTCGGGGGAGAAGGGGGAGACTAGGTCTGCGACTTCTCTGTCGTAGGCGGTGCGCCATTGTGTCGGGTCGCCGGTCCATTGTCGGCGGAAGACCCTGGAGGACCGGTGGATGACGGTGAGGCCGAGGGATTTGGCCAGGGCGAAGAATTGGTCGTTGCCTTCAGCCTCGCCCGGGGCCCGGTTGCTGAAGACAAAGCTGATTCTGGCCTGGATTCGGCCGTCGGTTATGGCTTCCTGGACGGTGGAGATGAGGGCGCGGGACCCAGGGCCGCGGCCCGTGGAGAACCAGCCGAGGTTGAGCATGGGGGCGAGGGGGTCGGGGGTTAGCCTAGGACTTCGCTGACGATGGCCACGGGCATGCCGGGCGAGTAGTAGTTAGGGACGTCGCCAATGACCTTGGGAACGGTGGCGCCGTTCATCCCAGCGAGGCGCTTCTCCTCGCTTTCGAAGTAGAGGTAGCCGATGCAGTGGATTGGGGAGTCGCTTCCGTCGGCGCCGCTGACAACGTTGTCAACATCCCATTTGAATGCCCCGAACTCGGCGGCGGCCATGGGCATGTGGGAGTTGATGTAGTAGTCGAGGTCGAAAGCGCTGTCTTCAGTCTTGTTGTAGATGATCGCCATACGGATCATGATAGCCGCCTTTCATGTAGGGATCGATAGGGATAAACTACTCCCAAATCTCGACTTTGAGGCGCTTGTTCCCCTGCTCGTCACCCTCGCCGTTGACGAAGGACACGTCTCCGGCGGGACAGGCGGAGAGGCCGACTAAGCAGTCCATCTCGGCGCGCATGTCGATGTAGCCGCCCTTGCCTGCGGCTGGGGCGTGGATGTGGTATCGGCCTTCCTGGTCGTAGGTGACGTTCATGAACATGTTGAAGACGTCGGGAACGTCCTCGGGGGTGATGCCGTGGGGCTCGAGGGCCTCCACGAGGTTGCCGAAGCAGCTACGGTGACCGCCTTCTATGTTCCACACCTCGTATCGCTGGGGAGTGCACTTGGCCCCGATCATGGTCCAGTGGAGGCCGACGGTGTCTTCGACTGTGGTGAACATAACGTTGAGGTGAGGAGGTCGGGAGTAGAAGTCCCGGACTCCATTAATGCCCCCCGTGCCTTTGGCGCTGTTCATGACGAAGGTGTGGGAGGAGTCGTAGTGCTCCTTGAAATTGTTGGCGTTGAAGGCCGTCCAGTCGCCGACCTGAGGGCCATCGATCATTATGACCCGCTGGATTTGGCCCTTCTTCACGTAGTAGGCGGCGCCGTACTCTGCCGGAATCATTATCTCCTGGACCAGCTTACGTCCTTCCATGTCTGCTCCTCCCCCGCCGGATACTGTTTCCGGCCTAGACCCGCTCCTGATATTCGCCGGTGCGGGTGTCTACTTTAATGGTGTCCTGCTCGTTGACGAACAGCGGGACGTTGACGGTTAGGCCCGTTTCCAAGATGGCGGGCTTGGTGCCGCCCTGGGCGGTGTCACCCTTGTAGCCGGGATCGGTCTCGGTGACGCGGAGGTCGACGGTGGTGGGCAGTTCGACGCCTATGGGAACTTCACCGTGGAGAATGAGATCCAGGGTCATGCCTTCGAGGAGGTAGCCAACGACGTCCTCAAGGAGCTCAGAGGAGACCGGCGACTGATCGAAGGTGTCGGTGTACATGAAATGGAAGAGATCGCCGTCACGGTATAGGAACTGGGCCTCCTGTCGTTCGAGCCTGGCGACGGCGAAGCGCTCGCCGGCCTGGAAGGTGCGCTCGATGGTGTGGCCTTCAGTGATGTTGCGTAATTTCATCCTGACCTGGGCCGAGCCTCGGGCGATCTTGATGTGCTTAAGAATCAGAATCTTGTAGAGGCTGCCATCCAACTCTATGGTCATGCCCTTCTTGATAGCTCCGGTCTCAATCATAAACGCACCTCAATTGTTGGCGGAGCGGATGCTCTTGGGGGTCTTGGTAATGACCCGCACCTTTCCGTTTTCCAAGACTACCATGTCTTCGATCCTAACGCCGCCCCAGCCGGGGATGTAAATGCCGGGCTCTATGGTGAAGACCATGTCCTTGCCGAGGACGCTGCTGCCCCGGGGCCCGACAACGGGAACCTCGTGTACTGCCAGGCCGATGCCGTGGCCGAGGGAGTGGCCGAAGCGTTCGCCGTAGCCGGCGTCATCGATGACGGTGCGGGCCAGGGCGTCGGCCTCGTGGCCGGTCATGCCGGAGCGTACGGCGTCAATGGCGTTGAGCTGGGCGTCCAGCACGGTGTTGTAGACCTTGTCCAGCTGTTCATCTGCGGCGCCTACAACTATGGTGCGAGTGATGTCGCTGCAGTAGCCGTTGATCCTGGCGCCCATGTCGATAACCACGGGTTCGCCGGACCGGATGGCTTTATCGGAGGGGCGGTGGTGGGGGAGGGCGCCGTTTGGCCCGGAAGCGACGATGGTATCGAAGCTGATGGAGTCGGCCCCAGCGTTGCGCATGGCTTTTTCGAGCTCCCAGGCGACCTGCTTCTCGGTCATGCCGGGCTCGATAGCCGGGACCACTTCGGCGAGGGCCTGGTCTGCGAAGGATGCGGCCCTGCCGATCTCGGCGATTTCGTCGGGCTCCTTGACCTCCCGCAGGGCCTCTACCAACCCGCGGGTGGACATGAGGCGGGGTCTTTCCTCGGAGGAGAGCTGGGCGATGGAGCTTTTTATGGCCGAGTAGAAGCTGAAGGATACGTCGGATGCTTCGAAGCCGAGGCGCCGGGGTTTGATATTGGCAAGGGCCTCGTGGAACCAGCCGAAGGGCTTGGGGCCGGCCATCTTGAGCAGCGTGTAGTCGCGGCACTGGCGGGCAGACTGCTCGTAGTAGCGGAAGTCGGTGGCGATAAAGGCGTGGTCCCGGGAGATGACGAGGAAGCCGGCCGAGCCGCTAAACCCGGAGAGGTAGAAGCGGTTCTCAGGTTGAGATATCAGGAGGGCATCGAGACCCTCGGCGTCGAGCTTTCGTCTGAGTCTTTGCGTTCTTTCCAATGCGCTCATAGTGTGCCTATCCTAACCGCTTTTCTTGAGTGAGTCGACGAGCAGGTCCAGAGCCGAGAGATATCCCTTCCAGCCCTGACCGGCGATCTGGCCCCTGGCGATGGGAGCGATGACGGATACGGAGCGGAACTGCTCACGGGCGTGGATGTTGGATAGATGGACTTCGATTATAGGGAGGGAGGTGTCGGCGAGGCCGTCGCGGAGCGAGAGACCGTAATGGGTAAGGGCGCCAGGGTTGATGATTATACCGTCGGCGTTTTCGGACTCGGCCTGGAGGAAGTCGATTATTGCACCCTCGTGGTTGGACTGGAAGAAAGATACGTCTGTGCCGAGCTCGGAGCCCCGCGATGAGATAGCAGACTCAATGTCGGCGAGGGTCGTTGTCCCGTACTGGGCCGAGTCACGCTTGCCGAGACGGTTCAGGTTGGGGCCGTTTACTACCAGTATTCTCATTTGGAATCTTTGGAGGCTCGGGCCCTGGGGTGCGCCTTTTCGTAAGTCTTGCGGGTCTCGGCGGTGGTCATGTGGGTGTATATCTGGGTCGTGCCAAGGCTCTCGTGGCCGAGAAGTTCCTGAACGACCCGGAGGTCTGCGCCGCCGTCCAACAGGTGGGTGGCGAAGCTGTGGCGGAGCGTGTGGGGATGGGCAGGCTCGACGAGACCCCTCTCCAGAGAGTACTTGCGGACAAGGGTCTGGACGCTTCGGACGGAGAGCCGGCCGCCACTGTTGTTGAGGAAGAGGGCTCGGTTCTTGGCGTTGATCGAAAGTTTAGGTCTGCCGTGGGAGAGATAGCGGGCTATGGCATCGAGGGCCTGCCGCCCAACCACGACGTCCCGCTCCTTGGAACCCTTGCCCAGGACTCGGAGCTCGCGGTTGCCGTCGGCTACGTCATCGGTATCCAGGCTAACTACTTCGCTGACTCGGAGGCCGGTAGCGTAGATCAACTCCAGAAGGGCGCGGTCCCGCAGTCCGAGGGGGGTGGGGTCGAGGGGGGCCTCTACAAGAGCGGAGGCTTCCTGGGGAGAGAGGAACTTGGGGAACTTCTTATCCAGCTTGGGGAGGCGGAGCCGGGCCACGGGGTTGGTCTCTAGCAAGCCCTCCCGTATGAGGAACCGGTAGAAG
Organism: Dehalococcoidia bacterium; assembly: GCA_965222055.1. GTDB lineage: Bacteria > Chloroflexota > Dehalococcoidia > Plut-88900 > Plut-88900 > Plut-88900. Next base: position 958,707 of record CBDCTF010000007.1, read on the forward strand.
GTGCGGAGGACGCTGATCTTGCGGGATACGCTCCGCATGTCGTGGCCGTGTTTGACCAGGCTGTTGGTGATGCGGATGCAGCGCTCGGTGGTGAGCCATGCGACGTACTTCCTGAGCACGTTCCGGTCTACGTCGCCCAAGTCGTAGATTTCATTATCTTCGAGGAAGTCGAAATAGGGTATAAGGTCCGTCCGGTAATTGCGGACGGTGTAGGGCGAGAGGTTGCGCTCTCCTTCCAGATACAGGATGAATTTGTCGAGGTAGTGTTCCATGGAGATCGCGCTCGGGGCTAGGCGGGTACGGGTTCCTCGGCGGCTTTAGGAGCGGCGTAGGGCTTGGCGTTCTTGCATTTCGGGTAGCCGGTGCAGGCTATAAATTTACCCCTTCTGCCGGATTTTATAGCCATGGGCTTGCCGCATTTATCACAGGCCTCATCGATGATCTCCGGCTCCTGGCGAGGCCCGCCTCCCTTGAGGGGTCGGGTGTTCCTGCACTTGGGGTAGGCAGTGCACCCGAGGAACTGGCCATTGCGACCTCTCTTGATCTGCATGGGGCTTTCGCACTTATCGCAGACTACATTTTCGACCTGCTCGGCGTCTGCGGGCTCTTCGCCTGGGACTGGTCGGGTGTTCTTGCACTTGGGGTAACCGCTGCAGGCCAGGAACTTGCCGTTGCGGCCGGACCTGATGACCATGGGGCTATCGCATTTATCACAGACTTCGGAGGTCTCCTCCGGCTGCTCTCGCTCGTCGCCGGGCAGGGGTCTGGCGTTCTTGCAGTCGGGATAGCCGCTGCAGGCGAGGAATTTGCCATAGCGACCCACCTTGATAAGCATAGGGCGTTCGCATTTTTCGCAGAATATATCCGTTTCCTCGGGCTCCTGGCCTGGGAGGGGCTTCGCGTTCTTGCACTTGGGGTAGCCGCTGCAGGAAAGGAACCGGCCGTTTCGCCCCGCCTTAACCGTCATAGGCTCGCCGCATTTTTCGCAAACCATGCCGGAGGCCTCATCCGGGATGGCAGCGGCGGCTTTGTCGAGGGCCTCCTGGAATGGGTTATAGAAGTCCCGGATTACGGGTACCCATTCACGCTCGCCCCTGGAAATCTCGTCAAACTCCTGCTCCATCGCGGCGGTAAATCCGAGGTTCACGATATCGGGGAAGTGTTCGTTGAGGAGGGCGTTGACGCGAAGGCCCAACTCTGTTGGGTGGATCCGGCCCTTCTCCTTCTGGATGTATTTACGGTCCTGGATTGTTGAGAGGGTCGGGGCGTAGGTGCTGGGCCGACCAATACCGTTCTCCTCCAGTGCCTTGATGAGAGAGGCCTCGGTGTAGCGGGAGGGAGGCTGGGTGAAGTGCTGCTTCTCTTGAAGGGCGAGGAATTCCAGGGACTCGCCGGGGGAAAGATCTGGGAGGGGGGGTTGCTTTTCGTCATCGGTCGCCTCGTCGGCATCCTCGTGATAGAGAGTCAGGAAGCCGGGGAATGCAGTGACGGAGCCCGTGGCTCGGAAGAGGTAGGTCTCGGCTGAGCCGTTGGCCTCTACATGGGCGGTCGTCTGGTCTATGAGGGCCGAGCTCATCTGGCTGGCCACCATACGCTTCCAGATCAGTTCGTAGAGCTTCGACTGGTCGTTGCTGAGATAGGATTTCATGGCGGCGGGGTCGCGATAGCAGGAGGTGGGACGGATGGCCTCGTGGGCTTCCTGCGCGCCCTTGGAGCGAGCCCTGTAGGCGCGGGGAGAAGAGGGTACGTATGCGGCCCCGAACTTCTCGGAGATGTACTTGCGGGCCTCGTTGCGGGCATCGTTGGAGACGGAGGGAGAGTCGGTCCGCATATAGGTAATGAGGCCGATCTGGCCCTCGTTGCCGACGGGGAGGCCTTCGTAGAGCTGCTGGGCCACGGCCATGGTCTTCTTTGCCGTAAACCGGAGTTTTCGACCGGCTTCCTGTTGCAGGGTGCTGGTGGTGAAGGGGGGAGAAGGGTTGCGCTTGGCCTGCTTTTTGTCGACCTTGTCGACAGTGTAGGCGGCTCCTTCGAGGGCGGTGCCTATAGCCTTGCTCTGATCCTCGTTGTCTATGGAAATCTTGCCGCGTTTGCCTTTCTGGTTGTGGAGCAAGGCTCGGAATGCGGTCTTCTTTGAGGCCTTTTGCTTATTGAGGTCGGCCTCGATTGTCCAGTACTCCTTCGGGACGAAGGCGGTGACCTCCTGCTCCCGGTCGGAAACCATGCGAAGGGCGGCGGACTGGACCCGACCCGCGGAGAGGCCCTTTTCGAGTTTTCGCCAGAGCAGGGGGCTGAGCCGGTACCCGACGACTCGGTCGAGGACTCGGCGGGCCTGCTGAGCGTCGACGAGGTCCATGTCAATTTCGCGCAGATTGTCGAAGGCCTCGGTGATGGCGGTCTTGGTGATTTCGTGGAATACGATCCGGCGAACGGGCATGCCTTTGATGTTGGAGGCTTCGAGGAGGTGCCAGGAGATGGCTTCGCCTTCCCTGTCAGGGTCGGTAGCCAGGTATACGGCTTTGGCGCCTTTGGCGGCCTTGGCGAGCTTCTTGACGGTGTCCTTCTTGTTCTTTGGGACTTCGTAGAAAGGTGCGAAGTCTTCGGCAACGTTGACGCCGAACCGGTATTGGGGGAGGTCCCGGACGTGGCCCAGAGAGGCCATTACGTTGAAGTCCTTGCCCAGTATCTTTTCGATGGTCCGGGCCTTGGCGGGAGATTCTACAATTACTAGATTTTTAGCCATAAGGGTCACACTTGGGCAGGGTAGGCAGGTCGGACCTCGCGAATCTTAATATAGCTCATTGCGCCGACCTGCTTGACTATTCCTTTCAGTTCCATCATAGCCAGAGTGCTGCTCACCGTCGATACGGGCAAGTTGCACTGGCGGGTGACTTCGTCGATGTGGATGGGTTCCCGGGACAGGAGCTTGATGAGGTCGGCCTCCGGGGCGGAGACTTCAAGCAACTCTTGCATGACGAGCTGCTCGGGCACGAGCTTGAGGTTGAGTTCTTCGAGCACGTCCTCTATGCGCGTGACCAGCTTGGCCCCTTCCTGTAACAGGCGGTTGGCGCCCCGGCTCTTGGGTGACGTTACGTTACCGGGCAGGGCGAAGACCTCCCGGTTGTGCTCCAGGGCGTAGCTGGCGGTTATCAGCGCGCCGCTTTTTTCATCGGCCTCTACAACGAGGGTGCCGAGGGTGAGGCCGCTCATTATTCGGTTTCGTCTGGGGAAGAAATCGGGGCGGGGTCGGGTATCGAGGGGGTAGTCACTGATGACCGCGCCGGACTCGGCGATTTCGTCGGCGAGGCGTTGGTGCTCGGGAGGGTAGACCATGTCGAGACCGCAGGCCTGGATAGCCAGGGTACGGCCACCGGCATCAAGGGCGGCTCGGTGAGCTACGGAGTCTATGCCACGGGCCAGACCGCTGACCACGGTAATGCCGTTGCGGGCGAGCTCCGTGGACAGGGTTAGAGCCATCTCCCGCCCGTAGGCGGTGGGCTTCCGGCTGCCTACCACGGCGATACCCCAATCGTCCTGCTCGGCGATGGCACCGAGGACGTAGATTACGGGAGGGCGGTCGTATATCTGCTTGAGCCGGTCCGGGTAGCGGGAATCATGCCAGGTTAGGGCATCGATGTTGCGAGCCAAGAGGTCGGACAAGACGGTATCGGGGTCGATGGCAGGGCGGCGGGATTGGATTGAGGTGATGGACCGGCTGTCGAGGCCCGCTTTTCGGAGGTCGGAGGGGCCTGCCGTCCAAGCAACTTCAAGGGAACCAAAATAGGCTTCCAGAGCGGCGTAACGGGCCCTGCCGATGCCGGGTATTCTGTTGAATGCAACCCAATACTTGAGGTCTTCCATGAGCGGCCATTCTAGCATAGGGAAATTTGGCTTCAAAAGGAACGGGACGGGGACTGGCGGAGAGGATGGGATTCGAACCCACGAGAGAGCTTTCACCCCCTACGCGATTTCCAGTCGCGCCTGTTCGGCCACTCCAGCACCTCTCCGGGACCCGTGCTCCGGGCTTCGGACCGGTAGTCCGGTCACAAATAATAGCATTGAGCGGGCCGAAAGATAAGGTGTCACGGCGAAAGGGACTCGAAACGGATAGCCCATTTCATGATATTGCGAACACTAACAACAGCAAGCGTTTGCATCTATAATCCGACCCATGGCCTCGACTGACGGGTGGAATCACGTGTCGGACGGGAGGCGGGGGGGCAGTCGGGACGAGAGATTTGCCAAGGTACGCGGGATAGCCGGACGAGCCAAGTCGGCAAGCAACACAGGTTCCAAGAATTGATGGAGAGTTAAGAATGGCACACCACCACGGTTCTCCCTTCGACCACGCCGAGAAAGATACGCCGGTCAGAAAGACGGCGAGTTTTATCCTGGCGGGGCTGAGTGGGGGACACGGCATATTCCACTGGTTCAACCAGAGCTTCCTGGTGATGCTGCCGGAAATCGAAGCGACATTTGGCCTTAACAAGGTTCAGGTCGGGGCGATTACGGCGACGAGGGAGATAGCTGGGGGCATCGTGATGCTCCCCAGCGGGGTAATCCTGGACATTCTCCGCCCCTATTGGGGAATCGTGCTGAGCATGTGCATGTTGGTCTTCGGACTGGGTTGGATCCTGACGGGACTGTCACCGGTCTATCCGGTGATCCTGATCGGGATGGTTATCGTATCGGTTGCCAGCTCGATCTGGCACCTGCCGGCGATGGGAGCTTTATCGCACCACTTCCAACACCGGAAAGGTACGGCGTTGTCCTTCCACGGGATAGGGGGGAACCTAGGCGACTTTGTCGGGCCGCTGGCTACGGGGGCGATCCTGACGGTCATGACCTGGCGGGGGATCATCAGTGTGTACGCAGTGGTGCCGCTTATGCTCACATTCATAGTCTTCTGGGCGTTCAGGGACATCGGGTCACGGGGGGTGGAGCAGCACCGGGAAAGAGGCTTGCGGGAGCAGCTGCAAATGACCCGGCAGCTGCTGAAGAACGTCACACTGTGGGTCGTGATGCTGGTGGCGGGATTGAGGGGCATGGCCTACCTGCCGCTGGTGACGTTTCTGCCCAGCTACATGACAGACGAACTGGGATTCAACACGTTCTGGGTCGGATTCCACATGGGGATGCTGGTCTTCGTAGGAATAGTGGCGACACCGACCCTGGGCTACATATCGGACCGCATAGGCAGGAAGGTCGTGATAATACCGTCACTGCTGGCGATGACGGCTCTGACGTTCCTTCTGGCGCCCTACGGAGAAGGCATACTGTTCTCGGTGCTGCTCGCGATGCTGGGGTTCTTCCTGTACAGCGATCAGCCGATATTGACGGCGGCGGTGCTCGATATGGTAGATCCCGAGAGCCAGGGGTCGGCCCTCGGGATCCTTTCCTTCGAGCGGATAGCCATGGGAGGGGTCTCGCCGATATTTGCAGGGCTGATATATGAACATTGGGGAATGGACTGGGTATTCGTCTATGCGGCCGCGCTACTGATCGCCGCGGCGGCGCTGCTGATGACGGTGAGGTTGCGTAAGCGGGAGATATTTGTGGGGACGGGGCACGAGCACTCTCATGAGCATGAGCATGCTGACGAACACGGGCATGGGCACTAGGGCGCGGCGTGGTCGGGGCCGAAATCAGCGGGCGGTGTAGCCGCCATCTACGGCCAGCTCTGCGCCGGTTATGAAAGAGGCGTCGTCGGAGGCTAGGAAGAGGACGGCGTTGGCGACGTCCTCGTATGCGGTAAGGCGACCCAAAGGCGTGTCGGCGACGCGCCTAGCGTCTTCGTCCTTGCCCCGCTTGGAGCCGATCATGGGTGGCGCAAAGCCCGGGTGGATGGAGTTGGCACGAATGCCGTCGGGGCCGTGCTTGAGGGCCAGGTCCTTGGTGAGCAGCCTTACGGCGCCCTTGGAGGCGACGTAACCTGAGTGTCCGACACCGAGGCCGACGAGCCCCATGATGGACGAAATGTTCACTATGGCGCCCCCGCCAGCCTTGCGCATCTCGGGAACGGCCCACTTTGCGCCCAGGAAAACGCCCTTGGCATTGATGTCGAGGAGCCGGTCCCAGTCCTCGGTGCTGTCCTCGTGGGTAGCAGGAGTGCTGGAGATCCCGGCATTGTTAACGAGGATGTCCACCCGGCCGAAGCGTTCGACTGTCGCCTGGACGGCCCTCTGCCAGTCGTCGTCACGGGTGACGTCCATGTGGACGAAGAGTGCCTGGCCGCCGGACTCGTTGATTCGGGCCTCGACCTGGGCGCCCTCTTTGTCGAGGATGTCGCAGATGACTACTCGGGCGCCTTCACGGGAGAAGAGCTCGGCGTCGACGGCGCCCATGCCGTGGGCTGCACCGGTAATGATGGCCACTTTTCCTTCCAACCTACCCATGACGCAATCTCCTCATCCTTAATCTACGTGACCGTCGAGGACTTGTGGAGTAGTTTACACGAAGGGACGAGTCCTATCGGAAGACCCGCTTGATCCTTCGAGGGGCGGATGTCCTGGTGGGGTTGTTTCGCAGTGCGGGGTTAAGTCTATAATCAGGGCATCGACAAGTGGAGATGCCTCTGAATCTAGAGGGCGCTTAGCTGTGGAGGAAAAAGGGCATGGCAGGACTGAAGGCGATATCGGCGGACTCACACGTTCAGGAATCTGCCGAACTGTTCGAGACAAGGGTGCCGGAGGAGTTCAGGGCGAGACTGCCACGGATGGAGGAAGGGGAAGACGGGGCGAAATATCGGGTGATTGAGGGCAGGAGTAGGAGGCGTTTTGACAAAGCGGAAGAGAACGTCACCGAGGACGACATGGAGCGGGAGTTCAGACAGGACCCGTCGGGCGGGACGGACATCCCGTACAGGTTGAGGGATCAGGACCGGGACGGGGTATTGGCGGAGGTGATTTACCCGAACTCGCTGATACATCTGTTCGCCCCCCCTGACCTGGAGTTCCAGATAGCCGTGGCCCGGGCCTATAACGATTGGGCAATAGAGCTGTTCGGGGGGCACGCGGACAGGTTTGCACCCGCGGCCATCCTACCCGTACTCGACGTTCCGACGGCGGTGGAAGAGGTGAAGCGGGTTGCGGGGCTGGGGTACAAGCTGATAAGCGCCCCGATTCACCTGAAATACCAGCCATATAGCCTGCCGCTTTACGAGCCGCTGTGGAACGTGCTGGAGGAGACGGGCCTCCCGATAAGCCTCCACTTCCACACGGGCAGCCAGGACCACCTGCCCGAGAGCGCAGGGGAAGAGCAGAATGGAGGCTTCCTGACTTACATGGTAACGGGGATGGCCGAGGGTATAGTGCCGGCGGCGGTGTTTGTAAGCTCAGGGGTGCTGGCCCGGCACCCGAGCATGCACACCGTAATAGTGGAGTGCGGCGCGGGTTGGCTTCCCTGGGTCCTGTACACAATGGATGACCAATACGAGCGGAAGCACATGTGGATCGAACCCAAGCTGGACATGAAGCCGAGCGAATACTTCAAGAGGCAGGGTCACGCGACATTCAGTGACGACCTGGCTGCATTGCGGATGATCGACTTCATCGGGGCGGAGGCGCTGCTGTGGGGCAGCGACTACCCCCACGACGAGGGCACTTTCCCCCACTCCCAGGAAGTAATAGAGAGGACGTTCGTGGAACTCTCGGAGGAGAACAAGAGGAAGATAGTGTACGGGAATTCGGTGTCGCTGTACGGGATCGGGGGGAATGGGTCATAGGTCAGCGGGACTTACGCTAGTTACGGTCGCTCCTTTTGCCAGGAAGTGGACTGATTTAAGGAGAAAGAGCATGGCAGGACTAAAGGCGATATCGGCGGACTCTCATGTGCAGGAGGCTCCGGAGCTGTTCGAGACACGGGTGCCGGAGGAGTTCAGGCCCCGACTTCCGCACATGGAGGAAGGAGAGGACGGCGCGAAATATCGAGTGGTGGAGGGCAGGAAGAAAAGGCGTTTCGACATAGCCGCGGAGAACATCAACGAGGACGACATGGAAAGGGAGTTCAGGCTGGACCCCTCTGGCGGGACGGACATCCCGTACAGGTTGAAGGACCAGGACCGGGATGGGGTGACGGCGGAGGTGCTCTACCCGAACTCGCTGCTCGCACTATTCGCAGCGCCGGACCCGAAGTACCAGATAGCCGTGGCCCGGGCCTATAACGATTGGGCCATAGAGCTCTTCGGCGGGCATGCCGACAGGTTTGCGCCCGCAGCCCTGGTGCCCGTAATCGACGTTCCAACGGCGGTGGACGAGGTGAAGCGGGTCGCGGGACTGGGATACAAGCTGATAAGCGCCCCGATACACCTGAGGTACCAGCCGTACAGCCTGCCGGTATACGAGCCGCTGTGGAACGTGCTGGAGGAGACGGGATTGCCCATAAGCCTCCACTTCATCTCGGGCAGTGAGGACCACCTACCGGAGGGCGCCGGGGAGGAGCGGCATGGAGGCTTCCTTACCTATATGGTGACCGCGATGGCAGAGGGGATAGTCCCCGCCGCCGTGTTCGTAAGCTCGGGAGTTTTGGCCCGGCACCCGAGCATGCACACTGTAATAGTTGAGTGCGGGGCGGGCTGGCTGCCCTGGGTACTGTACACGATGGACGACCAGTACGAGCGGAAGCACATGTGGATAGAGCCGAAGCTGGACATGAAGCCGAGCGAGTACTTCAAGAGGCAAGGCCACGCCACGTTCAGTGACGACTTGGCTGCATTGCGGATGATCGACTTCATCGGGCCGGAGGCTCTGCTATGGGGCAGCGACTACCCTCACGACGAGGGGACTTTCCCTCATTCCCAGGAGGTGATCGAGAGGACTTTCGCAGGACTCTCTGAAGAGGACAAGAGGAAGATAGTGTACGGGAACGCGGCGTCGCTGTATGGGTTCGGGTCGAATGGGGCGTAGGTAGGGAATCGGGGACGGGACGCCTCATTTCGTAATATCGACTGTAGAAGGACCGCTCCCGTAACAAAGGAACGGAACGATTGGGGGGAAAGACAATGGCTGGACTTAAGGCGATATCGGCGGACTCTCACGTGCAGGAGTCACCGGAGCTGTTCGAGACACGGGTGCCGGAGGAGTTCAGGGCAAGACTGCCGCGAGTTGTCGAAGAAGAGGACGGAGCACAGTTCTTTGTGGCGGAGGGCCGGAACAAGAGGCGATTCGACCTGGCAGAGGCCAACATCGACGAAGACGATTTGAACCGGGAGTTCAGGCAGGACCCCTCGGGAGGGACGGACATCCCGTACAGGGTGAAAGACCAGGACCGAGACGGAGTAGCGGCGGAGGTCCTGTATCCGAACTCGCTGCTGACGCTTTTCGGCTCGACGGACCCCGCATACCAGATAGGGGTTGCACGGGCATACAACGACTGGGCAATCGAGCTGTTCGGCGGTCATTCGGACAGATTTGCACCGGCGGCGATAGTGCCTGTGATCGACGTGGGGATGGCGGTGGAAGAGGTGCGTCGGGTGGCGGGGCTGGGATACAAGCTGATCAGCGCGCCGATACACCTGAAATACCAGCCGTACAGTCTGCCCATCTACGAACCACTCTGGAATGCCCTAGAGGAGACCGGGCTGCCCCTTAGCCTGCACTTCGTGACCGGGAGTGAAGACCATACGCCGGTAGATCTCGGAGATGAGAAGGAGGGTGGTTTCCTGACCTACATGGTTACGGCGATGGCCGAGGGGATAGTGCCGGCTACGGTGTTTGTAAGCTCGGGGGTGCTGGCCCGGCACCCGAGCATGCACACGGTGATTGTGGAGTGCGGCGCAGGCTGGCTGCCCTGGGTACTCTACACGATGGACGACCAGTACGAACGGAAACACATGTGGATCGAGCCGAAGCTGGATATGAAGCCAAGCGAGTACTTCAAGCGGCAGGGCCACACGACGTTCAGCGACGACCTGGCCGCATTGCGGATGCTGGACTTCATCGGGCCTGAGGCACTGATGTGGGGGAGCGACTACCCGCACGACGAAGGTACGTTCCCCCATTCCCAAGAAGTGATAGAGAGGACCTTTGCCGAACTGTCGGAGGAGAACAAGAGGAAGATAGTGTACGGGAATGCGGCGTCGCTGTATGGGCTCGGGGGGAATGGGGGCTAGTGAACGGATAGCTTTCGATATTACCGGATATGGGAGCTGACAGATGCAACAAGCACAGGGACGCGTTGATCGATTGGTCGGAGCAATGGGCGCCGTATTGGTGGTGGCGGTGATAGTTCTAGTCGTCCTTGTCATCGCCATATTTCAACTAAGCACCGACGTGACGGAGCTAGAAGTAAGAGTGGATTCGCTCGAACAAAGACGGGACGTAACGGAGCTAACGGCCCGAATGGATTCGCTTGAAGATAGGCCAGGGATTGCCGGCGGACTTACTGCTCAGGAAGTGACGGACCTAATTCGGGCCCGTGTCACGCCAATCGAGAATCGAATGGAGGCGATTGCAGGGCTTGCGGAAGGACGGGAGGTCAGGGTTGAGGTGGGTGGATTGGCAGCACGCCTCTGCGATTATGTGACTGACCGTTTCACACAACCTGAGTGGTTGGCTACCGACTATGACAGAACGGATGACTTACTCTGGAATGCAATCCCCGAGATGCAGCTTTACTTTAGCTACGGCTTTGACTCAAGTGATGTCCATGGTTGGATAGCGCAGTATTGCTGGGAGTAGCCAATTGAACTTCGGGGCGTTTCTGCTGATGCCTTCGCCGTCTGTGAGGTCGCACACGGAAATATATGGCCGCGGGGTGGAGGTAGCGCAGGCGGCGGAGGAGATGGGGTTCGACGGTGTATGGTTAGCGGAGCACCACTTCTCCAACTACGGCTACCTCTCTCGTCCCATGATCATGGCGACTCACTTGGCTGCCAATACTAAGCGTATACGCATCGGGACGGCGGTGGTTGTTTTGCCGCTCCACCATCCGCTAGTTGTGGCGGAGGAGGCAGCGACGATAGACCTGCTCAGCGAGGGTCGGTTCGACCTCGGCCTGGGGCGCGGGTACCAGCAGTACGAGTTTGGTCGCATGGGTCTCGACCTGAAAGACAGCCGGGCCCGCTGGGAAGAGGCAATCGAGATCCTGACAAGGGCTTTTACCGAGGAATCGTTCAGCTTCGAGGGCGAGTACTTCAGCTTTCCCGAGACGACGGTCCTGCCCAAACCCTACCAGAAGCCCCACCCCCCGATATGGGTGGTCGGCCAGAGCCCGGAGTCGATAGACGGGGCGGTGCGGCGTGGGTTCAACGTGCTCACAGGTGGCGCGGCCTTTCCCGTGGGTAGGATCGAGGAGCGCAGGAATCAGTTCGACGACGCGGTGAATCGGCACGGACGGGAAGGCCAATTGCAATTTGGGATACAGCAGAAGATATACGTGACGGAATCTGAAAAGGAAGCGGTGAAGATGGCCGAGCACGGCCTGTGGAACATGCGGGTCTCGCTGAGCCTGCGATTGGGGCGGGAGCAAGTGGAGAGGGGTCGGGTGACGGATGTGCCAATAGAGGACGAGCCATCTATTGAAGAGCTCGTTGATCGGCACTTCCTGTTCGGGACGCCGGATACGGTATCTAACAAGCTAATGCGGCTCCAGGAGCAACTCAAACTGGACCACCTGAACTGCGACTTCTGGCTTGGGGATATGCCCCAGGACAAAGTTCTACGTTCGATGGAGCTGTTTGCGAAGCACGTGATGCCCAAGTTCCAGGATGCGCCACGTGCAAAGGCTTTGAGTCCAACCGGGTGAGCGTGGCATGGGCACCAAGCAAGAGCGGCGAGAGGAGAAGCGGCGGAACCGGCGCAAGATGCGGGTGTCGGGGCGAGGGTTGAAGGCGCTGCTGCAGGAGATCGGGAGGCGAGCGAAGGAGAAGGCTCTGCCCAAGCAGGGGGCCTAAGGGGAGGGGCTTTCGGGCGGGGGCACGATATCGTCTATTCCTTTCAGGTCGTCGGAGGTGAGAGGCCAGTCGGCGGCCGCTACATTTTGGACTACCTGCTCGGGGCTCGTGGCCCCTGCGATGACGCTGCAAACTGCGGGGGTGGCCAAAAGCCAGGCGAGCGCCAGTTCTCCTACTGTGTGGCCCCGGTCTTGGGCAAAATTGGACAGCTTGTCCACCTTTTCAAAATTTTCGTCGGTCAGGGAGCGTTGGTAGAACTCCCCGGAGGCCATGCGGGTGCCCTCGGGTATAGGTTCATTTCTACGGTATTTCCCGGTGAGCAGTCCCGACTCCAACGGGAAGAAAGGGATGATGCTCAGGCCTTTGTCGGCGGCGTAAGGGACGACTTCTCTTTCCACTCCCCTCTTGAGCAGGTTGTAGTAACACTGCTCTGATACCAGGCTGTTCAGGTTGAAGTACCGGGATGTCCACAGGGCTTCCGAGAGTTGGAGCGCGGAAAAGTTGGACGAGCCGAAATAGCGGATTTTGCCCTGCTTTACCAGGTCGTCCAGGGCACGGAGGGTCTGCTCGATAGGGGTTTCGGGGTCGGGCCAGTGGATTTGGTAGAGGTCTATGTGGTCGGTGCCGAGGCGTCGGAGGCTGTCTTCCACGGCATTGAAAATGTGGTATCGGGAAGCGCCTCTGCTGTTGGGATAGTCGTCCATGGCCATAACGAACTTGGTGGCAATGACGACGTGGTCTTTATGACTTTTGAGCCATTTCCCGATCACCTGCTCTGATTTGCCGAGGTTGTAGACGTCGGCGGTGTCGATGAAGTTGACGCCAAGGTCGAGGGCCTGGTCAAGGACTCGGAAGGAGCTAGGCTCATCGTTGCGGCCCCTGAAGTTGTTGGCCCCGAGGCCGATGACGGACACTTTCACTCCCGTATTTCCCAAGATGCGGTACTGCATTCCTACTCCCTAGTTTCAGCTTGATGTGATCGGACGATATCACAGAAGCCTCGACGGGTCGATAAAGGGGGAGGGGGGTGGGGTATTATGGAAGGAATGGTCGCAGTGGACTCAACTCAGAAGACTACGCCTGTAGGCGCTGCCGGTCTCCGAAAATGGCCGGCATTCATCGCCATAGCGGTCGGGATATTCCTGACCGTCGCGGAGCAGACGGCAGTCGCGATTGCCCTTCCCGAGATTGCTGATGAATTCAAGGTGAATATCCCCGCGGTCCAGTGGGTGACGCTGGGGTACGTGCTGAGCACCAGCGCTGCCTTCATGCCGGTAGGGAGACTTTCGGACATAGTGGGCCGGCCGAAGGTGTACACCATCGGTTTCGTGGGTTTCATAGGGACGGCGGTGTTGGCGGGACTCTCAACGGCATTTTGGGTCCTTGTTGTGGCGAAGGTAGCGCAGGGATTGGCCTCGGCGGGTATACAGGCCAACGCGATGGCTATAGTGACGGAGGCCTTTCCAAAAAGGGAGCGAGGCCGTGCCATCGGGTTGTACACGACTACGGTAGGCTCAGGGGCGGCGACAGGGCCATTCCTCGGTGGCCTGCTGGTCAGCGAGTTCGGGTGGCGGTGGTTGTTCTATGCAAGCGTACCCTTGGGAATGGTGGCGATCGGGGCAACGGTGTGGGCACTGAGGGGATGGCCATCGCAGTCGGAGCCGGGGCAGGAGAGGGGACGGTTTGACTGGGTAGGGGCCGCAGCATCGTCGAGTGCATTAGTGATTCTTCTGCTGTCCCTTTCGAATTCGCACCGGTTTGGGTGGGGGTCGGGGCCTATCGTGGCGGGGTTGGCCGGGGCGGTGGGCCTGTTCAGCTTTTTCGTTTGGTGGGAGCTTCGAAACCCGCACCCGATGATCGACCTCAGATATTTCGCCAGCCGTTATTTCTCCCTGGGAGTTGGGATACGGTTTCTGCTGTTCCTGGCCAGTGCCCCAAGGGTGATATTGATGCCCTTCTACCTGATCCAGGTATTGGGATACGCGCCACATATAGCCGGTTTGATCACGGCAGCGGCGTCGGTATCCATGGCCTTGTTCGGGGCGGTGAGCGGCATATTGTCGGAACGGCTGGGACCGAGATGGCTGATGCTGGCGGGGATAATGATCGCAGGGTCGGCGATGTTCACGTTCTCGACGCTGGACGTGGACTCATCACCGATTCATGCCGTGATAGCGTTGGCCTTGTCGGGGGCGGGGATGGGGACGTTCTATTCGCCTAACACGAGCGACATCCTTAACGCACGGTCGGGGCGTACGCATGGGATCACTGCCGCGCTGTTGAACCTGACAAGGACGACGGGAAACGTGACGGGTATCGCGGTATCTACGACGGTAATTGCGGTCTATATGGCAGCGGCGGGATACGAGCCGAGCCTATCGGCGGTTACGGGGTCAGGGGGAGAGGGGGTGAAAAGTGCGTTCGTATCGGGACTATCAACGGCGTTCCTGGTCTCAGGTTCGCTCCTGGTGCTCGCGTTCGTGTTGTCGGTAGTGCAGGGTCGGGTGGGGAGGGGGGAGGTCGGCACCGAAGATAGAGCCCCGGCTACCGCATAGCAAATCTGGCGTTCATTTTCCCTGCCATCTCACTTGTGCTCAACGGCTGTAAGTGACGCACTCATTGTTGACAAAATGTTCGCGTTAAGCGAACATTTGCAGTGTGAGCCGCTGAATGATAATCGAATGGAGTACGAAAGCGATCAGAGATATGCGCCGTCTGGCCTCGCAGAACCGCGAACACGTCATAGCCAAGGTCGAGCAATACGCGGATGATCCGAAGTCATTAGCTAATCAGGTCATCATCCTTTCAGTGGGTAAGTACAGAAGGATGAGAGTTGGAAGTCAGCGCATCATCTTCGATGTCAAACGCGAAGAGGCTGAGACAATGCTAGTGCTAAGAGTCAGGCATAGGAGGGAAGCATATGACTAACAAAGAAACCGTCACCTTGTCCCGAGCTGACTACGATGCGTTAATGAATCGAAACAACGACCTCGAAGACAGGTTGGCTGCAGTCGAGGCAGACGACGGCAGTCGAATTCCTCATAAAGTTGCCGTAGCCATTATTCGCGGCGAAAGTCCAATGTCCGCGTTCCGGGCCCACCTTGGAGTCACACTTCGCGATCTTGCCCAAAAGACGGGTATATCGGCGAGCCACCTTTCGGAGATCGAGAGGGGGCGCAAAGCGGGCTCCGTTACTACACTGGCCCGCATTGCAGGGGCATTCGACACGACTATCGACTCCCTTGTCATCAAATAGAAGTCAGTCTGTGCCTGAATGGGCTTCGGCTCAACCACCGGTAATGGCTCCCGAGTCTTGGAGGCCGGTGATGTCGTCCCAGGAATAGCCGAGCTCCAGGAGGACCTCTTCGGTGTGCTGGCCGAGTTCCGGGGCGGCGCTCTTGGGCCCGATGTCGGTGTCCTCCAGGTGCACGGGCGTATTCAGGATCTTGTAGGGCCCGTGTTCCGGGTGTTCGATGGTGCGGAGCATGTCGTTGAGCTCCACCTGGGGGTCGCTCAGGGCGTCGAGCATCTCGCGGACGGGAGCGTAGATCACGTCATGGTCGTCGAGAATGAGCCCCCATTCTACCAAGGACTTTTCTCCGAAAATGGCGTCGAGGATGGCTACGGCCTCCGGAGACCTATTTTTCCTGTCTTCGAGGGTAATGAACCGGGGGTCGCCGATAAGTTCGGGGTGTCCGATTGCATTGCAGAGCTTAGCCCAATTGGCATCGTTGTCGGGCATGACCAGGAGGAACCATTTGCCGTCGGAAGCGCTGTAGGTGTTTATGAGTGGGTCAACGGCATCAACTCGGGACCGGCGGTGAAGGGGTCGGTTCGAGGCCAAGGCTTCCTGTACGTCGGCGCCTATAACCCATAGTCCCATGTTCAGGAGCGAAGTAGTGACCAGCCGACCTTTGCCCGTGCGCTGACGCTCGAGGATTGCGGCCAATACGCCTGCCAGGAGGGTCGGGGCGGTGGTGTGGTCGCCCATCCCATTGAGAATATCAATAGGCTCGGGCGCCAACTCACTGTACAGCGACATGAGGCCGGAGCTGGCCCAAAAGGCGGTGTGGTCGAAGCCGAGCTTGTCTTTCTTCGGTCCCACGGGCCCGTAGCCGCTTAATGCAAGGTATATGAGTCGGGGATTATCGGCGCTGAGTTGTTCGTAGGTGAGGCCAAATTTCTCCATCCGCCTGGGAAGAAGATTGGTGACGAAAACGTCTGCCTCGTTTGTTAACTGTTGGATAATTTTGGACGCCTCCGGCTTATTGAGGTCAACGGATATTCCCCGTTTCCCCCTATTGTCCATCTCGAATGCGTAGTTTATGGGGAACTCGACGCCATAGGTGCCGTCGGAGGACAACCATCTGTAGGGGTCGCCGGCCAGAGGTTCTACCTTAATAACATCCGCGCCCATGTCCGCCATCAAGGCGGCACAGCAGGGGACTGCGAGGAAATTGGCGACTTCGACAACCTTTATTCCCGTAAGCGGACCTGCCATTGTTTCTCCTCAATTGCTCGACGGAGCTAGTTTTCAGGGTCCTTGGACGTTCCGTTGAGTGGTGGATTTTCGAACTTAAACGACTCTAGCACAAGTGGGGGAAGCGATTAATTTTTGTGACATCAGTCCGGCTAGTGATACAATTCACCGAAGAGAAAGTACACTATTGCCAGAGAAACTGGCAAGGTAAAAGGCGCAATTACCCATGCAAAAGCCTGATGGAAATTCCGCTGCCGGGGCAATCATAGAGGCCACGGGTGTGGTCAAAGTCTACGACACCGGACGGGTAAAAGTTAATGCGTTGCACGGCGTGGACCTGAAGGTGGAGCGGGGAGAGATGGTGGCAATAATGGGCCCGAGCGGGTGTGGCAAGACTACACTCCTCAACTGTCTTTCTGGGTTGGACTCGATCAACGACGGCGTGATCAAGATAGCGGGTAACGACCTCGCGCGGATGTCGGACAACGAGAAAACCCGATATCGGGCCACCAAGATGGGCTACGTATTCCAGTCCTACAACCTACTGCCCGTGCTCACTGCGCTGGAGAACGCGGAGATGCCGTTGCTGGTGTCAGGTGTGAAGTCCAGGGAGGCGCGCGACCGGGCCAGGGAAGCTCTGAAGCTGGTTAACCTGGAAGCGTGGGAAAGCCACTATCCATCGGAACTTTCCGGTGGTCAGCAGCAGCGGGTGACCATAGCCCGGGCGCTGGTGAATAGCCCTGAGATAGTCTGGGCAGACGAGCCTACGGGCAACCTGGACTCGGAGAACTCCGAGGAAATCATGGACCTCCTGACCTCGCTTAACGGAGAAAACAACCAGACTTTTATTCTAGTCACCCACTCGCAGGCGGTAGCTGCGTTGGCGCACCGGACCATCCGCATGAGGGACGGGCGAATCGAAGACGATGGCTACGGGGCGCATCCGCATAGCTCCCCAATCGACTAACTGATGGACGAACTCTTTGGAGTCCCAATAGAGCGATATGCCGTAGTGCTAGGCATAGTCTTCACACTGTTCGCGGCGGTCCTGCTGTTCATCCTCTTCCGGAATCCTATTCTGGTGAAGATGGCATTGCGGCAGGTGTTCAGACGCCCTGCCAGGGGCATTCTGGTGGTTGTGGGGCTGATGCTGGCTACGGCGATCATTATGAGTGCCTTTACTACAGGGGACTCGATGACGTACAGCGTCAAGAGCAGCGTAATCCAGAGTCTTCGATCTATGGATGAACTCATAGGGGTGGATGAGGACTCGGAGCTTTGGGAGAACCAGGCGGTAGCGGACGACTTCTCTGATGAGATATTCACGGAGATAGCGTCGGCGTTGGACCCTGACCCGGATGTGGACGGGCTGCTACCCGTAGTGGCTGAGACCGTGGCAGTTGTGAACCTGAAGTCGCAGCAGTTCGAGGCCAACGCTCTGATCACCGGCCTGGACCCGGCACGAGCCTCGACTTTTGACGAGGTGCTCGATACCGACGGGACACCTGTGGACATAAGCAGCTTGGCAGATGATGAGCTGTACCTGGACAGTGAGGGGGCTGATGAGCTGGGGGCGGAAGCCGGAGATGTCTTGCAGCTGTTCCTCGGGCCTCAGAGCTTCAGGGAGATGACCGTTAAGGCGGTCATGGACGGGTGGTTCTTCAACAGCGGCGAATACCAGGTGGTGATGGCGGTGTCTCTTGAGCGCGCACAGGAACTGCTGGACAAAGAAGGGCGGCTGTCCTACATCCTGGTCTCCAACACGGGGGACGATGAAGAGGGCGTAGAGTTGACGGAGTCAGTGGTGGGGAGACACGGGGACTTGCCGGCCTTGGTGGACAACGGGCTGGAGATGTACGACGTGAAGCAGGAGGGCATAGATTTTGCCAATGAGTGGGGCAATCTGTTCCTGAGTTTCTTCACCGTGTTTGGACTCTTCTCCATAGGCGTAGGGTTGCTGCTGATATTCCTGATCTTTTCGATGCTGGCCGCGGAGCGGAAGGGAGAATTGGGCATGTCTCGGGCCATAGGGATGAAGCGCGGGCATCTGATCAGGATGTTCATTGCGGAGGGGGCGATCTACGGGTTGGGGTCGTCGGTGGTCGGGGTTTTAGTGGGTATAGTTCTGGGATACATTTTGGTGAAAGCCACATCAGGGGCGATAAGCCAGGATGTCACTTCAGAATTCAGCCTCAGCGCCCACGTTCAACTGGTCAGCGTTTTGGTCTCTTTCTTCCTGGGTACAGTGGTAACACTGGTCACTGTGGCATTCGCGTCCTGGCGGATAAGCCGGATCAACATAGTAAGAGCGATAAGGGATATACCGGAGCCTCGGCAGTCTCGGGCTACAAAGAAGGCCCTCGTAGGGGGAATTGCACTGGTCCTCATCGGTCTCTTGATGATGTGGCGAGGGTATGACACAAGCAACCTGGGATTGTTCCTACTGGGCCCCTCCCTAGCCGTCCTGGGTGCGGCGATAGTCCTGCGATACATTGGGGTGGCCCGCCGGTGGGCACTGTCCGGAGCGGGACTCCTTCTGGTGGTCTGGTGGCTGCAGCCGCCGTCCGTGTCAAGGGCGATCAAGGACGACTGGACCAGCGACTTCACGGTGTTTTTCGTGACGGGTACGATGCTGGTGCTGGGAGCAGTGCTGGTTACTGTGAACAACACAGACTTCGTGCTGGGACTGATTTCTCGGACGGTTGGCCGGATACGCGGCATAGCCCCAATAATCAAATCAGCCATAGCGTACCCACTCAGGTTCGGGTTTCGGACGGGGATATCCGTAGCGATGTTCGCGGTCGTGATCTATTCGGTTACTGTGATGAGCGTGGTGATCGAGGGGTTCAACGAACTTCTGGGAGACGAGGACAGGCTGGGTGGAGGCTATCAGGTGATGGCCTTTTCGCTGAACGAGACCAATCCCGTCACCGACCTAACCGCGGCCATCGAGGCCAACCCGGACCTGGACTTCGTGAGTCGGGTGGATGGGAAGCCTTCGGTGGGGATATTGAGGAACATTTGGGAGGCGGATGCCAGGCTGACGGACGGGGCAAAGGAAGTATACTTAGACACCATCCTCACCGGGGTAGATGACGATTTCGCCGATTCGAACCTGTACCGGATCATGTTGTCGGCGCCTGAATACCTGGACGATGGAGAGGTAGACACGCGGAAGCTGTGGAGAGACGTCAAAGAGAAACCTGGGCTGGCGGTTGTCAATTCCTTCCTGGTGCCATCCAGAAGCGACTTCCAGTTCGACGTGGAAGCGGACAGGTTTACGCTGGCAGGGGTGGAGGGCCTGTTCCAGGAAAACGACTACATGGACCCAGTGCAGATAGAGGTTCGGGACCTGAGGAGCAATTCCACCGTTGAGCTTACGGTTGTAGGTGTTTTCGACGACTTTGCGTCCCAGGGTCTTCTTCCTGTAGCGGTGTACACATCGACGAGACTACTGGATGCCCAATTGCCCAGGGATGTTGATCCCAACCAGTTCTTCTTCAACGTGGAACCGGGCACGGAGGACGCTGCACAGAAGATTGAGGCGGAGTTCTTTGCCAACGGGATGGAGACCCTGGATATCCACGAAGTGATCGACGGTCTGCAGGGGTCCAACCGGTCCTTCACGAACCTGCTGTTGGCGTTCATGTCCTTAGGGTTGGTGGTGGGGATTGCCGCACTGGGGGTTGTCAGCGCGAGGGCAGTGGTAGAGCGTCGGCACCAGATAGGAGTGTTGCGGGCCATCGGTTATTCGAGAGGGATGGTGCAGCTGTCATTCCTCCTGGAGTCGTCGTTTATCGCATTGCTGGGGATCGGGCTTGGCCTGGTACTGGGGCTGCTGACTTCGATAAACGTGATCAGCTCTATCCGGTACGAGGAATCTGACATCAGGCTGGTAGTGCCGTGGGCACAGGTGCTGCTGATAGTGGTAGTAGCTTACGTATTGTCCCTGCTCACGACGTACCTTCCGGCGAGAAGTGCGGGCCGGATAGCGCCTGCGGAAGCCCTGCGATACGAATAGTTTGGGGGACATCCCCAATCCCTCGCAATGGTGGCTTAGCCCCTGTTGATTCCCTAAGGGAACAGACTGCTAGACGCGCCCTAGCTCCATACCGAGATCATAGGTCCATTCTATGGGGCCTCGCTCTGAGCGGACCTCTTCTCTGAGAGACTCGGTAGCGGAGATGTCCACGGACTTAGCCGCGGGGCCTATGACTACACCGTAGTCGGCGCGGGCGGACTCCAGCGAGATGCGGCTGTCCAGATAGTCTCGGAGGACTTTCTCGGGGGGACGGTTCAGGGGATCACCGAATCCTGCGCCGCCGGCAGTGAAGGCGTGAAGTTGGTCGCCCTCGCTGAGTCTGAGGATTGCCTTGGGGGGCACGATCTCCACCCGGCCGTCCTTGCGGACGATCCTGGCATTGGTCATGCTGCCGGGAAGGCCTCCGAACAGGCCCCAGGGCGGCAGGGTATGCCGCTCTCCCCTGTAGGTAATAGTAGCCTCACCGCGTGCGACTTCAAAGACCTTTTCAAGGCCCAGACCGCCCCGGAACTCGCCTGCGCCGCCGGAATCGTTCCATAGGTTGGACTTGAGTATGCGGAGGGGGTGGTCCATTTCCAAAGCCTCGGCGGGGACGTTCATGCAGTTGGAGACGTCGGTCTCGATTGCGTCTATGCCGTCGGCGTTGGGCCGGGCTCCCATGCCCCCGGCCCCGAGCTCGCTGGCGACATAGGGCTTGTTGTTTGCCGGATCGATGCCGCCGAGGGCCAGGACGAGGAGCTGGCCGGAGGATGCGGCGGGCAGCCTGTCGGGGACGGCCTGCACCATAGCGCCGTTCAGTACGTCGGTGATGCGCTTGACGGTAGCGGTACGTGAGTTGACGGGCGCAGGGTGGTCGGGGTTGACGATGCTGGCCTTGGGAAGCACTACGTTGACAGGTCGGAAGCAGCCGGAGTTGCTCATGATGTCGGAGCCGGTGACAGCGCGGACGATGTAATAGACGGTGGACATGGTGGAGGCGGTAGGGGAGTTGAAGGGCCCTTTCACCTGGGGACTGGAGCCGGTGAAGTCGACGGTGAAGTCCGAGCCCCGGATAGTAATGGTGGCTTTGATCAGCCGTCGAATATCCATCTCGATGCCATCGTTGTCGAGGTAGTCTTCGAAGGAGTATGTGCCGTCGGGGATCTGTTCCAGGACTTTGCGGGTGGCCTTTTCGGAGTTGTCCAAGAGGGCGGCCATGGCCTCGACTAAAGTCTCTTCAGAATACTCGGTGAGGAGGGAGGCAATCTGGGTCTTGGCGACGTGGCAAGCTGCGAGCTGGGCCCGCATGTCTCCAATGACCATGTCGGGAATGCGGATGTTGTTGCGAAGAATCTCGTGGAGGGTGTGGTTGGGTACACCGGCCTCGTAGAGCTTGAGGGGAGGAATTATTAGACCTTCCTGGAATATCTCCGTGGCGTCGGGGGGGATGCTGCCGGGGGTCTTGCCCCCGATATCCTGGTGATGGGCGATGGTGCAGCCAAAGACTATGGGCTTGCCGTTGTGGAATACGGGGGTAATGATGGTGACGTCGGGGAGGTGGGTGCCGCCTCGGTAAGGGTTATTGAGGATGTAGGCGTCGCCCTCCTGCATGGTATCTGGGGGGTAGGTGGCGGTTATGGACTTGACGGCGGGTATAAGGCTGCCAAGGTGTATGGGTATGGAGTTGCCCTGGGCGATGGTGTCGCCGTTGACGTCGAAGATGGCGGTGGAGGCGTCGAGCCCCTCCTTGATGACGCTGGAGTAAGAGCTCTTCAGGAGTGTCATCTCCATCTCGTCGGCGATGGACTGGAGGCGATGACGGATAACTTCGAGGGTGATGGGATCGATCATGAGGCCACCGCCTTTTCAGCTGGTTTCTCGGCCTGCCTGGTGAATGCAGGCATGACTTCCTTGCCGAACAGTTCCAGCTGTTCCATAACGACCGCGTGAGGCGTGCCGATGGCGTTGCCGGCGTTGATGCGTTCGAGGCCGGGGTACATCTCCTGGACCTTCATAAGCTGCTCGATAATGAATTCGGGTGGGCCGCACAGCCAACCTCCCCGTGCGGCATCGTCCTCTATCCTCGGCAGTTCGGCGAAGGGGGCCTTCGCGGGGTCTCCAAGGATCTCGATTTGCTCGGGGGTAATGCCTCGACGCATGTTGAGAGGTGCGAACATCTTCATATCCTCGTAATAATAGTCGCGCGCCTCCTGGATGGCCCTTTCGGGGGTTTCGGCGATGTGGAAGGAGAAACCCATGAGGAGATCGCCGCCTAGCTCGGTCTCCCGGCCGTGGGCGGCAAGGGTTTCCTGCCAGGTCCTTACGACCTTGTTGGACGCACCGCCCTGGGCCACGCCCCCGCCGATCACGCCCTGGATGCCGTGCTTCGCCATGAAGTTGAGGCCCCTGGGGTTGCCGCTGACGATGGGCTGCCAGCACTCGACAGGAAGGTTGACGGGCCGAGGGACGAGGGTAATCTCTTCCAGCTCATATCCGCGGTAAGGAACCTTGGCGGGGATGTCGTAGTTCTTTCCGTGATGGCTGAAGGACTCGTTGTTGAAGGCTTTGAAGATGATGTCTATCTGTTCTTCAAAAAGGTCTCGGTTGGCGTCCTGGTCAAGGAGTGGGGCGCCGAAGACTTCAACCTCCCTGGTGTGGTAACCCCTGCCAACCCCGAAGGAGACGCGGCCCTTGGTTAGGACGTCGGCCGTGGCGTAGTCCTCGGCGAGGCGAAGGGGGTGCCACATGGTGGTGATGTTAAAGCCGGAGCCTATTTTGAGCTTCTTGGTCATGCTGGTCAGGTGCATGGCGAGCATCAGGATGTTGGGGATGCACTCGTAGCCCTCACGCTGGAAGTGGTGCTCGGCCAGCCATAGCGTGTGGTAGCCGAGGCCGTCCATGAGCTTCGCCATGTCCTCGGCCCGGTCGAATGCGGTGATTAGGTGCTCGTTGGGGTATAGGCGGTCGTTGACTGCCGGAGCCGCCAGCCCGACGGTCTCCATGTCCACGTGACCTGCGAAAAGGGTTCCGAATTTAGTTATCATCACGTTCCTCCTGGCCGGTTCGCTTGAAAGGAATGCCTAAGAGCGACTACGGGGCTCTTCCCAGCCTTTAGTCTACTTGTATCCGCCAAAGATTGCGTGGCCTGCGTACTTCCAAAAACAATCGCCACTCGAGAACCCGGCGTCGCGGAGCCAGTTTAGCTGATCGGCGAGTGGGGAAGGTTGATCATAGGGGTCGGGTGTGGGGTCTGCGTAGAAATTCCAACGGTCATTTCGGAAGATATAGTAGGCCTCGGGGCCTTCGCCTGAGGCCTGGACACGGGCTCGGACATCTTCATCCCACTGTCGGGCGTAGGCATCCCTGGCTTGGGAAGACGTAGGTTCGACCAGATCGATCATTATGAAAGCCCCGCCGGGCTCTAACCGGGAAGCGACATCTGAGAACAAGTGCCTCTTACCGTCGGCGTTCAGGTGGTGGACGATGAGGGAGGCGAGCACGCAACGCAGAGGGTCGGGGAGACGGGTGCGCCATTCCCCATCGGCAAGGTCAAAGGGTGCGACTTGGAGTCGGCCTTCATGGGATTGGGGCGACGCCTCCAGCCGGGCACGCATGAGGTCGGAGCCATCCAAGGCCAAGTATCGGCAGTTAGGGAAGGATGACATAACTGCCGAGGCAAGGGCCCCGTCTCCCGCCCTGAGCTCCACGGCGTTGAACTCCTCATTGGAGTCGGCGGGAATGAGTCGGCATATGGTCTTTAACTGCTCCTCACGCCGGGGGACGAAGAGGGGGCCGTAGCGGAGAAAGACCTGGGAGTCTTCCTCTTCCCACATTGGGCGGGCCAGGGTGTCTGCCAACTCGGTCATGGGCTGATTATAGCGGCATACGCTGGGTTCGTGTCGGGGGTGGGGTAGAATGCCGGGAACCCGGAATTGTTAACTCTTAAAGGAGCTACGCATGGATGCAGACCATTACATAGAAGGCTTGATGGCAAGTTCTCACAGGAGCGGGGTCCCGTTCCCGGAAGAGGAGTACCTCACGCGGGTGGGAAAGGTGAGGAAGCAGATGGAGGCGGAAGGGGCCGATGCTCTGCTGGTGACATACCCATGCAACCTGTACTACGTCAGTGGCTACTACACTTTCGGTGTCGGAAACCACGCCTGCCTGATTCTCCCGCTGGACGGCGACGCTGCATTGCAGGTGACATCCATGGAAATTGCGGCGGGTGTTGTGAATTCCTGGGTGAAGAATATTTTCAGTGCCGAGTGGAGGGGTCAGGCGGGGGCCGGGGAGCAGCTGGCGAACATGATACGGGACATGGGGCTGGAGTCGGGGAGGCTGGGCATCGAGCCCTCGAGGCCAGGGCTACTGCCGCCCGTGCTGGAATCGCTGAAGGGCTCATTGCCCACGGCGGCTTTGGTGGACGCGTCGGACCTCGTGGCTCGGGTGCGGATGGTGAAGTCCCCGTTGGAGCTGGACTTTCTGCGGAAGGCCGCCGGATATACGCGAGTGGCTATAAATGCGTCCCTGGAGGCGATACGGCCTGGAGTCCTGGACAACGATGTGGCTAGGGTCGGGTACGATGCGATGATCGCAGCGGGAAGCGAGTTCATGTCGGTGCAGCCGATCGTGTCCTCGGGGAAAAGGACCAGCTACGGGCACACGACTTACCGTCGGGTCCCGCTGGAAGTCGGAGACAACGTCTTCCTTGAATACGGAGGCGTGCATCAGAGGTATACGGCGCCGATGATGCGCACGGCGGTGATAGGAGAACCTTCCGCTGATGTGCTGCGGGTGGCTGAGGCGGTGAAGGAGACGGTTTCGACGATAATCCAGGAGGCGAGGCCCGGACGCACGGGCCACGAGGTGGCGATGGCAGCCCGCAAAGTTGAGGATGTAGCGTACTTTGGGGGGACTTACGGTTACAACGTTGGCATCGGCTTTCCGCCGACGTGGTCGGAGGCGCTGACCTGGTTTGCGGAGGGAGTGGATGAGCCTTTAGTCTCGGGGATGACGTTTCATATGCCCATCACCTACCGGGTCCCGGGTCAGTTTGGAGTCGGGTTGAGCGAGACGATAGCCATCACCGAAGACGGCTGCGAGGTGCTGACCGAGGAGGATCGGGACCTGTACGTGGTTCCGGTCTAGGGTCTGCCTTCGGGAGCGGCGGTGAGGTGTCCCGTGGGGATGTCAGTGAAGGTCCTGCGAAAACGGTACAGCGTGACCTCCGGCTCGATTGGCATGACGGGGTACTCCTCACCCTCGTCGATCTTGGCGTTGATAAACCAGGGCCCGTCTTCTGCCAGGGCGCGTACGAAAATGTCTTCCAGCGACTCCATGTCTCGGACGGTAGCGGTTTTCTCGATCCCGCAGCCCGCCGCGACCTTTTCGAGGTCGGTGGAGAAGGCGGTGTGAGTTTTTTGGTGGCCGGTCTGGCACCACTCCTCATTGTCCCAAGCGATTACAACAAGGTTCTTGGGATTTTCGCGGGCTATGGTGGCCAGCGTGCCCATGTTCATCAGGAGGGAGCCGTCTCCGTCGAGGGACACGATCTTCTCATCGGTGGAAAGGGCCATGCCGAGGGCCATGGAGGAGCAGAGGCCCATGGATCCGTAGGTGTAGAAGTTGCGGTCCCGGTGGCCGGATATCCAGAGCTCGTCGGTGGTGGGGCCAAGGTTGGAGACGACAACCTCGTCTTTGAGGTGGGACAGGATCATCTTGGTGGCGTCTAATCTAAGCAAGCTTGCCTCCGTGGAGCAAGGGTGTAAGGCAAAAGGCGACGGGCTCTCGGCTGCTGTAGCAGAGCTTGAGTCCCCCGCCGACGGTCTTGTCGAGGTTGCGATCTGTGTCGAGGGTGTAGAAGGGAATGTTGAGGACGTCCAGGATGGGTCGGGTGGCCCTGCCCATGGGGACCTGGGCGATGTTGAACTCTCCGACCTCGCCGCGAAGGTTAATGAATATGGGGATGGGGAACCGGCATGGGATGCAGAGGCTGCAGATGGCGTTTACGGAGTTTCCGAACCCGCTGGACTGCATGAAGACTGCAGCGTTACGCCCCGCTGCAAAAGCCCCGGAGGCGATACCGATGGCCTCTTCTTCCCTGGTGGCAGCGACAACGTGGAAATAAGGATCGTTTTCCAGCAGGGACGTTACCCGGTCGATACTAATGTCGGGGACGAAGACTATTAGGGATACTTCCTTCTTCTTTAGCTCTTCAACTATGGTCTCGGCCCAGTTAGGCATAGAGGTGCAATCTCCGAATTTAAGGTTTTGGGGTCGGGGCTAGGGGCCTGCGGCTACGTTTTTGACGTAGTCGGTTTTGGCCTTGTCCATGGCCTTGATATTGAGGGCGACGAGCTCCTCGCGTTTCTTGACTGACCACTCTCGGGAGTCGTGGAGGCTGGTTACCGAGCCCTGGAAGCGTGGCATGACGTAGCGGGCAAGGAGCTCGTAGCTGTGGAGGACCTGCTCACGGGTGCCCCACTCGGTGGCCTGAATGAGGAGCCTTCCAAATCCGCCGGACTCCTCTTCGAGTCGGAGGATGGTCTCGACAAGGTCGTCGGGGGTGCCGACGCACCAGTTATTGGTGGCCACCATGTGGTCTATGATCTTGTCCTGGGGCCCGTCGAAGGCGGTTGGAAGGCCCAGGGTGTCTTCGAAATACTCTTTCTGATAGCGGCCCGAGGCATGTCGGGCCTGCTCCATTGCCTCCTTGCGGCTCTCGGCGAGGTGGACGTGGATGACGATACCCCAGTCGTCTCGGCTGACGGTATTGCCGTACTTGTCGGCGGTCTCCTCGGCGATGTCCCAGAACTTGGCGAGGTCGGGGGCTGCAGCGCCGGGGACCGAGATGGTGTTTAGGGATAGGACGGCGAGGCCGTACTTACCGGCGCAGACCATTCCGGCGGGAGAGAAGGAGGCCGCAACGGCGACGGGGATGTGGGGCCGAGTATATGGGCGAAGGTGGACGGTGGCCTCCCTGAGGGTAAACCAGTCGGCTTCGTAGGTGATGGGTTCGGTCTCGGTCCAGAGGCGTAGGATGATGTTGAGGGCTTCGTCCATGCGCTGGCGCTGGAGAGGAGGGTCGATGCCGAGCATGAATGCGTCGCCGACAAGGGCCCCGGGCCCGACCCCCATCATTACCCGGCCTCGGGTCATGTGGTCGAGTTGGATCATGCGGTTGGCGACCATGAGGGGATGGTGGTAGGGAAGGCTGAGCACGCCCGTGCCTAGCTTGATGTGCTTGGTGCGCTGGGCGGCGGCTCCGATGAAGATCTCGGGGGAGGCGATGGTCTCCCAGCCGCCGCTGTGGTGTTCGCCGATCCAGGCTTCGTCGTAGCCCAACTGGTCGAGCCACTCCAGGAGTTCCATGTCGCGTTCGAAGGAGAGGGTAGGATTTTCGGCGGCCCAATGGAAGGGGGCCATGAAAATGCCGAACTTCATGCGGTCGGGCAGTGTCATGAATCCTTCCTTTCTCTCGGGGCACGTTGCGCTCGGCGGAACACCCGGCGAGTATGCTTTTGGACGGAGCGGTTGTCAATTGGGAGGTCGGGGGTGGGATATACTGTCGGAGAAAATGGGGCCGCAGGCGGCGCTCGAGCCAGCGTTATGGAGGGACTCAACCAATGGCCAGTGCAGGCTACAAGGGCGTAAAAGAGCGTTTGGACAGGGGGGAAGTGGTGCTGCTGGACGGGGCAATCAGCACCGAGATCCAAAAGCGGGGCGTGCCGATGGACGAACTCGCGTGGTCGGGGCTTGGGAGCAAGATCGGCAGCGAGACCCTCCTCGAAGTGCACAAAGACTACATTCGTGCGGGCGCCGACGTTATTACAACAAACACGTTCTCGTCGTCGAGACACAGCCTGACTGCTGCGGGGCAGGGTGAGGCCACCCGGGAGATAAACACAATGGCTGTGTCGCTGGCCAAACAGGCGGTGGAGGAGGCATCAGAGGGGAGGACGGTATTGGTAGCAGGCTCGATATCACCGTATGGGGCTTACACCGAGATTCTCGGGCACGAGGCCCCGCCGATCGACCTCCTCAAAGATAGCTATCGGGAACAGGCTGAGATATTGGCGGAGGAGGGTGTCGATCTGCTCCTGCTGGAGATGCTGAGGGACGTGGAGCGGGCCGGCGTGATAGTGGAAGCGGCACTGGCAACCGGGATACCGGTGTGGTCGGGCTTGAGCAGCATGGTCGAGCCGGGGAAGCCCGTAATGGCTTTGTCCGAGTATTCGACTGTGGAGGGGGTGACCTTCGAGGAGGTCTTGGACGCCGTGAAGTCCCTGGGTGGTGACATGGTCATCGTCATGCACTCGGAGGTGGAATCCATAATGCCCTCGCTTGAAGTGATGAAAGAGAAGTGGGAAGGGCCCCTGGGGGCGTACGCGCACTCGGGGTACTGGAGCCGTCCGGACTGGAATTTCGATGCGGTGATCTCCCCTGACGACTATCTGCGGGAGTCGGAGGGTTGGGTGGAAGCCGGGGCCCGGCTCATCGGCGGATGCTGCGGAATAGGGCCGGAGCACATCCGGTTGCTGAGCGAAAATCTGACGCGGGCACCGTCATCAAATTGAGGACGGAATTCGGGCAGCGGGACCCCGATTCGGCCTTATCGAGTAGAACGTGAACCTCAAGCAAGGCCAATCGCAAGCTTCATTCAACGCGGGTGGCGTGCTCTCGGGGCTGTGGTCGGTCCGGCCTCACCAGGGCTGGGTGGTCATCGGGGTTGTCTTTCTTGGGATGGCGGTGGCGATTGGCGGGACTCACTACTCCTTTGGTGTTTTTGTGGAGCCTCTGGAGAGGGAGTTCGGGTGGAGCCGTACTGAAGTAACCGCTTCCTTATCCTTCTCTGCGGTCTCGGCGTTGATGGCGCCGTTTATAGGCCGAGCCCTGGACAGGTTCGGGGCGAGGCCTGTGATGACCATCTCCATCCTGACTCTGGCGTTGACTTTCGGTCTTCGGCCCCTGATGGGAAATGTAGGGCACTGGTACCTGATCAGCTTCGTCCACTTCGTGGCATTCCCAGGAGCGTCCATGCTGGCGGGTCCGAAATTGGTAGGCAACTGGTTCCCGCGCACTCGGGGGCGGATGATGGGGGTGGCGTCCATGGGTGCAAACTTCGGTGGGATATTCCTGCCTCCGTCGCTGGGTGCGCTAATCGTGGCGACAACCTGGCGTTGGGGGTTCATAACGCTGGGTGCTATGGCGGGGCTGGTGGGGATGCTGGCGCTCCTGTTCGTGCGGGACAGAAGAGGCGGCGAGAGCACAGTTCCAGTAGAGGAATCGAAGCCTCGGGGCCCGATCCTGGCCTTCGACGTGGGAGCAACGGTGAAAGAGGCTTTCCGGAGCCAGCAATTCTACGCGATGACTTTCGGAATAATAGCCGCCAACTTCGCATATTCGGCGGTGCTGAGCCAGATCGTACCGCACCTCGAGGCCGAGGGCCTGACGCAGCAGCGGGCTACCTTGTTCCTGAGCCTAATGGCGATATTCGGGATGGCGGGCAAGGTCTCCTTCGGCTACCTAACGGAACGGATTGCTTCCCGGAAAGTGCTGGGGCTGAGCCTGTTCATACAGTGTATATGCCTGGGGGCGCTGATTACGCTGCCGGGCTCGCCGGCTCTGTACGTATTTGCGCCGATACTGGGGTTGGGGTTCGGCGGTATGGGGTCGGCGATGCCCCTTCTTGTGCAGGACACGGTGGGGATGAAGAACTTCGGGACGATATATGGTCTCGTGACGCTGGCTACGGTATCCTCATCGCTGCTGGGGCCGCTGCTGATGGGGTCGGTGTACGACCTCCGAGGCAGCTATGCCATCGGGTTCATGGTAGTGATAGTGATCTATGCAGTGGGGATAGTGACCATGCAGGCGGCGAGGCCCATGCCCCAGGCCGCGAAGGTCTAATACAGCTCAGAGGACGTGAGCTAAGATGAGAGGAGGGCCAATGATGAAAAATACTACGAGGCTTTACATAGGGACTCACAATGGGGTCCGGGCGCTGGACGTCAGCAGGAACGGCGGAGAAGTGAATAGGGTTGGAGCGCTGACGCTGGACCATGCTGCGGCCCGGGTATCAGTATCAGGGTCTTCGGCGGGACGCGTGTATTTGGCGGCGTATGAGTCGGGGCTGTGGCGGAGCGATGACGGCGGGGCCACGTGGCACGAGTTGAAGTCCTACCCCGAGGCGTTTGCACACAGTGTGGTCGTCGACCCCGAGGACGGGGACTTGATATACGCGGGCGCTGAGCCCGCGGCCCTCTACCGCTCCATCGACGGCGGCGAGTCTTGGGAGGAGTGCCGAGGCTTTGCGGGTATGCCGGAAGCGGCGCAGTGGGGGTTCCACGGGTCGCGGAAGTCCCACGTGCGGGAATTAAGGATCCGACCCGGAGACCGTGACTCGATATATGCTGGAATCGAGGTTGGTGGAATCGTAAGGAGCCGGGACGGGGGCGCGACGTGGGAGCAGCTCGGGGGTACGGACCCGGACATTCATACGATCTACATAAGTGAGAGCCGGCCTGAAACCATTTACACGGCGACTGCAAACGGCCCCTACAGAAGCGACGATGGAGGCGACTCGTGGCGGCTGGTTAACTCGGGGCTGGCGAACCGGTATTCGGTGCCCGTGTCGGCGGCGCCGGAAGACCATCGGAGAGTGCTGGTGTCGGTATCGGACAATGCAGGCCGAAGGTCGGGGGCGCGAGCCTATCTCTCGACGGATGCGGGAGAAAGCTGGTCACAGCTGGACATCGGCGCAGATGACGACATGGTAATCGCATATGAGTGGGACCCTCACGATCCCATCCGAGTCTATGCCGGTACCGACTCCGGAAAGCTCTACGTGAGCGGGGATAGTGGAGAGCATTGGGACCAGATCGACGCGGGGCTGGACTCGATAGCGGTGGGGGCACTGGTCTCGGGTCCCGGTAACTGAGGAAAGAACATCAACTCATGCAGCTGATCAGCGGAGTTCTAATGGCATTGGCAGTGACCGTGCTGCTGTTGATTATTCCAGTGGTCCACTTCGTGAGCGGGCCCATCGGGCCGTTCGTGGGTGGTTTCATCGGAATTGGAAGATGGGAGAAAAGGCCGGAATCGGCGTTGGTGGCGGGCTTGGCGTTCGGGTTAGTGCTATGGCTGCTGCTGGCTGCCATAGCAGCGATAGTCATAATAGTACTGGCATCTGTGACTAGCGTGATTTCGGGAGGGACGGGAGTCCTGGTTATCGGGGCGGTGGTGGGTGGGGTGTTCTACATAACAATTCTAGCCACGGCTGGGGCGACGATAAGCGCGAGCCGGGTGAAGGTGGAAACTGGAGGGGACGGATAACTGCCTCAGCAGGAATTACGGACAGGGTGGAGGGAGAAGTGGGGAATAAGCCTCTGGAGCGCGGAGGGGGTTAGTAGAGGCTTAGCTGGCGCTCGGTCAGATGGTCGCCCATCTTCTCCTTGATGAGGTCGAAGGCCTCGAGGTTCCACTCGCTGACCAGGGTGACTGCGGTGCCGGGCCGACCCATGCGGCTGGTGCGGCCGATGCGGTGGACGTAGTCTTCGACGTTGTCAGGCATGTCGAAATTGATGACGCACTTGATGGAGGGAACGTCCAAGCCCCGGGCGGCTACATTGGTGGCAACGAGAAGCTTGGGCCGACCTTGGCGAAAGCCTCGCATTACCGAGTCCCGCTCGCCCTGTGGCAATCCGCCGTGGATGCCCCGGCAATCGTAGCCGCGTCGGCTAAGCTCATTGGCAAGGCGATCAACACGGGTCTGCATTCGACAGAAGATGATGGACTGGTCCTGGGTGTCGGGGTCTCCAAGGACTTCCAGGAGGCCGGCCAATTTGTCCCGCTCGGCGACCTCGCAGTAGAGCTGTTCGGTCTCGGGGACGGTCTCAATGGCCTCGCCGATACGGACCCAGACGGGGTCCTTTAGATGATAATAAATGAGGCGGCGGATAAAGGTGGGAACCGTGGCGGAGAATAGGGCAGTCTGTCGGGCCCGGGGAGTGCGACGGAGGATCTTGATCATGTCCTGGGCGAAGCCAATGTCAAGCATCTCGTCGGCTTCGTCGAGGACGGCGAACCTGACCTGAGAGAGGTCGATGGTGCCGCGAGTCAGATGGTCGATGACCCGGCCCGGGGTGCCGACAATGATATGGGCGCCTCTTTCAAGGGATCGGAACTGCCGTGCAATAGGTTCGCCGCCGTAGATTGGCACCACATGAATTCCGGCGTACGCTGCGAGCCGGTTGACTTCGCCCGTGACCTGAAGGGCGAGTTCACGGGTCGGGACGAGGACAAGACCCTGAATTTGAGAGAGGGACGGGTCCACGGCCTCAATCATGGGAAGGCCAAAGGCGGTTGTCTTACCGCTTCCGGTCTGTGCCTGACCCACGAGGTCTTTACGCTCAAAGAGAAGAGGCGCCGTCTTTTCCTGGATGGGGGTGGGACTGGTGTATCCCATTTCGGATAGGGCGCGGAGTATCGGTGCGGAGACGGGAATGTTGCCGAACAGTCCGGACGGGCCTTCAAAGCGAGGGGTGGGGGGTGGGGCTCCGTTTAACTCACGCCTGTTGGGCTGAGGGGAGTGGGTACGGGGACGATTCCTGTCATATCGGGGACGACCGGAGGGGCCGGAATGCTTGCGGGTAGTGGTGATGGGTCGATGTCCTGGAGGTGATATATTAATTTCTACTAGACATATGATACACGGGGATGGGGGTGGTGTCCAATGATGAGAGGTCCTATGGATTTGAGATTTGCTCAAAGTTGTGTTGGAACTATATCGGCAGTCGCCAGTAAATTGACTCCGTTAGGGTGTCGAAAGGCAGAGCATCGCCTTTCTAATTCGTAATCAGCACGGGCATCCAAACGATTGATGCGTTCAGCCCTTTCCTCAGGGTTAATTGCGAATTCTTCCAAAGGCGCTTCTGGTGAACCAAGGAGTAGAGAACCGAAGAATCCCGGGTTTGCCAAGGCTGATTTGCTGTTAGTCGACAGGAATATAGGGATTACTGTTTCCCATCTAGGCCTACCCTGATCGTTCTGCCAGCGTAACTTATATAAAGCTAGACTGCCGGCTTCCGGGCCGGCAATTCGGGCATATTCCCCGTCGAATTCTGGGGATTTGGCAAACTCGATAAGTTCTAAAAAGAATGGACTGGCGAAGTCCATCGGCACAAGTTTAGGATTGCGTACCGCTAGTTGACGATCAACCGTAATGTCCACGACAGTTGCTCCTTCCGGGAACTCAGAAAACCTTCCACGCATTTCTTCGGGCAGTTGTAACTCCAAGACTCTACCAGCGTAGCGACGGCCTCTGACTTTCACTTCCTTGTGAGGAAGGATACCTTCAAGGAATGCGCGAATCTCCTCTGGGCCGAATTCATGTAATACGGTTGTATTTGGGTCATAGCCTTCTATTTTTGAGAACAGTTTCTTCTGTTGTCGCCTCGCTTCTTTTGCGCGTTCAATTGCATCTTCAATCTCCTCGTCGGTATGGCTTATATCCATATCTTTGTTATCAGCAAGAATAGAAGCAAGGTCAATACGCTCCAACAGTTCCCCCAATATCTCGGTTTGCAGACCTTCTTGATATTCAGAGCTAACACTTGCCATGTCATGTGCAATGCTGTGTACGCGATCTAACATCAGCCCCAATGCTCTGCTGTCGAAACCATCATCCACCATCAAATTGAAAACGATAACTCTTTCCTGCTGACCGTAGCGATACAATCGCCCTGACCGCTGTACGAGACGAGTAGGGTTCCAAGGAAGATCATAGTTGACCAATACATGACATCGTTCGTGCAGGTTTATACCTTCGCCACCTGCCTCAGTGGAGACCATGAACTGAGCATCATCATTAAAGCTGGCAATATTGTCATGTTTTTCATTCAAGGACATGCTGCCGTTTATTTGTGAGACAGCACAACTAGGAAACTGACTTTTTAGAGTTTCAATAAGGTGCTGCTGAGTGGCCCGATATTCGGTAAATATCAGTAGCTTTTTACGTTCCTCCAATAGGGGACGAACGATCGCTGAAATGAATTCCTGCATCTTTAGGTCATTTTGTCTGACATTATCAGCTATGTCGAGGAGTGATTCAATCCTAGCCCTTTCATCACTAAAGAATGGAGTGGACATGGTAGAAGGGGTCATGAGGGTATCGGCGATATCTGCTATATCATCGCGTCCGTCCGTGCCATCTTGGAATGCGTCCGCCCAATCCGAGAAGTCAGGCCCCAGTGGAGTGGGTTGATGGGTTGTCTTACTGCCATCTAAGCGTTCCATTCGGCGTCTTAGAGCTGCTTCAATTGCAACTATGCTAGAAGAGGTAAGCTTACGATAGACAGTCATTACGAATCCGATTGCGCGTCCTGTATCGCCTCCTACACGCGCCGCATCGTAACCGTACCTTAAATAGCTCTGAAGTCGTTTATTGAACTCTCGAGCGTCATCTGACAATGGCACTCCTACTAATCGAGTATCCTGTCCACGGAACAAAAATTCCCCTTTTGCATCTGTTACCTGACTCTTTTGATTTCTTAGTACTACTTCCGAAACCACTGCTTGATCAAGGAAGATATTGGCAAACCGACGCCTCAAGTCAGGCCGCAGCAAGGATAGGAGATTGAAGAATTGAAGAGTGTCGCCTTGATGAGGAGTTCCAGTCAGAAAGATCAGGGAATCAGTCAATGGCTGGAGCGCCTGAGCCAATAGGTAACGTTGTGTTGTGGCCTGATGCTCTTTTTTGCTTAAGCGATGGGCCTCGTCGAAAACAATGATATCCCAATCTCCGGCATCCTTGAACTTCAGCTTATGATTTTCAATTTTTGCCAAATCAATTGACGCTATAACCTTATCACGGCCCACCCACTGAGAAACGTGATTTATGTTGAAGTCATTGCCAGGGCCGTATATCTCGAAATCCTCATGGAATTTGTACCGCATTTCGTCTTGCCACTGCCTCACCAAACCAGATGGACAGATCACGAGAACTCGGCGGGCTTGGCGTCGGCGTTTCATAGCAGCCAATAGCAGGCCAACCTCAATGGTTTTTCCCAATCCCACATCGTCTGCGATGAGCCAGTTTGCCTGATCGGAGGACATTATTCGGTGGACCAAGTCGATCTGATGTGGCAGCGGATCAACATCGAAACGGCCGAGGGCACCTGTCATCTGGTTCCAAGATTCGAGGGTGTATGCCAAGATCTTAAGGCGAAAGCGTTCGGCGCTATCGCTCTTCAATCCATTAGCACGTTTGAATTTCAGCCGAGCATCCCTGATACGCACCAGATGTTCGTAAGGTAGCCAGCGACTTTCGCCGGTTCTGTGGATTTCCACGAGCACTTGGTCTCGGGATGCAAGCCTACGGTGGTTTAAGACTGTACCTGTTCCTAAGGGTTTTCTGACATTGGATCTAGGGCAATCCTGGACAATGTCTCCTGAGCGGAATCCGTTTCTCAGCTCCTCCATTGTGTGCCATTCAGCAATTCTACTGCTACCCCATGCCACTCTGATTTGGACGTTCTCACCTTCTCCTCGGTGCCCGACGACAACACCTCGCTGACCGTTGTGTTTCTTTTTGCGTGTCACTAGACAGTTAATGCCTGGCATCTCAACACTTTCTTGATAGAGTTTGATCATCTGACCACCTGCTCATTAGATATTAACTAAGCCCGTCTTCCCATTCAGTAAGGTCATACCAGTCACCTGATGCAAACAAAGCTTCTGGAGCGTTTTCGGAAAAACCGGCTACTACATACTGTCTATGTTGTCCCAAGTTGATGTGTTGCGTCCAAGACTCCCCGGGGTGAATTTTCGAGCGAAATAGGGCAAATTTCGCGAAAGAATAGAATCCGTGCATCCACATTTGGCGGCTATTCCAATCGTCAAGCCAAGACCAATCAATCACCTCGGAGGGAGTGAAGTCAATTCTACATTGTATGAGGTCATACATTTCATCGCGACTCAGTGCATAAGGAGTGAGTCGCGAAATCCATCTATGTCGATCTGTAGACCAGAAAGTAAGTTCCCACCATGCTGAGGTTTCCAACCAGTATTCACGGTGAAACTCCAGAAACAATATAAGACTGGTTCCATTCCAGTCTTTCATGTACAACCACCTCAGCCAATTCCTCAATTGATTCGTGAAAAATTCCTCTAAGAATCCTGTAACCAACTGCCGTTGACTCTCAGTTAGTTGTTCTATTGTAGATATGAATGCACCTATTCTTAGAGTGCGTGACAGACCCGTAGATGTGTCTTCAGGATAGAGGGGCTCACTTAGATCAGGGTCGTACTCTGCAAGTGGTTCTGGATCGTCCCAAAATTCCGCAGTGGATGCTAGAGGGATCCTGAAAACAGGCTTATCGTCCTTTAGGTCAAAAAACCAAGGTTCGTCGTTTTGTCTTTCTAGCGTGAAAGTTTCTAGTTGGGTCAACTCACTGCTACTGCAAGGCGCAGTGAACGACGCATCATTCGGATGTTCAAGAGGCATCATTTCGTCCTGAACCTCCGAACCGGTAAGTTCCCTAGAGTTCTCTCCCATTGAGTGTTTAAGCCCCACGAGGGTATTAGAAAATAAACCTATCGTACACGGACAAACTTTTCGACACAGTGTACTATAAGGTTGAATAACTACTCAATCTATGCCTTAGTTGAATGACTATACAAAATCCCAAGAATTCCTTTAGGCGAGAGAGGATATTTTGGACCCGATAGATGAGATTGTTTCGGAGAGGGAGAAGGCGCGGGAGAGGGGGGATTTGAATGCGAACGTTTGCTTTTTGGCTACAGTGTCGGAGGACGGGGGTGGGGCGGTGCGGGCGATTTCGCTCCGGGACGTCGATCAGCGAGGATTTGGGCTGCTGCTAAACGGCCTGAGCGTGAAATGGGCGGAACTGGAGTCGGGGAGGGGGTTCGAGCTTCTAATCTACTGGCCTACGGTGTCTCGGCAGTATCGGGTCAGGGGTCGGATGGCACCGATGGAAGAAGAGGAGTCGCGCCGGTTCTGGAACTATAAGAGCCACGGGTCCAAGCTGCTGGAGATGTACTACCCGACCTTCGAACCGCAGACAACCGTTGTACCGTCCCGGGAGCATCTGGTTGCGGGAATTGAGGAGTTGGAAAAGCGGTATCCCGACAAGGATGACATCCCTCTGCCTGAGTCCCTGAAGGGAGTGCACGTGGTACCGGAGCAGATCGAGACCTGGCACTCGGGGGAGGGGCGGCTTCACGACCGGCACCGCTACACTAAGACGGAAGATGGGTGGAAAGACGAAGTGTTGGTGCCTTAACCGGAAATGCCGGACAGGTTTACGCAGTTGATAGGTGGAAGCCCCGAGCGGATACGCTCGACGTTGTCTGCAAGCCCCTTGGCGATCTCGTCGTAAGAAGTGTCAGTGACACCGGCGACGTGGGGTGTAGCGATTACGTTGTAGTCAAAAATGGGGTCCGAGGGGTCAATTGGTTCTTGCCAAAAGACGTCTAGGCCCGCGCCTGCTATATGACCCGAGGCCAGGGCGTCGACCAGAGCATCGTGCTCAATGACGGCCCCTCGCCCGACATTGATTATGTAAGCGCCGCTTTTCATCTGCTCAAACTCGTTCCTGCCGATGATGGAGCGGGTCTCGGGGGTGAGGGGGAGGGCGAGGATGAGGAAGTCGGAACGGGAGAGGACGCTGGGCAAATCGGAAGGGCCGCCGAGGAATTCCAGGTTGAGGCCGTGGTCGATGCCGGTGGTGGGGTCGCGCTTGATGCCTAAGAGGGTGACCTCGAATGGTTTTAGACGGTGGGCCAGGGCTTTGCCTATAGTCCCCATCCCCAGGATGCCGACGGTCTTGCGTCGCAGACTCATGCCTTGCGGTTGGCCCCAGACGCCGGCCTGAAGACAGGTGTGTGCCTGGGGATATTTCCGGGCGAGGGCAAGCATCAGAAAGATGGCGAGTTCTGCCACCGAGATAGCGTTGCCCGTGGCCAGGGAGCCAGGAACGTTGGCGACGTAAATGCCCCGGTCGGTGGCTGCATCTATGTCCACGCCCTCCAGGCCAATGCCGAACTGGTTAATCAGGCGAGCCTGCGTGGCGTCCATGACCTCAGGGCCGATGCGGTGCATTGCCGGGATGATAACGTCGGCACTGGGAAGATGGCGCGGCAGGTCATGGATGGCGGAGGGGATAATGTCGTCGGACGGGAGGTACTTTTGCAGGGAACTGACTACGGCTGGGAAGCCGTCGCTGCAGATTAGGATATTCATAAAACAAGGGGTGCGCGCTAGTTCAACCCGTATAGCTCTGCGGCATTATCGCCCAAGACTTGGGCCTGGGTATCCTCCGGCAGGGAGGCGATGTTTTCCATTAGCTCGTCCAAGGCCCCGGCCTCGCCCTCGGTGTGAGGGTAGTCGGATCCCCACATGAATCGGTCGGCCCCGACGAAGTTGATAGTGTAAGCAGCGGTCCTTTCATCAGGGTCTACGACGATCCAGCATTGGCGCTTGAAATACTCGGAGGGGCGCATCTTGAGAGGCGTGGTGAAGCCTATTTTGTCGTAGAAGCCGTCCATCCTGTCAAGCCAGTATGGCAGCCAGCCCGAGCCTGTCTCGACAACAGCGATCTTCAGCTCGGGGAATCTTTCAAATAGGCCGCCCTGGAAGAGACTGGTGAAAGCGATTAGAACGTCGCCCATGTCCGTGACGAGAAACCACCAGAATGGAGCAGTATATGCCCGGGGATAGAGGTCGCCCCCGACACCGTGGACGTTGCCGGTGACGTGAAGACTTATGGGTACGCCCAGGTCTTCGGCCGTGCCCCAGAAACGGTCATAGTGCGGTTCGCCGTAGGGGATGCCGTTGAACGGTACGACTGGCGGGTAGGCGCCCTTCATGCCCTTGGCCTCGGTCCTGACAAGCTCCTTTACGCCTTCCTCCACGTCCAACAGGGAAACATGTGCGACTGGGAGGAGGCGGTCTGGATGGCCGGAACAGAAGTCGATCAGCCAGTTGTTGTATGCCCTGGTATAGGCGGCAGACAGGATGGGGTCTCGGCAGTCCTGGGGCCAGTCGAGCCCAAGAGAGGGGTACAGGAGGGTCATGTCAGAGCCTTCCGAGTCCAGCCATTTGACCCGCGCGTCGGGGTCTCCTGAGGCTGGAGCGTCGGCGCGGGCCTCTTCATATGGAACAGCGCCGGGAGTGAGGAAATGCTCCAAGTCAGTGCGTCCAGCTCCTGCTATGTTGGCGAGCATACCCCCTCGAACGCCGGAGGCGGGCTTGCCATCGACTTCCAGGTATTCCAGTCCCTGTGCGTCGGTCTTTATGCGCATGGCGCGTTCCTTCAGCTCGGGTTCGAGGTATTGGAGCCAAAGGTCGGGAGGTTCGAGAATGTGACTGTCGGCGTCTATGATCTTGGTGGTCATTGGCGGGATCCTTCAGATTCGGGAGTGGTTGCGCTGGTGTGGTGTGGTCGGTACGGATGTAATCGTAGGGAGGGGTGGGGGGGTATGTCAACGGGAGCGTGGATAAATGGTCAGACATGTCTGATTTGGCTGGTTGCTCTGCGACAGGCCTGGGATTAATTGGGTTGATGAGGTGTCGTGATGTCGGTGTTACGATGTGGTTTGGGCGTGCTAAAATCTCTCACTAACGAACCGCCATGCCTGTCGACAAAGTATATCCAGACGCCAAATCCGCAGTCGCCGACATCCCGGACGGCGCTACTGTGCTGATCGGCGGATTCAGCAGCATAGGTGGACACCCAGGCCACCTGCTTGTTGCGCTGAGAGACCACGGCGCCAGAAACCTGACCATCGTGAGCAACAGCATGGGGGTGGGACCTCCGTCGCCGAAGGTGGACAGGCCGAGGGGCTTCGCAGACGTGTCGGTGTTGGTGAGTAACGGCCAGGTGGCGAAGGGGATATCGTCATTTCCGGTGTCGCCATCGCCTTCAAGCCCGTCACCGTTCGAGTCGCTGCTGAAGGAGGGGAAAGCCGAAGTTGAGGCGCTGCCGCAGGGTACGATGACAGAGAGAATGAGGATTGCGGCGGCGGGGCTGGGGGGATTCTACACGCGGGTCGGGGTCGGGACGGTGGTGGAGGAAGGCAAGGAGAAACGGGTGTTTGATGGGGAGGAGTACATCCTGGAGCCGCCATTGCGTGGGGACTTTGCGCTTATACACGCCCATAAGGCAGACAGGATGGGAAACCTGGTGTACAAGGGCACCTCCCGTAACTTTAACCCGATAATGGCCGCGGCGGCGCGCATAACAATCGTGGAGGCGGAGGAGGTGGTGGAGATCGGGGAGCTTGATCCTGAGGAGATAGTGACACCCGGAGTGTACGTGCAAAGGGTGGTGCACGTGCCGGAATCGAGGGTCAGGGTTGGCTGAGATGAAACAGAAGCTCGACAGGACGACCATTGCACTCCGGGTGGCTCGGGAGTTCAAGGACGGGGATATCGTGAACCTTGGCGCGGGGATCCCGACCCTGTGCTCCAACTTCTTGCCGGAAGGCCGGAAGGTGTGGCTGCATTCGGAGAACGGGGTGCTGGGATACGGTCCGCTGGCGGGGCCCGATGAGCGAGACCCCAACCTGATCAACGCCGGGACTCAGTTCATAACCGCTACGCCGGGTATCTCCTTCTTCAGTTCCGCGGATGCCTTTAACATGATCAGGGGCGGGCACGTAGACATAACGGTGCTGGGCGCATTCCAGGTCTCGGAAAAGGGGGACCTGGCGAACTGGATACTGCCGGGTCGAGGCTCGGGGAACATAGGCGGGGCGATGGAGCTGGTGACAGGAGCCAAGAAGTTGATAGTGGCCATGGAGCACACAACCCGAGACGGAACTCCAAAGCTGGTGGAAGAGTGCGAATACCTCCTGACCGGTGTGGGCTGCGTCAACCTGGTGGTCACTGACTTGGCTGTGGTGGAAGTCACGGAGGAAGGATTCCTGTTGCTGGAAACGGCCCCAGGCTACAGCGCCGAGGAAGTGCAGTCGGTTACCGGTGCCCGGCTGAATGTCAGCGAAAAGTTGAAAGAGGTCCAGATTTGACCCTGGCCAAGCTCCGGGGCAGGTCCCGCACCGACAAGGCCTTCGTGACCTTCGCTGAGGCGGTAGCTGACATACCCGACGGGGCGATGGTTATCATCGGGCACTTCGGTGGGCCTGGCGGGATGCCAATGCTCTTGCTGAGAGCGCTCAGGGACCACGGGGCGCGGGAATTGACCATAGTCGGGAACACGGCGGGTATAGGGGTGGTGTTCGGAGCTAAACGAAAGGCATTGCGGATAGACCCCGGCGTACTGGTGGAGAACGGACAGGTGTCGAAGGCGATAGTGTCGTACCCAATAGCTCCGGGGGCGCCGCAACCGAACCCTCTAGAGGATGGGGTGAAAGCGGGGACAATAGAGATAGAGATGAACCCGCAGGGGATATTGGCTGAGCGGATCCGCGCCGGAGGCGCAGGGATAGCGGCTTTCTGGTCGCCGGTGGGTGTTGGGACGGTGGTGGCCGAGGGTAAGGAGACGAGGACGATAGACGGGGTGGAATACATCCTGGAGCACGCCATTAAGGCAGACTTCTCGCTGATTCGGGCGCACTGTGCGGACAAAGCAGGGAACCTGATCTACCGAGGCAACATGAGGCATTTCAATGTAATCTCGGCGACGGCAGCCCGGGTCACGATTGCCGAGGTGGACGAGATAGTCGAGGTAGGGGAGCTGGACCCCGACCGGATCGTGACCCCCGGCATTTACGTGGACAGGATAGTTCGCAGGCCCAGGGACCTGAGGGGAAAGTAGCGGATGTTCAGGCTAGACCGCGAGGCCATAGCTCTCAGAGTGGCCAAGGAGTTCCGGGACGGGGATGTGGTTAACCTTGGTATCGGGATTCCGACGCTGGCAGCCAACTACATACCGGAGGGCCGGACTGTGTGGTTCCATACAGAGAACGGGGCGGTCGGGTTTGGGGGTTCGCCGCCGGAAGGCGAAGAAGACATACACATGACCAACGCCGGTGGGGGCTTCGTGACGGCGCTGCCGGGGATGAGTGTATTTGACACTGTAGAGGCGTTCACGATAGTGAGGGGAGGATACCTGGACATCACGGTGCTTGGGGCGATGCAGGTGTCGGAAAAGGGAGACTTGGCAAACTGGCTGAGACCCGGCCGGCTCATAGGCGGCATTGGCGGTGCGATGGACATCGTGGCGGGGGCGAAGAGGGTGATAGCGGCGATGGAGCACACAGACAAGAAGGGCACCCCGAAAATCGTCAGGGAATGCACCTCACCGCTGACGGCAGTCCGATGCGTGAACATGATAATAACCGACATGGCGGTGATAGAAGTTGGGGAGGATGGGCTTACGTTGACGGAGCACGCTCCTGGGCTGAGCGTCGAGGAGATTCAGTCGGTCACGGATGCCCCACTCAAAGTGTCGGCGGACTTGAAGGAAATGGAGCTATAAGCGTCCGCGTTGACGCTTGTAATCGTCGCGCCTATAATTCAGCCGACCGTAGCGGGGGCCAGATTTCGAGCAACTGTATTCAAAGCAGATTGCCGCGCTAACCCCTCAGTTTCGACTTTAAAGGCATCGGGTGTAAGGCGCCTCGGTGACCGGGCAGTATATTCCAGGGAGGAAACAATGGCCGATATTTCAGGCAACAGGCTTCTGGCAAAGTCACTAAGGCACGAAGGCGTAACCCACCTCTTCTTCCTTTCGGGCGGACCGATGGACAACTTCTATCTGGACGCCGAGAAAGAGGGTATCAAGCTATATGACACGCGGCACGAGCAGGCCGCAGCGATGATGGCCCATGCATGGAGCAGGGCTACCGGAGAAACGGGTGTGTGCGCAGCTTGCTCGGGCCCAGGGGCCACTAACCTGGTGACCGGAGTGGTCACCGCCTTCACGGACGCTTGCCCGATAGTGGCGCTGGGCGGGTCCAGCAACTCCAGCCTGACCGGCTGGGAGGACTTCCAGGAGATCGACCAGGTGAGCATATTCCGGCCCATCACCAAGTGGTCGGGGCAGGTAAACAAGGCGGAGAGGATGCCCGAACTGGTGAGCTTCGCGTTCCGCAAGGCTTGGGGCAACAGGCCGGGGCCCGTGTACTTGGACCTTCCCGGCGACGTGCTCCACGAGCGGGTGGACGAGGCGAACGTACAGTTCCCGGTCAACTCCAGGACCGACGCCCGAATCCTCGGTGACCCGGACGAGGTTAAGCGAGCAATCGAGCTTCTGTCGAAGGCCGAGAGGCCCTTGGTCCTGTCGGGAACAGGTGTGATGTGGTCGAAGGCATCGAAAGAGATACAGGACTTCGTGGAAGCCACAGGCATCCCCTTCTACACGACACCACAGTCCCGGGGCGTGATCCCCGAAGACAACGACCTCTCCTTCCCCGCCGCCCGCTCGATGGCGTTCAGGGAAGCCGATGTCGCTTTGGTGGTAGGCACCAGGATCAACTGGATATGGCAGTACCTGCAGGCCCCGCGGTTTGCGGCGGACCTGAAGACTATCCAGGTGAACACGGACAGGGAAGAGATCGGGCACAACAAGGCGGCGGACGTGGGAATCGTCGGGGATGCCAAGATGGTGCTCCGGCAGCTCACCGAGGAGGCCAAGGAACAGAAATTCGCCAACAAGAAGAGCTCCGACTGGATCTCCCGGCTCCAGGCGAAGGATGCGGCAAACAATGAGCGCAGCCAGCCGATGCTGAACTCGGACCAGATGCCGATGCACCCGCTGAGAATGATGAAAGAGATCAGGGAGTTCCTGCCGAGGGACGCCATGCTGGTAGTCGACGGACACGAAACCCTGAACTTCGGGCGGCAGACCATACCGACCTACTACCCGGGACACAGGATAAACTCCGGTGCATCGGGGTGCATGGGTGTCGGGCTTCCGTTCGGTCTGGCATCGGCACTCGCGAAGCCGGACAAGAAGACACTGGTAATTCACGGCGACGGCTCCTTCGGGATCAACGCCATCAACATAGACACGGCGGTGAGACACAACAT
The DNA here is from genome assembly GCA_965222055.1 of Dehalococcoidia bacterium. Classification (GTDB taxonomy): domain Bacteria; phylum Chloroflexota; class Dehalococcoidia; order Plut-88900; family Plut-88900; genus Plut-88900. The sequence goes on from CBDCTF010000007.1 coordinate 1,003,111, forward strand.
CCCGCTGGTGTGTGTGGTGAACGTGAACGGCGGTTGGGCCTCGGGACGAAAGGGCGACGACGTTCTCAGAACGGGCATCGAGCTCGGGTTCGAGCAGCGATACGACAAGCTAGGCGAGGCCCTCGGCGCTCACGGCGAGTACGTCACGAAGCCGGAAGAACTGAAACCCGCTCTGCAGCGGGCCTTCGACTCCGGCAAGCCGGCCATCGTAAACGTGATCACCGACCGCTGGGCAGCCTCGACGACCCAGAACTTCCAGCCCTACGATCACTAGACCGTTAGCAAAATAGACTCAAAAAGGAGCGGCCCCGACATTGTCGGGGCCGCTTCTTTTGTTGGGATTAAAGAGTCGGCTATTGGCCGAGATGTACGATTTCGAGGTTGCCCCAATGGCGGTTAAGGTACTCTGCGACGAGGCGGCGGTGGCACTGGTCGGGCTTGTCTTCGCTGCACAGTAGGCAGGCGTTGGCTATGGTCCTCTTCGGGATCGTCTTCTCGATGCGGCGCTCTTGCATCAGGGCGAGGAACTCACGCTGGTACCGGTCCCAGTCGTGGTGTTGGTTCCTGTAGCCGTCCAACATTTCCTTGGTCGGGGCGAGTGCGGGGAGATGGACGTAGTCCATGTCGCAGATATTGTTCAGGAAATATTCCAAGTCATTCTTCTTGGCAAAACCGGCCAGCTGCGAGACGTTGTTGAGCCGGACGTCGACGAGACGTTTGGCCCCTGACTTCCGCAGGAGATTGAAGAACCCGGAAGCGGCAATCTTTGTGAAACCTATGGTGTAAATCTTCAAAATATGTGGTCCCAATCATCAGGTTGAGAGGTACTTACACCTTCACCGCAGGAACGACTTCCTTGGCTAGGCGGGTGAGATGGGCGATGTCCAGGTCGGGGGGTGAGATTATGATCTCGTTGCAGCCGGCGTCTACCACGGTTTGGAGACGGGCGACGCACGTGTTCAAGTCTCCGAAGGTGGTGTAGGTGTCGGAGTCGAAGGCGGGGCCGTAGACGGACGTGGCCAAGCCCCGGTTCCTGGCGCGAGCCTTTTCCACGTCTTCGTCGATGGTCATGTATTCGAGACTGGCGTAGCCGAGGGAGTCGGGGTCCCGACCCCTCTCCCTTGCAAAGGCCTTTATCTTGCTGATCTTCTCAGCGAGGATTTCGGGGGTGTTGCGGGCGCCTCCGATCCAGCCGTCGGCGAGCTCCGCTGTGCGCTTGAGTACGCCGTCGGCCTCACCGCCAATCCAGATGGGCAGGTTTTCCTTCTGGACCGGCCGAGGCTCGATGTTCACGTTGCTAAAGTTCACAAACCGGCCTTCGAAAGCAGCGTCGGGTCCCGACCAGATTGCCCGCATGGCGGCGAGGTTGTCGCGGAAGCGCTTAAGTCTCTCTTCGAGCTTCATGCCTAGGGACTGGAACTCGATCTCCCGGCCTCCGAGGCCGATGCCGAGGTCCAAGCGCCCGCCGGAGATGTAGTCGAGGGTGGAGACTTCCTTGGCGAGGAGAATGGGGTGTCGATGAGGAAGCAGAAGGACCGCGGTGCCCAGCCTGACCCTTGATGTGACGGCGCTGGCCCATGCGAGCATGGTCATGGCGTCGGGGACTTTGGATGGACTGTAGATGCGGTCGAGAATCCAGATTGAGGAGAATCCGAGCTCTTCTGCAGCCTGGAACCATTTGATGAAGTCGGCGGGAGCGGGTAGGTCACCGAGGAAGTGGGTGGGCACGAGGACGCTCATCTGAGTTGGTCGGGCCATTGGGGTTTCCTCCTAGTAGGTTGCTCTTGAGTGCGAGGTATTGCGACTAAAGGTTGGCGGGCTCCAGGATGCCGAACTGGTTGCCGTATAGGTCTTCGAAAACGGCCTGGACTCCCCAGGGCACTGTCTCCGGGGTCTGGTGGAATTTGACGCAAAGCCCCGATAGTCTCTCGTATTCCTTGGCGCAATCGTCGGTGTGGAACATCCACATGGGGCCCTGCCCTACACGGCTCAGGAGTATTTTGCGGTCCTCCTCGGCCTGGAAGGGGCCGGGGAGGAAGAGGACGATTTCGGGGTCGGTCTGGCCCTTGGGGGCCACGGTGAGCCACCGGAATCCGGCCACTACTGAGGAGTTGTCCTCGCGCTTTTCCAAGCCGAGAACATTGGTGTACCAGTCAAGCGCTTCGTCAAGGTCGGGGACGAGGATGGAGACGTGGGCGAGCTTGGTAATCATGGGGGCAATAATAGCATGAGAGCAGAAGCAGGGATTTGACCGTCTCTCGCAAGTGTACGGGTTGGGGTGGCCGGGGGCGAGGTACTTGTCCTGTTGATCTCTCGTGAAAGTTCAGTCGGCTTACTCAAACGATTCTCTGCGATTTGTCAGACTTAATAGCTTGCCTGTATTCATTGAGTAACACATTAACGTGAAAAGATGGCCGGGGATAGGGTACAAACGGACCCCGAACCGGAAAGAAGGAGGAAGGCATGTCAGCGTACGTAATCACTGATGTCGAGGTAATGGATGCAAGCCTCTACGGACAGTTTCTAGAGAAAGTGACTGCTACTGTCGAGGGGCACGGCGGCAAGTTTGTCGCCAGGGGCGGCGCGCTTGATGTGATCTCTGGCGACTGGATGCCTAAGCGCATCGCCTTGCTTGAGTTCGGCTGTGTCGAGCAGACCCACGCTTGGTTAAGCTCTCCCGACTACACTGCGCTCGACGACATTCGAACCAAGTCTTCCAGCATCAACATGGTAGTCGTAGAAGGTTTATAGCCCCGAGGCCCGAAAGACCTTCATTCCGCTATTGTTGTCGGCCTGAGGCCAGAGGGCCTGCCGGCGAGAACTTACCCAGAACCGGATTGAGTAGGTGAATCATGGTCAAAATGAGTGGGGGTGAAGCCCTGGCCAAGTCGCTGGTAAGGGAAGGCGTTGAGGTTGTATTCGGAATCCCGGGCATACAGATGTATGGGATTGTCGCTGGGTTGCGGGACGAGCCGGATATCCGGATGATAACCACCAGGCACGAGCAGGCAACGACGTATATGGCCGATGGCTACGCCCGCACGTCGGGAAAACCTGGAGTTGTTATAGTGGTGCCGGGGGTGGGGCTCTATAACGCCGCATCCGGCCTGACTAATGCATACTCCCGCTCTTCGCCTGTGCTCCTGATAGCGGGTCAGATCCCGCGCGGCGCCATAGGCAAAGGCCTCGGTGCGGTTCACGAGATATCAAATCAGGCCGACGCTGTGCGCCCTGTGACCAAATGGCACCGGCAGGCGAGCAGGCCCCGGGAAGTGCCGGATGCCGTATTCGAGGCGTTTAGGCAGATGCGTACGGGCCGCCCACGTCCCGTCCTGATCGAAATGCCGCCGGAAGCTGGCGTGGAACGGGAAGACGTGAAGCTGCGCGACCCTGCCCGCATCTCCCGCATCGTGCCTAACCCGGATGACCTGAAGGAGGCTGCGGGAGTCATAGCCCACTCATCCATACCCCTGATATTCGCCGGAGGCGGGGTCGCGAGATCGGATGCGGAGGAAGCTCTGATCAAGCTGGCGGAGGCGACAAACATACCGGTAGTAACTTCCAGCGGAGGCAAGGGGACCATCCCGGACAACCATCCACTGTCGTACGGTTCCTGCTTCAGCCCCAGGGGCGAAAGGCAGGAAATGAACCAACTGTTCGAGGTGATGCAGTCGGCGGACGTGGTTATAGGAATCGGAGCGCACTTTTCGCTGGGGAATCCGGCGGGTGAGGCGTCGACGTTGATAAACATCAATATCGACGACACGGAACTTACCAGGATCCAGGCCAACACGATACCTTTGCACGGCGACGCCCGGGCCACAATCGAGGCGCTGCTTCCCTACCTGATGGAGGCTGGCGCGGGTGACCGAACCTCGCCCGCGGAAGCGGTCAGAGCGGCGCGCAGCCTGATATCGTACTACGACATTGGGCTGAAGGAGCCGCAGTACGCGGTCCTGGAGGCGATGCAGAAAGGCGTTCCGGAAGACGCCTTCATAGTTTGGGACGTCACGCAGTTTGGGTACTACGCCCGCACCCATTGGAAGGTGAATCACCCGAAGACTTATATAGATTCCGGCTACTCGTTCAACCTGGGCTATGCCTTCCCGACCGCGCTGGGAGTGAAGGTGGCCAACCCAGACCGCCCGGTGGTGTGCATGGCGGGTGACGGCGGGTTCATGTTTAACGCGTCCGAACTTTCGACGGCGATCAAGTACGGGATTAACGTGGTAACCGTGATCTTCAGAAACGACTCATATGGCAACGTTGCCCGAGACCTGGATGAGGGGTTTAACGGAACCTACGGTACCGACTTGCACAACCCCGACCTCGTCAAATTTGCAGAGTCGTTCGGAGCTGTCGGGATGAGGGCGGAGGACCCGCTGGAGTTGGAGACACTGGTACCCCAGGCGCTGGAACTCGAGAGGCCGGTGCTTATAGACGTGCCCTTCGGAGAGATGCCGATACCAAGGGCGCCGCAGACTTCGTTCGTCTACAATCTGCCCTGGACGCAGCCTCAGGAGGGCCTGATCACGTCCTGAGCCGAGAAGGGACGCGTTATTGAAGCATGGGGGCAACTCTCCCCGCGCCCCTATGGCTAACGTCCTGACAGGCGTTAGAAAAACACGGCGGACCCGCGACCCCCATCCACGGCGATGACTTCCCCGGTGATTGCAGCCGCCCTGGGAGAGGCGAGGAAGCATACCAAGTGGCCTATCTCGCTTGCCTCTACTATACGGCCTATTACCTGGGCGTCGGCGGCTCGCTGTTCAACTTCTGCCTTGGAGATGCCCCTGGCGGCGGACTCTGCTTCGTAATCGGAGTCGGTCCTTTCCGTGCGAACAGTGCCTGGGTGGACCGTATTGACCGTAATGCCGTAAGGGGCCAGTTGACCCGACAAGGTCTTAGTCAGGTGGGCCACAGCCGCGTTGCGGACTCCGCTTATCACCCCGGCATAGCGCCCCGACATCCCGCCGATATTGATTATCCGACCCCATCCCTTCCGTTTCATGTGGGGCGCCACTGCCTGGGCCGTGCGAAAGTAACCCACCACCTTGGTATCCAAGTCTTCCGATAGTAGCTCTTCCGAGGATTCTTCCAAGGCTCCTTGCAGCAGCCCACCCACGACGGCGGCGTTGTTTACCAGGATATCTACCCTCCCGAGCCGGGACATCGTGACATCGAACAGGTTGGTCACCTGCTCGGCCTTCGTGGTGTCGGCGGCAACGGCGAGGACTTTGCTGCCGGTCTCCTTCTCGAGATCGGAGGCTGCATCTTGCAATGGGCCGGGTCGGCGGGCGCAGATAACCACCTGAGCGCCCTCCCTAGCCAGCTCCCGGGCCACGGCCTTCCCGATTCCCAGGCTGCCGCCCGTTACGACGGCCACTTTGCCGTCCAGTTCCATGTCCATTGAATCGCTCCCTTACTGGAACTTCGGAGGCCGTTTCTCTTTGAATGCCTGGCCCGCATTCACCATGTCGCCGGTGGAAGATGCGGCAATGCTGGAATCGCGCTCGTAGGTGAGGGCGGCGCCGAAGTTCGACTCTGCGCCTACGTTGAGCGCGGCCTTGGCCAGAGCAATGGCCATGGGTGACTTTTCAAGCACCTTGTGTGCAACGGCGGTGGCCTCTTCCTCCAGCTTATCAGCGGGGACGACGCGGTTGACCATGCCAAGTTTCTGGGCCTCGGCGGCCGGGAGGTGCTCGCCGAGAAAGATCAGTTCCTTGGCCCGGGCCAGTCCGATTCCCTGGGGCAACAGGTATGTGCCCGCACCGGTCACCGTAGCGCCGACACCCGTTTCTGGAAAGCCGAACTTGGCCTCTTCGGACGCAACCACCAGGTCGCAGTCGAGGGCAATCTCACAGCCCGCGCCCAGAGCGTATCCGTTGACTGCGGCAATGGCGACCTTTCGCATGTCCCTCAGGACCTGGGCCACGGTTTGCAGGTTATGGGTGCTGCGCTTTTCCTGGCCTGGGGGCATGCCGGCAGCCGCTTCTTTAAGGTCGGCGCCCGCGCAGAAGGCCCGGCCCTCGCCGGTAAGGATCACTATCTTGACGTCGGGGTCCGCCTCGGCCTGCTCCACAGCCTCCCGGAGCTCCCTGGCAAAGGTGCGGTTGACGGCGTTGAGCGATCTGGGACGATTGAAGCGGATCCAGAGGATTCCGTCTTCCTTCAGTTCGTATATCAGCGTTTCCTGACTCATTTCTGCTCCTCCATTGAGTTCACTCCGGTATCAGGCTATGACGGACCGGTCTTTCAGCTCGATGATCTGGTCCCAGGAATAGTCGAGTTCACGTAGCACTTCTTCAGTATGCTGGCCCCACTCGGGCGCGGGCCCCGAGGGATGCGTGGGCGTGCCCCGCAGCGCGAAGGGCACGCCGATTTCAGGGTAAACTCCGAGACCCGGGTGGTCCACATTAGCGAGGAAATTGTTTGCCTCGACCTGCGGATCAGCTACCACCTCCGAGAGTCGGGCGTCCTGGGCCCAGACAAGCTGGTGCTCATCGAATCGGGGGGCCCACTCGGCGAGAGGGCGACGGGCCATGGCCTCGTCGAGGAGCTTGATGGCATCGATATGGTTCTTCATCATCTTGCCGTGGGTGTCGAACCGGGGGTCCGAGGCCAGGTCCGGGATATCGAGGGCTCTGCAAGTCGGGGCCCAGTAACGGTCGCCTTGTGGCATGGAAAACTGGACCCAGCGGCCATCACCGCACTGGTAGGTATTATATAGGGGGCTGGGTGCGGAGGTGCGGGTCTCCCGCAGTACGTCTTCGCCGGAGAACAGGGTGCGGTGAAGGTCGTAGCCTGCCACCCACATTCCACTGGACAGAAGGGATGATTCGACTATCTGGCCTTTGCCGGTGCGTTCCCTGGCAAACAGGGCAAGGGCGATGGCATTGGTCATGCAGACGGCTGTAGTCAGGTCTCCCATAGCGCCGTGGAGGTGGGTCGGTGGGCCGCCGGGTTCTCCCATGAAAGACAGGAACCCGCCTCGGGCCCAGAAACCCACTTCGTCGAAGGCGGGCTTGTTCTTGTCGGGGCCCTTGGGTCCGAATCCGGTGAGTAGACCGTAGATAAGCCTGGGGTTGAGGGCGGTGATGGTCTCGGGGGTCATCTCCAGGTGTTCGAGAGCCTGGGGACGGACATTGGTGACGAAGACGTCGGCGGTCTGGACGAGACGGTAGACTAGCTGTTGGCCCTCGGGCTTGCGAAGGTCGATGCCGGCGCTGCGTTTGCCGCGGTTCACCATTTCCGCCATGTAGTTGAAGGGTGGGGTCTTGGCTCCCCAGCGTTCCTCCAGGTCGAGTCCACGGATGGGGTCCCCGCCGTCAAGGGGCTCGATCTTGATGACGTCGGCGCCACACTCGGCGAGGAGCATACCGGCGGCCGGGCCTGCGAACCAGATGCCTAACTCAACGACCTTGATGCCTTCCAGCGGTCTCATGTTGGTCTCCCGTGCCTTGGGCCCTGATATCGGGGCGCTAGATGAGCGCGGTAACGGGATGTTTCGGCGTGACCATATAATATGGAACCTCGGTACGGCAAGCGAGTCAGCGCCGAGGAGCAATCCAGAAAGGGGACCCCTTGAGCATCGACCTAATCGAAAAGAGCAGTCAATTGCCACGCCCAGAGGTGAAGGAAGTGGCTGATCGCATCTTCTGTTATCTGCAAGCCGACGGGAGCTGGGGGTTGAACAATGCGGGTTTCGTGGTCGGGAGGAGGGGGGCGACAGTCATTGACACCTGCTTCACCGAGCGCAGGACGCGTACCTTTATCGATTCGATACGGGGAGTAACCAAGCTGCCGCTTCAAACTCTGATCAACACGCATCATCACGGCGACCACACCCACGGTAACTATTTATTTCCTGATTCGACCATTGTTGCGCACGAGTTATGCCGGGAAGCCATACTGGAAGCGGGACTCCCCCAGCCCGACAACCCCATAGGTATGCTGTTCCCCAACGTGGACTGGGGCAACCTGGAATTGGCCGCCCCTGCGGTGACCTATCAGGACAAAATGACCCTGTACGTCGAGGATTTGAGGCTTGAGCTTATCTTCATGGGCCCCGCCCACACGACCAACGACACCGTGGTGTGGCTCCCCGACCTAAAGCTGCTGTTTTCCGGCGATCTGATTTTCAACGAAGGGACACCGTTTGTTGTCATGGGGTCGGTGGCAGGATCTCTGGAGGCCGTTGAGAGGCTCAGAGCCCTGGGCCCCGAGACCATAGTCCCGGGCCACGGGCCCGTGTGCGGCCCAGAGCTTTTCGACCCCACCGAGGCATACCTCAAGTTTGTCCAGGACGTCGCCAGGGAGGGGTTCGACGCGGGCGCGGGGCCGTTGGAGATAGCCCGAAGCGCGGACCTTGGCGAGTTCTCAGAATGGCATGACTCGGAGCGGCTGGTGGGCAACATTCACCGCGCCTTTTCAGAGATCAAGGGACAGAAGTGGGGCGAAAAGCTGGAGATGAGGCCAATCATCGCAGAGATGGAGGACTATAACGGGGGGAGTCCTTTGAGGTGTCTGGCGTAGGATTTCGCAAGACGAATTGACAGTTTTGGCGTGGCAAAGGTATTGTTTGCCGAGCTTGGCGAATGTCCGCTAGTCGGACGCCGCAATTTCTAAACGGGCAACACCTGAAGGACAGATAGACCATGATGACATTCGGCCTGTTCCTCTCCTTTATGCAGATCTACGAAGAGCAGCGCGGCCTGGACATGTACAAGAACATGCTGGAGCTCGCGATTCTCGCCGATGATCTGGGATTCGACAACGTCTGGGTGCCGGAGCACCACCTGATCCACTACATCCCCGCCCCGAACGCGCTGCTGGGTGCCACCCAGGTCGGGCAATACGTGAAGAACGCGACCGTCGGGACTGCGGTGGTCCTCCTGCCATTCCACCACCCCCTGTCGATGGCGGGGGACATAGCCGCCACTGATAACATGCTAAACGGCAAATTTGAGCTGGGCGTAGCAAGGGGCGCCTACAAGTACGAGTTTGACCGCTTCGAGCAGGAGTTCGGCGACAGTCGGGCTCGCTTCGACGAGTCGCTGGAAATCCTGGAAAAGGTCTGGCACAGCGAGGACGAAGGGATAGCGCACAAGGGCAAATTCTGGTCTTTCGACAACACGTATGTCTGGCCCCGACCCGTGCAGGACCCCCATCCCCCGGTTTGGGTCGGGTGCATGCACGAATCGACGGCACTGCACTATGCCCGCAAGGGGTACAACGTATTCAATGCACCCTTCCGGCGTCCCATGAGCCACATCCATCGGATCTGTGACGCTTTTCATCAGGGGAGGGAGGAGTCGGGACATGCGCGCGGGCAGCAGAGAGTTGGGATGTCGAGGATGTACTACGTTGCAGAGACGAAGGAAGAGGCGTTCGCCAAGACGCGTGACGTCATTATTAACCACCGCATCGGGACCCGGCTGCACGACTACACCCAGAACTCCAACCCCAGGGCCTACGTGGCCCCCGAGTCGAACGACGATGACCCCACCCAACAGGAGGTCTACGACAACTTGCTGATGGGCACCCCCGACGAGGTCCTGGAAAAGGTCTACGCCTTCGACAGGGCGGGTCTCGATCACCTGTCCCTCTTCACGCACTTCGGCCCAGGGCACGAGGACGCAATGCGGTCTTTGAAGCTGTTCGCCAAAGAGGTTATGACACCCTACAGGGCGCGGGAGTCGGCTACGAATGGACGGGAGCCGGTCTTGGCGGGGAAGGGGGTGGCCTGTGGCGTCGGAGGATAAAGGACTGCTGCTGAAATCTCGGCAGCTTATAACGATGGCCGGATCGCCGAGTCGGGACCAAGATGCCGTGGCGGTGAAAGGAGACACGATTGCCGGGGTGGGGCCTAGGGACGCAGTGTTGGGAACCCTCGGGCAAAACTTCACCACCTACGATTTCGGGGATCGACCCATAATGCCGGGATTCATCGACGTCCACGTGCACCCGGAAATGGCGTCTTTGGCCCTGTACAACCGAGTCGATGTACACACTCCTCCTCGGGAGACGATAGACGACGTTATCGAGGCATTCCGGGAGAGAATGGACATGGCGGAGGAGACGGGCTGGCTCTTCGGGCACGGGAGCCTGTTCCAGGACCAGAAGCTCAAGGATAAGCGCCTTCCCGACCGCCACGACCTGGACAAGGTGAGCACTGATATACCAGTGGCAATGATGGCCGGGGGCCACAACCTGATATTGAACTCCAAGGCCCTGGAGTTGGTGGGCATAGGACCGGGTTTCCGAGTCCCGGCAGGCGCCACGGTAGAGCTCGATGACTCGGGACACCCCAACGGAATCATCAAGGACCTGGAGCACCTGCTCCCCATTCCCCGCCCCGACTTGTCTACCAAGGAGAAGGCCCTTAAGGCGATATCCCGCGAGCACTTAACCGCCAACGGCGTAACGACAATCGGGGACATATCCCACAGCTCCGAGGGAATCGAGCTGGCAGACCGGCTGATCGGCAGCGGCGATATTAACGTCCGCTTCAGGACGTACATCTGGGCCCCGCGCCTCATGTCGATCAAGGATGCGTGCCGGTGGCAGGAGCACCTCACCATCAACTCCGATGACAAGTACATGCGCATTCAAGGCGTCAAGATGTTCGCCGACGGTGGATACTCGGCGGCGCTGGCGGCGGTGAAGCTGCCCTACGTCGGGCGGAATGGGTCGAGGGGGAAGCTGGGATTGAACCGGAGACAGATCCTCAATGCGATGGTCGGGACCCGGGAGGCGGGGTTGCAGCTGATCATCCACTGCAACGGTGAGAGGGCCCAGGAGTCGATGTGCAAAGTGGCTATCGAACTTGGCGACCCGCCGACGGGCCGCATGGTGAACCGCATGGAGCACGCCGGGAACTTCGTGTCGGACCCCGGGACCCGGGAGCTGTGGCGCAGGGCGGGCATCATGCCGGTGCCCCAGGCCGTTTTCCTGTACACCTTCGGGGACTATTTCCCGGTCTACATGGGTGACTATGCCAGCAAGGGCAGGTTCTCGTTCCGCACCATGTTGGACGATGGGTGGGAGCTGCCCTGCAGCTCAGACGGATCGGGCTCAGAGGTCAGGCACTTGAACCCGTTCTTCAGCATCTGGTGCGCCGTGAAACGTCAGACGTTCACGGGACAGATAATCGACCCGGAGCAGAGGGTGCCGGTAGAGGAAGCGCTGAAGATGCACACCATCTATCCGGCGGCTGCCCTCGGCGAGCAAGATTCAAAGGGGAGCCTGGAGCCGGGGAAGCTGGCTGACATCGTAGTCTTGGACCGCGACCCGATCGGCATGACGGGTGACGAACTGTTGGACGTGAAGGTGGACTACGTGTTTCTCGGGGGCCGGGAGGTGTACCGGAGACCCGGGGCAGAGCCCTACTCGACGTAGGTCCGCAGCCGAGAGTCTGCGCTCGTTAGGTTAGGAACTCCTGTTTCCACTGGTCATAGGTGTCCTGGCCTAGAGCGATGCTCATCGTTTCTTCGGGGGCGAGGGCGCCTTTGAGATCGTTGGCTCCCAGGCCCGACATCTGCGCCTTGTAGGTATCGAAGAGCGCCTTTATCGCTGCCCGGATGGGGAGGTGGTCCTTCTGTGCGATTCTTACTCCAACGGATGCCAGGCGATCAAGGTCGTCAAGCTCAGGCGAACCTGAGCCCGTGAGGAGAGGGATGGGTGCGGCCTTCCGCACTTCCTCCAAGAGGGCGATGGTAGAGATGCCCGTGAAGAACAGCGCATCTACGCCCAGCTTGGCATAGGCGCGGGCGCGCTCCACGACGGAATCGGGGCCTGCGATGCTTCTACCGATAATTACGAGAGACTCGTCGCGCCGGGCCCTTAGGGCGGCGTTGAGCTTGCCGGTCATTTCCGGGATGGAGATCAGCTGTAAGTCGGGGCCTGAGGCGAAGGGAGCCGGGAGCACGGTGTCCTCAATGGTTAGGGCGGAAACTCCGGCGTTCTCCATCTCCTCGACTGTTCGCATGACGTTAAGGGCGTTTCCGTAGCCGTGGTCGGCGTCGACCATAAGGCTGATGTCGGAGGCCCGGGTGATGCGCCGGGCCTGGTCGGCGAACTCGGTGAGGGTGATTAGGGTCCAGTCGGGAGCGCCGATGGCTGCGGCGGACGCTATAGACCCAGCGAGCATGCCGATCTCGAAGCCTGCGGCCTCGGCGAGTCGGGCGGACATGGCGTCGAAGACGGAGGCAGGCCGAACGCAGCCATCCCGGGCTAGGTAGTCTCTGAATCGCATCCGGCGTTCACTAACAAGCATGTAGTTGTCCTTTGGCGGGGGTGTCGGGGGATAGTATAGCGGGTGGGGGGTGGGTGCGAGGTCATAATCGTGCAGTGCAGATGGAATCTCTTCAATGGCATGTGGGGCTTCGGTATTGACCGGGCGAGGTGGTTAACGGATAATGTAGTCCGTACAACAACATACGTACTGAGAGGTGCACATGGCAAGGCTGGACGTACGTCTTGACTCTGAACTGCGCCGGAGGTTAGAAGAGCTCGCTGAAGAGAAAGGTGAGCCCATTTCCGAGGTAGTAAGACGCCTGATAGACGACGCTTATCAGGAAATAATACAGGAGCGTCGCATGCGGGCTGCCAGACGGCTAGTGAGTCTGGAGGTCGAGGATACCCCCGACCCCCCACAACTGTCCCGTGAATTGGAGGCGGCTCATGAGCCCGGCGGTCTTGATTGACGCGAATATTCCTATCTACGCTGCCGGGAGGGAACATCCCAACAAAGCTCCATGTGCCCGCGTAATGTTGATGGCTGCTCAGCACCCGCGGTCATTTTTGACCGATAGTGAAGTGCTGCAGGAACTCCTACACCGCTACCTTTCCTCTGGAAGATGGCCGTTGGGCAGAGTGGTTTTCCAATCCTTTGCCGAGGTGATGCGAGACCGAGTGGAGCCTGTATATCTTGAAGACGTCGAGTGGGCCGGGAATCTTGCCGACAACTATCCTGATGTGAGCACTCGCGACCTAGTTCATGCAGCAGTGATGAAACGGCTGGGCGTCGACCGCATTATTTCAGCGGATACGGACTTTGACAACTTGCCGGGCGTAACCCGGCTGGCCCCTGCCGAAGTAGGGGAATGGGGCGGTTCCTTGCTGATCAGCTAAGGTTGAATACTGGTAGTCGCCATGCAGCTTGGCACACAGTGGTAGGTATAATGATGTACGAGTGCATCCCACTCTTACTCAACTAGACTTTTCGTAGAGAGGCACGATATGGACGTTAGACAGATGGTAGAACAGAGTTTCGAAGAACTGGAAATGGAATTGGCACACATGCTGGAGGACCTGACCCGGGAGGAATTGCTCTGGAGGCCCGACGAGGACTCCAACTCGATATGCTTTCTCGTTTGGCACATGAGTCGGGCCGAGGACATATTTATCAGCGACTACTCGTTAAAGCAGCCCCAGGTGTTTGAGAGAGGAGGCTGGTCCACCCGGTGGGGTATAGCGGCGGACGACACGGGATTCGGGTACGGAAGGGAGCAGTTGGCGGTATTCCCGAACCCGCCTCTTGAGGAGCTTGTCCAGTATAGGCGTGAGGTGCGCACCGAAAGCAGGGCCTACCATCGCTCCCTAAAGTCCTATGACTATGACCACATCCCGCCGAGCGATCACCCGAGACGCCGGGGATACACGATAGGCAGGGTGTGGACCCATCTTATCTGCGAGATTGCACAGCACGTAGGGCAGATTTCGTATCTGAGGGGCCAGCAGAGGGGACTGAACAAGCGGGGCAGTGTAGGGGACTGGAGTTGGGTTACTCGGGAGGGATGACCCTCCTAAGAGAGAAGGAAGCATCGAACAATACAGCGCATTTTTCGATACTTACTTATTCGCTACAGGCAGATTGGACTCTGCCAGACGAGTGAAGCCCAAACTGTTGCAGAAGCCATGGAACACTGGGGTGGGGAGGCCGCTCCATTGCAGGTCTTCCAGTTCCTCCTCGAGCGGGACGTCCGTTCTCAGGGTGGCGAGCTTCTTGTAGAGAAGAGCCTGGGGACGCATGGTTTCCAGATTTTGGGAGAGGGCCTTGGCGCCGCGAACCTTTACATTCCACTGGTCGGGGTCCGCGGGGATGTCTTCTATATTGCGGTAGGAACTGAGGATTGTCGCGGCGCTGGTGGATCCCCATCGGGGGATTCCGGGAATTCCGTCGGCCTTGTCCCCGACCAAGGCTAGGTAGTCTGGGATGGAAGGTGGGGCGACGCCGAACTTGTCGATGACTGCGGGCTCGTCGAGGACGATCTCCCGTCTCCTGTCCAGGCAGACTACCTTGTCGCCGGAGACGACTTGGCAAAGGTCCTTATCGGGCGAGCAGATGACTATCTGCTCAATTTCCTCGGCGGTCTGCCATCTAACGGCGGCCGTGGCGAGGGCGTCGTCGGCTTCAAACTCGACCATGGGCCAAACGACTATGCCAAGCGCGCGCACCGCGTCCTCGGCAAGAGAAAACTGGGAGGCCAACTCTTCCGGTATGCCTGTCCCGTCCTTGTACCCCTCGAATAGATCGTTGCGGAAGGACGTAATGACGTGGTCAAAGGCGCAGGCGATGTGGGTGACGTCGGGCTGGCGCAGGAGCAGTAGGAGGGTCTGGACAAGGCCCCGGACCGCTCCCACGGGCCGACCGTCGGGGGCGGAGAGGGGTGGCATCGCAAAATGGGTGCGGAACAACTCGTAGGTGCCGTCTATCAGGTGCAGTTTCATATTGGCCTCGCGGTTGGGGATTATACATGGGTGGGGGACACACATAGTCTGGTATTCTCGTGGAAGCGAGAATTTGAGGAGAGGCCAATCGCGAACACATGAAAGATAAGACGGTGTTGATCACGGGTGCGAACGCAGGTATCGGGCTAACTACGTCAGTGGGGCTGGCGAAGCTGGGAGCCCGGGTTTTGATGGTAAGCCGGGATGAGGGGCGGGGACGGAAGGCGCATCAATTGGTCAAAGAGAAATCAGGGAATGGTAATGTGCATCTGCTCCTTGCAGAGCTTTCAGATCAAGACTCGATAAGAAAGCTTGCACGAGAGGTGAAGGAAGGGTTCGGAGAACTTCATCTGCTGTTGAACAACGCGGCGGTGATACCGCGTCGGCGGGAAGTCACGGGTGACGGATTTGAGACGCAGTTCGCCGTGAATCACCTCGCTTACTTTCTTCTGACGGGCCTGCTCCTTGACCTTCTGAAAGCTAACTCACCGGCGCGCATAGTGAACGTTTCATCGCAAACACACGCGGGTGCGGTGATAGATTTTGAGGACCTTCACTCCGAACGGGGCTACACCCGAACTAAGGTGTATGGTCGTACGAAGCTGGCGAACATCCTCTTCACATACGAGCTTTCCAGGAGGCTGGAAGGAACTGGGGTCACTGCCAACTGCCTCCATCCCGGTATCGTGGCGACTAACCTGTTGGCGGATGCCGGCGGATTGCCGCGCAAGCTAAAGGCCGTGACCAGGATAATTTCAGTCGATGCGGAGTCCGGGGCCCGCACGTCGGTCTATCTTGCATCGTCGGATGAAGTTGAGGGAGTAAGCGGACGTTACTTCATTCGGGAGCGTGCGGTCGAGTCGTCTGGTGAATCGTACGACGAAGCAACTGCACGACGCCTGTGGGACGTGAGTTGCCAAATGACCGGCTTGGACACGGATTGGGCGTGAGCCTTTGAGATACGCTAGGAACCCAGGAAATCCAGGACCAGCCGGGCTGTTTGCTCGGGTTCTTCGAGGTGGACGAAGTGGCCTGCACCGGGGATGATTACCTTGGTCAATTGGCCTGAGAATAAGTGGTCCATCTGCTCGAAAGACTCGAGGCGCTTGGGACGGTCATGGGTGCCGTGAAGAGCCAGGGTGGGCACGGTTACGGGGCCGGCAGCCAGTTTAGTCTCGGTGTCTTCGAGGCTGGGGTCTCGCAGAGACGCGTTGACGGCGTGGCGGTAGTAATCTAGAGCGGCCTTCACGACTCCCGGCTGTCGGAAAGTCTCCTTCACCGACTCCAGCAACTCGGGCGGGATGTCCCAGTTGGGAGAAGCGTTCTTCCACCAGTCGACGATAAACTGGAAGTCGTCATGGGGTAGAGTGGCCTCGGCGGAGGGAAGCTGGAAGTAGTAGGAATGCCAGGTGCCACGAAGGTAGTCGAAGTCGCGGTCAAGGGAGGCGCCGGGGTGAGCGGAGCCCAGGGTAACGAGCTTTATCACCTTTTCGGGCTCGAGGGTCGCGGCTGCGTAGGTGGCGAGTGCGCCCCAGTCGTGGCCGATGAGGATAGCGGAATCGGCCCCTAAGGCCTGGAGCAGGTCCAAGGCGTCCCGGCCGAGAACGGCAGACTGATATCTTCCGTCAGCGGGGACGGGTGTAGGAGCGTAACCCCGCATGAAGGGCGCAACGGCTCGGTAGCCTGCGTCGGCGAGTTGAGGGAGAAGATAGCGATAGGTGTAGGCGTTGTCGGGGAATCCGTGGAAGCATAAGACGAGAGGCCCGCTCCCCGCCTCGACGTAGCTGAAGTCCACCGCATTTGCTGTTATGGTCCCAGTCTTGAAGTCCTGCATGACGGGTAGAGTATGGGGTTTGAGTGTCGGGTGCAAGGGGGTAAGAGCGTTGACGGATTGGGTAGGCGGTCTCTAAACTTTTTGGCATTCAAGGGCCCGGATTTCGACGGACAACAACGGAACGGAGAAGACAATGGGCGAGATGGATGGAAAAGTAGCAATAGTCACGGGAGCGGGGAGATTGAGGGGGATCGGCAGGGCAGCGTGTGTCGCACTGGCACAGCTGGGCGCGGACATAGTACCGACCGGAACAGGTCGAAACCCGGCCAGCTTCCCGGATGACGAGAAGGCAATAGGCTGGAAGGACATCGAGAGTACGGCGGAGCAGGTGCGGGCCCTCGGGCGGAGGGCTTTGCCGCTGGTCGTGGACGTGTCCAACGCGGAGAACGTGGCTGAGATGGCCGCCAAAACGGTACGTGAGTTCGGGCGCATCGACATCCTTGTCAATAATGCGGCCTACGCCCGGGGCGCCGACCGCGTCCCGACTGTGGTCCTGGATGACGCCATATTCAAGAAGGTGGTCGACATCAAGATAATGGGCACGTACCTGTGCTCGAAAGCGGCTGCGCAGGTGATGCTGGCTCGGGGGGAGGGTGGAAAGATAGTCAACGTGTCGTCGGGGGCGGGGAAAAAGGGTGATGCTGACACCCTTGCCTATTGCGCCGGATGCTTTGCACAAGTGGCAATGACACAGACGCTGGCCGAAGAGTTGGGCCCCTATGGAGTGAACGTCAATTGCGTCTGCCCGGGGGCAGTCGACACCCATAGGATGGACGATCTGGTCTACTCGGACGCATGGGACCAGATGGCCCAGGAAACGCCGATAGGACGGAACGGGACGGATGAGGAGGTAGGTGAGTTTATAGCCTACCTTTGCACCAGGGCCGCATCGTGGATTCACGGCCAGTCCATAAACATCGATGGCGGCCTGATAATGGAACACTAGGGAGAAACATAAACTGGAGCGCCAGAACATTTTCTGGGCACGCTCAATACTCTTGGGACTTAGAGTGAACGTGTTTTCGGGATAAGCATTGAGTGGAGAACACAATGGGTGAACTGGACGGAAAAGTAGCGATAGTCACGGGGGCAGGGAGATTGAGGGGCATCGGTAGGGCGGCATGCGTGGCGCTAGCCAAGCTGGGCGCAGACATAGTCCCGACTGGTACAGGACGAAATCCATCCACCTTCCCCGATGACGAAAAAGCAATAGGTTGGAAGGATATCGAGAGTACCGCAGAGCAGGTGAGGGCTCTCGGGAGGAGGGCTTTGCCGCAAGTCGTGGACGTCTCAAACCCCGAGGACGTGGCTGAGATGGCGGCAAACACGGTGCGGGAGTTCGGGCGGATCGACATTGTAGTAAACAACGCTGCCTATGCCCGTGGGGCGGACCGGGTCCCGACAGTCGAGTTAGACGACTACTACTTCAAAAGAGTTGTTGATATTAAGGTCTGGGGCACATACCTCTGCTCCAAGACGGCGGCACAGGTGATGTTGGCCCGTGGCGAGGGTGGCAAGATAATCAACGTCTCGTCGGGGGCCGGTAAGCGTGGCACCGCCGACGCCCTTGCCTATTGCGCGGGATGTTTTGCACAGGTGGCAATGACTCAGACTATGGCTGAGGAGCTCGGGCCGTACGGAGTGAACGTGAACTGCGTGTGCCCTGGTGCAGTCGACACTCACAGAATGGACGATCTGGTCTATTCGGATGCATGGGAGGAGATGGCCCAGACAACGCCGATAGGGCGTAACGGCACGGATGATGAAGTTGGAGAGTTCATAGCCTACCTGTGCACCAATGCGGCTTCGTGGATCCACGGCCAGTCCATAAACATCGACGGTGGTCTGATAATGGAGCACTAGGACGGCAAAGAGTGAAAAGAACAGAGGGGCTGGCATTGCCAGCCCCCCCGGTTCTTTATGGAGACTTTAAGGAAGATTGAAGACAGCGTTTAGCTGATAGCAGCCTTTTCGATGGTCTTGGAGAGCCAAGCGTTGAGGCTGATGCCTTCAAGGATGGCTGCGGATACGGCAGCTCGATGGAGCTCTGGGGAAACACGGAGGGAGATTTTGCCAGAACGAGGTTTCTCGGGCTCTGATCCCTTTTCTTTACAGAAAGCGATGTAGTCATCGACAGAGAACTCGAATTCCTTTTGAAGTTGAGCAGGAGTATCGGCCTGAAAATGGATAACGTCTCGGATATTAACTACACGGCCGGACAGTATCCCCTCTTCCAAGTCGATGTCGACTTTGGCTATGTACCCTTTATACGTCAGCATTAATGATTCCTGCCTCGCTCAACAAGTGTCTGACGGCCTCCACAAGATCTTTGCTGGCTTCCGGTCGGGGGTGAGGGCGATGGAAGACTGCGAAATGTAACTCTAGTCGTACACCGATCCGAGACCCGGCCCGCTCCTCTATCTCGGCGTCTAGGGCCAGGAGGAGCGATTCTATGTCTTCCCAACGAATTCCTGATCGGGTCGGTGTCTCGAATATCGCGGTGAGAGCCCTGCGGTGCTTCCGCCTCACGATGAAATGATATCACTTTGTGCTAGCACTGTCGATGATCGAGTGGAGGAGGCACGCGGTTTCGGGGAGCGGGTTGCCAGATGGTATATAGCGAAGGCCAGACCAATGATGCCACCCCCGACTACTGCGTCCAGGAAGAAATGGTTGGCTGTGATTACTATCGCCCCGAAAGCCACTATCGGGAAGATGGCGCCGAATAGGCGCAGGGCTCGACTCCCGGTCTTCAGGAGCATTATCGAAAAGAGCAGAGTCCACCCGAAGTGCATGCTGGGCATGGCGGAGTGCTGGTTATAGTAGGCGATGGACTCCTTGCTGTTATAGAACGCCGGCCCCATGACCTCTATGGAATCCATGAAGCCCTCTTCGATCATCAGCCTGGGTGGGGTGACGGGAAGGGTCAACCACAGGACCCATGTAACAACGTAGCTTATGAGGAACACCCTTCGGAAATAGACGAATGAATCGTAGCGGAGGCAGAGAAGGGCAAGTGCCCCGGGTACGATGATGGGTAGGAACCCGAGGGAATAGGCCCAGTTGAAGAAGGTCACGATCCACGAGGCCTCGGAGAGGAGGCGGGACTGGAGTGCGGGCTCCCAGTAGATGCCCAGGGATTTCTCGATATCGATTACTTTGAGGGCGTTGGTCCGGGCGACGGCCTCGAGGTCTTCGGGGAAGACGGGGCGCAGGGACATGTAGACGATGTACCCGAGGAGCAGCAGAGACCCCTCCTTGACGAACCGGTTTTCGAAGAGAGCGCGGAGGGCGGGTATGGGACGCGTTGGGACATTGGTAAGCAGGGGTGAGGTGGGGTAAAGGCCGGGGACACGCAAGCTAGGAGGAGGTCCTCTTGTCTACCAGGGCCTTGGCGTGGGCCAAGAGAGGCTCAAAGAACTCTTCGTAGAACTGGGAGTCTATGCCTATGACAGTGTGGCCATAGATAACGATCCCGCTGAGTCCGTTGAAGACGCTGCTTTCGCAGATGCCCTTGTCCACGAAATCCAGGTTGTAACTGTCTTGCCCGTCCTTGTCGGCTCTGATGAGGGCGCACGACCGGGGGTTTTGGTTGAGCCTATCGACTCCGGGGCGGGTGACAAGTACGAGAGACTCGAAGAGACGTTGGGCGTCCTGTTCGGTGGGGAAAGACTGGACCCACCAAGTCGAGAATAGCCCCGCTGTGTTCATGTCGCAGCGAAGGATGGTCGATTCGGACTCAGACTGGTGGAACTTGAGGAACAGGCGCTCGACGTTGCGCTTAGGTTCGTTCTCGACATATGTACGTATAACCCTGGTCAGCTCTCCCAACTCGCCGTGTGGGCGGAATATGCAGTCTTCGTCCGACCATTCGATCAGGACGGTCGGGACTTGGGTGGGGGTTGCCAGAGGGGTAGCCGGGGATGGAGTGGGCGCGGGCTGGGTGGCCGTAGGCGCTTCTCCCGATCTGCAAGCTGCCGCAAGGGCCAGGAGGGCCACGATTAGGGTCAAGGTGATTATAGATCGCATTAGGTAGTCAAAAGGGATGGGAAGATGTAGGTCAATTTTACACCAAGTGGAGAGGCGACACTTTCGTCTGGTGCCCCAATAAGGAACCGATATGTCGCTAAGAAGGGGGCTGATTATCGGTAAGCCGGTCCATGAACATTGTTATATGGGCTCGAACTTCGTCGGTCTGGGCCAGCGTTAAGGCGAGGGCAAGGGAGTCGAGAGCCTCTTTAGTACGGCCCATCTTGGCCAGTGCCACGGCCTGGTTGTTAATGGCGAGGACGTTGTCGGGCTCGACCTTGAGGGCGGCCTCGGAATCGGCGAGGGCTTCGGGGGCGCGGTCCTGGTCGAGGTAGGCTGCTGCCCGATTTACCAAGGCAATGACGAGATTGGGTTGCAGACTCAGGACGGTGGAAGCGTCCTTGACGGCTGCATCGAAATCACCCTTGTGCCTGTAGGCCTGACCACGATCAATGTAGGGTTGGGGCAGATGCGGGTCCAGGTCAATGGCGGCGCTGGTGTCCTGAATCGCTCTATCGAAAGCGCCTATTGTTAGGAAGGCACTGGCTCGGTGGCTGAATGCGAGGGGATACAGGGGGTCGAGGCCGACTGCTTTGTTGAAATCACCGAGGGCCATGAGGACTTTACCCAAACCCCTGTAGGCTGCGCCCCTGTTGACGTGGGCGGCGGCAGTGGGCTTCAGCGAGATGGCTTCATTTGAGTCGGCGAGGGCGCGCTCGAAATTGCCCATGTTGACATAGGCGGCGGCGCGGTCGACGTACGCCCCGGCGTTTTGGGCGTCGAGCATCAGGGCCTTGGTGGCGTCGGTGACGGCCTTGCCGGGCTGGCCCTTGAAGTTGTGGGCCTCAGAGCGGCGGAGGTAGGCGTCTACCAGGGTACCGTCGAGTTGGATAGCGAGGCCGAATAAGCCGATTGCCTCGTCGATATGACCTTGGTCGAGGAGGCGGACCCCCTCTTGTAGGTTTGTCAGCGCGTTTTGCGTTTGATCGGGCATGTTTGGGGGAGCGGGGTTAGAGGTGCTCTTTGACAATTTCGGCGAGCTTTTGGGTCATCCCGATCACCGCTGCGATCTCACTGGCGTCGGCTTCACGTATGGCGTTGACCGTGCCGAACTTGCGGATGAGGGCCTTCTTTCGCTTGGGCCCGATGCCCGGGACAGAGTCCATGGCCGACCTCACGCTGCTCTTCTTTCGCAGTTGCCTGTGGAAGGTAATGGCGAAGCGGTGGGCCTCGTCTCGGATGCGCTGGACAAGGTAGAGGGCCTGAGAGGTGCGAGGCAGGATGATGGGTTCCTTGCTATCGGGGCGGAAGACCTCCTCGTAGCGCTTTGCGATGCTGGCCAGAGGTATATGTGCGATGCCGAGTTCCAGGAAGAGCTGGTGTATCGCACCCAGGTGGCCCTTGCCTCCGTCGATGAGGACGAGGTCCGGGACGATGGTCCAGCCGTCGGGTTTGGAGTTGGCGGAGTCCTTGAGCCGTCGGAAGCGGCGGCGGAGCATCTCCTGCATCATGGAGTAGTCATCGATGCCCTCGACGGTCTTGATCTTGAATTTGCGGTAGTGGGTGGGCTTGGGCTTTCCGTTTTCAAAGACGACCATTGAGCCAACGGGGTTTGAGCCCTGGATGTTGGAGATGTCATAGCATTCCATCCGTTGGGGCAGTTCGGGGAGGTTGAGGTGCTCCTGAAGCTCGGAAATGGCCCCGGTGATGGCGTCGGCGTCGGCCAGCCACTTGATGTGGCGCTGAGCGAGCCCCTGCTCCGCGTTGGCGGCGACCATCTGCAGCAGCATTCTGCGGTTGCCGCGGCGGGGGACCTTCATATGGACTCTACGGCCTCGTTTACTCTCCAGCCAGGAGTTAATCAGGGTGGAGTCAACAGGTGCGTGCTGGAGAAGGAGGAGAGGTGGGACGTAGGAGGCCGAATCATAGAACTGCTTGACGAATCCGGCCATAATCTCGGCGTCACCCTCGTCCTGGGTGCCTTCCATGATGAAATGGTCTCGGCCGACGGTCTTGCCCGCCCGAACAAAGAATATCTCGATCCAAGCCTCGTCCTGGCCGCGGGACAAGGCTATGTAGTCCTCGTCCTTGAGGTGGAGAGAGTGGACTTTCTGGGTCTGAGAGACCCTGTCGATGGCGCGGACCTGGTCCCTGAGGGCTGCTGCGCGCTCGAACTGGAGAGTCTCTGCGGCCTCGTTCATGCGGGCACTGAGGTCCTTGACTATGGTCTCGTGCTTCCCTTCGAGGAAGAGGATGACCTGGTCGATGACTTCACGATACTCGTCCTTGGACGCCGCGCCGATGCACGGCCCGACGCAACGGTGGATGTAGAAGTCGAGGCAGGGGCGCGGGTCGGTTCCGGTGATGTTCTTGGTGCAGGAACGGTAAGGGAAGAGCTTCTTGATGAGGTCCAGGGTGCGACGGACGGAACTGGCGGATGCAAAGGGGCCGAAGTATCGGGCGCCGCGCTCGTCGTCCCGTCTCCTGGTGAAATAGACGCGGGGGAACTCCTCTTCCAGGTCTATCTTGATGTAGGGATATGTCTTGTCGTCCTTGAGGCGGACGTTGTACTTGGGCTTATAGCGCTTGATGAGGGTGTTTTCGAGGATGAGGGCCTCGCCCTCGGAATCGGTGACGACGTATTCGTACTGGGCGATGCGCGCGGCCAGGTGCCGGCCCTTGAGGGTGAGTGTGGAGGAGTCGGCGAAGTAGGAGCGGACGCGGCTGCGCAGGCCCGCGGCCTTGCCGACGTAGATGACCTTGCCGGAGGCGTCCCGGAAGATGTACACACCGGGTTTAGTGGGGGTGGCCTTTACCTGGTCTGCGATAGAGAGCGTAGACATTACCAGGTAATTCTAGCATGCGGCCTGAGCACAGTTGACATATGACAATCAAAAGGGAAGCGGATAATCAAATAGAAGTAGCTTTGCGTACGATTGTTTGCCGGTAACAGGCACGATGTTTGATTGATTGATCGGCGGCGGGGATTTTGGATGTGATGTTTGGGGCAATGGGGTTGGGGGAAGCTGGCGTGGGGTGCAAGGGGTTGCCAAGCTAATGCCCTTTTTGTAACTGCTTATGAGGCTGATAGCAATGCTCATTTCACCCTCACTCTCCCCAGTGAGTCTTCGACCCCAACCCTCTTCCATTGAGAGGCTTTTGCATAACTGCACATCACGACGTTTTGTCATTTCTCTCACCCTTGGTCCGCCCCCCGCTCATACTTCGACGGGCTCAGCACGAGCGGCCCCACCCTCCCTTATCGATCTCACTCTCCTCAGCGAGTCTTCGACCCCAATCCTCTTCCATTGAGGGGCCTTTGCAAAACTGCACATCACGACGTTTTGTCATTTCTCTCATCCTTGTACCGCCCCCCGCTCATACTTCGACGGGCTCAGCACGAGCGGCCCCACCCTCCCTTATCGACAAGGAAGGCAAATACACTAGCAGAGGCCTTTGGTGACTTGCGCAAGAGTATCATCAAGAGAGGCGACAAGGCTGCACTCTGTCCCGTTGGATAAGGGTCTCGGTTAGTGAGAGAGGCAGTCGAAGAAAAGGGGCGGAGAATTGTGGCTGTGCTGAGTGTGGACTATTACGCCCTTTCAATGACTCCCAGACGTTGACTGATGAGGGGATGTGGGGATTCCGGGGAGAGCGAACATAGCACAACTGTTTGGATACAGTCAAAGGGATAGTGTCACGTTGATGAGAGACACGCCTCATCCCACCCTTGGATCCCGGCCCCAGGCCGGAATGACGGGAAAGAGGGGGTTATCTGAGGACGAAAGTAAGGACGCCGAGGAGAAGGGCTACGACCACAGAGATTAGGCCGATGCGCCTGACGTCGGTGAGGACGTAGCTATAGCGCCAGGGCGCTCCGGCAGCTGCGGGGGCGGCGACCTGAGGTCGAGGCTGCGCAGTCTGCTCCGCGGTCGCGGAGGGGGAGCCTGATTCGGGAGCTTCGGTGGACTCAGGGACAGGGGCCTCGGCATCCGTGGCCCCGGCCGCGGGGGGAGGGGTGGGCGTGGCAGCAGAGACCCCGGAAAGCTCAAGTTGCCGCTGGGAGAGGCTTGGCTTGCCCTTCTTTCTCTTGGTGCTTGCAGATTGTCTGGCGGCGAACCGCTTTGACTTTTTTGCCATGTTTATTCCTAGTTAAATTTCTAGGGTCAGATTATAGTCGGCGGGAAACCGGGGCCGCAAACGCGGAAATTCACGCTCTTGGATGGGCCTTGTCGTATTGGTCCCGGACCTGGTCGCTGGCAAGGTGGGTGTAGACCTGGGTCGTAGAGATGTTGGCATGGCCGAGCATCTCCTGGACGTGCCTAAGGGGTGCGCCACCTCTGAGCATGTGGGTGGCGAAGCTATGACGGAGGACGTGGGGGGTTATGGGGGTCTTTATCTGGGCCTCTTTTGCGTAACCCTTCAAGATGAGCCAGAAGCCCTGCCGCGTGAGACGGTCGCCGCGGCGGTTCAGGAACAGAGCCTGCTCTTCGAACCTCTTTCGGAGGCGAGGCCTGGCCCGCTCGACGTACTCCCGCAGGGCCTCGGAGGCCTCCTGGTGGATGGGAACGATCCTCTCCTTGCCGCCCTTGCCCAGACAGCGAACATGGTTGTTGCGAATGTCGACGTCGGCGACGTTGAGGGAAACGAGCTCGGTGACGCGGAGTCCGCTGGCGTACAAGAGGTCCAACATGGCGCAGTCACGGAGGTTGTCGGGAGAGACGGGTTTGGGCCGGCCATCCGGGGTCTTGCGTTCCCTGGTCGCAGTTAGGAGCTTATTGATGTCCTCGACGGAGAGGGCTTTTGGCAGGGCACGACCGACCTTCGGCGAGTTCATGTGCTCGGTGGGGGCGATCTCGATCTCACCCTCGTCGACCAGGAAGGCGAAGAAGGACTTGATGGCGGCGATCTTGCGGGCGATGGTGGAGTCCTTAAAGGTGCGGTCCCGGAGGTCGAGGCCGTATTTGGCGACCATGTCGCGATCTACGCCGCCCCAGTTAGAGACACGCTTCCTGGGCCCGAGGCCCGTTTCGATGAATTCCAGGAACTGGTAGAGGTCGTTGCGGTATGCGTATAGGGTGTTGGCGGAAAGGCCGCGCTCCACGGTGAGATGATTTAGAAATGCGTCGATTACTATTTTCACCTTGCCACTCTCCTATAAATATGAGGATGAATACCGGACAAGTTTAACATAACGCGATATCGGATGGTAAAGGGGCGCCGGGCGGATTGACCGGGATTCGGTGGTGGGGCTACACTTGTCGAGCTAAAGAGTGGGTCAGAGGAATGATCACCCTCACTCTCCTAGGCGAGTCTTCGACTCTCCTTGTTGAGCCTACGGCCCTAGCCCTTACGCCTCGGCGCATCTCCGACTCCCATCGAGGGAGGGGGGATTAAAATCCAAACAGACTGCCTTTATAAGAATGATGGAGACCGAGATCAGGAATGCTTGAAATCAACATGGACCCCTTTCTGATTGGGGGGTTGTCGTGGCACGGGATATTCACGGCTCTGGGGGTTGCAGTTGCGGTATTCGGCGCGGCGAGGCTGGCGCGAGATAGAGGAATGGATCCCCAAGTGGTCTATTCCTGCGCAGCGTGGGCTGTGCCGGGAGGGGTGGTGGGGGCTCGGCTGGTGCACGTATTTGATAACTGGTCTTATTACATAAACGACCCGGTCAAGATATTCACGATCTGGAATGGTGGTGTGGGGCTGTGGGGAGCGTTGCTCGGTGGAACGATTACTGGTGTAACCTGGGCTATTCTGAACAAACAGTCGGTAGGTAAGCTGGCCGACATTAGCGCCCCCATGATGCTGATCGCTCAGACTGTTGGCCGGGTGGGGGACGTGATCAATGGAGAGCATTTCAGCACCCGTACGAGTCTGCCGTGGGGCTGGGTGCACACCCACGCCAACTGGCCGGGCCTGAGTACGGGCCGACCGGCGATCCCCGTATCCGAGAGCGGGTCGGGGCTTGCGTATCATCCCTCCGTTGCATACGAAATGATAGGGGACGTGCTGCTATTCTTTGTCATCATGCGGCTCATCGGTAGAGTGAAGCCCGACGGTATGGTGATGCTGATCTATCTCGGGGCGTATGCGGCTGTAAGGTTCGCGGTGCAGTTCACGCGGGACGACCCGAGTAGGATAGGATCTCTGCATCAGGCCCATGTAATAGCGCTGCTGACGATGGCGGCGGTCTTGGCAATCGGGGTGTTCATGGTGATTCGTCAACGGACTGAAGGGCCCCGTGCCCCGAGTCCGCCGTTGAAGAGCGCATGATGCAATGGGCAACTTTTGCCTGTGTAGTTCGTTAAAAAGTGTGAAGGACTTGTTGCCCGAACCGGTCTTTTCTTGACATACTAAGAGTAACGGTTACAGGATAAGAGAAGAGCCGATAGCGAAATGGTGAATCCCGGAACGGGAATGCAGCAGACCGCACCGAGTGGCCTGGCGAGGATCGGGTTTTCGCCGGCTCCGTTCATTCATGCAGTAGCGTTCGTGGCCGGGTTCTCGCTGGTGTTCACGGGGCTGGGGGCGCTGCTGGGTTCCCTCGGGACGGGAAGTTGGCGGGACTGGCTGGAGATCGGGGCGGGAACGTTACTGATTATCCTGGGATTCCACCTGAGCGGGGCTGTGCGGTTCGGGCCGCTAACCAGTATTCTGTACCGGCAAAGAGGAATCGGGATCGGGGCGGGGGACAAGCCGAACCTAATGAGGTCGACGGTGGTCGGGGCGGCGTTCGCCATAGGATGGACGCCGTGCGTGGGACCGATCCTGGCGGGGATCCTGTCCCTGACGCTGGAGGGCTCCATTGGTCAGGGTGCGGCGCTGATGTTCGCGTACTCCCTGGGCCTGGGACTTCCTTTCCTGTTGGTTGGGGCCTTCATAGGCGTTGCAAAGCGGTGGCTGAAGAAGGTTAACCCATACCTCGAGTTCATCGAGCTGACAAGTGGACTGATGTTGGTGTTGATTGGAGCGCTCATAGTGACCGGCTCTCTGCAACAGCTGAATTCCTACTTCACGTTCATACCCGAGGTAACGGGCAGCAGCGAAGTCACGGGGATGGGTGGGGCGTCGCTACTCATTGCGTTTGCGGGCGGCGTACTGTCGTTCCTGTCGCCGTGCATCCTGCCGCTGGCGCCGATCTGGCTGGGATACATGGGAGGCTTGGTGTTGGACCGCCGGACCCCGAGCATCCAGCCCGCTCCGGCTGCCTAAAGCCTACCGACCGGTCTTAGTACGGTCTTTGCCGGCTGGTTGCAGGTGTGCTCTGCCTGGCAGGCGCGAAATCGACCAGTTCAAGCTCGAGCCGCTCTCTATCTTTCCAACGGTTGGTCTTGATGTGGTAGACCGCGTCTATGGGGCCGGTCAGCTCGCCGATCCGGTGGCCCATTTTGAAGGCGACCGCATTCCAGACCGACGATCCATCCTGCAGGGCCATCCTCAAGTGAGACGCGTCGGAGCCCATGGTGCGGACCCCGAGGGGCGTAAGCCTCTTGGAAAGGAACATGGGCCGGGGGTTTCCCTGGCCCATGGGCTCCAGGAGTTGGATGAACTTGAGCAGCCGAGCCTCGATCTGGGTGAGGGGCATGGCTACGTCGATCTTGATTGAGGGTTGAAGGTCGAGGCTGCCGAGTCTCTCGGCGGCAATCTCGGTAAGCCGACCCTTGAGCTCTTCAATATTCTCGTTGGCTATGACGAAACCGGCGGCCTGGGAGTGACCGCCGTGGCGGATGAACAGGTCGGCACACTGCTGGAGGGCTGCGGTGATGTCGAACTCCGGGATGGAACGGCAGGAAGCGCGGGATATCTCGGGCCCGGTGGACAGCACGACCGCCGGTTTGTAATGCTCTTCGCTGAGCTTCCCGGCGACCAAACCCACGACGCCGGGCTCGAAGCCCGGCCCCCCGGCGATGATGATGGGACCAGAAACGGGGGAGTCTCCGACCTGAGCCTGGGCTTTCGCGAAGGCGTCCTCGGTGTGGCTGCGGCGCTGTCGGTTGCGGTTGTTCAGCTCCTCTGCCAGGGGCTGGGCCTCGGCGGCAGAGGTTGCGGTGAGAAGACGGTAGCTTGTGATGGCGTGGTCTACTCTGCCTGCGGCGTTGATCCTGGGAGCTAGTGTGAAAGAGATGGACTCGGCGTCCAGGTTACCGGGGTCAACACCGGCCCGGGACATGAGCTCCCTGAGGCCGGGACGTTCGGCCCTGTTCAGAACTTCCAAGCCGCGCTTGACGAGGTTGCGGTTGTCATCGACCAGAGGCGCCATGTCGGCGACGGATCCGAGGGCGACCAGGTCCAGCAGGCTCTCGTCCTCATCGTAGCCCAAGTGACCCCGGAGAGTTTGAATTATCCTGTAGGCCAAACCGACCGCCGCCAGCTCCCGGAACGGATATGCAGAGTCCTGGCGCTTGGCGTCGATTACGGCTAGGGCGGGGGGAAGGTCGGGTGGGGGGGTGTGGTGATCGGTGACGATGACGTCGATGCCCATTTTGTTGGCGAGATTTATCTCATCGAGAGAGCTGACGCCGCAGTCGGCGGTAATGATCAGGCCGACGCCCAAGCCGCCGAACTTTTCTAGTCCCTGAACACTGAGCCCGTGTCCTTCCTCCGTTCTATGAGGAATATAGGGAGTGGTGCGGGCCCCGAGGCCGGTCAAGCCGTTATTCAGCAGCGCGGTTGCGGTTACACCGTCGGCGTCGAAGTCACCGTAGACTGCGATGAGCTCGCGCTTCTGGATAGCGGCGGAGATGCGCTCGATAGCCGGTGCGATGTCGGGGAGAAGGTTGGGGTCGGGGAGGGGACGCTGCTCGATGGAGAGGAATTTCTTGATTAGTGAGAGGTCGGTGAGGCCGCGGTTATAGGAAATCTGGGCGGTAGAGAGGGGAATGCCCCTGAGCCGTGCCAGCTTGTCCCGGGACACGGGGGGCGAAATGGCCCAGCGGAATTTCGTCATTCCGGGCAGGAGGAAAGGATCACCAGAGGGACAGTCCGCTGCGATCCAGCTCGTCGTTGTATTCGTTGGCCAGGTTGAAGGCGCGGAAGGTGAGGTATATCCAGGCGGTAATGCCGATGGTAATAAAGACGTATGTGTATTCCAGGTTGGACCAGATCATGTATACGGTTAGCGTAACGGCGATCCCCGGCAGGATGAATTTACGACCGCGGAGGGGGTCGGACTCCTGTGTGGGGTAAGCGAACAGGATGAGGGCCGCCCAGGCCGGCACACCGAGAGCATAGAAGACCGGCCCATCTCCGATGAAGGTCAAAAGCACAAAAACACTCCAGATGACAGCGCCCGCAATCATCAGCGATAGGCCGGTGATAACCTTTCCGACGTAGATGTGCCCGATTCCCCAGATTCCGACCAGGCTGCAGAGGGAGGCCAGCATGGCGGCGGTGTCCGGGTCTTTGTGGGGAAGAGGGGCAAGGTCTTGTGCACGGAGCTGGGCTTCGGATGGGGGCCAGTTCACCGGTCGGTAGCCGTCCAGCCTGATGATGCCGTGGCCGTTTCTGATTACGTTGGGGTCAACGTTGCGGAGGAGCGAGTCGGGAATCGGGCCCCAGGAGTGTCCGCCGCAGCTACGGCAGTTGGATTCGCTAACGGCGGCGATAACCGAGCAGTGCCGGCACACCTTGGAGTCTATTACCGGGTTATACGGCATGGGGCTAGCTCCCCCCAAGAGTACGACTAGGGCAGGCAATGCCTGATGCCGAGAAACGGCGTCGGCACTTCATTTCCTCCGAGGCCACACGGGTCATGATTAAGACCCTCCCATCAACTACCTGGCCGAAATATAAGCGAACGGTACGATCGGGTGGTGTCGGGGCCCACCCTGGGTTGCAGTGAACCGGCTACTTGTCTTTGGTAATCATAGACGTGAGAAAATCGCCGATGAACACGTATCGGAACTCCTGGCCCTGGTTACATCGATAGGCGCCGTACATTGAGTAGATGATTGGCAGCACCAGCACCACCAAGGCTGCCGCTGGATCGATCACCATGCCAAGGATAATTGCCAGAAAGGCTACAGCGACCTGGAAAATAAAGGCCTGCAGGGCCTGAAAGCCAACGTAGTCGGAACCCTTCCTCTTGAAGACCCATATGCCCATCGTAATCACGACTGATGGTCCCAGGAAAACCGGGATTACGTTTAGCAGGAGAATGGAGTGGGCAAGGGCGGCCCACATGCGATCGGAGGAGCTGATTTCGCTGGGTTGCAAAGCAACTCACCTCGTGAATTATGGCTAGGTTGGGCCCTGTCGGACAGTCTGATTATAGCATACGCCGGGGGTTGCCTTTTGAGCATTTGCAGAACCGCAGGGCAGGGTTGATGCCACGATGCACGCCATAGGCGCACTTACACAGCACCTGCGGCCTGCCTTCGTAGGAATGATGAGGGGGTTCGCAGAGTAAGGGCGGTTCGCGAACCGCCCTTACGGGGGAGGGGGATGGTGATGATGGATGTCGAGCTGGGGAAGGCAGACACGAGACCTGCCCCTACGGGGGGGTGGGGATGGATTCACGCCATGGCGTAGCTTTGGCCTGCCTACGCAGTTGTGACGTATGAAGGGGGGTCAGGCGGGAGGTTGCCGGAAGACGAGTACCGAGTTGTGGCCGCCGAACCCGAGAGAGTTGGAGAGTGCGACCTTTACCTTGCCGCGGCGGGGGATGTGGGGGGTGTAGTCCAGGTCGCAGTCAGGGTCGGGGTCTTCGAGGTTGATGGTGGGGGGAATTTCGCCGCGGTCTATGGCCAGTACGGTGATGGCGGCTTCAAGAGCGGCTGCGGCTCCGATGAGATGGCCGGTCATGGACTTGGTAGAAGAGATGGGGATGCGGTAGGCCTCTTCCTGGAAGACTTTCTTGATGGCAAGGGTCTCGAACTTGTCGTTGAGGGGAGTGGAGGTGCCGTGGGCGTTAATGTAGTCGATATCGTCGGGTTGGACCTGAGCGTCACCTAAGGCCATCTTTATGGCGCGAATGCTGCCTTCACCACCCCCGGCGGGCGCGGTGAGATGGAAGGCGTCTCCGGAGGTGCCGTATCCAATGAGCTCGGCAAGTATGGTAGCGCCGCGCTCGATGGCGTGGTCCATATCTTCGATCATCAGCATTGCGGCGCCTTCGCCCATGACGAAGCCGTCCCGGCCCGCGTCGAAGGGACGGCAAGCCTTCTGGGGCTCGTCGTTCCTGGTCGAAAGGGCCTTGGCGGCGTTGAACCCGGCGATAGCGATGGGCGTGATGCTGGCCTCTGCGCCGCCGGTGATCATGGCCTTGGCCTTGCCGGCCTGGATCAGCTGGTACGCGGCACCTATGGCATCGCTGCCGCTGGAGCAGGCGGAAGTCGTACAGAAATTGGGCCCCTTGATACCGAGGTCTATGGAAACCTGTCCGGAAGCCATGTCGGTGATCATCATGGGGACCAAGAAGGGGCTGATACGGGAGGGGCCCTTGTCCCGAAGGACGTTGAACTGCTCCGATAGCGTGATCAGTCCCCCGATGCCGCTCCCGATAACCGTGCCTACCTCGCCCGCGTTTTCGTCGGTAATTTCAAGGCCTGATTGGGCGGCGGCCTCCCGGGCGGCGATGACGGCGAACTGGACGAATCGGTCCATGCGCCGGGCGGCCTTGCGGTCGAGGTGATCATTGGGGTTGAAGTCGGAGACTTCGGCGGCGATGTGGGTCGCGTAGTCGGAGGAATCGAAGGCGGTGATATAGCCCACGCCCGACCGACCGGATATCAGACTACCCCAAGTAGACTCGACGTCCATTCCGAGAGGGGTAACCAAGCCAACGCCGGTGACTACTACACGGTGGTCAAGCACTGGAAAGTCCTGCCTTTACACGGATCTAAGGGGAAGGCTGCTTTGCAGGGGGCCCTTGGTCCAGGAGTTCAATGCCTCGGCGGTAGGTCTCAATGTCGGAGAGGGTCCTGTACTGGCGGAGGAACTTGATAACGCTCTCCCGGGTTGTGGAGACCTCGTTGATCATTCTCCTGATCCTGTCCATCCCTCCGTCTCCCACGGTGCGCCAAAGGGAGGCGTACTGCTCGTAGAACTTGTCGCCCCCCAATTTGGTCGGCAATACGCTGTGGAGGAAGTCGAAGAAGTGGGGCTCCTTCGTAAGCAGCTTACTATGCATTTCTTTCCACTGACCGGTGCCAGGCAGGGGAGTGAGTATAGTGTAGTTGGGAAACTCGATCCTGGTCTGGTTGACCTTCTCCTTGAGGTTTTCGAAGTTACCATCCATCCAATGCTGGAAGATCATAACGGCGCCCCAAATCCGAATGCCCATGCTGTGGAGGATGTCGATGGACTTCTCGTTGTCACCGACACGGGTGCCTTTGGAAACGGAGTTCAGGTCGCTCTGTTCAAAGGATTCAAAGCCAACTAACACGGTGTCGAGACCTGCCTTGGCCCATTTTTCGAACTTCTTGGGGTTTCGGACCACGTTGTCGGCGCGGACCTGCATCCAGTAGCGCTGGCCGAGATCCAAGTCGATGACCTTGTCGGCGAGGTCGTCCATGGGGTCGAATCCCGGCGGGTAGGCCATTTTGAGGGAGCCAGGAAGCTCCTGGATGGCCAAGTCGTCAACAATGTTGATCCACGAATTGCGGGGGAGCTTGGAAAGCTCAAGGAGCGTGCGATCGTTGCCCTGGACCTTGTACTCGCCGCGGTGGAACTCGTGGACGGAGCAGAAGTTGCAACGGTAGATGCAACCGCGAGCCATTTCTACCGAGTAGGGCCGGGTGTGATAGAGGAAGAAATAGTCTTCCCTGTACCGGTCTACGAGATGTCGGGCGGGTAGAGGGCGCTCGTTCATGGATAGGGAGTCGAACTCCTTAAGGGAGCTCTTCTTGATTACTTTGGTGTTGGACTGGTCGAAGTCCCCACTGGCGGTGCGGTAGATAACCTCGGGTATAGAATCGAGTCCCCGGTCATTCTGTAGGCTGAGGACGAGGCGGCGGAAGGTGTTCTCGCCGTCGCCGATGACGATTGCATCAATGTCCGGGCTGAATGCGTCCTGGGGTGCGAGGGAGACGTGATGACCGCCTACAATGATGATTATGTCCGAGGAGATCTTCTTGATGTCCCGGGCCAGGTCCTTAACGGACGAGACGTCGACCGTGTAGCCCTCTCGGATGCCGACTACGTCGGGCTTGAACTCCTCAATGACTTGAGCCAGGGGAGTCCTGTCGACGCGCATGTCGTAGATACGTACGTCAGCGATGTCCAGCAGGTTGCCGGCCAAGTATTCCAAGCCAAGAGGTTCGACAATCACCGTGGCGTTAAAGCCGACAAATAGGCTGTTGGGCGGCTCTGTTAAAAGGACTCTGCGGGGACGTTGGTACGTTCGGGATCCTACGCCCCTAGTCGCCTGAACAGTCATGGGCACTCCCTGGGCCGTGCGGCCCTAGCAGGTCATACAGGGTATGGGTGAAAAAAGGTTCGGGTGAAAACAAGGCAATCATCAGACTTCTTTCGGATGTGAATTATAACACAACAGGCTAATGCCAATTCTGGGGATGGCTGAGCAGGCGGCGGCCAGGTGGCTTTGCGGGCGCGGGATATCGGATAATGTATGCCGTATGTGAAAAGTGCGTGGCCGGACAGAATTTCTTTCCAGCATTATGCAATTATCTAACAATGCAGAGCAAACTTTCAACAGGACGATCAGATAAGCCTCGCGTTGCGGTAGCGGCGCACGGGTGCAAGCTGAACCAAGCCGAGGCGGACGCAATGAGCCGCCGATTGACGGAGGTTGGGTTCGAGGTTGTACCCCAGTCCGCCGAGGCTGACCTTTACGTGCTGAACACGTGCAGCGTGACCCACGTGGCGGATGCGAAAGGCAGGCAGTGGCTCGGGGGGGCGCGGAGAAGGAATCCGCAGGCGAAGGTTATCGCGACGGGATGCTATGCGACCCGGGCCACGGGGGAAGTTGAAGCGCTGGAGAGCGTGGACGCGGTAGTTCTGAACCGGGACAAGGGTCGGCTGGCAGAGGTGGCGTCGGAGTTGATGGCGGACTGGGAGGAGGGGGTCGCAGGGTCTGCTATCCCGGATGCGAGGGGGGTGGGAAGGTGCAGGGCTTTCGTGAAGATACAGGACGGGTGTAATCAGTTCTGCGCGTTCTGTGTCATACCCATGACCAGAGGCCGGGAATTCAACGTGCCCCTGGAGCAGGCCCTGGACGATATCCGCGCACGGGTGGATGAGGGATTCAAGGAAGTGGTTATCACCGGCCCCCAGATCGGGTCTTACGGTCAGTACCCACCGACCGTCGAGTTTCGGTGGGACCCGGAGGGATACGATGGTCGGCTGCACGGGCTGATCGAGCGAGTCCTGGATGAGACGGAACTACCCCGGTTAAGGGTCTCCTCCATACAGCCGCAGGACGTGACGCCAAGGCTGCTGAAAGCGTTCGGCAATAGTCGGGTGTGCAGCCACGTCCACATAGCGCTGCAGAGCGGCAGCGACACCGTACTCAGCCGCATGGGCCGACGATATAAAGTGGATGAGTATAGAAGGGCCGTATATCGATTCCGGGAGGCCATTCCCCAAATCGCTATAACGACTGACGTGATGGTCGGGTTTCCTGGAGAGACTCGGGAGGAGTTTGAAGAGAGCTACCGGTTCTGCCGTGAGATGGCCTTCGCGGCGGTGCACGTGTTCCCGTATTCGCGCAGACCCGGGACGCGGGCGTACGATTTCGATGGAGCAGTGTCCGATGAGGAGAAGCGGGACAGGATGGGCCGGATGCTGGCGTGGGCGGGGGAGATGGGGGTGGAGTACCGGCGGGGTTTCCTTGGGAAACCGCTGGACGTGTTGTGGGAGGAGAAGGTTAAGGTAGACGGGTCGGAGTATTGGTCCGGGCTTTCGGACAACTACATCCGGGCCTACGCTTCGGACAATGGAGCCGCCGAAAATGAAATCACCCGTGCGGTAGCTACGAGTGAAGTTGGCAAGGGGCTGCTGGTGAAAAGGGCTTAGCCCTAGTGGAGAAGGGCGGCTAACAGACCTTGGCGGGGTTGAGCAGTACGCGGCCGCCGCGGCTATCGACGTATCCGGCAATGGTCTCGGGGTCGTGGGCGAAGATCAGGAGCCAGCCGTGTTTCTCGGCGTCTTCCAGCAACTTGCGCTTGCGCTCCATGCTCTCCATCGGGAACAGGTCGAAGGCGGGGATGTAGGGTAAGGGCAGGTGATGGGAAGTGGCGACCAGGTCTCCAAGGATCACGGCTTTGCGCTGGCCCGTGCCGGCCATGACTAGCTGGTGCCCCGCCGAGTGTCCCCCGGTCAGGACGGCATCTACGCCTTTCTCAATCTCGGTGTCTCCATCGAGCAACTCAAGCTGTTTGTTAAAGAGAAGTGGCTCGAAATCGTCGGGGTGGTAGGCGGCCCTGTTGCGTTCGTTGGGGTGAGTGGCCTCTTCCCAGTCGGCGCGCTGGACCAGGTATTTTGCCTTTGGGAAGGTCGGGACCACCTCGCCCTTTGAGTTGAAACGGGTGCAGCCGCCCACGTGGTCGAAGTGGAGGTGCGACAGGACCACGAGGTCTATGTCCCGGGGCCCGAGCCCATGCTCCTTGAGACGCCGGAGGATCTTGCCCGCGGAGATTCCGTAAATGTCCTTGTCGCGGTCGGACTCTTTTTTGCCGACGCCCGTGTCGACGAGGATGTTGTGGCCGTTGGAGTGGATGAGCATGCAGTTGAGGCCCATCTGGAGCCTGTTCCTGCGGTCGGCTTTGACTTTGCGTTGCCAGAGGGTTTTGGGAACGACTCCGAAGATCGCGCCCGCGTCGAGTTTGAAAGTACCGTCACTAATGACGTGAACGTCGATATCTCCGAATTTCACAAGTCACCTCAAGAAACGGGATGGTGATAATGGTCTAAATGGTGCGCCTGAAGGGATTCGAACCCCCGACCCTCGGTTCCGAAGACCGATGCTCTATCCGCTGAGCTACAGGCGCAGAATGTTCCGCCGGGTGAAGTTTTGAAAGGGCATGGGGTGAGCGAAGGGATTCGAACCCTCGATCTCCAGGGCCACAACCTGGTGCCTTAACCGCTAGGCTACGCCCACCATGAGTAGAGACGTGTGGCGGATTCTAGCATCGGGCATTAGGGGGGTCAAGGGAAAAAGGTGATGGGCAGAGGGACCGCATTGCTTTCGGAAGCCTGCATGGCAAGTAAACGGATTAGTGTTCAGGGTTATTTCCCGGTTGTTTGAGGAGGTCTGGACGGCGGCGCTGGGTCTCGAGGAGCGACTGCTCCCTCCGCCAGGAATCGATGCGAGCGTGGTGACCCGAGAGCAGGATTTCCGGCACGGTCCAGCCCCGAAACTCGGGGGGGCGGGTGTACTGGGGGTACTGGAGTAGACCGTCGGTGTGGGACTCACGGGCGGTTGATTCCTCGGAACCCAGGACCTCAGGCATGAAACGGGCTACGCAGTCGATGACGACCATGGCCGCAAGCTCGCCGCCGGTGAGTATGTAGTCTCCAATGCTTAATTCGTCAGTAGCGAGATGATCAACAATTCGCTGGTCCACGCCCTCGTAGTGGCCGCATAGAAGAACGATGTCGGGGTGTTGGGCCAATTCCCCAGCGACCTGCTGGGTTAGGAGCCGACCCTTGGGGCTGAGCAATATCACGGGAATCGGGTCGGGTGTGGGTTGCGTCTCGCGGATGCGGGCAAGCTGGGTCTCGACGGCTTTGAAGACGGGCTCGGGCTTCATGACCATACCGGGGCCTCCGCCGTACGCGTAGTCATCGACGATCCTGTGCTTGTCCTCGGCGTAGTCCCGGATGTCGTGGAGGTGGACGTTAATCAAACCCCTGTCCCGGGCGCGCTTTATTATGCTTTCGCTGAGCGGGCCGTGAAACATGGCGGGGAACAGGGTAAAGACGTGAAAGTTCATGGCGAGGGCCGGAGCCTGCTAGTGAGCCGTGTCGCCCTTGAGCAGGGTGAGGGCGTGGGATAGTACCGGCGAGATGGCGTCCAGGCACTCCCGGACGGCCTTCGGGCTGCCGGGCAGGTTGACTATCAGGCATGAGCCCCTGGCACCCGCCACCTGCCGGCTGATCATGCCCATCGGCGTCTTTTCCATGCTGGCGAGGCGCATGGCCTCGGGGATGCCGGGGACCTCGCGTTCTATGACGGACAGGGTAGCCTCGGGGGTGACGTCCCGGGGCCCGAGACCCGTGCCTCCGGTGGTGAGTATTAGGTCGACCTCATCGCTATCCGCCCATTCCTGGAGGGTGTCGGCTATCTGCCACTGGTCATCCGGCACGATGACGTATTTGGCCGGATTCATGCCTAGTGCGGTTACCATTTCCTTGATGAGCGGACCGCTCGCGTCCTCGCGTTTGCCCTGGGCCCCGAGGTCGCTGCTGGTGAGTATGCCTACGTTGAATGGGGACATGTCTTTTGGTCTCCGCAATCCATGATAGCACGGTAGGAAATCGGCGCTGTTTTGCGTTGACAGTGGCACTCTGGATGGTAGAATGTGGGGACTAGTGGGGACAGGTGGGCGATACCTATGTTTCTTGGGGAATACGAATATCGCCTGGACCAGAAGGGGCGGGTGGCGATTCCGCCCAAGGCTCGAGGCGATTTCAGTGACGGCATAGTCGTAACTCGTGGCTATGATAACTGCATAGTTGCGTATACCACTACGACCTGGGACCGGCTGGCCGAAGAGTACGCCTCGCTGCCGGGTACCGACCGAGGGGCGAGGCTCGTGAACCGGCTGGTGTTTTCCAGCGCTTTCCGATTGACGCTGGACCGACTGGGCAGACTGGGTCTGCCGACCCCATTACGGGAATACGCTCAGATCGATGAAGAAGTGGTGGTGGCAGGGGTGGGGCGGCACCTGGAGATATGGGGCAAGGAGCTTTGGGCCCGGGAACGGGAATTGATGGAAGAGAAGGCCTCCGAGATAGCCCAGGGACTGAGCGGCGGACCTCAGGGGAAACAAGGCGCTTCTTTCTGACAATGAGTGAATACAGGCACCAACCGGTTATGACGGCGGAAGTGCTTGAGGGCCTAAATGTCAGGCCCGGAGGCACATATCTCGACGCGACGATGGGCGAGGGAGGCCACTCCGGCCCGATCGTGGAGTCGTGCCTGCCGGGGGGCCGGGCGCTTGGCTTGGACGCCGATCCCTCCGTTGTGTCGATAGCCTCGCAGCGGTTGTCACATTTCCAAGGTGTGTTCGAGGCGAGGGCAGCGAACTATGCGGATATGAAGTCCATAGCGGCGGATGCCGGATTCCGGGAATTGAACGGCGTGCTATTCGATCTCGGGTTTTCGTCTCGGCAGATTGACGATCCTGGTCGAGGCTTCAGCTTCCAGGGGGACGGCCCCCTGGACATGAGGTTCGACACGGATCAGGCGCTGACGGCGGGCGAAATTGTAAACACGTGGCCGGAGGCGGAACTGGCCCAGACGATCCGGGAATACGGGGAAGAGCCCCGGGCCCGGAGAATTGCAGGGGCGATAGTTAGAGAACGCCCCGT
This sequence comes from Dehalococcoidia bacterium, assembly GCA_965222055.1. GTDB lineage: Bacteria > Chloroflexota > Dehalococcoidia > Plut-88900 > Plut-88900 > Plut-88900. Next base: position 1,042,211 of record CBDCTF010000007.1, read on the forward strand.
TAAGTCGACGGGCAGCTTGGCGGCGATTATTTCCAGGGCGTCGGGCGGGGGGCGGCGGAAAATCCACCCTGCAACCCGGACTTTCCAGGCGCTCCGTATACAGGTGAACAGGGAGCTTGAAAATCTGCAAGGCGGGCTGGAAGGCGCTATAGATCTGCTGGCGGCAGGGGGGAGACTGGTGGTCATAACCTACCACTCCCTAGAAGCGGCTCTCGTAAAGTCGTTCCTGCGCCGGGAGTCGGGGATGTGCGTATGCCCTCCCGAGCTGCCCGTATGCACATGTGGAAGGGTGCGCCGCATGAAGCGGATCACCCGTAAAGCAATTGCTCCGAGCAAAGAGGAAGTGTCCAGCAACCCCAGAGCCCGAAGCGCAAGGCTGAGGGTGGGAGAAAGGGTCTAGCAAGCGGGGCCGGCTGGCGGACAAGGCCGGTACCCACGTCGGCGCTCTTTTGACAGGGCGCGAAAGGGAATGAGAAATGATAAAAAGGCCAAAGCAGCTCAATCTCGCTAAGGTGAAGATCATAGGAGTCGGGGGTGGGGGAAGCAATGCAGTCACCCGGATGGCCGTGGACCGGGCCAAGAACCTGGACCTGGCCTGCATAAATACCGACGCCCAGGCCCTGGACCTGATGCAGGTGCCCAACCGGCTGTGCATCGGTCCGTCAACTACCAACGGGCTCGGCAGCGGCGGAGACCCGAGCATGGGCTGGAAGGCCGCCGAGGAGAGCCGGGAAGAAATAGAAGAGATGATCGGGGATGCCGACATGGTGTTCGTGGCGGCGGGGATGGGTGGGGGCACCGGTACGGGAGCGGCCCCCATAGTGGCGGAACTGGCGCGGGAATTGGGAGCTTTGACCGTAGGGGTCGTCACCAAGCCGTTTTCGTTTGAAGGCCGGGCCCGCATGAGCGTTGCCGAAGAAGGCATAAGTATGCTGGTGGAGCACGTCGACACCCTGATAACAATCGACAACAACCGGCTTCTGGATGCCTGTGAGTACGATTTGCCGATGTCGGAAGCGTTTGGCATGGTGGACGACGTCCTGGCCCAGGGCGTGCAGGCTATATCGGACATAATCAACGTTCCGGGCGAAATCAACGTGGACTTCGCGGATGTTCGCAACGTGATGCAGGACGGTGGCCATGCTCTCATGGCGATCGGGGTGGGGGAGGGGGAGGACAGGATGATAAAGGCGACGACTCAGGCGCTGGCGTCGCCGTTGCTGGAATCGTCTTTCCATGGCGCGACCGGCGTGCTGCTGAACATATCGGGTGGAGACGACTTAACGCTGGGCGAGACCAACAGGGCGGCGGAGCTGCTGAGCAGGGCGTCTAACCCCGATGCCCTGGTGATATTCGGCGTAGTGCGAGACAAGGAGATGGAGGGGAAGGTGCGGATAACGCTGATAGCCACGGGACTGGAGATGGGCAGCACCGGTGAGGATCTGCCAAAAGGACGGGTGATCACGTCCCAGGGCCGGGAAGCGCCGGGAAGGTTAAAGGGACGGGTGAATGGGCTGCGGCAGGGGAAGAACGGGTCTCGGTTCGGGGGGCTGTTCAAGCGTGGGTCGGGCGTCAAGACGTCCAGATCATTCCGCTAAAGTAATCCCAACAAGAAAAATTTAACCGAATCCAAAATCGAGTTAAATTGACAGGGGAAACACTTGTCAATACGTTTAAGCCCCTGTATCATCTGCTAATATCTTGTGGGAGCGCTCTCTTGCAGCACTACATGTTGTGTTTATTGGGGAGTTGAGTTTTTCAGACATGCGAGGTCAATAAACCTTGAGATGTCCTTTTTGTGACTTCGAAGATTCGAAAGTCATCGACTCCAGGACCGTAGACAATGCGGTGCGGCGTCGGCGCCAGTGCCTCCGTTGCGGGCTCCGGTACACGACGTTGGAACGGGTGCAGGGAGCTGTCCTAACCCTGATCAAGGGAGATGGGCGCCGAGAGTTGTTCAACCGGTCCAAGCTTGCCTCCGGGATTCACAAAGCCTGCGCCAAGAGACCCCTGCCCCTGGGCTCTATCGAGAAGATGGTCGACGAGATCGAAGAAGAGTTGCAGAAGCTCGGCAAGGCCGAGGTGCCGACGGGCATCATAGGCGAAATGGTGATGACTCGGCTGAGGGACTTGGACCGCGTGGCCTACATCAGGTTCGCAAGCGTCTACCGCGACTTTGAGGATGTGGAAACGTTCAAGGAAGAAGTGGACTCTTTACTAAGCTCTTCAGCCGTTGCGGCGGCCCCATCTGCGCAATTGCCGATGTTCATCGAGCAGGGGCGTCAGGAAGTGCGGCGTAGAGAAGGACGCTCGCGGTCATAGCGGCGGGAGGGAGGCAATCTGTGAAGTTGATGCAAGTCAAAGCGCCCCTCGACGCATACGTGGTGGCGAGCAGGAACGGAGTCCGGCTTTCTAATCCTAAACAGGGCACAGACGAAGTGGACGCCGAAGATGCGGGCGCTGAGGGATATTTTGAGGAATCGGAAATGACAGATATCTTAACGGAGTCGCTGGCATCCAGTCACGGATCTGGATCCGGCTGAGGGGACTACGCGCAGCAGAAGATATTCCGTAATGGTTCGAAGCATTTAAGAATCGTCCGCCTCTAGTGAGGCGGACTTGGGAAAGAAGACTCGGCGCAATGAAGAAGGTAGAGACCAAGACAACAGTTCACTCGCAGATGGTGCGAGGCCTGACCAAAGAAATCTCCGAGAGCCTTGGCGATAAGTTGCCTTTGGTATCTGAGAACGGCATTGCCGTTCTCAATCGGCGGTACCTGGTCAAAGACACGGAAGGGAAACCGGTTGAAGTGCCGGAGAACCTTTACCGCCGCGTGGCGCGTAACATAGCTCAAGGCGACAAGGAGTATGGAGCTACCGCGTTGGAGACGGAGGAGATGGCAGAGCGGTTCTACCAGCTGATGGCTTGCAACCAGTTCATGCCGAACTCTCCGACGTTGATGAATGCAGGTCGGGAATTGCAGCAGCTTTCGGCGTGCTTCGTGCTGGCGGTGCCGGACTCGATAGACGGAATATTTGAAGCGGCGAAGCACACCGCAGTTATCCATAAGAGTGGCGGCGGTACCGGTTTTGCCTTCTCCAACCTGAGGCCCGAGAGCGACAGAGTCGGGTCTACGGGCGGCGTGGCCAGCGGGCCGGTCTCCTTCATCCGAATCTTCGATACGGCGACTGACGTTGTGAAGCAGGGCGGGACTCGGCGGGGGGCCAACATGGGCATCCTCGACGTGAGTCACCCCGACGTTCTCAAGTTCATCCACTCGAAGGACGATGACACGTCGCTGCAGAACTTCAATATCTCGGTGGCTGTTACCGAGCGGTTCATGCAGGCGGTGGGGACCGGCGGCAGGCACGACCTGATCAACCCCCACAACAATGAGAAGGTTAAGTCGGTAGAAGCCAAGCCCCTGTTCGACGAGATGGTGGAAAGTGCGTGGAAGACCGGGGACCCGGGAATCATCTTCATCGACCGCATGAACGACGCGCATTCCAACCCCGTGCCGAAGAGAGGACCGATCCAGGCCACAAATCCGTGCGGTGAGCAGCCGTTGTACTCATACGACTCCTGTAACTTGGGATCTATTAACCTGGCCAAGTTCGTGGTGGAAGCGGAGGATGGGCCCAGTGTGGACTGGGACGGGTTGGGAGGGGTGGTCGAGACCTCTGTCCGGTTCTTGGACAACGTGGTCACCATGAACAAATACCCGATCCCGGAGATCGCCGAAACGTCGACGAGCATCCGGCGGATAGGTCTCGGCGTCATGGGTTGGGCGGATACGCTCATCCTTCTGGGGATTCCGTACGACTCGCAGAGGGCGCCTGACTTGGGCGAACAGATCATGAGGTTCATCGACGAAAAGGCGTCGGTAGCGTCAGAGCAGCTTGCGGCGGAGAGGGGCAACTTCCTGGACTGGGAAGACTCGGAGTACGGGCCGAACGGGAAATTGGGCCCGAGACCGATGCGTAACTCGACCAGGACGACCATAGCTCCCACTGGCACCATCAGCATTATTGCCAACTGCTCCAGTGGCATAGAGCCGCTGTTTGCCCTGAGCTACGTAAGGCACGTGATGGACAACGCCCGTCTGGTGGAAGTGAACCCGTATTTCGAGGCGGTGGCCCGTCGGGAGGGGTTCTACAGCCCCGAACTGATGGAAAAGCTGGCGGACCACGGGAGCGCGCAGGGCATGGATGAAGTGCCCCAGTGGGTACAGGATGTCTTCGTCACATCCCACGACATCAGCCCCGAGTGGCACGTGAAGATGCAGGCGGCCTTCCAGAAGCACACGGACAACGCCGTTTCCAAGACCGTGAACTTCTCAAACCACGCCACCATTGAAGACGTGCGCAAGGTGTACATGCTCGCCTACCAAGAGGGTTGCAAAGGCGTGACCATCTACCGGGACGGCAGCAAGAGCAAGCAGGTATTGAACATCGGCCAGACGGAAAAGGCCCGCAGCGGCGAGCAGCCCGTGGCGGCGAGCCCGACGCCAAGACGCAGGCCGTCCAAGGTGCAGGGCATTACCGAAAAGGTCCACACGGGCCACGGGAACATGTACGTGACCGTCAATTTCGATGAAGAGAAGAGTCCATTTGAAGTCTTCTCCAACCTGGGCAAGGCCGGGGGTTGCGACTCGGCGCAGCTGGAAGCGATATCGCGGCTGACGTCGCTGGCGTTGCGGTCGGGTATCGAGCCTGAGGACGTGATCGACCAGCTAAGGGGTATAACCTGCTGCCCAGCCTGGAACGAAGGAGAGTTGGTGAAGTCGGGGCCGGATGCTGTGGCGCTGGTGCTGTCGCGGCACCTGATGGAGCACAAGGATTGGATAGAGACGGCCGATTCGACGGTGGTCAGTTCGCAGATCCCGCTGCCGCAGATGGAAAAGAACGGCAACGGAAACGGTAATGGAAAAGTGGCCTATTCGGGCCGATGCGCGGAGTGCAACGGAAACCTGGTCTACCAGGAAGGCTGCGTGACGTGCTACGGGTGTGGATACAACAAATGCGGATAAATTCTTAATATCAACTGAAGGCAGCCGGGGAGAACGTTCCCCCCAGAACGCGGCCCGAGCCATCGGGCCAATCTCCCCTCTGCCGTTACCCCTGTGCGCTGTTCCTCCCAGCGCACACGACCTCGGGCACCCTTGGGCGCCACCTCCCCCCAGGGTGCCCACTCTTTTACCCAAAATCGCGTTCGATCCGGGCGTGAGTGATATAATCCACTATGCAGCTTCCGGCCATGCAAGGGCCGTAGCTGCAACGTCATATTAAGGAGGCCTGACATAAAACTGTCTTTCATCGGCGGCGGAGTTATGGCTGAAGCCATAGTCCGCGGCGTCATCGAACGGGGAGTGTCCAAGGCTCCCGACATCATTGTCAGCGAGCCCCTCGAGGCCAGGCGCACAGCCCTGGTGAAGGCCTATGGGGTGGGGACGGCGAAAGACAATCTTTCGGCCCTGGAAGACCGGGATGCGGTGGTACTGGCGGTAAAACCCCAGGTCATGCCCTACGTATTGAATGAACTGAAAGGCCGAGTTGGTCCGAAGCAGGTGGTGGTGTCTATAGCGGCGGGCGTTAAGCTCGACACCCTGCATTCGGGGCTGGGCCACGACGTTCTGGTGAGAGCAATGCCCAATACCCCGGCCCAGATAGGCCGCGGGATCACGATGTGGACTACTGCGGACGGCGCGGGCCCCGAGGCTAGAGAGGCGGGAGCCCAGATACTTCAGGCGTTGGGTGAGGAGATCTACGTAGAGGACGAGAAATACCTGGACATGGCGACGGCCCTGAGCGGCGGTGGCCCGGCATACACCTTCATGATCATAGAGTCGTTGATAGACGCGGGGGTGCACGTGGGGCTGTCGAGGGATGTGTCGGAGAAACTGGTGCTGGAAACGGTGCTGGGGTCGGCGATGCTGTACAAGGAGTCGGGGGCGCACGCTGCGGCGTTGAAGAACATGGTGACCTCCCCCGGAGGCACGACTGCGGAGGCGCTGCTGGTCCTGGAAGAGGGTGGACTCAGGGGCCTGTTTATCAGGGCCGTAGTCGAGGCATACCACAAAGCTCAGAGGGTGGGCTGATTTTGGTATTCACCTTTGTCGCAACCCTGGCTCAAGTCCTCTCCTGGATGATAATTGCCCGCATGATTCTGAGCATGGTCTTCCCCATGGGGACGGACCGGCAGTGGGTCGCCATCCTGATGCAGTTCCTTTACAGGGTGACGGAGCCCATCCTGGCCCCGATCAGGAAGCTGGTGCACCGGGGCGGCGCACTGGATTTCAGCCCGATGGCTGCAGTGCTGCTCCTATGGATAGTCTCCCTCGTCTTCGGCAGACTGAGCTAGCGTAGTAAGCCCGATACCCTATATCTTCGTTGGACTCGGGGGCGGAACCGCGCCCGACTTCTTCCCTGATATCAAACGATGCCTAAGGTAGCCATAGTCACCGACAGCACCTCCTGCATACCTCATGAGCTCTCGCAGGAGCTTGGCATCCGCGTCGTGCCCCTCACCTATGTTTTCGGCGACACCGTGGTGGCTGACGATCCGACGCTGGACATGGCCGACTTCTACCGCCGCCTACAAACCTCCGAGAAACCCCCGACCACATCCCCCGCATCGCCGGGAGCGTACGTGGAGACGTTCGAGGAGTTGATCGGAAATGTAGAGGCGATACTTTGCATCACCGTATCGCCGAGGTTCAGCGGTATGCACCGAGCGGCGACGGTGGCCAAGGGTATGGCAGTGACAGATTCCTCACCTACACGGGTTGAAATCATGGACTCGGGTGGCGCAGCTATGCTGCAGGGGTTCGTGGCGCTGGCGGCGGCTCGGGCGGCGGCGGAGGGAGCATCGTTGGAGGAGGTCACGCGCGTAGCCGAATCGGTCAGGTCCCGGGTGCGGCTGGTTGCCGTGATCGACACGCTGAAGTACCTGGGCCGCAGCGGCCGGTTTCCGAGAATCGCCACGTGGGGAGCTTCGCTCATCGGGTTGAAGCCGATACTTTCGCTGAAGACGGGACAGGTGAAACCCGTGACGGTGGCGAGAAGTCGTCAGGCCGCCGAGAGTAAGATCCTGAGAATGCTGAAGAGGGACACGATGGGTAAGGAGACGGTGCGGGTGGCAGTCCTGCATACCAACGTGCCGGAGGAAGCGGAAGCGTTTGCCCGGATTGTCGGGGAGACGGTAGACTGCGCCGAGCTGCTGATGTCTCACCTGACCCCGGTAATGGGGATCTACACGGGCCCCGGGGTCCTGGGTATCACCTACTACACCGAATAGCCAACAGGAAAAACCAGGTTGCTGAAGGCGCTTTACATATTGGTCTGCTACCTGTACGGCTCGCTCCCCGTTACCGAGGCCCTGGCCAAGAAAAAAGGGATGAACCTTCGAAAAGAAGGAACAGGCAATGTGGGCGCGGGCAATCTGTGGCAGACGTCGGGTGCGGTGAACGGGATGATTGGTGGAATATTCGATGTCGGGAAGGGTGCGCTGCCGGCGATTGTGGCCGGTGGACTGGGGTTGGGCAAGGGGGTGGGGTGCGCGGGGTCGGTGGCCGGCCTGATTGCGCAGATGTGGCCCGTTTTCAAGAAATTCGACGGCGGCAGGGGAAACTCTTCGGCCATCGGCTTGGCATTGACCCTTAGCCCAAAGTCCTTCCTAATGGCACTCATACCGATGCTTGCCGGCGGAGCGATAAGGTCTCTCCCAATCATGATGCGGAACGACTTGACGTGGAAGCAGCGGATGCAGTTCTCCAGCAAAAACAGCGATGAAGTTCCCCTGGGTATGCTTGCGGGCTGGGTGGGTATGCCGCTGTTTGCATGGCTGATGAACGAGCCCAAGCCCGTTGTACGGGCCCTGCTGGCCGCAGCCATCATTATTGTGCTGCGCAGGATAACCGATGGACTTTCGAGCGACATCGCAGAGGGTAAAGACCTGAAACAGGTCGTGTGGAACAGGGCCCTTTATGACCGGGTGACGAGGTAGCGGCCCCGAGCCGCGGTGCGATTGGATGGTCCACCATCGCCCTGACGTGGCAAGGGTAGACGACCCGGCAGCTCGGCTGGTAGCAGACGTGGAGACACTGAAGAGTCGGCTCCCGGCTTCCCCGCCGCCCGTGGCTAAGCCGTACCTGGTATTGATGTGTGGGTTGCCGGGCGCCGGCAAGACCCACTTCGCACAGCGCCTGGCCGCCGAAACGCCGTTGCAGTTAATAGAGTCGGACGCGGCTCGGAGAGCATTGACTGTTGTGCCCGCGTATAATGCCGAGGAAAACCTTCGGGTGTTTGGGGCGTGCCGCAGGCTGATGGATGAACTATTGGACAACGGTATACCCGTCCTGCTGGACGCTACGAACGTTACGGAGCGGGACCGAGCCTATTCATATGCGGCGGCGGAGGGGCGGGGAGCGGAGGTAGTGGTCGTCAGGGTAACAGCGCCGGAGACGGAAGTGCGCCGGAGGCTTCGGCGTCGGGAGCGGGGGATTTCGAAGGACGGGGCGTCGGATGCGGGATGGGAGGTCTATTTGAGGTTAAAGGCCCGCGAGGAGCCGGTGGTCAGGCCCCATTATGTGGTCGATACTTCGAAAGACATAATACCGGCAGTCGTGAAAATATCGAATAAACTGAAAGCCATAAACGGAGACTAGAGGAGACCGATAAATGGAAATAACCGTTGTCCGAGACAACATAACGGAACTGAAGACTGACGCGGTGGTGGTCAACCTGTTCGAGGGGGTCAAACAGCCGGGCGGCGGCACGGGAGCGGTGGACATGGCCCTGGACCGGGCGATCAGCAACCTGATAGCCGATGGCGAGTTGACGGGCAAGGAGGGGGAGATAGTCCAGCTGCACACGATGGGCAAAATAGCTCCAAAGCGAGTAGTGGTGGTCGGCCTGGGCAAAAAAGAGAAGTTTGATGAGGACACCGTGCGCCGGGTGATGGGCGGTGTCTGCCGCAACCTTCGGGCGAAGGGCGTGAGGAGGGTGGCGACAATCGTGCACGGAGCGGGAATAGGTGGAATGGACGCCGGGCAGTCGGCGTGCGCGATAGCCGAGGGCAGCCTGCTTGGAACGTACAGGTTTACCAAGCACCGGACCACGGCGCCCGAGACAGGCGAAATTGAGACGCTGGCATTGGTGGAGGTGGACGACTCCAAGCTGGCGGTGCTGGAGGCAGGGGTGGAGAAGGGTAAGGTGATCGCCGAGGCTGCGAACCTGGCCCGAGACATGGCCAACGAACCGGCCAACTACATGACACCGACAGACATGGCCGCAATGGCTGAACGGGTCGCAGAGGAGTCGGGGCTGGAAGTCGAGGTGCTGGACGAAATCCAGATGGACGGGCTGGGGATGGGGGCAATTGCCGGTGTGGCTAAGGGCACCCACCAACCGCCAAAGTTCATCATATTGCGATATCGCGGCGCTGGAGATGGAGCCAAGAAGAACATTGGGCTCGTGGGCAAAGGAGTAACCTTCGACTCGGGAGGAATCTCTCTCAAGCCGGCGGCCAATATGGGCGAGATGAAGGGCGACATGTCGGGTGGGGCGTCGGTTATAGCCACGATGGGAGCTATAGGCAAGCTGAAGCCGAAGATCAACGTAACGGGCCTCGTCCCCGCATCCGAGAACCTGCCGGGAGGTGCGGCCCAGAAGCCGGGCGACGTGGTAAGAGCGATGAACGGCAAGACCATCGAGATTGAGAACACCGACGCCGAAGGCAGGCTTCTGCTGGCCGACGCCCTCTCCTACGGCCGGAAGATTGGCCTCACCTCAATGGTGGACATTGCAACACTTACCGGAGCGATAGTCATAGCCCTGGGACACGTGAGTTCAGGGGTATTTGGGAATGACCAGGACCTGGTCGAGAGCGTAATCGGGGCGGGGAAGGAGGCGGGGGAGAAGATTTGGCAGTTGCCTCTGTTTGATGAATACAAGGAGCAGAATAAAAGCGACGTGGCGGACGTGAAGGACACGGGTGGCAGGCCGGCGGGTTCGATAACCGCAGCTCAGTTTCTCTCGGAATTCAGCGAGGATACCCCCTGGGTTCACCTGGACATCGCCGGCACGTTCATGTCGAGTAAGACGAAGGGCTACGTCGTGAAGGGCGCGACCGGTGTGCCCGTAAGGACACTAATCAACTACGTACTGTCGCAGGCGGAGGAGTAAGAGGCGTTGGATTAAGATGGGGAAGACGTTTGATGACTAGAGGAACCGCTTAATGCTGGGAGGACTGAAAATCAGGAGGTCCGGTCCCAAGGAAACGGACCACCAGCGCTACCGTCGATATCTCAAGAATGAGCTAGAGGCGGTACAGCTATACCGGGACCTGGCCGGCGTCGAGAAGAACGAAGAGCGAGCCGGTCTTTTCCGGAGGTTGGCACAGGCGGAAATGCGCCACGTCCGGATCTGGTCGCGCAAACTGGGGCTGGAAGACCAATCGCCGGACAACTACCGGCGGACTCTGCGCGTGATAGTGCTGCGCACTGTTGCCCGGGTGCTCGGCACCCGAGCCGTCATGCCGATGATTCTGAAGTCTGAGGCAGCGGACGCGAGCACCTACAGGGAGGACCCGGAGGCTACCAACATAGTCCAGGAGGAAATCGAGCATTTCAACGTGCTGGGTCGGCTGGCCGGGCGGCCCGACCATACCCAGATACTCTCCCTGGAGCGCCGCCACTACAGCGGCACGGTCAACGTGCGGGCAGGAGTCCTGGGATTCAACGACGGACTGCTGTCGAATCTGAGCCTCGTGATGGGGGTGGCGGGGGCTACTTCGGACCCTAACTTTATCGTGATAGCGGGGATCTCGGGGCTGCTGGCGGGTGCGTTCTCCATGGCGGCGGGGGAGTACGTGTCGGTGAGGGCACAGAGGGACGTGTACGAGAGGGAGATAGAGGTGGAAAGGGCTGAGTTGGAGGAGATGCCAAAGGAGGAGATGCAGGAGCTGGCATTTATATATCAACGAAAGGGTTTCACGAGACAGGAGGCCCGAGCTGTTGCCGAGCGGATCATCTCCAACCCGGAGGTAGCCCTGGCTACGCTGGCCCGGGAAGAGTTGGGCCTGGACCCGAGCCAGCTCGGGTACCCGTGGATGGCGGCGATCAGCTCCTTCCTGGCCTTTGGCCTGGGGGCGGTAATACCCCTGCTCCCGAACCTGTTTACCGAAGGTATGCTTGCGCTAATGCTCACGATAGCCGTGAGCGGGGTAGCAACCGTCGGGATAGGGGTCCTGCTGGGGATCATCACGGGTAAGAACCCGCTGTGGGGAGGTGGACGCATGTTACTGGCCGGGACGATCGCAGCGGGTGTGACATACGGGATAGGCTCTGCGATAGGAATTTCCCTGGAGACCCACTAGACTCGATTGGTGTGCCGGACCGGTTGACGCGAGTTACCGCTACGCCCTTCTGCTTTTCCGCCCTGGCCTTCCTTCTCGGGGGCTAGGCGCTCTCTCTAACCTGCCGCCAACGCGGACCTTAGCTGGTGCATTGCCAGGTTGCCGCCGCTGATTACAACCGCCACCTTCTTGCCCCGGATTCGCTCCTTGATCTGCAATGCGCCTGCAAGGGACGCGGCGCCCGCGCCCTCGGCCAGGGTGCGGGCCTTTTCGAGGAGCATGAGAATCGCATTCTGGATCTCTTCCTCGCTGACCTGCAGGAAATCGTCGAGCATGTCCCGCATGATGGACTGAGGCATCTCGAAGGCGGTCCGGGTAGCGAGGCCCTCGGCGGCGGTCTCCATGGAGGCTTCAACCAGCTTGCCGCTCTTCCACGAAAGATAAGCGGCAGGGGCCTTGGCCGCTCCGACGGCGATCACCTGGATGGCCGGGTTGATGGTCTTGGCGGCTATTGCCGTGCCGCATGCCCCGCTCCCCCCGCCCACCGGGACGAAAATGACTTCCACGTCAGGGAGGTCTTCGATGATTTCGACGGCGTATGTGCCGACGCCGGCGATGAGGTCGGGTTCGTTGCCGCTGTGGATGTATCGATAGCCGAACTCTGCGCAGAGGCGCTCGACGTGCTCTCGGGACTCGTCGAAGTCTGCGCCATGAAAGATGACCTCCGCGCCAAAGTCTCGCATCGCTTCCACCTTGCCGGGGTTCGCGCCCTCCGGCACGACGATGATCGCGCGGACCCCGAACAGCCGGCCAGCGTAGGCTATCGACTGGCCGTGGTTGCCTGTAGACGCGCAGATGATTCCCCGAGCCTTGTCCTCTTCGGAGAGCCGGGAAACGAGATTGATCCCGCCCCTGACCTTGAAGGCCCCGGTGACCTGGTAGTTCTCGTGCTTCAGGTATACTTCGGCCCCGAGGGCGTCGGAAAGGGAGGGGTAGTGTCGGAGGGGGGTCCTGCTAACGTAGGGGCTTATGGCGTGGCGGGCTGAGAGGATGTCTGCGAAGGTTGTCCGGGTGTGCATATGGAGGCTCCGATGCCAGCACTATAAGGTAGGTCTTTAGCAGAGGGGGATAGCTTGGAACGCAACCGAAAGAGGTGATACAGGAAATAGATGTGCTCAATTAAACTTTGACCGCTCTAGTCCCCGTGACCCTAGTTGCATAACTACACAAGGAACACGGAATCGCCAAAGTTAAAGGGTCTGTGTATCGTACCGTTTGACTGTCTCGCGTAGTTGGCCCGCATATTGGAAGATATCGTCGGGTGAGTCAATTGCAACCCGCTCTACGTCCTTGCGCTCGTCAATTAGACCTAAGAATTTCTGTTCACCGTTGAAATAAAGTCTGCAGATGGGCTTGCGGTTATTGTCGTCGAGAAGCACACCACAATATGACTTCGTATCACGTATAGCAACACGGAGGGACGATATATCTTGGCTAACAATTGCCTTCACTACAAAATACGCTTGCAGTTCGTCATCAGTGGTCACTATGCCAGCCCGTTCCGGTTCCCTGCCCTCTAGTTCGGAGTCCGCTTGAGCCTGTTCCGACAAATCTTCTTGTTCCGGCTCACCCTGTAATGCTGACTTTAAGCGGTCGTTGACACGGTCGTTGAGGAATTGATTAAGCGCTTTTTTTGTGACTCGGAGAAACTGATCGATTACGGCTTTCGTTTTAGTGCGGTCATATATCTGACCAGCGAAGTAGCGAGCCAAATCTTCAGATGGGTTAGACCATTCGTTTGTCAGCAGTCTCTTTATCTCTCGGGTGTACTTTAGATCCTTCGCATTGTTTAAGATTTGATCCAAGTCGAAGGAAGCCTTAGTAAAGCGTCTAAGTTCTTCCACTTCCGCATCGTTGAAGTCCAAGAGATTCAGTTCAAAGAACAGTTTTTCGTCCATTTTGTTCGACTCTTCTAGGTCTGAAAAGAACTGATAGATGATGCCATCAGTAAGAACTCCAAACCTTGCCTGGGTTACATTGAAATAGCGGTACAACTGCGATGCATGATCCTTATCGAGTTCAGTCCCATACCTCTTGCACTTGAAAAGAATGACAGGCATATCGTCTTGGAGAATTGCGTAGTCGACCTTCTCACCCTTCTTTGTTCCAACATCGGCTGTGAACTCAGGGACTACTTCCGATGGATCAAAAACGTTGTATCCCAACACGTGGTTGAGGAAAGGCATTACCAACGCCGTCTTGGTCGCCTCTTCCGTTTCGATTCTTTCCAGACGCTTGCGAACACGGTTTGAGAGTTCTTGTACGCGCCCTAATAAATTTATACCCTCAAGTGACTGCACCATCGCATTCTCCCTCGCCAATATGTTGAGGTTCATTCTAACATCCGGTAGTAGCTAGGGCTAGGCAAAACTACATGATTCACCTCCGCGGCCCCAGTTTCTCATATAGGACTGGGTCCATGTCCGAAAGGCCTGCGCCGGGGATGAGGGTCGTATGATAGGGCTCCGTGAAGGCCCCTTCAATGTTGGCATGATACTGTGCTAGAGTATACGGACTAATTCGAAAACGAAGAGCGGCGGGAGAAGATGACCAACCGAGTCTCGGCCCCGCAGCGAGGCTGAAAAATCATGAGCGGTCTAACGGGAATTGATGTACATACGGTGGTCAAGGCCGAGCCGAACCCAAATCTGGATGAGATACACCCCGGAGACACCGTCAAGGTGCACTACCGGGTAATAGAAGGGACCCGGGAGCGTATCCAGGTGTTCCAGGGAACGGTCATCAGGGTCCACTCCGGCGCCATCGATGGGAACTTCACGGTGCGCAGGGTAGCGCACGCGGTGGGTGTTGAGAGGACGTTCCTGTTCAATTCGCCAAGGCTTCAGAGGCTCGAAGTCGTAAAACTGGGTCGGGTCAGGCGGGCCCGCCTGTACTACCTGCGGGGCCTGTCGGGCAAGGCGGCCCGCATCAAAGAGAAGCGCTACACCTAGAGGCCCGGGGCCCGGCTTCCGAGTCCACATCACCCCTTCCCTGTTCCGGGGCGGCCGAATGCAGCGCCGCCGGTATTGGTCATGCCATTCGCTGAGATCGCCGTCGATGCACCCCTGGAACCCGACAGGACTTTCACCTACTCCGTTCCTTCCCACCTGGAACTAAGACCCGGTCATTCCGTTTGGGCCCCTTTCGGGCCGCGGCGTCTGCAGGGCATCGTCTTCGAACTCACCGATTCCTCCAATTTCGAGGAAACGCGGGAGATAATCGGGCTTGTCGACCCTGTTCCGATTCTCGGTGCCCGGCAGCTCTCCCTAGCCCGATGGATAAGCCGCCGATACCTCTGCTCCCTCTTCGAGGCCGCTGCGTTGATGCTGCCCCACGGCTTCCGGCGCAAGGTGCGGACTTTTTATTCGCTTAACCCCGGCCCTTGGCCTGACTCCTTCGTCCCGTCGGAATCGGAGAAAAAGACACTGGACGCGTTGGCAGACGTGGGGCGCACGGCAATTGCCGGGTTGAAGGGGAAGCTGGGGGCCAGGGCGCAGGTGAGGGTGGACAAGCTGGCGAGGTGGGGGGTCGTGACACGGGAGTCGGAGTGGCCGAGACCCGCCGTCTCCGCCAAGTACGAGACCGAGTATTTCCTGGCTCTTGAGCGTGAGGAGGCTATTGTCCGCGCCTCCCCCCAGAACGATACCGAATATTTTCTAGCGCTGGAGCCGGAGGAAGCTATTGTCCGCTCACGATTGAAGAGAAACGCGGTAAACCAGCGAGCTCTCCTGGATACGTTGTTCGAGATGCCGGAAGGGGTTAGCGCGTTGGAACTGCGGGAGAGGGGCATATCGCAGGCGGCGATAAAGACCCTGGAAGAGACGGGTGTGTTGGGGTCTCGAAAGGTGCGGGATGTAGAGGGATCCCTCGCACGATTGAAAAAAAACGCTATCAACCAGTGGGCTCTCCTTAACGCGCTGTTCGAGATGCCGGAAGGGGTTAGTGCGTCGGAGCTACGGGAGCGCAGCATATCGCGAGAGGCGATAAAGACCCTGGGGGAGAGGGGGGTGGTGGGGTCCCGGAAGGTACGGGTTATCAGGGACCCCCTAGCGTCGAGGCACTACGAACGGATGGAAGCGCCCGCGCTTACGGAAGACCAACAGCGGGCCTGGACGCCGATCAAGGAGGCGTTAGAAAAGTCGGCAACGGGTGGGGAGGGGAATGCGTTCCTGCTGAGGGGTGTGACGGGGAGCGGCAAGACCGAGCTTTACATAAGGGCGCTGGAGCGCACCTTAGAGATGGGTCGCCGCGGCATAGTGCTCGTGCCGGAGATATCGCTCACTCCGCAAACGATCCAGAGATTCAGCAGCCGGTTTCCGGGACAGGTGGCGGTCTTGCACAGCCGATTGAAAGCGGGAGAGAAGTTTGACGAGTGGTGGCGCATTCGAGACGGGGAGTTTGGGGTCGTAATAGGCCCGAGAAGTGCATTGTTTTCACCGCAGCCGGACCTCGGCCTGATAGTGCTGGACGAGGAGCACGACAGCTCATACAAGCAATCGGAGCCCGCACCCCGCTACCACGCCAGGGACGCGGCCCTGGAACTGGGGAAGATGTCGGGGGCGGTGGTGATTCTCGGGAGCGCGACGCCCGACGTCACGACGTCATACAAGGCGTCGATAGGGGAACTGGAATTCCTGGAACTGCCGAGACGCATATCGGCCGGGCCCAGGGTAACGGGAATGGGGGAGGATGGCGCTGGAGGAATGGCGAGGGTGGACGTGGTGGACATGAAGCAGGAGCTTCGAAGCGGCAACCGGGACATGTTCAGCCGCCTATTGCGGAATGAGATGGCCAAAGCCCTGGACGCGGGCGAGCAGGTGATTCTGTTCATAAACAGGAGGGGGTTCGCCACGTCGGTGCACTGCCGCGAGTGCGGGCTGGTGGTCAGGTGTCGGCGCTGCGAGGTGGCGCTCATTTATCACGGGGCCAAGGGCAAACTTGTGTGCCACCACTGCGGCTATAACATCAGGAAACCGGAGATGTGCCGCAGCTGCGGCAGCCCGGACCTCGGGTACTTGGGCACGGGTACACAGCGGTTAGAGGAGGAGATGCGGCTGAGATTTCCCAATGCCAGGACCTTCCGCTGGGACCGGGACTCGATCTCCAAGCCTTCAGAGCATGAGGAAGCGCTGGAGAAGCTGCAGACGGGTCAGATCGACATCCTCATCGGGACGCAGATGGTGGCCCAGGGATTGCACCTGCCGCAAGTGACACTGGTGGGTGTGATGAGCGCCGACGTGGGCATCAACTTCCCCGATTTCAGGGCGGGAGAGCGGGTATTCCAGCTATTGACGCAGGTGGCGGGGCGCGCGGGCCGGGGCCCGGCGGGCGGTAGAGTAGTGGTGCAGACCTTCAACCCAGATCACTACGCAATTCGGGCTGTCGCTGCGCACGACTACGTCGGCTTCTACCGGCAGGAGACCCTCTACCGCAGACAAAACCGGTATCCCCCCTACGCCCGGCTAACGAGGCTGGTCCACTCACAATTCGACCCGGCCAAGGCCGAGGCGGAGTCTCAGAAAATTGCGGTCCGGCTGCGCAAGGAGCGGGACCGCCTGGGCCTGCCGCAGACCGACGTTCTGGGCCCGGTCCCGTGTTTCGTGCCCCGGCTGAAGGGCCGGTACCGCTGGCATGTCCTGATCAGATGCGATGAGCCGGCCCGACTCTTGGAACGGGTGGGGTTGGGGGAGGGGTGGTCGGTGGACGTGGACCCGGTGACTCTACTGTGACATGACACACGTGTCCTTTATATTTTGTGACATTTGCTCCTTGCTCTTCCTCGCCCCACTGCGCCTATAATGTCCCAATGCCTGTGCCCTCCCGGCTCCTTTTAAGTCCTATCCTCCAATTGAGCCTTATATACCTCTGAGGGTGCATGAAAAAATCCGTGCGGAACAATCAAACAGGCACGACTTTTTAATTGATTCAATTAAAGGCGCCAATATTTAACGAACGCAAACCCCACTCATCAGGTCTCCCACCGGTGCCGTCATTCACCTGAAACGAGGCACCGCCTTTACAGGTCTAAGACCATTTCATAGAATGGGCCGATGCTCGAATCAAACATGATATTTCGTTACGCCGCAGAGACTCCCGTTGGCCGTATTACCGCTTAGAGTCGCCCCCGACCCGATACTCCGCCAGAGGGCCAAACGCGTCCGGGCCATAGACGCGTATATCAAGAAGCTGGCGGAAGACTTGGTGGACAGCATGCATGAGTACAACGGCGTGGGCATTGCAGCTCCACAGGTGGGTGTTTCCCTCAAGGTCATCGTCATCGGGGTGCCCGACGAGCCCGTTATCACGCTTATCAACCCGGAGATCGTAAAGAAGACCGGGGAGCGTGACGTAAGCGAGGGTTGTCTAAGCATTCCGGGGTACAGGGGCGATATCAAGAGGGCGGAAACTGTCGTGGCAAAGGGGCAGGGGCTTGACGGGAAAGAGGTAAGGATCAAAGCAACTGACCTGCTCGCCCAGGCCCTGGAGCATGAGGTCGGGCACATCCAGGGCTCCCTTTATACTGACCTCCTGGAGAGCATGGACAAGCTGCATAAGCTGCATAAGCTGCCCCCGGAAGAAGAGGAAGAATAGGTGAACTGGGGGGTGAGGGTCGGTTTGCGGTATCATTGACCCAATTGTGCAAGGAATCACTAATGACTCGCGAGGCCGCAAGGCGTAGAATAGGTTGAATCGATTCGTGGAACGGCGGACTATTTAGTTGACAATACTTCTCCGGCTATACAAGCTCTTCCCCAAGGGCAATACCCTGAGCCTGATAATTATCGGCCTGCTCGTCATTGCAGCGCTGGTGGTCCTGATCCCAAACAAGACCCCCGGGTTGGACAGGGAGGGATTCCGGCAGGGGCTGGACATCAAGGGCGGCACCCACCTTGTTTACGAGGCTATACCCCCTGAGGGAGAAGCCGTCACCGACTCCCAAATGGAAGGCGTCATAAGCATAATCCGGCGCCGGGTAGACGCGTTCGGGGTGTCGGAGCCCATCGTGCAGAGAGTCGGGGACGACCGTATCATGGTGCAGATCCCCGGCATCAAAGACGTGGAACAAGCCAAGAGTCTCATTGGTAAGACTGCCCAGCTTGATTTCCGGGAGCAGAGACGCAAGGAAGACGGTACATTCGTTACCGACCCCACCACTAGCAGTATCATCTGGGACCCGGCTCTGACCACAAACGATACTGGTCAATTGGCCCCCGTCACGGGTGAATTCCTGCTCCCGACCTCCCAGGTATTGCTTGACCCGAGCACCAACCTTCCCCAAGTCGCCTTCGAGTTCAACGACGAAGGCGCCAGGATGTTCGAGAGGGTTACGAGCAGGCTGCTTAACCAGCCTCTGGGGATATATCTTGATGAGGACCTCATCTCAGCCCCGGTTGTGCAAGCCGTCATATCGAGAAACGGCGTAATTACAGGGCTCTCTCTAGACGAAGCGGACATCTTGGCTATTCAGCTAAACGCGGGCGCCCTTCCCATTCCCATCCAGACGATACGCGAGCAGGACGTTGACGCAACGCTGGGCGCGGAATCGGTGAGCAAGAGCCTGGTGGCGGGCATCGTAGGCTTGCTGCTGGTCCTTGGGTTCCTGATGGTCTACTACAGGCTGCCTGGTGTCCTCTCCGCGGGCGCGCTCGTCATTTACGGGCTGGTGGTGCTGTCGACGTTCAAGCTGCTTCCCGTGACCCTTACGCTCTCGGGCATCGCCGGCTTCATCTTGTCCATCGGCATGGCAGTCGACGCCAACGTCCTTATATTCGAAAGACTGAAAGAGGAATTACGAGCCGGTCGAAGTCTGAGGGTTGGCATTGAGGCGGGGTTCAACCGGGCCTGGGTGGCCATCCGCGACAGCAATGTTTCGACACTGATTACCTGTGCGATATTGTGGTGGTTCGGGAATAAGCTGGGGACACCGCTGGTAACCGGGTTTGCGATCACGTTGGCCATCGGCGTGATAACGAGCATGTTCTCGGCGATGTTCGTGACCAGGAGCTTCCTCAGGTTCGTCGTCGGGGCACGGGTGCAGGAGAAGCCGGGGTTGTTTGGGATAGGCAAGTCCGGAGCTCAGGCAGTTGAGGCTTCAAACCCTCGGCGTGGGCTGAACCTGGTCAACAAGCGGGTCTGGTACTTCGTTATCTCGGGGGCAGTCCTGTTACCGGGCATCGTGTCCCTGATCTTCCCTCCTGCCTTCAACACGGGCATCGAATTCTCCAGTGGCTCGACCATTGAGGTGCGGTTCATAAACCCCTCCGACTTGTCGAGACTCACGAGCGGTGCGGTTACGTCTCAGGCGGTACGCGAGGTGCTGGAGGAGCTGGGGCACGGGGAGGCAATAGTTCAAGCACTGGAGGCCAACGCCTTCCTCATCCGCACCGAGACGCTGGGACAGGGTGAGATAGACCAGGACGGGAACGTGGGTGCATCGGACAGCCAGCTTATTCAGCAGGCATTCACGCAGCGCTTCGGGGGGACGAGCATAGACCGTTTCGAGGTCGACTTCGTGTCGCCTATAGTGGCCGCGGAGATGGTGCGCAATGCAGGGCTGGCAGTGCTGTTCGCAATTATCGGCATTTTCTTATACATAGCGTGGGCTTTTCGGAAGATGCCCCACTTCTTCCGATACAGCGCGTCGGCGGTATTCGCCCTGACCCACGACGTCCTGATAGTACTGGGTCTCTTCTCCATCATGGGGAAGGTGTTCGGGATTGAGCTAAACACAATGGTTATCACCGCCATCCTGGCAGTGATCGGTTACAGCATCAACAACACCATTGTCGTCTTCGACCGTATCAGGGAGAACATGCTCAAGCGGACGGGCGAGCGGTTCGAAGTCACTGTGAACAACAGCCTGCTGGAGACGATGGGACGATCGCTGAACACCAGCCTCACAACGCTGATCACGCTGTTGGCCCTGGCCCTCTTTGGCGGGAGTACGCTGCTGCCGTTCATCCTGGTACTGCTCATTGGCGTGATTGCCGGAACGTACAGTTCCATGTTGATAGGTCCGCAGATTCTGGTGATGTGGGAGAACCGGGAGTTCGGGGTGATACTGCGCCGTGTCCAGTCCCGACTCGGCGGAGCCCGAGCCCGCACCCCGACCTAGCTCCTGGACCCTGCGCGTTGGCCCCAGGCGCCATCTTCTCCTTGACACCGGATAGTCCTGAATATAACCTCACGTTAGGTAACAGGAAGGCCCGTGGACCCCGAGTAGAGACAGCGAAGGAAGGGAAAATGAGAGACAAACTCGTAACCCTGGAACAGGCCGCCAAGCTGGTACGCACCGGCGACAAAGTGATCATGATGGGGGGCCTGGACTACACCCCAATGGCCCTGTTGAGGGAGATAGTCAGGGGCGGGACCACTGACCTGAACACTCTCGGTGTTGTGGGCGCTTCGCTGAATCTCGACTTCCTGGTCGGGGCGGGTCGGACGGCCACGGTGGAGACCTGCGATTTCAACTTCCAACCCTTCGCCCGGGTGGCGCCCAACTACCTGCGTCTCCAGAAGCAGGGCCGTATCAAGATGAAGGACAACACCTGAGGCGTGCTCTACAGCATGGTCCAGGCTGGATCAATGGGCATACCCTTCGTCCCGACCCTCGGCTACGCCGGCAGTGACGTTATCAGGGAAAGAGACGACTTCACCATGGCCCCCAATCCCTTCGACCCGTCAGAGACGGTGGTGATGGCCAAGGCTATCACTCCCGACGTTGCATTGTTCCACGGAAGCAAGGGCGACAGTAGAGGCAACGTATTGGTCAGCAAAGGCGGGGAAGCCTTGATGCTGGCGCAGGCGTCGGACAAGGTGATAGTGACGGTAGAGGAGATCGTGGATTCGGTCTCACAGGACGATCCAACGGGGACTTTCATTCCTGCAATCCACATCAAGGCGGTGGCCCACGCGCCTTTTGGGGCCTACCCCAGCGCGTGTCCGGGCTTCTATGGCATGGACGTGCAGGAGATGAAGAAATACCTGGAGGCTTCCTCTTCCGACGAGATCTTTGAAGATTACCTGGCAGATGAGGTATACGCCTTCCACGACCACGAGGATTACTGCCGGGCGCGGGGCCTGGGGATTCGGGCGCCTGCAGCGGTGGGGTAGTGTCTCAACCGCCTAACTGCACGTTCGAAGAGTTCATGGCCGTTCTCCTGTCGCGAGAGGTGCATGACTGGGAGACCTCGGCATGCGGGGCCCTGTCTTTCATACCTGCCTCCGCACTTCTTCTTGCCGAAGCGTCCCACGCCCCGAACGGCGAGTTCATAGTCCTGGACAGCGACTACTACAACCCGTTTGTCGGGGGCAAGGACTTCCACTACTTGGCGCAGCGGGGAAAGCTCGACCTGTTCTTCATGAGCGGGATCGAGATAGACCGGGAAGCCAACTTCAACCTGCACCTCATCGGAGACCCTGATTCGCCTGAGGTCAGGATGCCGGGTCAGTACGGAACGGGGCTCCTCTACTACGCAGTGCCCCGCATAGTGCTGTTCCGCACCCGCCACGATAGGCGGACCTTCGTGGAGAAGGTGGACTATGTCTCGGCGGCGTCTGCTTCGCCGGAGGGCTTTGCCCGCCGCACCAAGGAAGTCGTGGTAATAACTCCGCTGGCAAAGATGGAGCTATCAAGGGAGTTGGGTATATTGGAGCTGGTCTCGGTGCACGAGGGACACACGCTCGAAGAAGTGAGAGAGAACACGGGCTTCGAGCTGAAGATTAAGGGCGGCGGCGAGACCGCACCTATGACTCCGATTATTTCGGATGAGGAGCTTCACCTGCTCCGTACAGACGTGAAGGCGCGAATGATCGAGACCAACACCTACCCCCACGACGCCCGGGCCAACATCCGCGAGGCCTAGAGCGAGAAGCCTTCCCCCGCTAAACAGCGCAAAGGGTGTCTCCAGATTATGGCTAGGTGCGCTTGATTCGGGCCACGCTGCGGATCCGGTCCTCGGCGAGGCGGTCTGCGGCGGTGGCGGTGGTGATGCCTTCGGCCTTGGCCCGAGCGAAGATGTCCAGAAGAGTGTCGTAGACCTTGGCGGTCCCGTCCATGGCCGCATCCCTGCTCTTACCCTCAACCTCACAGGCTACGGTTATTACCCCGCCGGCGTTTATGGCGTAGTCGGGGGCATAGAGGATTCCGGCCTCGGCGAGGGCCTCTGCGTGGTGGGGCTCCCTAAGTTGGTTGTTGGCGGCTCCGGCTACGATTGGCGCCTTGATCTGGGGAATCGTGTCGTCGTTTAGGACGGCGCCCAGCGCGCAGGGAGAGAAGATATCACATTCGACGGCATGTATCTCTTCCGGCGCGACTATGGTAGCCCCGAGTGCAACCGCCTCGGCGATCCGGGACTCTTTGATGTCAGCGGCGATGATCCGGGCGCCATCTTCCCGCAGGTGTCGGGCGTAGTGGTACGCGACCTTCCCGAAACCCTGGATTGCGACGGTCTTCCCGTCCAGGGAGTCGGAGCCGGTTAGCGCCTTCATGCACGCCCGAGCCCCCCGGTATATGCCGAAGCCGGTAATCACCTCTGCTCCGCCCAGCCCGCCGTGGGACTCGGGGAGGCCGGCGGCGTAACGGGTCTCCTTGCGCATGTACACGACGTCTTGGGTAACGACTCCGACGTCCTCGGTAGTGATGAAACGACCCCCCATGGTGTCGACGAAACGGCCGTGGGCGCGGAAGAGGGCCTCGGACTTGTCCGTCGTGGAGTCGGCGATGATGACGGCTTTGCCGCCGCCGTAGTCGAGACCGGCCAGCGATGACTTGTAGGTCATGGCCCTTGCGAGGCGCAACACGTCCAGGATCGCTTCTTCTTCAGTGGCGAAGGGCCACATGCGGGTGCCTCCGCAGGCAGGCCCGAGCGTGGTGTCGTGGATGCAAATGAGAGCCCTGAGACCGGCTGCCTCATCGGTGTAGAGGGCCAGCTCCTCGTACCCGTACTGCTCCATGTAATCGAAGATTCTCATGGTTGCGCTCCTAATCGACGGGGCATAAGGGCCATCAAAACAAGGGACGGGTATCAGTCAGGATTGGGGTTCCAGCGACTCGCGGATCAAGTCCTCGCCAAGGGTCAGCATCTCACGGATCTGCGTCTCTGACCAGCCACGGGTCTCGGCCGAGCTGTCCAGGTAGGCTTTCAGGGCGTCGCGGGGCGTCATGCCGTCGACCGCCCGGCCGTCGAGCCTGAAGGTCCGGGTGCGGTCCACCTCGCGGCTAATGGCGGCGACGAAGTGGGCAGGAGCCAGGGCTTTACGAATGTCGGCATCGAGGATCATGGGCTCTAGCTCGGCTGGGACCTTGATGCGTAGACGGACAACGGCGTCAGCGATGGGAGACTGCCTGAGTCGGTTGACGATGGTGGCGGTAGGGTTGAGGTCATCAGAGGGGATGTCGACGTCTATGGTGACGAAGGGTCGAGCGTTGACCTCTTGGAACCGGTAGCTAGTGACGCGCTGGCCTTGCGGCAGAGAGGGGTCAAGGTCAGCGACGTAAAATCCCTTGGGGTCCTTTTCCTCGCTGAAGTCCACTCGCTGCAGGCTGCCGCTATAGACCACCGGAGGCGACTCCGTGAGGACTTGCATCTTGTGGACGTGTCCGAGAGCTACGTAGTCGAATTGCGGCAGGCCGACATTGCTCAGGAGGATGACGTGGTCGTTTCCTATCATCATGCTGCGCTCGGAACCGACCTTGGCCTGGGCTACGGTAACGTGGGCGGAGAGAATGGCGGGGATGGAAGAGTCGAGAGCCTCGGCTTCATTGAACAAAAGCCTTGTAAGGAGGTCCTGGAGCTGCTCATTGAGTTGGTCGAAGGTGAGGTTCTTCACGGAGTCACGGGAGAGTAGGACGGAGCGTCGGGGCCAGGGTAGGCCGACAACCTGCACGGGTCCCGACTTAGTCTCTATCGTCCAAGTGCCCACCCTGTCGGCGACGGTGACGTTTTTGACGGCGAGGGTGTCGTATATCTCGACGGAAGTGGCCTGGGCTAGAGCGTAGGGAAGGTCGTGGTTGCCTACCAGGAGGAAGACCTGGACTCCGGCATTGGCGAGCCGAGCGACACGCTTGGCGAACTCCCGCTGTTGAGTCTGCTTGGGCTCCCGGCTCTTGAAGGCATCGCCTGCAAAGACCACCAGATCGACGCTGTTGGTCAGGGAATATTCCACCAACTCGTCGAATGCGGAAAGGAAGTCACCCATGCGGGTGGAGAGGCCGGTTGTCGGGTCCAACCGGCCATAATTTTCGACGCCTATGTGGAGGTCTGAGAAGTGGACTATGCGCATGGGCCTTGGTCGGGAGGCTCGGGCCTAGGAGCGGGCTATGGAGATGTTTTCCAATGTAACCTGCTTCAGTGCGTCCGGCCCAAGCCTCTTGGCGGCATCAAGCACCTCTACACCAGCTAGATTTCCATTGATGTCATAGTCCGCAGCCAGACCATCGGCCACGTGCTTGGTAGTGACTGTAGTCTCTAAGAAGCGAATGTAGAGAGCGTCCACCTGTCCATCATAGGTAATCTTCACAACGGTCTCCCGCCGACATTGTAGGGGAAGCCTTCAAAGGATACCAAGTCAGGGCATAGGCCAATAAGCGGAGAGGTTTCATAGAGAGGCAAGGGCAGATCTCAAGGATTCGACAAGACGGTCGATGGGGACGCGGGACTGAGACATGGTGTCTCGGTCTCTGATGGTCACGGCGTTATCGTCAAGGGAGTCGAAGTCTACGGTGACGCAGAGCGGAGTCCCGATCTCATCCTGGCGACGGTACCTGCGCCCGATGGACTGGGCGTCGTCATACTGGGCGCGGAAATCGGTTCGGACCGTATCGAAAACCTGCTGGGACAAAGGAAGGAGACGCTGGTTGCGGCTGAGGGGCAGCACGGCGACCTGGACGGGGCAGAGGTCCTTGTGGAGCTTCAGGAGGACTCGGGTCTCGCCGCGCACCTCTTCCTCGCGGTAGGAATCTACAAGGAAGGCGAGAGTGGCGCGGTCCACGCCCCCCGATGGCTCGATGACGTAGGGAGTGATGTGCTGCTTGGACTCCTCGTCAAATACCGTGAGTGATTTGCCGCTGGTCTTGGAGTGCTGAAGAAGGTCGAAGTCAGTGCGGTTAGCGATGCCCTCCAACTCGGACCAGCCCATCGGGAATAGGTACTCGACGTCTGCGGTGGCCTTGGCGTAGTGGGCGAGTTCATCGGAGTCGTGCCAGCGAAGGCGCAGGTTCTCAGGTCGGATCCCGAGGTCCAGGTACCATTGGAATCGCTGCTCGACCCAGTACTGGAGGGACGAGTCCGCGTCCTCGGGCATGACGAAGTACTCCATCTCCATCTGCTCGAACTCTCGAGTACGGAACGTGAAGTTGCCCGGGGTGATCTCATTCCGGAAGGACTTGCCTATCTGGGCGATGCCGAAGGGCAGCCGCTTCCGGGTGGAGTTCAGGACGTTTTCGAAGTTGACGAATATGCCCTGGGCGGTCTCGGGGCGGAGGTAGACGATAGAGGCGTCTTCCTCGACGGGGCCCATGAAGCTCTTGAACATCAGGTTGAACATTCTGGGATCGCTCACCTCGCCGTTGCAGTTGGGGCAGCGCCCCTCGGCGAGGGCGTCGTCCCTCCAGCGCTGGTTGCAGTCCCGGCACTCGACCAGGGGGTCGGCGAAGTTATCCAGGTGGCCGCTGGCTTCCCAGACTCTTGGGTGCATCAGGATTGCTGAATCAAGTCCCACTACGTCGCCCCTTTGCTGGACCATGGAGCGCCACCACGCATCCTTGACGTTCCGCTTGAGCTCGACTCCCAGGGGCCCGTAGTCCCACACGCTCCCGAGACCCCCGTAAATTTCGGAGTTCTGGAAGATAATGCCGCGGCGTTTGCAGAGGGATACGATCTTTTCCATTGTTACGGAGTGGGTAGTCGGGTCCAAGGGGGCCTCCAAAGGTTGAGGTTAGCAGATGTATTTTAACAACTGAGGTGGGATTAGGGGGGATCAGGAGCAGGGGTTGACAGAGCATTGTGCAACGGTTAACTATCCTAATAACATGCTTATAGATTTACACAACCACACGTCCAAGTATTCCGATGACAGTCTCCTGTCTCCCGAGCACCTGATAGAAGTAGCGAAGAAGGCGGGACTGGACGGGATAGCAGTTACGGAGCACGATTTCTTCTGGGACCATGATGAACTTGTGGACATCGGCAAGCGCATGGACTTTCTGGTGATCCCGGGTGTCGAGATCAATACCGACGAAGGGCACCTGCTGGTTTTCGGGCTGGACCACTACGTGTTTGGGATGCACAAGACATGGTTCCTGAAGGACTTGGTGGACAAAAGCGGTGGGGCAATGTTGGCGGCGCATCCATACCGCAGAAGGTTCAGGCCCGAGTTCAAGGACGCTGAGGAGTACGAGCGCATGCTCCAGAAGGCCAGCACCAACAGCATGTTGGCAATTGTGGAGGGCGCAGAGGTGAACAATGGGCGGGGGTCTGAGCAGGAGAACGCATTCGCGACTGAGCTTTGCCGGAGGCTGAACCTGAAGGGAGTCGCGACCAGCGATTCACACCAGACCCACGACATAGCGAAAAACGGTACGCGGTTCGAGCGTCGGATCTCGGGTTTGGAAGACCTGATCACCGAGTTGAAGGCAGGGAGATTTCAACCCGAGCCGCTAAGGTGAGGGTAGAACGCTGCTCTTCACGTCTTGGCTTGGTGCGCAGGGGATGGGGCTATTTCCTGGGATGGAGGGTGGTGGATAGGTCGCCGACTAGCATCTCCAGAGCAATTCCCTCAGGCATGTCAGTGGACTTCAACTGTAGGTCCGTGTTCAGGACGTTCTCGTAGGCTTGGGTCACGGCGGGTAGGGTGGTGGTCGAGGCTTGATCCATGACCTTGTCCAGCGCGAAGCGAGATGACATCCCAAGATGCTTTGGAAACTCGGAGGGTGGAACGCGGCGGGTGCGGAGGTCGATGGCCAGGGCGATAAGGCGAAGCTGACGCCCGATCATCGTGAGGATGTGAAAGCCAGATATTCCGTCGGCGAGGAGAGCTGAGAGCTGGCGGAAGGCTCTAGTACGGTTCCCCTGTATGACTGCGTCCACCATGGCGAAAATGTTGGAGTCCTGGGTGCTATTGACCAGCTTTCTAACATCCGGCTCATCAACGGCTCGGCCAGCCGCATAGAGGGTGAGCTTTTCGATATCTCCAGCCAACCTCCAGAGGGAGCCGTCGAAAGAGGCCGAGAGGATTGAGACGGCCTTTTCGGATATCTGGCCTCCGGTGTTTAGGACTCGTTCACGAATCCAACGCTGTAGATTACCTCCGCGCAAGGGTTCGAAAGTTTTGACCTGGGCCTTGGGCGCGAGGGCCTTAAGCAGTGAGTTGTCTCTATGAAGGGCCCCGTCTTCGAAAACCAGCACGGTTGTGGGGGGCATGACTTTCACTGCGTCAGGGAGTTGGTCCCATTGAGCGGCTTCCTTGGACCCCTTACGTCGTCTTGGAGCAGCGCTGCTTCCGGTTCGCTGACGGTCCGGCGGGTTCGATTTGCTCAGCAGGCCCTGCACGATAACCAGCCGATGTTCGGCGAGGAAAGGCATCGCGTTGATGATGGACATAAGCTGATCGTAGCTGAGGTCCGAGCCGTCCAGCTTGGACGTGTTGGTGGCGAGGGCCTCCGGCGCGTCGAGGCTTTCGGCTAAACGGGTAAGGGCCTCCCGCCGTGTGAAGTCGTCTTCGCCGTGAAAGATGTAGAGCACTTTATTCTCTGGAAGGACGCCTCGGGGGGCGGGATACGAGGATAAATACTGCGGACGCGAGAAAGGCAGCGAGGAGAATTATAAAGGCTGGCCGGTAGGTGCCGGTGGCCTCAAAGATCGCAGCTACCAGCAGCGGTGACCCTGCGATGGATACCATGTTCGTCATGGTCACGAATCCCCTAATCGAACCGATGAATCGGCGGCCAAAGAATCGAGCCCACAACAGTGAGGTCATCGGGTCCATGCCTCCGATTCCGACACCAAATGATAGCCCCCAGAACACCATCATGACCACGTTGTCGGCGTAGAGGAAGAATAACATTCCAGCGGCGGACAGAAGGAAGCTGATGGCGGCGGAGTAGCGAGGGTTGAGCCGGTCGGCGACGAGTAGCCAGCCGAACCTGCCGACCAGGCTGGAGGCCGTGACCAGCGTGGCTCCCCCAACGGCCCACCCGTCGCTGTAAAACTCCTTCAGGTAGGCGACCTGGTTGACCAGTACCCCAATGATGCCAGAGCCGCTGAGGTTGGTGGCCAGAAGGACCATCCAGAAGGCCCGGGTGCGGAGTGCCAGGCCGAGGGTCCAGCTCGATTCGACCGGTTCAGTGTAGTTGGCGTGGCGTATTGGTTCTGGATCGCCGTCGGGGAGGAGGCCGCGATCTTCGGGGCGTCGGTGTAAGAAGAGTGCATTTAGCGGGATTACTATGGCAGCGACGGCTATACCCAGGATCAGCCACGTAGTGCGCCAACCCACAGCGGACATGAGAACCTGGGTCAGAGGGAGCATTAGCAGGCCGCTCGCGGGCCTGCCCATAGTAGAGAAGATCAGGGCTTGACCCCGTTTACGGATGAACCATTTGGAAACGACGGTCGGGACAACCAGGAAGATGGTCGTGTGGATGAAGAAGGCGGAGACGACCCCGAAGAACAGATAGTACTGCCATAGATGCTCCACCCGACTGGTAAGGGCGAGGCCCAGAGCGCCTGTCAGTCCGAAAGCGAGCATGAGTAGTCGGGGCCCGTGTAGCTTGTCCAGGAAGATGCCGAAGAGAGGCCCGGTGCTGGTGGCTATGACGATGCCGATGGTGATGCCCCAGACAAGCTCGGTGCGGGACCACCCGAGGTCCGGGTCGTCGGACATGGGCTTTACCAGGACGCTGAAGGCGTAGATGCCGAATCCAGCGGCGGTGAATTGGTCAACGAATCCTGTGAGGACAACCCACCAACCGAAGAAGGGGCGGCGTTTCATTGGCTAGCCCACAAGGTCACGGGCGACTTCTTGGGGAAAGAGACGTTGGCTCTCGGGTTTGGGGAGGGGGGAGGGGGGCACGGGTTTTCGGGCGAAGAGCATGAGGCAGCCTGAGAGAAGGAATAGGCCGATGAAAACGGAGAAAGAGACTTGGTAACTACCTAAATTGTCGTAAAGGAGGGCCGCAAAGAGGGGGCCGGAGGCCTGGGCCAGGAAAGCGACGGGAGAGGTCACGCCTCTTATGGAGCCGAGGAAAGTCCGACCGTAATATGAGCCCCAGGCCAGGGCTGGGAGAGGGGCAATACCGGAGATGCCGGTCCCGAAAACGATAGCCCAGAGCAAAAGCATCCAGAATGCATCGGCGTTGATGAGAATGGCGATACCAACAGCGGGAACCGTATACGTGAAAACGGTGGAGATTCGAATGTCTATTCGGTCGGAGAGGTAGGCCCACGGGAGCTTGCCTATAAGGGAAAAACCGGAGAAGGCAGCGAAGGCTATGGATGCCTGGTTTGTTGTGAAGCCGGTGTCGGTGGCGAAGGCAAAGAAGTTGATCAGTATGCCCATGAAGCACATCATCCCCAGGCTGCTGGAGATGAGGATGAGCCAGAACGAACGAGTGGTGACGGCCTGCCGGATAGTCCAGGAGTGTTCGTCAGGCAGTACTGGGGCCAACTCGCCGGAGCGTAAGCGCGCAGCAGGTTCGTCGTTGTCCGTGCGGAGACCTATGTCCTCGGGGCGTCGGCGCATAAATAGGGCGCACAAGGGGACCGTGACAACCAGGGCCGTTATGCCGAGGACCATCCAGGCGTCGCGCCAGCCCAGATGGGCTATGAGTAGATTGGCGTAGGGGCTAAGCAGAAAGCCACTGGATGGCAGACCCATGCTGGCCAAGGAGATGGCCATGCCCCGCCGACGTACGAACCATTTGGAGACGATGGTCGGCGTTAGGAGGCCTGGGTAGGCGTAGAGCCCAACGGCGCCGCCGATGAAGAAAAGCCCGTAGAGGTGCCAGGTCTCCTGGACGAAGCCGAACAGGATGGCGCAGACGCCAATTGTAACCATGCCGCCGGTGGTTAGAAGCCGGGCACCGTGCCTCTTGTCCAGCACCGTGCCGAGAAAGTGCCCGAATACGGCCGCCGCAACAGTCCCGGTGGTCGTGGCGAGTATCGTGGATGACCGGGACCAGCCGAGGTCGTCACCCATCGGCTTGACGAAGACGGAGAAAGTGGAAGAGCTCAGACCCGCGGTCATGAGGTTGAGTAGGTAACCGAGGGCTACGATTCGCCAACCGTAGAAAAATGTGATCCGACCGGCCGGGGAGAGCTTGGAGGGGAGGGGCATATGCGGCAGTTTACAGCGAATCAGGAGTGGGGTCGAATCGGTAGAATGCGATCTTTCAAGGCTAGCAGGCGATGTTCCGGGCTGCGTCTTCGGGGAAGAGGCATTGGCTCTGGGGTGTCGGGAGGGGGGTGGGTGGCACGGGCTTCCGGGCGAAGAGCATCAGGACAGCGGAGAGCAGGAATAGTCCAATGAAGACCGTGAAGGGGACCTGGTAGCTCCCCATCTGGTCATAAAGCAGGGCGGCAAATAGAGGGCCCGTGGCCTGACCAAAGAAGGTCATGGGGGATGTTATACCTCTTATGGAGCCTAGGAAGGTCCTTCCGAAGTATGACCCCCATGCGAATGAAGGCAGGAGAGATATCCCCGATGCACCCATTCCGTATATGAGACCCCAAAGAATGAGCATCCAAAAGGAGTCGGCGTTTATCAGGACGGCCATTGCTATGGCGGGCACTGCATAGGTGAAGGCAGTAGACGCCCGGATATCGAGGCGGTCGGCGAGGTAGGCCCACGGGACCTTGGCAGCAAGGGAAATGAACGAGAAAGTTGCGAATGCCCACCCTGCTTGACCAGAGGTAAAGCCGATAGAGGTGTCGGAAGCAAAAGCAAAGAAGTTGATCAGGACCCCGATAAAGCAGAACATCCCGAGGCTGCTGGAGATGAGCATGAGCCAGAAGGCGCGAGTGCGAATGGCCTGCGGGATGGTCCAGGAATGCTCGTCGGGAACTACGGGCATCATTTCACCGGCGCCACGTTGGATAGCAGGGTCATCACCGTCAGGACGGAGGCCGATGTCCTCGGGGCGGCGGCGCATGAATAGGGCACAGGCTGGAACCGTAACGGCCAAGGCCGTCACCCCAAGAACAATCCAGGCGTCGCGCCAGCCCAAATGGTCAATGAGTAAGTTGGCATATGGGCTCAAGATGAATCCACTGGAAGGCAGACCCATACTTGCAAAGGAAATGGCCATGCCCCGCCGACGAACGAACCACTTGGAGACTATGGTGGGTGTAATGAGGCCCGGGTATGCGGCGAGACCGACGGCTCCTGCGATAAAGAAGAGGCTATAGAGATGCCAGCTCTGATGCACCTGGCCAATGAATATGGTGCTGATCCCGATTGTAAGCATGCCGCCTGTAGTGAGAAGTCGAGCCCCGTGTTTCCTGTCCAGGGCTAACCCGAGCAAATGGCCGGATACTGCAGCGGCAAGTGTTGCTATGGTGACGGCTAGTACGATGGAAGCCCGGGACCAGCCGAGATCGTCGCCCATGGGCTTGACGAAAACGGAGAAGGCGGATGAGCTCAGGCCCGCGGTCATCAGGTTGAGTAACAAGCCGAGGGCTACGATGCGCCAGCCGTAGAAGAAGGTGAGCCGACCCGCGAGGGGGAGTTTGGAGACGACCGACATAGAGCGGAGTGTACTCCGAATTAGGAATAGGGTCGAATGACCTGGCAGGCTGGGTGATATGATGGGCGCCTATGAAATTCACCCTTCGAAAGAGTGAAGCGTGCTGCCGATAGGTGAGCTGTTTGCACTTGGCGCGTCCTTGAGCCACGCGTTTGGCTCGCTTATCGACAAGGCGCTGACCCGTCGGCTGCCCCCAATGAAACAGGCGGCGTTGGCCGCTCTCGGGGGGACGTTCTTCTCCTTCATTCTTGCTACGGTGTTGGGGAGATACCGGGAAATTCCGGACATCCATGTACCCTCATTAATCTTGGGGGCGTGTGGTGGGGTGGTCTCCTTCGGAATTGGGTTTACGCTCTTTCTCATTTTTCTTAAGTCGGTGGACGCCAACAAGGCTATTCCTCTATCGGGCGGCATCTCGGCAATTCTTTCCGTACTCTCGGGACAATTCTTCCTGGACGAGGACCTGTCAGCAGTGACATTGGGAGGGATTGCCGTAATCCTGATTGGGATTTATGCGCTGAGCTTTTTCCAGAGGAAAGAGACCGACCTGGCACAGTCGGTGTGGTTGGGATTTAGAGGGATGGGGTTCCTGGTGATGGCAGCCTCGCTCTGGATAACCGGCTTTTCCATGCAGGCTGTGGCACTGCGAGAGGTGGACCCTGTAATACTGAATTCAGCCCGACTCCCCTCAATATTCGTATTCCTCACCGTGTTGTCCTTTTTGGGAGTGGGGAAGCTGTTAAGGCCGCGGGGAGCGGCTGCCCAAGCGCCTCTTGCAATCTCAACAGCCCACGAGGGCCTCAGGCAGACACTCCGCGGCTATGTCGTACCGATCCTGAACGGATGCCTGGGCTTAGGGGTCGGGAGCCTGTTCATATTGATTGCGGTGGAGAAAGCCGGGTTGGCAGTGGCATTCACCCTCAGCAACACCTCCCTGCTCTGGATAGCGCTAATGTCGCCGCTGTTCCTGAGGGAACGCCTGTCTTTGAAGACGATCACCGGCGTAGTGGTCACCCTTGCCGGGGTCATTATGGTGGTGGGCTAGGGAGGGGTTATCCTTTCCAGGATGCCGAGCCGGGCCTCGGTGGTGACGGCGTGCATGCGCTGGGCCCACTCGGTCTCGTTAGCTTCCTTGACCTTGGGGTGGCGCAGGGTCTCGGGCCCCGACATCTCGTAAATGGAGACCCACGTGGGGTCGAGACAAGGTGTCCTAGGATGCTCGGCAGTCCGTCGGCAGAGTCTCCCGGCCAGCATCCCTTCTGCCTGCAGCAGCGTGGGCATGTGCTCGGAGCGGTGCCACTCGATGAGCTCGTCCTCGTGGCCCTTCTCAACTTCTAATTGAACGGTTATGAGGTGGCGAGATCGGATTCCCGGGACCCACTCCCCGTCCCCGTCGGCGTCCGGCGATGGCAAGTTGACGACCTGCTCATATAGAGAAGCGGAGTGGTTCATTAGGCCGGTGCGGACCTGGGTGATGTAAGGGTCATTCTTGGCGACGGCGGCGTAAGCGTCGGTGTGGAGAAGGTCTATGCTCGCCAGCTCGTAGAGGTGGAGAAACTCGGGTTTGCCCTTGGAGGCGCGGAAGCGCTGGGCGCTGAGGAATCCGGTAGCGAGCAGGTCTTCGGTGTGCCTGCCGGAGGCCCACTCTTCGAAGAGGTCCCGGACCTCGGGGGCGACGTCCATTCGGACGGTGTAGATGATAGGGAGCTTGGCCATTCGGTATCTCCTTTTGATGCTGGTGTGAGACACGTTAGCACAATTCAGACCGGGATACATGGGCACGACGGCACGATTGACAGTTAAGGATGGCGTCGTATCATTCGGGGAGTCGTTTCCACCGGAGGACACATGTCAGAGCCGACGATTTATTTCACGAAGGAAGAGTTTGCCGAACGCCAGGCCCGAGTCAGGGCAGCGCTGTCCAAGCAAGGGCTGGAGGGGATGCTGCTGTTCAAGATCGAAGACATGTACTGGCTATGCGGCTTCGACACGCAGGGCTGGAAAATCTTTCATGCCATGTACTTAGGAGTGAACGGAGAGCTGACTCACATCACCCGCTCCGCCGACGTGCCCAGCATCGAATATTCCTCGGTGTGTGACGACGTGCATCTCTGGGTGGACAGTTTGGATAATTCTCCTATGAACGCGGTAATGGAGGTGCTGGAGAGGTTCAACGTGAAAGGCAAACGTATCGGCGTCCAGCACGACACCTACGGCCTCTCCAGCAAGATGGGACAGGAATTGGCCGCGGCGGCCGGCGACTACTGTGAGCTTGTTGATGCTTCGGACATGATCCGCCTTATGAGGGTCGTGAAGAGCCCCCAAGAGCTCGAATACATCCGGCACGCGGGGAAGATTATGGATCAGACTATGGTCAAGGCCATCGAGCTCTCCAAAGCAGGGGCTTATGAGGGCGATATCCTGGCTGAGATGTACAGTATCATATTGAGGTCGGGCGGCGATCCCCCGGCAGCCCACTGGCCCGTTGGCTCCGGCAAGAGGGCGATGCTTGTGCGCTACGCCACCGGTCGGGGCACGATTGGAGAGAACGACCAGGTAACATACGAGATTGGCTGCGGCTACCGACACTATCACGCGGCCAACATGACTGCCGTAGTCACTGGCCCGAATGTCGATGACCGGCACCGCAGGATGCACGAAGCTTGTCTGGCTGCTCTGGAAGGGGTGCAGGGGGCACTGAGGCCCGGCAACACTGTCGGGGATGTGTTCGAAGCCCACGTCAAAGCATTCACCGAGCACGGGTATGGACATGCGCTGCTGAACGCTTGCGGCTACACCATGGGAGCTACATGGTCTCCATCATGGATGGAGCAGCCGCTGATTCTAAGAAATAACCCCCACGTAATCGAACCTAACATGACATTCTTCACGCACATGATATTGGTAGACCGGGAGTCGAGGCTGACCATGTCTCTCGGAGAGCAGGTCATAGTCCAAGAAGATGGAGTTGAGGTTGTAACTCACGTGCCCCACGAGTTGGTCGTGAAGTAAGCAGCACAAGTCTGTTCAGCTTACATGGCGCGTGAAAGGCGATTGACAGTCCAGCTTGGCATCGTATCATTCGGTTAGCCGTTCCATAGGGAGGACCCATGCCGGAGCCTACGATTTACTTCACCAGGGAAGAGTTCGCCGAACGCCAGGCCCGAGTCAGGGCAGCGCTGGCCGAGCAGGGCCTCGAAGGGATGCTGCTCTTCAAGATTGAGGATATGTACTGGCTCTGCGGCCTCGATACCCAGGGCTTCGTCATCTTTCACGCCATGTACATTGGTGTGAATGGAGAGCTTACACACATCACCAGATCCGCGGACGTTCCAAGCATCGCCTATTCGTCGGTCTGCGAAGACGTTCACCTCTGGGTGGACAGCCTCGAGAACTCGCCATTCAATGCGGTTAGGGAAGTGTTGGAGCGATTCGATCTGAAGGGCAAACGTGTTGGAGTACAGCACGACACCTTTGGCTTCACGAGCAAGATGGGCCGAGACCTGGCCGCCGCGGTAGGAGACTATTGTGACCTGGTCGACGCCTCGGACATGATCAGGCTAATGAGGGTTGTAAAGAGCCCGAAGGAACTCGAATACATTCGAGAGGCCGGAAAGATCATAGATCAGGCGATGGCGAAGGGTATTGAGCTGACACGGGCCGGCTCTTATGAAGGAGACATCCTCGCCGAGATGCACAGCATCATCTGGAAAGCGGGCGGAGATCCTCCTGCCAGCCACTGGCCCGTGGGCTCCGGCGACAAGGCCCTCCTGGTGCGCTATGCCAGGGGTCGGGGCACGGTAAGTGAGAACGACCAGGTCACCTATGAGATCGCCTGCGGATATCACCACTATCATGCCGCCAACATGGCGGCCGTGGTCACCGGTCCGAGAGTCGACGACCGACACCGCCGCATGCACGAGGCCTGTCTGGATGCCCTGACCTCCGTACAGGCGACCCTGAGGCCCGGTAATACCGTCGGGGACGTATTCAAGGCCCATGCTGATGCTTACACCAGGCATGGATACGGCCACGCCTTCCTGAAAGCATGTGGCTACACTATGGGTGCAACGTGGGCACCCTCCTGGATGGAGCAACCCATGATAGTGGGTGATAACCCGCTAGTACTGGAACCCAACATGACCTTCTTCACCCACATGATCCTCGTGGACGGCGAGTCGGGGCTGACCATGTCTCTGGGAGAGCAGTCCATAATCCACGAAGACGGGGTTGAGGTGATTACGCACGTGCCCCATGAGTTGGTCGTGCAGTAGGGTAGCCTCAGGACTTGGTAATCTCCGGGAACTAGGGAAGGAGTCGGTATGGCTGAAAATGGGCATGAACACAGCGGGTCACATCTCTTTGTAGGGCTGGCGGGAGAGACGGCTCCCGGCAAGCCGATAAGCTCGGGGCTGTACAGGGTGCACCACGGGGCTGGCGGCTGGAACCTTGCAGTTTCTGGCCTTCCTCAGGCCCCTGAGGTAAGGGCCATCGTTCCCCATCCGTCCCGACACCGCACGGTTTATGCGGGGACACAGGATGGTCCCTACGTCAGCGAGGACTGTGGTGACTCATGGACACGGGTGCCGGGTGTCGAGAGCGGCTTGCCCGTCTGGTCAATCCTGTTCGATCCTCGGGACCCCATGACAATGTATACAGGTGGCGAAGATGCCCAGGTCCATGCCAGCGCTGACGGCGGGGAAACCTGGACTTGTCTCTCTACGGATATGCGATTCCCGGAG
The DNA here is from genome assembly GCA_965222055.1 of Dehalococcoidia bacterium. Lineage (GTDB taxonomy): Bacteria > Chloroflexota > Dehalococcoidia > Plut-88900 > Plut-88900 > Plut-88900. Next base: position 1,079,108 of record CBDCTF010000007.1, read on the forward strand.
ATTATGATGAGGCCGGGGGCGAATCCCGCGAAGCGGCTCCTGATGATGGCGGCCAGCCCGTTCGACCAGGAAATCCTTTACGGCGCTATCGAGGTGGGAGGGGTGATGCGGACCCGGGACGGTGGCCAATCGTGGGAGAACCTGAGCCACGGGATGTACCATAACGACCAGCCGGTCGACACCCACGGTGTCCTGGCGAGCAGCGTGAGCCCGGGGCTGGTGTTCTCCATAACCGGCGCAGGACTGTTCAGGAGTAGAGATGAGGGCGACCATTGGGGACACGTGCCGCTGCCTCCCCTGGACGCTACGGGGAGGCTGTACATACGGGCTATTCAGGAGTCCCCGGAGGACCCGAATGTGATCTGGGTGGGCGCGGGAAACGGCTTTGACGGCGACCGGGGCGGACTATTCAAAAGCGAGGATGGCGGTGAGACCTGGGCAAGCGTGGACATGGGAGTACGGCCGCCAAGCTCAATCTTTTGCATAGCCTTCGACCGGTCGAATCCCGACCTGATGGCGTGTGCGGCCTATCAGGGGCAGGTGTACGTTAGCGAGGACGGGGGTGTCTCATGGCAGGATCACCCTCTGCCGCAAGGGGCTACGCAAGTATACGCTCTGGCCTGGGCCTAGCCCCGGGCGGCGTACCAGGTGTCGCCCGCGGACCGGATGAAAGCAGCGGTCTCTTCAAGGTCCTTGTGGGTGTCGACTGAGCGCCAGAATCGGGGGTGTAATCTCGCTCCCCCGAGAAGACCCTTTCTGACAAGGGCGGGGAAGACGTCGCGTTCCAGGCTCCCCTTCTCGGGCAGGTAGTCGAGCACGTCCGGGGAGAGAGAGTAGAAGCCCGCGTTTATCCAGTGCGGGAGCAGGGGCTTCTCCCTGAAGGCAGTCACCAATCCGTTGTCCTCCGCCTCGATGATGCCATAAGGAGAGGGCAGGGGCACGAGGGCGAGGGCGGCGACCATACCTTGAGCTGATCTAAGGCCTTCGCACCGCCGGGGGTCGAGATCCGTGAGAACGTCCCCGTTAGCTGCGTAGAAAGGACCTTCAACGGAGCCTTCGACCATCGCATTTCTAAGTGCGCCGGCGGTGCCGAGGGGCTCGTGCTCCATGGCATAGCGGATGGAAACGCCGATGCCCGCGCCGTCTCCCAGAACCGCCTGTACCTTATCGGCCAGGTGACCGATGGACAGCACGAAATCCTCGACTCCGGCGTTCTTGAGCCATTCCATCTGCCATTGGATGATGGGCTTGCCGGCGACGGGTAGGAGGGGCTTAGGGGTAGAGTCAGTCAGAGGCCTGAGCCTCGAGCCCAGGCCCCCGGCCAGAATAATTGCTTTCATCGGGTGATCGGGGTCTGCGATAGACCCCGGCGACTGTCGAGTCGGGTCACCCTTTCACCTTTACGCACTGCGTCTTAAACACCATTAGAGGCTGCGCCGTTGCGGAGCCGGTCTCCATAGAGCACCTTGGAGTTGTCCCACAGAATCTTCCGGCGATGGCTGTCCTCCAGGGGCTGGACCAGGAATTTGTCCACCGAGCCTGGGAAGGGCGCGTCGGGGTGCGGGTAGTCGGTGTTGAAGACTATGTTGTTACCGTCCAGCCAGTCGACTACAAAGGGCAGGGTAGCCTCGTCGGGGTCGCACGCTACGGAACACTGCCGCATGAAGTACTCGCTGGGGTTCAGGGGCATGTGGTGTCCCTGCAGGAATACTCCCTGGCGTCCGGGGCCGTGGTCGTCCATGCGGGCGAGCCAGAAGGGGGCCCAACCGGCGTTGGCCTCATAGAAGCCACAGCGCATGTTCGGGAATTTCTCCAACACGTCACCGAATATCAGGTCGCCGATGGAAAGCATGCAGTCGACGGGGAAGGAGATGGCGTGGCTGACCGAGTAGAGTTGGCCGGTATAGTCGCCGAAAAGACGCTGCTGGGCGCCCCCGCCGTGGAAGGCGGCGGTGATGTCGTTCTCAGTGATCGCTTCCCAGAGAGGAGTGAAGTTGTCGTCGGACCAATGCTGTCCAGCGCCGTCATCCCCGAATCCCATGAGCATTATGCCCGCCACCTCGGGTGTGGGGGCAACTCGGTTGACCTCTTCTACGGCGAGATCGATGTCCTTAAGGGTAATCTGCGCTATGTATTGGACCCGGCCCTCGGAGGGGCGGCAGAAGTCCTCGCTCCAGCGATTATAGGCCCGGCACAAGGCGGCTTGAAGGCCGAAGTCCGTGATGGCTGCGGCGGTGGCAACGCTGCCGTTGGTGGGGAAGCAGACCTGGTTGTCCACACCCTCCTCGTCCAGGTGGGCGAGACGCGTGTCGAGGGTCCACCAGGAGCGATAGGCGTCGCCGTAGCGGTCCTCCATGTCAGCGAAGACCGAATCTTCGTAGATGACTGCATGACCCTCAGGGAAGGCCTCGCAGGGATCGTAGCTGTAAATGGCGCGTCCCAGGTGGCCACTGACCTTGGGTATGCGTTCACGATAGGCGGGTTCGGTGTAGGTGGACCAAATGTCCATCGGTTCCTGCATGTGACCGTCGCCGTCGATTACACGAAAGCCGTTTTTCATAGCCTCACACCTCCGTTGCTTGCTCTGGGGCCTTACGTGGCATTAGACCATTGGGAGTGTTGAGTGTCAACGGATTCTCGGGGGGTGTGGGTTGACATATAATCGGTGGAGTCACTTTGGAGAGGAGACGGAATGGCACGGTATGAAGTCCTGACCTTCGACTGCTACGGGACGCTTATCGACTGGGAAGGGGGCATGAAGGCCGCACTGGCGAGCATAATCGAAAAGAGAGGGCTGTGCCTCAGTGCGGAGGAAGTACACCGAAAATACGCCGAGATAGAGCCTTCGATCCAGGAGGGAATCGGTGGGAAATACGTGGAGGTGATGCGGATGGGGGTGGAGCAAACTTTCAGACATTTTGGCGTCGAAGTTAGCGAAGAGGAGGCGGGGGTATTCGGGACCACACTCAGGAGTTGGCCGAAGTTCTCGGATACAACAGAGTCGCTGGCGGAAATGAAGGCCCGAGGCTATAAACTGGTGATTCTGTCCAACACCGACGAGAATTTCATTCGCCAATCCATAGAGACCATAGGCGTCGAGTTCGATGAGGTGATCACCGCGCAGGTGGTGGGGTCGTACAAACCGGCCCGTGGGCACTGGGACCGGATGCTTGCGACACTTGGAGTATCGAAGGAAGTCGTGCTGCACGTGGCACAGAGCTACTACCATGACGTTGTTCCGGCCACGGGGCTTGGGTTCGATATGGCATGGATAAACCGCAAGGGCCAGGAGCCATGGGGTGAGGCGAGACCCGACTACGAGTTTCGGGACTTGAAGAGCCTGCTAGGGATGCTGTGAGCGGTCAGTGAGTCCTGCAAGTCTAGGAACGGAAGGCCGGGAGCACTTTTTCTCCAAGCAGACGGAGGCAGCTCAAGGCCTGCTCTCCCCCAAGACCCGCGGTCCGGTAGAAGAACGTGATGTGGTTAAAGCATATATCCAGGAGCTTCTCAACTTCCCGGATGACCGTCTCCGGCCTCAGGGGCCAGACGGGCAATTAGAGGGAGTGGGTGTATGTGCTGGAGAGGGTGAGAAAGGTAGTGCTGGCCTATCAGCACACTGTAGAGTCCAAATTCCCGGGCGAGTCGGGTCTGCTGGATGAGCTCGGCGATATGGGGTAGCGATGGCAGGTCCGCCGGATATTCGTTGCCGAGTTCGATGCTGAATCTTACGTTTGTCATCCTCAATACCTCACTCAGTGCTACGGGATTTTAACATTTGTACGATTGGATTTTACTATGAGTAGCATTGGGCACTCTTGTCTGCACACCGCCCGTGTTAGCATTCACTAGGGTATCCAGATGGTGCGAGAATGCAGGAGTTAGTGGAAGGACCAGACATGAAAGTAACCATCGTTCCAGCAAAGGGCCTGTTGCAGCCGTACGCCTTCGATCCCGCCTTTTACGATCAGGTCCGCAACGCAAAGGCCAATTACAAGCCTGTGGAAAACACGGTAGTCCCTCCAAACAGTGGGCAGGGCTTTTCGGTGAAAAAGGGTCAAATCTTCCGCGTTGTGCAGCTTGAAGGGCCACAGGTAGTCGACATTGCGCTTTGGAACGCCCGCGACTCCAGGGAAATCTTCAGGCCCGAGCACAGCTTTCTAATCGACGGCTGGTTCATCCGTGAGAATACGCGGCTCTGGTCTGACGTACCGTACTTCAGGCCGATGGCCACATGCATCGAAGACACCGTCGAGAACCAGAAGGGTTGGCACAACCATCTGGTATTGGGGTCTCATTGCACGTCCGAATTTCTGGAGATGCGGTCTGAAAGAAAAGGGCTAAACTCCTGCCATCTGAACTTCCTGCAGGCCATCGAACCCTTTGGCTTGAATGAAGAGGACATACAAGACAACTTCTGTATTTGTATGCCGTCCCGGATAGACGCGGAGACCGGAAAAATGGAGATCACTGCAACCAGGACCAGAGAAGGAGATTACGTTGGCTTCTATGCAGAGATAGATCTGCTGGTTGCGGTATCCGTGTGCCCAATGGGTGACGGCAGCTTCGCCGCTACGACTCCGGAGAAGATCACAGTCAGGCCAATAGGCGTCGAGATTCTGGACACGGGAATCGAGCCCCGGGAGTTTCCAAAGCGGTATGATTGGAGACCTAATTGGCGCGGTCGTTGGGAGCCTGGCCTGGGGTCGGGGTCATGAGGGGGCTGCAAGGCTTTCCGACCCCCAACTCGATATGTTCTTGTAGGAGGTCCGCATGGTCGACTATCTAAAGGAATGCTTGAAAGAACCCGTGCCCCGGGAGTGGAGTTTCCCAGAGTCCGAATACAGGGATCGGTTGGAGAAGACGCGGAAGGCGATGGATGAGGCAGGGATCGACGTGCTGTTGGTGCACGCCATCGTGGACAACTGTTATTTAAGCGGCTACCAAAGCCTGTGGCCTGAGGCTTACGCATGCCTTATCGTGCCACGGGAGGGCGAGCCGTTCATGCAGGTGGGGGAGATAGAAGGTGCGCTGGCCGTGCTGCAGGGTTATGTGACGGACATCGTGACGTTTTCGTGGGTGGGGGCGGACGTTGCGCCGACGCAGCTGGCGCAGCTTCTCGCCGACCGGGGCTTTGGGAATCGAAGTATTGGGGTGCAGTTGGGCAGCATCGAGATGGGGTTGCGCGGGCCGCTGGATGCTCGCGCTTATCTGCGATTGAAGGAACTGCTGCCCAACGCCCGGTTCGTCGATGCGACAATGTTGATGTTCGATATCCGGGTGACCAAGTCGGAGGCCGAGCTTGCGCACATGAGGAAGGCTGCGGAGATCACGTCGGCGGTAATGGCGGCGGCGATTGAGGCTACGGAGGCCGGTGTCACCGAAAACGTCCTTTCGGGAATCGCTGCCAAGGAGATGATAGACGCTGGTTCTGAGCCCTTCTCGATTGACCCGATTACGAGCGCGAGTCACAGGTCGGGGTGGTTTCACACGACGTTCAAGCGGGCGGATATAGGAACAGGGGACCACGTCCTGCTGGAGTTCGGGGGGTGCTGGCACAGGTACACCGCACCGTTGATGCGCACGGTAATCCTGGGAGAGCCGAGCGATACGGCGAAGAGGATCATAGATGCAAATCGGGCCACCCTGGAACTGGTGTATTCCAACGTCAGGGCAGGACGCACGGCTCACGAGGTAGCGGTAGAGGTCAAGCAAGGGGTGAAGGACGTGGACGACGAGATATTCAGGTCGGGGCACTTCGGCTATTCGATAGGACTCGGGTTCCCGCCGACGTGGACCGACGGTCCAATGTACATCGCCGAGGGTAACCACCGCGTGCTGGAAGCAGGGATGACCTTCCATACGCCCCATTCATACCGGATACCAGCAAAGTTCGTGGTCGGGGCTAGTGAGAGCATCGCAGTGACCGAGACGGGTTGCGAAATCCTGACCTCGGGGTGGGAGGGGGAGCGGATTGTGGTAAAGGGGTAGGGGCCTTTACTTGAGGAGCTTTTGGAGGCGGGGTTCGAAGGCTTCCTTGAGCTTGGGGAGCAGATCGAGCATCCAGGCCCTGGTTTCCTCCAATTTCTCCTGCGAATCGTCTATGGAGCCATCTTTTCTTACGCTTATGGTAAAGAAGGAGTAGGGTTCATATTTGTCCCATACACATTCAGCATTGAGGAGCTGTTCGATCTCAGACTTGGCCGTTTGCAGTTCGTCGAATATCCGGTTGTTTCGCTCGATGCTGTCCCACGTTCTAACATTTAGAAATGCCCATGCACCCTTACTCGAGAAGCTGACTGCGTAGCCTGTATCTTTGTCGAACCAAGAAGGAAAGAACCGGCCGGTATGGTCAGAATAGTGGAGGGCCTTTTCGGCGAAGTCTATTCGAAGCATCTCGTTAATCAACGGCTGGAAGAAGTCTCGGAACTTCTGAATATATGGTGATGGCGGCGGTGGTTGGGGCAGGGTAATGCCTTTATTCCAGCCGTAGGGACTGACTACTTTATGGAACTTTGCTACTAAGGTGGAGGAGTCGGTTGTTCGTATGACATCGACTTTAACACCGTAAAACCTGATGTTTGTCCCAGCCCACTGGTTTAGCTGATGCAGAGCCTCAGCATGCTCGTATTGAAACTCGGCCGCGACCCATATTGCGATGCGCGTATCGCATCCCGCAGCGTATGTGAGTAACTGTCCTAGATGACTGTGGTCAGTCCATTCCAGTTGATTCTCAATAGCTACCAAAACGTCTTCATTGGTCTCTCGGGCTAGAATGTCAAGGGAGAAGCTGCCCACCTGCTGCTCTTCCCGCACCGGTTCCAGCTTCAGACCGACGGCCTCACCCAAGATTCTCAGGTTCTTGGCAAGCCAAGGCGTGAAGTCATACGCCTCATTGGGCCACTTGGTGCGGACGTCCACTATTTCGATTCCTTCTTCGGGTGCGGTCATTGTGGGCTATTCTCCTCGCATACCGGAGTCACCCGGTTGAATAACGAAGTCGCGATGGTCTCGGTAGGGTAGGGCGCGGTTTAGAACGCTGCCGTAGGTATTGGGGTCTATGCTCTCGACCTCATCCATTACCCAATACTCGTACTCGCCCAGAAACAGATAGGGCCGCGTCCGGTGGAAGAAGTGGCATTCGACGCCTTCGCCCTGGAGAATGCGGTGGCAAAATACGCTCAGCAGGTCCTGCTGTTTGTCCTGCTGGATTACAACGTATTCGTGGGGCCACGTATCGCGGTAAGTGACCGCCTCGCGCCAAGGGGCTTGGGCTATCAGCGTTATGATGTCAGCAATATGAGACTCCAAGGCCGACACCTCATTGATGCAAAAGGGGCCCGGGAGTCGACCCCCGGGCCCCTTTTCACTTACTCAGACTAGCTGCTCTTATTGGCCTGCACACTCAGGTAGTGAACAAGCGCGATCAGAGCGGATACTGCCAGGATAGTAATCGAGGCGAATCCCATTGTCTGCATCACTCCTATGAATATCCCCAGATTATCGCCGGGAAAGACATCTGCCATGCGTGCAATCACCGGAATCAGCGTTCCGACGAAAAGCCAAAAGGATATGAATAGGCCGATCCATAGGGACAGCATCTTATCCGACATTGAGACCTCCCAGCTGATTTAAGACCTTCGAAAGCGCTAGGTACGTTGCATTCTTTGATGTCTTCAGATCAGGGGACGGAGCGGGGACTATGAGCGAAGGGGCGCTACACCGTCTTCGAGGATGGCATCCAGCCCCTTGTTAAAGGCATCCATCGTCTTCTCGATGGCCTCGTCGTCGTGGGCCATTGAGCAGATGCCGATGCGGAGCCAGCTATCGACGCCGTTGTAGAGCATTTGCTTTCTGAGGTTGCCGGTGGCAGCGCCGTTGCCGCCCTTGAAGAGGGTCTCGGCGGTGGCGGCGGGAAGCTTCGAGTACTGGGTGGGATCGGAGTCGGTGTCGCCGATGTAAACGTGGAACATTGAGGCGTCGCCGTAGGCGAAGCCGGAGATGCCGCGCTCCTGCAGGGCGGCGTGCATCTGCTGACGTAGAGTCTCGGCGGCGGCGTTGGCGATGCGGTGGGGTTCTCCGGTAGCGATTATCTTCAGACAGGCGATGCCCGCGGCCACGGAGACGGGGTTAGCGTTGAAGGTGCCGGGGTGTGGCATGCGCTTCGCTCGGTCCCTTTCTGCGTCTCCAGTGTGTTGGATGACATTTAGGATATCTTCCTTGCCAGCGACACAGCCTCCGGGCATGGCGCCCATGAGTATCTTGGCCATGGTAGAGATGTCCGGCTCAACTCCGATGGTCTCCTGCCAGCCGCCTGGGGCCCAACGGAAGCCGCTCACCACCTCGTCGATTATGAAGATGGTGCCGTACTTGGTGCAGAGTTCTCGGGCGGCGCGGGCATACTCGGCGGATGTGGGTATGGTGCCCATGTGAGCGCCCGCTCCCTCGATTATGAAGGCAGCGACGTCACGGTTGGAGAGGGCATTTTCAAGGGCCTGAACGTCGTTGGTTGGGAGGGTGATAACGCTTTCGTGCACTCCGGGGGGCAGTCCTGCCGACGGCATTTCAAAGGGCGGGTCGATACCCGCGAATAGGGAGTCGGCCCAGCCGTGGAAGTTGCCCTGGAGCTTGACTAACTTGGGTCTTCCGGTCGCGGCTCGGGCGAGGCGGACGGCCATCATGTTGGCCTCTGTGCCTGAGTTGGTAAAGCGAAGCTTCTCGGCGGATGGGAATAGCTTGAGAATAAGTTCCGCCAGCTCGATCTCCTGGGCGCTGGACCCGCTGGCGTGGCTCCCCAGAGCGACTTGCCGCTGGACGGCCTCCACGACCTCTGGGTGGCTGTGACCCAGGATGCTTGCCCCGTGTCCCGTGACGTAGCAGACGTACTCGTGGCCATCTACGCACCATTTCTTGGCGCCCTGCAATCGGTCGATGTACATGGGGAAAGGTGCAAACATGCGGCCGTCGTGGGTGACGCCGTCGGGGAAAAGGTCCCTGGCCCGTTGGGCGAGGGCCTGCGACTTGGGGTGAGCCTGGACAAACTGCTCTTGTGCTAACGAGGTCTTCATTGTCCCTCCAGGGATGGGCTACAGATCGGGCCCCGAGAATGCGAATAACCTCGCGTTGCTAGGGGCGGAGTCGTGGGCGATTATAGCATAGCGGGTAGAGGTCGCTGGGGTAGTCCGGCGAGGAATCCGGTTAGCTGGCGACTCCACCCGATTCACGGATGCCGTCCCTTAATAGGGTCTCCAGGGGCACGGATTCGTGGTCCGGGGCGATAGCGTAGAGCTCAACTTCGTTGCCATCCGGGTCGAGAAGATAGAGACCCTTTGTGTCTCCGTGGTCGCCGTAGCCCGCTATGCGCACGCTGTTTTCTACGACTAGCTGGTAGGCATCGCTCAGCTCCTTAAAAGACCCGAGCTCATAAGCGAAGTGGTATAGGCCCACGCTGTTGGCGTCGGGTCCCGGGGCGTCTTCTCCGATATCCACCAAAGCTAGGTCATGGTCGACGTCCGGGTTGCTCCTCAAGAACACCATCTTGTCCTCATGCCGTCCTTTGACCTCCAGCCCCAGTATCCCACTGTAGAATTCCTCGGACCGATTTATGTTCCGAACCCTGAGCACCACGTGTCCCAGTCGTGTGGGGCTTATCTTCATGATAACCTCCGGCGAATCTAGCGTTGGCCTGAATACATTTTAGCGCAGTTGCCACGTTCGGGAACCGGCCTGTATATTACCGGTCTGGCTGGGCCTTGCGAAAGGGCCCCAAGGAGGTTTACCGCATGAGCAGATACGGATACGCGCTAGGCGACAACATGGACCCTCAAGCGCTGATAGCACAGGCGCGCAAGATCGAGGATGCGGGGTTCGACTCGGCCTGGTCAAATGAGCTGTTCACGTCCCCATTTGTGCCGCTGGCGGCGGTGGCCTCCCACACGAACAACATAAAGCTGGGTTCGAGCATCGCATACGGCTTTACTCGCAGTCCCCTGGAAACGGTTATCACCTCCCTGGACCTGGATGCCGTTACCAATGGGCGGTTCATTCTGGGTCTGGGTTCAGGGGTGAGGCGGCTGAACGAGATGTGGCACGGAGTCCCGGATTACGGAAGGCCTGCCACTCACCTCAAGGAGTGCGTCCGGGCCATCCGGGCGATTTTGGATGGGGTGACGACAGGGGAGCCGGTGAGATTTGAGGGGGAGTATTACGACATAGACATGCGGGGTTGGGAGGGGCCACACAAGCCGGTCAATGGCAGCATTCCAATCTATATGGCTGCAGTGAGAGACGGGATGCTCCGGGCCGCGGGGGACGTTGCCGACGGAGTTTTGGGCTTCCCGATGTGGTCTCTGCAATGGATTAAAGAGATGGTGCTGCCTCACGTAGGGAAAGGGCTGAGCAGGTCGGGGAGGGAGAGGAAGGACATCGAGATCCGGGCGGCGGTGACCGTGGCCATAACGAACGACAAGAAGCAGGGATACCGGGACTCCAGGGGAACTCCCGGTTTTTACACGACGATACGAACCTACCAGCCCCTGGTGAACTGGCACGGCTACGAGGAGGAGACCGAGAAAATCAGGGAGGCGTTCGTAAAGCTGCAGGGTTTCGGGGACGAAGTTCTGGAACCCGTCACCGACGAGATGGTGGACACGTTCGTGGTGGTAGGGACTGCGGACGAGGCTCGGGCGAGGATTGCCGAATTCGACGAGATATGCGACGCGGTAGACCTGTCAGCGCCGCATAACTTCATCCCCCAAGAGGTGCACGACGAATATGAGAAGCGGTTGTTCGAAGTGTTTGCGAACTGAAAAGTCCAGCAGGATGATTAAAGTACTCGAACTGGAAATAAGACGGTAGGTGCCCATGAAATACTACCTGGGACTGGACCTCGACTTGGACATGGAAGGCCAGATTGCGGCGGCAGTTCGGGCCGAGGCAGCGGGCTTCGATGGGATCTGGTCCACCCACTACTACAACTCGCCATTCATCCCCCTGGCGGCCATTGCCAGAGAGACGAAGTCGATAGGACTGGGCACGAACATCGCCTATGCCTTTACGCGCAGCCCGATGGAGACCGGGCTGTCGGCCCTGGACCTGGATGCCCTGTCCAACGGCCGATTTTCCTTGGGCCTAGCCCCGGGATTCCGCACCATTAACGAAAAGTGGTACGGCGTCCCTCACGGCCGTCCGGCGCCGCATATGAAAGAGTGCATCCAGGTGACCAGGGCAGTGATAGAAGAGGCATCGCAGGGGACTCCGGTCAGGTTCGAGGGCAAGTATTACGATATCGATATAGAGGGTTGGAGCAGGATTCAACCGAAGCCGAGGGAACGCATTCCCATCTACGTCGGTGCGATGAGGGAAGGAATGTGTCGGATGGCAGGAGACGTGGCCGACGGCCTGATGCCTCACTCGATTTGCTCCGCGCAATGGATCAAGGAAGTGATGCTGCCCAACGTAAACATAGGGTTGGAGCGCTCGGGGAGGAAGAGGGAAAACTTCGACTTTGCCGCCTGCCTCAGCGTCGCAATCACCGAAGACAAGAAGCAGGCACTCCACGATTTTAAGGACACGATTGCCTTCTCTGCCGTCACCAGACCGTACCAGACCATATTTTCGTGGCACGGGTTCGGTCGGGAGGCGGAGGCCATCAGGGACATGTTCCTGGAAAAAGGCTACGGCCCTGAAGTCATCGAAACGGTCCCGGACGAGATGGTGGAAGCGTTTACCATCATTGGGTCGGTAGACGAGGTGCGGCGCAGGGTCGGCGAATTCGAAGAGTTCGTGGACTCCATACTCTTCGCACAGAATAGCTACGGTTCCGGACCTGATGGCAAGGTCCAGTACCTGGACGCCGTCTACGAATTATTCAGTCGATAAGCCCCGTTGTCCTTGACCCGGATATGGCCGGTTGCTAAAGTAGCGAGGCACGTGCGCCCGCTCCTTAGCCGAAGACGGGCAAGCGAACCTAAGCTAGCAAAGGCCGGCATTGATGATCATTGATATGCATTCCCACTCAGTGTTCTCTGACGATTCACGCGCCACGGTTGAGCAATACGCCAAATGGATCAGCAAGGTGGTGAAGAAAAAGGGGGCGCTCGACGCGATAGTACTGACCGAGCATCGGGGCTTTGATAAAGATGGAGACTACTCGGAGCTTGAGGAGGAATACGATATCAGGATATTCAAGGCCACGGAGCTGGACACCAACCGTGGTCACATCCTCCTTTACGGCGTCAACGATTATCTGCTGAACAAGTTTGATTTCACGGACGTGACGATGGATGCGGTGTCGCTGGTGCGGGAAGCCAAGGCGTCGGGAGCTTTTGCGGTACCAGCCCACCCAGGACGGAAGAGGATCGGCCTGCGGGAGTTCGTGGAGAGCGGGGTGTCGGTGCCCGAGGTGGAGGTGGTGGAGATATTAAACGGCGGCAGCTCCACGGCGGAGAATGAAAGAGCCCGGGAGTTGGCGGAAGAGAAGGGGTACAAGGGGGTCGGGGGGAGCGATGCACACTTCGTCAACGCTATCGGCAAGTACGCGACGGAATTCCGCAATTCCGTCAACAGCATAGAAGAGTTGGTTGAGGAGCTGAAGGCCGGTTCCTTCGAGCCGGTAAGGCTTGAAGACCTCTCCCCGGCCCGGTAGTCGTTATGGCTGAAGAGTTCGAGTTCAAATTCAACCGGGACATTCTGCATAAGACCTTTAAGGCAGGGCCGTTTCGCATAACGCAAGAGATGATCGCGCTGCACACCACGTCCACGGGCGAAACGAACCCGAAATTCCTGGGGGACGGCAGCTCTCACGGAATGACCGCTTCCCCCTCCCTTCCCGTCCTGCTAATCGACGATTGGGAGCCCCCAGATTTACGCCTGGACTTCGACGGGGTGCTTTACCTTGCGGGGTACTGGGTAGAGCCCATCGGCGCGGTCAGGCCGGGAGACGTGCTGGATGCCTCAATAAAGGTGACGGACGTTTACGCAAAGACTGGGCGCTCGGGGCCAATGGTTTTTCTGAAGAAGGAAGCCCTGTTCACCAATCAGGACGGGGTTCCCGTGGTGAAGGTGGGTGCGTCCTCAGTATGGCGGAAGTAGGGAAAGGCCGAAACAGGCCCAATAATTTGCAGTTGAGCTGTGCGGGTACCGCCCAAGCCCTCTCCTTTATCGGGAGAGGGTATTTTGTTGGCGGGGCTACTTGGCGGCTTCCTGGGAGGTGCCACAGTAGGGGCAGCGCATGTCCTCGGGGTTGGCGCCGTAGTCCTTAGAGGCTGATTCCTCGGAGACGTATTCGTTGATAACGTCGTTGCGCAAGGCTTCCGGGTCCCGTTGATCGGGGCTGCCGTAGCCGCCGGAGCCCGCAACGTCGTACCAAATTTCGCTGCCGTCGCCGATGGCGAAGGGCGGCCCCTTGCCCGCGACTTTGCTCTTGTTGCCTTCTTTATCGATCATCTGTATGCGGCTGACCGCTCCGGGCATTCCTCCCCGTAGACCGAAGGGCGCCGAGGTCATTCGTTCGCAGCAGGTGGTGGCCATGGCGGTATGCCCCATGACACGGGTAACGCGCCTGGCGCCCAGCCCACCACGGTACTTGCCCGGGCCGCCCGAGTCGCTGATCAGCTCGTAGCGGTCGATCATTATCGGGAAGCGCATCTCGATCTGCTCTACGGGTGAGTTCATGGTGTTGGAGATGCCGACCTTGACGCTGTTGATGCCGTCCTGGTTGGGCCGGGCACCCATGCCACCGGCCACGGTTTCGTAGCTGACGTAGCGGCGTTTGGTCCTGGGGTGCAGTCCACCGACGGTCAGGATGGCGGATGTGCCCTGGGAGCCTGCAAGCACGTTGTTGGGGTAGCCGGGGGCCACTGCCCCGAAAACCATGTCGCAGATACGGTGGGTCATCTCGTGGTTGGCGAAGACGACCGGGGCAGGCGGCAGGACGTTGACGACTGAGCCCTCCGGGGCGTTTACGCCGATTGCGCGCCAGGCGCCAGAGTTGGGGGGAATGAGGTCGTTGGGATCGGCGATCATCTTGACGGCGGTGTAGACACCGGAGGCCGTGACGGCGAGGGGTGCGTTCATGGGACCGTCCACCTGTCCATCGGAGCCCGTGAAGTCCACCGTCAAATGGTCGTCTACTTTGCTGACGCGGAGGCGGATGTTGATGGGTTCGTCCTCGGTCTGCCCGATTCCGAGAATGCCGTCGCCATCGCAGAAGTCCTCGTAGTAGAACTCGCCATCGTCGAAGCGTTCGAGCTGGTGTCGGATCATGCGCTCGGAGTAGTCCTGGATACCCTGCATCATCTCGCGGATGAGGTCTACGCCGTACTTCTCGGCGAGGCCCTGGACTCGGATGGAGCCGCGGTGATTGGCGGCGACCTGGGCGCGGAGGTCTCCTCGACGCTCCTCGGGGGTGCGGACATTGGCAAAGATCATGTCGTCTATGTCCCGGTTTAGCTCGCCCTGGGTGTATAGGCGAACGCCAGGAAGCCGGAGACCCTCGCCGTAAATCTCGGTGGTAGCCCCGTAGGAGCCGGGGCTGGCGGAGCCTATGTCGGGCCAGTGGGCACGGACGCAGGTGAATCCGAGGAGCAGGTCGTCGTTGAGGTAGATGGGTGTGATGACGTTGACGTCGGGGAGGTGGGACCCTCCGAAATAGGGGTCGTTGTGTATGAACACGTCACCAGGGGCTATGTCGTTGGCCCTAGCAAGGATAGCCTTGACTGAGAGGGGCATGGAGCCGAGGTGGATGGGGATGTCGGGGCCCTGGGCCACCATGTTGCCGGACGCATCGAAGATGCCGCATGAGTAATCGCCGGCTAACTTCAAGATAGGGGAATAGGCAGTCTTGGCGAGGACGACTTTCATCTCCTCGGCGGCGGATAGGAGGCTGTTCTTGATAACCTGGAAGGTGATGGGATCAATGTCCTCGTGCATGGCGTCAGTCCCTCGTGCCTAGATGGTAATCTCGATAGTCCCGAACTCAGTTGCCGCGGCCCGTTGGCCCGGGTATACGATGACGGTGGAGCTGGATTCCTGGATGACGGCCGGGCCTTCGATCTCGGCGCCCGCGGACAGGTCTCCCCTGTCATATACGGGGCATGAAGTCTGTCCCGACTCCTTGAAATAGACCTCTCGGTGAGAGCGAGGGCTAACGTCCTTGCTGCCATTGGCGGAAGAGGTCCGGGGGGCGATGAAGTCCGCTCCGAACTTGCCGATGGCCGAAGCCCGCATGTTGACTAACTGGATTGGTTCGTCTGGGGCGTTGTAGTCGTAAGTGGTGAAGTGCTGGGCATGGTAACGCTCTGCGATAGCATCCAGGGCGCCCTCTTCAATCTCCGAGGACTCGACGGGTACCGTGAGCTCGTAGGCCTGGTTGCCGTAGCGAATGTCGAGGTAATAGCGGAAATTCCAGTTTTCCTCAGGAATACCGGACCGGGAGAGCATGTCCCGGGCCTCGGATGTGATATCCCGATACACCTGGCGCATCCGGTCATCTACGCCTTCCACATCGAGAAGGGTGTACAGGCTGCGAACGTAGTCACGCTTCAGGTCCGTGCACACGAGGCCCATGGCGGAAAAGACGCCGGGGTTGGGAGGAATGATGACTTTCTTGATGCCCAGTTCCTCGCCGATACGGCCTGCGTGAACGGGGCCCGCACCGCCGAAGGCGACGAGGGAGTAGTCCCGTGGGTCGTGGCCCCGCTCAATGGAGATCATGCGTATGGCGTCGGCCATGTTGGAGTTAACGATGTCGACTATGCCCTGTGCAGCCTGCATCAAGTCGAGGCCCAAGGGTTCTCCAACGATGCGCTTTATGGCTGCGGAGGCACTGTCCAGGGAGAGGGGCATGCGCCCGCCGAGGAAGTGGCCAGGGTCCAGATAGCCGAGAACGGCGTCGGCGTCGGTCACCGTGGGGTCCTGGCCTCCGAGACCGTAGCAAGCTGGGCCGGGGGCTGCGCCTGCGCTCTGTGGGCCGACCCTCAAGCCTCCGGCGTCGTCGAGCCAGGCGATGCTGCCGCCACCTGCCGAAACCTCGGCGAGGTCTACGACCGGGACCTTGATGGGGTAGCCGGTGCCCTGAAGCCAGCGACGGACGTTGCCGGAGCCGCCGACCTCGTATTCTGTAGTAATACTCACCTCGCCGTTGTGAATCAAGGAGGCCTTGGCTGTGGTGCCTCCCATATCGAAGGAGATGAGTTGATTTAGCCCGAGAACTTTGCCCAGGGCAACGCTGGCTGTGACGCCAGCGGCGGGCCCCGACTCGGTGAGCATGGCTGGGACCCGGAGACCTTCGTCGACGTTGAATACCCCTCCGCTGGAGCCGGTCAGGTAGAGGGGAGGATAGTCGTCGGTGGCCAGGAAGTCGTTGAGCCGGTTTAGATAGCCTTCCAAGACGGGCGCCACATATGCGCATACGGCAACGGTACTGGTGCGCTCATACTCCCGCATTTCGGGGAGGACTTCGGAAGATAGGAAAGTGCGGACTTCGGGGAGCTCGCGGCGGAGAATCTTGCCGATAGCCTGCTCGTGGACCGGGTTAAGGAAGGAGAAGAGGAGGGAGACGGCGATAGCCTTGACCTCGTGGGCCTTTAGAAAGGCGACGATAGGGACAAGCTCGGACTCGTCGAGTGGCTTGTATATGTCGCCGTAGGCGTCAACACGTTCGGAGACTTCGAGGCGCAGGTGCCTGGGAATGATTACCTGGGGCGGGGGTTGGAAAATATCGTAGAGCTTGGCTCGGGACTGGCGTCGGATTTCGAGAACGTCTCGGAATCCATCGGTGGTGATGAGTGCGGCGCGGGCGCCCTTGGACTCCAGGATGGCGTTGGTGACAACGGTGGTAGCGTGGGAAAGAAAGGTGAGGGAGGATGGTGCGATTCCGTGCTCGGTGGAGAGGGCCTTTATGGCATCGACGACGGCGGCTGAGTAGTCGGAGGGGGTGGAGGAGACCTTAAACGTAGTCTGCTGACCGGAGTCCTCGTCGACCAGAGCGAGGTCAGTAAACGTTCCGCCGATGTCTACGCCGAGTCTAAGGCCCATAGTTGGGTAAGGATATCATAGGTGGGGTGGGTGAGTTATGTTTGAGCATCCAACCAATTCTCTACACTCAGGTCAGGAATT
This sequence comes from Dehalococcoidia bacterium, assembly GCA_965222055.1. GTDB lineage: Bacteria > Chloroflexota > Dehalococcoidia > Plut-88900 > Plut-88900 > Plut-88900. The sequence goes on from CBDCTF010000007.1 coordinate 1,096,223, forward strand.
CTCTGGAAATGGCGGACGTTGCCCGTGACTACCGTGAGGCCACGGGCCAGCGCTATGGCCCCAATGCTAAGGTCGGCGTCAGCCAACGGAGTGCCGCGACGCTCCGATTCGGCTCTCAACTCACCGTAGCGATGTGCGGCGGAGCGGTCAAAGGGGAGTACACGTAGGTTTGCTGGAAAGATACCGCGGATGCGTTGCAAGAAGAGATCCGTTTGCTGTCGCATCCGGTAGGCTCCGTAGAGTATTTCTCCCAGGGTAATACTAGACGTAAATTGTTGCTCCCGTGGTAGTGACGATAGCTTGGCAATGAGAGAGGCCGAAGGTTTGCGTTTCAGCAGATTGCTCAGGATGTCCGTGTCTAGCAGGTACATCAGAGTTCAAGTTGTACAGACCGCAGAGTGTCGTTTTCTCGGGATTTGTAAACGTCCGCTATGAATGCGTCGATTTCGACATCGCCCGCCTCTCGCCAGGCTCCTACCAGGGCCAGGGCTCCTTGAGGGCTTTGAGAAGTCGTTTGATCGTCATGCAGAAGTTCCAAGTCGGCTATGCTTACCAGGGCAACAAGTGGTACTCCACGACGTTCTATGATGATGTGCTCACCCCCATAGGCCACTTCTTCTGAAAGAGATGAAAGCCTTGCCTTTGCCTCTGTTGTGCTGACTCTCTTGGCCACGGCGGGAACCTCCTTGGATATGACCAAATGGTCACTACAAGCAACATTATATCTCCCGGGCAAGAACCACGATAAAACGCATCATCTTGGGGCTTAGATTCTAGATAAATCCGTACACCCGAGCCGCGTTTCGAAACGCCATCTTTTCGGCTTCATCCTGGGGGACGCCGGCTAGGAGTTTGCGGAGGACGGGGAGGGAATTGGGCCAGGTGGACTCGGTGTGTGGGTAGTCTGAGCTCCACAGGATGTTGTCGACGCCGACGACGTGTCGGGTGGCGATACCAGCGACATCCTCCTGGAATGTGACGAAGACGTTGCGCCGGAAGAAGTCTCCGGGGAGGGCGTCGCTCTTGTACCGAATCTCCTTGACGTATCGATGCTCTTCGTAGTGGCGATCCATCTGTTGGATGAAGTAGGCCGCCCAGCCGAGCTCGAATTCAACGGCTCCGATGGTAAGGCCGGGGAAGCGTTCGAAGACACCCGAGAACATCATGTCGCCGATGGCGCGGCGGGGCCAATAGTCCTCACTGGCGCGAAAGGAGGAAGTGCCGCCGACGGTGATGTCGTTGGCGAAGGAGCCTATGACCCCGGGCCCCGGGCGATAGGACCCCGAGTGCATCGCCAATGGAATGTCCAAGTCCTGGGCGAGGGCCCAGAACCGGTCGTATCTGGGCAGGTCATAGGTGCGGCCAGGGCCGGGGTAGGCGGGGATTGCGATACTGGCCAGTCCTAGCTTTGCGCAGCGTTCCATTTCGGCAAGGGCGTCGTCCATGTCATCGACGTTGATGACACCACTGCCCTTGATGGAGTTGGGATAGGCGGAACAGAACTCGGCCATCCAGTCATTCATGGCACGGAAGCAGGCCGACATGAGGTCGGAGTCGATGCCGGTTTCTATGAGACGGACGGCGATGGTGGGGTAGGTGACCTCTCCGATAACGCCGTCGACGGCCATGGCCTTGACCCTTGCATGGGGGTCGTAGGCGGCCTCGGGGGTGTCCTGGAAGGGCGCCTCGATGGTGAGAGAGTCGGGGTCTTCGAATCGACGTCCGGCTTGGGAGGGAGCGCCGAGAGACCCAACGTTGATGTCCTTATCCGCAATCCAGCGGTGAACGTCGCCGTCGAGGTACATCCTGGGTCGGCGGTCCCTGAATGGGGCGTCGATACGGGAATCCCAGAGGTCCGGGGGTTCCACCACGTGAGAATCGGCAGAGATGAGCTTGTCCACTGGCATTGTAGGAGTATATGAGGCGAGGAAAAGGGGTGTCAAAGGAAGGGTGAAGACGTGAAGTTCGGCTAGCCGCCAGGAATGGCGGAGGGGAGGGCTGTGTTACAATTTTCACATGGATTGCGTGATCCGGGCCTCGGGGCTTACGAAAAGGTATGGCGACTTGACTGCGGTAGACGACGTGAGCTTCGAGGTGGAGCGGGGTGAGATATTCGGGCTGCTTGGGCCCAACGGTGCGGGCAAGACTACCACGGTAGAGATACTGGAAGGGATGAGGAGCCCTACTAAGGGCACGGCTACCATAGACGGCATAGACGTCACCAAGGACCCGAGGGGCGTCAAAGCCAAAATCGGAGTACAGCTTCAATCTTCCGCGTTCTTCAGCAACCTGATAGTACTGGAGCTCGTCAGTCTGTTCGGGCACCTCTATGGTCGAAACATCGATGCCAGGGAAATCTTGGAAAAGGTGGAACTACTGGACAAGGGAAAAGCGCAATACAGGCAGCTTTCCGGTGGGCAGAAACAGCGCCTTTCCCTAGCCACCGCTCTTGTGAATGATCCGGTGGTGATGTTCCTGGACGAACCGACCACGGGCCTCGATCCCCAGGCCCGCCGACATATGTGGGACCTGATCAAACGGCTTCAAGCGGACGGCAAGACCATTATGATGACAACCCACTACATGGAAGAGGCGGAGGAGCTGTGCGACAGGGTTGCGATCATCGACAAAGGGTCGATAGTGGCCCTGGACAGCCCCGACTCCATGATCGACGGCCTCCTGGACACGGGTTTCCGCAAGGAAAGGGCCAGCAAGCTGGCCAATCTGGAGGATGTCTTCCTGAATCTGACCGGCAAGAGCCTGCGAGAGAACTAGTTTGCACCCTACCTTCGCCCTGACGATTGCATCTATGAAGATGTATTACCGCAATCGTCAGGCCATCTTCTGGACGCTGGTCCTGCCCCTGATGTTCATAGTCATCTTCGGGCTGCTCAACTTCGGCTCCTTTTCGAATGTCGACATGGGGGTCGTTGACGAGGCGGAAACCCCGGCTGCTGCCATCCTGACCGGTGTGCTGGAAGACTCCGAGGTTGTCGAGTTGTCGCTCGGGGGGAGGGATGCGGAGATGCAGGCCCTGGAAGACGGGGACCGGGACATAGTGATAGTCATCCCTCCCGGCTTCGGGGAGTCTGATGCCTCACCTACCGTTCAAGCCTTCTATGCAGAGGACCGGTTCCAGCAGGCCCAGGTCGGGCAGGGGATTGTGCAGGGGGTCCTGGACGATATTACCCTCCGCAGGGCAGGCGTCGAGCGCGGGCTAAGCATCGAGGCCCAGGCGGTCGATAGCAAGGGGCTGGAGTACGTCGACTTCCTGGTGCCGGGCGTCATATCCATGGCCATCATGCAGATGGGCATATTCAGCGTTGTATTCTCGTTGATCCAGTTCCGCCAGCAGGGCGTGCTTCGCAGGCTGTATGCGACGCCTATCAGGCCTCACAACTTCCTGATCGGCCAGGTGTTCACCCGGCTCCTGGTATCCATAGTCCAGGTTGCAGTGTTGCTGGGAGTCAGCGTGCTGATATTCGGCGTGAAGGTGGAGGGGAATTTAGGGTATCTGTTCGTGCTGGCGGTGCTCGGAGGGGCGCTGTTCATAGCAATAGGGTTCGTGGTGTCCGGGTTTGCGAAGAACGAGGAAGTCGGGGCTCCGTTGGCGAACATCATCGCACTGCCAATGATGTTCCTATCGGGGGTCTTCTTCCCTACGGACACGCTGCCTGGCGTCCTGGAGGACATAGCCCAGTACCTGCCGCTGACTTTCCTGGCAGACGGGATGCGGGAGGTGGCCATCCAGGGCGCGAGCCTTACGGAGATTCCCTGGGAGTTGTTGGGCCTGGTGGTATGGCTCGCGATAGCCTTCATAGCGGCGACCAGGGTTTTCAGGTGGGAGTGATCTTAAATCAGGAGGGTTAGGCATGCATGAGTTTCAGGGTCGGGAGATATTCGAGTCAGTAGCGGAGATGGTGAACCCGAAGCACACAGTGGTCATGGTCCACGACATGCAGAACGACTTTCTGCACGACGACGGCGTCTTCAAGAAGGCCGGAGAGAGCATCGACGTGTCGGGGTTCTTGGGCAACCTGGTGGACTTTGTGGCGAAGGCCCGAAGTCACGGGGTGAGGGTCTGGCAGACGAACTTCACCAGCCTGCCCAACCTGGGCGCCTATGATGATCCGCTGGTCAACAAGAGGTGGCACCTTGTCGGGGACCCGGCGAAGCACCAGTATGCCAACCCGACGGTTCTCGGGACCTGGGGCTGCCAGACGATTGACGAACTGCAAGCCCAGGAAGGCGACATAGTAATCAACAAGTACCGCACCAACACCTTCGTGCATTCGACTTTCGAACTCATACTTCGAAGCCATGGGATAAAAACGTTCATCTCGACCGGCGTGGCGACGGAGGTCGGCATACTGCCGACGGCATGGACGGGGACTCAACTGGGCTTCTTCCCGGTTATACCTAGGGACCTTGTCGGGGCGCGGGTGGAGGAGCTTCACAACGACGCGATGAAGTTCATGGAACGGCTAGTGTGGGTAACGGACTCGTCGGAGATACTGGAGGCCTGGGAGCGAGGGTACGAATAGCGGGGCGGCTAGTTACTAGAGCCCCTTGTGCATTGGGACACCCTCACTTTCCTTGGCGAGCCTACGGCCCTAGCCCTCTCACGCCTCGGCGCATCTGCGACCCATTGAGAGACCTGTCTGTAACGGCAGATCGCATCTGTTGTTCCGTCCAGATCGCCTAACATCCCCCCGCCCATACTTCGAGAGCCTCAGCACGAGCGGCCCCACGCCCCTCCACCATAGGTTATGCAAAGGTCTCATCAAGGGAGAGGGGATAGGACTCTGCCCAGAGCCCTTATTCGGCGCAGTTGTGCTAAGGCCACTATTCGTCAGGTGGTGAGGGCGTTTCGTCAAAGTCGGGGGGAGGGGCTGGGAGGGTTTCGCAACGGGCCTTTAGGGCCTCGTTCATTCTCTCAAAGCCGCGGCGGGTGGCGCCGCCGATAAGCCATATGATCGGGATGACGAAGAGGCCGGTTATCTCCTCGCCCTGTACGAAGCGGCAACGGGTGTCGTCTATGGGGTCGATGATGAAATAGTGCTCCACGTCGAAGAGGCCGGGGAAGAGAATATTGCTCCTCCAACTGAAGCCTCTGCCCTCTTCGACGAGGACGACACGGGGAGTTATCGTCGTGCCCCTGGCCCGAGGGGGCTTGATGAAGACCTCGATGCGCTCTCCTTCCACTATGCTGCCGGAGGCGAGTGGGAGGAAGGGGTTCCAATCAGCGTATGAATCGAGGTCTGAGATGACGTCCCAAATTAGGGACACAGGGGCCTCGATTTCGATTTCAGCGGCGATGATCCGCAAGGCTTAGTGGCCCTTGTAGATCGCCTTACGCTTTTCCCGAAAGGCGGCGACGCCCTCGACGTGGTCCTCGGAGGTGAGGGTGATGGTCTCGAGGGCGGCGGACATCTGCATTGCGGTTTCGAGGTCCATGCTGAGGGCCTTGTATAGCATCAATTTGGAGAGCCGCAGGGCGATGGGGGGTCCGTCGGCGATCTTACGGGCCATCTCCATGGTAGTGGCTTCAAGCTCCTCTTCGGGGACCAGCTTGTTGAGCATACCGAGCCGATAGGCTTCATCGGCCTGCAGAAAGTCGCCTGTGAACACCAGCTCGGCGGCCTTGGGAATGCCGAGGGTCTTGGCGTAGAGCCACATGCCGCCCCAGCCGGGGAACAGCCCGACACGGATGAAGGCGGCGAGGAACCGGGACTTGGGCGTGCCGACTCGGAGGTCGCAGGCGCAGGCCAGGTCGAAGCCAGCGCCGGCGGCAACACCGTTGATCATACCTATGACCGGCTTCTGCATCCGGTGTACGCCGAGGACTATGTCCATGGCCTTGCGGAAGTTCCGGCGGATCTCCTCGGGGTTGGCCCCCCTGCCGTTGGCTGCGTTGCTGGACTCGTTCCCCGGGAGCTCGGAGACATCCGCACCTGCCGAGAAGGCCCTGCCGGCGCCGGTGAGTACGACGACGCCGACGGAGTCGTCATCACCCAATTCCTTGATGGCCAGGCCCATCTCCTCTTCCATATGGTCGGTGATAGCGTTTAGCTTTTGTGGGCGATTGAGGATGAGCTTGGCGATGCGGCCATCTCTTTCGATGAGAATGTCATCGTAAGACATCTATGGTCTCCTTATGGTGTAAGGGGTGCGGAGGTCAAACAGGGATGAAAAAGGTCTTGCCTGGATGCAATGATAAGCGGGCGCGTCGGGTGGGGCAAGGGGTGGGGAGGTGGGATGGATGCAGGACTCGGCCCCGCTCATATTGGACGGGTCCGGCAGGCACCGTCCAATATGAGCGGGGCGACCGGCCGATCTCCCCTACAGGGGGGAGGGTATTCAGTTGTGGGGGAATGAGATGGGGGTGAGGTCGGTTAGGCAGTCTCCTTAGTTGGCTGAAAAGGGGGACGAGGTGAGGGACAGGGTGAGGATGAGGGTTGCCAGCGCTCCCTCTGCGGCCCGGGACGGGGCGTGGGAAATCATCTGCGGGTAAGCGCAGGCATCCGCATCTACGCCGGTGAGGGCGGAGCGGGAAATCATCCGCGAGTAAACGCAGGCATCCGCATCTACGCCGGTGAGGGCGGAGCGGGAAATCATCCGCGAGTAAACGCGGGCATCCGCATCTACGCCAATGAAGGCGGAGCGGGAAATCATCCGCGACGTATAGCCGCGGGCATCCGCATCTACGCCAAGGGAGGCGGAGCGGGAAATCATCCGCGATAAAACGCGGGCATCCACGGTCGTGGGGCAAGCTCGCATGGGGTATGAGCCGTGGGTAATCATCCGCGGCGAGGGTACGCGGGCATCCGCAGCGTTGTGGCGTTGCGGGGAAGTGGGCCGAGAGGGAGCGCTGGTCTTCAGGTACATCCTCGGTGGTCTAAGGGACTGGGAAGGGACACGGGGTTGGGAAAGGAGAGCGGGAGGAGGCGCGTGCCGGTTGCCGTGCGGTCCCATACCGCACGGGTTCGACGGGCCCTATGAAGGCTATAGCGACTCATGGGACTCCTTGATCCTTTCCTGATTAGGCTCGATGTGGGTTGTCGGGCCTGTGGGATAATATAGCACGGGTGTTTCAACCGGGTCAAGGGAGTGGGGGCACAGCTATCGGGGTGATCACCCTGACCCCAGCCCTCTCCCATCAGAGACCTTTGCGTAACTCCTAGAACGGGGCCAGATTTAGCGTCTCAGTCAAACTGTCCAATCCTGAATCCCCAGCCCCAGATTCCTCGCGGGGCCTCGGAATGACAGTTATGCAAAGGTCTCATCAGAGGGAGAGGGGGTAGGACCCCTCCCGACCACCCCGGTTTAATCGGTTCACGCCAAAGGCGCACTTACAGCCCACCCGCCCGCCCTTATATATCGTTGCCAAGGGGGGAGGGAACGGGAGGCCCCGGCCATTCCGCTCTTGAGACCCTTCGACTGTGCTCCCGCCTCAGCGCATCTGCGACAGGGTGAGCTGCCCCGCCCATGGGGATGGATTCACGCCTCGGCGCACGCCAAAGACGCATCCTCCAAAGGCGGATGTTCCACTTTCAGCATCTTCGACCGGCTCTGGGCGGCCGGAATGACGGAAGGGGGATAGGTGGGGGTGTGCTATCATGGCGAGCGGTAAAACGGGAGCAAACGAGAAGGAGAAATAGATGACCACGGCTGCAAAATTCGACGTTAGGCATCGGAGCAGGATCGTCGCGGATGGGCCGGACCGAGCGGCGGCGCGGGCGATGCTGAGGGCGGTAGGCGTCGGGGACAAGGAGCTGGAGCAGCCGTTCATCGGGGTGGCGAATACGGCGTCGGACGTTACGCCGTGCAACGTACACCTGGACAAGCTGGCGGAGCGGGTCAAGGCGGGAATCAAGTCGGCGGCGGGTACTCCATTCGAGTTCGGGGTGCTGACGGTGAGCGACGGGATTTCGATGGGGACGGAGGGGATGAAGGCGTCGCTGGTAAGCCGGGAGCTGATCGCCGACTCCATTGAGATGGTCTCCCACGGGGAATACTTCGACGGCCTCGTGACAATTGCGGGCTGTGACAAGAATCTGCCGGGGGCGATGATGGCCGCGGCACGGCTGAACATCCCGACGGTCTTCCTCTACAGCGGCACGATCATGCCCGGCAGATACGCAGGAAGAGACATCAGCATCCAGGATGTTTTTGAGGCCATAGGTGCGCACAGCAAGGGCCGGATCAGCGACTCCGATTTGAAGGACATCGAGTGTGCGGCGTGCCCGGGGGCGGGGTCGTGCGGAGGTATGTTTACGGCCAACACCATGTCCTCGACCATCGAGGCCATGGGCATGGCGCTGCCGGGGGCCTCGTCGGAACCAGCGGTGGAAGAGGGAATACTGCAGAAGTCGTATGAGGCGGGACGGACTGTGATGAGGCTGCTTGAGCAGGGGATAAGGCCTCGGGACATCCTGACAAAGGAAGCATTCGAAAACGGAATAGCCGTGGCGGTTGCGATGGGCGGCTCTACGAACGTGGTGCTGCACCTGCTGGCAATAGCCTTCGAGGCAGGGGTCCCGCTGAGCATCGAGGACTTCCACAGAATCAGCGAGCGCACGCCCTACATCGCGGACATGAAGCCCGGAGGTACGTATCTCATGGTCGACCTGCACCGGGAAGGCGGCGTCCCGACGGTCATGAAGCGGCTCCTGGACGCAGGACTGCTGCACGGGAGTCCGATGACGGTTACGGGCAAGACTGTCGAGGAGAACCTGGCCGACGTGGAGATATCGCCTTCGAGCAAAGTGGTGCATCCGGTAGCCAAGCCACTGAGTCCGCACGGTTCCATGGTGATACTGAAGGGCAACCTAGCGCCCGAAGGAGCGGTGGTTAAGCTGGCTCATCCAGAGGACCTGAGCAAGGTCCACCGGGGCCGGGCAAGAGTGTTCAACAGGGAGCAGGACGCCTTCCGGGCCGTGGACAACCAGGAGATCGTGGCGGGAGACGTAGTAGTGCTGCGCTACGAGGGGCCCAAGGGCGGCCCCGGTATGAGAGAGATGCTCCACGTGACCGCAGCCATCGTTGGGCAGGGGCTGGGGGAGGATGTGGCGCTGATAACCGACGGCCGGTTCTCGGGGGCTACTCAGGGGTTCATGGTTGGACACGTGGCGCCGGAAGCGATGGTCGGTGGGCCGATTGCGATTGTTGAGGAAGGCGACACGATTGTTCTTGACATCCCCAACGCCCAGCTCAACCTGGAAATACCACAAGAAGAATTGGACCGGAGGCTCGCGGCGTGGGTCCCGATTCCGCCGAACTACACAACGGGTGCGCTGGCGAAATACGCCAAGCTGGCGACTTCCGCGTCTCGGGGGGCGGTGACGATGGGGTAGATTGAGTCCCAGCCAATAAGGTATTAGAATAAGCTGGGCTTGCTGCCCGCAGACCGAGCGACGAGACCCTAAAGCTTGGAGGCCTGCCTCGTATGACCTACATAATCGCCGAGCCCTGCATCGGAATCAAAGACCTGGCCTGCGTTGAGGTCTGCCCAGTCGACTGTATCCACCCTTCCGACGGTGAAGGGTACGATATGCTGTTCATCGACCCCGACGAGTGCATCGACTGCGCAGCGTGCGAACCCGTCTGTCCGGTAACTGCCATCTTCGAAGAGTCAGAGGTGCCGGAGTACTGGGCCGGGTACTACGACATCAACATCAACTTCTTCAAAAGCGACTAGACCGGCCTTACGCCGGTCAATCCCGCCCGCGTCCTTTTGAGAGTGCTTGCGCGGCGTGGGAATCGGGCTTGCCCCAGGCAATTATCAGCTTAAGGGGTGCGTCCGATGGGTTGCGCATGCCGTGGTCTATGCCCTCGGGCACCAGAACGGCCTCGCCGGCCTGCACTTCCAGGGTCTCATCCCCGAACCACATCTCGCCGCGGCCTTCGAGGAAGTAGTAGAGTTCTTCCAGGGAATTTTTGCCTTCGTGAGTGTGGGCCCCTTCACTGACTCCCGGGGCCAGCTCCCATAGCTGAAACTTGACGGGCAGGTTGGAGATCTTGTCGAAGAAGCCGCGCATGTCGATGTTACCGTCGCCGTGGTGGACCGGCCGGGAGACGATGCCGGTGGAGTCTTTCTCTTTCCAGTAGTTGAGAGACATGTTGTCCTCCTTTGGATTGTGTGTCGGGGTCTAGGCGCGAATCAGCCACTCGTCGTACGGGTCTCCGGCGACGAGCATTGAGGTCATTTCGACTTCCATGCCGAACTGAAATTCATGTGCCAAGAGCCGCCAGCCCTGGAGCATCGCGTCTTCGATCTCCGGGGGCCAGGGTCTGGAGGGCGGGAACAACCGGGGGTTGCGGGTGTGCTGGCGGACCTTTATCAGGGTGTTGCTGACGGTTTCAATCTCGACTTCTTCGTGAAGGGACTCGCGGTCCCGCTTGATGAATAGGGCAAAAGCCTGGGGGCCGGAGTCCACGTCTTCCAAGTTGTAGTCCCGCATAATCTTGCGGGATAGCTGTACATGGGTGACCCGGCTGGCGTGCTCGACAACCGCGCGGGCGCCGCTGACGCCGAACATTTCGAGGAGGGCGATGACGTGACTGGTGACATATTCTACGGAGTAGTTGCGAAGGGCGCGGGCAGAGCGTTCCTCCGACCAGTCTTCTACCGGAAGCTTTGGTCCGTTTGCCGGATCAAATGCAGGACCGCGCTCGGTGGGGCTGAACTGGAGCCGTTCGTCGGGTTCGAGGTCCCGGTCGAAGATCTTGAAGTATCCCTCGTAGCAGGAGTCGCCCTGCTGAGAGAGCTGGGTGAGGACGAAGCCGAGTCTCGGGTTGCCCAGGGAGACGCCATTGTGAGCGTGCCACGCCCAGAAAGTTGCGCGCCCTGTCTTGGGAGCGTAGGCGGCAATGCTGACTGCAGGGGAGAAGGGGCTGTCCGACATGGCGTAAGGAGGCGGGTAGCGGACCCAGACCTTCTCGGGGGTCTCCTCTATGTAATGGACGTCAAGGCCGCCCAGGATGTTGGAGAAATAGTGGTATTTCCCGGCCTTCACGGCGTCGGAGGGTTCCTTATCCAGTCCAAGCTTTTGGAGGCCGGGGAGGAAATAGTTGAGCTGGTGTCGGCGCAGCATCTTAAACTTCAGGGTAGCGACGGCGTCCTGGCCATGAGCGCGGATTGTGGCCAGCTCCAGGGCGGAACATATGGTCATGTACATATCGTTGGCAAGTTGGCACTTGCCCATGAGGGACTTGTTCCATTCGGGGACGTGCATAGTTGACCTCTCTTCAGATTGGGAGTTGAGGGTCTAGGCGCGAATCAGCCATTCGTTGTACGGGTCTCCTGCGGCGAGCATGGACGTCATCTTGACGTCGAGGCCGAACTGAAGTTCATTGGCCAAAAGCCGCCAGCCCTGGAGCATCGCGTCTTCGATTTCAGCGGGCCAGGGTATGGAGGGTGGGAACAGGCGGGGGTTTCGGGTCTGCTGTCGGACCTTTATCAGGGTGTCGCTGACGGTTTCAATCTCAACTTCTTCGTGAAGCGACTCCCGGTCCCGCTTGATGAAGAGGGCAAGGGCTTCGGCGCCGGAGTCGGCGTCATCCAAGTTCATGTCCCTCATAATCTTGCGGGACAGCTGGACATAGGTCACCCGGCTAGCGTGTTCGACGATGGCTCGGGCCCCGCTTACCCCGTACATTTCCAGAAGGGCAGTCACGTGGCTGGTAACGTATTCGACGGCGTAGTTGCGAAGAGCGCGGGCGGCGCGGACCGAGGTCCAGTCTTCAACGGTGAGCTTAGGGGCTGTACTGGGGTCGAAGGCAGGACCTCGCTCACCGGGGCTGAACTGTAGACGCTCTTCGGGTTCCAGGTCATGGTCGAAAATCTTGAAATATCCCTCGTGGCAGGCGTCTCCCTGCTGGGCGACCTGGGTGAGGACGAACCCGAGCCTGGGGTTGCCTAGTGACACGCCGTTGTGGGCATGCCATGCCCAGAAGGTGTAGTGCCCGACTTCCGGTGCGAAGGCGGCAATGCCGACGGTCGGGGTGAAGGGGCTGTCGGACATGGCGTAGGGCGGCGGGTATCGGACCCAGACCTTCTCGGGGGTCTCCTCGATGTAGTGAACGTCAAGGCCGCCGAGGATGTTGGAGAAGTAGTGGTACTTGCCGGACTTCACGGCGTCGGAAGGGTCTTTGTCGATTCCCAACTTTCGGAGGCCGGGGAGGAAGTGGTCGAGCTGGTGTCGGCGCAGCATCTTGAACATAAGGGTTGCGGCGGCGTCCTGGCCGTGAGAGCGCAGGGTAGCAAGCTCCAGGGCGTTGCATATCGACAGGTAGGTGTCGTTGGCGATCTGGCACTTTTCGATGAGGGACTTGTTCCATTCGGGGACTTGCATGGGTCACCTGCTTCGGGGTGGGGTGTGGGGGGATGTTACAACATTTCTTGGAGGGGTGGGGGGAGCTACGAAGGGTGCCTCTGCAGAGACCTTTGCGTAACTGTAGATTGCATCTTTCGTGCCAACCAGATCATCTACCCTCCGCCCCCGCTCATACTTCGAGAGCCTCCCGCCTCAGGCGGATCTTCGACAGCACGAGCGGCCCTGACCCCGCCAACAGAATTTAAGCAAAGGTTACGCCTAGGCGCATCTTCGACTCGTCGAGGGAGAGGGGATGGGTTCACGCCTCGGCGCACGCCAAAGGCGCATCCTCCAAAGGCGGATGTTCCACTTTCAGCATCTTTGACCGGCTCGGGGGCCGGAATGACGGAGATGCGGGGATTGAATCCAGGCGGGAGTGGGGATTAGGCTCGGAAACCGCGGAGGCGGAGGGCGTTGGTTAGCACCGATAGGGAGCTAGCTGCCATGGCGAGGGCGGCAATGCCGGGGTTCAGTTGTAGTCCTATGAAGGGGAAGAGGACTCCGGCGGCTATGGGGATGCCGGCGGTGTTGTAGACGAATGCGAAGAAGAGGTTCTGCTTGATGTTTCGCATGGTGGCTGCGCTCAGCTTGATGGCCGTGACTACGCCCCCGAGCCGCGCACCCATAAGGGTCACGTCTGCGGCCTCGATGGCGATGTCGGTGCCGGCGCCTATGGCTATGCCCACATTGGCCTGGGCGAGGGCCGGGGCGTCGTTGATGCCGTCCCCGACCATGGCGACGGTCCTGCCCTGAGACTGGAGCTTCTTTATCTGATTCACCTTGTCCTGGGGCATAACCTCGGCGAGCACGGAGTCTATGCCGACCTGGTTGGCTATGGCCTGGGCGGCGTAGCGGTTGTCGCCGGTGATCATCACCGTCCGTATGCCCATGCGCCTGATTTCGCCGATGGCTTGGGCTGCATCTTCCTTCAAGGTATCTGCCACGGCTATCACCGCTGCGGGCATACCATCGATAGCTGCGAACATGGGGGTCTTTCCGTCCTTGGCGAGGGCCTCGAATTGGGCGTCAAGGGCGTCGAGGGGGATGCCGAGGTCCTGCATCAGGGCCCGGTTCCCGACGGCGACGCTGTGCCCATCCACTTGTGCCCGTATCCCTTGGCCCGGCTTCATTTCGAAGTCTGAGGGTTCGGAGAGGGTGAGACCACGGTCTACGGCGGCGGAAGTTATAGCGCGGGCCACGGGGTGCTCGGAGGAGCGTTCGGCGGAGGCCGCCAGGGCAAGGACCTGATCAGACGTGAAATCAGAGATCGTATAGACGTCTGTTAGGGAGGGTTGGCCAAGGGTGAGGGTGCCGGTCTTGTCGAAGACTATGGTGTCGATGCTGTGGGCGGTCTCCAGGGCCTCGGCGGAGCGGATGAGGACTCCGAACTCGGCGCCTTTTCCCGTGCCTACCATTATTGATGTTGGGGTCGCCAGGCCGAGTGCGCAGGGGCAGGCGATTATCAGGACGGCGACGGCGGCAGCCAGGCTGCGGTTGAACTCTGAGTTCTCGGGAGCGAGGGTCCAGGCTGCGAAGGTGGCTAGGGCGACAATCATTACGACAGGCACGAAATAACCGGCTACCACATCTACGAGTCGCTGGATCGAGGCTCGGGAGCCTTGGGCGTCGCGGACCATTAGGGCAATCTTGCCAAGCAGCGTCTCCTCGCCGACCCGGGTGGCCTCCATTTTGAAAGCGCCTACGGTGTTTAGCGTAGCGCCCGTCACACGGTCACCGGGGCCCTTGTCGACGGGAATGCTCTCGCCGGTCACCATCGACTCGTCGATTGAGGTTGAACCGGAGACGATCAGGCCATCGACAGGCACCTTTTCGCTGGGGCGGACGAGGAGGTGGTCGGCGACCCGGACCTCTGCGATGGGCACTTCCATCTCTTCGCCGTTCCTAACAACTCTGGCAGTCCGGGCCTGGAGGCCGACAAGCTTGCGGATGGCCTCGGAGGTCTTCGCTTTGGCTCGGGCCTCCAGGAGCCGACCCAGGAGGATGAGGGAGACGATTATGGCCGCTGTGTCGAAATAGACTTTGTCAGAGGCCGAGTCGGGGAGGAGGTTTTCTGCAAAGGTCGCCAAGGCACTGAATAGGAAGGCTGAAAGGGTGCCGGCGGCGATCAGGGTGTTCATGTCGGCCATGCGGCGTCGGGCAGTCTTCCAGGCTGAGGCCAGAAACTGCCACCCGACCCAGAACTGGACGGGCACGGCGAGTCCGAACTGAAAATAGTGGTTGGCGAGAAACCCGGGGTCCCATCTGAACAGATCGCCGCTGCTTCCGATGAACAGGATGATAGCCAAGGGAGCCCCGACGGCGAATTTGAGCATCAGCAGGCGGAGACTGCGGACACGGGCGCGCTCATCGGATTCCTGGGCCTCTTCCAGGCCGTCTGCGACTCGCGCGCCGTAGCCGATGCCCTTTATTGTGGAGATCATCTCGGCGGGGGTGACGTGGCGGGGGTCGAAAGAGATGGCGGCCTGTTCGGCGGCGAGGTTGACGGTAGCCTCGGCGACACCGGGTACGGCTCGGATGGTGCGGTCGATGGCCATGACGCAGGAGGCGCAGGTCATACCTGAGATGGAAAGGCGAGTTAGGTCAAGGGAAGCGGGCGTGTAGTCCTCATCCGGCTCCTTTGACCCATCTGCACGTTCGAGATGGGCCGTACTCGGACTCAGGGCCGTAGCAGGCACGGGAGTCCTCTTGCCGAGGAAAAACCACAAAAGCGCAGCCCCAAGAGCCAGCGCTCCGAAGGACAATGTGAGATCGAGAGCCATTGCTGGGCCCGAGCCCTACATCTCTATGGCGGGCTTTTCGGAGCCGATGTGCTTGGCGGGGTCCTCTTCGAAGAAGAGCTTGCAGCCAGGAGCGCAGAAGTAGTAGGTCGTGCCTTCGTACTCGCTGGTGGCCCTCGCCTTAGACACGTCTACCATCATGTGGCAGACCGGGTCTTGGGCCAGTTCGGGTTTCTTCTTGAAGATGGAAAGAACGCTCATTGTGGTGACTCCATTGGGTGCGGGTTAGTTGTCGGCCAGCTTGTAGAGTTCCTTGAGCTCTTCGACTATCTGTTCTTGACGTCCCTGCTGAATGCCGGGAATTACGCAGGTCTCCATGTGGCTGCCGAGCATGAGCTGCTCCAGCTTTTCGATGGCCTTCCTGACGGCGTAGGTCTGTTTCAGGATGTCGACGCAGTACTTGTCCTCCTGGACCATGCGGCGTATTCCGTCGAGGTGGCCGTCGATGTAGCTGAGGCGGCGGAGGCTGGCTTCCTTGGCGTCGGGTTTCATGTGAGACCTCGTGTATCCCATACCCCCTGGGTGGGGGTTTCACGTGTATTTTAGACGAAAGTGGGTGTGGGGGGAAGGGGGATTGCTGGGAATAGAGGGACGTGGGTGGGCAAGTCCTAGATCCCTCCCGCCTAAGGCGGACTTGCAGCGCGGGGCCTTGGGATGAAACGGTTATTGGGGGTAGGGTGGTTGGCTAATCGCCCGTGCGGGAGGGGGAGGGGCTTACCAGTGGGGTTGGGTGTCGGGGCCGGGGGCACTGGTGACCTGGGCTTGGGCTGTGCCGTCGGAGTCCATAATGAAGATGTCGGCGTTTTCGTGGAGGTAGGATACGAAGGCGATCTGGCCCTTGAGTGACCATATGACGTCTGACTCGACGGACTGGTTGTTGGTAAGACGCTCCAGGACGGTGCCGTCGGGGGTCATCACGTAAATCTCGGGGTTGCCGTCCCGTTCGGAGATGAAGGCGATGTGATCGCCGTCCGGGGACCATACGGGGCTGTGGTCGGGGGCGGGATTGGTGGTTATTCTACGAGGCTGTCCTGAGAAATCCTCCAGAATGTCTATGACGTAGATGTCCTGATCGCCGTTCTTGAAAGACTGGAAGACGATGCTGTCGGACTCCGGGGACCAGGAGGGATTGAAGTCGGGGCCGTCGGTGAGCGTTATCTGGTTGACGCCGCCAGGATTGCGGAGGACTAACCCCTGTCCCTGGCCATCGCTATCGATAAGGGAGAAGGCAATCCACCTGCCGTCCGGAGACCAGGCCGGAGGCCCTTCGCTTAAGTCCCCGACGGTGAGCCGGTGGGCCTGAGCGTCTTCGACGTTGGACAGATAGACTTTGGAGATGCCCTCCTCAGCTTCGAGCAGGAAAGCGATCTGCCGGCCGTCGGGGGACCAACGAGGATGGGAAGCCGTCCCTTCCCCATCCGATATCAGGACGATATTGTCTCCCGACCTGTTCATGACGTAAATGTCGGAGTTGCCTTCTCTGTCGGACACGAACGCGATCATCTCACCGTCGGGGGAAAGGCGAGGAGAGTGGTTTTGGGAGGGGCCGTTAGTTAGGGCTACGGGGTTATCATCGCCTTCGCGCAGGTGGACGTGGCGCGTTTCGTCCTCGGAGGTGAAGACCATAATCTCGTCCCTTCCCGGGCCGCAGGCCAAGGCCAAAAGGCTGAGGGTGAGGAGGACGATAGGGAGCAGGGCGGTCTTTTGGATCATGCGACGGAGTTGGCATCCCGAATAGACTGAAGGATTTCGATGTTGCGCTGGTCGGGGCCCTTCTTTTCGAAGCCGGGCACTTCCAGGAGGAAGGGGACGTCCCTGAAGGCAGGGTGGGCCATGATCACTTCAAAGCCCTCGTGACCTATGTAGCCTTCGCCGATGTTCTCGTGGCGGTCCACTCCGCCCCCAAGTGGGATCTTCGAGTCGTTGGCATGGACTGCTACGAGCTTGTCTACACCGACCTCGGAGTCGAACTCGTTCATAGCCTCCTCGATGCCTGCGGGGTCGGCGATGTTGTAGCCGGCGGCGAAGGTGTGAGCCGTGTCGAGGCAGACCTTCACCCGGTCATCGGACAGACCCTTTACAACCTGCCCGATCTCGCCGAAGCCCGCGCCTATGTGGTTGCCCATGCCGGCGGCATTTTCGATGATGAGCCAGGTGTCTTCGGGGGTGTCAGCCAGGACTCGGGACATAGAGGACAGTACCTGGGGAAGTACAGCGTCGAAGCCGCGGCCCTTATGACTGCCGAGGTGGAAAATCACGCCCGCAGCGTCGATTTCGGAGGCGAGGGACATGTGACCTACGAGGGAGTCGACGGCCTTGCCCACATTCTCTTCCTTTTCGGTGCCGAGATTTATCAGGTAGACGCCGTGGAAGAAGACGGAGCCGATAGCGGCGTCCTTGGCCTTGTCCTTGAAGGATGAGATGATCTCGGGGGTCGGGAGTTTGAATCGCCAGCTCTGGGGCGCCGAGGCGAAGATCTGGACGCACTCCGCCCCGATTTTCTGGGCATTGCCTATGGCCTTGTCTATGCCGCCTGCCGTGGAAACGTGGGCTCCTATTTGCATAAGCCGTTCTCTCCGATTCTTCTCGGGACCAGGGACTCTATTGGGCCGGTTTCTTCCGGTGAACGGCCTGCACAATGGCGATCCTCCGCTCCCGGATGCTGAGGTACATATTATGCGCCATCTTGGGAAATTGCGACCCGATGACTAGGCTCGGGTTGAGGGGGGAGGGCGGCTTCCCGGATGCGCGTTCCCGGACATTTTGCCACCAGTCCTCGGTGAGTTGGGTTTGGTCCTGCCAGGTAAGCTCTTCAAAACCGGCGGCTAGGATAAGAGCCCGGGATTCCTCCGACGATGCGAGAAAACTCATGGATTGGTCCGGGGCCCAGGGGACGGGGAAGTGAACAGGCTGCACGGGGCCTGCCATGACGTCGTGAAGGGCGAGCTTGCCGCCTGGTCGGAGAACCCGGTGCATCTCGGTAAATAGGGCCTGCTTGTCGGCTATGTTCATGGAAACATGCTGGGTCCAGACGATATCGAAGGACTCGTCTTCGAAGGGGAGGGCGAGGGCGTCGGCGGTGCGGATGGAGATTTTATCGGAGAGGCCGACCAGCTTGTTGAGAGACTGGGCGGCAGAGCAGAATTCATCTGAGATATCGATTCCCGTGACACGGCACCCGAACTCAGCGGCGAGGGTCCTGGCCGGACCGCCGATGCCGCAGCCTACGTCGAGGATGTGCTGTTCGGGCTGGATTTCGGCCAGCCGGGCGAGGTCAACGGTTGCCTGTTTCCCACGGTTGTGGAGCTCGCTCACGGGAATAAGGTCCCGGTAAGTCAGTTCATCAATGGGACGGCCCGACTCTTGGAGGGCGTTGACGATTCGGGTTGTCAGCGAGTCTCGGTCGGGGGCGACTTTAGACATGGGCGTCGGGCCCTGGCAAGAGGTAGAAGGCCGGATAGCTAGCCTTGATTTGAAGCCTCGGCCTGATGGTTCTTGATGTAGTCGATGATGTCGGTGGTGGAAGTGCCGGGACCAAATACCTCCCCGACTCCCATCTCCTTTAGAGGAGCGATGTCGTCTTCGGGGATAATGCCGCCGGCGAGGACCAGACAGTCATCGATGCCTCGGTCCTTCATCTCGCTGATGATAAGGGGCAAGAGCTCCATGTGTGCGCCGCTGAGGATACTGATGGCGACGACGTCCACGTCTTCCTGGAGAGAAGCCTCGGCGATCATCTCGGGGGTCTGACGGATGCCGGTGTAGATGACCTCCATTCCCGCGTCCCGAAGGGCTCGGGCGATCACCTTTGCACCTCTGTCGTGTCCGTCGAGTCCCGGCTTGGCTACCAGGACCCTGATGGTGTTAATTCCAACCTGTGTCATCGCGAGATACCCCCGTCGGAAGAGTTACGATTGCACGGTGTCCTTGTCTACGAGCTCTATAAGGACTCCGCGGGTGGACTTGGGATGAATGAAGGCTATCATGCCGGCGAGGCCATGGCGAGGCGATTCATCGATGAGACGGGCGCCGCTTGCCTTTAGAGAATCGAGTTTACCTTGCAAGTCTTCGACTTCCAGGCAGACGTGGTGGAGAGCCTCTCCGCGGGCATCCAAGAAGCGGGCAACGCCGGTGTCGGGGCGGACGGGCTGGATTAACTCCAGGTTAGTCCCTCCGACGGCGACGAGGGTTGCCAGGACGCCCTGGTCGGCGATCTCCTCGATGGGAGCGTCCGGGACACCGAAGGTTTCTTGGTAGAAGCGGAGGGTCTCGGCGGCATCCTTGACCACTATGGCGACGTGGTTAATGTGCCTGGCCTGGCAGACCGGTGTGGGATCTTGTGTCATTGGGGATCCTTGATAGAGGGCTATAGACCAGATTTTAGGAGGTCCCGGGATATCACCATGCGCTGTACTTCGGAGGTGCCTTCGTATATCTCGGTGACCTTGGCGTCCCGGAAATACCTCTCGACGGGGCTCTCCTTGAAATAGCCGTAGCCCCCGTGAATCTGGATGGCCTTTGATGTGACCTGACCCGCAATCTCCGAGGCGAAGAGCTTGGCCATGGCCGATTCCCGGCCGAAGGGCTCTCCCCGCTCCTTCTTGTCGGCGGCCTGGTAGGTGATGAGTCGGGCGGCGTTGACCTGGGTCGCCATGTCGGCGAGCATCGACTGAATGGCCTGGAAGTCAGAAATAGGGTGGCCAAATGCCTGCCGGTGCCGGGAGTACTCGAGTGCCGAGTCCAGGGCCGCGTGGGCAATTCCCACGGCCTGAGCGGCAATGGCAATACGGCTAGCGTCTATGGTTGACAGTGCGATCCGCATCCCCTTCCCCTCTTCACCTAGCAGGTTTTCAGCCGGAACCCGGCAGTCATCCATAAATAGCTCTGCAGTATTGGAGCCGCGCATGCCCATCTTGCCGGGTTCGTTGCGGCCGGTGAAGCCCTCGTACCCCTTCTCCACTATGAAGGCCGAGATGCCTTTGGAAGCAAGGGAACGGTTCTCAGTTGCGAAGACAACGACAAAGTCGGCGAGATCCCCGTTGGTGATGAAGGTCTTGCTGCCGTTGAGGAAATAGCCGCCGCCGTGAGTAGTGGCGAGGGTGCGAAGAGCGGCGACGTCACTGCCGGCGTTGGGTTCAGAGAGGGCGAAAGCGCCGAGCCTATGGCCGCGGGCCAGGGGGGTGAGATATTTTGTCTTTTGCTCGTGCGAACCAAATGCCTCAATGCATTTGGAGGCAAGAGAGACGGATGCGATGTAGATGAGGGACGTAGCGGCGCAGACCCGGGCCAGCTCCTCCACTACTATGGAGAGGTCTATGTATCCTCCGCCGGAACCGCCGTATTGAGGGTCTATGGAGACGCCCATCAGGCCCATTTCACCCATCTTGTGGAAGTTTTCCCAGGGGAACTCCTCGTCCCGGTCGATCCTCGCGGCGGAGGGCCCGATCTCCTTCTTGGCGAAGTCTCTTACATTCCGCTGCAGGAGTTTGTGTTCCTCAGTGAATCCGAAGTCCATTTGCTCAATCCTTCCTGGTTTGGGCCATGACTAACCAGTTATCACGGGGCTCAGAAAGTAGCGGACGGTTCGTAGTCACCGAAGACGTCCCGGAGGACATCGCTAATTTCGCCGAGGGTAGCGTAGGCTTCGACAGCCTCCAGGATAACGGGCATGGTATTGCCATCCCCCGTGGCCACTTCTCTCAGGGCGTTCAACGCGCTGTCCACGGCGGCCTGGTCTCGAGACTGCTTGATCTTCTGGAGATTCGCGACTTGGGTGCGGGCCAACTCTGGATCTATTTTGAGGGTTCCCTGGAGGGGAGGCTGGGGGCTTTCGTAGGCGTTCACGCCCACCACTACCCGTTTGCTCGACTCGATCTCCTGCTGATGGCGGAACGCGCTGTCCTGAATCTCCTGTTGGATGAAACCGCGCTCAATCGCGCCAAGGGCCCCGCCGAAGTCGTCGATTCGCTCGATGTATTTGAAGGTCTCGTCTTCCAGGTCCTTGGTGAGACGCTCTACGTAGAAGGAGCCTGCCAGCGGGTCTATAACGTCGGCGCAACCCGACTCATTTGCGACGATCTGCTGGGTGCGTAGGGCAATGGTAGCGGCTTTTTCCGAAGGGAGGGCGAGGGCCTCGTCCATAGAGTTTGTGTGGAGCGACTGTGTGCCACCGAGGACCGCGGCCAGGGCCTGTATGGTGACCCTAACGATGTTGTTCTCGGGCTGCTGGGCCGTTAGAGCGGCGCCGGCGGTCTGGGTATGGAACCTGACCATCCAGGAGCGGGGGTTCAGGGCGTTGAAGCGCTCCTTCATTATTCGGGCCCAGATCTTTCGGGCGGCACGGAACTTGGCCACCTCTTCCAGGAGGTTGTTCTGGCTGACAAAGAAGAAGGAGAGCCGGGCCCCGAACTTGTCCACGTCCATGCCCGCATCCACGGCGGCCTGAACGTAGGCTATGGCGTTACTAAAGGTAAAGGCAAGCTCCTGGACCGCAGTACACCCGGCTTCCCGCATGTGATACCCGCTTATGCTTATAGTGTTCCAGGCGGGCAAGTTCTCGCCGCAGTAACGGAAGAGATCAGTGATGAGGCGCATGGAGGGGCGGGGTGGGTAGATGTAGGTGCCCCGGGCGATGTATTCCTTGAGGATATCGTTCTGGACTGTGCCGCCGAGCTTGGAAAGGTCGGCGCCCTGCTTCTTGGCCAAGGCGACATAAAGCGCGAGGAGGATAGATGCGGTGCCGTTAATGGTCATGGACGTGGTGACCTTTTCGAGGGGAATGTCCTCGAA
Source organism: Dehalococcoidia bacterium (assembly GCA_965222055.1). Lineage (GTDB taxonomy): Bacteria > Chloroflexota > Dehalococcoidia > Plut-88900 > Plut-88900 > Plut-88900. The sequence goes on from CBDCTF010000007.1 coordinate 1,118,187, forward strand.
AAGGACTTCCATGTCGGCGAGGGTGTCGATGGGGACGCCCACCTTACCGACCTCGCCTCGGGCCATGTGATGGTCGGAGTCGTAACCCATCTGAGTCGGAAGGTCAAAGGCCACGCTGAGCCCCGTCTGGCCCTGCTCCAGCAGGTAGCGGTAGCGGCGGTTGGACTCTCCGGCGGAGCCGAAACCGGCGTACTGGCGCATAGTCCAGAGTCTGCCACGGTAGCCCGTCGGGTGGATTCCGCGGGTGAAGGGGTACTCGCCGGGCATGCCGACATCGGCCATGTAATCCTGATCAGCTATGTCGAGGGGGCTGTAGGCGGCTTTGATTGGGGCCCCTGAGGAGGTAGAGAAGAGGCCTTCCCGCTGTCGGGCCTTGTCGGCCTTTTCCTGCCACTCCTGCTGGCGTTGGGTGATCTTATTCAAATCTTTTTCTTTGAGCATAGGGAATCCCTTAGTTGGTGACGAAGATTGAGGTCGGCCTCCCTCGTTTATGATAAACGCGTGGAGGGCGTTGCGCCAATAAGCGGGGGGGAGGGGGCAAGGGAGGGTTGTCTTGAGAGCGTGCAGGTTGTAATTGGGAGGACTAGGGGATGAGGTCTACAGTCGGGATGGCGTAGGTTCCACGAATAGGTTAGACAGGTCTACGGAGACGCTGGCCCAAGTGCCGCCTGTGAAATCCTCATTGGCCTTATGGATCTGCAAGGGCTTTTTTTCTGGGATGGCTTCGCCGTCCATGAGTATTCCCTCGATATGACATTCGATTGCTTCCCTAACAGAGGACAGCGCCTCTTCAAATGTGTCGCCGCCTGAGAAACAGCCAGGCAAATCGGGGACGGTCACGCCATAGGAGGAGCCAAGGTCTTTGTGGATGACTACATGGTATTTCATCGTCGGTCCTTCCAGTTCCAGTTTGCTTGACGGAAGATGCTCCGCATTGTCTCTATGGGTATATCCTTTTGTGGATGCTTAACGGTGACTTTCCCTACCTTTACGTGATGTGTGAATTGATGGTGACTTCCCTTAGTGATTTTAAGAACCCAACCGTCCCGTCTCAGTAGTCGTAGTACTTCTCGGCTGTTCATAGCATAAAGTTGCCTCATTTATGCTATCAGATGCAACACCATAATGCGAGATGCGAAGGCACCCGATCAGGGAGAGGAGGCAGTGAGGGTAAGTTAGGCTACGTTGTAAATCTCGGACTCGCCGAGGGTCTCACGGAGGGCGTTTGTAGTCTCGCCGAGAGTGGCGTAGGCCCGAGCCGCGGTAAGCAGGTAGGGCATGAGGTTTTCGGAGCCAAGAGCGGCGCGCTTTAGGTCGGAGAGGGCGCGGTCGACGGCGGCCTGGTCCCGTGTGTCCCGGGTGCGGTGCAATCTTTCGAGATGGCGACGCTCGCCTTCCCGGTCCATTTCTAATATGGGGATATGGGGGTCGCTCCCCTCCGCGTAGCCGTTTAGGCCGACCTTGATGCGCTGGTTCTGCTCGATTTCGCGCTGGTACTTAAATGCGGAGTCGGCGATCTGGCGTTGGAAGTAGCCGTTCTTGACGGCGGCGATGACGCCTCCCTGGTCCTCGATCTGTCGGAAGTACTCGTAGGATTCTTCTTCGATGCGGTCGGTCATGGCTTCAAGATGGTAGCTGCCGCCGAGAGGGTCGGCGAGGTCGGCGACACCGCTTTCGTGAGCAATGATCTGCTGGGTGCGAAGGGCGACCAGAACGGCCTGCTGGGAGGGAAGGGCAAGAACCTCGTCCATGGAGTTGGTGTGGAGGGACTGGACTCCCCCGAGCACGGCAGCGAGGGCCTGGAGGGCGACCCGGGAGACGTTTATCTCGGGCTGCTGAGCGGTGAGAGAGGCACCCGCGGTCTGGGCGTGAGTGCGCAGCCAGAGGGAGCGTTCGCTCTTGGCGCCGTAGCGGGAGCGGAGCTCTCGGGCCCATATTCTGCGGGCGGCGCGGAACTTGGATATCTCCTCGAAGAAGTCGTCGTGGACGTTGAAGAAGAAGCTTAATCGAGGGGCAAACTCGTCGATGTCGAGGCCGCGTTCAAGCGCCCAATCGACGTATTCGAAGCCGGCGGCAAGGGTGAAGGCGAGCTCCTGAGCTGCGGTGGCGCCGGCTTCCCGGATGTGGTATCCGCTGATGCTTATGGGGTTCCAGCGAGGCATCTCCTTGGCGGCAAGCTCAACAGTGTCGGTGACGAGGCGCATCGAGGCTTCGACGGGAAAAATGTATTCGTTCTGGGCGGTGTACTCTTTAATAATATCGTTCTGGAGGGTGCCACCGAGTTTTGCCCTGGGTACGCCGCGTTTTTCGGCGGCGGCGATGAACATAGCCCAGATAATAGCGGCGGGGCCGTTGATGGTCATGGATGTGGTGACTTGTTCGATGGGAATGTCGTCGAACAAGACCTCCATGTCGGCTAGAGATGAGACGGCGACGCCACACTTGCCGAACTCACCGATGGCCATGGGGTCGTCGTGGTCGTAGCCCATGAGGGTGGGCATGTCGAAGGCGGTGCTGAGGCCCGTCTCACCCTGGCCAAGGAGGAACTTGAACCGGGAGTTGGTCTCCTCGGCGGTCCCGAAGCCGGAAAACATGCGCATTGTCCAGAGCCGTCCCCGGTGTCCGGTGGGATGTATGCCGCGCAGGAATGGGTACTGGCCAGGCATTCCCATGTTTTCGTCGAAGTCGGAGTAGGCGTCGGGGGAGGGGGTGTGGAGGGGCTCGACGGGCGCGCCGGAGACGGTGGTGAAGAGGGCATCGCGCTTTCTGGACGCTTCGTACTTTTTTGTCCAGTTGGACTTAATTTCCTTGAGGGTATCTTGTTGAGGAGATTCGGACATAGACGGCTCCTCGGGCGCGGGGCGGCAGGCTGAGGGCGAGTGTAGCAAAGGGGGTGGTGGGGGTCAAACTTGTCGCTACATTGAGCATCCTCCAGACCAGGCAGGACAGGTTCAAGCAATACAGGTTACGGAATGCCACTTGGCGCCTCTCGATTAAGAGGTGGTGGAGGCAGGCACGGGGCTGACCTGTAAGCGGTGGCCTATGGCTCCGAGGGCTGCATCCATCTGGTCGAGGCGGGAGTGGTGGTTGACGTCCAGCACGCGGTCTACTTGGGGAAGATGCCACCCGAGACGGCGTGCCAGATCCGCTTTCCCGATACCCTGATCTCGCATGCCCTGGTAGAGGATAACTTTGACAGCGGTGAGAGTAGGAAGGGCTACTCGGCCATCGCCGCCGGGGGAGGGGGGAGGAATGTCCCTGCGGTCGTGGATACGGGCGGCGATGGCCTCTTGCAGGGCGTCGAGGGCGCGGGCTTGGGCATCAGCGTGATCTTCTCCAAAGGTGGTGAGCTCTGGGAAGTCATGTGAGGTTACCAGGAGGCTCAGGCCATCGTTTTCGAAATGTACTGGATATGAAAGCATTAACTCTCTCCGGAATGCTCGGGGCCAGATTCACACCTGTTGAAGCAGCCAGCATACTCAACATATGTGTTGTGTGGCAATACTCTGCCGTAGATGCGTTGTAGTTTTGTCGAGAGTGCGTTGAAGGTTGGATTTCATTGACAAAACGCCTCTTCAACCCTATTCTAAAACTCCCTCCATCGGGCATTGCCCGATGTAAAACGAGCCCGCGTTACCTTTTAGCATACCTTCTTAGAGGAGGCAGGCATGGGAAGCACTATAAAGATGCTCGAAATACACCCTGACCGATGCACCGGCTGCATACAATGCGAGTTGGCTTGCTCCTGGGTGCAGACTGGAACATTCCAGCCATCCCAGTCGCTGATACGGGTGCATATATTCGATGAGCAGTCCAGCTATAGCCCGTACACCTGCTTCCAATGCGAAGAGGCATGGTGCTTGCAGGTCTGCCCTGTCAACGCCATAGGCGTAGACCCCGACACCCAGGCCAAGATCGTCATAGAAGACGTGTGCGTGGGCTGCAAGCTGTGCGTCATCGCCTGCCCGTTCGGCACGGTATTTCTCAATCCGACTACCAAGAAGGCCGTCAAGTGTGACCTGTGCGGCGGAGACCCCGCCTGCGCCAGGGCTTGCCCGACTAACGCCATTGAGTTCACCGAGATTGAGGAAGCGACGTGGCTGGGGTCCTGGGGTGACAAGGTGGACACAAACTACGCCCGATCCATAGAAGGGAGCTAGAGCCATGGCATACGGATGGTCGGGGCGTCTGCTCCGAGTTGATCTCAGCACCGGCACAATAACAAAAGAAGACCTGAATGAAGAATGGGCCCACCAGTACGTTGGTGGGAGGGGCCTGGGAGCCAGGTATCTCTATGAGGACCTGGATCCGAAGGTCGAGCCTCTGAGCCCCGAAAATGAGCTGATTTTCGCAACGGGCCCGATGACCGGGACCAACGCCTCCTGTGGGGCGCGGTACATGGTGGTTACCAAGAGCCCACTGACCGGGACTATTACCACGTCCAACTCGGGCGGGCACTGGGGCCCCGAGCTCAAGTTTGCCGGGTACGACATGGTGATCCTCAACGGGAAGTCGCCGAACCCGGTCTACCTTTGGATTTACGACGACGACGTGCAACTCATAGACGCAAGTCACCTGTGGGGCAAGGGTGTGTGGGAGACCGAGGACACGATCCGAACCGAGACAGCGGTCCCGGACGCTATCGTGGCGAGCATCGGCCCTGCCGGTGAAAACATGGTCCGGTTCGCATCGATAATGAATGACAAGCACCGGGCTGCGGGGCGCAACGGCGTCGGGGCAGTGATGGGCTCGAAAAACCTGAAGGCGATAGGTGTGCGGGGCACGGGGGCCGTACAAGTGGCGAAGCCCGAGGCGATGATGGAATCGACGTTTGCGGCGAAGGTAAAGCTGGCTGCGTCTCCTGTCACCGGCGAAGGTCTCCGCACCTACGGGACCCCAATCCTGGTCAACGTGATTAACCAGCACGGCGGCTTGCCGACGAACAACCACCAGTACGGCGAGTTCGAAGAGGCCGAGGGGATTAGCGGAGAGACGATGACCGAAACCCGTCTCACGGGCCCCAAGGCGTGCTTTGCCTGCACCATAGCTTGCGGACGGGTGACTCACCTGCCCGGAGAAGCGGCGGACAAGTACATGGTCACCACCACTCCTCGAAACTGGAAGATGTCGGGTGAGGGGCCGGAGTACGAGGCTGCGTGGGCCATGGGGGCCGACTGCGGAATCGGGGACCTGGACGCGCTGATCAAGGCCAACTGGATCTGCAACGATCTGGGGATCGACCCGATATCCTACGGCGGCACCCTGGCAGCGGCGATGGAGCTTTACGAAAAAGGCGTTATCACGCAGGAAGAGACCGGGATGGCCCTGGACTTCGGCAACGGGGATGCGCTGGTCGCCATGGCCGAGAAGACCTGCTTCCGGGAAGGCTTTGGCAACGAAATAGCCGAGGGCTCCAAGAGGATGACCGAGAAGTACGGTCACCCGGACCTGTTCATAGGAGTGAAGGGCCAGGAAGTCGCGGCCTACGACGCACGGGCATTCCAGGGCATTGGACTGGGGTACGCCACCTCCAACAGGGGCGCATGCCACCTGAAGGCCTACACCATAGCCGCGGAAGTGTTCGGCATACCGCAGCAGGCCGATCCCACCGCAACGGAGGGGAAGGCGGAGTTGACCAAGATATTCCAGGACGTCACGTCGACGGTGGACGCCGCGGGACTGTGCCTGTTCCTGACCTTCGGCATCGGGCTGGACGACATACAGCCGGAGCTAAACGCAGCGACTGGCATGGACTACTCCATGGAAGACCTGATGGAAGTAGGAGAGCGGATCTATAACCTCGAGCGGATCTGGAACATCAACGCCGGCATTCCGGGCGCCCAGGACACGCTGCCCAAGAGGCTGCTTAACGAAGGCATTCCAGCGGGCCCGGCAAAAGGCCGAGTCAACAGGCTGTCCGAGATGCTGCCCGAGTACTACGACCTCAGGGGCTGGACCCGGGACGGAGATCCCACAGACGCCAAACTGGCGCAGCTCGGCATCCTCTAAAGACCTACTGATTTACGGACTATCGGGACCTGTAAAGGCATAGGATGCCGATGAACGGTTGGACCGGAAAAGTCCTGCGGGTCGATTTGACCAACGGCGTCGTTGCGAAAGAAGACCTGAACATGGACTGGGCCCGGGATTACGTGGGTATGAGAGGCTTGGGGGCCAAGTATCTGTACGAAGAGATGCATGACCCTACGGTCGACGCTTTGGCGCCGGATAACGTGCTCGTCTTATCCACGGGGCCGCTAACCGGGACGGGGGCGTCGGCGTCATCACGCTACTCGGTGGTGACCAAGAGCCCACTAACCGGTGGGATGGCGGGGTCCAACTCGGGGGGCTTTTGGGGCCCGGAGCTTAAGTTCGCCGGGTATGACATGGTCATCGTTCATGGGAAGTCCCCGAGCCCCGTGTACCTGTGGGTCTACGACGATGACGCAAGGCTCCTCCCGGCGGAAGGTATCTGGGGCAAGACGGTCTGGGAGACTCAGGACCTGATAAGGACGCAGACCGGGGTGCCGGACTGCGTCATCGCAAGTATCGGCCCTGCTGGTGAGAACCTGGTAAGGATTGCGTGCATAGTTAACGACCTGCACCGGGCTGCTGGCCGCTCAGGGGTCGGGGCGGTGATGGGCTCGAAGAACCTGAAGGCTATCGCCGTGCGGGGCACCGGTAGCGTTCAGGTTGCATCGGCGGAACGTGCGATGCAGGCCATTGGTTCGCAGCACGGGAAGTTGACGAATAATCCCGGTGTGATGGGGATGCAGATGTACGGCACCCTCGAAATCATGGGAATCATCAACGAGACGGGCGGCCTCCCGACCCGCAACCACATGGAAACGCAATTCGAGGGTGAGGAAGACATAAACGGCGAAGCCGTGACCGATAACCGGCTGGTAGCCAACAAGGCGTGCTTCAGCTGTACGATAGCATGCGGCCGAGTTACCCACCTGCCCGGAGATGTGGCAAACAAGTTCATGGTTAACACGCACCCGCGGAACTGGAAGATAGCAGGCGAAGGGCCGGAGTACGAGACGGCGTGGGCCCTCGGGTCGCAGTGCGGGGTTTCGGACCTGGATGCTTTGATCAAGGCCAGTTGGATGTGCAACGACCTCGGTGTCGACACCATTTCGATGGGAGCAACGATCTCGGCGGCGATGGAACTGTACGAGATGGGTACCATCTCCGATAGCGAAGCGGGCATGGAGATGAACTTCGGCAGTGGTGAGGCACTGGTGTCACTGGTCGAAAAGACCTGCTATCGGGAAGGGATCGGGGATGCACTGGCAGAAGGTTCCAAGCGAATGGGTATCAGATATGGAAATCCGGGAGTCCACATGGGCTCCAAGGGACAGGAGTTCCCGGCATACGACCCACGGGCCTATAACGGGATGAGCTTGGCCTACGCCACCAACAACCGGGGCGCCGACCACCTGCGGGCGTTCACGCCGGGGGCCGAAATATTCGGAATGCCTTATAAGCTGGACCCCGGTTCTCCGGAGGGCAAAGCCGAGCTGGTCGTGTCCCTGCAGAATGAGAACTCGATACACGACTCCACGGGACTGTGCCTCTTTATCTCCGCCGGAAACGATCTGGATGACATAAGGATGCTGTTGGAAGGGGTAACGGGCCTCGAATTCACTATGGATGACATGAACACCATAGGTGAAAGGGTCTGGAACCTCGAGAGGCTGTTCAACCTCAAGGCCGGACTCACCAAGGCCGACGACACACTGCCCGACCGTATCCTAAATGACGCAATATCCGGTGATAGTAACCCGGCGAAGGGCAGAGTCGGGCAGCTGGACAAGATGCTTCCTGAGTACTACAGCCTGCGGGGATGGGACGAGGAAGGAAACCCGACCGAGGCTAAGCTGGAAATACTGGGCATCGCCTAGGTATTGCGTCTATATCGTGGCAAAGGTTAAATATCTGGCAAAGCTGAGAGAGCTAGCGGAAGTAACGGAAGAAGAGATAAGCCAACCACGGGTGCAGGAGCTTCTGGTAGAGTTATCGAACGGGAGTCGAACCGAGTTGAGATCGTTGCTGTTCGTGGATGGCGACGAGTCGGACCTTAACGAGGACGTAGAGGTGTTGGTAAACGGCCGAAATATAAAGTTCCTGGACGGAATGGCAACGCTTTTGGACAAGGAAGACAGGGTGACCCTGCTGTACCACGGCGTAAGAGGCTTTCCGGGAGGTTAGGTGAAATGGCAAACAAGAGACACGTAGTCGTAGGTGCGGGGCCGGCGGGACTTCGGGCAATCGAGACCATCAGAGCGCACGAGTCCGATTCCTCGATCACACTCATAGGCAACGAGCTGGCCTACTCCCGGATGGTATTGCCCTACTACCTGGCCGGAGACATCCAGGAGAAGGCAGTATTCACGGGCGACGACGGCTATTTTGCCGGTCTGAACGTGGAGACGAAGTTCGGGGCACAGGTCATGGGAATCGACGCGGTTGCGAAGTCGGTCTCCCTGAGCGACGGCTCGACCGTCGAATATGACGACCTGCTTATAGCCACCGGCTCCTCCGCCACCCGGCCCCCGATTGACGGGGCGGACCTGGCGGGCGTGCAGAACATGTGGAACATAGAGGACGCCCGAAACTTCAAGGCTAATGTCTCGGCGGGGAGCAGGGTGGTGATCGTCGGGGCGGGATTCATTGGCCTGATTATTCTGGACGGCCTTCACGGTGGCGGGCACACAATTACCTTCGTTGAATTGGAATCTCACATATTGCCGAGAATGATCAACGCCGAAGCTGCTGAGGTAGTGGAAGCGTGGCTGGAGAAGAACGGGGTGAGGTGCATTACCGGCACCAGCGTGACCAGTATCGGTGAGCACGACGGTCACCGTGACGTCAAGCTGAGTAACGGCGACAAGATGGAAGCCGACGCGATCGTGATGGCCACGGGCATCAGGCCCAACCTGGACTTCGCCTCGGGAGCGGGGATTGCCACGGGCCAGGGGATCCTGGTGGACGACAGAATGGCAACCAACGTGGACGGGATCTACGCTGTGGGAGACGTGGCTGAGGGCCCGATCCTCCACTCCGACTCCAAGGCCGTACACGCAATTCAGCCTACCGCTTTCGAGCACGGACGGGTTGCGGGAAGCAACATGGCCGGACACGAGGTAAGCTACGCTGGAAGCGTCGGGTTCAACGTGGTGGATGCGGTCGGGCTTCAGGTAGCGAGTTTCGGGGACTGGCAGAGCGATACGGACACCATTGTCGTTTCAAGCTTGATCACCTCGGTGTACCGGCGGCTGTCGTGGGACGGGGACCGGATAGTGGGTGCGGTGATGATAGGCCGGGCCTCCGACGTCGGAGCGCTGAACGACGTGGGCATGGTCAAGGGCTTCATACAGGCCGGCACACGCCTGGGCAAGTGGAAGGGCTATCTAAAGGAGAACCCGCTGGACGTGCGAAAGCCATACGTGGCCTGCAAGGTCGCCGAAGGACTGCTCAAGAGTACGCTTACGGGGGGTGAGTCGGCAGACCGAAGCTACAGACACAACAATATGAGCGCAAAGACGCAAGTGTCCGAATGGCACGGCGTGTTGGTCGGCGGGATACCGGAGGCGGACTCGGGTTCCGAGTAGATACCATGAAAGTAGAGATAAAGTTGTTCGCCAGCCTGCGGGCCCGGATGGCCAACGGCAGGGGTAAAGGCGAGTTGCAGATGGACGAGGGCACCACCTTGTCCGACGTTCTGGCCAAGCTGGAGATTCCACCGGAACTCTCCCAGATGACCCTGGTCAACGGCCAGCACTGCCCTGCCGAGAAGGAATGGCGAGACCAGAAGCTGCTGCAAGAAGGCGATGTCGTGAGTGTGTTTCCGCCCCTCGCGGGCGGGGCCTGGAACCCGGGAGCCAACGGCGGCTGATGAATCTGAACCTGTCTAGCCAAAGGGGGGCCTTTCTTATTGAAAGGCCCTTTCCTTTTGGTATCATAGGCAAGATGAAATTCCGGTTACTTGTACTGGCCGTTGTCTGCGTCCTGGTTGTCGCCGGGTGCTCCACGGTCTCCATCTCCCCCAGCCCGACCCCCGAGCCAACCGGCACGCCCGTAACCGAACAGGCCTGGGCTGCCATACCGGACCTTCCTACCCCCCGCACGTCAGCCTCAGTTGCTGAGGCTGGGGGCAGGATATATGTGATGGGCGGTCTGGACGAGCTTGGCCGTTCATCCACAAAAGTCGAAGTGTTCGACCCTCGCAGCAGCAGTTGGAGCGACGCCGAGCCGCTGCCAAAGGGACTACACCACGCGACGGCAGTCACTTTCAGCGTTGATGGGGTAGACAAGATTTACCTGTTCGGCGGGCTGGCTGGGAGGAGGGGGGAGGCGTCGGATGCGGTGTATATCTATGAGCCACGGTTGGACTTGTGGGGCGAAATGGCCCCAATGCCCGCCGCCCGAGGAGCGCTCACCGCCACCGTATACGGCGGCCTGATCTACGTGATCGGCGGGCTGGAGGAAGATGCGGTCTCGTCTCGGATAGACGTGTATGAGCCTGGTTCGGACTCCTGGTCGGAAGGGCCTCCCTTACTGACCGGGCGGAGCCACATGAGCGCCGTGACTTTGGGTCGGCTGATCTACGTGATTGGCGGCAAGGATGAGACGGGAAGCGTGAGCTTGGACCTCGTGGAGGCGCTGGATCCGACAACCGGGGCATGGGCCGAGGTGCGGGGGTTGAATGTCGGGCGGTCTAGCCTCGGAGCCCTGGAGCACAGGGGGCGTCTCTTCATTCTGGGCGGCGAGAACATCGATACGGCTCTTGACTCAGTCGAAAGCTTTGATCCAAAAGCCGCCCGGTGGCACAACTACCAGGCACTCCCATCTGCCCTGCATGGAGCAGCCACCGCGAAGGTGGATGGCATCGCCTACTCTATTGGGGGTAGTGCGGGTACGGGCTTGTCAGTTGTAGGCGACGCCTACGCGATAGCCCTGCAGTAAGAATGGGTCGGGCCTAGTCCTCTTCGCAGGGGGCGTTCACGTACCCCGACCTGAAGTCCAGCACCTCTTCCTTTTCCACCTCGAAGGCGTGGCGCCAGCGGCATCCTATGTCGTTGCCCAGGATGTGTATCGAGATGGAGGGCTGGTCCTTGTCCATGGTCTCGATCTTGTGGATGTCGCCCTCGGGCGGGATGAGGCGGGTGATGTCTCCGACACGCAGGACGTTGGTGGCGACGTGGTTGAGGCGAGCGTGGTCGGGGTCCGAGCCGTCGTCCTCTCGGTGGTAGACGGTCTCAAGCTGGCTGCCCTGGTACACGCCGACGAGTCCCCATGCAAGGTGGTCGTGGACGGGTGTGGTGCAACCGGCAGGGACGACCATGACCATCACAGATAGGGAATTGTCGTCCTCGCGGTGAAGAAGGTACTGGGCGAATTTGCCGGGGAGGGGGACCTTGAACTCGTCGGCGAGCCAGTCCGGGGAGTCGAGCATCTGCTGCAACTCGGGATAGATTCGGTCGATGGCCTCCTCGTGGGGCAGGCCCATACTGGATACTTCTACGACACCCTCTACGAACCGGGCGAGTTTCTCGGGGTGGAGGTCAACGGCGGTGGTCATAAGATTCCTCCCAGAATGGCTTTACCTCTGATGCTTCAGGGCAGAAGATATGGGTGAGGGCTATTAGCCCTCACCCACACTATACCTTCAAGTAGTTGGCCGTTACGGTTACTCGGTGGAATTACGCAAGGTCGTAGCGGTCGAGGTTCATCACCTTGTTCCATGCGGCCACGAAGTCGCTCACGAATTGCTGCTGCCCGTCGTCGCAACCGTACACCTCTGCAAGGGCCCGGAGCTCGGAGTTCGAGCCGAAGACGAGGTCCGCATTGGTGGCAGTCCACTTGAGGTCACCGGTCTGGCGGTCGCGTCCCTCGAAGACACCGTCAGATGACGAGGCCTTCCACTCGGTGCTCATGTCGAGCAGGTTCACGAAGAAGTCGTTGGTCAAGGAACCCGGCCGATTGGTGAACACGCCGTGTGCAGACTGTCCGGAGTTCGCATTAAGGGCGCGGATGCCGCCAACGAGGGCCGTCATCTCGGGAGCGGTCAGAGTAAGCATGTACGCCTTCTCGACCAGATGCTCCGCCGCAGAATCTCCGTTTCCGTACCTGTTGTAGTTGCGGAACCCGTCTGCGGTGGGTTCGAGGACGGCAAACGACTCTTCGTCGGTCCACTCTTGCGATGCGTCAGTGCGGCCAGGCGTGAAGGGGACCTGCACATCCTGTCCGGCGTTCTTTGCAGCCTGCTCGACGCCCGCGCACCCGGCAAGGACGATCAGGTCAGCGAGAGAGACTTTCTTTCCTCCGGCATTGAACTCAGCCTGGACCTGCTGCAACGTCTGCAGCGCATTAGCCAACTCTGCGGGGTTGTTCGCTTCCCAGTCTTTCTGCGGGGCGAGGCGTACGCGTGCTCCGTTTGCTCCACCGCGCTTGTCGGTGCCGCGGAACGTTGCCGCCGAGGCCCATGCGGTAGATACCAGTTGGGAAACGGACAGTCCGGAGGCGAGGACTTTAGCCTTGAGGTCGGCGATATCCTGCTCCCCGATCAACTCATGATCGACGTCGGGGACAGGGTCTTGCCACATCAGCACCTCTTCGGGAACCAGCGGCCCGAGATACCGGCTGCGGGGGCCCATGTCGCGGTGGATCAGCTTGTACCACGCCCTGGCGAAGGCATCCTCTAGCGCCGCTGGGCTTTCGAGGAAGCGCTTTGCAATCGGCGCATAGTTCGCTTCCATCATCAGTGCCAAGTCCGTAGTGAGCATCATGGGGGGGTGTTTCTTGGACGGATCGTGTGCGTCGGGCACGGTTGCCACTGCTGCGGCGTTCTTGGGAGCATATTGCTGTTTGCCAGCCGGACTCTTCGACAACTCCCACTCGTTGCCGTGCAGGGTTTCGAAGAAGCTGCTGTCCCATTTTGTTGGGGTATCAGTCCAGGCTCCTTCAAAGCCGCTGGTTATCGTATGGACGCCCTTGCCGTCGCCATAGTTGATCTTCCACCCGAGGCCTTGCTCCTCAATGCCAGCGCCCTCCGGTTCGGCCCCGACGTAGTCCTCGGCGACGGCGCCATGCGCTTTGCCGAACGTGTGTCCGCCGGCGATAAGCGCAACCGTCTCCTCGTCATTCATAGCCATGCGGCTGAACGTTTGGCGAATGAAAGGCGCCGATGCGAGCGGGTCCGGGTTGCCGTCCGGCCCCTCCGGGTTCACGTAAATCAGGCCCATGTGGTCGGCGCCCAGGGGTCCCTGGAGGTCTCCGTTGCTTTCGTGGCGCTCGTTTGCAAGCCACGTGCTCTCAGACCCCCAGTCTGTCTCGTCAGCCTCCCAGACGTCTGGGCGCCCGAAGGCGAAACCGAAGGTCTTGAAACCCATCGACTCCAGGGCGCAGTTCCCGGCGAAGATGATCAGGTCGGCCCATGATAGGCTCCGTCCGTACTTCTGCTTGATCGGCCAGAGCAAGCGGCGCGCCTTGTCCAGGTTCCCGTTGTCGGGCCAGCTGTTGAGGGGTGCAAAGCGCTGGTGGCCGGAGCCTCCACCGCCTCGGCCGTCGCTGATGCGGTAGGTGCCTGCGGCGTGCCAGGTCATCCGGATGAAGAGGGGCCCATAGTGGCCGTAGTCGGCGGGCCACCAGTCTTGGGAAGTTGTCATTACCTGCTCGATGTCCGTCTTCAGGGCATCGACGTCAAGGTTCTTGACCGCCTCAGCATAGTTGAAGTCCTCGGCCATCGGGTCTGACTGGGGAGAGTTCTGGCGAAGAGCCTTCAGGCTTAACTGATTCGGCCACCAATCTTGATTAGAAGTCATTTCTCGTCTCTCCATTTGACTATTTATTGAGTATTGCGCGGCCCTCCGAAAACGCGGCATGCGCTCGCCATATGATAGCATCAATGGTTGTTTTTTGGAAGACTTTCAGGACTGTGACGGCCCCATTTCGGCCTATGCCGAATGCACTAATTCACGGTATTTTCCACCCCATTATTCCAATGGTTTATTAGCTGGGGTGTTTCATCTACGGGTTGTCAATAACGTAAGAAGTGCCGATATGGCCCTCAGTCTCCATTCGAGCGTAGTCGTCTTCACCGTAGCCGAGAAGATCCGAGTAGATGTATGGGTTGTGCTCACCGAGTTGGCAGGGGGGCATCCGAATCTCGTTGGGATGCCTCGAGGCTTTCCACATGATTCCAGGGTGCAGGTGGGTCCCGCAGTCCTCTTGGGTGACGGGTTCGAAGAAGCCTCGGGCTTCGTATTGAGGATCGGAGAAGGCATCTTCGTTGAAAATGACAGGCCCCGCGGCGATACCGTGAGCCTGTAAGAGAGTTGTGATTTCGTAAGGCTCCCGCTCGACGGTCCAGTGGGTGATATGCTCGCCAATCTCGTCCTGGTTGTTGTATCGGCCGGGTACCGTGGCGAATCGGCGGTCATTGGTCCACTCAGGGCTCCCGAGAGCCTGCACGAAGGCCTCCCACTCATCGTCTGTCCCGATGGCGATGGTGACCCACTGATCCTCGCCCTTACATGGAAAACAGTCGTGGGGGGCCAGGGACCAGTGCCGGTTGCCGAGGGCCGTGGGGATGCGTCGGTTGACAGCGTATTCCAGGATCTGCCGAGGCATGAATGAGGCCATAGATTCGATCTGGGCTAGCTCTATTAGGCAGCCTTTGCCAGTGTGCCTCCGGGCCCGCAGAGCGCTCATGGCTGCAAATGCCGCATACTGGCCAGCGATCCCATCTCCGACCGTGGTTGTGCTGATTGCCGAGAAATCCGTGTCAGTGTAGTTTCGCAGCCACGTATGCCCAGAGATCGCTTCGGCGTGGTTACCCATCGAACGGTAGTCCCTGTAGGGCCCGTTCAACCCGAAACCCGGCATCCGCACCATTACGATATCAGGCCGCTGCTTACGTACCGCCTCGTAGTCGATCTCCAATTTTGACATTGTAGTGGGGGTGTTGTTTTCGACAAGTACATCACTTACCTGTAGAAGCCTGTCGAAGACTTGTCGGCCCTCCGGGCGGGTGAGGTCCATAGTCACGCTTTGCTTGTTGCGGGCGTGAACGTTGAAGAGCGCCCACCGGTTGGCTCGATTTTCGCCCAACTCCGAGTCAGGATAGGCGAGCCACCATACACCGGGGGGAGGAGCCATCCTTTCCAGAGACCACACCCGCGTGGATATGGGCGCAATCTGGGTTGACTCGATTCGTATTACCTCGGCGCCCCAGTCGGCGAGAAGCTGGGTGGTGTAGGGGCCCGCCCAGATCTGTGTGATGTCCAGGACACGGATTCCTTCCAGAGGCAGGTGAGCCATTTACTAGATCACTCCCGCTTGCTTGAGCTTACTTAACTCTTCCCGGCTGAACCCCAGTTCGCCGCCGAGGATCTCGGCATTGTGCTGGCCGAGCCTTGGAGCCGGTCTTCTGACCGAGACCCGGGCCCCGCCCATGGTCAGGGGCGACCCCGGATATGCCGCGATCCCCGAAGCGCTTTCGATGCGGTTCCAGAACCCACGAAAGGTATAGTGCGGGTCGGCGAGGAGGTCGGCAGTATTGTTGATGGGCGCGGCCATTGAGCGATGGGCCTGCGCCTTGCGCCACGCTGTCTGATTGTCCTGGTCCAAAGCCCACTCCAAGATGCGTGACTGGAGCATCTCTGAGTTCTCGGGTTCGTTGCGGGCATCGGGGTCTGTAAAGCGAGGGTCCTGGGCCAGTTCGGGAGCATCTATCAACGTGGGGAGTTGATCCATGGCAGCTGGTGTTCCCCCGTCGAAGGCTATGTAGCCGTTCCTGGTAGGGATTACTCCACTTACAGCGCTCCCTCCGGCGGCCAGTCGTCCGCCCCTGTCACCCGTGTATTGGTAGGCGAGGAAGGTCAGGCTGCGTCGGTCTATATTGCCTGCTTGAATCTCCATCATGGATATGTCGAGATGCTCCCCGACGCCCGACGCCTCTGTTTCGAAGAACGCAATCATCGTCGCCAGTGCTGCGGCGGTGCCCGCTTGATGGAAAACTATCCCGTCTGCGAGATTGAGAGGCGGGTGATCCGGAGACCCGGTTACGGACATGGGGCCACCCATAGCGTACTGGGTTATCTCGTCGGCCTTGAAGTGGCGGTAGGGGCCCGTCTGCCCGAAATTGGTGACTGATGTCATCACAAGGCCCGGGTTGAACTTCGAAAATTCGCGAAAACCGAGACCCAAAGTGTCCAAAACTCCCGGCTCGAAGCTCTCAACGAGAATATGCGCCCCGGCGACCAGTTCTCGGAGAACCCTTCTGCCGCTTTCGCAGGCAATATTGAGGGTAATGCCGCGCTTCCCGAGATTCACGTACTGGAACGTGCCGCCTGCCTGGGAGCCAGGGAGAGTGTTGATAAAGGGAGCGAGGCGTCGGGCGGGATCACCAAGGGTGGGGGATTCGACCTTGATCACGTCGGCGCCCTGATCGGCGAGGAGTCGGGTAGAGAATGGGCCGGCGACGCCGTGGGATAGGTCGATGACGCGGATACCGTCGAGAGGCAGCATCAAGGGCCTTTCTTTCGGTCTCGGGAGTGGGCTTATTGTAGCATGAGGGTTGGGAATGGATTGATTGACGGAGGGTGCGGAGGACAATATGATTCGAGTTGGCAATTCAGGGATTGAGGAGTTGTTGGGAGAGAGATGAAATCCAAGGCTGACGTTGTAATCATAGGCGGCGGAGTGATGGGGTGCAGTATCTTGTTCAACCTGGCGCGGCGCGGGGTGACGGATACGGTGTTGGTCGAGAAGGAGTCGTTGGGCGCTGGGTCGACGGGCAGGTCGTCGGGGATTGTGCGGATGCACTACTCCAGCGAGGTTAATGCCCGGTTAGCGATGACTAGCCTGGAGACTATCCGGGATTTTGATCAGATTGTGGGTGGGGACTCGGGTTTCGTGAATGCTGGAGCGATGTTCGTTGCGCCGCCGGAGGCTGAGGAGTCGTTCAAGCGCAACATCGCCATGCAACAGTCGCTGGGTATCGACACCCGTGTCCTGGACATGAAGCAGGCTCGAGAGGTTGCGCCGCACTTCGCTTTTGATGAGTCGGATATTATCTGCTTCGAGCCGCAGTCAGGGTATGCCGATCCTCCGAGTGTGGGGCAGGGCTTTGCGTCGGCGGCGCGTGGCATGGGGGCGCAGGTCTTGCTGGACAACCCGGCTCTCGACGTAGAGATTGTGAATGACAGGGTTGTCGCCGTGGAGACCAGAAATGGACGCATCGAGACGGATACCGCGGTGGTTGCTGCGGGGCCGTGGTCGGTGAGAGTGATGAAGGGCCTCGGGATGGATATCCCTCTAACTGCGACCCGGCACGAGGTGTTCTTCCTGAAGCGCCCGATGGACATTATCCCTGAGCACCCGGTGATCGGTGACCTGGTGAACATGGCGTACATGAGGCCGGAAAGCCCCGACCTGACCCTCATCGGCGACGTGGAATTGGAAATAGAGGCCAACCCCGACGACTACGACCAGAAGCCGGGGATGGACTATGTCGAGAGGATGTGGGGTAGGGTGGCGAAACGGGCCCCGGGGCTTGGAGAGGCAGAGTATTTCACGGGCTACGCGGGCCTGTATACCAACACTCCGGACGGCCACCCAATAGTCGATAAGGTGGAGGGGATAGAAGGACTCTACATCTGCACGGGATTTAACGGCCACGGGTTCAAGGAGTCGCCGGCTGTGGGAATGCTCGTTGCGGAGATGATAGTGGATGGTGAGGCTACGACTATAGACATTTCGGGTCTCGGCATGTCCCGATTTGGGGACGATGCCCTGAATAGAGTTGACTACGCTTCCAAAGTAATGGGGTGACGGGCCCGCCCGGATTCCCAACCAACTAAGACCCTCAGGAGGACCAATATGTGCTCAATGAAATACCCCGACTGGGAAGACTTCATGGCCAACAGCTTCGCAGGCCGCCGGAAGTTCCCCTTGATTGCCGACGAACTGCCCACGTTTCTGGGCGTACCCCACGTCACATCCAAGGACGAACTCAAGGGACAGGATGTGGTGATTATCGGGGCGCCGTATGTAGCGACGGCTACTGACAAGTACGCTGGTGTGGACAAGTGGGAGTGGATATCGGGGCCCAAGAGGGTTAGGCAGCAGTCGGTACGGTATGGCTCGGGGTACATTCAGGACTTCGACATCGACGTTTTCGAGCACCTCAACGTGGTGGACTACGGAGACGCCGACATCCCGGAAGAGGTCAACATTTCCCAGACGCCGGAGAACATTCTCAAGGCGCAGGCGGCAGTGGAAGAGAAGGTCGGCGACGTGCTTGAAGCCGGGGGCATTCCGATTGTGATAGGCCAGAACTCGCCGTTGGGGTCTTTTGCCATAGCCAAGTCGATCTCGGAGCACACGGCGGGGCAGGTAGGGTGCGTCAGCCTGGACACCCACTGGGACGCAGCGATGATTGACCGGATGACCAACGACCCGCGCATAGCCGGAAGCGGCAGCTGGAAGCACAAGATGTACGAGTTCCTTGAGAACATGCACCCGAGCACCCTGGTCGAGATCGGGGAGCGGGGCATGTTGGAGAAGAAGGACATTGTGCGCCGCTACCTCAGGGATGGGGCCCGGTTCATCTCGTCATGGGAAGTGCGGAGCCTGGGCATCGAGGGCGTGATCAAGGAGCTTGACCGGGCCTACCAGGGCACCGACGGGGTTTACGTGCACTTCGACATGGACGTGTTGGGAGGAGCGGGGCCTGCGTCGGGGGACATAATGGGCGAGCTCGCCGAGCCCATCGGCCTGACGGACTACGAGGTCATCAGGATTGCCCACGAGATCGGGCGGAGGGGCCTAAGCGGAATGTCGTTCATCTGCATACCGCCGGGATCGGCTGTGATTTACCGGGTGATCGTGTACGTGATCATGTACCTGATGGCCGGGCTGGCACTGGAGAAGGCTAAGAAATAAGGCTGTGTTTAAATCACGGCATTTCGGGAGTGAGGTAGGAGGGGATTGCGAAGGGCGACAGTCTTTAGCTTGCCGGTAGCCATTGTCCTGTGTGGGACTGCTTCTGATCGCATAGGACCGGACTGCGTCGGGAGACTCGCATGGCGCCGCGCCCGTCATTCACTCTGTCGAGCCTATGCCGCCCTACTGCGCGGTGTCGGAAACCAGCGATCTGTCCGATAGGCTCGTCGTAATTACCGGCGAGAATCTCATAGCCGGCGAAGAGCCTCATGTTCAACTGCGCAATGTGTTGGCCGCGCGGAACACGATCCATCTGGGGTATGAGATCAACTGGGAAGGGTCCGATCGCATAACCTTCGACTTGGACAGGATCAAGCAGTTTGTGCTGTCTCACAGCCTGTTGCAGGTACAGGTCCGCATAACGGATGGCCCCATAGGGGGTTACAAACCGCTTTCTGAATGGTCCGAGACCTTCTTCGTGGCTTACAGGGCGGAGGATTGCCCCCGACAACGCGAGTCTACCCCAACCCCATCTCCGACACCCAGTCCTACTCTAACTCCAACCCCTACTCCGACGCCCAGTCCTACCCCAACCGCGACCCCTACTCCGACACCCACACCCAGTCCCACTGCAACTCCAACTCCAACTCCAGCTCCGACCCCTACTCCGGCTCCGACCCCTACTCCGGCTCCGACCCCCAGTCCGACTGCGATCCCAACTCCAACCCCGATGCCAAGCGCTACTCCGACACCTAAACCCAGTCCCACTGCAACCGCAATTCCTATTCCAGCCCCAACCCCGACACCTATGCCAACAGCAACTTCGACACCCGCCCCCGCTGACACGGCAATTCCCGCCAACACGGTAAGTCCCAAAGACACACCGACACCCATCTCCGAACCTGAAGGCCGTGCGCCTTCCTCGGGTGGGTGCAACGCTCCTGCCGGAGACGGCGGTGTGGGAATCGACCCCAGTATGGCGTTGCTCCTTCTTTCCCTTCCCGGCCTTGTAGTTCTTGGACGGAGACGGAATTAAAGGAGAGACGGTGCCGTCTATTAGGGGAGACTCCCTTGCTATAGGGATACTCGGGAGTTTGGGGGCCTAGAAAGGCTTGATCACCGGCCGGGCCCTCTTCACTGGCTGCTAAGGCGCAGCAGTGTGCGCGGCTTGGCTACGCCGCACCCAAAAAGACCTTGGTCAGGATGTCGGTTTCCCGCACCGACTGCGGGGTGCCATCGTGGACGACTCGGCCCTTGTCGAGGACGTAGGCCCGGTTCACGATGTCAAGGACTCCCTTTATGTTGTGCTCAACGACAAATATTGTAGTGCCGAGCTTTTCGCTGATTTCGGAGACTTTCTGGAAGACTTCCTTGACGACGATGGGAGCGAGGCCGAGGGTAGGCTCGTCCAGGAGGAGGACTTCGGGGTCGGCCATTAGGCCTCGGCCAAGGGCCAGCATCTGCTGCTGACCTCCCGACATCTGGCTGGCGTAGTCCTTGCGCTTCTGGTGGAGGATCGGGAACAGTTCCATTACACCGTCGATGCGGCGGCGCTTCTCGGCGCTGCTGTTGAGGTAGAGGCAGCCCATTTCGAGGTTTTCTTCGATAGTCAGGTGGGTGAAGACGCGCCGGCCCTGGGGTACGAAGGCGATACCCTCCTTGACGATCTCATGGGTCTCAGCCTGGAGGAGGTGCTGCTGCCAGTAGACCTTCCCCCCGACAACCGGCACAAGACCCATGATGGCACGCAGAACGGTCGATTTGCCTGCGCCGTTGGGACCCATAACGGCTACCATCTCACCCCTCTCGACGCCGAGAGAGGCCTTGTCAAGGGCGATAATAGCGCCGTAATGCACGGAGATTTCCACGAGCTCCAGCAGCCTCATTTCTCCGTTGCCGTTTTTCGCTTCCATCAGGGCATTATCCTCACGGGGCTAGTCGCCCAGGTAAGCCTCTATAACATCGGGGCGGTTCAGGACATCCTCGACCTCCCCTTCGGCCAAAAGGGTGCCGCTGTCCAGTACGAAAATGTGGTCAGAAAGCTCCCGGACTATATCCATATTGTGCTCGATGAATACGATGGTGTGCCCTTGGTCCCGCATCTGCCTCATGATGTCCTTAACGCGTTCGAGCATTTGGGGGAAGAGGCCGGCGAAAGGCTCGTCGAAGAGGTAGACCTTCACGTCCATGGCCATGGCACGCCCGATTTCCAGAAGCTTGCGCTGCCCGTAAGAGAGGTTAATGGCTAGAGCGCGGCGCTTCTCCCACATGCCGACATTTTCGAGGATCTGCTGGGCCTTCTTCTTATAGTCCGGCTTGGCACGTTCGAATAAGGCGGGAAGCCAGGGTCGGCTGGTCAGAACGACCATGATGTTGTCCCAGACGGTGATCTGGTCGAAGAGGCGAACTTCCTGGAAGGTGCGGGTTAGGCCGTGGTCAGGGGTCTCGAAGGCGTGAACGACTTTGAGGCCCTTGCCATCAATGATGACCATGCCGCCGTCGAGGGGGAGGGTGCCGCTCAGCAGGTTGACCAACGTGGACTTCCCGGAGCCGTTGGGCCCCACGATACTGGTCACACCCGTGCTTGGGATGGATATGGATAGCCTATCGACGGCCCGGACTGCACCGAAATGCTTGGAAATCTCGTCGGTTGCCAGAACGGGGGGCGCTTGTGGATCGGTGGTAGTCAAAGCTTATATTTACCAACCAGACCCTGCGGTCTGAAGAGCATTAGTACGATCAGTAAGAGGCCCAATATCGCCCAACGGGCTTGACCCTCAATGCCTACCGGCAGCCCCGGTACGAATCGCATGCCCTCTTCCAAAAGGACGAATACGGTCGCCCCCAGCACCGACCCCCATAAACTGGCCAGCCCCCCGATTATTACGATGGAAACGATCAGGATTGAGTCCAACAGGGTGAATGAAGGAGGCTCTATGAACTCGATGAGGCCTGCTAATAGAGCCCCCGCCAGAGCGGCAATCATAGCGGAGATTACCCAAACGGCCAGCTTGTAGTAAGTAGCCTTATAGCCAAACACTTCGATTGCCTGCTCGTCCTCGCGGATCGCAGTAAGCACCCGACCGAATGATGAGTTGACAATGAGCCAGCATATGGCAAGGACTACCACCAGGAAGAATCCCACAATCACCAGGTATTCCCACGGCTCGTTAAACTCCCAGATCCCTATGGACGGCTTGGCAATCTCCCTGATTCCGAAAGGGCCCCGAGTGACGGGAAGCCAATTCCTGAACACCCCGAGCGCAATTACGGCAAACCCGAAAGAAATTAACGTAAATATGTCGTCCCGGAACCGGTTCAGCACAAATCCCGCAAGCAGAGCCACGATCCCTGTGAGGATTATTGCCACTGGCAAAGCCGCAAACCAGCTCAGCCCAATGGACGGAATGACATTTATTGACTTCGGGGGCTCAATGTTTGGGTTAGTGGTCAAGATCGCAATTACATAGGCGCCGATACCGAAGAACCCTATGTGTGCCACCGACAAGAGCCCGGTGTATCCGATAACGAGGTTAAGCCCGATTCCTAATATGGCGAAAATGCCAATAATAGTCCCCGTTACGATAGTGAACCGGACCCCCTGGGAAAGCATGAAGGTGATCGCTCCGCCGATTATGACGAGCGTGATCACCATCTCGAAGTTCTCTTTTAGAAACTTCGTAGCCAGTGTCATGTTCTGCCCTGCTTGCTTTTCAAAAGGCCACCTGGGCGGTACAACAGGAACAGGATCAGTACGATAAATGCGACGGCGTCTTTCCAGTCAGAGGCTATCCACCACACGCCGAAGTTCTCGATCATTCCAAGGAATAACGCGCCCACTATAGCCCCTTTGAGATTGCCCAGCCCTCCGATAGTAGCCGCGATCCAACCTTTCAAGAGAGCTATGAAACCCATCGTAGGCCTGATAGCAGTATCGAGGCCCATGAGCACTCCCGAAAATCCAAAGATGGCGGCCCCCAGGAAAAAGACGCTGGCTATTACAAGGGTCGTGTTTATCCCCACAACCATAGCGACTTCCTCGTCATCGCTGATTGCGCGAACGGTCTTGCCCCATTTGGTCTTGTTCACCAGTAGGGAGACCACGCCAAATACTGCTATAACTGCGCCCCACATGAAAATTCGGAAGCCTTTTACGGAGCCACCGAGCATATGGATTGGAGACGTCCCGAGGGGATCCGGCAAGTCGTGGGCCTGGGCGGTGAACAGTATAACCACCAGGGCGATTAGCGTAATCATGACGCCTAGAGATGCCACCAGCATGATCATCGGCGAGCGGGCACGCCTCCGCAGATGGAAGAAAATCCCCCGATAGAGTACTAGACTTATGCATCCGACCACGAATACGCCCAGTGCGGCGCTAAGAGTGAGGTTGGCTTCGGGAGTCCTTGACAAGATCCAGCCGACCACTACGCCAAGAACTGCAGCGACTATGGCGGTGAAAAGCACAAAAGCGGAATTTAAAACGGTCGACTTTCGCTCGCTTACCCGTGAGTATACCAAACCCGAAAGCAGGGCAATGACGGCACCCGCCGTTAATACTCCGATCAAAGGGCTGATATACACGTTCAACTCTTCGGGGTTGGCAAACATAACGCCCGTGTAAATCCCCAACGCCACGGAGATCGCCGTCCCGAGGGATAAGGCCGCCCGTTTAGGCAGTCGATGTCGGAATCTGGGATAGACCCATGCGTACAGAGTCCAGATGACGACTACCGCAATCAGAAGCCCTATAATGCTGCTGAATACAAGGCTCGGGTCTCGCGTGCTGGAGGAGTGGAAATGCAGAATGGTGTAGGCGGCGGTGGTGGACATAGCCGCGTAGGAGAGGTCGAAGTACCAGACAGTGGAATACTGAAGGGTAAACCCGATGGCCATGATCCCGTATATGGACGCCGACGTTAGCCCATTCAGGAAAGTCTGGCCGAACCGGCCGGGGTCAAGCAGCAGCATCAAGGCGAGCAGAGCGATCGCTATCGCCACCCCTCCCGAGACTGCAATGCCCTTCGGAAGCGAAGTAGTGCTGTGCGTCGTCCCACCTGCAGATGAGGTGACGGATTTCAGATATTTCAGCACAGTATCAGAGTCTATCAAGTAAAGTTTCGTGACTGGTCGGTTTATAAGGGAACAGGGCTGGCCTTCCGTTGGAAAGCCAACCCTGCCTGATTCTTACTTATCCGGTGCGCCGGTCCTTCGGCATTTCATAGGAATCTACTGCTTTATGACCGATTTTCCATCGACCAACTGGTAAACCACGAAGACACTGGGGCTCATGTCACCATTAGAGTCGAATCCATAGGTGCCAATAGCGCCCGAGTATTGGTTGTCGCTGTTGATGGCGTAGAGACAATCCCTAATCGCTGCGGTGTCCGTTTCGCTGCCCACTTTCTCTATGCAGCCTGCAATAATGTGGACGGTATCGTAGGAGGAGCCAATGTAGTAGTGGAGGGATATGGACCCGTGCTTTTCGATGTACTTCTCGGTGAGTTCCACACCCGCGGGGTTGTATTCAAGGTCCTGCGGGACCAGCACACCTATTGCACCCTCTGCAGCGTCCCCTGCTATCTCCAGCACGGTCTTGGCTTGGCCGGGCTCAACCGCAAACATCTGCCCCTCGTAACCCTGCTCCCGGGCCTGCTTGTAAAGGGTGCCCTGAGCGAATTCGGACTGAGCCAGGAGGACGATAGCCGGAGGATCATCAGCGAGAACTCTCGTGAGTCCGGCGCTGAAGTCGGTCTCTTCGGAAGTGTATCTTTCGGCGGCCAGGATGGTCCCGCCCAAAGGCTCGTAGTTGTTGGCGAATTCGGTGCGGACTCCTTCGATGTAGTCCGTGGCCTCACCCATGACACCAACTTCGTTGAATCCTTCATTGATAATGACTTCTGCCAGGCGTTTTCCGACGTCTGCATCGCTAAAGACGTTTCGGAAAATGTAGTCTCCGGCGGTCGTTATGGCAGGGTTCGAAGTCAGGCCGGATAACACCACAACCTCATCCTCATCGACTCGAGACGCGAATCCCAGCAACTCTCCGCTGCAGGAGGGGCCCAGGATGATGGAGACTTCGTCTACGTCTACCAGCTTGGTGTACGCAGTCAGAGCGTCGGTGCCGTTACATTTTCCGTCTTCAGCAGTGATCTCAATCTGGCGGCCCAATACACCCCCGGCTTCGTTAATTTCGTCTACCGCCAGTTGTATACCGTTCAGGGCAGCGTTCCCATATGTCTCGCCGGGGCCTGTCAGGGATTGGATTACGCCTATGGTGATAGAGTCGTCATCCCCCCCG
The DNA here is from genome assembly GCA_965222055.1 of Dehalococcoidia bacterium. Classification (GTDB taxonomy): domain Bacteria; phylum Chloroflexota; class Dehalococcoidia; order Plut-88900; family Plut-88900; genus Plut-88900. The sequence continues at coordinate 1,143,442 of CBDCTF010000007.1, forward strand.
CCGCAGGCAATTCCAACGATCGCTAGGACCGCGAGCAGGCCAAGCAACACCGTCAAAGGCTTCTTCTGAATTCGCATACACCCTCCTTACAACTGATCCTATACCCACCGGGTCGGGTCGCAGGACAGGACTGTAAGATGCAATATAGCGATGTAGGGTTAACTAGTCAATAACAAGCGCTAATTAGTAAAGAGCAGTTGATATCGACAAGGACATTAGGATAACTCTTCGTCCAGGATGACGACGTGGAGCTCAACCGGGCCGTGGATCCCGACGGTGCGGATGGTCTCGATGTCGGCGGTGCGGGAAGGGCCCGTGACCAGGGCCACGGCGGACGGGAGTTTCTCCGAAGAGTTGAGCAGGGGCAAGAGATGTGCCAGGGAAGCGACGATTCTATCGGAAGCGACGACGGCGACGTGGATGGGGGGGAGAACGGACGCAAGCCGACTCTGCGGCCCGGAGGCGCGTAGCGCCAGAGACCCGATATCCGCGACGGCGTAGTCGACCTCGGTGAGTCCCATATCCGCGTCGATAAGGGCGTTTCTCATTTCGGAGCGGGAGGCTTCCTCTTCGTTCAGATTGATAGGGATAACCTTTGCGCCGGCGCCGGTGAGGGCAGGGTCGAGGGTTGAGAGGGCTGGCGTATCCCACCTGACTATTTTTCTTATGCCCTTCTCCTCGATGAGAGCGCCCAAAAGCGCGGATAGCTCGTTCTGCCCCGACACGCGTGTCACGACGCCATGAACCTTCTTCACCTCATCTGAAAAGCGTGAGATCAGCTGTTCACGGTCGATATTGGGAGTTGGTGGAGAAATTGAACTAGCGGCTTCAGCGTAGGGCGCGCCGTTTGACGGGGGCGCAGTGGTCCCTGCCCTGCCGAGGCTCCGCCGGACGGTAGTGAGAAAGGCTTCCCGGCTAGTCGGGGGCATCTTTGGATAGCCTTTCGTTCCACAACTGCGCAAATGAGCGAGGGGCCAGGGCGGGGAACTCCCGGTGGTCGGTCCATCCCCTAAGGAAGGGTGGGAGCCATCTGAGATATCCGTTTCTTGAAAGGGGTTTCTGGGCGAGTCGGGCGAGGCTGGTTGCCGTGGAGTAGGCCATCTTGCTTTTCATAGTCGCTGCCCAGGCACGCATGACCCATTTTTCCAGGACGGGGGCCCCGGCGCCATTTGTAACGGGATCGCTCGGCTTCGGTTGAGTGGCTTTGTGTCGGAGGTTGAGGAGCATGTGGGGGATGTCGATTTTGATGGGGCAGACATCCCTGCACGCCCCACATAGAGTAGATGCGGCGGGCAGGTCCTTGGCCTGCCCAATCCCGACTATCTCCGGTGTGATAATCGAACCAATTGGGCCTGAATATACCCACCCGTAGGCATGACCCCCGACGGAGTTGTAGACGGGGCATATGTTCAGGCAGGCTGCACAGCGGATGCAGTACAGGGACTCGCGCATGGCGGGGTCGGCGAGGATACGGCTGCGCCCATTGTCCAGGATGACCATGTGGAACTCTTCGGGGCCGTCAATCTCGCCCGGAGCTCGGGGCCCGGTGATCATGGATACGTAAGAGCTTGCCTGTTGGCCCGTGGCGCTGCGGGGAAGGAGAGCGAGAAATACGGACAAGTCCTGGAGGGTGGGTATGACCTTCTCCATGCCCATTATGGAGACGTGGATGGGAGGCAAGGAAGTGGAGAGGCGCTGGTTCCCTTCGTTCTCTACCAGGACGATGGTCCCGGTCTCGGCGATGCCGAAGTTTGCGCCTGTGACGCCCATGTCGGCCTGGCTGAACTTCTCGCGAAGGGCGTGCCGGGCGATCTGGGTCAAGCGCTGGGGGTCTTCCTCGTAGGGTATGGATAGGTGCTCTGAGAAGAGTTGGCCGAAGTCCTGCCGAGTCTTGTGAATAGCTGGGGCAATAATATGGTAGGGCGTCTCGCCGGCAAGCTGGATCATGTATTCGCCGAGGTCGGTCTCTATAGCCTCGACGCCCGCGTCTTCAAGCTTGTGATTGAGGTCTATCTCCTCGGTGGCCATGGACTTGCCCTTGACCACGGTGCGGACACCCTTCTCCTTAGCGAGGGAGACAACGTACTCGGCGGCCTCCTGGGCGGTGCTTGCCCAGACCACCTTGCCTCCGGCCTTCTCGACGGAGTCGGCAAACATGGCCAGGTAGTCGTCCAGTCTTTCGATGGTGTGAGCTTTGATTTCCCGTGCGCGGTCGCGGAGTTCTTCCCATTCGGGGAGATTGGCCGCGGCGTTGTTGCGCTCGCGGAGCAGGTTAGCGGTGGCGCGTTGGGCGGCCTGCTGGACTCGCACGTTCTTAACGGCGCGTCGGGAGCCTGCGTTAAAGTCTTTGGTCGTGATCTCCATGTTATATGTTCTATCGAAGAGGCAGAGCGCTATTTCCTGGAGGCGAGAATCTCGGCGATGTGTCGGGGCCGAACGGCGATATTCTGGCGTTTCAGTCCGCCCGCCATCTGCATGAGGCACCCGGCATCATTGGCGACGAGGGTGTCGGCGCCGGACTTACGGATGCAGTCGAGCTTGCGTTCAAGGATGGAGCCCGATATGTGTGGATACTTGACTGCAAAGGAGCCTCCGAACCCGCAGCACTGCTCGGCGTCGGGGAGGTCCTTGATTTCTATTCCCTTCACCTTGCTTAGGAGCTGCGGGGGCTCGGTCCGGACTTTGAGCTCTCGGAGAAGATGGCAGGAAGGGTGGTAGGTCACCGAGCCCTTATAGGATGCATTGACGTCCTCGACGCCCAGGACCTTGACTAGGAACTCGGAGAACTCATAAGTACGGGTCCCGAGGCTGCGGGCCTTTTCGAGCATCTTGGCGTCGTCTTTGAAGAGGTCGGGATAGTAGACCCGGACCATTGAAGTGCATGAACCGGAAGGAGCCACGACATAGGCGTCGCCTTCGAAGATGGAGATGAAGCGTTTGGCGAGGTCTCGGGCCTCGGACTGGAAGCCTGAGTTAAAGGCGGGCTGGCCGCAGCATGTCTGGGCTTGGGGGAAGTTCAGCTGCACGCCCTGGTCCCGCAGCACCTTTACCATAGCCTCCCCAACCTGGGGATAGAATTGGTCCACGAGGCATGTTATGAAGATGGAGGCTCGGGCCTTGGGTTCGGGCATGACGGGTTCCAATTATAGTCCCCGGCCTCAACGGGGTACAAATTGCTGTACTCGTTCGGTAGGTTAGTGACACACTGGCGTTTTCTTCAGTTGTGGGGTTTCGGTTTCCGTTCTGTCTGTCAGGTTTTGGGTTGGCGATGTAAGACGCTTGCTGGATTCGGCTCCCTACATTTAGATAATGCGGGCTAGGAGGCGTCCCGGGAGCGTGGGACAGGACTCCGCCGCCGCCTAGACCTGGAAGTATGGTCGGACGTACGGGTCCGTCATCCGTCATAGGCTCCGATGCAGGGTTGGCTGCGCTGTCCGCCGGAGGCGGATGCAGGAAGGGGAGAGTCCAGGGTCAGTTCCCCTCGCAGGAGTACGGGGTATCCGGTTCGCCGACGATGTCCCGGAGCCGGGAGACGGCGGCGGCCCAGTTTATTTGAGGAAGCGGACGGAGAGCCGAGCGGGCCTCGGCTACGGGCGGCCCCGTTCCGCTCCATGGGACTAGGTTGCTCCGTGAGGAGACTTTTAAGTACGGTCCAGGGCGTCTTCCATCGCCTTGTGGTCAGGGGAAGGGATAGCCGGGGCCTCGGGAAGAGGAGATGGCGTCGTTCGCTTGAGCCGGCGAGCAGTGTGGGCCGCCCTTTGGGATGGGCTTAGACGTTGAGTCCTCTGCTATGTGGGCCGGGGCTGTGGTTCCCCCTGGGTTTTGGTTCCTCCTTGGGTTTAGGGTGAGTGACGGGCCAGTCGGGGTTGAATATAGTACAAGTGTTTTGCTTTGGTCAAGGGGTTCGTGTCACATTTGGGGGACGACCACGACGGTTTGGCAGTGCGGGGCCTCCCCCCGCTCGACCCTTCGACGGAGCTCAGGATGAGCGGCCCCTCCAGGGGATGGGTTCCTGCCTGCGCAGGAACGACGAGGGGTTGGGGGCCGGAATGATCCGCCTTAGGCGGACAGGCTCCCCTCAGGAGGGGGGTGGAGTGGGAAGGGGGAGGGGGCGTCAATCTTGACCGTGTTGTCAGGCGATTCCTATAATCAGGCGGACCCGCATCCTTCGATTCTCCATGCGGCTTTCGTCGAATAAGCGTGCTCACTCTAAAGATGCACAAGAGGACTACATCCCGTGACCGATGATCTCATAAGGAAAGACACGACGGAACTGGCCGGCCTGATAGCGTCCCGACAAGTCTCGCCGGTGGAGCTCACCGAGGTCTGCCTGCGGAGGATCGAAGCACTGAATCCAACTCTAAACGCCTTTCTCACGGTGTGCGGAGACGAGGCAATGGAGTCGGCGCGGGAGGCGGAGAAGAGCGCGGGGCCGGATATGCCGCCGCTCCACGGCATTCCCGTCGCCGTAAAGGACCTGGAGGCAACGAAGGGAATCAGGACGACATTCGGCTCGCTGGCATTCAAGGACAACGTGCCCGATGAAGACTCCATAATTGTGGAGAGGCTTAGGAAAGCCGGGGCGATAATTCTCGGGAAGACGAACACCCCGGAGTTCGGGCAGTCTACGAGCACCGAGAACCGGCTGGGAGACGACTGCCGGAACCCCTGGGACACGGGCCGGACGAGCGGTGGTTCGAGCGGAGGGTCGGGTGCTGCCCTGGCGGCTTACATTTGCTCCCTGGCCACGGGAAGCGACGGCGGAGGCTCGATCAGGGTGCCCGCTGCATTCTGTGGGGTGTACGGGATCAAGCCGACACACGGCCGGGTCCCGTCGAAGGACGGCGGTTGGGCGCTGTTTTCGGACAGCGGGCCGATGGGCCGGAGCGTAGGGGACGCTGCCCTGATGCTGAACCAGATATCGGGCCACGATTCACGGGACAGCCTGGCCATACGCTCGGCGCCACCGGACTTTCTGGAAGCGCTTGATGGTGATGTGAAGGGTTTGAAAGTGGCGTGGAGCTCGGATTTGGGGTATGGGGTGGTGGACGAGGAGGTGTTGATCAAGACGCGGGAGACGGCGGAGCTCTTAGAGGGGATGGGATGCTCGCTGGAGGATGCGACGCCGGAGTCGGGTGCGCCGTTCGGCATATTTGGCCCCATAGTCATAGTGGAAGAGTACGCAAACAACGGGTCTCTGCTGGAGAGCCACGGAGACCAGTTGATGAACTACGTGAAGTCGACCCTGGAGGCCGGGAAGCGGGCGATGGGGACGGACTACGCTCGGGCCATGTCGAAACTGTGGAAGTTCCGGGCCCGGATGGAAGACTTTTTTGAGGAATACGACCTGCTCTTGACTCCCACAACTGCCGTGCCTGCATATCCCATCGGGGCTCGACCCCGGGAGATTGCCGGGCAGGAGGTCAGCAAGCTATGGGGAGCGGCGCCTTTCACCGCGAGTTTCAACATAGCCGGAAATCCCGCGGCCAACGTGCCCTGCGGGTTCTCGTCGGACGGGCTGCCGATAGGGCTGCAGGTGGTGGGGAGGTGGGGGGACGAGATGACGGTGCTGCGGGCCTCGGCGGCTTTGGAACGGGCTCGGCCCTGGGCCGGATTTATTCCTGAGATTGCGAAGATTTAGGCGGGGGGATGATAGAACGCATGCGGACCACTACGCGGTCTTTTCAGCAAGCTTATACACAGACGATTCGGGGGCAGTATGAAAGTCCTTGGGCTGGCAGTAATCACCCTGGGATTGATTTGGAGTGCATGCGGTGGGTCGGGGGAGCCTGCTATGCCGACACCGGATCTAGGGGCGGAGGTAAAGACGGCCGTAGCAGAAGCCCTGCCAACAGCCACGCCCTCTCCAACGCCCGACATTGAAGCGACTATTGAGGCGATGATGGCGGCTACTGTGGTTGCCATGCCAACCTCTCCTACTGAGCTGACGGCTGCACTAAAGCCAAGCCCGGCTGCTGCACCAGCAACCCGACCAACGGCAACTTCGAAACCTGTTCCCACACCTACGCCCACACCGATGCCGATACCCACACCTACGCCCACACCGATGCCGATACCCACACCTATGCCCACACCGATGCCGATACCCACACCTATGCCCACACCGATGCCGATACCCACACCTATGCCCACACCGATGCCGATACCCACACCTATGCCCACACCGATGCCCACCCCTGTGCCGACGCCCACTCCGACACCGATTCCAACTCCGCATCCATGTAGCTTGCTAAGGCTAGCCTCTCCAGATGAGATGTATCTTGTGTATACTCGATTCTTGGCCGCCGACCAATACGCACGATCTGTTAACCTCCAGGGCCGCGAGTTACTGGAACGCCTATTCCCGGAAATTGCGGCGACCTATATTGTTGAGGCCCTAGCCGATCCCATGAAATACACCTCTTTCCGTGATTACCTCGGCCAAGTGGGTTATGGAGCATTGGATGCAGACTTAAAGGCGGGAATTCAGATGCTCCAAAGGTGGGAACTCCTGCCCAATGAGGGCGAATCGCTGTACGAGTATGAACAGCGCCGATCCGGCGACCCATGCACACCAGCGCGGTCTCTGTTGTTCGCGGACGATGAGTTGACGACGTTGTTGGCTACCGGATACGCGATGAATACTTACCCGTCGCTTTCTACATACGCAGTCCAAGCCGTAACAAGAAGTATCAACGCATTCAGGTACAACGACGTCACGACGCCATTGTTTTTGTGGTGGCTACACACTTACATTGACTAGCCATGCTTACAGGTGCAGTACGCCTGCATCTAGCTGGTTTGGACGGGTTACTGCCTTTGCGGGAACGACGGATGGGAGGCGGGACAACGGATAAGAAACAAGGTTTGCGGTAGGATTTAAGGAAACTTAATCGTTCAACGGGGGAATAGACATGCCGGGACCACTAGATGGAATTAGAGTCGTGGAGATGGCGGTAATACACGTTGGGCCTCCCATCGGATACATACTGGGCGACCTGGGGGCTGAGGTGCTCAAGATAGAGCGCCCCGACGGCGGAGACCCGACCCGGTCAATGGCCACCTTCTGGTTCGACGCGGTGAACCGGAACAAGAAGAGCGTGACGCTGGACCTGAAGAAAGAGTCGGGTAGGGAAGCCCTGCATCGGCTGGTCGGCAGGGCGGACATCTTCGTATCGAATTTCCATACGGCCTTGTTGGAGCGCCTGGGCGCTGACTACGAGACTCTCTCTGGGATAAACAGCAGGCTCGTTTACGGGCACGTTGGAGCCTGGGGGCCCCTGGGCAAGGACAAGGACCGGAGGGCCTTCGAGGCGCTGGTACAGGCTCGGAGCGGCTTCACCGCAATGATAAGTGGAGGCCTGGAGGCCGAGCCGCTTCTTTTGGAGGGTGGCCTTTTCGACCAGAACACGGGCACGGTGATGACATATGGAATCCTGGCGGCCCTGGTGAATCGGGAGCGGACGGGACGGGGGCAGATGGTGCAGGGGTCGCTGCTGGGGAGCGCGATGCACTTCCAGCATGGTGCGGTCAACTATGCTCTGTGGTCGGAGAGGTTCCCGGACTTGAACTTGCCGCCCGGCGAAGGGTCTCCGTTGCACGCCAGGAATGACAGGTCGAAAACCACAAGTTTGCTATATAACTGGTACCAGTGTGCGGATGGTCGATGGCTAATGTTCTGCGAACCGGACCCCGACCGGTGGTGGGGGGAGTTTTGCAACGCAATCGGGGCGGGGGAGTTGGCGGCGACGTCGCCACAGGATGAGGGGTGGGCAGGGTTGATGGGCCAACTCGACGAGATATTCGCCAAGAAAACGCTGGCCGAGTGGGTGAATACGCTTGAGGAGGCAGGGCTGGGGATGGCGTACTCGCCGGTCAACTCGATGGCGGAACTGGCTGCCGACCCCCAGGCCCGCGCAAACAACTACGTCACGGACATAGACCACCCTACGCGGGGCAGGATACCCGCTGCGGGTGTTCCCCTGGCGTTTTCCGGGACTCCCGTGGGCAGGGTGGCGGCGGCCCCGGGCCTGGGAGAGCATAACGAAGAGGTGATGACGGGTGTCGGGGGCTTCAGCGCCGAGGAGTTTACCCGTTTGAAGGAAGATGGGGCATTCGGCTAAACTGGACGCCTAGTCGTGGATAATAATCGGGTGAGTAACGACCTGAAAGGAACGGTGGCATGATCGACTACAAGCTGATCTCGGCAGATTCTCACGTAGACGAACCGCTTAGCATGTGGCAGGAGAGGATACCGGCGGAGTACCGGGAGAAGGCGCCTCACAGGAAGGTGGTCGATGGGAAGCTGCTGGAATTCAGGGATGGCCTGCGCCCGAGGAAGGTCGAGCTGGGCACGGAAGAGATGGGGAAGGACGACCTATTACGAGAGGAAGCGGTGGTGGGTGGATGGAATGTCAACGTCCGGCTTGAGGCGCAGAAAACGGACGGTGTAGCGGCAGAGGTGATCTACCCGAACTACGGGCTGGAATTGACGGCGTCGCCGGACCCGGGTTTCCAGCTGGCCGCGGCACGAACCTACAATGACTGGGCTGCGGAGCTCTTCGGAGCGCACAGGCAGAGGTTCGCATTGGCGGCTCTTATTCCAGTGCTCGATATCCAGGGCGCAGTTGAAGAGGTCTACCGGACCGCGAAGATGGGGATGGGGTCGATGTTCCTGCCTAGCAAGCAGCCCCTCCCCTACAACAGACCCGAGTACGACCCCCTCTGGAGTGCAATAGAGGAAGTGGGGCTGCCGGCGAACTTTCACATAAGCAGCGGCCGGGACCCGCGCATCGAGCGGGGGCCGGGTGGGGCGATCATCAACTACGTGATGGGAGCGCTGGTCGACGGGATAGACGTAACGACGTACCTGTGTTCCTCGGGGGTGCTGATGAATCACCCGAAGATGAAGTTCGTGATCGTGGAGTCGGGGATAGGTTGGATTGCCTGGAACTTGCTCGCCATGGACGAAGGAGCGGAAAAGCACCACATGTATGTCAGGCCTAAGCTCGACATGAAGCCGAGCGACTACTTCCTAAGGCAGGGATATGCGACCTTCGGGGAGGATGCAGTGGGGTTGGCTAACATCTCGTTCACGGGCGCCGGGTGCCTGCTCTGGGGCAACGACTACCCGCACCACGAGGGCACGTGGCCCAAGTCCCGGGAGGCGATAGAGAGACAGTTCGCGGGTGTTCAGGAGGACCACAAGCAGCAGATAGTCAGCTCAAACGCCGCCTCGCTTTACGGGTTCAGCGCGAATTAAGGGACTAAGTTCACCCTAACCCCAATCCTCTCACGCCTGAGGCGCATCTACGACCCGTCGAGGGAGAGGGGGCAGCGTTTACATAAAGCGACCTGCTATTTACTTAAAGGAACAGAAAATGCAACAAAACAGCATGTACAGGGGTGCGAAAGTCTGGCCGTTCAGCGGGATTCCTTCGTTCTTGAGGTCGAAGATAGTGACGGACCTGGACCAGCTGGAGGCCGACATCGCGGTCATGGGCGCGCCGACGGACGAGGGTTCGCCGTTTATGGGCGGCGCACGGTTTGCGCCTCAGAGCATCCGGCAGCACTCGATGCGCTTCGGGCAGGAGGGTTTCTACAACTTCCATGAAGACAAGGAATACCTGGAATACGAGATGAAGAATGGGCGTATCTCAGACGTCGGTGACGCACCGATAATACCGACCAACGCCGAGGACTCGTTCTACAACATCACCGCCATGACAAAGAAGGTCCTGGAGAGGGGCGCCATGCCCGTCGTTCTGGGCGGGGACCACGCGATCACCTTCCCCGTGGTCCGGGCTTACGAGGACCCGCTGTACGTCTTCCACTTTGACGCCCACATAGACTACGCGCCGTTTATGCACGGTTTTGAATACACCAACGGTCATGCCTTTCGGCACATCAACGCAATGCAGAACGTAGAGTCGATATATCAGGTTGGAATCCGCAGCCTGCGTAACGTCAAGGAGAACATCGACGATTCGTTCCGTGACGGGAATCACGTAATAAGCATGGAAGAGTTCCGAGACAGGGGGCATAATGACCTGGTGGAGGAGCTGCCCTCGAATGCCAGGTGCTACGTTTCCATAGACATAGACGTGCTGGATATGAGCCTGGTCCCGGGCTGCGTCTCGGCGGAGCCCAACGGGATGATGTACGCGGAGCTCCAGAAGACCCTGAAGGTGCTGGCCGAGCACGCCGACATCATCGGGTTTGACCTGTGCGAGGTGAATCCGCAGCTAGACGTCGGGACGGGAGTGACCTCCTACCTGGCGGCCCACACGGTGATGGAGTTCCTGGGCGACATCTGCGACCAGCCCAGGTGGGTAGCGCGGCGCGAGAATCGTTAATCTCCGGCCTTTGACTGGTATGTACGCCTGAATTTAGGGGCGGTCTTCGGACCGCTCCTACTTTATTACCAGGTCTCTGGGGAAGTCGGTCAGAACCTCGGGGCCCGACTCTGTTACGAGGATCGTATCGGAGTAAATTACGCCGATCTCGCCGTCTATTTTGACGTCGGGGACCAGGTGGAAGACAAGACCGGGTTCCAAGGGAGTCTCGTCGTTCTCGATGATGCTCATTAAGCGGCCTTCGCCCCAGTCGGGGGGAAAGCCAATACCAATGAGGTAGCCGCAGCGGTGTTGGAAGTGCTCGCCGAGGCCCTTTTCTTCCATGAAGCCCCGGGCGGCCCTGTCTACAGAAGCGGAGGTCGCGCCGGGCTGCATCGCTTCAATGGCCCGTTCGAGAGCGCCTCTCGAAGCTTCGGACAGGCGTTTGGCGAGATCGGAGGGCTCGCCGACTACCACTCCTCGTGACATGGCGGCGTTATAGCGCTTGTAGGTCCCTCCCATTTCAAGGAAGAGAAGGTCGCCTCGGTTAATGGGGGTCCGCTCCCAAGTAGTGAATCCGAGGCCGCCCCGGGTGCCGGTAGCCACGAGCATGGCGTGGCCCAGGTACTCGCTGCCAGCCTTTATCGAGGCGTAGTAAGCGGCTGCTGCGGCGTCATTCTCAGTGGCGCCCTCTTCTATTGCGTCGATACAGCCCTGCATGGCGGCCTTGCAAGTCTGCGCCGCTTCCCGGATGTACTCGATTTCCTGGGGCGACTTGAATCGGCGGACAACCTCGACTAGGCCTGCCGTCTCCACGAAGTTCGTGGCCCCGCAGCTGGCAATAAGTGCATTGTGGTGCCCGATGTTATAGAACCACGCCTGCTGGTCGTACCCTACGTTCTTGCCGATAAGACCGGCGGAGTCGAGGGCGATCTTGGTAGTGGCGATGGGGTCCTGGATGTCGGTCCAGCCCTGGAAGTCATCAACCCAGGAAGTGTGCTTTACCATGCTTGATAGCAGGTTTCTCGCCACTATGGTCGCACCCTTGGAAGTAAGGATAAGTGCGGTATAGGTGAAATAGCCGACGCTGTGATAGCCGGTGAGATAGTAGATGTTTTCCGGGGAGTGAATCATCAGGCCGTCGAGGCCTTTGCTATTCATGGCTTCAAGGGTCTTTTCGACCCGTATACGATATTCGTCGGCTGTGAAGGGAAGGTTAGGGTTGTGCTGCAATGGTGCACCTCTCGGGGTTGGGTGGCGTGAGTATACCATCAGCACTTTACGAGTAGTTAAGTGGTATTTAGAGGCCGTCTGAGGAGTTCCTGAGACGGGCATAATTTGACAAGGGAGTAGCCCGTCATTAGAATCCCCTAAACTCTACAAGGGGGGAGGTTACCCTTTTACCTTCAGGCAAGGCCGAAAGAGCGGGTTGCTTTTAGACCAAACGGAAGCCATCCAGACAAGGATGAACGACTAAGGTGCAGGAGGGAATATGAGAGGAACATATACGGCTTTGAGAAGAAGATTTACCGGAAAGTGGACCTTGATCGCCGTCCTAAGCGTACTTGCGATAGCGCTGCTTGTCGGGGCAGCGTGCGGCGAGTCGGCAACCGCGACCCCCGAGCCCGAGGAACCGGACACGACCATGGCCTCCGGCGACGAAGCTATGGACGATGACGATGCGATGGTGAGCCACGTCAGACCCCGGTCTGAGTGGACCGAAGAGAATCCGGCCACCTTGGCTGAGATTGAGGCGGAGTTGACCAACTACCGCGGCCAGAGCTTAAACCAGACCAGCTGGGGCGGCGGCTGGCAGGCGGCCGTCAGACAGGGCCACATGATCCCCTTCGCGGATAAGTTCGGGATTGGGATAGTTGAAGACAGCCCCGTCGAGCTGGCCAAGATAAAGGCGATGGCGGAAACGGGCAACGTGACCTGGGACGTCGTCGACTTCGGCACCAGGTGGGTCTACACCCTCGGCATTCCCGGCTACCTGGAAGAACTGGATCCGGCGATCCACAAGGGCTACCTGGACGGGTATCCTGCCATTACCGTCACGCCTTGGAGCGGCGGCGCTGGCATCATGTGGTCAACCGGTCTGGCCTACAGTCTCGACGCCTACCCCAATCACGACGGCGCTCCCACGAGTTGGGTCGACTTCTGGGATGTCGAAGGCGTTCCCGGATACAGGTCTATGGGAGACCGGCCCAACGAGAACGTGATCTTTGCCCAGATGGCGCTCCATCCGGAGCTGTTGGAAACGGTCGAGGGCAGACAGAGCATAAGCAGCCTGGACGACGCACAGGTGGAAGAGTCCTTCCAGCACCTTAGGGTGATAAAAGACGACCTGATCAACTGGTGGCACACCGGCACCGATTGCCCCCAGGGACTGATAGCAGGGGACTTCGACACATGCACCGCATGGAACGGCAGGATCTGGAACGCCCAGCAAGAGGATGAGAATTCCCCTCTCTACTACTGCTACGAGTGTGGACACATCAACCAGACCGGCGTCTACTCGATAGTTAAGGGCTCCCCCAACAAAGAACTGGCGGAGCTGTACCTGGCGTGGATGGGATTCCCGGAGAATGCCGTCCAGGTTTCCAACTACATCACCTACGGCCCCCTGCACGCGGACGCGGTCGCCTTGGCGCCCTCGGTGCTCGCTCCGGAGATTGTGGATGCCCTGCCGACTTCCCCCATCGCGTTGGAGAAGGTCGTGCTCATGGATGAGTACTGGCTGGGCACCAACCTGGATGACGGTCAAATGCTGATCGAAAGGTTCCAGGAACTGTTGCAGGAGTAACCCTAGCTCCAGAGGAAAGACTAAAGATCAACTAGTATGCGCAGAGGTGGAGGAGCTTCATGCTCCTCCACCTCAATGCAGATAAATCCCATATAGTGGATAATCCCCTGAATATGGGCACTAACCCAGGCGAAGATGATTGGCTTAATGGAAAAGCTGATTGGCTAGACGGACAAACTAGACGGAGACAAGAGGAAGAGTGAGACGAACGATTACAGGGTCCAGGCGAACATTTAATAAGAGATGGGCCTTGTTGGCAACAGCCGGCCTATTGGCTCTGTTGCTGGTGCTGGCGGCATGTGGCGCGTCGGCAACTGCCACCCCGGAACCCGAGCCCGAGGAACCGGACACTACCATGGAAACCGATGACGATGCCATGGGCGATGGCGATGTGATGGTGAGCCACTTAAGGCCGAAGTCAGAGTGGACCGCTGATAACCCGGCTACCATCGAAGAGATTGAGGCGGAACTGGCCAATTACCGCGGTCAGAGCCTCAACATTGCTAGCTGGGGCGGAGCTTGGCAGAGAGCCATAAGTCAGTCTGCATGGGACCCCTTCTCAGAAAAATTCGGTATACAGATAGTTGCAGACAGCCCCCTTGACTTTGCCAAGATCCGAGCCATGGTGGAAACCGAGAACGTGATTTGGGACGTAGTGGACTTCGGTACAAGGGACGTCTTTCTCCTGGGCCCGGGTGGGTTCCTGGAAGAGTTGGACCCGGCTATCCACAACGGCTACCTTGCAGGAATGCCAGAGGTAACGAGGACAGCCTGGAGCGGCGGCGCGAGCGTTCTCTGGTCTTATGGCATGGCCTACAGCCTGGAGCGGCACCCCGACCACGAGGGAGCCCCGACGAATTGGGCGGACTACTGGGACGTCGAAGGCGTTCCCGGACTCAGGTCTCTCCACAACCGACCCAACGAGAACGTGATCTTTGCGCGGATGGCCCTCAACCCCGAACTGCTGGATACTGAAGAGGGCAGGGAGAGTCTCGGGTCACTGACCAGCGCACAGGTGGACGAGTCCTTTGCAGCCCTGGAAGATATCAAAGACCACATTACCTATTGGTGGAAGAGTTACAACGACTGTCCTCAGTTGCTGGCCAGCGGCGAGTTGGATATCTGCACAACGGGGAACGGCCGGATATACGACGCCAATAAGGATAGTGATGTAGAAAAGCTCTACTACTGCTTTGAGTGCGGACACATCAACCAGACCGGTGTTTACGCAATTCCTAAAGGGTCCCCGAATAAGGACATTGCGGAGCTTTACCTGGCGTGGAGCGGAGAGCCGGTGAATGCACTCCAAGTCTCCAAGTACATCACCTACGGGCCGCTGCACAAAGACGCAGTAGCGCTGGCGGCTGAGGCGCTTCCCGCCGAGATCATCGCCAATCTTCCCACTTCTCCCATCGCACTGGGAGCCATGGTCATCATGAACGAAAAATGGTTGGGGGAGAACTTAGGGGCCGGCGACAACCTGGTCGACAGGTGGGCTGCATTGCTCCAGGCGGAGTAGGCCTTAACTCTACAGAAAAACGGAAAGTCAGCAATCAGGATAGAGGCGGGGGAGGCTCAGACCTCTTCCGCCTCCATCCGATTAGAACCGGCAGGTGGTATCCTTTACCTGCCTTCATAATTTGAGTGACCGGAAAAGGTTCAAAGACCAACTTGGCAGTATTATCGAAGTAATACGACAAACAGACCTAACCTTGAGGAGAACGCCTATGGAACTAACGGGACCCCGGCATATGAAGATGGACGCGTCGACTAAAGTGAGACGCGTAAGTACTTTTAGATAGGAGAGCTTATGCAATTAGGAAAGAAACGAATCAAGATAAGCCTGGGCAGGCGCAGGGCCATCGTCGGAGCGCTGGGACTGGTCCTGGCCCTCATGCTCGTGGTCGCGGCCTGTGGCGAAGCCGCCACGGCAACCCCCGAGCCAGCGATGGAAGAGCCCGAGCCTACGGCGATGATGGAGGAGGCCACGGCTACGGCAGTACCTGCTGGCGTAGTTACAGCTACCCCCGAACCCGAGCCTGCACCCCCCGAACTCCGGGCCATGGCCGACTGGACCGCTGATGCGCCGGGTACCTTCGAAGAAATTGAGGCGGAGCTGGCGAACTACAGCGGCCAGAGCCTAAACGTAACTTCCTGGGGTGGCGCCTACCAGGCGGCCCAGAGGCAGGCCTACTTCATACCCTTCGCGGAAAAATTCAACATCAATCTAATTGAAGACAGCCCCGTTGAGTACGCGAAGATCCGTTCCATGGTGGAAACCGGAAACGTGACCTGGGACGTAGTAGACTCGGGCACCAGGGCCGTTTACCAGCTTGGCCCCACGGGTGACCTTGAAGAGTTTACCCCGGCTATCCACAACCGTTACCTCCCCTTCTTCCCCGAGGTGGCCATTACCCCGTGGAGCGGCGGCGGCGGAGTTCTCTGGTCCACGGGTCTCGCCTACCAGAAGAACAAGGTCGACGAGCTTTGGGGCGGAGTAGCCCCCACCGACTGGACAGCCCTCTGGGACACCGAGAACTTCCCCGGAGTCAGGTGGATGGGTCGCAGGGTGAACGAGAACATCTTCTTCGCTCACTTCAACCGTACTCCTGAGATCCTGGAAACCGTAGAAGGACGGAACGCCATAGCCAAGCTCACCCCTGAGCAGGTTGACCAGTCCTTTGAAGAGCTGGAAAAGATCAAGGATGACATCCAGTTCTGGTGGACTGCCGGCACCGACTGCCCGGCGGCCCTGCTAAACGACGAAGCGGACATGTGCACAGCCTGGAATGGCCGCATCTGGAACGTTCAGATCGAAGAGGGTGGCGACAACGTCGAATACTGCTTCGATTGCGGACACCTGATGCAGACCGACGTGTTCTACATTCCGAAGGGTTCTCCCAACAAGGAACTCGCAGAGCTGTTCATCTCCTGGACGGCCGAGCCGCACATCAACGTAGAGATGATCAAGTACATCACCTACGGCCCCCTGAACCTTCAGGCCCTGCCGTTGGTCACCACAGACCTCGAGGGAGTTGACCAGACTCTCTTGGACAACCTCCCCACGTCCCCCAACGCGCTTGAAAAGGCCGTCGTGGTTGACGAGATTTGGCTGGGAACCAACTTGGACTCCCTGGCTGAGAGAATGGAAACATTCCTCGCTGACATCCAGTAGGAAACAAGATACGAAGCTAGACCCGACCGGGCTCCATTGCCGGACGGGATAAAAGAGAGGGGAGCGGCTCAGCCGCTCCCCTCTCTTGCTTTAGCGCTAATTTACGGCGGGGTTATTTGATTGCCGAGTAGTCGGTGGGAATGTAGATGGAGCTCTCCAGGCCTGACACAAGCTCCCCGTCGACCTCGCTGTCGGCGCGGACTTTAATCCACTCTTCGTCAGCGCTGAAGGATGCCCAGCACTTCTTCATGTGCTCGGCGTCTTCGAAGCCGAGCATGTAAACCAATACCTCTTGCTCTTGGCCCTCGGGCGTCCAGAAGCCTACGACCGTCATGCCGTGCCTTTCGAAGATATCGCAGGTGTGGTCCCGGAATCTGCTGTTAAGGGCGTCCATCTTGCCGGGAGCGGCGTAGTAGGTCCTGAGTTCGTAGATCATTGTAGCCTCCTTGTTCGGCTCACTCTGGACTAGATTGGGCTTTAGATACGGGTGGCGCGGGCAGGTGGCTGGCGTCCCTGGGGGGATTCGAACCCACGACCCACTGCTTAGAAGGCAGTTGCTCTATCCTCTGAGCTACAGGGACGGACTCAGTCTCGTGGCCCGACGTCGGCACCCAAGCCTATTCTATCGTAAAAGCGGTGTCTATTCTGTGGGAAGACCAGGGGCCCAGGCCTGACTTGGACACGGCTGTGATTGCCATACTGCTCAGGTCCGTGTGGGTGGTCAGGCGCTTCTGGACCAGCTTGCCCAGCGGCTGGGCGGCCAGCACCGCGACCATAGTCGCAAGGATGACTCGGGGCAGGTTGAGAAACCTGTTGCCGGAGCCCATAGCCAGGATGGAGGCCACTCCGGACAATATGCCAGCGACAGCGATGTTCGTGCCACAGAAGGGGGAAAGGGCCAACTCCCTTTCGCCGTTCTTCAGGCGTCTAAGGGCCTCCCGGGCCGCATCCTCGACCACGGGCGTGGACAGGTTCCCATAAAGGTGGAACCCACCTGCGGAGGCGCGGCCTGCGATTCTGGTATGGACGCCGCTGCGCTGGAGGAGAATGGCAATAGTAGCGTGCTCCAAGGCGTGATTCTGGCGGGTGGCCAGGATGGGGTTAGGCGGTTGTTTGTTCTGCAATCTTCGATTCTCGTTGGACTCGGGCCAGTTGGGTAATCGGTGGAATAAGTCACCGCTCGGGGGGGTATTTTGCCACGGACGTCGGATGGTAAACAAGCCTGCACGAATTGAGCTTTTATCAAGTTCTGAATGAGTACTGTAACTGACCTAGACCTTTTGTGACTAAATCTTGACCGGGTTCTAAAGCGATGCTAGAGTGAAGCCAACCTCAGGAGGTGGGAGGTTATTTTGGCTACTCGTAAGAGTAAACTAATGCGTCGCGTTGAGGAACGCTACAACCGGCCGCTGGAGGAACTGCTGCCGGAGATGTACAACCGTATGGGGTTGCCTGGTATGGCGGAGGACATGGAAGTCAACAAGGGCACTCTGTGGTACTGGTTGCTGAAGTTCGGCGTCCACGTGCGACGCGTGGCCCTGGCGCCGGGAGAAGTGCTCGAAGTCCGCAAGGCCGGATAACGGGGCGCTCTAGCGTCGGCTGCATTCCTGCTCAGGGAAAACCGAATCTGTAAGTGGTCTTGGTTGAGCCCCTTGGGGTGAGCGCCGTGATCAGGCCCGGGTCTGGTTGATAATCGCGGCCAGGTACCCGGCCCCGAAGCCGTTGTCGATATTGACCACGGCCACGCCTTGGGAGCAGCTGTTGAGCATCGTCATCAGAGCCCCCAGGCCGCCGATGCCGACGCCGTAGCCGATGCTGGTCGGGACTGCGATAACGGGGGCCTGCACCAGGCCTCCTATTACGCTTGGAAGCGCGCCCTCCATCCCTGCAACGGCCACGATGACGTTGGCCTTCTGCAGGACCTCAACGTTTGACAGCAGCCGGTGTATGCCGGCTATGCCGACGTCGTAGAGGGTGAGAGGGTCCTGGCCCATGATTCGGCAGGTGACGGCCGCTTCTTCAGCGACGGGGAGGTCGGCGGTGCCGGCGGTGACGATAGTCACGCCCTGTTTAAGGACGACGTTCTCTCGGCGGTCCAGCCAGATTATCCTTGCGGCTTCGTTGTACCGGGCGTCGGGGGCTTGCTTGGAGACGGCCTCGAAGGCTTCAGCTGTGGTCCGGGTAACCATGAAGCGGCCTGCCTGGTCGGCGAGCTCCTTGGTGATGGCGGTGATCTGCTGGATGGTCTTACCCTCGCCAAAGACCACTTCCGGGACACCTTTGCGGAGGCTGCGATGATGGTCTATCTTGGCAAATCCCAAGTCCTGATAGGGCAGTAGCCGGAGTCCCTCGAACGCATCCTCTACGCTCAAGGACCCGCCCTTAACCTGCTCCAGAATGGCCCTAATTCTCTCCGGCTCGATATCGACACTCCTGCAAGGGATGGGTCGAGAGATTATAGCACCGGTGCGGAGACGGCCTTGGGTTGGTACACTCTAATTGAATCGCCGACTCGGCCCAGGGGGTGAGGTGAACGTGGCTCAAAATGGGGACTGGGGTGCATTGGACATCGCCCAACAAGGGATGATGGACGACCTCGCCTCCAGAATAAAAGACCGAAGAGTCCTCGACGCCTTTGCCCACACTCCTAGGGAGCCATTCGTACCGATGGTCTCGCGGGAATTCGTCTATAGGGACCACCCGCTGCCCATAGGCTTCGGTCAGACCATATCCCAGCCATACATAGTGGCCCTGATGCTGCAAGCATTGTCCTTAAATGGAAGCGAGTCAGTGCTAGAAGTGGGAACGGGAAGCGGATACCAGACGGCCCTGCTGGCACAGCTGTCGGCTAGAGTGGTGAGCGTGGAGCGGGTACCGGAACTGGCGCGGGATGCCCGGGTGCGATTGGAGCAACTTGGGTTCAGGAACGTTCGGGTGGAGTCGGTGGAAGGGCAATTAGGGTATCCGGATCTTGCGCCGTATGATGCGATTGTGGTGTCGGCGGCAGCCCCCCGGGTGCCCGACGCGCTGATGGAGCAGCTGGCCGTCGGCGGGAAGATGGTGCTCCCCGTAGGGGGCAGGGACGAGCAGGACCTGAAACTCATTGAAAGGCGAAAGGGTAAGCCGAGGGTCAAGGGGCTGGCCCAATGCCGTTTTGTCCCGCTTATCGGAGACGGGGCGTGGAAGAGCTGAGGCCGGGTCCCAGATAGGGTGCGGGACTATGCGCGTTGTTAGGGCCGAGGGCCGATGCTATACTGAATTAACACGGTTTCTACCCCCCGATAGACGTTGACTACTACCAAAACGGCCTCTGTCTCGACCAAAGACCTGCCTTTCGATGAATTCGAGGCAGTCATCGGACTGGAAGTGCACGCCCAGCTCAAGACCCGGAGCAAGATGTTCTGTGGCTGCGCGTCTGCCTACACGGACACTGATCCAAACTCCCGGGTCTGCCCCGTGTGTCTCGGGATGCCGGGGACGCTTCCGGTCATCAACCGCAAGGCGGTGGAATTCACCATCATGACCGGCCTTGCACTCAACTCCACCATTGCCGAGCACACGAAGTTCGACCGGAAGAACTATCCCTACCCGGACCTGATGAAGGGATACCAGATTTCCCAGTACGACATGCCTCTTTGCGGTGGTGGCTGGCTCTCCGTGGAGACTGAGGATGGAATCAGGAACGCGAGGCTGAACCGGGTGCACCTGGAAGAAGACACGGCGAAGTTAGTTCACGTGGACGGGGATGGCGGGGAGCGCTGGTCTCGGGTGGACGTGAACCGGTCGGGCACACCGCTCATGGAGATAGTCGGGGAGCCCGACCTGCGTTCAGCGGAGGAAGCGCGTCAGTACCTCGTAAAGCTGCGCACCATTTTGCAGTATTTAGGGGTCTCGACGGGCAACATGGAAGAAGGCAGCTTCCGTTGCGACGCCAACATCAGCATAAGGCCCCGAGGCTCGACCGAGCTCAAGTCGAAGGTCGAAGTTAAGAACATGAACAGCTTTCGCGCCGTTTATCGAGCCCTGAGGTACGAGTTCGAGCGGCAAGTGCGGGCCACTTCGGAAGGGCTGCCGATTCACCAGGAGACCAGGGGCTGGGTGGAAGACAAGGGAGTTACGGTGTCCCAGCGGAGCAAGGAATACGCCCACGACTACAGGTATTTCCCGGAACCCGACCTCCCCGCTATGAAAATCGACCCTGCATGGATCGATGAGATCAGGGCTCGGCTTCCCGAACTGCCGGGCACCCGAGTCGAGAGATTCATTTCTGCTTTCGGCCTCCAGCCCAAGGACTCCGATACCCTCGTCAACAACAAGGCGATGGCCGATTTCTTCGAAGAGGTTGTCGCCTGCCGTAAGGTCAGCAAGAACGGTGAAGTGGGGAAGAGGGCACGAGATGTGGGTGTTTGGCTGCTGGGAGACTTCTTACAGCATCTTAACGCTGCCGGACATGATATGGGGCAAGCCAAGATTTCCCCCTCGGGCCTTTCCCAGCTTATCGATCTGATAGATGACAACACCCTTTCCGGGAAGATGGCCAAGGACGTATTCCAGGAGATGTACGAGACCGGCAAGACCGCTTCGGACATCGTTAAGGATAGAGGGCTTGTACAGATTACGGATTCAGGGGAGATATCCACAGTGGTTGATGAGGCGCTGGCTCAAAACCCGCAAGCGGTTGCGGACTTCGCTGCAGGCAACGCCCGGGCCCTTGGATTCCTGGTAGGCCAGGTTATGAAGGCGACCCGGGGCAAAGCGAACCCTGCAAAGGTGAACGAGCTTCTGAAGGAGCGTATGCAATAGCCCACAAATGGGCGAGATCGTAAGGCGTTATATATATGTCATTGCTAAACATAGTCCAGATAATTATTTCGGTGACCCTGGTTGCGGTGATCCTGCTCCAGGTGAAGGGGCAGGGGATGGGAGGGGTGTTCGGCGGGGCAAGCACGGGTTTCCGCACACGCCGTGGGCTTGAAAAGACCCTTTTTCAGGTTACCATCGCCCTGATCGCCGTATTTATTCTCATATCATTCCTCAGCGTGCGCTTTTCCTGAGAATGCCCGCGTCCCTCGGCCCGAATTAGTCATCGAACAGCAACTGCGCTAATCAATTGGCCTCGATAATAACGCTCATCACGGACTTCGGTCTGAGCGACGGTTACGTCGGCATGATGAAGGGCGTTATTCTGGCGATCAGCCGGAAGGCCCAAATAGTAGACATAACCCACGATATTGAGCCCGGCAACGTAAAGAGCGCGGCTCTCGTGCTGGGAATGTCGTACAAGTTCTTTCCCAAGGATACGGTCCACCTTGTAGTGGTTGACCCGGGGGTCGGGACCGAGCGAAATGCACTGTGTCTCAGCGGCATGGGGCAGTTCTTCGTCGGCCCCGACAACGGTGTTTTCAGCCACGTACTGGCCGATGTCTGGACAGAAGGCGAGGCACCGGTGTGCAGCAAAGACGATGAAGCCAGCCCGTGTCCCCTCCCGGAGGGGTTCGAGGGTGTCCGGCTGACGGATTCACGCTACTGGCTTCTGGAAGTGAGCAACACCTTCCACGGTCGGGACATATTCGCACCGGTCGCATCTCACCTGCCGGATGTCAGGATTGCGGACATGGGCGAGCCGATTACATCGGTCCTGGCCTATCCTCGGCCTTCGGCTAAGGTTGACGAAAAGGGTAGGATAGTGGCCAAAGTAATGCACGTGGACAGGTTCGGGAACCTGATGACGAGCATACGCTCAGACCAGTTGCCTGAAGGCACGGTGAGGGGCATGGTTGACGAACATCCCATCAATGGGCTTGCACGCACCTTTGCCGAGGGAGAAGACCTATTCCCCATAATAGGCAGCGCGGGATACGTGGAGATAGCGGAGCGCAACGGCAATGCGGCGGCCCGGACCGGGGCCCGAGTGGGCAGCGATGTAGTCCTGGAGCGAATTTTACTGTGAACCGAGTTCACATGGAGGAATCGCTATGGTAGGCCAGATAGTCAGGGAATCGTCCGAGATAGGGAATACTCTTCCTAGCCGCTACTACTGGGACCCCGAGATCTACGAGCTTGAGAAAGAGCGCATCTTCTACAAGTCGTGGCTCTTTGTGGCCCACGACAGTAACCTCCCGGAGCCCGGCGACTACGTGGTTCGCACCATCTGCGACGAGAGCATAGTCATAACCCGGGACCGGGCCATGCAGGTCCACGCCTTCTACAACGTCTGCCGGCACCGGGGATCGAGACTCTGCACCAAGGATGCGGGCCGGGCGCCGGGTGGGGCGCTGACTTGCGGATACCACGGCTGGACCTACGGCATGAACGGGGACCTTGTGGCGATTCCGAAAGAGATGTATATGGGCGACCTGCCCAAGGAGAATTACCCGCTCTACCGTGTGCCGGTTGAAGTCTGGCAGGGACTGATTTTCATCAACCTGGACCCCAACCCCGAGCCCTTTATTGCAGATTTTGGAGTCCTCAACCCTATTCTGCCCAGGTATGGATTGGGGAGCCTCAAGTCGGGGCACGTGTTTCACTATGACGTAAAGTCCAACTGGAAAGAGATCTGGGAGAACGCCAGCGAGTGCGGACACTGCCCGATTGTTCATCCGGAACTGTGCGAAGTGGTACCGATATACAAGACCGGCTTGACGGGACGGGACTCGATAATGGGAACGCAGTTCCTGGATGAAAGGGCGACCATGACTGCCAATGGCAGGACGAAACGCCCGATGCTAAAGGGGCTTCTCGAAGAGGATATGGGACTTTTCAGAAGCATTTCCTTGTATCCGAATGTGGTCCTGGCGTTCCAGCCTGAATCGGTAGTGACCATTGTGATGTGGCCGGATGGGCCGAACAGGACGAAGATAACCAACGAGTTCTTCTTCGACGCGGAGCAGGTGGACAGTCCCGGCTTCGATGGCAGCGACACCATTGACTTCTGGGACCTGTTCAACAAGCAGGACTTCGGGGTGTGTGAGCTTGCCCACCAGGGAATTCGCTCGAGAGCCCACAAGCAGGGAGTGCTCGGGCCTGCGGAGCCTCACGTGCTCCGGTTTAATCAGTGGGTGAGGGATAAGCTGGACGGCGAATAGCCGCAACGAGCAAAAGAGAGGATCATCGGGCGGTTGGCTTGGCCAGCCGCCTGATTGCTTTTCTGGGTAGGGCAGCTAACGCTCTTCCCAGGTCGGGGTGTCTTCGTTGACGCAGTGGAGGAATACGAAGGCCCCCGTGTTGCCGAGACCCCAGAACTCTTTGGTGAGGGCCTTCACCTTCGTACGGTAGTCCAGTTCGTCCATGGAGCGTAGGTAGTTGTAGAAGGAGCCGTGGTCCGCGACGATGACCCGACACTTCCGGGCGTTTTCCACTGTAGCGATGATCTTGCGGCGGTTGCGGACGATCCCCTCGTCCTGGAAGAGTCGCTCCATCTCCTCAATTCCGTAGGAGGCGACCTTGAAGATGTCGAAGTCGTCGAACCCCGCCCGAAAATTGGCCCACTTATTCCGTACCACGCGCCAAGAGAAGCCCGAGCGGAAGATGGCCTTGGTCAGCTCCTCGAAGTAGCCGGAGTCGTCGGCCGGGGTTACCTTGGGCGGGACTTCTATTTCCCTGTACATGGAGTCGTAAAGAGTGGAGTTGGGACGGGTCAACGGGCCAGGGGCTCCGGTTAGACAAACTCCCAGGTGGTGCCGGAAGGTGAGTCCTTAAGGGCAACGCCCCGCTCGGTTAGGGAGTCCCGAATCTGGTCGGCCAGTGCAAACTCGCGGCTCTTGCGAAGCCTTTGCCGGATGTCTATCAAAGCCTTGACGTAGTCGGCAGGTCCCGACCCTTCGCCTGAAAGACTGGCCGAAAGCTGTCCTGCAATCTCCGTCTGACCGGCGGCTTCCAAATTGGAGGACACCTGCTCGACAAGCTCGGCCAAGTTCTTGTCGTCCATGCCGGACCCCGCGGCCTGGCCTTCGAGGGTGAGTCCAAGGACACCCGTCAACTCCCGAAGCATCGCTACGGCGTCTGCTACATTCGAGCCGGAGTCGGCGCCGCGATTTATGTCGCGGGCGAGGTCATACAGTGCGGCCAGGGCCTGGGAGGTGCCGAAATCGTCGTCCATGGCCTCGATGAATCGCTCTCGGTAGCCGTCGGTGGAGACCTGTGCCCCGTCGCTTTGTCCTGCGTCGCCCTGCTGTGCGGCGTTCCGAAGGCGGGTTGCGCCCCGCTCCATCGCTTCGAGACCGCGCTCGCTGAAGCTTAGGGGGCTGCGGTAGTGAGAGCCGAGGAAGAAGAGGCGTAGGGCGTCGGCGGAGTGGCCGTCCAGGACCTCCTTGACGGTTACCAGGTTGCCGAGGGACTTGCTCATCTTCTCATCATCCAGTTGGAGCAGGCCGTTGTGGAGCCAATACTGGACGGAAGGGGAGACGCGGGTAAAGGCCTCGGTCTGCGCTATTTCGTTTTCGTGGTGTGGGAAGATCAGGTCAAGGCCGCCCCCGTGGATGTCAAATCTCTCCCCGAGATATTTGAGGGACATGGCGCTGCATTCCATGTGCCAGCCGGGTCGGCCCGGGCCCCAGGGGCTGTCCCATGAAGGTTCGCCGGGTTTGGCGGACTTCCAGAGAGCGAAGTCCATCGGGTGCTCTTTGCGGTTGTCGACCTCTATCCGTGCCCCGGACATCATGCCTTCGAGGGTGCGGTGGCTGAGCTTGCCGTAGTCGGCGTAGCTGCTGATGCGGTAGTAGACGTCTCCATCAACTGCGTATGCGGAGCCGTTTTCGACCAGGCCCTGGGTCATCTCTAGGATCTTTGCGATCTCCTCGGTTGCGCGGGGGTACATGTGGGCGCGCTTGATGTTAAGGGCGTCCATCTCGTTGAAATACTCCTGGATCAGGCCCTCGGCAAGGTCCTTGGGTGAAGACCCGATGGATGCGGAACGATCGATTATCTTGTCGTCGACGTCGGTGAAGTTCTGGATATGCAGCACTTTGTAGCCGCGCCACTCGAGGTAGCGGCGGACAACGTCGAAGGTGATGTAGCTCATGGCGTGGCCGACGTGGGAGGCCGAATAAGGCGTGATGCCGCAGACGTACATCTTGATGGGGTCGCCCAGGGGTACGAATTTCTCTTTGGTCCGGGTCAGAGTGTTGTAGATTTGCATGGGCGTTACCGGTCGGGGGACTTCTGCCGTTCCAGGAGAACCACGGCGAAAGCTGCCATCCCTTCTTCTCTGCCGGCTATTCCCAGCCGGTCGCTAGTTGCGGCCTTTACGTTGATTTGGTCCGCGTCTATCGCCAGGGCCCGAGCCATGTTCGCTGCCATCTCCTTGACGAATGGGGAAAGGGCGGGCCGTTGGGCGATTATTGTAGCATCCACGTTTTCGATGCTCCAACCCGCCTTAGCGAGTTCCGGGGCAATGGCGGAGAGGAAAGTCAGGCTGTCGGCGTCCTTGTAGGTGTCGTCGGAGGACGGGAACCGGCCCCCGATATCCCTCATCCCCGCCGCCCCCAAGAGAGCGTCGACCACGGCGTGTGTGAGTGCATCTCCGTCGCTGTGGCCGGACAGGCCGAGAGAGTGCGGTACTGTGACGCCTCCCAGTATGAGGGGTCGGCCCTCGACAAGGGCGTGAACGTCGATTCCCATTCCTACGCGCATAATTTTCTGAGTGGCTACTGGCCTTAGGCCCGGACTCGGGACGTGAGGATCATCTCGGCGAGTTTCAGGTCTTCGGGGTTGGTTACTTTCAAGTTGGTTGGCGAACCGGGAGTCAGCTTTATCTTAACGCCCAGCCGCTCGACCATCGAGGCGTCGTCAGTGACGTTCTCGCTAACTTCCCGGTAGGCCCGTTGCAGAACGGCGAAGGGGAATATCTGGGGCGTTTGGACGGCCCAGAGACCTTCGCGGGGCACGGTGGCAGATATGAAGGCGTCTGAATCGGCGCGCTTTACGGTGTCGGTCACTGGAACGGCGACGACCGCGTTGCCGTGCAGGCGGGCGTCGGCTAGTGCGCTCTGGAGAATGTTAGGGGAAAGGCAAGGACGTGCGCCGTCGTGAACGGCGACCCAGCCGCACGGGCCGAGGGCGTCGAGGCCCTTGGTTGCGGAGTCTTGCCGCCTTTCACCCCCAGCGCATAGGGTAAGCTTCTCGGAATTATCGAGCCCTTCAAGCAGGGCGCGGGCCTTTTTGATATTGGACTCGGGGAGTACGAGCACGATCCTGTGGATGTCAGGGCAGTTGAGAAATACGGAGAGGGTGTGGAGGATGACTGGCTTACCCAAGATGGAGGCGAAGGTCTTGTCGATACCCTGCATTCGCTGGCTGCGCCCCGCTGCGAGGACCAAAGCGCCGACGGACTGGTCGGGTGCCGGGGGCCGCTCCTGGTCTACCACAGCCCCTATTTCAGGTGGGCGAAGATTATCCGGCCCGCCGAGGTCTGGAGCACCCGCGTAATTACCACCGGCAGCTGGGAGTTCAGGTATTTGTGACCTCCCTCGACGACTACCATGGTGCCGTCGTCCAGGAACCCGACCCCCTGGGTCTCCTCCTTGCCCTCCTGGGTAATGTGAAGGTTCAGCTCCTCGCCGGGTATGAGCGTTGGTTTAAGGGAGTTGGCAAGGTCGTTGATGTTGAGGACCTTAATACCCTGAAGCTCGGCGACCTTGTTCAGGTTGAAGTCGGTGGTGAGGAGTGAGTAGTCAGAGCGTTTTGCCAGACTCACTAGCTTGCTGTCGACGCCGTCCTGGTCTGGGACGTCGATCTCGGAAATCAGGACCTCCACGTTATGGTCTTTCTGGAGTCGGTTGAGGACGTCGAGGCCTCGGCGTCCTCGATTGCGCTTGAGGCTGTCTGGCGAATCTGCGACGTACTGGAGCTCTTCCAGAACAAAGCGGGGGATAAGAAGGTCACCGTCGACGAAACCGGTGTGGGTAATCTCGGCGATGCGTCCATCGATGATCGCGGACGTGTCGACAAGGATGCAGCGCCCCTTCTGGGTCCCGTTAACAGATGCCGGGGTGGCGGCTCTTTCTGAGATACTGCCTCGGGCTAGCATGGAGACTACCTGTGCGGTCTTGGATGCACCGGCCCAGGCCCCGAGGGCGGTCAGCGTGAGCACCAGCAGGCCGGGGGTTATGGCATTCCAGGGATAGGCAAGAGAGGCCACGGCAAAGGCGTAGATCAAGACACCTGAGAGTGTTACTCCAACCAACGCACCGATGGCCCCCGAGAAGGCAACTTCCGGCCTAAGGGACGCGAGTCGCCCGGCAGTCTTTTGCACTCCAGGTATGATGACAAGGGCGGTGGCAATTAGTCCAAACCCAAACCCCAGCAAGCTCGCGCCCAGGGTTATCCAGGTGTTCCAGTCCTCGAAGATGCCAGCTTTTGAAAGAGAAAGGCCGATGCCCAGCCCCAGCAGGGCGGCCACTATTGCGCCTATGACGCTACCGGCTAGCCTTCCGGCTTTAGCCAATGTCTTACCCCATCACAATATGAGTGTGAACCTGGCGCAACGCCGGATTCAACTGTAGATGGCTTTCGCCTGTCGGGTAAGGTCCGTATGGAGGTGGGAATGCGAGAAAAAACCGAATTATTGCTTGTCCGACGTCGCTTTCCCGAGGCAACGGCCCCTAGCCTCGACGGTCGCTAGGTTATCACAAACGGGACTTCGGCTCAATTTTGGGGGAGTGCTTGGCCACCGCGGCACGCGCTTTCACATATGCGTCCTTTAATTGACACCGGAATGGGGGTCAAATAACATATATGTAGATCGTGCTAGGTGGGGAGCTAGCGGTGCCCTGAACCCGCAATCCGCTACAGCGGGACTGAATTCCCCCTAGAGGTCCTGGACCTTCGGACGCTGTACCCGTTCGGCGGGCGCTGAAGATTGGGTCCTACGCGGCAGAAAACCGTGAACCCCGCCAGGTCCGGAAGGAAGCAACGGTAAGCGGTCAATTCTGGGTGCCGTAGGGTTGCCTGGTCTGAGCTCGACGGCGGACCACAGGCCGGGGGGACTCGATCGACGGGGGGTGCACGATCTAAATTACTCCCCAGGAGGACTCCGTGGTCAAGGCTATAGACATGCACATCCATCCGCCCAAGGAGCCCGGGACCCCGGCCACGCGCTTTCACACCGCAATGGCCAAGTACTTCAAGTCGCCCCCTGAGCTGTCCCTCGAAGAGCTGGCGGCCAAGTACAAAGAGCTGGACTTTATGGCAGTGATCCTAGCCAACGATGACCGCACCGCCCAGGGCGACGCCTGGGACAGCAACGACTGGGTCGCATCGATTACGCGCCAATACCCCGAGACTTTCATCGGGTTCGGATCGGTTGACCCCTGGATGGGCAAGCTTGCTATAAAAGAGGTCGAGCGGGCGAGCAAAGAGCTTGGGATGAAGGGTATCAAGTTCATCCCCATGACCCAGGAGTTCTACCCCAACGAGCGCAGGTTCTACCCGATTTACGAGAAAATCGCGGAGCTTGGCATGGTAGCGATGTTCCACACCGGCACCACGGGAGTCGGGGCGGGGCTGCCGGGGGGTGGGGGAGTGCACCTCAAATACACCAAGCCGATCCCTTACATCGATGACGTAGCTGCCGACCTGCCGGAACTTACCATCATCATGGCTCATCAGGCTTTTCCGTGGGTGGAGGAGCAGTTGGCCGTGCTGGTGCACAAACCGAACGTCTACATGGACATCTCGGGGTGGTCACCGAAGTACTTCAATCCACTGCTTATCCAGTACGCCAACACACTGATCAAGCACAAGGTGCTGTTCGGCTCCGACTACCCCGCTCTAACGCCAGAACGCTGGATCCGGGACTTCGAAGAGGCGCCATTCTGGGACGAGGCTCGGCCGCTGATCCTTTTGGAAAATGCAAAGAGGGTACTGGGTATGTGCCCCGTGCCCGAATGAACGGAGAAAATATTGAGCAACGTACCGTCCGTCGGAGATGCTGAGACCATAGCCTTGCTGGAAAACGTTTTCGTCTGTTTCAACAGTCACGACCCCGCAAAGTTCCGAGCCTTCTGCTCCGATGACTTCCAGTTCCACGATGCCTCCAAACCGTCGCCCGTCGAGGGCAGGGACTTGTTCGTGGCAGCGCTGAAGGAATGGTGGAAGGCTTTCCCGGACTCCCAGATCACGGGGAAAATGATAATAGCGTCCGGGGACTGGGCCGCCGCCGAGGCCACGGTAACCGGGACTCACCTGGGAGACTTCAAGGGCATCCCGGGCACAGGCAAGACCGTCGGCTGGACGTTCATGGAGATCGCCGAGTTCAAGGATGGCAAGCTCCGGGCCCTGCGCGCATACCGGGACAACGTGAACATCTACAAGCAGTTGGGTGTACTGCCGCTGAACTTGTAGAGTTAACACTCTCCGATCCCCATTTCTCGGGCTCCCGGCAACGGCTGAGTTAGACAGCGGCTTGGCTTCGGTATAGTGTGAGACCATGTCCGTGTCTGCGACGGGAAAACGGCCTCAGGTGACCGGTATGCGGGCTAAAAAGTCCCTAGGCCAACATTTTCTCAAGGACGCGGCGATAACCGAGGAAATCGTAGACGCCGCAGAGCCGAGCCCCGATGAAGTAGTCATAGAGGTCGGGCCGGGCACGGGAGTCCTGACCCGGGCCTTGGCCCGGAGGTTTGGACGGGTCATCGCCGTAGAGATCGACTCCCACCTTGCTTCCCTCCTCCAGACCGAGTTCACTGAATTCCAAAACGTACGGACTGTACTGGGCGACGTCCGGGACTTTACACCCGAGCAGCTGCTCAGGGAACACCGGAGTGATCTGGTGGGGGAGGATGGAAGTTACAAGGTTGCCGGGAACCTGCCGTACTACGTCGCATCGCCCATAATCCGGCACTTCCTGGAGTCCGACCGCAAGCCCGTGAAGATGGTAGTTACCGTCCAGCGGGAGGTCGGGGAGAACATGGTCGCCGAGCCCGGGAAAATAGGTCTACTGAGCCTGGCAGTGCAGGTGTACGGCGCCCCGAGAATCGTGGCACACATTCCGGCTTCCAAGTTTCACCCCAGACCTAAAGTAGACTCGGTGGTGGTGGCTATCGACGTTCACCCCGAGCCTCTTGTTTCGGACCTGGATCGCTTCTTCAGAGTTGCAAAGGCAGGGTTCCGGGCCCCGAGAAAGCAGCTACACAACTCCCTGGTTAAAGGACTTGGTGGTGAGGGTGAAATGGTGAGGGAAGCACTTGACCGAGTGGGCATCGACGGGCGAAGAAGGCCCTCGACACTCACTATCGAAGAGTGGGAGAGGTTGTCGGAGGAGCTGGGGTGACGGGAGTGCCAAAGGTTATCATTGAGGCTCCGGCCAAGGTGAACCTGACCCTTGAAGTGTTGGGCAAGCGGAAAGATGGATACCACGAGATCGCATCGGTGATGCAGGCGATCAGCCTATTCGACACGCTCACCTTTCGTCCCTCCGACGAAATCAAGGTGTTGGCTGAGATAGAAGACTTGGAGACGCAGGACAATCTGGTCTATCGCGCAGCCATATTGCTCAGGGAGACTTCGGGAGTGTTGGCAGGGGCGGAGGTCCATCTCGATAAGCAGATACCCTTGGCGGCGGGGCTGGGTGGCGGCAGCAGCGACGCGGCGGCCACTCTCCTGGGTCTCGACCGGTTGTGGGGGTTGGAGCTTGGTGAGGGAGAACTGAAAGAGTTGGCGGCACAACTGGGGTCGGACGTGCCATTTTTCGTGACTGGGGGGACCGCCTTGGTGGAGGGGAGGGGGGAACGGGTGTCGAATGTGAAGACGCCTCCAACGTTGTGGCTCGTGCTCGCTTTCCCAGGCCATCGACTTGAGAACAAGACCGCCACCGCATACAAGACCCTGAGCCACACCGACCACACCGACGGCCGCAGGACCTCCGATCTGGTCGAACGAATAGAGGCTGGCTCCGAAATAAGCCACGACTCATTCTTCAACGTCTTCGATAGTGTCGCTGCTCAGATCTTCCCGGGTATCGACAGTTCTAGGTCGATTCTACAGGAGGCATCTTGCAGGCCGGTCCATCTTTCCGGGGCGGGCCCAACGTTGTTTTGTCGGGTTGACGGCCATGATGAAGGTCAAAGGGTCGTCACCGAATGTGCGGCGAGGGGGCTGGACTCCCGCTTGGTCAGGACCCTGGCCCTGGGGGAAGGCCCCCGTGTATTGACCGATGAGTGAGGCGTGCTGACACCGTGGCCTTACTGATTGGCACTGCGTGCGGGTTCTTCATTGGCACCCTGTTCACTATGCTCTGGGCGATCAACATCACCGCGCCGGGCCGAAACCCCAGTGCCTTGTTCGGGTCCTTGAACAGGGTGCCGGGAACCATCCCGGCCTCGGCGCTGCTTCCGCTGGTGATTATGGGAGCGTGGGGACTCGGGGGTGGGATGATAGGGGCGCTGTACATCGGGGTCGAGGCGTTGGCCCCGGGCTCGGGGCTGGGGAGCCCCAACATGGCCTTTTCTATTGGGATTTGTGCATTCACCTTGAACGCAGTTGTGCTCGGGGCTTTGTGGACGCGTAAATGGTTCTGGCGGGACGGATACATACTAGGCCTGGCCTTTGCGGGGATGTTCGGTTGGTTGATGCCGCTTCTGTTGTCGTGAAGGTGGCGGGCTGATAGAATAATTTCGGCTTTGCTCCATAATTCACAGTTTGCGCCCGAGCCAGGGCGCGAGGATTCGAGAAAACTGCCCAAGTGCTTATAGACCTACATTCCCATACGATGATCGGGGGAAGCGACAGCAGCATTTCACCTCAGGACCTGGTCCTTGAGGCGAAAAAGCAGGGGCTGGACGGGATCTGCTTCACGGAGCATGGTGCGAACTGGGAATGGTCTAAGTTCCGTGAATTCGCAGCCTCCCAGGAGATCGTGGTTTTTCACGCCCTGGAAGTAGAGACCGAAATGGGGCACATCGGCTCCTTCGGTTTGCACCACTACGTCAGCGGAATGCACAAAGTCGCCAAGCTGCGCGAGGTGATCAACGAGGTCGGGGGGTACATGGTATCGATGCACCCGTTCCGACGCTTCTACGACCACCGAGGCAGCCTGCTTTGGCCCAACGGAACCAAGCCCGAGTCTCTGGAAGGGAAGAGCCGCCACAGCGTCTTCGAATATGTAGACGCAATTGAGGCGCTCAATGGCGGTAACAACGAGAGAGAGAACGAGACCGCTTACCGTGTCGCTCAGATGCTGGGCAAGCCCTGCACTGCGGGTAGCGACGCCCACTCTCATCACGGAGTCGGGTGCAACGTGACGGTCTTCGAGCGGGACATTCACACCGATGAGGACCTTATCGTTGAGCTCAGGGCGGGGCGGTACCGTCCGGGCACGGGGCTCAGGCAAGGGTCCCTTTCCATCTACAACCCCGTCTAGCCTGGGGAAGGGTCGGGGGGTGGGGCCGGTCGGGTAGGCCCAACAATTCCATCTTATGCTTATCCCCATCGAGCAGCCTTTCAATCTCACACACACGCTGGAGTGCGGCCAGGCCTTCAGGTGGAGGCGCGAGGACGAATGGTACTACGGCGTCATTTACGGCAACATCCTGAAGATTCGCCAAACGCTCTTGGGCGTCGAGTTCAACAGCCATCCCCTGCCTGAAGAAGAGATCGTCAATCGGCTGGCCTATTATCTGAGACTGGACGACGATCTGCCGGAGATCTACCGGATTATAGGCCGGGATGACCGGATGCGCCGGGCCATCGCGCAGTTCTTCGGGCTGCGGCTTCTGAGGCAAGAGCCGTGGGAATGCCTGGTCTCCTTCATCTGCTCCATCTCATCGAACATCCCCCGGATAAGCCAGTCAATAGAGTCGCTATGCGGCAAGATGGGCGACCGGCTGGAGATGGACGGCCACGTCCGGTTCTCCTTCCCGGGCCCCGAGAAGGTAATGGAGCTGGGTGAAACGGGCCTGAGGCTGATGGGAATGGGGTTCAGAGCGCCGTACCTGGCCGACACCGCGGACCGGATTGGCCGAGGCGTCTACGACCTGGACGGCTTGCGGGAGCTCAACTACGACGACGCAAAGAAGGACCTGATGACGCTGTTCGGGGTGGGGGACAAGGTGGCCGACTGCGTATTGCTATTTTCCCTGGAGAAACTGGACTCTTTTCCCATCGATAGATGGGTCAGGAGGGCGGTGGAGGACTGGTATTCGGTGGGAGAGAACCCTTCTTACGATGCGATCCGGACCTGGGCCCTGGACTATTTCGGGGTGCATGCGGGATACGCCCAGCAGTATCTTTTCCAACGGCGGAGGCTGCAGAAGAAGTCGGCTAGCTCCCAGACTCCGTCAGCCACTCCTTGACCAGGGCGGTCTCATCCTCGCGGGAGGCCGTCAGGCCATCCAACCGAGCATGGAGTAGCCGATTCAGAAAGCGGCCTATATCCGGGCCGCGAGGCATGCCAAGGGCGATCAGGTCCTTGCCTGTGAGCTCAGGTCGAACATCGGCGAGCCGGGAGAGGTTGTCGGCGGCGCGGGCCCTGGCAGTGTCATGCTCCGTAGCGATTCCAAATGCACGTACGGAGTCCCTGTCGAATCCCTTGAAAACCGCGTACACTTTACTGTCCCTGAGACCCTCTACCGAGATTCTTGCCTCCGCGTCCCTCAAAGCCAGCGTGCCTTTCACCAACCCAATCGATTCCTTCGGAAAGCGGTATCGTTCAACGAATTGCATGGCCTCACCGGTTTCGACTGAGTAGAGGAGCAGTGCGAGATATATGGCGGGCTCGACCTGCTCCAATTGACGGCGGGCGGACTGAAAACTCTCTGAGAGGCCAACGCCGGGCTGCAGGGCTGGATCGATGGTATGGAGGACGCCGAGGGATTCGGCGCGTAGGAGGGGCAACTCGGGGGCGGGCTCCAGGAGGAAGAGATCAAGCTCGCGGCGAAGGCGGTCCACGCCGACGGATGGGAGCAAGTGGAGGTCCCTCGATAGGAGGGTCAGAGTGGAGGGTTCGATCCGGAACCCGAGCCGCTGCTCATATCTGATGGCTCGCATTGTGCGTGTCGGATCATCCACGAAGCTGCCGTCGTGGAGGACGCGAATCAGGCCGTCTTCCACGTCTTGCCTACTTCCGAACCTGTCCAGGAGCGTTCCCGCATCGGGAGGGCTGAGGCGCAGGGCCATGGCGTTGACGGTGAAGTCCCGACGCGCCAGGTCCTCTTCTATGGGGCCCGGGCGGACCTCGGGTAGGACGCCGGGTCGCGAGTAGGTTTCGGTACGTGCAGTGGCCAGGTCGAATCTAAGAGTGCCGTTCCAGTATGTAGCTGTCCCAAATCTGGGGTGCACGACGGCCTCACCACCCTGGTCGAGGGCCAGGGAGCGAACCAGTTCCAGTGCGTCGCCTTCGACTACTAAGTCTAAATCCGCGGCGGGACGATCAAGGAGGAGGTCCCGGACTCGGCCGCCGACGATGTAGAGGGGGCTCGCTCGGTCCTCGGCCAGCTCGGCGAGGTGCGTGATGAGGGCCCAGAGGTCGGGACGGGTCCGGTCTTGCAGCGCCTTCAAGTAGTCCATGATCTGGGGTGTATTATAGGGTGGCCGGATGTTAAAATGGTCTTGATTCCAGTTTGAAAGGTGGGACGCAATGTCTGAAAAAGTTAATCTCACGGTGTTCTACGACTATCTCTGACCCTACGTTCGGGTTGCGGCAGTTTGGCTGCAAGACGTAAAGAAGGCGTACGGAGATGATCTCAACATAACGTGGAAGAATTTCCCGTTAGAGCAGGTTAACTCCAAGGAAGGCCCCGACTGGAAGTTGTGGGAACAGGATGAGTCCTACCCCAGCAAAGGTCTCCTTGCCCTGAAGGCCGGAGAGGCCGCCAAGAAGCAGGGCGCCGAGAAATTCGGAAAGTTCCACGTCGGCCTGCTCAATGCCCGTCATATGCAACGGAAGGCTATAGACAAGCTCGAGATTCTGACGGACGTGGCGAAGGACGCTGGGCTAGACATCGACAAGTTCCTCGAAGACATCAACGATCCCCAGGCCCTGAAGACCATTGCTTCAGACTACGAAGAAGCCAAGGCCAATTACGGTGTCTTCGGTGTTCCCACCATGTTCACCGACTCCGGCGCCTCCGCTTTCGTCAAGATGATGCCTCCCCCGCCGGCTGAGCAGGCCCGAGAGGTATTTGAGAGCGTGCTCGGTGTTGTCAACGGCGTACCCAACCTACAGGAAATCAAGCGTCCAACCCCTCCCGGGGACTAAACCACCACCCGAAGAATATGTCCCCGAACAACGGTGTCGAACCAAATATAGTAGTGGCATTGGCCGATGAGGACCTGCTGGTCCAGGCCCTGACCCACTCGTCCTACATACACGAGCATCCGGAAGCCACCCAGGAATCCAACGAACGTTTGGAATTCCTGGGTGATTCCGTTCTAGGGTTTATAATCGCCGACGATCTGTATGGACAATGGCCGCTGCTGACCGAAGGTGAGATGACGACTCTGCGCGCCCAGCTGGTCTCAACTCAGGCTTTGGCTTCCGCAGCGGAAGGGATGGAACTCGGCAAGCATTTGCTGCTGGGGCGCGGGGAGGAGTTGTCGGGGGGGAGGACTAAGCCGAGAAACCTGGCAGGTGCCCTCGAAGCGATGATCGGCGCTGTCTGGCTGGATGCCGGTCTGGATGCGGCTCGTAGTTTCGTCGTCCAGGCGCTTAAGGCCAGGATTCAAACCGTATCCGACGGTGGCGGAGAGACAGACTACAAATCGCGGCTTCAGGAACTCACCCAGGCACGGCTGCAGGTCCAGCCCAGGTACGAGACGACAACGCAGTTGTTGGAGACCGGCGACCCGATCTTCACCACTAAGGTGATCATTGGGGGACGGTCAATGGGCAGGGGCACGGGGGCTTCCAAGCGGGAGGCGCAGCGGGAAGCCGCCAAACGAGCCCTGGAACGTTTCGCCGAGTCGCAATTTTAAGTCGGGCCCTGGCCCTCGTCGGTGGCGTCTATCTCCGACTCCATCATATCGGCGATGTTACGCTCATAATCGCCAGGGAAAGTCCTTAAGGCGTCGATGGCACGGCGCCGCAGGTAGGGTGGACGGTTCTGGCCCAATTTCCACTTGCCCACCACCCGGTCTATCCTGATCCTGAAGGCGGTGACCCCTTTGATCATTTTACGGTTGTATGGGGAATCAAAGTCGGCTTTCCAGGGTTCCGGCAGGAACGATTCGTAGTAGTCGACCACCTGTTGGACGATCTCCACGGCGTCCTGCCTTTCGTGCAGCGCCTCGAAGGCGCCGTATACGTGTACGACGGCATAGTTCCAGGTAGGGACGGTATCGGGTTCCCGGTACCAGGTGGGAGAAATGTAGGCATGGGGCCCGTGAAAGACCACCATGACCTCATTGCCGTCGGCATGACGCCAGTGGTCGTTGGCCCTCGCCATGTGACCCAGGATAAAGTCTTGACCGTCGGGCTCCTCGGAAAGGACGAAGGGCAGGTGGGAAGTCACCGGACCCGACCCTTGGTACGAGAATAGAATGCCGAATCCGTTGTCCCGTATGAAGTCGTAGCTGCGTTGCTTGTCGGTTACGGCATAGAGCTTGGGCACGTACATTTTAGGAGTCTCCGTGGATCGGGGGCTTAGTTCCGGGCCTCTGCTCCGATGGAATAGCGGCTAATCCGGGCCAGGGCCTCGGACGCCTCTTCTACCAGGTCTTCGACGATACGGGCCGCGGGCCTCCGCTTCCCGATCAGGCCCCCGACCTGTCCGCCGGAATTCAGTTCCAGCTCCTCCAAGTGACCTTCAACGACACCCTGCTCCATGTCTTCGATGAGCATGCCCTGCAATGGCATGGGGAGGGCCTGCAGGCCGGAGGCGGCCCATTCCTGGACCAGGACGTTGTTGAAATAGCGGGCCGTCTTGCCGGAGTTGAGGCGGCTGATTACCCAGTCCTCGGAGCGGCCTTCGACTATGCGGCGCTTGTGGATGTCGGGAACGGCTGCTTCGTCGGAAGAGAGGAAAAGCGTGCCGCACCATACGCCCTGGGCCCCGAGAGACAGGGCCGCGGCGATTCCCCGCCCATCCCCGATTCCCCCGGCAGCGACTACGGGAACGGGAGAAACAGCGTCGACGACCTGTGGCACGAGTACCATCGTGGCGATTCTTCCCGTGTGCCCCCCAGCCTCGTTGCCCTGGGCTACTACGATGTCCACCCCGGCGTCGACGTGGCGGCGGGCGTGCCGGGGGCTGCCGGCCATACCTATGACCTTCATGCCTAGCTTATGCGCATCCTCGGTCATCCAACCCGGTGGGCCGAGGGCCGAGACGAATACAGGTACTGCTTCTTCCAGAATCACCTCCACCTGACGTCGGATGAAGGCCGGGTTATATGCGAATGACTTTCCTGCCTTGGCTTCGGGGACTGAGTGCCTTTGGACAGCGTCCTTGACCCAGGCGACGTGGTCCGGATAGTCGAAGTGTAGGGTGGCCTTGACCTCTTCCCGGTTGTCGTCTACATCGGCCATGGACACGGGAAGCTGTAGATCGACGCCAAAGGGGTTGTTGGTGTGGTCTCGGATCCATCGAATCTTTTGGCGGATGTCCTCGGGTTCCCAGCCGGAAGCGCCCAGCACACCAAGGCCTCCGGCGTTGGAAACAGCGGCGGCAAGCTCGGGTGAGCCACCGGGCACCATGCCGGCCTGCAGGACTGGGAACCTGATTCCGAGCATATCGCAGAGGGGTGTCCAGAGGGTGGGTTCGGGCATGGCAAACTCCTGGTGGAAGGGGCTGGTTGATGAAAGGATAAGAACGGGGGGAGGGAGTGTCAATTAGGAGGCGGATGTTGACCGTGTTTTTTGGCGAGTGGTAACATCGATTCAGGAGCAGACATGCCATTTTTCAGACTCAGAAGACGTGAAAAGAAGACCGAGGAGAGCCTCAAGCGTACGAAGCAGGGTTTTTTTCGGCGAATTGTCGGCGTATTTAACACGCCAAAGATCGACGAGGAGTTCTGGGAGACTCTCGAGGAGATCCTGATCTCCGCCGACGTAGGCGTCAAGACATCCACCCGGATCTCCGAGACCCTGCGGGAGCGGGTCAAGAGCGAGAGGCTGGGCAATCCGGACGATATCCGGGCGGCGCTGCGGGAGGAAATGGCGGCCATCCTGTCCAAGGCCACAGGTGATCGAGAGTTTCTATCCTCCGTTAACGGCGGGCCCGGCGTGGTGCTGGTGGTCGGGGTGAACGGAGGCGGGAAGACGACTTCAATTGGCAAAATGGCCCACGCCTACTGCTCCGAGGGGCAAAGTGTGGTGCTTGCCGCGGCTGACACGTTCCGGGCCGCGGCCATAGAGCAGCTGGAGGTGTGGGGTGAAAGGTCGGGGGCCCACGTTGTGGCCCACCAGCAGGGGGCGGACCCCGGGGCAGTGGCCTTTGACGCTCTGAGCAGCGCCCGAAACCGGAAGGCCGACCTCGTATTGGTCGACACCGCGGGTCGGCTGCACACCAAATACAACCTGATGCAAGAGCTCCAGAAGATTAAGAGAGTCGTCAGCCGGTTCGACCCGTCGGCGCCCCATGAGGTGGTGCTGGTACTGGATGCTGTGATCGGGCAGAACGCGGTGGCCCAGGCCCGACAGTTCATCGAGTCGGCGGGTGTGACGGCAATCTTCCTAGCCAAGCTGGATGGCTCCGCGAAGGGTGGCGTAGTCCTTAGCATCTGCGACGAACTGGGCATACCGATCAGGTTCATAGGCACGGGCGAAGGTCCCGACGACATGGCCCCCTTTGACGCGGAAGAATTTGTGTCGGCCTTGCTGGGATAGAGACTTGCCCCCGGCGCCCGACAACGGGCTATATTAAACCGATGCGTCCGCCTCAGGCGGACGCATCGGTTTAATGGATAATATGGGTGTGTATTCCATGACCGTGGTTAGGCCGACATGATCGACTTCATCTCCTGGGCGCTCGCAGTCGAGTGCCTGGGTCTCATTGCCCTGCCGGTCACCTTCGTCCTGTTCTACCGCCTGCCCTACGGCGGTTACGCCTTCTCCAAAGCTCTTGGAATACTGCTTTTCAGCTTCCTCGTGTGGATGGTGGGGTTCACAGGGATAGTCCCTCTGAACCGCTATTGGGTGTCGGGGGTGGCTCTGGTCTTAGCTGCGGCCTCGTTCCTGGTTGTTTGCAGGAGGCTCGACGAGTTCCGGCAATACCTGCGAGAGCAGCGATGGACGATAGTCATCGTGGACGTGCTGTTTCTGGCGGCTTTTGCCGGGTGGGCCGCAGCCCGGGCCTACGACCCCGCGATCAGCCACACGGAACAGCCGATGGACTTCGCCCTGCTCAACTCGGTCATCAGGGCCGACGCCATGCCCCCCCAAGACCCGTGGCTGAGCGGACATCCGGTGAGCTACTACTACTTCGGGTACGTGATGCACGGAGTGTTGGCCAAGGTCACGGGCGTCGAGGCGGCGGTGGCGTACAACCTCGCGATTGCCCTGCTGTTCTCGTTGTCGGTGGTCGGGGCGTTTGGACTGGTGTCGGAGATGGTGGGGATACATCGACGGAAAAACGGGGATGGGCGCGAGGTTCCGGTAGCCGTCGGGCTACTGGCAGCGTTGCTGGTGGTGGGGATAGGGAACCTGCAGTCGGTTGCGGAGATGGTGCGGGCATGGGGGCTGGGCGGCGAGGGTGTGTGGTCATGGATTGGGGTAGAGGGGGCGACGACGGCGCCGGAGACCTCGTCATGGTTTTCCCAGGACTTTTGGTGGTGGTGGCGCACCACCCGGGTTATCGAGGCTGCAGAAGGCGGCTCGACGCCCGCGATAACAGAATTTCCCAGCTTCAGCTTCATCCTCGGAGACCTGCACCCGCACGTGATGTCGCTGCCGTTCGTGATTCTCGCCTTGGGCCTGGGTCTGCGAACTCTCGCATCGGGAGAGACATTTGGACTGCGATGGGTACGGGACAATAAAGCCTTATTCGTGGTAATAGCGCTCTGTATCGGAGGATTGGGATTCCTGAACAGCTGGGACCTTCCACTGGGGCTCGGGTTGTTCCTGGGGACGACGCTCATCGCGAATCACTGGTCGGGGGTGGGGTGGAGCCGCGAACAGATAAAAAGCTGGGGTTTGTTTGCCGGGGCCCTGGTGGCTGCGGTGGTGATCCTGTACTTGCCGTTCTACCTCGGGGATAGGCCCTCGCCCCTGTTCCCCTGGGTGCTTCCCGTGGAAGGCGTCCACACCCGATACATCCATTACTTCCTGGTTGTGGGGCTCTTCTTGCTCATAAGCGTCCCCTTCCTGCTGGCCTTGGCCTTCCGCTACCTCCGGTCCAGAACCAACGTTGAACGAGTGTGGGACTCAGGTACGTTACTGGTGCTGGCCCCCTTTGCGGTGTGGGCGCCAGTCGTGCTGCTCATCAGCCTTGTCGATGGGGACGGGGTTGGAGGTCTGGCGGAGGTCGGACGGCGATTCCTGGGGACGCTTCCTCTTCTTTTGGTTCTTGGCTTGGCCCTGTGGTTGATTCTCAGGCTCGGGCTGAACGCCAGCGCCGAGAGCCGGGTCTCAACCACCTTCGCCCTCATCCTGGTATTCGCGGGCCTGCTTG
This sequence comes from Dehalococcoidia bacterium, assembly GCA_965222055.1. Lineage (GTDB taxonomy): Bacteria > Chloroflexota > Dehalococcoidia > Plut-88900 > Plut-88900 > Plut-88900. The sequence goes on from CBDCTF010000007.1 coordinate 1,184,299, forward strand.
CCACACTCGGCCCGGAACTTTTTCGAATCGTGGACGTTTTCGGCAACAGGATGAACACGGTATTCAAGTTCTACTATCAGGCTTGGATACTATTAGCCGCGGCGTCGGCGTTCGGCGTCTACTACCTGGCGTCGGGATGGGACTGGTCGGGCATCTATAGAAGAACTGTGGGCACGGTGGCCTTAGGACTGATAGGATTGCTAATCGTTGCATCGGCGATGTTTACTCTGGGCGCTTTGAACAACAAGACGAATTCTTTTTCGGCAGACCCGACCCTTAACGGCCTGGCGTTCCTCGGCGGCCCCGAGTCCCCGGAGGCCCGAGCCCTGGCGTTCATCTCGGAAGATTCAGGTCCCGAGTCGGTCATGGTGGAAGCCGTGGCCGTCGATGACCGGGGCACACCCGGCGGAGACTACAGGCTCGACTATGCGCGAATCTCGGGACGCACCGGTGTGCCGACAATTCTCGGTTGGGCAGGGCACGAGCAACAGTGGCGAGGGAGCCGACGCGGTTTCCGGGAAAGGGCCGAGGACGTGCAATCGATCTATACGGAAGGGGATGTCTCGGTGGTCGAGGCTTTGCTTGAGAAATACGGCGTCGAATATGTCTATGTGGGTAGGCTGGAGCGTGACGTGTATGGCCTGGACACGACAGCCACCTTCGACGAGTTCATGGACCGCGCATTCGAGAGCGGACAGATCACCATATATAGGGTGAGAGAGAATTGACTGGGCCAAGCCAGATAGAGGCTAACGCCGGCATGTCCGCCGACGAGCCGAGAAGTCGCCTAACCGGGATGAGTGCGCGCCTGGAGATGTGGCTAAAGGGACTACCGGGTTGGGAAATCGCATTCTACCTCGGGGTAATGGCACTGGCGGTGTTGACGAGGTTCTGGGACCTCGGGACCCGGGCCATGCACCACGACGAGAGTATCCACACCTTTTTCGCGTTGGGCTTTCTGAATGCGTACCAGCACAACCCCCTGACCCACGGCCCGTTCCAGTTCTTCGGCCTTAATATGTTTTTCAACCTGTTCGGAGAGAGCGAGGTAACAGCTCGAGGGTTGGCGGCGGTGTTCGGAGTCGTGCTCGTGGGGCTGCCATTCTTCCTGCGGAGCTTTTTAGGCCGCTGGGCCTGCATGATTGCGAGCCTCATGCTCCTCCTCTCCCCGACCATCCTGTATTTCACCCGGTTCGCCCGTAACGACGCCTACATGGCCGTCTGGACCCTCGGATTGGCCATCTGCCTCTGGAAGTACACCTCGGGCCGAAAGGCCAGGTATCTGTACGGTGCCGCTGCGCTGTTCGGCATGGCGTTCGCAACTAAGGAGAGCACGTTCATCCTGATGGTCATCATGTGTGGATTCTTTCTCCTGCTGTCTTTAAAGGCGGGGCGCGAGGGGTGGGAAACCGGGGAAGAGTCTGAGAATGAGGGAGGCAGAGAGTGGCGCCCGCGTATACTTCGGGAAACCCTCGATAGAGTATCCGACGCGGCAAGATGGCTCTGGCCTCGGATTGCGCCCTACCCGCTTGTCTTCACCCTAGCTGTGGCCTGGGTGGTCGCTGCCATCCTATGGTCCTTCGACATATACGACGTTTTCGGGAGGGTCAACCCAACCTTCAGCCTTGTTTCCCTGGGATTGGTTATAGGGGTGTACGTGGGAGTCCTGCCTTGGTTGTGGATGCTGCAAAGGTCCCGACTTAATCGATTATTGGACGTTGGAAGATTTATCGATACTACGAGGTTGATGGGGGACCTCCGGAGAACACCCTGGTTGCTGCTGGTCTTGCTCGCACTGCCCCTGATGGGTGCGGCGGCGGCTATTTTTCAGGAGCCTCTCGGCCTTACCCTCGCCAACCCAAACGGGTATGGCGGCGGGAGTGAAAGCCACGTGCCTGGCATCCCTGATGGAGCGCCCTCCGGCAACGTGAGCCTGGCGATAGCCGTGGGCATCGTGATCTACCTATTCGCAGCGAGCATATTCATAGGACTGAAGTGGGACCGCAAGAAGTTCCTGATATCCAGCGTTATCTTTTGGTCGATATTCGCAGTCCTGTTCACGACATTCTTTACGAACACGGGCCAAGGGCTGGGAAGCGGGCTGTGGCAGTCGTTGGGATACTGGGTAGCGCAGCAAGAAGTGAGGCGGGGAGCGCAGCCGTGGTACTACTACCTGATTATGACCGCGACTTATGAGTTTCTGGCCCTCATCATCGTGCTTATAGGAGGGGCGTGGTTGCTGTTGAGGCAGAAGGCGGCGCTGAAGCCGGGCCTGCTGCTCTACCAGGGAATATTCTGGGCTATTGCCGGGGCCCTTGTCCTGTACACGTACTGGATGCCGGAGAATCCGGATATCCGGTTTATCATTGGGGCCATGATGCTGCTCGGGGCTGCGTTCGTCCTGGTTACGTACGGAGCAGCCTTTGACAGGGGCTTCCTGCGGAGCAGGTTATTGATAGCCAACGTGGGCGCCCTTCTTCTGCTTGCCTTCAACTGGGCGGCTCCGCGGCTGTTCGAAGCTACGAGTGTCGACTTCTTTAACTCGATAGCAACGGTTCAAGAGCCACTGAATGCCCTTGTACTCTTCGCAGCCCTATCAGTGATCGCGTACAAGTCATTGACCCCAGATAACAAAATCGACGTCTTCCTGATTTATTGGCTCGCTTCGACGCTGATCCTCTACTCGGCGGCGGGCGAGAAGATGCCGTGGCTCATGGTGCACACTGCACTGCCTATCACGCTGCTCGCTGCGAGGTTTGTTGGAAGGGCGTTGGCCCGAGTCGATTGGAAGCCGCGCTTCGATGCCCGGTTGGCAGTGACGGTTGTGGGAATATTGGCGCTTGGGTTGGTCGGGTTCCATTCGGTGCGGGTGGGGGTGGAGGCGTCATATGGGGTTGGCAGGCCGGGGACGGGGGACTACCCCATCGAGATACTGGTCTACACCCAGACCACACCCGACATAACGCGGACTATGGCCAACATCGAAGAGCGGGCTATAGAGACGGGGCTAGGCTATGACTTGCCCATCATTATCGACAGGACCAGCGGGTTCGGATACCCGTGGAGATGGTATCTGCGCGACTACGAGAAGGTGCAGTGGCCGTGCTACGACGGCAACACCTCCGATTCCACTTGCGCATCCCTGAACGCCGAGCCCGAAGCCGAGGTCATTGTCATGCACTACAGAAACGAGGCAGCCTCAGCCGAGTTTCTGGACGCTTTCGGGGAAGGTGAACGGATAGGCCATCGGGCGTGGTTCCCCGAGTTCGCCACCTACAAGAGCGGGTCGGACCCCTTGCCACTCGATAGGTTCGTAAAGGCGTTGGGCAGCGGCGAGGCGTGGGGGCAGTGGTGGGACTTTTTCCTGTACCGGGAGTTGGCAGATGACAAGCCCATAGACTCTGAGGACTCGGTGGTATTCTTCCGTTTAGGGCCTGTACCGTTTGAACAGGAAGAGGAGGAATGAGCACGGGCCCTGACCTGCAAGTTGCTCACAGTAGACTGCCTTCCTATAATTGAGGGTACACTGTCATCACTTCGTTCTAACTGGGCGGGCCTAGGGGGACGCCCGTCTACTATGAAATCACTTCCACACCAAGGCGCACCAGCCATTGCTAAGGTCTAAAAAGGTCTGGCTGGGGCTGGCTGTAAGCGCCCTCTTCCTCGCCCTCTTTCTCTTCCGCATCGACTACTCGGAAACGTTTGACGCCCTCAAGGGCGCGAACTACCTTTACGTCGCTCCGGCCATAGCGGTCTATTTCGGGTCGTTGTGGTTCAGGACACTGCGTTGGCAGTACCTGATGAAACACCTGGCCGACGTCCCGATGGCCCGGCTCTATCCCGTGACGATTGTGGGATACATGGCCAACAATATCATGCCTGTGCGACTTGGAGAGGTGGCGCGGTCGTACTACCTGTCGACACGCGAGCGGATGAGCGCCAGCTCGGCGCTGGGAACTGTGGGCGTGGACCGGGTATTCGACGGGCTAACCCTTATATTCTTCATCCTGGTAGTTTGGCCCTTCCTGCCCTTGGCCGACCTGCTGAAGAACGACACCGGAGAGTGGTCCTGGGCAAGGGTGGGGGGGAGCGCCGTGGTGCTGGTGTTGTTCGTTGGGGCGATAGTGGTATTCATAGCCCTCACGATGAGACCCGGCCTGACGAATCGGGCGATAGGACTGCTTCTGCTATTCGTGCCGGCCCGGTTTAGGGTCGGGGTCCAGGGGTTGGCGGAGACCTTTATTGAAGGGCTGGGTTCCCTGGACAGTGCCAAGAAGGTCTTGGTCATCTTCATACTTTCGCTGCCGGTGTGGATCATGGAATCCTTGATGTACTACCTGATCACACTGTCATTCGGGAACGACTTCGACGTATCCTTCGCGCTGGCTATGGTGGTGACGGCTACGTCGAACCTGGTGGGAGCTCTGCCCGCGGCCCCCGGCAACGTCGGCACCTTCGAATGGGCGATAAAGATCACCCTCGTTTCTTTCGGGTACAGCCCCGAGGTCTCGGTTGCGTACGCGGCGACGCTTCACGTGGTGCTGTGGCTTCCGGTTGTCGTCGCGGGCATAATGTATCTGTGGTTTGAACACCGCTCTCTGATGGAGTTGGTGCGAGGCGGGCCCGCCACTTCGGGCGCAGGCGCCGGGGGCCGAATATCGAGAGAAGGAGATACCGAGGATTGAAAATAGGTGTGATAGGGGCCGGGGCAGCGGGCCTCGCCGCAGCCTACGAGCTGCTTAAGAAGGGCCACTCCGTGAAGGTTTATGAAGCCGCTCCTTTCGTAGGGGGACAGGCCTCGACATTCGACGTTGGCAACGGCCGCCTGGAGCGCGGCTACCATCATCTGTTCAAGAGCGACACCCACATGGTGGACCTGATCCACGAGCTGGGCCTCGGAGAGAAGCTGGCCTGGATTGAGTCCAAGGTCGGCTTCTACCATGAAGGGACCATCTACAACTTCGTGACCCCCTTCGACCTGCTCAAGTTCAAGCCCCTGAGCCTCATTAACCGCATCCGGCTGGGGCTGGTGACACTCTATCTTCAGAAGACTTCCAACTGGAAGAAGTTCGAAGGAGTCACGGCCAAAGAATGGGTAATAAAGTGGGCCGGACGGCAGGCCTACGATGTGGTCTGGGGCCCCCTTCTGCGGGGCAAGTTCGGAGCGAGCGCCGACGACGTCAGCATGGCTTGGCTGTGGGGCAAGATCTACCTGAGGGTCGCCTCCCGGGACAAGAGTATGCAGAAGGAGAGGCTTGGCTACCCGATGGGCAGCTTCGGAGAAGTGTTCGAGGTGCTCACGGAACGTATTGAGGGGATGGGAGGGGAGGTCAATCTCTCTACACCCGTGACCCGTGTGAGAGTAAAGGACAACCGGGCCACGGGGCTGGAGATCCGGCAGCCGGGGGGTGGGGAGGCATACGAGGACTTCGACCTGATTATCTCCACCACGCCGTCTTACCTATTCCCGAGACTCGTCCCCGAGCTCCCGGAGGAATATACGGAGACGTTACAGAGGATCAAATACCACGCCGCGATCCTGGTGGTTATGGTGCTGAAGCGTTCCCTCTCCCACATATATTGGATGAACATAAGCGGATACAAGACACCCTTCCTGGCAGTGATTGAGCACACCAACTTCATCGACAAGTCACACTATGGCGGCAAGCATCTCGTCTATCTGAGCAACTACCTCGGCAAGGAAAGCCCGATGTACTCGATGAGCCGGGAAGAGCTAATGGCCGAGTACCTGCCTCACCTGAAACGCCTCAACTCCGAGTTCGAAGAGTCGTGGATAGAGGAGTATTACTATCACCGTGAAGAGGCCGCTCAACCCATAGTGACGACGAACTACGGCGAGAAGATACCGGCGCACCGCACTCCCATAAAAGACCTCTACCTCGCGAACACTACCCAGATCTATCCTGAGGACCGAGGCACCAACTACTCCGTGCGCCTGGGGCAGCGGATCGTAAAGCTGGTTCTGGAGGACCGGAGTGGATAGGCCTGCCCCGCTTGAACGGCAAGCGCGGGTAGGGCATAATAAGCCGCAGCCTCATACTTCGAGCAGACACTACCTCACATGACGCCAACGGCCTCTACGACAGATAAAGTCACCCAGGCCCTTGATCGACAGGTCAAAGAGGAAATTACCGTTCTCTCATCCCTCATTCACGTCCAGGAGGAGTTCGGTTTCCTACCCTCCGAGTCCATCCCCCTCATCGCCGACTTTACTGACGCCTCGGTTAACGACGTTTTCGGCGTAGCCACCTTTTACACCCACTTCCGCTTCACGCCTCCCGGCACCCACACCGTGGAGGTGTGCTGGGGCCCGTCCTGCCACGTGCGGGGCTCGCTGGAGGTCATGTCGGCAGTGAAGAAGGAGCTAGGGATGGAAGAGGAAGGCACGACTACCGACGGAGAATTCACCTGGAAGCGAACGTCCTGCGCCGCCGCCTGCGCTCACGGCCCGGTGGCCATCATCGACGAGAAGATATACGGTGACCTCACCCCCGAGGCCGCAGTCGAGATCATAAAGAAAGCCCGATGACGGAAGCCTACAAGCAGCTCAAACAGCGCGCCGATGCCAACTGGGACTCCCTGATGAAGGGAAACCCGGCCCGGATCTTCGTCGGCACTGCGACCTGCGGCCGGTCGGCGGGTGGCCTGCAGGTGGTGGAAGCTTTCGAGAAGGCCATTGCCGAAAGCGGGGTCGAGGCGCGGGTGCACCAGGTCGGCTGCATTGGCCTCTGCTACGCCGAGGTGTTAGTCGACGTAATAGCGCCCGGCAGACCCCGTATTACCTACTCAAACGTTACCCCAGAGATTGCCGAAACCTTGGTCAAGGACTATCTGGTTGGTGGCAACCCGAGGCCCGACCTCGCTCTCGCTGTCCGGGGCGATGTGTCGGTAGACGGACTTCCCAAGCTCTTCGACCTCCCCGACCTCAAGCCGCAGGTCCGGGTCGCAATGCGGAATTGCGGCACTATCGATCCATCCGAAATCGACCAATACATAGCCAACGGTGGCTACGCTGGGCTCGACCGGTGCCTCTCGGACCTGGCTCCCGCGGATGTGATTGAAGATGTGTTGAAGTCGGGGCTGAGGGGGAGGGGTGGGGCGGCGTTCCCGGCGGCAATGAAATGGAGGTTCCTGGCCGGGGCCCCGGGCCCAACCAAGTACATCCTCTGCAACGCCGAGGAAGGAGACCCGGGCGCATACAACGACAAGGGCCTCCTTGAAAGCGATCCTCACACCGTACTGGAAGGGATGACCATCGCAGGCTATGCGACCGCCGCCAGCAAGGGATACGTCTTCATCCGATGTGTGCACCGGGACGTTATCCGCACCACGCAGACGGCGATTGACCAGGCCTACAGGGACGGGCTGCTTGGAAAGAACATCCTGGGCAGCGGCTTCGATTTTGACATAGCTGTTTCCCTGACCGGCGAGTCCTACGTGGCGGGGGAAGAGACCGCACTGATGGAATCCATCGAGGGGAAGCGGGCGATGCCGCGGTCCAGGCCTCCCTTCCCGGCTCAGGTGGGCTTGTGGGGCAAGCCGAGCAACATAAACAACGTGAAGACATATGCCTACGTCCCGGAGATACTGAGGCGGGGCGGTGAGTGGTTCGCGGGAATCGGGACGGAGAGAAGCAAGGGTACGGCCATAGTTTGCCTCACTGGCAACGTCGCCAGGCCCCAAATGGCAGAGGTGCCTTTTGGCCTAACTTTGCGTCAGGTCATTGAGGACGTGGCCGGGGGAGTGAGCCCGGGCAAGGAGATCAAGTTGCTCCAGACCGGCGGGCCGCTGGGCGGGTTCCTCGGGCCATCGGAGATTGACGTAACCCTGGACTTTGACGAGATGGCGAAAAGAGGGGCGATCCTGGGGTCGGGTGGGATAATTGTCGGCGACGAAAGCTCGTGCCCCGTGGAGATGGCCTCGATACTGGCCGACTTCAACAACGAGGAGTCGTGCGGCAAGTGCTTCCCGTGCCGGCTCGGCACCAAGCACATTCTCGATATGTTCCAGACCATGACGGAGGGCCGGGCGAAAGAGGGCGACGTAGATAAGATGCTGGCGATGGGCGACACCCTGCTAACCTCCCTCTGCGGCCACGGCCAGCTGTCGGTGAACCCGATAAAGTCGGCGGTGAAGTATTTCGCCAGCGAGCTGGAAGCTCATATTATCCATAAGGTGTGTCCCGCGGGCCGATGCTCGGCCCTGAGCACACCGGGTTAGAGGTAACAGTAGTGGACGAGATAACGCTTACAGTAGACGGACGGGAGATCAAGGCCAGAAAGGGCCAGACGATCATCGAGGCCGCTCGGGAGGCGGGAATTTATATCCCATACCTCTGCTGGCACCCGACCCTGAAGGCGTTCGGAGCGTGCCGGATGTGCGTGGTCCAGGTCGAGAGGATGCGCGGGACTCCGGCGTCGTGTACCACGGGCGCAATGGACGGGATGGTGGTGACGACGAAGGGGAAGGCGATAGACGGGATCCGGCACAATATCATGGACCTGATCCTCTCGGAGCATCCCCACGGCTGCCTGACCTGCCCGCGTATCGACCACTGCGGCCCGCAGGACATCTGTCTGCGCCATGCAAACGTGGTCGACCGGTGCGTGCTCTGCCCGCAGAACGAGCGCTGTGAGCTGCAGGACGTGGTCTACCACCTTCAGATGAAGGACTCGGACCTGCCCTACGAATACCGGCACGAGCCCCTGAACACGTCCAACCCCTTCATAGACCACGACATGAACCTGTGCATCGTCTGTGGGCGCTGCGTGAGAGCCTGCAACGAGATAGAAGGCGTCAATGCCATCACCTTTATCGAACGTGGTGACCGGACCCTCATAGGCACGTCCCTTGGTGGTTCCCTGTCGGACTCGGGGTGCACCTTCTGCGGCGCTTGCGTCGATGTCTGTCCTGTTGGGGCAATCACTGAGAAAGACCACAAATGGTCGGGCGCGCCGGAGAAATCGGTTACCACAATCTGCTCCAACTGCAGCGTGGGATGCCAACTTGAACTGCTGGTCAAGAAGGGCCGGGTTATCCGCGCCATACCTGACCTTAGCGGCCCCGCGAACCAGGGCAACGCCTGCGGTAAAGGCAAGTTCGGCTACAAGTTCGTCCACAACAAGGACCGGATCTCCACGCCCTATATCAAAAAAGACGGAGAGCTTGTCGAGGCCACGTGGGACGAGGCCCTGGACCTGATCGCCGGCAAACTCGCCGAGCACAAAGGGTCGGCCTTCGGTGCTCTGGCTTCGCCACGGGCCACCAACGAAGAGAACTACCTACTCCAGAAGTTCACCCGGTCGGTGATGGGTTCGAACAACATCGACCACACGGACACCACGTGCGATGCAGAAAGTGTCTCGGCCCTGGGCGAGACGCTTGGCGTGGGTGCAATTACCAACGGCTTCCGCGAGATGAGGGATGCTCGGTGCATCCTGGTCTATGGCAGCGACCTAACCTGGAACCACCCCGTGGCCGCCATTCAGGTCAAGGAGGCCGTCAACCGGGGCGCGACTCTCATAGTCATTGATCCGGTCGAGACTGAACTGGCCCTCGTGGCCACAATCTGGCTCCGACACCTGCCCGGGACCGGCGCGGCCGTACTGGCTGCACTGGCCAAGCTTATATTGGACGAGGGGCTGCAGGACCAGGAATTCATTGATGGTCAATGTGAAGGTCTGGACGCGCTGACCGGCTCGCTGGCAGGCTTGAGCCTTGAAGGTCTGTCCGGCCTCACGGGAGTCGAGCAGGGTCTGCTGCTTGAAGCTGCACGGGCCTACGCTGGTCAGAAGCCGGCGGCTCTGTTCTTCAGCACCTCCCGATCTGTGGAGCCGGGCGCCGTAATTGCTCGGGCCGCGGCTAACTTGGGTTTGATTACGGGCAACGTCGGCAAGGCGTCGGCGGGGGTGAACCCGCTGAGGTCGGACGCGAACAGCCAAGGGACCACCGACATGGGTTGCGTACCCTCGATGCTTCCGGGCCACGCGTCCCTGGCTGACGGCTCCGATGCTCCCTCGGTAGCGGGGCTAAGCTATGGGGAGATGGTGCAAGGTAGTGGCGAAAGCGGATTGCGGGCGCTGTTCGTTTCCCTTGACAGCCAGAGAGAGGCGCCCGACCTGGACGCCGAGGCCCTGTCTTCCCTCGATTTCCTGGTGGTCCACGATCTGTTCTTCTCCGATGCAGCGAGGGCAGCGGATGTGGTGCTCCCTGCGGCAAGCTTCGCAGAGAAGGACGGAACATTTACCAACGCAGAACGCCGAGTGCAGAGACTTAACAGAGTTGTGGAGCGCATTGGGGAGTCGATGACAGTGTCGGAGGTGGTGAGTGCTCTAGCGGTGAGGATGGGCGCCTCGGGGTTCGATCACGAAAGCCCTGCCAAGGTGATGGAAGAGATAAGCTCCCGGGTCCCGGCCTACGGCGGAATCAGCTACGGCCGGCTGGGTGTGGTCGGGCTCCAATGGCCGTGCCCCGACGCCTCTCACCCCGGCACCCCGGTACTGCACTCAGACGGCATCGCTAGGGGCAAGGGCCTGCTCTCGGCCTTCGAGACTGGCTCCTACACGGTAGACTCCAACCCCGACTACCCGTTCTTCGTGTTGAGCGGCACCATACGGGAAATCAAGGGAGTGGTGGAGCTTGATGGCCGAACCAGGGCCATGATTAACACTGAGGATGCCGCGTCCAGCGGCATAAGCGACGGGGACGAGATTGAGGTGATCACTCAGACCGGCGCCTCGGAGGCGGTGGCCCGGGTGTGCGAATACGTTCCCGCCGGCTTCATGCAGATCTCCATCCCCCACACCGACACCCTGGTGCAGAGCCTCAACCGGCCCCCGTCGGCGGTCGTTCCCCGGAGCGGGTCTCGGGCTAGGGTGGCCAAGTTGACGCCCGTCGCCGCTGGATAGACCGCGGTTTCAGCAACCGTAGCTTCACCAGGCCGCTTTGCTGCCAATTATAGTTGCCAGTCGGCAGTCCTGACGGCTATGCAGGAGGCCACCAGTTGGAGCGGTTTTTTCAGTTCTCAGGATGGATGGTCTTCCTCGTTTGCAGCGCGCTGTTCATCACCCAAAGCGTGTTGTCGCGCGATGCTGTTGGACTGGCAGCAAGCCTGACTTTTCTACTAGGATGCCTCTTGTTCGTAGCGGCGTTCTTTAGCAAGAGCAAGCGCTAGCAAGTGAAGCCCGGTCGCGAATAGGGACATAAAGAGCCTGCGTTGCGCTGGATCAGGGAGCGACGCTAAGTCCCTTGTGGCGGGCCCCGTTCCGGGTAGAATAACCTGAAGGAGTTCCCGTGGGCGCCACATCCATCCGACGACAATACCTCAGCATCAAGAAACAGTATCCCGACGTACTGGTCTTCTTCCGCTTGGGCGACTTTTACGAGACCTTCGACGAGGACGCCCGCATCGTGTCAAAGGAGTTGGCTATCACCCTGACGTCTAGGGAGATGGGCCGTGGAATGCGCTTCCCGATGGCTGGATTGCCCCACCATGCGCTGGACGGCTACCTTGCCAAGCTTGTTAACCGAGGCTTTAAGGTCGCCATCTGCGAACAGGTGGGCGATGCCAGCCTCGCCCGTGGCCTGGTGGATCGGGAGGTGGTCAGGGTGGTCACACCCGGCACGGTAGTCGAGCCGGAGATCCTGGACCACAAGAGGAACAACTACCTGGTCTCGGTGGTGCCGGACGGGCCCGAGGCCGGGATTGCCTATACCGACATAAGCACCGGCGAGTTCCGAGTAGCCCAGTTCCCCGAAGCCGCCCTCGCCCCCGAGCTTGATCGCCTCGCACCATCCGAGCTGCTCCTACCGGAGAGCGTTACTCCCGAGCCTGCATGGCCCCCGTCACCCGTGACCCGCGCCGGGCCGGTAACATCCGACAGCGATGAAGCGGAGCGGGTATTGCTGGAGCACTTCGGCGTGACCACCTTGGAGTCCTTCGGCTGCGAGGACCTGCCGCTGGCCATTCGGGCCGCGGCAGGGCTGGTCGATTACTTGAGGGCGACTCAGAAGGCGGCGGTGAGGGCCTTGGCCGGCCCTTCAACCTATTCCCTGGACAAGACGGTGGTCCTGGACCCGCAGACGCGGCGTAACCTGGAACTGTTCCGCAGCGCCTGGCGGGACGAAGTGGAGGGCTCCCTGCTCTGGGTGCTCGACCGCACCAGCACGCCGATGGGCGCCCGACTCCTCAAAGAGTGGATCGGGCAGCCCTTATTCGACCTGGAGGCCCTGGACCGGAGACTGGAATCGGTGCAGGCCTTCTACGCTGACGGGGTTTGCCGGGCACGCGTAATTAAGTTGCTGTCCAAGGTGGGAGACGTGGAACGCACGGCGGTGCGTGTGCAACGCGGCATCGCCAACCCCAAGGAATTGATGGCTCTGAAGCGAGGCCTGGAACTCGGCCCCGAGATCAAACAGACCATCCAAGACGCGGGGCTGAACGGGGTGTCTTGGGTCCTCGACTTGATGCCTGATTGCACAGACGTAGTCAACCTCATTTCGCGGACTCTGATGGACGAACCGTCGACGATGGTGGGGGGAGGCGGGGTGGTGCGCGTGGGGTTTGATGCGGAACTGGACAAGATGAGGAACGCCTCGTCGGAGGCGAGGGGATTCATCGCCGCGCTGGAGCGTGACGAGCGTCGGAAGACGGGCATCAAATCGCTGCGGGTGGGCTATAACAGGGTTTTCGGCTACTATGTGGAGGTCAGCAGGTCCCACCTGCCACAGGTCCCGGCGGGGTACATTCGTAAGCAGACCCTGGTGAACGGCGAGCGTTACGTCACGCCGGAGCTCAAAGAGTTCGAGGCGTTAATCCTGGGAGCGCAGGAGAAAGTTGAAGAGCTGGAGCAGGCCATATACCGGCATCTGTGCGCCCAGGTGGCGGGCTCGGTGGTCAAGATTCACGATCTGGCCGGGACCCTGGCCCTGATCGACCTGTTCAGTAGCCTCGCCGAGGTGGCTTCCCTATACGGCTACGTGCGCCCCAAGTTGGCGGATGACGGGGTCATCAGCATAGTCGGGGGCAGGCACCCGGTGGTGGAAAGGGTGGTCGGCGAGGGCGTGTTCGTCCCCAACGACTTGCACCTGACGGGCGAGGAGCAGCAGATCATCGTGCTTACGGGGCCCAACATGTCGGGGAAATCCACCTACATGAGGCAGGCCGCCCTGATAACCCTGATGGCGCAGATCGGGAGCTTTGTCCCTGCGGAGAGCGCTCATATCGGGCTGGTTGACCGGATTTTCACGAGGGTCGGTTTGCAGGACGACCTCTCGACGGGCCGCTCTACCTTCATGATCGAGATGCTGGAAACGGCCAGGATCCTTCACATGGCGACACCCAAGTCCCTGATCATCCTGGACGAGATCGGCAGGGGCACGAGCACCTATGACGGCCTATCCATCGCCCAAGCGGTGATCGAGCACATCCATAACGACTCCCGGGCCTCAGCCAAGACCATCTTCGCCACCCACTACCACGAGTTGGTCAAGCTCGCCGACACCTTTCCACGGATAGTCAACTACAATGTCTCGGTGGCTGAGGAGGATGGGAAGGCGGTGTTCCTGCACAAGGTGGTCCCGGGCGGCGCTGACAAGAGCTACGGGATTCACGTGGCCCAGCTGGCCGGGATACCGAGAACCGTTATAGACCGGGCAACTCGGGTGCTGGAACATTTGGAAAACGGGGCAAGGCCCTCGCCGGGTGTTGCTCCGCGGAGCGAGGACTCGGGGCCGTGGCAGATGTCCTTCTTCTCCCTTCCCGCCAAGTCTTCTCCCGTGATAAAGGAGCTCGCGGGAATCGACATCGCATCCATGACCCCGCGGGACGCCATACTCAAGCTCTACGAGCTGCAGGAAGAGGCCAAGAAAGGCCGGGGCGCGGAGTAGGCTCGGAATATGGCTATAAGGGTACTCACCCCCGAGACTGCTGCCCAGATCGCCGCCGGGGAGGTGGTGGAAAGACCGGCCTCCGTGGTGAAGGAGCTTGTCGAAAACAGCCTCGATGCGGGGGCTTCGCAGATCGCAGTGGAGGTGTCGGGTGGGGGGCTGAAGCTCATACGGGTGGTGGACGACGGTGCAGGCATCCCGTCCGCCGACGTGGAAATAGCTTTCCTGAGACACGCCACCAGCAAACTCACCTCCAGCAGCGACCTCGAGAAGATCGCCACCCTCGGGTTCCGGGGGGAGGCCCTGCCCAGCATCGCGTCAGTTTCCGACACGGAGCTGCTAACGAGAGTTGAGAGTGAGCAGGCCGGGACCCGAGTCAGGCTTCAGGCTGGCGAGTTAATGAAAAGGGAAGCGGTGGGCAGACCTAGGGGCACCACCGTGCGGGTGACCCACCTCTTCCAAAACGTCCCAGCCAGGCTGAAGTTCATGAAATCCGTGGCCACGGAAAACGGGCGCATCGGCAATCTGGTCACCCGCTACGCGATGGCTCGGCCCTCGGTCAGGTTCAGCCTGACCATCGATGGCCGTAAAACACTTTCAACCACGGGCGCCGGCGGCCTGCGTGAAGCGGTCTCCAGCGTCTATGGAGCGGACACGGCCGCGGCAATGCTGGAGTTGTCGGGCGAGGAGGATGGTGTTGGGAGAATCGAGGGCCTGGCTGGCCCGCCAACGGTGAGCCGAGCCCAGACGGGTTACGTGACCCTTGTCCTGAACGGTCGATGGATCCAGGACAGGAGGCTCAATTATGCTGTGGAAGAGGCGTACCAGAACCTGCTGATGGTCGGGCGTAGGCCCGTGGCTGTTCTCTTAGTCGAGGTATCTCCGGAAGATGTTGACGTAAACGTAAATCCCTCCAAGGCTGATGTGAGGTTCAAGAAGGACCGGGAGATGTTCGCCCTTGTCCAGCGGGTGGTCAGACAGGCACTAGTCGAATCGAGCCCCGTGCATTCCGCAGTCCTCGCCACTAATTTCCTCGGGAACACACCTGACACTTCTTACAGGAAGACACCGCTGGGGTCGGATCTTCTGGGTTGGGCGTCGGGGCCCCGACTTCCGGCGCACGATACGCCAACCGCTCCCACGATGTTCACGAAGAGCACGCTGCCGCTTTTGCGGGTGGTCGGCCAGGTCAGCAACACCTACATAGTGGCCGAGGGCCCGGACGGCATGTACCTGGTAGACCAGCACGCCGCCCACGAACGGGTGCTTTTCGAAAGGGCGCTCAAGGAACGGTCGGAGAAGCGAGTGCAGGTACAGGGGATGCTGGCTCCTGCAACCGTCGACCTGTCACCTGTGCAGAGAGAAAGCCTGGCCCAGGTGGAGGAACTGCTTCGAGGGCACGGGTTTGACGTCGAGCCGTTCGGTGATGGGGCGTACGTGCTCAGGGCAGTACCAGCAATGCTTTCGGCCCGAGCCCCGGACCGGGCTTTTCTGGACGTCCTGGACTCCCTGCTCGATCCCGCCTCCCCGGAGCAAAGCGAGGAGCGGCTGGCTGCATCCATAGCCTGCCACAGCGCCATTCGCGCCGGCGACGTGCTGCAACAGGCGTCGATGGAAGAGGTGGTGCGTCTATTGGAGCAGGCAGCCAGCCCTCACACATGTCCTCACGGTAGGCCCACGCTGGTGCACTTGAGCTCCAGCCTGCTTGAAAAGGAATTCGGGCGGCGCTAGGGAATCGGGGAGAGGGACGATTTGTCCCTCTTGGCTCAGTGCCCGGGACTGGCCAGGACTTTAGTGATACAGGCGGCGGCCCGAGGCATCGAGTTGTACACCGGGACACCCGCCTCCCATGCCATTTGTCGAAGCTCGGTGACGGCGCGCCAGCGCCATTCTTCCAATGCGTCCCCGGGACGGATGATCATTGCTACGGGGATCTTGATCTCATGGGGCAGCTTGGTGAGGATCTCCATCAGCCGGAACACCCGCCCCCGAGCCAGTGGATGGTCGAAGTGAAAATCTATGTCGGGGTCTATGAGGATCAGGTCGAAGGCCCCGCTTTCGGCCATGAGACGCACGGCGAGCGGCATGGTCATGCCGTGGTCGTCGCTCGACATAATGCCCGATAGATCGAAGGGGTTGCTGGTGTGGAACCACGTGTCGGGGAGATGGTCCTTGAACCCCGAGCGCGCGGACTCAGGCAGAGGCTCGACCGTGAGTCCTGCGGCTTCACAGATGTCGGCGCTGTGGACGGTGTTGCCCCCTCCCCCACAGATAATCCCGACCCTCGGGCCCCGAGGCTTATCCATAAAGCGCAGCGCCACCGCTATATCGGTCATCTCCTCTATCGTCTCGGCCCAGATTGCCCCAGCCTGGGTCACGGCGGACCGCCATATTTGTATAGACCCGGCGAGGGAGGCTGTGTGAGAGGCGACCGCACGTGTCCCGGCTTTCCCCCTACCCCCCTTCAGCAACACGACGGGCTTTACTGATGCAGCTTGCGAAAGGACTTCAAAGAAGCGGGGCCCGCCCCTGATGCCCTCTATGTAGCAGGCGATGATCGAGGTCTCAGGGTCGTGGGTGAAATACTCCAGTAAGTCGCACTCGTTGAGGTCGGCGGCGTTGCCGTAGCTCACAGCCTTGCTGAAGAAGACGCCCCGCAGTGAGGCGCGGTAGACAAACTCCACCGTGTTGCCGCCGCTCTGGCTGAGGAATCCCACGCGGCCAGGCTGCTTCGGAAGATTTTGCCTGAAGGAGATGCCGTGACCGGGATTGTACAGGCCCATGCAGTTGGGCCCGATTATCCGCGCTCCAAGCTCCCTTGCCGAACTGATGATGCCGGCTTCCAGCGCGAGTCCCTCCTCGGTGGCCATCTCGGCCATTCGTGCAGTGAACAGGTGGATTCCCTTGACCTGCTTGCCGCGGGCGTCCTCCATGACTTGAGGGAGAAGGGAGGCGGGCACGGCGGAGATGACATAGTCCACCGGGCCGGACACGTCCTTGAGAGAGGGGTAGCAGGTGTACCCGGCCACCTCCTCGGCCTTCGGATTGATGGGGTAGACCTGGCCCTGAAAACCAAACTCGCGGAGAGCGCTTACGTAGGTGTGACCCTGCTTGGCGGGATGGGTTGACGCCCCGACGACGGCGATGGATCCGGGATTGAGTATGGCGTCGATGTCGGGACGTGGGACGGATGGTTTGTCCATGAGCGGCCCCTTTGTAGCACAGGGGTGGGGCGGGGTCAAGGAAGGCACCCCAGCCCGTGAATCCACCTTCCCGCTCCGGGGCGACTACGGGGGAGGGGATATAGAGTTATGGTGGTGGTTTATGGGTTTTGGTTTGTTTGTTGGGGGGAAGGCGATGGAAGGTCCGAGAGTGTTGGGCAGGGAGGCGGTTAGGCTTTGTGCCGGTGCCTGTGGGCGTCGACTGCCTGCACAGGACAGCCCCTAGCTTCTGAGAGGATGTGGAGGGGACCCGAGGGATTCTCGGTGTGGGGCGTCCCGACCACCAGAAGTGCTCGACCATGCGGAGGAATGGGAGCGTGACTCGAAGCCGTCGAGGGGTGCGCGTGCCTCTCCGAAGGCGTCGGCGGGGGAGTCGGTTATGGGCTCAATGGCCCTGTATCTGAGCCCGGCCATTGGCGGGGTCAGTGTATTCGCCTGTGAGGGCGACGTATACGCTCCTGATGAGGGGGGCGTTGTATCGGCAGGGGCCCCTGGACAGGGCTTGCCGCTTATAGTCTATGGACCTTCCATCGCCTGATGGTTGGTGGGGGAAGGGTGAGCCGGGGCCAATGGTATGAGGAGATGGCGGCTTTCGCTTGAGCCGTGAGGCGGCGTGTGGGCCGCCCTTTGGGATGGGCTGGGACGTTGAGTCCTCGGGGGCCGGGGATGTGGTTCCCCCTGGGTTATGGTTCCTCCTTGGGTTTAGGGTGTGTGACGGGCCAGTCGAGAAGAATAATAGTACACACGTTCCAGTTGTGTCAAGGGGTTGGTGTCACATTTGGGGGACGTGGCTTGATGCGGCAGAGGCGGATGGTGAGTTTTCGCGGAGGTCAGGGCGGTTCGCGAACCGCTCCTACGGGGGAGGGGAGTCCCGGCTCGGCGGGGGGGTGCGCCTTCAGGAGGGATAGATTCTCTAAACTCACAAACGAAGTGCAACACTCGGTTAAGGTGTTGTCATGGGAAAGAGTTATGGACATGTCACCATTGAAGAGAGGTGTGAGATTGCCCGACTACAAGCCTCGGGATACTCGGTCCGCCAAATCGCGGCAAGTCTGGATCGCTCGGCATCTACAGTGGCTAGGGAGCTAAAGCGCAATGGTTCAAGAACCCTGGGATACCAGGCTAGGTATGCGGACCAGCAGGCCCATGCCCGGCGCTGGCAGGGCTCCCGGTTGGAGCGGGACAGGGGTCTGCGGGAACAGGTGCTCTGTCGGCTCAAGCAGGGCTGGTCTCCGGAGCAGGTGGCGGGTCGGCTGGCGATGGAGTCAGGCAAGAGGGTCATCTCCCATGAGAGCATCTACCGCTTCATATACGCCCAGATGGCTCGGAAGAAGGACTATGGGTGGAGACACTACCTACCTCGAGCCAAGTCGAAGCGGGGCTGGCGAGGCCGCAAAGGGGGCAGTCCTGCCTCCTTCATGGCTATGCGGCGCCCGATTGCCGAGCGTCCCCAGAGTGCTGCTGACCGCCGCACTCCCGGGCATTGGGAGGCGGACCTGATGCTGTTCAGTACCTATGGACATGCGGTGCTGACCATGCACGAACGCTATTCCCGCATCCTCATAGCGCTCAGGCCCCCTGGCAAGGCATCCAGGCCCATCGCCGGTGCGATGTCGCAGGTGCTCGGTCAGATGCCGCCTGAATGGCGCCGGACGGTGACCTTTGACAACGGGACCGAGTTTGCACTCCATTACTGGCTCCACGAACTGGGCATCGAGACCTTCTTCTGCGATACCCACTCCCCCTGGCAGAAGGGAGGGGTGGAGAACGCCATAGGCCGGTTGCGGCGGACACTGCCCCGCAAGACGGACTTGGCGACGTTGCCGCAGGAGCGGTTTACGCAGATGATTCAGGCCTACAATAATACCCCGCGCAAGTGCCTGGGCTACAGGACTCCGGCAGAGATCTTTTTTGAAAGCGTGTTGCACTTGAAATGTGAATCCACATTCCTGCCTCCGCAGGAAAGACGGATGGGAGGTGGCAGTGTGGGACCGCCCCCGCTCGACCCTTCGAGGGCCTCCCGCCTCAGCGGATCTGCGACAGGATGAGCGGACCCGCACGGGGATGGAGGGGAGGGATGACGGATAGGGGAAGGGAGGGGTGAGAGACGTGAGGGGGCAAGGCCCAGATTCCTGCGGGGCCTCGGGATGACAGAGTGAAAGGCATCGGGATGGCACGGTTGAGGGGATGGGTTGGGGAGCATGGTTTGGTAAACGAATAAACGGTCTTGAATGGGGTAAGTCGTGCTGTTAAAGTCACCGAATGGACAACAGATTTCCGACCGAAGCCGATGCAGTAATCGTCGGAGCGGGGATCACCGGGTGCTCCACGGCTTACCGGCTCGCCAAGCGCGGCTGGCGGGTGGTGGTCCTCGAGAAGGATGATATCGCCCACGAGGCCTCCGGCCGTACGATGGCGGCTGTCGGCCTGGTCGGGAAACACCACCCCGACGAGTTCGCCCTCGCCCAGGCCAGCATGGAGATCTGGTTCGGGCTGAACGACGAGCTGGGCACGGATATCGAGCTGATCAACGGCGGCAGGCTGGTTATCGCCAACACCGAAGAAGACATCCCGCTGTTCGAGGAGATGGTCCGGGGGGCAGAGAAGTCGGGTGTCGAAATCCAGTGGTACGATGCTGCCCAGGCCCGAGCCAAGTGGCCCTTCCTGCAAGGCCCCTTCATCAAGGCTGCATGGTCCCCTCACGAGGGGCACGTGAACCCCGTCAAAGTGGTTAATTCTTTCGCCAGGTCTGCCCGGGAGTACGGTGCGCAGATAGTTACGGGCTGTCTCGCAACGGAGGTAGTTACGAGGGCCGGTAAGGTCGCTTCGGTGGTAACGAATCGTGGTGAGATCTCTACTCCCGTGGTCTTGGACGCGGCGGGTGTTTGGGGCTACCGTCTCGCCGACCGGCTGGGCGTTAAGCTGCCTATACAGTTGATCAAGGTCGTGCAGGGGGAGACGGAACCCGCTCCCCGCCTCTTCGACTGCTTCCTGAGAGGCCCGACCTATGGATCGCGGCAGACGGCATCGGGGGCGTTCCGGGTCACGGGCGGCTACCGCAAGTTGGATGTCTACCACGACCTGTCGCTGCATGACCTGCGGGACCTGGCGGTCTGGATTCCCCGTTTACTCAAGTATCGGGGAGACGTTTCCTTGAAGTTGAACCGGGACATTCTCAAGTTGGACTTTGCAGCGCTGGTCAGGAAGGTGACCGGGAAGGGACACGGTGACCCTGCCCCTGTCGGGACCGAGCCGATACCCCAACCCGAGAACATAGCCCGCAAACTGAAGCTGGTAGGCCAGCTGGTGCCGGAAATGAAGAGACTGCGTTTGACTCGAACGTGGGGCGGTTACGTGGACATGACGCCGGACTTCCTGCCCATCATCGGGCCGGTGAAGGGAATTGAGGGGTTCTACCTGGCGACGGGCTTCAGCGGTCACGGATTTGCGGTAGGGCCGATAGTTGGGAAGTTGCTGGCAGACCTGATCATCGATGGAAGGACGTCGGTCGACATCAATTCCTTCAGACCGAGTCGGTTTGCGGAAGGAAAGACTCCGGTTCCGCCGCGCTTGATGTGAGACGAAGCCAAGCTTAAGACATGACTGCAACCAAGTCCGTTCGGATATCGAAAGCGGGCCCCGAGCACGTAGTGCCGATAAGCCGCCTGATAGAGCTTTATCGGTTCCGGCACTCGGGGGAGGAGGCGGAGGGGTTTCTCCTGCCGGTGGGTGAAGATCAAGTTCGGGGCCTGGTGGCCGAGGGCCGGTTCTTCATAGCCGATATCGAGGGCGAGTTCGCAGGCTGCGCGTCTCTCATAGAGTACGACGGAATAGCGGAGCTCAGGTCCTTGGCCGTAGAGGAGCGATTCCAGCGCCGGGGTATCGCATCCAAGCTGATCAAGCGCTGCCAGGAGGCGGCTAGGGAGAAGGGCTACGATACTCTTCACACCCTGACCCAGACTTATGCTTCAGGAGCGTTCGAAGGGATGGGGTTCGCCAGGGCCACCGTCCCGATTCCCAAGCTTGAAAAGGACTGCGTGTATTGCCCCCTGTACAACAATGGCTGCGTGGAGGTCCCGATGACAGTCCAACTTTCAGGCAGAGTTGAGAAAGGGCTCGAATGTTAACCAAGGCTGATGCCGTAGTAATAGGCGGCGGAATAACCGGCTGCTCCATAGCCTACAACTTGTCCAAGAGGGGCAAACGCGTGGTGGTGCTTGAGAAGGACGACGTGGCCTACGAGGCCTCCGGGCGGACCGTTGCAGCGGTGGGACTGCTGGGCAAGCAGGCCGGGGAGTTCGAGCTGGCTAGGGCCAGCCTTGCCATCTACGACGGCCTCAGCGAAGACATCGGCTACGATATCGAGTACGTCAAGAAAGGCCGGCTACTGCCTGCCGAGTCTGCAGAGGACATGCCGTATTTCGAGGAGATGGTGGAGGCCGCGCGCGACGGGGGCATCCAACTGGAGATGCTGACCAAAGAGCAGGTCAAGTCTCGGTTTCCGGTGGTGGAAGGCCACCTTGAGGCGATGGCCTTCTCCCCTGACGAGGGTCACGTGAACCCGACCAGGGTGGTCAGCGGCTTTGCCAACGCTGCCCGGGAGAACGGCGCCGAGATCCGTGCCGGCTGCGTGGCGACCAACATAGGCGTCACGGGAGGCCGTGTCACGTCAGTCGAGACTACTCAGGGAGAGATTGAGACCGGCGTCGTGGTTCTTGCTGCGGGCGTCTGGGCATACCGTCTCGCCGACCGGATGGGTGTCCACATTCCAGTACAGATAGTAACACTGTCGCAAGGAGAAACTGGGCCTGCCCCGCCGATAATCGAGCAATTCGTGAGAGGTGGCTACTACTGCTTTAGGCAGACAGCCTCAGGACCAGTCCGGGTGAGCAACGGCTATCGACGCCAGGACGTCTATCATGAACTATCGTTGCACGACCTTCGAGACCTGAAAGTGTGGCTCCCGAGGCTCATCAAGCAGCGCAAGAGCATAACCATGCGGGTGGACATGGAGCTGTTGAAACACGACGTCAAGCTCTTCCTGGCCTCGCTGCGGGGCAAACGTTCCACGATTGTCGCGCCGGTCGGCAAGGAGCCGAGAAAGGCTCTGCATAAGGTAAAGCGTCAGTTTAATGCGGCCGGCAAATTGATACCCAAGCTGCGCCAGCTTCAGATCGAAAGAAGTTGGGCAGGGTATATAGACACCACTCCGGACCTGGTGCCGGTGCTCGGACCGGCCGGGCGCCCCGAGGGCCTATTCCTCTCCATGGGGTACAGCGGCCACGGGTTTGGCCTGGGCCCGGTGGCGGGTAAGCTGACCGCAGACCTAATAGTCGATGGGAAGTCTTCCATCCCCTGGCAACATTTCTCCGTCGACCGGTTCAAGCAGGGTGATACACCCATGCCCACGCGTCTCATGTGAGACGCGTGGGGCTTCGGCGCTAGTCCAACGTGGAGTACGACTCAGAGGGTGGGTACTGGCTGTCGGGGACTACCATCACTTTTCCGAATACCCGACGCTCCAATAGGTAAGCCACAGCGTCCCGGACTTTCGACAGGGGATACACCTGGTCGATGACAGCGCGAAGCTTCCCTTCCGAGACCAGGCGCAGACACTCGACGAGCTCCTGATGGGTGCCCATCACCGAGCCCAGTACTGAAGTCTCCTTAAACAGCATGCGGGCTACGTTCACCGTTGCCCAGTTGCCCAGCGTGCAGCCGCAGTTGACGAACCGGCCACCTACGGCAAGTGCCTCGATGCTCTCCTCTGCCAGGTTTCCTGAAAGGCTGTCTACTACGATGTCGACGCCATAGCCGTCGGTGAGGCGCTTTACCTCTTCCTTGATGGAGGAGGTGGAGTAGTTGATAACGTCGTCCGCTCCGAGCTTGCGTGCCTTTTCCAGCTTGGGGTCGGAGCCGGCGCTGGCTATCACCCGGGCGTGGAACAGCTTGGCTATCTGAATCCCGGCAATACCCACGCCGCTTCCCGCAGCGTTAACAAGCACGATGTCACCCGGCTGGACTCGGGCCCTGGTGACCAGCATGTGCCAGACGGTCATGAAGATTATGGGCATGGAGGCAGCGTCTATAAGGGATACGGAGTCGGGGACGGGGATGATGCTGTGCTCGGGTACCAGTGCGTACTCGGCGAGACCTCCGTTCCATCCGCTCCCGAAACCAGGCTTGTTGGGGCAGAGGTTGTCACGGCCTGTCAGGCAGTATCGGCAACTGTTGCACTTGACTCCGGGGTAGACCATTACCCGGTCCCCTACGGAGATATCAGTGACTCCCGGTCCTACTTGATCCACGACGCCGGCCATATCCGCTCCGGGAACTATGGGTTTCTCCCTGATTGCTGCCCTGGGAGCCTTGGCGGCCCAGGCGTCCAAATGGTTCAGGCCGCAGGCCTTGATCTGGATCACGACCTCACCGAGACCGGGCTCTGGGCGGGGGATATCCCGGTATTCGAACCTGTCGAGCCCGTAGCCTTCATGGACTTGCACTTCTTCCTTCCAAGACTCATGGTCATCGATCAGGTAGTGGGACTGGTAGTCGCCGCTCGTGATCAGCTGTACTGCTTTCATGGGTGTTTAGCTCTCTTCCTTTTTGTTCAGTTGGGTTCTTGCTCGGTGACCGGTATGTACTGGCGGGACTCCCTGGTTATTATGCTGGTGGCGTGGAATATATTGTCGGGTTCCAGGCTGCCCTCCAGGACGACCTCTACAGACGGGACGTCGAACTGTCCGGGAGGTACGCCCGCGAATGTCACATCCAGCGGTTCGCCCGACTTCTTCTTTGCGTCCAGCACCTGGAAGGATACGTCTTCCTGGTCGCCGTATTTGATGGAGCCGGGTACGATGATGCCGTTGATCTTGATGGCCTGTCCATGGATCATCGAGCCTCGTTGCTGTACCTCGCTCACTTCCAGGAAAGCCTGTCCGACGTTGAAGGCAATGAGAGAAATGATGGTAGCAAGGGCCAGAATGAGGACTATTCCCCCGACGATGGTCTTCTTGCGAGGGGAGAGCCAGGGGGTATAAGCCTCGATTGCGGGATCTATGCGGGAGTCTGTAGCCATAGGTTAGTCGTCGCTGCGGAGGATGCCAGCCCGTTTCATCTCTTCGATATCCTGGCCGACGCGGACAACGCGTCTATAGATCCAGTACGCCAGGCCCATGAAGATCCCCCAGCCTATTGCAAAACCGGCGAAAAGGTATCCGAAATTATCTTCCATAGCGCCTCTTCCGGGTCAGGAGTCGAGACCGGCGGCGGTCTCTTCGCTCTTTCTCAACATTACTCTAACTTTCAGCAGGACGAAGAACAGCAAAGTGAAAGTGACCAGGCTGAACATCAACGTCGTATACATCTCGGAACTGAGGAAGGCCTCCTCACCGCCGCCTATTATCGGCTTAATGTGCACAGTGTCCCAGAGGTAGACGGAAAGATAGTTAATCGGGACTACCACGAAGCCCATGATGCCCACGACAGCCCGTAATCGGGAGGACTTCTCAGAGGACTCGGAGTAAGACCCAACCATGAGATAGCCGACGTAGATGAGCCATAGGAGGGCGGTTGTCGTGAGCCGGGCGTCCCAAGTCCACCAGACGCCGAAGATCGGCTTGGCCCAAATTATGCCTGAAACTATGGTCACGGAGGTGAACACAACACCCAGCTCTGCACTGGAATATGCCCACCTGTCCCACTTAGCGCTCCGCTTTCGCAAGTGAAGTACGCTGAATATGAATACAAGGAAGAAGGCAAGGTAAGAAATCCAGGCGACGGGCAGGTGGAGATAAAAGAGGCGCTGGACGTTGCCCTGAACCGCCTCTTTCGGGACCCATAGGAAGATCAAGTAGAAATTGATGGTCATCAGGATGGCGGTCAGGGCGAACAAACCGTCCATCCAAGTGAACCTGCGTCGGCGAGATGGGGCATTTATAGTGCGTTCCATACGTAATGCCTATTCTTCCAGCACGTGCTCGAATGTAAGAAAGCCGACTACCAGGAATACTACGTCGAAGATGATGAGTACGTAGATCCAGGGCTGAACGGCGGCCCACCCCGCGCCGTCGAAGGCGTCCCCGGTGGACTCCACCGCGCCGATGACTGCAGGTACTACCAGGGGAATCATCAGAATGGGCAGCATCACTTCTCGGAGTCGGGTGTTCATGGACAGGGCCGCTAGGAAGGTGCCGACTATTGCTATGCCGAGAGTGGCCACGGGGATTATCAGGATAAGCTGGATGGGGACGCTGGAGAGGTTAAAGACCACTGCAAAAATGGGGATGGCGATGGCCTCGACCATCATGACGAATAGGAAGCTGCTGATGGTCTTCGAGATGAAGATTACGTCCCGGCCATAGGGACATAGCATGAGGCCGTCCAGGCAACCGTTCTCCTGCTCGGAACTGACAACGCGCTGGAAGCTGAGCATCCCGGCGAACAGGAAGGTGAACCAGAGGACGCCGGGGGTCATGATCTCCGTGGGCACCGACCCTGGTCTGAAGGCGAAGTTGAAGGTGAAGACCATGAGCAGAACGAAGAAGCTGACGGCAAGCACAACCTCCTTGCCCCGCACCTCGACGAGGAGGTCCTTCTTCACTATTGCTGCTATGGCTTGCCAGTAGGACATGATTCGCAGACTAGCCGACGGCCAAGGCCTCGTATCTAGTGTCTATAACATCCCGCTTGAGCGTTTCCACGCCGGAGTCCATGATCACTCGGCCCCTCTTCAGGATAAGAGCCCGATCAGCTACCCGGAGGCCGTTGTCGATATTGTGTGTCGACATAATGATGGTGCGCGGTTGGCTGTTACAGAAGTCGAAGAGGCGTTGGAGGGCGGCGCTGTCGAGGCCTGAGTCAGGCTCATCCAGGAGGAGAATACCCGGATTGTGGAGGACAGCCCTGACCATGGAGACGCGCTTGCGCTGGCCATGGGATAGCACGTCGACCCGGGTCTTGAGGAGGTCGGTGAGGTCGAGCTGATCGGCCAGGGCATCGATTCTCTGTTGAGCATCAGGAACGTGGAACATTTTCGCGTAGAAGCGGAGGTTTTCAGCAGCGGTGAGCCGACCATAAAGGAGGGGCTCGTGGAGGACGACGCCAATGGTGGACCTGATAGCGGCGTCGTGCTTGGCGACGTCGTATCCGTGTATGAATAGGTCACCGGACGTGGGTTTGATGAGGGTGGAAAGGAGCTTGATTAGCGTCGTCTTGCCGGAGCCGTTAGGCCCTACGAGAACTACCTTCTCTCCCATCTCAATGGTGATGTCCAGGCTATTTATAGCGGTGACACGACCGTATTTTCGGGTGAGGTCTCGGGTCTGGATGGCGGGAGATTGTGGGGTCGCGTTGGCACTCATAGTTGTGATGGGCGTCACTAACTACTAAATGATAGATGGTAAGGCACGGGGATTCAAGGAATAGGGTCGAGGGCAGGGATGGTGCGTCAGGAGATGCCCTTGATGAAGGTGGCGTTTAGTAAATCGCTGAGGATGATTACTACAAGACCCCCGTACACGATCATCGACGGGGAAACGAGAGGTTGCAACCAACGGGAGGCGAGGTGTCTTTTCCTTTCCTCCGGGTCGCCGGCCTCATGCTTCCGTTCTATCAGCTTTTTCCTGTAAGTGGCCGTGCCGATGCCGAAGAGCCAGAATGCTATGCTGATCTTGGCTGCAAGGGCCCCGATGTAGAGGGCCGACACCGTGGGCTCGGTGAGCCGGTCGAAGGTGAGGATGACGCCGCTCACCAGCAGCGCTATCATCGACGCGTGTACCCATTCCCTGAAGTGGAGAGCTACCAGACGGGATGCTATTCTGCCCGGCGGGGCTCCTGATTTCTCCGCATCCCGGAGCGCGGGTCTGAGGACAATGAGATAGAAGATGCTGCCGCCAATCCACAAGACAGAGGAAACGGCGTGGAGAGATCGTACTATGAGGGCCAGGATGTCGAAGAGGTCCCACACTGTGAATGACCTTTCGGGTTCTGGACAGGTCTCGGGTGCTGGGGAATCAGGCCGAGGAGGCGTCCTTTAACGCTCGAGAAAGAAGCCTACGTTTTAAGAGAGCCCTGCGCTGCTCGTAGGCGGGGTCCTGTGTCTCTCCACGGTCACGCCGTTCGTCCAGACCGGCGATCTGGCGTACGAGCTCCATCTGGTCGGGCTGGCTCTGTATGTTGGCGGTAAGAGCCATTGGGTCGACGGGGCGAGTATCTCGCTTCTGGAGCCTCCAAGCGTAACCGAGGAATACGAGGAAAATCAACGCGGTAACTCCGGGTATGATCGCCGTAGTTTCCCACTGGGTCGTGAAGGCATCGGCGATTGTGGTGGTCCAAGGGGCCTGGGGAAGATCGGTGAATCCGAGAGTGACTCGGTTGCCAATGGGGACGGGGCCGATGCTGTAGACCCTGAAACTGCTGCCGGAGACGGTGACGGGGGCCTCTTCTCGAAGGTCGACGCCGATTAGCAGGCCCACGTCCTCTCTCACCAGGACACGCACCATGTCTGCGCCCTGTGGGTAGAGGGGTTCGAAGATGAGGTCCGACCGATCATAGGGGGCGGCGTAGGAGAATACTATGGCGTGAATGCCGGGAGGAACGGCAGTGGTAATGCCCACACCCCGGTCTACGGGTATTACCTGACCCCCTTGGAGGTCGCTCCTAATGGTCATCTCGGAGAAACCGGCAGGCATGGAGACTCGCAGGAAGTTCATCATGCCGGCGCCGGGATCCCCAAAGGAGGGTATGAAGGTTTGCAGGGTCTCATTGCGGACTCGGACAACCTGCCGGACAGTTAACTGCTCGTACTGCCCCGGCTCCAGGGTCACCATGATGGTATCGTCGAGGACGGAGATGGAGGCTAGGTCGGACGTGGAGTCGTAGACGACAATCTGCACGGGCTCCGATGACGCAGGGTCTAGCTCGGACTGGTACTGGCCACCCTCGTATTGAAGCTGCAGGAGGTAGCGGAGCCCCAGGACCCGGGGGATGTCCTCGAAAGCGAATGCGCCATCTGCGTCGGTTGTCGCCGTGAGCCGCCCTATGGGTGTCCCTTCTTCGAAGATTGTCAGGACGACCTGTAGGCCTGATGGCAGCTCGGCGCCGGGGGTCTGGTTGACTACCCGACCGTTAATGAAGTGTTCGTCAGCCGAAGCTGGAACTACAGCAATTGCGAGCATCGCCAGGACCAGGGTTAAGGCTATTGACAAAGTTTTCATATAGCTGGGCATTGCAATGCATTCCGGCGCTAGAGAGCCGGTTGCGTTTTCTCCGGCTGGATGCCGCACTTGGGGCACATGGGGGTGTTTATAGGCACCTGGGCCCCGCATTCGGGACAAAGTCTGGCATTTTGGCCTTGCTCAGGGGTCTTAGCGTCTTGCAAGGAAGAAACTCCTTGCTTTTGCAGAGAGATCAACTGCTCTATGGCCAGGTCGAGGTCGGTCAATCTCTCCTCCCAACGGCGTTGAATCCAGAGATTCTCTGCGGCGCGGCGACGGAGCGTCAGGGAGACGGCGTTGAACTCGGGCTCGGGGACGGCGCCCTTTTTGCTATTTTCTTCCAAGGTGAGGAGTTCCTTATAGAGGCGTTGACGCTGGGTCTGAAGTTCAGATATCACCTGAAGAGGGTCTACGGTCTGGCGAGAGTGGCGGTACTTGAGAAAAGGAATAGCTGCTACCGCCAGACACACTAAGGCCAGAAGGACGCCGATGGCTATGACCACGAGGCGGCCTTCCTCACTTCGATGCCGACGCGTATGCCGGGTTTATGGATGGCGTTGGTACAAGCGCCCGGGCCCGACTTGCGCGTCTTCCCGGCCACAGGGCTATGAGGGTGCCGAGCACCATTATGGGTCCGGCGACCCACATCCACATAACAAGAGGGTTTACCAGTATGCGGAATCCGACGGTACCGTCGGGGAAGAAATCGTTGGGGATGATGTAGACATCCTCCAGAGGAGTGGAGCGGATTGCGGCACGGGCGGGCCGCAGGCTGAAAGCTGGATAAAAGGACTGCTCGGGCTTGAAAATCCCTAAAGACTCGCCGTCTTCGTCGAAGATTTCAACGCTCGCAATGCGTTGTGTGCGGTCCGGAAAGTCCCTCTGCTCGGTTTCGAGATAAGTGATGGTGTATCCGGCGGCCTCAGCGCTTTGCCCTTCGGCCAGTCGGACGTCCTTCTGTGTGTCGAAGAAATACGTGCCGACTATGGCGAGGGCCATCATCACGATAGCGAGGTGGACAACATAGCCTCCATAGCGGGGTCGGTTTGCCGAGATAAGGCGAAGGAAGGCCACAGGGTAGGATTCTCCGCCGCGGTGTCGGGCCCTGGTTCCACGGTACCACTCACGGAAGATTCCCACCGCCACGGCAACCGAAAGCCCGACAGCGAGAAGGGGAAAAGCCTTGGTAATACCGAACCCGATGAGGATGAGGGAAACGGCAAGGGCAGTGGCGAAGGGGATTAACAGAGCTCTACGGAGTTGGGTCAATGATCCCCGGCGCCAGGGAATCAGGGGGCCGATGCCCATGAGGAACACGACAGCCAGGAGCAGGGGCCCGTTGACCCGGTTGTAGAAAGGCTCCCCGACGGTGATGGATACCCCGGTCACAGTGTCCGAGATAACCGGAAAGATCTGTCCCCAGATAATGACGAAAGCGATAGCAAGGAAGAGAAGGTTGTTGACCAGGAACGCGGTCTCCCTGGAAAGCTTGGACTCCAGTTGCTGTGCATTGCGTAGGAGCGACATGCGGCGGAACAGTACGCCGAAAGAGAATAGTGCGGTAACAACCATGAAGCCGAGGAACACCCAGCCGAGGACAGATTCGGCGAAGGAGTGGACGGAGGGGGTCGGGCCACCACGGTTGATGAACATACCCAGGAGGGAGGATGTGAAGGCCACGTTGATCAAGGCAATATTCCACACTCTGAACATGCCCCGCCTCTTCTGTACCATTATCGAATGAACGAAGGCGGTCAGTACGAGCCACGGCATAAAGCCGGCGTTCTCCACCGGGTCCCATGCCCAGAATCCACCCCACCCCAGTATCGTGTAAGCCCACCAGCCGCCGAGCAGCAGGCCGGCGCCGAGGATGCCCCAGGAGACGAGGGCCCACGTCCTGCCGGTATCCACCCACTCATCTCCGGTCCTCCCTGCCAGTAAGGAACCTATAGCGAAGGCGAAGGGTATGGAGACGGTGACGAGCCCGGTCATCAACATAGGAGGATGGACGAACATGCCCGGATGGGTGAGAAGGGGGTTCATACCCCGGCCGTCGGGGACGGCGACGGCAGTAGTCTCAAAAGGATTGGCCAGGAAGATGAGCACGGCCAGGAAGAAGGCGAGGACTCCAGTGATAATACCGCAGGTGTAGGCGAGGCTGGCTTGGTGGAGCCTCGGGGCCAAGGCAAGGGCGATAGCAGCAACGATGGAGAGGGCTGCGGCGAGAAATAGGATTGACCCCTCGTTGCCAGAGTAAAAGGCGACCCAAGCGTAGGCGCGGGACATAGCCGCGTTGCTATGCTCGGCGACGTACTTGACATCGAAGTCCCGAGAGAGGAATGCGCCCACGAGGGCGAGAACGGCGATTGCTACAGGGAGAGGTGTCAGGTAGGCGCTGTATCGGGCGCTGGTAACGAGCTCGGGGAGGCTTCTCCGGACGCCGAATACCGAGCCCACGCAAGCGTAGAGGGCTAATATTAGGGCGAAAAAGAGGGATAGGGTTCCAAGCTCGGCCAAGGTTAAACCTCCCTCTTAAAGGCCGTGTCCGGGAGCTGTACCGGAGCCTGCGGTGCGCCGGAAGGCTTCGAACTCTTCGTCGATCTCCCTAAGATAACTTGCAGAATCGGCTTGCCAGTCAATGCCGGAACTCGGCGTATAGCGGCGCGGGGAGCGGGACAACTGTCGGAACCCCAACCAAATGAGAGCTAGACCTAACAGGAAGGCCAGGGGTGGGATAACCCAGACGAGGATATTAAAGCCTTCTGCGGGAGGCTCGGCAAGGACTCCCTTGTCATAACGGTCGACGAAGAAATTGAATATCTGGTCTTCTGACTCTCCGGCGCGAAGCTTCTCGCGGACTAGCTCGCGCATCTGGATGGCGACGTCTGCCTGGGACTGGTCGATGGTCTCTGCGGGACAAACTGGGCACATGAGGCGCTGGTCAATAGACTGGGCGCGCTCTTCAAGTGTTGGGGGCTCAGTGGCGCAAGCGGCTACGGACATAACAATAAGGATGGCCAAGATGGCCGTTAGGAACGGGGTCTTCTGGAGGGCGGCGTCAACAGCGGCCGGGAACCGGACGCCGCCGGTGTGCGTTCCCTGGAAGCGGGACATGGGGACTACTGTCCGGCCTGTTGGGAGAGGAGACGCAGGTAGTGAATGACTCCCCACCGGTCCTCATAGGAGAGGAGGTGACGGAAGGAAGGCATGTTTCCGAGACCGTCCGTGATGATCCAGAAAGCTAAGCCATCGGAGCTTCCATTGGGGGTTATGGAGCCAGCCTCTGCGAAGTTGGCGGGCGGCTTGATGCCCATGGAGGTGAAGGTCACGGATATGAAACTGTCGCTCGCGCCGGAGACGCCGTGGCACATGGAGCAGTTGCGGGTGAATACCTGCTGGGCGCGGACCAGGTTATCGTCAGACGCCTTAATCGGGTTTGGCATCACGAGGGCTTCAACCTGGGATGCAGGCTCGGCGGGGCGAAGGGCCATCGATTCGTCGGTGAAGGGGACTGCACCCTCGGCAGTTAAGAGCCGCGGAGGTTCCTGGGAGCGGTAGGACTGCTGGTAGTGCATCTCCGTGAAAATGTCCACGGGATAGGAGCCCGTAGAGCAGGCGAGGGCCACGGTGCCGAGTATGACTAATAGCAGTGGCCACTTGAAGCCCGATTTTCTTATTGCGGCTAACGCTCTCATGCTTAGTTGTTTCCGAATCGGGAGATGATCCGGGCGCCGATCTCCTGTATCATCGTTTTCTTGTCCTGTATGGTGTAGATAAGGGGCATAAGTCCGGCCAGCCCCCGATTCCTAAGGTCTTGTATCCGCTCACAGACCTCTTCCTCACTCCCGACGAGCATATAGTAGTCAATCAGCCTCCAAGTCACCGGCTCGGCCTGGGGTGAGTCGATTTTCTCGTGCTGGTGCTCGTCAAAAACTTCGTTAATACGGTCCCCGACCTGGATTATCTCATCCACAAGCCCGGGGTCGTTTTTTTCAAGCTGCTCCCGCAGGGCCACCATGTCCGGGTGACTGCTTCTCCACATGGGGAAGGCCCGTCTGAGCTTGGAAGCAACTTGTGGGGCTACCTCCCGGCGGGCACTTTCGCGGTCGTCTGTGATGTAGACGATGGTCGAGGGTATGATTTTGATTTTAGAGGGATCCCGGCCTGCCTTTACAGCTGACCGCTCAATTAGGGATTTTCTCCATTCGAACACGTCGGGGTGTACGCTTTGGACGTATACGCCATCGGCGAATTCACCGGCGATCTCGTGGCCTCGGGGTCCGTCGATCGCAATGTACATTGGGACAGGACGCTTGATCCATTCTGAGTGGGTCTTTCCGCCCTTGAATTCCGCTTCCTTGCCGGACATGAAATTCTTGATGAACTGGGCCGCCTCGCGCAGCTCACTCATGGGACGCGGTTTGAGGCCCATGCTCATTACAGCGCTGCCCCCCGCACCTATGCCGACGAACGCCCGCCCCCCCGACAACTCGTCTACGGTTGCGGTGGCATTGGCGATCACAGCTGGGTGGTAGGTATATGGGGTAACGATCCCTGGACCCATCAATATCTTGGTAGTGCTTTGGGCTGCCATTGCCATGTTCAGAAACACGTCCCGGTTGAGCGGCGGTTGATCTGGGAAGTTGATATGAGTGAAGCCGGCGTCCTCGGCGATGCGCGCCAATGGGCCGATCTCGTGGATCGTTTCGCTACGCCCCATACCGATGTGAAACTCCATAACGCTCCTGGTTACCCTCCGTCAGACCCCGACGGGTTCGCCTTCCTTGATGGTTTCTGCGCCTGCCTCCTTCAGCACATTCTGTGCCACGGGGATCCGGTCCTCGGGGGCCGTTACCAGGACTCCGACGTAGCCTTCCATAATGCGCTCGTCATAGAGGCCTAGCTTACTTCTCGGCAGGCGGGACTCGAAGACGATGCCGAGAACCGTGAAGATTATAGCCCCGAGCATCGTCCCTTCGTAGGTGATGATTGCCATGGGTGGGATGGAGAGGATCGGCTTACCACCTGTGACGAGAGGGTAGGAGACCTGCGTGGCGGTGGTAAGCAGTATGGCTACCGTAAAGCCGATGGCTGCCCCGATGAAGGGGAAGACGTACAGCCGGTGGGACGACTTCTTCTCACCGAAGGCGCCCTCGGGATACGGCGTGCCCGACATTATCTCGAACTCCTTGTCGTCGAACTTATTCGACTGGAGTCCCTCCACGGCATCAGCCGCGGTATCGGCGTTGGGGAAGACCCCCAGTACGCTCTTTTTAGGTACAAATGTGGTCATGGCTTCACCTTACTCTTCTCTGACGATGGATGGAACATTACGCCTGCCTACCCTGGTGGTGGCCTCCAGTATCTTGGCCTCCTTCTGGTCGAACAAAGGAATGAGAGGGAAGACCTTGGAGAAGAGCAACACCATCATAGTGACAAACGCAAAGGACCCGACAACAAGCAATATCTCAACGACGCTCGGCCTGTAGTTGGCCCAGACGAAAGTGAACTCCTGTTTTCTCATCAGGCCCGGAACGATGATCAAGAATCTCTCGAGCCACATACCGATGTTGACTAGGATGGAGGTGAGGAACATCAGCAACACGTTGCGTCTCACTCCCCTGAACAGCCACATCGGTATCGGGATGAAGTATGAGGTCATCAGGAATGTGAAGAACATGAAGTTCCACGGCCACTCATAGAGCAGCATATTTCTGAGCGTGACCTCGGAAGTTTCCTGGCTGTAGAGGCCGAATATGAACTCCAGGATGAAGAAATAGAACCAGCCGGTGCCGACGACAATGAGGAGACGGCCCAGGCCGTCGAAGTGTTCGGGACGGATGAACTTGTCCCATTTGAAGACCCAGCGCAGCAGGGCCATCATCGTAACTACGGCCGATACACCCGAGTGCACGGCACCGATCACGAAGTAGGGGGCCATAACAGTCGTGTGCCAGCTCGCGACGGATACAGCCATACCGAAGTCCCAGGACACAATGCTGTGCACTGAGACGAACACTGGCAGTATCAACGCAGAGAGCAGGATTCCGGCGATGGCCTGGAGCCTCCACTGACGTGGCGTGCCCCGGAACCCGAGGGACAAGAATCCGTATATCTGCTTCCTTACACCCTTGTTGCGGTCTCGCATTACGGCGAGGTCCGGGACCAGGGCTATTAAAACGAATAGCGTGGCTCCAGTCAGATAGGTGAATATAGCGGCCGGGTCCCATACCAGGGGAGAGCGTATGTTAGGCCATATACCTCTGGCGAAGTCATAGGGGAAGATCCAGTAGGCTATGCGCCAAGGCCGCCCAGCGTGCATCAATGGGAAGAGGGCGGCGGTCATCAGGGAGAAGATAGTGAGGACCTCGGCGGCACGGGTGACGGGCCTCCGCCATTCTGCCTGGCTGAGCCTGAGGATCGAGGAAATCATAACGCCGGCGTGGCTGATGCCGACCCAGAATACGAAATTGGAGATGAAGAAGCCCCACATCACTGGCCGATTAAGGCCAGTGACGCCCAGACCCTGATTTATCATCCAGCCCAACGCTCCGCCCGCGGTGGCCACGATCAGGGCCAGAACTGCCACAGTAATGAAAAACCACTTAGGGTGAGTTTCTATGGGGCTTAGGAGTTCTCGATTTATTTCGGAATCGGGAACAGGGACTCGTTCTTGCATTAAGAGTCTCCGCTAACCTCTTTGCGTTGGGATTGTTAATCAGGCTTGGCCAGTACCAGGTACCGGCGTTTCAGAATGGTCTTAACCGAACTCAGTAAGTAGCCTTCCTTAGTTTCCCAGATGGAAATGACTGGAAGAAACTTGGTGGCGATCAGATAGACGAAGAAGGGCATGGCCAAGCCACCGAGGATAACCATAATGTCGGTATAGTCCGGCCAGTTAGTCACGAAGAAGTGGGGAATATCGGCGCCGGTGGCCGGAAAGGTCGTGTTGACGAATTCCGACTCATGATGGAGAGCGGCTGCCAACTCGTCGTTGGTGAAGGAATAAGAGGCAACGTACAGCCGCAGCTTATCGAAGAAGACGCCACAGATGATGACCGCCGAGGCTATGGACGGGCCCGCAGGTGTCTTGCGCACCCAATTCCACATGAGGATCAGGAAGGGCACCACGAAACTCAGGAACACGGCCAAGTAGAAAGCAAAGCGGTAGGGCCCGATCATGAGTAGCTGGAGGACGTTCTCCTCCACTGGTTTGCGGCCATACCAGAAAGTTATGAATCCGGCGAACCAGAAGTATATCCAGAGCAAGGTGAAGGCTATCAGGAGCTTGCTCAACGCCCAGAATACTTCCATGTAAATGTACTTCTCGTGGCCGCCGAAGCGTCGCACCAGGTAAAGGGTGAGCATGGTGGTTGCGACACCCGCCTGGATACAGGTGATGGCCTGGAAAGCGGGGAATATGGCGTCGATCCAGCCAGGCACTAAAGCCATCGAGAAGTCGGAAGATATGATGAAGACGACTCCTATAAGGAATATCCAGTAGAAAGTGCCGAGGGCAATCTGGCCGCTCTTGAGAACGGTCCACTGGAGGGGAGTGCCTTTCCAACCCCTGGACATGAGCCGGGCAAGAGCGCCACGAACGCCTCCGTACCTACGCCCGTAAAGCGCTATGTCAGGAAGGGAGGAAGCCCAAAGAAGGGCAAGTCCGTTAAGGACCAGGAAGATCATGGCGAGGGCATCAAGGAGGTGGGGGGCGCCCCAAGGCCACTCGAACCAAATGCTGTTGCGGCCTTCGGCCTCGGGTATTGTCCATAGGAGGGGAAGGAATATCAGGAGGTTGAATACACCGACGATGGCGAAGAGCTCTGATACCCGGGCGAGGGGGCGGCGCCAGTGAGTCTTTGCCAGCCGCATGGTTACGGATACAAGCAGAGCGCTCTGACAAGTGGTGAACAGGAAGGCGAAAATGGCGGCGTAGTAACCCCAGTCCTTGCGGTCGTCAAAGCCGTCAAGAGCCTTGATGATGAAGCCGATGACTCCCACGGCCACCAGAACACCGAATATGGGAGTTGCAGTCTTGAACCGCTGCCCCAAGGTGTTAGTCTGGGAGAGAAGGTCGTCGTTGACCTGCTGCGACGTCGGCTGCGCAATCTCGACTAAAGAGTGGAGCTCTTCGTGTTCGCCGCTAGCCATCACGCTCCACTTTCTTCAGATAAATCACGTTGGGCTCCGTGCCCAGGTTTTCGAGCAGCTTGTAGTGTCTGTCGCTCTTGGCGAGCTTAGAGACACGGCTTTCCGGATCTTTCATGTTTCCGAATACCAATGCGTCGGTGGGGCAGGTCTGGGCGCAGGCAGGCTGCAATTCGCCGTCCCTGAGATCTCGGCCATCGTTTTTGAGGTCGCGCTCCGTGCGCCGGATCCGCTGGACGCAGAAGGAGCACTTCTCCATCAGACCTCGAGTGCGGACGGTAACGTCCGGGTTGAGCTGATTTTCCAGGGACTCGGGCCACTCGGGCTCCCAGAAGTTGAAAAACCGCACCTGGTAGGGATCGTTGTTTGCACAGTATCGGGTGCCGACGCACCTGTTGTAGACCTGGACATTCATGCCCTGGTCATTGTGGTAGGTGGCATAGACGGGGCAGACGGGCTCGCAGGGGGCGTTGTCGCAGTGCTGGCAAAGGACGGGAAGGAACTTGGCCTTCACGTTCGGGTATTCACCCTCCCAGTAGCGCTCAATGCGAATCCACTCTATGGCGCGGCCCTGGTGGAACCTGTCCTCTTCATTCAGGGGGATATTGTTCTCGGCTTGGCAAGCTACTACGCATGCCTCACAACCGGTACACCGGTCGACGTCGATAACCATACCCCACTTGAATTTGTTTTGGTCTGCCAAGGATTACCTCCTGGGTACGGCTAGTGAGAGCCGCCCTTTCCGTTAGCTATCTGAATGAGCTCGGTGGTTACGGCGGGCAAAGCTTCGACTACGCCTTCGAACTTGGGCAAAGTCCTCTGCCTGTCGGTCTTGGTGACTTTGACCCTGGTAGCGTTATAGGCAAGGGCCCCGGTGTTGGGGTCGGTGAGAGGTGCAAGAATCGACATAACGTTAGTGCCCCGGTTCTCGGCGTAGCGCCCGAAGGCCGAGTGGCCCTGGGAAACGGGGATGCATACCGTGCCTGGGGGCGTCCCTCTGTTTACATAAACCGGGGCTTCGATTGCACCGTACTGGGACCTGACCTCTACGATGTCGTTCGACTTCACTTCCATCCTACGTGCGTCCTCGCGGCTGAGGTCTACCCATGTATCCCAGACAACGGTGGTGATGGGGTCGGGGGTAGCCTGAAGCCACGGCAGGTGAGCCAGTTTTCCATCCAGCATGGAGTTGGTCTGGTAGACGATGAGATTCATGCCCTCCTCGTGGGGGGCATTTTGAAATACGGGAGCATTGACTTCCGTGGGGAGGGGCTGGGGGTCAACCTTCGTGTTGGATCTGGAGTTCTGGTCGTACCAAACGCCACGCTGGAGCAGCCCGTTCCAAAATGCCTCGAAGCTGCCATCGAGGGTAAGGTTGCCGCGGTTGAGAGCGAATAACTCTTGGGCGCTTTCCTGGACAACTTCCTTGAAACTTGTCCAAGGCAGAGCGGAGGCCACTGAGCCACCGAGACGGCTGGAAATGCCGATTAAAGCATCCCCGAAGGACCGGGTATCCTGGAACGGGGCTACTACGGGCTGCTGGAAAGTAACCATTTCGTAGCCGGGGCCCGGGTCGGGAACGTCGTCGCCCCAAGATTCGAGATAAGTGCTGTCGGGTAGGATGAGGTCGGCTTGGGACGTGGTGTCGTCCATGAAGCTGGAGAAACTAACGACGTAGGGCACTTTAGCAATGGATTCCTGGAAGCCCAGGTCCTCCGGCAGGCCGTGAACGGGGTCCACGTTCCTAACCATAAGGAGTTCCACATTCCCCATGTCGCTGGCGATATCCTGCCAGTCCTTGAACGTGGAGTCGGGAAGGGAGCCACCGGCGCCCGGAGACAATGGCGAGGGATTGAAGTGAAGGCCGCCATCCACTCCCAGGTTCCCGACGAGTACGTTGAGAGAATATATGGCCGCCAGGTTGTAAACACCGTTGGTGTGCGCGCCGGCGGAGCCGCCGCCGATGGCGAGACTCGGCTGCTCATTGGCGAAGCGTCGGGCGAGATAAATGGCGTCGTGCTCCGAGACACCGGTCATTTCGGCAGTGAGGTTGGGGGCGAAGGGGGCGAGTGCTTCGAAGCCCCTGCCTCCGGTCATGGCATCGGCCGCTGCCTTGTCGCCGAGCTCTTCTCTGATAATTACGTAGGCTAAGCCGAGGGCCAATATGCCCTCCATGCCCGGTTTGACGGGTACCCACTTGTCGGCATTGGCGGCGGTCATGGAAAACCGGCTGTCGACATGTACGAAGGTCCCGCGCTCTCGGTTGTCGCCCTGTCGCAAATGACCGTAACCGCGGTTGTACCGGACTGTGGAAAGCCAAGTTTCGAGTAAGTCTGCGCCGAAACCGAGGAGGAAGGTCGTGTTTTCCAGGTCGAATTCCGGCAACTGCTCCACACCGAAGACCTGGCGCATCGCTGCTTTCAGGTTAGTGGAGCGCTCCAGGGTTTCGAAGGAGTGTTGTCGAATGCCAAGGGCTTCGACAAACCGCTTGGTGACCATTGCCAGTCTACCCCTGAGGGGCTCGGTGGCCAGGAGCACCCGGTCGGCCTGGGCGTTCTGGAGGCGCGGGACTATCTCTGCCTCGGCGTCGTTCCAAGATATGCGTTCATATTGAACTGAGCCACGGGGACCGGAACGGCGCATAGGCCCGGCTATCCTGTCGGGGTGATAAAGGGCCTGGACTCCAGCCTGGCCTCTTACGCAGAGCTTGCCTCGGCTCAGGGGATGGTTGGGGTTACCCTCGATCTTCTTGGCTCGGCCTTCCATCACGCGAACGATGTTGCCGCAGCCTGCGGGGCACTGCCGGCATGTGCTGGCGTACCAGTTATCGGTCCCGGTTACCAGGTCCTCGGGGAGGTTTACCGGGCTTTCGACGAGGTTCTCTTTCGCATCGAAACCACAGGCCTTGAATATGACCGCGCCTAACGACGAGATACCGGCGATCTTTAGGAATTGTCTTCGGCTAACTGGCAATTTTAATTTACCGCTTTAGGTGCACTTCCCAAGTCTAATAGTGACACGTGAGGCAATCGGTAGGGGCGTTATTCTCCCGGTGACAGTCAACGCAGTCTCCCATCTTCAGGTCCCGGACCTGCTCCACCACCTGCATGCCGCCCACATCACCGTGGCACGTGGAGCAGTTAATGCCGGCGCCTATGTGGGCTTCATGGAGGAACTGAACGTGGTCGGGGAGGCGGTGGACTCGTTTCCACTGAATCGGGTCGCCGTTATCGAAGTGAGACCTGAGGAGTTCCAGTTCCTCGCTCCCGGAGAGGATGAACTGCTCATCGCCCAAGTCCTTGTGGCAGAAGAGACATTGCTCAACGGAGGGTATTCCGGCGGGTCCGCTGGAATCTACAGTGCGGTGACAGAACATGCATTCGATGCCGACTTTTTCGACATGTACGTCGTGGGGGAAGTTGATGGGCTGCTCGGGAGCGGCGCCCATGCCAAATACCTGGAACGGTTCGGAGAATACGGCTTTCGTCAAGAATACGGCAGTCAAGACCAGGATGACTCCAACACCAAGACCTACAATCGGTACGAGTATTTTGATCGTGGTGGGCATCTGTTAACTGATCGAAGTCCGGTTTTCCTTCAAGGCTGGTTACTGCCACCAGCGGGAGTAAACGTCTCCGAAGGAGCGATCCGCATTGACGCCCACGAAGGCGAGATAGGAGATGACTCCCAGAAGAGCTGCAAACGCGATGATGTATAAGACAGGCCGGACTTTGGAGAGGTCATCAGGCAGGTGGCCCGATCTGACGAGGGAAGGGATGAGGGCATGAGCTGTGAGCATGGAGAAGGCGAAGACGATCATGAGGCCGGGTACGAAAAGAAGGGCCAAGAGGAACTCGCCTATGTCTGCCCAGTCTTGTCTTGTGATGAAATTAGGGTCCAATATTGCCCCCGGGGTCGGCCCAAAAACTTTGTGAAGAGTTTATCAGGGCGAAGATTATCACGGCGAAAATGAGATTGCAAGGGGTTTTTGAACGAGGTCTGAAATGGCGTGGTATGCGGGATTCCAAGGGTTTCGACCGTCGGCGCCCGGGTTAGTGTGTTTTTGTGACGCTTTGGACCGATGCGACCCGTTGCACCGCTTGGTCAGAGGCTATAATATGCGAGCGTAACTAAGCCCCGACCCTTTGAGGCGGGTTCACACCGGGAGTAGTAATTGAGCACCACAATCGATAAGGCAGAGACGAAGAGCAACCAGAGAAGAAAATTCATAGGTTTGGGGATTGCCCTGGGCGGTCTGGCCGTTCTCGGCAGCACGGCTGGGGCACTCGGCTTGCTTGGGCGTTCGTCCCGGGACAAGCTCTTCATCTTTCGGAGACGAAAGGATGCTGGAGTGATTGGCGAAGACTCGATCTTCTATCCCCGAGATGAGCTTGTCCGGCGGAAGATTGCCGAGTCGGAAGGTGTCGGGCGGAGCTAACCTCCCAGATTTCCACACTCCCCATAAGTGAATAAGCAAGCAGAACGCCGGTGGATCACACCGGCGTTCTGCTTTGTCATGACAACAGAGCAACCCTCCGGGTGCTTCCATGGAGTTGAAGTTTGATGTCGTGGGAGGGGAATCGAGGACAAAGACAAAGGGCCCGACTGGCGGAGGTCGGGCCCTTTGTATAAGGGGGAGGAGGGTATAGAAAGAGAGTTAGTTGTCAAATATGGTCAACTTGCGGCAAACCTCTTTTTGAGCATTGGCAGCCTGATAACCCGCGGGGTCAGGTGCTCATCCATCTTGTTAATCGACTCGGCTATGCCAACGCGCATCCCTTCGTATAAGTCTCGGGCGCGTGTGCGAAACTCGTCTATATGAATCCTGAGGAGCCGCGAGGCCTGGGTAGCTTCCCTAACTTTCAGCCCGTCCCTAACCCATAGAGTCTGGATGTCGCTGGAAAGGCCGATGCGGCTCAGGAAACCCTTGATGCCACTGACGGGCCATTGCTGAGAGGTCAGGTACCCGTAGGCCTTTGCCTCCTGCATGCCTAGGGTAGAGGCGAGGGTCCAGGGGTCCTGGCGGAAGCAGTCTCGGAAGTAGCGGGCGAGGACGTCTTCGAGGGAGGAGTAACCGTGGGTGATGCAGTGGAAGAGGTCCGAAGACATTCCGCTGCCGGGGCAATTGGGCACCTTCTTGGTAACCCAGATGCCGCCTGCCTCTCCTCGGTTGGCTCTGAACGTAGAGGCCCCGATGGCAATCATGTCCCTTCGCTCCAACTCAATTAAGCTGGAAAGGAGAAGAGTGACAGTGGGGTGATTGAGACCTTTTCTGCCAGCGTCCTTTTCTGATCTGGCAGTCAACTCGGCTGCCGGGGAGGCATTCTTCAGGGAGGGATAGCAGAGGGCCAAAGCAGGCCGTTCGAAAGCTATCTTGGCTACCGGGTCCAGCTGGATTTGTGGGGTTTGGAGAGTCTGTTGTAAAGCCACTTTTTCTTCCTGCCAAATTCTCGGTTTCGGGTTTCTCGACCTACTCTGTGGTTACATCCCGTATCCGACTACGGGCTTGATTTCAGGATGCGGCAAGGATGGGGGCGCGGGAGGTGGAGTTGAGGGTCGCCTCCCGTGCCCCGAATTCTCGGGTTACCTAAAAGTTGTCGTCCCATTCGTATTGTGAGGACCGCTTCTTCTTCTTTTTGCCCCTGCCCATAATGCCAGGCGCCTTCACTTTCATCTCGAATCCGGGGAACAGGCCCTTGAACTTTCCGGTGAAGGAGTTAAAGCCCTTGTCCTGCTTCAGGCCGGTGGCGATGAGGGTGAGCTTCACCATGTCGCCGAGCGAAGGATCGATGGACATTCCGAAGAAGATGCTGGCGTTCTTGTCGACGGCGCTGTTGATCAGCTCACCGGCGGCGTTGACGCCGCCGAGGGTCAATTCATCGCCGCCCTTGACGGAGAAGAGGACTCCCTTGGCGCCCCTGATGGAGAGGTTGAGGAGGGGGTTGGTCACTGCCTGCCTGGCGGCCTCCAGTGCGCCCATGCTGCCTCGTCCCAGTCCCATGGCCATGAGAGCGCCACCGGGGCTGGACATAATGGTCTGGACGTCGGCGAAGTCTACGTTGATCTCACCGGGGACATTGATGAGCTCGGAGACACTGACGATGCCCTGGCTGACCACCTCGTCCGCGGTCTGGAAGGCCTCGGTCATCCCGGCGTCGTGGTCCACAAACTGGAGGAGCCGGTCATTGTGGATGACGATGAGGTTATCCACGTGGCGGCGGAGCCGGGCGACGCCGGCGATGGCCTGGCTGAGCCTTCGGGTCCCTTCAAAGCTGAAGGGAGTTGTGACAACTCCGACAACCAGGGCGCCCATCTGCTTGGCCAGCTCGGCCACGTAAGGTGCGGCGCCGGTGCCCGTGCCACCGCCCATGCCGGCGGTGAGGAAGACGAGCTCGGCGTTCTTGAGGGCCTTCTTTATAAGAGTAGAAGACTCTTCCGCTGCTTTCTCACCGATGTCGTACTCACCACCTGCGCCCCAGCCATGGGTGATGTTCTCACCAATCTGGAGGACGGTGGCACCGTGGGTCACTGATTCCAGTGACTTGATATCGGTGTTTACGACGACGAACTCGACGCCAGGGACGTTGTGGGCCAGCATGCGCCGGACACAATTACAACCGCCTCCGCCGACGCCGACCACCTTAATGCGGGCCGGGGCCCTCTCGACCGACAATCTGGATATCGGTCGACTAGTTAACAACTGCTCTACGACCATTTTTCTGCCCTCCATTCGAACTAGAGATCCCAGTCGGCACCCCTTTCGGGATGGCGCCAACCATCGGGCGGCACCCGACGGCATATTGCCTTGGATGTTTTGCCTCGTAAGGTCGGTGTATGTCCCGGCCTCGGGTGCAATTCAGGCAATATGGGGTAATTCTAGCCGTGTAAAAAGCACCTGTGAAACTAAGGCAAAACC
This sequence comes from Dehalococcoidia bacterium, assembly GCA_965222055.1. Classification (GTDB taxonomy): domain Bacteria; phylum Chloroflexota; class Dehalococcoidia; order Plut-88900; family Plut-88900; genus Plut-88900. The sequence continues at coordinate 1,227,711 of CBDCTF010000007.1, forward strand.
AGAATGCCGTTAGGCAAATATGCCTCTGCATTTTGCCTTAGTTGTCCGGAATGGCATATATTGCCTTAGCCGTTTTTGGCTGATATCATAGCCACCGTGGACGGGTGCCAGACAAGCCGGACAAAGGACAAACGGCATGGTAGGGTCAGAAAATGGCAAAAGGCGACCACCGTATCCCCCTTACTCCCAGTGGCAACGACTGCTGGAAACATTGAGGGAGGACTTTGCCCATCAACACTTGCCGAGCCGGATAGACAACAGTTACCTCAAGAAACTGAGGGTCAATGCGTCGGCCGAGTCGAATTTGCAATCTGCGCTGGCATTTCTCGGGTTGGTGGATTCACAAAGACATCCAACGGATGCGCTGAAGAGCTTGCTGTCGTCGGGGGAGGATGAGGCAAAGGGACTGCTGTACAAGATAGTGGAAAGGGCGTACGTGCCGGTGCTGGATGGACTTATGCTCAGGTCTGCAACTCCCGATCACCTGTCTGAGAAATTCAAGACAGGCGGGTCACAGGACGAAGTAGGGCGAAAGGGCATGACGTTCTTTCTTCGCATAGCCAAAGACGCTGAGATACAGCTTTCGCCGCATTTCAAGACGCCGCGAGATAGGCAGTCCGGGACGCGGGGGCCTAGGAAGAGGGTAGCGCCGTCAAGCGCTCCTCCGGCCCCGGCTCCCGAAGTGCGAGTCTCGGAGCCCGTTGGGGGACACGTGGAACCACCCCACACCTCTGACATGATGACGAAGCTCCTGGCCAAGTTCCCGGACTATGACCCCGCTTGGGGTGAAGAGCAGGTGCACCTGTGGCGCGGGAGTTTGGCATTTTTGATGGCGGAGGTACACAGCCATCCCCGTACTCCGCAGGACGGCCCAACTCACTCTCCTGGCCCTTAGGCAGTAGATGCCTGAGGCGAATCTTTGATTGCACTTTATAGGCGCTTGCCCCCCGACTTACCCCGAAAGGACAAACCCCGCGATGTATAATTTCAGGGGGGACCGCATTTACCTGTAAAGGGAGTTCTATACCCATGCTCAAAGACCAATACAGCATCGGCTTCGGCAGGGAACGAGCCAACGAGATTTATACAGGGGCCATGTCCCGGATGTACGGGCTTGTGGCCATGGGGATCATTACCACCGGGGCAGGTATATGGGTCGGGGACAGGATAGGTCTCGGCGAAGTCATACTGAATATCGGGTGGTTAGGCTTTTTGGTGGGGTTCGGGTTGATATTTGGGACGTTGATGGCTGCCAATGGTCTGGCTGTGAAAGGGCACACGGGGCCGGCGACAGGGGTTTATCTCTTGTTCACGGCCATGGAAGGGTTGTTCCTTTCTTGGATCGTGTCCCGATACACGACCGAGACCATCGGCGTTGCGTTCCTGCTGACAGCGGGGCTGTTCGTGGGAATGAGCGCAATCGGCATGACCACCAAGAGGGATATTTCGAGATGGGGCCCGATGCTGATTATCGGCGTCGTCGGGATGATAGTCATCAGCCTCGTCAACATCTTCCTTCTTCAATCCAGCGTGCTGTTCCTGCTGATAAATATTGTTTTGCTGCCGTTGTTTCTGGCGCTGACGGTGTGGCAGACGAAGCAGATGAAGGTGTTGGCCCTAAAGGCGGCGGAGCAGGGCAACTACGAGGCTGCGACTCAGGTTGCGGTGATAGGAAGCATCGGGTTGTACGTGAACTTCCTGAACATATTCATGATCATCCTAAGCCTGCTAGGGTTTGTGTCTAGGGATTAGGAAAAGATGAATAGAAAAGGTCGGGGGCGGCTAAGCCAGCCGCCCCCGACCTTTATTCCGATTGGGGTAGGGTGAGGGGTCAGAGGGGTAGGGTGGAGAGGGGCATGAGCATCTTCATGCTGTAGGGGGAATGAAGGGCTAGAGCGGTCCGCAGGTCTGCTCCGCAGCCGATAAGCATGGCGGCGTCCGTGGCCGATATGTTTAACCGGGACATAAGGAGGTCTGCCATGGCCAGGGTGGCGGCGTGAGCAGCCTCTTCCATGGTGACCCCTCTTCCGAAGCTAATCACATGCTCGGGGGTCACTACCATGGGGCCTGAAACTTTCACCTCTTGAGAAGCCGAGGCCTGGAGGGTGATATTCATCGAACCCTCGACTGCGGAGCTCGTGGACTCACCTTCTCCCATAGCGAGATGAGAGTCACCCATGGACAAGAATGCGCCGTCGCGGAACACGGGCAGGTAGAGGGTTGAGCCTGCCGTGACGTCGGTGATGCTGAGCTGGCCTCCGAAAGGGCCGGTGGCACTCAACCCTGCTTCTCCTTGCTCGGGGGCCACGCCGATCAAGCCGAGCATGGGCCTGATAGGGACCGACGTGCCATTCGGGAACACCGCGTCTTGACCGGTGACGTCTACGGTCTCCATCAGGAAGTTGGGAATCCGACTCCCCAGTGCCCCGTGACCAGGAAGGGCAAGGACGTAGGCGCAGGGCTCGGCGGGGGACATGGAAAGGAACTCAACCTTGAGGGTGTCGCCTGCGTGGACACCGTTAACGTAAATGGGTCCGTTCATAGACCTGACAACGTCCGACTTTGCGAAGTCGGGGTCAGTTTTGGATACGTTCCGGAACCGGTCAGTCGTCCTTACCGAGAAGACCTCTCCGGACTCGACGCGAAGGCCGGGCGGATCTTCGGCGGAGAACCTGTGGCAAACTTGCTCGGGCCCAAGCTGTTTCATGTCTCTTCCTCCCTTGCAGCTACGGTCCGATACTACCACACGGGCAGCTTTCTACGGAGGCGTTCGAGGTAAAATGGCCGGAGAAGACACGGCATTTGAAAAGGCTGGCGTATGGACAAACCCCTGATAGGCATAGATATGGACGGTGTAATTTGCCGCCCTCCCTTCGGACTTAACGTGCCGATAGCGCCGGGGCCATACCAGAGCCGTCCACTCAACTCAAAGAGAAGAGAAACTCCTTCGGGCATCGGGCTGGTGGCATTCAGGCTGTTGTTGAAGCTCAAGTACTATGGACGCAGGCCATTGGAAGACGCTCGGGAGGGGATCGAATCGATAAGCGAGTTCCGGACCCCGGTACTGGTTACCAGTCGGAACGGGCTTGGGGCAGCACTGATAGAGGCGTGGTTGAAAGCGCATGGATTTCTTCACTTGTTCCGAGAAATCCGCTCGAACAACCTAGGCTTGCGATCCCCGGACTTCAAGTGGCATATGTGCTCGGAACTCGGGATTGAGGAGTTTATAGATGACGACGGCCGGGTTGCCGATCTTCTGTCCCGGAACGGGCTGTCGAGGGTTTTTCTGAGGGACTGGCCGAGGAATCGAGGGTATAAGTACGGGAAAAACGTAACTCGGGTGGCGGGGCTGACAGAGGTGGCACGGCACCTAGCGACCGAATGATAAGGGAAGTGGTTGAGGCTTGTGGTCTCCCAGACCATGACTAGTAATTTAGGAGAAGAGAGGGGACGTGGGGGACAATGGACGATTTGACCACCGGAAACTATAATGCGTCAGGGTTGGCGGAGCCTCAGGTTTGGACGCTGCTCCGCTTGGCTACCTACCCTAGTTAGACGACATCCGGCGTACTTCCTTGCAACCACTTCGAGATTTCTACAGGGGAAAGACTGTGCTCCTCACAGGCGGCACGGGCCTATTGGGCAAGGTGCTCCTGGAGAGAATACTCAGCCTTCTTCCTGACATCGCGGCTGTCTACGTTCTTGTCAGGCCCAAGACACGGGCCGGGTCCACAGCCATATCCATAGACGAAAGACTTAAACAGGAAGTCTTCGAATCCCAGATCTTCGAGCCGTTGAAAGACAGGATGGGAGATGCTTTCGACGGCCTCTTCGATAGCAAGGTCCATGCCGTTTCAGGGGACGTAGCGATGGATAAGCTGGGCCTGGACCCGGAAACATACAAGCGTTTGCAAGGCGAAGTCGACATAATTATTCATTGCGCCGCGGTCGTCTCCTTCGATGCGCCTTTGGATACGGCAGTGAGACTGAATACATTGGGTCCCGGCCGTATGGTTGAGTTCGCAAAGGGATGTAAGAACCCGTTTTTCGCCCAAGTCTCTACCTGCTATGTGAATGCTACTCGCAAAGGCCCTGTGGCGGAGGAGCTACCTGACCCGACCCGTACTGTCGGGCACATCAACGGTATTCCCCAGACTGACTACGATGTGGAAGAGGAGATCGAGGCGATTCTGGCGAAAGCGGGGTCGGTGAGGGGAGCGAAGGAGCAGGTTAGCCGTGCCGAGTCTGAGCGGCTGGACAAACAGCTGAGCAAGATCGGCATGGAGTGGGCCCACAGGCGCGGCTGGCAGGACGTGTACACTTTCTCCAAAGCGATGGGTGAGCAGATGTTTGTGCGGAGCATTGGAGGGATAAAGGGGGCGATCATCAGGCCGGCCATAATAGAAGGGGCCTGGAAAGCGCCTGTACCGGGCTGGCTGAACGGTTTTCGGATGCTCGACCCGCTGATAGTGGCCTACGGACGGGGCCGAATGATCGATTTCCCGGGCAAACGAGATGGGATACTGGACATCATACCCGTTGACATGGTCGCCAACGCTATATTGGCCATCGTCGCACACGCCTGGGAGGATGACACTCCGAAGGTGTATCAGATCGCCTCAGGGATGGAGAACCCGATAACGCTGGAAGGGTTCGCAGACCAGGTTGACGCACATTTCCAGAAGAGCCCGTTTCCGGTGTCAGGGGATGAGGGGGGAAAAGTAAGGAAACTCACCAAACCTACCTTTCCCACAACCTCCAAATTCCTTCGCCATATTCGCCTGCGCTATATGCTACCGCTCCGAGCTACCATCGCAACTACGGCACCCATCTCCTTTACGCCTTGGACCCGACGCTTTCATAACAGATTGAAGTTGAAGATGGTATCGCTGGACAGGTTGTACCAGTACGGCAGGTTGTATGGACCGTACGCCGAGGCGGAGTGCGAGTTTCTCACCAACAACACCCGCAGTGTGATTGGTGCGCTTCACGAGAGAGATAAGGAGAACTTCGACTTCGATATCGGTAAGCTGGACTGGGAGTCTTACCTTCAGGATGTGCATATTCCGGGTGTGAAGAAGTACCTGCTCGGCATGGACCCTGAGCCCAGGGGCAACGGCGCCCGCGTTTCCGATGTGGGATTCGGAGAGGAGGCCGAGCGGTGGTTCCAGGTCCCCCTGTGGATCAGGTGTTGGGGGAGAGCTTTGTTCCTGCTCATGAGCTCGGCGATCAGGTGGTGGACGGGTTTCCGGTGTGAGGGGCTTGAGAACATTCCAGACTCCGGGCCTTATATCATTGCTTCGAACCACAATAGCCACATGGACACGCCGGTGATATTTCACGCTCTCGGGCGGAGAGGCGAGAAAGTCCACCCTGTGGCGGCCAAGGACTACTTTTTCGAAAACGGGTTCATGTCTCGAATGGTGAGGGGACTGTTTACGGCGATCCCTTTCGACAGGAAAGGGACGTCCCGAGAGGAGCTCGGGTTGGCATTGGCGGTACTGGAAAAGGGGCACGCACTGGTTTTCTACCCGGAAGGGAGCAGGGGTAGACCGGGAAAGATGCAGCCCTTCAAGAACGGGATAGGGTTCCTTGCCCTCATGTCCGAGGCCCCCGTCGTACCCGCGTTTATCAAGGACTCGCATAAAGCGATGCCTAAAGGTACGGTAAGAGTGAAGCGGCATACCGTCTCCATACGTTTCGGGGAGCCTATCTGCTTCGCGGGCAGGTCCGACGGAGCCGACGCCAAGGGGTTGAGTGAGTTGAGCCGCGAGGTGACTGGGGAAGTGCAGGCGGCAGTAGAGGCGCTTGATGGGAGGGCCTAATGCCAGAGTTGCAGCGTTCTTTGATGTGGACAGGACCATCGCCTCTTCAAACCTGCTGGACGTTTACCTGGACTACGCTCTGGAAGGGAAAGGCCTCTTAAGCCGGAGTCTGTGGGTAGCGGCTTTTGCTCCCAGAATGCCTCTTTACGCCCTGACGGACTGGACTGACAGGGTTAAATTCATCAAGGGGTTCTTTAAGAACTACCACGGGTCTGCGGTGGGGGACTTGGTAAGCTGGGCTAAGAGGAGAGGCGCAGAATACTGGGGTCGGCGGCTCTTCAGGGAGGCGAGGGATGAGGTGGAGCGACACAGGACTGATGGTCACAAGGTGGTGCTCCTTACCGGCGGGCTAATGGAGATGGTCAGACCTCTGGGGGACTTGCTGGGGGTCGACGAGGTGATGGCGTCCCGGGGCAAAGTGTACGGGGGACGATTCACGGGGGAATTGGAGTTTGGACCTCTGAGTGGAGCCGGGAAAGCGGAGGCTGCAAGGAGCTGGGCGGAGCAATATGGAGTAGTATTGTCGGACTCCTACGCCTACGCGGACGACATTTCGGACCTGCCGCTCCTGGAGTTGGTGGGGCATCCGATAGCGGTAAACCCGGAACGTAGATTGGGGAAGCTGGCCCGTGCCAGGGGTTGGCCGGTGCAATGGTGGACCCTAAAAGGATAGCGATACCCGCACTCTCCTCAGCGAGCCTACGGCCCTAGTCCTCTCCCATCGAGGGAGAGGGGATGAGACAGGTCTCTGTGAAGGCATTAGTTGTTTCCAAGAGTATTCCACGGTGGCTGGTGACCAGGGCGCTTTCCAAACGGTTCCCACGGTTGTCGTTGGGCCCGACTGCTGTTTTGCGGATGAAGGACGTGCAGGAGCCAGCGCTGCCGGGCCCAGATTGGGTCAAGGTGCGCACGATTATGAGTGGGATCTGTGGGTCTGACCTGGTAGTGGTGATGTGCAGGGGGAGCTTGTATCTATCTGGTTTTACGTCATTTCCGCTTGTCCCGGGCCACGAGGTTGTGGCGGAGATAATTGAGGTGGGGGAAGGGGTTGAAGAGTTCCAGGTGGGAGAAAGGGTGGTAATCGAACCGGCTTTGGGTTGCACGGTCAGGGGGATGCCCGACTTGTGCCCTCAATGTGCAGCGGGACGGTATGCTAACTGCGTGCGGACCACGGAAGGGGAATTTTCGGCGGGGCTTCAGATCGGGTATTGCCGAAGCTTGCCGGGGGGCTGGGGAGAACGGTTCGTGGCGCACACAGCGCAGCTGCACCGAGTCCCGGATGACTTTTCGGACGAAGCGACGGTGCTGTTGGAGCCGCTATCGTGTGCTATTCACGGAGTGCTTAGGGCCGGGATAGAAGGGTCGGGGCCCGTGCTCGTGGTCGGGTGTGGTGCAGTAGGATTGCTGACCATTGCAGCGCTGAGAGCATTACAACCGGAATGCCGGATAGTGGCTGTGGCCAAATACGAATCACAGAAGCGTATGGCCATGGACTTAGGAGCCAACGTGGTATGTGGGGCTGGCGTGGGGGGATATGCGCAGCTGTCGGACGAGGTCGGGGCGAGGGTGCTGTCGGTCATTCGGGGGAAGCCGGCTGTTTCGGGCGGGTTTCCCGTTGTGTTCGAGTGTGTTGGCACGTCGGCAGCGCTGGAAGATGCAATGAGGTGGACGATGGAGAACGGGACGCTCGTGGCCCTGGGAATGCCGTCGGATGCGAAGGCCGACCTGACGCCCCTGTGGCACCAGGAGGTGCGATTTACAGGCTCTTACGCTTACGCGATAGAGCGGACCGGGGACAAAGAGATGAAGACGTTCGAACTGGCCAAACACCTCATGAAGGACGGAAATTTCCGTTCCGGGGTGTCGAGGCTAGTGAGTCACAGGTTTCCCATAGAGCGGTACCGGGAAGCAATTGTGAAAGCGGGTCGGGCGGGGAGGCTGGGAGGCGGAAAGATGGTGTTCACCTTTCCCGACTAACCGGGGCTTGCTACACTTACGGCGAAGGCCACTGAGATATAAGGAAACTGTATTGGAAATAGATAAGAGCAAACTGGTCAAACGGGTTGAGAAGCCCGGACAGCGATTCCTGATGCATCATGGAGAGGCATTCCGGTTCGAGGAGCTGCCGGTGGGGAGCCGCATAATCTATCCTCCGCCCGCCCTTCCCTCGATCAAGGACGTGGACGGGGCAATAAACGAGGCATTAGAGAACCCTTTGGGACAGGATCCGTTGTCCCACCAGCTTCGGCCCGGCATGAAGGTAACCATCGCTTTTGACGATATATCTTTGCCTCTGCCACCGATGAAGCGGCCCGACTTGCGGCAAAGGATCATCGAAGCGGTGCTTCGGACTCTGAGAGAGAAGGGTGTCGAGGATGTGCACCTTGTAGCCGCGCTGGGGTTACATCGGCGTATGACTCCTTCCGAGCTGAAGCGAGCGGTGGGCAAGAGGGTATTCAACGAATTCCACCCCGACAGGTTGTACAACTTCGATGCGGAGGACGAGGAGGACCTGGTGGTGCTCGGGACGACGCAGAAGGGTGAGGAGGTAGAGACATCGAATAGGGTGGCGGAGTCTGACCTGCTGATCTACGTGAACATCAACCTCTCATCGATGGATGGTGGGCATAAGTCGATCAACACGGGACTGGTGAGTTACAAGACCATGAGGCACAACCACAATGTGCACACACTGATGCGGTGCGAGTCGTACATGGACCCGACACGGTCCGCGTTGCATAACTCGGTAAATCGGATGGGGGAGGTGGTATCCAAGAATCTGAACGTCTTCAAGATTGAGACTGCCCTGACCTCAAACACGTTTCCGTCGATATTGGCACACCTGCAAAAGCAGGAGTCAGACTGGAATGCCATAGACAAGGTGACATTCGGGGTCAACCGTAGGGCACTGGACATCTCGCCGTTCTATTTACGATGGCAGATATTCCAGAACATTCGCTCGCCATATGGACTGCTGGATGTCGCGGCGGGGGACACGGACTTGGTACATGAGAAGATATTGACGAGTGTGTTCAAGCAGCAGGCAGTACCGGTTGAGGGCCAGGCTGACGTGATGGTTATGGGTCTTCCTTATCTCTGCCCGTACAACGTTAACTCGCTGCTGAATCCGCTGCTAATCCACACGCTCGCGCTCGGATACAGCTTCAACATGTATCGAGGCAAGCCCTTGGTGAGGCGGGGTGGGGTACTGGTGTTCTCACACCCGCTCGAGGAGCGATTCAACTCATTGCACCATCCCTCGTATATCGATTTTTACAACAACGTGTTGCCTGAGACCCGGGATGCTGCGGAAATCGAGAAGAGGTTCGAGGCTTCTTATGCCTCGGACGAGCGGTATCGGAAGCTGTACCGGGAATCGCACGCATATCACGGTGTCCATCCCTTATACATGTGGTATTGGGCATGCTACGGGCAGGAGTACCTTGGCCGGGTGATTGTGGCGGGGGCGAAGGACAAGTCGGTTGCCGAGCGGCTTGGTTACGAGACCGCGCCGGACGTCGCGACGGCATTGGAGATGGCCAAGGACACGGTAGGCCCCTCTCCCGAGGTATCACTGTATCACTATCCGCCAATCTTCCTTTGCGACGTGACATAAAGTATGGGGAATGGGGCCAAATGGACCATCGTCGCCAACCCTGTATCGGGCAAAGGGAAGAGTCGGGCCCTTGCGATGCAGACGGGGACGCTGCTGACCTCGGCGGGCGTATCTAACGAGGTCCTGTACACATCTCGCCCTGGGGAAGCCGAAGAATTGGCGCGGAAGGCGGTAGAGGAGGGAAGTGTTGGGGTGTTGGCCTGCGGGGGAGACGGGACCCTGCACGAAGTGATCAACGGAGTGATGGGTCACCCCTTAGCCTCGGAGGTGACCGTCGGGATTATACCCGCAGGCAGATGCAACGACTTCGTTGCTGCGATGGACCTACCAAAGACCGCTGACGGGGTGGCGCACTTGATTGCGGCAGGCAAATCAAGGCAGATAGACCTGGGAGCTGTAGGGCACAGATATTTCGCTACGGTGGCTACTCTCGGGTTCGACAGCGCAGTGAGCCAGTATGTTGCGGACGGACACGTGCCTCGCTTCCTTTCCGGTACACCTTCCTATCTCTACGCCATCTTCCTTCAGATACTCCGTTACAGGGATGCGATGGTGCACCTGGAGGGCGAGGACTTCGAGTACTCGGGCCGGATATTCTTGGCCGCCACTGCCAATACGGCCCAGTACGGTGGCAATATGAAGATCGCGCTCGGGGCGGTAGCGGATGACGGAGCATTGGACGTGTGCTTGGTGAAGTCAGTGTCGAGGTGGGAGGTGGTGAGGATGGTGCCCCGAGTCTTCAGCGGTGGACACCTGACAAACCCGGCAGTTTCCATGCACTGCGTTAAGAGGCTAAAGATAGAGACCGAGGAGCCGATGCCCATATGGGCGGACGGAGAGCGGGTGGCTGAGACGCCTGCCGAGATATCGGTGGTGCCGAAGGCAATCAACCTACTCGGCTAGACCTAGCTGGCCCTGCCTCCCTAGACTCCCTGTCCATAGATGTGGTCGGGCTGGACCACGACGATGGCTCGGCGGTCTTCACGCATCACACGGTCGTACTCGTCCCAATCATCATGGTCGCCACCGCAGGCTACGAACGTCTCGCGGAGTTCGATGCGAAGGGTTTCGTGGTCTGTGTTGTCCCAGTCTCGGACCACTACTGTTCCTTCGACGGCACACCACCTGTTCCAATGGGGACTGACGACGGTTACGGTGCAGCGAGGGTCTCGGGCAAGGTTTTTCAGCTTTGCCGAGTTGCCTATAGCGACGAAAACGACACCGTTCTGATAGGCCCCGGCCTTTACCACACTGGACTGGATTGCACCGGACTTTCTGAAGGTGTTGATGACGGCGTCGAAGTTGGATGATAGAAAGGCGAGGGCGTCGTTGTAGTCCATGGTGTCCTCCCGGACTGTTATCTCATGACCGACTTTAGGTCCGCTGCCTAAAGAGGCGACTTCTGAAAAAGACCAGGCCGATGAGCATGAATGCAGCGAAAATCAACAGGATAAAAGAGACAGCGGCCATCATCGGGGCGAATTCCACGGTTACGCCGTTCCACAAATTCATGGGAAGGGTCCTGAGGAACGGGTCCTTGAGGAACACGGCTATTGGCACTTCGTAGAAGGAGACCATGAATGCGAAAAAGGTGGCGACGGTAATGCCGGGCACTATCTGGGGCAGGATAACCCTCCGGAAAGCGGTGAATCGATTAGCGCCGAGGCTCATGGCAGCATGCTCGTGGACCTCGTCGACGCCGCGGAGGGTGGCAGTAAGGATGATGACTACATAGGGTATTGCCAGAACGGCGTGGGGCATGGCTATGCCAATGACGGTGCCGACAAGTATCCGCATGTGGAAGGAGTAGAAGTAGAAAAGGGCGATAGCAGTGAGGGTCGAGGGGATTATAAGGGGCAGGATGATAAAGGAACCAAGAAAGCCGCGGCCCGGGAAGGAGCCTCGCGCAATTCCGTAGGCGACCAGGCCTCCGGCGGGCACGGAGACCAAGACTGTGATAAAGGCAAGTTGGAGGCTGGTGAAGGTAGACTCCACCCAGTTGACGGGGCTGATTACGCTGGTAGTGAAGAAGGTTTTAATCCAGACCAAACTATAGGACTTGGGAGGGAAAATGACGAATGAAGACTCATTGAAGGCGAGGGGAATGACTATGAGGCTGGGCAGGACCAGAAAAATGCAAACTGCCCCGACCATGACATTCAAAGAAATGCGCCGCGGTGCGCGGTAGGAGATCTCGATGGGAGAGGAGCGGAGGAGGGCCTCACCGGCGCCATATAGGGAGCCGAATCCGACCAGCCGGGCGAATATCATGTACAGGATGAGTATAGCGGTAAGGAGGATCACGGCGAGAGCGGCGCTGAATCCGCTGGTTCCGGCCAGATAGGAAGCGATGCCCTGGTCCCGGATGCCGCCTAGGATGCTCGGGGCGATGGCACTGCCCGCGCTGAGTATGAATACCAGAATGGACCCGGCCCAGATGCCCGGAAGGCTCAGGGGAAGGAATATGTGCCGGAAACTCTTTAGCGGATGGGCGCCCATACTTTCGGCGACGGCTGTAAGGCTCTTGGGGATACTTCGCATGACGGCGTAGAGTGGGAGAATCATGAAGGGAAGGAGAATCTGAATCATGCCGACTTCTACTGCGAAACGGCTCCAGAGTATTTCAAGTGGTTTATCTATTACTCCGATGAACTGCAAGAATTCATTTATGGGACCGCGTCTGCCGAATATCACGCGCCAGGAGTAGACGCTGGCAATGGAGTTAGTAATGAATGGAATTATGGCTATTAGGAGAACTGCGCCGTGCCAACGGCCCGTGCGGGTGGCAAGAAAGTAGGCGATGGGGTATCCGAGAGCGATGCAACCGACAGTGGTAAAAGCAGCCAGTTCGAAGGTGGTGCGGAACATCCTCCGGTAGATGGGGTTAGTCAGGGCCTTGTCGTAGTAGGCGAGGGAGAATCCGTCATTCCCACCGAAGCTGACGTCCACCATTCTGACCAATGGGATGATGAAGAAGAGGACCATTAGAAGCAGAGCGGGAAGGGCCAGGGCGGGGTAAATGCCCTGCTGACGGATCTTGAAGAGGAGTAGTCTTTTGTCCGTTTTTCCGTTTATGGACCGGTCACGGGACAAGAGCCTTTGAAGGGCGATGAGCATAGTTGGGTTCTGGAAATCCTTGGGGAGAAGCAGGTGAGTCGGAATGGGAATAAGTTACTTGATATCATATCATCAAAAGGGATGCCCGTTTCACTGGGATTTGGAGCAAAGGCCCTACGATGGGGATCGTGGTATAGGATAACCATCAGAAATCAAACTTGACCAACGACTGCATTGAGGAGGAATGGCTACCGAGACCCAGATTCAGACAGTTTTCAGAATATTGTCCGAGAGACCCGAGTGCCGAGATTGCGGCATAAACCTCCGATTCGGGGATCTGGACTGCGCTCACTGTGGAGCGGACATCGAAGAGGAGATGAGGGAATGGGCGGGCAGGCTTGTGGATACGATAGTGGCCCTCGAATCCAACTGTGATGAGTGAAGAAATACGGGCAACGCAAACTCCGGAGGATGATCATGGCTATCAGGCCGTTTAGAGTCGACATAAAGGAAGATGTTCTGACAGATCTGCGGGAACGGCTGAAGAGGACGCGCTGGCCGGACGAGATCACGGGGTCGGGGTGGGACTACGGGTCCAACTTGGCATACGTTAAGGAGCTGGTGGACTACTGGATCGAGGAATTCGACTGGCGGAAGCAGGAAGAGGTAATCAACGGCTATTCCCAATACGTTGACGAAGTGGATGGGCTGGACGTGCACTACATCCACGAACGAGGGAAAGGGCCGGACCCATTGCCCTTGCTGTTGATCCACGGGTGGCCGGGGTCGATAGTAGAGTTTCTGGACTTCATACCCCTATTAACCCACCCCGCGGCCCACGGCGGCGACGAAAGGGACTCGTTTGACGTGGTGGCGCCCTCACTGCCGGGGTACGGATTTTCGGGGAAGCCGTCGGTTCCTGGGATGGGTGTCAACGGTATGGCCGACGTGTTTGCAAAGCTGATGAGTCAGATCGGCTACGAAAGCTATGTGGCACAGGGAGGAGACTGGGGAGCATCGATATCATCGAGACTGGGGTTCAGCCACTCGGATAAGGTGAAGGCTATCCATATCAACATGATTCTCGGTGGAAGCCCTTATCTGGGGCCCGGGTCCCGGCCTTTGTCAGATGCGGAGAGACAATATATCCAAGAGATTGGGCAATGGGAGCGGGACGAGGGTGCGTATGGACACATACAGGGGACCAAACCTCAGACCCTGGCCTATGGACTGAACGACTCTCCTGCCGGGTTGGCGGCTTGGATAGTAGAGAAGTGGCGCTCCTGGAGCGATTGCGGCGGGGACATCGAAAGCGTCTACACCAAGGACCAGATACTGACCAACGTAACGTTGTACTGGGTCACCGAGACGATAAACGCCTCGACGAGGATATATTACGAGACCCGGAAAGACAGGTGGCGGCTCGGACAAGGACAGAGGATAGAGGTTCCGATGGCAGTGGCAGTGTTCCCTCAGGAGCTGGACCGTCCAGTGAGGGAGTGGGCGGAGCGAACGTACAACGTACAGAGGTGGACGGAGTTCCCCAGGGGCGGTCACTTTGCGGCTATGGAGGAGCCTCATGCGCTAGCTGCGGACATGAGGGAGTTCTTCCGGGGGGTTCGCTGATACGGGGAGTGCACTCCACAAACTGAGAGGGCGCACCGGCACTGCCGGTGCGCCCTCTCAGTTAGCCGTTTTAGGACCTAATAGGCGTATGTTACGCCTGGTTACTGGGCCAAGCCCTGTGTGAACTCCGTGTACCTCTCCAGCCAGGCATCCTGGTTGGCCGCTACGTGCTCTGCGTCCTTAAAAATGGCGTAGGGAATGTTCGAAGCAGAAGAAGGAAGCTCATTCCTGACTGCATCATATTCAGGGGCGTTTAGGTAATCGAGAGACTTGATGTTAATGGGTCCATAGCTTATGAACTGGGACATGCGTGCGTTGATCTCCGGGAAGGATGTCCAGGCTATAAACAGCTGAGCCAGTTCGAAAACCTCCGGCTCCTGATCCCTCAAGCCCTTGATGATGGCAAACGATTCGGTATTGATGACGTGACCACACTCCCAGCAAATCTTTAGGGGAGCTTCTTCCTTTGCGGCGTCGAAGATTCGGCCATTCCAGTTGGTGCACATGTCAAGCTCGCCGCTGATGAGGAGCTGGGGACAGTCGGAGCCGGTCTGCCAGATCAGGGAGATCTGATCACTGTATTCTTCGAAGAGTTCGAAGGCGCGGTCTACCTGTTCGGGCGTCAAGGCTGCCAAGCTGGCTCTACCTTCCTGAGTATTTATCAGGTCGGGGTTCTCCGATATTAGAACAAACATCAACTCAGCGTCGGGATAGTAAGCCCAGCCCCTGCGTCCGGGGAAAGCCTCGGGGTCGTAGACATCGGCCATGGTAGTGGGCTGTTGGCCTTCGGGGAAACTATCACTATTGTAGGCCCAGGTCTCACCCCATGTAACGCCCCCGCCGCCAATGTAGGGCGCTTTGAGGACTTCGAGAAAGTCCCGGGTATCGATGACGCTGAAGTCAAGGTTCTCCAAGTCACCGGTCTTTCCGAGGTTGTGCAGAGAACCTGCACCGGTGTCGAAGACGTGCCAGGTTACATTGCCGGTTTCAGCCATGGCCCGGACCTTTGCAAGGCTGGGCTGGTTGTCATCGATGATCTCGATTCCGAACTGTTCGGTGAAGGGAATGGCGTAGGCCCTGCGCTGAGCAGCCTGATATGCGCCTCCCCAGGAACTGAACACGATGCTCCTGCCTCGGTATTTTTGAAGCTCAGCTTCGATTTCCTCCTTGGTGGCCGGGTTTTCTTCGGTCCACTCCTCCCGCGGCCTGATGCCAGCTTCGGGCATGGTGGTGGGCTCGTCAGGCATAGCGGTGGGCTCATCCGGCATGGCGGTAGCCTCACCCGGCATAGCGGTGGCCACCGGCATAGCAGTAGCCTCGGGCATAGCCGTGGCTTCCGTCATAGCGGCAGTGGGTTCGGGGGTAGCGGTTGCGGCCTCGCCACAAGCGGCCGCGATTAACAGGGCAAGGGCCAGGAGTGTCAATAGTACAAAGAAGCGCCTCCCAGAGACTAAGCCTCTGCCGAGACGCCTTTCATAGATCTTCAAAGTTCCTCTCCTCACTCTAATTGCACAAGCAATTTTCTATTGGTTACCAAAATACCAGCGGCAAATTCCTCCTTTCCTCAAGATCATAGAAACAAAAACAGAGGCGCCCCCCGTAAGCTTGGAATCCTGACGGGGGGCGCCTGCAATGTCAAACTAGACTAATTCAGTGTGCCTTTCCAAGCCTCGTATCTCTCACGCCAAGCGTCCAGGTTTGCGGCCCGGTGCACTTCATTGTTGATAACGGCGTATGGGATGTTGGTGGGCGAGGAAGGAAGTTCGTCTCTGACTTCATCGTAGACGGGGTCAGATAGGGCTGCCAACGCCTTGGTGTTGACTGGGCCGTAGGTGATGAACTGGGCCATCCGGGAGTTGACCTCAGGGAAGGATGTCCAGGCCATGTACAGCTGCGCCAGCTCGAAGGTCTCGGGGTCCTGTTCCTTGAGGCCCTTGATGATGCCCCAACCGTCTGTGTTCAGGACGTGTCCGCATTCCCAGCAGATTTTCAGAGGAGCTCCTTCCTTGGTGGCGTCGTAGATGCGACCATTCCAGTTGGTGCACATGTCAGCTTCGCCACTGAGAAGGAACTGCGGGCAGTCGGAGCCTGTGGTCCAGAAGATGTTGGGATGGTCTCGGAACTCTTCGAAGAGCTCAAATGCGCGGTCCACTTGCTCTTCGTTGGGCGCAGACAGACTGGCTCTGCCCTCGGCGCTGTTTACGAGATCAGGGTTTTCAGCCAGCAGTACGAAAACTATCTCAGCATCCGGGAACTGGTTCCAGGAACGGCGTCCCGGGAATTTCTCGGTGTCGTAGATGTCGGCCATGGTCTGGGGTTGGGAGCCTTCGGGGTAGATGTCGGTGTTGTAGGCCCAGGTCTCGGACCAGGTGATACCGCCGCCACCGATGTAGGGAGCTTTGAGGACTTCGAGGAAGTCTCGAGTGTCGATGACACTGAAGTCCAGCTCTTCGAGGGAGCCGCCATTGGCGAGGGCATGGATGGAGCCGCCGCCGGCGTCGAAGACGTGCCATGCAATGTTGCCTGACTCCTGCATGGCCCGGACCCTACCGACGGTGGGCTGACTGTCATCGATGACTTCAATACCGAACTGTTCGGCAAAGGGTACGCCGTATGCCTGGCGCTGCGCGGACTGGTAGGCGCCGCCCCAGGAGCTGAACACGATGCTCCTGCCACGGTATTTTACGAGCTCGGCTTCAATCTCTTCCCGGGTGGCCGGGTTGTCGACGGTCCACTCGGACCTCAGCCTGGCGCCAGCTTCCGTCATGGCAGTGGGCACAGGCATAGCGGTAGGTTCATCTGCCATGGCGGTGGGCTCATCTGCCATGGCAGTGGGCTCATCCGGCATAGCTGTGGGCTCATCCGGCATGGCGGTGGGTTCATCCGGCATTGCTTCAGGGGTTGCCGTTGCGGCTTCGCCACAAGCGGCGGCGATGAGCAGGGCGAGGGCGAGAACGGCGAAGAGGGCCAGTAGTCCTCTCCGCAGGGTCAGGCCCTTGCCCAGATATTTGTCGATTTTCTTCATTATTGCTCCTTTTCTCTAGAGCTACGGTGGGCACTGGTTTGGCACCCTCCAAAGGGGTCGGGCCTTTTGGAGGGCGCCTATTTATTCAGTATCAGGAAACGCTAGTTCTCAAAGGTCTGCTGGTACTCAATCCAGCGCTCGCGCCAGACGTCGGCGCGCTCACCTACATGGACTTCGTCTTTGAAGATGGCGTAGGGAATGTTGGCGATAGAGGAAGGAAGCTCGTCCCTCACTGCATCGTACTCGGGTTCGCTGAGGTAAGGAAGGGACTTGGAGTTGACGGGCCCGTAGGTGATGAACTGGGACATCCGGGCGTTGATTTCGGGGAAGGATGTCCAGGCCATGTAGAGCTGGGCCAGCTCGAAGGCCTCGGGGTCCTGCTCCTTAAGCCCATTGATTATGCCGAAGACGCCCGTGTTCAGGACGTGGCCGCACTCCCAGCACACTCTTATGGGCTGGCCTGCCTTGGCGGCATCGAAGATGCGGCCGTTCCAGGCGGTGCAGAGGTCCATTTCGCCGCTGACCAGGTTCTGGGGGCAGTCGGAGCCCGTCTGCCAGAACCAGTCGACCTGGGCTTTGTACTCCTCGAACAGTTCAAAGGCTCGGTCAACCTGGTCGTCGGTGAGGGCGGAGAGGGTGGCGCGGCCTTCGGCAGTGTCAAGGAGTTCGGGGTTCTTGGACAGGAGGACAAAGACCATCTCGTGGTCGGGGTAGTAGGCCCAGGAGCGACGGCCGGGGAAATTCTCGGCATCGTAGATGTCGGCCATTGTGTGAGGCTGAGCATCTTCGGGGAATGAGTCGGTGTTGTAGGCCCACACTTCGGACCAGGTGATGCCGCCGCCACCGATGTAGGGCGATTTTACGACTTCCAGGAAGTCCCGGTTGTCGATAATGCTGAAGTCCAACTCTTCCAGGTCGCCGGTGTTGGACAACTGGTAGATGGAGCCGGTGCCGGTGTCGAAGAGGTGCCAGGTGACGTTACCGGACTGGGACCTGGCGCGGACGTTACCGAGGGTGGGCTGGGAGTCGTCGATGATGTCAATGCCGAACTGTTCTGCGAAGGGTACGGAGTAGGCCTGGCGCTGGGCTGCCTGGTAGGCGCCGCCCCAGGAGGCGAACACGAGGCTCTGGCCGCGGTACTTTTGGAGCTCAGCTTCGATTTCTCCCCGGGTTGCGGGATTGTCGACGGTCCACTCGGACCTCAATCTGATGTTAGATTCCGGCATGGCGGTAGGCACATCCGGCATAGCGGTAGGTTCATCCGCCATGGCAGTGGGCTCATCTGCCATGGCAGTGGGCTCATCTGCCATGGCAGTGGGCTCATCCGCCATAGCCGTAGGCTCATCCGGCATTGCTTCCGGCGTTGCCGTAGCGGCCTCGCCACAAGCTGCAGCGATAAGTAGGGCAAGGGCCAGGACTGCGAAGAGGGCCATAAAGCCCTTGCGCAGGGTCAAACCCTTGCCCAGATTGTTTCTGTGTATCTTCATTGCACTGCCTTTCGTTTGGATTGGCGGCAGGCAAAGCAGCCTGCCTTGAGTCTTCAAATGAACGGAATTTTGTGACTAGGTGTCGGGCATAGTCCACCTCCTAGAATTCGAAGACCGCGGGGGGAAGCTTCGGCCAGCAAGCTTGTGTGGCCGAAACTGAAGGGTATCGAGCATTCGGGTCAGGGGACAGAAGCATTCCAACTCTGTGGAATTAACCAAACTTTCCGCCATCTACCACAGTCGTCTTGGACCAGCCTTTTTGGCTGAATATCAGGCAATTGTAAGTTTGCGGTTTCCATGCTGTCAAATTATGCTTGGCGTCCGACGGATAAAGCGGGAATGCAGGCTTGGTATTCCGAGCCTGCTAAGCGAGGGGAAATGGTTAAAAAGGACCTGTTTGATCTTAGCGGACAGACAGCGATCGTTACTGGGGCGTCGTCGGGGCTGGGGGTGACGTTCTGCGAGGCGTTGGCCGAAGCGGGCGCAGACTTGGCCGTCTGTGCCCGGAGGGTGGAGAAGATGGAAGAGACGGCGGAAATGGTACGAGCCTTGGGCCAGCGCTGCCTGGCTGTAAAGGCCGACGTGACGGATCCTACCCAGATAGACACTTTCGTGGACCGGGCGCTGGCCGAATACGGAAAGATCGACATTCTGGTCAACAACGCCGGGGTCTCCCTGTTTGAGGCGAAGAGCGCTACTGACGCAGATTTCAATGCCTTTGATGTGGTCATGGAGACTAACGTGACGGCATCTGCGATGCTGGCGCACCGGGTGGGCAAGGAAATGCTGACTCGAGGATACGGGCGGATAATCAACTTGTCTTCGGTGCTGGGGGTGGTGGGGGGAGTGCCACAGGGTCCGTCGTGGGCATACTCGATCTCGAAACATAGCGTAGTGGGGCTGACTCGGGCCTGCGCTATCCAGTGGGCCGACCATGGGGTGACTGTGAACGCCCTGGCTCCAGGGTACTTCCCCAGCGAGCAGTCGTTTGTCGGGGGGAACCCGGATGCGGAGGAGATAAAGTACCGGACGCCGATGCGGAGGCAGGGGAGGCCCGACGAACTGAAGACTGCGCTGCTTTTCCTGGCTGCGAGGGACTCCAGTTTTATCACGGGGCAGACGATAGTGGTGGATGGCGGCTGGAGCGTCTGGTAGGGGCGGACAGGGCTTTCGAGGGTTGATGGGATAGGAGCTCAGGGTGTTGGGCCGTTTTGGAAGCGGGGCAGCACCTTTTCGGAGAAGAGGGAGAGGCTGTTCATCACCTTTTCATGGGTAAGGCCGGGGATGTTGTGGAAGAGGACCAAGTGGTCAAGTCCGAGCTCTTCCTGATACCTCTCTATCTGCTCCGACACGGAGGCCGGAGTTCCGACGAATATCAGGTCGTGGGAAGCCTGGAAATCGAAGGCGTCCACCAGGATGTCGTCTTCGGTGAACTCGCCATCGCCCAGCATGGCCTTGCGGGAGCGGGGGATGTCGGTTGAGGTGAGGGACTCGCGGTAGTTGATGCCGGTGCGGATGTCGTTAATCGCCTGCTCCATAGTCTCGGCGACATACGTGGGACGCATGACGGCGAGTTTCCTAGTCCCGACCTCTTGCAGTGAAGCCAAGCCCTCATCGTACGCTGCCCAATGGTCCTTTACCCGCTCTATGGTACTCAACATGCAGATTACGCCGACATCCCGGGCCCCGGCGAACTTGTGCGAGACGGCGGAGTCGGCCATCTGGTAGATGGGAGGGTGGGGTTTCTGGAAAGGTTTGGGGTAGACGCTGAAGGCGATCATCTCGCCGTCCTCGTTGTGGAAGCGGGGGTCATGGGTCACGGGGTTGGGCTCTTTCCAGCCTGGTACGGGGAAGGTGTAGAACTTGCCCTCGTGGCGGAAGACCTCTTCGGTCCAAGCGCGCTTGATGATGTCCAGGGTCTCGGCGAAAAGGGCGTAGTTCTGACCGGCGTTCAACCTGTCGGCGTGGACATTGAACTGGAGAGCGGAACGGCTGTCGTAGCCGCGGGCGATGCCGAAGTCGACGCGACCCTTGGTCATGTTGTCGAGCAAGGCGATGTCTTCGGCGACCCGGATGGGATGCCAGTCGGGGAGGATGACGCCACACTGGCCGACGCGGATGCGCTGGGTGTGGGCGGCGAGGTCGGCGCCGACGAGGATGGGGTTGGTCATGGCTCGGTTCCAGCCGTCCCAGGAGAAGTGGTGTTCGGCGAGCCACACGGTAGTGAACCCGGCCTGGTCGAGGATACCGGCGATTTCCCGGAACTCATCTGTGAGCTTGTCCCAGGGGTACACTTCGCCGAAGTGGTAGTAGACGGTGCTGTCGAACCGCATGGCTGATCTCCGAGGCTCGGTTACTTGGCTTCCGATGCGTCCTTGAAACCGATGGATACGTGGGTGCCGTCGCAGTAGGGCTTCATGGCAGATCTGCCGCAGCGGCAGAGAAACACTTTCTTGCGCTTCTTATATTCCTTGCCGTTGTGGTCGATGACGGTGAATTCGCCGGTGACCTCGTAGGGGCCGTCCTGGGTGGGCTGGATGGTCGCGCCTTCCATGGGTAAGGTTCTCCTTGCCGATATGCAGATAGGGGATAGTCCGAGGGCTAGTGTATCTTGTCCAGGCGTGTTCGTCACCCACTCGGGTTGCCTTTAGATTGGAGGGGATGGGGCTCTTTTAAGGGGTCCCGGGATTGGAGCCTTGGGAGGGTCTTGTGAGGGGGTTTGATTGCCTCAATCAAAAGGCCGTGCCTGTCTGATTGTTCCGTAAGGGATTTTTCTAGCATCCTCCGAGGGACGGGCCTCTGAAAGATGGAAAAGAGGGGGCGCATGGGCACGGGACATTATAGAGGTGGCGGACAGGTGGAGTAAGGGGCCGGTGTCACATGGCCGGGTGGGAGAGGGGACTGAGCGTTTATAATTAGGCACGGGAATCGACATAAGGCATTGGCCTGGGAGGGGAGAAGATGAGCAAGAATGGTTTGAAGTTCATGGATTCGGACATGCACGTCATCGAGCCGGTGGACCTGTGGCAGCGCTACATAGACCCGAAGTACAGGGAGCGCGCGCCCGTGGGCCTGGCTCGTTACCAGCAGGACTTGTGTGTAGAGATCGACGGGGAGCAGATCCCGAGAGACGTCCACGACGATCTGTTCGAAGAGAAGGCCGGCCCCCTGGAGGTGTACCGGGACTCGATAGAGAGTGGTTGGGACTCGAGGTCGCAGGTCCGGGCCATGGACGAAGAGGGGATGGACATGGCGTTGATGTATCCGTCCAGGGGGTTGTTTGCAGTGGCGACGGACAAGCTGGACCCGGATTTCGGGGCGGCGATTGCGCGGGCATACAACGATTGGATGTCGGACTTCTGCAACCTCTTCCCTGACCGTATGAAGGGCGTCGGCATGGTTTGCCCGACGGATGTCGGAGAAGCGGTTAGGGAGGCGAGCCGGTGCGCAAAGCAGCTCGGGTTCAGGGGGGTGTTTCTGAGACCCAACCTATACCTGGGAAGGAACTGGCACGATCCATATTACGATCCGCTTTGGGAACAGATAGAAGCGCTGGACGCGGCGGTCGGGTTTCATGAGGGGTCTCACGTCCCGATGGCGGAGGCCGGGTCCCAGTTCGAGGGAGACTACTGGCTGTTTCACACGTGTTGTCACTCGATGGAGATGATGATGGCTGCGGTAAGCATGATTGGGGGAGGGGTGTTGGAGCGGTTTCCGTCGCTGCGTGTTGCGTTCCTGGAAGCCAACTGCTCCTGGGTCCCGTGGCTGATGTGGCGGATGGACGATCACTTCGAGTTCTCGGGGAAGATGGAGGCGCCAGGCCTTACGATTACACCGGGGGACTACTTCAAACGGCAGTGCTTCGTATCCGTGGAGCCGGAGGAGTCGCCCGCCGCTATGGTTGAAAGCTATGGGTTGGAAGACTGCCTAGTGCTCTCCACGGACTATCCCCACCCCGATTCCAAGTTCCCTCATGCGGTGGACCTGTTCATGGAGCTTCCGTTGTCCGATTCTGTGAGGAGGAAGACGATGTGGGACAACTGCGCTCGGTTGTACGGGATTTAAGGGGAACCCGCAGCCTTTTAATCCATTCTCCCTGAGGCCGATTAAGAAACCCTCACACGACCTGTCCATCGGAAGGCGCCCGGCCCGGAATCCAGTGGCCCTTCGAACCTTCAGAGGCGGACTTTCAGCTAGCTCAAGGGGAGCGGATTACGGGCCCGCCCCTGCAGGGTTACTCTACGTATGCGCTCTGTGACTAGGTCACGTCCCTTGACACCCTCGTGTATGATAAGTGAACATGTGTTCTATTACAAGAGGAGGATGTCACTATGCTCATCAGACGTACGCCCGACACCTATGAAAAGCTCCAACTGCTGGGGGGAATGGCCAGCGACGATGTTCTGTCCCAGCCCCAGAGGAAATCCAAGGAGCACAGGCCCTATTCGGACCCGAAGAAGAACCCGCTGCCCGGTGTCTACAAGGCGTCGATGCCCAACGGCAAGACCATAAGTCTGATGCGGGTGATGTTCACCGACTTTTGCAAGATGGACTGTCACTTCTGTCCCAACAGCCACTGGGTTCCGAGGAAGAGGTTCGCGTTCAAGCGGGAGGAGCTGGCGCGCACCTTTATGGAATTGCACCAGCGGCATACGGTGGACGGTCTGTTCCTCAGTTCAGGGGTGGCGGGAACCGGGTCCAAGACGACGGCTAAGCTGATCGACGTGGTGCAGATCATCCGTGAACGGTACGGTTTCAAGGGATACATCCACATGAAAGTCATGCCGGGCACAGAGCGGCAGTACGTCGAGGCGGCGCACAAGCTCGGGACCCGGCTTTCGGTCAATATTGAGACGCCGACTGCCGGGAGGATGCGCACACTGAGCAAAATGAAGGACCTGGAGCGGGACATCCTGGCGCCGATGGAGTGGATCAACGACCTGAACCGGGAGAAGACGGGTGGGGCGGTGGGTCAGGCCACCCAGTTCGTGGTGGGCGCGGCCAATGAGTCGGACCGGGAAATTTTTCACCGAGTAGACCAGCTTTATGGGGAATGGAACCTCAAGAGAGCCTACTACTCCAACTTTCAGCCTGTGCCCTACACGCCCCTGGAAGAGCACCCGGCTACGTCCATGACACGGTCGCACCGGCTTTACCAGATGGACTGGCTCAAGCGGATCTACAAGTTTTCGAACGAAGAGATCGAGCTGGCCTTCGATGAGGCGGGGCATCTGTCCATGGACCAGGACCCCAAGACAGTCATTGCGATGGAGAACCTGGACGCCTTTCCCATAGACATAAACCACTCGACGAAAGAACAGCTGCTACGGGCCCCGGGGGTGGGGCCGACATCTGTGGACCGGATCCTGAGACAACGCAGGCAGCATTCCATCGATTCGTGGCGAGACCTGCGGTTGATGGGGGTTATCAAGAAGCGGGCGTGGCCTTTCCTGGTGTTTCCCGGCCATCGGCCCCCGAAGGCGAAGCAGCTACGGCTGGACCTGTTCCGGGAGCCGGGGCCCGAGACAAATCCCATATCGTCATCGGGGACGGGGAATCAGCACCTTGCGCCATGTGGCTCGACGCGCAGCTGCACGGGGTGCCCGCTTTATGGGGCGCCGGGGCACCCGGGGTCGGAGAGTACGGGGGCGGCAGTGTTGGCCGGGGTGGGGTAGAAAGAGCGGGGGACATCCCCAGCATCGAAAGAAACTGAGGCCCGACATGCAGTACATGTCGGGCCTCAGTTGAGATTTAGGGAAGTGAAAAGGGTTAGACTTCTCGGAATTCACCCTCCACGGTGCCGGACTGGGAGGGGCCATCGGGGCCCGAGCCACCGGGCTGGGGGCCACCTGAGGGGTCTGCGCCATCGGCCGGGCCTTGTGATTGCTGCTGGCTGTAGACGGCAGCCCCGACCTTCTGCATGGACTCCTGAAGCTCGTCGGTGGAGCGCTTGATCTGGTCGGTATCCCCGGACTGGAGTGCCGAGCGTACCTGGGCGATCTTGCCTTCTACCTCTGTTTTGAGGTCAGCGGGGACTTTATCGGCGTTGTCGCGGAGCATCTTTTCAGTGGCGTAGGCCAGGGAGTCGGCGCTGTTGCGGGTCTCAACCTCTTCTTTTTTACGGCGGTCATCCTCGGCGTTGGACTCGGCTTCCCGGACCATGCGCTCGACCTCGTCTTTTTCAAGGCCGGAGCTGGCGGTGATGGTGATCTTCTGCTCCTTGCCCGTGCCCGTGTCCTTGGCGGAGACGTTGAGGATGCCGTTGGCGTCTATGTCGAAGGTGACCTCAATCTGGGGCATGCCGCGGGGGGCGGGGAGGATACCGTCGAGGAGGAAGCGGCCGATGGTCTTGTTCTGCTGGGCCATGGAACGCTCGCCCTGGATGACGTGTACGTCGACGCTGGGCTGGTTGTCGGAGGCGGTGGAGAAAACCTGGGACTTGGAGGTGGGGATAGTGGTGTTGCGGTTGATCAGTGGAGTTGCCACGCCGCCGAGGGTCTCGATGCCGAGGGTGAGGGGGGTAACGTCGAGAAGAAGAATGTCCTGGACGTCTCCCTTGAGTACGCCGGCCTGAATGCCTGCGCCGATAGCCACGACCTCATCGGGGTTGACGCCCTTGTGGGGTTCCTTGCCGAAAACGCTCTTCACCTTTTCGAATACGGCAGGCATGCGGGTCTGGCCGCCGACCAGGACGACCTCGTCCACCTGGGCAGCGCTGATATCGGCGTCCTTGAGGGCGTTGCGGCAGGGGCCTTCCGTCCTGTCGACCAAGTCGCCGACAAGCTGTTCAAGCTTGGCCCGGGAGAGGGGGATATTCATGTGCTTGGGGCCCGAGGAGTCGGCGGTGATGAAGGGAAGGTTGATCTCCGTCTCGATAACGGTGGAGAGCTCGCACTTGGCCTTCTCGGCGCCCTCCTTGAGCCTCTGGAGGGCCATGCGGTCCTGTCGGAGGTCGATCCCCTGGTCACGCTTGAACTCGGCGACGAGCCAGTCGATGATGCGCTGGTCGAAGTCGTCACCGCCGAGATGGGTGTCACCGTTTGTGGACTTGACCTCGAACACACCCTCGCCGATCTGGAGGATAGAGACGTCGAAGGTGCCGCCGCCGAGGTCGTAGACGGCGATGGTCTTCTCACCTTCTTTGTCGAGGCCGTAGGCGAGGGCGGCGGCGGTTGGCTCGTTGATGATTCGGAGAACTTCAAGACCGGCGATGCGGCCGGAGTCCTTGGTGGCCTGCCTCTGGCTGTCATTGAAGTAAGCGGGGACGGTGATGACGGCCTCGGTGATGGATTCGCCCAGCTTGGCCTCGGCATCCTCCTTGAGCTTGCGGAGGATCATTGCCGAGATCTCGGGTGGCGAGTAGGTCTTGCCCGAGATCTGGACATGGGCGTCGCCGTTTGCGGCCTGGACGATCTTGTAGGGCATGAGCTTGATGTCGCGTTGCACTTCGACGTCGCCGAATTTCCGGCCTATCATGCGCTTGATGGAGAACACAGTGTTGTCGGGATTGGTGACGGCCTGGCGTTTGGCGGTGGTGCCGACATAGCGTTCGCCACTCTTGGAGTTGACGCCGACCATGGATGGGGTCGTGCGAGCGCCTTCTGCGTTTTCGACGACGCTGGGCTCTCCCGCCTCCATGACGGCCATGCAAGAGTTTGTGGTCCCTAGGTCTATTCCTATTACTTTGGCCATTTTTGTTCTACCTCCGTAGCCTCCTACGGCTTATAAATTCTAATATCGAGGGCGCTCCGGTCTGCGGGCTACCGTAACTTTGGCGGGTCTGAGGAGCGTACCGTTGAGTGTATATCCGTGCTGCTGTACGGCGACAATGGTGTCCTCCGGTATGGTGTGGGAGGGGTGGGGGGCGACTGCCTCGTGCAGGACCGGGTTGAAGGGTTCACCCATTGCCTCGACCTTGCGAAGGCCCTCTTTCTCCAATATGGACATCAGCTTGTCCCGGATCAGCTCCATTCCTTCTTTCCAGACCCTTTCCTGGGCACTGCCGACACTGACGTGGACCGTGGCCGGACCTGCGCCCGCGGCTCGGTCCAGATCGTCAAGGACCGGCAGCAAATTGGATGCGAGTCGGGCGGCGGCCTGTGCAATGCGGTGGGTCTCGGCTTCCTCCATACGGCGCTTATAGCTCAGGTGCTCGGCGCGGTTGCGTTTAAGCGCTTCCCGCAAGCGGTTGACTTCCTGTTCGAGCTCTTCGAACCGGGCGCTGAGGCCTGACTCGGAGCCGGCCGGCCTTTTTATGAACTGGCTAAAATCGTCGTCGATTGACATCTTGTCACCGGGCATCCGGGGCTTCGATCAGGCGGAGCATCTGATCGATGGTGCGGCCCATATTGTGTCTCGAAGGCGAATCGCTGGGCAGGTCTTCAGCCTGCCGTTGCAGCGCTTTCAAGCCCGATCTCATCGCCATTGCCAACTCCACTCCTGCCAGATTGAGTCCCAGATTGCCGATCAAATACTTTATCATCTTTAGCATGGCGATGTCCGCATCTGAGTACATACGCAGGGCCCCGATTCTCGTGGGGGCCAGCAGCCCGAACCGCTCGTATTTGCGCAGGGTCTGGGGGTGCATCCCGGAAAGTCGGGAGGCGACCCGCATGACGTACACGCCCTCTCGTCTCATTTGCACCGCCCCTTCTTGTCTGTGTGATACGGCATATAATGCAATACGCATTATATGAGTTGACACTCTAAGTGTCAATAGTCTTACGACGCCCTTTTCGAGCCCGCAATCCCTCGACCGGTGCTATACTGGCCCGCGTTTTGGAACTGCTCACCGCCCAAATCGATCCCGTACCGCCCTTCGACTTCGGACTGACGGCGCGCCAAGCGAGTTGGTACGCCGTGGGCCTGGGGAGGGAGCGCATTGAGAATGACGTGTGGCATCGTTTGACCAGGGCCGGGGGAAGGCCCGTGTTGCTCTCCGTGACGTCGGTGGGGAGTGTGGAGGAGCCCAGGTTGGAGGTGCGGGCGGAGGGGGAGGGGCTTGAAGGCGAGTCGATGGGGGCGCTGGTGTCGGAGGTGGAATGGCGGCTGAATACAGCGTACGACCTTAGCGGATTCTACAGCCTGGCAGAGACAGACACGGCGCTTAGCAGGACAATCGACAGGTTCCGGGGACTGAAGCCGGGCCTGGACACGGACCTGTTCGAGGCGCTGGTCGGGACGATACTCGGGCAGCAACTTTCGACGAAGGTTGCCCTGACCATGCAGCGGAGGCTGATTGAAAAGTACGGGGAGCGGGTCAGCGTGAACGGCGAGGAGTATTGGCTCTCGCCGACGCCCGGACGGTTTGTGGAAGCGGGAGCCGAGGAACTGAAGGCGTGCAAGCTCTCGGCGAGGAAGTCTGAGTACATTCACAACCTGGCAAAGGCCGTGGCCCTCGGCGAGCTGGACATGGACTCGCTATGGGATATGAGCAACGAGTCGGTGACGGAGACGATGGTCGCTTACAGGGGAATCGGGGTGTGGACGGCGCAGCGAATGCTCTGCCACTCTCTCGGCCGGTTCGACATACTGCCGACGTCCGACCTGTACCTGCTAAAGACGATTTCCAATGTATTCATGGACGGCCGCACCGTGTCCCCGGAGGATGTCGAGGCCTTCACGGACAGGTGGGGCGAGTACAAGGTGCCGGCGATGACGTATATGTACGCGGGGCTGGGTGCGGGGATTGATCTGACTGGGTGACGGCCCCCGCCCCAACCCCCCCGCTCAGCCTTAGCCTGTCGAAGGGTCGAGCGCGGGTTCCCTCTCCGTTGTTCCTGCGTAGGCAGGAACCCATCCCCTTCTTCCCCCCAGGGTGTGACATCGCCCCCTTGACTTAACCCATACAAATGTTCTATAAATCCCCCAAACCCGATGCCCTCACCCAAACTTCACAACAAACCCATGTCAAATCCCCACGCCCCCTCCCCCCGGCACCCCGTCGGGGCGCCTGCTCAAGAGGCGGTTGGCCTGCACCCCCGGCCCGACCCCCTCGCGGATGCCCGCGGCAACCCGCCGCGGAAGAAAACCCGCTCCGCCATACCCGGCGTAGAAGCGGATGCCCGCGGCAACCCGCCGCGGAAGAGAACCCGCTCCGCCGTATCCGGCGTAGAAGCGGATGCCCGCGGCAACCCGCCGCGGAAGAAAACCCGCTCCGCCGTATCCGGCGTAGAAGCGGATGCCCGCAGCCATGCGCCGCGGAAGAAAACCCGCCCCGTCGGGCGCGGTGGATGCAGTAGAGGCCGGCGGCCCCGACGCCGCTCTTTGGCCCTTGCCGCCATTGCTGGCCCCTCCTTGCCCCGCCTGTCCCCCGACAGCCGGGACCGCGAAGGCGAAATCGCCCTCCTGCGCTCCCTGACCAACCGTCTCTTGAGCAAGCGCCCCCTCGACCACGTCCAGATATCCCGCTACCTCCGCATCCTCGTCAGGGCCATTTCCGCCGACTCCCGCATGCCCCGGGAACTCACCAACCAGGAGCAGGTAGACAACCTCATCAAAAAAGTCTTCCATAAATCCATCAACGACGGCAACCTCAATTTCTACGACCTCGTCCCCGTCCGAATGGCCAGGCCCGGCGAAAAATGGTGGCCCTGGAGGCAGCTCCTGCCCCTGGAGTTCCGCTGGCGCCACGGTATCATAGACCCCGAGGAGCGATGGCCCCACGAAGAGAACAAGCATCTGGCTGAGATTGAGGCTATGGATAGAGCAATGGCGGAAGCCTACCTCGGCGGCCCCCTCGACGAAGACGAAGACCCGCCAACCGACGACTCCCTTTCCGTCATTCCGGCCCCCGAGCCTGTCGAAGATGCTGAAAGTGCGCCTTTGGCGTGCGCCGAGAAGCGTGAATCCATCCTGCGTAATGAGGCCGACCCGCCAACCGCCCGCCGCACCGCAAGAGCCCGCCCCCGCCCACCCTGACCCCGTTGGACGCACTCAAGAACATAATAGCCGGGATAGCCCACGGCCCTGATCAGGCCGAAAGTGTCCCTCTGGCGTGAAGCCCTCCACGGGAGGGGCCACTCATCCCGGCTACCCCGAAGCATGAGCAGGTGGGGGCCGAGGGGTTCCACAACGTTGCATTTTGGAGGAATAGTTGAGAAGAGCTAAGGGATACAGAAAGGCGCTTGAAAAGCTCGTAGGCAAGCGAGCTCGGTTCACCGCCGTATTGAAAAAGCGGAACAGATATCTCGGCCACATCATGCTGGCCGACATACAAGATTCGGAGACAGGCGTACAGCTTACGGACCACGTCTGGTTTCAGGAAGGCAAGTGGAACTCTCCCATACCCGCTCGGAGCACAATCGCATTCGATGCGCGCATTGTCCCGTATGTCAAGGGCCGCAGTTCGATCAAGCGCCTCGACTACAGGTTGGAGCGCCCGACACGGGTGGAAGAGCTGAATCTCTAAGGCCCCTTCCCCGTGTCTTTCCGAAGCCCCGCGCTGAAAGCGGAACACCCGCCTCTGGAGGGTCCGCCCTAGGCGGAGAGGGTCCGCCGAGGCGAGACCTTTGCATTACCGTCATTCCGGCCCCCGAGCCGGAATCTAGGACTTGCGCGCTCACTTCACTGCCCCCAAATGGAGCACGCTCACGAAATACGAGCCGAAGCGCGGACTGGCCTACCTGAACAGCTGGGCCATCTGCTGGCCGCGGAGGCGGGACTTTGTGCCGGACATGGCCTTCATCATCTTCTGCATCTGGCGGAACTGGTTCAGGAGCTGGTTCACGTCCTGGGGCAGGGTCCCGCTTCCCTTGCATATGCGCCGCTTCCTGCTGCCCCCAATTAGGCTGGGGTTTTGGCGCTCTTCCGGGGTCATGGAGAGGATGATGGCCTCAGTCTTGTTGAGCTTGTCGTCGTCCAGGTCTCCGGGGCCGATACGGTTCTTGAGGCGGCCAAAGCCGGGGATCATGTCGAGGACCTGGCCGAGGCCGCCCATCTCCCGGAGCTGGTGCATCTGCTCCAGGAAGTCCTCCAGGGTGAAGGTGGCGTTGCGCATCTTGCGCTCCATCTCCCTGGCCCGGGCCTCGTCCATGCTGAGTTTGGCCTTTTCGACTAGGGTCTGGACGTCTCCCATGCCGAGGATCCGGGAGGCGAGCCTGTCCGGATGGTAGGGTACGAGGGCGTCCGCTTTTTCGCCGACGCCGATGAACTTGATTGGCACACCTGTAACGGAGGTGACGGACAGGGCTGCGCCGCCCCTGGCGTCGCCGTCCATCTTCGTGAGTATCAGGCCGGTCAGGCCGATGCGCTTGTTGAACTCCTCGGCGACACTTACGGCCTCCTGACCGGTCATGGAGTCGACGACGAGAAGGGACTCGGTAGGCGAGACGGCCTTTTTGATGAGGGCAAGCTGCTCCATAAGGTCGTCGTCGATATTGAGGCGTCCCGCGGTGTCGACGATGACCCAGTCGACACCCTGGTCCCGGGCCTCTTGAAGGCCGTGCTTGGATACGTCGATGGGGTCGGAGTCCGGCGGTTCGCTGTAGACGGGGACGCTCAGTTGCTTGCCGAGGGACACGAGCTGGTCGATGGCAGCTGGGCGTTGGAGGTCGGCGGCGACGAGGAGGGCTGACTTGCCGTCGCGCCGGAGCTGGAGGGCCAGCTTGGCGGCTGTGGTGGTCTTACCTGATCCCTGGAGGCCTGCGAGGAGGATGACGCCGGGGGTGGTGTCGGCGGACTCAAGGCCGTGGCCCTCGGCGCCGAGGATGTTGGTTAGCTCCTCGTGGACTATTGCGAGGATCTGCTGGGAAGGAGTGACGGCCTCTAGGACCTCCGCTGTTAGGCAGCGTTCCTTGACAGTCGAGACGAAGGACTTGACGACCTTGAAATTGACGTCGGCCTCCAGGAGAGCGAGGCGGACCTCGCGGAGGGCCTCGTTGATGATCTCCTCGGTGAGTCGGGCCTTGCCTTCGAGGCGTCTGAGTATGGATGCTAACTTTTCGGTTAGGGACTCAAGCAATGTTTGTTTCCTTATGTGTTGGCGGACGCAGCGCTCCTATATAAGTAAACAACGGACTTGGGGATTAGGCAATCTCAGGCGTGCAGTGCGTTACATAATGTACGGTTAAGTACAGTCAGTGGCCATCTATCTCGGCCTGCACGGTCATGGAAGTGTATCATTTGGCCCATGTCCCAACCCGAGGTGATACGGTCATGGCGCAATGTGTTTGTAATCATCCTTATAGCGGCGGCGGTAGGGTTGTCGGTGAACGCGGCGCAGCTGGAATGGTTGCCGGGTGACTTGCCGGTGGCGGAGTGGGTGCAGTCGATATCCATACCGCTTTTTGATGAGGTGATGAGGGGGGTTTCGGGGGTGGGGTGGTGGCTTCCGGCGTCGATCATAACGCTGTGCGCAGGTTTAGCCCTGGTTGCACTAAAGCAGAGGTTGGATGCGGCGCTACTTGTGGTCCTGGTCTCGGTGAGCTCGGGGGGGAACTGGGTGATCAAGCAGTTAGTGGCGAGCCCTCGGCCCGACCCAGGGCTGCTGGATGTGCGAGAGGAGCTCACGACGTATGGATTTCCCAGCGGACACGCTCTGTTCGCAGTCGTTTGCTTTGGGGCGCTGGCGATACTTTTGTCAGGGGTGGGGGGTCGGTACGCCGGGCTGAGAAAGGCGGCGCAAGTCGGGCTTATGCTGCTAGTAGTAGCTATGGCGACCTCAAGGGTGTACCTGGGAGTCCATTGGCCGAGCGACGTGATGGGGGCTGTAGCTATGGGGGGATTGTATTTGGCGGTACTGGTGTGGTCTCGGGGGCGGTTGCAGGGGGGTGGGGGTGTGATAAAATCAGCGCGATCCCCGTGTAGTGAGACCTTTGCATGATCACCGTTTCAAGGCTCGAATCACCCTCACTCTCCTCAGCGAGCCTACGGCCCTAGCCCTCTCCCATCAAGGGAGAGGGGACTGGACTCCCCGGAGCGGCCCCGCGGAAGGATATGCAAGGGTCGCGTAGTGGCCCAGTTGGAAGGCGGCCTTATCGAATGGCTCGCACGATACCGGTCAAAAAAGCTGTCCTGGTCCTCAACCAGAACTACGAGCCTCTCAACGTCTGTAACCTGCGCCGCGCCATAGTGCTGCTACTTAAGGGCAAGGCGGAGACTCTGGAGAACGGCCGGGGAGGCATGCGCAGCGAATCGGCGTTGTTTGCTCTACCCTCGGTGATCAGGCTGGGGCATATGATCAAGCGTCCCATGCTGCTACCCCGTTTGTCCCGTCGAGAAGTATTCGTTAGAGACAAACACTTTTGCCAGTATTGCGGGAAGCAAGTTCCAGACCTGACGTTGGACCACGTCGTGCCCCGGCGGTCGGGTGGAGTCCACACCTGGGACAACATCGTGAGCGCCTGCGTGGCTTGCAACCTGAGGAAGGCGGGCCGCACGCCTGCCCAGGCGGGCATGAAGCTGCTGCACGAGCCGAAGATGCCGCCATCGCGAAGATACCGGGACCTGGGCTCATACCTGAACGTTCGAGGCGAGTGGCGGAAGTTCGTCCCGGGGTAGGGAGGCCTTAGACCAGGGCCGATGAACTCTCGTTCAAATCCTCCTCGGTTGCCAGCCCGAGAACGGAACCTGTCAGCTCCCTAGTCTGGATTAGGAGAAGCTGGTCCGGGGTGAAGGTGATGCGGGCGAGACGCTCTCCATCCTCAGTTTCGACGACTACGATGTCGTTGACGTTGATCTCCAGGTTTCCTGTGTTGAAATAGAGCACGGGTCCCGACCTCTTGAGCCTTACGCCTGCTATAGAAGCCATTTAGTCACCTAAGCCGCCTTCCGGGCCCCGGCGGGCATCTTGAGCATAAGCCATTCCAGGGCAAGGCGGGGTATTACGTTGCGTTCCAGCATGTTCCGAGCACGGGCCACATCCTTAACGAACCCGTGTGCGGCGGAGACGCCAACAAGTTGGGACTGGGCCTCCACCTGCTCAATCCTGTGGATGTTTACGATATGGTCGGGGGCGCCGGCGGCGCAGAGGGCGAGGTCCATCCACCACAACTGGCAGAGGGCGAGTACGTCTCTGACCCGCGGCCGGTCACGATAGAAGGCACTACCAAGGGAGTTGGCGAAACGGAATCGTGCTCCCAAGTCGGCCTCGGCGAGATTGATCTGCTCGTCGAGGGCGCTAAGTTGGGCTTCGAGGACTGATTCGTCCTGCACAGAGGAGATGGCCCAACCGGGGCAACCGCCGGAGAGTCGGGATATCAATGCAGCCTGCTCTTCGCCGATGCCGTAATTGGCGGTCAGCACGTCCTGGAGGGAGGCAAAAGGCATGGGCCTAAGCTCCAGGCGCTGGCATCGAGAGAGGACGGTCGGGAGGAGGGCGTCTTCATTTGCAGCGAGAAGGATGAGCAGGACATTGGGAGGCGGCTCTTCAAGGTACTTCAGTAGGCTGTTGGCAGCTTCATTAGTGAGAAGCTCTGCGTCTTGGATGATGAAGACCCGAGTGCGGCCCTCGTAGGGGCGGAGGCTGGCCTGCCTGCGAAGCTCGCGCACCTGCTCAATCCTGATCTGTGTTCCCAGGGCTCCTTCCTCAGTGGTGGGAAGGCTCGTTACCTGAACGTCGGAGTGGTGGCCGGCGGCGACACGCATGCATTGGCGGCAGGCTCCACAGGGGCCAGGTGTCGGGTCTTGGCAGTTTACCAGCTGAGCAAGGTGGACGGCCACCGTCATCTTGCCGACATGGGAAGGCCCGACCAAGACATAAGCATGGGCAAGCCTGTCGGCGTGCGCGGCTGTGTACAGGAGGGTGAGAACACCGTTGTGGCCGTGGATGTGAGAAGCAGTACCGGAGGCTTTGGCGTCGATTACAGATCGCAAAGCATGAGGTCCTGGTAGGTCTCCCGGCGCCGGATGAGACGGGGCTCGCCGTCCTTGACCAGGACGATGGGTGGTCGGGGGGCTGCGTTGTAGTTGGAGGCCATCGCCAGGCAGTATGCTCCTGAAGCCGGTATGGCTATCAGGTCTCGGCTGTCCACGACCGGCAACTCCACGTTTTCGACGAGGATGTCGCCTGACTCGCAGAACTTGCCAGCGATGGTGACGGTCTCTTCCGAAGGCGCGGAGGCTCGGTTGGCGACCATCGCCTCATAGCGGGAGCCGTATATCGCAGGCCTGATGTTGTCTCCCATTCCACCGTCTACAGAGACGTACTTGCGGATGCCTGGCACGTCCTTAGTAGTTCCGACGCTGTATAAGGCGACACCGGCGCGGCCGGCGATGGCCCTGCCGGGCTCGATGAGGAGGCGGGGCGGGGACTGGGTGCGTTCGAGGATTGCGGAGGTGATAGCGGCGGCGTATTCGGATACGTCGGGGGGAGGTTCGTCAGCGGTGTACTGGATGGCAAAGCCGCCACCGGGGCTGAACTCCAGCAGCTCAAGGCCGTGCCTGTCCTGCATTTCCGCAGCGAAGGACATGGTAACGTCTATGGCTGTGCGGTAAGGCTCGATTTCATAGATGGGGGAGCCGAGGTGGAAATGGAGGCCCACCAGCCGGAGATTGTCCGCCGACATGGCCTGCTTAACGGCCTCCTCAGCGAGGCCGGTCTCGATGGGGATGCCGAACTTGCTGTCGAGGATGCCGGTGGTGGTGTGGCTGTGGGTGTGAGGGTCCACGCCGGGCGAGACTCTAATCAAGATATCCTGGACTTTCCCCCTGGCACGGGCCATTTCGTCGATAAGGTCCATCTCCCGGGGGTTGTCTACTACGACGCGACCGATGCCCCAGTCGAGGGCGGCTTCCAACTCATCGATGCCCTTGTTGTTGCCGTGGAAGTAGACCAGGTCGGCGGGGAAGTCGGCGGCCTGTGCGACGGCGAGCTCACCCCCGGAAACGACGTCCAGGCCGAGCCCTTCCTCGTTAAATATACGGGCGAGGGCGGGGTTGACGTAGGCCTTGCTGGCGTAGAGGACTTGGGTGTTCGGGTAGCGGTTGGCGAACTCATCGCGGAACTGGGAGCACATGTTTCGGAGGGTTACCTCGTCGAATATGTATAGGGGGGTGCCGAATTCGCGAGCGAGGTCTACGAGGTCGCAGCCGCCGATGTTCAGGTGGCCCTGATCGCTGATTACGGTTGTGGATGGGAAGGTGGAAAGGTGTCCGTGAGTCATGTGTTAAGCCTCGGGGGTGTTTGGAAGTCCATGAGAATTATACAGGGTTGGGGGTTAAAAGGTGCTGGGGGAGTCGGCAGTTCGCGAACCGCCCCTACGTGGGGGAGAGGAGGGACTTGGCTGTGGAGAAGGCGGCGTCAAGCATCTCGCGGGTGAGGGTGCCGGTCTGGGTGTTCTGTCGGCTGGGGTGGTAAGAGCCTACCAGGTTCAACGCTGGTGCGAGGTGGTAGACGACGTTGTGGCCGAAGCGGGGCTTAGGGGTCGGGACGGGGTTGCCCATGCTCTTCCACAGGCGGAGAAACCGGTCGAATGCGATGCTGCCGAGGGCGATAACCACTTCCAGATTTTCGAGCAGGCCAAGCTCTGCCTGAAGGAACGGGGCGCAGTTCGACAGCTCTTCGGGGGTGGGGCGGTTTTTGGGCGGGGCGCAGCGTGCTACTGCGGAGACGTAGGCGTCGGTGAGAGCGAGGCCATCGCCGCGATGGGTGGATATGGGCTTGTTGGCCCAGTCCTGATTGTGCAGTGCGGTGTAGAGCCAGTTGCCGCTGTCGTCGCCGGTGAAGACTCGACCGGTACGGTTGGCTCCATGAGCCGCCGGGGCCAGGCCAATGATGAGGACTCGGGCGGCGGGGTCGCCGAAGCCGGGGACAGGTCTGCCCCAGTAGTCCCAGTCCAGGTACATCCTGCGCTTCGTTCGGGCAACTTCTTCGCGCCATTGCACGAGTCTCGGGCACCGGGTGCAGGAGACTATTTTGTCATTCAATTCGGCTAAGGTGTTCATTGTATATTAGAAGAAGGGCCCCTGACTGGAGCGTTTCACTATCGGTTTGCCTCTATCGATGCCACGTATCATCCGTCCGAACTCGGAACTCATCTCCGCTCCCAGGATCAGTATAAAGGCGCTGACGTAGGCCCAGAGAAGAAGGGCTATCACCGAGCCGATGGAGCCATAGACTGCACTGAAGGTGGCAAAGTTGTCCAGGTAGAGGACGAAGAGGAATTTTCCCCCTTCGAATAGGAGAGCCGCGACAAGGGCGCCGGGCCAGATGTAGCGCCAATGGGTCTGGGTGTTGGGCAGTACTTTGTACAGGATCAGGAAGATGGCGAGGTTGAACACGAAGGACAGGATGCGGAGAAGCAGCATCCCCAAGACCTCATCGGCCTGGGCTAGGATGGGCATGTCGGTGTGGGCGTAGCGCTCGGCGGTCTGGGCGAGGGAGGCGGTAGTCAAGGCGAGGGCGAAGAGAATACCCACGCTCATAGCCATGGAGAGTTGCATTATCTTGCCCTTTATGAATGGCCTATCATGCTGGATGTCCCAGGCCCGGTTCACCACCTTGGTAATAGCTCCAAAAATGGCGCTGCCCGACCATATCAGGCCTATTATGGATATCGCGCCCAGGGAGCCGGATGCCTCAGCAGAGGCTATTACGTTGTCGGAGATGAAGTCGCCGGTGCCGGGGAGGTTGTCTGCAGCCCACTCCCGTATCTCGGAACGTACGGTGTTGGAGTCGGCGGCGAGACCGATGATGGCTATCAGACCCAGTAGGAGAGGAAAGAGGGAGAAGAGTGCGTAGTAGGCGACACCGGCGGCCATGTGGGTGGCGTCGTCATCGGAGAGCTCTTTGATGGTGCGGACCACCAATGTAGGAACGAAGAGTATGGGGTTGGGGGCATTTCTGAGGGCCTTCAAGGCTGGTTTACCTGACTCAGGATAGGACAGTCCAAGGCGCGATGAAAGGGGGGGTTCTGTGCTGGTGAGGGCCGGGCGGGTATTCGGCAAGGCGAATCGCGAGGCGTTGGGCAGTCTATTCGAGGAAATCCCTCAGCTTCTTGCTGCGGGTCGGGTGGCGGAGCTTGCGCAGGGCTTTGGCCTCAATCTGGCGAATACGCTCACGCGTAACCCCGAACTCCCGGCCCACCTCTTCCAGTGTCCTGCTGCGACCGTCCTCCAGCCCGAAACGAAGCTGGAGGACTTTCTTCTCCCTGCCGTTGAGGGTTTCCAGCACCTCGTTAACCTGCTCCTTGAGTAACTGATGAGAAGCGGCGTCGGCGGGGGCGACAGTGGACCGGTCCTCGATGAAGTCGCCGAGGTGGCTGTCGTCTTCTTCGCCGACAGGGGTCTCGAGGGAGACGGGTTCCTGGGAAATCTTGATGATGTCCCGGACCTTCTCGGGAGTGATCTCCATGCTCTGGCTGATCTCTTCGCTGGTCGGCTCCCGGCCATACTCCTGCACGAGGCGGCGGCTCATCCTGAGGAGCTTGTTGATGGTCTCGACCATGTGGACAGGGATGCGGATGGTGCGGGCCTGGTCGGCGATGGCCCTGGTTATGGCCTGGCGAATCCACCAGGTGGCATAGGTGCTGAACTTGTAGCCCTTCCGATAGTCGAACTTCTCGACTGCCCTGATCAGGCCGATGTTCCCTTCTTGAATGAGGTCCAGTAGGGACATGCCGCGGCCTATGTACTTCTTGGCAACGCTGACTACGAGGCGAAGGTTGGCCTCGGTGAGGTGGCGCTGGGCCCTGCCGCCTTCTGCCTTCAGGACTTCCAAGTCCCGGCGCAGGTGGCCATTCAATGCTGCCAGAGCGTTAGCGGTCTCCGGCGATTGCAGGCAGTTGTCAATTTCGACGAGGGGGGTGTCTATACCCACAGCGTCGAGGGCAGACTCGGGGAGTATGCGGGCTTCCACGGAAGCGTTGAGTAGGTCATGGACGACATCCTCGGGGGCCCTGCCCTCGGCTTCGCCAATGGGGGTGGACACGGCAGAGTCTATCTCGGCCTTGATCGAGTTTCGGAGGATGGGGTGAGAAGTGAGCTGAGCGAGGGTGAGAGGAGGTGTCAGGCCGAGGTCGTAGGCCATTTTCTCGATGGTAGGGCCACAGGAACCGAGGTGCTCCAGCATGTAGGCCACCAGCTCAGCGGGTGAGGGCTCGGCACCCTGCCTCTCAGTGAGTTTATCCTCAATGGAGGAGATGAGCTTGCCACCCTCCATCCTGCGGGCCAGGATGCGCTCGTCCCGGGCGCTAAGGAGGCGGACACGTCCGATCTCCCGCAGGTACATGCGAACGGGATCATCCACCATCTCCTGTTCGATAGTGTCTTCGGCGGCAGCCAAGACCTTCTCGACCTTGGTAGGGCCCTCGGAGTGGTGTGGCCTGTCGGGGGAGATGAGGTCCAGGACACTTCTGTTGGCGATGGCGGCGCCTATGACCTTTCGGTAGTCGGCCTCGCTGCCATTAGGGCTGGGCTCGATAGCGGGCTTAACCTGGGACTCCTGATCGGAGTCGCGGTCCTCTTCTTCCGCTATGGTGTGAGGGTTTCGGTTTCGGTTCATACTGTATCCGTGTGCATGGATATATTATACACGCTTAGCGCGCTGTCCCTAGCTATACACCCTCTTTAGGTCTTTGTTCGTACTAAGCTTGCGCTGGTCGATCGCATCAGCCATGTCCTGCAACGAGTCCTGGTCTTCAAGCAGACTCTTCTCCTCGAGTTTCAGCCTCTTCAGATGACGAACCTCCAGCCGGGCGCGCCCCTCCTTCAGCCCCCTGATCAGCAGATCATCCGAATCTGCGGGAACGTGAGTATTCCTAATCCGGGCCAGGGGCTCAGCGAACTCATCGGGGTCCGAGTCGGCCAGGTCTTCGAATTGATGACCCGAAGCCAGCCGCTTGAAAATCTCCCGGTTAGCAAGGTCTACGAACCATTCGGGGTCGGCGTCCTCCATCTTCGAAATGAGAGAGGGGTTCCGGAGCAGAATGGACAGGACATACTCTTCCAGCATGTCGCCACGACGGGGGGTAGGGGTGGGCTGTGGACGGGGACGGGACTGGGGGGGCCGTGCACGGGGCTGGCGCATCCTACTGTTAGCAGGGGTGTTGATGGCGGCCTTGATGGTTTCCTCTCTGACATCCATAAGACGGGCCAGCTTGCGGACGTAGCCTTCCTGATCGAGGAAGTCGGTGGTAACAAGGAGGGCACGGAACTCTTCGAGGATGGAAGCACGCGCGCCGGGGGAGTCGAGGTTGGCCCTGCGTACTTCGGCTTCCATCAAGTAGTCAATATAAGGTGTGGGAGTCTTCAGAATAGATACCCATCGCTCTCGGTCGTTACGAATAATGCTGTCTGGATCCTCACCGGAGGGCATCAAGACGATGTCGAATGTTTGATCAGATGGGCCTTCAAGGAAACGTTGACGCCCGCTGCCTTGGAGTGGATGCACACTACGATAGAGAACATTCCAAGAGGACTTTAGGCTTCGCATTGTCGCCTCATTACCTGCGGCGTCGGCGTCCAGGGCAATGGTGATGTGGTTGGAGAGTCGGTTTAGCACCTTAGCTTGTTTCTCCGTAAGTGAGGTGCCCATGGAGGCGACGACGTTTTCGAAGCCGAACTGGTGGGCGGTGATGACGTCCATGTAGCCCTCAACGACCACGGCTCTCTTCAGCTGCCGGGCGGCCTCCCGGGCCCTGTCTGCGCCGTAGAGGGTGCCGCTCTTGTCGAAGATAGGGGTCTGGGGCGAGTTGAGGTACTTGGGCCCCGAGTCGGTCATGGCCCTACCTCCGAACCCGATAATCCGGCCACGGGGGTCACTGATGGGGAACATCAGGCGGCCGCGGAATATATCGCGGACCTCGCCGGTCTCGTTACGGGTTCCGAGGCCAGCATCGGCGCACTCATCTCGGCTGAAGCCGTGTTGGGAGAGGTTCTTGAAGAGGGCACCGGAGGCGGGAGGGCAGTAGCCTAGCTGGAAGGCGGTGACTATTTCGTTGGAGAGGCCGCGCTTTTGAACGTATTTGCGGGCCTCGGTGGCTGCGGGGTCGGTGAGAAGCTGGTGGTGGAAAAAGGCGGCGGCGGCCTTATTGGCTTCCAGCAGCCGGGAGGTCTTGCTTTCGGCCTTCTTGTCGCGGGTCTCCAGGGTGACGCCAACTTTTTCGGCGAGGGTGCGAAGGGCCTCCCCGAATTCCAACCCTTCCCGTTTCATCACGAAGGAGAAGGCGTCGCCACCGGTGCCACAGGCGCCAAAGCAGTGCCAAGTCTGACGCTCCGGGTTTACGACGAAGGAGGGCGTCTTTTCGTTGTGGAAGGGGCACGGGGCCTTGAAGTTGCGCCCTGCCTTCCTGAGGGGCACGGACTGGGATACCACGTCGACGATATCCAGCCTGCTTCTAACCTCTTCTATTGATGCGCTGCTCAAGTGTAGGATTCCCTCAATTCTTATCCCACGGGCTCGAGGACGAGGCCAAGTTCTCGGGCTTTCCTTAGTCCGTAGCGGTCGGTCATGCCGGCGATGTAGTCCAAGGCCCACCTCTCAATGGAGTCTTCCGGGAGGCGATATTCAAGGGGAATATCCTCGGGAGTCTCGACATAATGATTATACAAGGCTTTGACGGCGGCGCGAGCTTCGGTGGCCTCGGGGCTGGCGCCACTGACCTTGTAGACCCTTTCGAACAGGAAGTCCCGGAGCAGATTTGACGCCTCTTTGACATGGTCGCCGATCTTGATTGAGGGTGTCTCGCCATCGGGGACGGTAACCCGGCCGGAGGCTGCCCAGGAGTGTTCGACAACGTCGGATACGAGGATGTTGACGCGCTGGGAAGACTTGGAGCCGAGTACGGCTACGGCGCCGGGAGGGAGGTCTGAATCGGTGATCAGGCCGGAACGGATGGCGTCGTCGGTGTCGTGATTGAGATAGGCGAGGGCGTCGGAGATCTTGCAGACCTGGGCCTCGAGGGTCGGGGGGTTCTTCCAGCCTTCGCCCATGATTCCGAGGTTCGACTTGGAGTGTGAGACGATGCCCTGACGCACCTCCCAGGTGAGGTTGAGGCCCTTGCCGTTACCCTCCAGCCTATCCACGACGCGGAGGCTCTGGTGGCTGTGCCGGAAGCCGCCGGGGTAGAGGGAAGCGAGCACATCTTCGCCGATGTGTCCGAAGGGAGCGTGGCCCAAGTCGTGGCCAAGGCACATGGCCTCCACTAGGTCTTCATTGAGATTCAGAGCTCGGGCTATGGTGCGGCCTATCTGGGAGACCTCCAGGGTGTGGGTGAGGCGCGTGACATAATGATCGCCGAGGGGAGAGATGA
Source organism: Dehalococcoidia bacterium (assembly GCA_965222055.1). Lineage (GTDB taxonomy): Bacteria > Chloroflexota > Dehalococcoidia > Plut-88900 > Plut-88900 > Plut-88900. Next base: position 1,269,536 of record CBDCTF010000007.1, read on the forward strand.
AGACCTGGGTCTTGTGCTTAAGCCGGCGGAAGGACTTGGTGTGGATGATGCGGTCGCGGTCGCGCTGGAAGTCGGTGCGGAGGGGGCTGGGCTCCTCTTCGACCTTGCGGCCGCGGGAGAGCCGGGACTTGACGGCAAAGGGCGAGAGGGATTCCTCGCGTTCTTCGAGATAGGCGCGGACCTGGGCGTAGTCCATCAAAATAAGCAGCCGGGAACGGGTAAAAGGCTTGTCAAAGAGGGGTCGGGGTTACGGGAAAATGATAGCACTTGGGGGGATGGGTGGGGAAGGGGAAACACTCTCACCCTAGGCGAAAACTGTGATGGGAATGGGGAGCTTTAGGGAGTGATATGGGTGGGCAAATCCTAGAATCCTCCCGCGTCGGCGGACCCGCAGCACGGCGGATGTTCCACTTTCAGCGCGGGGCCTCGGAATGGCAAGGGAAAGAGGAGAGGGCTCGATGAGGATAATGGGGTCACCGGGAGACGGATGGGCGGATGGGTGGGACTTATGGGTTGCGATGACGGGGTTTTTGAATGTTTCTGATTGATTCCGATAGATTCCGTGCCTGTATGATTATTCCAGGGGAAATTTTGTCGGAGACCGTCTCCATAGGAGAGAAGCGAATGGTCGTGGAGCGGCGAGTGTCGTGAGGTTCATGGAGATAGAGTATGGGTGTGGGGCGGGGTGGTGCAAGGGGTTGATGTCACAATTGGGGAGTGTAGGGAACGTTGCTGGTTATCCGAGGTGTGATTCCGCTCGACCTTCGTTCTCACAGAGGCGGACTTGCAGTTTGCTTACGCCTCGGCGGATCCTTCACAGGCGGATGTTTTATCTGGGATGCGGTTAGTGGGGACGGGCGTGTGTGGGGTGGGGAGGGCGATTCTCGAAGTCGCCCCTACGGGGGGAGGGAAGTCGGGGACGGGGATGGGTGTGGTGGGGAGGGCGACCACGCAATGCACGCGACGCGAGTTTCTTGAGTGAATGAAGCCAGAGGTTGACTTATCTATGGGTAGGTGTTCATTTGACAATCGCTTCACCCTCACTCTCCTCGGCGAGTCTTCGACTCTCCTCGGCGAGCCTACGGCCCTGGCCCTCGCACGCCTCGACGCATCTACGACCCATCGAGAGACCCTTGCGTAACCGCAGATAACGCCTGTGGCGCCATCCAGATCACCTTACGTCCCTCCCCCCGCTCATACTTCGACGGGCTCCCGCCTCGGCGGATCCACGACAGCACGAGCGGCCCCGGCCCCTCCGACACGGGTTATGCAAAGGCCTCGTCAAGGGAGAGGGGATTGGACGGTACAGACCTCCCATCCGCCCGTAATGAAAGGCATGGCTGTCGTTGACCGGGGGTGGGGTGGGGGCTATACTCCGAGCACGGGTCCCGACCGGTACGGTTACGTTCGCGGGAGATGCCCTATCTATCACCTTCATGACCGCAGGCCGGCGACGCGTTCAGATGGATGACAAGCCGAGAGAGGCGTGTGGGCTCTTCGGGATTTACGCTCCCGGAGAGGATGTATCCCGAATAAGCTTTTTCGGGTTGTTCGCGCTGCAACACCGAGGCCAGGAAAGCGCTGGCATTGCCGCGTCCGATGGGGACAGGATATCCGTGCACACACGCATGGGTCTGGTGGCCCAGGCTTTCGACGAAGAATCCCTGAGCAAACTCACCGGGCACCTGGCCATCGGGCACACCCGGTATTCGACCACGGGGTCGAGCCGCATAGACAACGCCCAACCCATGCTGGTAAACGGTCCCTGGGGCGAGGTAGCGCTGGGGCACAACGGGAACGTTATCAACGCCCAGGAACTCAGAATAGAGCTGGAAGAGCGGGGCGTGCAGTTCAAGGGAAGCTCCGACACCGAGGTGATGGCCCATTGGCTGGGCCAGGCCCCCGGAGCAACTTGGCCCGAGCGCATCCGCTACTGCATGAACCGTTTCCAGGGCGCTTACAGCTTGGTCTTGATGACTAAGGACAAGCTGATAGGCATACGGGACCCGATGGGCGTGCGGCCCCTGTCGCTGGGCAAGCTGAACGGGGGTTGGGTCATCGCCTCGGAGAGTGCGGCGCTGGACCACATTGGGTCGGACGTGATTCGTGAGATCGAGCCGGGGGAGGCGGTTATCATTGATGCGACGGGAGTTACGTCTCACCAGTTGGTGGAACGGGACTCGCACTCTCTCTGCATCTTCGAGCACATCTACTTCGCTCGACCCGACAGCATAGTGGGGGGGAAGCTTCTCCATTCTGCAAGGCAGAGGATGGGCGCGCAGCTGGCCAAAGAGTACCCGGTGGATGCGGATATGGTTGTCGGGGTGCCTGATTCGGCGGTGGCGGCGGGGATGGGATACGCCAGGGAGTCGGGGATCCCGTTTGGAGAGGCGCTCCTGAAGAATCGGTATGTCGGCAGGACGTTCATCCAGCCGGACCAGCGGATACGGGAGCTGGGGGTACGGCTCAAGTTCAATGCGATGCGGGAGGCGCTGGAGGGGAAGAGGATAGTAGTGGTGGACGACAGCATAGTCCGGGGCACGACGACACCCCACGTGGTCAATCTGCTGAAAAAAAACGGGGCTAAGGAAATACACATGAGGATATGTGCCCCGCCTATCCAACACCCGTGCTTCTTCGGTGTCGATCTTGCGACGCGCGGGGAGCTTCTGGCGGCTCAGAATACTGTTGAAGAGATCCGGCAGCTGATTGGAGCGGACACCCTGGGCTTCCTGAGCATCGAGGGGCTGGTGGAGGCGGTGGGCCTTCCCAACAACGAAGTATGCACAGCCTGTTTCACGGGAAATTACCCCATACCGGTGCAGCTGGAGATGGACAAGCTCGCGATGGAGACCCGCCCATAAGCCAGCATCGGAACCCTGCGGATGCGCATCCGCCAGGGTGCGTCATTGTCCCAGGACGCCACTTCAGAGTCATACCCGCGGCCTAAGCCAGAGACCTACCCATGACTATCGACAGCAAATACCAGGCTGCAGGGGTCGATCTAACAACTGCGTCCCAAGCCACGGAGCGGATTTCCCGACACGCCAGGACTACCTTCAACTCACGCGTGCTGGGAGACATCGGCTTTTTCGGCGGTTTGTACCACCTGGAGAAGTACCGGGACCCGGTGCTGGTATCCAGCGCCGACGGAGTTGGGACCAAGGTTCGAATAGCAGCGATGCTCGGGCGATACGACACTGTCGGCCAAGACCTGGTCAACCACTGCATCAACGACATACTGGTCGGCGGGGCGAAGCCTCTTTTCTTTCTGGACTACATCGCGATGGGCAAATTGGACGCCGACGCGGCCGATTCCCTGGTCGAGGGGCTGGCGCGGGCGTGCCGGGAGGCTGAGTGTGTCTTAATCGGTGGGGAGACGGCGGAGATGCCGGGGGTCTACGTCGGCAAGGAGTTCGACCTGGCCGGGTTCATAGTGGGAGTGGTGGAGAAGGACGAGATAATAGACGGCTCGGCGATCAATGAAGGGGACGCTATCATCGGGATTCCTTCTTCGGGGCTGCACACCAACGGATTTTCGTTGGTTAGAAAGGCATTTGGATTGGACGACGATCCGTCGGAGCTGTCCAGGTTTTATCCTGAGCTGGAGCGCACACTAGGTGAGGAGCTTCTCGAACCGCACAGGCGCTATCTCGGGGTGGTGGGGGGACTGCTGGAGAGAATCAAGGGGATGGCGCACATAACGGGTGGCGGGTTTCGGGAGAACGTGCCGAGGGCCTTGCCCAAGGGACTTGCGGCACGGATTGATGCGTCCACATGGACGGTGCCCCCGATCTTCAGGCTGATACAGAATGCGGGTCAAGTCACCGATGACGAGATGTACGACGTTTTCAACATGGGAATCGGGTTGGTGGTTACCACGTCCACTGAGGACGCACCGGGGCTTTTGCGGGAGATACCGGGCTCGGTGGAGATTGGAGAGGTGGTGAGGGGAGACGGACCGGAACGGGTGATCATGTCGTGAGTATGAGAGCGGTAATCAGCGTATCGGACAAGACGGGGCTGGGGCCTTTCGCACGGGCGCTGGCGGAGCAGGGCGTCGACATCTACTCGACGGGGGGCACCAAGAAGGCCATCGCCGAGGCCGGGGCCCCGGTGAAGAGCATTTCCGAGTTGACGGGCTTCCCCGAAATCCTGGACGGCCGGGTCAAGACACTGCACCCCGCTGTGCACGGCGGGATATTGGCTCGGCGGGACGTACCGGACCACTTGAGCCAGCTGGAGTCTCACGGAATCGGGCTGATAGATATGGTGGTGGTCAACCTTTATCCGTTCGTGGAGACGGTCAGCAGGGACGGCGTGGACCTGACGGAGGCTCTGGAGAACATCGACATCGGGGGGCCAACGCTGGTGCGGGCGTCGGCGAAGAACTTCCCCCACGTATTGGTGGTGGTCGATCCCCGGGACTACGATACGATAGCCCAAAGGTTGGGGGATGGGGCCATAGACCACGAACTCAGAAGGGGCCTGGCACGAAAGGCGTTCAGGCACGTCGCGCTTTACGACACGGCCATCGCCGACTATCTGTCGGACGCCTCTGACCCATTCCCTGATGAGCTGACCATCGGGATGACCAAGGCACAAGGGCTGCGCTACGGCGAGAACCCACACCAGCAGGGTGCTTTCTACGCGGGGTCGATGTCTCGGGGTGGGGGGATTGCGGGCGCGACCCAGCTTTGGGGGAAAGAGCTTTCTTTCAATAACATCGCGGATGCGGACGCCGCGTGGAGTGCGGCATCGGATTTCGAGGGGCCGACGGTAGCGATAATCAAGCACATGAACCCGTGCGGTCTGGCCGGCCGTGAAGACCTTACCGAGGCGTACAAGAGGGCCTTGGCAGGCGACCCGGTGTCAGCGTTCGGGGGGATAGTTGCGTGCAACCGGAAGGTTGACCTGGCGACGGCAGAAGAGATCTCGAAGATATTCTACGAAATCGCAATTGCTCCATCGTTCGAAGAGGAAGCCTTGGCTCTTCTTAAAAGGAGAAAGAACCTTCGAATACTGGAGATGGGGTCGAGCCTTGGGATTTCCGGTCTGGACGTAAAGACCGTTCAAGGCGGATTTCTTGTGCAGACCCGGGACTCGGGTGGTGATGATCCGTCGACGTGGCGCTGCGTCACCAAGCGCACCCCGACGCCTGATGAGATGGACGACCTGACCTTTGCCTGGAAAGCGGCGAAACACGTGAAGTCCAACGCAATTGTGCTTGTTAAAGGTAAGGCGTTGGTGGGGATGGGGGCGGGACAGCCGAACCGGGTGAACAGTGTGCATTTGGCACTCCGGGCTGCGGAAGATAGGGCGAGAGGCTCGGTGCTGGCCTCCGATGCGTTCTTCCCATTTGCGGACAACGTTCAGCTGGCTGCGGGGGGTGGGGTGGTGGCGGCGGTGCAGCCGGGGGGGTCGGTGAGGGACCAGGAGGTCATTGATGCGGCGGATGAGCTAGGGATGGCCATGGTGTTTACGGGAGTGCGGCACTTCAAGCATTAGGGCGGACATGGAGCAATCACCCTTTCCGAATCGGGAGAAGGCCCTTTGAGAAGCGTTGACATAATCATTCCGGTCTACAACGAGGAGGTGGCGCTGCCCCAGTGCATCGCTACGCTATCCGAGTTTGCTCGGAAGGAATTGGCGAACAGCGACTGGCGGATAGTAGTGGCGGACAACGGGTCGACCGACTCCACCCGGGATGTGGCAGAGAAACTGTCCAGCGAGGACGGCCGGGTCTCGCTGCTGCACCTTAAGCAGAAGGGTCGGGGGCGGGCGCTGTTCAAGGCGTGGACTGATAGCAAGGCGGACGTGATGTGTTACATGGACGTCGACCTTTCGACGCGGTTGGACGCACTGCCTGCGCTTATAGGGTCCATAGAGGATGGGTTTGACGTAGCCATCGGGACCCGGTTGGCCAAAGGGTCCAGAGTGGAGAAGAGGAGCCTGAAGCGGGAGTTCACTTCCCGCTCTTACAACCGGCTGATCAAGTGCATGTTCCGGACCCGCTTTTCGGATGCCCAGTGCGGTTTCAAAGCGATAAGCCAGAACGTGTCCAACGAGCTTGTTCCCTTGATCAGGGACAAGGGATGGTTCTTCGACTCGGAACTTCTGATTCTTGCCGAAAAGAACGGGTACCGGGTCAAGGAAGTCCCCGTGCACTGGGTGGACGATCCCGACACGCGGGTCAGAGTGTTCTCCACGGCCTGGGCGGATTTCAAGGGACTGCTCAGGCTCCGTTTTGGTGGGGTCCTCAAGCCTCGAAACCGGGTTAGCAAGTCCCGTCCTTGAATCCATTTGTCGGCGGCGGTAACATCCTGACAGCAGGATAGACTGCGGTCGAACAAGGAGGTAAATGATGCCGAACGCGGTACTAGTAGTAGATATGGTCCGGGGTTTCTGCGAAGAGGGCGGCAACCTTTATACGGGGGAGTCGGCGCGGCGTATCGTTCCTGTGGTGCGCAGCTTGATAGAGCGTGAGTCTCGGCTGGGAAGCAAAATCATCTTCCTGTGCGACAACCACGAGCCCGACGACCTAGAGTTTGAGATGTTTCCCGAGCACTGCGTCCGGGGCACCTCGGAGACGGAGATAATCCCCGAACTGGTTGATTTCGAGGGGGACGTTATACCCAAGCAGCGGTACAGCGGTTTCTTCAACACCGACCTTGATGAAAGGCTTCGGAAGCTAGACCCTGAGAAGATCATCGTGTGCGGGGTCTGCACCAACGTTTGCGTCATGCACACGGTGGCCGACGCCCGGAATCGGGACTACCGCGTCGAGGTGCCCGCGGATGCCGTGGCCAGCTACTCGGAGGAAGTCCATCGGGTTGCTCTCGATCACATCGAGCAGGTGCTCGGGGCTATGGTGGTGCAACCTCAGACCGTCGGCTGAAGTCTCTGAAACCTGAAATTTCATGGCTATCATACAAGATGACCTCACACCTTCCTTAGACTCAGCAACTCGCCCGAAATTCCCCCTGCCGGACTGGGTTTTGTCCGGAGGGACGACGGATATCTACTTCCGGCGCGCTCAGCAAGTGCTTGAGGCCGAGGGGCTGAACCCGATATGCGCCCTGGAGTTTTTCACCAGTAAGCCTGGACTTCTGAGCGGCATAGATGAGGCCCTGCAACTGATAGAAGAGGTGGTGCCTCCCGAAAACAGGGAGGTGGAGGCCATCGAAGAGGGGTCGGAGATAGAGCGGAAAGAGGTGGTGATGAGGGTGCGGGCGCCCTACAGACCATTCGGCCTGTATGAGACGCCACTGTTGGGGATTCTGTCTCACTGTACTGGGTGGGCTACCGCGGCACGGGAGTGTGTGGAGGCGGCCGGGGGCATTCCTGTGGTGAGCTTCGGGGCGAGGCACGTACACCCGCTTGTCTCGGGGAGGATGGAGTACTCGGCGGTGCTGGCCGGGTGCCAGGGGTGCGCCTCGATAGACGGGGCGGCGTTAGCCGGGGTGGCTCCTACGGGGACCATGCCCCATGCACTGATCCTGGTGATGGGCGATACATTGGAAGCGGCAGAAGCCTTCGACCGGAGCCAGGGCCCGGAAGTGCCTCGGATAGTGCTTGTCGACACCTTCAAGGATGAAGCGGAAGAGAGTCTGCGCGTGGCCAGAGCCATGCGAGAAAGGTTGGCCGGGGTGAGGGTGGATACGCCGTGGGAGCGGGGGCGGGTGACGGCGGAACTGGTTAAGGAGATACGGGCTCGGCTGGACCTGGAAGGATTCCAGTCGGTGAGACTCATCGTGAGCGGGGGGTTGGACCCGGACCGGATTAAGTACTTCAGGGAGAACGATGCGCCGGTGGACAGTTTCGGGGTGGGGGGATATATCAGCAACGCCGGACCGATCAACTTCACGGCGGATATCCACGAGGTGGACGGTAAGGCTATTGCGAAGCGGGGTCGGATCCCGGGTTTGACGGCGAATCCGAGGTTGAAGAGGGTGTTGTAGGGGGCGGGGGCTAGTCTTTCGAAACTAAAGGTCAGGAGTGTTCGGTGAGCAATATTGAAGTCATTACCTCTGTAACAGAGATGAGGGTGAGGATTCAAAGAATCATTAGGGAAGCTAAAGAATGTCTTTACATCATCAGCCCGTATGTAAAAATTGATAACGAAATGAAGATGCTGCTCGAAAGTAAGCGTTCTTCCAATGTCATAGACATCCGTTTGGTGTACGGGAAGAAGAAGAGCCTGGAACCGGAAACAAAAGCCTTTCTTGACGCTATGTCACACATTTCGAAGCATTTCCTGAATGACTTGCACGCCAAGTGCTATCTCAATGAGGAAATGGCTTTGGTAACTTCAATGAACCTTTATGACTATTCGATGATCGATAACGTAGAAATGGGTGTGTTCCTGCACAATAAGAAAGGCTTCTTTGATAGCAACCCCACGATTGATAGTCTTTATCGAGGCATCCGAAGCCAAGCGGAATCGATAGTAAAGCTAAGCGAGGCCTCCCCTGATTTGGTTGAGTCAAAGCGGGCAAGACAGCCCAGCAAGCCCGCGTCATCGGCAAAGAAGGAGGCTTCGAGGGTGGTGAGCCGAGCCGCACCGACCATCGAAAACGACTTCTGCATCCGATGCGGCACAGGGATAGTTCCAGACCCGGCCAAACCCTATTGTGTTTCCCACTTCAGGAGTTGGAGCCGGTACAAGAACGAAGAATACGAAGAGGAACACTGCCACCTGTGCGGCAAAGAGCATTCGGCTACTATGATCAAGCCGGTGTGCTATGCATGCTATAAGAAGTACAAGGATGTATTCGATTTTCCTGCCGCCTAGTCTCGTTCGAAGGTGGGGTGGGGGGTGGGGTAGGCTTACTGGCTGAAGCCCTGGGTGTTAGAACCCCCGCCATAGTTTTCGAAACGAAAACAACGTGCATGCTTATTAGCGTTTAGACCATATCATGCAAATAACAGGCTCCTTGGGTGGCGTTGCTAGGCTGGCTGGAGGGGGTGTCGGGTGGTGGGGGGACTAGGTGGGGAGGGGTGTCGGCTCCTCCAGAACGTTTAGGACCGACTCTGCGCAGTAGACCCTGTTTCGTCTCGCCTCTCCGACCTGAGCGACGATGCCGGCCGACTCCAGCCTGTCGATGGCGCGCTGGGCGGTTGTGAATGCAACGTTCAGCCTTTCGGCTACCTTGTGTATAGTCCAGAAGGGGTTCTCGATGAAGAGGTCGAGGGCAGTTTCGGGGAGCCTTGATCTTCCGTCGGCAAGCTGCTTCTTCCAGCCGGAGAACAATTCGTCCATGCGCCTTATCCGGTCCAAAGCATCCTCTGACTGGACGACTACGCCCCTGAGGAAGTAGACCAGCCACTCCTCCCATTCCCCCTTTTCCGTTACAGCCTGGAGCCGTGCATAATACTCTTGGCGGGTCGCCTCGAAATAGGCGCTCAGGTATAGAAGGGGAGAGGGAAGAATCTCTCGCGATACCAGCAACAACGTGATAAGCAGCCGCCCTACCCGGCCGTTGCCGTCGATAAAGGGGTGAATGGCCTCGAATTGAGAGTGGGCGAGGGCGACATGGAGCAGAGGCGGAAGGGCCTCGTCATGCAGGAACCGCTCCCAATAGCCCAGGCAGGGCATGAGCTCGGGAACGGGCGGGGGAACATAAGTGGCATTGCTCAGGCTGGAACCCGGCGGACCGATCCAGTTTTGGCTACGGCGGAACTCGCCGGGCATAGCCACGTCGCCCCGAACCCCTCGCATGAGCCGCTCATGCATTTCGCAAACCAAACGCAGGGACAAAGGCAATGTTTCGAGGCGATTCAGGCCGTATTCGAGTGCAGCCACATAGTTACCGACCTCATGGAGGTCAGAGTGAGTCCGATACACAGCGGCACCAGCCTCTTTAATTAAGAGCTCGCCGAGGGTCGCCTGGGTCCCCTCGATGCGGCTGGACAGGACAGCCTCCTTACGGACAAAGGGCCGCAGCAAGAGATGAGGATTGGGCAAGCGCCGTCCTTCACCCGCAAGCTTGCCGATAGCGCGGTCGGCGGATGAGAGCGCAACAGTAAGGTTCTGATTCCAGATAATGGGAGGTGGAAGAGGATCCGGCACATAAGCCTGATAACCGCCGATGCACCTCACCATTCGACCACTGGGTTGACGATTACCTATAGACACCAGAGTCACAGGATTCCTTATTTTCACCGACGCTAATTTAGAAGTATGTTATTAGCATTATGCCATATAGCTGAAAATAAGACAACTATGTACGCCGATGAATATGTTCTGTACATAACAGCCTTACCCCAAAACACCTTACCCGTGAGAAAGAAGCGAGGGATGTTCCGGTGGCCTCGTCGGGTGAAACCCTAGGGAACCGGGACGTCTCTTATTTTCGGGAACGAAAATTGCACGCATGATTATTAGCGATTAGGTCTTATTGTGCAAATAAGCTATGCCTTGGGCGCCTTTGCTAGGTTGGCAGGAAGGTGACCTAGAGGGTGGGGGGGATACATCAGCAACGCAGACCCGATCAACTTCATAGCGGACATCTACGAGGTAGATGGGAAGGCTATTGCGAAGCGGGAGTGGGTACCGGGACTTACGGCGAATCCGAGGTTGGAGAGGGTGATGCGGTGGTGAGGGGCTAGTCGGGGAGGGTGGGCTCTCTGCGTAGCCGCTTTGGGTGCGGTGGAGTCAAGGTCTCGGTACGGGCTTCCGGTGTTAAGAGCAGGTCTTTGAGGTTGGGATTGGTCTCCTTCCTGGAAGTATCGCTTGAATAGACTGCTTCAAAGGTCAGTCTTAGCACATGGCATGTGGTCTCTGAGACCTTAGGCCCGGCGTCAAGGCGGTGGCCGACTATCCAGATGATTTTGTCCCCGGCGAGGAGTATTGGGATGGAGTCGCGGTGATTTTTGGGGACTTTGGCGTCAGTGAGGAAGTCCCGGAGCTTTTTGGAGCCGGACATTCCGAGGGGGGTGAAGCGGTCGCCGTTTCCGCGACGCCTTACGACAATCGGCCCCGACAGTTTGTCTATGTCAAAGAGAGCGGAGTAGGGATTGGTTGTATGTTCGCAGGAGGCGGCTTCTTCGATGGTGGCAGTGATCCGCCAGCCAGGCAGTAAAGTTTCGCCGGGCACAGTGATTGGCTGCTCTTCTCGGGGGAGTGGGGTTGGGGGTGGGGTGGGGGTCTTGGTCAGGGTGACGTGGTCGTAGCCGAGGGAAGCGCAGACGCTTTTAGGCAGGTCAAGCTCGGAGCCAGTGTCTCTGGTCAGCAGGGTTTCCAAGGATGTTACGTGGACTCCCTCGATGTCTAAGGGGCCACCGGATACCGATTCCAACGCCTGTGACAGGACTCGGCGTTGCAGGGCGGGGTGTATTTCCGAGAGCTTGCTGCGGGAGATGGATAGGCCTCCTGCCATCTCTTCCACGGTATCCGGCCATATCTCAGCGACGCGGGATTCGAAGAAGGAGAGGTCAAGGGTGGCGGAGTCGGCGAGGCGGAGGAGTGCATCGGAGAACCTGGGGTTGTACTCCCTGAGCATGGGCAGGAGCTCGAGCCTGATCCGGTTCCTCAACGTTTCTGGCAGTAGGTTAGTGTGGTCGATACGAGGTTCAAGGCCCAAGGCCCTGCAATAGTCCTCGGTCTGCTGACGGGAGACCGACAGCAGGGGGCGGAATAGCTTTAGGTCCAGCCCGGAGACCGATTGCGTTTCCACGACGGGAAACATACCTCTAAGGCCACGGAGGCCGGTGCCTCTTATCAGGTGCATTAGCACGGTCTCGGCCTGGTCGTCGGCGGTGTGGGCGACCGCGATGCCAGAGGCGATTTGCTCGTGAGCGACGCGTGCCAGGAAGTCGTAGCGCGCATCACGGGCCTGCTCTTCGAGGGACTGGCTGTGCCCCTTGGCACGGGACTTTACATATTCCTTGGCAGTGGAAAAGGGGAGGCTGAGGGTCTCGGTTTGAGAGGCAACGAAATCGGCGTCTGCGTCAGAGGCATCGGCACGGAGGCCGTGGTTGAAGTGGGCGACGTGGAGGGAGAGACCTAGGTCGGGAGAAAGGCGGTGTAGGGCGTGGAGGAGAGATAGGGAGTCAGGGCCACCGGAGACGCCGAGCACCAAGGGGCGCGGGTTGTGGGCAAGACCATGGTCGAGAATGAACGCGCGGATGCGCGATTCAAGGGCACTGATGGCTTTTTTACTTCCAGTGATGGCGGGTGCCACCTTTCGGGGCCCGGCTAGCCCTGACCAGCAAGGTGGCACCGGTCATTGAGGGACTTCAGGGAGGGCTCGCCGTTCCTGAAGTCGACCTCGCTGATGGCGGCCAGGTCTTGCCTGATGCGCTGGAAGTTTCGCAGGTCCATCCCCAAGGCCTTGATCAGGATGCTCTGAATGGCGAAATTGTGGCTGACGGCGGCGACGGTGATGTCTTCTTCATGGCTTTCGCGAATCTTCAGGATGGCTTCCCAGGTGCGCTGCTGCAAACCGACTATAGACTCGCCGCCGGGCATTGTGAGCGCGCCGACGTCGGTGCGCCACTGATCGAGGATGTGGGAATAACGGTCCCGGAGGTCGTGGGCCTGGAGGCCGTCGAGCTCACCGATGTCCAGCTCACGAAGACCATCCAAGGTCTCGATGGGGAGGCCGAGGGCCTCGGCGATGGGGGTGGCGGTCTGGATGGCACGGGTCTGGGGGCTGCAGTAGACGGCTTCGAGCTTTTCGGAGGCAAGTCGGCGCACGAGGGCTGCGGCTTGGGAGAGACCGGTGTCATTGAGCCGGGCGTCGCTGGCGCCCTGGAAACGTCCCTGCTTATTGGCGTCGGTCTCGCCGTGTCTAACGAGGATTATGCGCATATCGGTGATTGTCTACGGGATTCGGGAGAGGTGCGGCTAGCGTTTGGTTACCAGCAACCTTTCGATTTTAACACCCTTCATTTCGGAGATGGTGATGCGGCGGCCCTGGAAGCGGAAGGCTTCCCCCTCGGTGGGGATGTGGGCGAGGATATCGAGGGCGAAGCCGGCAATGGTCTCGTAGTCGCCGTCGGGGATATTAAAGCCGAGGGTCTCGCTGGCTTCCTGGATAGGCATTCCGCCGTCGACCTGGAAGGCACCGGACTCGAGCTCTTCGACTTCATCCCGAGCGGCCTCGTCGTCCGCGACTCGACCCATGATGGCGGCGACAAGCTGCTGGTTGGTTACGAGTCCCGACACTCCGCCGTACTCGTCTACGACGAGGTACATCTGTTGACCGGAGGAGCGCATTTCGAAAAAGAGGTCGCCGAGGCGCTTGGTCTCGGGGACGAACTGGATCGGGCGGACGAGCTCGATGAGCTGGCTGTCGGACTGCACTTGGCCGCCGTGCAGGGCCCTGATGACGTCCCGGGTGTGCAGGATACCGACAACGTTGTCGTAGGCCTCTTTGTAGACCGGGAATCGGGAGAGGGGTGCGGTGTCGTATTCGTCCAGGAAAGTGTTAAGGGTGGTGTCCTCGTCGAGCCACACCATCTCGGTGCGTGGGGTCATCACCTCTTTGACGAGGCGGTCCCTGAAAACAAGAACGTTTTGGAGCATCTTGGCTTCTTCGCGGTCGACGGCGCCGTGCTCTCGACCCACTGAGATGACGGAGCGGAGGACCTCGGCGCTGACCAGGTTTCTAGCCCCAATCCTCCCGCCGCTCAGGCTGATAATTCCACGCCCTATGAGCTCCAGAAAGACGGAGACGGGCAGGAGTAAGACTTCTACCAGGGCGAAGGGTCTCAGGTAGCGGAAGGCAAGCCACTCGGCGTGGCGGGTGGCGAAGGTCTTGGGAATGACCTCGCTGAAAACGAGGAGGAGGAAGGCTATGCCCAAAGTGGCCACTACGATCCCCAGGTTTTCCCCAAGCCACGCCACCGCCAGGGCCGTACCGACCGCCGCCGCGGCGATGTTGACCATATTGTTACCCAGGAGGACGGTGGAGAGGGTACGCTCGGGCTGGTCCATCCTTTTCAGCATCTTCTTGGCTCCGGCCCGGCCAATGTTGGCAAGGTGGAGAATCCTCACCCGCTGGAGAGACATGAAAGCTGTCTCGGAGCTGGAGAAGAAGGCTGACAGCACCATAAAGAACGCAATAAGCGAGATGCTGATAATTGTGGCCTGGGTACTCATCAATGGTCTCCTGTGGAGTGCTGTGAAGCGGCGTGCAAACACATTATAGCCGGGCCCCAAAAAAATCCCGAGCAAAACGTTCCGTACTTTCTCGCGCACATTTGTTAGAATCCTTTGCGCGGCATTTGGACTTCAATCGTATGGACCTAACGGGCCTGATCTACCAAGTGACCCAGGACCCCTCCTTTGTGGGCCTCGGCAAATTAGTCGCGTCCAGGGCCAAAGGGCCGGGGGTAGTGTGGTCGGGGGTGGCGCTGGACGCGGCCAAGCCGTGCCTGGTTGCAGCGCTGAGGAGTAAGCTGGGTCGGCCCATAGTGGTGGTGACGCCCCGGGACGCCAGTGCAACCGCTCTCTACGAACAGGTCTCCCTCTGGTCGTCTACCCCTGAGAACGTCCATCTGTTTCCGGAACCTGACACGTTGCCGTACGAGTCTCGGGGGTGGGACCCATCCATCGCGCTAGACCGCATCCGGGTGCTTGACTTGCTGGTCAAGGACACTCGCAGCACTGCGCCTGTGATAGTGACCAGTGTCCCTGCCCTGGCATTGAAAACCCTGTCACCACAACGCTATGCGGAATTGGGATTTAAGGTGTGGGCGGGCGGGCGCATAGCCCCGCGGGAGCTGATTGAGCGGCTGATGGCTGCGGGTTACGAGCACGATGCTGCGGTTGAGGTGCCGGGGACTTACACTCGTCGAGGCGGAATCATTGACGTATATCCCCCGACGGAGGACCGGCCGATACGCCTGGACTTCTTTGGGGATGAAGTAGAGAGCCTGCGCGGATTTGATCCCGGAACGCAAGCCTCGGTGGAGAACCTGAACTCCGTGCGGATCGGGCCTGCGAGGGAGTCGCTGTACGGCGGTAAGTCGGGGCCGACGGTTGAAGAGGTGGCGGCATCGATAGACCTGTCGGGGTGTAAGGCAGAGGTGGCGGCGAGGTTCAAGGAGGAGCTGGAAGGATACGCGTCGGGGGCGGGGGTGGGGGGTAGGGAAGCGTACTCGCAGCTGTTCCTGAAGGGCAGTTTCCTGGAATATCTCCCTAGAAATGCAGTTGTTTTGTTGGACGGCGGGGTCTCGCTGGAGAACGCATACACAGAATTGATGGAGCAGACGGAGGAGGTCCGGGCCTCGCGGGTCGAAAAAGAGGAACTGCCTCCCACCGTACCCCCGGCCTATCCCGAATGGGGTGAGATTCTCAAATCGCTGGAAGGGGCCGGCAGGGTAGCGCGGCTGGAGGGTTGGGAGAGGGCCGGGGAGTCGGGGGCGGAGATGATGGGGTTCGCGCCAACGCCCAACTTCGGGGGGCATCTGAGATATTTCCTTCGAGACCTAAGGGGAATGCTGGAAGAAGGGCATCGGGTGTCGATAGTGAGCCATCAGGCCGAAAGGCTGGCGGAACTTCTCGCAGAACTGGACATCTTCGTACCTGTAACCACTGCAATCTCCGAGCCTCCCGTCCCCGGCACGCCAAAGCTGGTGCAGGGGGCCCTGGCAGAGGGGTGGATGCTGAAGGGAGGCGGCAAGGAGAAATCCCTGGTCCTCTTCACGGACAAGGAGATATTCGGGTATGTGAAGCAGAGGCGGGCGTCGAGGCGAAGGCCCGTGCGGAAGGAAGCCTTTGCTTCGAACATCGTGGTTGGAGACTACGTTGTCCACATCGACCACGGCATAGGGAGGTTCGTGGGGGTCACGACGATGAAGCGGGACGAGGGGGAGCGGGAATACCTGACAATTGAGTATGCAGACAGCGCCCGGCTCTACGTGCCGAACGACAGCGTGGACCGGGTAACGCCTTACATAGGGTCGGGGGAGGGGCCTCCGTCGATGAGCCGGCTCGGGACGCAGGAGTGGAGCCGGGCAAAAAGGAAGGTCAAGGAGTCGGCGGAGAAGATAGCCCGAGAACTGCTGTCCCTGTACGCCAAGCGGGAGATGAAGAAGGGGTTCGCATACTCGCAGGACAACTCTTGGCTGCAGGAGATGGAGGCCTCGTTCCCGTATGTCGAGACCTCGGACCAGATGGATACGATCCGGGACGTAAAGCGGGACATGGAGCAGCCGAGACCCATGGACAGACTGGTCTGTGGTGACGTGGGCTATGGCAAGACGGAGGTGGCGATTAGGGCGGCGTTCAAGGCGGTGCTGGACGGGAGGCAGGTCGCGGTCCTGGTGCCTACAACTGTGCTGGCCCAGCAACACCTCCAGACTTTTCGGCAGAGGCTCAAGGCCTTTCCGGTGGAGATAGAGGTACTGAGCCGGTTCCGGTCGGCGCGGGAGCAGAAGTCGGTGTTGGCGAGGTTGGAAGAGGGAACGGTGGACGTGTGTATCGGGACGCATAGGCTTCTGCAGAAGGACGTTGAGTTCAAAGACCTGGGCCTGGTCGTCATCGACGAGGAGCAGCGGTTTGGGGTGGCGCACAAGGAGAAGCTGAAGAAGATGAGGGAGGAGGTGGACGTGCTGACCCTGAGCGCAACACCGATACCTAGGACTCTGCATATGTCGTTGGTCGGGGTGCGGGACATGAGCACGATGGAGACTCCCCCCGAGGAGCGGCTGCCAATCAGGACCTACGTGCAGGAATACGACGACGAGGTCGTGCGGGAAGCGGTGATCAGGGAGATTGATCGGGGCGGGCAGATATTCTTCGTGCACAACCGGGTGCAGAGCATTGAGGCGCTGGCACAGAGGCTGCGCAAACTCGTGCCGGAGGCACGGGTGGTCGTGGGACACGGACAGATGCACGAGAGACAGTTGGAAAAGGTGATGCTCGACTTCGCGGCCAAGGACTACGACGTACTGGTCTGCACGACGATCATCGAGTCGGGGCTGGATATGCCCAACGTCAACACGATCATCGTGCACCAGTCAGAGAGGATGGGGTTGTCTCAGCTATACCAGCTGCGGGGCCGGGTGGGGAGGGGGGCGGACCGGGCTTACGCCTATTTCTTCTTCGACCGGTACAAGACAATGAGCGAGGTGGCGGAGAAGCGGTTGAAGGCGATCCAGGCAGCTACGGAGCTAGGGGCTGGGTTCAGGATAGCTATGAAGGACCTGGAGATCAGGGGGGCGGGGAACCTGCTGGGGGTAGAGCAGAGCGGGCATATCGCAGCGGTGGGATTCGACCTGTACTGTGCGATGCTGGCCAGGGCAATAGAAGATCTTAAGGAGCTCGGGTTTACCGGCATGGAGGCTAACGGGGCCACGAACCTTGTGCTACCCCTGGACAACGCGACATCCGTGGACATTCCGGTCCCCGCCTATTTGCCTGAGGACTACGTGCCGGGCCTGGAGGTTAGACTCGCTCTGTACCAGAGATTGGCGAGGATGAGGGAGATTCCGGGCGTAGACGAACTGGCGGGGGAGATGCAGGACAGGTTCGGGCGTCGGCCCACGGAGGTAGAGAACCTTCTGTACCTGCTCAAGCTGAAGCTCATGGCGTCGCCGCGGGGGATAATGAGGATAGCGCGTGAAGGGAAACAGGTCATCGTGTTTCTGGGGCCGGAGGCGCGTGTCGACGGACGGGGGATGCAGGGGGTGGGGAGACGGGTGAGGGTCGGGAGCAGGCAGGTGAGGATCGACATGGACATGGCGATGAAGGGGTGGCAGCGGATGCTGGAGAAGGTTGTAGAGCAGATACATGTGCCGGAGGGTGAGGGGCAAGCGCAGGAGGGAAGGCGCGAGGTTGTGGCGGCGCGGCGTTGAATATGCCTGGGGATCACCTTCAGGCTAGCCCTCTGCCATCAAGTGACCTTTGCGTAGCCCCGTGTGTGGGGCCGGGACACCCCGCCCATTCCGCTCTTGAGACCCTTCGACTCAGCTCAGGGCGAGCGGAATGCCCCGCCCCCTTGGTTCAGGGCAGTGGAAAGGTCTCTTGAGTAGAGACGGGTCTGACGAAGAGGGTATGCGTCCGCCACGTGCTCTGGACAATTTTGACAAGCTCTCCGATATCCTAAGCGCCGAGACGGTCGGGCTGTTCAGCGATTTCGACGGGACGCTTACGCCAATTTTCAATGATCCCCGGGATACGGTGCTTGATTCGAAAATTAGGGACCTTCTAGCGGTATTGACGGAGAGGTTGGATTTGGTGGCGGTGGTGTCGGGGAGGGGGGTGGGATTCCTGCGGGGGGTGGTGGGGTTGGGAGGGGTGACCTACGTGGGGAATCACGGGATGGAGGTGTGGGGGGCGGGAAGACTGGAACCGAAGGCGAATGCAGAGGTGGACAGGGGACTCTTGGGAGAGGTGCAGAGGGGGATTGAGGGGCTCGGGATCAGGGGGTTGTACGTGGAGGACAAGGGGGTGAACGTGGCTGTGCACTACCGCAACGCTCCAGACCCGGCGGGGGCCCGGGGCGCAGTGCTCAAAATGATGCACTCCTTTGTCGAGACACGTGATCTGGGGATCAAAGAGGGGAAGATGGTGGTGGAGGTGGGGCCAAGAGCCGAGGTGAACAAAGGCACGGCAGTCGACAGGTTGGCTCGGGGGGCGGGGCTGACGGGGGCGATAGTCCTCGGGGACGACGTTACGGATTGTGACGCTTTTGATGCGGTGCACGATGCAGGTCTGGGTAGGGGTTTCAGGGGGGTATCGGTGGCCGTTGTGGACGAGGAGACGCCGAAAGCTGTGCTGCAGAAGGCCGACTACCGGCTGGAGGGGAGGGGGGAAGTAGAGGAGTTCTTGCGCTGGATGGCCTGTTCGTCTCCGAGGTCGGAGAGGAAACCGTAGCACCAGTCTTCGGCGGTGTGTGTGCTTATGCCCTGGAAAAGAGCTTTCCAGCGGCGCTGACGTTCTTCCTTGTCCATAGTCAGGGCGCGGTTAATCGTGGCTGCAGTGCGCTGAACGTCGTAGGGATTGACCATTAGTGCGTCCTGCATCGTCTCTGCGGCGCCGCAGAAGCGGGAGAGGACGAGGACTCCGGGGTCGGAAGTCTGGGAAGCGACGAACTCCTTGGCCACCAAGTTCATTCCATCTCGAAGAGGGGTGACGAGACAGGCGTCGGCTTCCCGGTATAAGTGAGCCAAATCTTGTTGAGAATAGGAGCGATGCAGAGGGTGAATGGGCATCCAGTGGGCCTCTCCGAACTTGCCGTTGATTTGGCCGACAAGGGAGTCGAGCTGCGCGCGCTCCTGGGCGTATTCAGGGACGTTGACTCGGCTGGGCGCCGAAATCTGGATTAGAGTGACATGCCCGCGCAGTTCGGGGTGGGTGTCCAACAGACGTTCCATGGCCTGCATCCGCAAGACGATTCCTTTGGTGTAGTCAAGACGGTCGACTCCAAGAAGGATTTTCCTGTTCTTTGAGTAGTCTTCGAGGAATTCAACGACGGGGCCCGGGTCTTTGTTCAGGGCCATTGTGCGGAAGGCTTCGACGTCGGTGCTGACAGGGTAGGAGCGCACTTTCAGAGTCCGGCCTTTGTAATGGAGGGTATCGCCGATAAGCACGGCTCCTAGCTCGTCTCCCATCGACTCCTGAAGGTTATGGGCATACTTGCGGGTCTGCAGGCCGAAAATGTCGTAGTCGAAGAGGCGCGTGAGGAGCTTTCGGGCCCAGGGGAGGATGCCGAAGATTTCAGATGGTGGGAACGGGCTGTGAAGGAAGAAGCCGATCTTGCCTGTCCAGCCGAGCTTCCTGAGTTCTCGGCCCAGGGGGAAAAGGTGGTAGTCGTGGACCCAGACCAGGTCACCGGGTCTCAGGAGGTCGATGAGGGCGGCGGCGTATTTGCGGTTAACGCTGCGGTAGACCGGATAGCTTTCGTGGCGGATGATTGCCTTGTCAGGGAAGGAGTGTAGGAGAGGCCAGAGGGTTTGGTTCGAGAAGATGTTGTAGAAGTGCTCGACCTCATCCCGGGAAAGGGATACGGAGGCGATGCTGATGCCTTCTACTTCCGAGATTGAGAGCCCGACGTTGCCATTCGCGCCCTCGGTCTCTCCGCTCCAGCCCATCCAGAGGCCCTCTCGGCTTTCCAGAGCAGGGCGGAGGGCGCTGACCAACCCACCGACGGGGAGGTTTCGCCGCTCTTCCGTTGTGGAGGGCGCCGATACGGAAGGGGCCCTGTTGGAGACTACTACTAACCGGCCTTCGCCGCCCATAACTACGCGTCCGGCCCGGCTCGTCAGTAATCTTAGATAGAGACCGGAGGGAAGCCGATGCCCGGGCCTTACTCCTGAACATACTGTAGGTCAGTAGAGGGGGAGGCGCAAGGCTCTAGGATGCGGGTGTGGAAAGAAGTAGGTCTGGGACCTCAGTTAACTCCCGGATTACGGTGCAGTCCATGTTGTTGGACAGTCCAGCCCTATCAATGAGTACTGGGGTGATGCCCACGCCCCGGGCCCCGGTGACATCCGAGTAGTACTGGTCGCCGACGTGTACGGTGTCGGCGGCGGGGACGCCGGCCTTGGAGAGGGCCATTTCGAAGATTGCCGGGTGGGGCTTTTCGGAGCCGGCTTCTTTGGATGTGACCCAGAAATCGAGGCAGTCCGTCAGGCCGAGTCGGGCGCAGGTGCGGTGCAGGTCGGCGTATATGTTGGTGATCATGCCAACTATCGCTCCCCGCGACTTTAGGGCGTGGATACAGGGGATGGCGTCGTCGTAAAGGGCGAGGTGGTAGGGAATTGTCTGGATTTTCTGAAAGATCTCTCCGGCAAGGGGAGCAGGAACGTCGACCCCCGCGCCGAGCAGGATTAGACGCTCGTACTCGGCGAAGAATTCCTTGCGTGCTTCCTCGGTGCGCTTAGCGAGGTGATGCTTCCCGTTCTCCCGTGCCATGAAGTCGTCGGCGGCAACGTAGCCCTTGGTGATGCCGTCCTGGGTGACCTGGATGCCGTATTCTGCGCAGACCTGCTGCTGGAGATCCTCTCGGGCTGGGTCGAACTTTGCGAGGGTGTTGTAGAGGTCGAAGAAGACGGCCTTGAACATTGGGGACTTGCTTGCCTCCTGTGAGGGGACGAGGGCAGAAAATGTAATGGGGAGTATACAACGGCAGATATAATTGAGCTTCAAGCCCATGTGGTCCAATACTTGTCAGTTGAGGTAGCACATCAGCCTTTCGAGCGTAATCTCAGACGCTAAGGACTCGTTTCTGGACTTGGTATTCCCACGGCGCTGTGTGGCGTGCGACAGGTCGGGGGCGTTCATATGTGCGGAATGCGAATCGAATTTGCCGAACATCGGGGCGCCGCGGTGTCACAGGTGCGGGAATCCGGGCCCGAACCCGTGTCTCTGCATTGCGGATGCAACACGCGTGTGGCCGCTAGACGGGATGAGGTCTGCGTTTGAGTTCGAGAGCCCGGTGAGGGAGGCGGTCCTGGCGCTCAAATACTCCAATTTGCGCTCGGTTGCGGGCACGCTGTCGGGATACGTTGCTGATATGGTGATCCAGGATGGGTTGGAGTTTGATTTGCTGGCCCCGGTCCCACTCCACAAGCGGAGGCTGCGGCAGCGGGGCTACAATCAGGCCCAGATAATCGCTCAATATTTGGGGGAGGTATTGGGAGTGGAGGTGGATGAGCGACGCTTGAGGCGAGTCACATATGCCGGTCCGCAGGCCCGGGCCTCGACAGCCGACGAAAGGCGGGCCAACGTGGCTCGGGCGTTCCAGTGCGAGCCGGGCAGTCTAGAGGGCCGGAAAATCGCTGTTATTGATGATGTCACTACCACCGGGGCTACGCTGCGCGCCTGCGCGGCCGCGCTAAAAAGGGCCGGTGCGACGGAGGTGTGGGGTGTTACGGTGGCAAGGAAACTGTAGGAGATGCGGAGATGGGAAACTCGGTATTCGTGACCTTTGTCGGTGGGTGGGGGGAGAGCGCTCCGGAGCGCGCCTTGGCGGCGGCGCAGAGGGCGATAGCAGTTGAGAACCTGAGGAAGGCGGTGGGGTGTGGGGGATTCGACAAGCACGTTCTAGTCACGAATGAGCCTGGGCTGCTCGACATAAAGCTTCCAAATGTGGAAATTGAGAGGTCGCCGGAGCCGTTCCATTTCGGGCGATGTTTGAGGGACGTGCTGCGGAGGTACGGCGCAGACCGGGCCTGCTGCCTCGGGGGTGGGTCAATGCCTTTTGCGTCAGAGTCGCTGTTCGGGGAGGTGGCGAAGCGTCTCGTCGAAGGCTCGGATACCGTGATCTCCAACAACCTGTATTCAGGGGACATGACGGCGTTTACACCCGTGGAGGCCCTGGACAGGATACCCTTGCCGGAAATCGACAATCCCCTGCCGCGTTTGCTGAGGGACCATGCGGGCTTTGCTGCCGTGGCCCTGGACAAGAGCATCGAGACCCTGATGGACGTGGACACGCCCACCGATCTGGCTGTCCTGTCCTTATACCCGCGATTGCCTGAAAGTCTGAGACGGGCCTTGGTTACCACTGAATTGCAACGAAGCCAGTTGAAGAAAGCCATGGCGTGCTTCACGAACAAAGAGGCTCGGGTCACGGTAGCGGGTCGTGTTAGTAGCTTTGTGTGGTCGAGGTTGGAGACGGATACGGCATGCCGGTGCCGGGTGGTGTCGGAGGGGCGGGGGATGAGGGCGGATGGGTGGGGTGGGGGTGGAAAGTCGATGCTGGGCTATTTGCTTGACTCGTCGGGGGTGAGCGGTTTTTTCGGCAAGCTATCGGAGATGGGAGACGCGGTGTTTCTCGATACGAGAGTGATATTCAATCACGCAGGAAAGAACCTCTCGGCCCCCGACAGGTTTTATTCGGATATGCTGGAACCGGAGCATATAGCCGACCCGTGGCTTAGGGAATTCACGCACGGGGCAAGGGAAGCGGCGATCCCGG
Organism: Dehalococcoidia bacterium; assembly: GCA_965222055.1. Lineage (GTDB taxonomy): Bacteria > Chloroflexota > Dehalococcoidia > Plut-88900 > Plut-88900 > Plut-88900. Next base: position 1,292,413 of record CBDCTF010000007.1, read on the forward strand.
TGATTTTGGGGGGGCATTCGCTGGTGTCGGGGGGGATGCTGGCGCTTATTGATGCGGCCTGGGAGGACGACCGGCCGGTCGTCCCTACGGAGAGAGGGCAGGACAGCCATTTTCATTGACTCCCCTGACTAGCGTGAGATAAAATTTTCAGCCAAGGAAAAGAGACAACGGGCCCCGCGGCGTGGGCCGGGCCATAGCTCCCGATTTAGGTAGGCACTCTCTTTAGGAAGCGCCTTATTTCATGGGAGCGGCCACTTGCCGCAGCACCTGGAAGCAGAGGCTAACATGACCACGCTATTGGAACAGGACGCTGAGATAAAGCGAATAATAGATGCGGAGGCGGAGAGGCAGAAGCGGAAGATAGTGCTTATCGCCTCGGAGAACTATGCCAGCCGGGCGGTAATGGAAGCCCAGGGCTCCATCCTGACCAACAAGTATGCGGAGGGATATCCGGGCAAAAGGTATTACGGCGGCTGTGAGTTCGTGGACCAGGCCGAGACCCTCGCCATCGAAAGGGCTAAGGAGTTGTTCGGGGCGGAGCACGTTAATGTCCAGCCTCATGCAGGGGCCCAGGCCAACATGGGCGTGTATTTCTCCCTTCTCGAACCTGGGGACACGGTCATGGGACTGCGCCTGGACCAAGGGGGACACCTAACTCATGGAAGCCCCGTAAACTTCTCCGGGCGCTATTACAACTTCGTCTCCTACGGGCTCGATCCCGATACCGAGCTAATTGACTACGACGAAGTGGACAGACTGGCACGGGAGCACCGGCCCAAGTTAATAGTGACGGGGGCCACGGCGTACCCTCGGATAATTGACTTCGCACGTTTTCGGCAGATAGCCGACGAAGTCGGGGCGCTACTGATGGTAGACATGGCCCACATCGCCGGGCTGGTGGCTGCGGGTGTCCACCCTTCGTGCGTGCCTCACGCCCAGGTAGTCACTACTACCACACACAAGACCCTGCGCGGCCCCCGTGGGGCGATGATCATGTGCAACAATGACTTGGCCAGCTCCATAGACAAGGGAGTCTTTCCCCGGATGCAGGGCGGCCCGTTCATGCACGCAATCGCGGCTAAGGCGGTGGCCTTCGGGGAGGCCCTGAGACCCGAGTTCAAGCTGTACCAGCAGTCCGTAGTGGACAACGCCCGAATTCTGGCGAACCAGCTCCAAGAGCTGGGGTTCAGAATTGTGTCGGGCGGAACGGACACTCACCTGATGCTGGTGGACGTGTCGGCGCTGGGACTCACTGGGAAAGAGGCCGAAGAAGCGCTGGACGCCGTGAACATCACGGCCAACAAGAACGCGATACCCAACGACCCACGGCCGCCCCGAATCACGAGCGGGTTGCGGGTCGGGACTCCGGCGGTGACCAGCAGAGGTTTCGGGCCCGACGAAATGGCGGAAATCGCGCGGCTGATGTACCGGGTGGTTACGAACATAGACGACGAGAGGGTCAAGGCAGAGGTCACGGACGCCGTTGGAGAGTTGACGTCTCGGTTCCCAGTACCGGGGATTGACTACTAGGCGCGGGACTAGGGGCTGGGGGGCCTATGCTATAATGCCCTTCGGTCAAAAACCGGATTTTATAGTAGTGGGAGTTCGCCCTTGCAAGGCTACGAGATAGTTACAATCGTCGATCCGCAGATTGCGGACGAGGATGTGCCCAAAACGTTGGAGAAGATCAATGAGTTCATCACATCCAGGGGCGGCTCGATAGCCCGGGTCCAGAGATGGGGAAGACGCCGGCTGGCCTACCCTCTCCAGAGACACACTGAGGCCCACTACCTGCTCACCACTTTTGCCCTGGAACCGCAGCACGCTTCCGAATTGGAGGCGGACATCGTCCTCGCCCAGGAAGTGCTTAAGCACATGGTAATCAAGGTTGATGAAGCGGAGTTTCAGAAGGTTGCCGAAGAGCCCCCCAAGCCCGCTGCGGTGGTGACCCAAGCGAAACCCGCTGAGTCCGCGAAACCTGCAGAAGCCCCCGTAGCCGAGGCGCCCGCGGTTGAGACGCCTGTAGAAGAGGTGTCAGAGCCAGCGACGGCGGAGAACTCTGGGGGCGCTGTCGAGGCCACGGAGCAGCCAGCGGCGGAGGTTAAAGGAGAGCCGTAATCATGGTGGGCTTGAACAAGATGATGGTGATCGGCAATCTGGGTACGGACCCCGAGATGCGGTACACCCCCAACGGCAACGCCGTAACTTCATTTCGAATTGCGGTGAGCAGGTCATACACACCAAAAGGTGGTGAGCGGCGGCAAGAGACCGAGTGGTTCAGGATAGTGGCGTGGAACCAGCAAGCCGAGTCCTGCAATCAATTCTTACAAAAGGGCAAGCGGGTCTACGTAGAAGGCAGGCTGAAGAGCGATACCTGGGAGGGCCGCGACGGCCAGACCAGATTCACGAACGAGATCATAGCCGATCGAGTCCTGTTCCTGGACCGGAAACCCGTGGCAACTGTCCCTGGGGACGAGGCGTACGGGGAGAATACCGGAGTCGGGGATGAGGACCTGCCCTTTTAGCTGTCCCAATCAAGTCAAGACACACTGAGTTCTACTGTAACGCCTCTGAGCGAGTTCGAGAAAGGGATGGTCTACATTGGTCCAGTCAAGGTCGAGATCGGGTCCACCAAGGGAGCGTCGGGGAGGCAAAACGTGGTTCGCACGCAGGCGCAAAGTCTGCTCGTTCTGCGTTGACAAGGTAAAGACCATAGACTACAAAGACCCGACAAAGCTGAGACGTTTCATATCCGACAGGGCGAAGATCGAGCCCCGGCGGAAGACCGGCACCTGCGCAAAGCACCAGCGCAGGCTGACCACGGCCATAAAGAGGGCCCGGACCATAGCTTTACTGCCCATTGCCCCGACCCACACGATGGACACCGGCCCGATAGTCGTCTCTGCGTAAGGCGTCGAAGGAAATTGACAACAGTCCGCGCCTCGGCCCCTAGAGAGCAAGGCCGGATATTCCCGCAACGTTTTAGCATATCCCCAAACATGAACACCCAACCAGCTTCCCCGTCGAAGAAGATCGGGATTGGACTTATGGGAGTTGGGGTAGTCGGGAGTGGGGTGGCGGCGGTACTGCAAGAGAAATCGGGGGCCCTGGATGCGGGCCCCGGGGCCTGTATCGAAATCCGGCGAGCGCTAGTCAAAAACACGTCCAAGCCCAGACCTGCCTCCCTACCACCTGAACTGTTCACTACCGACGCGGCCGACCTGCTCCAAGACCCGGAAGTCGACATAATAGTCGAATTGATGGGTGGAGAAGAGCCTGCCCGAGAGTATATCTGTGACGCCTTGTCCAGGGGCAAGCACGTGGTGACGGCGAACAAAGAGGTGATGGGTAAGCACGGGCCTGATCTTTCGGGGCTGGCGCAGCGCAAAGGAGTTGCGCTTCTGTATGAGGCCAGCGCAGGTGGCGGGATTCCCCTTATAAGCACCCTCCAGCACGACCTATCTGCCAACGAAGTTACCGGCATCACCGCAATCATAAACGGGACCACCAACTACATTCTCACCAGGATGTCGCAGGAGGGTATCGAGTTCGGGGAGGCTTTGACGGAGGCTATGGAGCTGGGCTATGCAGAGCCCGACCCCTCTGCGGACATCGAAGGGACGGACGCGGCCCACAAGCTGGCCCTTATCGCCAGCCTGGCGTTCCATTCGGAGGTACGCTCCTCGGACGTGTACTGCGAGGGCATATCTCGGCTGGCCGCGCGGGACTTTCAGTACGCCCGGGAGTTGGGGTACGCAATCAAGCTGCTGGCCATAGGCAAGAATGATGGGAAGTCGATTCAAGTAGGGGTGCATCCCACGCTTCTGCCCGAAGACCTGCTGTTGGCCAAGGTGGACGGTGTTTTCAATGCCATCCAGATAGACACTGACGTGGCCGGCAGGATACTCCTATATGGCCGGGGCGCGGGTTCCGAGCCCACCGCCAGCGCCGTTATCTCCGACATCTTGAGAATCGCCAAGGCGATGTCGCTGGGCCAGGCCAACGGGTGGCCGGTATCGTCGGCCGTGCCTAAGGCGATAAGGCCGATGGAAGAGAGCGAGAGCCAGTTCTACGTGCGGATGACGGTGGAAGACACCTATGGCGTCCTAGCGCAGATTACGCAGATATTTTACGAGATGCAGATAAGTCTGGCATCGGTTATCCAGAAGAGGTCGGACCCCGAGAACAATACCGCCGAGATTGTATTGATGACGCATCCGGCGCCCGAGAAGTCGATGCGGAAGTCGGTGGTGAGGATGGAAGGGCTCGAGGCCGTAAGGGAGATCGGGAACGTGATTCGGGTTGAAGGTTGAGGGAAGGGGACTGATGGGACAGGGAGTTCTCGACAGGTACGGCGAATATCTCCCGATTACACGTTCAACGCCGATGATCACTATTGGCGAAGGCAGCACTCCCCTGGTGCGTTCGAGGGCGATTGAAAAGGAGCTAGGTGTCGGGAGGCTCTATTTCAAACTGGAGGGATGCAACCCGACGGGGTCTTTTAAGGACCGCGGAATGGTGGTTGCGGTGGCGAAGGCCCTGGAAGCGGGGGCGAAGGCCATCATGTGCGCCTCCACGGGGAACACAAGCGCCTCGGCATCGGCGTTCGGGGCACGGTTCGGGCTGGCGACTTATGTGCTGGCGCCCAAGGGTCGGATAGCCAAAGGCAAACTCTCCCAGGCACTGGTCCACGGGGCCAAGCTGGTCAGTGTGGACGGCAGTTTCGACGAGATATTACGCATTGCCCAGACTCTAACCGAGACTTATGAAGTGGCCTTCGTGAATTCGCTGAACCCGAACAGAATAGAAGGACAGAAGACAGCAGCCTTCGAGATAGTGGACGATCTGGGAGATGCCCCGAACTACCTGTTCGTGCCCGTGGGCAACGCAGGGAACATCACGGCGTACTGGAAGGGTTTCAAAGAATACGCAGATTTGGGAAAGGCGGCGAACAGGCCGCGGATGATGGGTTTTCAGGCTGCCGGGGCTGCTCCAATTGTCGAAGGGAAGCCAATTAAAAACCCTCAAACATTAGCTTCCGCGATTAGAATCGGCAATCCCGCCAGTTGGAACGGGGCGGTTGCGGCGGAGAGGGAGTCGGGAGGGGTGATAGACAAGGTCACTGACGATGAGATTCTGGCTGCCTACCGAACGATTGCGGAAAAAGAGGGGATATTTGGAGAGCCGGCCTCTGCCGCCTCGGTGGCGGGGCTGTATAAAATGGTGCGGGACGGGAAAGACTTTCGCGACGCCTCGGCGGTGTGCGTGATCACGGGTACGGGACTCAAGGACCAGGAGATTGCCCTGCAGAGCCGAGGGACATTCCTGGAGGCTCCTCCTACAGTGGAGGGGGTGGAGACCGTTCTTGGACTAAGCCGGGTCAGGTCTGCTACTTAGGATGGACAGTTGGTAGACAAAGAGGCCATAGAAAAGGCAGTCGGGGAGATAATAACCGCGCTCGGGGCGCTGAGCCCGAGCAACGGGTTGCTGGACACGCCGACTCGGGTGGCGGTGGCGTATGAAGAGATCTTTTCGGGAATCGACCAAGACCCCTCCAAGGAGTTGGCCGCATGTTTCGAGGCGGACCACCACGACTTGGTCATGGTGCGGCACATGCCCTTTTACTCGATGTGTGAGCACCACCTGCTTCCCTTCTTCGGGTCGGCGCACATAGGCTACGTTCCCAGCGGGAAGGTGGCGGGGGTGAGTAAGCTGGCCCGAGTCGTGGAGATACTGTCTCGGAGGCCGCAAATGCAGGAGCGATTGACGCAGCAGGCGGCGGACACGATATTCGAGGCGGTGTCGCCGGACGGGTTGGTGGTGATGATAAACGCCGAGCACCTGTGCATGACCATGCGGGGGATCCAGAAGCCCGGGACCCGCATCGTCACCCTGGCGACAAGAGGTGACTTCGCGGGGGGCCGGTACACCAAAGAACAGCTCATTTCGATTCTACAGGGGAGTTAATGGCGGGTCTGCAAATGGTGCGGGAGACTTTCTCGGGGCTTGCGCCGCGATGGGAAGGTTTGTTGGGTCGGGCGGGGGAAAACAACATCTTTCTGAGCCCCCAATGGTACGAGCTCTGGTGGGACTCTCTAGCCGACGGCCACGAATTGCTTCTCTACGCCTGTATGGATTGCGACGAACTGGTCGGGGTCCTTCCCTTGAAGAGGACAGCGAACGAGCTTTCGTTTATTGGCAGCGCCAACGTTTGCGACTACATGGACTTCGTGGTGGCGGGGGGTCGGGAGGAGGAGGTTTACGCGGCGATCACGGAGCACGTGCTGGGGATGGAGTGGAAGGAATTGGCGCTGAACGGAGTCGACGGTCAGTCTCCGACCATGACGCGCCTCGTGGACTCCCTTCGGGAGCGCGGGGTTGGCGTGACAATCCGGCCGGAGGAAGTGTGCCCAACCGTCAAGCTGCCCGGAAGCTGGGACGAGTATCTTGCGGGGCTGAACAAGAAAGACCGCCACGAGCTTCGCAGGAAGCTGCGCCGCCTTTACAGTGCAGGGGACGTGAGATATCATGTCGCCGCCCAATGTGACGGATTTCCCAATGATTTGGAGGAGTTTCTAGGGTTGCTGGAGAACAGCCGAGTTGACAAAGCGGCGTTCATGACCCCGAAGATGAGGGGGTTCTTCAGGCACACACTCTCGGGGCTTGCGAAGGTGGGAGCCGTGCAGCTCAGCTTTCTGGAAGTGGACGGCAAGCGGGTATCGTCAACTGTCTGCTTCGACTACGACAACCGATATTTCCTCTATAACAGCGGGTACGATACAGATTATTCCCACCTGAGTGTAGGGCTATTGCTGAAGGCGTTGTGCCTGAAGCAGGCCATTGAGAATGGTAAGACAGAATTCAATTTCCTGAGGGGCGCCGAACCGTACAAATATCACCTAGGGGCCGTCGACGAAGTTGTTTACACCATATCGGCAAACCGCTAGGGCGTCCTTTTCAGTGCGCATACACACCGGTCCACCGTGTCCATGTCCAAGGATAATTTGCGGATAGCGCTAGTCAGCGTCCACGGTTGCCCCCTTGCTCGTTTGGGTGAGAAAGACAGCGGGGGCATGAATGTATATCTGCTTCAATTGGCCAAGGAACTGGGCAGCCTGGGGATCACCGCCGACGTTTTCACCCGCTTCCACGACCCGAACGATCCCGAGATAGTGGACTTAGGACCCGGGTCTCGGGTGATACATATCAAAGCGGGGCCCTGGTACGAATCCAAAGAGGGCATCTATCCCCTTCTCCCGGAATTCGTGGACAATATGCTCCGTTTCCAAAGGGAGCGCGGTCTAGCTTACGATCTGTATCACAGCCACTACTGGTTGTCGGGGGAGGTGGTGTCGAGGCTTAATCAACACGTAAGGCTGCCCCACATTGCCAGCTTCCACACGTTGGGAGAGGCGAAGATACGCGCACGGGCCGAGGAGAACGAGAGCATAGTGCGGATCCGGTCGGAGAGGGATACCCTGCATCGGGCGGACCGTATCGTCGCCGTCAGCGAGCACGAGCGGGGTAACATGATCGACTTCTACGAGGCACCGGGAGACCGGATACAGGTCATTCCCTGCGGCGTCGACATGGATGTCTTCAAGCCGATGCCTAAAGATGAGGCTCGACGGGAACTGGGGCTTGGCGACGAGAATGTCCTCCTCTACGTGGGCCGGGTGCAGCCACTCAAGGGGCCTGAGCTCTTGCTGGAGTCGGTGGCTAGGCTAGACCTAAATGAGGGGTTGAAGGTGTTGATCGTGGGTGGGGACGTGACGGGGGATGAAGAGGTGACGAAGGTACGGCGGTTGGCAGAGGAGTTGGGGATTGATCACCTGGTCTCATTCGAAGGGACGGTACCTCATAGACGGCTGGTCCACTACTACAACGCCGCCGATCTCTGTGTGGTCCCCTCCTTCTACGAAAGCTTCGGGCTGGTAGCGGCGGAGGCGATGGCCTGCGGCACTCCCGTGGTAGCCACGGCAGTCGGGGGGTTGCCTGAGACTGTGAAGGACGGACTGAACGGCAGCCTGGTCCGGGACCGGAACCCCGAGGTTTTGGCCGAAAAGATAAGCCTGCTCCTAAATAACGTGCGGTTGCGTGGACTGCTGGCGTCGCGGGCGCGGGAGTCGGTGGCTGCACTGAACTGGCCGACGGTGGCCGGCCGGGTCGCGGGCCTGTACGAGTCGGTGTATCGGGCGGTTAACTAAGACCGGTTACAAGGCCCGTTCGTACCAAACTGTCACGGCCTGTCTTCTGAACCCCCCGGCACCGTATATCCTGTGGGCGCTCGGGTTCTGGCTGTCGACTGTGAGGTCGATGCGGGATGCGCCTGAATCTCTCAGATATTGAACGCCGGCCCTCATTATGGACGTGCCGAGACCCTTGCCCCGGTATTCGGGGTGGGCACCCATCATACCTATCCAACCTTGGGCGCTTCCTTCGCTGCGCTCGAGCCTAGTCCAGTTGAAGCCGACGGGTGTGTCGCCGTCCAGGACGAGGAGGATGTCGTCGAAGGTGAAGAGGCCCATGCGTACCTTGTAATGGACGTCCTCGGGTCTATTGGGGCTGTAGCCCCAGTGCTTGGCAAATGACAGGTTCTGGATGAAGAGGAGCCGGTCTTCGTCACCGTCTCGGAAGTGGCGGAGCTGGAATTCTGATGACAGTCCGGGGTCGGGTACGGTGGAGGGGTCGTCGAGCTTCATCTCCCAGAACTTACGGATGAAGCGAAAGCCGCAGCGCTTGGCTAGCCTGCGGGTGTTGGTTGCGCCGAAGGGGAAAGCCATCTGGATTATCTCGTAGCCGAGCTTAGACGCCCTGTCAATCGAGGCTTTGACGAGTCGGGTGCCGGCGCCCCGGTGATGGTGGTCGGGGTGGACGGCGCCCTCGAGGACTACGCGCTTGAGGGGAGGCTCCATGTTAGCTATTAGATAGGCGATGGGTTGGTCGCCGTCCAAGGCTAGGAAGACGTCCCTCTCTGCGTTGATGGTGGGCTGTGCCAGCCACACGGACATGTTGGCCGGGGACCGGGCGGCCCACCAGCCTTTGTCGCCGTGGATGGAGTTGGTAAGAGACCAGAGTCGGTCTAAGTCTGAGTTCTGGTAACTTTTTACGGTAATTATGGTATCGGCCCTCCTGGGGGTGGGACTCTAATGTTCTCAGATTACAGATTGGAGGGGTGTGGGGCAAGGGGGAGGGATACGAGGCTTTAGGGGCACATGGATTGTCCCAGGGAAGGCACCCATGTAGAGGTGAGCTTTGATGGGGGTAGGTTGATTAGAGAGATGAGTGCCTTAGATTCCTCGCGGAGCCTCGGAATGACAGGTAAAAGGCTCGGAGTGACAAGGGGTTGGGAGGTGGGGTGGCGTTGGGTAACCACGAGTGGTTGTCATTGCGGGGCCACTCCCGCTCGACCCTTCGACTCCGCTTCCGCCTCGGCGGATCTGCGACACGGTGAGCGGCCACCCTGGGGATGGATTCATGCCTCGGCGTATGCCAGAGGCGCACTTTCAGCATCTTCGACCGGCTCGGGGGCCGGAATTACGGATAAGGAGAATGGAGGCTCCGGGATTGACAGAGGTGTCTCGATTATAGGAAAGTAGCTTGTCGGCCCAGACTATGAGGGCCGGGTTAATAACTTACTCCAGGAGCAACGCATCCGATGATTCCCACCCCCAGTTCCGTCCTAGTAGTGACGCCCCACCCGGACGATTTCGAGTTCGGGTGTGCAGGCATAGTAGCCAAGTGGATCAAAGAAGGGGCCAAGGCCGTCCTGGTGGTTGCGACCAACGGGGACAAGGGGACCGACGACCCTGAAATGACTTCCGAGAAACTAGCGGCGATCAGGCGAGAGGAGCAGATGGAGGCGGGCCGGGTGCTGGGGCTGAGCGAAGTGGTGTTCCTCGACTACCCGGACGGTGGCCTGGAGGATACGACGGAGTTTCGGGGCAAGCTGGTCAGGAACCTTCGGATTCACAAGCCTGACGCGGTTTTCACGACCTATCCCCTCCGCCGGAGCTTCTACCTGCACCGGGACCATCGTATGGCCGGACAGGTAACCCTGGACGCAGCTTTTCCATACGCCCGGGACCGGCTGCACTTCCCCGAACATGCCGCAGAGGGTCTGGAACCCCATAAGGTGAAGCACATCCTTTTCTGGGGAAGCGAAGACCCCGACACACACTTCGACATCTCCGAGACTATCGACCTGAAGATTGCGGCGCTGAAGTGCCACAAGAGCCAGGTGGCCGATACGGAAGACTGGAACGTGGCGGACAGCTTGCGGAATCACGCAGAGAACCTGGGCAGGGACAAAGGCATTCCCTACGCCGAGGCGTTCAAAGTGATGAACCTTCGGGGGTAGGGCGCCGGTTGTTCGACCTGCACAGCCATATCCTGCCGGGCCTCGACGATGGTGCAAAGACCATTGAAGAGTCGATGAAGATGCTGAGGGCTGCGGCGGGGGATGGGATAAGAGGGATGGCGGCAACGCCGCACGGCAAGGACGTGCGGGAGGCCGGGACGCTAGGCCTTGTGTCGGGGCACGTAGAGACGCTAAACCGGCTGGCTGGCGAGGAAACGCTCGACATAAAGATCTATGTGGGGATGGAGAACCATCTAACCCCTGACCTCCCTGAGTTAGTAATATCAGGTCGGGCGTTCCCGATTAACGGTGGCCCGTACATCCTGGTCGAGCTTCCTTTCGACTCCCTTCCCGACTACACAGACGACGTGCTGACTGGTCTTCAGGAGCAAGGGCTAACGCCATTGATTGCTCACCCTGAGCGGCAGGCGGACATCATGAGGGACCCCTTGATAATGGGGGACCTGGTGGGGCGGGGGATGCTCGGGCAGGTCACGTCGACTTGCATATTGGGGAGGTTTGGATCTGAGGCGCGGGATACGGCGGAGATTCTGCTGAAGAAGGGCTGGGTCCATGTCATTTCCACCGACTGTCACCGGCCGACCGGGCCACGGGCCCCCATGATGGCGGATGCGGTGTTGGAGGCGGGGAAGATTGTCGGATTAGAAACGGCGCGGGCCATGGCGGTGGATGTGCCCAAGTCGATTCTGATGGGCAGACCGATAGAGGCCTAGGCGAAACCGAAGAGGCCAGCAACATTGTCGCAGACAATCTTGCGTTGTTCGTCGGCGGGGACGTCTGCAAGGACTTTGGCGAGGACCTCACGGGACTTAGGCCACGTGGACTCGGCGTGGGGGTAGTCGGAGCCCCAGGTGAGGCACTGGACACCGATGAGGTCTCGCAGTTGAATCCCGATGTCGTCCTGCTGAAAGCTCATGGTGACGTTGCTTCGAAAGTAGTCGCTGGGGAGGACTCCCTCCTTGAAACGATGGGGCGCCGTTTGGCTTAGCTCGGTGTAGAGCCAGTCCATGGTCCTGAGGAAGTAGGGGGCCCAGGCAAGCTCGTGCTCCACAATGGCTACGTTCAGGTTCGGGTGCCTTTCGAAGACGCCCGAAAAGATCATAGAAGCTACGGATTTCCTAACCCAGTGGTCCTGGTTGACGCTGAAAGCGGCCGCTCCTTCCTCGTCGCCGTTGACGGTGAAGACGCTGACCTGTCCTGGGCCCGGCCTGTTTGAGGCGATGTGCATGCTGAGTACCACGCCGAGGGACTCGGCGGCGGACCAGAAGGGTTCATAGTCGGGATGCTCGTACTGCCTGTCGTCGCCGGGGTAGGTAGTGATCATGGCACCGCGGTATCCGAGCTTGGCGCACCTTTCGAGCTCTCGGGCGCCGTCTTCGACATCGTCCAGGGATATGAGGGCATTTCCCTTGAAGAGACCGGGGTTTGCGGAACAGAAGTCGGCGAGCCAGTCGTTGCTGGCGCGGAAGCAGGCGGCGAGGAGGTTGGGTTCAAGGATGGTGTAAAGACGGGCCCCGACGGTGGGGTAGATGACCTCGCCGTCCACGCCGTCGATTCGCATGTCCTCGGTGCGCGGGCCGGGATCGTAGGCACCTGGTCGGATATCGTCAAGGGCGCCTTCGAAGGTTATGGCCTCCGGGTCTTCATACCGAAGACCCGCCTGAGATGGAGCCCCCACGGAACCAAGGGGCTGGTCGCCTTCCACCAGCCATCTGGCCATGCCCTCGTCATCGATGATCATGTGGGGGGCGCGGTCTCGGAAGGCGGGGTCGATGCGCGAGGTCCAGAGGTCGGGGGGTTCGACTATGTGAGAATCGGAGGATAGAACTTTCAAGTTTGGCATAGCATCCGCCTTCTATAGAGTAAGTGTTGGAATGTTAGGAGAGGGAATGGGGCATGTCAACGGGACGGGAGTCGTTGACATGCTGTTTCCGGCGACCCTATGATTCGAGCCACACTCGGCCCAATTTGTCACAAAACTGAATCGGAGACAACCTATGGCAGCTTCAGACGCGACGGGAATGATCCAGACGGTCCTCGGGCCCATATCTCCCGAAGACTTGGGTGTAACCCTTACGCACGAGCACGTATTCATCCACTTCAAGCCACTGTACCTGGAGCCGCAGGAAGGGAGTCGCAAGGGACTTGCGATGAAACCCGTGACTATCGACGACGTTGGGTGGATACGAGGCAACTGGGCCAGCAACTACGAAAACCTGGGCCTTTACGACGAGGAATTGATGATTAAGGAGGTAAGCCGGTTCTACCGGGCTGGAGGGCAGAGCCTGGTGGACGCTACGAACCGGGGGATAGGCCGAGACCCGCTGGCACTGGCGCGGGTATCGAGGGCGACGGGGCTGAACATAGTCATGGGGTCCGGGTACTACATAGAGCCTTTCCAGCCGGCGGGATGGACAGAGATAGACGAGGACCAGATGATGGAGGAGATAGTGGAGGACGTGACGGAGGGTGTGGGGGACACGGGAATCAGGGCGGGGATAATCGGGGAGTTAGGTTGCTCGTGGCCGTGGACGGAGGCGGAACGGAGGTCGGTGAAGGCGGGGGCTCGGGCGCAGGCGAAGACGGGGGCGCCGCTATTGATCCACCCCGGGCGCCATCCCTCGGCGCCGTTGGAAATCGTCCGGGCTATCGATGCGGCCGGTGGGGACGTGTCTCGGACGATAATGAGCCACGTTTGCCGAACGATATCGGACTACGGAACGTTGAAGGAGCTGGCGGACACGGGCTGCTACATCGAATACGACCTGTTCGGGGCTGAGCAGGCGTTCTACCCGTTGGCCCCCTCGTTCACTATGCCCAATGACGGCACAAGGGTTGATTTCATCATGCGGTTAATCGAGGACGGGCACCTGGGACAGATCGTTGTGGCACACGACACGGCGTGGAAGACGAGGCTGCATAGTTACGGGGGGCACGGATACGCTCACCTGCTGGAAACCGTGATGCCGATAATGCGGGGCAAGGGGATGACGAGGGAGCAGATAGACGCGATCTTTGTGGATAACCCGAAGAGGGTTCTGCCTTTTGTGTAGGAGTCCTAGGTCTACCCGCAGACGACTATCTTGCGGGAAGCAAAGTCCTTGATCTGGTCGGGGGTGTAGCCGAGTTCACTAAGTATACTGGCGGTGTGCTCTCCGACGACGGTGATAGGGCCGAGGTTGGTGCCGGTAGTCTCAGAGAAGTTAATCATGGGGCCGTATCGAGCGTATTTTCCGATTGCCGGGTGCTCTTGATCGACCATCAGGCCGGATTCCTTCATGCGCGGGTCGGTGTTGACGAAGTCGCTGAAGTCCTCGGGGTAGACGGTTACGCAGGCGACGGCCTTGGGAGTCAGGTATTCCTGCCACTCGGAGGCGGGCCGGGTCTTGAAGATCGAGTGCAGGATTGCTGCCAGGGCGTCGTCGTTTTCGAGGCGGGAGTCGGGGGTGGAGAACCGAGGGTCAGTGATCAGGTCCTCTCGGGCGAAGGAGCGGCACAAGGTTTTCCATTCGTCATCGGTTTCGCAGGCGAGAAAGAGCCAGCCTTCATATGATTCATACATGCGGTATAGGGCGTGAATGCCGAAGAGGCCGGGGTCGGGGAGGCGGCGGGAGGGCTTACCTGGGAACTGGACGTAGTCGTCCGAGTTGACGAACAAACCTGTGCCGACCATGGTGGGCTCTACGTACTGGCCCTTTCCGGTCTTTTTCTTGACGTAGAGCGCCATCAGCAGTGAGACGGCGACGACCATTGAGGCGCTGACATCGGGGTTGGCCTCGTTGGAGGCGGAGAGGGCTTTGGCGATGCGGCGGGTGTCTTCATATGAGAGATCGGAGCCGGGTGGGGGCGGAGTCCCGAGCCCAGCCTGGAACAGGGCTCCCCCCGCCACAGCCCCGGGTATGGGGTGCATGACTGAGCGGCGTGAGTAGGGCCCGGTTGACCCGTAGCCTGCCCCGTACAGATAGACGAGGCCGGGGTTTATCTTGCTCAGGGTTTTGTAGTCGATGCCAAGGCGGTCTGGGACGCCGGGACGGAAGTTGTGCACCAGGGCGTCGGATCTTTTTATGATGCGGTGGACGATTTCACGGCCCTCGGCCTTCTTGAGGTCAATCGCCACGGACTCCTTGCTCTGGTGAGTCCTGAGTCCCATGAGTCCGAAGCCGCGCCAGGGTTCGCCTCCCAGGGGTTCGATCCTAATGACCCGTGCGCCTATGTCGGCCAGTATGGCAGGGCCGAGAGGCGTGGCGATCCAGGAGGCGAAGTCGACGATGGTTATCCCTTCAAGCGGTTTTTGGGGACTTCTGCCATTCCCTGCGACGGAATTAGGGCGACTGCCGTTTCGGGAGAGGGCGATGACATCGGCGGTGTGTTGGCCGGGGGTGGGGGCGGGTCGGGTGACGCTGACAGGGGTCTCGGCAAACGTGGCTATCCGGCTTGCCTGCTTTATTAACCGCCCGTCCGTTGTTTCAACGGTCATTGTGTGAGCGTTGGAGACGACCTGGGGATGGGTGAAGGCGCTTTCAGTTTGTCGGAATGGCTCGGAGGCGGCGTCGACCTCGGTCATGAAGGTGTGGGTCCAATCGTCCAGGGAGCGCTCCTTCATCCGGGTGAACATGCGCTGGTAGAGCTCTTCTTCGGCCTCCTTGGATTCGGTGTTGGGGAAGTGAGAATAACGGGGGTCGGCGAGATAGTCGCCTAGGCCGATGCCGATGATCCAGTTGAAGAAGAGGTGCTCCATGGCATTGGCCATCTGCAGCCATTGACCGTCCTTGGTGGGGCAGACGAAATACTGGGGTGTGGGCTCGGTTTCAGACCATCCGAGGGTTGGGTTGTCTCCCCGGTTTTTGAGCTGCCATAGGAGCCATAACCAGTCGTAGGCAATAAGGGACTGGAGGAGACTGGTCTCGACTTTCTGGCCTCGGCCGGTCTGCTCCCGGACCAGCAGGGCGGAAAAGATGCCCTGCAGGGCCAGCATCCCCGCACCGAAACTGGCGACGGGAAGGGCGCCGAACTTTGGCCCTTCACGGTCTATCTGCTTGTCGAAAACATGGAAACGGCCGGTGTGAGCTGCGACTATGGCGTCGTATCCCTTGACGTGCTCCAGGCCTTTGAGCGGGCCGAACCCTGAAACTGAGGAATAGACGAGGGCCGGGTTGACTGCCCTTAGGGTCTCGTAGTCTGCGCCCAAGCGTTCGGCGGCGCCAGGCATGAGGGTGTGGAGGAGAACGTCACTGTTGGCGGCGAGTCGTTTAAGGGTGTCCTGCCCGTCGGGGGTCTTGAGGTCCAGGAAGGCGCTCTTCTTGCCTCGGTGCCACATGGGGGAGGCGTAGTGGGACCAGGTGGGGTCGCCGCCGGGGCCCTCGATCTTGATGACCTCGGCGCCTGCGTCGGCCATGACCAAGGTGGCAAGGGCACCCGTCCAGGTGCGGCTGAGGTCCAGGACCCTGAGGCCTGAGCAGATTTCGGAAGTCATAGTGCGAATGACTCTCTCGAAAGTTGGAGGCTAATTGAAACCGTAGAGCTGGGCGGCGTTCAGGTAGCTGATCTTGTGCTTCTCTTCGTCGGTGCAATCGGAGAGGACTTCGGACAGGATCTGCCGGGAGCGGGGCCAGGTCGACTCCCGGTGGGGGTAGTCGGAACCGAACAAAATATTCTCGACACCGATCACGTGACGCAGGGCGATGCCCAGTTCATCCTCCTGGAAGGAGACGAACATGTTCTGGTGGAAGACATCGCTGGGGAGCCGGTCGTCCTTGAACCTGATCTCGGTGACATAGCGGTGCTTTTCGTAGGCCATGTCCATCATCTTGATGAAATAGGGCGCCCAAGAGAGCTCGTATTCAACGACTCCGACTTTTAGTTTCGGGTGCCGTTCGAATATGCCCCCAAACATCATCTGCGCTACGGACCGGCGGACCCAGTAATCCTGGGTGGCCCTGAAGGCTGCGGTGCCCGCTACAGAGGCGTTGTTGGCGAATGCGCCGATACGTGCCGGCCCTGGCCGTACGGAGCCGGAGTGGATGCCGACTGGAATGCCGGTATCCTCGAAGGCGCTCCAGATAGGGGCGAACTCGGGATTGTCATAATGCTCGTCTTCGGACTGGTAGGCGGGGATGACGAAGCCGGAGAGGCCGAGTTTGGCGCACCTCTGGATCTCCACCACAGCCTCTGGGATGTTGTCGAAGCTGATGACGGCGGTACCCTTTAGCTTGTCGGGGTGGGCGGCGCCGAAGTCGGCGGACCAGTCGTTGAGTGCACGGAAGCAGGCGGCAAGGAGGTCGCCGCGAACATCTACGGTGAAGAGGCGGGTGCCGATGGTCGAGTAGACCACCTCGCCCACCACGCCGTCGACCTCCATAGCCTTGAGGCGTTCATCGGGGTCGTAGGCTGCCAGCGGGGACTCCTCGTAGTTCCCTTCTATGGAGAGCTTATCGAGGTCCGTGTACCGGCGCCCGGCCTGGGTCGGGCCTCCGATGGAGCCAATAAGTATGTCGTCACCTACCACCCAGTTGTCGACATTGCCGTTCCTGACGACCCTGGGGGCTTTGTCCCTAAAGCGGAGGTCGGTGCGGGTCTGCCAGAGGTCGGGTGGTTCTACGACGTGGGAGTCGGCGGAAATTAGCTGTTCGAGGGCCACTGTTTAGTCTCCATGGTTGCGTAAGGCCCAAGGGGGCCTCTGCAAATAGTAGCTATGAGCACACCTTATGCGGATATTACCACAAGAGGGAAGCTGAGGATGCTAAGCACCGGGAGAATCGCTAGGACGAGGTGCGTTTGTGAGTTAGTGCGGCAATGGCCTCGACGACGACCCGGTGGGCGTGTTCGGCGGTGACTGCGCCGGGTCCATCGTAGGCTTTTAGACTGTCTCTGCTAGCCCGGCATTTCACTGCTAAGGAAGAGGCAGCGACAAAAACTGAATCCGTTCGTTGAAGTACTCAACTGCGTCCATCTGGACAAGCGCTAGATCTAAGGCCTTGCGCAACAAGACCTCGGTTTCTAAGTCAGAAGAGCCCGACCTGTCCAGCCACGTGCTATAAAATGAACGCAGCGCCCACGTTGCCGTTATAAGAGATTCGAACTCGTTTACCCGGAGTTGATAATGCTCCTTGAATCTCTCTGCGTCCTTGATGTCTCGAAACTCTTTGAGGACTTCATAAAGCCGTCCATGCGCCTCATCAAGAGCGGCAAACCGGCTACGAGCTTCCGCCCTGGTGACATCGCTGCCAAGCGGGTCCCGCAAGGACAACCCTTGTAGGGCTTCTGGAACTGCGTGTGCGGTCTGATAGAACTCGATTCCTAACTCCGCCGACTTTTCCCGATAAGCCGACTCGGGATTCTGACTACACGATAAAGCAAGAACCAGCGATACCAGAATTAAAACAACCAGCTTGAGGTGGGTATTCACAGGCTCACTCTTTTCTAGACTTCCCTACAACCCTGGGAGCCCTGGCCCGGAGGCGGGCTTTGCTGGAGATTTGTGAAAAACCGGCCATCTATTGTGTGGGAGTCGCTGGATAGTACTATAGGGAGACTCGGAGACGCCAAACGCGGATGGAACGCTAGGACGAGGTGCGTTTGTGGGCCAGGGCGGCTATGGCCTCGACGACGACCCGGTGGGCGTGCTCGGCGGTGACTGCGCCGGGTCCGTCGTAGGGTGGGGAGACTTCAACCATGTCCATGGCGACAAGGTTGACCCGGGAAACGATGTTTCGCACGGCGCGGAGAAGTTGGCTGGGAGTCATGCCTCCGGGCTCAGGTGTACCAGTGCCGGGCGCGAATCCTGGGTCAAGGACGTCGATATCAACTGATAGGTAAATGAACTCGGGGCCGTCCAGGGCCTCATTGATGGCCTCCTCCATGACAAGGTCAAACCCGCGCTCTTCGAGTTCGGTCATTAGGTGCCAGCGCATCCCCTGCTCTTCCATCCATTGCCAGACCTCGGCGGGGGGCCAGTAGCCCCGGAGGCCGATCTGTACGAAGTTACTGGGGAGGACGGCGCCGCTTTCGATGAGCCTGCGCATGGGGCTGCCGTGGGCGATGAGGCTGCCACCGAAGCTGTCCGGGGCGGTGTCGGCGTGGGAGTCGAAGTGGATAATGCCGACCTTGCCGCGACCCCAGGCGTCGGCGACGGCGGTAGCGGCCGGCAGGGTAATGGAGTGGTCACCACCGAGGACTATGGGCAGGGTGTTGGCGGCAAGGGCGTCGGAGACTTTTCTATAGATGGCGGCGTGAGCGAGTTCCAGCGAGTGGGGAGAACAGTTGGCATCGCCGAAGTCCACGACCTTGAGCACGGCGAAGGGAGCCACCTTGAGAGATACGTGGTACATGGGCTCGACGGGACTGCCGCCGACGTATCCTGCGGCCTGGCGAATGGCCCGGGGCCCGAATCTCGTGCCCGGTCTTATGGTGGCCCCCATATCGAAGGGTGCGCCCATGATCGCCACGTCGGGTGCGAGGCGCTTGAGATCGGCGGGGTCGGTGACGTAGGGCAGCTTGAGGAAAGAGGGCAGGCCGATGAAAGAGGGTTCGGGGTCGGTGGGGGAGTAGCTGGTCATGGGGGTATTCTAATGTGTCGTTGTTAGGGTGTACAAGCAGCCTTGTTTATCTCGCGGCTAGATCGCAGTAGGCATGTGAGAGTCCCCGCCATCCGTTAGGACTTAGACAGGCTCGGCACGAGCGGCCCCACCCTGGGGTTCACTCTTTGGTGAACTCGGGATTCAGCAGGATGCAGATCCGGATCAATCTGAACTACTGAGGAAGTATTCTTGTTGACCCGCTTCTATACGGGGGTTTAAATTAGCGCGGTTTCCACCAACCGGAGGTGCAATATGGCAGTAACCAAGCCTGGCTACATCAACTCATACGTAGGATTTCCGTCATTCTTCGGGGCGCCGATCATTGGGCGGGAGGAAGTGAAGGAAGGGATGACGGTGGTGGCGGGGGTGCCGATTGACGAGGGAATCAACATCGGGAGGAAGGGTGCGAGGTTCGGGCCTCGGGGAATACGGGAGGGGACGTACAAATACAGGATGGTGCAGGAGATGGCCGAAGACCGCACGACAGTCGACCTGGACTCGCACATGGGGTTCCGGTTCAAGGGAGACGGGCTCCTGGCCGACATAGGTGACCTGGACATTTCCCCCCAAGACATCATGGTGACCACCGAGGGCGTGGCCTCGGGGGTGAGTGATATCGTGCGCCGGGGGGGCTCGCCGGTAATTCTTGGGGGCGACCACTACGTCTGCTACCCGGGCTTTCTGGGGTTTGCGAGGGGGATGTTGGAGAGGCATTCGAGCCCACGGATTGGGTACCTGCACATCGATAGCCATCCTGATTTCTGGGACGAGCTGCAGGCGGGCAGCAGGTTCAATCACGGCACGTCTGCCAGGCGCATCAGTGAGAGTGGTACCATCTCCTACAAGAACATGGCGTGGCTGGGGCTAAATGGCGCAGTCCTGGATGCTGAGCAGTACCGGATGTACACCGACCACAGTTTGAAGATGGTGACGGCGCGCCAGATGCTGGAAAAAGGGATCGAAGAGGCTCTGAAGGAAGTGTTGGAAGTCGCTGCGGCGAGTGTGGACGCGGTGTACGTGAGCGTGGACATTGACGTGGTGGACGGCTCCGAGTCTCCGGGGACGACGGCGTGTGTCTACCAGGGTATCCGAGCCAGGGAGTTCCTTTCGCTGATGACCGCTCTCGGCCAGTACGACATCGTGAAGGGGATCGACCTGTGTGAAGTGGCACCGCCTCTTGACCCTACGGACAGGACGATGCACTTGGCGGCGCTCGGGTTGCTGGCGGCTCTCGGGCCGAGGTTGTTCGAGACCATAGACATGAAGACCGGGAAGCCGACGGGGGGCGGGGGGTTTTCCTACTAGGGGCGCGATGACCGCTATCCGCTACGTGGACGTGGACGGGCACATTCTTGAGCCCGTCGACCTGTGGCTCGAATACATCGAACCCGCGTTTCGGGAACGGGCCATGCGCGTGGAGGAGGACCGGGCTGGGTTGGAGTGCTGGAGCGTCGACAGGAAGCCCATCGCATTCTTCTCGGGTGGCACAGCCGCTGACGCTGCGTCCATCGGCAAAAGCCTGGAGTGGCGGAAGGAGAACATCTTCGACAACCACCGCGTAGGTTGGGCTGAAGGTCTGGCGATGAATCCGCCGGCATGGCAGCCGGACTGCCGCGCGAGGATGATGGACGAGGAGGGAATTGACATAAGCATCCTATATCCCTCCATAGGGCTCACCTTGCCCCGGATCGAGGATGGGGAGTTGAGTGCGGCGCACTGCCGGGCCTATAACAACTGGATCCGAGACTTTTGCTCCCAGGTCCCGGGCCGGCTGTTTCCTGCCATCACCCTGCCCTGGGGGGACGTGCAATTGACCGTGCAGGAGATGAAGAGGACGTCGGGGTTCGGGGCCAGGGCGGTGATGGCCCCGAACACGCCGCCGGGGGACATGTCCTACGGACGCGCCCGGTGGGACCCGGTATGGGCGGAGTTTGTCTATCAAGGCGTACCGGTATCGCTTCACGTGGGGAATGCGGGTACGACTGTGGGCAGCATTCTGTACCCGGAGTTCACTCAGCCGAGCTGGTGGGACTTCGTCACCGGGCCCCTGGACACGATTCTGGGCTTCGTGAGCTTCTTTCAGGGCGGGGTGTTCGACCGGTTCCCGGAGATCAGGTTAGTAATACTGGAGGCTGGGTGTGCGTGGATGCCGTGGATTCTCGAGCGGATGGACGAGATGCAGACGGTGATTGGGTTCACGGCGGAGTCTGCGATGCGGCCAAGCGAGTACTTCAAGACGCAGTGCTGGATATCGCTGGAACCCAACGACGAATTCGGGCCGTTCGTAATCGAGCACCTGGGAGCGGATAGGGTAGTTTGGGCGTACGACTATCCACATTCCGATTCGGCGACGGAACCGATAAAGCACCTTACGAAGCTGCTGGAAGGTCTATCGCCGGAAGAACGCTGTCTCGTGGCGGGGGACAATGCGATTGAGCTTTATCGGTTGGAATAGAGAGGGAATCGTAGGAAAGAGATGAGCGGGGCCTATATAATAGAGGCTCTAACAGCCAGTTTTGAGCCAGGAGGTAAAAAGGCGTGAATGAGTCACTCGTTATAGATGTGGATGGTCACATCCTGGAGCCGTCTGACCTTTGGGTCAAAAACATCGAGCCTGAATATCGGGACATGGCGTTGCACATGGGAGTCGGAGAGGACGGGCTGGAGCAGTGGTTCTCCGAAGGCAAAGGCGACGTATTCTTAAGCAAGGGCACGAGCGCCAACATGGCCACGGTAAGCAGGACTCGCGAATGGCGGCAGAAGAATATTTTCGAAAATCCGTCGGTTACCTGGGAGCAGGGCCGCGAGATGAATCCCGGGGCCTGTGATCCCGATGCCCGGGTCAAGTTGATGGACGAAGAGGAGATTGACAAAAGTATTCTCTACCCGTCTCTTGGACTGAGTTGGATAGGGGGAACCAAGGACCCCGTCCTTGCTGCGGCCTATTGCCGCGTATATAACGACTGGCTGGTCGACTTTTGCAGTGCACATCCCAACCGGCTTTATCCGGCGATCGCGCTTCCTTGGACGGACGTGAACGAGGCGGTCAAGGAGTTGAAAAGGACTGCGGGAGTCGGGCCAAGGGCGGTAATGTGCCCGGCTACGCCTCCCCACGACAGGTCTTACGGGTCACGGTATTGGTACCCGTTGTGGGAGGAGTTCCAGGAGCAAGACCTACCGCCCGCGTTGCACGTGAGTGCTGGAGGAACTCCGACGGGCAGTCTCCTGCACCCGGAGATTGATAAGCCTTCCTGGTGGATCTTCAGCACTTCACAGGATATTCAGCTCAGTTTCATGAGCTTCTTCCAAGGGGGTGTTTTCGACCGGTTCCCGACGTTCCGGCTGGTCGTGCTGGAGTCGGGGACTTTGTGGATGCCCTACATCCTGGACAGGATGGATGAGAAGTTTGAGGTCATCGGTTTCTCGATGGAGTCGAAAGAGGAGCCGAGCACCTACTTCAAGACCCGAGGTTGGATCTCCATGGAGCCGGAAGACGAATACGGAGCGCTTACGGCGCAACTCCTAGGGGCCGACAGGGTGCTGTGGGCTTACGACTACCCGCACTCGGACTCGTGGACCGGGCCGGTGAAGACGCTCAGGGAAACGCTTTCCAAGCTCCCCGAGGACGACCAGCGCAAGGTGATGGGTGACAATGCGCTGGACCTGTACAAGTTGAACTAAGGCTGCTTGGCTTACAGGTAAGCTTCCAGCCAGCCGAGGCTCAGTTCTAGGATGCGTTCCATGTCCTCGGGCCTGCGCAGGGCGTGCTCGGCGCCCTCGAAGATTTCGAGCCTCTTCGGGTCTCGGGCGTGTGCGTATAATTCCTTGGCCTGCTCAACCGGGACGTCGTCGTCGAGACTGCCGTGGATGATCAAGGTGGGTCGATCCAGCTTAGCGACGGCACTGCACAGGTCGTATCGTTCACCGTCCTCGAAATAAGCCTGTGTGAGCCTCTTTCCTGAGGGGAGAGAGAAATAGCCGGTGGCCCGGCATTCGGCGAGCTGTTCTTTGGTGGGTGTTTGGGGGTGGGAGGGGGTAGCGAGGAGGACGTAGACTTTGACTCGAGGGTCCTGGGCGGCGACGGGAATTTCACCACCGAAGCTTGAGCCGATGACGGCGACGCGGCTCGGGTCAACGTCGGCGTCCTGGAGGAAGTCGAGGGCGGCTCGGTAGTCGGCGATGCGGGCTGATAGGGTAGTGTTCTCGAAGAGGCCATCGCTGGCATCCGGGCCGTAACCGCAGCCCCGATAGTTGAACTTGAGTACGGCATAACCGTGATCAACTAGTCTTGGCGTTAGGAAGGACCACTTGGTACCGTCCTTGCTGGCTTCGAAGCCGTGGGACATAAGGATGCAGGGGGATCCGGGGGCGGGGACGATGAGGTCTCCGCGTATGGTCTGGCCTTCGGAGGTGAATTCGACAGTTTTAGTGTGCATAAGGGTGTAGTTTCTCAGGGGTTTAGACGGGGTGTGGGAGGGTAGGATATCACGGCAGAGCCGTGTTGCGGGGTGGGGAGGGGTGGGATAGAATTAGGCTCCCGGGGCTCGTAGCTCAGCGGCAGAGCGGTCGGCTCATAACCGATTGGTCCCTGGTTCGAATCCAGGCGGGCCCACCAAGATTTGACTTTCCGTTTTCCACTGACCAATGCAGCCGCGAGAAGCGCGGATTGGAGTGAAGGAATGGCTGGTATGACGTCCAAGAAATCCTCGAAGATTGCAGGACCCCGCAAGACGGCGACCGAGTCGACAGACCATTTCAGCGCATCCAGGAAGATCGACGAGATGATATCGGACCTGGGCAATTGGCATAGGCCGTCAGGGTCCGAGAAGTCCAGGGGAGCTGCCTCCACCCGGCCACCGAAAGGGTCCTCCGTATCCGGGCTGCGCGTAAGAGTCCTTACGCGGACGGCCTTGGTCGATCAGACGCCGGGCAACGTATCTGCCCATGTAGCTGAAGGCGCCGGTTACTACGGCTAGGTCGAGGTGCGGCATCCTATCCCACTCCTTACTAAAGTAGGAAGACATCGGTTCAGAGAGTCGTTGTCGGTTCCGCCCCTTGCCCCGACTCCTGCCCCTTCGGCATCCGGTAGCCGACGCGGAGCTGGGTGAAGATGAATGCGGGGGTTTCGGCGTCGTCGCCCAGCTTGCGGCGGATGCTGCTTATGGCGGTCCGCATCGGGCGGACGTCGGCGTCGAGCCCCCAGACCCGGCGCAGCAGTTGCTCGTAGATCACCACTCCCCGGCGTTGGCCGAGAGCTCGACCAACGCCCCGTACTCCTTGGCGGTCAGATCGACCGGACTGCCGTCAAGGGTCACCCGGCGCTCGTCCTAGTCGATGGTCAGATCGCCCGACACATAGGGCTCCGACGGCTTCGGGGCATGGCGCCTGCGTAGAGCGACCCTGATCCTGGCCGACAGCTCCGTTGGCGAGAAGGGCTTGACCACGTAGTCGGCGACTCCCATGTCGAAGTCCCCTGTAACGAGCTGGTCCTGGCCGTGGGCGGACAGGAATATGCCCGGCACGCTCCTCGTCTCGGCGATGTCCCTCATCAGGTCGATCCCGTCGGTCTCTGGCAGCACCAGGTCGAGCAGGACTAGGTGGGGCCTCTCCTCCTCCCCGGTATGTAGCGCCTCGTCCGGGTCGGTGGTAACCATCGGTTCGAAGCCCGACTTGACCAGGGCCTCGCGGACGTACTTGAGTGCCTGGAGGTCGTCGCCCTCAACGGCGAGGCGCGGGTCGAGAGGTGTGCGGGCGCAACCGGAGACACTACCGAGAAACCCAGAGTCTTGCGAACTATACGGTTGGCGGTTATCTTATAGACACCACTTGTCCCGACCCGGACCACCCGGATAGTTCGGTGCGCTAGTCACGTCTCACTGTACGGCACCCTAGCGTAGTGTGATGACGATCGACTCTAATCGAAGCCTGTTGAGCTAGCAGTAAGGGGACACTTACAAAGGAGCACAGGATGCAGTTTGGCATCTCGATTCCACATTTAGGGGGAGTGGCATCCCTGGAAGCCGTGACTCGAGTGGGGCAAGAGGCAGAGGCCATGGGTTATGACTCGGCATGGGTAAGTGACCACATAGTTGTCCCCCAAGTACATGTGGACAGATTCGGATCGGATATTTACGATCCTCTTGTGGTGTTGAGCTATTTGGCCGCGCAAACCAACAGGATCAAGCTGGGCACCAGCACTTTGATCCTGCCATATCGCAATCCTGTCTATCTGGCCAAGGCAGCATCTACACTAGACGTGGTGTCTAACGGCAGACTCATCCTCGGAGTGGGTTCCGGCTGGCTCCGCGAGGAGTTCGATGCCCTTGCCGTCTCCTTCGAAGACCGGGGCGCTATCACCGACGAAACCATTGCCATTCTTAAAGAACTGTGGACCAGCGACACTCCTAGCTTTCAAGGGCGGTTCTGGAGTTTTTCTGACATTGCCTTTGGACCGAAACCCGTCAGCAAGCCTCATTTGCCTATTTGGGTGGCAGGAAGCAGCCCGCGCTCGACGAAAGTAGCTAATCCACGGTCAGTGAGGCGAGCTGTTGAGTTCGGAGATGCTTGGCACCCTTTCCAACCCACACTGGAGGATATCAGTGTGGGGAAGGAGTTGATCCGAGTGTACTCCGATGAGCAGGGCAGAGACCCTAATAAGTTGATCATTGCGGCCAGACACCCGTTGCAGATATGGGATGGCATTGGCAAACGTCATGAAAAGCACCCGATGTTGGGGACTGTGGACCAGATAACCAAGTCAATCGAAGACCATCAAAAGGCAGGCACCAGTTATTTTGTCCTAGATCATTTCTTCGGAATACCTGAGCTTTCAGGGGAGACCGTCGATTCCATATTGATCACTATGGATAAATTTGCCCAAGAGATTATGCCTAAGTTCGGGTAAATCCGTATTACGAACGCATTGCTCAAGAAGTGTTAATGATGCCCCGTTGGGAAAGCAGGAAGCTATGAAAATCGCCCGATATCTACACGATGGAAGAGTTGCCTATGGCCTGGTACAGGATGATACCGTTACGGAAATTCAAGGCGACATCTTCGGTGAATTCTCTGCCACCAATCGGGAATACCCCTTAGACCAGGTGACTATCCTGACTCCCTGTTCTCCTACGAAAGTTCTGGCTGTAGGGCTCAATTATGCCAGCCATATAGGGGGTGAATACGAAGCGACCAAAGAGCCGCTGATTTTCCAGAAGAGTCCTTCATCGTTACTGCAGCATGAAGGAGTCATACTAATCCCCAAAGATTCGGGTCTGGTGGAGCATGAGGGCGAGCTTGTTGTCGTCATGAAGAAGCAGGCGCGGCAGGTGACAAAGGAGACAGCACTGGAATATGTCCTAGGATACACTTGTGGAGACGATGTAAGTTCTCGGAAGTGGCAGAAAGAAGATATGGAGTGGTGGCGGGCGAAGGCTGCCGATACGTTTGGTCCATTAGGACCATATATCACGACAGACATCGATCCCGGAAATCTCGACATTCAGGTGCGCATAAACGGATCTATTCAGCAAGAGGGCAACACCTCGGATTTTATTTTCGATGTGCCAACCATAATCAGTTTCATTAGCGAATACTCGACTTTGGAACCCGGTGATGTCATTTACACAGGCACCCCGGGTGTCCCGGGAGCTACCAGAGACGGGGACGTTATTGAGGTGGAGATATCGGAAATTGGGGTGCTCAGAAGCTATGTTGCAAACCGGCCATAGCTCTGACCCCAGTTCTCCAAGAACTCAATCTCTTCGGTGCGTTGCTCGAATTGCTTCCGATCAGAGAGTGAATCTAACTAAGGTATGTGCCCTTAAGGCAAGGAGAGGTTGCCGTTACAGAGACCTGAGGGTCTTGTCGGCAATCTCCAAGGTCCTGTCTATGTCCTCTTCCGTATGAGCGCTGGAGAGGAACCATCTCCCGTCATCCATTAGCCTGACGCCATTTTCCAGCATTCCGACCCTGAACCTAGCATACCTTTCGCTATCTGATTTTTGGGCACTTGATCGGTAGTCTGGAAGCTCATTCTCAGCAGTGAATATCATATGAAATGCAGGTCCAAGGCCCTGTACTAGCACATCCTCTTCATGGGTCCGTGCTAATCCCCGCAGTCCATCTATGAGCCTGTTCCCTACTGAATATACGTGCCTGTATACGGCGCCGTCGTTTTCCATCAACTTATTGATAGAAGCTTCAGCGGCAGCCATGACCATCACGTTGCTGTTATAAGTCCCGGCAAGTACTGTGGTGCTGTCCTCCAGGGATGTCATTATCTCTTTCTTTGCCGCCACCATCGATATCGGGAATCCTCCAGCCATGGCTTTTGCGAAGACACCCATGTCGGGTGTTACGCCAAGATATTCCTGAGCACCCCCCAATCCAATCCGAAAGCCCGTTATCACTTCGTCAAATATGAGGACAATCCCGCTATCAGTGCACAGTTTGCGGACGCCCTCCAAGTATCCGGGTTTAGGGAGAGCAGAGTTTACATTGCAGGCAATGGGCTCCATTATGATGGCAGCCAAGTCGCTACTGTGCTTCTCGACCGCCCTGGTGAGCAGATCCAGATCGTTCCAGGGAAGAGTAATCACCTCTTGAGCAGTGCCCCTGGATTGCCCAGCAGATACCGGTACAGGAACTGGGGATTCATATGGCCCTATACGGTCTAAAGGCGGATGGAAGGTGCTGTACAAAACGCTGTCCATCCAGCCGTGGTAATGTCCCTCGAACTTAATGAAATTGTTGCGCCCTGTGTATGCCCGTGCCATCCGGAGGGCCGATTGGACCGCCTCTGTTCCGGAACTGTTGTAGCGCACCAATTCGGCGCAGGGCACTGCCTGCTGTACCAACTCAGAGACCCTGATTTCCAGTTCGTGCTGGCCCGCAAAAAGCTGAAAGCGTTGCATCTCCCTGTTTACCGCTTCCAGCAGAAAGTCGGGGGAATGGCCGAAAAACGCCGGCCCGTTAGCCATCTGGTAATCGATGTACTCGTTACCATCCACATCGTATAACTTTGACCCCTTGCCGCTTTCAAAGAAAAGGGGGACCGGTTTCTCACCAATCCGAGCTTGGCTGCTCACGCCTCCTGCAAGAGATTTCTTTGAACGCTCATATAAAGCCGTTGACTTCTTAAAATCCACAACATCCTCCTAGCAGACGCATATATATTCTTCGGCCAATATATGAAAAGGGTGGGATATCCCGCATGTACGCAACGTTACATGCTACATGTATGTGAGTCAAGCAAGAGCATTGTATATATGGTGGAAAGTTGACTACTTGCATTTGGCATCAAGGTGGCATGCGCAAGACTCCGAACACACCGGAATGCAATGTAATCTCCAAGAAAACTGATTGACAGCCTATTCAGCGGCTCATAGAATTGCCATATATCAACGCTTAACATAATGCTAACTGTACCCAGTGTAGCTTCCCGAGCACATTTGTGAAATTAATCGTTGCCAAGGAGCAATCAGCGTTGAAACTAACATACCTGATTCTTGGCCCCGCCTCCTTCAGATAAGTCCTTTGTGTCGGTGACTTAGTAATAGGCTGTTTGGGTAGTTAAGCAAATAGAGGAGTTAAGGTATGGATGGAAAAACGTTATTAGTAAGTATGATGAAATGGAAGGTTGGTATCGGCCTTCTTGGCCTTATACTCCTCACTGTTCTGGTGGCGTCGGCCTGTGGCGGGGATACGATGCCCACGTCGGCCCCACCCACCGAAGCGCCTGCGCCGACTACGGCGCCTGAACCTACGGCGATGCCCGAGCCCACGGCGATGCCTGAACCCACGGCGATGCCCGAGCCCACGGCGATGCCCGAGCCCACCTCCTCGGGTCCCAGGCCCTTGAGCCAGTGGACGGCAGATAACCCTGCAACTCTGGCGGAGATAGAGGCAGAACTGGAGAAGCGTAGAGGTGAAACTATTAACCTAGCTTCTTGGGGTGGCGCCTGGCAGGCGGCGGAACGACAAGCCTATATGGACCCGGTCCGAGCGAAGTTTGGAATCAATATAGTAGAGGACAACCCCATTTCACTCTCCAAGATCCGGACCATGGTGGAGACCAACAACGTGACTTGGGATATCGCCAATTACGACACTATCGGAGTGCATGCCTTAGGCCCTGAGGGGAGCCTGGAAGAATTCAACCCCGGCATTCATAACGGCTATCTGCAGCACTACCCGGAGGTTACCCGGACCGCTTGGAGCGGGGGCGGAGGTGTTTACTGGTCGACGGGCCTGGCCTACAGCCTGGAGTCTTTCCCAGATGCAAGTGGCCCCAAGAATTGGGCAGACTTTTGGGACATAGAGAAGTTCCCCGGCCGGCGGGGTATCGGAGACCGACCCCAAGAGAACATGTTCTTCGCTTACCTTGCCGCTTATCCCGAAGTGCTGGACAGCACAGACAGCAAAATCGCTCACTCCAAGCTGACGGATGCGCAAATCGATGAGGCGTTTGCAAAGCTGGAAGACCTAAAACCTGATATATCCGTGTTTTGGAGCTCCGGGTCCGACTGTCCTCAGCTGCTTATCAGCGGAGAGTTGGACATGTGTACCGCGTGGAATGGCCGAATCGCCGATGCACAGCAAGGCGAGGGTGGTGAGAGCTTGTACTATTGTTGGGAGTGTGGCCACCTGCTTCAGGGTAGTGTGTTCTTCATCCCCAAGGGTTCCCCGAATGCAGAACTGGCGCAGCTTTACATCGCTTGGACGGGTTTCGCCGAAAACAATGTGCGGATTGCCAATTACATCTCCTACGGACCCATTAACCAACAGGCGGTAGCATTGCTGGAATCCGAAGTAGGGGCAGATCGTATTGCAAACCTCCCCACCTCCCCACAGGCAGTGGTGAGGTCTCTGGTTCTGGACGAGAAGTGGCTAGGAGAAAACACTGACCGGCTTGTTGAACGGTATCAGGCATATCTTCAAGAGTGATTGGTGCAGAAAAAAATTAAGTGTTGAAAATGGTAGACGTGGCTTGAGGAAAGGGATGTACTTAGAATATTGGTTCTCTGAGAGGGTCTGTTTGGGTACCCAGTAAATAGAGGAGACAAGAGATGGATGGAATGGTGCGTGTGATGAGAACAACTAAACGGAGGGCCGGCATCGGTCTTATGAGCCTTATCCTCATAATGGTTCTGATAGCAGCCGCCTGTGGTGGGGATACGACGCCCACGTCGGCCCCACCCACGGAAGCGCCTGAACCTACGGCGATGCCTGAACCCACGGCGATGCCTGAACCTACAGCGATGCCTGAACCCACGGCGATGCCTGAACCTACAGCGATGCCCGAGCCCACGGCAATGCCCAGCACAGGCCCCAGACCCATTGGTGAATGGACAGAGGAAGCCCCGGCTACTCGAGCTGAACTGGAAGCAGAGCTGGAGAGGCACCGCGGAGAGAGCATTGTAATTGCCCACTTCGGAGGCGCTGCCGCTGCCGCCTTCCGCAAAGCCTACTATGTACCTTTGCAAGAGACGTTCGGCATCGAAGTAATTGAGGATAGCGGCGCTGACTACGGCAAGCTCAGAGGCCAAGCCGAGACCGGCAATATCCAGTGGCATATAGTCAATGCAGGCACTGGAGCTGCGTATGGATTTGGGCCGGCAGGTGTGGTAGAGGAATTGGATTTCAGCATCATCGATCACCGGAACTTCTTGGAGCCGCTTAAGAATAATATGTGGGGCGGTGGCGGCGGCACTGCTTGGTCCACTGTCATGGCCTACAGTACCGAGGCCTATTCCGATCCCGCCGACGCGCCTAAATCCTGGGGTGACTTCTTCGATGCCGACTTTCCCGGACGAAGAGGAATAAAGGACTGGTATCACGCTAATCTGGTATTCGCGCTCCTGGGGGACAATCCTGACCTGCTGAACACCGAGGAAGGGAGAGCCAGTCTGTCAGCCCCCACAGACGAGCAGATAGACAGGGCCTTTGAAGTCTTGTCCGATTTCAAACCCAACATCGACATCTTTTGGGTTGGAGGGTCCGACTGCCCGCAACTTCTTCTAAGCGGCGAGTTGGACATGTGCAGCGCCTGGAACGGACGCATCTTTGATGCTCAGCAAGCTGGTTCGCCCATTAAGATCTGTTGGGAGTGCGGATACTTGCTTTCCAGCGATGCAAATGTGATACCCAATGGACTAAAAGAGCAGGACCCCAACCAATTCGAGTTGGCCCAGCTTGTGCTTGCCTGGATCAGCCTGCCAGAGATTAGCGTTGAGGTGAGCAAGTACATCAGCTACGGCCCAGTCAATCTCGATGCTGTCCCGTTGCTCAATGGTCCCGGATTCGAAGCGGTAAAAGGGCAACTACCCACGTCTCCCGAAAATATATCCTTCGCCATACTTGAGCACGAGGGATGGACCGGGGAGCACCAGGATGAATGGAGTGAGCGATTCCAGGCCTTCCTGCAGGAGTAGTAACGCATTAAGAGGAATGATTGTGGGATAAAACGGCTGTAAAGAGCATGCGAAC
This sequence comes from Dehalococcoidia bacterium, assembly GCA_965222055.1. Taxonomy (GTDB): domain Bacteria; phylum Chloroflexota; class Dehalococcoidia; order Plut-88900; family Plut-88900; genus Plut-88900. Next base: position 1,323,856 of record CBDCTF010000007.1, read on the forward strand.
CAAAGAGACCGGGAGCCTGTCACGTGGGGCTCCCGGTCTCTTTGTTGCACTTTAACGGGATGAGCGTAATAGACATTTTGGGAAGGGTAACCACAAAGACTTGAGCTCATCTCCTAAGGCGCAGGAGAAACGGCCTTACATTGCGCTAGTTGACAACTCTCCCGCTATTAGTAACCAGATACAGCCAGTCTTTGCATTGAGTGCTCAGCCCCGCCATAGCGGCCGGGGTTCTATTTTTGAGTGCCTTGCTTGGCCGGAAGAAGTTGTAGTGAATCGAGAATCCACCCAGTACCAGGGCTGCCATCCTCAGAGATCTGAGACTTTGAATCACTCTAGTGCGTTGACGGAGGATAGTATGGAACTGCCCTGTGAAGCTCAGCGTAGCATTCCCATTCAGTCCCTGGGACTGAATGGGCCGGAAGTCGGTGGCAATGCCGAGCGAAATATCTTCCGATTTGGCAACGGAGTGATTGAATAGCATAGACTGGGGCGCGCTTTGGGCTCTTCCGCATGCCTTCTCGATTACGGCGTTAACAGCAGCAATTGAACGACTCTTCGCCAGATGTGATGCCAACAAGAAATGAGTTTCGAAGTCTACCACGTCCCAAACCCAGACACTTTGCCCAGAAATCTTCACAGGGGTCTCGTCCATCAGCCAAGTATCCGAAGCCTGGATTTGTAGCGTTGAGAAGCTCGCCAGAGCCTGATTTGTATACTTAATCACCCATCTATGGACTGACGAAGGGTTGACAGGGTTGTTAAATGCATGTCCCAGCTTTAGGCATATCTCAGCCAGAGAAAACCCCTCATAGAACATGGAAAGAGCAACTCCCAATTGTTCGTTGGGGGTGCGCATCCCTATCGGACAACCTCTGTCATTAAACTTTCGCCCACATCTTCGACATAGATATTCCCTAGTCGAGCCTCGTCTGCCATAGCTCCACGAGAAACTTGAAAGGCATCGAGGACACAGGACTGTTCGCAACTTTGCAGAATTGGTGTCTGTCGGCCTAGGCAGGATTTCTTTCATCTCTAAACCCTCAAATGTCTGCAGGTCCATGGCAACCAGAAACAGGGTAAAGCCTTACCACACCGGAATGCAATACATACTAATGCTCACAAGGTTGCACATCGCAAATGAGCAGAACTATACTGAAATGCCGGTAACTACAGTCAAATGCGTTTAATTTGTCAAAGGAGTGGAGGATAGTATGTCTTATCGGATAATCTCTGCTGACTCTCATATAGATCTTACCTTTATGCCCCATGACCTGTTCGTTTCGAATGCTCAGCCTCACCTAAGGGAGAGGGTTCCCCACGTTGAGAATAGGAACGGAGGACAAGTCTGGATGGCTGAAGGGGTAGTGCTCGCACCCGTCGGGTTTGGGTTGGGTTCCGAAGAGACCAGCCCAGGAGTAGTTCACAGGGACAGAAGGATGGAGGAGGCGGGCTTTTATGAGGGCGCTGAACAGTTCATATATCATCCTACAACCCCGGAATTAAGGATCAAGGATCAGGATATGGATGGAGTCGATGCCGAGGTAATCTACGGGCTTTCTTTCGGGCCTGAGAACATGGGAGACCCCGAGGTACGAGGTGAAACATATCGAATATATAACGATTGGGCAGCGGAATTCCTAAAAGCCAATCCTCAACGCTTTGCCGCATTATCCTGTGTGCCACACCACAATCCGGAAATAGCTGCTAACGAACTACGTCGGACCGCGAAGATGGGTCTTAAGGGCGTCGAGTTACGGGCGGGGCTTGCATCCGCACCGATCTTCGACCCTAAATGGGACGTTCTGTGGTCGGCATCCGACGAATGCGACATGCCTATCTCCTTCCACATTCAAGGGTTGGCCCCTAAGGCTCCGGTACCTGAAGACTTAGATGCTCTCGGTGACATGTATTGGTCTGTGTCCCTTACCATGGCCCAGTTGGATGGCGTAGAGTTCCTCTCCAGCATAGTTTTCTCCGGAGCCTGTGAGCGATACTCCAATTTTAAGTTCGTTCTGGGTGAATGCGGTGTATCCTGGATTCCCTACGTTTTGGATAGGATGGATCACGAGGGTGGAGGTCTGGCCGGCTTGAAGATGAAGCCTAGCGACTATTGGCGAAGACAGGGCTACTCCACTTTCCAGAAGGAAGGCTTCGTAGGGGACATTGTGCATCTGATAGGTGAAAACAACGTTATGTGGGGGTCTGATTACCCTCATCACGACGGTGTATGGCCCGATTCTCAAGAGACGATAGAGGACAACCTGAAAAATCTTCGGGACGAAGCTATACGCAGGAAGGTGATCTGCGAAAACGCAGGCAGATTATACGGATTTTTGAATTAGCGCACGAGATTCCCAGGATACAAGGTCATTTGAGGGCAGGAGGAAAACGATGGCGGAATTTGACCTAATTATACGCAATGGCACGATAGTTGAGGCAACGGGTGTTCCCCGATATAGGTCTGACTTAGGTGTCAAGAATGGCAAGATATCCCGCATAAGCGGGAAGATAGCACCGAATGGCGCCAAGGAGTTGGACGCAACCGGATGCATTGTTGCGCCTGGCGCCGTTGAGCAGCATGCTCATTACGACGGCCAGATAAACTGGGACCCCTATTGCACTCTTTCGGGATGGCACGGGATGACGTCGATGACCATGGGTCACTGCGGATACGGTGTCGCTCCGGTCCGGCCCGAAGACCGAGATGCAAACATGATGCTTCACTCACGGATCGAGGCTATCCCCCTACATTCAATGCAGAAAGGAATTCGGTGGGACTGGGTCACATTTCCTGAGTACCTCGATAGTTTGCAACGCCAGGGTATCGGCGTTAATGTCGGTTGCCAGTTCGCTTACTCCCCCGCTCGGGTTTGGGTGCTAGGATCAAAGGAGGCAGCGGAAAGGACGCGGGTAACCCCGGAAGAGTTGGAACAACTTCTTGCTCTTTATCGGGATGCAATGGATGCTGGAGCCTTTGGATTTTCTGCCAACAAGAATCTAGTTGATCGCCCAGCGGATGGGGGTTATCTACCTACCCACGTGGCCTCCGACGATGAATTCTTAGCTCTCGCTGGGGTCTTAGGAGAATACGGAATTGGCTCAATCACGTGGACTCTTGGTGTAGTCGATGATTCCGGTGCAGATCCGCTCATTGAAAAGATGGCCAGGGCCAGCGGCCGACCCGTGCAGTTTGCAGCGGTAGTGCACGATCAAAACAACCCGGAATTCTATAAGAAACAACTTAAGTGGTTGGAGAAATCCAACAAAGCGGGTCTGTCCATCTTTGGTCAAACCAGCTGTCTACAGATCGACGCCCGATTCACCCTTGCCGAGTTCAATTTGCTAGACGATATGCCTCACTGGCTTCAGGCGTTGTTGGGCACTCCCGAGGAACGCATGGCCCGGCTGCGTCGTCCCGAAACCCGGGAGGGGATGAAAAAGGACATTGCGGAATGGGAGGAGACCGATTTTCATAAGGACTGGACAAAATTCAACGTCCTGGAGACAGTGCACGAACGAAACTACAAATATGATGGACTCAGCATCGCCGAAATAGCCAAAATGGAAAACAAGGATCCGGTGGATGCGTTGCTTGATTTGGCCATGGACGAAAATCTGGAAACTGAGTTCGGTATCTCAGAGATACTCAGCGGAGACAGAGATGCAGCAGCTGAAATCCTGGTCAATCCTTTCATTCACCCATCTTTTTCCGACGGCGGGGCCCATGTCCGCTTCCTAACCACGAGCACATGGCCCACCTATCTTCTGACTCGATGGGTTAGGGACGAAGGACTATTGTCCCTTGAGCAGGCCCACTACAAGATGAGCGCCCTCCCTGCATGGCTGGCTGGCTTCCGGGACAGGGGTGTGCTTAGAGAAGGAATGGCCGCAGACATAATAGTCTATGACTTGGACGAGTTGGGCTTCGAAACCGACAAACCGGTATACGCTACAGACTTCCCTGGTGGAGAGAAGCGGCTGGTCCAGAAACCCACCGGTATGCGGTACATCCTAGTTAATGGCGAGGTTACTTTCGAGGATAACAAGTGCACCAATGCGCTTCCTGGTAAAGTACTCCGAAGCTACGAAATGATTGGGTAGTTGGCGTTGCAAGCCAGCAAAAGAGAGGGCTCATTGTGAGCCCTCTCTTTTGCTATGGTCTGTCGAAGGTAATCGGTCTATTTGTAGCGATTGTCACCCTCAGAGGAATCTCCAATCATAGGGCGCCTGGGATATGACCTCCGGGCCGTTGACGGTAACGATTAGTTGCTCCTCCAACTTAACCTGCTCCCGGCCTCCCTCTCGCCCGAAGCTGGCCTCCGTACTTATGACCATGTTTTCTTGCAATTCGCCCGGATAATTTCCGAATCCCGAAAGGCTGTAGTCCGTGAAGGCGATGGAAGGCCACTCATCTGACATACCCACCCCGTGGGCTATGCAATCATATCGGTTGGCCTTGTAGCTATCGGGCACTACAGGAGCCTTCTCAGCGATCTCTTGGAAACTGGTGCCTACTTTAAAGAGAGGGATGCAATTCTGGATGTATTCATAGGCCAGTTTGTAGGACTCCATCTGCTCGTCATTAGGCTTACCGTCTCCACAGAGATATGTCCGGGAGACATCTGCCATGTATCCGAGAGGTCCGGCCATGTCAGTATCCATGGCTACTAAATCGCCGGGTCTGACCATTCTGTCACTGGAGTCCCTATGGAGCCATGGATTGGTATTACCACCAGCAGCCAGTAACTTGGCATCTATCCTTTCACCGCCATATTTGATGTTGACGGCAGTTAGAATGGAGAATAGTTCGTTCTCCGTCACCCCCGGTTTGATAGCATCCCTCACTGCGCTCAACGCTACGTCAGCAACTGCACAGGCCTGTCGGATCAACGCCAGCTCGTCCTTGGTTTTGACAGAGCGAGCCCAGTTCAATGGTACTACTCCATCTTCGAGCATTATCCCTTCCGCTTCCAGAATGCGAATGGTAATCATGTCTAGTCGGTCTATGCCTAAAGGCTCGTTTGCGATTCCCAACTCGGACATAGCTTCTTTGATTGCTCGGGCCCACTTGGCAGTAGCGTCCATTACAAAGCTCCCGCACGTCCAAGCCTCAATGCTGTGCATTGGCCTGCCAATCAGAAAGTCGCTCAGAAAATGAGTCTCTCTATCTGTGGCCGAAAAGAGTATAGGCTTACCCTCTCTGGGGACCAATGCATGCCGGCCTTTATGACGGAAGGCAAAGGACTCGTGAAGACGAGTCCCCGTTGCATACCGAACGTTGACCGGATCAAATAGAAGGACGCCTCCCAGGCTGGCTTTTACCAGCTCCGTCTGGAGCCGTTCAAACCGCTCACGACGAAGTCGCTCCACATCGACTCTTTCTTCGAAGTCGGCAACTTGGGTCCCTAGTAGATCTATTTCATGGAATAGCTTAGCGCGCATGGCCGAATTGTCTCCTTGGGGCTGCGCTTGAGAAAGTTCTTGCGAAGCAGACTATACAGCAAGACAACTGTGGTCAACAATGCACAGTGTCACGGGCTTAATGTTTGCAAAAATGGTGTAATCACCCGGCAGATTAGTGGTAAATAGGACCATACTTATAGTTAAGTGTTTGGGTAACGCAAACTAATGATATTAGTAAGTGGGCCTCGGTTGGACGGGTCAGAACGGCGAGTTCGGTAACTGACATACCGAATAGAGTCATCGTTCCGCCTTGCGCACCTTAGTAACCCTCGGATAGACTCTTCGCGAGTCTCGCTCCCCCTCTTGTTCGACTAGGCCTGCCAAACTGGACAAAATCAAGAACCTTACTGGTCATTGGATGCCGCACTGGCGTCCACAAGATAATCTTCATAGAAAGAAATACTCTGCCGCAATGAAGATCCATCAGTTGCTCGCATATCTGCAGGTCAATGATGCCGCCAGGGCGATCGACTTCTATACTTCGGTTTTCGGAGCGACTGAGAAGTTTCGACTGACGGACCCCAATGGGCGTATTGGGCACGCCGTGCTCGATTTCGGCGGTACGACGCTCATGCTTGCCGAAGAGTTCCCTGAATACGGCATTGTAGGACCGCTGACGTTGGGTGGCACCTCGGTCACGATGCACCTGCAAGTCGACGATGCCGACGCTGTGATTCGTCGCGCGGTCGAGGCGGGCGCCGAGATCGAGAGCGAACCGGAGGACCAGTTCTACGGCGAGCGGTCGGGCTGGTTGCGAGACCCTTCTGGCCATCGCTGGAACGTCGGCCATTTTCTCGAAGAGGTTACGCCGGATGAGATGCAGCGGCGTTTCACAGCGATTATGACAGGCACGGACAGCTGACTCGACCAACTCGCCTCCAAGTCCCGGATGCCGACCCTTCTGCCCACCAAACGAGACTAGAACTTTCCTTCCTTGGGGAGCCAAAGGGCCACCACCACCTCGAAAACGGTAATGCCTACTGTCCAGTCAAGCCCACCGAACTACGCTATACGCCGCGCTGAGAAGGTATCCCCCTAGACTAGCGCTACGCAATGGGATGACGATAGCCATGAGGACGGAGCCCGCCACGAAGGGCTGCGTCGATACCCTCGCTGGAGGACAATGACATGAGCGGAGACAGGTGGGGAATCGAAGGGCCGCCCGATGAAGCGTACTCCCGCGTAACCAACCCGGAACGCTTCCAGCCTCTGCACGCCGCAGCGACGGAGTTGCTCGACCGGCTGGAGCGAGAGTTCGCAGTCGAGCGATTAGAGGTACACGAGGTGGACGACGAACTGGCCAAGATAAGACTTGCCTCTCCTCCCGTAAGACTCGTTCCGCATGACCTGCAAGCCGCGCCAATCATGGTAGCGTTCACTGATTTTCCAGGGCTGCATTTGAGGTTCGGCTCCTGGCGCACTGAACCATTCCCCGACTGTGGCTGCGACGCCTGCGACGAAACGGCCGATGGCTCGATCGAGTATATGACTAGCTTGGTGGAAGCCGTCGTCTCCGGCGGGTTCCGCGAGTCGATACAAGTGCCTTCGCTGCTGGGGACCGGTTGGCGGGAATCAGAGTTCCGGTTTAACGACGGCCACGGCGGTTTTAGCCGCTCTCGAGGCCGCATCCCGCGCTCCCGCGCCCTCGAGATGACGGGAGGCGAACGGCACGTGACACTGGACTGGAAGCCCTGGCCCCGACGCAACGCAACCGCCGCTCCACCCTAGCGCAGTGAGTCTATGGGTTAAGGTGTGTAGGTGGTATTTCTGCCTCCCATAACATTGGTAGTCATGAGTCGCAGACCATGGGAAGCCACAGGGCGACCTCCCACTGGAACGTTCGCAGTACACAATAGACACGAAGAGCTCAGGTACTCATGGACAGTCGACTTTCGGGCAATCGGATGGGGTGTGGTAGAAGGCGTGGCGATTTGGAATTCCAGTTGGTTGACTAACAAAGACTTGGAAACCACGATCTGATGTTATTGATCTTCGGAGGCCTTACCGCGGTAGGGAAAACTGCAATTGCCACAGGACTGGCATGTGACATAGAGGCTGTTCATCTGCGCATCGATTCCATAGAGCAGGCGCTGCGCAACTCCAACATTACGATAGCTGGGCCCGAGGGGTATGTGGCTGCTTGCGCAATTGCTGAGGACAATCTAAGACTGAGCCGCACCGTAATAGCCGATTCTGTGAATCCAGTGGAGTCAGCGCGAGCCGCTTGGCGGAATGTCCCTCAGCGAGCAGGCAAGCGTTGCATCGAGATTGAGATCGACTGTTCCGACCAGGCGGAGCACCAGCGCAGAGGAGAGACACGGATCGCTGACATCACCGGACACCGATTGCCTACGTGGCAGGAAATATGCGCCCGGGAGTATGAACCTTGGGAGGCCAGTATCGTCATAGACACAGAGGGACAGCATATCGAGGCGAGCGTTTCGGCAATTCGCGAAAAACTGGAAGGCTCTGAGCAGGCACTTCGGGCGAGCGGAGATAAGAGGAAGTGAGGCTGAAGACACAGCGCAGGCGAGGTTGAGGGACTAGTGCTGCGCATACACACGGACTCCCTTGTAGGTGACCCTCAAAAGTTCACAATTCAGTCCCGTTAGGCCCACCAGTGCACCGGCCCACGTGTACTGACTGATTAACTCGTCTTCAGCGTCGTTGGAGATCGCTAGTATTGGCGGCTTCCGGACAGGTGAAATACCCTTGTGATTTGGGCCTTTTAGGGTAAGGGGCAGCCCGGCGGCCATGAAGTACACGTCGTCGGCCTGAGCCGCGATGAGTTGGTTGGCACGGCCAAGCTCGTCGGCGTAGATGCGGCCTAACTCGGTGGCCGGTACTACGCCGAGCCCGACCTCGTTGGAAACGATGACCCAGGAGGCGTTACCTTTTTGGTAAACTCCGAGCAGGGCTTCCACCTCCGAGAGGATTTCCTTGCGCGCCGATTGAATATCCGGACTTCTCAACAGCAGGTTGCTGACCCAGAGGGTCAGACAGTCGAGCAGTACCGTGTCATAGTGATGAAGGACTGGCGTTAGGGCGTTGGGTAAGTAGGTAGGCTCTTTGAGGGTGTGCCAGGCCTCGGGGCGTGCCTCCTGGTGAGCCTTGATACGCTCTTCCATATCCTGGTCCAGGGCCTCTGCAGTGGCTACGAAGAGGACACGTTAGCCGTCGGCTGCAAGGCGTTGCGCATAACTTCTCTTGCCTGCACGTACACCGCCAATGACCAGAGTCAACTTCTTGCTCACATCCTGCTCCATTAGACCGCCGTCGCTGAGAGCATCCAGACGGGTGACTGGTAAATTTCAGGAATCAAACTGTACAAAAGGATTCCCACCAGTAACACGGTAACTTCCCCGACCTCGTTCACTGCGCCGTAAGTGTCGCCCGTCATTCCTCCCAACAGCCTGCTAATCCACCATCCAATACCCAGGGCCACGGGAATGGTGACGCCGAGCAGAATAAAGCCGGTAATGCCAAGGAGCAGTCCGGCAGCCACTGCGGACATGGCAAGCCCAAAGCCAACCTGCCACCAATGAGCTCCGGCTTGAAACGACGTACCGAGACCCTGCTCCCGGGCATACTTGAATACTAACATGGTGAGAAGCATGCCTAACCGGGATATGGATGGGAAAGCAATTAGTAGGCCGACACGCACATCGTCGGGGATGGACGCCAAGAGAGCCCATTTCAAAATCAACAGGCCCGCGCCGCCGATTACAGCGAAAGCACCGACATGAGGGTCCCGCAGGATCTCCAGCCGTCTCTTAGGGGTGTAGCCGCCGAATAGCCCATCGCAGGAATCAAGGAAGCCCTCGGTGTGTAGGGCCCGGGTAAGCACCAGCAGAGCCAGCAGCAGAAGCGCGCCGACCACTAATGGTGGCAGTGCCTGACTTGCTGCAAAGTCCAGCCTCGCAAGTATGCCTCCCAAGGCCAGGCCTACGAGGGGGAAGTAGGCTCTTGCGGACGCCGTGGGGGCCGTGCCTCGGGGGGCGACCGGGAAGATGGTCAGGAACGCGATAGCCAATCGCAGGCTTTTCAATGCACCTATTTGGTTGAAGCTTCGGGTTCTTTGTCGGAGACACCGGCCTCTTCGAAGGTGGCCATATCGGTGAGGCAAGCGGCGGCTGCGTCTATGAGGCCCATCGCCAGAACAGCGCCGGTGCCCTCCCCCAGCCTCATGCCTAGGTCCAGGAGAGGCGGCAGGCCCAAGTGTGATAGGACTACGCCATGTCCGGCCTCCGATGACAAATGCGCTGCGACGAGGAAGTCTTTGACGTTAGGGCATAGGCTGTAGGCTATAAGCCCAGCGGCCTCAGAAATGAAACCGTCGAGCACTACCATTCGGCGGGCAAGCGCCCCTCCCAGCACGACCCCAGCCAGTACGCCAATCTCGAATCCACCCACTTTGGCAAGCACATCAAGGGCGTCATCCGGATCGGGCCGGTTCACATTGAGAGCATGCTCGACTACGGTTATCTTGTGTTCCAGTTCGTGATCGCTTCGCCCCGTGCCTCGGCCCGTGGTTTCCCTCGGGGGCCTGCCGGTCAATGCTGCGGTTATTGCGCTCGAGGCTGTGGTGTTGCCGATACCCATGTCCCCGGTGCCTATGAGGTCCACTCCCTTCTCCGCGACTTCAAGGGCAATCTTGACTCCTGCGTTTACACACAACTCGGCCTGGACTCGTGTCATTGCTGGGCCTAGGGTGAAGTCGGCGGTGCCGCGCCCTACACAAACTACTTTCAAATCAGGATGGTCAGGAAGCGGGGTGGCCACTCCGGCGTCGACTATGACAAGGTCGACTCCCGCCTGCCGTGCCATGACGTTTATCGCTGCGCCTCCCGCAAGGAAGTTCTGCACCATCTGTACTGTAACTTCCTGGGGATAGCCTGTGATGCCTTGGGCAACAACGCCGTGATCGCCCGCCGCCACGACGATTGCCTTGCCTAGCAGAGTCGGACGATCGGTACCGAATACGCCTGCCAGCTGTATTGAGAGGTCCTCCAGCCGGCCTAGGCTGCCGGGTGGTTTGGTCAGGCGGTCCTGTCGGAGGTCGGCTGCCTGCCTAGCCTTTGGGTCGGCGGGGCTGATACCTACGATGATATCGTCGAGAGTCATCGCTGAACTGCTATCCCGATTCATGAACACTCGTCCGCAGGGCCGATCAAGGTCATGGTAAGAGAGTCCGTTATCGGGTCTCGATACACGGCAGCCTTCACGCCGAAGGCGAACTCGATAATCTTGGGGGTCAGGACCTCCTCGGGTGAGCCTTGGGCGAGGACCCGGCCATCTTTCATCAGTACGAGATGGTCGCAGTAGCGTGCAGCCATATGAAGGTCGTGGATGGCGGCGACTGCGGTTAGACCATTGTCGACTAACCGTCTAACCAAGTTGAACACCTTGAACTGATGAAGGACATCAAGGTTGGACGTCGGTTCGTCCAGCAGGAGGATGCGGGGTTGCTGCGCAAGGGCTCGGGATACGAAGATTCGTTGCCGCTCTCCACCGGAAAGGGTGTCGAGGGTTCTGTCGGCGAACTGCTCGGTCTCGGTTAACCGCATCGCGTTCCTGGCAATTAGACCGTCTTGCTTGCCCTCGATCTGGAAGCGTCCTATGTGGGGGTACCGGCCCATAACCACAAGCTCGAGGGCGGTGAAGCCGTGGGTGTAGGGAGCAATCTGGGGGACGAGTCCGAGAGTCTTTGCAATTTCCCTGGGAGTGGCATCCTTCAAGTCAGCGCCCTCCAACATTACAACGCCTTCCCGATAGCGGAGGATTCCTGCCAAGGCCCTAAGAAGGGTGGTCTTACCCGCCCCGTTGGGGCCTATCAACCCAACGAATTGACCACACTTGGCGTGCAAGTCCACGTTGGACAGGAGGACTTTTGCGTCGACCTCGTAGGAGAGGGACTGCGCGCTGATTGCTAGAGATGTGCCGTTTTTCATCTCGTGCTCTACTCGGCGAGGGTGAATGGGGTGGTTATGGGCTCGGGGATTAGATCGGGCCATAGCAAGTGGGCGAGGTCTTCAGCGCCTCGGATATTCCAGTAGGAAAGCGTGGTGAAGTGTTTGCCTTCAACCAGGTGGACTTGGCGGTTCTTGATTGCCGGGACCTCGGCGAGAGCTTCGTTGTCGAGAAGGCTTTGGCGGAACTCTTCGGCGCCGAACTCTACCGGCTGGGCAATGAATATTACGTCGGGAGACATGGCGATGACTCCCTCCAAGCTCGTAGTCTGGTTGCTTTCAATACCCGCTTCTTCGGCTGTATTGATTCCACCTGCGGCAGTTATGACACCGCCCTCCGTGGAGCTGCTACCGGCGGTCCAGATGGTGTCGGAATACTGGGTCAACGCCAGCACCTGGGGCTTCGGCCCCGCTGCGCCGGTGACGGACACCAGAGATTCATATCTATCCCTCACCTCTGCGGCAAACTCTACGGCACGGTTTTCCTCGCCGTAGATGTAACCCATGAAGAGAATGTTGTTTATCCGGGCCTCGGGGCCCTGGTGCAAGTCGGTTTGGATCACCGGAATGCCAAGCCTTGACAGGGTGTCGATTCCCTCTGCAACGAAGAAGGGACTTGTGGCTACCACGTCGGGGTAGAGGGCTACAATCGTCTCGGGGTCACGGCTGATTTCCGCTATGTCCTGAACCAAAGAGGCCACGTTGGAGTAGGTTGCATTCTTGGTCGCGCCACCAACCCCCACGAGCCGTTCCTTGGGCACCAGAGCCAGCGTTATTTCATCGTGGCCGACGGAGGCAGTGATGATCCGAAGCGGTTTGGTCGGGATGCTGACGATGCCGTTCACCCCCTCGACCTCACGCGGCCAGCCGAAGTTTGTGGGATCGATGATACCGGGGACACCCTCGAAATAGTTGACTGCGGGCTCAGGGGTTGCTGTAGGTTCGGGTTGTGCGGTAGGAACCGGAGTTGGGGCCGTTGTTGAGGCCGGAGTCGGGGGGACGGCCGGAACCTCTGTCGGGGCTGGGGCTTGGGTTGTGGGTGGAACGGGTGTCGAGACTGGGCTTGTGGTCGGAGTGGTTGTTGGTGCGGGGGTTGGCGTTGCGGATGAACATGCTGCCAAAACCATTAATAGAAGGACCGCAATGGGGACGAAGAGGGCACTGAGCTTTCTCATGGACACGATGGCTCCTTTCAATTGCCGTATCTCACAATGAGTAGACCTGTCGGTTGTTTCTGATGAGTAGAAAAATGAAAAAGGGCGCCCCGACAAATGCCGTGAGGACACCGACACGAAATTCGGCGGGCTGGATTATGGTCCTGGCAACCGTATCGGCCAGCACGACGAACACAGCACCCCCAAGGGCGCTCATGGGAATCAGGACTCGGTGGTCGGGGCCGAGGACGAGGCGAAGAATGTGGGGCGTGACGAGGCCAACGAAGGATATCGTGCCACTTACGGCCACTGCGGCTCCCGTCGCGAGTGCCGCCGCCGTCAGAAGAGAGACCCGGGTGAGGCCGACTCGGACACCCATGGAGCGGGCTTCATCGTCGCCGAGCGTCAGCAGATTCAGGTCTCGCGCCATGACCACTATGACCGCGGTGCCGCCGAGGATTAGTGGGGCGGCGATGCGGACGTGCTGCCAAGAGCGGGAGTCGAGTCCGCCCGCAAGCCAGAACAATATCTCCCGGAGAGCTCCATTGTCGGGCAAGAGGATGATGATTGCGGAGACAATTGCCCCCAGAAATGCGTTAACGGCGACTCCCGCAAGAAGCAGCGTGGCCATCGAGAAGCGGCCGCCAACAGCGGCGATGCCATAGACGAGGAATGAGGCACCGACGGCGCCCACGAATGCAAATGTGGGCAGGGCCAAGAAGAAGAGGCTGGCCATCCCAGAGGCGATGGCCACGACTGCTCCCACCGCGCCGCCTGCGGAGACGCCGATGATACCGGGGTCGGCCATCGGGTTACGGAAGAGGCCTTGCATTGTTGCACCGGCGACGCCGAGGGCCATCCCGACAAGGGCCCCGACCAAAATCCTTGGAAGCCTGATTTGCTCGATGACGAGCTGTTCGGTGCGTCCAAAGGTCGCGAAATCGAGTCCGAGAAATGAGAGGATAATTGAAGCGACGTGGTCTACGGGTATGTTGACGGGCCCGAGACTCAGTGAAGCAAGGGCGGTTGCCAAGACGAGGAGAAGGAGGACTGAGGAGCCGACCGCGAGTCGGGTGGCGACGCCTGATTGGCGGTAGATTCGCAGAGTATTTAGGCTAACAACCCTCAAAAAAACGACCTCCTGCGGTTCTCCGCAGGAGGTCTTGCTGCGCTCTGCCCGGGACTCTTGCCCGACGCGCTAGGGACCCTCTCTCATGCGGAGAGTGGTCACCTCCCGTTCGGGCAGGTCTCCTGGCTTGCGGGTGGATCTCGGGTGCCGGGCCCTTCCCGTCGGTTAACCGACAGTGGACTTCGACTCCAAATCCCGCTTACAGTGGCGCTACCGCGGCGGTTTTTCACCGCCTTCCCTATTCTCCCTGGATGGGCACCTGAACGGGGAGTGGTTTGTGTTTATGATTTGGCAGTGAGGATAGGGTGCCGTTGAGAAACTGTCAAGGGTCTGAGATGGGGTGGTGTGGGGTGTTGTATTCACTCACCTCATCATTACATAATGCGTATGGTGAGCACCTTTGCACGCACCAAAACCCAACCCTAACGGGTTCGCAGCCGTCAGGTATGTAGAGGCCAACATCAATTGATTCCACATCGCTCGTTACATAACGATATCGGTGCTTGAAGACTTCGGAGCAACGTTGATCCATCAGATTCGGAACGCATTGCGAATATGAACGTGTATGTACTAAGACATGGAGTGGCGGAGGACAGGGACAATCGTAAGTACCCCAACGATGACGATAGGTCACTAACTCGGGAGGGGCGCCTAAAATTGGCTCAACAGGTAAAGGGCTTGAATAGGCTTGGCCTCACCCTGGACGTGATGATAACCAGCCCGCTGCTGCGCGCTGCGCAGACTGCGCAGATAGTCAGGGAAGGACTTTCGTCGCCGGGGAGGCAGGCAACGTCGGACGTTCTTGTCCCGGAGGCGCATCCCTATCTACTCTTGGAAGAACTGGCTTCAAAACACGCATCGATGGACAACGTGATGGTGGTCGGGCATGAGCCACACCTGAGCAGTTTTGTCTCGATGGTCGTGAGCGGAGACCCGACTGCGTTAATCCGTCTAAAGAAGGGAGCGTTGTGTAAGCTCAGGCTGGTATCGCTGGACGGTACACGGTGCGGATGGCTCGAATGGTTGATGACGCCCGACCAGATGATCAGGCTCGGTTAGCGGTCGGGGAGAGGCAAGTGCGAACACACACTGTTCCGGGCCTGTTCAAGTGTCCTTCATAGATAATGATTGACGTACAGTATCGTAAAGGGTGAGACTTGCAGGGACTCGTTAGTGAGCTATAGGTCTTCAGGAGCATGGGAATAAAGATGAACAACCGAAAACTGCCGACAGAGGAAGAGGTCCGGGGATATGCCGATAACTGCTCTAACTGGGGCAGATGGGGAGCCGACGACCAACTGGGAACGCTGAATCTGGTAACCGATGAGAAGCGCCGGCAGGCGGCGGAGCTTGTGAAGGACGGCACGTCCGTTTCCTGTGCATGGACCATATCCAAGGACCTGCCCGGTGAAACGATGTCGCAGGTGCTCCACTACATGACGGAGACGGGGGAGGCGGGCCCGGATGCTGAGGAATCGGGGGACTTTCTGGGTGTGGCCTACCACGGCAACTCCATCACACATGTCGATGCTCTCTGCCATATCTTTACTGAGGGTCGTATGTACAACGGATTCCCGGCCAACCTCGTCAAGAGCGGCACGGGGGCTGAGGCGGAGTCGATAGAGCTCCTGGCTCAGGGGGTCGTTACGAGGGGAGTGCTACTGGACATTCCCCGGCTACGGGGGATGAAGTGGCTGATGGACCCCGAACCAATCTTCCCCGAAGAGCTGGAAGAGGCAGAAAAGGCCCAGGGTGTGACGGTGGAATCCGGGGACGTACTTCTGATCCGCACAGGCCATCTGGCCAGGTGCTACTCAGGGGAATTGTCGGCGTCAGATGATCCCAGGCCCGGGCCACATGCGTCGTGCATACCGTGGTGGAAGTCTCGGGACATAGCGATGCTGGCCGGTGACCAGTCCAACGAGGTCTGGCCTTCAGGCTACGAGGGCATCCGGTCGCCGAATCACGCGATAGCCATACCACACATGGGTCTTTGGCTCATTGACAACGCCAATTTAGAGGACCTCGCAGAGGTCTGTGCGAAACGGAATCAATGGGAGTTCATGATGGTTGTGGCGCCCCTGAGATTCCACAATGCCACGGGGTCTCCGGCTAATCCGCTGGCCATTTTCTAGCCGGACGCTGATAGATGCAGGGCCTAGTATGCGTAGTTTCTTGCCTTCGCCGACTTTCGTGTGGCGAAGGAATGAGAACAGGGTCCTGTATTCTCATTAACAAATAAGGGAAGGTTTACGCCATGAAAATGTCCAACGAAGAAGTACGGCGGTTTTTGGACGAACCGCGAATTGCCAGGGCGGCATCGAACAGCCCCGACGGGTTTCCTTATATTGTCGCCACATGGTACCTGTATGAAGACGACAAACTTTTCTTTTTCTGCGGGAGGCGTGCGCCGAGGGCAGCGGCCATCCGGAGAGACCCGAAAATAGTCTTTCTTATTGATGACGACCATTACCCGTATCGGCAGGTCACTATTCAAGGCTCGGGGCAAGTGGAGGAATCGGAATCCAAGGCTGGGGAGTACATTGAACGCATTTGCATCAGGTATCTCGGTCCCGATGGGGGACTTCGGTATGCAGACTCCCTTAAGAAGTCCATCGACCCAGTGCTTGTAAAGGTCGAGGTGTCCAAGCTGATTTCGTGGGACTACTATACGGGCGGGTACAGGACAAAGCCCCGAGGAGTATGACTTCCCGTATCGATTAAGTTTGGATGCATGAAGACGGCTCTAGGCGGAATACGCATTCTGGATATGGCCGGGGTCGAGGGGCAGCTCTGCGGTCGTCTGCTAGCCGACCTGGGTGCGGAAGTCATCAAGATCGAACCTCCCCAGGGTGATCCGGCAAGGCGTATAGGCCCGTTTAGGCACGGAGCGCCGGATGACGAGGCAAGTCTGCGCTTCCTTCACCTGAACACCAACAAGAAGAGTGTCACCCTTGACCTGACCACGCGCCAAGGCAGGGAGACATTCCGAGGACTGGCCCGCACTGCCGATGCCATAATCGAGACCTCGGTAGAAGGGGCTTTTGAATACGAGAGCCTGAGAGAAGAAAACCCGGCCCTGGTGGTGGCGTCGATCACGGGATTCGGGCTCGATGGGCCTTACAGCCACTTCAAGGCGCCGAGCATCGTGGTATCGGCCATGGGCGGCGTAATGTACCTATGTGGTTCGCCCGAACGGGCACCATTGGCCGAGCCGGAATACCAGCCCTACCAGCTAGCGTCCACCTACGCTGCATTTGGCCTGCTTATGGCTTTGAGATACCGGGAGAGCACGGGCCAAGGCCAACGGGTGGATGTGTCGTGCCAAGAGGTCAGTGCATCACAGCAGCACGTAGTGGTGAACTACAGCGCCAATAGGGCCGTCCTGGCACGAGAGGGGAACCGAGGTCCTTTGGGCGGAGGCATGCCGGAGGGCGTTTACCCGGGGAGCGACGGTTTCTGCCACGTTGTAATCATTCCTCGGGGGCACTGGCACAACTTGCTCGAATGGATGGGCAGGCCGGAAGCTCTCATGGACCCGATTTGGGAGAACCGGCACATACGCAATGCAAATCTCGAATTTATAGAACCCCAAGTTCTTGAGTTCATGAGGGGACTGTCCAAAGACGAACTGTTCCGAAAAGGACAGGAATACCGGATCCCAATTGGCCCGATCAACCGGCCCGACGAATTCACACGGGACCCATATGCTTTGGAACGGGGCCTGTTCGTTGACGTGGAGCACCCGGTGTCGGGCAGAAGCAGGCTGGTGTGCAGCCCCTTCAGGATGAGCGAGACTCCCGGTGCGATCTTCGCTCCCGCACCCGGCTTGGGTGAACATAACGAAGAGGCACTCACTGCTCTTTCGGCACCCAAAACGCCGGTGTTGTCCCCCTTAGTTGAGGCGCGACGGACAGGTAGGCCCGGCAAATATTTGCCACTTCAAGGCATTCGTGTGCTGGACTTCACATTTGCCATAGCGGGGCCGGTGCTGACACAAGTCTTGGGAGAGAACGGGGCGGAGGTGATAAAGGTCGAGTCGGAGGCACGGCAGCAGAGGGGTCGGGCCAGAGCGGACCTGGACCCGAAGGTAGTACTCCAGCAAAAGGTCACCTTCGCCGACGTTAAC
Source organism: Dehalococcoidia bacterium (assembly GCA_965222055.1). Taxonomy (GTDB): domain Bacteria; phylum Chloroflexota; class Dehalococcoidia; order Plut-88900; family Plut-88900; genus Plut-88900. Next base: position 1,341,700 of record CBDCTF010000007.1, read on the forward strand.
CGGAACAAGCGAAGCGTCACGGTCAACATGGGGACGAAGGAGGGTCGAGAAGTCATTCGCCGTCTCGTGCCATTTTGCGATGTCGTGGTGGAAAACTTCAGTCCCCGGGTGATGGAGAGGTGGGGTCTCGGATACGAGGAATTAAGAGTGCTGCGGAAAGACATCATCTTGGCTCGGCTCCCGGCATTCGGGCTCTCGGGGTTCCAGAGGGATTACTTGGGGATGGCGTCAGTTGCCATGAGCATCACGGGCGTTTATCACCTGTGGTCTTACCCGGACGACCCGGAACCCGCAGGCCCTCCGGTCTGGACTCCCGACTATTTGAGTGCGGCGATGGGCAGCGTCGCCATTATGGCTGCATTGCGCCACAGGGACCGTACCGGTGAGGGGCAACTCATTGAGCTGGCGCAGACTGAGGCAATGGCGTCGGTCCTCGGGACGGAGTATTTGGACTATTTCATCAACGGGACCGTATCCCAGCCTTTGGGCAATCGACATGCGTGGATGGCTCCCCACGGCGTATATCGGTGCAAGGGCAGCGATGCCTGGTGCGCTATTGCTATAGGCAGCGAGGAAGAATGGGAAGGCCTTTGTCGGGCGTTGGGGATTCCCGGATGGTGTAGGGATGCGCGGTTTGCGAAAATGACGGGTCGGCATGCCAATCAGGATGAGTTGGACCAACGGATAGAGGAGTGGACAGGGGAACGCACGCCCGAGACAGTGATGGACACTCTTCAAAAAGCTGGTGTGCCGGCGGGGGTGGTCCAGGATGGGAAACGCATTTTCGAAGACCCAAATCTCCGTTCTCGGGGTTTCTTTACCGGTGTCGATGACCCGGCGATAGGCCTTGTAGAGTACCCTGGGCCTTTCATCCATTTGTCCGAAACACCAAGTCAGGTGGAGCGCTGCCACCGTTTCGGTGAAGACAATGACTACGTTTTCAGTGGACTGCTCAACATGTCTGAGGAAGAAATCAGAAGGCTACAGGCGGAGGGTGTGCTGGCGTGATGTCACCAAGCAGAACCCTCTACCGCCGATAGGTTAGAGACTAGCCTGCCGAGGCCAGTTGAAGTTTCGGTGGAAGGGTCACGGGGCCTTCGGCACGGGAGGGGAGCAGGACGGTCGCAGTGCCGATGGCGGTTACTTCATTTCGGTGGTCTTCGGCCTTCACGTTAATCGTCACTCGGTGTTCGCCGTCGCTGACATCTTTATCCACCACCTCACCCTTGATCCAGACCGTATCGCCTATGTAGACAAAGCGGCGGACCTGACTTTCAAGAGAGAGGAGCCAAGCGTAGTCCCCCATCCATTCCGTGATGAGGTGGGTGAGCCAAGCCACTCTTTGCTCTCCAAAGTCGTAGGGGTAAGGGTTTCCGGTGAGGCGGGCTATATGTTCGTCCCAGTGCACTGACTCGGCGATGTCGGGTATGCCGTCGGCGTTGACCACGTAGGCTCGGGGGTGGGCCTTTCGCCACTGATAGGCGAGTCGGTGGGCGCCGTGGAACAGCATGGCCAATCCACCACCCATTTTCCAGTTCACCATATCGGTGACGGTAATAGGCCCCTTCACCAAGGGAGGCAGCTCATCGCCCGGAACTATGTCTTCCCAGTATCTTGGAGAACCGCCTCTTCTTGCTTCCGCGTCATAAGCCCGGTCAAGGCGTTCCAGGTCCTCGGAGGTGTAGCTTTGGCGCTCATAGTGGGCGTATTTCGTGCGCTCACCCCACTTTTTTTGCCGACCCCCGCGGAACTCCTTCTCGTCTGCCACTACCACCAATTCTCCGCGCTGGTTTCTGAACTCCTGCCGAACTACCTCGATAACCGCTCTGCCGCCAGTGAAGGAGCTTCGCTTTTCGAGGAAGTCCTGGCGAAAACGGCGGGCGAATAGCTGGTCGCCGGGATAGATGGGCCGGAGCCAATGGATGGTCTCGCCCACGTACCAGGAGTGGATGCCGCTGAGGGGGTCCCGGGCCCTGACACTGTCTTCCTCGCTCCATTCGCGTGCCTCGGGGTTGCCTGTGCTTCTGTAGAAGAGGGGTGGGGCAATCATGTTGCCCCATCGGGTCTTGGCGCCGTAGTTCCGGTCGCAGTACATGGGGTTGTCGTCGCCGGTGCCGTGGGCGAAGTGTCTCATGGCGTCCACGGTAACGAACTCATTGAAGGGAACGTGCACCTTCATCGGGGCGCCGATCCGGCTGCGGGCCAAGGCCAGCATTTCGTCGGTGATGACCCGTTCCTCTTCCTGGACGGGACTCTCTTGTTTCATGGTTCCTCCGGCTCGAGTTACTAGACGCCCAGGCCTCGCAAGGCCCCTTCGACGGCACGTTCTTCGATGATGACTGCGCCTTCTCCCATCAGCTCCAGGACTCGCTCCCTGGATAGTCCCAGCAGGTCTCGGAGGACAGGGACGGTGTGCTCGCCGCGCAGGGGAGCGTGGGCTCGGGGCCCGGACTGGGACCCTGCGAACTTGAAAGGCGAGTTGAGCACCTTTACGGGCCCAAGAACCGGGTCGGTGACTTCCGCCAGCAGTCCTCGCTCTTCCATTCTCGGGTCTTCCAAAACGTCCGGTACGGAGAGCACTTCGCTGCCTACCAAGCCTCCGACGTCGGTGAATGCGTGCACGGCAACCCGGGCCGAGGGGAAGGTCAATACCCAGTCTTCGATGAGCCGGTCTACGTCTTTCCAGCGGAGCTCTCTATCGCGGGGAGTGAGGAAACGAGGGTCGGAGGCCAATTCAGGCTTTTCCATGACTCTCGTAAGGTTTTCCCATCCCTCCTGAGTAACGGCGGCGAGCGTGATATAGCCGTCCCGGGCCTTGTAGATGCCGTGGACGTTGACCACGGGTCGGCTCTTCTTTGGGAGGTCTTTTCCTCCACTCAGGAGGCGATACTCGAAGGCCCACTCGTTCTGCCAAATCAGGCTGTCGACCAGGGAGAGGTCGATGTATTCGCCCTTTTGGGTTACGGCGCGCCTGTATAGAGCGGCGCAGATAGCCCCGAAGGCATGGGCTCCTCCTACGGTGTCGCCTACGGCGGTCCCAACGAGTCGGGGGCGGCCATCGGGGTCTCCGTTGAGATAGGCTACGCCGCTCATGGCTTGGGCAGTGTGATCAGCAGCGGGCCTATGGACGTAGCTTCCTTCCTGCCCGTATCCCGATATTGAGCACATCACGAGTCCGGGATTAGTCTTGGTGAGGGTGGGGTAGTCGAGCCCGAGGCGGCCCATGACACCGGGCCTGTAGTTCTCGACAACCACGTCGGAGAGATCTGCCAGCGCCTTCGCAAGCGCGATGCCGGAGGGCAAGCGCAGGTCGATACACAAGCCCTTTTTCCCGACATTGTGCTGCATGAAGTAACCGCTGATGCCCTCCTCGGTTACGTACATGAAGTCTCGGGACTGGTCGCCGGGCGGGGGCTCGATCTTGATCACCTCGGCTCCCAGGTCGCAGAGGAGCCGGGTACAGAAAGGGCCTGCCAGAGCCCTAGTGAAATCGAGGACTCTTACGCCGTTGAGGGGGCCCGGGCCTTTATCTGAGGGGCTTTGGAGCATCGTTGTATGCCTTAACGAACTTTTGCCGGGTCAATGCTTGCTTGTCGGTATTATATAGGGGTGAGTGCGTGGAGGTCGGGGTGATTGGCAAGACTCGCGAGATGGTTTTCTCTATTCGATCACGCCGCCTCACAACCACAACCTTCGTGATGTACTCCGGCATCCAAGCTACTTTCCCGCAGGCATTAAGGGTAATATGGCCCTAGTTCCCATTGTCGCTCTCGAGAGTTAGGCTTTTCACTCCATGAACATCGCTGTCGATACCCTTGCCGTGCTGAGGTCGCGCTTCGGCTATGACAGCTTCTGGCCGCCGCAGGGAGAGATAATCAGCAACGTGCTGGACGGGCGGGACAGCCTTGCGCTGATGCCCACGGGCGGCGGTAAGTCCCTTTGCTATCAGCTGCCAGCCCTTATGTTCCAAGGTGTCACGTTGGTGGTATCTCCGCTGATTGCCCTGATGAAGGACCAGGTGGACGCGCTGAATGCAAACGGAATATCTGCCCAGTTTATTAACAGCTCCCTGTCTTGGGGGGAGATAGATCGGGTGCAAAGCGATGTAAGAGCCGGCTTGGTCAAGCTCCTGTACGTAGCGCCTGAGCGTTTGCCTGCACCTCTGTTTCGCCGGTTTCTTCAAGAGTTGGACCTGAGTTTGATCGCCATTGATGAGGCCCATTGCATCTCCGAGTGGGGTCACGAGTTCCGGCCGGATTACCGCAACCTGCTGGACCTGAGACGGGACTTTCCGTCGGTGCCGGTGATTGCTCTGACGGCCACTGCCACCGAGAGGGTGCAGAAGGACATCGTCGAGCAGCTGGGGCTAGAGCGGGGTCGGGTGTACCTGTCGAGCTTCAACAGGGCGAACCTCAACTACTCGGTGCGGCCCAAGTCGGACTCCTGGGGAGAGCTGGTCTCACTCCTTGAAAAGCATCGGGACCAGTCGGTCATCATTTATTGCTTCTCACGCCAGGAGACCGAGGATTTGGCCCGTCAGCTAAACGGCCAAGGTTTTCCCGCCCTTCCATACCATGCGGGACTGACGCCTGAGCTCCGGAGGCAGACCCAGGATGACTTCATACGGGACAGGATACCCATAATCGTTGCGACCATCGCTTTTGGCATGGGCATCGACAAACCGGATGTGCGGCTGGTCGTCCATCACAATCTGCCCAAGTCGGTGGAGGGTTACTACCAAGAAACGGGCCGGGCCGGGAGGGACGGGCTGCCAAGTGACTGCGTACTCTTCTTTACTCTCGGAGACAGGGTAAAGCAGGAGTACTTCATAGGGCAAATGGAGGATGAGAGGGAGCGGCGCAACGCCCAGCAAAAGCTGGACAAGATGGTGGAGTACGCCCAGCTTCCGACCTGCCGACGGCGATACCTGCTCAGGTATTTCGGAGAGGAATGGGAGGAGGAAGACTGTGGGACATGTGACATCTGCATCGATCCCGGCAATAGGTTCGACGCTACGGAACTTGCTCAGAAAGTACTCTCGGCGGTGGTGCGGACCGATGAGAGGTTCGGGGCTAACCACGTGATCGACGTGTTGGTCGGGAGCCGGGACAAGCGGGTGTTGGCGTTGGGCCATGACCAATTGAGCGTTTACGGCATCGTCAAGGACTTCAGCAAGCGTCAACTCAAAGAGGTCTTCGGCCAGATTAAGGCGAAGGGGTTACTGGTGCGGAACGAAGGGGAGTATCCTACCCTGTCCCTCTCCCCCGAGGGCTGGGCGTTCCTCAAGCAACGCGAGTCGCTAACACTGGTGAAACCGACAGAGGACGTACGGGCTGCGAGGTCGAGGCCCGGTGACGATGCATTTAAATACGATGAATCTCTTTTTCAAAAGTTGCGTGAACTGCGGAAGCGCCTGGCAGAGGAACGCAGCGTCCCGCCTTACGTTGTATTCGGCGATGTCTCCCTGCGCCACATGGCCTCGGCTTACCCCCGCAGCAAAGAGGAGTTTTCTCGGATGCACGGGGTTGGGGAGGTGAAGCTGGAGGAATACGGCCCTGAATTCGTCAGCGTCATCAAGGAGTACGTTGAGGCGAACAACGTGGAAGTGCCGACGGGCGCCGGACTGCTGGCACTGTCGCCTCGGGGTGGAGGCGTAAACCGCAACGGAGATTCGCGCGGCGGACCCATTAGCGGCACCCACGAAGCTACAAGAGAAATGCTGGCGCAAGGACTGTCAATCGAGCAGATAGCCAACGAGCGGGGTCTGGCAAAGAATACCGTTATCGGGCACATGGAACGCATTACCTACCAAGGATTTCGTTTGGACCTGACCCATGTGACCCCCGAGCCTGCAAGGTTGGGCATTATCGAAGAAGCGTTCCGGGAGTCGGGCAGCGCCTTGCTCGGGCCTGTGAAAGAGCGTCTCGGGGATGAGTTTGACTACGAGGAGTTGAAGTTAGCCCGGTTACACCTGCGCCAAGAGGGGAAACTTGCGGACTAGTGAGCCGGTTGGGGAAGTGAACATCTTTGCCAGATATAACACCCATGTCGATTGAGAACACAATTAAGAAGACCCTGGAAGGGACTACCACTGAGGCTCTATCCGATCCTCGCGTCCTAGCCATCCTGTCGGGCAATATGGTCCTAGAAGACCTGCGCGAGTTCTTCCGCAACTTCATCGTCACGCACCTGAACTCGGTGCAGATACTTTCATTTTTGTTCGCCGTCGCGCCCCGGGACCCTTCGGACATGGTGAAGGGGAACCTGATGGAGGAGATGGGGCTGGATGAGGGTGAGAAGCCGCACCCGGAGATGCTGATAGACCTGGCGAGGGGTGTCGGGTTTTCCGAAGCCGACGTAATACGGCTCAATGCCGAGGCGGACGAGGCTCGACGGGAGTTCGGGTCGGAGAGGGTGCCGTATGAGAGCCTCAGAGACTTGGGACTCTCGATGCTACTGGAAACCGTTGCATTCGAGCTGTTCCTGTCTCGGGCGAGCGACCGAATAGCGGAGTCGATGACCCGGCACTATGGGCTTTCCACGGAGACAGTGCAGTGGTTCACGCTGCATGGAGAAGTGGATGTCCGGCACGCAGAAGAAGGGAAGCGAACACTTCAGGGTTACATTTCTTACTACGGGTTCCGACCCGATGAAGTGGAACGGATACTGAGCAGGACTTTCGAGCGTAACGTTGTACTGAAACGGTACTTCCCACTCGGCTCCAAGCCAGCCCAGCGGCCAGGGCCTAGTAGAGTCGTGAGCCTGGAAGTATTTCCCCTGCATATCCCGTTTAATCGAGCCTTCGTACACTCCAAGACGAGCCGCTCGACCAGCGATTCAGTAGTTGTCCGGCTAACGGGGAGTGACGGGTTAAGGGGGTACGGGGAGGGATTGCCGAGGGTCTATGTTACTGGCGAGGACGTGGCCGGGGTGGTCGAAACACTAAAGGGCAGGATTGGGCCGGAGGTGATTAGGCTGGAGTTTGGGTCGGGGGTGGGGGCTGTGGAGCAGATAGGATCTTTCGTGGAGGAGTGGACTGAACGCCTTTCGAAAGGCACTGATGTCGTGGCCTGGAACGCAACAATGTGTGCTTTGGAGCTAGCTTTACTGGACTGGGTTTTCAAGCGTTCCGGCGAGTCTATTGCCTCATGGCTGGGGCCGGTCAGGGGACATGTGATGTACACCGGTCTGATAGATGCGACTGACCCGCACATAGCGCGTGCCACGGCGGAACGGTATATCCAAGCCGGGTTTACGAATCTTAAAGTAAAAGTCGGGGTGGATAGGGACGTGGAGAGGTTGGGAGCGGTCAGAGATGTTGCCGGGAAAGATGTAGAAATCAGGGTGGATGCCAATGGCGCCTGGTCGGGCCACGAAGTTGTCTCGGCTTTGAATCAGCTACGGACATTTGACATAACTGCCGTAGAACAACCGGTGGCCGCATCCGATCTGGAAGGAATGCGGCGCGTCCGGCAAGAGACCGGACTTAACGTCATTGCCGACGAATCACTGGTCACCTTTGATGATGCCGTCAACCTTATCCGAGAACAGGCGTGTGACGTGTTCAACGTCCGGGTCTCGAAGTGCGGAGGGTTAATCTCTTCGTTGCGGATAGCGGAACTTGGATTGGAGTCAGGGGTCAAGGTGCAGGTTGGGGCGCAGGTCGGGGAGACGTCGCTGTTGTCGGCGGCGGGCCGGCATCTCGCGGCGCATTTGCCGGAAGTTGAGTACGTGGAAGGCTCGTTCGGGACGCACCTGTTGAGTGAGGATATCACCCGATACCCGGTGATGTTTGGGTACGAGGGCCGAGGGTCTCTGGTAATGGGCGCCGGGTTGGGGGTTGAGGTTGACGACGAAACCCTTGAGAGACTCGCAGAGAACATTGTGAAGGTGGAAGGCGGAAGGTAGCTATGTCTTTCGTCTCTCAACTGTCGGGGCTGAAGGGTCGGTGGTCGTGGCGCAGGTTCGAGCGAACTACCAGGCAACCGGAGGAAGCGCAGACTAACCTCCTTCTGCGGATTTTGAAAGCCAACCGGGACACGGCGTACGGCAGGGAACACGGTTTTTCGGCGATGCGGTCGGTGGAAGATTTTCAGGGCGGCGTGCCCATCGCTGATTACGAGTCTTTCCGCCCGTGGGTCGACAAGGTGAAGGGAGGAGAGCGCGGCGTTCTGACCGCCGAAGAGCCGTACATGTTCGCGCTGACGAGTGGTACGTCCGGACAGCCGAAATCCATCCCTGTGACACGGGCCACGGGGCACATGTCTAAACGGCTATCTCGGCTCTGGCTATACCGGTGTCTCGTGGACCATCCCAAGGCGCTCGATCACAAGGCGTTGGTGATTGTGAGTCCGGCCGTAGAAGGCCATACGGAGAGCGGCATTCCCTTCGGGTCGGCTTCCGGGAACATATACAAGAAAGCATCATGGGTCATACGTCGACGTTATGCCGTTCCCTACCCAGTGTTCACCATCAAGGACTTTGAGGCGAAGTACTACGCGATCATGCGGTTCGTCATAGAGCAACGGGTCTCGCTGGTGGCGACGCCCAACCCCAGTACGATCCTGCGGCTTATCACGACTGCGGACAGGTACCGCGACCTGCTGATAAAGGACATCCACGACGGCACCCTTTCGAGAGAATTTGATATCTCGGAGGAGGTGCGGGAGGGAGTAAAGGCCCAGCTTAAGCCGAACCCGAAGCGGGCGCGGGCGTTGGAGAGAATGGTGGCTGACTCGGGTTCGCTGAGGCCGCGAGACTACTGGCCCGAGCTTGCGTTGGTCGGGTGCTGGAAGGGAGGGAGCGTGGGATCGACGGTGGACAGGCTGCGGCCATGGTTCCGAGAAGGAACGCCGTTCCGGGACATCGGGTATCTTTCAAGTGAGGCGTACGTGACCCTTCCCATCGAGGATGATGGATGCAGGGGCATCCCGACCCTTGGCGCCAATTTCTACGAGTTTATCCCCGAGGGTGAGATTGAAAGCGACGCTCCCTGCGTCCTGACGGTCGGGCAACTGGAGAGCGGCGAGAGCTACTACGTCCTGCTCACCTCGCCCAACGGCCTATACCGGTATGACATCAACGACGTTGTGCGGGTATCTGGATACCACAACGGGACGCCGATGTTGGAGTTCCTGCGAAAAGGTCGGGACATGGTGAACCTGGAGGGGGAAAAGCTGCACGTGTCGCAGTTGATCCAGGCTGTGTCGGAAGCGCAGGCATCGGTGGGTGTTAAGGTCGAATACTACCGGGCGGTGGGCCGGGCCGAGGAGTCCCGGTACGCGGTGCAGCTGGAATTCAAGGAAAACCCGGTTGCCGACGAAACGGCGCTTAGACTTGGGAGGGCTATCGATGATGGGTTGTCGAGGCTGAACATCGAGTACGAGCAGAAGAGGAAGTCGGGGCGGCTACATGCTCCCCTCATTCAGGTAATGTCGGAGGGCTGGTCTTCCCGCCGAGTCGAGGCCAAGCTGGCTCGGGCCGTGAGAGACATCCAGTTCAAAGATGAGCTGCTGGGGTTGCCGGATGGGGATGACGTCGGCGAGGTTTTGAGGGAGTTGAACATCTAAGCCTATGGATGCTTCCCACCGGGTGAAGGCAAGCGTCGAGGTAACGTGAAGGACATGCCTGTTGAGAGCTTCGACGCTGTCGTAGTGGGAGGAGGGCCAGCCGGGCTTGCGACCTCTCAACAGCTGGGAATGCGTGGAATTTCCAACTTAGTGCTCGAACGAGGGGGCCAGGCAGGGTGGATGTGGGGGCACGTCTACGACGGTCTCAGGTTGCACACAGGCAAGCACCTTAGCGCACTACCAGGAATGTCCTTCCCGGCTAAAACGTCCCTGTTCCCGACTCTTTCAGAATTCACCGCATACGTCGCTAGATACGCGGACAGGTTTGCATTGCCCATACGGGCTTGCACGGAAGTGACCGGACTGAGGCAGGACAACGGTGCGTGGGTCATCGAAACGACGCGGGGGGAATATTCGGCGAAATCCGCGGTCGTTGCCACCGGCATCATGACCTCACCTGTGGTCCCGGACATCGATGGGATGCCGTCTTACAGAGGGTCGATATTCCACAGCACGGAATATCGGCGACCCGATGATCGGCCAGGGCGACGAGTATTGGTGGTCGGGATCGGGAACTCGGGGTCGGAGATTGCGTCGGAGATGGCTGAAGCCGGGATAGAAGTAACAGTCTCCATCCGGTCAGGGGCCAATGTTATCCCGAGGAGCGTCGCGGGCATCCCGACCCAGTATTTCGGCTGGATGATGTCGTGTGTCCCGGTGCCCGGACAAAGGAGCGTTGTGCGTGGGATGGGGCTGATGGGTGGCTTGCTGAGGCCAGGGTCGGCCCAACTACCGAGAAAGCAGATGAAGGATGACTGCCAGGACGTTCCAGTGATAGGTCGCGGGATCCTGGACCATATTGAAGCGGGGCGGATAAAGGTGAATCCCGGGGTGGCTAAAATGACTGAGGGCGGCGTCCGTTTTTCGGATGGTTCAGAGTGGGCCGGGGATAAGGTGATACTTGCGACCGGATATCGTGCGGCAATTGAATGGATGGGCGTGTACGGAGCCAGGGATGAGTGTGGATTCGGCAACCGGAAGGACAGGGTGAGCAGCGCAAACTATTCGGGACTATATTTCATCGGCCACAACTACGATGGACGAGGCGGTCTCTACAATATTCGAATTGATGCGAAACGAGTGGCACGAGTTATTGCATCGAGTGGCTACCGCAGGTAGTCGGCGAATGCCCAAAGAGCAATCGCCAAGACCATGTGGAGCCAGATCGGGATGGTGCGTTTGAACCACCTACGCTCGGGGCGCAGCGCCATAGTCAGAACGTAGCGGAGGGCCATCGACACGAAGTAGACCCCGGATATGACGACGAGAATTGGCGCTGCCCGGTACCAGCGGTCGGTCGCAAACAATGCCTCATCCCGATAGACTGCCAGAGTTACCGATGTCAAGATTGCCAGCAAGAGCAACTGAGCGGGCAGCAGAAATCTGTAGGGCAGAAGCCCCGAGTACCAGTGCTCGTTGGAAGGAAGCCAACGGGGCGCTCGGGTGACTACCAATACTTGCCCAAGCACGCGCAAAGCGAACAAAGAAGTGCAGACTGCAAGTATGAGGAAGTTGGAGGACATTGTTCCGATGAGCGTCGGGCCACGGCGGGACGCCGAACATTGCACATTGTGGTGGTCGGGAGCCCGCACAAGTATATAATTTCCCTCGTACGACGGGGGCTGTGAATGACCACTGGGGGAAGAGAGCCCCAAAATAGTCCAAGGAGTGAGACATGACGGTTGCAAGCGGTTCGAGGACGTTGAAGGTCGGGTTGATGCTGCCCCAGACGGAGGGCCTCCGAGGGCCGGGGATGAGCAATTGGAAAGAGCTCAGGGAAATCGCTGCTCTGGCCGAAGACGTTGGCTTCGACTCGATTTGGCTAGTAGACCACCTAATTTACTTGCTGGAGGGCGAAGATCAGGCCCGAGGCGTGTGGGAAGTCTGGTCACTCCTTTCGGCGTTGGCGGCGACAACCAACCACGTGGAGCTAGGGACATTGGTGCTGGCAATGGGCTGGCGAAATCCGGCCCTTCTCGCAAAGATGGCCTCCACTGTCGAGGAGATCAGCGGTGGGAGGTTGATCCTGGGTGTGGGGTCCGGGTACCACAAGTTCGAGTACGATTCCTACGGGTTCCCATTCGACAACAAGGTGAGCCGATTCGAAGAGGCGATCCAGATAGTCCACGGCTTGCTCAAGAACGGCCAGATAGACTTTGAAGGCAAGTTTCACAGCACACGGGAGTGCGAGCTTCGCCCGCTGGGGCCTCGGGCCGGGGGGCCTCCGATATTGATGGGGGCGACCAGGCCAAGGATGATGGCCTTGACGGCCAAATACGCCGATATTTGGAATGCATACTACGACGATACGCACAACAGCGTCGAAGGCGCGAAAAGAATTCGTCCTATTGTGGACGCCGCCTGTAGGGAGCAGGGTCGGGACCCGGACACCTTGGAGCGCAGCCACGCCGTACTGATGGCCGACGCCAATGCTGACCCGTGGTGGGACCGCCTTCCGAGCGATCAGTTGGCTGGGCAGGCCCCTTTGAAGCCCCTTTCGGGCTCTCCTGAGGCTATTGCCGAAGAATTACTCGGTTACGAGCGCGAGGGCATATCGCACATACAGATATGCCTGGAGCCGACGACTCCGAAGACAGCCGAAGAACTGGCGCCGGTGCTTGAGGCACTGGACAGATTAAGCACAGGCTAGCCAATCTCGTCGAAGGCAGGGTCTACCATCGCCTGTTCTACGAAGCGGTCGGCGTCCTCTTCCAGGATAAGGCGCTCCTCCACCAGCCGCTGTGAGGCTAGGGCAACCAACTTTACGTAGCGGGCTCGGGATCCGTAGCGCTCTTCGATGGAAGGACGAGGGTCACCTTTTTCCATTCGCTCCGTACGGGTCTTGGCGAAGGGCAGATAGCTGCCGTTGACTGCGGCCATCGCCTTTTCTGCTGCGCCCTGCGGCCTGAAGTTCCAACCGGTATAGGTTGCAAGAGGGACCTCGAGCTCCGGGCCTCGGATGCCGGGAATGTCGTTTCCGTCGGCATCCACATGTGGGACCAACACCGTATATTCCTTGCCCTTGTCTTCGATGGGGGGTTCCACTGATAGCACTCCCTGATCGAAATTGGGGCCATGGTCCTGGACGAAGAGGCGGTTTGGGGTAGATGGAGACTGGACGCTGGGGATGGCTGGAAAGACAGCGTTGACGCTTTCCGCCGGGACGCAGGTCTCAGCTTCGCGGGTTGGGACACGGCTGTGGGGTGGGGGAGTGCCAGCCGTAGCCCAATCATCAAGGTTGTCTATCATGGCTCGGAGGAGAGCTGTGACGTTGAGAGGGTTGGACGGGTGCTTGAACTGGTCGTAGATGGGGCCGTTCACATGGTCGGGGCTGTGTTCTGCGGATGCGAAGAGGTAGACGCGGGAGCGTTCGTGGTCGTGTAAGTCGTTGCCGAGGGCGTCGGTGTGGACGAGGGAGCCGCGACGCTGCCAATACTCGGAGGCGGACTGGGTGTGGATGACCAAGGGGTCGGTGGCGGGACGTTTCAGGATGCCATCCGTTCTGCCTGTCAGGGGGTCGGTGGTGACGGGATAGGCGTGGGGGAACTGGTCGGAGGGGTAGAGGTGGTCGTAGTGCTGTCTCGGGTACCGGCCCGGCTGCGAGAATCGATAGTTAACGAATACCCGGCCTCCACCGGAAACGAAGGGAGATATCCCAGCAAAGACCTGCCTGCCCTGGGTATCTTCGTTGAAGCCCCGGTATACGAACTCCCGCAGAAAGCGCGCACTCTGCGAGCAGCCCCAGCCGTAGGCCTTCTCGATGCCGGCGTCGTTATCCCGGACGGGGTTTGGAGCGCCTTCCGAATCGGTGTCGGCGTTTATCAAGAAGGAGATCAGGTCTCGGACGCCGGTGAAGCCCAGGCCGATGACCAAGGGGTCTTTTGCAGCGTAGACAAGCTCGTATATCCAGCCGGGCTTGAAACCTTGGGGGAGATAAACATCAGTGGAGGATGGTACGACTTTGCCGGAGGAGTCGAGCTTGGCGAACTGCCATGAGTCGGGGGGAATGGGGATTTGGGGGTCGGTCTCGTACTCTCGATAAGTGAAGACAGCGTTGGAGGTGTCCAGGAAGGCAGTGGGGTAGCTTTTCGAGTAAGCGTTTCCACTGAGGGGCATACAGCGGGCTGCGGCCTCGAAGCCCAGCTTGGTTATCTCGTCGCCGGGTGAGAATTCGGCACGCACGGGACCCGTGATCGGCACCCCGTTCATGGAGGCAACGGGTAGATCCATTGACATGAGGTTTTCGCGAGCGAGGATGTCTCCCTGCCAGCCTGACCAGAGGACGGTATAGCCGCGCCTCATAAGAAAGCCGTTTCCCGCGTGCTCCGGCGTGGATGGGTTGTCGGTAAGCGGGGCGTCATTCAGGAAGTGGACCAGAAGCTTGGTGCCGCGGTTGTTGACGTCGTAGACGAGGCGGCGATTCCCGCGGAACATGTCTGTAGGTTTGAGGAGGAAGAAGTCGGTTGAGAACTCGACGAAGCCCTCGGGGTTGCGGGGTGCGTGCCGTATATCGACGACAGAGGAGTAGGCTGGGGAGTCGGGGTTTACGGCGAAGGAGACTCGGCCGACGAGTCTTTCGTAGGGGCCCACGTCTCCGAACTCGATCCCTTTGGCGAAGGGGGTGCGGGCGTCTATTTTAAGGCGGAGTTGAAGAGCATTTTGGGCTGACAAATCTTTGACCTCCTGGAGAGTGGGGCAGGGGGACACGGGGGACAGCGTAGCACCTGATTTGTGCTGGTCACTATTGATAGGGGCCACTGCTCCCCATTGGGACTGGAACAGGAGCTGGTTGGCATAACCGGCGTTAACGCCGAAGTAGGCTTGGGCCCACGTGACCAAGTGCCGGTCAGTGGGAGGAGGCTGGGATGCGAAGAAGTGCCGGGTAGCGGCCTTTTTGACGTGTGTGTCGACAGGGAAAGCCTGAAGTTTGTCGAGGGCGAAGAGGGCTATACAGTCGGCGATCTTATCTCCTATGTATGGGCAATCCATTAGCTGACGCTTCGCTTCACTATAAGGTGTATCGGGTCGGGCTAGTCTTTGCAAGTAGAGTTCGCGCGAGCGGACGCGCCGGGCGGCTTCAACAATCTTGTTGTGGCGGTCGAGTCCGAGGCGCATGGCCTGCAGGGGCTCGGGGCCGGCTTGGAGCACCGCTTCGGGGGTGGGGAAGGTGTATCGAATGTCGCCATTCAGTTCCAATCTTCCCCCGAGCTTTTGTGCAATGCCTTCCACGATATGCCTAATACGCGGCACGTTGTTGTTGGCGGAGCAGAGGTACGCCACTGTGCATTCCCAGGGGTCGGGTTGGCGGAGCAGGCGCAGGTGAGGGTATTCGTTGGCGAGGGTGGCGATATAGGGGTCGAGGGCGTACAGGGTGGAGTAGACGGCGTCCATGTCCTCGTTGAGGCGGAAGTAGGAGGTGAGGAGGGTGTCGAGGTTGGTATGGGCACGGTATTCGAGGGTGTCGACGTTCTGACGGAGGTGTACGAGGTTGCCGTCGAGCACCCCGGAATGCCAGCCGTCGTCAAGGGGATGCCAGCGAAAGTCCTGCGACCCGTCTAGGGTCTTGGCCAAGTCGAAGGAGTGGTTTGTAGATTGGGGTAGTTCGATATGGCCTTGCATCGGGGCTCCTCGCGGCTAGTTCGGGGCAAGGGTATTCCACTTTCGCCGAGTAGGTAAAGACCCTATACTGGCACCGATTCTCAAGAGCGGGCTCCGTGTCGGGGGCCTTGGAGGAGGCGTTGAAATGATGCCTTGGCGGAAGGGACTGGGGATCCTGTGCGTTGTCTCGGCGGCGTTGCTTTTGGCAGCAACGATAGTGTTCGTCTTCGATGAGGATGCTGCGCACGTAATCTTTGACTACGCTGCCGACCCCGGGGTCATGATCGTGCTCGGGCTTGTTGTCTTGGTCAACGTGCTAGATTCTTTGCGGATCCGCAGAAATGGTGGACCTCACCTGGCCCTATTGCCGAGGGATGTGATCACTGCCCTGGTGGCAATGGTGGATATCCGATATCTGTTGCAGTACATGGCCAATATGGACCCTGACCGGGACTCGGTTTTCGCTTTGTGGGACTACCTGATTTCCATCGTGCTGGTAGTTCTGATATTCGAGGCGATTTCGTTGTGGCGGGCTGCTGGCCGGGAAGCGCGTGGATGAAGAAGATATACCTAGCCAATCCTTACGGGTTTTCGGCACAGCAAAAGGCGTTGCTATTGCCTCAGCTGGTGGCTGCGCTGGAGGAGTTGGGACTGGAGGTCTGGGAGCCTTTCGAGCGGAACAACCAGGTGGACTTTCTCCAAGAGGGTTGGGCGTATAAAGTCGGGCAGGCGGACTTCCGGGACGTTGGGGAGTCGGACGGGATATTTGCGGTGGTCAACGGAGTTCCGCCGGACGAGGGGGTGATGGTAGAGCTGGGTATGGCGATTGCCTTGAAGAAGCCTACCTTTCTGTTCCGGGACGACTTCCGGGGCGCGAGCGACAGTGGCGAGTACCCCCTCAATTTGATGTTGTTCACCGGGATGCCGCAGGAGGAGTGGCGAGACTATTACTACACGTCGGTGGAGGATTTGGGGTCGGCGGAGAAGGCCCTTGCTCGATGGGCGCAAAGTTGAAAACGGAGGCATTCGAATGACCCGAGGGATGATAGTAGCTCCCCAGCCCGAGGCCGTAGAGGCTGGGGCCATGGTATTGAAAGAGGGCGGAAACGCCATAGACGCCGGTATAGCGTGTGCATTCGTGCAGGGGGTAGTGGACCCTCAGATGACGGGGATCGCCGGGTTCGGGAGTCTGCAGGCGTACCTGCCGGGCCTCGGGGTGCGCAAGTGCATCGACTTTCACGGCAAGTCGCCACGGGCCACGAAGCCAGACATGTGGGAGGACCTGATAGAGGGTGAGGCGCGGGACGGATTCGGGTTCATTCTGAAAGGTAATGTGAATGACCTCGGCTACCAGTCGATCACGGTGCCGGGAAGCCTGAAAGCATATGCTGAGGCGCATGAAGCCTGGGGACGGATGCCGTGGGCGGAGATTCTGGCTCCAGCCATCGCGCATGCCAAGGAGGGGGTTGTGGTCCGGCCTCACATGTACAACTGGTGGACCAATGACGAACGGTTTGGCAGGACCAGCCCGGTGGAGCGGCTGAAGCTGACGAAGACTGGGAGGCGGGTGTACTTCACCGGGGATGGGTCTTTGAAGAAGGTCGGAGAGCGGCTGGACAACCCGGACATGACGGTGACGCTGGAGCAGTTGGCCCGGGTCGGGGCTGACGACTTCTATTTGGGGGACATCGCGTCTCGGATAGTCGAGGACATGGGGGCGAATGGGGGGTTGATATCGGCGCAGGACCTGGCTGAATACCGGACCACGCATTGCGAACCTCTTCGAGGGACTTATCGGGGCTTCGAGGTTGCTACCAACCAGCCGCCGGGCGGGGGTGTCGTGCTGTTGGAGATGCTGAACATCCTGGAGAACTTCGACGTTGCGGGGATGGGGCACAACTCGGCGGAGTACGTTAAGGTCGTAACTGAGGCGATGAAACGGGCCACGGCGGATAAGGACGCCCATGTTGGGGACCCGGCTTTTGTGGAGGTTCCCGTGTCCCGGCTAACGTCCAAGGATTACGCCCGGGAGTTGGCGGCAGCAATTGAGCGGGGCGAGAGGGGAGTGGTGGAGAGGCTGGGGGAGGCGGTGGAATCCAAAAGCACGACCCAGGTGTGCGTGGCCGACGAGGAAGGAAACCTGTTCACCATGACGCACTCGCTGGGGATGCCGTCAGGGGTGATTACGGAGGGGCTGGGGTTCATGTACAACGGGTGCATGGCGGTGTTCGACCCTCGCCCAAGTCGAGCGGGGAGTCTAGCGCCGGGCAAGAGCCGCTTTTCGTCGATGTGCCCATCAATAGTCTTCCGTGGCGGCAAGCCATACGTGGTGATAGGGGCACCGGGCGGAACGCAGATCACGATGGGGGTCTTGCAGGCGCTGATGAACGTGCTGGACTTCGAGATGTCAATGTCTGACGCGGTGTCGGCGGCGCGGTTCTCTGCGACGAGCAATCCAATCGACGTGAGCAACCGGATACCGAGGTTCGTTACTCGGGAGCTGGAGGCGCAGGGGTATGAGGTGGTGCGTTGGCCTGTGTCTTACGCCTTTGCCTGGGTGCACGGGATCCGAATCAATGACGGGGTGTGGACGGGCGGGGCGGACCCGGGCGCCGATGGGATGGCCTTGGCCGTTTGACATAAAGGCATAGCGGAAGGCCATGACGACGTTTATTCGCGAGGGCTGCGGATGCCGCGAAGGGCGATGGCCACCGGGATGAGGAGGACTGGGGTGAAGGCGACGGAGAGGAGCGCGAGGCGGAGGTCGTCGGTAGCGTCCTGAATGTACCCCACTAGCAGCGGACCTATAGCTGTGCCCAGCCAGATTGAGGTCTGCATAAAGCCAATGCCCACGGCGACCTCACGGGGTCGGATGCCGGGAAGCTGATATACCATGATCATCAGCAGAGGGAAATAGATGTTGGCTATGCCCCGTGGGATGGGAAGAAGGAGGAGCAGGGTAGCGTAAGCTATGAATAAGAGGCCAGCCTGGACGGCAGCGGTGGCGAGGCCGGAGAGGGCGAGGGTGGCGGTGCGATGCCTGGAGAAGAAGGGTATGACGTTGAAGAGGTAGACTGTCGCGGCGGCGGAGAACAGGCTTAGACCGAGAACCGCCCCTGCGATATTGCTGGAAACGAGGAGGCCTTGCTCGGCGTGAGTGGGCCAGAAGACCTCGAAAGCAGACTGGCCGATGGAGACGGCGCACATGCCCAGGCCCATTAGCCACAGCTGCTTGTACCTGAGTACCGATTTGAGGGGATTTTCCTCCTGAGACTCCAACAGCGTTCGGTATTCGCCAGTATCTCTTTCCCTACCGAGCACCGTCCACGCCAAGGCGGAAGTTATCCCTATGCCTCCCATGAGCATTAGCACCGGGCGCCAGCCGCCGAGGGCATCCACCAGCGTGGGTGTCAGGAAGAATATGGTACCCATCACCAGGTCTATGCTGCCGAAGACCACCCCTTGGGTGATGTGCACCTTACCGGGGGGCGACCACTGCTGGATGATGAGCGCTCTCGGTGACTGATTGGCGATGAAGCTGATGCCTAGCCCAATGCGCCCGATGACAAGTACGGTGAAGTTCGGGGAGAAGGCCTGGAGGAGGGTGAAGCCACCGATACCGAGAACAGTGATGACGGCGACGCGCCAAGGTCTGTACCTGGAGAGCCAGAGGTTGAGGGGAATTGCAAGGAAGAGGTTTCCAAAGACCACAGAGGCGCCGAGGAAGCCCTGCTGGATGGGCGTGAGTCCGAGCTCATCGCTGATGTCAGGCAGGAGCAGCCCGATAACGAATATCGAGGTGAGGGCCGTTGCGACACCCGAGGTCAGGGTGCCGACGACGATCCATCGGCCTTTATAGCTGCTCGCGTCCTGTTGAATGGTCAATCGCTGCCTCTGCGGCGGGGTAGTAGTATCCGTTCTTTAGACCCTTCGATGCTCCAGAGGCGGACTTTCGTCTGCTCAGAGGTCTTTGCATAGCTTCAAGCGTGGGGCCGGGACACCCCGCCCATTCCGCTCTTGAGACCCTTCGACTTAGCTCAGGGCGAGCGGAATGCCCCGCCCTTGGGGATGGATGTGTCATATTTCGTGAGCTTGCCTACTCGGGAATGACGGTTATGCAAAGGTCTCGCCCACGGTAAAAGGAAAGTTGCGCTTTTCTTAGCGGAAGTTGGGGATGACTTCCTTGGCGAATAGTTTCATGGAGTCGACGATCTTTTCGTGGGGCACGAGGCCGCCCATTTCGAACCAGTGAAGCATCTCGCCGACGGGTAGCTCGGACTTGAACCAGTTGAGCCTTTCGGTGGTCTTGTCGGGGGTGAGGTAGAGGTCCATGCCCTTTTTGACGATTTGTGCATGGGAATGCTCGTCACGGGCCTCTTTGAAGTGGCTGTACTCGGGGACGGCTTCTATGATCCTGTTACCTGCAGGGGAGTCCAGGTTGATTTTCAAGGCGTCAAAATATTGGTCGACACTGGCCCTAGTGGCTTCCTGAGCGTCTGCGACGGTCTCGGAGACGAAGGTGGGTTGAAGGATTTTCATGAACTCGGGCTTGGGAGGGAGGCCGGCGTCTGACTCGACCTGGCGATAGGTTGCGGCACGGTCCTTGAGGGTTTCCATGGGAGTGAGAAAGAGTCCAGCCATTACACCCATGCCTCGCTTAGCGGCTACGTCGAAAACGCCCTGACTGCCACTGGCGGCGACGGTGAGGGGTGGGTGGGGCTGCTGGACGGGCTTGGGCACCAGGGAAGCTTCACGGACCTGGAAATGTTTACCTTCGTAGGAAAAGGGGTCATGGGTCCAGGCTCCGACTATGATGTCCAGGGCTTCGGCATAACGCTCGCGGCTCTCCTGGGGCTTGATTCGGAAGGGATCGTAGAAGGTGAGGACGCCACGCCCAACTCCGAATTCCAGCCGGCCATCGCTTAGGTTGTCGACCATAGCGGCTTCCTCGGCGTTGAGAAGGGGGTCGTGCATGGGGATGATGCTCACGCCGAGGCCGATGCGCATCCGGGAGGTGCGCTGGGCAATGGCACCGGCCATGATGTTGATGGAGGGCATAATGCCGAGGGCGGCATCGAAGTGAAGCTCTCCCAGCCAGACGGAGTCGAAGCCGAGGTCTTCGGCGAGTTCGATCTGGTAGAGGACTTCGCGATATCTGTCGGGGGCGTACTGGTCGGCGTGGCAGGGGATCTGGTAGAAGATGCCGAATTTCATGGATGGTTCACCTCGTTAGGGATAATACAACTGTTTGGCGACCCTCTCCAACTCGGGGCGGAAGTCGGGGTGGGCGATGCTAATGAGCGCTCGGGCACGCTCGCGGACGGACTTGCCGAGGAGTCGGGCGACACCGTACTCGGTGACCACGTAGTCGGCAAAGGTGCGAGGAATGGTAATAGCGGCGCCTTCTTCGTGCTGGGCGACAATCTTGGAGATTGCGCCACCGAGGGCCGTGGAGGTGAGCAGGGTGATGGCTCGGCCCCCTTCGGAAAGGACGGCCCCGATGTGGAGCTCGGGCTGACCGCCGGTGCCATTGTAGAGCCTGCCGCCGAAAAGGGTCTCGGAGTTGATCTGGCCGGTCAGGTCTATGGAGATGGCGTTGTTGATGGCGACGTGGTTAGGGTTGGAAGCGATGTTTTGGATGTCGAGGATGTGGTCGGCGTCCCAGAGCTCCACCAGCGGGTTTTCCTTAGCGAACTCAACCTCGGCGGGGGCGCTGCCCATCAGGCCGGAAAAGACGGCCTTGCCTTGGTGAATCGCCTTTCGGCTACCGTTTACGATGCCTCTTTCGACGAGAGAGAGGATGCCGGGGGCCGACATCTCAGCGTGCCAGCCGAGGTCTTTCTTGTCGTCGAAGACGCCCAGGCCCGGAAGGTAGACGCCCGGAGTGCCAACGCCGATCTGAACGGAATCTCCGTCGTGGACGAGGCCGTGGACGTATTCGGCAATCTTGAGTATTGGCTCGGGGGGAGGGACCCAACCTGCCCAGCGGGCCCAACCGCGGACCTGGGAGATGTTGGCGCGCATCAGAGTGGGGATGGCCTCCTGGCGCTGCACGCCGGACATCAGAGGAGAGATCCTTTGCAGTTCCGCTTTGACCTCGCCGTCCGGGAGGGTGTCGAGGAGCTTCTGTCCTGCTTCGATGGATAGGGCAGAGGGCGTATGCTCGACGAATCGGTCGATTTCCGAAACGTGGATATAGTTGGAGCCGTAGGTCCTGACCTGGTTCTCGTCGACCTCGGCGATGACGTGGGATGCGTACTTTGCGACGCGGCGCTTGTCCCAGAGCTCGGCGCCGAAGCTGCAGAAGCCGTGATCGTCGGGTGGGGAGACGACGATGAGTAGGTAGTCGACGTCTCGGGCCTCGCGGGCATCCTCGTCGAAGGGTTTCATGGCGGTGGAGAGGAGCATGGGCTGGAAGTCGATGTAACGCTGGTCGTGGGCGGGGCGGGCTACATCGCCGAGGTAGAACATGACGGTGATGGGGAAAGAGTCCTCCCAGCCGGGTTGGAGCCAGCCGGGGTCGTAGTGAGGTCCCAGTAGGTGGAGCTTCACGCCTCGCAATTCGTTGCGGCGGGCGGCGAGGGCGTCCAAGAGAAGGTTAGGATGGGGATTGACGGAAACGGTCACTCCGTCGCCGGAGGCGATGGTAGAGACAGCTTCGTCAGGGGTGACCAGGTTTTCTCGGTAGTGTTGTCGCCAGTCCATAAGCGGGTAGGGGGCAAGGGGCGGGGCTACCAGATAATAGGTGCAGCCGGGTGAAGGGTCAAACTCTGCTCGACAGGCGGACCCGCCACGGCGGATTTTCCACTTGCAGTGGGTGATTTGGATAGGGCAGGGGCTTCCTATAGAATACGGCGACTGCCCCTTCTTACAATACCAGCCGACTCTTGCCGTAATCCTGGTCTTAGATACCCTCCGGCAGAGGGAAAAGCAGAGTGAAGCGAAACCGAACCGCGTGGTTGACCCGTTCTCGGGCCCTTAGCTCACTGGAGCATCGGGACTGGAGAAAGTTCTGGTTTGTCAGCCAGCTCTGGCACCTGCCGTTCTGGATGGACTACATCATCCTGGGATGGGTGGTTCTTGAAAAGACGGACTCGCCTTTCCTAGTGGCTCTGGTAGGGGCGTTTCGCTTGCTGCCGATGGGGACGTTGGGGTTTGTAGCCGGGAACCAAGCAGACAGGTGGCCGCGAAAGCGGATGCTGATGGGAGCGCAGTTCCTGAACTTCGTACTATCGGCGGGGATGGGAGTCACGCTGTTCCTGGACTTGCTGAACCTGTGGCAGATGTATTTAGGAGCGTTTCTGATCGGCATCGCCTGGGCGATAGATTACCCGGTTAGACACTCGATAATCCGGGATGTTGTCCCCGAAAAAGTCGTGGTGAATGCCATGGCGATAAATGTGGCCTCGTGGATGGGGTCGGCGATGGTGGGGAGGTGGGTGGCGGGGTGGATGCTGGACGTCGCTGGACCGGGGGAGGCTTACTTCTTCATCGCAATATCAGTGCTGCTGGGGCTGCTGTTCGTCATCCGCGTCCCGGTACCCTCACCGCGGAGAGAGGACACCAATCGAGAGCCTATTGTGAAAAGCATAGTCCTGGGGTTGAAGTACGTGTGGCGCAATAGGGCCATGAGGGGGTTATTGATGATCACCCTGGCGGCCAACACGCTGGTGTTTCCCCACATTCAGTTGCATCCCGTATTCGCGCGGGATGTCTACGGGGTCGGGGGGACGGGGTTGGGATTCATGAGCGGGATGGATGGCATGGGTTCGATGATCGGGGCGGTGGTCATTGCGGCCCTGGGGAGTATGAGATACAGGGGAGAGATTTTCATAATAGGATCGTTGATACTAGGTGTGGGGGTGCTGTTGTTCAGCTTTGCCCCGGTCTACTGGCTGGCACTTCTGCCTTTGCTATTTGCCGGTCTTGGGCAGTCCGGGTTCACGACGATGCAGACCACCATAGCGACGACAGTTTCGTCGCCGGAGATGAGAGGTCGGGCGATGGGGGCGGTGGCAATGGCGATTGGATCATTGCCGTTAGGGATGTTGTACATGGGTGGCTTAGCGGAGTGGGTTGGGGTGCAGAGGGCGGTGACATATAGCAGCATCGCTTTCCTGGCGGTGGCGCTCATTACGGTGGCGACGCAGCCAGGGATCCGGAGGGTGAGATGAGTAGGGAAGGTCGGGCGGACGCAACAGGTTGGCGGTGCGTGTGCCACCCCCGCTCGACCCTTCGAGTGCCTCAGGGTGAGCGGCCCCGCCCCGGAAGGCTCGGATAGATTCGGTAAATTTCTCTGCTATCCTTCCATGCGGACAGGCTTGCGGGCTTGAATCACTTTTGAAACGGAGCATACATAAATGAAGTTTGGACAGTTCTTCTTCGCAGAGAACCCTGCCGAGTTCCGCACTCCCGACACTGAGAACTATCAGCAGGTATTGGAGCTCACCGAGCTGGCAGAGGACCTGGGATTCGACCAGGTCTGGACCGCCGAGCACCACTTCGACGCCCAGTACCCACCCAACCCCTTCATCCTGTGCGCAGCGATGGCGGCAAGGACGAGTCGGATAAGGATCGGGACGAACATCAGCATCCTGCCTCTGCACCATCCGCTGATCATTGCGGAGAATGCGGCGATGGTGGACGTGCTGTCCAGTGGGCGGTTTGACCTGGGCCTGGGGATTGGATACGAGAAGACGGAATTCGATACGCTGGACGTGCCGAGGAGTGAGCGGGGACGGAGGATGGAGGAGGGCCTGCAATCGATCATTGGGTTGTTCACGGAAGAGAACTTCACTTTCAAGGGCCGCCACTTTCACTTCGATGGAGTGACCATGCTGCCCCGCCCCGTGCAGAAGCCTCATCCACCTATATGGGTTGCGGCGGAGAAGAGGCCGGTGGGGGATGAGATACCGGCGGCAATAGATCGGGCGGCGAGGTACGGCTGCCACCTGACCGGGCCACGGGACGCGAACATGCTCGGGCCGTACGAGCGGGCACTGAGAAAGTACGGTCGGGACCCGGGACAGTATTTCAGGAACGTTATACGGAACTGCTATGTCGGGGAGACCAAGGAGCAGGCGTGGAGGGACTACGCCCCTCACGCGCTGGCGCAGATGCGCGGCTATCTGCCCAAGTACACGGAGGCGGGCATATTCGAGAGTATGGCGGGTGAGATGTTCGGGATGCTTCCCCTGCCGAGCGCGGAAGAGCTACCCGATCTTGCAGAGTCTGGGAAAGTGCATTTCCTGGGCAAGCCGTTCATGGTGGGGACGCCCGACGACGTATGCCGTGCGGTGGAGGAGGACCAGGCCCTCGGGGCTACGCACATGCTGGCGTGGATGCAGATCGGTGGGATGGACGCGCGGAAGACTCGGAGCTCGATGCGGCTGTTCGCCAGGGAGGTGATGCCGCACTTCCCGGGGTAGGGGAGGTGAGTGGGGAAGTCCCGGATTCTTCCCGCCTGGCGTATGCTCCCCGCCTATGGCGGACTTACAGCCCGGCCGATGTTCCATCTGTGGCAGGGCGATCAGGAGGGCCCACCCTTGGGCGACCGGCCGGTCGCCCCTACGGGATTGGGGTATTCAGTTGGGTTGGGGTTTCGGTTTGGGTTGTTGGATTTGTGGATGGCGATGGAAGACGCCCGATGGATGCGGCCCCCGTTCCGGCACTTCGGCTGTTCGGGCGTCTCGGGGCGGAGGCGTCCGGCCGACTCTGGCCCTGGTTGGCGCCGGATGTGGGCGGGGACCGTTTGGGCCAGCAGGTCCGTGCCCGGCTCCGAGGGTTGGCTGTACTGCCAGCGAAGGCAGCGTGGAGGCCCCGAGTCCGGCGTCGGGCCTCGACAGGCGTATATGTCCAAGTTTGCCGGTGCGACCTAGAGCGGGGACCACCGGCACCCGACTGAATGAAGCGGGCGGTGACCGAGGGGGCCTCGGAGTCGGGTCTATCCGACCGCTATTCTGCTCCAATGAGGAGCCTTCTCCGTGAGGAGACTTCTCCTAGAGGGGCTGCATGCACCTAGAGGAGACTTGCTGGAACGTAACGAACCAGGGCGTCTTCCATCGCCTGGGGGTTGGGGGAAGGGGTAGCCGGGGCCTTGGGTAGAGGAGATGGCGTCGTTCACTTGAGCCGGGGGCGGCGTGTGGGCTGGTCCTCGGGATGGGCTTAGACGTTGAGTCCTTGGGGGCCGGGGCTGTGGTTCCCCATGTGTTTTGGTTCCTCCTTGGGTTTAGGGTGAGTGACGGGCCAGTCGAGGGTGAATATAGTACAAGTGTTTTGCTTTGGTCAAGGGGTTCGTGTCACATTTGGGGGACATGGCTTGATGCGGCAGAGGCGGATGGTGAGTTTTTGCGGAGGTCAGGGTGGTTCGCGAACCGCCCCTACGGGGGAGGGGAGTCCCGGCTCGGCGGGGGTGCGCCTTCAGGAGGGATGGATTCCTGCCTCCGCAGGAAAGACGGATGAGGGGTGGCAGTGTGGGGCGGTCCCCGCTCGACCCTTCGACCCGCCTCAGTGGACTTACAGCAAGCTCAGAGTGAGCGGCCCCACCCATGGATGGATTCCGGCTCGGGGGCGGGAATGACGGGGGAGAAAGGGGTGGGGGCTTTCTAGGGACGCGACGAATTTGCGGTGGTGGGCCCCCCTCCGCTCGACCCTTCGACTGTGCTCAGGGTGAGCGGCCCCTCACGGGTATGGATTCCGGCTCGGGGGCCGGAATGACGGGTGGGGGGAGGGCAGCGCTGTGCAACGCGCTGGGTTAGGAGGGTTCGGGGGTGGGTTGGGTGGGGCGGGGGGCGGCGCTGACCATCTGGGCGGAGACCAGCTGAGCGTAGAGGCCGTTTCGCTCCATCAGCTCATCGTGGCTGCCCTCTTCGACTTTGCGGCCACGGTCGAGGACTATCAGCTTGTCCGCGTCTCGGACTGTGGAGAGTCGGTGGGCGATGATGATTGTGCTCCTACCTGACATAAGGCGGTTGAGGGCCTGACGCACCTGATGCTCGCTGACGGCGTCGAGGTGGGAGGTGGCTTCGTCGAGAATGAGGACGGGGGCGTTCTTGAGGAGGGCCCGGGCGATGGAGATGCGCTGGCGCTGACCACCGGAGAGCTGCATGCCCCGCTCACCGACCATGGTGTCGTAGCCCTCGGGGAAAGAGGATATGAAGCCGTGGGCGTTGGCTTGGCGGGCGGCTTCCTCGATCTCTTCCTGAGAAGCCCCGAATTTGCCCAGGGTGATGTTGTCCTTGATGCTGGAGTTGAAGAGGTATGTGTCCTGGGTGACGAAGGCGATGCTGTCGCGGAGGGGGTCGAGCCTGAATTCCTTCAGGTTGTGGTTGCCCAGGGAGACCTCGCCGGATTGAGGATCCCAAAAGCGCATTAGCAGATAGGCGCAGGTGCTCTTACCGGCCCCCGACCTTCCGACAAGGGCCACGGTTTGACCGGGCTCGATGGTGAAGCTGAGATCGGAGACGGCCTGGGGAAGGCCCGGACCATAAGCGAAGGAAGTGCCGTTGAAGCGGACCAAGGGCGCTGTGGGGACTGCTACCTCTCCGGGTGCAGCTACGCCGGGGCCGTCCTGCACGGACATAGGTTCATCGTGGACGGCGAAGACCCTGCGGCCTGCGGCAAGGGTCTCCATGAGGTCCTTGCCGGTGCGAGCGATGTCGGAGACGGGCGAGAAGGTGGAGAGGGCAAGGAGGGCGGCGAGGGGCAGGTCGGGACGGTCCATCCTGCCCTCCAGAACGAGCCATGCGCCCATTGCCAGCACTGCCAGACCCCCGAGACCAGTGACCGATTCTATGAAGGAGGTCTGGGACTCCTGGGCCTTCTTGAACTTGAGCTGGCTCCCTGCGAAGTCCCAACCCCGTTCTCGGATGTCGCCGGTCCTTGCGGGGCCCTGGTCGAAGGCTGATATCTCCCGCATTCCCTGGATGTTGTCGACCATCTGGGCATGGATGCCGCCGAGCTTGCTCAGCACTTCGTCGCCGAGGCGTTCGTTGGTCTTCTGGGCGTAGAAGGGTCGGATTGCGACGGCGAAGAGGAAAGGCAAGAGGACAATGGCGAGGGGCCAGGAGATGAGGGCAAGGGTGATGAGGACGGCAAGGGGCACGACAAAGGCCACGAAGGCCGGGCTGATGGTGTGGGCGAAGAAATACTCGATCTTCTCGATGTCTCCGCCGACGACACCTACGATGTCCCCAGACCTACGCTTAACCAGATAGGCGGGGGCTATGGCGTCCATCTTGCGGTACATGTCGATACGCATCTCGGCCAGGAGCCTGTAGGCGAGGTCGTGGGCGAGCCAGCCCTCGGCCCAGGTGAAGAATGCGGTGAGAGGGGCAAAGACCGCCAGGAGGATGAGGTATAGGGTCAGGTCTCCGCCCCGGAACACTTCGCCGACCAGCAATGCGCTGATCACGCCAAGGCCGATGATGGAGCCGTGATGGGCTATGCCCAATAGGAAAGTTACGGTCTGCTGTTTCCACCAGGGGACGATGAGTGTCATCAACCTTCTGAGGATTGTGAAAGCGCCCATCGGGTAGGAACCCTCAAGAGGGGCAGGCGCGGGCAGGGGTTCTTCCTCGTGGGGTGGGGAGGCTAGACCATCGACGGCGCTGGTGAGCTGGTCTACTGTTGCGAGATTTGCCGGGCGGGAGGCGAACCCGGCGGTCTGCTGGTCGGCCATGAGCCGGGCGTAGATACCGTCGGCGGCGATAAGCTCATTGTGGGAACCTACCTCGACGAGATGGCTGTCCTCCAGGACGAGGATACGGTCGGCACCGACGATGCTGGAGAGACGGTGGGCGATTATCAAGGTGGTACGGCCTTGCATGAGGCGGTCCAAGGCTTCCTGGATGACGGCCTCATTCTCGGCGTCCACGCTGGACAGGGCCTCGTCGAGGATAAGGATTGGGGCATCCTTCAGGAGGGCCCGAGCGATGGCGATGCGCTGCCGCTGCCCACCAGATAGGCGTATGGCCCGCTCACCCACATAGGTGTCGTAGCCCTGGGGGAGCTCAGAGATGAAGTTGTGTGCATTAGCAGCTCGGGCGGCGGCTTCCAGCTGATCCTGGGTGGCGTCGCCCTTGCCGAACCTGAGGTTGTCGGCGACGGTGCCGTGAAACAGGTAGGTGTCCTGGGTGACGACCGCGATCTGCTCCCGGATTCTTTCGAGGGGAAGGTCTTTCAGGTCCTGTCCGCCGAGAAGGATCCGGCCCTTCTGAGGATCGAAAAAGCGATATGACAGCCAGACGAGGGTCGATTTTCCTGCACCACTTGGCCCTGCCACACCGAGTTTTTCACCTGCGCCCAGGGTGAAGGATAAGTCCTCAAGGGCGTTGCCCCGCCCCTGATTGTAGCCAAAGGTAACGTTCTCGAAGCGGATTTCGGGGGTGAGGGGAGGGTTCTGAGAGGTGTCGGGAGTGGGTGTTGCCCTGGGGCCTTCGATCTCCACGGGCTCGGCCATGAGGTTGAAGATGCTCTGGGCGGCGGCGCTTGCGATCATGCCTTTGTGATAGAGCTGGGTCAGTTCCCGGAGTGGCCTGAAGACCTCGACACCGAACATCATGACTATCAGGAGAGTTCGAATCTCCATGTCTCCGGCGCTGACTCGGCTTGCTCCGACGCCCAGTGCGACGGCTGCACCGGCAGAGATTCCCAGGACGGTCACGCCGCCGGTGGCTATGTTGGCAGCGAGAACACCCATCGTGCTTCGATATAGGGCGCGGGCCTTATCCGCCAACCGATCGCCGTGTCGGCCACTCTGGCCGTAGGCCTTCAGGGTGGCGAGACCCTGTACACCGTCCAGGAAGTCGGCGCCCAGGGAGCCGTAGGAACGGTAGCGGTGCATGCTGCTCTTCTGGTTCCAGCTGTGGAAGGCCGCCGGAGCGACGAGGGTGAATAGGGCGAAACCGAGGAAGATAAGGGCGATGGGCAGGTCCAGAATGGCCATGAAAACGAAGATGAGAATCGGGGCGACGGCGGCAATGATGATCTGGGGAAGGTATTGGCCGAAGAAGGTCTCCAGGCCCTCGACGCCATCGCCGAGGGTGAGGATGACGCCGCCGGTGCGACGCTGGTCGAAGTGACCCGGGCCAAGGGCTAGGCAGTGCTGGTAAAGATTCTCACGAATCTTGATCTTGACGATGTTGGAAGTGTGGTGAGCGTAGCTGTTCTGCAGGTATTGGAATACTCCCCGGACGCCGATGAGGATGGCGACGCCGATCATGGGAAAAGCAAGGGAGGAGTACTCGGCTTGTCCGCGAAAGACCTGGGCGATGACTATGCCGAAGATGGCGAGACCCGCAACCCCGGCCCCGACCGCGATGAGCCCAAGGACAGTGGAAAGGAAAATTCGGAGCCGAACACCCTGCGTAAGCTGGAACAGTCTCAGGTCGAAGTACATGATGCCTCTAGGCCGGGATTTCGTAGAAAGAGCCCTGGCGCAAGGGTCGCTAGCCGGGGCTCTGTTCGGTGGATTATACAGTCGGGCACAGCATACGGCAAACCCGGAGCGGTGCGTTGTCTTGACTCTCCAAGTTGATTCGCTTAGCGTATCCGGCTGTATAAGGAGAGGGGCGACCAGCCGGTCTCCCCTATGGGGTGGAGGGCGACGGAAGACAAGCAAGAATGGAAAGGGTGCTAGAAGAATATGAAGGACTACATAGCCGTCGACGTGGACGGTCACATCATGGAGCCACCCGACCTTTTCGAAAATAACCTGGAACCGAAGTATCGGGACCGGGCATACAAACTCGTGGAGGACGACCAAGGGGTCGAGCACCCGGTTATGGACAACATATGGCTGGACGATACGAGGCCGGTGGGCACCGTGTCGGTATACGGCGCTGTTGACAAGCCCATGGAGGACTACCTGGCGGGGAAGGTGCACTACCGGGACTCAATGGTCCCGGGGGCATGGGTGCCGGAGGAGAGGCTCAAGGTGATGGACCAGGAGGGTATCGATATTGCATTGTTCTACCCGTCGCTAGGTCTGGACTGGGAGAGTTCCAGTAACGACGCCGACCTCGTGGCGGCCCACTGTCGGGTGTACAACGACTGGCTGATCGACTTCTGCAGCACCGACCGCAGCCGGTTAGTGCCGATAGCTCACATATCCTTCATGGACGTCGAGCAGGCGGTAGCGGAGACCAGGCGGGTGGCGGGGCTGGGGGCGAAGGGGCTGATGCTCCTTGCATTTCCGCCGAGGAACGGCTCACCGTACGGTGAGCCAACGTTCGACCCAATATGGGCGGAGGCCGCAAGCCTCGGGTTGCCTGTCGGCGTACACGTTCACGGGGGCGGCACCCGATTTGGCGGAGACTACTTCTACCCGCACCCCTGGAAGGCGTCGTGGTGGTGGTGGTTCGTCACGGCAGCGGAGTTCGTGGTGGACTCGATGACGTCGCTGTTCCAGGGAGGCCTCTTCGACAGGTTCCCGAACCTCCAGGTGATCGCGCTGGAGGCAGGCTGCGGCTGGCTGGCCTACTGGCTGGAGCGAATGGACGAGTACTTCGAGAGGTACGGATTCGAGACGTCGATGCAGCTTAAGCCGAGCGAATACTTCAATCGACAATGCTGGATATCTATGGAACCCAGCGAGAAGATAGGCCTGACCATGATGCAGCTTCTCGGGGCCGACCGGTTCCTCTGGGCTTCCGATTACCCCCACTCCGACGCTGAGATGGGGACGGTCGCGCAACTGAAGAAGAACCTTGCCCCCCTCCCGGATGCGGAGTTCCGAAAAATACTGGGAGAGAACGCGGTCAAGCTGTATCAGCTTGGGTGATTTTACATAAAGCGTCGCTGGGTGGCTTCGGGCGGGACTTCGTTACATAAAGTGCGTGGCCGCATTTGTAGAATTCACCCTCACTCCTTTGATGGGCTCAAGGTAGGCTCTAGCCCTCTCCCGTCGAGAGACCTTTGCGTAACTGTAGATCACGCCAGTGGTGCCATCCAGATCACCTTACCTCCCTCCCCCCGCTCATACTTCGACGGGCTCAGCACGAGCGGCCCCGGCCCCTCCGGCACGGGTTATGCAAAGGTTTCCTAAGGGCATTGTCCACCCTAAGGGTGGCTACTGCAACGGTTTGAAGCGCATTGCGAGGCGCGGAAGCCAGTTACGCGGGCGGTTGGGGAGGGGTCCTCGGACGATTTCGAAGCCGGCGCGTTTGAAGAGGGGTTCGGTGCCGAAGAAGATGTTGTCGGCGCCGGTGCGCTCGTTTCCGGCTCGGGGGTAGGCTTCTACGACAGGAGCGCCGTGCTCAAACGCATATTGAGCCGCCGCCCGGATGAGGGCCACGGCCACCCCCTGGCCACGTGCATTCGTGTGGACGGTCACGCAAGGGATAACCCAAACATCCTGATCGTCCACCCGGGGTGTGGCCCGGGACTTCTCGATGCGGGCAAGCTCGCTCCTGGGGGCGACGGCGACCCAGCCTACGGGGTCTTCTCCCTGGAATGCGAGGAGGCCCGGAGCGTAAGAGCGTCGGGCCAAGTCTTCCATAGCGGCGCGACGGCGTTGAGAGCCGGACCCCTCGCCGGGGAGCTTCTTCCATTGGGCGCCAGTGATCCGGGGGAACATGCACCAGCAAGCGCTGCCCCAGCTTCCCCGGAGGACGGTCCGCATGCTGTCCAACAGGTCGGGGGTCAAGGGACGGATGTCCAAAGTGGATGTCCCGGTGTAAGTCATAAGCCGGCTACCTCCCTGACTGCAAGTCGATAGAGACAAATCAGGTCGGGCGTTCGAAAGAACGCCGTGCAGAGATAACAGTTAAAGAAGCCCGGTTTGACTTATGGGTAACGAAAGGCCCGAAGCGTTGGGTTGGGGGCTTAGGATTTACCGATCGGGAAGGAGGCCTATGGCCTTGCGACCGTGGCTACCAGCGGGGGCGGCGGGGCTCTTTGGGTCGGGCCCGGTCTACGGTAAGGGGTCTGCCTTTGAGCTCCTTGCCATTAAGGCCTTGAACCGCAGCTTCACCTTCGCGCTCGTCAGTCATCTCGACGAAACCGAAACCGCGTGAGCGGCCGGAGTAGGGATCGGTGATCACGCGTGCCGAGTCGACAGTGCCGAAAGGGTCGAAAGCTTCTTTCAACTCCTCATCGGTCAGACTATAGGGAAGGTTGCCGACGAATATGTTCATGAACAGGTCCTCCAGGGCCAAGTATCTCCTGCTTCGAGATCCCCATTCCAGGCCGGAAGCAGGCGTTTACCACGCCATTTCGGGGATACCGAAGTCGCGGTGCATTCTACCACATAAAATTCAAATGCAACTACTTGAATACTTTGTTGCGCTTTCCCCAAAGCTTCGAGAAGACAAGAGGGTGGGGGGCGCTATCAGGGGCGTGACTATAGTGAGGTGGGCTGCACCGGATTTGCGGGGAGTCGTATAATCTGAACAACTCCTTGGAAGCGCGAGGGTCGCCCTTCCGCAACATCACAGAGACCGCCGGGGCATGGGGGACATCAGGTCATGGGTGCGGGGCGTCAACTTATCGACGTAACTTATTCGTTCTTTGTAGCGCTTGGGATTGCGCTGATCATGATTATGATCGTAACCGCGTTCCAGGACCGGCCCGACCTGGACGACGAGACACGGGAGCGGGTAGGGTTTCTTCTTCTGTTCCCGGTGTCTATTGCGATAATAACGGGGACGATAGGCTTCGGGCTGGCGCTGATAAATTGGAGGGAATGGCGCCTGTTGACACTGGCGTTCCTGGGGGTGATAAGCCTGTTGAACGCAATACTTGATTTGTCGAACGCGCTTACCTATTTTGGTGTAGCGATTTTCCTGGCGGTCGGAGTGTATTTTGCTGTGGAGTGGTTCGGGGTCCGGCGTCGGCGCAGGGTCTAAGGCCGGGCCTAGGCTCGGAAGGCGAGCATAAGGCCATCCCGCAGGGTAAGCAGGACGTTGTTCACCCGAGGGTCATTGGTCACGTAGTCGTTCAGGGCGGCTATGGCCTTATCGCTCTCATCTTTGGGGTCCAATACCTTCCCTCCCCAGAGGGTGTTGTCCACCGCGATCACGCCTCTTGGCGACAGCAAGTCGATGCATTTTACATAATAGTTCAGGTAGTTAGTCTTGTCTGCATCGATGAAGACGAGGTCAAAGGGGCCTTGGAGGGTGTCGATAGTGTCGAGGGCAGGGCCGACTCGGAGGTCGATCTTCTTGCCGTGAGGCGTCTTGGCGAAGAACTCACGGGCCAGGGGTCGGGGGTCTATGTCGCAGGTTATGAGTTCACCGTCCTCCGGGAGAGCATGGGCCATCATGAGGGCGCTGAATCCTGTGAAGGCGCCAATTTCCAGGACGCGCTTGGCCCCGGAGACTCGGATGAGTGTCTGGAGAAGGGTGCCGATGAGGCGGTCGGAGAGCATTTCGGCGTCGGGGACCGAGTCGTAGGTCGCCTTTCTGAGTTCCTCCATTACGGGTGGGAGGGGGGTGGTGTGGTCGAAGGCGTAATCGTCTATCTCTCGGGGGACGATGCCGATCATGGGTTGCTCCTGTGGGGGGTGGGGGTCAGTTTGCTCCGTAATATAGCTTCGAACTCGGTGCGTTGGATCGTTTTGGCTGCGAGCAACTTTTCGCTGGACTCCTCCAGTGTAAGCACTTCCCAATGGCCCTTCTCAAGCCGAAATAGTCCATCATTATCTAAAACTAGCCTTGGAACCAGCCAAATGATGTCACCGTCCCCCAAGTCTTGACTGAACGATTGGCTAGGGCCGCCGATAGCTTCGAAGAATGGTCCGTCTACAGCAACGGCCATTTTAGCGCCCCAGCGCCTTATAGTGGGAACCTTTACCTGTAGCTGTGGCATCAAACGTTTCGCGCTGGATGAACGCCAATCAGGTCTGCGGGTATGCTCGGGATACGGGACTAAGGGATTTTGTTCTTGAAGTAATTTATAGAATTCTGAAGACATGCCCGGACCAGAAAAATAGACGGCCTGAATTTCCAGTCCGTACCACTCCAGCCTGTCATAAGCAGTCCTAGCTACTACTAAGTCGATCTTACCTGCCGGCTTGCTGGTCGCGATGCTTTCCATGAAAGGCACTTCTCGTGCCATATATATGTCGGCAAAGGGAAATCCGGCAATTTCTCCTAACCACGATATCAGAAGGCCGTCTTGCTCAAAGCGAGCGGGGCAGACGATTACTGGAGAATATTCAACGTCACTGGCATATCCGGCCCCATTGTCATCATAGAGTTGGATGGAGCAAACTCCACCCGGCTTGCGGCATTCCGGTAGACCCGTTTGGAATGGGCATGAGGGAATGTCTGTCGTATGCCGAAGCGCTACACTGGCCAATTGTTGGCGTTCCAACGGAGCCATGCCCACCAACCGACTCCCAAACCATTCGGCGATTCCGTATCTGGACATCAGCAGAAAACAGGAGTGCGCGTAATCAGGAGTTCAGGAAC
Organism: Dehalococcoidia bacterium; assembly: GCA_965222055.1. Taxonomy (GTDB): domain Bacteria; phylum Chloroflexota; class Dehalococcoidia; order Plut-88900; family Plut-88900; genus Plut-88900. Next base: position 1,376,339 of record CBDCTF010000007.1, read on the forward strand.
GCTAGCATGATGAGTATTCTTCATCAAGACTTGGGCAACACTGAAGCCATGTGTTTCAACAAGGTTCAAAATCTCCGGAGATTTGTCATAAGTCATTAGGAAATCTGCGCCACTGTTCGCAAGGAGGAAAAAAAGACGCCCGTGATCTACATAGTTAAGCTTATAGAGCCTAGTCCCGGCCCGTTTTCCGCCAACCGTATAGGGAGGGTCGGCAAAAACCACGGCTCTTGAGCCCGACAGTGAAAGGTGCTCCTCAAGGAGCGTCAGGCCGTCGGCTTCGCGAAATACAAAGCTGTCACGATAACGCGCTATGGCGTTAAGTCTCTTCACTATTGTTTCTGGATACCAACGTGACGCGACGCCTTTACCATTCTCTCCATGCCTCGTGAGTGCCGCACCTTCTGCGAGTATGCCGCCGCGCCGGGTGCGATTGAGGACCAGAGTTCTAAATCCACGATCGACAACGGTTTGTGGTGACCATCTCTCGAGGCGTTCGATGGCATCTCTAGTTGGAACGAACGCCTTGACATTAGCAACTAACTCTTGGGTATGGCACAAAGTTGCCTTCCAAAAACAAGCTACGCCGTTATCCAACTCTGCCATAATGCTACGGTGGGCAAAATGCTCCATAACCGCAGTTAGAGATACTGTGGCGCCTCCAGCGAAGGGTTCGATCAATAGGTCGGGTTTAGGGTCGATGGTCTTAAGCCAAAGCCTAACGTGAGGTATCAGCCAGGTCTTGCCTCCGGGATAACGAAGCGGACTCCGCTGCGGAACGGAGGCGACGTTAGCAGCGGGTATGAGAGAGATAGGAATCTCGTCAAGCGTGGCCTGGGTACCTGCCAGGGGCTGGATCAAGTTTCCTTGTACGTAGTAGTCGACTATTTTCCGACCGCCTTGAGTCGATTCTTTGGTCGCTAATATAGTACCACGGGCGTAGGGGCAAACAACTTGGCCCTGAGCTTAGTTGAACCGGGGTATGACCTGCTCGGTGAAGAGGGTCAGGCTTCGCATTACCTGCTGGAAGCTTAGACCCGGGAAATTGAGGAATAGGGCGATGTGCTGGCAGTTTAGCTCGGTGCGGTAGCGTTCGATCTGCTCTGCAACCGTGTCCGGGGTGCCGACCATTATGAGGTCGTGCTTCCTCTGGAAGTCGAACCAGTCCAGGTCAAGGTCGCCGTCTTCTATTTCTCCCTCTACAAACGAGTCTCTGGATGCCTTAATCGGGTCCCGCTTATTCCACACGCCGAGCATGTTGGCACCAGGCCTGACGGCTTCCAAGGCTTCCTCCATGGTGTCGGCGACGTAGGTGGCGATCATCACGGAGAGCTTGTCGCCGAAGTTGTTCTCTTCGCCTCTCCCTTCCTTAGCGGCGTCGTAGTAGGTGTTCCAAATTTCCCTTATCTTGCCGAGGGAGACGGTCTGGCACATGGTGGATATGCCTCGCCTGCCGGCCAACTCGTGGGAACTGTTGGAGGTGGACATCTGGAAGATGGGCGGATGGGGCTTCTGGACGGGCTTGGGGTGGACGCCGAGGGCGATCATCTCGCCATCATCAGAGTGGTAACGGGGATCTCGGACCCAGGTGTTGGGTTCGTGCCAGCCGGGTTCGGGGAAGGTGTAGTGGTTGCCCTTATATTGGAACGCATCCTGTTCCCATGCGTCGATGATGACATCAAGGGCCTCGTTGAAGAACTCGGCGTTGAGCTTGGGGTTGCGCCGGTCTCCGGCGGAGCTGAACTGGGCGGAGGCCCGGGTGTCGAAGCCACGGGCGATTCCGAAGTCGACGCGGCCGTCGGTGAAGTTATCCAGCAGGGCGATGTCCTCGGCGACGCGCAACGGGTGCCAGTCGGGGAGGATGGTGCCGCATTGGCCGATTCTGAGGTGGTCGCTGTTCTTGATTAGGCCGGCGCCTAAGAGAATGGGGTTAGGGGAGGCGCGGTACCAGCCGTCCCAGGCAAAGTGGTGCTCGGCGAGCCACAGGCCTGTGAATCCTCCCTGGTCAATGAGCTGAACCTCCTGGTGCATTTCGTCCATCAGGGTGTCCCAGGAATACTGCTCTCCCACGTGGTAGTAGGGCGTGCAATCGAATCTCATGTGTCACCTCGTGTCGGGTGTGGGGTGGATGTCAGTTGGTGGGCTGAGCGAGCATTTTGGAAAGGCGAATCACCCTCACCCTAGCCCTCTCCCATCGAGGGAGAGGGGACTGAACCACCCCTCAGCCACTCGGAATAAGGGTTATACAAAGGTCTCGTCAAGGGAGAGGGGATTGTTTGTTAAGCGAAACTGGGGATGATGCGGTCGGAGAAGAGGTGCAGGGAGTTCATGACCTGCTGGAAAGAGAGGCCGGGGAAGTTTAGGAAAAGGGCGATGTGCTGGCAGTCGGTCTTTGATTGAATGCGCTCAATCTGCTCGGATACCGAGTCAGGGGAGCCGACGAGGATGAGATCATGCTTGAGCTGGAAGTCGAACCAGTCGGAGTCCAGGTCTCCTTCTTCCATCTCCTCTTCGATCAGGGTGGCCTGCCGCGCCTTGTGGGGGTTTACGGAGGACCACGCAGCGAGGCGGTTGGCCCCGGGCCTAACGGCCTGGACAGCCTCCTCGTAGGTCTCGGCGAGGAAGGTTGGGCGCATGACGGCGACACCCTCGCCGGTAGGGATGGGGTGCCCAAGCCTCTGGGAGGCTGCCTCGTTGTGGGCCGTGAAGGCCTCGTTGATTCTACCGGGGGATAGAGAGGCGCACATAGCGCTGTAGCCCTTCTCTCCCGCGTAACCGAAGGAGCCGACAGTTTCGGCCATGATATAAACAGGGGGTCGGGGCTTCTGATAGGGGCGGGGCGTGACGCCGAGGGCGATGAGCTCTCCGTCATCGGCGTGGTACCTGGGGTCCCGGACCAAGGGGTTGGACTCATACCAACCGGGTATTGGGTAGGTATAGAACTCGCCCTTATAGGAGAAGGCGTCGTTTTCCAGGGCCCTGACTATAATTTCGAGGGCTTCGCGGAAGAGGGCGCGGTTGCGCTCGGGGTCCCGGCGGTCGGCTTCCTTGAAAAACTGGATTGTTGAGCGGGTGTTGATTCCCCGTCCCGCGCCAAAGTCGACGCGGCCCTTGGTCAGCTGGTCGAGGATGGCGATATCCTCTGCGACACGGATGGGGTTCCAGTCGGGAATGATGGTGCCGCATTGGCCGACACGCATCCTGTTGCTCTCGGCGATCAGGTCTGCGCCTACGAGGATTGGGTCGGTCGGGGCACGGTACCAGCCGTCCCAGGCGAAATGGTGCTCGGCGAGCCAGAGACCGGTAAAGCCTCCCTGGTCCATGAGTCGGACCTCTTCCCGCATCTCGTGGATCAAAGTCTGCCAGGAATAGTCCTCGCCGACGTGATAATAGGGTGTGCTGTCAAATCTCATGGGTTAGGCGAACCGGGGGATCACTTTAGAAGAGGCCAAGTCGAGGGAGTGCATCACCTGCTTAAAGGAGAGCAGTGGGATGTTTAGGAAGAATGCGAGGTGGGGGCATCCGGTGTCAGCCTCCAGACGCTCGATCTGCTCGGAGACGGAATCGGGGGAGCCGACGAGGATGAGGTCGTGCTTGAGTTGGAAGTCGAACCAATCAAGGTCCAAATCTCCTTCGTCCAGTTCCTCTTCGCTCACCATCATCTTGCGAACTTTGTCGGGTTCGATTGCAATCCAGGAGGCGAGGAGGTTGGTGCCCTCCCGGGCGTCGGCGACTGCCTGCTCATATGTATCGGCTATATAGGTGGGCCGCATAACGGCAAGGTTCTGCCCGTAGGGCACATCGTGGCCCGCTGTTTCCGAGGCGGCGTTGTTGTAAGCCCGCCAGGCGTCCTTGATGCGCCCGTGGGAGATCGAGAAGCACATGGCTCCGATGCCCATGCGGGCCGAGTAGGCGTGGGAGCTTGAGGACTCAACCATGTTGAAGACGGGAGGGTGGGGCCGCTGGAAGGGCTTCGGGGTGAGGCCCAGAGCTTTGAGTTCGCCGGTTTCGGTGTGGAACCTGGGGTCGCGGCCCAAGGGGTTAGTCTCCTGCCAGCCGGGAGCGGGATAGGTGAAGAACTCACCCTTGTAGGAGAAGGCATCGTCCCGCCAAGCGCCGAGAATGACTTCGAGGGTCTCGTTGAAGAGGGAGCGGTGCTGTTCGTTTCGGCGGTCGGCTTCTTCCCGGAACTGGATGGTGGCACGATTGTTAATGCCTCGGGCTACTCCGAAATCTACCCGGCCTCTGGTGAGTTGGTCCAGTAGGGCGATGTCCTCGGCGACGCGGATGGGGTTCCAGTCGGGGAGGATGGTGCCACACTGGCCGACGCGCAGCCGGTCGCTTTCGTTGATCAGGTCTGCTCCGAGAAGGATGGGGTTGGGGGAAGCTCGGTACCAGCCATCCCAGGCGAAGTGGTGCTCGGCTAGCCAGGTACCGGTGAAGCCACCCTGGTCCATGAGCCGGACCTCTTCTCGCATCTCGTCAACGAGGGTTTCCCAGTCGTAGTCCTCGCCGACGTGGTAGTAAGGAGTGGAGTCGAACCGCATACCTAGTCTCCCGAGTCCAGTGTCCGCTGATGTTGAAGCGGGGTGCCGCCGCGGTGATTATATACCATCGGCGACTTGGGCCGGTTATGGGTCATTACGCAAGTTCCTTGCATTGTGCAGCTGCAGGTTACCGATTGGGAGATACCGTCCTCACTCTCCACGGCGAGCATTCAACAAGGTTAGGGTGGGCGGTGGGCAAACGGGTCGGCTTGGGGGAATCACCCTCACTCTCCTCAGCGAGCCTACGGCCCTAGCCCTCTCCCCATCGAGGGAGAGGGTACCGGACACCACACCCGCCCCTTTGGGGGAGGGTCTTGCCAAGGCCTGGCGGAGGGGGCGGAGTTAGGGGACTAGAGGAACCGGGGCATAACCTGCTCGGCGAAGAGGGTGAGGCTGCGCATGGTCTTTTCGAAGGTGAGGCCGGGGAAGTTGAGGAAGAGGGCCATGTGTCCGCAGTTAACTGAGCTTTGGAGTTTTTCGATCTGCTCAGAGACGGTGTCGGGGGTGCCGACGCAGACGAGGCCGTGCTTGAGTTGGAAGTCGAGCCAGGGGAGGTCGAAGTCTCCGGGGTCGAGCTCATCCGCGGTTGCCATGGCGGAGTAGGCCTTGACGGGGTTGTGGGAGTACCAGGCCCCGAGCTGCTTCGAGCCCCAACTCACGTCGGCGATGGCCTGCTCATAGGTCTCGGCGACGTAGGTGGGCCTGACGATGCACAGCTTCTCCCCGAAAGGCACCTCACGGTTCTGGGCCTTGGACATCGCCTCGTTGTGGGCGGTCCAGGCCTCCTTTATCTTGCCGATGGATATGGACTGGCAGAAGACTCCCATGCCCCGGCTTCCGGCGAACCTGTGGGATCCCGGCGAGTCGGCCATTTGCCAGATCGGGGGGTGGGGTTTCTGGAAGGGTTTGGGGAAGACGCCCATGGCCTTCATCTCGCCGTCGGGGGCGTGGTAGTCAGGATTTTGGACCATGGGGTTGGCCTCTATCCAGCCGGGGACGGGGAATTTGTAGAACCTGCCTTCGTGGCTGAAGGCCTCCTGGGTCCAAGCGCCGGTGATGACGTCCAGGGACTCGGCGAAGAGGGCGTAGTTGGACTCCTGGTTGCGCCTATCGGCGTTGAGGTTGAACTGGATGGAGGCACGGGTATCGATGCCACGGGCGATGCCGAAGTCGACGCGGCCCTTGGTGAACTGGTCCATGAGGGCGATGTCCTCGGCGACGCGGAGGGGATGCCAGTCCGGTAGGACAACGCCGCACTGTCCGAACCTGAGCCTGTCACTTAGTCGGGAGAGCTTGGTGCCCATCAGGATGGGGTTGGGAGCGGAGTTGTACCATCCGTCCCACGCGAAGTGATGCTCGGCCATCCAGAAGGTAGTGAATCCGGCCTGGTCGGCGAATTTGATTTGGGTCTCGGCCTCGTCGACTATCTTTTCCCAGGGGTAGGGCTCGCCTACGTGGGTGTAGAGGGTGATGTCAAAGCGCATTTGAGGTCTCAGGTGTTGGGGGTTGTGGGTGGTACTGCATGGTCTCTAAGTGTAATGGGAGTGTAGCTTTGGGGTTGGGTGGCGTCAACGGGGGTGTCGGAGGCATAGGCGTGGGCCCCACCCCGCTCATACTTCGACGGGCTCAGCACGAGCGGCCCTTCCACCCGCCCCTGGATTCCGATTTCTTGGGAATGATGGAGGGGGGGTGGGGGTTGGGATGATGTGCCAGTGCTGAAGGGCTTTAATGGAGGTGAAAGGTGGGTGAGCGCGTTAGATTCCTCGCGGAGCCTCGGAATGACAGGGTAAATGGGGCTCGCTTGGGTAAGGCTATACACCCGCGAGAATCCTACGTGGGCCCCACCCCCCGCTCATACTTCGACGGGCTCAGCACGAGCGGCCACCCGACCCCCTCTGGACTCCCGATTTCTCGAGAATGACGGAGGGGGCCGGGATGATTGAGCTAGTGTTGAAGGGCTTTAATGGAGGTGAAAGGTGGGCGAGCGCGTTAGATTCCTCGCGGAGCCTCGGAATGACAGGGTAAAAGGGGCTCGCTTGGGTAAGGCTATTCACTCGCGAGAGTCCTATGAGGGCCCCACCCCCCGCGCATACTTCGACGGGCTCAGCACGAGCGGCCCCTCCACCACCCCGCTCGACCCTTAGACTCGGCTCAGGGTGAGCGGCCACTCCACCCCAGGGCTAGGGATTGCCCCTACAGGGGAGGGAGCCCGGCCCCTCCCGGGGATGGATTCCGGCTCGGGGGCCGGAATGACGGAGGGGTGGGGTTAGGAGAGGGCGGAGGTGATTTCGTTGTACTCCCTGAAGGCGTCCAGGTGCTTGGCTACTGAGTCGAAGCCGCAATGCATTGTGTCCAGGTAGAACTTGGATGCGCCGATCTCCTGCCATGCTCTCACGTAGTCGGCGACGTTTGTCATGGGGACAGCTTCGAGGTTGATCTGGACGGCGATGGCAATTTCCGAGGGGTCTCGGCCTGCCTCAAGGGCTGCCACGCGGATCATCTCGATCTTATGCTTGGCATTGCCGGGCTGGTCGGTGGTGGGGAACCATGCGTCGCCGAGACGGCCGGTGCGCTTCAGCACGGGGTCGGCGTCTCCTCCGATCCATAGCGGGATGGGCTGCTGAACCGGGAACGGCTTGATTCCGGCCTGCCTGATGGTATGCCAGCGGCCTTGGTAGTTGACGACCTTCTTTGTCCAGAGGGCCCGCATCACGTCGATCTGTTCCTCAATGCGCTTGCCACGGTTGTGGAAATCCTCGCCGAGGGCCTCGAACTCAACGGGGTTCCAACCCACGGCGATGCCGAGGACAAGGCGGCCACCGCTCAAAACGTCTATCGCTGCCGCTTGTTTGGCCACCAAGGTGGTCTGACGCTGAGGCAGAATGACTATGCCGGTGATGAGCTTGATGCGCTGGGTGATGGCCGCAGCCCAACCCAGGAGCACGAAAATCTCGTGGAAGTTGCTGTCTATGTCGTAAAAGAAGTCGATTCCGCTGTTCTTGTAGAAGTCAGTGTTGGCCCCGACGACGTGGTCGTAGACGACCAGGCCTTCGAAGCCCATCTGCTCGCTGGCCTGGATCAACTCCTTGGCGTTCTCGGGGTCCGGGCCGATCTCTGTTTGTGGGAATACTACTCCGAAATCCATGTCAGTCTCCTAAGCTATGCAACTATGTTCACTTTCTGCCTGTAAGTATGAAGCGGGTGGGGAGGGGATGTGTCGGGGCTTTGATGTCCCGGAAGCCCGTGGAATTGAGAAGGTTACGCAACTCGCCCTGGGTAATCATACCGCAGCCGACGAGGGTTTCGTGGAGCTGGACGCCGGCCATCATCTGATAGGCCGGGTTGCCACGGTAGTCCCTTGGTGAATCAGGATAGGGAAGCTCGGATACGACGATGACGCCCCCGGGCCGCAGGGCTCGGTGAGCGCGGGAGAGGACGTTACGGTAAGAGTCGGGGCCGCCGACTTCGTGGAGAGTGACGTTCATGGTGACTACGTCGAAAGCGGAGTCGTAGTCCATGGCGTTGGCGTCGGCTTGGATTACTCGGGCGCGGCCGCCTGTGTCGGACTCGGCGAGAGTTTGGACGGCGAGGGCAGCGCTGGGGGCATCGTACTCAATGCCGAGGACACGGGATTTGGGGAAACGCTTTACATAGTGTACGACGCCGTAACCTGCTCCGGAGCCAATGTCCAGGATGTCGATGTCCAACGCCGTCGGGTCGTCAGTATTCATGACTTGCGGGAGAACAGCGTCGGTGATGACGGCGTAGTCGGGCTTGGTCATGTTCTTGAGGGCCTCGAGGAGCCAGGGTTCGTGCTCACTTCTGGGCCATACGCCGCCGGTTGGCAGGTAGTTGGGGAAAGCGTGGAAGTCCTGGTGAAGTGCGGCGTTGAACTGGATCCTGCCGCCGAGGAAAAGGGGGTCGGTTGGATTCAGGAGGAGGGAGTCCATGTGGGGAGCGAGTCTATAGCCCGAGGCCTCGTCCCAGTCCAACATCTCGAAGGCGTAGGCGGCGCGGCACCAGATGCCGACGTAGCGGGATGAGAAGCCAAGGGTCTCGGCGAGGGTGTTTTCGGTCGTACCGAGGGAACCTGCCTCGGAGATGGCCTTGAACAGCCCGGCCTTCAGGCCGATATCGGTGATCCAGGTGGCCTGATAGCCGAGAATGTAGTCGACCAACTTGTGCCAGGCGGCTTCCTTTGTGGGTTACTGGGGTTTCATTCGGTTGTCTAGGGTTGTGTAAGTCGATTGAACAAATCGGGCTGACGGGTAATAATACCCCGAAATCCAGCACGCCGGGCAAGGACTAGACATGTTCAAAATCGGAATCGACGTAGGGGGCACTTTCACTGACCTGGTGGTCACGAGGCCGGGAGAAGCGCCCCGGTTGTACAAGACCCCCTCCACTCCCCAGGACCCCTCCGAGGGAGTCATGAACGGTCTGCTGGACGTGGCCCAAGACTACGGGTTGGGGATCACTGAACTGCTGTCCGGCACGTCGATGATCATTCACGGCACCACTGTTGCCACCAACACGCTGGTGGAGCGAAAAGGGGCCAAGGTGGGGCTAATCACCACGGGCGGGTTCAGGGACCTGCTGGAGATGCGGGAGGGGATGAAGGAGGATCGGTACAACCTGAGGATGAAGCAGATGGAGGCCCTGGCGCCTCGCTACCTGCGGATTGGGGTGCCGGAGCGTACTCGGGCGGATGGGTCGATAAAGACGGAGTTGGATGAGGCGGCAGTGGCGGAGGCGGTGAAAGGAATGTTGGAAGAGGGTGTCGAAGGGCTGGCAGTATGCTTCTTATTCTCGTATCTCAACCCGGAGCACGAGCGTCGGGTGGGCGAGGTCATTGAAGCGCTGGCTCCGGGGCTGTACACGTCTCTTTCTCACGAAATCCTGCCCCAGATCAAGGAGTTCGACAGGCTGAGCACGACAGTGGTCAACTCGTATGTCGGGCCGGTCTTCGGAAGGTACTTGACCCGTCTAAATGAGCGGCTGGCTGCATTCAGCGATTCCAACGATATCCTGATTATGCAGTCCAACGGCGGTGTGACACCCATTGATGATGCGAAGAACCAGGCGGTAAAGGCGATCCTGTCGGGGCCGGCGGGTGGGGTGGCCGGGGCCAAGAGCTACGGCGACCTGGTGGGAGAGGCCAACCTGATTGGGTTCGACATGGGCGGAACGAGCACCGACATATCCCTGATAGAGGACGGCGTTCCCCACGTGACGACGGAGCAGTTCGAGGCGGGGTGGAAGATAGCGGTGCCGATGATCGACATTCACACCCTCGGGGCGGGGGGCGGCAGCATCGCGCGAGTCGATCCCGGGGGGATTCTGAGGGTCGGGCCGGAGAGCGCGGGCGCCGAGCCGGGGCCCGCCTGCTACGGCAAGGGCGGCGACAAGCCTACGGTAGCGGACTCCAACCTGGCGCTCGGGTTCCTTTCGGAGACGAATTTCCTGGGGGGACGGGAGTCGTTGGACAGGGCAAAGGCGGAAGAGGCACTAGATAAGGAGCTTGTCGGGCTGGGGATGTCGACGGTGGAGGCTGCGTTTGGTGTGCATCAAGTTGTATCGACGAACATGGCGGAGGGGATACGGCTGCTGGCGGCGAGAAGGGGGGTCGATCCACGGGACTTCTCACTGCTGGCTTTCGGGGGGTCGGCGGGGCTGCACGTAAGCGAGATGGCCCGTCAGCTACACATCGAAAGGATATACGTGCCATCCACGGCGCCGGTGCAGTCTGCCTACGGAATGCTCTCGACGGACCTCCGGTACGATTTCTCGCTGTCGCACCCAGTTAGCTTGGACAGCATCGACCTAGGAGAGGTGCGCCGGTTATCGGACGAGATGGGAGAGAGGGGCAAGAACAGGCTGCGGGAGCAGGGTGTGGTGGACGAGGATATCCGGGTGTCGGTGTCTGCGGACATGCGCTATCTGGACCAGATATTCGAGGTCAACGTGCCGGTGCCAGACCTGTCGCAGGATGACTCGGCGATATTGGAACAGTTGTCGGCGAACCTTCACAGGCGGTACCAGGAGCTGTACTCCTATCAGCAGTCGGACCAGGAGGTCAGGCTGGTGACGCTGCGGGCCTCGGTGTTCGGGGCCCTTGAGCCGGTGGACTTGCCCAAGCCTGAGGGCAAGGGAAGGCTAGAGGACGCGCTCAAGGGTAAGCGGAGCGTATACCTCAGCGGGTGGGCAGATGTCCCGGTCTACGACATGGACAAAATGCCTGCTTGGTGGGAGATGGAGGGGCCGGCGATCGTGGAGTCGGACTTCACGACGATATTGCTGCAAGCAGGGGACAGGGCAGTGGCCGACGGCTACGGCGGCATGAGGATGCAGGTGGCTATAGAAGAGGACGAGGTAGAGACCGACAAGGGTGAGGGTGTCAAGCCGGACCCGATCACGGTTGCCGTGGTTGAGAGCCGGTTGAACACCATTGCGCTGGAGATGGCTGAGGTGATGATCCGGACGTCGATGTCGCAGATCCTGAACTCCAGCCGGGACTTTTCGACGGCGATAATCGATGCGGACTGCCAGCTCGTGGCCCAGGGCGAGGGAATACCGGTCCACATAAGCGCGTTACCCCTGGCTGCGGCCGCGGTCAAGCAGTACTTCGGAGACCGGATATACGATGGGGACATGTACGCCCTGAACGATCCGTATTTCGGGGGAAGCCACATACCCGACATCACTGTTATCCAACCGATCTTCTACGAAGGCAAGCTCCGGTTCTTCGCTGTAAACCGCGCCCATCACAGCGATGTCGGTGGGGCGACCCACGGAGGGTATAACCCCTCGGCCAGTGAGATATACCAGGAGGGTATACGCATACCACCCCTGAAGCTGATCGAGAGGGGAGTTGCCAGAGACGACGTGCTGCAGATGCTTTCGGCGAACGTGCGACATCCGGAGAACTTCCTCGGGGACTTTCAGGCGCAGTTTGGATCGGTGAGGATAGCGGCTCGGCGGATCATTGCCATGCTGGAACGATATGGCGCAGAAGGGCTTAGCCGGGCAGTGGACGAGATACTGCACGGGACTGAGGTGCAGGTGAGGGAAATGATCTCCAACTGGCCCGACGGCGTGTACAAGGGTGAATCGTTCATCGATGACGACGGCTTCGATGCGAAGATGGTGCCGATCCGGGCGACGGTGACCATTGCCGGGGACAGAATGACCATCGACCTGAGCGAGTCGAGCAAGCAGGTCACGGGATTCATAAACAGCGCATATGCGAACACCCGCTCACTGGCCCACGTATCGCTGATGTACATGGCGCCCTTTGACGTGGCGAGGAACGAGGGGTCGATGAGACCCATCACCGTGATCGCGCCGAAGGGGCTGATCGTGAACCCGAACCCGCCGGCTCCGGTGACGATGAGCACCAACCACTGCGGCGAAGAGATAGTCGAGGCGGTCTTCCGGGCCATGGTAAATGCCGTGCCAGACGCCGTGACCGCCGGGTTCTCCCGCCGCTTGAGGTATGCGATAACAGGCGAAGACCCCAAGACCGGCAGGAGGTTCATCTGGCACTTCTTCCTCGGGCGCGGGGGAGGTGGGGCATCCGATGGGTTCGACGGGTGGTCGAACGTCGGGGAGATCAACGTGGCGGGGGGCATCAGGAGCCCCAGCGTGGAGGTCACAGAAGAGCGGTTCCCCTTCTTCATACCCCGCTACGAACTGCTGCCCGATTCCGCGGGCGATGGGCGGTGGAGGGGTGGTCTCGGGAGCGTGGTGGAGCTTGTCTATGAGGGAGAACCCGGAGCCAGGATGAACACGGCTGGAGACGGGATTGTTAACCCGCCTTTCGGGCTGCTGGGAGGCCGTCCGGGTTGGGCCCATCGATACAGCATCGTGTCGGAAGACGGCGGGGAGAGGGTGCTCCGTTCGAAGGAGACGGGTGTGCCGGTAAAGCCGGGGGACACGATTCTTTGCTACGCGGCGGGGGGTGGGGGATACGGAGACCCGGCCCTGCGCGACGAGGACATAAGGGAACAGGACCTTAGGAATGGCTACTGTACATAACGGTAATAAAGACAAGAGCGGGAACACTTACGATCTGGTAGTGGCCGGTGCGGGAATCGCGGGGGCGAGTCTCGCTGTTTCTATGGCGAGAGCCGGGTACGGCGTACTGCTGGTCGAGGCGACCACGGAGTTCAGGGACAGGGTCAGGGGGGAGTTCATCTTCCCGTGGGGCGTGGTCGAGGCGACAGCCTTGGGAATCTACGACGACATAGTCGGGGCGGGGGGACATCGGGTCCTCTGGTTGGATATGTACGGAGGCCCAAAGCGGATGTTCCACGGCGACCTGGTGAACGACACGGGCGCGGGTGTATCGGCGCTTACGTTCTACCACCCGACGCTGCAGAAGAGCCTGATCGAGGCAGCGATGGGGGCAGGGGTTACGGTGTTGCGAGGGACTCGGGTGAAGGAGTTGGAGAGGCAGGGAGGGGGCCTAACGGTGCGAGTCGATGGGGAACTCTCCGAGAAGGTGACTTGCCGGATGCTGGTGGGGGCGGATGGACGGGCCTCGCAGACCCGGGCACTTGGTGGATTTCAGGTGAACAAGGACCCGGACTCCAACCTGGTGGCCGGACTGCTCTTCGACGACATGGGTGTAGCTGATGATGCGGCGCACCACTGGGCCAACCCCAACGCGGGCCTGGCGGCCATACTGTTTCCACAGGGCCGTGGCCGGGTGCGGGCCTACTTATGCCATCGCTGGGATGCAGGCTATAGACTCAGCGGCGCGAAAGACGAAGAACACTTCATTGAGGGGTTTCTGAAGACCGGCGCGCCGGAGGATGTGTTCTCGGGGGCGAGGCCGGCTGGGCCTCTTGCCACTTTCGATGGGGCGCACGCGTGGGTCGATCACCCCTTTAAGGACGGTATTGCGTTAATCGGGGATGCGGCCTCGACGGGGGACCCGACCTGGGGACAGGGACTCTCGACCAGCTTGCGGGATGCCCGGTTGTTGAAGGACGCTTTGGTCTCTAGTCAGGACTGGGAACAGGCGGGCAACTCGTACGCTGCCGCTCATGACGCGTTCTACGGGATCAACCACACTTTCGAGGTATGGACTTCCCATCTGCTGATGGACCCCAAATCTCGGGACCTGCGTTCCCGGGTGGTGCCCAAGATGAAGCTGGACCCCTTTGGACACCTCCATGCGTTTTACCTCGGGCCCGACAGAGCTCTCGATGAGCAGGCGCGCATCGACTTCTTCGCTGAGGCGCAGGACGTTGGTGTTGCGAGCTAGGTTGCGCTGATGATCCCCAGCAACCTGCAACGTATTTATCTGGACGGACGACATTACGATCTGGCCTATAGCAACTTTACGGAAGACATCGATTTCTGGGTCGGGCAGGCGAGGCGTTACGGGGGGCCGATCCTGGAGTTGGCTTGCGGGACGGGAAGGATCGCGATACCGCTGGCTCGTGAAGGGTTTGAGGTGACGGGTATCGACCTGGCGGAATCGATGCTGGAGCAGGCGGAGAGGAACTCCGAGGAGGAGGGGCTCGACGCCGAGTGGGCGAAGGCGGACATGCGGCACTTCTCGCTTGGGAAGACGTTCCCCCTTGTCATCTGCCCGTCCCAGAGCATCTCCCGCATGTTGACAATTGAGGACTTGGAGGAGTGCCTGTCCCGGGTCAAGGAGCATCTAACGCCGGGAGGCCTGTTCATAATGGAGCTGTACAACCCCTCGATGGAGATTCTGAATCGGGGGGAGGGGGAGAGGTCGCCATTCCTGGAGTATGCGCATCCAGACGGCGATGAGACGGTGCGGGTGGACTTCAGCAGCATCTATGACAGGGCCACTCAGGTCCAGCACCTGACGCTCCACTACTCGCTGCCGGGCGTGGAAGAGCAGCCGACCGAGCAGATCAGCATTCGGATGTACTTCCCGCTGGAGCTGGAGGCTCTGCTTAAGTACAACGGGTTCGAGGTGCGGGCCAAGTACGGTGATTTCGAGTGCAGGCGCTTTAAGTCGGGGGATAATCACCAGATTCTGGTTTGCGGGCTGGCTGGGTAGGGCTTGAGCAACTGCGCACTACTACGGCTAGCTCCATCAATACAGATGCACCCTTCACTTATCATCTGATATGACCCTCGCTCTCTAATCAAGGGTCATTTGCGTAACTGCCGGGCGTGGGGACGGGACACCCCGCCCATTCCGCTCTTGAGACCCTTCGACTCGGCTCAGGGCGAGCGGAATTCCCCGCCCCTGGGGATGGATTCCGGCTCGGGGGCCGGAATGACGGAGAAGAGAGGAGAATCACCCTCACCCTAGCCCTCTCCCTCGATGAGACCTTTGCATAACTCAGGCATGAGGGCAAAAATAAGGTGAAAAAGTTTCCATGTATGAGGAGAGTGGCATGCACCGAGACATGGGCCAACCGTCATTAGCAGAATCATTGTTGCCTGAGACATTAGGCAACAACCAACGGCTGGAACGAATCGACGATGCGGTGGACTGGGGACGGTTCGGCGGATTGGTGACGGGAGTCTACTCGGCATGTGAGGGGAGGCCGAGCTATCCACCGCTGACGATGGTGAAGGTGCTATTGCTGGAGCAGTGGTACAACCTGTCGGATCCTCAGATGGAGGAGGCTCTGGGGGACCGGATATCGTTCCGGCGGTTTGTGGGGTTGGGCCTTCAGGATGAGACTCCCGATCACTCTACGATCAGCCGGTTCCGTGCCATGTTGACGGAGAGAGGGGTAGGGGAAGGGTTGATGGAAGAGTTGAACAGACAGCTAGAGGAGAAGGGATTGATGGTGAAGGCAGGGACACTGATGGATGCGACGCTGGTGGAGTCCCAGGGGAGGCGGGTGTCAAAGATAGAAGAGGCTACGGATAAGGATGCGGCATGGGCACGTAAGGGGGGACGGCATTACTACGGGTACAAGGTGCATGTTGGGGTGGACGAGGGAAGTGGGCTGATACGGAAGGCGGTGTTGACACCGGCCAACATAAACGACACGGAGGTGGCCGACGAGTTGATAATGGGAGACGAGGGGGCGGTGTACGCTGATCGGGCGTACGACACGCATGCGAGGAGGCAGAGGCTGAAGTCTATGGGGATAGGGGACGGGATTATGAAGAGGGGGAACAAGCATCATCCTGAAGTTAGCGAAGAGGATAAGGAACGGAACGAGCTGATATCGAGGGTGAGGGCCAGAGTGGAGAAGGTGTTCGGCACGCTGAAACGGACATACGGGTACAGTCGGGTGCGCTACATAGGGTTGGAACGGAATGCAACGGAGATGTGGTTGAAGTGTATGGCGTACAACCTGCGCAGAGCGGACCGGATAGTCCTGAATGGAAGATGAGGAAGTGAGGGAGCCAGTGGGTTACGCAAGAACCTCTGCCGTTGAACCGGCCCCCGGGGGCCGTTCGGGGCTGTTATCCAACACCGGACCCCCCCGTCCCAAGGCATAGAATCACCGGCCTCAGCAACTCAGACACCCCAAAATCACAACACAATGAGTTACGCAAAGGTCTCATCGAGGGAGAGGGGACAGGAACCCTGTATCGGCGCTTAGGGATGGGCGGTTTGCGAGGGGTTTGTTGAGGGAGAGGGGATAGAAAGCGAGTAATGACGGTAGATTCACAGGCGCTCGGCGTCGACACTGAGGAGAAGATCAGGTTTCGGTGGGTGGTCTTAACGCACCTGGGGCTGGCCAATGGCACGGTCGTCTTATTCGTCCTCTCATTGGGCGTCATGCTCCCCTCCATCTCCAAAGACCTGGGACTTTCTCCTACCATGCAGGGATTGCTGGGGTCGTCGGCGCTGTTCGGGAACCTAGTTTTGGCACTGCCGTTGAGTATCGTGCTGTCACGGTACAGCGGGAGGATTGTGCTGCTGGGGGCGCTTGTTGCCATGAGCGTGTTTGGGGTCGGGCAGGCATGGGCGCCGGTCTTTGCAATATTACTGATAAGCCGGTGGCTGTTCGGACAGGCTGCCGCGGCGATGCATCCGGCGCGTACGCTGCTAATAAACCAGTGGTTTCCGAGGCGCGAGATCATCTTCGCCAATGGCTTATTCAACGGAACCTACGGGATCGCAGCTTTGATGGCCCTGGGGCTTCTTCCTTTTGTCCTCGAATGGCTGGATGGCAATTGGAGGCTGGTAATCCTGATAAGCTCACTGCCGATATTCGTATTTACAATCGCGTGGGCGGTGCAGGGCCGACGTCAGGGAGCGGCGGCGTCGGCGGCGCTGGGGGGTAAAGAGTCCCTCAACTTAGGCAAGACCCTCGGGCGGCACCGCGTGCTGTGGGTGGTAGGGCTGGGGATGATGGGGCTGAACCTGACGTGGAGCTCCCTGATCACCTTTTGGCCCACGCTGCTCCTGGAAGAGTACGGCTTTTCCGTCAAGACATCCGGGCAGATGTTCGCGATGGCGGCAATGGTGGAGGGCACCGGGAGCGTGGCGGTAGGGTATTTCGTGGCGAAGTGGGCTCACAGGGATTTTATGGGCCCATCCATCGCGGTATTGGGGACATTGGTCTGTGTGGGCTCGGTGGGGATGGCCTGGACGGGAAGCATGCCGTTACTTATCGTTTTCGCTCTTATGCACGGGATCGGGTTTTCCCTAGTTCCCTTTGTCTGGACGCTGCCCTACAGGCTGCCAGGATTCGGGGCGCGGGACATAGCCGTAGGCATAGGCTTCATCGAGACATGCCTACTTGCCGGAGGGGCTATCGGCCCGGCCCTTACGGGCTTTTTGCAGGACACGACCGGAGACTTGCGGCTGGCGATGCTCATCACTTGCTCATTCTCGGCGGCGATAGCCGTGTCCGGGGTCCTGGTGACCGCCAACGGATTCAGGCGCAAGAACTAAAGGCCATAAATGTCCCGGACGTTGAGGCCCATCACCTTGGCCTGGTCCTCGGGGGAAAGCTCGCTGAGGCTCTCTCTTAGTCTTGCCACGGGTTCTTCGCAGGAATCGCTGTGGGGGTAGTCGAAGGCCCAGACCAGCCTGTCGGCGCCCATGAGCTTGGCTGTAGCGGCACCTAGCTCGTCGTCGGGTTCCATGGAAATCCAGCCTCGTTCGTTGAAATAATCGCTGGGCTTGTTCTTCAAGTCGGTGGTGAAGCCGATCAGCTCAAAGGTCTCGTCCATTCTCTCGAGGAAGTAGGGCATCCAGAGGCAGCCTGATTCGAGGATGAGGATTTTGAGGTCGGGGAACCTGTCGAATACCGTGCCCTGGAAGAAACTGCAGAAGCTGTTCATTAGCTCGGTGGACTCGACGGTGAAGGTCCACCATGACGGGTGCTTAATCTCCGGGTGCAGCAGCTTAGATGCGGAGGTGCCGGCGGAGCCGACGTGGAGGGATACGGGAATGTCCTGTTCCTGGTGCTCGGCCCACAGGGGGTCCCAGTGGGTTGCGCCGAAGGATATGTCCTTGGCAGGGCCCGAGGGGGCCTGAACGGCCTTCTTTTCGAGGCCGGAGAAGTGCTGCATCTCCCGGACGCTGAGGTCGACGTCGTGCCAGGGGAGGGTGAGAGCGGGCATCAGGCGGTCGGGGTGGGCGGAGCAGAAGTCGACGATCCAGTCGTTGTAGACGCTGCAATAGGCGGCGGAGAGCTCGGCGTCTTTCATGCGGGCGAAGGCGAGGGCGAGAGTGGGGTAGAGGATGCTCATATCGATGCCCTCGGCGGTCATCATCTTCACCCGCTCGTCGGGGTTCCAGGCTCCGGGGACACGGGCGAGGGCCTGCTCCCAGGTGATGTCGCGCTTTTCGAAGACGTGCTCCTTGCGCCACTCGCGGGTCGTGCCTATGGCGGCGACGTTGGTGCTTCGGCCCTTGGAGTAGGTGCTGATCACCTTTCCATCGAAGCTCCAGTACTCGAGGCCCTCCTCGTCGATCTCGATGCGGAGGGCGCGGGACTTGAATTCGGGGGCGATGTTGTCGTACCAGAGGGAAGCGGGTTCGAGGATGTGGCCGTCTACGTCGATAACCTGGGCTGTCATGGTGTTACCGCCTTTCGGGGTTTGGTTGCGTGGGACCTTTGCAGAGCTGCAGATCGCATCTAGTGTGCCATCCAGTTTACCTATCCGCTCACCCCCCGCTCATACTTCGACGCGGCTCAGCACGAGCGGCCCCGGCCCCTCAGCGCTGGGTACGCAGAGGCCTGGTTGAGGGGAGAGGAGGGGGCGTGGGGATGAGAGAGGTGGGTGGGCAAATCCTAGATTCCTCGCGGAGCCTCGGAATGACATGGCAAAGGTGGTGCCTCGGAATGACTTGGTTAATGGCGGTACCTCCGGATGGCATGGGGTGAGGGAGAGGGGACTGGACGCCCCCCACTCCGGGGATGGGGAAGACATTCGCGTTATATAGCTAGACATAATGATAGTGTTTCAAGACTCGGGGGTGGGGGTGGGGCGGGTGCGGGGGTCGAGGCTAAGGGCGAGAATGAAGAGTCCGCCGGTAGCTGCGCCGACTGCGGCGAAGATGCCCGCCCCTTCAAATCCGCCCAGGAACACACCTACGACCGCACCGATGGTGGTGGCGATGGCGGCGATGAGGTACTTTACGCCGATCCCCAGACTCGTCATCAGGATGGTCAAAAAGCCGGCCAAGATACCGATGACTATGCCGATGACTGCCACCGCTGCGGCAACCCGCAATACTTCTGCAGAACCTCCCAGGACGAGGCCCATCAAAGCGCCCAGAACGGCTCCTGAAAGCGCCCCGGCAATCGCACCGATAAGTAAGCCGATTGCCAGAACCAGGAGGCCTTTAGCCAGCCAGACGCCTGCTGCCTGGAGGCGATGGGAGGTCGTGAGTGAGATGTGGTCTTGGGTGTGCAAGTTGGGTTTGATATAGGGCTAGGGGTTTGTAGTCTCGGGGATATCTTAAAGCACGGGGGAAAGGCGCGCCAATCAGGGGACTTTGATTGACTCTGATTGATTCTGGTAGTTTCCGTGACTGTATGATTGTTTCAGAAAAACTTTTTCAAGGGTCTCCATGGGGATGGGGGAGGCGGCGAGGGCGGCATCCAGATCCACGAGGGTCTTCCTAGTGGGATGGCCTGGAGGCAATTGGATAAGGGCAATGAGAGTGGCAAGGACACGGGAGGCACCGGAGCGGGAGCCGGCCTTCGTCCGCATTTGCCGTCGCTGATAGTTGATTAACCAGCGCTGCAACTCGGGGAAGGGGGCAAGAGCCGGGATGAGTTGTGTCTGGACATACCTGGATTCTCCGCCGTGCCGCATGGCGTTTAGATTTCCTTTGGGTGCGCCGGCTCCGGGGCGCTTTCCTCCTCTGGGCATGGGGTTGGCACCTTCCTTATCGAATAAATGTTCTGTAACGATAGGGGACAACAGGCCAAGGTGGCAAGGGGTTCGTGTCACAAGGGGAGGGGGGTGATAGACTAGCGCGCCCGAACTTTCAACAAGGCGGTGCTCCATTGATGTTCAATCGTCTTCGTAGTAATCGAAAAGGGATGGTCCTGGCCATAGTCACTGCGGTGGTACTGCTGGCGTTGCTGGGGGTGATTGTGGGGTGTGGGAGTGGGGGGGAGGGGGAGGAGCCAACCCCGGTTGTGGAGCTTACACCGGTGCTGGTGTCGAGTCCCGGGGCTACGGAAGCACCGTCTACTGAAACGCAGACGCCTGTGCCCTCCGAGCCCGATCCCACTGTCCAGGAGGAGACGGACGAGAGCGGAAAGCCAGACCTTCTGCACCGGTTTAGCCATGACCGGTTGAGCAACCCCGGAAATCTCACTGCTCAAACTGCTCTTCGGGAGATCGCGGATTCGGGGGACCCGGCGTTTGTTGCTGCGCTGACGGACTTTATCCAGGTGCCGTTGACTCGTAATGAACTGCTCTTCAACGTGGAGCAGGTAATTCCCGTAATGCAACAGCTCTCGGGCCAGAGTATCGAATACGACGGCAAGGCGTGGGTCGAATGGCTGGCTCAACAACCCGACCTACAGCTGCCGGAGGGCTATTTTCGGTGGAAAGTGGACCTGCTGAGCGATATCGATCCACCGTTCAGGAGCTACTTCACCACGGGTGACGATGAACTCATTGACCCTGCGAAGATTGATCTGGACCTGCGGTTCCTGGTGTGGGGCGGGGTGTTACAGGACGATGGGTCGTCGAGATCAATCCCGTCACTGGTGAATCCATCGATGGTCGAAGGGGAGGAGGCGGCGTACCTGGAAAGCACTGACCGCGTCTTCGGCGTGTCCATTAACGGAGACGCAAGGGCCTATCCCCTGCGGATCATGAACTGGCACGAGATGGCGAACGACGTGGTGGGTGGGGTGCCGGTGGCCCTTGCCTACTGCACTCTCTGCGGGTCCGGGATTCTGTATGACACCGACGTGGACGGGCACACATACACATTCAGAAGCTCGGGGTTGCTGTACTACAGCAACAAACTAATGTACGACCTGACTACCGGCGGTCTGTGGAACCAGTTCACGGGCGTGCCGGTGACGGGGTCGCTGCTGGAATCGGGAGTGCGGTTAAACATACGGCCTGTGACCCTGACCACGTGGGGCGACTGGTTGGCCTCGCACCCCGACACACTGGCACTAGACATAAACACGGGATACCAGCGCAACTACTCGTCAGAAGGGGCCCCGGGTGCGGCGTACACGGAATACTACGGGAGTCCGGACCTGTGGTTCCCGGTCGGGGAGTACGACGAGCGATTACAGGTCAAGGACGTGGTGTACGGCATCGAAATCGGAGGAGAGGCGAAGGCATATCCGGTGGAGGCTGTGGGCAGGGAAGGACTGGTGAATGACGAAGTCGGTGGGACGGAATTAGTGCTTGTGGGGAATCCGGGGACAAAAACCGTAGTTGCGTATGAGCGCACGGGAGCGAGGTTCGTGAACCTTCTTGGCGAGGAGGGAAGAACGACGCTGGTGGATGAGAACGGAGTAGAGTGGCTGGTGGGAGACGCGAGCCTGGAAGCGTTGGATGGCAGCGGTGATGGGCTGGCGCGGATTGCGGGCCGGACTAGTTTCTGGTTCGGGTGGCGGGCGTTTTTCCCGGAGACGGGGTTGTATGGGGGTGGGGGGTAGGGGGGCCGGTTGAGTGGGGCGTGGTTTGGCGTCGGGTGACCGTGAGGGGTTGGCATTACGTGGGCCGACCCCCGCTCGACCCTTCGACTCGGCTTCCGCCTCAGCGGATCTGCGACAGGGTGAGCGGCCCCGCTGGGGGATGGGTTCATGCCTCGGCGCACTTCCAGCCTGCCTCCGCGGGAATGACGGAGGGAGGGACCCCACCGCTCATACTTCGACGGGCTCAGCACGAGCGGCCCCGCTGCCCTTGGGGATGGGTTCACTTCTCGGCGGAATTTCCGACTGCCTTCGCGGGAATGAAGATGGGAGGGCCACCCCACCCCATTCCGCTCTTGAGACCCTTCGACTCGGCTTCCGCCTCAGCGGATCTGCGACAAGGCGAGCGGAATTCTCCGCCGAGGATGAGCCCTCTGTCGGAACACATGGGGCAGGGGGTTAGCGGTAGTGGACGTAGCCGCCTAGGCGGGATTCGATGGATTCGGCGATTTCTTCGGCGAAGGATGAGCCGATGCGGGAGAAGAGCTTCTGGAACAGGGGCCTTCTGGGTCGGGCATACATGACCTTGGGGGGAACCTCGCCGAGCTCTGATGCCAGTTCTATGGCCCTGTCCATGTCGGCGACTTCGTCGATGAGGCCGTACTCGGCGGCCCTTCTGCCGGTGAAGACCTCGCCGGTGGCGTATTTGAGGACGTTGTCCCGGGACATGGTCCGGGACCTTGCGACGAGGTCGACGAAATTGTCGAAGAACTGGCCGATCAACTCGTCCCGCTTCTGCAACTCATCTTTTGTCGGATCGCGGTAAAGGGCGCCCATGTCCTTGTAGGGCCCGCTCTTGGAGACGGTGACGTCGATCCCGATGCGCTTGAGCAGGTCTTTGGCCACGGGGCCGATGGAAATCACGCCAATGGAGCCGATGATGGAACTGGGAAGTGCAATGATCTTAGTGGCCCCGCAGGCGACCATATACGACCCGGAAGCGCCCACGCCTCTGACAAAGGCGATTACGGGTTTCCTGGCGGCGAGGCGGGAGACCGCTCCGTAGAGGTACTCGGAGGCGGGGGCGGAGCCGCCGGGGGAGTCGATCTCGATGATGACGGCGCGGATACGTTTGTCGGACTTGAGGTTGTCGATAAGGTGAACGGACTCGCCGACCTTGGCGCCGCCCTGAATTGCGCCGAAAAGCTCGACGATGGCGATGCGGGGCTGCATAGGCAGGACAAGGTTCCAGATGGAAGGGCGCGCATCCACGGCGGCGGAGGCGGCCTCGGCTGTGGGGACGAAGGCGGTTGCGGCTGAGGCAGCGCGTCGGACGACTTCGTAGCCTATTCCGGCGGCGGCAAGGCCGATCGGAAGCAGGTAGGTATCTTTTGGAAAATTCATTGGGCCTCCCAATGGGTGATGTGAGAATTCATAAAATGTCTGGGTAGCATATCAGGGCCGGTTGGGCTGTCGAGGCGGAAGGGAAAGGAGCCGGAGGAGATAGACAAAGGCGACAAGGCCAAACACCCCACCCCCAACTCCGAAACCGATAACCTCGTAAAAACATCTGTCCCAGAAACGGATACCTGTGCCCTCGGGGCAGAGAAGCGTATCGGCGATGAAGACTCCGAGCACACCAAAGACAGAGATGAAAAGCAATGCCGCCAGAAAGCGTTCTACGCTCCAAGCTCCCAGATGGGCCCGTAACCCGGAAGAGAGAGCCTTGAGCCGTTTGTGCCCGTACACGGGACGGGGAACTACAGGACGCCGGGGCGGAGCAAAAAGGGCTTCTTTCCGGTGCGGAAGCGCGTCGCCGGCGATATCAGCCGGGGTGGCGTCTCCGTTAGGGTTGTTTTCTGGCAAACCGATCATCTTTCTGGGGTCGGTGGACGGGAGTCGGGGGGCCGGGCCCGTCTTCCTCCCGCCTTGGCGGACTTTCAGCTAATTCTACATCAGCAGGGACGCGTTTCATAAAGAAGGTCGGGACCAAGGCGACCAGTGACACGACCAATGCGACGAGGAAGAAACCTTCGAAGACGGAAAGACCGGCCTCCGAGACACGGGAGACGTAGTCGGGGTCTGTGAAGGGGAGGTCGATGTCACGGACTAGGATGTCGAATCGGTCGGTGCCCCAAGCGGCGATGGCTGCGAGGCCGACGGTCATTCCCATGAGGCGCATGACGGTGAGGAGGCCCGAGGCTGACCCGCGATGGGCAGCGGGGGAGGAGTCGACGGCGGCGGCGGCAATTGGTGCGATGACCAGGCCGAAGCCGAACCCGCCGATGACGAGGTGTATGGTGAGTGCGGGGTCGGTGAGAGAGGTGTCCCAGCCCATCATCAAGAAGAAAGAGACGGCGGCCAGGGCGAGGCCGAGGGCGGTCGGGAGCCGGTAGCCGAGCCTGGAAACGGCGAGGCCACCGAGGATGCCGCCGACGGGGATCGCGGCGGTGAACCGGACCAACCTAAGGCCGCCCTCCAGGGGTTCTTTGCCCATGAC
The DNA here is from genome assembly GCA_965222055.1 of Dehalococcoidia bacterium. Classification (GTDB taxonomy): domain Bacteria; phylum Chloroflexota; class Dehalococcoidia; order Plut-88900; family Plut-88900; genus Plut-88900. The sequence goes on from CBDCTF010000007.1 coordinate 1,400,419, forward strand.
CGTGTTGGTTATTAGGGGCACGTTGATCATGGCGATGATTAGGCCGATCCCGACGAGGAAATGGGTGAGGTTCGCACCGGAGAACGTGGCACGGCGAAACAGGCTTGGAGGGATGAGGGGATAAGGAATTCGCCTTTCTCGCCAGATGAAACCGGCGGCCAGAGCCAGGGAAAGGACGATGCCGGCGGCGGCGAGGGGTGGGTAGTCGGGCCAGCGGGATATGGACAGGGTGAACAGGACCAGGCTGAGCATGATCCAGAAGCCGCCGAGGTAGTCTACAGGGGTCTTCCGGCCAGTTCCTCCGGGCACCAGGAGGAGCAGGAGCAGAATGGAAGCGGCGACGAGGGGGACGTTAATCCAGAAGACCCATCGCCAGTCGAGGAAGTGGTCTAGGAGAGCGCCCCACATGGGCCCGATGACGCCGCCGAACTCGGCGGAGGCGCCGAGGATGCCGAGGGCTGGGGCTCGGCGGCCGGGGGGGAAGAGGTGGCCGATCATGGCGATGGTAACGGGAATGACCGCGCCTCCTCCGACGGCCTGGATGACTCGGAAGGCGACGAGGGGCCAGAGGTCATTGGCTATAGCACAGAGGATGGAACCAACGGCGAACAAGAGCATCGCGGCGACATAGACAGTGCGATGACCATAGACATCGGAGAGCTTGCCGATGAGAGGCATTCCACATGTGTAGCCAAGCAGATAGGCCGTGATGATCCAGGAGACCTGGCTAAGGTCGTCGACGCCCAGGCGGAAGTCGCCCATGATGCTGGGGAGGATGGTGACCACGACGACCTGGTCGTCGGCGGCGATGAAAACGCCGAAGCAGGCGGCGAGGATGGGGATGTAGGGAGAGCGGGTGCGAATCATGGGGTTGCGGCTATGCGTAGGTGTTGGTGCGATTCTTGGATCACCGTCACCTCTTCGGAAGGGTCAGTGCAGGCTCTGCCCACTTCCATTAAGAGGCCTTCGCGTAACCCCTCATGCTGGAACATATTGGGAATACGAGACATGTTATCCAATCCGGAGTCCCCGGCCCCAGATTCCTCGCGGAGCCTCGGAATGACGGTTACGCAAACGTCACGCCTCGGCGCACGCCAAAGGCACACTTTCAGCATCTTCGACCCATTGAGGGACATTTGCGTAACCTGTCCATAATCAGGCTCCCCTCTCAGTATCCACTCGACCATTCGACCCTGCTCAGGATGAGCGGATACCTGCCCCGCCCGCGGTGCAATGGTGAAATAGCCCCTCGGCACAATAAATACAGAGTTATGCAAAAGTCTCATCATAGGGTCACCCTCACTCTCCTCAGCGAGCCTACGGCCCTAGCCCTCACGCCTCGGCGCATCTACGACTCCCATCGAGGGAGAGGGGATGGGACCTCCCCCGCGCCTCCTTTGGTGCAGTGTGCGATAGCGTCGTCGCTGGGTGGGAAGCGGTCAAGAATTGGAGCCGAGGGGAGGGGGGGCGATTTCGGCGGGGATATCGAAGTCCGAGGGCAGGATTGTCCTTATGATGTCGGGTTCTTCTTCGGCGGAGAGCCTGCCTTCCAGTCTAATCTTGTAGACGAGGGAGTCGTCCAGGCCGACCCAGATGCCCACGAGGATCGGATAGCCGGACTCGGCGATGGGGGATATGGAGGTCAGTTGCCCGGAGTCGATGGTCGAGGAGATGTGATAGGTGGAGATACCGTCGAGGGAAGTCTCACCCTCCAGAACGGGGTCCTTGGCGTCTCGTATGATACCGCTAATGCCGGTTGCGGGGTCGAGCAGGGCTGAGCTGACGATTCCCCTCTCTATCAGCTCGAATTCATCGATGAAGGGGTTGGTGAGCCAGGTTTCCTCACCTATGGCGATGAGAGAGACGTCGAAGAAGAAGCCACCCGCCCAGGCGCCGATGTCGGCCTTGAGCCGGTCCGGTGCGACGACCTGGCCTGTGACGTCCTCCATGAGGAGGCCAAAGGCGATGGGTGTACCGCCGTTTTCGTGGGTCATGGTGAAAGTGAAGAATTGGAGCGCTTCGAAGCGGTCGGCGGCGGCCTGGATAATGACGGAAGGATCGGGGGGTGGGGTGGGTGAGGGGGTGACGACATCCTCGCCGCCCGTGCCACAGGCTGCGGTGATAAGGACGCAAGTGAGGGCGGCAATAACGAGGAGCAGAAGGGTGGAACGCAGCGTTGTTTTGTTCATTCTTGTGGATTGCTTCTTGGGCGGTGTATTGACGCCATGTTAGCACCCCGTGATTGGGTGTAACAATTGGATGCGAGACCGGGGACGCCTGATCTGCTATGTTAGAATTGCCCGTCTCCTCTGCACGCGTATACACCCCTCGAACAGGAGCGTTCTATGGACGAAGCCACCATCCAAGCGTTGATACCCATCGCAATCGCGGCCTACGTGATTGGCTCGATTCCGACAGCAGTCATAGTGGTAAAACGGTTCACGGGGCGGGACGTGATGGCCTTGGGCTCGGGGAACGTCGGGACGCTGAACACGCTGAGGGCGACGAACTCGAAGAAATTGACGCTGCTGGTGCTCCTGGGGGACATGGGAAAGGGGGCGCTGGCGCTGCTGCTGGGGTGGGGGGTGGCGGTGGGGTTCGGCTATGAGCCGGAGCTGGCGATGACCGTAGGAGGGATCACGGCGATAGTCGGGCACAACTACTCGATCTTCCTGAAGCTGAAGGGTGGCAAAGGGTTAGCGACGGCGGCCCCGGTCCTTCTGTTCATAGAGCCGGCGTTGGCGGGAGTGTGGATTCCGACGTTCCTGGTAACCGTCGCGTTGACGAGGCTGATGGTCGCGGGTCAGATATTGGGGACGGTGGCGGCGGCGTTGGTCGGGGTATTCGTCTTCCCGGACACGGCGATACCGGTGGGGATCTTGTCGGCGATCATCTTCATAAAACACGCGCCGAGAATCAAGAACATCATTAACGGGACGGAGCCTCGGATGTACTACAAGATTGGGAAGTCGGGTGAAGGGGAGGGTTGAGAAGGGCGTTGTTTTTGCGAAAACGTTGACATAAGCCGGCTTTGCAACATAACGGCGAGCAATTTACTGCGTGTTGGCTGTTTTGGACATTGGTCATCCGGTAGGAAGTCAATTGCTGGGGTCGGTTAAAGTGTTGACTTCGCGGCTAAAGAGAAGGATGTTTTGGTTGTTGCACGTGGCTGACATCGGGGAGGTGAACCGGAGTTCAGGGGGTTAGGTTGACAACTATTATATGTGTCCTTATGTCTAGTGTATGGTGATACAACCGTATATAGGAGACATAACCGATATAGTGCGAAGTACTGTGGGGGTGTGTTGGGGGGTGGGGAAGGGGTGTTTTTGAGAGGGGGCAAAGGGGGTGTTTGGGGTTGTTGATGGGGGGGAGTTTGGGGGATGGAGGGGGGAGGCGGTGGGCGGCCACGAGGAATGACCCCGCCCCGTTCCGCTCTTGAGACTCTTCGACGGAGCTCAGGGCGAGCGGAAAACCCCACCCTTCTTTTTCTTGGGGCTGGTGGTCCACGCCAGAATAGGACGTACTTCGTGAGGGGGCTCTCGGGGACGGCATGGCTGAAGGGTAGGAGGTGTTGCGGATGAGGAAGGGGCTGGGTGGTGGGCTGGCGCCTTAGATCCCTCGCGGGGCCTCGGGATGACAGGGTTATGGGTGAGCACGGTGGGCGGGTGCGGGGTATTGGCGATACGGGGCCACCCCCCGCTCATACTTCGAGAGCCTCAGCACGAGCGGCCTCGCCCTGGGATGGATTCCCGATCGGGGTCGGGAATGACGGTTGTGAGGAGGTCAGGCCTCAGTGCACGCCCGATGCGCACTTGCAGCATCTGCGATCCTCCGAAGGCGGACCCTTCGGCACATCGAGGGGGAGGGGACAGGAACCCTCCCCCCGCTCATACTTCGACGGGCTCAGCACGAGCGGCCCCACCCTCCCGTCTAGACAAGGAAGGGAACTATGCTCAACACGCCCATAGTGCGTTTTATGCCAAGGCTCTATTGAGGGGGGAGGGGATGGGACACCTCCCGGCTTCAGCGCTTACTTCGCTTCTCCAGGGGCGGATGTTCCACTTGCAGCGGGCTCCCGCCGCAGGCGGGGCCTACATGGGCGGATGTTCCATCATCGACAGCCCGAGCCGGTCCCCTCCCCGCTCATACTTCGAGAGCCTCAGCACGAGCGGCCCCACCCACCCTCATATTTCGACGGGGCTAGCGCCACGGCTGATCCTCCACGGTCGGATGTTCCATCTGCGACAGCACGAGCGGGGTGCGCAGTAAGGGATGAGATGGATCTTGGCTTGGGGGACGGGAAGTCTGGGATGAAGGTGGTGGCTTTTAAACCTGGGGCGATTCCCGGAGTCTGTTTCATAAGTTATAGGCATATGGAGTAGGCTATGCTGGACAAGGTAGACAGCGTCATAAGGAGGTGACTGGGGATGCCACATCGACCGATGAACCGGGAACAGGTATGGATGTTGCCGCCGAGTCTCGACGAGATGCTGGGGGCCGGTCATTCTGCTCGATTTGTTGCTGAGTTCGTCGATGCCTTGGATGGAGAGGGCTGGGCAGCGATTGGGATTGATAGAGACGGGGAGGCGATGGGAGCGCCGGCCTACCATCCCCGTGCGCTGTTGGGTGTGTGGCTGTACGGCTTCATGACCGGTGTGCGATCAAGCCGCAAGCTGGAGGCGGCCTGCTGCGACCAGATACCGTACCTTTGGCTGACGGGCTGCCAGCGCCCGGACCACGTGACGTTGTGGCGGTTTTACAGCTCGCATCGGGATGGTATGAGGAAGCTGCTCAAGCGGACGGTGCAGACGGCGGTTAATATGGACCTGGTGGAGATGGCGGTGCAGGCGGTGGACGGGACGAAGATTAGAGCGAATGCGGCAAAGGACCGGACCTACGACGCCGCTGGGTTGCGCCGTCTGTTGGGCCGTTTGGAAGGTGCGATAGACGAGTTGGAAGCGCAGAACGAGGCTGGGGAGGAGTCGGCTATCGGCCATCTGCCGGAGAGGTTGCAAGACCGCAAGGCATTGCGTGAGCGGGTGCGTGAGACGGTGCACAGACTTGCCGATCGGGATGGGCAAAAGCAGATCAACCTGACCGATCAGGACGCCCGGATGATGAAGACGCGACAGGGTTATGCGGTGGCCTACAACGCCCAGGCGATGGTCTCTACGGTAGCAGCGGCTGAGGGTAAAGCGCCCGGCATGCTGATCACGGCAGTTGATGTGGTGAACGACATATCCGACAGACGGCAATTGGGTGCGATGATGGAGAAGGCTGAGGAGACGTTGGGACAAAGGACGGAGATGACGTTGGCGGATGCGGGCTATCACTCCGGGAACAATCTACAGGAGTGCGCCCTAAGAGGCCAACGGGTGGTGATGCCTGAGTCGCAGGACCGGGCGCTGCAGAGCCCGTATCACAAAGACCGTTTCACCTACGACGAGGCGAGCGACAGCTACCGTTGCCCCGAGGGCCGGTTGCTGCGCTTCACTCGCACCAAGCGCACTCGCAACACAGCAATGCGGCTCTACCGGGCATCAGGGGCCGTGTGCCGGGCCTGCCCGGCCTTCGGGGTCTGTACGAAAGACAAGCGTCATGGGCGTGCCCTGGAGATCGGTTCCCACGACGCTGCGTTGCGTCGACACCGGGCCTGGATGTCCACCGAAGAAGCCAAGGGTGCGTATAAACAGAGAATGCAACTGGTAGAACCGGTCTTCGGGATCATCAAGGAGCAACAGCAAGCCCACAGGTTCCTGTTGCGTGGCTTAACCAACGTCTCGGCTGAATGGAGCCTGCTCGCCACAGCCTTCAACTTGCGCACCCTGTGGAGGATACGGCGAGCCGCAGCTACCTGGACAAAGCATTGGGTAGCCGAGGGCGCATACTCGGCCTATCGGGCGCTTCAGACGGCAATCGTGGGCACAGTCAGCCCCCTGCTTCGATTAATGCGGCTCCGCCATCAGCCAGCCCGACCAAGCCAACTCCCCACGTCAAGCACAACCTACATCTGAAACAGACTCCCCGAATCGCCCCTACGGGGGAGGGGAAGGTACAGGGCAACCACAAGGAGCCTGTCTCAAAAGTCGCACCACGCCCCACTTCTCGCTTTTTACGACTTGGATTCGTGCCTACGGCACCTGTCTCATTGGTCAAGAATATCCAATCGGGCTGTGTTTAACGGACTTATGAGACAGGCTCCAAGGGATTGCCTCTAGGGGGGAGGGGAGCTGGTCTAGGGGTGGGGTTTGGGGTTGAGGATGGCGTGGAGGACGGTTTGGGCGGCGGTGTGGGGGTCCAGGGTGGCGGACTCTACTTGTTGGACGAGGTTGGCGAGGTCGGGGTTAGAGGAGATTACTAGGTGAGCTTCCTGGTCGACTGTATCTCTGATGATTTCGAAGAGTTCCTGCTTGCGGCGTTCGCTCCTTCGCCGGGCCAGGAGCCCCGACTTCTCTGCGGCTCCCCTGTGCTCGCCTATGGCGTCGACTAGCTTGTCGATTCCTACATTCTCGACAGCCCTGGTGGACAGGACACGGGGAATCCATTCCCGCGGACGGGTGTCCCAGCTGATGACGGCGGAGATGTCTCGGACGACGGCGTCGGCGCCGGGGCGGTCGGCCTTGTTGACGACGAAGAGGTCGGCGATCTCCATTAGGCCGGCTTTCATGGCCTGCATCGCATCGCCGCCTTCGGGGACGAGGGCCACGATTACGGTGTCGGCGAGGCCCATAATGTCGAGCTCAGCCTGGCCGACGCCCACAGTCTCGACGATGGTTACGTCCGTGCCGTAGACGTCTAGCAGCTTCATGGCGTCTCGGGTGGACCTGGGAAGGCCGCCCTGGCTGCCGCGGGTGGCCATGCTGCGGATATAGACGCCGGGGTCCTTGTAGTGGCGTTGCATACGCACACGGTCGGCGAGGATGGCGCCGCCGGTAAATGGGCTGGTGGGGTCGGCGGCAAGGATGCCGACCTTTGGGTCGGACAAACCGTTCCAGCCCCTGGTCCTGAGGTCGGAGGTAATTCTATCAACCAGGGTGCTCTTGCCCGCGCCAGGGGGGCCGGTAATGCCGACGGTGTAGGAGCGGCCAACGTGGGCGCTGATGCTGTGGATGAGGTCTTGGGCGTCGGGGCCGGAGCGTTCGACGATGGTAATGGCTCGGGCGAGGGCGCGTTTGTCTCCAGCGAGGAGGTTTGCTATGAGTTGGGGGTTGGTCATTTGGATAGCACCACCATTTTAGCCCCCTCCCACCCCCGCTCATACTTCGATCCTCCATAGGCGGACTTGCAGCAGCTCAGGGCGGGTTCTAGCCCTCTCGGGTGAAAGGACTTTCGCGTAACTGTATATCGCATCTGTCGTTCCATCCAGATCGCCTTCCTCCCCCCGCTCATACTTCGAGTGCCTCCCGTCTCGGCGGATCTACGACAGCACGAGCGGCCCCACCAACACTGTTTATGCCACAGGTCTTGTCATGAAGAGGGGATAGGACTCCTCCCAACCCCCCGCTCATACTTCGAGTGCCTCCCGCCTCGGCGGATCTACGACAGCACGAGCGGCCCCTCCAGCACAGGTTATGCCACAGGTCTTGTCATGAAGAGGGGATAGAACTCCTCCCAACCCCACGCTCATACTTCGGGTGCCTCCCGCCTAGGCGGATCTACGACAGCACGAGCGGCCCCACACCAGGGCAACCACGAGGAGCCTGTCTCAAAAGTCGCCCCACGCCCCACTTCTCGCTTTTTTACGACTTGGATTCGTGCCTACGTCACCCGTCGCATTGGTCAAGAATATCCAATCGGGCTGTGTTTAACGGACTTATGAGACAGGCTCCGAGGGTTTGCCCCTACACGGATGGGGACCGAGCGAGCGTTTGTTTCCGGCTAGGAGGTTTGCTATGAGTTGGGGGCTGGTCATCTTTTTCACCCTCACTCTCCTCGGCGAGTCTTCGACCCTAGCCCTCTCCCTCGACGAGACCTTTGCGTAACTGCAGGTTGTATCGTTTGTGCCATCCAGATCACTCAACCTCCGCCCCCCGCTCATACTTCGAGAGCCTCAGCACGAGCGGCCCCAGCCCCTCCAACAGTGGTTATGCAAAGGTCTCTCGACGGGAGAGGGGGCAGGACAATTGTCTTTAGCCCAGTTTAAGGAGAAGGAGAGGAATTCCCTTTGGAGGCGGGTTGGGGAATTTCTGTCGAGATATGTTATGTATAGTTGTCGTTTGAGGGGGACGCCCTCTATTTTGAGGGCGGAGATGCGTCGGGAGGCGATGGCGGCTCGGGCGGCGAACTCCGAGACAAAGGCGACACCGAGGCCCGCTTCCACGGCAGAGATGATGGCCTGGGTGCTCCCGAAAACCTGGGCGTGATTCCAGCTTCGGGCGTCGAAACCTGCTTTTTCGAGCATTCCATATACGTTCTGCATGGTGCCGGAGCCTCGTTCGCGGGTGATGAGGCGCTCCTGCCCCAAGTCCGCGATGGCGATGTTTTTCTTCTCTGCAAGCGGGTGTTCAAAGGGAACTATCAGGACCAGCTCGTCTTCGAGGAAGGGCTCTTGCTTCATCCCTCGATGGGAGATCCGGGCCCCGACGAATCCGAGGTCACACTCGGCGGTGCGGACCATATCGGTGATGTTGCCGGTGTCTCCGATTTCTACGGAGGCCTCGACGGCGGGATGGAGGGCAATGAAGCCGGCGAGGAGGCCGGGGAGAATGAACTCGCCGGGGACGGTGCTCGCTCCCAAGGCGAGTCGGCCACTGACCTGGCCGGTGAGGTCTTTGAGCTTCTCATCTAAGTCGGAGCGGGCGGCGAGGACTCGGGATGCGAATCGGTGAAACTCGCGTCCAGCGCCGGTCATGACAACGCGGCGTTCCCGTCGGTCGAGAAGAGGGATACCTATATCATTCTCCAGCCGTCGGACCTGCTGGCTGACGCCGGGCTGGGTGAGGCCGAGGCGCTTGGCGGCACCCGAGAAAGAGCCACGTTTGACCACTTCGAGGTAGGTTGTCAGGTGATCGAGGTTCATTAGGGGGATGGCTGTTTTCGGGTCGGCGAGTGGGCGCTTATTACTCCGGGTAGATTATATAGCACGGGCGGGGTGGGGCCGGGGGGCTGGTGTAGAATGAGGCCGTTAGTTTGCGGTAGGCACCAGTTACGTCAGCCTGAGAGGAGATTGGAACAGATGGACCACGTCGAATACATGCGATTGCTTCGGAGCGGCCCGATTGAGAAGGAGCTTCCCTTTACGCGGGAGGAGTACGACGAGCGGGTGGCCAAGGTCAGGGCGGAGATGGGGAAGGACGGGCTGGATGGGCTGATAGTGGTCTCGCCGGCGAACTTGCACTATCTATCGGGGTACTACACGTTTTCGATTTCCAACCTGACGGCTCTCGTGATCCCGGCGGACGGGGAACCGGGTGTAGTGACGGCGTCGTGCGAGATACCTGCGGCGATCTTATCGGGGTGGGTGGAGGATGTGGTCAGCTTTGCCTGGGACGAAGGCGATTTGATCGCGTCGAAGGTGGCAGGGATGCTTGAAGCACGGGGCCTTGGAGGTAAGAGGCTGGGAATAGAGATGGCGCGCGGGGGCCCGATCCCCGGTCTAGTAGAGGAATTGGGTCGAGCCGTACCAAACGCCTCTTTTGTCGACGCTTCCGGGCTTGTAGAGAGGGTGCGGAAGATCAAGTCGGCGACGGAGCTTGAATACATGCGGGAGGCGGGTCGGATGACGGTAGAGGGGATCAATGCGTCGCTGCAGGCGATAGCGCCGGGGGTTACCGACAACGCTTTGGCCGAGGTAGGGTATTCGAAGATTATCGGCGCAGGCAGTGAGTTTATGTCAACTCCGCCTATCGTGACGACCGGGTATCGGACCAGCTGGCACCACACGACGTTCCGGAGACTGGCCCTTAAGGAAGGGGAGGTGGCATTCTTCGAGTACAGCGGGTGCTATCACAGGTACAACGCCCCGATGATGCGGACCGGGGTGCTGGGAAAGCCGTCGGACGAGGTGCGGAAGATTGGGGAGGCGGTGAAAACGACGTTGGACCTGGTGATAGAAGGGGCAAAGGCCGGGCGAACTTCGCACGACGTGGCTCGGGATGCACACAAGGGGTACGCGTGGCTCGAGGATGAGATGTGGTTTATGGGGATCTGCGGGTACAGTGTCGGGGCGGGGTTTCCACCGACATGGGCGGACGGGGCGACGTTCATTGCGGAGGGGAATGACGAGGTATTGCAGCCGGGGATGACGTTCCACCTGCCGATCATGTTCCGGGTGCCGCGCAGGTTCGGGGTGGGGTTGAGTGAGACGATTGCGATTACGGAGGACGGGTGTGAGGTGTTGACGGAGGAGGCGAGGGAGTTGTATGTGGCGGGGTAGGGTCAGCATCAGCCGCCAGAGGCGTATCTTCGACCCTAGTCTCCTTACTACGTCCCGCCCCCCCCCCCGCTCATACTTCGAGAGCCTCCCGCCTCGGCGGATCTGCGACAGCACGAGCGGCCCCGGCCCCACTAACAGAGCTCATGCAAAGGTCTCGTCGAGGGAGAGGGGATGCAGGGAGGGCGACCAGCCGGTCGCGCCTGCGGGGATGGAGGGGAGGAGGGTGGGGATGAGGAATGTGAGCGGGCAAGTCCTAGATTCCTCGCGGAGCCTCGGAATGACAGGGGGGTATGGGTGGGGGCCTTGGGATGACGGGGGAGAGGGGGCGGGCAGGGGAGGTGGATGCGACGGTTAGGCAGGTCTGGGCCACCCCCCGCTCATACTTCGAGAGCCTCAGCACGAGCGGCCCCAGCCCCTGCCGTTGGGATTGGGAATTGGGGTCTATTGGGCGGTCCAGCCGCCGTCTACGGGCATGGCGTGGCCGGTGACGAAGGAAGCGGCGTCGGAGCAGAGCCAGACTACGGTCTCGCCGATCTCCTCGGGGCGGCCCATTCTGCCGGAGGGTGAGAGGCCAGCGACCCAGGGCTCGAGGCCGGGGTCGTCATCCATGAGCTTTTGCACGGAGGTGGTGGGGACGTGGGCGGGGCAAACGGCGTTGACTCGAACACCTTGGTCGGCGTATTCGAGGGCCGCAGCCTTGGTAAGTCCGACTACCCCGTGCTTGCCAGCGACGTAAGCGGCTGTGCCGACCGCCCCGGCGATTCCGTAAATCGAAGATGTGTTTACGATGGCACCGGCACCCTGTTCGAGCATTATGGGAATCTCGCGCCTCATGCAGTACCAGATGCTGTTCAGGTTTATTTCGATTACGTGAAGCCAGTCCTGGACGGCAACCTGGTGGGTCATGGGCCGGCCCAATCCTCCACCACCGCCGGCGTTGTTGTGGGCGCAGTCGAGGCGGCCGTAGAGGTCGATAGTCTTGGCGATAAGGGCGTCGACCTGTTCGACGCTGGTGACGTCGCAGGGGACGAAGGTTGCGTCGCCGCCGGCTTCCCGAATTAGGCTGACTGTTTCTGTGCCGCCGGTCTCGTCGATGTCGGAGACGACGACTCGGGCGCCTTCACGGGCGAAGATTATGGCGGAGGCTCGGCCGAGGCCGGAGCCTGCGCCGGTGACGAGGGCTACTTTGCCGGTCATTGATAGTGTCATTTTGTGCCTCCGGGGAATGGGATCCCCTCACTGATGGATGTATCTTTGTGTACAGGTGAGCCTTGCCTTTTAGGATCACTCTAGCCCTCTCCCGTCAAGGGAGAGGGGATTTGGATCCCCTCTCCGCCGCCCGGAATAGGGTTTGTGTAACGGTATCATAGAGGGAGAGAGAGGTGTGAGTGGGTAAGTCCTAGATTCATTGCGGAGCCGCGGAATGACAGAGCAAGGGCGGGGCCTTGGATTGGCAGGGGGGCGAGGGGGAGGGAGGGCGATTCACGAATCGCCCCTACGGGTGAGGCGGGCGGGAGGGTCAGGGAGGAGAAGTGTGAGTGGGCAAGTCCTAGATTCCTCTCGGAGCCTCGGAATGACAGCGGGGGGAGGGAGAGGAGAGTGGACCCCGCCCGGGATCCACTCGCCCTACGATTGGTTCAGGGTGAGCGGAAGCCTTCCGGCCCAACCCAGGGGATGGATTCACGCTGCGGCGCACCTTCGGCCCGTGTCGGGGCACGGGCATGACGGAGGAGTCGGGCCTCGGATTGGCAGGCGGGTGAGGGGCCGGGACACCCCGCCCATTCCGCTCTTGCGACCCTTCGACTCAGCTCAGGGCGAGCGGAATGCCCCGCCCTTGAGGATGGATGTGCCATATTTCGTGAGCCTGCCTACGCAGGAATGACGGCTATATAAAGATCACATCGGGGGAGAGGGGACTTGGAACCCCCATTTTCCCATAATAGCAATGTCGTATACAGATTAACCCGTCGAATAAGACTTCTGTTTCAAGGAGTGGGCCAGTTGTTTTCGGAAGGTGGGGTGGGTGATGTTTATGAGGGCTCGGGCGCGCTCTGATGTGGTTTTGCCCAGGAGGGCGGCGACGCCGTATTCGGTCACTATGTAGTCGGCGAACGTGCGGGGGATGGTAACGCTGGCCCCGGCATCGAGGAAGGGGACGATTCTGGACTGGCCGTCCCTTGTCGTGGAGCGGAGGACGGTAATTGAGCGGCCACCTCTCGAGGCAAGGGCCCCGATGACGAACTCCTGCTGACCGCCGGGCCCGTTGATGGGGTGAGAGCCCTCGGCGGACTCAACGTTGATCTGACCGGACAGGTCCACGGAGGCTGCGCCGTTGATGGCGACCATGTTGTCGTGGGCTGAGATGACTCGGAGGTCGTTGGTGTAGTCGACGTCCCGGACCTCGACTTTGGGGTTATTAGCGGCGAGGTCCATCTCCCGGCCTGCGCCGGCCAGAGCGGACGTGACGGCCTTCCCCCGATTCAGGGTCTTCCGACTGCCGTTGATAATGCCCTCCTCGACGAGAGGGAGCATTCCGGGGGCCAAGACTTCGCTGTGTATGCCAAGATCCTTTTTTCCGTCGAAGATACCGGCTCGGGGCAGGGACATGCCGACGCGGCCCCAGCCAATCTGGATGGTATCGCCATCCTGGATCAGCGCGTTTACGTGGCGGCCCATCTCCTGGACGGCGTCATCAGGATCCGGGATTGAGTGGTAGAGCACGGGGCCAGTGTCCGGGTTTTCGACGAAGTAGTCGATGTCCGTTACGTGGATGCTGTTCGTACCGAAAGTCCTTATTGTGCGCGGGTCTACCTCGACGATGACCATACGAGCACTGGCGGCGAAGGAGCGTTTATTCCACAAGCTGTGGCCGAAACTGCAGAAGCCGTTTTGGTCGGGTGGGGAGATGACGGCGAAGAACACGTCGGGGCGCTGGTCTTCCAGGCCACGCTCCTCGATACCTTATCGCCGGCTCGGGCCTGGAGGCCTGAGGCCAAGAGCCGAGGTTCTTCGCCGAGGGTGATGACGACTCGGTTCCCGGAATTGACGTGGGAGACGGCCTCTTCCAAGGGGACTGTTCTGGAGCGGTAATGTTCGGGCCAGCCCATGTTATGTGATTCCCAACGGACTTTCGGACTGCTTGCTTGGCTGTCTCATTGAGAGGCTTTGTGTAATGGCTCTTTCGGGACCGGGATCACCCTCACCCTAGCCCTCTCACGCCTCGGCGCATCTGCGACCCGTCGAGGGAGAGGGGATAAGACCTCCCACCGACCCCAGGGCAACCACTAGGGTTTTGCCCCTACGGGGAGGGGCTGAGAACCGTGTAACGGTATCATAGAGGGAGTGAGAGGTGTGAGTGGGCAAATCCTAGATTCCTCGCGGGGCCTCGGAATGACAGAGGGGGAAGGACCCTGCCCGGAATCCACTCGGCCTACGATTGGTTCAGGGTGAGCGGGAGTCTCCCAGGCCCAGCCCAGGGGACGGATTCACGCCACTGCGCACCTTCGGCCCGTGTCGGGGCGCGGGAATGACGGAGCAGTCGGGCCTCGGGATGACAGGGGTAGGGGGGGAGGGGAGGGAGTTGGGTGTGAGTGGGTAAGTCCTAGATTCCTCGCGGGGCCTCGGAATGACAGAGTAAGGGCGGGGCCTTTGATTGGCAGGGGGGCGAGGGGGAGGGAGGGCGATTCACGAATCGCCCCTACGGGTGAGGGGGACGGGAGTGTTGGGGGAGGGGGGCCTAGGCGACGGGTACGGTAGTCGACAGCTTGGCGACTATGAGTTTTCTCAACTCGGGGAGGCCGGTTCCGCGGAGGGCAGATATGGCGACCATGTCCTCGGGCATGCCCCACCAGTCGGGGCCAGAGGCGCCGTTGGATGGACTGCTTCCGTTGGAGGGGAATAGGTCCATCTTGTTGAGGACGACTATGGCAGGCTTGTGAGACAGGTGAAGCTCTCCGAGGATTTTCTGGACCTCTTCGACGTGCTCAGGAGCGTTGGGGTGGACGACGTCGACGATATGGAGGAGAAGGTCAGCGTCTGCAAGCTCTTCGAGGGTTGCGTGGAAGGCGGCTACCAGGATGGCGGGGAGCTTTTGGATGAAGCCGACGGTGTCGGTCAAGAGGACTTGGCCGAGGGGATCGATGTGCCAGCGGCGGGTGACGGGGTCAAGGGTGGCGAACAGCTTGTCGGCGGCGAGGACTCCGGCGCCGGTCAAGGTGTTTAGCAGGGTGCTCTTGCCGGAGTTGGTGTAGCCGACGAGGGCGACGATGGGCAGGCCGCGTCGGCGCCTGTCTTCCCTATAGAGGTTGCGGTGGGTCCTGATGTCCTCGATCTCCTGCTTGAGGCGGTGGATCTTGTTTCTAACGAGGCGGCGGTCGGTCTCCAGCTGGGACTCGCCGGGGCCCCGGGTGCCGATCCCCCCGCCGAGCCGTTCAAGGTGCTGCCACTGGCCCGCGAGCCGGGGTAGGAGGTATTCGTGCTGAGCAAGCTCGACCTGGAGGCGGCCTTCTCGGGTGCGGGCTCGGGAGGCGAAAACGTCGAGGATGAGGGCGGTGCGGTCGATAACCTTTGTTTTGAGCCTATCTTCGAGAACCCTCTGCTGGGAAGGGGTGAGCTCGTCGTCTACGATGACGGTCCGGTAATCAAGCTCGCCCTTCAGGGTCTTGATTTCTTCCAGTTTACCCTTGCCCAGATAGGTGTGGCTGGGTCTCGGGAGTTGCTGGGAGACGATGCCTACGACCTCGGCGCCGGCGCTTTTGGTGAGGAGGGCGAGTTCGTCAAGGGAGTCCTGGAGGCGCCAAAGGCTTTCAACGCCTCTGACGGAAGCCCCGATAAGGAGGGCCTTCTCGGTGGCGGGGTAGGTCGAAACGGAGTTGCTACGGCCTATGGGGACCTCCGGTAGTGGTCATGTTGACGTTAGGACTCTTCAGTCGAGAGGCCCTTGCCAAATTGCAGATCAGACCCAGTTAACAATTCTCTCACTTTTGCCCACCCCCCGCTCATACTTCGAGAGCCTCAGCACGAGCGGCCCCGGCCCCAGTGACATTCGGCAAACAAAGGTCTTATAGAGGGAGAGGGGGAGGGGTAGGTCGAAACGGAGTTGCTACGGCCTATGGGGACCTCCGGGATGGGATTACGCTCGTTTTTAACTTTTCCGTCGAGGGGCGCTTGCCAAACTGCTCTTTAGGACTAATCTCACCCTCTCCCTAGCCCTCTTCCGTCAAGGGAGAGGGGACTGGACCGCCCCCCGCCATACTTCAAGAGCCTCCCGTCTCGGCGGATCTGAGACAGCACGAGGGGTCCCGGCCCTTGTGCCATTTCTCTCGCCCTTGCCCCACCCCCGCTCATACTTCGAGAGCCTCAACACGAGCGGCCCCTTCCCCTCCAACACATGCTATACAGAGGTTCTATCAAGGTATAGGGAATTGGGAACCCACCCCTGGATTCCGGCTCGGGGGCCGGAATGACGGATTTGGGAAACCGGGAAATCACGAGGCGAGGGATTCTATGCGGGCGAGGGCCTCGTCGATGCGGTCGTCTGGGAGGGACATGGAGAGTCGGATATAGCCTTCTCCCTGCTTACCGTAACCCGAACCGGGGGTGACAACCACGGCGACCTCGTCGATGAGCTTGGCGCAGTACTCGGCGGAGGTGTAGCCCTCCGGGACACGGGCCCAGAGGTAGAAACTGGCTTGGGGAGGCAGCACTCGGAGTCCGAGTTTCGCCAGCCCTGCCACCAGCTTGCCGCGGCGGCGCTGGTATATGGCTACATTCGCATCGACGCAGTCCTGGGGGCCTTCAAGGGCCTCAAGGGCCATGTACTGGATGGCCTGAGGGAGGCCGGAGTCCATGTTGGACTTGACGGTGTTCAGGGCGTTAATGAGCTCTGCATTGCCGACGGCCATGGCGACTCGCCACCCGGTCATGTTGTAGGTCTTGGAGAAGGAGTGGAACTCAATGCCGACGTCCTTGGCGCCTTTCGCTTCCAGGAAGCTGGCGGGCCGGTAGCCGTCGAAGCCGATCTCGCTGTAGGGGGCGTCGTTGCAGACTGCGATGTCGTGCTTCTTGGCGAATTCGACTACGCGGGAGTAGAAGTCTACGCCGGCGATGGCGCCAGTGGGGTTGTTAGGATAATTGATCCAGAGGACCTTGGAACGTTGGAGAATTTCGGAGGGGATGTCTTCGAGGTCGGGCAGAAAGCCGTTCTCCTCCATGAGGGGGACGGGATAGCTCTCGCCGCCGGCGAAGAGGGTGCCCATCGAATAGACGGGGTAGGCGGGATCTGGGACGAGGGCGATGTCGCCGGGGTCGATGAGGCAGAAGGCGACGTGGGCGATGCCCTCCTTGGAGCCAATTAAGGAGATGACTTCGGAGTTGGGGTCAAGGTCCACATTGAACCTGGACTTGTACCAATCGGCGACGCCCTTGCGGAACTCGGGGAGGCCGTCGGACTCGGGGTAGCGGTGGTTGGCGGGGTTTTGGCTCTCCTTGTACAGCCGTTCGAGGATGTGGGGCGGGGTGGGGAGGTCGGGGTCGCCGATGGCGAAGCTTATGACGTCATGGCCCTCGGCCTTCTTCTGAGCGATTTTCTGGTTGATGGCGACGAACAGGTAGGGCGGGATGGCATCAAGCCTTTTTGCTATCCTCATTTAGTTTCCTCCGACGCCGGGCTCTTCCCAGACGCCTGTGAACACATATTCGGCGGGGCCAGAGAGGAACACGTCTCCCTCGCCATCCCACTCGATGACAAGGGAGCCGCCAGGAAGCTGCACGTTGACGGGGCTATCGGTGAGGCCGTGGAGGCAGGAGGCGACGGCAATGGCGCAAGCGCCCGTGCCGCAGGCAAGGGTCTCGCCAACGCCTCGCTCCCAGACTCGGGCTCTGACGTGACTTCTATCGATTATGTTAACTATCTCGAAATTGACGCGTGCGGGGAAGAATGGGTGATTCTCGACTCGGGGGCCGATGTCTGAGAGGGGGAATTCGTCGACGGGGATGTCGGTGAAGTGGACTGCGTGGGGGTTGCCCATTGATACGCAGGTCACGGGGACGGTGCGGTCTCCGAGCTCGACCGGGTAGTCCTTGACGACATCGTGGCCGTCATCCAGGGCGACGGGAACCTGGGAAGGGCGGAGCCGGGCCGGGCCCATAGAGGCTCGGACGGACGAGACGCTGCCGTTGCTACGGGAAAGCTCAATCTTGCCGACGGCGCCGAGGGTCTGTACTACCAGCCGGTCTTCCGGTGCGGATACGACACCCTGTTCGACGACGTACTTGGAGAACATGCGGATGCCGTTGCCACAGGCTTCGGCCTCAGAGCCGTCGGGGTTGTAGATCTGCATACGGCAGTCGGCCACGTCGGAGTCCCTGATGAGGAGGATGCCGTCGCCGCCGACGCCGAAATGTCGGTCACAGATGTCGACGGCGACACGGGACCAGTCCTTGTCCACTTGTCGGGCGTCGATGAGGATGTAGTCGTTGCCGATTCCGTGCATCTTGGTGAAGCTGATGGTCATGGGGCGTGATCTCCGATTGTTCAGGCTGGTGTTATGTTTGCGTCTCAGATACGAATTCCGATACCCGTTCGGTAACGGGGCCAGTGAAGTCTTCGCTTATATCATACCAGTCTATTCTAGGGTCTCCGGGCTTGAACCAGGCAGCCTGATGGCGAATGAGGCGATGGGTCTCGGTCTTGGTCTTCTCGACTGCGGCTTCCAGAGTGCATTCGCCGTTCAGGTACGAGCCGAGCTGTTTATAACCCACTCCCGACATGGATGGCAAGCCCAGGTCATAGCCGCGGGCGAACAGGTCACTGACTTCTTCCACGAACCCGGATTCGATCATGGAGTCAACGCGGGTGTCGGTGCGGAGGTGAAGGATGTCTCGGGGAGCGTTGAGGCCGATGATCAGGACGGGATAGTCGAGGCCTTTTTTCTGGACCTGCTTGGAGAAGGGCACACCGGAGACTTCAAAGACTTCGAGGGCGCGGACTACTCGGCGGATGTTGCGGGGGTCGATGTTGGCGGCAGCGTCGGGGTCAACGGCGTTGAGGCGGTCGTGGAGGGACTGAGGGCCGAGGGTGGCGGCCTCTTCTTCCAGGCGGGCGCGGAGGTCGGGGTTGGGGGGGACGTGGGGAATGGCCATGCCCTCCAGGAAACCCCAGACGTAGAGGCCGCTGCCGCCGACGAGGATGGGGACTCGGCTCCTGGAATAGATGTCGTCCACGGCGAGGTTGGCCTGTTGCAGGTAGAGGGCAAGGTTGAAGGGCTCGTCGGGGTCCACGATGTCGTAGAGATGGTGGGGGACGCGGGCGAAGTCCTGGGGCGGGGGCTTGGCGGTGCCGATATCCATATACCGGTAGACCTGTCGGCTGTCGGCGTTGATTATTTCGCCGCCGAGGGACTCGGCGAGGTCCAGCGCCAGCGCACTCTTGCCCGTGGCCGTGGGCCCAACTATGGCGACCAGTCCGGCCAAGGTCAGCCCGGCCGGACCTGGGAGGTTGCCGCAACGATACCGGAGAAGTCGTCGGGGTCGAGGCTCGCGCCCCCGACGAGAGCCCCGTCGATGTCAGCGGACGTTATGAAGTCGCGGATGTTGGAGGACTTGACGCTGCCCCCGTAGAGGATGCGGGTCCTTTCAGCTGCTTGGTCGCCGAGTTGCTGCGAGATAGTTTGGCGGATGAGGGATATGGCCTGCTCGGCGTCGGAGGCGGAGGCGGCCTTGCCGGTGCCGATGGCCCAGACGGGTTCGTAGGCGACGACGAAGCCGGCGTCAGGCGGAACGTCTTTGAGGCCGCCAATGACCTGCCGCGTGAGGACTTCCCCGGTGGCGCCGGACTCACGCTGGTCAAGGGTCTCGCCGACACAGAGGATGGGTATTATGTCATGTGCTAAGGCTGCAAGGAGCTTGCGGTTTACGAAAGCGTCGTCCTCTCCGAAGAGGGCTCGACGCTCCGAGTGGCCGATGATGACATAGTCGCAGAGACCGGCGAGCATAGCCGGGGAGACTTCGCCGGTGAATGCGCCTTTGGGCTCGGGGTGGAGGTTCTGGGCGCCGAGCTTGAGGGTGGTGCCGGATATCTCGCTCCCGACTGTCGTGAGGGATATGAAAGGGGGGCAGAGGAGAACTTCCACGCTGGTCGCGCCATTCAGTTTCGAGGCGAGGGCTTTGGCGAGGGCGCGGGCCTCGGCGACGGTGGTGTTCATTTTCCAGTTGCCGGCGATTAGGGGGAGTCGGGTGGGGGTCATGTGGGGTTATTTCTCCAGGAAAACTATCAGGACTCGTCTATGTGTAGAATCACCCTCACCCTAGCCCTCTCCCATCGAGAGACCTTTGCATAACTACAGATTGCTTATGTTGTACGACCCAGATCGCATGACCCACCCCCGCTCATACTTCGAGAGCCTCAGCACGAGCGGCCCAGGCCCCTCCAATGCAGGTTATGCAAGTGTCTCATCAAGGGAGAGGGGATGGGACCCCCTCCCCAGATTCCTCGCGGGGCCTCGGAATGACAAGGGGAGGCAGGCAGGAAGGACGGAGGACGGTTGTCGATGATGGTTGTGAAGGAGCGTTTTCAAGGGTTAGGCGCCGAATTTTATGAGCTTGCCGGCGTGGGCCAGGGCCAAGGGCATGACGTCGGTGGCGGCGAATTCGCCGAGGACGCCTTGGGCGCAGGTGCGTTCGCTGAACTGGGTCACGGTGTCGGGGCGGGCCCAGCGGCTCCACATCATGAAGGGGACGGGGTGCCAGCTGTGGTTTGCCCAGACAGCGGGGGTGGAATGGTCTCCGGCTACTACGAAGACGTCGGGATGGAGGTCGATGATTTTTTGGAGGGGGGCGTCGACTTCCTCCAGGGCGCGGACTTTGGCGTCGAAGTTGCCGTCTTCGCCTGCGGTGTCGGCGCCCTTGTAGTGGATGAAGAAGAAGTCGTGGTCGTCGTAGTGGGCGATCATCTCGTCGACGACATTGGAGAAGGGCGGCCCGGAGGCCATTACCTTCATGCCGAGGAGCCGGGCGATGCCGCGGTACATAGGATAGGTGGCGATGCCGAGAGGGTTGAGCTTGTAGACGTCGGGCATGGAGGGCATGTCGGGGAGCTTGGAGAAGCCTCGGAGGGTGATCATGTTGGCAGGGCTTCCAGCGTCTTTCAGGACATCTTTAATTTTCTCGACGGCGGCATTGACGATGTTGGCGGTAGGCTGGGCGTCGGGGTGGGTGGGGCGGACGGGAGGGGGAACGACGCCATTGACTTGTTCGTCGGTGTCGGCGAGGTCTTCGCTGAGGCCCGGGCCGCGGAAGACGATGACGAAGCGGTGGGACTCGACGGGATGGACATCTACCTGAGCGCATTCGACCTCGATATTATTCAAGAGGCGGCAGAGCTCTCGGGACTCGCTGGAGGGGAGACGTCCGGCTCGGCGGTCTGTGATTACGCCCTCAGTGTTGACGGTGCAGAAGTTGCCGCGCACGGCGAGGTCGTCGGGTGTGAGGTCCACGCCGATACCGGCGGCTTCAAGGACTCCGCGCTTGATTAGATTGGCCACAGGGTCGTAGCCGAAGAGGGCCAGGTGGCCGGGGCCACTGCCGGGGATGATTCCGGGGGCCACGGGTACGGTGAGCCCGCACATGGAGAGGGAGGCCAGACGATCAAGGTTGGGGGTTGATGCGGTCTCAAGCTCGGCTTTGCCGGTGTCGGGGTGGGGGAGGCCGCCGAGGCCGTCGATGACTAAGAAGACGACCTTGGAGTCGGTGGACCGGGAGACTTGAGAAATGAGCTGGTGGCTTGCGTTCATGTAGCGTCCATTAGGGCGGCAACTCCGGGGAGGGCGCTGCCGCCGAGAAATTCGAGGGATGCGCCGCCGCCGGTGGAGACGTGGTCCATGCGGTTGGCGAGGCCGAAGGCGGCGACGGCGTCTGCGGTGGAGCCGCCACCTACCACGGTAACGGCGTCGGACTCTGCCAGGGCCTGGGCCATGGCTCGGGTGCCGTGGGAGAAGGCGGGGTATTCGTAGACGCCCATTGGGCCGTTCCAGAAGACGGTCTTGGCGCGCGTTATGTAATCTTTGAAGAGGGCTACGGTCTGGGGCCCGATGTCCAAAATCAGGGAATCGGGGGGGACGCCGTCGGCGGGGATGGTCTCGGGGGAGGCGTCGGGGCTGAACTCTTTGGCTATTACGACGTCGACAGGGAGGGCAACGGTTACGTTCCCCTGTTCCCCCCGGGCCATGATGCCCGACACGAAGTCGAGGCTCTGCTCTTCGTAGATGGAACGGCCTATTTCCTGCCCCTTTGCCTTGAAAAAGGTGGCGCACATGCCTCCGCCGACCAGTAGGACGTCCAGTTTTTCCATGAGCCTCCGGGCTACGGCGATCTTGTCGCTGATCTTGGCACCGCCAAAGAGGACGGTGAGGGGTCGGGCGGGGTCTTCCGAGGCCATGCCGAGATAATTCAGTTCACGGTCAAGAAGGAGACCGGCTACAGAAGGAAGATAGTGGGCCACGCCCTCTGTGGAGGCGTGGGCCCTGTGGGCAGCGCCAAAGGCGTCGTTGACGAATATGTCGGCTAGGTTGGCGAGGGAGGCGGCGAAATTGGGGTCGTTGGCTTCCTCTCGGGAGTCGAAGCGGAGGTTTTCGAGGAAGAGGATGTCACCGGGGGAAAGGGCCTCGACCTGGGAAGCGACTCCATCACCGATTACGGCGTCTGCCATATGGACAGGTCGGCCGATGAGGTCGGAGAGGCGTTGAGCGACGGGGGCGAGCCTGAGGTTGTCGTCCACCTTGCCCTTGGGCCGGCCCATGTGAGAGCAGAGCACAAGGCTCGCGCCCCGGTCGAGGAGGAGTTGGAGGGTGGGGAGGGATGACCTGATGCGGCTATCGTCGAGGATGGCGCCGGTCTCGGGGTCGAGGGGGACGTTGAAGTCGACTCTGACAAGGACTCGCTTGCCGTTCACGTCTACCTGGTTGACTGTTTTCTTGGTCATAGTCGGGGGTCGGCTTAGTGCGCTACGGGAAGGCCGCACACCTCTTCGATAGCGGTGTGGGAGATTACGCCCTCTCTGAGGATGGCAGGGCTATCACCAGAGACGTCTACGATGGTGGAGGGTTGGGCGCCGGGGCACGGGCCCCGGTCGATTATCAAGTCGACTTTGCCGTCGAGCTGATCGGCGACTTCCTGGGCGGTGACGGGATTTGGGCCTCCAGCAATGTTGGCGCTGGTGCCGGTTATCGGAGCAGAGAGGGCGGCGGCCAGCTGCCTGGGGACAGGGTGGTCTGGGACTCTCACGGCAACGGTTGCGCCCCAGCCATTGACAAGGCCGGGAATGTCCGGTCTGCAGCGGACGACGAGGGTGAGGGCACCGGGCCAGAAGGCCTCGGCGAGGGCACGGGCGAGACCTTCGGTCTGGTCGGAGACGAGAGAGAGGTCGTCGACGGAGGAAAGGAGAAGGGGGACGGGTTTGGAGTCGGGTCTTCCCTTGGCGTCGTAGAGCCTGCGCACGGCGGACTCAATGAAAGGGTGGGCGCCGAGTCCGTAAAGGGTGTCGGTGGGGAAAGCGACGAGGCCACCGCTTTGAAGAATCGAGATAGCCTGTTCGATGTCGGTTGCGCCGGAGGTTGACATTGAGCAGTCGAAAGGACGGATATTACGGCGGAACTTGCCTTGACTCAGTATATCACGGGCGCTAACCTGAGTAAGAGATCAACAGGAGGTTCCTTGGCGGAAGAGGGAGCCACAAATCTAAGCCGCAGAATTGCGGCCACCGACGATCTAGAAGTCTCCACCTACCTTGAGATAGCGGGCGGTAAGGTAGGTCAAGCAGAGATTCCCCACCCCGACGCGCAGACGGAACGCGCCCACCAACCGGAGACGGTTGTCGTCCTGGATTTCGGGTCCCAGTACAGCATGCTGATTGCCCGGCGGGTGCGCGAGTGCCGCGTTTACTGCGAAATTCTCCCCTACAACGCACCGGCGGAGCAGGTGGCAAAGCTCAACCCCAGGGGATTCATTCTTTCCGGGGGGCCAGCGAGCGTATACGAACCCTCAGCGCCTATGGCTCCGGCCTACATCTACGAAAGCGGCGTCCCGATCCTAGGCATCTGCTACGGCATGCAAGCCCTGACGCATCAGCTGGGGGGTAAGGTGTCGTCGGGGTTGAAGAGGGAGTACGGGCACGCAGTCCTACGTCAGAACGTGGTCGATCACCCGATTTTCAAGGGACTTCCCCTGGAGATGCCGGTATGGATGAGCCACGGGGACGAGATCTCGGAGGCACCGCCCGGGTTTTCGAGCCTTGCCTACACCGACAACGCTCCGGTAGCGGTGCTGGGGAACGACCGGGGGATCATCGGGCTGCAGTTTCATCCGGAGGTGTCTCACACGCCGAACGGGGCGGACATCCTCAAGAACTTCCTCTACGAGGTCTGCGGCTGCAAAGGGACGTGGACGCCGGCGAGCTTCATATCCGAGGCCACCGACAGGATTCGGGACCAGGTGGGCGGAGGCAAGGTGATCTGCGCGTTGTCCGGGGGAGTGGACTCGGCGGTGACGGCGGCGCTGGTTCAAAAAGCCATCGGGGACCAGCTGACGTGCATCTTCGTGGACAACGGGCTGTTGAGGAGGGAGGAGTCGGAGAGGGTGAGGGGGGTGTTCGAACGGCACTTGAACCTGAGCCTAATCTACGTGGACGCGGTGGACAGATTCCTGGAGAGGCTGGAAGGGGTTACGGACCCGGAGAGGAAGCGGCACATCATCGGGGAGGAGTTCATCCGGGTGTTCGAGGAGGAGGCGGGGAGGCTGGGGGAGGTGAATTACCTGGCGCAAGGGACGCTGTACCCCGACGTAATCGAGAGCCTTCCTCCGGCGGATGCACCCTCGGTGACGATCAAGACGCACCATAACGTAGGGGGACTCCCGGATGTGATGAAGCTGTCGCTGGTCGAGCCGCTGCGGCAGCTGTTCAAGGACGAGGTGCGGGAAGTCGGGGATGAGCTAGGAATGCCCGAGGAGATGGTGTGCCGGCAGCCGTTCCCGGGCCCCGGGCTAGCCATCCGAATCATCGGAGAGGTGACGAGGGAGCGGTTGGAAGTGCTTCGGAGCGCTGACTGGATAGTGATGGATGTGGTCAAGTCCAGCGGGCTGTACGGCAAGCTGTGGCAGAGCTTCGCGGTGCTGACGCCACTTCATACTGTAGGGGTGATGGGAGACTTTCGCACCTACGGGAGTATGGTCGCGATCCGGGCGGTGACCAGCGAGGACGCGATGACCGCGGACTGGGCTCGGCTGCCTTATGAAGTCTTGGCCCAGATTTCCAGCCGCATCGTGAACGAGGTGCCGGGGGTGAACCGGGTGGTCTACGACATTTCCAGCAAGCCGCCTTCGACCATTGAGTGGGAGTAGGTCAGAAGGGGTTTTGACCGGGGTGAGACTTTCGTGAACATCCTGGTTGTTGGGAATGGGGGTCGGGAGCACGCGTTGGTGTGGAAGCTGGCGCAAAGCCATCGAACTGAAAAGCTGTTTGTCGCGCCCGGGAATGGAGGCACGAGACAAGCAGCCAAGAATCTGGACATCTCCGCGACGGATATTGATGGGCTGGCGTCGGCCGTAGAGAAGTACGGGATCGACTTGACGGTGGTCGGGCCGGAGGCTCCTCTGGCTGAGGGAATCGTGGACAGGTTCGAGGAGCTGGGAATCCCGGTGTTTGGTCCGAGCAAGGCAGCGGCTCGGCTGGAGTCGTCCAAGATATTTGCCAAAGAGGTGATGGAGAGGGCCGGGGTGGCGTCTGCCAAGGGGAAAGGGTTCTCCTCCGCGGAAGAGGCGCATGGTTATGTAGAGGAAGTCGGGGGGCCGGTGGTGGTGAAGGCGGATGGGCTGGCTGCGGGCAAGGGTGTCACGGTTGCTGAGACGGTTGAGGAGGCGCACAGGGCAGTGGACGAGGCGATGGTGAGTAGGATTTTCGGGGAGGCAGGGGACAGGGTAGTAATTGAGGAGCGTTTGAGGGGTCGGGAGGTGAGCTTGTTCGTCTTTGCGGACGCGGATACAGTGTCGGCGCCGGTGACGGCCTGCGACTACAAGCGTCAACTGGACGGGGACAAGGGCCCCAATACCGGCGGCATGGGCTGCTACAGCCCGGCCGAGTTCCTGGACGAGGCGCAGTCGTGGGAGCTCAGGGATAGGGTGGCGGTGCCCGTCATTGCGGCTATGGCCGCAATGGGGTACCCGTACAAGGGGGTGCTATACGTCGGGGTGATGATGACGGAGGACGGGCCGAGGGTGCTGGAGTTCAACGTCAGGCTCGGGGACCCGGAAGCGCAGGTGGTATTGCCGAGATTGGAGTCGGACCTGGTGGAAATCGTCGATGCGGTGGCGCACGACCGGCTGTCGGAGGTGGAGGTGAAGTGGAGCGGGGATGCGGCGGTGGCGGTGGCGCTGGCCTCGGGGGGGTATCCGGGGAAGTACCGGACGGGGTTGGCGATTTCGGGACTGGATTCGCTGGACGAAGAAACCCTAGCCTTCCATGCAGGAACATTTTATGATGAAGGGTCGGAAGAGCTTAAGACTTCCGGCGGCCGCGTACTGAGCGTGGTGGGTCGGGGGAGGAGTTTGGAAGAGGCTCGGGTGCGGGCGTATGACAACGTGGGAAGGGTGGGGTTTGAGGGGCGGCAATATCGAACGGACATTGGCCTCGTGGGTGAGGCCGTATCGACAGGAGACTGAAGATGCCTTTAGTTGGAGTAGTGATGGGCAGCCCATCAGATGAACCTTATGCAAAAGAGACGACGGATATCCTGGACAAGCTAGGAATATCCTACGAGCTAAACTTCATATCGGCGCACAGGACACCGGAGAAGGCCCGCGAGTACGGGGTAACGGCGAGGGAGAGGGGGCTGGAGGTGATTATCGCGGGGGCCGGAATGGCGGCGCACTTGCCCGGTGTGATGGCCAGTTGGACCACGCTGCCGGTGATAGGTGTACCGCTGCCAGGGAGCGACCTGGACGGCCTGGATGCTCTGCTGGCTATCGTGCAGATGCCGGGAGGGATTCCGGTGGCGACGGTGGCGATAGGGAAGGCGGGGGCGAGGAATGCGGCGTTCTTCGCTGCGCAGATACTCGGGCTCAAGCACCCGGAAATAGCCAAGGCGCACGAGGAGCACCGGGCGCGCCTGAACTCGGGGCAGCGGTAATGATTCCTCGGTATTCAAGGTCGGCGATGTCCCGGGTGTGGGAAGACGACGCCCGTTATGACAAGTGGCTCCAGATAGAGGTCGCTGTTTGCGAGGCGTGGGCGGAAGAGGGGGTCATCCCAGAGTCGGAGATGGCTCAAATTCGTTGCGCCACCTACGACCTGGCGATATTCGATGAGGCGATGAAGGAGACCAAGCACGACATGACCGCGTTCCTGCGGGCCATGTACCCCAGCGTCGGGAGTGGAGCGAGATACCTGCACCTGGGTTTGACTACATCCGACGTATGGGACACTGCTCTGAGCATGCAGATGGTGGAGGCGGTGGGGCTGCTGCTGGGGGAGGTAGACCGGCTGATCCGGGCGCTGGAATCGAAAGCTCGGGAACACAAGGACACGGTGATGATCGGGCGGACGCACGGAGTGCATGCCGAGCCGATCACATTCGGGCTAAAGCTGGCGCTTTGGGTCGACGAGATGAGGCGGAATCGGGAGCGGCTGGATAGATTGAAGGGGTCGGTGGGGGTGGGGAAGATCTCGGGGGCGGTGGGGACGTATGCCCTGGTGTCGCCGGAGATAGAGGAGCGGGTGTGCCGAAGGCTGGGCCTGATGCCGGCGCGGATTTCGAACCAGATAGTGCAGCGGGACATTCACGCTGAGTTTTCCATGACCTTGGCTTTGGCCGGGGCGTCGTTGGAGAAGTTCGCTACGGAGCTGAGAAGTCTGCAACGCACTGAGATCCTGGAGGTCGAGGAGCCGTTCGGCAAGGGACAGACGGGGTCGTCGGCGATGCCGCACAAGCGCAATCCGATCATCTGCGAAAGGATATGCGGGCTGGCGCGAGTTATGCGTGGGAACGTGGTGGCGGCGTTGGAGGACGTGGCGCTCTGGAACGAGAGGGACATCAGCCACTCGTCGGTGGAGCGGATTATAATGCCGGACTCCTGCCTGGCTCTGGACTACTGTCTCGACCTGTTCACGGGAGTCATAGAGGGGATGACGGTGCATCGGGAGAACATGACGAGGAACCTGGAGTCGACGCGGGGGTTGGTGTTCTCGCAGAGGGTGTTGACCCGGTTAATTGAATCGGGGCTGGATCGGAACGAGGCCTATGGGGTCGTGCAGAAGCATTCTTTGGAGGCGTGGACGGAGGGGAAAGACTTTCGCAAGCTGCTCCTTGAGGACGCAGAGGTAACGGATCGTGTGCCGGCAGAGGAATTGCAGTCATTGTTCGAGTACGGGTTCTATGTACGTCACGTCGACGAGGTCTTTCGTCGGCTTGGCCTGAATAACGGCGAGACGGGTGAAACAAAATGACGACTACGCTTACGGACTCGGCACTGCCCAACATCCTGTACCGGGGCAAGGTGCGGGATACCTACGAAGTGGAAGACAAGCTGCTGATGGTGGCTACGGACCGGATATCGGCGTTCGACATGGTTCTGCCGAGCGGGATACCGGGGAAGGGGAAGATACTGTCCCTGATGTCGGCGTTCTGGTTCCAGAGAACGGGACACCTTGTGCCGAACCACTACATCGCAATGGCAGGGGATGCAGAGGGGTTGGGGGACCTGGCCGGAGCGGTGGAGGCGATGGGTGTGCCAGGTGAGGTAGCTGACAGGGCGATGGTGGTGAAGAAGGCGGAGAGAATCGACATCGAGTGCATAGTGAGGGGATACATCACGGGGTCGGCGTGGTCGGAGTACAAGAGACAGGGCACGGCAGGAACGTTGCCTATGCCGGCGGGGTTGCAAGAGTCCCAGGAGTTCCCGGAGCCGCTGTTCACGCCGACGACAAAGGCGGAGACGGGCCACGATGAGAACATGACATTCCAGCAGGTCCAGGACATGGTCGGCGACGAGATGGCCGACAGGCTGCGGGACACGAGCATCGCGGTGTACGGGTTCGCTCGGGAGTACGCGGCGGAGCGGGGAATAATCATCGCAGACACGAAGATGGAGTTCGGGATAATAGACGGGCAGCTGCACCTTATCGACGAATTGCTGACACCGGACTCGAGCAGGTTCTGGGATGCTGAGTACTTTGAGGTGGGTAAGTCGCAGCCGAACTTCGACAAGCAATTTGTGAGGGATTGGCTGATAGAGTCGGGTTGGGACCGGGAACCCCCTGCCCCTGCCCTCCCCGATGACGTGGCAAACAAGACTGCAGAGCGCTACGAAGAGGCTTATATGCGGTTGACAGGGGAAAAGCTATAATGGGATACTTGATTGTGAACTTAGGTACGAATAGAGGCTAATTTGGCAAGACGCAGAGGTCCGGCCGGGCCGCCCAGCGGCAAATCTTTCTGGCAGAAATATCAGTGGTTCATCATCGCCGGGGTGGCGCTTTTCTTTGTGATCACGGTGATCGCGCCTGCGTTGACCAACACCCCGGAGCAGCCGGATGAAACGACTGACAGCACCGCTCCGGCAGCGGCAACCGACGTCACCGTTCCGGGAGAGTTCTTCTTCAGCGCTACCAGCCGAGATCACATCGACTGGGGAGTTCGGGGGTCGGGGTACGCATCAGATCCTCCCACCTCTGGCCAACATTACTCGGTAGCCGGGCAGGCGCCCACAAACTGGGGCATTTATGCGAGTCCGGTCCAAGATGAAATACTGATCCATAATTTGGAGCATGGCGGGATAATTGTCTACTACTCGCCCTCGGCGCTGCCGGCGGAAGTGGAGCAATTGCGGCAGTTCATTGCGAATCAACCCGGATATCCAAAGGGATTCGTAATGGCGCCTCGGTCCCGACTGCCTGCCAATATCACCCTGGCCGCGTGGGAGTACTACCTTCCGGTCTTCCGGTACAACGAGACCACGATAACAGCTTTCATCAACGCGCACTATGATCGGGGCCCGGAGACGCTGGACGGACAGCTGAGATAGACGGCGCTGACACGAGGGAATGTACCTAGCGAAAGTCCACGTAACACTGAAACCGACCGTGAACGACCCCCAGGGCCTGACAATCCTGGGGGCTCTTCATTCTTTGGGGTTTGTGTCGGCGCGGGAGGTGAGGGCGGGGAAGTATCTCGAGGTCAGGGTGGACGAGGAGACTCGGGAAGCGGCTGAGGCGCAGGTTGGGGAGATGTGCAGGAAGCTGCTGGCAAACCCGGTGATTGAGAGTTTTTCGTTCGAGGTTTTGGAGGGGTAGGGGAGGGGGAAGGCGATTCGCGAATCGCCCCTACGGGGGGAGGGGGACTTCGACAGGCTCCCGCCTCGGCGGATCTACGACAGCACGAGCGGCCCCTCCCGTCCCGGATTCCCTTCCAGGGGAACGGGAATGACGGGTAGAGGGAGCGTTGCTCGGATCCCATTCATTTGTTGGCTCGCTATGGGCGGATTCTCGCGTGGTTGTGGGGGGGCGATTCCCGGAGTCTGTTTCATAAGTTATAGGCATATGGAGTAGGCTATGCTGGACAAGGTAGACAGCGTCATAAGGAGGTGACTGGGGATGCCACATCGACCGATGAACCGGGAACAGGTATGGATGTTGCCGCCGAGTCTCGACGAGATGCTGGGGGCCGGTCATTCTGCTCGATTTGTTGCTGAGTTCGTCGATGCCTTGGATGGAGAGGGCTGGGCAGCGATTGGGATTGATAGAGACGGGGAGGCGATGGGAGCGCCGGCCTACCATCCCCGTGCGCTGTTGGGTGTGTGGCTGTACGGCTTCATGACCGGTGTGCGATCAAGCCGCAAGCTGGAGGCGGCCTGCTGCGACCAGATACCGTACCTTTGGCTGACGGGCTGCCAGCGCCCGGACCACGTGACGTTGTGGCGGTTTTACAGCTCGCATCGGGATGGTATGAGGAAGCTGCTCAAGCGGACGGTGCAGACGGCGGTTAATATGGACCTGGTGGAGATGGCGGTGCAGGCGGTGGACGGGACGAAGATTAGAGCGAATGCGGCAAAGGACCGGACCTACGACGCCGCTGGGTTGCGCCGTCTGTTGGGCCGTTTGGAAGGTGCGATAGACGAGTTGGAAGCGCAGAACGAGGCTGGGGAGGAGTCGGCTATCGGCCATCTGCCGGAGAGGTTGCAAGACCGCAAGGCATTGCGTGAGCGGGTGCGTGAGACGGTGCACAGACTTGCCGATCGGGATGGGCAAAAGCAGATCAACCTGACCGATCAGGACGCCCGGATGATGAAGACGCGACAGGGTTATGCGGTGGCCTACAACGCCCAGGCGATGGTCTCTACGGTAGCAGCGGCTGAGGGTAAAGCGCCCGGCATGCTGATCACGGCAGTTGATGTGGTGAACGACATATCCGACAGACGGCAATTGGGTGCGATGATGGAGAAGGCTGAGGAGACGTTGGGACAAAGGACGGAGATGACGTTGGCGGATGCGGGCTATCACTCCGGGAACAATCTACAGGAGTGCGCCCTAAGAGGCCAACGGGTGGTGATGCCTGAGTCGCAGGACCGGGCGCTGCAGAGCCCGTATCACAAAGACCGTTTCACCTACGACGAGGCGAGCGACAGCTACCGTTGCCCCGAGGGCCGGTTGCTGCGCTTCACTCGCACCAAGCGCACTCGCAACACAGCAATGCGGCTCTACCGGGCATCAGGGGCCGTGTGCCGGGCCTGCCCGGCCTTCGGGGTCTGTACGAAAGACAAGCGTCATGGGCGTGCCCTGGAGATCGGTTCCCACGACGCTGCGTTGCGTCGACACCGGGCCTGGATGTCCACCGAAGAAGCCAAGGGTGCGTATAAACAGAGAATGCAACTGGTAGAACCGGTCTTCGGGATCATCAAGGAGCAACAGCAAGCCCACAGGTTCCTGTTGCGTGGCTTAACCAACGTCTCGGCTGAATGGAGCCTGCTCGCCACAGCCTTCAACTTGCGCACCCTGTGGAGGATACGGCGAGCCGCAGCTACCTGGACAAAGCATTGGGTAGCCGAGGGCGCATACTCGGCCTATCGGGCGCTTCAGACGGCAATCGTGGGCACAGTCAGCCCCCTGCTTCGATTAATGCGGCTCCGCCATCAGCCAGCCCGACCAAGCCAACTCCCCACGTCAAGCACAACCTACATCTGAAACAGACTCCGCGAATCGCCCCTACAGGGGGAGGGGGAGGAGGGCGACAGCGAGAGTCGCCCATACGGGGGAAGGGGACAGTCACCCTCGCTCTCCTCAGCGAGCCTGCGGTTGTACCATTGACCCCACTTCCCCCACCGCTTACCATTCCCACTCCGACCCACGAGGAGCACACCCTTGCCATCCACCGACTATGACGTAATCATCATCGGCGCGGGCCACAACGGGCTCACCGCCGCCGCCTACCTGGCCAAGGCCGGCCTCCGAGTTCTCTCCCTGGAACGCCGCAACGTCCTCGGAGGAGCAACTCTCACCGACGAGATATTTCCCGGCTACCGACTTCCCCGCTATTCCTACGCCGCCCTCCTCCTCGAGGGCAAGGTTGTGCAGGATTTGGAGTTGGAAAGCCACGGCCTCAAGGTTCTCACCGT
The DNA here is from genome assembly GCA_965222055.1 of Dehalococcoidia bacterium. Lineage (GTDB taxonomy): Bacteria > Chloroflexota > Dehalococcoidia > Plut-88900 > Plut-88900 > Plut-88900. The sequence continues at coordinate 1,432,451 of CBDCTF010000007.1, forward strand.
CGACCCCGAACGCATCCACCCCTTCCCCGACGGACGAGCCGTGCGAGTCTGGAACGAGGACGCCCAGGTCGCCGAGGAGATTGCTCACATCTCGCCCCCTGATGCCGCCGCCTACCTCAAATGGGTCGACTTCTGGGTGAGGGCCGCCCGCATCATCCATCCCTATATGCTCACCGCCCCTCCCACCCTCGCCGAGATCATGGCCTCCGTGCAGGGCACCGACGACGAGGCAGTCCTCGAACGTATCCTCTTCGGCTCCGCCTACGACATGCTCGACCAGTTCTTCGAGTCCGAGCAGGTCAAGGCCCTCTTTGCCTGGTCCTTCAACGACGCCCCACTCTTCTTCGCCCGCCTCGAGACCTCCCGCTTCGGCGACCCCCGTTACCAGGGCATCCTCCAGGGCGGCATGGGGAGCCTGCCCCTTTCTATCGAGCAGGCCGGGCGCTCCTATGGCGCTCAGTTCGAGACCAACGCCGAGGTCCGGCGTGTACTCATTGAAAACGGCTCGGCCATCGGTGTAGAGCTTGCCGACGGCCGTCAGATCAGGGCCGGGACCGTCGTCTCCAACCTCGACCCCAAGCGCTCCCTTTTGGAGATAGTCGACGAGGGACACCTCCCCTCCGACTTTCGAGCCCGTATCCGCTCCCTCAAGAACATGCGCGCCTCCATGAAGCTCCACGCATCACTCTCCGAGCCCCCGGACCTCAGCCACTATTTCGGCGGCGACTGGGAACTCGGATACCTGGGCCGGGTCAGAATGTGCCCTAGCCTCGACCATGTACGCGCCGGTCGCGCCGACGCCGACGCTGGCCGCCTTCCCCACCACCCCTCCATGATCATGCAAATCCCTTCCGTGTACGATCCCTCAATGGCCCCCGAGGGCAAGCACTGCATGTCAGTCTGGGTCGAAACCGCAGCTTTCGAACTCGCCGATGGCTCCTGGGACGATGCACGGGAACAGGTCGCCGACCTCATCGTCGACGCCCTTTCCGTTTACGCACCCAACATCAAAGACGCCATCATCGATAGGCAGGTCGTCACGCCCTTGGATCTGGTACGAGAGGTCGGGCTCACCAACGCCGATATCCTGCACCTCGACATGACTCCTCAGCAGTTCTTCGCCTCCCGGCCCCTCCGAGGCTGGAACAGCTATCGCACCCCAATCGCAAACTACTATCTCTGCGGAGCCGGGACCCATCCGGGCGGCTACGTGTCCGGGGCCCCGGGCCACAACGCCGCCCAAGCCATCCTCCGAGACATGGAGCTCGCTTCTTGACCACCCCCCCCCACCCAACCGACCCCGAACCTTTCACGTCCGAGTCCATCCGCCACAACCTCAACACCTCCTTCATGGGCCGCGACCTTCTTTTCTACGAGACCCTTCCCACGACCATGGATGTCGCTGATATGAAGGCCATGGCCGGCGCTTCCGAGGGCACTGTCATCCTCGCCGACGACCAGACGGCAGGCCGAGGCCGCTTCGACAGACAGTGGGTCGTCGAGAAGGGCGCCGCCATTGCAGTTTCTATCATCCTTCGTCCCCCGCCCCCCGTCTCCGCCCGGCTCCATATAGTCTGCTCTCTCGCCGTGGCCCGCGCCGCCGAAACCGCCGCGGGCCTCAAACCTGCCATCAAATGGCCCAACGACATCCTCCTCGACGGCAAGAAGACCTCCGGCATACTCCTCACCTCCAACCGGGACCGAGATGGCAAATTATATGTGAACGCGGGCATCGGCATTAACGTCAACCAGACCGCCGAGTCCCTCTCCGGAATCACCCCGCCCGCCACCAGTCTACGCGTGCAGGCCGGCCAACCCGTCTCCCGTTTAGAAGTCTTCTGCGCCCTGCTCCATCACTTGGAAAAGCTCTATCTCGAAGCCGTCTCCGGCAGCGATCTGCTCGATTTGTGGCGCTCCTATCTCGTCACTCTCGGCCAGCACGTTCGTGTACAATGGCGCAGGGAAGACATGATCGGTTTCGTGGAGGAGGGCCGCGCCGAAGACATTGACGAATTCGGTCGCCTCCTCCTCCGCACCGCCGATGGCGAGCTGAAAACCCTGGTATCCGGAGAAGTTACGCTGCATGTCCAATAAAGGCAGCAACCTAATCCCTTATACACTGGTCACAATATGACAGACGCATACGATTTTTCAGGACGTGTGGCCCTTGTAACGGGCGGAGGCTCGGGCCTCGGCAGAGAGGTCGCCGTGGCCCTTGCCAAGCTCGGCGCCGATGTCGTTGCCGCGGGCCGAAGGCGGGGCCCCATCCAGGAGACCGTCGACACCATCCTAGCCAATGGCGGCAGAGCTATCGCCGTCTCAACTGACGTCACCGACTCCAAAAAGGTCGACTCCCTTGTCGAGCGCACGGTCTCCGAGTTCGGACGCATCGACATCCTCGTCAACAACGCCGGCATATCCGGCGCAGACGACCCTGAGAAAGCCGTCTGGGAGATCACCGACGAGGTCTGGCACCGTGGCATTGATGGCGAGCTAACCGGATCCTTCTTCTGTGCCCGCGCCGCGGGCAAGCACATGGTCGGGCAGCGTTATGGCAAGATCGTCAACGTCTCTTCGGGGTTCGGCTACGGCACTCAGCGGGGCCAGATCATGTACGGCGTCGCCAAGGCCGGTGTAATCCAGCTCACCCGAGTCCTCGCCATGCAGTGGGCTCGAGACAACGTCAACGTCAACTGCATCGTTCCCGGCCTCTTCTACGCCCTCCCCGAGGAGATGGAAAGGCCAATAGAGGAGCGCGGGCATCGGTTCATCCCCGTTGGCTTTGTCGCCACTGCCAAGGACCTCGTCGACCTCGTCCTCCTGCTCTGCTCCGACGCCTCGTCCTACATGACCGGCGAGAACATCATGGTCGATGGCGCAGCGCTCATTGGCGCTTACGCTCCCTGGGGTTACCAGCCCCTCACCCCGATCCCGGAGGCCTGACATGTCCCCCGCTCCCTTCAATCTTAAGGGCAGAAACGCGGTCCTTGTGACACGCGGTGGCATCAACACCTCTGCCCTCGCAGCCGCACTGACTGATGCCGGCGCAACCCTCGCAGTTGTCCACCCCGAGTCGACCACCCCACGTCAGGCCCCCAAGACAGTATCCTGGCTTGGTGGCACGGATGGCCTCGGAGATGCCGTTTCCAGTGCCATTTCCGAGCTCGGCGGCATAGATATTCTCGTCAACGACCTCGCCGCCGACTTCGCCAAACCCCTCGCCGATATGACTTATGCGGAATGGCGCACCACCATAAACCTGAACCTGGACTCGGTGTTCCTTTCCTGCAAAGCCGCCGCGAGCCACATGCTGGCCCAGCAGCGAGGACGCGTAGTCAACATCGCCTCGGGCCTCGGAGCCCGGGTGGTGGTCAACCAGAGCGCCTTCTCTGTGGCACAGGCTGGAGTCATCCACCTCACCCGCGCCCTGGGCCTCGAGTGGGCCCGAGACAATGTTCGCGTCAATGCCATCGTAGGCGGCTGGATCGTCGACTCCGATGACGCACTCCCCGACAAGATTCGCCGTTACGTTCCCATGCAGCGCTGGGGCAGGGCCGAGGACCTCGGCGGCACCCTCGTATACCTCGCCTCCGACTCCTGCGCCTTCACCACAGGCGAACCCATCTTCATAGACGGCGGCATCATGATCCGAACGTAGGATATGCCTGCCACGCGTGAATTTCTGTTCCACTCGACCCTCCTTTACCTATCATTCCGAGGCTCCGCGCTGGAAGTCCGCCGAGGCGGGAGCAATCTAAAGCATTACCTCGCCTACCAGATACCTAATTACCCCGCAATTTCGTTCATTAGGGCCGGTTTCCCTCTTCCCGTAGGGGTGACCGGCCGGTCGCCCTGATCCCCACCCACACTGGCCTCTGGAAAACAAACCCAATAGCACAAGGAGAACCCCAAATGGCCACCAAGAAAGCCCTCCCCCTGTCAGATGCCCCAGACCGCAGCCACGTTTTTAACTGGGGTCTCAAGGTCTCCGGCTTCAGCGAGCTCCTGTTCCTGACAGGCCAGATCGACGCTGACCGCGACGGCAATGTCCGACATCCAGACGACCCCGTAGCACAGACCCAGGCCGTCTTCGACTCTCTGGTCGGAATGCTCGAAGCCGAGGGCTGGTCCGTCGACGACGTCATCCGCGTTGAACCGACAATTACCGTGGGCTCGGACTCGCCTGAGAATCGTGAAGGCATATACGCCGTCTGGGCGAACTGCTTCAAAGACGTGGCCGTGAAGCCCGCCGCAGGCACCCTGAGACTCATCAGCGCCCTCGCCCGACCCGGATTCTTCGTAGAATTCGAATTCCTCTGCGCCCGTTAGAGGGGCCCCCCTCCGTCTGGACATAAATCGCCCTGGACATAAGGCATCGGCGGGAGCAGTGTGTGCTCTCGCCGATGCCCTTTTTTCATTCCTGCGCAATTCTCGCCACTCCCACAACTCCCCTTTCCTTCGACGGTTCTTTGTGTATCCGTATTGCACCCTTTCCTTCGCCATTCCGGCCCCTGAGCGGAATCCGGCATCCCCCCTTCCTCTTTGTCCCTCCACTGTAGGGGCATCCGCCCATCCTGAGCCCTAGTCGAAAGGCCGAGCGGATGCCGGGCCTGGTCCCAGTCCCTTCTCCAGGCACAAATTCCTCCTATTGCACCCCATACCCCAGGTTGCTATCCCTCACCACTTGCTACCCGTATCCTAATATGCAATCCCCCAGCCCTTGCTACCCGTATTCCGAGGTGCTACCCTCCCTCCGTAAGGAGACTCCATGCCCCAATCCCTGACCTGCTGGGAAACCGCCCGACGCCTGAACGTCAAACCTCTATGGGTCCACAGGCTCATCGAAAGGGGCGACCTCAAGGTGGTTGGTGACGGCGTCACCGAGGCGTCCGTCAAAAAGCTTCTGAGCCGCCGCGAGGCACGGAAACGCCCCGCTGGTTACGTCAGTATTAAGCGCGCCTCCGCATTTCTCGGAGTCTCCCGGCAGCGGGTCCAGCAGCTCTGCGACTCCGGCGCCCTCCGCTCCAAGTCCGTCGAAGGCCGAGTCTGGATCGATGGAGAGAGCGTCTTCAAGCGCGCCGAGGCCCAGGCCAGCCAATAGAGAGCGATCATCGAAGCAATCCGAACCCCAGCCTCATTTACTGGCCTTTGGCCTTAATGTAGAATTCATCATGCTTAAACTCATGACTAGACTGTTTTACAATGCCCTGCTGAGACCATGCTCCGCATAGCCCTGCCCAGCAACGCCGACTGGCTGGACCCTACCCTTGATTTCCTGAACTCATGCGGCCTCCCCGTTATGAGGGTCACCGCCCGGCGGTATACGGGCCGCATGCCCGCCGTTCCCGGCGCTGTCGTACTTTTCCAGCGTTCCGCCGACATCCCCCGCCAGATCGAAGCCGGTGCAGCAGAGATCGGCCTCGCGGGCCTCGATCAGTACCTCGAATCTCACGCCGATGACGGGCCCGGTATGCTTCTCGTCAAAAGCCTGCGCTTCCGTGGCGCCGACCTGGTAATCGCCGTCCCCGACTCCTGGGATGACGTCACCTCCGCCGAGGATCTCGCCAACCGCTCCAGGCAGTACGAAAGCGAGGGGAAATCCATACGCGTCGCCACGAAGTACCCGCAGCTCACCAGGAGATATCTGGAAGGCCAGGGCGCGGTCAACTTCTCTATCATCGAGGCCGGCGGCACCCTCGAAGCCGCCCCCGCTATGGGCTACGCCGACTTCATCGTCGATATCACCTCAACCGGCAACACCCTCCGTGAAAACCAGCTCAAGACGATATCCGGCGGGACGGTTGTGAAGTCCCAAGCCTGCCTATTTGCCAACAAAGACCTCCTCAGCCGGGATGACGACGCTCTCGCCGGAGTCCGAATCCTTCTTGAGCTCATAGAAGCCCGTCTCCGCGCCTCTGAGTACTACAGCATCATCGCCAACATTCAGGGGGAATCCCCCGCCCAGATCGCAGGCCACATCCAGTCCCACCCCGAGATCGCAGGTATCGAGGGGCCCACTGTCTCCCAGGTTTTCAGCAAAGATGGCGAGACCGGCTGGTACGCCGTCACCATGATCGTCGAGCGGGACAAGGTAATAACCGCCGTTGACCATATCCGAGGCATAGGTGGAAACGGCATCATCGTTTTCCCCACCACCTACGTGTTCGAAGCCAAATGCACAACCTACGACAACCTGCTCGAACAGCTGGGGCGCGCCCCGGTGGAAACGTCGGTTTAGTGGGATGCCCAACTCCTCGCTCCATATCTCTTTCGCCGCCGACGCTGCCAGGGCACTGGGCCACCCCCTCCTGACCGACTACTCAGGCAGCTACCTTCTCGGCTCCACCGCCCCCGACGTCCGCAACCTCGCCGGCTGGGACCGATACAGCACCCATTTCTTCGACCTTGCCAACGACGAGCCCGGCAAAGGCATTCAGGGACTCTTCGAGACCTATCCCGAGCTCGCCGACGCCGCAAACCTCGGCCACGAGACCCGGGCCTTCGTCCTCGGCTATATGTGTCACCTGGTCACCGACGAACACTGGATCGCCGGTGTCTACCGCCCCTATTTCGGCAAAAAGAATTCCGCCGACCCACTCACCAACGTCCTCGACCGGGTCCTACAGTTCGAACTGGACAAGCGTGAGCGCAATGGCATCCGGGACCTGGACGGCGTCCTGGAGGCCCTTAAGGACGCCGACACCGGTGTCAATGTCTCCTTCATAGACGCCGACCTCCTGCGCCGCTGGAAGGACGTGATGACCGAGCGCACCTCCATGGACCTCGGCTGGGACCACCTGAGGCGCTTTGTAAGGAAGGCCCTGCCCCAGCACCTGAAGGATGACGAGGGCACGATGACCTCCGTCATTGCCCAAGGCCCGGAGCTCCTCTCCCGCGCTAAGGAGCAGGCCCCCGACCATGCCATCGCCGCCTTTAGAGCCAAGGCCATCGACAAGTTCGTTGCCATCGCCGGGGAATACCTGTCTTGAGAGTTATCACCGACCTGACCGAGGCATGGGACTTCCTCAGTCGGCTCCACGCCGCCGACGACGCTCCCCTCAATCCCAAAGTCGCGGCTGGCATTGAACGCGTATTCGGGGAGCCCTTATCGCTCTCTAAAGCTGTCGCCCGCATCCTGGGCGACGTCCGTGCCCAAGGCGATGCCGCCCTCTTCGAATACCTCCGCCGCATCGACGGCCTGTCTCCCGACCGCCTGGAAGTCCCTCAAGGCGACCTTACTGCCGCCCTGGACCAAATCCCCCTCAATGTCGCCGACTCCCTGAGATTCGCCGCCCGCCGCATCGAGGACTACCAACGGGAGTTGGCCCGGCACACCATCCGGGATTTCACAAGCAACGGCCTCGGACAGAGAGTTACAGCACTGGACAGGGTCGGCCTCTACGTTCCCGGCGGCACCGCCGTTTATCCTTCCACCGTCCTTATGACTGCCATTCCCGCCCGAGTCGCAGGCGTCCGGGAGATCGTTCTCGTCACCCCACCCCGCCCTGATGGCTCCATTGCGCCCGTCGTCCTTGCCGCCGCCGCAATCGCCCGCGTCGATAGAGTCTTCGCCATCGGAGGCGCTCAGGCCATTGCCGCTCTCGCTTACGGCACTGAGTCTATCCCGGCCGTCGACAAGATTTTCGGGCCCGGCAACGTCTTCGTCCAGACAGCCAAGCGCATGGTCTTCGGGACCGTCGGAGTCGACACTATCCAAGGCCCCACCGAGGCCGTCACCGTCGCCGATGACCACATTTCACCGTCCTGGTGCGCCGCCGACATCCTCGCCCAGGCCGAACACGACCCCGACTCCGTATCCATTCTAATCACCGATTCCCCTGCCTTAGCCGAGCGGGTTGAATCGGAGCTCACCGACCTCCGTCAGCGTTCCCAGCGCCTCGATATCCTCACCCAGTCCATGGACGCCAACGGCGCTATCATAGTCACCGAATCCATTGAGCAGGCCATTGATCTCTCCAACCTCTATGCCCCGGAGCATCTCTGCCTGATGGTCCGGGATGCCGACCGCTATGTCAGCCTCGTCAAGAACGCCGGGGCCCTCTTCCTGGGGGATCACTCTCCCCATGTTCTCGGAGACTACGTCGCAGGCCCGAGCCACGCCCTTCCCACGGCAGGCGCCGCCCGTTACAGTTCTGCCCTCGGCGTTAATGACTTTTTGAAATCCATGTCTATAATCTCCCTGTCGGAAGAAGAGGCGGCCCCCCTTCTGGCGCACGGCATAGCGATTGCCCGACAGGAGGGCTTCGAGTCCCACGCCCGCTCCCTGGAGGTCCGCACCGCCCAGCATTCCGTTAGCAACGCCGGAGACTGAACATGGATACGGGAAAGCCTCGACCCTCAATCCGTGACCTCATGCGCCCCCACCTCCGTCACTTCGCGGGCTATACCCCTGTCGTCCCCGTAGAGCGCCTGGTCGCCGAGGCTTCGGCCTCGTTTGGGGTGGCGCTGACCCCTATCAAGCTGGACGCCAACGAAAACCCCTACGGCCCCTCCCCCCGCGTCCTCCATGCCATATCTGAAAGCGAGGCCCTCCACACCTACCCCGACGCCGAGCAGCGCACCCTCCGCGCCGCCCTCGCCGAGTACGCCGGGCTCGCCACCGAGAACATAATCGTCGGCAACGGCTCAGACGAAGTCCTCGACATGATTATCCGACTCCTCATTGAGCCCGGTGACAAAGTCCTCAGCTGCATCCCGACCTTCGGCATGTACAAGTTCCTGACCGACGTTGCCGGCGGCCAACTTATTGAGCTCGAACGCACGCCTGATTACGGGATTGATCTCGACGCCATAAAAGCTGCCACCGACGAACGGACCAAGCTCATTTTCCTCGCCTCCCCCAACAACCCCACCGGCAACAGCGTCCCGCGGGAGCGGGTGATAGCCCTCCTGGAAATGGGACTCTTCGTAGTCATCGACGAGGCCTACTTCGAGTTTGCAGGCCACACCGTCGCCGACCTGGTGAATGACTACGAGAACCTGATGGTTGCCAGGACATTCAGCAAATGGGCGGGCCTCGCCGGTGTTCGAATCGGCTACGCCATCGTCTCCCCGGAAGTCGGTGCCTACCTTAACCAGATCAAGCAGCCCTACAACATCAGCGTATTTGCCCAGATAGCGGCTTTGGAGTCTCTGCGGGACCGGGAATACCTGATGCGCAATGTCCAGGCCCTTGTGCAGGAACGAGCCCGGCTCTTCGATTTCCTGCAGGGCATCGACTACCTCTCCCCCGTCCCCTCCGAGGGCAACTACATCCTCTGCAACGTCACCCGCGGCAACGGCGAGCAGGTCTTCAACCTGCTAAAGCAGCGCAATATATTTGTCCGGTATTATGATAGACCTAACTTGAAAAACTGCTTCCGAATCAGCGTCGGCAAGCCGGAAGAAACCGATCGCCTCGTCGACGCCCTTGCAGAGATTGGCTTGGAATTGAATGGCTGACAGACACGCACTGCTCGAACGAAAGACCGGTGAGACCGACATATCCATCGAGGTCCAGATCGACGGCACGGGCCAGTACACTGTTGACACCGGTGTCCCGATGCTCGACCACATGCTTTCCCAGCTCGCCCGGCACGGCGCATTCGACCTGACCATCAGTGCCCGGTCGTCCACAGACCCCGACGGCCATCACACAGCTGAGGACGTTGCCATTCTCCTTGGAAGGGCCTTTGGCCAGGCCCTCGGGGACCGCACGGGCATTGTCAGGATGGCCCACGCCCTCGTGCCCCTCGACGAGGCCCTTGCCCTCGTCGCTCTGGACCTCGGCGGCCGAGGCTACGCCCAGGTCGACCTCTCCTTCACCCAGCCCGTGGTAGGCGGCCTCACCTCCGACATGGCCCGGCACTTCCTTGAGTCCTTCGCCATCGAGGGCCGCTTCAATATCCACGCCAAAATCGAAGCCGGCACGAACGACCACCACAAGATCGAGGCCCTCTTCAAGGCCCTCGCCAAATCGATGGACGCCGCCTCCCGCATCGACTCCCGCACCGCCTCCCAAGTCCCCAGCACCAAAGGCGTCATAGAAACCTAGGCCGTTATTTTCGAATAACCATCCCCTTGCTCCTACCCCCTCCCCCCAATCCTCTCTCCATTGATGAGACCTTTGCGTAGCTCAGGCATGGGGGCAAATCCGCTCGACGCTTCGATCCTCCAGAGGCGGGTGTTCCACTTTCAGCTAGACTAGGGTGAGTGGGTTTATGCGTCGTATCCGATTAGGCGGCGCTGCCCCTGAGCGGGATTGGGGTTGGGTGTGAGTGGGCAAGTCCTAGATCCCTCCCGCCTCGGCGGACTTTCAGCGCGGTGCCTCGGGATGACATGGGAGGGATCACCCTCACCCTTGGGGTTATTGAAGGGTCTCGTTGAGGGGGGAGGGGGATGTTTAATCGACAGGGGGAGAGGGGGGTGACTATAATGTTTGGCGTTCCAGCGCAGAAAAGCCGCAAGGAGAATATGTATGAAATTCGGGGCTTTCTTTTTGAACCAGTCTCCGGAGATGAAGCCGGCAGAAGACGTTTACGGCCGCACTGTAGAGATGGCCTCATTTGCGGACCAGTTGGGTTTCGACTCGGTGTGGCTGGCGGAACACCACTTTTCCAGCTATGGCTACTGCCCCAACCCACTACTGATGGCCGTGAAGCTGGCGGAACGCACCAAGAAGGCCCGTATCGGCATTGGGGTGATGGTGGTGCCCTTCTACCACCCGCTAAGGCTTGCCGAGGAGATCGGGATGGCGGACCAGCTTACGGACGGACGGCTCGACCTGGGGGTCGGGAGGGGTTATCAGCCCTACGAATTCAACAGGTTCGGGGTGCCGATCAAGGAGAACTTCGAGCGGTTCAACGAGTACATGGAGATCGTGACACGGTGCCTGTCGGAAAACGGCGTGGCCCACGAAGGGAAGCACTACCAGTTCCCGAAGACCTGGACGTTTCCCCAGCCCCTGCAGCAACCCCACCCACCCTTCTGGCACGCGGGCAGCAGCCCGACGAGCATGGAGTTGAGCGGGGAGCGGGGCTATCACACGATCTGTTCGGGGGCGATGGACAACCTGAAGAACAACAACCGGATTTTCCGGGAGAGTCTCGACGCTCATGGCTGGGGGCCGAGGGAGTTCACAATCCTGAGGCATACCTACGTCTCACACGATCCCGAGGAGGTCGCCGCGCAGTTCGAAAACGGGATGTACGTACGCAGGACCGCGGGGTTGCTCCGGGCGGGGAAGGAAAGGGTAATCGACGGTCGGGCGTATTCCGACCGGCTACCCGACGAGCCTCCTGCCGAGGAGCTGCTGGAGACCACGCTGATGCTGGGGACGCCGGAAGAGTGCCTGCGGAAGATACGAGCATTCAGGGACGAGGCTAACGTGACCTACCTGCTGTGCCAGTTCGATATTGGGGCGCTGGAGACCGATAAGGCGATGGCGTCGATGGAGATGTTTGCAAAAGAGGTTATGCCTGCGCTTCGGGTGGCGGAGGTGAGGGTTTAGGGCATTCATCACCCTCACCCCTGCGACAGGCGTAGGGCAGGTTGTAGCTCTCTACCGTCGAAGGGCCTTCGCATATCTACCCTGAAGAGGTCCGGAACACCCTCACTCTCCTCGGCGAGTCTTCGACCCTAGCCCCCACGCCTCGGCGCATCTACGACTTCCATCGAGGGAGAGGGGATTGGACCCCGGCCCCGCTCATACTTCGACGGGCTCAGCACGAGCGGCCCTGACCCCTCCGGCACCAGTTTGTATAGGAGTCTCGGAGAGAGAGAAAATGACAAGACAGGAAAGGAACCGAAGTTGACCAAGGAACGAGTTGTTTATATTAACGGGGAGATAGTTCCCGAGAGCGAGGCTAAGGTCTCGATTCAGGACCGGGGTTTCAAGATGGGCGACGCGGTGTTCGACAACACGCGGACGTTCAACGGGCAGGTGTTCAAAGTGCGCGAGCATCTCGACAGGCTGTACAGGTCTTGCAAGTACCTGAGGCTCGATCCGGGAATGAGCAAGGACAGGATGGCGGAGCTGACCCACGAGATAGTCGATGCGAACGTGCCGCTGCTGGAAGAGGGGTCGGACTATTGGGTGATCCAGCGGGTGACTCGGGGAGTGGACCCGCCGTCGCACAACCCGAAAGAGGCCGGAGGGGCCACGGTGATAATCCAGACGGACCCGATCCCCTTCAAGCAGAGGGCCAATCTTTACCGGGACGGGATCCGGGTGATCACGCCGTCGGTGCGTCGGACGCCACCTTCTTCGATGAGTCCTCGAGCGAAGACTCACAACTACGTGAACATGGTACTGGCGGACCTGGAGGTCAAGGCGCAGGACTCGGAGGCGTGGGCGGTGCTGTTGAATGAGAGCGGTAACCTTGCCGAGGGCGCGGGCAGCAACATCTTCCTGGTGAAGGACGGAGCGATACATACGCCAATCGACCGGTTCACGCTGGAAGGGATAAGCCGGCAGACGGTGCTGGACCTGGCTCGGGAGCTGGATATCGAGACGGTGGAGACTGACCTGGACATGTTTGACGCTTACAATGCGGACGAGGTGTTCATTACGTCAACTAGCCTGTGCATCTGCCCGGTGTCGAGTGTGAACGGTGCGCCGATCGCGGACGGTCGGATACCAGGCCCCGTGACGTCGAGGCTGGAGCGGGCTTACAGCGGATTTGTGGGTTTGGACATCTTCGATCAGTATTTGTCGAAGTTGTAGGGGAGTGGGAGGGAATCCTCTCCCTTAGGGCCTTTAAGGGAGAGGGGGGATATGAATTAGGGGAGTACGCCTCGGCGCATCTTCGGCCGGCTCGGGGGGCGGAATGATGGGGGAGGGCGGAATGTCTTCGCCATTGGCAGTATACAAGTAATGGCTGGTAAGGTGGGCCAACGCTTTAGATCCCTCGCGGAGCCTCGGGATGACAGGCTATGGGGGCTTAGAGCTCCATTATGCCGAAGCCTACGGCGTAGTCACAGCCGGCGAGCATGCCGGTGGCTGCGGCGCCAAAGCTTAGGAAGTCTTCGGGGTTGAAGTCCTGGGAGAGGTTGTCGATGTAGACCCGGTGCTCCTTGAGGGAATCGATGCCCTTGTCTATGAAGTCGGTAACGTCTACGTAGTGGGTGGTCTTCGGTGGTGAGGCGATGAAGATGTGCTTGAGGCCGTGCCAGGGCTCGTGGCCTTCTTTCAAGAGTTCGGGGAAGATCCAACGGTTGTCGGCGTCACGGGCAGCGTCGAGGACGGCGAGGCCCACAGAACGATGGTCGGCCATGTTGAAATTGCCGGTGGACCACTGAAGCTCATAGTTACCGCTGATGATAACGTCGGGCTTGAACTTTCGAATCTCGCGGGCGATGGCTAGGCGCAATGGGAGGCCGTACTCGACGACACCGTCGGTGAAGTCGAGGAACTCTACGTAGTCGACGCCGACGACTCGGGCGCTGTTGATCTCTTCCTGCATTCGGAGCCGAGCGGTCTCGTCGGGGTGCATGGAGTCGATGCCCGCCTCGCCCTTGGTGACCATTAGGTAGCCGACCTCCTTGCCCTGAGAAGTCCAGCGGGCGATGGCGCTGGCTGCGCCGTATTCGAGGTCGTCAGGGTGGGCGGCGATGGCGAGGGCGCGGTTCCAGTTTTCAGGTAGGTGCAAGAGTTTGGCGGCTTGTTCAGGCATGGTCGGGGGTCTCCTATTGGAGGGTGGATAGGGAGAGTATATAACATGGGGAGGGGTGGGCTGAGTGGGAAAGAGTGGTCTTATTGTACGTGGATGTGGAATGGGAAGAGAAACGGGCTTGGTGCACTACTGCCTTAGCTCCCTCGTGGAGCCTCGGAATGACACCGCAGTGGGCGGCGGGCCTCGGGGGTGGGCGGACGTGACGGATTGGCAGTACGGGGTCCTCCCACCGCTCATACTTCGAGAGCCTCCCGCCTCGGCGGATCTTCGACAGCACGAGCGGCCCAGCCCCAAGGCAATCACGAGGGATTGCCACTACGGGGGAGGGGATGGATTCCGGCTCGGGGGCCGGAATGACGGTAGGAAGTCGGGCCGGGAAGAGGGAGAGGAGGGTGGGCTGATGAGTGGCCGGGGCACGGGAATGATGGGAGAGAAGAGCGTAGGGTGGTGTCGGGTAACCATGAGGTGTTGGCATTGCAGGGCCACCCCCGCTCGACCCTTCGACCCTGCTCAGGGTGAGCGGCCCCTCTGGGGATGGATTCACGTCACGGCCCACCTTCGGCCCGTGCCGGGGGACGGGAATGATGGGGGGAAGGGTGGTGTCGGGTAACCACGAGGTGTTGCCATTAAGGGACCACCCCTCGTTTCACCCTTCGATACGCCAAAGGCGCACTTTCAGCTCGCTTCCGCCTCGGCGATCTACGACGCTGTGAGAGGCCCCCTGGGGATGGATTCACGCCACGGCACACCTTCGTCCCGTGCCGGGGCACGGGACGAAGGGAAGGGCAGGGGATGAAGGGTGGTCGGGAGGGGGTGGGATAGGGTATATACTAACCGCCGAAATCGGACTGTGGAGTGTCGAATAGCCAATGGGATTTGACAGGGAATCAATGGCCCTCGGGCCGTACAGGGCACTGGACCTGACCGAGGGCGGCTACAACTGGTGCGGGAAGGTGCTGGCCGATCTGGGGGCCGACGTGATAAAGGTCGAGCCGCCGGGCGGAAGCCCGACCCGGTATCACTGGCCACTATACCCAGGTCAAGAGCAGCCCGACCGGAGCTGGTACTGGGAAACGTACTGCTTCAATAAACGAGGCATCACCCTGGACATCACCAAGCCTGAAGGGGCAGACCTGCTTAAGAGGCTGGCAGCCGACACGGACTTTCTGATGCAGTCGTGGGGGCTGGACTACATGGAGTCGGTGGGGCTGGGTTACGAGGAACTGAGCAAGGTCAACCCGAGACTGGTCGTTGCTTCGATGACGCCGTTTGGGGAGTCGGGGCCACATGCGAAGTACAAGGCGACGGACCTAGTCTCCTGGGCGATGGGCGGTATGGCCTACATCAGCGGCGAACCGGACCGGCCGCCCGTTCGGATCTCGTTTCCGCAGGCGGAACTGCACGCGGGGGCGCAGGCGGCGATTGGGTCGATGTGCGCGTTCTGGAAAGCCCGTAATGGTGGCGAGGGGCAGGTTGTGGAGGTTTCGACGCAGGTGTCGGTGTTCTGGACAATGATGAATGCGAGCCAGTTCCCGCAACTGGAGGGGTACAACGTCGAGCGAAACGGGGCCTACAACAAGAACGGAGACCTGGACGTTTTAGCCATCTTTCCCTGCAAGGACGGATACGTGAGCCACACGTTGGCGGTCGGGATGCACGGGTTCCGTATGGAAGGGTTGGTGCGGTGGATGGATGAAGAGGGCTTCGCCCCTGATCTAATGAAGGAAATGGACTGGGAGAAGTGGGGAGGGTGGGATGAGGACGCGGCACCGGGAGGGAAAGAGCAGCAGGAGATCAACACGGTTGCGGAGTATATTGGCCGTTTCTTCATGACAAAGACCCGAGAAGAACTTTTTGACGGGGCGATCCAGGAAAAGGTGCTTTTGGCCCCATGCAATGCCGTCGATGACGTACTGGGGGATGTGCAGCTACGGGCCCGGGGGTACTGGCTGAAGGCGGATACACCCGGCCACGAGCAGCCTCTCAGGTATGCGGGGCGGTACATCTCGATACCGGAGTGTCCAATCTCGTTCAGGCGTCGGGCGCCGGAGGTGGGGGAGCACAACCGTGAGGTGTTCGTGGATGAGTTGGGGTTGGGGGTAGAGGAGTTCGAATCGTTGAGAGAGTCGGGGGTTATATAAGTTGAGCGCTGGACTGGACACGGGAAAGGGGATGGCCCTTGAGGGGCTGAAGGTGCTGGACTTCACGTGGGTGGCGGTCGGGCCGATAACTATCAAGTACCTGGCCGACAACGGGGCCACGGTTGTCAGGGTGGAGTCGGTGATCCGGCGGGACGACCTCCGGGGGGCGCCGCCGTGCAAGGATGGGATATCCAGAATAAACAGCAGCCAGTTTCCGGCAATTTACAACACGAGTAAGTACGGGCTGGGGTTGAACATGTCGAAACCCGAGTCTCAGGACCTGATTCGCAGACTGGTGAAGGAGTGGCAGCCCGACGTGGTGGCTGAGAGCTTCACCCCGGTTGTAAAGAAGAGGTGGGGTCTGGACTACGAGGACTTGAAGAAGATCAAGGAAGACATCATCCTGTTCAGCGCCTGCCAGCAGGGACAGACGGGGCCCAAGTCGGCGTTCGCGGGGTTTGGAATGCAGGCGGCGGCACATGCGGGTTTCTACCATCTGACGGGATGGCCAGACCATGGACCGCTGCCTCCGTACGGAGCCTACAGTGATTTCATAAATCCGCCTAACGGGGCGGCGGCGATTTTGGCGGCGCTCTTATACAGGGATCGGACGGGGAAGGGACAGCACATAGACCTGGCGCAGTTCGAGTGCGCGATCCAGTATCTGTCCCCGCTGGCGCTCGACTACCAGACGACTGGCCGGGTGTTGAAACGGAACGGGAACAGGGACGAGATGTACGCGCCCCACGGGATCTATTCGTGCGCTTCCCCGGAAAACGAACCTGAGACGCCAATACGCATAGGCGGGCACTGGTGCGCGATTGCGGTCACCTCGGAGGAGGAGTGGGGGGCGTTATGTGAAGCGATGGGAGTGCCGGGGTTGAGGACCGACCCCAGATTTGAGTCGATGGAGAAGCGTTTGGAGAACTCAGCGGCTCTGGACGAGATAATCTCGGGGTGGACGTCGGGGTTCGAGTCACGGGCGCTGATGGAGAAGCTGCAAGGGGCGGGGGTGCCGGCGGGGGTGGTGCAAAGCCAGTCGGAGCTGTGGAACGACCCACAGCTGGCGCATCTCGGGTTCTACCAGATGCTGGAGCACACGGAGTGCGGGCCCATGCCGTATGACGGATTGCAGTTTCAGCTATCGAAGACGCCGGGTAAGCTGCGGTGGGCGCAGGCGTTGGTCGGGGAGCACAGCGAGATGGTGCTGAAGGAGTTCGCGGGGCTGGACGAGGATGAAATAGCGGAGTTGGTGGAGGCGGAGGCGTTGGAGTTTTCTTAGGGGGGAGTCACCCTCACTCTCCTCAGCGAGCCTACGGCCCTAGCACTCTCCCATCAAGGGACCTTGGCGTAACACCGGGTTGGGGGCGGGATGCCCCGCCCATTCCGCTCTTGAGACCCTTCGACTCGGCTCAGGGCGAGCGGAATACCCCACCCCTAGAAATGGAAAGACCGTACTTAGTGAGTCGGTTCAGGGGCGGGAATGACGGTTATACCAAGGCCAAATCGAGGGAGAGGGGATTGGACCCCACACTCATCCGCGTTTTTCTGCCTCAGTAGGGCAGAACAATTACGGAAGAGGAAATATGTCCCGCATTCTGAGGGCAAGACCCGGAAGCGTTGGAGAAGTCAGGACGTCTTCCACGCCGTAATTGCCCACTTCCTGGAACACCTGCCCATGCAGAACCATGACAGAGATAGTGCGGGAGTCCGGGTCCGTCAGCCAGTACTCTCCCACTCCGTGCGCAGCGTAGATGCGCCGCTTTGACTCTCGATCCCGTCCCACCGTAGACGGTGAGGTTACTTCCACGACGAGCACGGGCGCGCCCTTAACATTGTAATCGGCAATTATGGACTGCTGATCTGCAGACACGAAGAGGACGTCGGGCTGCAGTACGTTATTCGGGGAGAGGACAACGTCAAAGGGAGATACAAAAACCTTCCCTATGCTTCTCTCCTTTACGAAGGAGAGGAGGTGCCAGAACAAATTTCCCGTGATGATCTGATGAGCAGTGTTGGGGCACGCAGCTATTGTCAATTCTCCGTTGAGGAGCTCCCACCGCTCATCGTCGGGCTTCTTAAGATAGTCCTCGTAGGCGAGGGTATTGCTTTTTGTTTCGACCATTGGAAGCTCCTGCGGAGTTGCAGTTTGGATAAGTATATATTACCGAGGAGACCGACGGGGAGGTTGACCAGTGAGGGAGAGGGGACAGGACCCCACACTCATCCGCTCGACCCTTCGACGGGGCTCAGGATGAGCGGATGCCCCACCTTAGGGCAGCTACGCGGCTAGGGAAGGAACAGGATCCAGGCCCCGTACGCCTGACCCTTCGATCCTTCAGAGGCGGGTGTCCCACTTGCAGCTGGCTTTCGCCTCGGAGGATATGCGACAGGATGAGCGGTTGCCTGGCCCCGATTTCTGCGCAGGGACGTTCGTGCTGGGCCAACGCCTTTGATTCCTCGCGGAGCCTCGGAATGACAAGGGTTTGGGTGGTGAGGGTTAGGGAAAACACCCTCACTCTCCTCAGCGAGCCTACGGCCCTAACCCTCTCACGCCTCGGCGCATCCGCGACCTATCGAGGAAGATGGGACAGGACCCCACGCCCATCCGCTCGACCCTTCGACAGGCTCGGGGTGAGCGGATATCCATCCTCAGCAACGAGCTAAGGGGGATTAGCCTGTTACGAAGAGGGTGGTGGTGTCGAAGCGGTTGGAGAGGATTTGGGGGCCGTCTTTGGTGATGTGGACCATGTCCTGGAGGTGCCAGTAGTCGACGTAGGGCTCGATGGCGAGGACCATGTTTTCGGCGATCTCAACGTCCCAACCCTTGACCAGGAAGGGCTCCTGCTGGTGCCACCAGCTACCGACGCTGTGCCCAACGAAGGATGCGGGGTTGTGCGGGAAGCCCTTGGCCAGCAGCATTTCCCTGCCATAGAAATAAAGCTCGCTGACCTTGGTGCCTATGGTGCATTTCTCGATGAGTTTCAGGTAGATGTCCCGGTATTCGGCGTACGTGCGGGCCTGGTCGGGGGTGGGTTGGCCGACGACGGCCATGCGGGACTGGTGGCCGGGGTAGCCGTGGAGGTAGGAAACGTAGTCGGTGCGGATGATGTCTCCGGCCTGAATGACAAGGTCGCTTTCGCCGAGGTACATGGAGGGGTTGCGGTGAGACGTGAGGACACCGTGGACGAAATGACAGCCCCTCTCCAGATGGCTCTTCATGAATCGGCTGTGGACGTCCCGCTCACGGTCGCCGGGTCGGATTGTTGGGAAGACTTCGAGGTGGGCATCATCCTGGATGTCGGCGGCTTCTTTGAGGAGGGCGACCTCTGCGTCGGTCTTGATCCAGCGGACGGAGTTCATGAGGGACGTGCAGTCGACGAATTCGGCGTTGGGGAGGAGGGACTGCATCTCGGCCCACCGGGCAGCGTTGACGTAGGACGCTTCCATACCGATCTTCGCGTCGGAGATGCCCATATCGGTAAGCACGGCGGCGAGCTTTTGACGGGGTGATTCGACGTAGTCCTGGACGACCTCCAGCCTGGTCACCCAGGAGTCCCGCTCGACGACGGGAACACCCAGGGCACTGATAATAATGACGGGGTCGCCGTTCAGGGGCCAGATGCAGAAGACGTCTCGGGGGGAGTCTGCGAGGTCAAGGTGCCGGGCGAGGGTGCCGGGGAAGGCGACGCCTGAGAGGTATGCAAAGTTCTTGCCGGACCGTGCTACGACGGCGGCGAGGCCCTCGGCGGCCATGTGCTCTTTCAGACGTTCGATGTTGGCGAGGGGTTGTCGGGTTTGGTCCGGCACTTTACGCTCCTTATGTCGAGTCTTAAAGCTGGGTGGGGCTCACATCCACGGGGATTAAGCCCAGCGAACCCACCTGATCATTGAACTTGGCGACGCCGGTCAGGATGGTTTCTTCCAATCGGACCAGCTGTTGATCGATACGGTTGGAGATATCGAGGAAGACGGCTCGGGCCTGGTCGGTGGGAGGGTAGTCGCCTGCGCCAACGACCTTGGTGAGCTCGGATAGTTTCTTGTTGAGTCGGACAGGGTAGTGTAGGCGGTCTCGGGCGCCCTTGAATCGGGTCTGGACGAGCTGTTCTTCGACGTCGCCAAGGGTCTCCAATATTTCGTCGGCAGTGGACACGGCCTCCTCGGCGCCCATTCCCAATGCTCGCTCCCGCCACCGGGTGACCTGCTCGGAAATGCTGCGGAGCCTGATCAGGCCGAGGTGGGTCTCGGAGACCTTGGCGTGGACCTGCAGGAGAAGGTCAAACTGGGTGACGAGATCGTCGTCGGTTACCGCTGAGTTGGGGTCTTTGACAATGCGGAACTGCTCTTCATGTATAGCGCCATCGACATCCAGGCGCACCTTATAGAGGCCGGGAGGGGCGAGGGGGCCGGAGGCGACGTCGTCCTCTGTGGTCTTGTCACCGGGGAGTTTGATGGCGGGAGGATAGTGCATATCCCAGACGAAGCGGTTGATGCCCTGGCCGGTGGGGAGGGGGGTGTCTTCGGAACCCGAGGCGCAGGAGACGGCGACGCGGCCCTGGCTATCGAGAATCTGCAAGGATGCGGACTGGGCAGGACTATCGAGGAAGTAATCGAAGGCGACGCCTTCCTCGGGGTTTTGGCCGGCATTGAGAAACGCGCGTCGGGGCTTGCGCCCGGGTCGAGGAGTCTCGTAGTAGGTGGCGGGGGTCTCGAGGGCGATGCGGTACTTCTTGCCCACGGAGGTGTTAACGCCCGCCGTTGCCTTGCCGCTGGTCTCCTTGGGGCCGGGCATCCTGAGGGTGTCCTTGGTTGCGAAGAGATGCGCTGCGCAGGTGTCTTCGAACTCGGCGAGTTGGCGGAGGAGGTGGAGATCGTCCAGAACCCAGAAGCCGCGACCGTGGCTGGCGACGGCCATTTCGTTGCCCTGGACGGTGAGGTCGTAGACGGGGACGCTGGGAAGGTTTGCGGAAAGGGGGCGCCAGCGATTGCCGTTGTCTGCAGAGAAGTAAATGGAGGTCTCGGTGCCGGCGTAGAGGAGGCCAGGGCGTTCCGGGTCTTCCTTCAGGACGCGGGTGAAGTCGTCAACCGGAATGCCGTCGACGATGGGCGTCCAGGTTTGACCGTAGTCGGCGGTCCTGAAGAGATAGGGACGGGTGTCGTCGAGGCGGTAGCGGGTGGCGCAGATATAGGCTGTGGCGGGGTCGTGACGTGAAGGCTCCATGTTGCAGACGAGGGCCCAATCCGGCAGTCCTTCAGGGGTGACGTTGGCCCATGACGTGCCACTGTCCCGGGAGACGTGGATGAGGCCGTCGTCGGAGCCTGCCCAGAATAGGCCGGGCTGGACGGGGGACTCGGCGAAGGCGAATATGGTTCCGTAGACCTCGGCCCCCGACGTGTCCTTGGTTATGGGACCGCCGGAAGGCTCCTGGGTGGAAGGATCGTCGCGGGTGAGGTCTGGGCTGAGGAGCTGCCAACTCTGGCCCTGGTCTCGCGAGGCAAAGAGACGGTTGCCCGCAACGTAGAGGGTGTCGGGGTTGTGGGGGGAGAAAGAGATGGGATAGGTCCACTGGAAGCGGTACTTCATCTCCTTCGCGCCGAGGCCGGTGTAGAGCTCGGGCCAGACGGTGACTATGCGGGTCTGGTCGGCGGCGTAGTCGTAGCGGAGGAGGTTGCCGCCACCGCCGGGAGAACTGCCGATGGCGCCAGCAAAGACGACATTCGGGTTGTCGGGGTGGACGGCGATGTGGCCGCTTTCGCCGGAGCCGACGACTCGGCACTCCTCCCACGTGATCGCGCCCTTTCTGTTACGGGAAGGGATGCTTACGGAGGTGTTGTCCTGCTGGGTGCCGTATACGCGATAGGGAGTCCGGTTGTCGGCGGTGACGTGATAGAACTGAGCGGTCATCTGGTTGTAGATGGAAGACCAGGTCTCACCGCCGTTGAAGGATACGCAAGCGCCGCCGTCGTTACCCTCTATCATTCGGAGAGGATTCTTGGGGTCGATCCAGAGGTCGTGGTTGTCATCGTGGGGGGTTGTGACCTCAAAGAAGTTAGCGCCGCCGTCGATGGACTTCCAGGTCTTGTAGTTGAGAATCCAGAGGGAGTCGGGGTCTTTGGTGTCGGCGAAGACGTGCTGGTAATACCAGGGCCTGCCCTGGAGGTCTCGGTTGTCGCTGACGAGGGACCAGGTGTCGCCATAGTCATCGGAGCGGAAGAGGCCTGCTTCTTCGGACTCGATGGTGGCCCAGATCCGGCCGGGTTTGGCGGCGGATACGGCGATGCCTATGCGGCCCATGATGCCTTCGGGGAGACCGGGGCGTCGGGTGACATCTTCCCAAGTAAGTCCGCCGTCGGTCGAACGGTGGATGCCGCTTCCGGGGCCACCGCTGGACAATGCCCATGGATAACGCTGGACTTGCCATAGGGCGGCGAACATTATCCGGGGGTTGTTGGGGTCCAGGGCAAGGTCTGCAGCGCCTGTGGTGTCGTTCTTGTAAAGGACGTGCTCCCAAGATTGACCACCGTCGGGGGAGCGGAAGATGCCGCGCTCGGGGTTGGGGCCCCAAGCGTGGCCGAGGGCGGCGACGTAGACCAGGTCGGGGTTGGTTGGGTGGACACGGACCCGAGAGATGTGCCGGGTGTTTTGCAGGCCGATATTCGACCAGGAGCGGCCCGCATCTGAGGAGCGGTATACGCCGTCGCCGTGGGAAACATCGGTGCGGATGCAGGACTCGCCCATGCCGGCGTAGACGACGTTGGGATCAGACTCTGCGACGGCGATCGCGCCAACTGCCGCAGTCTTGAAATAGCCGTCGGAGACGTTTTGCCAGTATGCGCCGCCATCGTCGGACTTCCATACGCCTCCGGCGCAAGCGCCGAAGTAGAAAGTCATGGGGTCGGCGGGATCACCGGTGACGGCGACGACTCGGCCGCCGCGTGGCGGGCCTATGCACCGCCACTCCATGGTGCGAAGGAGGGACTGGTCAAAGGCCATTCAGGTCCTCCAGTGCCGGTAGGGTTAGTGTGAAGGGAGAGTACGAAATCAGGCTTGGGAGTCGCCGGTCTTTCGCTTAGTAACGAAGCGGAGAGCGAAGGATAGGACGGTGTCTATGACAAACCAGGTGGCGAAGAAGGCGGCAAGCTCCAGTGTGAAGCTGTGGAATTTGTAAAAGAGCTCCGCAATCAGCCAAGAGGCGGCCAAAGCCGGGGCCTGGGCGGCGAGAAGCGAGCGCAGGGGCAGGGACCTGATCAGTGTGTACACGGGCGTCCTCCTTCGGACTCGGGCGTCCGTCACGAAGTTGGGATTGAGGATAGCACCCTTGATTTTAGGGGTCAATTTGCTGAGACGCCGCAAAGACAGAACACGGCCGAGACATCCTACATCAGGTTAAGGAGGGCCCCGGCCCCGCCGGTCAACAGGACTACCAACCAAGGAGGGGCTTTCCAGAAGGCCAGAAGTGCGAACGCTGCGGCGGCTAGGGCGAAGTCTTCGGGGGAGGTGATTGCACCGGTCCAGACGGGGTCGTAGAGGGCCGCCAAGAGGACACCCACGACTGCAGCGTTGACGCCCAACAATGCACCCCGGACATGGGTGAAGCGCCTCAGGCGCTCCCAGAAGGGAAGCACTCCCACGACCAGCAAGAGCGAGGGCAGGAATATCGCGCCGAGGGTCAGCAGGCCTCCAAGCCACTTGGGTGATAGGAATCCAGTCACAGTGCCGAGGTAGGCCGAGAAGGTGAACAGAGGTCCCGGGACGGCCTGGGCGGCACCGTAGCCAGCGAGAAAGTCGTCCTTGGTCACCCATCCTGTCGGGACGACTTCCGCCTCAAGTAGGGGCAGGACGACGTGTCCACCGCCAAACACGAGGGCCCCGGAGCGGTAGAAGCTATCGGCGATGGCGAGGGGGAAGTTATCGAGGAGGTGGTTTGCGACGGGAAGGGCTATTAGGAGCCCAAGGAAGACGACAAGGGCCAAGGCTCCGACACCCGCGCCGGTCTGTTTGTCGGGGGGAGGGGCCTGGGCGGGAGTGGTCGGGCGGAGGAAGGTCAGGCCCAGGATGGCTCCTCCGGCAATGACGGCGAGCTGTATCGCTACGCCGTCGATGAAAAGGAGCGCTGCTGCGGACAGGACGGCGATGGTTGCTCGAGACCTGTCGGGGGCGAGGGTCTTGCTCATGCCCCACAGGGCAAGGGCCACAACCGCAACGGCCACGACTTTCAGGCCGTGCAACCACTCGGAGGCCTCTCCGCCGAGCTCCTCCACACCGTACGCGAAAAGGACCAGGGCGACCGCTGACGGGAGGGTGAATCCGAGCCAAGCGGCCAAGGCACCGAAGAAGCCGGCACGACGCATTCCAATGGCCATGCCAAGCTGGCTGCTGGCAGGGCCGGGCAAGAACTGGCAGAGGGCTACTAGCTCGGCGAAACGCTGCTCGGTGAGCCAGCCGCGCCGGACTACGTACTCGTCGCGGAAGTAGCCGATGTGGGCTATGGGGCCGCCAAAGGAGGTAAGGCCCAGTCGGGTGGCGACGAGTAGGACTTCCAAGACACGGGACACGGGTCTAG
The DNA here is from genome assembly GCA_965222055.1 of Dehalococcoidia bacterium. Lineage (GTDB taxonomy): Bacteria > Chloroflexota > Dehalococcoidia > Plut-88900 > Plut-88900 > Plut-88900. The sequence continues at coordinate 1,456,829 of CBDCTF010000007.1, forward strand.
GGGGTTCTGGTCGTTGAGGATTTTGCGTCACTGTAGGTCACCTCTGTTGTACCTACCTGATACGATGGACACCCCCCCCGCTCATACTTCGAGAGCCTCAGCACGAGCGGCCCCGGCCCCTCCGACCCAGGTTATGCAAAGGTCTGGTTGCTGGCTGGGCCGTCATGGTTGGTTGCAAATTGGCGAGTGGGGAAGCGAGTCGGGTTAGGGGGCCTTTTCCATGTCGCTGAGGACGCGACGGAGGATCTTGCCGGATGGGCTCTTGGGGATTTCGTCGATGAACTCGACCTCTCGGATCTTCTTGAACCCGGCGACGCGCTCGGCGACGAAGGACATGACGTCGTCGGCGGTGAGGGACGGATCCTTGGCGACCACATAGGCCTTGGGAAGCTCGCCGGCCTCTTCGTCGGGTTTGCCGACAACGGCAACGTCGGTGACGTTGGGGTGCTCTAGGAGGAGGGCCTCCATTTCGGCGGGGGCGACCTGGAAACCCTTGTACTTGATGAGCTCCTTTTTCCGGTCGACGATGTAGATGTAGCCATCGGCGTCCATGCGGGCCATGTCGCCGGTGTAAAGCCAGCCGTCCCTAATGGTCTCGGCAGTGGCCTCGGGGTTGCGCCAGTAGCCTTTCATAACCTGAGGGCCGCGGATGATCAGCTCGCCGATCTCGCCGGGTGCAAGCTCACGGGCGCCGTCTTCGGGATCGACGATCTTTTCATCGGTGTCTGCGGTCGGCGGGCCGATGGAGCCGGGGCGTCGGCGCGCGGGCTCTACGAAATCCATGTTGGTGACGGGCGAGGTCTCGGTGAGGCCGTAGCCCTGGACGGTTGGGACGCCGGTCAGCCGCTCAAATCGGATCTGAAGCTCCTCGGAGAGGGGGGCAGCGCCGGAGAGGCAGACTCGGAGGGAAGAGAGGTCATGTGACTCGATGCCCGGGACCTGGGCCACGCCTAGGACGACGGGCGGGACGGTGAAGAGCATGGTGATGCGGCGCCGGGGAACGAGGTCAAGGAAGAGGTCCATGTCGAAGCGGCCCATGTGGACCTGGGTGGCCCCGGCGGCGATGGCGGTGTTCATCAGAACGGTCATGCCGTAGCTGTGAAAGAGGGGCAGGTGGACCAAAAGGACGTCGTCTTCGGTGGGGGCAGAGGCCTCGCCCGGACGGTTGAGGGTCTGTTCGAGGTTGCTGGTGAGGTTGAAGTGGGTGAGCATGACGCCCTTGGGGAGGCCTGTGGTGCCGCTGGAAGAGGGCAGGGCGGCGAGGTCTTCTTTTGGATCGATGGTGACGGAAGGGGGGTGGGGGGAGGCTTCGGAAACGAGCTGGTCAAAGTTCAGGGTGTCGGGGGCATTGGGGCCAACGTTGATGACGGTGTTCAAGCCGGGGAGGTCGGGGCGGGTGGCTTCAACGACGGGGAGGGTGGTCTGATGAGATACGAGCACTTGGACGCCGGAGTTGTCGAGCTGATGGGTCAACTCTCGGGCGCGGTAGGCGGCGTTGACGGGGGCCACGGTGGCACCCGTTTTCAGGATGCCGAAATAGGCGGTGACGAACTCGGCGCAGTTGGGTACAAAGAGGCCGACTCGGTCCCCCTTTTCCACGCCGAGACCCGAGAGGGCGGCGGCGAACCTGTCGCTCTGGTCGTCAAGCTGTGCGAAGGTGAAGGTGCGGTCACCGTCAATGACGGCAGTTTTGTCGGGGATGCGGGAGGCGGTGCGCTGGAGAACCTCGAAGAGAGGGTAGGTTTCGTAAGGGGCGAGGGAGGGGCGGAGGGGGGTGGGCATGGTTGGCTCCTGGTGGGGTTGAGTCGGGGAGGCCATGATACAACATCAGGATGCGGATGGGTCTTTCAAGCCAGAGCCAGTGATCGGGACCAGGACGGTTTCGGTAGGCGATATTGCACCGGACGCAATGAGGGATGGGAGACCGGCAAAGGCGGCGGCGGAGGTGGGTTCGCAGAAGAGGCCCTCGGAGGTAGCGAGGCGGGTCTGCCAGGACTTGATTTCGGAGTCGGGGATGGCGACGGCGTCGCCGCCGGACTCTCGGAGGATGCTGAGGACGTGGGCGAGTCTCGGGGGATCGGCGACGGAGATGCCGCCGGCAATGGTGCGGGATCCGGGATCTGGGGCCCAGGTTTGGCCTCGGAAGGCCGCGACGATGGGCATGACGGACTCGGCCTGGACGACGTGGAGTTTCGGGAGGGTGTCGATAGCGCCGCGGCGCTGCAATTCCTGGAGTCCGAGCCACGTGCCCAGGAAGAGGGACCCGTTGCCCACGGGCATGACGATGTGGTCGGGGAGACCGTCCGGGAAATCTGTGGGAAGCTCGTGGGCGAAGGTCTTTGTGCCTTCCAGGAAGTAGGGGCTGAGGTTGTGGGAGGCGTAGGCAAAGTTGTGTTCTTCGCAGAAGGCGAGGGCGGCCTCGGCGGCGGCTTCACGGGGGCCGGGGACCAGGTGCAGCTCTGCGCCGTAGACTTTAATCTGGCGGAGCTTGGTCTCGGGGGCGGAGTCGGGGACGAAAACGTGGGCCTTGATGCCGCATCGGGCGGCGTAGGCGGCGACGGAGGCCCCCGCGTTGCCGGAAGAGTCCTCGACTATCTCGTCGACGCCAAACTCTCGGGCGGCGGCGAGCATTACGGCAGTGCCTCGGTCTTTGAAAGAGCCGGTCGGGGCGGCGAACTCCAGCTTGGCGTAGAGGGTGTTCAGGCCGAGGGAGTCGGCGATAGCGGGCAAAGGGACAACTGGCGTGTGTCCTTCGCCAAGGGACACGGGGGATGCATTGAGGACGGGTCTCGCATAAGAGGGATAAGCCACGACAAGAGGTGAGGCGCACTCGTGGCAGTGCAGGGTACGCATGTCGGGGGCGTGGCCTCGGGAACAGGCGGTGCATAGGAGGGTGTGGGTGTTCATGGTGGGTGAATAGACCGGCAGTGCGGGTTTCATATAGTATCCCATTGGGTCGGGGCGGGGGGTATAGGGCCTCGTGCCGGTCCCAGGCTAATACATCTATACAGGAGGAATCGCAATGCCGAAGAAGGAAATTATCAACGTCGATATGAAGGGCGGGAACCCGAACCTTTCGCCTGGTGCGAGATTTGGAGACCTGGTTTTCGTGGCGGGGCAGACGGGGACGTGCCCGGATACCGGGAAGCTCGGGGAGGGTGTCGCAGAGCAGACTCAGTTCACGATCGAGCGCATCAAAAGGGTGTTGGAGGCGGCGGGCACGAACTTGGACAACGTATTGTCGGTGAACTGCTGGCTTACGAAGAGGGAGGACCTTGCCGAGTTCAATGAGGAGTATGGCAAGCACTTTACGGTGAACAAGCCGCCCAGGGCGACGGTGGAGGTGATGCTGAACAGGCCGGACCTGTTGGTGGAGATTATGGTGACGGCTTGTATACCTAGTTAGGTCGTGGGGTTCGGAACCTGAGAGGGGATTGAGGCCTCGGGAGAACGGTTGACGTTTTCTCGGGGCCTCTTTGTTTGAAGGGGGTGGGTTGGGGGAGGGCGATTCGGGGAGTCTGTTTCAGATGTAGGTTGTGCTTGACGTGGGGAGTTGGCTTGGTCGGGCTGGCTGATGGCGGAGCCGCATTAATCGAAGCAGGGGGCTGACTGTGCCCACGATTGCCGTCTGAAGCGCCCGATAGGCCGAGTATGCGCCCTCGGCTACCCAATGCTTTGTCCAGGTAGCTGCGGCTCGCCGTATCCTCCACAGGGTGCGCAAGTTGAAGGCTGTGGCGAGCAGGCTCCATTCAGCCGAGACGTTGGTTAAGCCACGCAACAGGAACCTGTGGGCTTGCTGTTGCTCCTTGATGATCCCGAAGACCGGTTCTACCAGTTGCATTCTCTGTTTATACGCACCCTTGGCTTCTTCGGTGGACATCCAGGCCCGGTGTCGACGCAACGCAGCGTCGTGGGAACCGATCTCCAGGGCACGCCCATGACGCTTGTCTTTCGTACAGACCCCGAAGGCCGGGCAGGCCCGGCACACGGCCCCTGATGCCCGGTAGAGCCGCATTGCTGTGTTGCGAGTGCGCTTGGTGCGAGTGAAGCGCAGCAACCGGCCCTCGGGGCAACGGTAGCTGTCGCTCGCCTCGTCGTAGGTGAAACGGTCTTTGTGATACGGGCTCTGCAGCGCCCGGTCCTGCGACTCAGGCATCACCACCCGTTGGCCTCTTAGGGCGCACTCCTGTAGATTGTTCCCGGAGTGATAGCCCGCATCCGCCAACGTCATCTCCGTCCTTTGTCCCAACGTCTCCTCAGCCTTCTCCATCATCGCACCCAATTGCCGTCTGTCGGATATGTCGTTCACCACATCAACTGCCGTGATCAGCATGCCGGGCGCTTTACCCTCAGCCGCTGCTACCGTAGAGACCATCGCCTGGGCGTTGTAGGCCACCGCATAACCCTGTCGCGTCTTCATCATCCGGGCGTCCTGATCGGTCAGGTTGATCTGCTTTTGCCCATCCCGATCGGCAAGTCTGTGCACCGTCTCACGCACCCGCTCACGCAATGCCTTGCGGTCTTGCAACCTCTCCGGCAGATGGCCGATAGCCGACTCCTCCCCAGCCTCGTTCTGCGCTTCCAACTCGTCTATCGCACCTTCCAAACGGCCCAACAGACGGCGCAACCCAGCGGCGTCGTAGGTCCGGTCCTTTGCCGCATTCGCTCTAATCTTCGTCCCGTCCACCGCCTGCACCGCCATCTCCACCAGGTCCATATTAACCGCCGTCTGCACCGTCCGCTTGAGCAGCTTCCTCATACCATCCCGATGCGAGCTGTAAAACCGCCACAACGTCACGTGGTCCGGGCGCTGGCAGCCCGTCAGCCAAAGGTACGGTATCTGGTCGCAGCAGGCCGCCTCCAGCTTGCGGCTTGATCGCACACCGGTCATGAAGCCGTACAGCCACACACCCAACAGCGCACGGGGATGGTAGGCCGGCGCTCCCATCGCCTCCCCGTCTCTATCAATCCCAATCGCTGCCCAGCCCTCTCCATCCAAGGCATCGACGAACTCAGCAACAAATCGAGCAGAATGACCGGCCCCCAGCATCTCGTCGAGACTCGGCGGCAACATCCATACCTGTTCCCGGTTCATCGGTCGATGTGGCATCCCCAGTCACCTCCTTATGACGCTGTCTACCTTGTCCAGCATAGCCTACTCCATATGCCTATAACTTATGAAACAGACTCCGGGAACCACCCCTACGGGGGGATGGAGGGGTCGAACGCGGGGGATTGGCGTTAGGGGGGAGGGGATCCCGTCCGTTAGAAAAGTGTGGCGCTCTTTAGATGGTTTGTAGTTGGGGGAGAGGTGTGCTTTAGATCCCTCGCGGGGCCTCGGGATGGGGGAGGGGTGGAGGGTGTGGGTTGGGGCAGGCGGACGTGACGGATTGGTAGTACGGGGTCCTCCTGTTCGACCCTTCGAGGGCCTCCCGCCTGAGGCGGATCTTCGACAGGGTGAGTGGCCCCGCCCCAGGGCAACTACGAGGGTTTGGCCCTACGGGGGAGAGGAAGGATTCAGGCCTCGGGGGTCGGGATGAGGGGGTGGGGGGAGTCGGTTGGGGGTGGAAGTACGCGACGGATTGGCAGTGCGGGGCCTCCCCCCGCTCATACTTCGAGAGCCTCAGCACGAGCGGCCCAGCCCCGAGGATGGATTCCCGATCGGGGGTCGGGATGAGGGGGTGGAGGAATTCGGTTGAGGTGGGCGGACGTGACGGATTGACAGTACGGGGTCATCCCCCCGCTCGACCCTTCGACTTGGCTCAGGGTGAGCGGCCCCACGCCCCAAGTAAACCACGAGGGATTGCTACACGGGAGAGGGGATGGATTCCGGCTCGGGGGGTGGGATGACGGATAGGGAGAGGGATCGGAATGGCGGGACGGTGTGAGGGGTTAGGTGGGGGTGGGGAAGAGGGGGCCGTGGCCTAATTCGGTGAGGACTCGGGAGGCGGAGTGGACTGCGGCGTCCATGCCGGAGCCGGCGGTGTAGTCGCCGGCGTAGTGGATGTTGTCGGTGGGGGCCTGGATGTTGGGGACGTGGGTCAGCCGACCAACGAGCCACGGGCTTCCGCCGTGTTCCCAGTGTTTCAGGGCGCCGGTGATGACGTGGCCACGGGTGTCGGGGAGGACGGCGTAGAGGTCTTCCATGAGGGACTCGAGGGACTCGCCGTCGGAGAGCTTGGAGAGCCGCTTGGACTCTGCGTCGGCGGTGTAGACGCGCAGGAGACCCTGGCCCGTCCTGTCCTTGACCTCCTGCGGGAAGGTGATGGTGGGGTTGGTGACGGACACGAGTCGGCTGCGCACGGTCGGCACCCGCCAAACACCCTTGCCGAGAAAGTCCTCGGAGTTGCGGTCCAGGAGGAAGCCTGCGCTGGTTATGGAGCCGTATCGAGCAGCGGCTAGGGCCTCGCGTTTCCAGTCGGGGAGAGGGTCGATTATGGGGAGCGCCACAGGCGCGGGGACAGCCATGACGCATTTTCGGGCGCGCACGGTGTGGGTCCGGCCACCCTGGGAATAGGTGACTGTGACGCCATCCGAGCCTTGCTCGACCCTTGCAACCTCGGCGGAGGTCTCGATCCTGCTGGAGAGCCGGTCCCAGAGGGCACGGGTGATCTGCCAAGTACCTCCGTTGACAAAATACTCCTTCGCCATGAAGTGAAGGAAGGTGCTGATGGGGTGGTAGGCAGAAGACTCGCCGGCGTGGGTCGTGGTCGTGGCAAGGGCGACGGTGTCCCAAATGTCTCGGAGGTCTCCGGATTCGAGGTGCATGTACTGGGCGAGGGTCATGGAGTTGAGGTGGACGATATCGGGGTCGTTGATGTCTGGGAAGTCCTTGCGCACTTCGCCGTACTTGCGCCTGAGGTTGAGCACCCGCCACCCGAGCTTGATTTTGTCGGTGAGAGAAATGGGAAGCTGCCAGAGGAAGGATGGGTCGTTGGAGGCGGCGACCAGCTTGCCCTTCATGATAATCGGGAGCTTGGTCTTGTTGATGAGGCTGCGGGTAACGCCGAGCTCGTTGGCGAGGGGAGCGACCAGACTGTCGTCGCCGTTAACGACCTGGGCGCCCATATTGTAGACGTACTCGCCCATCTGCTTGGAGAGGGTGCGGCCACCGCAGTAGTCTTCCTTTTCCAGGAGGAGGATGTCCTGGTTTTGGAGTCGGTAGGCGATGGTGAGGCCGGCGATGCCACCGCCTATGATTACGGTGTCTAGGGTCTTGGGGTGGGTGTTGGCAGGCATTGGGAGGGGCTCCGATGTTGAATGAAGGGCTAGAGAAGCTGGCCGGGGTATATGATACCATTCTGCCTAGCTATTCTTAGATTAAAGGAACACCCTCACCCTAGCCCTCTCCCATCGAGGGAGAGGGGACTGAGCAGAGCAGGGGAAGGACCACCAGATAATGGCCGGAGTGAAATACGGGATAAGTCTTTCGAACAGATCGGTTGTGTCTGGGGGGACGACGGTGTCGGAGTTGGTGGATGCGGCGGTGGCGGCGGAGGAGTCGGGGTGCTTCGATGGGGTGTGGGTCGGGGATAATTTGCTATCCAAGCCGAGGCTCGACTACCTCGTCCTCCTGTCAGCTATTGCCGCACGCACCAGTTACGTAAAGCTGGGCACTATATGCCTGGCCAGCTTCCCGCTCCGCAACCCTGTCCAACTGGCGATCCAGTGGGCGAGCCTGGACGTGCTGTCGGGGGGGAGAACGATACTGGCTGTCTGAAACGGCGGGTCGGCCCGGTACGGGCCGAAATACGCTCAAGAGCTAGAGGTGATGGGTGTGGCGTCGGGGGAGAGGGTGGGCCGGGTGCTGGAGGGGATGGAGATACTGCGGAGGCTCTGGTCGGAGGAGAAGGTCACCCACAAGGGGCGCTTCTTCCAGTTCGAGGATGTGGACGCGCTACCCAAGCCCATCCAGGCTCGGGTCCCGCTGTGGCTGGCCGTAAACCCCAAGGGTGACTATAGCCCGGAGTTGATGGAAAGGGCGCTGCGTCGGGTAGCGAAGCATTCCGACGGCTGGCAGACGGACGCCATAACACCAGACGAGTTTCGGGAGAGATTCGACAGGATACGGGAATATGCAGCGGGGATGGGTCGGGACGCGGGGGCTTTGGACTCGTGCCTGCACCTGATGGTGAACATCCACAATGACAGGGACGCGGCCTATGAGCAGGCCCACCAGTTCCTGGTCTCTTATTACGGGCGAGCCTTCGTCACGCCGGGACTTATCGATCTCTGGGTGGCTTACGGGCCGCCGGAAGAGGTGGCGGAAAAGATCAAGTCCTACGTGGATGTCGGGTGTACGACACCCGTGCTGCGCTTCGTGGGGCCGGACATGACGGAGCAACTGGGTCGGTACGTCGAAGAGGTGGCTCCTCTGCTGGGGAGACCATGAAGGTCATGGCGCTAGGGTGCGGGTTCCACGGCCGGGGGATCGCGTACCAGATCGCGGAGGAGGGAAAGGGCGTAGAGCTGGTTGCGGCGGACAAGGACGGGGATCGGGCGCGACGGGTGTCGGAGAGGACGGGGGCCGAGTGGATGGCGCTGGACGTGGACGACAAGGTCGGGTTGAAAGAGGCGCTAAGCAAAGTCGACACGGTGTTCAATGCGGTCGGGCCTTATCATCTGCATGGGTTGAAGGTGGTAGAGGCGGCGATAGAGACGGGTACGCACTACGTGGACATGGGCGACGATCACGAGCCGGCGGAGGAGCTGTTCTTCAACCCAGACTGGGACCGGAGAGCGAAGGATGCGGGCATTGCAGTGCTGACGGGATGCGGGATCATGCCAGGGCTAAGCGGGGTGCTGGCTCGATACGGCTGCGACAGTATGGACGTTCCCCGTCGGGTGAATATCTGGTTTTCGTGGAACTATTCGTTGAACTACCCGGCGGCGATACAACACTTTCTGCGGATCAACAGCGGGCTCGCGCCCCAGTTTATCGATGGTGATTATGTAAAACCCGGGGCGTTCACCAATAGAGAAGAGATCGAGTTTCTGCCGCCGGTCGGGGCGAAGGAGGTGTATTACACGGGCGTGCCCGACCCGGTGACCATTTCTCAGTCCTTGCCGGGACTGACAGAGGTTACGGCGAGCGGCGGGCTGCATCAGGCCGAGGGAAACGACTTCATGGAGACGATGGTGCGGTGGGGATTCACGTCGTATGACAAAGTTCCGGGCCTCGGGATCAGTCCCATGGAATTTCTGATGACGTTCCTGTTGTCGGAGGAGGGGAAGCCGTATTTCGACATCGAGCCGCTGGACGAACCTATGGCCGTGCGGGTCAGGGTGGAGGGAGAGAAGGACGGGAAGACCTGTCGGCGGGTGTTCGAGGCGCAGGACTATTCGAGGAGGGGAACTACCTCGGTGGCGGCGTTGGCGACGTTGATGGTGGCGTCGGGGGAGATTGAGCGGAGGGGAGTCGGGAGCCCGGAGGGGTGGATGGATGCGGAGCCGTTTCTCAAGCGGCTGGCGCAGGAGCCGGGGGTTGAGTTGTTTGAGTTGGTGGGGGGTGGGGAGGCGGTGGCTCTTTTTGGGGATAGTGGGGGATAGATTGAAAGGTGTGGTGGGGCAAGAGGGGCTTGGCGAGGTGCAAGATACGCCTAAGATTCCTCGCGGGGCCTCGGAATGACAGGAAACAGGTGTCAATAGGGCATGGTTAAGCGCCGGTCAGCAACCGGATGTGAGGGAATCACCCTCACCCCTTCGACAAAGCTCAGGGCAGGCTCTAGTCCTCTCCCATCGAGGGAGAGGGGATATTAATAGGGGGAATGATGGGAAATTACGACGACTACACGGCATATTTCAACGGGGAGTGGGTCCCCTATAGCGAGGTCCTGTTCCCGCCCCACGACCGGGGCTTTGCGGTGGCGGATGTGGTCTTCGATCAAGGGCGCACATTCGGAGGGGCGCCGTTCCGGCTGGAAGACCACGTGAACAGGCTTTACCGGTCCTTGAAGTACGTGCGGGTTGACCCGGGATTCGGGGAAGAGGAGATGATAGAGGTGTGCCGGGAGGGCGTGGCAAGGAATGACCACCGGAGGGACGAGGTTGGGGACTTTGCCATCAACCCAATTATCACTCGCGGGACCTCGGTGGACGGGCCACCGAGCGTGTGCGTAATAATCAAGCCGATACACTTCGAGGAATTCGCAAGGTATTACGTGGACGGGGCACACGCCATCATCACCAAGGTGCGCAGCTACTCCAGCTCGATGCTGGATGCCAAGGTGAAGCACCATAGCCGGATGAACTTCGTGCTGGCGGAGCTGGAGGCACGGGACATCGACCCGGAGGGGCTGCCCCTTCTACTGGACGTGGACGGCAATGTCACCGAGGGACTAGGGTACAACGTGTTCATCGTCAACGACGGTGTCCTCAAGACGCCCAAGGACGACAACATTCTCCAGGGAATATCGAGGCAGGTGGTGTTCGAGTTGGCCAAGGGTCTCGGGATCCCGGCCTATGAGGAAGACCTTCAGCCCTACGACCTGTACACCGCCGACGAGGTTTTCTTCAGCCGTACCAGCCCGAGGATCATGCCCGTGTCCCAAGTGGACAAGCGGCCGATTGGGAGTGAGATACCGGGGCCGGTGACTCGGCAGCTGCTGGCGGCGCACAGCGAGCTTGTGGGCGTGGATATTGTGGGGCAGAGTTTGCATTACGCGGGGATTAAGGAGTGAGGGGAGCGTGATGTAAGGCCCGCTCGACCCTTCGACTACGCTCAGGGTGAGCGGAGGTGGTGGCTCAGGGTGAGTAGGGTGAAGTGTAGGCAGGAGTAATTGAGAGGAGTAGAGACATGGGCGACAGTATGAAGGGTAGGGTTGCCTTGGTGACGGGGGCGGGGTCGGGGATAGGGAGGGCGACCTCGCTGGTATTTGCCAGGGAGGGGGCGAAGGTGATGGCCGTCGACCTCGCGGAAGGGCCGGTGCAGGAGACGGTGGACTTGATCGTCGGTGGGGGAGGGGAGGCGTCGAGTATGACGGCGGACGTGTCCAAGGCTGAAGAGGTGCAGCGGATGGTGTCGGAGACGGTGTCGCGGTTCGGTCGGATAGATGCGGCCTTCAATAACGCCGGCATTCACACCGGGACTCGAATCCCGTTCCACGAATACCCCGAGGACGAATGGGACCGGGTGATTGGGGTGAACTTGAAGGGGGTGTGGCTCTGCATCAAGTATGAACTCCCGCAGATGCTGGCGCAGGGGGGTGGGGCAATCGTGAATACGTCGTCGGTGGCTGGGCTGGTGGCGTCGAGTGGGACGTCGGCGTACACGGCGAGCAAGCACGGGGTGGCGGGGCTGACCAAGAGCGCTGCGATGGACTACGCGCGGCAAGGGATCCGTGTGAATGCGGTGGCGCCCGGTGTGATCATGACGCCGATGATGGACTTGATAATGGAATCGAATAACACACCACCGGCAGAGTTGGACGACGGCCAGCCCATCGGGAGGATGGGTAAGCCGGAGGAGATAGCGGAGGTGGTGGTGTGGTTGTGCACGGATGCGGCGTCTTACGTCACGGGGCACGTGCTCCCGATAGATGGCGGCTATATGGCGACCTAGCAAGAATTCCAAGGTATTGTCTTGAAGAGGCCAGATAGATGATCAAGCATTTCTCGTCCTTGTACGTGGGCCATATCGAGTTGGACAACGTGGGAGCGGATGGGACGGCGCCGGAGGACCGGCGATACCCGAACGAAAGGCTGACGGAATGCTTTGGGATGGCGGAAGCCATCGCCAAGCAGATGGACTCGCAGGGATACTACGCATTGTGGATGGCGGAGCATCACTTCCAGAGGGAGGGATACGAGTGCATCCCGAACCTGCTGATGCTCAGCACCTACCTTTCGACGCAGACCAAGCGGCTCAAGTTCGGGTGCGCGTTCAACATAGTGCCGATGTGGCACCCTCTGCGGCTGGCCGAGGACTTCGCGATGGCGGACATCCTGTCGGGGGGCCGGGTGATCTTTGGGGTGGGGAGGGGGTATCACACCCGTGAAGTGGAGACGTTCGGATCGCCGATGCTGGACAACGACGCCAACAAAGAGCTGTTCATGGAGCAGATGGAGATCATCTTCAAGGCGTTCAACGAGGAATCCTTCACCCACAAGGGCAAGCACTACAACCTCCCGGCTGATGTCCCATACCGGGGATATGACCTGAAGGACATCACGCTGGTCCCAAGGCCCGTACATAGGCCGGTGGACGTGTGGCAGCCGATTGCGAGCCGCCGGACACTGCGGTACATAGCTCAAATTGGGATCAAGGGCGTGGTGCACGGGACCGGGGAGAAGCTGGCGGACGAGGTCATCCACGAATACCAGGATGCGGCGGCCGAGGTCGGGAGGGAGTTGGCCCTGGGAGAGGACCTTGCGCTGGGCCTGTTCTTCTACATCGACGGGAGCCAGGAAAAGGCTATGGAGCGGGCCAGGCTGTTCCACGATGAGCGGTACAAGTGGTTCGCACCCTTTGGGCTGGTTCGGTATACGGATGCGGAGGGTCGGCCATGGGGCACCCCCGGCGCGCCGAGCCGCGTCCCAACCCTTGAGGATGGGGTCGACCAGAAAGTGTGGCTTTGCGGAGATTCCGATTACGTGGTCAGCGTTCTGAAGGAGTACGAGGCACGGTACCCGGGGCTTGAGCACGTGATTTTACACTGGCCGGAGGGAATGCCACTGGCGGAGTACTCGGAGCAGCTGGCTCGGTTCCATGAAGAGGTGATGCCGGAGTTCGGGGCGGGTGAGAGGTAGGTCGGTGGGTGATCTTCGAGGGCTGTCACCGTATCAATCGAGAGTGGGATAAAGATGGAAGTCAAACGCATTGTCGCAAACATCGCGGTGGATCGAGTTGAGGACGCGCGTCGTTTTTACTGTGATGTATTGGGACTAGAGGTCGTGATGGACCTCGGGTGGATCGTGACCTTCACTTCCGGCTCGAATGCCCCTGTGCAACTCAGTGTCGCGAGTGAGGGAGGATCGGGCACTCAGGTCCCGGATCTTTCGATCGAAGTTGACGATGTCGATGCGGCATACGATCGGACTCGTTGCGCGGGATTCGAGATCGTTTATCCTCTCACGGACGAGCCTTGGGGTGTGCGCCGGTTTTACACTCGGGACCCTTACGGGAAGCTCGTCAACATACTGGCGCATGGTTAGCCGCGGTTTTCGAATCGTATGATCAGGGTCAGAAAAACAACCAGGAAGGGGAATACAGGTGAGTAAACGGCTAGTGTTTGTCGGGGCGGGGGCGGTGGGGAGCTATGTCGGAGGGTTGATCTCGGCGGCGGGTGAGGAGGTGATCCTGATAGACCCGTGGCCCGACCACGTGAACGCGATCAGGGAGGGCGGGTTGCAGGTGTCGGGGACTCAGGGCGAGCATCACTCTCGGCCCCGAGCCCTGCACATCAATGAGGTACAGAGCCTCATCAAGTTGCCGGTGGACATTGCATTCATCTGCACCAAGTCCTATGACACGGCCTGGGCTTCGCATTTAATCCGGGACTATCTATCGGAGGACGGGTTTGCGGTGTCGATCCAGAATGGGATAAACGAAGACACGATAGCGGGAGCGTTGGGGCGGGAGAGGGTGCTGGGATGCATCGCGAGCAACATAGGCGTGGGGCTCCTGGGGCCGGGCCACGTGACCCGGACGGCGGCGGCGGGTGGCGCGGCGCACACGGTGTTCCGGGTCGGGGAGATGGACGGTAAGGTAACGCCGAGGGTCGAGGAGGTGGCGGCGCTGCTGGAGATTGTGGACAGCACGAAGGTTACGACCAATCTGGGTGGCGAGAGGTGGAGCAAACTGGTGGCGAACTCGATGGGGAATGGCCTGCAGGCGATCACGGGCCTAAGCAGCCGGGAGATGGCCATGACTGCCGAGGTCAGGAGGCTGACAATACGTTTGGCGGCTGAGGCGGTGGAAGTTGGGCAGGCCATCGGCCACACGCTGGTCTCCATAGGTGGAAAGGCCCCGGAAGTTTGGCTGGCCGCGGGGCGGGGTGAGGGGCTGGAGGAGCTTGAACTATCGTTAATGCAGGCGGCGGAGAAATATGAGGAATCGGGTCGGTCTTCGACGGCGCAGGACATGGAGAAGGGGCGTCGGCTGGAGATCGAGTACCTGAACGGTCTGGTGGTGACGAAGGGCCGGGAGGCGGGGGTGGACGTATCGATCAACGAGGGGCTGGTGAAGAAGGTCAAGGCGGTGGAGCGGGGCGAGTTGCCTGTTGGAATCGGGGCGGTGGAGGGGTTGGGGTAGTTCCGATGTAATGACGGGGCCGCGGTCCTTTAGGTAGATATCTGTATTACCGCGTTCTTTGACTCTTTGGTCAGGCGTCGCTATCTCTACCCGCACCCCCCGCTCATACTTCGAGAGCCTCCCGCCTCGGCGGATCTACGACAGCACGAGCGGCCCCACACCCCCCTATGAGTTGCCAAAAATGTACACAAACCCTGTACTCTACGGAAGATTAGCGGCGAGTTTGGGGCGGAGGTTGGCGAGCATGTCGTCGACCATGGTGGGCAGGCCGTACTCGGGTTTCCAATCCCATTCTTCGCGTGCGAGGGAGTCGTCTATGGAGTCGGGCCACGAGTCTGCGATCGCCTGGCGCAGGGGGTCTATTTCATAGTCGATCTGGAAGCCGGGGATGTGCGCCTCGATCTCGCTGGCGATCTGAGCGGGCGTGAATGACATGGCGGTGAGGTTGAAGTTGGCGGAGTGAATGAGGCGAGAGGGGTCGGCTTGGTCGAGGAGGATGAGGGAACGGATGGCGTCGGGCATGTACATCATGGGGAGGGCGGTGTCGGGGCGGAGGTAGCAGGTGTAGCGCCCCTCGGAGATTGCGCCGTAGAAGATGGCGACGGCGTAGTCGGTGGTGCCGGCGGTGGGCTCGGTCTTCCAGCTGATGATGCCGGGGAGCCGGGTGCCGCGCACGTCGAGACCGAGGTGCCGGTAATAGGTGCCCATAGTCTCGCCGTAGACCTTGGAGACGCCGTACAGGGAGGTCGGGTTCAGGGAGACGTCGTTGGGGGTGTCGAGGCTGGGGGCATCTGCGCCGAAGACGGCAATGGAGCTGGGAAGGTTGACCCTCTTGACCCCGTTGGACAGTGATGCTTCGAGGATATTGAAGTTGCCGGTGAAGTTAACGGCGTATGCCAGGGGTCGGTTGGCCTCGGCGAGGACGGAGAGCAGGGAACTGAGGTGGTATACGACGGTGATGCCGTGCTCCTTGAGGACGCGGTCCACGTCTTCGTAGCTGCGAACGTCGAGGGTGATGCAAGGGCCTGAGGCTCGGATGTCCTCGGGGAGGGGAGTGACGTGGCCTGCGGCGACGACGTTGTCGTTGCCGTAGAGCTGTCGAAGCTCGGGGACTAGGTCGGAGCCTATCTGACCTGCGGCCCCGGTTACCAGGATTTTTTCCACGGGTTTTCTCCTATTTGTACCTGTACGTTACTCCTAGAATGGGACGATGTTCAAAAGTCTCGGCGGGTTATCCAATCCCGAGCACCCAACCCTGGATTCCCGATTTCTCGGAAATGACGGTTATGCAAAGGTCACGCCTCGGCGCGGTTGAGACCCATCGAGGGGCATTTGCATAACTGTAGATCACGTCTGTCGTGCCATCCAGATCATCTTACCCCCTCCCCCGCTCATACTTCGAGAGCCTCCCGCCTCGGCGGATCTACGACAGCACTAGCGGCCCCTGCCTCCGGCATAGGAGCCAGCAGAGGTGTGCTCAGAGGGTGACTAGAGGGCTTGCCAGTAGCGGCGGCCGGACATGCGGACTATGCGGCCGGTATGGCGGTCAGGGTGGAAGTGGCCGGCGGCTATGGTGTAGCCCTCGTTTTCGGCTTTAGAGAGGACTTTTTCCCGGCTGCTGCGGCTGTCGTCCTTGTTGATGTCGACGCGGGCGCACCACTCGGGTTCCTGGACCTGGACTACATTGTGCAGCACGTCCCCGACTACCATGGCCTTCTCGCCCTGGGAGCTGATGAGGATGACCTGATGGCCAGGTGTGTGGCCGGGGGTGGGGAGGGTGGATATTTGGTCGCTGACGACGGCCTCCCCGTCGATGAGTCTCATGCAGCCGAGCTTCTCCAGGGGGACGACGTAGTCCCGAACGTAGGACGCGGACTTCAGGTTTACCGGGTCGGTGAAGTGGGTCCAGTCCTTTTGGGGGACGAGGTACTCGGCGTTCGGGAAGAAGGGGATTGCCTCGCCGTTCTCGAATCGGAGGTTCCAGCCTACGTGGTCGGGGTGGAGGTGGGTGTGGACGACGATGTCCACGTCCTCGGGCTGGAGGCCCTGACCCTTGAGCTGGTTGATAAGGTCGCCGGTGCGGTTCTCGCGGTCGGGGTGGGGCCCGGGGCCCATGCCGGTATCGACGAGGACGCATTTGTCAGGGGTGCGGATGAAGAAGCAGCCGAAGTAGAACTGGAGCCTGCCTTCTTCGAGGACATCGTCGGCGTAAGGGGCCCAGGAGTCTCGGGTGGTCGTTGGGAAGAAGGCGGTGGGGTCCCGGGAGGGGGGAATCATGTCGAGGACTCCGACGAGTTCGGCGTTGCCAATAGACATTCTGCTGGGCATTGGGGCCTCCTTAAAATCTCGGGCAGTGCGCATTGCCTCCCCGAGTTCTTTGCTTGGAGATCAATTGTAACCTGTATGTTGAAAGAGTAAACGGTGTCTGTTTTCGGGTGGGAGGCTAGCATAATGCGAGGCCGTGTCCGGGTCATTGATCGCGTTATTGCCAAGTGGTGTATAATGTTGCCGTCCAGAGATATCGAGAGTTACCCCTGCCCCCTCGGGCCGACACACTGAGCGCCGGCGGTTCCTCCAGCAATCGACGGATACAAAAATAAGGAGAACCGCTATGAAGATTTACGTAGGAAACCTAAACTACGACACTCGGGAAGAAAATCTGAGGGAGGCATTTGCCCCTTACGGCACCATCGACGACGCCGTCGTCATCACCGACAGGGAGACGGGCCGTTCCCGCGGCTTCGGTTTCGTTGAAATTGGTGACGACTCTGCCGCCAGGTCAGCTATCGAAGCGCTCAACGGCACAGCAATCGACGGCCGCAACGTGACAGTAAACGAAGCGAGGCCCCGCGCCAACCGTGCACCCTCGAACAACCGACGTTCCTGGTAACCAAACCCCTAACTGACCGCTAATTGAAGAGGGCTTCTCGTGTCGGGAGAGGCCCCTTCTTTTTCTCCTCTTTTTTTCACCCCTTTTCCCCATGAGGCCGCTGCGCGGCAGTGGGTGATGTTCATGGGGATTTCTTGAACACCCTCGCTCTTTGAGCCACAAAAGTGGATTTTCGCCTGAGTCGGGGGGAGGGCGATTCCCGAATCACCCCTACGGGAACGGGTATTGTCACTTCCGTGAGTTGCGAAGCTCACAACTAATGCGGGGCGGGATTGTATATAATCCAGTTGACTAGACTGTGGCGGCCTAGGATATCTGCGGGGCAACCCGCGGCGATTGGGAGGGATGAGTGCGATGGAATATACGATTATCTCCGGGGACTCCCACGTTGATTTGACCTGGCTGCCGGGCGACCTGTTCGCTTCAAATGCCCCTACCGACATGGCGGCGAAGATGCCCCGGGTGGTGGTGGACGAGAAGGGGAAGTCGTGGAGGGCGAATGGGATTGAGCTGGGAGGGGTCGGGGGGCTGGGGTTCACGGGTGAAAAGGTGGAGAAGGGCTGGTCCAAGCGGTTGGACCGGATGATCTCGCTGGGTTTCTACGAGGACGGGGCAAAGGGTTTGTTTCATCCCAGCACCCCGGAGCTGAGGGTGAAGGACCAAGACTTGGACGGCGTGGAGGCGGAAGTTATCTACGGCATCCTTGGGGTCGGGCTGAACCTAAAGGACCCTGAGGCGATGTCCCTGGTCTATCGCATCTACAACGATTGGGCGGCGGATTTCTGCAAGTCGAACCCAGAGCGTTTCAGGGCTCTTGCCTGCATTCCCAACCATGATCCTGCGGAGGCGGCATCTGAGCTTAGAAGGGCCTCGGGGCTGGGGCTGCGGGGGGCGGACTTTGCGGTGGCATCTGCCAGCAAGCCGATGTATCACGAGGACTGGAACGTGTTATGGGAAGCAGCGGAGGAGACGCAAGCCCCGATATCATTCCACACAACGGGACTCGCGACCCGGCTGCCGGATCCTGAAGACGCGGAAGAATACGAGAGGCGTTACAGGGCAGTGCGGATCACAATGTTCCAGCTATCGGGGGCGGAGTACCTGGCCAGCGTCATATTCTCGGGGGCATGCGACCGGCACCCGGGGCTGAGGTTCGTGCTGGGAGAGAGCGGAGTGAGCTGGCTGCCCTATGTTCTGGACAGGATGGACCACGAGTACGAGGACCGGTTCTATCACCTGAACCTATCGATAAAGCCGCGCGAGTTCTGGCTCCGGCAGGGCTTCTCCACGTACCAGAAAGAGACCATCGATCCCGGCATGGTGCCGCTTATGGGAGAGGACAACATTATCTGGGGCTCCGACTACCCGCATCCGGATGGCGTCTGGCCCGATTCCCTGGCGGCGATAGAGAAGAACCTGGCAGGCGTGCCCGCCGGTGCGCGGACGAAGATCACGTGCACGAATGCCGGTAAGCTCTACGGGTTTATTGAGTAGCGAGGGCTTTGTCCCTCCCCCCGAATCCGTTCGGTAGACCCTTCGAGAGCCTCAGGGCAAACGGATTCCCCCTCCCTCCGAATCCGCTCGACCCTCCGACTCCGCTTCCGCCTCTGCGGATCCTCCACGGGCGGGTGTTCCATCTGTGACAGGGCGAACGGTCCCGCTCTGGGGATGGATTCCGGCTCGGGGGCCGGAATGACGGAGAGGAGGGGCGCGCTCGCGGACGGCCCGCTTTCAGCGGGCTCCCGCTACGGTGGACCTACAGCAGGGTGAACGGATTACCCCCACACCCATCCGTTCGGGAGACCCTTCGAGAGCCTCAGGGCGAACGGATTCCCCCAGCCCTTACGCTAATGCCGTACGGACCCTACTGGGAGGTCGTAGAGGGCGATGGCGTTTTCTCCGGCGACCATGCGCTGGGAGGCCTCGGGGAGGGGGGCCAGGGTCTCTTTTAGCTTACTCAAGGGTTCGGTCACGGAGTCTGAGTGAGGATAGTCGTAGGCCCAGAAGAACTTGTCTGCGCCGAGGGCCTCGATACTGAATTGGGCGAGACGTTCGTCGGGCTCCATGGCGATCCAGACTTGACGGCGGAAATACTCGCTGGGCTGTATCTTCATCGGCGTCGTGAAGCCGTTGACCTCGTATTTCTGGTCCATTCGGTCGAGCCAGAAGGCGAGCCAACCCACACCCGACTCCAGCAAGACGACCTTGAGTTCCGGGAACTTCTCCAGCACACCGTCATTGAGGAGGGAGGTGAACTGGTACTTCACTTCGTCGGAGGAGATGACGTAGATCCACCAGACGGAGGAGTCTTCGGGGGTGGGGTAGAAGCGGTTTCCGATAGAAGCGAAGCTGCCGGTGGGGTGGAAGGAGATGGGGATTCCGATCTCCTGGGCCTCGGCCCACAGGGGGTCGAAGCGGGGATTACCGAAGGCGAGGCCGTCGGGGGCGGCGGAGATTAGCATAGCCGACCTGACGCCCAGACCTGCCACTCTCCTAAGCTCCTTCACTGCTTCCTCGACGTCGAGGGCAGGGATGTGGGCGGCGGCGTGGAGACGGTCCGGATAGGGACGGCAGAAGTCGATCATCCAGTTGTTATAGGCGCGGCAGTTAGCGGCGGCGAGCTTGGGGTCGGGACAGACGTCTTCCCAGCAGAGGCCCAGGGAGGGGTAGAGGATCGAGACGTCGATGCCCTCTTCGTCCATGACCTTAATCCGTTCGTGAGGGTCATAGCCGCCGGGTAGCAGGGACTGTTCGTAGGTGATGGAGCCGGGGGTTAGATGCTCCCGGACGTCCTGCCCAATGCCGGCGATGTTGCCGAGGACACCGCCTTGCATGAACCAGGAGGTAGCCCCGGCAACGCTTAGATATTCCAGGCCCTTGTCGTCCAGCAGGATCTGGACGGCGCCGTCACGGTACTCGGGCTCTATGTAGTCGAGCCACATGTTGGGGGGTTCGAGGATATGGCCATCGACATCGACGTAGGTGATGGAATCGTTCATGCTGCGCTCCTCGAAAGGGGTCCGGCTAGCGGATATACTATCGTTGGCAGTCGGGGATGGCAAACAGTTAGTTCTATCGTTATGTCGTTTCGCAAGGCTAAGTGCGGAGGTTATGTAAATGAGTTCCACGGGTAAGGTCGCGATAATCACGGGCGCTGGGACGGGAATCGGGAAGAGGAGTGCGCTGGCGCTGCTGAAGGATGGGTGGTCGGTGGCACTGGCGGGACGACGGGCGGAACTGTTGGAGAAGACGCGGGACGAGGCAGGAGAAGAGGGTAAGAATGCCATAGTGGTGAGAACGGACGTGGGAGACCCGGAAGCTGTGAGGGAGCTGTTTGCAAGGACGAAAGAGGCATTCGGGCGGCTGGACGTGCTGTTCAACAATGCCGGCGTAGGGGCCCCTGGGCGCCCACTGGAGGACCTGACCTACGAGCAGTGGAAGACTGTAGTTGATGCAAACCTCACGGGGCCGTTCCTGTGCACGCAGGAGGCGTTCAAGATGATGAAATCGCAGACTCCGATGGGGGGCCGGATCATCAACAACGGGTCGATATCCGCCCAGACCCCGAGGCCAAACTCGGCACCCTACACGGCTACCAAGCACGGGATGGTGGGATTGACGAAGTCGACGGCTCTGGACGGGAGGAAATACGACATCGCCTGTTCGCAGATAGACATTGGCAACGCTGTTACGGAGATGACTGCCAAGATGTCGAAAGGGGTGCCTCAGCCGGACGGGACGCGGAAGGTGGAACCGACCTTTGACGTGGAAAGGGTGGCCGAGGCAGTGCTATTTCTCGCCAACCTGCCGTTGGACACGAATGTGCTGTTCATGAACATGATGGCTACGAAGATGCCGTTTGTGGGGAGGGGGTAGGGGGGATACTTCCTATCGTTCGTTCACTCTCACTCTCTTCAGCGAGCCTACGGCCCTCCTCGGCGAGTCTTTGACCCTAGCCCTCTCACGCCTCGGCGCACGCCAAAGGCGCACTTGCAGCATCTTCGACCCATCGGGAGTCCTTCGCGTAACTCCGGGCGGGGGCCGGGACACCCCGCCCATTCCGCTCTTGAGACCCTTCGACTCGGCTCAGGGCGAGCGGAATACCCCGCCCCTAGGAATAGAAAGGCCGTACTTCGTGAGCTGGTTCAGGGGCGGGAATAGCGGTTATACAAAGGTCACGCCTCGGCGCATCTGCGACTCATTGGGGGAGAGGGGACAGGACTTTTCCTCCTCGCCTCTATAGGTCGGATTGCGTGAAAATATCAGCTAGAGGAGAGCGCGAACGGGGATAGGGGTGTGGGTGGGCAAGTCCTAGATTCCTCGCGGAGCCGCGGGATGGCAAGCGAGCCTTGGGGTAACATGGCGAACGAGCCTTGGGGTGACAGGCAGAACGGCGTGGTGTGTGGAGAAAGTTAGTTGCCTTGCCTTATGAAGTCGGCGACTTTTTCTCCCATGGTTATGACGGTGACATTCAGGTTGGCGCGCACTGTGTCGGGCATGATGGAGGCGTCGACGATGCGGATGCCATCGACGCCGTAGACCTTGCCGTACTGGTCGCAGACGGCGAGTGGGTCGCTGGAAGGGCCCATTTTGCATGTGCTGGAGATGTGGTGGGCGGTCATCACCTCGTGGAGCATGAAGTCGTCGAGGAGGTCATCGTCATTAAGGGCCTCGTCGGAGAGGGCGTTGCGCTTGTCGATTATGTCGGAGAATGCGGAGTGTTGGAAGATGGAGTCGGTGAGCCTGAGACATTCGCGCATTCGTTGAAGGTCGAAGGGGTCGTCAAGGAGATTGTAGTCTAGGACCGGCTGCTGGCGGGGGTTGGTGGACTGGAGCCGGAGCTCGCCTTGGCTGACGGCCAGGTAAAGGGCGGGGCCAACTCCAATACCAACAGGGTCCTTGTCATCGAGGCCCCTGGAAGGCCGCCTGGCGGCGTAGTTCCCCATGTAAACGATCATGTCGTTGACGAAAGGCGACCCTGAGGCGGTGTAGCGGAGGGTGACCGCGCCGGAAGCGGGGGTGGGGAGGTCCAAGGGGTAGTCGGGCTTGGTTAGGTAGCACAATGGGACGTAAGGGTGGTCGCGGAGGTTATGCCCGACTCCCGGAAGGTCCTGGACAACGGGAATGCCGAAAGAGTTTAGCTGGCCGGCGGGGCCGACGCCGGAGAGGAGGAGAATGTGCGGAGTGCCGACGGCCCCGGCGCAAAGAATGATCTCATCGGCGTAGACGGAAAACATCTCTTTGCCGCTTATGACAAGCAGGCCAGCGGCCCGGGTGCCATCGAAAATGATGCCGTGGACGAGGCAATTAGGGCGGATAGTGAGGTTTAGGCGGTGACGGGAAGGGTTTAGATAGCCGATGGCGGTGCTCATCCGGACGCGGTCTATGATGTTGAATGTGAGGGGGCCGACACCCGTTGAGGCGGTGCGGTTGTGGTCGGGGCAGTGGGGGAAGCCTTTATCGCGGGCAGCCTGGTAGAAGGCGCGCTGGTGGGGAGGCCACTCATTCTCGGGATGACGGCGGCACATGATGGGGCCGTCATTGCCGTGGAACTCGTCTCGGAAGTCCTGGTCGGCCTCCATGCGTTTGAAGTATGGGAAGACTTTTTCAAAGGACCACTGGTCGTTGCCCCATTCGGCCCAGCGGTCGTAGTCCTCTCGGACGCCGCGTAGGAACTGGGCGTCGTTGACGGAACTGGACCCGCCGGTGATCTTGCCGCGCGGGATGTCCATGTGGGCCTTGGAGGTGGCGCGAGCGCTGAAGTTCCATATGTGCTCGGAGTCGTAGATGGTCCTGCCGCCGTAGGCCAGCTTGATCTCCTCGGGGATGCGTTCGAATTCCGGGAAGTCACCGCCGGCTTCGAGGAGAAGGACGGAGCGGTCGGGGTCTTCGGTGAGCCGGGCGGCGAGGGTGGCTCCGGCGGAGCCTGCGCCTACTATGATGTGGCCGTATTTCATGGTGTGGTCCTTTCTTGAGAGGTGGGGTACGGTCCTCCCTTTGTGAGTCCGGCTAGCGCCCTGTTAGAGGGATTTCGCCCTCACTCTTCTCGGCGAGTCTTCGACCCTCCTCAGCGAGCCTACGGCCCTAGCCCTCACGCCTCGGCGCATCTACGACTCCCGTTAAGAGGCCTTTGTACAACAGCAGATCGCATCTTTTTGCCATCCAGGTCGCCTGGCCTCCGCCCCCGCTCATACTTCGAGAGCCTCCCGCCTCGGCGGATCTGCGACAGCACGAGCGGCCCCGGCCCCTCCAACAGAGGGTTTGCTAAGGTCTCATTGAGGGGGAGGGGATATGGATTACAGTCCTTGTTGGCGAAAGACAGGCGTTGGGAGGTGGGATAGACGCCTTAGATCCCTCGCGGGGCCTCGCAATGACACGGCAAACGGGCCTCGGAATGGCACGACAACGGGCTTTGGGAATGTTGGAGGGGGCTAGTGGCCCTGCTTGATGAAGTCGGAGACCTTTTCGCCCATTGTAATTACGGTGACGTTTAGGTTGGCGCGCACTGTGTCGGGCATGATGGAGGCGTCGACGATGCGGAGGCCATCGACGCCGTAGACCTTGCCGTACTGGTCGCAGACGGCGAGTGGGTCGCTGGAAGGGCCCATTTTGCATGTGCTGGAGATGTGGTGAGCGGTCACAACCTCGGTCTTCATCCACTCGTCCAGGAGGGCGTCGGACTCCAAGACTTCGTCCGAAGGGGAGGAACGTCTCTCGACGATATCGCTGAATGCGCTGTGGTTGAAAAGATCGTCGCAGAGTCTGAGGCCATCTCGCATCCGCTTCAGGTCGAAGGGGTCGTCGAGGAGATTGTAGTTGAGGATGGGCTGCTGGCGCGGGTCGGTAGACTGGAGCCTGAGCTCACCCTCGCTCAGAGCCATGTAGAGGCATTGGCTGGCGCCAACGCCGACGGGATCCTTCTCGTCCAGGCCCCTGAAGGGTCTCGCGGCCAGGTAGTTGCCGACGTATAGGATCATGTCGTTCACGAAGGGCGATCCCGGGGCCGTGTACCGCAAGGTCACCGTGCCGGAGGTGACCTGATCGATGTCCAAGGGATATCCCTCCTTCGTGTACCAGCACAGGGGCACATCCGGGTGGTCTCTAAGGTTTCGGCCTACGCCCGGCAAGTCCTGGACCACCGGAATGCCTAAATTTATTAACTGGTCTCCAGGGCCAATGCCCGAGAGCAGCAGGATGTGTGGAGTTCCCACGGCCCCGGCGCTGAGGATGATCTCGTCTCCATATACGGAGAACATCTCACGGCCACTTATGACAAGCAGGCCGGTTGCCCGGTTGCCATCGAAGATAATGCCGTGGACGTGGCAGTTGGGCCTGAGGGTCAGATTGAGGCGGTGGCGAGCCGGGTTCAGATAGCCGATGGCAGTGCTCATCCTGACACCATCGATGATGTTGAAGGTCAGGGGTCCGACGCCGGTGGAGTCGGTGCGGTTGTGGTCGGGGCAATCGGGAAAGCCGGCGTCACGGCAGGCCTGGTAGAAGGCATGGGCGTGGGGCGGCCACTCGTCTTCCGGGTAACGGCGGGCCATGATGGGGCCGTCATTGCCGTGGAACTCGTCACGGTAGTCCTGGTCGGCCTCCATGCGCTTGAAGTAGGGGAGCACGTTTTCGAAGGACCATTCTTCATTGCCCCACTCTGCCCAGCGGTCGTAGTCCTCTCGGACACCCCTGAGGAACTGGGCGCCGTTGACACCGCTGGAGCCGCCGGTGATCTTGCCGCGGGGAATGTCTATGCGTGCGAGGTCGGTGGCGCGGGCGCTGAAGTTCCAGATGTGGTCGCTGTCCCAGATGGGCACCTTGCTGCCGAAGGCGAGTCTGACTTCCTCGGGAATACGCTCGAATTCGGGGTAGTCGCCGCCGGCTTCGAGGAGGAGGACAGAGCGGTCGGGGTCTTCCGTGAGTCGGGCGGCGAGGGCAGCACCTGCCGAGCCTGCGCCAACAATTATTTGATCATATTTCATTGGTTTGCCCCTTTCCTGAATGGCGGGGAGGGCTAGACAGATAGAGTCAGGCCAACTTTAGTCGGTCGGGGCTTTAGGCGCAACTAGAACAAAACAAATGTGTTAAACGAGTGCAATACATTGTCGCATGCGGCGACCATGTTGTAGACTGTCGCGGCACGCGATACTCGTCGCCGGAAGGAAGAGAGAAACCCACTACTTACGAGGTGCAATGATCGCGTGGACAATGTTGACTCGGCACAATGTCTCTGCCAGATTAACCTATCATTTCTTCAATGCTGGTGGCTTGCGCCCGATAGCCCCTTTGCCAAGACGGATATAAAAAGGCACAGATGACAACGGCAGACAGGCTTAAGCCCTATAAAATCCTGGTGGTAGACGACGAGCCTGACCTGGAACCCCTCATGCTTCAGCGGATGAGGCGCGATATCCGGTCAGGGCGCTATCAGTTTTCCTTCGCTCGGGACGGAGTCGAGGCCCTGGAGATGCTAGAGGCAGACGAAGAGATCGACATGGTCCTATCGGACATCAACATGCCGAGAATGGACGGGCTTTCGTTACTTGAGCAGATACCGAAGGTAAGCCCAAATCTGCGGTCGGTTATTATTTCAGCCTACGGCGACATGAAGAACATCCGGACGGCCATGAACAGAGGTGCGTTCGACTTCGTGACCAAGCCGGTGGACTTCGACGATCTCCGCTTCACTATAGACAGGACGTTGCAGCACATAGAGGAGCTGCGAGACGCCCTCAGTGCGCGCGATAAGCTGGTGGTCCTTCAGAACGAGCTGAATGTCGCCAGCACCATGCAACAGTCGATTCTGCCCACTGCATTTCCTATCAGCGACAGGTACAAGGTATTTGGAACGATGCAACCGGCCCGGAACGTGGGAGGAGACTTCTATGATGTCATACGGCTGCAGAATGGACAGATAGGTCTGGCCATAGCGGATGTGTCGGGCAAAGGTGTGCCGGCTGCTTTGTTCATGATGTCGAGCCGTACGTTGTTGAAGGGCGCGGCAATAGGGATGGGCGGGCCTGGGGCGGTGCTTTCCGAAGTAAACAACCTGCTCCACGAGGACAACAGCGCCGAAATGTTCGTGACGATGCTTTACGCGGTGTACAACCCCGAAACCCGAGCCTTGACCTACGCAAGTGGCGGCCACGATCCGGCCCTACTGCTCCACGGTGACGGCACTTCTTCCCTTCTTCCCCTTACAGGGGGCCTAGCTCTGGGCGTCCTTCCGGATTTTGAGTACCGGCAGGAGACCGTATACCTATCTTCGGGTGATACGTTAGTGCTTTACACTGATGGAGTAACCGAGGCAATGAATAGCGAAGGCGTGCAACTGGGAATCAAACGGGTACAGCGGATATTCGCAGACACTACGCCTAAAGACGCGGCAGAGGTTGGGCTGGAGGTAGTCAAAGCCGTGAACCACTTTGCTGAGGGCGCACCCCAGCACGATGACATCACATGTCTTACCCTGGGCTGTTACGCCGTTTAGAGGCGACTGATCCTGTAACGACAAGGATGGGAGGGCTCTATACCCTGATGAGAGGCTCCCGTTCCGTAATTCCCATGCTCCCGGCATTTTTTCTAGTGAGCGTCTTGGCTCTACTGGTAGTCTCGGGCTGCAACGGACCGGAGGGCACGCCCCCCCCTCCACCGAGGGCGACTAGCGTGCCGGCAGGGGCCGATAGTCCCGGAGTATCGGACGATAGGGTGCTTTTTGGGCAGTCGGCAGCGTTTGAGGGGCCAGCGCAAGAACTGGGCAAGAATATGCGGCTGGGGATTGAGGTTGCATTTGCCGAGGTGAATGCGAACGGAGGAGTCCACGGCCGGCGCCTCGAACTCGTATCCTATGACGACTCCTACGAACCCGAAGCTTCCATAGCCAACACCCACCGTCTAATAGATGAAGACGAGGTCTTTGCCCTGATAGGGGAAGTGGGCACACCCACGTCCCGCTCAGCTACACCGGTAGCTGCCGCGGCCAACGTGCCCTTCATAGGCCCGTTTACGGGCGCAGGATTCCTGCGAGACCCGAGCTGGGACAATATCATCAACCTGCGATCGTCTTACCAGCAGGAGACGGCGGAGATGGTGGCTCGGCTAATGGAAGACGTGGGCATCACCAGGATCGGCGTAATGTACCAGGATGATTCCTATGGACGAAGCGGATACCGGGGAGTGGTTGCCGCACTTGCGCCTCACGACATGGAACCCGTTGCGGTCGGACTGTACCAGCGCAACACGACAGCGGTGAAAACGGCCCTGCTCGATCTGATGGAGGGGGAGCCCGAGGCCGTTATCATGATAGGCGCCTACAGGCCATGTGCGGAGCTGATAATCTGGGCCCGACGCCTGGGCTTCGACCCGATGTTCCTGAACGTATCGTTCGTCGGCAGCAATGCGCTAAAGGATGAGCTGGGAAGCAATGGTGCGGGGGTCATTGTGACGCAAGTGGTGCCGTTTCCCTGGGACTCGTCTCTCCCGGTAGTAGAGGCCTACCAGGAGGCTCTCGGGGGACACGCCCCGGATACGACGCCGGGATTCGTCTCCCTTGAAGGCTACCTGGCAGGCCGAATGGCAATAGCCGGGCTGGAAAAGTGCGGGCGAGACGTGGACCGGACATGCTTCATGGATAGTATTCTGGGGTCCAACCAGATCGACATTGGAGGGTTTGCACTGCAGTTTGGGGAAGGCGACAACCAGGGATCGGACAAAGTGTTTCTTACGGTTATAGGGCACGACGGTGCGTACCATGCCGTCGATAGCCTGCAAGAGGCGGAGGCATGGTCGAGCAACTAAAGCGGATTCTGGCCAGGCGATCAAGGATATCCACGCAGCTATACCTTGCGGTCGGCGGCGCTGTGGTTATGACTATCGCGGCCAGTTTGGTCGGATGGTTTTCGTTCAACCGGGTAGGGGAAGTTCAAAGCAGGGTGAACGAAGGAAGCGTGCCGGAGTTGGCCGCGGCGTTTGAAGTGGCACAGTACGGCAGCACTCTCGTGGCGGCAGCGCCCAGTCTTACTACAGCCGCTAATCCACGGGAACTGGCCCTTGTGGCGGGTAACATTGACCACGCGTTTCTCTCCTTCGAAGAGCAGATTTCCGTTCTTGAAGAGAGCGAGAGCGCGGGGACGGAGCGGGTAGAGGCGATCCAGACTCACGCAGAAACACTGATCACCAATATCAATGACCTAAAGTTCAGCATGGCCGAGGTGTTCCTGCTAACTGAAACCAGATCAAACTTGCAGGCTGAGCTTGCGGAGCTGCGGAGCCGGCTGGACGACTTATTGGCCCCCGCCATAGACGATCAACTCTTCTATGTCCTCACCGGGTACGTTACTGTCGAAGGCAGTGCGGCGTCCCGTCCGGCACACTTGTCGGAGCAACAGGTCGTCCGCTACCGAAGGCTTACGGAGATGCAAGCCGACACCAACATCGCCACCGAACTTCTGGCCAACGCATTCACACTTTCGGATGAATCTTTCATAGAGCCGTTGAGGGAACGGTTCGAGGCCGCAGTGGAAAGGATAGACCGGAACCTTGAAGCTCAGAGGACCTTGGGATTCTACGAAGAGGCGGCGCCGATTTATGCCAGGTTGTTTGAGTTGGGGACAGGTGAAGACAGCATTTTCAACGTGTTCGCCAGAGAGTTGCAGATAGTGCAGCAGCAAGGAGACTTGCTGGCCTTAAACCGGGACATATCCGTAGACCTGGTAGAGGAGGTCGACGGACTGGTGAGCTCGGCACAGACCAGCGCAGCAATTGCAACACAGGCGTCAACCCAGGCGATCCTCACGGGCAGAACCCTTCTGCTGGTTATCAGTGGTTTCAGCATCATTGGCGCGCTGCTCATCATCTGGCTGTTCATCGGCAGGGTGCTGCTGCGGCGTCTGAATATGCTTTCCGAGTGGATGCGCCGAATGGCCGGGGGGGACCTGGAGGCACGAATCGAGATGAGCGGCAAGGACGAGGTTGCCGACATGGCCGCTGCGCTTGAAGTGTTCCGCCTTCATGCCCTGGAAGCATTACGGCTAAACGAGGTGGAGAAGCTAGCGGGCGAGCTTCAGGACAAGAACGGGCAGTTGGAGAGCGTCCTGACCGAGCTTCGGAAGGCACAGGACCAGATAGTGATGCGGGAGAAGTTGGCCGCTCTCGGTGAGCTAACGGCGGGTGTCGCCCATGAGATAAGGAACCCGTTGAACTTCGTCAACAACTTCTCCGAGGCGTCGGGAGAGCTGATCGAAGAGTTACGGGAGATATTGGAAGAAGAGGGCGTGGTCTTGCCCGACGAGCAGCGGGGCTTGGTCGAAGAGATCACCGATGACCTGACGAACAATGTGGTCCGCATACGATCTCACGGCGAGCGGGCAAACCGCATAGTCCACGACATGCTCAGGATGGGAAGAGACTCGGGAGACTGGCAGGAATCAGACATCAACGGGCTGGTGGACCAGCATGCTCGGCTGGCCTATCACAGCGTCCGGGCCACGAACCAGGAGTTCCAGGTAGACCTCCAATGGGACCTGAACCCCGAAGTTGGGAAACTAGAGGTTGTGCCCCAGCAACTAGGTCGTGTCTTCCTCAATATGGTCAGCAACGCTTGCTATGCGACCGATCAGAGGCGCCGCACTTCCCTGGCGGAAGGGGTGCCCTTCGAACCAACCTTGTGGCTTTCCACCATGCGAAAAGACGATGGGGTGGAAGTCCGCATCCGGGACAACGGCACGGGCATGCCCCCCGAGGTGGTAGAGAAGATATTCAACCCATTCTTCACTACCAAGCCCACTGATCAGGGCACGGGGCTGGGACTGGCGATATCAAACGACATAGTGCGGCGGCACGGCGGAGCGATACGGGTGGAAACCGAGCAGGGAGAAGGCACTACCATGATTGTGGACCTGCCCCTGGAACGCCCAACAGAGATAATGAAAGATTTAGAGCAGACGGCAACTCCTGGATACATAGCCTGACCCCGGCGGGCGTAGAGCTTTTCTGACTTCAGAGGGGTTCAGGCCCTTCCCATACGAGGAGGGACCGGAGATGCCCCATCTACCCTATCTTCAAGGGCATTTCGCAATCAGGAAGACTGCCTCTTCTCAGCCTGGTTGGCCATTAGACCACCTACGGCGGGCATGCCAGATTCACCCTTAGGTGAGGACTCGTGCTCTCGAGCCTCCCTGGCCCTTGCACTGCTTTCCGTTTCAAAAGAGCCTAGGAAATCCGCGTTGACGTCGATGTCGCTTCTGGGAATGCGGGCCATAGAAAGATTGTCCGGCAGCACGAAGCCACCGGAGAAAACGAGCTTCATGGCCGCGTCCACGCTGATGTCGGTCTCCATAACGTCATCCTCGTGGACAAAGGCCATGTTGCCGGAGGTGGGGTTGGGGACGGTGGGAATATAGACGCTAACCAGGGAATGCTCGCGGTCCTTGGACTGAACTCGGCCCGTGACGAACCCCAGGGCTACCATGCCGTCCCTGGGCCATTCTATGAATACCACCCTGCTAAATCCGTAATCGGAAGCTACTACGTTGGTGACCTGAAGCATGACCTTGTAGATGACCTTGACCACGGGAACGTGTAGAAGGATGACACCGATAAGAGAGATGAACCACTTGCCGAACCGGAAGGAGATCACCAACCCGATGACGTAGAACGCAACTGTGAGGGCCGCCATGCCGATACCCGGTACGTCCCAGGGCTTTTCTTTCACGAACGGCAACTCACGGAAGTAACCGTCGGTCTTACCGATAATGAATAGCAGTACGATTGTGGTCACCAGAAGGGGAACTAGCTCCAGCAGACCTGCAAGCACCCTGCCTTGGACGTGGCCTTCGACGGCACGCACCATCCGCGTCGGCTTGCTCTTTTTAACCGTCTTCTTAGCGTCCGGACTCTTCAACAGTAACGCTCCTACCCTGCTTATGGGCACCCCACATAGTGCAGTTTTCGGCACAGATCATAGTCATGAATGATGTCGAAACGGATAATTTTAGGGAGGGGGGCCGACAGTAGGAGTGTACTGGAAGGTAATCGGACGGTCAATAATTTACACCGTCTTATTTCCTATGAGAGCCGGGGCAGAAGGGAGAGCGCGGGAGATGGAAGGCTAGCTCCCGTCAGAAAGGAAAGGGTCGGTTTCGCTCATGAGAGCCTGGTGCTCGACGATGGAGACGCCGCGGATTACTTTGTCATCCCAGAGACTCTTGACGTATTTGAGCGCTGCAACAATCTCATCGTGGGTGAACTGTTCTCCAAATGCGGGCATGCCACTCTTGAACTGTGGCAGGTTCGGGTCCTTCCATAGCTGTCCGCCCTGGCTCACTATACGGTATAGCAGCCCATCTCCGTGGTGCCAGGTGTGGCCATCTCCGTTCAGGGGAGGAGCGGGGAAGATGCCGTCGGGCTTGCGGATATGCCAGTCGGACTGGCCCTGGCCCTCGGCGCCATGGCATGTAGCGCAAGTAGCTGCGAAGAGTTCCTGCCCTGTGGGCGGGGCTGGGGTGGGGGTTGGTCCATCAATGCTCGGGGGCGAAGAGCAGGCGACCAGCAGGGCTAGGGAAACGATCAGGAATGCCACCGCAAGAGCGAATCGGCGTATTCTAATCCCGTAATGCATCACCAGTTGAATGATAAACGGTAACGGGTGATGGAGCAAAATAGGTGTATGAAAGGCGATTTACGCAGAAAACCGGCCTTAATTGCCTTGCAGCACCGGATATCAGGATGATGCAAACGGCCGGTCAAATTCGTGTAAGGATACTTAGGGTTCCGGTGATTCTTACTACCATGAAATAGGGATCAGAGTATTGGATAGAAGGCGGAGTTCTTTTCTAAGGGTCTTACATTCTGTCAAGTTGGGGCGTGGCAAGGTCATGGTGCTAGGCACCGTGGCCGTGATTATCGCCGTATTGGTAACGCTGGCCGCGTGTGTCGATGAGCCGACGGCTACACCCCCACCCATAGTCCCACCCACACCGACAATCGCGCCCACCCCCACAGCCGCTCCTGTTCCTCCTACACCAATACCCACACCAGACCCGGCTCCTGTTCCTCCCATACCAACACCTACACCAGCCCCGACTCCCGCTCCAGAACCCAAACCGGAGCCGCCCGTGGAACGGTCTGCGCTTGTTCCCATCTACCTGGACACGGACGGCGATAACTGGAAGAGCAGCCGGAACTGGCTGAGCACCTCCCCAATCGGGGAGTGGTACGGCGTGAGCGTCGATGGGGAGGGACGGGTCACCGGAGTGGAGCTCCGAGGCAACGGGTTGAACGGCGAGGTCCCAGAGGCTTTGACGCGTCTCTCAAAACTGGAAATTCTTGACCTTTCGGGCAACGAAATTGGCGGAGATGTCCCGGCGGAAATGGCAGACCTGGCAGGTCTGACTTCACTTGATCTATCGGGCAACGAGCTAACGGGGGGAATCTCGGCCGAACTTGCCAGGCTGTCCAACCTTGAATTGCTCGACTTGGCGGAGAACGAGCTTACGGGTGAAATCCCGACGGTTTTGGCCGACCTGTCGAAACTTAAGACGCTGGACATTTCGGGGAACGACATCAGCGGAGCAATCCCGGCTGAAATGGCACGGCTCTCGAACCTTATGTCACTGGACTTGTCGGAGAACCGGCTTACCGGCAATCCCCCAGTAGAGTTCTCGGAGTTGTCCAACCTGGAAAGGCTGGACCTGTCCAGCAATCGGTTGATCGGGGCGGTAGCTGCGGAATATGCGGGCCTTTCCAACCTCGTAGCACTTAATTTGTCGGGGAACCGGCTAAGCGGAGAAATTCCCGGGGAGTTGTCGAACATCTCGGGTCTCGAGTCCCTGGACTTCTCGTTCAATGATTTAAGCGGGGAGATTCCCACGGAGCTAACAGGACTATTCAAGCTCAAGACCTTGAATCTGGCTGCTAACAGGTTCAAGGGGGAGATACCGATCGAGTTGTCGACATTGTCCAGACTCGATTTCTTAGACCTTTCACATAACCAATTCACAGGCCAGATACCGACCGACCTGACGGGCCTTTCGAGGCTGAAATCTCTGCACCTTTCGGGAAATCTTCTGGAAGGCGAGATACTGCCTGAACTGGAGAGCATGTCCAGCCTCGAATCCCTGGACCTTTCAGGTAACCAGTTTGATGGGAGGATACCGCCTACCCTGGGCGCTCTTGCAAACCTGGAACTGCTTGACCTGTCAGAAAACGATCTGGGGGGTGTTATTCCACCGAGGCTCGGGAGTCTGAATAATCTGAAGACCCTGGACCTTTTCAGCAACCGGTTGAGCGGGCACATCCCGACGGAGCTAGGCAACCTGTCATCACTGGAGAGCCTGGGCTTGGGGTTCAATCACTTGAGCGGACACATGCCACCTGAACTGGGCAGGCTATCGAGGCTGGAAACGCTCGAGGTGTGGGTTGACTCACATGAGTGGAACCATACCAGTCGAGTTGGGAAATCTTAGCAGTCTGGTCAGGCTGGACCTCAGCAACAACCGGATGAGCGGCAAGATTCCGGGCGAATTAGGCGACCTTTCCAACCTGGAATATCTCGATCTGTGGAACAACCACTTCGAGGGTGTGATTCCGGTACAGCTCGGCAGGTTGTCCAAACTGGAGGAGTTGCTGCTGCGGAAGAACCACCTAAATGGTGTGTTTCCGGCATCGTTGGGTGATCTGTCCAACCTGGAGTTCCTATGGGTTGGAGGGGGCAATGAGTTCGAAGGCTGCGTACCCAACGGTCTGCGGGACGTGCCTTTGAACGACCTGCATGAGCTCGACCTGTCTTTCTGCGAGTCGGCCGCCGCCTCTGAGGAGGACTGGGAGGCACTGGTGGCGTTGTATGAAGCCACGGAGGGTGATGACTGGACAGACAATACCAACTGGCTTAGCGACAAGCCCCTTAGCGAGTGGCACGGTGTGACCGTAGACCAGAATGGCCGAGTCGCCGATATGGACCTGCGATCCAATGGCCTCACTGGCGAGATTACGGTGGAGCTGGCTTACCTGGCGGCCCTGGAAAAGCTCTATCTGTATGGGAGCCGGTTGAGCGGAGAGATCCCGGCAGAGTTGGGCAGCTTATCAGAGCTGAGGTGGTTGTACCTGAACAGCAACCAACTGGAGGGTGAGATTCCCATAGAGCTAACCGGTATGACCAGCCTGGTTGGATTGTGGCTCAGTCGGAATCAGTTGAGCGGAGAGATTCCGCCTGAGATGTCGGCCATGTACAACCTCGAACGGCTAAACCTCTCGGGGAACGCGTTTACGGGACCTGTTCCGGAAGAGCTCGAGAGTCTCCTCTTCTTGTTAACTCTGAACCTTTCAAACAATGAGTTGAGTGGGGAGATCCTGGAGCAGTTTAAGAACCTGACGTATCTGCAGGACCTGAACCTTTCCGGCAATACGTTGAGTGGCCCGATTCCGACCGGGTTAGGCGAATTGTCTTACCTGATAGAGCTACGGCTCCACGGAAATGGGCTGACAGGCGAGGTGCGCGCGGAGTTGGAGGGGCTCAGCTTCATAGAACACCTGGCCCTCAACGACAACATGCTGACAGGCGAGATTCCGTCGGGGTTTGGCGAGTTGTCGGTCTTGCAAACGGTGAGGCTGGGAGGAAGTAACGAGTTTGAGGGGTGCATACCCTACCAGCTACAGGACGTGCCCGAAAGCGACGTTGACAGTTTGGATCTGGCATTCTGCGATCCCGAGTTGCCCGTTGGTATAAGGGAGTAGATCGGGCCCATAAAGCGGGAGGGCAATTACAGACTAAGGCCGGAGCGCCAAGAGAGCTCCGGCCTTATCGCGTTGAGACTTTTCGTGTGTCGCCAGGTATTTAACCAAGGAAGCGACGCAAGAGAGCCGCCTCTTGCACGTAGTGGCTGATGTGAACGGGGGCCTCCTGGCTGATGCCGGCCCAAATTGCACTGGTTAGACCTTCGTGGACACGGTCCAACTCGTCGGTGAATTGGGCGACTATGCGGAGATAGTCTTCGCCGAGGAGGTCCAGGACGTGACGTTCGTTGGTGAAGCGCAGGGCAGCGCGCAAGTCTTCGTCGAGGCTAGGACACGACTCCCGGATAAAGGCAAGGTCGGCCTCATCAAGGGCAGCGAGGCCCAACAGCTCCGGTGGAACGCCTATGGAATAGAGGGAAGCTGCGAATCCGATAGCACGTGGGAGAGTCGCTCCGCCGAGGCCGCCAAGCGAGCGGCCGTATCCGAACAATCCGACATGCATTTTGCGCTCGCGGCGCCTGGGAACGTGTCCTGCCACGCTAGTGATCACTTCGAGCAGGTCACGGACGCGGGCCTGATATTCCACAGTAGTCTTGTCTATAACTTCACGGGCTCGGGCTTGATCTACGGGCACCGGGTCACGAGGCTCGTGTGCGTGGAACTGGGCGATGCCATTTCGGACGGCGTCGATATCGTAGTCGTACTTGAAGGCGGACTGAACGGTAAATGTATGCACGCTGGGGTATTCTCGAAGGGCCCGGTCGACATTGAGGGGAGTCAGGTGACCGCGGAAGGGAACTGAGCCGACCCCAATGATGGGGAAAATGGGCAAGCCCAATCTGCCTCCAAGTTCGTGGAGGCGGACAAGGGCTACTTTCAACGCCAGTTCCGCGGCCACATTGCCGTAGTTGAGGGCCGGGTCGCTCCGGGCAAGGAAGACCCGCTGGCCCGGCAAATCTCTTCCTTTCAGATATTCCTCGACTATGCTATCGCACTGGAAGAGGTGCTCAATGTCCTCTATCAGGGGGATGACACGGATGCGCTTGGGAAAGAACTCGCCGACCCAGTCTTTGACGACCTGGCCATCGAGGAGGGAGAGAGTCTCCTGACCAACGATGACTTTTCGGTAGTAGGCCTCGACGAGAAACAGTTCCTCGGCAGAGGTGGTGAAGGGAAGTATGACCTCTTGGATGGGCGCAGAGTCATCTTCAACGCCGCCGTAGAAGCTGTCGGCCACGTCCCGGGCGGAGGGCACGCTTTGAAGGGCTTCGACCATGGACTTCCGCATGTCCCGTTCGATGCCGGGGTTGGGGACGCGCAGGGTAAGGATAACGTCGCGCCCGAGTCGGCGCTCATTGTGGAAGAAGTCGGGGAAGCCGGTCAGCAATTTCTGGACGACGTGGTTGTCGGCTTCCTTGCCTTCTGAGTCCCACATCTGCTCGTCGCAGCCGAGGGAAAAGATGTGGAAGGCCTCGTTGACTTCACCATTGCCGCGGAGGACCCCTTCGGAGTCTGCGAAGGGAGCAGGAACAGCGTTGTCGGGGTGCTGGGTGCTCATCACCCTTGGAACAAGGAACACGTGAGCCCTCTCGTGGGAAGGTTAAGAATGTTACTCGTGTGACGTAGTCGACTCGGGATTCATTCTAAGGGAACGGGAAGATACGTCAATCGAGGCACAGGACGCCGCCTTCGTCGATACGTAATGTTCAGCGCCGCTGACAGGCGAGCTTGCTAGCGCGTCGATCGGCCGATTGCCAGGATGCCTAGCCGAATGCCTTTCATCACAGCGTCCAGCTTGGTCGTTGCGTTGAGCTTATGCCTTAGATTCCGGATATGGTTGCGCACCGTGTGGCGGCTGATGCCCAGCTCGGCGGCTATGTGCGGGGTATCCCAACCCAGAGCCACCAAACGCAACACCTCCAATTCCCGCCGTGACAGGGCTGGATCCTCCCCGAGGGGCGCATGGGTGGGGGGCTGGTCAGAGATGACCTGAGCTCCGCCCTGTGCCAGCGCATCGTGCACTGAGTCTCTGGCCTGATCAAAATCTTCCACTTGCTCGCCGTCGTCGAATAAGTGGACCATCAGAGGCGCGTCTCTAAGGATGCCGGCGACCACCATGGGGGTGATGGATACCCACTTACGTTCCCCGGAGGAACATAGCATATGAAGCCGAGCCGTGGCGGGGATCAACCCGGCACGCAGGTAGTGCATTGACGGGCAGCCGCCCAGGCACTGGGGCGTCAAGCCGACTGAAGTGACGCCTTCCATGATCTCGTAACACTTGCGGCCCAGCACGTTTTGGGACGAGTGACCGAGGATGCGCTCGGCATTACGGTTCCAAAACACGATGGTCTGGTCTACTGACACGGCATAGGCGCCGCATGATGCGGATTCCAGCAGCTTAGAAAGAATATCCAGGTTCAAAGGGTACACCTTGTGGGATTAATCGCTCAATGGGTGATGGGGAGTGAACTTGGGATACAGAGGTATCTTTGACAGAGTGAGGGCAAACTGATTGGACTTGCCACTTTTTGCTGTTTATACCACCGAGGTCAATGTTAATATCCAACGGGTATCAGGTCTATAACAGGATGGCATTATGCTTCAAAGGCTATCTTTTAGCAAAAGTGGTCGCGGTGATATGCCAGAGGAGGAAAGGTAATGCATTTCTCTCACGGACGTCGGATAGACCGATAATTCTTAGCCGAGAGCCACGCTGCAAGCAGAGGCGTCTCCATAAGGTGCGCCATGGAATCCCGACTTGGGATCCAGTGCGCTAGTTCTCGGGATCGATATAAGGCCCTCCGTCCAGTCGCCTGAATACGTCATTGACCTCTTCCACGAGGTCGGGCGGCGTATTCTCCAGAAACACTCGATACACATCCTCACTATTAGGACGATATTGGCCAGCCGATACGCCTGCATTGGTAGGTTCATTCGCGAATGCCAGGTAGAACGCTCTCAAGGCCGATATCCACGCCTCTTCACCCATGGTTTCGCGCAAGGTAAACAGTAAATGAATGCCAATGTCATACCAGCACAGCTGCCGTAGTTAACTAATGCCTTGGTCATACAAGTCTTGGTGAGTATTGAATCCTTCGTCCCGGCAATATTCGGGAAATCCTACATGCGGGATTTCTCCGTCGTTCTCGATGTAGGAGGTGACGATGTCCCTACCGGCTTGGCTGAACCACACCGGTTCCAGATTGAAATAGTACTCAGCGGTATTGCGGTAAACCCTTGAATACTCTATGTCCCCCCCGCCCGTCCCCAGCACCATAATTATGCCGTTGTTCCCGCCAGACTGGCCGGATAGATAAACAATGACCTGGTTCGTGGGGAATGGCAGTCCCCAGAACTGCTCTGATCCCCGGACCGCCTTCTCCATCTTGGCGAGTATGTTCTGCTGCGGACTAAAGCTGCCATTCCGCGCCGCCCATAAATTAACCGTGCCGGCAAGAGGCAGCTCGATGACTCTGTGCTGAACAGAAAAGGGAGCGAGGACTAAATCCCAGTGAGCGGTGCTTAGGACTCCAACTATGAATACGCGTTCTTCATCGTCCAGGCCGTCCACAAACCACGGCTCGGACAACAAGCGTTTGAAGAGATCCGGTTCATTCCGGGAAAGAATTTCCAGTGTAAACAGCAGATATAGATCATGAGCGCGGGGCATCTGACCGGTCATACTCAGAAACTCTCGTGCAAGTTCGGGGCTGGGACGTCCAACCTCCGAAAAATTCGCAATTCTCATCAAGCTGTCTATGCCGAAATGTCCCTCCACGAATGTGACACCGTCCACAATCCAAGGCGCTGTTGCCAGTTCGAATGCAAAGTCGATATTGTTATCAGCTGATAGGCTGTACAAATCGTTAAGTGCGGCACTCTCCCAGTTGTCGATTCCATCCCATATCCATGGCAGATTGATCAAATGTTGAGCGACTTCAGGCGCCATCTGGTCGATAAGGCTCATGGCCTCAATTGCAATCAACTCATCTACGACCAATGGGTCGTCGAATATCCATGCCCACCGCGACATCACGGCAGCCAGTTTCGGATTCGTGTTATTGAGTTCCTGCAGCTCCCGGACAACACGGGACTCGGTGCGGTACATGTCTTCATCGATGCCGTCTTGATACCAGGGTGAAACCCGCATCAAGTCCCTCAATTCCGGAATTGGAATGATTGCTTCGGAAAAACCATACAGTGCCATAACCTGCACTATGTCGGCCTCACTGAGTTGATCAGCAGAAAATTCCGCTATGGCCGTTAGCATCTCATCATGCTCTATAGCGTTGTCGCTGTTGGCATCGTACCGGCCCCCGAGGCTACCCTCTAGAAAGGCTATTGGACCATCGTAGTTCGCCAACGTGGCAATCCAGAGTTTGGCTGCCTGCTCCCCATCTGAAAGGCCTTTGAGCATCTGCAAGACCATTTCCTCAGTGCTGTCGAGCCCGTCCTGTACCCAAGCCTTCGATGCAATGGCCTGCAGGAGTTCAGGCTGGTCGGTTCCCAAGCTCACCAAAGTGTCGACTGTGGCCGTGTCGGCGGGTTCCACGGAGTCCAGGAAAGGCATGTCGATGATGTGAAGGGCCGACTCTTTATCGGTATCCGCGAGGGCCTCAAGGGACTGGAGAACCATTGCCTCATCAGCGTCGAGTCCGTCCTGTATCCAAGACTTCGTGACAGCTGCCCGAAAGAGGTCCCGCTGGCCGGTGCCCAAGCCTACCAAAGTGTGAACAGAGGCAATGTCGGTAGCATCCACGGTGTCCAAGAAAGCCATGTCGATGATGAGGAGGGCTGACCCTTCGTTTGTGGCTGCCAGGGCTTCGAGGGACTGCAGCACCATTACCTCATCAGCGTCGAGTCCGTCTTCTACCCAAGCCTTTGACACTACGACCTGAAAGAGGTCCGGATGCAGGGCTGCCAAGGTTTGCAGGATGTCGACCGTTTCGGCATCGGTCTCTTCCACGGAGTCCAGGAATGGCATTTCGATAATGAGAAGGGCCGACCCTTCATCGATACCTGCAAGGGCCAGGAGGTACTGGAGTACCGATTCCTCATTAACGTCAAGTCCGTCTTCTACCCAAGCCTTTGACACAACAGCCTGAAAGAGGTCCGGATGCAGGGCTGCCAAGGTTTGCAGGATGTCGACCGTTTCGGCATCGGTCTCTTCCACGGAGTCCAGGAATGGCATTTCGATAACGAGAAGGGCCGACCCTTCATCGATACCTGCAAGGGCCTCGAGGGATTGGAGCGTCATTGCTTCATTAGCGTTGAGCCCATCCTCCAGCCACCCTTTGCCCAGCAGAATGGGAGCCTCATCTTCTCCATATAGGGCCTCAAGGTGCGCCAATGCCCGCAAAGCGGGGCCTTCCGAAGAATCAATTCCATCCGCCACCCAGGGCAAGGAGGTGATAGCTGCCGCCAGGGCAGGCCTGTTTTGCTCCAGCCACAGGGCGTCATCGATGCTCTGCCATGCTTCAAAATAAGCGGGAGCGACCGTGGGCAGGACCGTCGGTATAGGCGTGGGTGAGTCCGCCGGAATAGAAGTCGGTGAGTCGGTTGGTGCAGAGCCGGTTGAAGGCGCGGGCGTGGATTCGGGATCCGGTGTTGGTGTGGGGCCTTTAACGCTGCAACCGAAGATCAGTGCAGCAATGGCCAGCAGCACGGTTAGATAGGTTCCCGCCATCCGGACACGGCAGATTAGCTTGCCAAGCACAACCATAGAAGCTCCCCATGTTTATACAATATCCGAATGTGTACCAACCGCATACCACCTTGGGTTTGCACTCTAGACTATTGTGTGCCGAGTGGTGGACTTTTGGAAACGGTGGGAGCATGGCACGGCCGGCCATGCCAATGGCCGGCCGTGAAGTTAGCTGGGGAACTTGGTGGAGCTGAGGGGATTCGGATTTAGCTACGAACTACCTGCCATTTGGTGTGCATTCCCACAATCCTTACCACACTGATAGGCCGGAAGTAACCCTCCCTGAAGATTGCCTCGCAATGTATGGTATCACGCCTTCATCTACGAATATGACCGGAACAACTGCATCTGACTTGCGGCGCGCATCTATGTGGCGGTCGCGTAGGGCCTTGATTAGAGGTTCGAGTCTGATCACGTACACCTAAGCGTGCTGTACTGCGAACTTTTCGGTGGGAGGTTTTAATCTAAGGTATGTTCTTAGATGCCGGGAGAGGGTTTTGCCGGTTCGAATCTAGGTAGGTGGGCTGGACTGGACGAAATCGAGAACCGAGGCCGATTCCCGGTTCACGCCGTCCCTCGGCATGGGGACGGTGTACGTCAGCGTCGCCTCGTCTCCCACCACCTCGATGCCCTCCACGAAGTTGCGGATGAGCGCCTTGCGCTCGGGGAAGGTCCCCTCCTTCAGGAACTCCCGGAAGTCCGCCACGTACTCCTTGATCTCCTCGGTGGTGGGCAGCTCCACCCTCCGCTGCTCAAGCTGGGCCTCGGTGTCCTCTCTCGCAGCCTCAAGCTGCTCCTCGCGGTGCCTCAGCGAGAAGATGCGGGGCGACAGGACCTCCAAGGTCAAATCACTCGTCTCAAGGGCTTCGTAGAGCCTTTCAAGTCGCTTCTTCACGTCCCCCAGCTCGGCGTCTATGACCTCCAGCATACCGGCCAGTTCACCGGCCATAGCGTCGATCTCCTCTGCCACCAGCGTCACCAACTCGACGATGGTCTCCTCGGTCAGGATGCGCTCCCTGATCTTCTCGACCACGAACTCCTCAACCCTGGGGGCGTTCAGGTAGCGGGCGCTGCACGTCCCCGCTCCTTCTCTGAATAGGGTGCCGCAAATGTAGTAGGCGAACTGGCCGCTCTTGGCTCCCTGGCCGGAGTATGGCCTGCCGCACACGCCGCACTTGAGCAGCCCGCTCAGCAGGAACCTGCTCCTCACTCTACCGGGCCTCTGCACCTTGGGCGCGCGATTCTTCATCGCCTCCTGCACCTCGTCGGACAGTGCCCTCGACACCAGAGCGGGCCAGGCTCCCTCAACCCTCACCGGGTCCTGGGCCTTCTCCCCCTTGCCCTTGACGCCCCAGACGGCGGTTCCTGTGTAGGCTTCGTTGGTCAGCAGGTAGTGGAGTCCACCCTTGTACCAGCGGTTGCCCCTGTTGGTGACGCCACGGTCGTTCAGTGCCTTGCATATCTCCTTCAGGCCGTTGCCCTGAAGGGAACTCTCGAAGATTTCCTTCACCACCGGAGCGGTGGCGAGGTCAACCTCCAAGGTGGGACGCTCCTTCGCGCCGTCGCTGACCTTCACCCTCCTGTAGCCGAATGGGGCCTTGGAGCCGAGGAAGAAGCCACGCGAGGCAGCCTACCTCATCCCCCGCACGACTTCCTGGGCAAGATTCTCACTGTAGAATTCGTCCACGCTCTCGATGATGGCCTCCATGAGCTTGCCGGTGGGTAAGTCGTCGGCGTGCTCGGTGATGGACACCACCCGGATGTCCTTGCGCCTGAGCATAGACTTGAAGGCGACGGCGTGCTCCCGTTTGCGGGTGAATCTGGAGAATTTCCAGACGAGAATGACCTCGAAGGGAGCCTTGGGCTTGCTGCCCTCCTCGATCATCTCCCGGAACTGGGGCCGGTCGGCCACGCGTCCGCTCTCGGCCTCGTCCACGTACTCGCGGGCGACGGAGTAGCCGTTGGCCTTGGCGTATTCTTTGAGCGCCCTCAACTGGGCGGACACGGACAGGCCCACGTCCTGGTGGTCGCTGGACACCCTAGCGTACAGGGCCGCCGGGGTTAGGGGCTGGAGATGTTGGCGCTTCTTCATGCTGTCTACCTCTGCTGGCTCTTGTCCAGTCAAAGAGTTGCTGGCGATTTCAGGCGGATGCCTCAACAAGCGGCTCGATGGCACTGACGTCGGTCTTAGCGCGGGCCACGTCCAAGTCGTACATTCGCTGGAGATTCAACCAGAAATCGGGGGTCATTCCCAGGGCCTGCCCCATCCGCAGCGCCGTATCTGCCGTGATGGACCTGCGGCAGTGGACGATATCGTGAATGCGTATCTGGGGCACTCCTATCGTCTCCGCCAAGCGGTACTGGGTGATGCCCAGTTCCTGCATGATCTCGGACAGATGCTCCCCTGGGTGGATCGGTTCGGGGGCGTTCATGAGCTTCCTCCTCAGTGGTAGTCGGTGACTTCGATCTCCATGGCGCCCCGGTCTGTCCAGATAAAGCACACGCGCCACTGGTCGTTGATACGGATGCTGTACTGGCCCTCCCGATCTCCGCGCAGGGCTTCGAGCCGTTGGGAGGGAGGCACTCGAAGGTCAGTGAGCGCCGCAGCCGCCATCACTCGCTGTAGCCTCAAACGCGCCCTGCGCTGGATGTCGGGCGGCAATCACCGGACAGTTTCTCCGGCAAAGAGCCGTTGGGCGTCGCTATGTCTAAATCGGTTCACCGATGTCTATAATAACGAGGTGTCTTACTAATGTCGAGCATATGTATCACCTGCCCAGTGCAAGGTGACTCGCACCAGTTGGGCTGCGACGGCCCAGGATGCGGACGCCGATAGGCCCCCTCACAGGGCGCGGGAATCGCTGAGCCGTTCGGGATGCTATACCCGTGTACAGAGAAAGTCGTGAGGCGGCAGTTGCAGTATGGGCGATTCCGCAGCTGAGATCGGGATGAACGGGGCTGATTGCCACATCGCAGCAAGCAATCCGATTCCGGCGCTCCTTCCACCCCTATAGGACAGTGACAGCTACGAGAGTAGACAAAGTGCCGGTCGGTAAGTCGGGCGGGATTGGACAGAGCCACCTACGAAAGTGGGCAAAACGCCGGTGGGGTTTGGGGACGTGCAGGGTAATTGCGTGGGTCGTGACCGGCAGCCTTCACCGCCCCTGCCTCCAGAATCGCCACCAGGAACGGCGACGCCCCTGCGCCAGCCCGGTGTAGCGTTCCCGTTCCGCTTCGAGTTGTCCTTGCAGGAGGGCCACCTGTTCCTCCAAGCCTCGAATCCTCTCCTGCGCCACGGCAAGCTCCCACTCGCTGGACGCATCGCCCGCCTCTTGTGGCGGGTCGTCGTCCAGCGCCACGTACACCCGGTGCCGCCTCCCGCGCGGCTCCGTCTGGTTAACAGCTCCCCCGATGCGATCCGCCGGTCCAGGGTGGACAGGGACACCGCCAGCTCCCGGCAGGCCTCAGCCTTGGTCAGCAGTCTCATGCTCTACCTCCTCGCTTTACCCTCGATTTCCCGGCTCATCATCACGTCATCATGTGTCAAACCTGACATGTCATATACGTCATGGTTCTGATGCCGGCGATTCTTCGGCCGGTCCCGGACACCTTGGCCGATGTTCCGGAGTGCGGCTTCTGCAACAAAATGCAAGCGTTTTGGGCTTTTGGGGTCTGACAGCGTTGGTAACCGAGAATTTATGTGTGGTGGGACGCCCCCTACAGGAAGTATCAGGAACGGCCCGCCGGACAGAATTGCACTTTGTCCAGTCGGTGCAATGGCAGCCGGTCGGCGGGATTCGGGGGCGGCAGACGCCATGCGTCACCCAACACGCCACACTCGGTGAGGGTTTGGAGGTTGGAGCTGAACAGGGGCGCGCGGTTGAACCTGGCGGCAACCCGCAGGAAGGCGTCCTCCGCTTTGGGGGTCTGGAACACGAACAGCACCAG
Organism: Dehalococcoidia bacterium; assembly: GCA_965222055.1. Lineage (GTDB taxonomy): Bacteria > Chloroflexota > Dehalococcoidia > Plut-88900 > Plut-88900 > Plut-88900. The sequence goes on from CBDCTF010000007.1 coordinate 1,501,352, forward strand.
GGGAAGCTGCCCGCCGTGGTCCCGCTCTGGCCAGCCGCTGGCGAAGTACCGGCGGTAGTTCTCCAACCGGGCGCGAACCCGTTTGGGGGTGATGGCCCGGCACTCGAACTCCAGCAGGCAGTAGCGATAGCCGTCACGCAGGTCCAGGGTGAAGGAGGCGTCGGGGTGGACGACGTAGTTTGTGCCGTGGTAGTAGTAGCCGATGCTGGAGCGGGACGTGGGAAGCAGGTCCAGGACGCCGTAATCTTTGGACCGGGCGGCCTCGGCACTCAGGGCCGAGGCGAAGCCGGTGAGGGCGTCGTGGTGTTCCATCTGGGAGGCGAAGGCGCGCAGGGCGCTCCCGGCGTAACCCCGAGCCCTACCGTTGCGAGGTCTCCGTTTACGGGCGCTCCACCGCCCCAGGATCATTCTCAGGGCGGCCCGATCCCGGCGGGCCAGGTATGTCAGCCCTCCGTTGGTGAGAACATGGCGCTGGTTGTGGCTGCGCACGCAGGCACGTTGCGACAGGAAGCTAAGTACCTGGTTGGCGCGGCGGCGGGTGACTCCGCCCATCAGCCCGGCCAGTTGCTCGGTGGTGCACAGGGGCCATGCCGCCAGTAGGTCCAGGGCATCCTTCTCGGCGCGGGTCAGATGCACGGAGAGAGCCGATTCCAACTGCTGAGCGGGTTCAGGCGACGAGGGCGTTCAGGGATACGTCGAGGACAACCTTCACGGGAGGGTTGTCGCACATGCCGGCGCCGCACTGCTGCCAGACAACGCCCCTATGGTCTCTGGCCAGCAGTTCCCCCTCGGTGGCGACGAAGGTGGTGCGGTGTTGCATCGGGTGACCCCAGGGTGCGGATGGCCCGGCGGGTGGCATGGTCGGAGTGGGTCAGGACTAGGGTAACCATGGGACGTTGCTTCGACGGCAGGTTTTCCAGGGTTCTCAGGCGGTAGCGGAGATTGGCCGAGGGCAGCGTAGGTCCCTGGCGCAAGATGCCCACGGAGCGGCCCCCGGATAGGGTGAGCGTGGCATCGAAGCGGCCCCGGCGGTGGAACTCCACGTGCGACCGGAGCCCGTTGATGCTGGGGGACATTGTGGAGGCCAGACGGTAGACGGCGGCCACCGCGTACATCCGGCGAATGAGCAGCGCCAGCCACTCCCTGGACACCGGGTAGGCGCGCACGAAGTCCGAAGGGGTGTCGAAGCCGAGCAATTGGGCGGCTTCGCCGATTCCCTTGGCAGTCAGGTAATATCTCTGGCTCGACGGCAGATGGGCGGTGCCGTGGCTCACCCGTCCAGCGATGTCGCCAGCCAGCAGGCCGGTCAGGGCGCGATGGACGGTCGAGTGAGCCTCGCCCAGGATGCCTGCCAATTCCACCGAATCGACGAACGGCATCCGGCTGAGGGAGTCGAGCAGCTGTCGGACAGAGAGGGCCAAGTTAGGGTCCTCATTCCTTCGCTGTGCCATAATTGCGCATTGCTTTAGTAAGCAGTTACCCAACATCCCATTGTGAACGGGAAAAACGGCGTATGTAATGCCTTGCAAGTCATTGTGTCGAGTCCAATCTTGTGGTGGGGGCGAAAGGGTTGCTGGTTAGAGCGGCTGCGACTCCCCATTCCGCATTGACTCGGTAGCGCCTAGGAACGTATCCTTGAACAGCACCCAAGACCATACACATAATTTCGCTTCGGGAGATATGAGAATGGCTTCAACCAAACGCCTGCTGCCGACCGGCGAGTGCTGGTGCGGCTGCGGCGCGGAGACGGCAATCGGCTCCTTCTTCCTGCCCGGCCACGACAAAACCGCCGAGTCCGCGGTGATCTCCGTCGAGTACGGCGGCGTCCCCGGGTTCCTGGTGAAGCATGGCTACGGGCCAGGGGGCAAGAACGCCCTGCGCGAGGTGGACCGGTGGCGTTCCAAAGGCAAACGAAGGGGTGAGGCATCATGACGACAGCCCGAGGAAGACGAGCGACCCCCAACAGGGACGCCGAACCGACGGACCACAGGTCCGAGCTGTGGCGCATGGCCGACGCTCTCCGGGGCAGCATGGACGCCGCCGAGTACAAGCACGTGGCGCTCGGCCTCATCTTCCTCAAATACATCTCCGACGCCTTCGAGGAGGCCCACGCCAAGCTGGAGGCCGAGACCGTGGAAGGCGCAGACCCGGAGGACCCCGACGAGTACCGCGCCCAGAGCATCTTCTGGGTGCCGCCTGAGGCCCGTTGGACCGCGTTGCAAGCCCAGGCCCGCCAGCCGTCCATCGGCCGCGCCGTGGACGACGCCATGACCGCCATCGAGCGGGACAACCCCGCCCTCAAGGACGTGCTGCCCAAGGACTACGCTCGGCCCGCCCTGGACAAGACCCGGCTGGGGCAGGTGGTTGACCTGGTGAGCAACATCAAGGTGGGCGGGGCCGAGGCCCGCGCCACGGACGTGCTGGGCGGCGTCTACGAGTATTTCCTGGAGCAGTTCGCCCTGGCCGAGGGCAGGAAGGGCGGCGAGTTCTACACCCCGCGCAGCGTCGTACGGCTCCTGGTGGAGATGCTGGAGCCGTACCAGGGCCGGGTGTATGACCCCTGCTGCGGCTCCTCCGGCATGTTCGTCCAGTCGATGGAGTTCATTCGCGCTCATTCCAGCGGCAACGGGAACGGGGGCAAAGCCAAGGGCGACATCTCCATCTATGGCCAGGAGTCCAACTACACCACCTGGCGTATGGCGAGGATGAACCTGGCGATCCGGGGCATCGAGGGGCGGATCGAGCACGGCGACAGCTTCCACAACGACCGTCACCCCGACCTGCGGGCCGGCTACATCCTGGCCAATCCGCCCTTCAACGTCTCCGACTGGGGCGGCGAGCGGCTGCGGGACGACAAGCGGTGGGAGTACGGCGTTCCGCCGGCGGGCAACGCCAACTTCGCCTGGGTGCAGCACTTCCTCCACCACCTGGCGCCGCACGGTATAGCCGGGTTCGTGCTGGCCAACGGCTCCATGTCTTCGAACCAGTCGGGGGAGGGGGAGATACGCAAGAACATCATCGAGGCCGGCCTCGTGGACTGCATCGTCGCCCTGCCGGGGCAGCTGTTCCGCTCCACGCAGATACCCGCCTGCCTCTGGTTCCTGCGCCGAGGGCGCGGCGCGGGCGACGAGGCTCGCCGTGGCGAGACGCTGTTCATCGACGCCCGCAAGCTGGGGCACATGACCGACCGCACACGCCGGGACCTGTCGCCGGAGGACATCGGCCGCATTGTGGATACCTACCACGACTGGCGCGGCACACGGGATGCTGGATACGCCGACGCCCCCGGCTTCTGCAGGAGCGCCACGGTGGAGGAGATTCGCAAGCACGGCCATGTGCTCACCCCAGGCCGCTACGTCGGCGCGGAGGCGCAGGAGGACGACGGCGAACCCTTCTCGGAGAAGATGGCTCGGCTCTCCGCTCAGTGGCGGGAGCAGCAGGCCGAGGCCGCCAGGCTGGACGCTGCCATTGAGGAGAACCTGGCGCGCCTGGGGTTCGGGCCAGGAAAATAGCCCATGTCTTGTCGGCTGGTGAACAGGGCTCGTATAATCTAGATAGTTTATCTAGCTAGGAGGTAGACCATGGCACAGTGGGCTCTCCAGGACGCCAAGAATCGGTTCAGCGCGGTGGTCGACGCCGCCCTTGCCGGGGAACCCCAGCAGGTGACCCGGCGCGGCAAGCCCGCCGTGGTGGTGTTATCGGTGAAAGAGTACGAGCAGTTGCGCAAACACCCGCCGGAGGACGCCATGTCCTTTGTCGAACACCTGCTGGCCATCCCAAACAGCGGCGGCGAATTCGAGTTTGAACGAATTCCGCTGGCTCACCGTGCGCTGGAGTTCTGATGTTCCTTCTGGATACCGATGTGGTGTCGCTGCTGCGCAGGCCCGACCGCCACCCGGCTCCTGCTCTGTGGCTACAGGCCCAGCGGCCGACCGATGTGTTCATCAGCGTCGTGACCCTGGCCGAGATGGAGCGCGGCTTGGCACAGCAGAGACGCCGAGACCCGGCTTTTGCTCGTGACCTCGCCGCTTGGATGGACCAAACAACGGTCTCCTTTACAGACCGGATCATTGAGGTGGACTCAGCTGCTGCCAGGCTTTGGGGGCGAATGTCCGGGGACATCGGTCACTTCAATGTTGACCTGCTGATCGCAGCCACGGCCCTCGTCAATGGCCTCACAGTGGTCACCCGCAACGTGCGCCATTTCGAGCCGACGGGCGTCCGCGTGCTCAATCCCTTTTCGGATGATGAGGGCTCGGGGGAATCCGCCGAGGATGCGTAGCCCTATGGGCATCAATACGGACTTCCTCACCCGCTGCATCAACACCCTGGAGTCAGCCTTCGATCAGCTACAGCAGCGCGAACCCGGCGATACACTCTATGAAATCTTTCGCGCAGCTGCGGTGAAGGAGTTCGAGATCGTGCTGGAGCAGTCGGGTAGCCTGCTGAAGAAGCGACTACAGCCCTATTTCGCCAGCAACAGGCAGGCTGACCGGCTGACCTTCAAGGACGCCTTTCGGCACGCTGCGAAGCACGGTCTCATCACCGTGGAAGCCAGCGAACGCTGGTTCGTCTATCGGGACAACCGGAACGACACGGCCCACAATTATGGCGAGGGGTTCGCTGAGACCACGTTGAAGTTGCTGCCGGATTTCATCGGCGACGCCAAGGAACTGGCCCGCGTAGTTGGGGAAGACGCCGATGATTGACAGGCTGTCGCTCCCGTCCCGCTACCGCCGTATGGTCGAGGCGCTGCTGAGCAAGCATGTGCCCGAGGCCGAGGTCTGGGCGTACGGCAGCCGCGTCAACGGCGAGAGCCACGAAGGGAGCGACCTGGACCTGGTGGTGCGCAGCCCCTCGCTGGAGTCCTTGGGCACAGAATTCCTGGACCTGATTGAGGCGGTCCGGGAATCCAACATCCCCATCTTGGTACAGGCCCACGACTGGGCGGGATTGCCTAAAAGATTTCATCAAGAGATAGAGCGGGACTACGTGGTCGTTCAGGAGGGGGCCAAGCACACGGCGGCAGGTGAGTGGCGCGAAACTATCTACGGTAGGTTTTCAGCCGACTCTCTGGTAGATTCTTTGTCGAATCTCTGCGTCACTAGAAGCGGCATTCAGACAGGGCCGTTCGGAAGTCAACTTCATCAAAGAGACTATGTTCCAGTGGGAACGCCCATTATCACAGTGGAACATTTGGGACAGAACCGTATTACTACCCAGGATTTGCCCTATGTGTCAGATTGCGACAGAGTACGGCTATCAAGATACGCCCTTCAAGAGGGCGACATAGTCTTCAGCCGCGTTGGGTCCGTGGACCGGCGTGCTTTAGTGCGCAAGGAGGAAGAGGGGTGGCTGTTCTCGGGCCGTTGCTTACGGGTGCGACCAGACTCCAGAAAGATCGACTCTGGTTACCTTTCCTACTTCTTTGGTTTGGCAACATTTCAGGAATATGTTAGGTCAATCGCCGTAGGGGCTACAATGCCGTCACTGAATACTAAAATACTCAGCGATGTTCCAATTGTTTACCCACCCCTCCCCACCCAGCGAGCCATCGCCCACGTGCTGGGGACGCTCGATGACAAGATCGAGCTGAACCGCCGCATGAACGAGACGCTGGAGTCGATGGCCCGCGCCATCTTCCAGGACTGGTTCGTCGACTTCGGCCCAACGCGGGCCAAGATGGAGGGTCGGGCGCCCTACCTGCCGCCGGAGGTGTGGTCGCTGTTCCCGGAGCGGCTGGCGGACTCGGAGTTGGGGCCCATCCCGGAGGGGTGGGGGGTCCGGGGGTTGGGGGAGGTTGCAAGCCAACGTCGAGACGGAGCGAATCCAAAGCATATTGACCCATCTGCGTCATACATTGGACTTGAGCACATGCCCAAGCGTTCCATCGCACTTTCGGAATGGAGATCGGCAGATGGATTGGCTAGCAACAAGTTCAGGTTCAGATTAGGCGACATTTTGTTTGGGAAACTCCGTCCATACTTTCACAAGGTGGGCATTGCACCTGTAGATGGCGTTTGTTCTACTGACATAGTTGTTATCACACCCAAGTCAACTACTTGGTCCGCGCTTGTACTGTTGTACGCCTCAACTGATGAGTTCGTAGCCTACACTGACCAAGCATCGACTGGAACTAGAATGCCTCGCACGAGCTGGACTACTATGAGTGCCTACCCACTTTGTGTGCCATCTGACAGCATCGTTACAGTATTCCAGAGCACTGTGCAACCGATGATTGAGCGTATCATGGCAAACATTCATGAATCCCGCACCCTTGCCGCACTGCGGGATGCGTTGCTGCCGAGGCTGGTGTCGGGGGAGGTGGGGGTAATATGATGCCAGATGAAACAAGTTCTGAAATAGCCATCTATAAGCTTTTTCTCTGTCAAGAAGGATGCGTGGGAGAAAACGTCGCGAGGTTTAGGAAAAAATTTGATTGGTGTGGTCGTGCCCTTGAATTGATACAAGAAGTTCAGATTGTCTTATCGGAAGGCGAGGTTATTGCATGGAGAGGAAAGCAGCAACAGACTGACAGGCTAGCCTTTGACGCTATGTGCACGACTCTCAATCTGCTGAACAGTGCGTTAGGCAGCTTGGTTAATGCACTGAGGTTGGCTAGATATGGCGCAATTGCAGATTCGGGCACACTCATCAGGGTAGCTTTTGAGTCTACTTGTTATGCGGATTTCTTTGCTCGAAAGCCTGAAAGAGTACCTGCTTATCTCAATCTTCTGAAGAAACTGAAGAGAGACCCGACTATTCGGATTGATAATGAGATGAGGGACGCGGGTATCAGTTTCGGAAAAGTCAGAAGTACCCTTGACACATGTGACACACAAGGCAGAAAGGAATTCTATTCACTGCTTTCCACTTGGGCAGGACATCCTTCCCCCATACGAGTAGAAGCCAGCTTGACCGCGTATAGAACTGCGGACGGTAGACCTGACCTTCATAGAGAACGTGTTGGGAGCTTCTATTCTGAGAAACATAGACTCTTGGAAGGTCTAGTCAGTTTGTTAGTGCAGGTAATCAAGTATGCATTGGATATCCAAATGCGTACTTGGCCGGATTTCATCGGCCAAAGGCTAAGTGAACGCTACCGGATACTGGGGCAGGAATTTTCGGAACTGCCTGAGCCAGACAACGATGCCTCATGACCACCTTCACCGAAGCCGACGTTGAGCAGGCAGGCCTGGCCTGGCTGGCAGGGCTCGGGTGGCGGGTGGTCCACGGTTGGAAGCTGGTGTCGGGTGAGTTGGGGTGGGGGGTATCGCAGGAATCCAGCGCGGGATGCGATAATCACACTGAAGCAATGCGAGGGTTACGAATTGAGGAGGTAGACGATATGGAAGTGAAGGAGGCAGTTAGGGTGGCAAGGAAATATGTTTTCGATCTGTTTTCCGACGAAAGGGTAACTGACATTGCCCTTGAAGAGGTTGACTTCGACCACGATTCCAATGCCTGGAGAATCACCATCGGCTTCATGCACCCGTCGTATGGGAGAAATGCAGCAGACGCCCGCATAATCAGTCCTTGGCTCAGGCCTCTAGATCGCTCCTATAAAGTCGTTCACATCAGCGACGAGACCGGTCAGGTCGAATCCATGAGCGACCGCTTTTTTGCTCCTGCCGAGTGAGACGATGCCTCCAAGCGGGTACTTCATAGACACTAACCTTTTGGTCCTATATGTAGTGGGCAGCGAAGGCCGATACTTAATTCCCAAGCATAAGCGGCTGAAAGGGTACTCCGTAGAAGACTATGACCGGTTGCTGGATCTGCTTCAACCGGTTGGTCGAGTGATGGTAACTCCCAACACCCTCACCGAGACCTCTAACTTGCTGCAACAGCACCGGGAGCCGGAACGTTCCCTTCTTATGGACAGGCTACGGTTCATTATTCAGGAAACCCACGAAGTTGTTGTTGCCAGTGCAAAGGCATCATCGAACAGCGACTTCGCACGACTCGGACTAGCGGACTCGGTGCTCTTGGAGGCGATTACTCCAGAAACCCCGCTGATTACCGCAGACGTTGGCTTGTACCTGGCTGCTGTAGCGAACGGCGAACAGTTATCGATAAACTTCACGTATGAACGACCTCTGTAGAACTCAAGTGACCACCATCACCGAGGCCGACGTTGAGGAGGCCGCCCTCGGCTAGCCATGTGGCACGGGCCAGGCCCGGTGAAAGCGCCTGCGGGAAGCGTTCTTTGCGGGATGGGCGGATATAGTCTAGGATAGATTAGTACAACGTTTTTCGGAGGGAGTCTGGTACAGTGCTTAGCCCCAAGCCTTCCCGAATCTGGACCGTGGCTGAGGCCAAGGCCAGCCTTTCAGAGATTCTTCGGCTCGCCGAAGAGGAGGGGCCCCAGCGCATCGGCGTGCGAAGGCCCTTCGTCGTGGTGCCTGAGCACGTATGGCAGACGCACACGCCGGAGCGCAAGTCCCTCGGCAAATGGCTGGTTGAGAATACCCCACGAGGAGTTGAGCTTTCTATCCCGAGCCGCCGCGGAAGCGGACTCCGGATACCGTTCACCTCCGAAACAGCCGAATGAGCGGATACCTGCTTGACACCAACGTGGTCTCAGAGCTGGTAAAACGAAGCCCGCACCCAGGCGTCATCAACTTTCTTGACGCTCACGATGATATTTGGCTGTCGGCCATAGTTGTCGAAGAGCTTGAATTGGGTGTGCAGCTTCTCCCGGAAGGCCGCCGCCTTGACGAATTGAGAGCCTGGCTGACCAACCTGCTGGAGGACTTTGATCAGCGCGTGTTGCCCGTCGATACTCCGGAGGCCGTGTGGGCAGCCACGTTCCAGGCGCGTACGCACCGAGAAGGCCGGGCGTTGCATCTGGGAGATGCACTCATTGCAGGAACCGCAAAGGTCAATAACTTGGTGGTTGCAACCCGAAACGTTACCGATTTCGACGGTTTGGACGTCGAAACCGTGAACCCTTGGGGCAAGCCATGACCACCATCACCGAAGCCGACGTTGAGGAGGCCGCCCTCGCCTGGCTGGAGGGGCTCGGCTGGAGGGTGGCCCACGGGCCGGATATCGGCCCCGGTGCGCCCAATGCGGAGCGCGCCGACTTCGGGCAGGTCGTGCTGGGGCGTCGGTTGAGGGATACGCTCGCCCTACTGAATCCCGGCCTTCCGGCCTCTGCGCTCGAGGATGCCTTCCGCAGGCTGATCCGCCCGGAAGGCGCAACGCTGGAAACCCGCAACCGCGCCTTCCACCGGATGCTCGTGAACGGCGTGGAAGTCGAATATCGAGCGGCGGAAGGAAGGGTGCGCGGGGACCACGTGCGGGCCGTCGACTTCGACCACCCGGCGGCCAACGACTGGCTGGCCGTCAACCAGTTCACGGTGACGGAGAACAGGGACACGCGCCGCCCCGATGTCGTGCTGTTCGTCAACGGCCTGCCCCTGGGCGTCGTCGAACTCAAGAACCCGGCCGACGAGGACGCCACCATATGGACGGCCTGGCAACAGCTCCAGACCTACAAGGCGGAGTTGCCGTCGCTGTTCTCCATGAACGAGATACTGATGGTCTCCGACGGGACGCAGGCGCGCATCGGAACGTTCACCGCCGGGCGGGAGTGGTTCAAGCCGTGGCGCACGATTTCGGGCGAGGGGCTGGCGGACCCGGCTATGCTCGATCTGCAGGTGATGCTGGAGGGCGTCTGCGAGCCTGCGCGCTTCCTGTCCCTCCTGCGCGACTTCATCGTGTTCGAGGACGACGGCGGCGGAGCGCTGGTCAAGAAGATGGCCGGCTATCACCAGCTTCACGCCGTCCAGATAGCGGTGACCGAGACTCTGCGCGCGGCAGAGCTCCAAGCGGGGGGCCGGCGCGCTGCCGAGGAGCGCGGCCGCTACGAGTCGGGCCGCAAACCCGGCGGCGACCCCGGCGATAGGCGCATCGGCGTGGTCTGGCACACGCAGGGCTCCGGCAAGAGCTTGACCATGGCCTTCTACGCCGGGGCCATCGTCCGCGAGCCAGCGATGGCCAATCCCACCATCGTCGTTCTCACCGACCGCAACGACCTGGACGACCAACTCTTCGGCACCTTCTCCCGCTGCCAGGACATCCTGCGCCAGCCGCCGACCCAGGCCGCGAGCCGCACCGACCTGCGAAGCAAGTTGTCAGTGAACGCCGGGGGAGTAGTCTTCACGACCATCCAGAAGTTCTTCCCTGAAGAGAAGGGCGACTCCCACCCGACGCTATCGGAGAGGCGCAACATCGTGGTCATCGCGGACGAGGCGCACCGCAGCCAGTACGACTTCATCGACGGCTACGCCCGGCACATGCGGGACGCCCTGCCCAACGCCTCCTTCGTCGGGTTCACGGGAACGCCCATAGAGCTTCAGGACGCCAATACGCGCGCCGTGTTCGGCGACTACATCAGCATCTACGACATTCAACGTTCCGTGGAGGATGGGGCCACGGTGCCCATCTACTACGAGAGCCGCCTCGCCAAGCTGGCCCTGGACCCGGATGAGATGCCGTCCATAGACCCAGACTTCGAGGAGGCCACTGAGGGCGAGGAAGTGGAGCGCAAGGAGCGGCTGAAGACGAAGTGGGCGCAGCTGGAAGCCATCGTCGGAGCGGAGAGGCGGGTCAAGCAGGTTGCTGAGGACATCGTGACCCACTTCGAGCAGCGACTGGAGGCGCTGGCGGGCAAGGCGATGGTCGTCTGCATGAGCCGGCGCATCTGCATTGACCTCTACCGGGAGTTGGTGCGCCTGCGCCCCGATTGGCGCGACGACGATGACGCTAAAGGCGCGATCAAGGTCATCATGACCGGCTCCGCCTCTGACCCGCTCGATTGGCAGCCCCACGTCAGGAACAAGCCGCGTCGGGAGGCGCTGGCCCAACGGTTCCGGGACCCTGACGACCCCTTTCTCATCGTGCTGGTGCGCGACATGTGGCTCACCGGCTTCGACGCGCCCAGCCTCCACACCATGTACGTGGACAAGCCGATGCGCGGCCACGGGCTGATGCAGGCCATCGCCAGAGTCAACCGTGTGTTCAGGGACAAGCCGGGCGGCCTGGTGGTGGACTATTTGGGCCTGGCCCAGGACCTCAGGGAAGCCACAGTGACCTATACCGAGAGCGGCGGCAAGGGGCAAACAGCGCCCGCCAAGGAAGAGGCAGTGGCGGTCATGCGGGAAAAGCACGAGGTCTGCTGCGCCCTGTTCCACGGTTTCGATTGGTCCAAGTGGACTACGGGAATGCCGCAAGAACGCTTGGGACTGCTGCCCGCTGCGCAGGAGCACGTCCTAGCGCAGGAGAACGGCAAAGATCGTTGCCTGAACGCGGTGCGGGATCTCACTCAAGCCTTCGCGCTGGCCACGCCACACGAGGAGATCCTGCGCATTCGCGACGATGTGGGGTTCTTCCAGGCAGTACGGGCGCAGCTGATGAAGCGCGCCCCTGGTGAGGCGCGGCCCGAGGAGGAGGTCGACCACGCCGTGCGGCAAATCATCTCCCGGGCGGTGGCCTCGGAAGGTGTGCTGGACATCTTCGCCGCCGCGGGGCTCGACAAGCCGAACATCTCGGTGTTGTCCGACGAGTTCCTCGCCGAGGTGCGCGGGATGCCCCACCGCAACCTCGCCGTAGAGTTGCTCCAGAAGCTGCTCAAGGGGGAGTTGCATATCCGCCGCCGCAAGAACGTGGTGCAGGCGCGCTCCTTCGCCGAGATGCTGGAGCAAACGCTGCGGCGCTACCAGAATCGGGCTATAGAGGCGGCGCAGGTCATCGAGGAGTTGATCCAGCTTGCCAGAGACATGCGAGAGGCCAACGCCCGCGGCGGGCGGCTGGGGCTGTCCGAAGACGAGCTGGCGTTCTACGACGCGCTGGAGACCAACGATAGTGCGGTGCAGGTGATGGGGGATGACACGCTACGCGCCATCGCCCAAGAGTTGGTCCAGACCGTCCGCGGCAACGTCACCATAGACTGGACATTGCGGGAGAACGTCCGAGCCAAGCTCCGGGCGATGGTCAAGCGCATCCTGCGCAAGCACGGCTACCCGCCCGACAAGCAGGAGAAGGCAACGGTCACCGTCCTTGAGCAGGCAGAGGTCTTGTTCGAAGGCTGGGCCGATGCCTGAAGCGATCAGGGGCAATCTCTTACCTCCAGAGCCAGGCCGTCCCCCAGCGCAGAGGTTCTCCGTCTTGTGTCGTTGCACTGTCTGCATGACCTTTGAGGGTGTTGCGTTCACTGAGGAGGTGTGACCATGCAGTACTTCCACAGAAACGAGTTGCTGGCCTATGGGCTCCTAGCCGTCGCGGCGGTGGTTGCATCCCTGCCGCTGTACCCGTATCAGTGGCACCTGCTCCTGCACATAGTGGGAGTGGTGGTCTTTCTGGGCAACATCAGCGTGACCGCCGCATGGATGCTCATGGCGGGACGCATGAAGAACCGCGATGTTCTGCACTTCGCCGCCAAATCCGTTACCCGCGCTGACCTGCTGTTCACTCTGCCCGGCTTGCTCCTCGTGCTGCTGAACGGCCTTGCGATGGCCGCTGCGCGCTGGGGCGGATGGACAGGGTTTCATGAGATATCCTGGATAACGGTTTCCTTGATGCTGTTCACAATCTCCGGACTCGTATGGGTGGGCATTCTCCTCCGCCTTCAGCGCCGCATGCTGACGCTCTCTGGACCGTCGGGCCAGGCCGATTCGCCGCTGCCCGCAGAATTCTTCTCGGCGCTCCACCAGTGGTACACTTGGGGAACACTGGCAACCGTGTTGCCAATCATCTCCCTCTACCTGATGGTCAATAAGCCGACGCTCTGGTAGGAGGAGTGCCCCAGTGCAATTTCCGGTGGTCTGGCCGGCCTGAGGAAATCTTCAACGTGAGATGCGTTTGGAGACTGAACCCCCCAAGGGAGACCCCGAGGGTTGGTCGGGCTGCGGCATAGCGTGGGGCTCTGCATAAACGTGAGAATCAAGCGGCATGATTGCCGTTGCGAAAGGGACAATGATGCATGGAACCCGGACTGCCACAGACGCGACCGCGGAATCGCTGTAACATGCCAACCAGGTGCGAATGGATGCGTCTTAATAAGTCCGTCTGGCTGCTTCTGGTGTCCGTAGCGCTGCTCCCGGCGTTGGCGAGTTGTGGTGGGACGGCCGCCGAGCCTTCAGCCACGCCTCAATCAATGGCGCCCATTGGGAACGCAACGGCAACCGCGTCGTCCGCCATGTCGTCGAGAGCGAACACAGACCTCCAGGACATCCCCGCCCATTGGCAGTTCCTCTCCGACGTATTCCCGAAGTATGCAAATGTGTTTGGCGTCAACATATTCGCTACCGCCGGCACGCCGGACGCCAAAGTGGTCCATGCGTCAAACGTGATGGCGGAGTACCTGGACAATGACGCAGACGGAGAGCCGGACAACCCCGATATCGTCATGGCAATGACTCAGGCAAACGCTTCGCTCCTCATGACCAAGACCGAAGCCGAGATGGAGTCACTGTACGATCAGGTGCCCCGCAGTTTCCTGGAGATGGTGGAGCAAGGAGATATCCGTGTGCAGGGTCTCTACGGGTCGGAAACCAAGCCTGGGCGCGGATTCGACGCCAGCCTGGAGGAAATCCTGCACCTGATAAGTTCGGTTGGCTACTCGCATGCCTACCCGGATGTGTTTGGCGAGGAAGCGGCTTCGACTATAGCCGCATACATGGACACCGCCAGGGGCGGGCATTTTCAGGAGAGGCAAGCTGCCGATTGCGGGGATGACGGGAATGGCCCATGCGCCCTCCCTCCGGGTGGAGAGTATCCAGCGGGTGCGTGGTACACCTATCTTGATCTCACCTGCAACTACGCTTGTATGATAAGCGAATACTTCTACTGGGCGCTTACGACGATCATGGGCGCCCAAAGCGACGCTCAGCGGTGTAGAGATATTTCAAGGGAGTGGGCGGCCTGCACTACCGAGCAGCTCAAATCGAAAGACCCGGATATCTATGACCTGCTGACCAACCCTCGATACGCATTGCCGGTGATACTGCCGGACGGCAGCTACGATCCGGTTACGCCGTAAACCATAGCTGGGTTTGCAAAGCCAGCTATGCCATCGTACCCGCGTGCTGCCTATCCCCCCGGCAGAACCTCTGTCCGCTGTAGCTCGGAGGTCAAGACCGGTCGGATGAAGCGTCGGGACAGGTCTATATCTACAAGGCCAACCTGAACCTCAGCGTGAAGGTTCTTGATTTTGTCCAGTCTGGTGGGCCGGGGTGTACTGTACTGCGAACTTTTCGGTGGGAGGTGACGCTGTAATCCATGGCAAAGCGAGACGGGCTTCCTGGCGGTGGACCCTGGGGTTTGGACTGCCGCAGCGTACAGTGATGCGTATGCGGCGACAGAACGCTGCCAGGATGCTATCGCAGCTAGGCGCTGGGTTGCTCTTGCCGTAAAGGGTTCTCTACAGCTTCGATCCGCAGCCGCGCCCCAGCGCGCCCACGACCCTGATGACCGTGGCAAAGGACGGGTTGCCATCTTCGGATAGCGCCTTGTAGAGGCCTCCGCGGTTGAGCCCAACCTCACGGGCCAGACCACTCATGTTCTGGGCACGGGCAATCGTGCCCAGTGCGGCGCGGATGGCGCTGCCATCGCCAGGGTCCGCCTCTGCGCATAGCTCAAGATGCCGTCGAGCATCCTCCTCGGTCTGAATATAGTCCGCCGCGTCAAACTCCGTCAGTTTCTCAAGCATTCAATCCTCCCATTTTGGCCGCCATCTGCTTGGCTCGCTCAATGTCCCGCCGTTGGCCGTCCTTTTGACCGCACACACAGCAACACGATCACCTCGGCGCCCCGTCGAATGAAGTAGAGCCGATAGCCAGATTCGTAGTGTATCCGCAGCTCCGGCAACGTCCAACCGGGCGACGATCTGGCGGAGCGCCTCTTTGCCCCGTAGCCTACGCAGCCACCGCCTGAACGTTTCCGCCTAGAGTACCGTGATCATGCCAAAGCTGTACACCACAGTAGGCATATCGTCAAGGAGAGAGCGATCTATTATCTGCGGTGGATAGGCAGTTGGCCTTCTCGAATGAACCCTGCCGTTGGGGCCCATCGCCATGACAGGCCCCCAACGTTCCACCAAGCGCCCCGCTGGGCCCCTGCCCTCGTCGAACTCCAGTCTTTTCGCGGCCGCCGCTACTTGGTCGTGCCGCTCGACGACACCCAGTCGCTACTCCCAGCCGAGTTGACGGCCCGCACCCGCACGTCATAGGAGAGGCCTCCGCCAAGGAAGTCAATCGTGACCCTACTGACCGTGCTGTCGTGGGGGAAATCACCCCAGTATTTGTCGATGCTCAACTTGTACTGCACCTCAAAGTGGGTGATGGGCGGCTTGCCCGTCATGTCCGGCATGTTCCAGGTGAGCCGCAGTTTGGAGTACCCCGGGGTCACCTCGAGGTTCGTGGTTGCGCCCGGCGGCACGGGCGTAACCGGCGCCGCCGTGGGCGTGCCCTGTGCGCTTGCCCAGACGCTGTTCCCCTCGGCATTCTTGGCCCGCACCCGCACCTTGTATGTGGAACCGGCGGTGAGGCCCTGGATCGTTGTGCCTGTGCCGCTGTGGGCGTGATCGTTCCAGGTAGTGGCCGTGATCAACTTGTACTGTACATCGTAGCCGGTGACGGGCGGCTTGCCCCTCATGTCCGGCGCGGACCAGGAGAGCCGTAGCCCGTTGACCTCTTCAAACACCCCAAGGCCCGGGAGCGCGCCCGGCGGCTCGTCCACGTTGGTGACGGTGATGGTCACGTCGATTGTGTCCGTCCCGCCGCGGGCGTCGCTCACGGTCACGGTCACCGCGTAGGAGTTCTGGCCCTCGTAGTCCAGGGCTCCGCTGGTCTGGAGCCGGTTGCCGGAGAGCGCGAAGTGACCGGAGTCAGCGCCGCCCAGCGCGTAGGTCAGCGGGTCCCCTTCGGGGTCGGTGGCCGCCAGGGGCAGGCCGATGTTCCTGCCCGCCGCCGTGTTCTCCGCCACGCTGCGGCCCGCGCTGGCGCCCTCGTCGAAGGCCGGGGCGCGGTTGGCCGTCGGCGGGGTCACCAACGGCGCCTCGTCGACGTTGGTGACGGTGACGGTCACGTCGATGCTGTCCGTCCCGCCCTTGCCGTCGGAGACGTACACGGTGACCGAGTAGGAGCTCTTGACCCCCGCATAGTCCCCGCTGGTCCGCAGTTGGTTGCCGGAAAGAGCGAAGTGGCCGGAGTCGGCGCCGCTCAGCGCGTAGGTCAGCGAGTCGCCGTCGGGGTCCGTGGCCGCCAGGGGCAGGCCGATGTCGGTCCCGGCCGGCGTGTTCTCCGCCACGCTGCGGCCCGCGCTGGCGCCCTCGTCGAAGGCCGGGGCGCGGTTGGCCGTCGGCGGGGCCACCACCGGAGCCTCGTTCACGTTGGTGACGGTGACGGTCACGGCGATGGTGTCCGTCCCGCCGCGGCCGTCGCTCACGGTCACGGTCACCGCGTAGGAGTTCTTGACCCCCTCGTAGTCCAGGGCCCCGCTGGTGCGCAGCCGGTTGCCGGAGAGAACGAAGTGGCCGGAGTCCGTTCCGCCCAGCGCGTAGGTCAGCGAGTCGCCATCGGCGTCCGTGGCCGTCAGGGGCAGGCCGATGTCTTGGCCGGAAGCCGTGTTCTCCGCCACGCTGCGGCCCGCGCTGGCGCCCTCGTCGAAGGACGGCGCGCGGTTGGCCGGCGTAGGCGGAGCCACCACCGGCGCCTCGTTCACGTTGGTGACGGTGATGGTCACGTCGATGGTGTCCGTCCCGCCGCGGCCGTCGCTCACGGTCACGGTGACCGAGTAGGAGTTCTTGACCCCCTCGTAGTCCAGCGCGCCGCTGGTCCGCAGTTGGTTGCCGGAGAGGGCGAAGTGGCCGGAGTCCGTTCCGCCCAGCGCGTAGGTCAGCGAGTCGCTGTCGGGGTCCGTGGCCGCCAGGGGCAGGCCGATGTTCCTGCCCGCCGGCGTGTTCTCCGCCACGCTGCGGCTGGCGCCGGCGCCCTCGTCGAAGGACGGCGCGCGGTTTGGCGTCGGTGTGGGCGTCGTCGCCACCGGCGGCGCATCCACGGCGGTGACGGTGATGGTGATGTCGAGGACGTCCACTCCGCCCTTGAGGTCGCCCACGACCACCTCGAACGAATACGAACTCTTGGTCAGGGGCCTGCCGACTTTGATCTGGCCACTCCCGCTGCCGATGCTGAAGTGGCTGGAGTCCGTTCCGCTGACCATGTAGAAGAGGGGGTCGCCATCCGGGTCGGTAGCCGTGACGGGCCTGCCCACGCGGACGCCCCGCGAGGACCCCGCCACCACGCTGCGGGTCGCCGAGGCGCCTTCCCGGAAGACCGGGTCCCTGTTGGCGCGGCCTCCGGTTACCGTGATGATGACCCCGATAACGTCGAGCCTGCCCTTTCCGTCCGTAGCGAGCAGTTGGATGGTGTACTCGTCCGCGCGCCCCAGCTTCCTGGCAGTCCTCAGTTGACCGGTCAGCCGGTCCACGGTGAAAGGCGACGACCTGGTGTAGACGCTATAGAAGGGCCCTGCCATGCCGGCGGAGACGGTCGCCGTGACCGGGGCGCCCACGGCCGTGCCGACGGGAGCGTAGGCGTCAACCGTGCGTCTGGCGACGCCCACCTTGTCGAAGGCCAGGGTCCCGGTGGGCGCCACCGGCGTCGGCGTGACCACCGGCGTGTCGTCCACGTTGGTGACGGTGATGGTCACGTCGATGCTGTCCGTCCCGCCGTTCCCGTCGCTCACGGTCACGATCACCGAGTAGGAACTCTTGACCCCCTCGTAGTCCAGCGCTCCGCTGGTCTGGAGCTGGTTGCCGGCGAGGGCGAAGTGGCCGGAGTCCGTTCCGCCCAGCGCGTAGGTCAGCGGGTCGCTGTCGGGGTCCGTGGCCGCCAGGGGCAGGCCGATGTTCCTGCCCGCCGGCGTGTTCTCCGCCACGCTGCGGCCCGCGCTGGCCCCCTCGTCGAAGGACGGCGCACGGTTGGCAGGCGGCGGGACCACTCCCGGCGGCTCGTTCACGACGTCGGTGACGTCGATGGTCACGGTGATGCTGTCCGTCCCCCCGTTCCCGTCGGAGACGGTCACGACGACGGTGTAGCGGTTATTGCTCTCGTAGTCCAGGGCGCTCTTGACCTTCAGCTGACCGGAGGCCCAGTCGATGGCGAAGTGGCCGTGGTCGCCGGTGGTGGCGTCGATGGCGTACACCAGCGTGTCCCCAGCGTCCGCGTCGGTGGCTGCTATGGGCAACCCGATGTTGGTCCCGGCTGCGGTGTTCTCCGCCACGCTGCGCGTCGTGCTGGCGCCGTCGGTGAAGACCGGGGCGGCATTGCTGACGGGCGGCGCGGTGGGCACGCCGGTGTCGGGCGCCGTCCAGGCGCCGTCGCCGTCGTCGTTGGCGGCCCGCACCTGCACCCGGTAGGTGTCGCCGGCGGTGAGGCCGGTTATCGTGGTCGAGGTCCCGGTCCCGGCGTGGGCGTGGTCCACCCAATTCCCCCACTGGCCAGGGCCTGCGGCGAAATCACGCTGGCTGTAGTGCAGCTTGTAGCCGGTTACGGGGGGCTTGCCCGTCATGTCCGGCGCCGTCCACGAGACCCGCAGCCCGTTGGCCGCCGCGAGTACCCCAAGGTCGGTGGGCGCCGACGGCCGCTCGCTCACGTCCTGGACGTCGACGGTCACCACGACCGTGGCGTCCCAGGTCAGGGACGCCGTGCCCGCGGGGTTCTTGCTGTCCTTCACCTGGATGCTGACCGTGTAGGTGTCCTTCGCCTCGAAGTCCGGGGCAGTCTTGAAGGTGAGCGTCCTCGTGCCGGCGTTGAAGTTGAAGGAGGAGTCGTCGCCGGTGTCGGGAAGCATCCGGTAGGTCAGCGTGTCGCCCTCCGGGTCGGTGGCGGCCGTGACGGTCCCCGCGGCGGTCTGGTTCTCGTTCGGCGTGAGCGTCTGGGCGCCGGCGGGGAAGGCCGGCTTCTCGTTCACGTTGGTGACGGTGATGGTCACGTCGATGCTGTCCGTCCCTCCGTTGCCGTCGGAGACGGTCACCTTGATCGAGTAGCTGGTCGTCCCGCTCTCGTAGTCCAGGGCGCCCTTGGCCTTCAGCTGGCCCGTGCCCGTGTCGATGGCGAAGTGGGCGTAGTCGCCGGTGGCGCCGTCGATGGCGTACACCAGCGTGTCCGAGGCGTCCGTATCCGTGGCCGCGATGGGATTGCCGATGGCGGCCCCGGCCGGCGTGTTCTCCGTCACGCTGCGCGTCGTGTCCGCGCCCTCGCCGAAGGTCGGGGCCGCGTTGAGGAGGGGCGGCACGTTGGGCACGCCGGTGTCGTACGACGACCAGCCGCTGATGCCCTCGTCGTTCTTCGCCCGCACCCGCACCCGGTAGGTCGAGCCCGGGGTGAGGCCGGTTATCTCGTGGGTCAGCACGAGCCCGGCATCGGTTATGACCGCGGCGCCCCAGGTTGCCGGGGTCGCGCCGACGGCGACGGCGGTGCGCAGGCTGTACTCCACGTCGTAGCCGTCGAGGTCCGGCTTGTTCGTAACGTCCGGCTCCGTCCAGGTGACGCGCAGCCCGTTGGCTATCCCAAAGGCCTCGACGCCCGTGGGGGCGGTCGGCGGCTCGAGCGTGTCCGTGACGCTGACGGTGATAGGGAGGGTGGTGTCCCAGACCGTATCGGGGTCGCCGTCGGCGTTCTTTCTGTCCTGCACGCGCACGTTGACGCTGTAGCTGGACTGCTTCTCGTGGTCCGCCGCGTCATCGAGGGTCAGCACTCCCAAGGTGGAAATGCTGAAGGCGGCGGCGTCCGTGCCGCTCAGCCCGTAGTAGACCGTGTCGCTCTCCGGGTCGGTGGCGGCGTAGGTCCCCACCGCCGTTGCGCCCTCCGCCACGTCGAGCGCCGTGACGGCGTTGGTGGCGAAGGCCGGCGCCTCGTTCACGTCGTCAACCGCTATGTTGACCACGATCGTGTCGTCCCAGGCGGTGTCCGCCGTGCCCGCAGCGTTCAAGTTGTCCCGCACCACCACGGTGACGGTGTAGCTGGACTTCGTCTCGTAGTCCAGCGCGCCCTTGACCTCCAGCTGACCCGTGCCCGTGTCGATGTCGAAGTGGGCGTGGTCGCCGGTCGTGGCGTCCAGCGCGTAGGTGAGCGTGTCCTGGGGGTCGGCCTTGGTGTCGGGGTCTGTCGCCTCGACGGGATCGCCGATGGCGTCCCCGGCCACCGCGCTTTCGCTCACGCTCCGGGCTGTGGGGCCGGCCCCGTCGTCGAACGCCGGCGGCTCGTTTACGTCGGTGACCGTGATCGTCACCATGATTGCGTCTATGCCGTTGCTTCCGTCGTTCACCTTCACATAGACATCGTAGGAGCCCGCCGTCTCGTGGTCCAGCGGGTCCTTGGTCTTCAGCTGGCCGGTGGCGCTGTCTATCGTGAACTTCCTGCTCCCTGTCGAATCGGTCATCGAGTAGACCAGGGTGTCCCCTGCGTCGGAGTCCGCGGCCCCGACGGGCAGGCCGATGTTGGTGTTGGCGGCGGTGTTCTCCGCCACGCTGCGCGACGCCTTTATGCCTTCCGTGAAGGACGGCAGGGCGTTGCCAGTCCAGCTGCCGCACTGTTCCGCCTTCGGCGAGTCCGTGCTCTTCGCCCCGTCTTCGTTCAGGGAGCACACCCGCACCTCATGGATGCGCCCGCCGCCCGTGACAACGGTATGTGTGGTGGGCGTGCCATCGGCAGCATTAACAGTGTACGTGGTGATATCGGTGGTCGTGCCGAGGCCACTGCGCGGGAAGCCGACCCAGTCCGGCGCCCAGGCAGCGTTGGCGCTGTACTTCTGCCTCCACTGCACTTTGTAGCCGGTGAGGGCCGGCTTGCCCGTGTTGTCCGCCGCCGCGGGCACCGTCCAAGTGACCCTGATCCGGTTGGCCAGCGTTGCCACGTCGATGTGCATATTGGTGGGCGGGGTCCACCGTTCGAGCGCGTCCGTTACGTTGATGGTCACATCGATGGTGTCGTCCACGGTGGCGTCCGCGGCGGCGGCGGCGTTCTTGCCGTCATGCACGGTCACCGTGACCGTGTAGGTGTCCTTCGCCTCGTAGTCGTAGGTTACTCCCGCCTTGGTCTTCAGCTGCCCGGTGGCGGTGTCGATGGCGAAGGACGCATGGTCCCCGGAGGCGGCCAAGGCGTAGGTCAGCGTGTCGCTGGGGCTGGCGCTGGTGTCGGGGTCCGTGGCCGCGACGGGGGCGCCGATGGCCGCGTCCGCCGCCGCATCCTCGCGGAAGCTCCGCGTGTCCGTGGCGATGGGCGCAGCCGGCACCAGAGTTCCGGTCGAGTCGGTGTAGGCGGTCGACATGAACTCTGGCTCCTCGTTCACGTCCTGCAGGTTGATCGTCACCACGACCGTGTCGTCCCAGGCCGTGTCCCCAACGCCGGCGGCGTTCAAGCTGTCCCGCACCTGAATGCTGACCGTGTAGCTGTCTTTCGCCTCGAAGTTCGGGGCATCGTTGAAGGTGAGCGCCCTAGTGGTGGCGTTGAAGGTGAACAGGGCGTGGTCGCCGGTAGTGGTGAGCATCTGGTAGGTCAGCGTGGCGCCTGCGTCCGGGTCCGTCGCCACCGGAATCGTCCCCACCGCAGTCTGGTTCTCATCAGGCGTGTACGGCCCGACAACCCCGAACGTCGGAGCTTCGTTCACGTTCTGCAGGTTGATCGTCACCGTGACGGTGTCGTCCCACCCCTGATCCGCCGTGCCCCCGGCGTTCAAGCTGTCCCGCACCCGGATCTTGACCGTGTAGGTCGTCTTCGGCGGGGTCGCCTCGTAGTTCGGGGCAGTCTTGAAGGTGAGCGCCCTCGTGCCCGGGACGAAGGTGAACAGGGCGTGGTCGCCGTCGCCTGCGCCCATCATCATCTCGTAGGTCAGCGTGGCGCCTGCGTCCGGGTCCGTCGCCACCGGAATCGTCCCCACCGCAGTCTGGTTCTCATCAGGCGTGTACGGCCCGACAACCCCGAACGCCGGAGCTTCGTTCACGTTCTGCAGGTTGATCGTCACCGTGACGGTGTCGTCCCACCCCTGATCCGCCGTGCCCCCGGCGTTCAAGCTGTCCCGCACCCGGATCTTGACCGTGTAGGTCGTCTTCGGCGGGGTCGCCTCGTAGTTCGGGGCAGTCTTGAAGGTGAGCGCCCTCGTGCCCGGGACGAAGGTGAACAGGGCGTGGTCGCCGTCGCCTGCGCCCATCATCATCTCGTAGGTCAGCGTGGCGCCTGCGTCCGGGTCCGTCGCCACCGGAATCGTCCCCACCGCAGTCTGGTTCTCATCAGGCGTGTACGGCCCGACAACCCCGAACGCCGGAGCTTCGTTCACGTTCTGCAGGTTGATCGTCACCGTGACGGTGTCGTCCCACCCCTGATCCGCCGTGCCCCCGGCGTTCAAGCTGTCCCGCACCCGGATCTTGACCGTGTAGGTCGTCTTCGACAACGGAGGAGTCTCGAAGTTCGGGGCAGTCTTGAAGGTGAGAACCCTCGTGCCCGGGACGAAGGTGAACAGGGCGTGGTCGCCGTCGCCTGCGCCCATCATCATCTCGTAGGTCAGCGTGGCGCCTGCGTCCGGGTCCGTCGCCACCGGAATCGTCCCCACCGCAGTCTGGTTCTCATCAGGCGTGTACGGCCCGACAACCCCGAACGTCGGAGCTTCGTTCACGTTCTGCAGGTTGATCGTCACCGTGACGGTGTCGTCCCACCCAGTGTCCGCCGTGCCCCCGGCGTTCAAGCTGTCCCGCACCCGGATCTTGACCGTGTAGGTCGTCTTCGACAACGGAGGATTCTCGAAGTTCGGGGCAGCCTTGAAGGTGAGAACCCTCGTGCCCGGGACGAAGGTGAACAGGGCGTGGTCGCCGTCGCCTGCGCCCATCATCATCTCGTAGGTCAGCGTGGCGCCTGCGTCCGGGTCCGTCGCCACCGGAATCGTCCCCACCGCAGTCTGGTTCTCATCAGGCGTGTACGGCCCGACAACCCCGAACGCCGGAGCTTCGTTCACGTTCTGCAGGTTGATCGTCACCGTGACGGTGTCGTCCCACCCAGTGTCCGCCGTGCCCCCGGCGTTCAAGCTGTCCCGCACCCGGATCTTGACCGTGTAGGTCGTCTTCGACAACGGAGGAGTCTCGAAGTTCGGGGCAGTCTTGAAGGTGAGAACCCTCGTGCCCGGGACGAAGGTGAACAGGGCGTGGTCGCCGTCGCCTGCGCCCATCATCATCTCGTAGGTCAGCGTGGCGCCTGCGTCCGGGTCCGTCGCCACCGGAATCGTCCCCACCGCAGTCTGGTTCTCATCAGGCGTGTACGGCCCGACAACCCCGAACGCCGGAGCTTCGTTCACGTTCTGCAGGTTGATCGTCACCGTGACGGTGTCGTCCCACCCCTGATCCGCCGTGCCCCCGGCGTTCAAGCTGTCCCGCACCCGGATCTTGACCGTGTAGGTCGTCTTCGACAACGGAGGAGTCTCGAAGTTCGGGGCAGTCTTGAAGGTGAGAACCCTCGTGCCCGGGACGAAGGTGAACAGGGCGTGGTCGCCGTCGCCTGCGCCCATCATCATCTCGTAGGTCAGCGTGGCGCCTGCGTCCGGGTCCGTCGCCACCGGAATCGTCCCCACCGCAGTCTGGTTCTCATCAGGCGTGTACGGCCCGACAACCCCGAACGTCGGAGCTTCGTTCACGTTCTGCAGGTTGATCGTCACCGTGACGGTGTCGTCCCACCCAGTGTCCGCCGTGCCCCCGGCGTTCAAGCTGTCCCGCACCCGGATCTTGACCGTGTAGGTCGTCTTCGACAACGGAGGATTCTCGAAGTTCGGGGCAGCCTTGAAGGTGAGAACCCTCGTGCCCGGGACGAAGGTGAACAGGGCGTGGTCGCCGTCGCCTGCGCCCATCATCATCTCGTAGGTCAGCGTGGCGCCTGCGTCCGGGTCCGTCGCCACCGGAATCGTCCCCACCGCAGTCTGGTTCTCATCAGGCGTGTACGGCCCGACAACCCCGAACGCCGGAGCCCCATTGGCCACCGCCGGCGCGGAGCGGGGCTGACGCCCGAAGTCGCCGTCCACGGCTGATTTGACGCTGTCGCGGTTGAAGTCCGCCTTCAGCGCCGGGTACTGGCTGGCCGTGCCGAAGTCCCACGGATCGTCGTCGCTGTTGGTGTCGCCGTCCAGGTCCAGGTTCCAGGTGGCATAGATGCCCGTGTAGCCGTTGGTCTGCGTGGGCGACTGCAAGTCGCTGGTGGTCTTGCCCACGCCGCCGCCGACGCTGGTGGCCATCCCGCTGGTGGTGGTGTCCCAGTAGCTGTCGATGATGCGGGGACCGCGTGACACGCCATTACGGGTATGCGATCCTGTCAAGGCGACCAGCCCGCCACTATTTTGCGAGCCTTCCACCCGGCCCCTGGAGTAGCTGGCCTCCACGGTTCCGCCTGTGAGCCAGCCCACCAGCCCGCCCACGACAGCCCGGCCGGAGACGCTGCCGGTCGCGTAGCTGGCTTCTACCCTTCCCATCGCTCGACCGACCAGCCCGCCCACGTCCCGCCCGCTAATCAGCACCCCGCTATTGTCCCTTACAATGACCATACTGGCGGATACGCTGACGGCGGCGTACGTCTGGCTGACCAGGCCCGCATCCTGTACACCGACCAATCCCCCCACGTACCTCCCGTGGGCGTGGACGCGACCAGTCGCGTAGCTGAGCTTCACCGTCCCTCTCGAATAGCCGGCCAGCGTCCCCACGATTGACCCACCTGTGGAATCTGCGTCCACCAGACCCAGGTTGCGGATGACCCCCTCACTGTGCACTCCCTCGAACAGGCCGACCCCCATGTCTTCTGTCGGCCGGTTGATGAACAGGTTGGAGATGGTGTGGCCGTTGCCCTCGAAGACGGCCCAGTACAAACTGATGGGGGCCCAGCCGGCGCCGCCGTTCCAGTACGTGGGGTCGCCGGCGGCGGTCATCTGGCCATCGCCGTTCTCATCAAAGTCCAGATTCGCCTCTAGCTCGTAGCCGGTGCAGTCGTTGTCGTCGGCGTCGGCAGTGGTGGTGGGGCAGCCCATGATGCCCGCCTTCGCGTGGGGGAAGGCCAGCGCGTAGGGTGTGGCCCTGGCTGGATGCGGTACGCCGTCGCCGCTCCCATCCCAGCGGATGACTCTCAACTGCGCCAGGGTCGTGACCTCGATCAGGCCGTCATCGTCGCTGTCGTAGTCCACCAACGTGCGGGGCTGGGCGCCGAACTCGGCGGCCGTGGGCGTGTTGTCTCCGTTCCAGTCCACCTTCAGCGCCGGGTACTCGCTGTTCGTCCCGAAGTCCCAGGGAGCCTCGAGCGTGCTGTCGCCGTCCACGTCGAGGTTCTGCCAGTCAATGTAGATGCCCGTGGCGCTGGTGAGCCCCTGGAGAGCCGCGGTGGTCTGGCCATCGCGGGTGACGGCCATACCGAAGACGCTCTCGTCGCCGTAGCTACCGATCACCGTATCGCGCGCCGAGCGGCCCTGGAGGGGGTGGTGCCTCCTGCCTCTGCTCATCGTGGCGACGGCGTAGCTGTATCGGATTTCGCTCCGGTAGGAAGTGCCGACCAGCCCGCCGACCGCATCATTGCCCGTGACCACGCCTCGGGCGTAGGAGGCGATGATGACGCTGCCCTCGTTGTTGCGGCCGGTCAGCCCGCCAACATGCTCGTTACTACCGCGAACGGTGGCGAGGGAGTAACTGCCTCCAATATGGCCGTTATTCTTGCTCTTGCCCGACCTCCAGCCGTTATCCCCCACCAACCCGCCGACCAGGTTCCGGCCGGCCACCTCGCCGGTGACGTAGCTCCAATAGACCTCGCCCTCATTGAGCCCCACCAGCGCGCCGACCGTGTCCTGGCCGGCCACGTAGACGTCCTCCAGGGCCAGGTTGCGGACCGTGCCTTTGAGGCCCCTGAATAGCCCCACGCTGTTCGTACTTTGCCGGTTGATGAACAGGTGGGAAATGGTGTGGCCGTTGCCTTCGAAGATCGTACCGGCAGAGAAGGGGCTCCCCGCATGGCCAATGGGATTCCAGCCCGCGCTGCCGTCCCAGTAGGTGGGGTCGCCGGCGGCGGTCATCTGGCCATCGCCGTTCTCATCAAAGTCCAGGTCCGCGTCCAACTCGTAGCCGATGCAGGTGACGGCGCAGCCCATGTCCACGGCGGCGTTGGAGAAGGCCGCCGCGTAGCTGGCCTGGTTGGTGGCTTGGTTCGCCCCAGCGTCAGCCGTCCCATCGCCGTTCAGGTCCCAGCGGATGGCGTTCAACTGGGCCAGGGTGGAAACCTCGATCAGCCCGTTGTCGTCCGTATCGTAGTCGACCGCCTGCGCCCAGACGGGGCTAGCCGAGGAGAGGAGCAGCCCTCCCAGCGCTAGGGCCAGGGCCAGGAGCGCGATGAGTCCGAACCGGGCGAGGCCGCCTGCCGCCACGCTCATCGGCCAGCCAGAGCTTCCCGCCCGCAAAAATGGGGGGGGGGGGGGGGGGGGTAGAAAAACGCCGCCGGCGCAGCAGCGCGCTAACGGCAGGCTTGGCCAAGAGTTGGGCGTGTTTCATCTGTTTCGGCACCTTTCAGGTCCAGAATCAAGCAATGAGAATTGTATTACATTCTCCGCTAGATGTCATTACTTTGCACTCGTTGCAACATTCATGGCGCGCCTAACGCGCCTATCCATTAGGTTAGCTCACTCCAGCGCCTGTATGACGACGCGGCCACCATCCTCAACGTCGATGTTCAGGTTGTGTCTGTCGAGCAGCAGCATACCCACGAGGGGGGCGCTATCGGCTACGTTAACTGAGACGTTTCTGGCACTGCCGTCCCAAGACACCGTGACGCCGTAAACGTCGAACTCTGCCACGCTGCCGTCGGCCAGAATCGCCTCGCTGTGGCCCCGGTAGGGCAGCCCCAGTTCCGCCACTACCGATGAGGGCAGGGTCAGGAAGCCGTTGTAGCCGGTGTCAACCACAGCGTCGACCTCCCGAGACCGTCCATCGGGACCTCGCAGGGGAAGTGTCACGACGGCTTCGTAGGCGGCGTTGACCACCCCTTCGATCACTCGGTCCTCCGCAGTGACCCACCGCCAAAGCTGTATAGCGCCCGGAACCCGACTCGCTCCAACCAGATGTCGTTGGCGTCCGGCCGCTGCGCCTGCAGGCGATCCGTCGCGGCAATCACGCTGTTGCCGATGGACCAGCTACCGCTGTCCACGTCTATGGCGACGACCTCTCCAACGTGGTCTGCCTCCACCTGTGCCCTGATGTCCCGCTCGTATATCTCCTTGCCCAGACGGGTCGTCTCGGGCCCAGGACGGCGCGGGCGCCCGGCCGCTCCGAGGCCGGACGTGTGCGCCGGTGTCTTTGCGTGCGTCACTCGCGCGCTCCCTTCAAGGGCGTTCTGCTCCATGTTTATTCTACAGCGTGGGGGTGATGTTGGGCAATTGGACAAGGGTGGGGTAGCAGCCGGAACTGTTCAGAGTTGGTGAGGCGAATGCCTGCGGAGAGCGTGGGATACGACCCAGGAATCCTCTTAACAAGCTGTCAATGTGAGCATACCTCTCTCCGTCATCCCCACGAACCTCTCCTTTGGGGGGGCAAGGTCGTTGTCTCGTGAAAGAGCCTCGGACGCGCCCCCCCGTCTGCGTCGCGCCAACGGCAGATTGGGCTATGAATTGGGTGAGTTTCATTGTTGCGGCGCCCTCACCTGTGATAATAGCGGACTTCCTCTACGCCCAGGCGGCGGTGGCCGGGACGAGCCTGCCATGGGCCGGGTCCACCGCCAGCCGGAGTCCTTCCAGCGTGTAGGGCCCCAACAGGGCGCGGGCGTCGTCATTTCCGAAGACCACCAGGGTGGCCTCAGTCCGTCCGTCAATGGTGGCCATAGCGCGCCCTATGTCGTACTCCACAGGCCGCCCATCGGCCAGCACGAGGCTGATCTTGTCGATGGGCGACACCCCAAGGTCCCGCAGCAGGTTGGCGGGCACGATGGTATAGCTGGCCCCGGTGTCCACCATCGCCTCTATCTCCAGCGACCGTTGGCCGTCCATGCTCTCCAGCCGGATGGGCCAGTTGAAAACGCCCAAATCCCTTACTCCCTTTGCGCTGTGTTCTAATGCACTATTCTACGATTGGCATTCTACCATTTTGCGTCGGTTTCCGGCAACAAAAAAGGATCGCATACATAGGGGGAGGCGGGGGGAAGATGGACGGCGCGCGCAAAGCGGAGGCGCGGGAGGAGCGACAGGGGGTGAGGCTCGGCTACTCCCCGGCCTCTATGACGACGCGGCCGCCGGTCCGAACCTGGATGCTCAGGTCGTGGCTGTCCAGCAGTCGCATACCTATGAGCGGGGTGGCATCAGATATATGGGCATAGACCTGCCTCGGCTGGCCGTCCCAGAGTACCGTTACGTAGTAGACGTCGAATCTAACCTGAGTACCGTCGGCCAGAAACGCCGAGGCACGGGTCACGAAGGGCAGTCCCAGTTCGGTCACCAGTGACGACGGCAGCGACAGAAAGGCATTGAAGCCGGTATCGACAACTGCCTCTACCTCCCGGCCCTGCCCCGACGGACCTTGCACTGCAAGCCTTACGATGGGTTCGTAGGCGGAGTTCACTACCCCCTGAATCACTGGGCGCTCCGCAACGCCCTGCCACCGAAGTGATGGACAGCCCGATGGCCTACCCGCAAAGACCAGACGTCTATAGCCTCTGGTCGCTGCGACCGCAGACTCTCCACTGCGTCAGGGATGTCGTCGCCGATGGCCCAGAGTCCGGTGTCCACGTCGATGGAGACGATCTCGCCGTGGTGGTCGGCTTCGACCTTGTGTCGGATGTCGCGCTCGTAGAACTCGTCGCCGAGGCGGGCCGTCTCCTCTTTCAGGCGAGTGGGAGCGGTGGGCCTCTTTCGTTGGGCGGGCGCCGGCGTATCTGGGTCCCTCATATTCCCCCCTTTCAAAGGCACAACTCTACGTCGTGCATTTTACCACTTTGCGGGAGTTCGGGACAACGAAAAAAGCCCGCACACACATGGACTTGCAGGGGCAGCCATCGTATTCATACGATGGCTGCCCCTGTTGCATTGAGGTCTAGCGTCCCGCGCCAACCGGCTCCTTCTCCTTCTCCCGCTCCTGTTCCAGACTGAGCGCCCACTCGAACATCGAGAGCGACGCGGGCTTGGGCTTGCGGTCCCTACCCTTGGGCTTGACCGGCTCCTCGGCTATGAACTCCGCCCAGGAGAACAGCGACTGCTGCGGCTCCGGGGCCTCGTTGGTGGCCAGCCGCTTCAACCCGGTCATCCGGGACTTCTACCAGAGGCTGCTGGCCGCTGGTAAACCCAAGAAGCTGGCCCTCACAGCCTGCATGCGCAAGCTGCTTGTTATCCTCAACTCTATGCTCAAGCATGGCTCTCCTTGGTCCGATCTGAGTCCCCAAGTCGCCGGCCATTCCTCTTGACTTTCAAGACAGTTGCTGAGGCTAGGCTCTTCAGGCTGGCCAAGTTGGTACCTCCAGTTATGTGCGGCCCCTTGGATGATCCTTGTCTGGCGAGGGAATTGTTGGTTCGGTATGGTGACGACCCAAGAGTGCGTATAGCCCTTCGCTCTAATTTTTCCACCGAAGGATGGATTGGGCTCGATAGTCAGCACTTGTTGAAAAAGCGAGAATGGCTGGAGGCCCTGCACCGCCAAGAAACCAATTTGAACGTACTGACTTGGATTGATGAATATCTAGTTGCGATGGAAAGATCTAGGGATCTGGCCTTGCAGCAGGAAGAACGTGAGGGACGGTGAAGGCTTTCTCAAGCCCGTGCCTGACAGGAACATAGACTTTCTTGTCAGACGCTTTACTATCCCGTGCGCCCCGGCCATTGCCAATGTGGCGGTTCGAAAAGAAGGCCACCACCATTCCTGTTTAGATGGTGGTGTGTATTGGAGGGCTCCCAGTGTGTGTCGCTGAATAATGCGTAGTCTGCGTTGAGCTCAGAGCTTCCTTAATTGTCACTCTGGGCCAGGATCAATACTGTGCCGCTTCTCCCATTCTATTGGCACTCAGATGTCCCTCGACTCTGGAATCCTTTGATCCGCGACAGCTGGAATAAGGTGATGAAGCAAGTCCAACTCTGCGGCTAGGTTGCAAAGAGAGTATAGGTGACCGGCGTCTGGCTTGGCTCCGGCCCTCCAGCGGCGAACGCACCGGGCATTAACCTTGAGCTTGCGGGCCAAACCCCTCCAGGTCAGCCCCGCAGCATCCTTGAATTTCTCCAGATTCTCCGAAAAGTCCTCGGGGAATTGCGTAGGCTCGGCATGATAGACCCACTGCTGTTGCCGGCCCATTGCCCTATGTCCCTCTTCCCCGGATGACGCTCACATCCTCATTCAGAAGCTCGGCAAGCCCATCCGGCACCCGTATCGCCAGCCGCACGAGGGCCAGCATGGCCCCGCCGGCGGGAGCTCCGCCCTTCCGCCAGTGTAGAATCTGTCGGCTATCCACCCCCATGCCCAAGGCCAACCCCTCCCAGGTGAGCCCGGCCCTTTCCTTGATGGACGTCAACCGTTCGGTAAAGTCCTCGGGTATCAGGGCAACACCGGGAGGGATGTGCAACGGGGAGGGGTGTGAAGGTCTCCTGTTAGCCATCGGTCCTCACCACTATGAACAGCTTGTCGAACTCCGGGCAGTCGAGAGCTTCCTGCAGGCGGCTCCGCATCCGCGGTGAAGGGTTCCTGCTTCCGCTCATCAGCCTCGAAAGGTGGCCCGACGATATGCCGATCCTCCGAGCCATGTCGTTCTGGCTCATGTTGAGCCGGGCCAGGTGGTCCCACACCGCCCTGGGGTTGACCTTCACCATGGGTCTTTTAGCTTTCATCAATACCACCTCCAATTACAGGGCCCGGCCCGGCATGCGGCTTGAGCAACACATCATCCGTCTTCGTCGAATCCCGTCCCTTTCGGGCCAGCGATGCCAAGTGATGGCGTACTATGATGCGGGCCAGGATTCGCAGGCCCCGCAGCCGCATCTCTTCTTGCTCCCTTGTCAGTTGAGCTTTTGTCATTTCTCTTTCAACTTGCAGGGTAATCCCGCATCGCCTAGGGCTGGCGAACCATCCCCAAAACGTGTATGATTGACCTATTAGGACAGATGTACGAGTATCTGTGAGTGTAACGGTTGTGCATCACCCCAGACAAGTACCTAATGGCACCAAGGGCTGATTATTTTGAAGATTGCTGCCTCCGATGTAACAATTAGTGTCTCAATACCTTTAGGCAACGAGGTGAACACTACAGCGCTACACCTGTGAAGGGAGACTCCTGTGAGGGAGGATATGGAACGCCGAGACGAGAAAATCGGACAGGTTCTGAAGAGGCTGCGGGCTGAGACCAGCCTGCGGGCAGTTCAACGCCTTACGGGCGTCTCCAACGCCTATCTCTCCCAGGTTGAGAGGGGAGCCCGCCACCCGGGGCCCCAGCTCCTAACGAGACTGGCTGCCCTCTATGGGGTGAGAATCGAGGAGTTGCTGAAAAAGGCTGGGTACACTGGGAGAGAGAGCGAGAAAGCCGAGGCCGATGAGGCGATGGAGGTGGAGAGGGCATACCAGTTCGTCCTATCAGACCCGGTCTTCCGTGTCGGCACCCGGCCCAGGGGACCACTATCCATCGAGTCCAAGCGCTTCATCGTGGAGATCTACGAGCGATATTCCGGTAAGAGGCTGCTCGAATGAACTGCGCCATGCTTGATGACTTCTGTCGAAGCCTCAAGGGTGGCCGCATTCCCGCGGACAGGCTCCCGCCTGGGCAAATTGCTCGCAGGTTCGTGGGTTTCTTTGACTTTTCTGCCTTTCCTCACATGCACGAGATGGCCCGGGTACTGAGGAGAACGGGTATCGAGACGATGGCTGACCACAACCTGCATAAGGGCCTTAGGGGCATTCACACGGGAAGCAAAAACGGGGCCTACGTCATCAGGTACGACGCCTCCGAGCCGGTGGGGACCCAGGAGCACACTGTATTCCACGAGACCTACGAGATCATCAGGGAAAGGCTCTCCGACCTCCATCCCCAAGTATCCTTCCCCGATCGTGGGGCGTTATGCCGACAGGCGGACAGGTTCGCCGCAGCCTCCCTGATGCAGCCTGGCCCCTTCGCTCTCTTTGCCGAGACCACCGGCCTGGACGCGGTGGCACTTCACCACACATACGGTCGGGCTTACTCCTCCTTGGCCATCCGGCTGGCCGAGGTGATGCTTCACCAGCCTCTGCTGGCGGTCCTGTACGAACGCAATGGTGCGAGAGACCCGCAGCTGTGGCCGGAGCGCCCGTCGCCGGAGGAGTTCTCGGCCACCGTGGTGGCTAGGACGCCGGGGTTCAGGTTGAGGACGGTCAAAAGCCCCCTGTCAAGCCTGCGAGGTTTGTTGCCCAGAAGGGGCTCTCATCCAGCCCAATGCTCGGTGGCTGAGCGGGTCATCCTCACCGGCAGGCCCGTATACGTGGAGCGAGCTACAGGTTACGATCTTTGGAAGGCCGACGACATCACCGTGGCCGCCCGGCTAGTCCACTGGCATGGGCGTCTGGCCAAGGTCGCCCTCGTAGCCGTGCCCTACAGAGACCGGAAAGTCCTCTCCCCACAGTTAGGCTGCGCCTCCTTCGAACGCATTCCTCATGCCCACCAGGTGATCTAAACTGGTGGCGAGCCTGAACATGGACTGTTATTGGATGGTGACATAGCAAGACGGTGGACTGCTCAAGCGGGCAAGAAGAGAAAGCATGCCCACCACACCGAGCAACACAATGACTATCACCTTATCCCTGCCTTCGGAGATAGAGGATGAAGTCCAGGCGGTGATGAGGGAGGAGGGCCGTCTCCAGATTAATGCCCCGTGAGGCTAGGCGCCTCAGCCGGCGCAGCTCCCGGAGAGCTCCTTTCGCAGGGCATCTACATCAGAGTCGACGGCCACCCAAACCTCTCTGAGACCGTTCCGCGGCCTCTCCTCCAACTCATCTACCCGCTGTTACATTTCTTCGTCCCGCTCCCTCTGCCTGAACACCGCCGATCCCGCACCCCACTGAAGCCCCTGCTCGAGGGCCTCGCTCACTCACCTGGACATATTTCTCTCCCTCAGGTACATGGCCAAGCCCCATAGGGGAGGTTATGGGTGACCTCCGATATAGGGCATGGTGCGGCGTTCTCCGGTGCACAAGACTACCCCTGAAAGCCGTGGACATGGCCTACTCCTTCTGATGAGCATTGAGTCCATGCAGTTCCCTTTGAAGGATAACGCCCGGATGTCCATCCTTCCACACTGGCACAAAATCGTGCGGTCCCTACGGGGGTTGACACTTAACCATAGGACCGAACTGACGCATAGGTGGCAGGAGCGGCGACTCCCCGGAAGACGAATAATTTTATGCTAGGAATCGGAGGACATGAAGAGATGATGACAATGCATGACAGACTGCTGAGGCGTCGACAGGTTGAGGAGATCACTGGCATGAGCCGCTCGTCGATCTATAAGATGATGCAGGACGGTGAATTCCCACGGCCCGTAAAGATTGGCCTTGCCGCCGTCAGGTGGAGGGCAAGCGATATCACAGCCTGGGTGGAGTCACGGCCGGTGGCCAGGGGTGAATTTGACTCGCTCAGCGCGGTCTGGATACGGCCTTAATGACCGGATCTCCAGTCTTGGCGGGCTGCGCCGACTTCCTTGAGATCAGCCGGTCAGGTAGTCCGCCCACAGCTGCATCAGTGTGCGGCGCCGCTCGAACAGGTCGGACCTGGCGTAGGCCTGCTCGGTCGAATTACCCAAGGTGTGGGCAAGTGCCGCCTCTGAGACGGCCCAGGGAGTGTCCGTTTGCTCCAGCGTCCAGTTCTTGAAGCTGCTGCGGAACCCGTGAACAGTGGCGCGTTCTGCCAGGCCGACGGAACGGAGCATCTTCGTCAACGTCATGTCGGACATCGGCTTCCCTGGCTTCAGCGGCGACGGGAACACCAGGCCGGTGTCTTCACGCAGGACAGATGCTTCGCCAAGCAGGTCGAGTGCCTCTCCGCTGAGGGGTACGCGTTGCTCAACACCTGCCTTCATCCGCTCAGACGGAATCCGCCATTCTTGGCCCTGCAGGTCGATCTCGTTCCAGGTAGCGCCCCTGGCTTCACCGGAGCGCGCCGCCGTGAGAACCAGGAATCGGAAGCACAACTTGGCGGATATCGAGGCTTGGGAGGCTTCAACCGTCTCAAGTGCCGACCCGACTTCCGGGTAGGGCAGCGCCCTGAAGTGTGCCTTCACCTTCGGCATAGGGGGCAAGGCGCCGTCGATGGCTTCGCCCGCCGGATTGGACTCCACGAAGCCATGCGCCATTGCCCATCGGAAGATGCTTCTCATCC
The DNA here is from genome assembly GCA_965222055.1 of Dehalococcoidia bacterium. GTDB lineage: Bacteria > Chloroflexota > Dehalococcoidia > Plut-88900 > Plut-88900 > Plut-88900. The sequence continues at coordinate 1,535,722 of CBDCTF010000007.1, forward strand.
GTTGGCGCACACGCCGGGCAGTTTCCGGACGAGTTGTCCATATCGGAGTGAGGACCTGCAGCACATCCCCGCGGTCTATCCGGTCCAGGGGCGTGTTGTTCAACTTAGGCATAGCGTGACGTTCCAAAGTCTGAATCCAGCCTGCTGCGTGCCTGGGATTGCGCCATCGGGGTTTGTTGGCCTCATGGACAGCATAGGCGGCTTCCCTGAAGGTCGGCATTGCAGGCGCGTGCTTTTCGGCCACAGGATCGCGACCCTCGGCGATGGCGGCGCGGTTATCCGCCGCCTTCTCGCGAGCAAGAGCCAAGCTTACCGACGGATATCCACCCAGGCCGATATCCCGTCGGCGTCCGTCGACGGTAATGCGCAGGACCCAAGACTTTCGTCCCGCTTTGCTGATGTACAGGTGCAGGCCTCCGCCATCGGAGTAACGTCCCGGTGCGTTCAGTGCCCTAACCCGCGTCGCCGATAATGTCACAGATGTCCCTCTCCATCCCGAACTGTTCCCACATATATTACCACACTTGATGTCGGAAATTGGAGGAATTGAGCGGCGCACCTAGGTAATCCATGAGGATCACTCAGCCATGAATTAAGAGTATTATTGGCCAATAACGGCCAAGGATGGAAAGGGTGGTGGTGGAGCTGAGGGGATTCGAACCCCTGACCCCCTGCTTGCAAAGCAGGTGCTCTCCCAACTGAGCTACAGCCCCGAGCGCAAGTAATTCTAACCTGTCGCTGATGGTCACGCCAAACCCGTTTGCACGATAGAGCGGTAGGATGAAGCTTTTTGCAGAGGCGCGTTACTTGGATAGGTGAGTCAGGCCGCCTTTGATCACGGCCCTGATACGAGACTGGTCCTGGAGAAGCTTTATGTTAAGAAGCGGGTCGCCGTCCACCACTATCAAGTCGGCGAGTTTACCCGGTTCCACGGTGCCGATGTCCTTCTCCAACCCGAGGCATTCTGCCGCCCAGCCCGTCGCCGATACGATGGCCTGGCTGTTGGTCATGCCACCTTGTTCCACAAGCCATTGCAGCTCTTGGGCGTTTATGTAGTGTTCGTAGCCACCTGCGTCGGTGCCGGCCACGACCTTTACTCCGGCCTCCAGCGCCTTCCGGATGCTTTCGACCTGGTGGGCGTACATTGCCTGGGCCCGGGAACTGAAGTGAGGTTCAGGTGCATCGCGATGGAAGGCATACACGGTCAATGTGGGGACCAAGAAGATGCCTTTTTCTGCCATCATGGGGATTATGTCCGGGTCTTCGTCGACGTAGCTGCCATGTTCGATGCTGTCGGCGCCCGCCTCAACGGCGAGCTTGAGGCCCGGGCCGCCGATGGCATGACACATAGCACGTTTGCCCAAGGCGTGAGCCTCTTCCACTATGGCGTAAATCTCATCCTTTCCGAATGCGATGTCCTTGGGCCCGTGGCCCGGGCGCGAGCTAGCGCCGCCGGTTGTGGCGAACTTGATGACGTCGGCACCCATGCGGGCTATCTCCCTAACCTTCGCACGGACGGAGTCGACGCCATTGGCGACGCCATGAGGCAAGCTGATATTGCCGGGATCCGGGCGATTGTGACCCGAGGGACTTGACCAATCACCGATGCCGCCGGTGGGAGATATGATGCTCAAGCTCAATACGAGGCGAGGTCCAGGGATAAGCCCCTCCTCTATAGCCATCTTGAATCCCTGGTCCAGGCCGCCGGCATCTCTCAATGCCGTATAGCCCATATCGAGGGTCTTTCTCAGGGTTTCAGCAGTACGCATGTGTCTCAGGCTGGGAGAGGCATCGAGCTCCCATCTGCCGATTAGACCGTATACGGAACCTGCGATGTGGTCATGACAGTCGATGAGGCCTGGCAGAAGAGTCATTCCCTGCAGGTCCGTGACGTCCGCAGTTGGTGGAATGGTGGTCTTCTCCCAGGGCCCGACTGCCACAATTCTATCTTCATCTATGAGTACCGTGTGGCCCGATTTTGCAGGGGCGCCCGTGCCGTCTATCAGGTTGGCGTTCGTCAGCGCTTTCATCTCATCACTCTTTCTCGGCCCTAGGCCAGGTCCGCATTCTCAAGAAAGGCCACCAGCATCTCCCTGGACTGGGCCTCATATATAGGCGAATAGACGGTGAATTCACGAAGATTAGTCTCGGCTTCGGAGGCCGGATCGAATTCCGGGCCCATCAATTTGTAGTCGTCGGCCAAGTCTCGATTCCAGATATGCAGCTCATCAAGGGTTAGCTGGGGCTCGAACTGGAAGGCATAGGATTTGCCGTGTCGAAAAGCCATGCTCTGCCTTTTGAAGGTCCCGTCCTTGCAGAGCATGTAGCCGTAGGCCAGCTCGGTGGTGCCGGGTGGGACTGTGAAGCACTCGCCGTGGAGGGTCGGGACAAGGGGGACGCGGAGCTTGCTGAATACCGGGTCTCGGCTTCCTTCCTCGGTGACCCAGATTTTGCGCAGTCCGAACTCATAGCCGCCTGTCGGAGCTACTTCTCCACCCAGTGCCCTGGCCATGATTTGGCCCCCCAGGCAAACACCGAACACGGGCTTTCCCAAGGCCATAGCCTCGGCAAGAAACTGACGTTCGGCGTGCAGGGCGGGATAGGAATCGTTGGCCGACTGTGGGCCACCGATGGCAATAATTAGGTCGACTTCCTCAAGCGGAGGGGCGTCGAATTTGCCGAAGACAGGCGCGCTTTCGAAGATGTTAAGTGGGTGGAGCTCGAAGCCGTGCTCCTGAAGAGCCGAGGTGTAGTTCTCGGCCAGGGTCTCGGGGGCGGCGTGGCGAATTATCAGAGCTAGCTTCGACATTTAGACAATGGGCCAGGACTGCGGGAAGTGGGTGTTAGTGCGAGAAAGCATGTCGGCGCCTATGGCCTGGACCTTCTGGATCAGTTCCCACTCGTCCACGTAGGTTGGTTTCTGGTCTTCGACCACGACCCTGCCGTCCACGAGAACCGTGTGTACGCTCCTGCCATCGGCATTGTATACCAGGCTGTTGACGGGATTGAACAGGGTGCGCCACTCCGGGCGGCAGGTGTCGAAGAGGACGATGTCGGCCTTCTTGCCGGCCTTGATGGAGCCGATGTCCGACTCGAGCCCCAGGGCTCGGGCCCCGTCGATAGTGGCCATCTCCAGGGCCTTCTCCGCAGGGACCATGCTGGTCGAGCCCCGGCCATCCTTGTATAGGACCGCCGCTAAGTACATCGACCGCAAAACCTCGGCGACACAGGAGTTGTTCGCAGAGTCGGTGCCGAGTCCCACGGTGACGCCGCTTTCGATCATCTCCGGCAAGCGGCCCCGTGAGGAGGTGCCTGCGCCCATCTTCACCGCGGCAGTCGGGCACATTACCATCTTGGTGTCGGTCCTAGCCACACAGTCGACCTCCGAGTCGTTGAGGCCGACCACGTGGGCAAGCAGAAGGTTAGGGCCAAGGACGCCGATGTCCTCCAGCCACTCGATGGGGCGCCTACCGTAGTTTCCAAGATGGGCCTGCACCGACTGGGGTGAATTAACGCAGTGGATGGTCATCCGGGTGCCGTTTTCGTCGGCTATGCACTTGGCGGCCTGAAGCAGATCCTTGGACGAGGTGCTCACGTCGGCGGGCATGGTCCACGCCCGGACTCGGCCGTCCAATGCACCGTCGAACTGCTTGACCGTGCTCTCCATCAGCTGCTCTGCATCCTGAAGGCTGATTAGAGGTACGTTGACGGCGTTTGGCAGGTCTGTCACAGACGCACCGATGATCACCCTAGCCCCCGATTCCTCGTACGCCTTGATGCAGGAGTCGGGGTAGCGGGTGGTGCCCGGGTCTAGGACGGTGGTCGTGCCGTACTTAAGGGCCTCCGTGAGGGCAAGGAGGGAGGTGTGATACTCCTCCTCGGGACGCATCTGGAGAGCGAGGCGGAAGACGTTCCCAAGATAGTCCACAGGCTCCAGGGAGTCGGGGAATATGCCTCGGGTGGCGTGGGCGTAGGAAATGTGGAGGTGGCCGTTGATGAAGCCGGGTGTCGCCACCATCTCAGAGCCGTCGATCACCCTGTCTGCGGGTACGTCCTTGAGGTCGGTGGCTTTGCCCACCTGAGTGATCCTCGATCCTTCAACGATAATCGATCCGTCCCGGATGATCCTTCTCCCCGGGTCCAGGGTGAGGATGAAGCGGACGTTTTCTATCTTGACGGTTGCATTGGGCATCGGTGAATTCCTATTGATGGAAAGCCGGGGAGCGAGTCGGACGGGGTAAGTTTACCTGTTAGGCAGTTGAAGGGCCTAGGGCGCGAGGATGGCGAGGGGCTCGATGGGAACGTTCCGCAGGACCCAGAAGGCCGCTATGCCGAAGAACAAGGCCCATATGAGCTTGGGGTGAACAAAGATGGGAGCGGGGGCCGGGGCCCGGAAGGCTCTTAGTCCTCCCGCAACGAAGGCACACGCAAGGAAGGGCAGCGAGAGTATCGTGAGCGGGTTGTACCCGAGTGCATTCAAAGGGCTGCCGTGGAGAAGCTGGTGCAAGGCTCGCAGGCTGCCGCAGCCGGGGCAGTGGTAGCCGGTCAGGCCGAGGAAGGGACAGATGGGATAGTTGCCCGGCTCCCGGGGGTCGAAGATGTACAGCATAGCGGCAGCGCCAAGGGCCAAGAGGCCTGCGGCTACATAGATGGCCCGCTCAGAGAGTCCGTACCCGCGAATCGGCGGTAGGAAGTTTTTAGCTTGCGTGCTCAACGCCATGGTTCATTCATTGATCAACTCGGGTGGAGGCTCTCCCAAAAGTCCTGCCAGCAGTGCTATGCCGATTACTACCACCCCCACTACGACGGAAACTATTACCAAGGTTCTCGCCGTACGGGATGCCGACTGTGCCCCTGTTATGTCGCCGGCGGCGACCTTCCCGTTTACCTGAGCTGCAAAGATGATGGCTACTATGCCCAAGGGCAGGCAGCAGAAGATGGTAACCAGGATTGACGGTATGAGGTAGTTGGGAACGTGCTGCGGGTGGCTGCCGGAATCCCTGAAAGGTTCATAAGTCGAACCTCCGAATCGTTGATAGGGAGGACTGGCACCGGGGAGCGATTCCTCAGCTTCCAGTTTTTGGCCGCAGTTGACACAGAACCGGGCGTCGTCATCGTTCTTAGAGCCACAGGTTGGGCAGTGCATCCGATTTCCTCCAAATCAGGTCCATGAGTCCAGGGGGAAGGTCTTGGTTTGCACGTCGGGCGAGTGTGTATCGGCAACGTCATGAATCACTCAAGCCCACCCAAGTCTGAACCGGCAAGACCAAGCGCTATGTATATTACCCACCCTACGGTTATCAACAATCCCGTGCCGAAGGAGACCCACGCCCATTTCTTCGCGCTTCGGGATGTTCGTAATGCTCCTTCTATGTCGCCCAAGGCGACTTTGCCATTCACTTGAGCAGCGTAGACGATGGCAATGATACCGAAAGGAACGCAGCAGAATAGAGTAACCAGGATGGCTGGTATCAGGTAGTTCGGTATCCGGGCGGGAAATGTGTCCGGACCCCTGTACGGGCTATATCCGGGAGCAGTTTCGGGAGCAGTTTGGGGAGGGGGTTCCTGGCCTATCGGTTCAGGGTTGCCGGGTATGGATGCCTGCTCTTGTAATTTCTGACCGCAGGTCCCACAGAACTTGTATCTGTCATCATTCCGTGCACCGCAAGTAGGACAATCCATTGAGAAAACTCCGCGTCAACAGCCGGGGTTGTTCAGTTTACAGTTCGGTCGGCGCTACGCACTATGCATTCGAGACTTAAATTTGCCGGATCATATTCTATCCGCCATCGGTTGAGTATGTTACGCCCCAGCAATGAGGGAAGCCTGTCACTTGACCCACTCGGCTCTGCAATCAGCAACTCGACTGCATACAGCCTCTTAACCTTTTCATCAGTAAAAGACATCACAGCCGGTTCCCGAAAGTAAACTGAGTTTCCCCCAATCCCTGTAGAAACACCTGCATCGAAGAGTCTCTCGAATGGTATACCGACTCTTCGGGCGTCTTCCGGATGAATGCAAGTACTGTCAGCTCCGGTATCCACAAGGAAGGTGACGTAGCCTTTGACTCCCAAGCGAGGGATGGCGAGTTGTCCCCTTATATAAGGTCGTCCACCTTCGTCGAATGCACCGAAGATCATAGAAGCATGGGCGAGGGATTGGTGTCCATAAACTTGACGTCGACCGAACCCCTGCGCACTCCCTGCGCATCAATCTTCGTAATAACGTCATCAAGAGTGTCCCCTACCGCTACGACACCGTCTTTACCCATAGCCACCCACCTGTCGGGGTATTGCCTGGTCAGTGCTTCACGTTCACGGTCCATCCGCAGCCAAGCAGTCTCATAGTCGGCGCCTTCGTCGTCCATGGGGCCGCCCGACCCTCTGATCATCCGACATGCCTCATCCAGAAGTTGTTCTGTTTCTCTCTTCGTCAGCGTCATTACCCGCCTCCTCGAACGAGAATCCTCTTCAGGATATCAGACAGCAAGCCCGCAGGATCAGTTACGGGGGGGACGCGTGGAGCCGGGCGCGGGCCGGATGGACAACCGACGTTCGCTGCCGCTGCCTGTACTTTCGGTGGTGACCTGGGCGTTATTGGCGAGGGCCAGGTGGACTATGCGGCGTTCGTTGGCGGGCATCGGGTCAAGGGTGAAGGGCTTGCCGGTGGTGCGAACCCTCTTGGCGAGCCTTTCGGCGAGGGTCTCCAGGTACGTGTACCTTCGCTGGCGGTAACCCTCCACATCAATGTTGACGGGGGACCATTCGTTGAGTCTGCGGCTGACGACGAAGTTCACCATGAACTGGAGGGAGTCCAGGGTAACGCCACCCCGACCTATGAGCAGGCCAGAGTCGTCGCCCAGAATGTCCAGGGACAGGTCCTTGCCGGAAAGGCTGTTGGTCCTCAGCCGGACCTCGGCGTCGACATCCAGCCTGTCGAATATATCCTCAAGGACCTCTTTGGCGAGGTTGACTGCCTCGGGGGTCTTATCCTTGGGAGTAACCTTTACCCTGGCGGGCTCACTGCCGATTCCGAGTATGCCCGATCTACCCTCTGTTACGACGACGACGTCTACCTCTGCGCGATCTACCTCGAGCCGTTTCAGGGCCAGGTCGATTGCCTCCTCCACTGTCTTTGCCGACACTTCCAGGCTCTCCATGGACTACCATCTCCTTTGAGCTATCGGCGGCCTTAGCAGAACGTGCGTCAGCCGGCTGAGAAGCGGTGTCGGCTGAGGGTAAAAGGTTGCCCCACCCCGCGGCCCGGTATTGCAAGGCAATGCCTATGGTATTGGACACGACCCAGTATAAGGCCAGACCGCTGGGAAACCCGATGGTGATCATGCCGAACATCACGGGCATCATCCACTGCATCATCCGGTTCATCTGCATCTGTTTCGGGTCCGTGGACACGGTGGCCATCATCTTCTGCTGCACCCACATCGAGCCGCCGACGAGCAAGGGAAGCATGACCTTGGTGGGGTCCGGTTCCGAGAGGTCGAACCAGAGGAAGCCCTTGTTCAGGGGTATGGCGGAGTGGACGCCGGGGAGCCACGAGTACAGCTTCTGAGAGAGATCGACAAGGCGCTCGGGGTTCCGGGGCATGGCCTGGATGATCGATTGGTAGAGGCCTATCCATATAGGAAGCTGCACGAACATCGGGCCCAAGCACCCGATGGGGTTCACGCCCTCCTCCTTGTACAGCTTCATGGTCTCCTGGGTGACCTTCTGAGAGTCCTTGCCATGCTTCTGCCGGATCTCCTGGATCTTCGGCTGGAGGCGGGACATGGACCGGGAGGCGTTCAGTTGCTTGCGGGTCAGGGGGTACATGGCAATGCGAACCGCGATGGTGAAGGCAATGATGCTCAGCCCGAAATTGCTCGCGAGGACGCCGTACAGGAAGACCAACGCGTTCAGCATAGGCTGGAGTAGGAGCGCGTCCCAGATTTCTATTATTATGCCCATGCTTGCTCTTTAGACCTGTTTTTCCTGCGTCGGTGTCTATTGCAGGGACGTGAAGCCCGGCATTGCCAGTCCGGTATTCGCGTCAACTGCGAAAATATCGTATTTGGATGTGACCACGAAGGCTATGTTGCCTCGGGAGGCGACAGGCGCAAGGATTTGGCCGTCACCGTCGCCTAGGCTACGGGTGTTGAAGGGCTGCTCCCATGCAGGAGCTCCGGTCTGCGGGTCCAGGCCATATAAACTGCCATCCCTGGACCCGACTACCAATACATTGTCGCCGAGGCTGGAGAACTGGCTGCCGGAAGCCGACTTGCTAACCAGCGCCGGTGTCCCGCGGATGCCCTCGGAGGCGATGAATGGATTGGGCCAGAGCAGGGTACCGGAGGAAGCATCGACGGCCTGCACGCTGCCATCAAGTGAAGATACGAAGACAAAGTCTTGTCCTCTTGCGTCGGCGGCGAAGAGGGCGTCGGCCCAGATCCAGCCGTTGGTGGCGTATATCCAACGGGGCTTGGCGTTCAGGCCTCCGTTGACGGGCACGGCGTAGAAGTTCTTGTCGAAGGAGCCGACGTAGGCAACACCTTCCTCGACTATCGGGGTTGCGGTGATGGCGCCTCCGGCTTTGAACTCAAGAATCTTGCCGCCGGTCTCGCCCACGCCGTACAGGGTGCCGTCCATGGTCCCGAAATAGACCACGCCGTTATTAACCATAGGTGTCGACCAGATAGGGGCCTCGGCGGGGAAGAAAACGCCTCCCGTACCGAGCTTCGGCTCTCCGGTGAGCGCGTCCAGGGCATACAACATGCCGTCGTCTGCGCCAAAGTAGACGGTGTTGGTCGCTTGTGAGTAGGCCACCCCGCCAAATATGGAGCCAACGGAGTTCATCCCGACCTCGGGGAACTGCCACACCGGGCTGTCGAAACCGTCCTGCCCAATGGCGAAGACCCTGCCGTAGCTCTTACCTTCGGCGATGTAGATTACCGTAGTGAAGGTAGTTTGACCATCAGCTCCGGGTCCCGAGACGGGAGAACCGTAAATGGACGTGGACTCTCCGGTCGCCGTGTAGCTACTGTTGACCGCTCCGGAGACCGCGTCTATAACCCGGATGCTGGCCTGGTCGGAGTCCTTCTTGGTGGGGACGTAAACCGAGTTGCCGATGACGCTCGGGCCGCCCCAGCCCTCGAAGGTGACGCCGAGTCCGGCTCGGCTGCAGGCAAGGGTAGCAAGCAGTCCAACCAATAGAAGGATCAACAGGAGTTTGCCGGTCACTTTTTGCGACCGTATGCGAGAGACGGGAACCTCATCCGACGCCAAGACGGGCGTCGGATAAACCCGAGAAATCATACTGTGGGCAGACGCCCCTTGAGGGAGGCGGTTATTGCGGGGAATTACGAGATGGCCTTTCAAGGTACTGGGTCGTACCCGCCTGCTGATAGTGGATGGCACCGGCCGATCCGCCGGATAGTCAACCAGCCGCCCTTGAGGGCTCCGTATCTTTCGACCGCGTCCTGGCCGTACTCGGAGCAACTTGGGAGGTAGCGGCAGGTAGGGCCGGGGCCATAGTAAGGAGATACAAACTGGCGATAAAAGCCGATCAGGGCCAGAACAAGCCGTTTAGGGAGCATGCTTAAACTGCGCTGGCGTTACGTTGACCGAGCAGGCCGCTTGATCGCAGTAGACCGGTCAATGCCATTTTAAGGTCGCGGTATCCGGCCTCTGAGGCGGCCTTTCTGGCGATGACTACGAGGTCCCATCCGTCCTGGCCGCACTGCTCAGTCATGATGTTCCGCAGTCTACGCTTTACGAGGTTCCGCAGGACAGCGTTGCCGACTCTCTTTCCGACCGAGAAGCCGAACCTGCTGACTTCAAGACCGTTGGGAATGGCGCCGAGTACCAGAAACCCGTTTGCCCTGCGCTTGCCCCTCCTTAGGACCCGATCAAAGTCGCAACTCTTTTTGAGCCTTCGATCCCTGGCCGCACCCTTCAGCAGCGGGCTCCCCTTTCTTTAGTGTTCGAAATTGTAAGCCCTAAACGTTCAGACTGGTCCTGCCCTTGGCCCTTCGGCGGTGTATAACGTCACGTCCGCCTCGGGTACTCATTCGGGCACGGAACCCGTGCTTCCTCTTTCGGGGCAACCTCTTCGGTTGATAGGTTCTTTTAGGCATGTTTCAGACTCGTTTAGGAATGCCGATTATAGTTATTCACGCCCCCAGTGTCAATCCAAGCGAGAATCGGCAGTGCCTCATCCCCGGCCTTTCCTGCGGAGGCAGGTCGAAGATGCACCCCAGGGGGGCCGCTCATCCTGAGCCGAGTCGAAGCCTGTCCTGAGGTTCTCGAAGGGGGTCGCAAGAATGGAACGGGGTGGCGCCCCCTCCCCGCGTGAAAGGGGATGGGGCCGTAGGCTCGCCGAGGCGAGTGACATCACCCCCTTGACACTATTAAAACACTTGTACTATAGTCACCTACGACTAGCCAGTCACCCACCCCAATACCTAAGGAGGAACCAAAACCTAGAGGGAACCAAATCCCCGGCCCCGAGGACTCAACGTCCTAGCCCATCCCGAGGATCGGCTTACCCCGATCCCGGCTCAAGCGAAAGCCGCCATCTCTTCATCCCAAGGCCCCGGATCACCCTTCCCCCACTACCCAGGCGATGGAAGACGCCCTGGACTCGCGTTACTTAAGACTCCACCACCTCTTCACAGGCGGTCGAGAGCAGGTCTCCTCTCTTGTGAGAGTGGGGGTCTAAAAAGACCCGACGCCACAGAGCGAAGCGGGCAGGGCGCTCATTAAGCTCCCTCGTGGAGGGGCCGGACCGAGCCGAGGACCTCTCGGTGCCCCTCCGCTCCCAAGTCGATGCCGCCGTTGCTCCCGGCTCCCGGACGCTCCGGCAATGTTTGAATTACTACTCCTGTGGGGCCTACAGCTGGGCCCGGCCCCCTAGGCTGCTTTTAAGCAGTACAGCCAACCCACGTGTAGGAGCCGTGCCGGACCACCCGCCCCGGTCGAAGTCCGCGCAGCAGTCGAGCACATGGGGTAGCGGGCCTGTAGCGTCCCCGCACCTGGACGCCCGAACCCCCGCTGTATCGCACAACAGGGGCACATTCCTGGAGCCGTCTTCCATCGCCAACCCAAAACAAACAGAACAGGCCTCGGAAAACTCAGGTGCGATACGCCAACAGTATCCCCACGGTTGCCGCCAGCCAGCCCGCCACCGACAGCAATATCGGCACGTCCTTGAGCAGGATATCCTCCGGGTTGCCGCCCGCCTGCTTGGCGTGAATCAGGTAGAAGTATCGGGATATGCCAAAGGCGACGAAGGGGATGGTAAACATCATGGCATCGTTGGGAGGCAGGTTGTCGGCGCTGAAGGTGTAGAGGATGTAGGCGATGAGGGTGGAGGCCATGAGCATAGTGATGAGCTGGTCGAGCATCGGGAGGGAGTAGCCGCCCAGGCTGGCCCGATGCTCTATTCCATCATCTTTCAGCGTCAACATCTCCTGCCGCCGCTTGGCGAACCCGATGAACAGGGCCCCGAGCCCCGTGCAGATATACAGCCAAGGTGAAGGGTCGGCGGAAATGACCAGGGCCCCGGCCGCGGCCCGTACAATGAACCCCGCAGATATGGCGAACACGTCGAGAATGACCAGCTGGCGCACTATGATTATGTAAACGACAGCTATGCCCACATAGGCGAGTTGGGCCCAGCCGTATCTGACTTCAACAAGAAAGCCGAGGGGCAGCGCCGCACCGATGAAGAGCAACGCAGCGAATGCGGCTACTCCCTTGGACAACCGACCAGAGGCAACGCCCCTCAACGCTTTCTTCGGGTGAAGGCGGTCTTTATCAGCGTCGGCGAGGTCGTTGAGGAGGTATACGGCGGAGGAGAGGAGGCAGAACAGGCCGAAGGCCGACGCCGCTGAAGCGAGGACGTCGAGCACTTCGTCGACGTTGCCCGGGTCCCAGGCCAGGTTGATGGTGAAGGCCATGGGCAGAAAGACAACGAAGTTCTTTGTCCACTGCTTGGGCCGCATCGCGGCGAGGAGGCTTATGAGTTGGCCCATCACTGCGGGACTCGACGGTTCATTGGGTTTCGTGCACGGGGCCCCGGCTAGCCAAACTTGCGGAAGTTGTCGTTGAACATGGCGAGCAGCTTCTGTGCCTGCCGATCATAAGCATCAGGGTCGGCCCAGGAGTCCCGAGCCCGGAGCGCCTCCGAGGGTACACTGGGGCAGCTGACCGGGACCTGCAGACCGAACACGGGGTCGGTCTCGGTCGGGACGGAGGCCAGAGCGCCGTTCAGGGTGGCACGCACCATCGCCCGGGTGTATTGGATCTTCATGCGATGCCCAATCCCATAAGGGCCTCCCGTCCAGCCTGTGTTCACCAGCCACACGTTCACTCCGGAGCCTTCGAGCTTGCGGGCCAGCATCCCGGCGTAGACCCGGGGCGGCATTGGCATGAAGGGTGCGCCGAAACATGGACTGAATGTAGCTACGGGCTCTACGATCCCCCTCTCCGTTCCGGCGACCTTGGCCGTGTAGCCGGATAGGAAATGGTACTCGGTCTGCTCGGGGGTGAGGTGGGAGATGGGGGGGATGATGCCAAAGGCGTCGGCGGTCAGGAAGAAGATGTTTTTGGGCGAACCGGCGACGCCCGCGGGGTCGGCGTTGGGGATGCTGGAAAGGGGGTACGAGCCGCGGGTGTTTTCGGTTATGGAATCGTCGTCGAGGTCCAGGGCTCGGGTGTCAAGGTCTATGGTCACGTTCTCAAGGATGGTGCCGAATTGGCGGGTGGTTGCGTAAATCTCGGGTTCGGCCTCTTCCGAGAGTCGAATCACCTTGGCGTAGCACCCGCCCTCGAAGTTGAAGACCGAATCGTCGGTCCAGCCGTGCTCGTCATCTCCGATGAGTGTCCTGTCGGAGGTGGCGGACAAGGTGGTCTTCCCGGTGCCCGACAGCCCAAAGAATAGGGCCACGTCTCCGTCGGGGCCAGCGTTGGTGGAGCAGTGCATCGGGAGGACGCCCTCATTGGGGAGCAGGTAGTTCATCACCGTAAACGCCGATTTTTTGATCTCGCCGGCGTAGCTGGTACCCCCGATAAGGACGATTCGCTGTCCGAAATCGATGATGATGAAAGCCTCGGAGTTTGTGCCGTCCCTGTCGGGGTCAGCGGCGAAGCCCGGGGCGTGGATGAAGGTGAAGTCGGGCTCGGAGAGTCCCACCTGCTCCCGAGGCATGGCCATGAACATGTTTGCGGCAAAGAGGTTGTGCCAGGCGGTCTCGGTGAATACGCGAAGCCGGAGCCGGTAGCGGGGGTCGGCCCCGATCCAGCAGTCTCGGTAGTAAACGTCTCCAGCCTGGAGGTGATTGAGGACACGAGTAAGCAGCCGATTGAAGGTCTCCTGCTCCATCGAGCGGTTGACAGGCCCCCACCAAATATTACCTTCCGAGGATGGCTCTCTGACGATGAACTTATCTTTGGGGGAGCGGCCCGTATACTTCCCAGTGTTCACCACCAGAACACCCCCTGGGCCCACTGTCCCCTCCCCATTCCGCACCGCCTGCTCCCAAAGAGCCTCGGGGTTTAGATAGGATGCCCGTTCGCTCAATCGGTCGATGGCATCCCTGTTTTCTCGTTCCAGACGATTCGGCAAGGGTGTTTGGGTCATGATGTTCCCCTCCGTCCTATCCTGAACCGATAGACCTGAACACGAAGAATATCCCGGCAACGATCAGCGCAGCTGCCCCCAGTATCGCCCAGTCCCGAATCGCTCCTCGGCGAAGGGGCCCGACACGCTGGCCTCCGCTCCAGACCATGCGTGGGCCCTCGTCATGAGAGGGGCCCGGCGAGTGCATCCGTCCCGCAGCCTGCGTTGTCCCTGCCGCCGCCGGTTCGAAGCTGGGCAGCGCTGTCTGGATGCCGAAACCGACGTTATAGTAGCAGCGAGAGCATATTACGGGCACGATGACCTGGCCGGCCCAATACCCGGTAACCGAGCTGAACCCCCGTCTAAACTCACCACCCTTACAGCGGGGGCACAGGCGTTCCGGGCCGCTTGCCGACCTCACCCGACTTTACTCACGCTACCATCACTTACGTCCAGAATCATGGTCAGCCCTCAGTCCAGCAAGGGGATGGATGTCCACACTATCTCGTTAGGGGAATCGGACAGGCCTTTTTCCTTGGCAAGGTCTCGTATCTTGAGCAGTGTCATGTTCACTTCCGGGGTCAAATAGGTCCATTCCTCGGCGGGCGGAATCCAGTAGGGAGAGTTGATTCTCACGGCCTTTTTCTCACTGGCATTGACGTATATGCCGAACTTGGAAATGTCCATCAAGCGTTCTCCTTATTCAACGGTCACGGATTTGGCGAGATTTCTGGGCTGGTCTACGTCACAGCCCCGGGTCACGGCGACATGATAGGCAAACAGCTGCAGAGGAATAACGGATACGAGGGGTGAAAGAAGCTCGGGGGTTGGGGGGACGTGTATGACATGGTCGGCCCTCGCTGCTATGTCCTCGTCTCCTTCGGTAGCGATTGCAATGACCTTACCGTCGCGCGCCTTCACTTCTTCGATGTTGCCTAGCATCTTCGGGTATAGGCGGTCCCGCAAGGCCAGGGCTACGACGGGCATATCCTCGTCAATGAGGGCTATGGGCCCGTGTTTCATCTCCCCGGCCTGGTAACCCTCGGCGTGGCAGTAGCTGATCTCTTTCAGCTTGAGCGCACCTTCCATGGCTACGGGGTAACTGATTCCCCTCCCCAGATAGAGGTAATTGTTGGTCTTGTATAGCCGCCGGGCTATCTCCCGGACCGCGTTGTCAGTCTCCAGGGCTCGGCTTATGAGGCTCGGGAGCCTGGCCAGATCATCCACCATATGGGTGACCTGTCCGCCAGAAAGCAGGCCCCGCGCCCGTCCCATATAAGAGGCTACCAGATAAAGGGCCAATATGGAATTGGTAAGACACTTTGTGCTGGCAACTCCAATCTCCGCACCGGCTCTTATGTCGAGCGTTGCGTCGGCTAGGACGGCAGCCTGGCTGAGTTCGTTGTTCGTAACGGCGATAAGGCCCGCGCCCCGGGACTTGGCCTCCTCCATCGCAGCGAGGGTGTCCACGGTTTCGCCGGACTGTGATACGGATATCACGAGTGTTGCAGGGTTGATTACAGGGTCACGATAGCGGAACTCGGAGGCGTTCTCCGCCTCGGCGGGGACCCGGGCTAGCGCTTCGAACATGCGGGCTCCCACGGCGGCAGCGTGCAAGCTTGTGCCCATGCCTATGATGATTACCCGTTCGGTTTTCGCAAGCATGTCGGCGGCGTCAGAGAGCTCGGGGAGAAGGATGTCTGCGGGATCGAAGCTGATGCGTCCCCGGAGCAGGTTGGTGAGCGACTCCGGCTGCTCCATTATCTCCTTGAGCATAAAGTGCTTGTAGCCGCCCTTTGCAAAAACCATGTTGCCCCCGGAGACGGGGGCGGCGGCACGAGATATCTGAGCGCCGCTTTGATCGAAGTAACGGGCGCCATCGGGCTCGACGAGGGCAAGCTCGCCGTTCTTTAGATAGACCGCGGCCCGGGCGTAGGATGATATTGCCGGAAGATCGCTGGCGAGAAACATCTCACCTTCTCCATAGCCGATTACTATTCCGCCGCCGTTGCCCACCCTTGCCGCTATTATCTTGCCTGGCTCGTCCGCAGCCGTTACAGCCACCGAGAAGGCGCCTTCCAGGACGTTGAGGCTCTTCCTTACAGCCTCCACTAGCCCGAGGCCCGCGCTCCTACTCTCCTCAATCAGGTGAGCTATCACCTCCGAGTCCGTCTCCGAGGCGAACTTGTGCCCAGACTCGATCAGCCCTTCCTTGAGAGCGCGGTAGTTTTCGATGATGCCGTTGTGTACGACCAGGAATCGACCGGTACAGTCGGAGTGAGGGTGGGCATTTTGGGTAGTGGGTTTGCCGTGGGTGGCCCAACGGGTGTGACCAATGCCGGTACGTCCCTCCGGGACCCGAGTTCCGACGCTCGCTACCAAAGCTCCCAGTTTGCCAGCCTGTTTCTCCACTACGGCCCTGCCCGTGCCGTCGATGACAGCGATTCCCGCGCTGTCATAGCCTCGGTATTCAAGGCGGCTGAGGGCGTCGAATAGTATCGGCCCAGCGGGGCGGTTGCCCACGTATCCTACGATTCCACACATAGGCGAGAAATATCAGTTAACGGTGCGCCAGAGCTCCATGATACGGTCGACGACCTGGTCGGCGGTGAGGCGGGACGTGTCGACGATTATGGAGTCGAGCGCGGGTTTCAGGGGCGAGTGGGCCCTTTCGGAGTCGGTCTTGTCCCTGCGTTCTAGGGCCCGGAGAACGGAATCGAAGCTGACGTCAGAGCCTGCATCCCCCAACTCAGCGTAACGCCGCCTGGCTCGTGCTTCCGCAGACCCGGTCAGGTAAATTTTGAGCTTTGCATCGGGTAGGACGACAGTGCCGATGTCCCGGCCCACCATCACAACGCCCTCCCGAGACGCCAAGGCACGCTGCTGGTCGACCATAGCCTCTCGAACACCGGGGTAGCTGGAAATAGCAGAGACGCGCCTGTCTACAGCCTGGGAGCGGATACTAGCTGTTACATCACTGCCGTCCACTATCACCCTTTGGGAACCTGGCCCCGGGCCCCCGGTGATGCGGATGTCCACCGACCTTGCGAGACCGGTGACGACATCTTCGTTATCCGTGTCTACGTCCCTTTGTATCGCCACGGCGGTTACTGCCCGGTACATTACTCCCGTGTCAATGAAAAGAAAGCCGATACGGTCTGAAAGCATTCTACCGACGGTAGTCTTGCCTACCGCGCCGGGGCCGTCAATGGCGATAGTCGACTCGCTTTCGGGCATGTCTTGAATGGTTATGAATCTCGGAGTCAGGGGTTTAAGTCGGGGTCTGATATGGGCAGGTCTCTCGATATCAGGCCCCGCTGGTTTTGTGGGAACACCACGACGTCCACCGACTTTTTCGGAGACACCCTTACCTTCATGCCGGGGGGATATATAGTCCCAGACGGCTGTCTGCTCCGCATCGTCGCCCCGGAGTCGAGCTCCACGAAATAGAAGTTCCGAGAGCCGTGAAATTCCCTGGACATTATGGTCCCCTGGCCTTCAGGGTCGGGGACGAGCTTGACGTCATCGGGTCTGATCATGACGATGACCTCGGTGAGCAGATGGTCGCCGTCATACGCCAAACTGCCAATTTCCGTGTCTATCTCCTCACCGTCCACCCGGCCGGAGATGAAGCTGGCGTGCCCGACAAAGGTGGCTACGAAGGATGTGGCGGGCCTGTGAAATATCTCCTCCGGCGTCCCCATCTGCTCCAGCTTTCCCCGGTTCATCACTGCGACTCTGTCGGCGAAGGATAGCGCTTCCTGCTGGTCGTGGGTTACGAGGATGGCCGTGGCCCTCTCCCGCCGAAGTATGGCCTGCACCTCCCGCCTCATCTGGCCTCGCATGGCGTTGTCCAGATTGCTGAAGGGCTCGTCCAGGAGGACTACCACGGGCCGGGGGGCCAGGGCCCGGCCCAATGCGACCCTCTGCTGCTGCCCACCCGATATCTGGTGCGGGTACCGGTCGGCCAGCCAGGACAACTCTATTGTGTCCAAGACCTCCTTTACCCGATGTGCCCGCTCCCTGGATTTCATGTTCCTGAGGCCGAAGCCAATGTTTTTGGCGACAGACAGGTGGGGGAACAGGGCGTAGTCCTGAAAGACCATCGCCACGCCCCGCTTCTCGGGGGGAACGTGGCAGCCCTGCCCTGATGCACGGCTATCTCGTAGAAAAACTTCACCTGAGTCCGGCGCTTCGAACCCGGCTATCAACCGGAGAGTTGTACTCTTCCCGCAACCGCTGGGCCCGAGGATTGACAAGATCTCGCCCTCGGCCAAACAGAAAGAAAGTTCGCTAACCGCTGGGAAGGTGGTACCCGGGTAAGTCTTCGACGTGTTTCTTAGCTCTACGACTGAGTGTGCCGTACGAGAGTTGGCTGACAAGGGCGGCGGCGTCCTTTCGATTTGCGCGGCCTCAGTGTCTCACGCCGACCATTCCATATCAACTTGTCCACCCAAGTCACCTCTTGGCCCGCTGAAGGGTCTGGTCTCGTCCTTTGTCCGCGAGGACCAGCAGAGCCATCGGTACGGAGGAGAGGAGCACCAGCAGCAGGGCAGGAAGCGCGGCCTTGGCGAAGAACGCAGCTTCGGAGGCGCCCCAAACACTGGTTGCCAGGGTCTTGAATCCTATCGGACCCAGCAGCAGGGTCGCGGGGAGCTCCTTCATGGTGATCAAGAACACCAGTGCGCCCCCCGCCAGGACCCCACTCCTGATGAGGGGGAGAGTTACCGACAGGAAGACTCTCGGAGGTGAAAGGCCCAGGCCACGGGCTGCCTCCTCGACTCTCGGGTCTATCTGAAGCAGCTGGGCCCTTATCGCTCCCACGGCCGGGGGCAGAAAGAGGATGGCGTAGGCGAATATAAGCATGGCGAGGGTCTGGTAGAGGGGCAAGGCGTAGTTAGCGCCGAAGTAGACGAGGGCCAAAGCGACCACGACACCGGGCAACGCGAATCCCAGATAGCTGAATCGTTCGACCATGGAGGAGAAGCGGCTCGGGTATCGGACGCTGAGCATGGCGACGGGAACCGCAGCGATCACACAGACGGCCGCGGCCAGGAGTGACACGTAGACAGAGTTTGCGGCGGTGCCCCAGAAAGAACTGATCCGTTCGCCGGCAGCCAGGCCTCTGACCAGCCAGTAGGAGAGTACCGATAGAGGCATACCGATGCTCACCAGCCCGAGGAGAGAGCAGAACCCGACTCCGATCCACTTCCACCTGCCAAGACTCACCATTGGAGTGCGTTTCTTGCCACCCACACCCTTGCTCGAGTAGCGGGCAAGGCCCCTGGTATACGAATCAAAAAGGAGTATCGCCAGAGCCGTACCAACAAGGACCAGAGAAAGGCTTGCGGCTATTCCACGGTCGAAAGCGGAGTTGAACTGGAGGTATATGGCCCAGGTGAAGGTCTCGTATTGGAGCAGGGAAACGGCCCCGAAATCGCTCAGGGTGTAGAGGGATACGAGGAGCGCGCCGGCGACAATAGCCGGACGGAGCTGCATCAGGGTGATGCGGTAGAAAACCGACCAGGGGCCGTGGCCCAGCACCCGCGCTGACTCCTCGACCCCCGGGTCCAGGTTTCGCATTGCTGCCCGCACGGGGAGCAGGACGTATGGAAAGCTGAGCGCTGTCAGGGTCAGGGTTGCACCCCAAAATCCGTGAATATCGGGGAGCCGTTCAATGCCAAAGACACCCCCGAGAAGCTGCTGGAACATTCCACGCGGCGAAAGAGCCGCGATAAGGGCGAAGGCCCCAAGGTAGCTGGGGATGACCAAGGGGAGAGCCGTAACAACCGACCAGAACCGCTTCAGTGGGAGGTCGGTCCTGACGGTGAGCCAAGCGAGGGGTACGGACAACGCAATGCACAACCCGGTCACCGATGCGGCCAGCAATGCGGAGCGTCCCAGGATCTGCAGGGTGCGCCATCTGACCAGCACTTCCCATATGCCATTCTCCGTGCCAAGGGCCCGCAGAATGAGATAGACCAATGGCAGGGCGAGGGCGGCGGCGATCAGAAGGGCCGGGACCCAGATAAAGGCAGGGGCCCCAGGCAAGACTTGCCTTAGGGCCCCTGCTATGGAGCCTCGGAGGAACGCTGCGCTGTCGGCTGCCCGCGTTACCCTCATGGCCTAACTTGATAAACCAGTGGGAAGACTATGGGACTATCCCTGTGTCCCTTAACAGCTTCAGTGTCCCCTCCAAGTCCTGCAAGGAGCCTAGGTCTACGTCCGGTACGTCAATCTCGGACAGAGGGAGCAGCTCCGGATGCAGCGTCACTCCCTCTATTACCGGGTATTCAAAAGTCTGGTTTGCAAAGTATTGCTGGCTCAAAGTTGAGAGCAAGAATTCGATGAACCTTACCGCATTCTCTTTATTGCCGGCAGAGTCAACTATCCCTGCACCCGACACCAGGACCGTGGATCCGACGTCACCTCCCGTGGGGAAGTGGTTTCTTGCCTTGAACCCTTTACCCTCCTCCGCTAGGAACCTGAACAGGTAGTAGTGGTTCACAAAGCCGACATCGATCTCACCATCGGCGGCTGCCTGGACTATGGGAGTGTTCTTGGAGTATACCTTGGGCTCGTTGGCCTGGATGCCCTCCAGCCATGCCCTGGCCGCTTCCTCTCCCTCTGTCAATCGCAGGGTGGTCACAAAGGCCTGAAAGGAACCATTTGTCGGGGCCCAGCCTATGCGGCCTTTCCACTTGGGATCGGTGTAGTCCAGGATTGAGGGAGGGAGGTCGGCCTCAGTAAGGGTCTCGGTGTTGTATACGACGGCCCGAGCCCGTCCGGAGATGCCGACCCATTTGCCTTGCCGGGATGCAAGTTTGGGGTCAACTTTGGACAGTAGGGAGTCCGGCAGGGCCTGGAGTCTCGACTCCAAAGCGCCCAGGGAACCGGGGTCGGAGCCGTAGTAGATGTCGGCGGGGCTGTTCCGGCCCTCTTCCTGTATAGTCGCCACAAGGGCGGCGTTGGAGCCGTAGTTGACCTTTACGTCAATGCCGGTGGCCGTGGCGAACTGCTCGACGATCGGGCCTATAAGCTCTTCTTCCCTGCCCGAGTAGATGATCAATTCACCCGGGTCTTTATCTTCTTCGTTCATGGCCGGGGCTGAACTGGAGTTGGGAGCGGGGGTAGAGGCAGGATCCGTTCCACAGGCTAACACGAGGGTCGTCGCAAGTACCAGGAGCAGTGCCAAAGCAGCCAAGGGCAGCAGTCTCTTAGTAAGGTTTGCAAGTCGCATTCCGTGAGTCATCCCTTGTCGTGTTCGATTAGTCATTCGGACCCGTGCTATAATTTCCGCAGTTCATGGTGGCCACCACAAGGCTTTCATGCACAGAAAGTTGTGCGTTAGGCTAGGCTAATAAATAAGACCTGTCAATACCTTTTTCAGGTAATTTTTGTGCGAATTCACACGATTCCATGTGACGAATAATGAATACGCTTGGGAACCAGTGCACAAGTAAGGTCTTACATTGCCGGAGATAGCAAAACCGACTTCCGTAGCGACGGATGATTTCCTGACGACGATCTTCCGATTTGTGGAGGAAGGAAAACCCGTGATCTCCGCGCGGCTCGCCGAAGCCCTCGGCGTGTCTCCGGCCACGGCCTTCGGAACGGTAAGAAGGATGGAGCGGGACGGCCTCATCAATGTATCTCGGAAGAAGGAGATCGCCCTGACCGTGGCAGGCAACAAGGTGGCGGAGGAAGTTATCCGCAGGCATCGGCTGGCCGAACGCTTCCTGACCGACGTCCTGGACATCGCCTGGCACAAAGCCTACGCCGAGGCCCACCGCCTGGAGCACGGCATCTCCCAGGAAGTAGCCGACAGCATGGTCAGGCTGCTTAAGAACCCGACCATTTGCCCCCACGGTTACCCGATACCCGGAAGCGAGGGCTATGCCCGCACACGGCACATCCGCTCCCACCTCAAGTCTCTGAGCGAGATTCCCAAAGGCACCCGCGTCACCGTCAAACGCGTTCCGGAAGAGGACGCCGAGCTCCTTCAGTACCTGGACCAACACAATGTGTCCCCTTCATGGACCATGAAAGTGCTGGACGTGGCCGGCTTCAAGGGCACGATCACGCTGGAAGTAGACCACCACGAGATCGTGATAAGCACGGATACGGCCAGCAAGATCATCGTCAAGCCCAACTAATGGATTCCGCTTCCTCGTTTCCGATAAAGGACTCGGGAGGTGCGAAGTGATTCCCCTCAAGCTGCGCCTCAAGAACTTCATGTGCTACCGGGACGTCCCGGAACCGCTGGTGCTGGAGGGGATCCACGTAGCCTGTATCTGCGGCGACAATGGCCACGGTAAGTCGGCGCTGCTGGATGCAATGACCTGGGCCCTGTGGGGAAAGGCGAGGGGAAGGGGAGTCGACGACCTTATTCACATCGGTGAATCGGACATGGAGGTGGAGCTGGAATTCTCCAATGGGGAGGACGTCTACCGGGTGATAAGGAAGAGGAAGAGGGCCAGGGGCCGGGGGTCGGGAGCTAGTGTGCTGGAGCTTCAGATAGCGGGGCCGGGAGGCGGGAGACAGTTCAGGCCCATCACCGGGAACACCATCGCCGAGACCCAGGCCCACATCAGCCAACTCCTGCGTCTTGAATACGAGACCTTCGTCAACAGCGCCTTTCTTCGCCAGGGCCGGGCCGACGAGTTCACCCTCCGCACCCCAAAGGAGCGCAAGGAAGTCCTCGCCGACATACTGGACCTTTCCTACTACGACACCCTCGAAGAGTTGTCGAGGCAGAAGGCGCGGAAGAGAGAGCGAGAGTCGGCGCAGCTTGAGCATTCTCTGGCCGAAATCGAAAGGGAATCCGAGAAAAGACCGGACCTGGAAGCCGACGTTAGCCGCCTTTTGGAAGAAGTGGGAGGACTGGAAACCGAGGAAAGCAGGCATCGCGAGGCTGTAGAGGAGTTGACGGCCCGGAAGATCCGCAGCGAGTCCAGTGTTTCGGAACTGGACTCGCTTAGGACTCGGCTGCGAGGGTTGGAGGAGGACTTGTCACGCACCCGCGGAGACGTTACTCGGCACAAGTCTCGGCTGTCCGACTACGGCCGCGTACTCCAGGACGCCGATGCCCTGGAAGATCGGTATGCCCGCTTTCGACACGCAGTCGAGGCGGAAAAGGAATTCGCTGACGGATTGAGGGAGCACAGCCGGCTCACCGAACAGCTGAATAAGTTGGACCGGCAATTGGACGCCGAGCGTGTTCAGCTCAACGCCAAGCTGGAACGGCTTAAGGCCGAGTCTCGGGCCCTGGAAGAGAAGCGGTCGAGGATAGAGGTCGCGGAGGAGACGCTGGCCCAGAGCGCCGAGAGGCTCGCGGCCCTGGACGAGCGCTTCCTCGAACTGAACGAGGGGTCCCGCCGCCAGGAAGAGATGTCCGTGGCGATCCGCAGCCTGGAATCCGACAATCGGAACCTGCTGGAAGAGATGAAGGAGCTGCGCAAGAAGGTGGACTTGCTCACCGAGGGTGTGTCTCAGTGCCCGACGTGCGGGACCTCGCTGGCGGAGGCGGGTATCGAGCACGTTCGGTCGGCGTTGAATTCCGAGGGTGAGCAACGACGCCGCAAGTACGATGAAAACCGTCGTGGGATCACTGAGATGACTGCTGAGCGGGACAGGGCGAAAACGGACACACAGAGAGCACAAGCTGAAGCGGAGAGGGAACGGAGGAACCTGCAGGCTCGGGTAGTGGTCCTGGAAAGGGACGTCAGAGAGGGTGAGGAGGCGGCAGTTCAGCTAGTGCCCTTACAGGAAGAGCGATCTGCGGTTTCAGCGCTCCTGTCAGAAGACATGTTCAATCAGGAAGTGCGAGGCCAGCTCTCTGAGGTGAATCGCCGGCTCGGGGTCCTGGCCTACGATCCCGATGCCCACCAGCAGGTCTCCGAGCAGGTCCGGTCACTTCAGGGTGCGGACCTCGCCTGGCTGAAGCTGCAAGAGGCTCGGAGCCGCAGCGATGAGGCCAGGGACGACCTTCGCATAGCAGAGGCCCGCAGCACCGAACTGCAATCCCGCATTGAAGCCGAACGGACCAGTCTTCAAGGAATCGAAGAGCAGGCCAATCAACTACCCGGCCTGGCCCGGAGGTTAACAGAGGGTCAATCGTCGTTGGAAGGGCTTGGCCGAAACTTGAGGGAGCGTCGGGACCGGCTCGCCGGCCTGCGGGAGCGGCTACAGAACATCCGCGCGCTGGAGGAGAGAGCCAAAGTCCAGAGGGTCCAGCTCAACCGCGCCACTCGAGAGAAGGGGAGCTACGATGAGTTGGCTCGGGCCTTTGGCAAGGGCGGCGTCCAGGCCCTGATTATCGAGACCGTGCTGCCCGAGATTGAGGATGAGGCAAACCGGCTCCTCAGCCGCATGACGGACAATCGGATGCATGTCAAAATCGAGACCCAGCGGGAGAAGCGCACCGGCGGCTCAATCGAGACCCTGGACATCAACATTGCAGACGAACTCGGGGCTCGGCCCTACGAGATGTTCAGCGGCGGCGAGGCGTTCCGCATCAACTTTGCGCTTCGGGTGGCAATTTCCCGGCTGCTGACTCGCCGGGCGGGAGCTCCGCTGCGCATCTTGTTCATCGACGAGGGGTTCGGGACACAGGACGGGGCGGGGCGTGAAAAGCTGCTTGACACCATATACTCGATACAGGAAGACTTCGACCGTATAATCGTCATCACTCACATCGACGAGCTAAAGGAGGCCTTCCCCGTCCGCATTCAGGTCACCAAGACCGAGCAGGGCTCCGTCTTCTCCATCAACTGAAAGACCGGAAGGTCGGGAGGGATCCGGAGGGGCGGGGGCAGGATAAAAGGGGTAAAATCGCGCGGGAATGTTCAGGAAAGAGCGCTTCATCCAGGTAAACGACCTCACCAAGCACTACGGCAACGCCGTGGCCTTGGAGAGCGTCTATTTCGATGTTGGGGAAGGTGAGACCTTCGCTATCCTGGGCCCGAGCGGCTCCGGGAGGACAACATTAATACACCTTCTCATGGGCTTGAAGCGACCCACGCGCGGTTCGGCGGAAGTCCTTGGGTACGATTGCGCAACGGAGTCCGGCCAGATAAGGGAGCGGGTAGGGTGCGTGTTCGGAGACCAACGGTTCCATCCGGACCTAACAGGGCGGGAATATTTGGACCTGAGCGCCGCAGCTCGAAAAGCAGGGGCCCCCAGGCGGAAAGAGCTGGAGGAGAGGCTCAAGATCAACGAGGCCGAAAAGATCAGCAACTGCTCTCGGGGTGAAGTGATGCGGCTGGCGTGGGTGCTGGCCCTCCTCCACGAACCGCCCATACTTCTCCTGGACAACCCCTTTCACAACCTGGACGAGTCGTCTCACCGCGTTATGTTCGATCTGCTCGATGAGGAACGGCGGAAAGGCACGACCATCCTTCTCACCACCGATTCGCCGCGCACCGGCGCCCGAGTCAGCGATAGAGTAGCCACGCTGGTTAACGGCGATATGAATTTCATCCGGGAGATGCCCACGCTGAACCGGAAGCTCGGCAGGCGGGTAAAGATCATTTTCCGGGAAGACGTAGAGCTCCAGGACATCATCACTCACAATATGTCGGTAGTCAGCCGAAACGGCAGGGAGTGGGTGGTAACGCTGGATGGGGAGGCGGGAAGCCTGTTGAAAAGGCTAGGCAGGTACTCAGTGGAGGACGTCGAGGTCATTGACAATGCGGTTGAAAACATTCTGATGGACATGATGAAGGGCTACGGCCCGGGCCCGTACGTATGACCAGCCGTCTTCTGCATCTCCATTTCAAGATGAGCAGATTGGCTCTGGTCTCGTGGGCCCTTGCCCTGTTCGTGTTAGGAGCGCTCTCGGTTTTCTGGGTCCCGGAGATGCCCGCGTACGGTCTGGCTCATCTACCCATGCCCGACACAGGCTCCCTTGCCTTCTACCTAATCGTCTATGCCCTGATCTTCTCGTCCGGCTGCTTATCCAACAACCAGAGAGACAACGTGCTCCTCACTCTGGGCACCCTGCCACTACGCCGCCGACACACGGCTCTCGGGAAGTCCGCGTTCTTCGCGTTGGCAGTGGCGGGTCTGGCATTTATCGGCTGGGGCTCGAGCGCCCTGGCCGTGGCCATAGTTGAGGCGGATATCAGCATTGAGCGTCTGGCCATTTCAACCGCAGTGGGCTATCTGCTGGTGATGGCCGTCTTCAGCTACACGCTGATTGCCTCTGCAATGTGCTCGAACCAGAGGACCGCCCTGGCCCTCGCCACCGTCATAACCTTCGCTGCCTACCTGGCCGAGGTGATAGGGTCGGGTTACGAGGGGCTGCAGCGGCTGGCGTCCATATCGATCTTCCACTACTACGACCCGTCCGAACTACTGCAGGACGGGACTGTGGACTTGCTGGGGATAGGGATTTTGGGAGGAATCGTCGTAGGGGGGCACCTGGCAGCGCTGGCAATCTTCGCCCGAAGGGACTTATCCGTCTGAGTCGGGACCAGGCCCCGACTCAGGGATGCGGGTCTTCTTCCTATCGTCCAGCAGTCGGGCCAAGAGGCTCAGCCCTGCTGCGAGTAGAAAGGCCCCTATCAGCAGTATCGTCTTACGGTTGCTCATTGAAAGATCTCCGGGTAGGTGGGAATTTTAGTTTCGGGGGTGGGGATTGTCCATTCCGGAGCCGTGTGCTGAGCCATTTTCCTTGACCGGCATACGGGCCCGGCATATGATTTGACCATCGGGGTGTAGCGCAGGGGTAGCGCGCATGGTTTGGGACCATGAGGTCGCCGGTTCAAATCCGGCCACCCCGACCATCATTGTAAACGGCCGGGATGCCGAATTAGGCCCGATGCCGCGGGATCTCCGGGAGGTAATAGCATGGGCAGATTAGTCTTATATTTTTTGGCATCCATTGGGTTTATTACGCTATCGGTCGTCGGGGTGGCGAGCACGGTGGTGGCGATATTATGGCTCCAGGACCGGCAGTGGCAGGTGAACGCTGCAAAAAACCGGCAAATGCGGAATGAGCCGGACTAGCGCCCATCAGAATTCTCCGAAGGGAGCACCTTTTGCCTGAACACGACGGACCCGGGACGACAATCCTCATAGCGGACAGGATCATCGACGGTCTTGGAGGGGATGCTGACGAGGGGTCGGCCCTCGTTCTCGAAGACGGGCTGATAAAAGGGATCATCCCGAAGGCCCAGGCCCGAGACGGGGGCACTGGGCCCGTTCTCGAATACCCCGGAGCATCCATTGTTCCCGGCCTCATAGACTGTCATACCCACACCAACATGCCGGGCAACAGCCGCCGCGGGGAAGACGTCAACGCCGAGGACGACGACGAAATTCGCCTGACCCGATCATTCAGAAACGTACGGATCGCCCTCGAGACGGGGGTCACGACCCTGTGCGACCTCGGGGCGTGGAATGATCTCGGGTTCCGGTTGAAGGCTGAGTTGGAGAGGGGAACGGTAATCGGGGCGGACGTGCTGGCCTGCGGCAACCCTATCACTGTCCGTAAGGGGCACTGCTGGTTCATGGGCTCCGAGGTCTCGGGGCCTGAGGAGGCACGGGCCAAGGCCCAGGAGCACCTGGATGCGGGAGCGGATTTCCTGAAGGCAATGACCACCGGAGGCAGCACCCTCGGGACCCGGCCCTACGCCGCAGCCTTCCGCTTGGAAGAGCTGGAAGCCATTACGGGCGCGGCGAGAGAGAGGGGCGTACCCACCTTTGGACATGCGCGTTGCTCGGCGGGGATAGAGATGGCCGTCGACGCAGGATTTTCCATGATCGCACACTGCGTTTTCGCTGCTCCCGACGAGAGCTACCAATTCGATCAAGCCGTGGCCGAGAAGCTGGTATCAAAGGGCGTTTGGAACAACCCAACCCTCGCTATGTGGCAGTCGAGGCTCAGGCTGCTGTGGGAGAAGGCCGAGGCCCAGGAACTCAGCGACGAGGAAAAGCAGGACCTGGCCAAGGGCGAGCGGGCCGTGCAGGAGCGGATAGATGAGTGCAGCCGCCTACGGGAAATGGGGGCTAAGTTCGTGGCCGGTTCCGACTGCGGTTGGGGCGCATACCCGTTCGGTTACTTCGCCCGGGAAATCGAGGCTTTAGCCAAGGCTGGGCTGACGCCCATGGAAGCCTTGATGTCGGGCACCAGCGAAGCGGCAAGGGCTCTCAACATCTCCGACAGGGTCGGGACCCTGGAGGCGGGGAAGCAGGCGGACGTCCTGGTGGCGAACGGCGACCCTACCAAGAATCCATCCGCCTTGGCGGATGTGGCCGCCGTGTTCAAGCGGGGCCGGTTGGTCGAGCGTAGGCTGACGGCCTAGGCCACGATAACCGAGAGCGCCTCCATGAGCTGGTCGAGCTCTTCTTCCGTGTTATAGAAGTCGGAGGAGATTCGGACGCAGTCCACACCGCCCACCGATCGGGCCACGATCCTGTGGTCTTCCCACAGCCCGTCGACTATCTCCTGAGACGTGGCGCTCTCGGAGCGGAAGGAAGTGAGACCGCAGAGGCCCGGGCCTTCCAATGGTGAGAGGACGTCGTAGCCGCCACGCTCCAGCAGCTTTGCTTTGAGGTAGCTGGACAGGGCGATGTTACGGGCCTCGATATCTGCGGGGCCGGCGTCATTGATGAAGCCGATGGCGGCTCCGTAACCCGCGGCGAGGGCTGCGCTCGTGGTGCTGACCTTGAACTTGTTCATCCCGGAAAGATCGAATTCGAGGGGTTTTTTCTCAGTGTTGACGGCGCTGTGCCCGACGTAAGAAGGATTGATCATCTCAATGTGGTCTCGCCTGATGAACAGAGCGCCCGTGCCCTCCGGCCCGAGCATCCACTTGTGGCCGGGCGTCGAGTAGAAGTCCACGCCCGACCCAGAAAGGTCAAGGGCGATGTGTCCCGGGGTCTGGGCACCGTCGACCAGCATGTAGATGCCCTTGTCCTTGGTCAGCGAGCGGATTCCCTCCAGGGGCAAGCGCAGGCCACAGGAAAACTGGATGTGGCTGAAGGCGATCATCCGGGTGCGGGGACTCATTTGGGCCTCGACTTTGCTCAGGATCGTGTCCCACTCGTCGTTGGCGCCTAACTCGACGACCCGCACCTTGACCCCGTGCCTTCGCTCGGCGTACAGGCAGGGGATCATCACGGACAGGTGCTCAATGTCGAAGGTGATGATCTCGTCGCCTTCCTGCCAGGGGAAGCCGCTCATCACCATGTTCAGGCCCTCGGTGGTGTTTTGGGTCAGGGCAAGCTCGTCTGAGGCAACGTTCAGAAGGCCTGCCACGGCCTGGCGGGTGCCGTCCTCGATGTCGTGGCCCGACTCAAGAACCGGCTTGCTGACAGGTCCTTCCGCCGACTCGTAGTCGATCCTCGCCTTGATAGCGTCGAGGACCGGCTCGGGAGACGGGCCCGACCAACCGGTGTTCAGGTAGGTAAGGTTGCTACAGACGGGAATTTGCGCCCTAATCTTCTCAACGTCCATTTCTGCCTCTCTTTATGTCAATGCGTTGGTGTACTTATGTCAAACGTTTATATGCCGTAGAGCCTAGCGCAGTTGTCCCAGAGTATCTTCTTCCTCGAAGGCTCTGGAACGACGTCCATCTCCAGGAAGGTGGCCAGGGCATCGGGATACTTGGAGTCATGGTGGGGGTAGTCGGTGGAGAGGACAATGTTGTCGTCCCCGACGGTCTCGATAACGTTCTTGACCATGAACTCGTCCACGTCGACGGAGATGAAGCTCTGGCGGCGGAAATAGTCGGAGGGAGGGCCTTGGAGCTTTGTCCTCTCCCAGGGGCCGAAGGTCTCCCATTCCTCGTCGAGCCGCCAGAGCCACCAGGGAAGCCAGCTGCAATTGCCTTCAAGGAATCCTGCCCTAAGGGTCGGGAACCGCTCCAGCACACCTCCGCCGATCATGCTGCCCACGTCCATCATCAACTCCATCGGGTGTGTGGCGGCGTGGGCTATGACGAAGGAATCCAGGAACCGGGTCCCGATGTGCTGTTGGTAGGCTCCCTGTAACCCGTGAAAGCAGACCGGCACTCCCAACGACTCGGCTTCTTGCCAGAACGGGTCATAGTAGGGGTCGTACCAGGGCCGTTCATTGACGGGATTGGAGGGTAGAACGAGCGCCACCATGCCCAGCTCCTTCACGGCGCGCCGGGCCTCCTGGGTGGCCTTCTCGACGTCGTGCATGGGCATCTGGGCAGCGCCCTTGAGCCGAGACGGGTCGGCCGAGCAGAAGTCATGGAGCCAGTCGTTGAAAGCAGCGCAGATGGCGAGAGCGAGGTCGGGGTCCAGGCCGTCGAGGGCGATGACGTGGGCCCCGAAAGTGCGGAACAGCACCGCTACGTCGATGCCTTCAACCTCAAGGGCTTCCAGTTGGGTGACGTTGTCGAACTTGGCGGCACGTGCCTTGGCGAACCTGTCGGTTATCGCCTCGTGCCGACCGGCTAGGACCTCAGTCCTGGGTTTTCTGTCGGAATAGGCTGGGAAAATCCTGCCTTCGACTATCCACTTGTTGGTGAACCCGTGGCTCGTGTCCACGCCGCGGAACTCTGGTGCGCGGTCTCGGAATTTGGCATCGGTGTAGGTCTGCCACAGGTCGGAAGGCTCCATGACGTGCATGTCGCTGTCCAACACTTTGAACCCGTTTCTGGCCATCTAGCTAGGTCTCCGTTTCATCAGAATTGTCCGGCCTCAGTCAGGAGGCCCAGTCTTTTATAACCTGGTGGGCTGCATTGTGCCCCGGGGCCCCCGTCACCTCCCCGCCCGGATGAGTCCCGGCCCCGCAGAGATATAGCCCCTCTATCGGCGTCCGATAGTCGGACCAGCCAGGAAGGGGTCGGTTGGAGAGCATCTGGGAATCCACCAGGTCCAGGTGATGGATGTTGCCGTTGGTCAAGCCGACCCTGCTCTCCATGTCCTCAGGCGTGATTAACACCCAATTGATGACGGCATCTCGGAAGTTGGGAGCGTACTCGGTGATCTTGTCGATGAGCTTCTCAGCAGTCTCCTCCCGGGCGTCGTCCCAGGACCCGGAGGCCAACACACGGGGGGCGTGTAAGATGAAGGCCGAGAGTATGTGATTGCCATTCGGTGCAAGGGAGTCGTCGAGTACAGTAGGAACTTGAAACTCGAGAATAGGGGAATCGGTGAAGCGGCCTTCTGCAGTGTCCCGGCAGCTGTTCTGGAAGTATTCAGGCGATGGGCATATGTCCATCATACCCATGTATTTGTTCGACTCCTGGTCAGGGAAGTGACGAGAGAAGTCGGGGGCTTCCCGCAGTGCGCAGTGGAATTTCAGGTGGGTCAGGTCAGTCTTGGCCTTGGACAGAGCATCTGAGAAGGCGGAATCAAGATTCTCGAGGCCGACCAGGTGGCGGAAAGTTTGGAAGGGGTCGGCGTTGGATACTACTATCGCGCTTTCGATCTGCTCCCCGTCCTCGAGTTCTACACCTATAGCCTTGCCTTCCCTAATGATCACCTTCTTTACCTTGGCCGAGGTCCGTATGGAGACCCCACTGGAACGTGCTGAAGCAGCCATCGCACGGGTGAGGCCGCCCATGCCTCCCCTCGGCAGTCCGGTGTCGGCGGGGTCCACGTAGCGGTTGCAGGCATAGTATACCGACGGAAGAGCGTTGCCGACGACCCAAAGGCCCCGGGGGTCGGGGGAATAGACCATACAGGACTTGATCTTCTCCGACTCGAAATAGCGGTCCAGAAGCTCGCCCATGCTGACCGTGACAAGGGTATTGAGGACATCCTCGTGCTCGGTGCCTCGTACACGCTCCACGACTTCTTCCATGGTGGGCGGCGGCTGGAGCATGTACGGCTGCATGATTTCGGCTGCTTTGTCCCAGAACTCCGTCCAGGCCGTGTACCCTTCGACATCTCCCGGGCTGATTCTGCCGACAGACTCTTTAGTCCGCTCCTCGTCGTCCCAGAACAGCATGCCGCTCCCGTCCGGGAAGGGCCGGGCGGAGTGGGGGTCGAGCCTGTACAACTCGAGACCATGCTTGTGAAGCTCCAGGTCCTTGACGACCTTGGGCTGAAGGAGCCACGAGAGGTAGGCACATGAAGAGAACTGGAAGCCAGGGATAAGCTCCTCGGTTACGCAGGCGCCGCCGACCAGGTGTCGGCGCTCGAGCACCAGGACTCTCATTCCTGCTTTGGCCATATAAGCTGAGGCCACGAGGCCATTGTGGCCCCCGCCAATGATTATCGCGTCGAAGTCTTTAGTCATGATTTGTGCATTCCGCTGGGCAGTGGGTGTCTCGTCAGTTAGTCTAAGAGTTTGATCAATACCGACACAACAGCGGCTGCGACTGCTATGCCACCTATCATCATGCCTGCCGTCCACTTGATGATTCGGGTTTCCATGTTGGCAAGATCAACTTTAGTTGCAAAGAGTTCCTTGGCTTCTTCCATGGTGATGAAGCGAGGCCCCTCAGTCGTGATTACGCTTGGGCCTTCAGGCATCAGCGTCTCTCCTTGCTTAAAACCTCATTGAATAACTTGTCGATCTCGCCAACTCGCTGGTCTTTGGATAGCTGGGTGCGAGCTCCCACTAGAAGGCGACACGCGTGCTGCAATGCTTCGTCCAAGCTTGTATGCCAGGCTCCCCAGCCGTCCTCTCGGCGGACGTCATAGTTTTCAGTTCTATCAACCTTAATCGTTACAATGTTTTCCTTGTCCTTGACAACGATTGAAAGCCTGTCAGTCCTGTCAATCTGAAACTCCTCATCTCCGTATTTGTAGGTTGTACTAACGTTGCCTCCCATGATTCACACCTCTCATATACCTTTTGAAAACAATACACGCCCTATGTTCCAGGTGCATGGTGGGCGTAGATATTCTAGGTATCCGTCAACCTCCGCGCGGTGGCACGGAAGTCGTCGGGGTTGGGGCCTCGGTCGATCAGCACGTCCACGACGGCGGGTTTTCCCGAGGCAAAGGCCTCTCTCAACGCGTCCGGCACCTCCCTGGAATCACTGACCTGGACTCCGTAGCCGCCCATCGAGCGGCATATGGCCCCGTGATCGGTTTTTGCAAATTCCGAGGAAATGCTTTTCTCGCCCTGGTGGTGCCTCACCATCCCCAACGAGGAGTCGTTGAGCACGACGTAGACCACGGGAAGATTGTACTGGACGGCGGTCGAAAGTGCGTGGACGGACATCATGAAGCCTCCGTCCCCCGTGACACCGACGACGGGCCGGTCGGGGTGGACGAGCTTGAGAGCGAGGGCAGCAGGCAGGCTCCAGCCCATCCCCGCCATACCGCCGGGGGCGTATATGGTCTTGGCTTCCTGAGACTGGAAGTGGTGACACATCCAGACCCTGTTGTTGCCCGCGTCCAGACTGATAATTGTCGAGGGGTCCAGGGTCTCCTGCAGCAGCCGAACGAGGCGTTGGGGCATAACGGGAGACGAGTCCATAAAAAGCTCAGGATCGTTGTAGTAGGAGGCCTGCTTTTTCAGCGCGGCGAGGGCTTTGATTCTCTCGCTGTTGTCTTTGTCGCCGCCGTCAAGAGCCTCAATGAGCTGGGCCATCACTTCTTTGGCATCACCGATCAGTCCAAGTTCAATTGGGAAGGACCAGCCGGCGTTACGTTCTTCAACGTCGATCTGGATGATAGTCTGCCTCTTGGGGTTGAAAAGAGACGGTGTTTCTCCGACGGTCTCCTGGCTGGAGAGCTTGGCACCGACCACCAGCACCACATCGGCGCTACCCACCGCGGTGTTGGCGGCCTGCTGGCCGTACTGGCCCACCATGCCGAGGGCCTGGGGATGGGTCTCGGGGAGGGCGCTCTTTCCCTTGTAGGAGGTGGCGACTCCCGCGCCCAGCATCTCGGCAAGGCGTTGCAACTGTGAATGGCCATTGGCCATGTGGACGCTGTTGCCCGCCACTATCACGGGGAACTTGGCCTCGGCGAGGAGGGATGCGGCCCTCTCCACGTCTTCGGGGCGGGCCACGGAGGGCTTGGTGTTCAGATAGCCCTGGGTCGGGTGGATAAAGGGTGCGGACTCGACGTCCACCTCCCCCACAAGCGCTCGGCTGCGCATAAGGACCACTCCGGGCCCCGGCCTCCCGCTTAAGGAATGCTTCATCGCTAGTTGAAGCCCTATTACGGCCTCCTTGGGAGTCGTGGCAAGGGTTGTGTACTTGGACATGGCACGGAAGATGGCCAACAGGTCAATGCTGCCGTATTCCCCCGACCCCGACTGGTTGGCCGGGTGCTGGGCCATGTCCCCGTCTGAGGTGTCGGTGAGGACAACCATAGGAGAACTGCTTAGCTGGGCCTCCATGATGCCGAAGGACGCATTTGAGCCGATAAAAAGGCCCTGACCCATGACCACGGCGGGTCGGCCCGTGGCGCGGCCATAAGCGTCGGCCATGATGGCAGCGCCCTGCTCGTGCCGGGCGAGAATCGCCCTGACACCCGGTCTGTCATAAAGGGAATCGTAGATGGCGCCGGTACTTCCGCCGGGTATGCCGAAAACGTATTCTATGCCTGCTTCCTGGAGCACGTCGGCGATCATTTCGTGGCCTACGGTCATGTAATTCTCCTGCGGTCGCGGTTAGCCTGCCAGGAAGTCCAGCACGTTGGCCAGTTTGGAAGTGTCGCCTCTATAGAGATCAGTGTAGCCGCATCCGGCGCAGACTATAGCTGTAAATTTCTTGTTCTGGATGTTGAGGAACCTGGAAATCTTACCCGTGGTCCGGATTTCTTCGACCTCAAACCGGGAGTGCCCACATTTGGTGCATGAAAAGCTCTGTGAAGCCGCCATTGTCGTCGCTGCTTTCTTTGGTTAACTAGCCTATCGACGATATAGTGTAATGCCTAGCGCCCTCACCACTCAACAGCCCGACTCATGCTGAGCTTTGCACCTCGGCGCGGCTTATAATGGCCCCGAACCCCGACCGTTGGAGGCGATATCATCGAGCGAAGCCGTTTCGACGAGCTGGTGGACAAGGCCCTGGCTAGCCTGCCGACCGAGTTTGCCGAGATCCTCGGCGACGGCAACATGGCCCGCGTCATCATGGACTACCCGTCTGACGAGCAGCTTTATTCTGTCGGACTCGACCATCCGTTGGACCTGCTCGGTCTCTACGACGGCATTCCTCTGACGGAACGCAGCGTCTTCCACACCGGTGTCCAACCCGACCGGATATTCATCTTCCAGAGGCCCATAGAGGCCATTTGTGAGACCGACGAAGAAGTAGAGGAGCAGGTCCGACAGACGGTAATCCACGAGGTCGGGCACTTCTTCGGGATAAGCGACGAACGGCTGGACCAGCTGATGGGGGAGGCTCACCCATGACCACCGGAGAAAAGAACACCGGCGCCCGATCCAGCATCTGGCATTTCATCTTCATCACGCTCCTCTTTGCCGTGGGCATTGAGATGCTGCGGCTGTTCATGTCGAGCCTGCTCTTTTACCTGCGGGAGGCCCGGGAAGTCTCGACAGTCGGGGTTGGGGGAGTGGCCTTTCTCTGCTTCCTGATGGTGTTCCTGGCACCCGTCGTGGCACGGGGCATGGGCCCCGGGGGATTGCTGCAACTGAGCGCCGCGGGATTGTGGGCAGCTCGCATCATCATCCAGTTCGTAGACGTAGCCGTCGTCGACTTCGCTTTGTCGATTGCGGGAGCGGTCCTGTTCCTGTGGGCGATCCCGGCCAGCGCATCCTTCGTATCGAACGGCAAGAGAATAGATGGTGGAATGTGGTTGCTGGGGCTCCTGGTCGGCGTGGCCCTGGACACGGCAATCAAAGGCGGCTTTGGCACTGTCGACCTCTCATGGCAGAACAATGTGGGCGCGGACGTTATAGCGGTACTTCTGGCTGGAGGACTGACGGGATCGGCGAAGATCATCTCAATGCGCAGCCGAGGCCAGGAGGCGCAACCACCCGGCTATCGGGGCTCGCTGCTCCTGCTGGCCCTCGGGCCGTTCCTCTTCCTGGAGATGCTCTATTTCCAGAACATCGGGCAGCAGACAGCGCTGATCGGGTGGGACCAGCCCGGCGTTCTGGCCTTGATCGTGGCATCCAACCTGGTGGGCCTCGCCTTGGCATCCATCGTGATGGGCTTGCGCCGACCTCTGGCCCTCGTCCTGATTCCGGCCGCGACCGTCCTGTTGATAGTCGGTTTGCTGGCGGAGCAGAGCGGGGCACTCGCCGCGACCATCATGCCTATCGGGCATCTGCTGCTGGTATTGCTACTGGCGTCGCTCGCGTCCCGGAATAGCCCCGAACTACAAGGCAGGAGGTTTACCTCGGTCACGCTCTTCTCGGGCGTGGGGATGCTGATCTTTCTCGGCGCAGTCTTCCTCTACTACGCCGCCTACGACATTAGCGTCGGCCTGCCTCAACGGGCGATCATTTTGGGGGCGGCGCTACTGATTGGCGTAACGGTCTGGGTGGGGACTTGGGCGAGGTCGGTGGAGAGGCCCCGGACGCCTTTTGTATGGGCGGGACGGCTGGCGGCCCTGCTTATGCTGTCTCCCTTAATCCTGACCATTACCTGGACCGAGCCGGAGGTCGAGGCTGGGGACGGGCTGCCTGTCAGGGTGATGGCCTACAACATCCACCAGGGATTCGGCGCCGAAGGCGGCTTTGAGCTGGAGGAGATAGCCCGTGTGATCGAGGCTGAGAACCCGGACATTGTGGCCCTCCAAGAGGTGTCTCGGGGTTGGCTGGTCGATGGGTCCGTCGACATACTGACATGGCTCTCCCAGCGGCTCGAGATGGACTACGCTTGGGGTCCCGCCGCCGACTCCGTATGGGGCAACGCGGTGTTCAGCCGCTATCCCATCGTCCTTTCGGAAAACCACGAAATGCCCAACAACGACGACTTGTCCCTGGACAGAGGATTCCTCTGGGTGGAGATTGACATCGGGGACGAGGAGCCGCTACGGATTATCGCCACGCACTTCCACGCCGGCCGGGACGATGGCGAACACCGAATGCCTCAGTCCGAGGCGATAGTCGAAAGGTGGGCCGGCTCATCTCGAACCGTATTCCTGGGCGACCTCAACGGCAGGCCGGGAGACCCGGAGATTACCATGCTGGAAGAAGCCGGATTTCTGGACTCATTCATCGACTCAGGGGCCCCGGGCGAGGGGTTCACGTCCCCGTCGGATGAGCCCCACCAGCGCATCGACTATGTATGGACGAGCCCAGACCTGGAGTCGGCGGAATACGCATCCACCCGGAGTCAAGCATCAGACCACTTCCCAGTGGCAGTAACGATCAACGAACGCTAAAAGCGCTCGCTATCGCTGAGTGGAAGACGGGTAGATAAGACGTCGCTCCCACTTTATCAAAAACAGGCCGTCAGACCTGGTGGTGTTATACGGGAGCGGAATTTGCCTCGGGCCAACTATGGGCTGGAAGATTCGAGGCCGGGATATTAGCTAACTGGACTTGCCGATGCGGAACATCTTAGTCCCGCAGGCCGGGCAGACGCCTCGGGTGGCAGGCCTGCCATTCTTCATGGTGATCTGCTCAGCGTCTTTGATCTCTTGGGAGGCTCGGCACTTTACGCAATAGCCTTGCATCTGTTTTCCCTACCTTAGAATAAAAATGTTTCGGGCCATTCGGACGCTCTAATATCAACTGCGCTTATCGGCCCACGCATGACGCCTAAAAGCATCTCATACGTGTGCCCTTCGGTCAATAGAAAAAGGGGTCTGTTTTGGGGCTTGGGATTTAATGTAGGCGTCCCATGGCCGTCTGAGCGCCCCTATTGCAGGTTTCAAAACACACGACCTCATAGCCAGAAGAAGAAACATCGCCTGAGCCCGCGAGGCGGGTCTTTTATTCGATCGCCGGCAACAGCGACTGATAGGTCTCGGTCTGCCGGGAGACCGTTTCCCAGTCGTAGAGCATGGGTAGAAGGGCAACGTTGGCCCATGTCTCGGCCTGGTCGGAGTAGTGAGGGCTTCCCGGATGCCCTGAAGCCCCCAGGGGCACGACCCAGCGGGAGTTATCCCAGTTCGATGTATCGAACACGTACCGGGCCATGGAAGCCGACGTTATTGTGTATGGCTCCGCAGCCGAGTAGGAGCCAGCCAAGGGCGTGAAGCCGTCTCCGTGGGTGCCCACAGACGGGGGATTTAGTTCCTGGGCCAGATTGGGGAAGGCAGAGGACAGGGCGTGCCTGGGACTCGTTCTGTGGACTCGGCCCCACGTCCATTCGGACATCTCATCCCCGAGCCAAGATTTCAGCTTAGCAACTGCTGTTTCCAAAGCCCCGGCGAGCAGAGAGTGGGGTTCGCTCATCTCACCGGAAGAGGGAACCGACTTGAACTCATCGTGCAGGCTCGACTTTGTGCGCCCGTACCAGGATGGCGCTCCGCGTCCAGTCTCACCGGCCATTTCTTCAGCCAGGGGCCCGAGTATGGACGCGGAGTAAGCCTCGGCAAGGGCATCATGGAAGGCGCTAAAGATAGTTGGCTCTGGGCGGTCTCTGTCCATCCGGCGGTCCCATGAATGGAGCAGGCGTTTTGCCTCTGCGGCCGCTTCGGTGCGCATCTCAACGTCGTTCAGCATCTGGCACAGCTCCCGGGCCGGTACCGACATACGCAGCCCGTGCACAGAGGCCATGTCTTCAACCGTAGCCGAGGCAAGCGTTTCGAGCGCCTGAAAGATACACCTAGCTCGATGCTCGCCGTCGTAGTCCAGGCCGATGTAGTAAGGATAGTCTTCGTCGGCGATGCGGTTGTTGGCGGTGACGATGAACCCGGTTTCGGGGTTCCGAGACCTTGGCATTTCCTCGAAGGGGACGTAGCCGGACCACTCGTAGCCGCCGGTCCAGCCGGGAACCGGGACCCACCCGTTGGCCTTGGGTCTGATAGGTAATCGGCCCCGGGTCAGATACTTTATGTCGCCTTGCACGTCTACGCAGACGAAGTTGTTGGCTGGATCAACCCAGTCCCGCATCGACTCGTCCATCTCGTCAACGGAGGCGGCAGTGAGCATCCGACTTATCGAGTCGAAGACCTTGATGGGTTCGG
The DNA here is from genome assembly GCA_965222055.1 of Dehalococcoidia bacterium. Classification (GTDB taxonomy): domain Bacteria; phylum Chloroflexota; class Dehalococcoidia; order Plut-88900; family Plut-88900; genus Plut-88900. The sequence continues at coordinate 1,574,329 of CBDCTF010000007.1, forward strand.
CGGTCGCAGTGTATCTGAGAGCCAAGGCGGTCCCTTTGGCCAGGTCTCCTGCCACGATAGAACCGTGTCTCGTGGAGATGATTTCGAATTCCTCCGAAGGCCGACCTACGACTTGTATGACTTCGGTCGAGACCTCGGCGGGTTCCCACTCGCCCTTGAATTCGTAGAAACGGGGATCGTCATTCTTGAACCGCTCGATGAAAAGGTCCTGGTAGTCGGCCATGGCGTGGGTTACACACCAGGCGACGTGAGCGTTGTGTCCGAAGTGGGGGAACCCCGGCACGCCCGGAAACGAGAGCCCTACAACATCAAATTCGTCGCAGGCAATGTGGTTCTGGTAGTAGACGCTTGGCGCCTCCAGCCCCCGATGCGGGTCCCCTGCGAGGAGAGGTGCGCCGGAGGCGGTCCGGCTCCCGTGCACCGCCCAGTTGTTGCTTCCACCCTCTTCCCGTGTAGGAAGCCCTGGCCACTCAGCCCCTTCGAGGAAGTCCGGCAGCGACTTATCCGTCGGACCTGAGTATTCCGCCCCCGGCGGTACGATGAGCAACTCGCCCGGCCGGGACTCGGGTATCGCTTCCTGAGCCTTCCGGTAGCCGAGGCGGCGGACCATACGGGTATTCCACAGCTTTCGCTCAAAGGAGCCCATCAGGATGTGGCGCACCTTGAATACTGCCATCGAGTGCCAGGGTTCCCAAGGCTCGGGCCCCGAGCCTATGATCCGGTACTCGATGGGCAACTCGGCGGCGGTCTCAATAAATGCGTTGACGCCCCGGGCATAGCTTTCGAGCATGGCCCGCGTGTCCGGTCTCACAACTTCGAAGTCGGCCTTTGCACTTGCGCCGAGCCGAAACCTGCGCATCAGCTTGTCCTGCTCGACGCCTGCGGGGCCTGCTATTTCGGCCCATCTCCCCAAGGCTCGCCGGCGGTCCCAGTCCATGTGCCAAAGCCGGTCCTGAGCCGTTACGAATCCCTGGGCAAAGAACGCGTCGTGCAGGGAGGAAGCCTGGACGTGGGGTATGCCCCACCGGTCTCGGTAGACGGTGACCGGACCATCCAGCCCGGCAAGGTTGAGCGTGCCGGTCAGGTCAGGCAATACGGCGTTAAGTTCTTCCGCCCCGATTTCGGTTGTGCTTGAAATATCCATAGGTCACGCGTGGCACGAGCTTTGGTGGCCGTTGCAGTGATGGCCGTTCCCGTGGTTGGAGGGCGGCACGTCCAGGGCGGGATTCCGGTCGAAGAAACTGACGGGTTTCAGGCTGAAACCTGTGTACATCACGGGCATGACGGGCCAATCCTCGGGGCGGGGGACATGGTGATGTCCAAAGGTGTACCAGACCACCAGGTCGGTGTTGTCGAGGCTACGGTTGGCCTTGGTGAAGGCCGGGAGTCCGGCACCACCCGGATGCTGATTGGGATAATCGCCCGCGGCATTCATCTCTGCGGGGTCGTAGGGCGTTACCCAGAGGTGCTTGGTCATGAACCCCGCTCTTTTGATGACCGAGGCATCGTCGTGAGCAAAGGGCAGCACGTTCTCTCCGGGCATCAGCTTGTAGGACGTCTTCTGTCCCAGGTAGTTGGTTTCAGATTCGTTCGCTATGAGCCAATACCTGGCCGAGTATGGGTCGATGTTGCGCTGGGCCTCGGACTCGGTCTTTAGCTGAGTCCTCTCGGCGTAGAAGGCGTTGTGGTAAGGGTTGTTTTCGTCGGCGGGGCATGCGTAGCTGTTTACCTCGTACACCGAGTTATTCCGCCCATCCACCGCCATGTCCATCCTGACGTTGAAGAAGTGCTGGTGGATGTGGGCCGCGAGTTGAGGGGCAATCAAAGTCCCGTGCTCAGGCACATGGCCCGGGGGTACTGCCGAGTTGTTGACCACCCCGGTCAGCTTGACCTCGTACTGGATCGTCCCGTCCTGGTAGAAGTACCAGAAGAAACCATATTCGTAGTTGCCGACTGTGGAAATGAAGGAGACCACGAGCCGGCGGGAGCGGCGCACCTCGGTCTCTCCCGTCCGCCAGTCGACGTGCTTCCAGAGGATTCCGAAGTCCTCTTCGTGCATGCATATGGCGTTGGGAATTTCCATGACGCCGCCCTGGGTGTTGTTGGTTACGGCGTCGAAATAGTGAATCTCGCCGAGACAGTCGCAGCCCAGGGTGAGGGAGTTGGTCAGGTTGCCGATGCCGTACTCTCCGGCGTCGAAGGCATTCTTGCGGAAGTGGGGCGAATTGGGATCGCCGTAGGGGACCACCATCTCGGACAGGCAGGTCCGGTAGATGATCGGGCGTCGACGCCCTTGGTCCGTGTAAGCCATGTCGTAGAGAACCAGGCCCTCCCTGGGAGTGAACCCGAGGCGCATGTCCCACTTCTGCCAGGAAACGTGCCACCCATCCACCGTGAAACTGGGGCCGTCGGGCTGGGTGATCTCTATGGGTTTAAGGTCTTCCCGAAACTCGTGGATGAAGTTCCGGGAGTAGTTGCCGTCGTTCGGGGGTAGGGGCACGACGCCGTGGTCGATAACCCGCAGTACCTTCATGTCGTTGAGGTCGACCACCGGGACGACACCCTCGATCGGGCGGGCGTAGCCGTTGTCGTTGGGGCTGGAGCGGAGCCAACACAGCGCATAGGACAACCGCATCCCCTCTTCGCCATCGATCCCGTAGTTTCCCGCCGACCAGGGATCTACCATCACAAGGTCTATGTCGGTGATGCCCCGCCGGGCCAAGGCCTCCTTGAAGGCCGGGTCCTGCTTGACCGCCTGTTCGCACTCGTAGAACTCGTCCAGCATGATCTTGGGCTGGACGCCGGGGATGTGATTCCACGACTTCACGGTGTCCTCGGAGAGAGAGACGACGGCCTCGTAGGTGCGCCGGGAGTCGTTGTCCAGGATGCAGATGAAAGCCTCACGAGGCAGGGATTGCGTCCCGTCGTAGGCCAGGACGTCGTCCTTGGGTGGTTCGTTGAGGACGACCGTCTCGTACCTCACCCGCGGCCCGATGACCTGGTCCCGGTTCAGTATTCCCACGGCGCGGACTATCTCACCAGGGGTGAGGGGGTCGAGGGGATGGGCGGTCGGGGACCGAGTCTCGGCGGCTTCGGGGGCCTTCTTCAAGGTCGTCATAGATACCTCCCGGCAAGGCTAAACGAGGGCGATAGCCCAGTATATATGTCTGCGCACGGTGCCTTCAACAAAGAATGGGGCGGCGACGCGTGCGTCGCCGCCCCACCGAGACCTGCGGAGACCTATAAGCCGAGTTCTGTATCCGCCTGAGGCGGATGGTGGCCATCTATCTAGGCCCGGCGTTACCGCCGGGCTCGAGCAGCCAACCCGAGGACGGGCCGGGTCCCATTGTCCTCCTATTTGGCCTTGCTCCGGATGGGGTTTGCCCAGCTAGCCGGTCTCCCGACTACTGGTGAGCTCTTACCTCGCCATTTCACCCTTACCCGCCATTGGCGGGCGGTATGTTTCTGTGGCACTTTCCGTAGGGTTTCCCCTCCTGGGAGTTACCCAGCATCCTTCCCGGTGGAGCTCGGACTTTCCTCCCGCCGAGGCGGGCGGCCACCCGGCCTCCAGGTCCCACTCAAGACTATGCTAGGCTTGCGGGCAGGTCAAACTCAGCGTTCGTCCAAAGCGCGGTTGGCGAGGGCGTCGGCGTGGCGATTCTGTGCCCGGGGCATGTGCCGGATCGTGTACCCATCGAATGACTGCAGGAGTCCCTGGACTTGAGACAGGAGCTTCTGTAACTCGGGTTTCTTGGTCCGGTACCGGCCACTGACCTGCCTGACTATCAGCTCCGAGTCAAGCCGGATGTCGACAAACCGGATACCCAGTTCCAGGGCCTTGGCCAGTGTCTCTACCAGCGCCTTGTACTCCGCCACGTTGTTGGTGGCGATGCCTATAGCCTCGCTGATTTCGGCCAGTACTCCGCCGTCCTCGTCCCATATCACACCGCCGATGGACGCGGGCCCCGGGTTTCGGCGGGACGCGCCGTCAGTCTGGATGATAGCCCTGCTGATCACGCCGTCATTCCTTTCGACGTGAGGCCGAGGGAGGTGGGGGAGACGTAAATTACTCGACCCACAGGATCCTTGAGCAGGTAGGGCACTGGGACAGCTCTCTGCCGGCCCTGGCCTTTTGGACCACGTTCATTGGCAAAGAAATGCGGCAAATGTTGCACATGCCGCGCCCGATGGTCGCTACGGCCGACCCTCCCAGCGACCCGCGAAGAGTTTCGTACAGTCTCTTCGGGTCCGTGTCCAACGCAGAGGCCCTGCCGTCCCGCTTTTCCCAAAGCTCAAGAAGATCGAATTCCAGCTTGTCCTTATCGTTAGCCAGGTCCTTTAACTCGGTCTTCCTATTTTTCTTGGCGGCGGAACGCTGGGCTTCTTTTTCAGCAGCAACCTTTGATGCAGCATCGTGCTCGTCAAGAATAGTTAGAAAGCTGTCCTCAGCATCGGAAAGTCGCTTCTTGAGGTTTTCCACCTCGCGCTGCATACTCTGGAGCTCGCGGGGATTGCCGACGGAGCCGTCGTAGGTCTTTGTCTCCAGAGGGCCGAGGCGTGCCTGGATGTCGCTCATAAGGGCGTCTGCTTCACGCTGACGCCGCCCCACGCCGACGAGCTTCTCCTGGGCTCGACCCAGGACAGCCTCGGCTTTGCGGAGCTCTGAATCGTCCGTCAATTTGCGGTTGACGAGAGCCAGGGCGGCGTCCGTATCGAGGATTGAAGCATCCAGCTGATGCAGTTCGTAAATTTGCCTTCCGACCGCCATGCCAGCCTCACTAATGGGATCAACTCGGGTTCGGGGGCGCGGGGACTACGATTCTATGGACACGCCTTCCGATGTGTCAACGTTTCCGATTCCGAATTGGAGGCGCCCTATGGCTATGCTAAAATTTCCTTAAGCCCTGGATACAAATGTAATTATCTTCGTTCCGCCCTTGAGGCTAGAATACATTGCCCATTTACAAACGGCTCGCTACAGTCATTCTTCTCATCTCCGTCATCGCCCTCGTGTTCGCCTGCCGGGGCGGCGGGGATGCAACGCCCGTGGACTCGACCGCCATTACATCCACCTCCGACGCCGGCCCCCAATCCACGGCTACTGCGGAACCTAATGAGGAGCCGCTCACCATAAGCCTGCCAGACGAAGCCCGAGCCCTCTACGAAGTTTGGCGCATAGTCCAGCGGGAGTACGTGGATATCGACAACGTAGACGCGCGCGTGCTGAGCGACGGGGCCATATTTGGCATCCTGGAAGCTACCGAAGACACGTCCCTCTCCATAGCCGAGGCTCGGGCCCTGGAATACGACCTGGAGCTGGAGGAGAACTATTTCTCGGTGCCGGGAGGCGAGGAGCTGGAGGAGGCCTACGAGGTCCTCGCGTACGCATACACCCAACCTTCCGATACCGCGTTGGGGCTGGTAGACCTGAACACGGCCGCCATCCGAGGCATGTTGGGGGCTCTGGCCGATCCATATACAGCCTACCTGTCCCGGGATGATCTCAGGTTCGACCAGGCGGACCTGGAGGGTTCGTTCCACGGGATCGGGGCATACGTGGGCACCAATAGCGAGGGGTACCCAATAGTCATATCCCCGATGGAAAACTCTCCCGCCGAGGCCGCCGGAATCCTGGCCGGCGACATCATCCTGGAGATCGACGGAATCGAGGCGAACTCCATCACCCTGCGGGAGTCGATACTGCGCATCCGGGGGCCGGAAGGCACGCCTGTCGAGCTTCTGATCCAGCACCTGCTGGACCACGACCCCGAGCGAGTGGTCATCCTGCGCGGCAATATTCCAATCGACAGTGTCAGTATGGAATCTCTTGACGACGACATATACCGAATCAGAATCCACCTGTTTACCCGCCGCACCCCCGGTGAGACAGAGGCGTTCCTGGAAGAAGCCCTGTCCCAAGGAGCTAAGGGATTCATCCTGGACCTGCGTCAGAACCCGGGTGGACTGCTGCGGGAGACGGTCCAGGTTGCCGATTTCTTCCTGGACGGCGGCCTGGTACTAATTGAGATGGAAGGTAATGGCAGCAGGACTGACTGGGAGGCTGACGACGGCGGCACAGCCCTGGACGTGCCCCTTGCCGTCCTGGTTGACGCGCACAGCGCCAGCGGCGCAGAAGTGCTGGCGGGCGCACTGCAGGACCGGGGTCGGGCCCAGCTTATCGGGCTCCCGACCTTCGGCAAGGGAAGCGTCACCCGGTTATACAGCCTGTCTGACGGTTCAGGGCTGAACGTTACCTTTGCCCGCTGGTTCACCCCCGACGGCGACGTGATTGAGGGGTTCGGCATCGAACCGGACATCCTCGTCTCCTTCACCGAGGCCGACCTGGCAGCCCAGAAGGACGTCCAGCTGGAAGCCGCCATTGAGCACGTGCTTTCGATATCGGGATAACGTTTGTACCTACCATGAAAACCATCAGCGTCAACCGCAAGGCCCGTTTTGAGTACGACATCCTGGAGTCGTTCGAAGGAGGACTCGTGCTCACGGGCACAGAGATCAAGTCCATCCGGGACGGCAAGGTCAACATCCGGGATGCGTTCGCACGCCCTGAAGGCGGCGAACTCTGGCTCTTCAACGCCCATATATCGCCTTACTCCAACGGCAATCGCTCCAACCACGAACCCATGCGTCCTAGAAAGATGCTGATGCACCGCGGCCAGATCGACTACCTCTCATCCAAGGTGCAGGAGAATGGATTGACTCTGGTGCCTCTGAGACTCTACATCAAGCACCATAAGGCGAAAGTGGAGATCGCGGTGGCGCGCGGCCGCAAACTTTATGACAAGCGAGCGGCCATCGCACGCCGGGAGGCCGATAGGCAGATACAGCGGGCCATGCTCAAAGAAACCGGCATAAACCGCGGCTAGGCGCTCCCCACCCTCCCTCACCCCCCGTCATTCCCGTACCCCGATCGGGAATCCAGAGGGGAGGGGCCGCTCACCCTGAGGCCCTCGAAGGGTCGAGCGGGGGGCGCCCACGCACTGCTAATCCGTCGCGGCGTCAATCCAACCCCTCCCCCATCCGTCATTCCGGCCGCCGAGAGCCGGAATCCATCCCCAAGGGCGGGGAATTCCGTTCGCCCTGAGCGGAGTCGAAGGGTCTCAAGAACGGAATGGGGTGGTGTTCCCTCCCAAATGTGACACGAACCCCTTGACCAAAGCAAAACACTTGTACTATATTCACCCTCGACTGGCCCGTCACTCACCCTAAACCCAAGGAGGAACCAAAACACATGGGGAACCACAGCCCCGGCCCCCAAGGACTCAACGTCTAAGCCCATCCCGAGGACCAGCCCACACGCCGCCCCCGGCTCAAGTGAACGACGCCATCTCCTCTACCCAAGGCCCCGGCTACCCCTTCCCCCAACCCCCAGGCGATGGAAGACGCCCTGGTTCGTTACGTTCCAGCAAGTCTCCTCTAGGTGCATGCAGCCCCTCTAGGAGAAGTCTCCTCACGGAGAAGGCTCCTCATTGGAGCAGAATAGCGGTCGGATAGACCCGACTCCGAGGCCCCCTCGGTCACCGCCCGCTTCATTCAGTCGGGTGCCGGTGGTCCCCGCTCTAGGTCGCACCGGCAAACTTGGACATATACGCCTGTCGAGGCCCGACGCCGGACTCGGGGCCTCCACGCTGCCTTCGCTGGCAGTACAGCCAACCCTCGGAGCCGGGCACGGACCTGCTGGCCCAAACGGTCCCCGCCCACATCCGGCGCCAACCAGGGCCAGAGTCGGCCGGACGCCTCCGCCCCGAGACGCCCGAACAGCCGAAGTGCCGGAACGGGGGCCGCATCCATCGGGCGTCTTCCATCGCCATCCCCCGGCTACCAGACAGAAACCCACAAACACCCACCACAATTCAATATCCCCTCCCCCGTAGGGGCAACCGACTGGTTACCTTGGGCGTGGCCGCCGCCTCCCCCCGAGCCCGTCGAAGAGTCGCAAGAACTGCCTATAAATCCCTCAATGCACGCCTTATGTTAAAATTGATATCTACAGCTTGGGGACGCGTGGGCTCGACAGGAGTCACGGTAACCCAGGGTTGCAGGCCGAGGCGCCGTGGGACTCGTAAAACCAGCGGCAAAAACATAACTGGCAACCGTCAGTACGCACTGGCTGCCTAGACACTAGGTAACCCGTCCTGTTCGGCCTCTCCTCGAAGGCCGTCTCAGGGCGACGCAAATCGAGGTGCTCTTGCCCTAATGCTGTGAGGGGCAGGTTAAGACTATTCAGCTAGCCTTCCGTCGTCGTCGTCGGTTGCGATACGGCGGGCGAAATTTAAGTGCCGTCTAAGCCTGTAGACGCTCTGGGGCCACCTTCTGGACGGGGAGTTCGACCCTCCCCCGTCTCCACCAAACTTGACAACATCTAGAACCTTACTCCTAAGGTTTGTCTTGGACCTGTAGCCCGAAACCAAAGCCCGTCCCGTTGGAACAGGCAACGAAAGAAGGTCTCGTGCCTAACGGATCCGGTTCTAGAGGATTCTTACGCCGCCGTTCAGGACTCCTAATTGTCGCAGTTGCGGTGATCGGTTTGCTGGCTTTTGGAGCTTGGCTGTTTTTGTTTATCGGTCACGGCGGATATACGTGGCGCAGCGAGGTGGGTGTACTCAAAGCGGAGCTGCGTTCCCCGGACAGGCTTACACTCATTGTCGCCTCCTGCAACAAGGACCCGGAAATGTCCCTGCTGCGAGAGACGGATGTCGACATCCAGGTTAAGGTAATTGCCGACTCCCATCCTTTCTTACTAGGGGGTGGGGATTGTGTGGATATCGTTGAGGCCCAACTTCAACAGCCGCTTGGAGATCGGGTTCTTGTTGACGACCACACCGGGCAATTGGTGATCGTCAGCAAACTCAGAGCGCCTGAAAGTTCACCTGACCAGTTCACCGAAGCGCCACTACCTGAGGTGGCGCCGCCGGAAATCGACGACCCTCCTAGCAGTGCAGAGTTAGAAGACCTACAATCCGTCGCCGACCGAAAGGGAATAACTCTTCAGGAAGCCATCGACCGGTATGCCTGGAACGACAACTTTGCCTTGGCGGTCTCGGGAATACGCCAAGCGTTTCCCGAGGATTTCACAGGGTCGGAGATCGTGGATGTCGGTCACGCGTGGGTTGGTTTCTCAGGCGGCGCTCCAGAAGGGCTTAGCGACATGATCGAAAGATTAACCGGCAGTCATAGTGGGGTTTCAATCGAAGTGCGCATCGAGTTAGGCTTCACCGAGGCGGAGATCCAAAGCGCGCTCCCAACTGTCCACCTCGCAATGGTCGAGGCCCCTGAAGTGCTCGACGCCGTAACCTCCTTCGACTTCGAGACGCGTCAGATTAGAACTTACGTTGTGCTGGAGACCACGGCTCCGACTCCATTCTGGACGACCTCAATGCCGCCGCGGCGAAGAGCCTAACCGATGCGACGAGGGAGGACATTCTCAACAGCATTGAGATTTCCGTGATCCGCTCGGAAGGTCCGATTTTGAGCGTTGACGATTAGCAGAGCTGTCGAACGACAAGGGCTGTCTACTTGAGACCCTTACTTCAGTAAGTAAGTCCCATCCCTCTTCACCATCGTGAACGAGACCATCACGTTCGAGGGCCAGGAATGTTCTGAAGCCCTGCCCGGCAAGGTGCAGCGCAGCTACGGCATGGCAGTCTAGTCTCTGGTGGGGTGAGCTAGCCGGAACTGTAAATGCTACGGCCATAGTTGAAGATGGACGTTGCCCGGGCCCGGATAGTTTGAAGTAGGGTACTCCGAATGATAGACTCGTCACCAACATCGACCCGCCAACCTCGGTGACTAGATCCTTAAACGGGTCCGGGACGCCTCGGGCGGCAAATGGTCGCCAATGTGAGCCTGGCGCGGAGCCCCGGAGCAGTCGAGGTGGCTCTAGAGAAGTTGAGCCGGCTAATGAGGAAGGCGCGGGGATTGCTCCCATACCAAGGAGGTCATAGATGAAGCCCATAGACTACGTATCCATACTCAACTCCTATTACCAAAGCAACGGGTTTCCACCCTACAAGTGGTCGGTGTTCCGCACAACGACCTGGAGCCCGTTCGAGAAGCCGCTGGAGCAAGCGAAGGTTGCGCTTCTCTGCTCCTCGGGGATGTCCCGCAGGGACCAGGAACCTTTCAACCCCGATGCCAGAAGCGAGCTAAGCTACCGCGAGATCCCCAAAGACACCCCAGCCGAAGACCTAATAATCAACTATAACTATTACGACCACCATGACGCCGACCGGGATCCCAACGTTATCTTGCCTCTAGACAGATTCCGGGAGTTGGAACAGGAGGGGTATATAGGGGAACTGGCCGAAATCAACTACGGACTCGGAATGGGGAGAATGTACAAGCGTACAGATCTCCAGACCCAGCTAGCGGCCGAGATCGCCAGAAAAGTCAAGCAGGCAAAGGTTGACGTCCTCTTCTGCGTACCTGCCTGACCGCTGGACCACCAGTCCGTTGGACTGCTGGCGAGGGTAGTTGAAGAGGTTGGCGTTAGCACCGTGTACGTAGGCTCGGTCAAGGACATGATGGCACAGGTGAAACCACCCCGGCCGGTGTTCGTCAACTTCCCCTTGGGACATCAATGTGGCAAGCCGTTCGACAGAGAGCTCCAGATGAACATCATCAAGGACGCTCTCGGCACTTTGAACACGCTCGACGAGCCAGGCCAGATCACGGACTTGCCCTACGAATGGGATGAAGAGTTCACCTACGAGACCGGCGGACGCGAAATGCCAGCCGATCAGCGGCCGCCGGGTCGGTGAGAGGCCGGGCGCGGCAATTCCAAATTTTACTTCAGTAAGTAAGTCCCATCCCTCTTGGCCATCGCCACTCCGGCGAGCATGTACATGATTACGTAGACAATCACCCGGTAGACCACTGCCGACCCGGGCGGGATGCAGATGAAAGAGAATCCCGACACCCCCCGCTTCCCCACCTCATGGGCTATCTTGATGATCTCGAAGTCTGACAGGCCTATGGGCTCCACAGCCTCGCCGAGGATGTCTCCGGGTGCGGGCCCCGCGCCCCCCATCACGTCCATGTCGAAGTGCACGTACACGGCTTTCGTGCCGTTGTAGGCCCTGTCAAGCTCGTGGGCCACGCCCTTCATGCCGAGCTCGTCGCGGATCTCCCATGAGGAGATGAACCGCGCGCCACGGTCGGTATATGACTCGACCAGGTCCTTCCTCTCCAGCATCCCCCGCTCCCCAATCTCGACCAGGTGTTGGGGGTGCATGTTTTCGTGAAACTCGTACATCTTGTGCTTCCAGCTAGCCGAGCCGGCAATCCTCGGGTCCTGCGAGAGGAAGTCTATCGGCTGGATGTCCCAGTGTGTGTCGAGGCTGACACAGCCCACGGCGCCGTCGGTGCGCTCGGCTATCGGCTTGGCGATTGCGTAGGACCCGCACGGAGAGTTCTGCCCGATAACCACCGGAATGGCCCCTGCATCCAACACTTGCCCCACCTTCATTTCAACGGCGGCCTGGGCCTTAAGTATGTTTTCGGGGGACTGGTCTCTCATAACCTCGGCGGGGATGGGAGCGTCTCCGTAGTCGACGACCTTCAAGTGGTCGAACACGTCCATCCGGAATTCCTGGATATATCCCGACTGGTAGCGCGCCGACTGCTGCCTGACCCTCTTCGGCGCCGAAAGCCACTCGTTCCGGTCAACTCCCGCGTAGGTATCGTGGGTTGTGGCCACGTAGGGCGCGCCGATTATCGCCGCGTCCACGCCCTTGAGGTCTTCCGGCGTCTTGGCCTCGGGCAGGCCCATGAAGGTGGGAGTCTCGGGGGCGAGGGTGGGGAACATTGGCCTGTCCCCGAAGCTGCCCTTGATGAACTCCTCCCAGTCGCCCATAAACTCTTCCCAGGTCGGGTATTTCATAGCACACACTGTGGGCCTCCTTAAGTCTCGGGGCTGCCCTTATCGGCAGACGGCCTGTATGAACTTCAAATATAGGTCGACGCTCTGGTGAAGCTGCTCCACGCTGACCCATTCGTTAACGGTGTGGGCCTGCCTCAGGTCTCCCGGCCCGACCACTATGCACGGTAAGGCCTCGCTAAGGATGCAGGCGTCGGTGCGGTACGGGACCGAAATTGGCGCCTGCTCGCCAGTAATCTCCAGTGCCAACTGAACTAATTCAGAGTCGGGCGCAAGGTAGAGGGGCGGGCCGCTGCTCCACGATTCCAACTCCACCCCCGCCCTTTCCGCCGACTCCTGCACCCGAGCCACCACAGGGCCCGGGTCCAGGGCGGGAGTGTAGCGGAAGTTCACCCGGCAGGTGCTGAGCGGAACGGTTACGTTGGCCGCCGTCCCATGGTTATCGATGGTGATGTTCCAGTCCGGGAAAGGCGGGTTGAAGCTCGGGTCCCAGTAAGCCTCGTCTTCCACCAACTCGGCGTAGAGTTGTCCCATATCGTGGATGAAGGGGATCATGGCGATGTTGGCGTTCACCCCCTTGCCACTTGAACTGTGAGCCGCCCTGCCACGAGCCGTCGCGCTGAATGTGATAGCCGCCTTGTGAGCGTTGACCACCTGCAGATTCGTTGGCTCGGCGACTATGCAATACCTAGGCTCTACAGACCGAAGGACTTCCGATTCATCGACTATGCTGCGAGCGCCTTGGGTGTCGGTTTCCTCGTCGGTAGTGTAGATGAGGGTCAGCGGCGCCTGAGCCCCGATGCTGGCGTATGTCTCGGCGGCAACCAGTGTCGCGGCGATGGCCGCCTTCATGTCTACCGCCCCCAGCCCGTACATTCTCTCGTCTTCAACCCTCACCTCAAAGGGGTCGGCATCCCAGCCCAGACCCGGCACCGTGTCCATGTGCCCCGAGAGGGCCAAGCCTCCGCTGCCCTTACCTATCCGAGCCACAAGAGAGACCTTGTGACGGCCGCCGGGGTCCGTGTACTTGATCCTCTCAATTTCGTCGGCAAAGGGGGAGAGGATATCGGAGACGAACTCGGCCAGGGGTGCGTTGCTAACGTGGCTCTGGGAATCGATTGCTATAAGCTTGCGGGCGAGGGTCTCGACGTCGTCCATTCGCAGTAGCCTTATCGGGGATTGAGGGACAAGGGTTGCGCTATTGGGCGCAGATTAGCACATTCAGGAGCTAGCCGCGGCCAACAAAGGCCGGTCGAAGGTCATGATCGTCTGAACGCCCCTATTCTGACAACTTGCCAGGTGGCAGAGGTCGCGAGTCGCCAGTCCAGGATAGCTATCGTGGAGTTGTCGGGCCTTGTCCACATCCGCCCACTCCAAAGGCCACACTTGTGCGATGTCACTTGTGACCAGTAACATCGCATCATTCAATTGTTGAAGTTTACCAGTGCGTCGATAGACGTGGAGCAACTCTTGCAATACTTCCACGGAGGTAACTAGGGGCGTGCCACTGTCCCGAGCACTACGAAAGAACTCCTTCGCCGGCTCCTTCAACGGATGACTGCTACCCACAGCATAAATGAAGACGTTGGTATCGACGAAAATCACGAGGCGTCCGCTACTGACGGACGTACCTCATTAATCAGCTTCTTGTACTCTTCCCAGTCGGGTTCACGTTCGGGTCCTGGAATCTCATCGCACTTACGGAAGAACGCTTCAAGGTCTTCAATTTTGCCAGACCTGGCTGTAGGGGGTGTCCACCCGAGACGCTGGCGAGCGGCAGCCTTCAGCCATTCATCAAGGGGTTTGCCCTCTCGATGTGCTTGAGCTTTGAACAACTCTCGTTCTTCGTCCGAGAGTATCAGTTGTATCCTCGGCATCGCGGCCTCCCGACCACAAGAACTCTTGTGGTCACATTATACACTCACGCCTACGATTTACCCCTAATTCGCCGTTCTCCGGCGGTATACGAAGAAGCCGAGCACCATAGTAAAGGCAATGACCAATGTAACTATGGTGATCACGAGGGCTAAGTCTGTCCCGGTCTCTTCTTCCTCCGCCTGAGATATCGAGGTGGGTGCAGGGGTGGGTGATAATAGTGCAGGCGCAGTTAGGATTACGGTTGTCCTGGGAGCAGGTGTCTCGGCAGGTTTGGGCGTATTGGTCGGGGTGGGGGTATGGCTGGGAGTTGCCGTGGGAGTGGGGGTGAGAGACGGTGGAGGCGTGGGTGTTGGGGAGGGTGGAGGAGTGGGGGTCATGGTGGGCTCGGCCTTGGGTGTGGATGTGGGGGTTGGTTCGGGGGTAAATATGGGCTCGGGTGTTGATGTGGGTTCGGGGGTAGGCGTATGAGTGGGTGTTGCTGCGGGAACGGGGGTTGGCATCTCCATGGGCTGTGCGGAAAGAGTATTGAACCTCTGTACTTGGGTGTCGGTAGTTGGAAAAGTCTCATACAACGAGGCCTGTACCTCGTATTCCATATCGGGAATCAAGCCCGGTAGAAGGGCATCCATTGTTGACGCATCCGTTTCCGTTTGGCTTGCACTCCAGTCCCCCTCAGGCAGCCCGCGGTAGCGCATATAGACCGTCCGGATATTCCCTTCAGCGAGGGCAATTGTGACCGTGACGGTGGCTTCTATTGCAGCAACACTTCCGACATTCACCCCCGACACCTTAGTCGCAGGGGTGGTCGTGAAGATGGCCGAAACCGTATCCGCAGGAGGAAAGGCTGGTTCAATGGACACCTCGACTTCGTAGGTTGTGCCTCCTGTAAGGCTTGTCAGGTCGAAGGGAGCGGTGGAGGTGGATGTTGTGTGGGTTTCAGGATTTTTCCATGTATTTGAGCCCCAAATTCGGATACGCAGATGGATTGTCAAACTGCCTTGAGGGTCATCTATATGCACAATGATAGAGGCCGTGGTCTGCGTAATGGGCCCTCCGGTTACTGAGGATGGCTTCGGTCTTTTTGCAGCCGTAAGGAAGGTCTCAGAAACGAGCTCCTCAAAGTCGTGATTTAGTGAAACCTCTACTTCGTACTCGGTGTCCGGCATCAGTCCCGACAAAGCAAATCGCGCGGTGTCCAAAGAGGTTCTACGGGTTTGAGGCACGCTCCAAGCCGAGTCTCCAAGGGCTCGGTGGCGCATATAAACAGTTGTCCGGGGTTGTGGCCCATCAATCTTCACAATTGCAGTCCCGCTCTTTTCCGTTATGTCCTCAACTGTCACGTCCGAGACTTTGGGATTCGGTTGCGTAGAAAAGACCACAGATACAGTGCTGTCCGCGGGGAAGTCATTGTCAAGGGACGTCTCGACTTCATATCCGGTATCAGACTTCAGGTCCGCTACGGAAAACCGCGCGCTGGGTATGGAAGTAGTACGGCTTCTGGGCGTGCTCCAGGTCCCTGTACCCTCGACACGGAACCGCAGATATACCTTCATCTGAGCCTGTGGACTGTCAATGTCCACTACAACTGTGGCGGACACATCGGTGATGCCCTCCACATTTGCCTTAGAGGCCCTCGGCGCAGGCTCGGTGACAAAGATCTCGAATGCCAAGTTATCATCGGGGAAGCTCTCCTCTGAGGAAGCCTCCACCTCGTATTGAGTATCCGGCAGGAGGTCCGCTAGGAAAAGACGCACCGTTTTGGAGTTAGTAATGCGGCTTTGGGGTTCGCTCCAAGCCCCCGTTCCCAAGGCTCTATAGCGCAAGTAGACCGTAGTCCTACCTTGGGGATCTTCAATGTCTGCAATCGCGGTGGCCTCTGTGTCGGTTATGTCTTCCAGCCTGAGCCGCGAAACCCTAACCGCTGCAGTTGTAAAGATATCGTACGCGGAATCTTGTACCGGAAAGTCGGGGTCTAAGGACGCTTCTATCTTGTAGTTCGTAGCGGTTGTCAGCCCTCCAAGTTCGAATGGAGCGGTGGTTGTAGCGGTGGTCCGGCGTATTGTACGGCTCCACGTATTCGTCCCTTGGATCTTATAACGCAAATTCACCGTTACCTGGTTTTCCGGGCCAGCGATCATTGCAACCACAGTCACCGAGCTAGGCGTTATGTCTTCTGCGAAGAGCCCGGAGACCCGCACCACTGAGGAGCGTGGCCTGGACGTCATTGCTTCGGTAGTAAAAGTGGTGGACTTACTCAGAGAGAAGCCGTTGTCCAGCGACACTTCCACCTCGTATTCCGTGTCCGGCGTCAGGCCCGACAATGTGAATTCCGCAGTATCAGTCGTAGATGTCTTGGGTTGGACCTCGCTCCAAGCTCTAGAGGGCATCTCACGGTAGCGCAGGTGGACCGTCACGGCGGTCCCGTCCGAGTCGAAGATGCTCACAATGGCGCTTGCTGAAGTCTGCTCGATGTCTGCCATGTTCACCGATCCGATGCTCGGGGGAGCCGCCGTAGTGAAGGTGGCGGACTCGACCTCCGTGGTGAACGCGCTATCTAGGGACGCCTGCACCTCGTATTCGGAGATTGGGGCTAGACCCGTCAGCGCAAAGGCCGTTCTATCCCCGACCACCGTCTTCGGAGAAGGCATAATCCAGGAAATTGGTGCTGAGGATACGATGCCGTAACGTAAGTGGACCTCATTTTCATCGAGACCCGGTTCAGCGATGATCACCTTGACCGTTGCCTCGGAAGTAGTGAGGTCTTCCACGCTCACACTGGAGACCCTTGGGAGAAGGGTAGTGAAAGTCCTGGACTCAGTCTCGGTGGCCAGGAAACCGATTCCCAAGGACGCCTCCACTTCGTAGCGGGTACCAGGATTGAGGGTGAGCAGCGTTTTCGTCGCTGTGCCTGTAGACGTGGTTGCGATGATTGGCGGATTGTTCCAGGACTGGCTGTCGTCGGTGCGGTAGCGGACGTGGACCGTCTTGGTCGAAGTACCCGGGTTGGCAATGGTTATAACCACGGTCGCCTCCGACACGGTGACATCCTTGACTATCACTTCAGTAAGGGATGGGTCGGGGGGCACGGTTGTAAAATTCTTAGATAGGGTGTCAGTCTGTGAATAAGCTCCGTCCAAAGACACCTGCAACTCATATTCGGTCCCGGGGCTCAGCCGAGCCATGGAGAATATGGAGATCCCGCCGATGACTGAGACCCTGTCGAGTCCGAGCCATTGCCCATCCGGCATGGTGGTGCGGTAGCGCCAATGCACAACACCGGTTGCGGTGTCGTCGACGAAGGTGATCGTCACCTTAGCCTCGGTCTTGGTGACCTCACTTACTTCAACCATCCCCCAGTCATCCCCGTTCGCCAACGCGAGCGGGGGCAATCCCTGCCACCCTATGAAAACACTCACGGCAATGACGAGAACGGCCAGGGCCGCTCCAATTCGGAGACTGTATAAATGAGTCAAAGAGTCATATGCCTATGCTATGCACGGACTAATGCATTTATGGCAATTGTACTGAATTCGCGTAAGTGAATGACATCGTCCGTTGGGTGTACAGAAATCAAGGGCAATACGTTGATTCGCAAGCAGGAGGTGGGCCCGACACGTTGCGCCCCTTTCAAGGCCTGTATTATCATCGGCTTTGGAACCTCGGCCTCTTACCAGAGGCTTGCTAGCAATCCGTCATTCCGTGTTTGAAAAGGAAAACACCTTCTGAGAAAACTACACCGTTTTGGTCCCTGAACTCCGTTCCTTCGAAAATAGGCCGCGTCATGACCTCTACCCCGAGGCGCAAGGCCCCACTTCCTTATCCAACGACTCCCTGACCGCTGTTATCGACATAGGGTCGGGCTCGGCCAGGGCCGAGATCATTCGTCTGAATCCCGGCGGGGGCATCGAACCCATAGCCCAGCAGGTGCTGAACCTAAACCTGATGTCTCACGTCGACGCCGACGGAACTCTGGACTCAGAAGGTGTTGCAGGGGTAATAGACGCTATTGAGGACTTTGCCCAAGTCTGTTCGGGATACGGGATCAAGGAAGTCCACGGCGTGGGCACGGCGGCCTTACGGGAGTCTCTCAACTCCTCCCAGGTGACTGAGGCCGCAACCAAAAAGCACGGTGTCGCATTCCGAATAATCGAGGGATATGAGGAGGCCGCTTACTGCTTCATCGGCGCGATTCACGGGCTACCCGTGGCCCGGGGTCTACTCGCGGACCTGGGAGGCGGCAGCACCGAAATAGTGCAGTTCGCACGCCGTTCACTGAAGACTCTCGACTCTTTGCGGCTCGGCAGCTTGCGTTTCGCCAACCTGTTCAGGCTGACCGACAAACCCTCGGCGGAAGACCTGGCCGCTGCCGCCCGACACGCCGCAGACCTTCTATCCGAGGCCAAAATCCCGCCTCTCCCCAAGGGAGGAGCACTGGTCGGGTCCGGGGGCTCTATGAGGCTCCTGGCCAAGCTGGACCGCCGCAGAACTGCCCATCCTGTGCCGAAAATGCACGGCTACTACATCAGCGCCGATGGGCTCGCCATCCTCATGGAGATGATGACCTCTTCAACGAGGGAGGAGAGGGCCCTCATCCCCGGCATGAACCGCAGGCGGACCCACTCCATAGTCGGGGGTGCGTTGATAGCACAAGCTCTGATCTCCCACACGGGAGCCAAGGGTATAATCGTATCGGGGCAGGGGTTGCGGGAGGGTCTGGCTCGGCATCCAGGCCCTATAGACACGGATAAGACTATCTCTCTGCCGAAACGCTCCAAGGTCCGGGCCGACGGCCTGCTGGACCTGACCCAACGCTTCGCCCCTCGGTTCTCGCGGCGCGGGGCACGGAGGGCCAACATCGCCGGCCGTATTGCAGAGGCCGTCTGGCGGGGCCGTCACCGCCGTCTTACCTCGTCTCTCCGATGCGCCGCCCTTCTTCTGGACGTCGGCAGCTCAATAGACTTCTACAACCGCTACGACAGGGCCGCTGCCCTGGTCACCCGGTCTGATCTGCCAGGATTTACCCACAGGGAGTGCGCCCAGATAGCCTCAATACTGCTGGCTGCCGAGGACAAGACTTTGATCGAACCCTTCCTCCGTTCGGCCGCGCTGACGCCCACCGACAAACGGTTCGTCGGCCAGGCAGCTGCCATCCTCTTGGCCACCGACGAAATCGAGCGCAGGTTGCCGCCTGATTTTTCGCTGGAATGTGTTACCATCTCGCCGGAGAAAAGTGAAACTCCAAACGCTTCCGGGGAGGAATTAGTCACCATAGTCACCCCGGCTTGGGCCCGGGCCTCGGCCCCGCATCTTCAGGAACGCTGGAATGCAGAGTTCAACCAACCTTTGCGCATCGTACGAGGGTAGAGATGACAGATAACGACCTGAGCGCGAACTTCCAAATGGGCCAGAGGTACGGGAATCATCCCCAAGATGGCAAGTACCCTGGCCGCCTGATCATCGTCGAGGGCATAGACGGCTCCGGCAAGAGCACCCAGATTGACCTGCTGGGCAAATGGCTGAAGAGGCTTGGTTACGTCACCATTTTCACCGAGTGGAACTCCTCACCAATAGTCAAGCGGACTACCAAACGGGGTAAGCAGGAGAGAATGCTGACTCCCATGTCCTTCAGCTTGATCCACGCCGCCGACTTCGCCAACCGAGTCTACACCCAAGTTATACCCGCCCTGAAGTCGGGCACCATAGTTCTAGCCGACCGTTATGTCTACACCGCCCTTGCCAGAGACACAGCCCGCGGGGTCAACGGAGAATGGCTGCGCCGCGTCTATTCCTTCGCTATCCGGCCCTCCCTGGCCTTCTATTTTAAAGTGCCCCTGGATGAATCGATCCGCCGGATCGTCACTGGACGGGACCAGCTTGGCTTCTATGAGTCGGGGCAGGACCTGGGGCTCTCCTCCAGCCGAGAGGAGTCTTTCCGCAAGTTCCAGGGCCGCCTCCTGGAGGAATACGGCAGGCTCACTGATGAGTACGGCCTAGTAACCATAGACGCCACTCAGACAATAGCCGCGCAGCAACAAAAGGTCAGAAAGTACGTCGAGCCCCTGCTCCCGGGAATCATGCAGTTCGACAGCCACAGTGTACCTGACGCTCTCTCCAGCACCGGGCTAACCGGCCGCTACTTGCCTCCCACCGGGTACCAGCGCCTTACCGATCCAATTCTTACCGAGGGCTAGCCTCTCACCACAGCCACCTGCGCGATCAGACCGCTACGAGGATATGCTGATGAAGGTTCCAACGTTTTACGGTCACACTCCCCTCAAGCTGGGGGAGAAACCGCTGCCCGGCCGCCTCATCGTGATTGAAGGGACCGACGGTGTCGGGCGGTCCACCCAGATAGCACTGCTCAAGGAATGGCTGGAGACAGAAGGTTTTGCCGTTTCCGACACGGGATTCAGGCGCTCCTCGCTCACGGGCAGCGGGATAGACCGCGCCAAGCGGGGACATATCCTTGACTACCTTACCCTTAACCTCTTTTACGCCACCGATTTCTGGGACCGAATGGAGAGGAGCATAATGCCAGCGCTGGAGGCCGGAATGGTCATCCTGGGCGACCGTTACATCTTCTCCATAATGGCACGTGCCAGGGTTCGAGGCGTCCCCGCCAGATGGCTCGACGACGTGCTGGAGTTCGCCATGGTACCGGATAAAATCTATTTCCTGGACGTGGACTTGGAGCGCCTGATTCCCCGCGTCATGGCTAATCGAGAACTCGACCACTGGGAGTCGGGGCACGACTTCCTCAGGGAGCCCGACCGCTACGCCAGCTTCGTCCGCTACCAGGGGGCGCTAATTCAGGAATTCCGCAGCCTCTCCAAGCAGTACGAGTTCGAGACAATTGACGCGCGGCGCAGCGTCCGCGAGGTGTTCGAGGACCTGCAGAAGGGCGTCAGCGCCGTACTGGAAGGGATGAAGGACTAGCATATCGGGGGGGCCAGAATGAGCCTTGCAACGTTGACCGCCAAACTGGCCCGGGGCGAAGCCGTTATCCTTGATGGCGGCATGGGCACCGAGATCAAAAGGCGTGGCTTCGCCGCAGGGTCGTCTGAGCTTTCGGTGGCGGCGATGCTGGAGTCGCCGGAAGGCATCCGGGAGATCCACGAAGACTTCATCCGTGCCGGCGCCGAAGTAACAATTACCAACACCTACAACTGCAACGCCGGCAAGCTGACCCACATCGGCTGGATATCCAAGGCGAAGGCAGAGGCGGAGATGGTACGGCTCAACGAGCTGGCCGCAAAGTCCGCCCTGGAGGCCCGTGCTGCAGCCCCCGACGGTGAAGTGATCGTCGCCGGCTCCCTGGGCCCCCTCAGCCAGTCCTACAATCCCGACGCCGTATTGCCTTACGATGAATGCGTGTCCGCCTATCGGGAGCAGGTCCGTGTCCTCGCTCAAGCGGGCGTCGACGTAATCCTCGTCGAGACGTGCACCAAAATCCACGAGGCCGTAGCCGGGGTAAACGCCGCCGTTGAGGCCGGGATGCCTGCCTGGGCCGGATTCGTGGCCGACGAGAAGGGTAGGGTCAAGTCAGGAGAAAGCATCCTGGACGCTCAGACCGCCGTTAGAAATGCGGGCGCCTCGGTACTATTCCTCAACTGCTGCCAGGCCCCGTACGTCACGGCTGCACTCGAGGAGCTGGCCGGACATCACGATATGCCCATAGGGGCCTACGCACAGGGAGCCGTGTATCAGGGCGTGGGATGGGACTTTGAGAAGTCCATGTCCCCCGAGGAGTACCTGGCTTATGCCAGTGAATGGGCCAAGCTCGGGGCCCGGGCCATAGGCGGCTGTTGCGGCACCACCCCCGACCATATTAATGCCCTCGCTGCTGCATTGCCCGGCCTCGCAGCGTGACCAGCGATTTCCTGATAATTGGCCTCTTCCTGGTATGCGCCAAGCTGCTGGAGGGCGCGGCAGTCCGGTTCAAGCAGAGCTCCCTCCTGGCCTACCTTGTCGTGGGCATCATCCTGGGCATTTGGTTTGAGCCCGGCGAGGAATCCAAGCTCTTCTTCGAGGTCGGGGTCCTCTTCCTCTTCTTCCTCATCGGAATTGATGAGATAGACATATCCGGCTTCGTCGATACCCTGCGCGGCCGCTTCTTCGTCGCCGCTCTCGTCAGCTTCGCCGTCCCATTTGCCGCCAACCTGATGGTCTTTCTCTACCTGATTGACCTATCAGTATCCAACGCCGTCACCCTGGCCTCCCTGATGGGGCTCTCAAGCCTGGGCATAGCCACTCGCGTGCTGGGAGACCTCGGCAAACTGAAAGACTCGGTTGGCCTGGAAATCTTCACTACCGTGGTAATTATCGAGATTGTCGGGCTGCTGGTTGCGGGCTTCGCGCTGGAGGAGTCGGTGCATCCGGGCGGACTGGGGGGCTGGAAGGTAGTGATCCTGCTCGGAGAGATCATTCTGTTTGTAGTCGCGTCATGGGTGCTCTCATCAAAGGTTGTGCCCCGGGTCCTTGTCTCTTTGAGGAGAATAATCGGAGTGCCCCAGCTTGCACCTGCGCTTATGGTGGGCAGCATGTTCTTAGTGGTCTGGGGCGCCCACGAGATCGGGATGGACGAGGCCCTGGCCGCCCTGGTATTCGGCATGGTCAACTCGGGCCTTCCCCGCCGGCTCCGTAATGAAATCCTGCCCTCGATTCGCGGCATGTCCCAAGGCGTATTTATTCCCTTGTTCTTCGCTTCCGCCGGGACTCACGTGGACCTGTCCTTCACCGATTTACCTGTCTCGACCCTCGCAACTGTCGTTCCGGTAGTGATATTTGCGAAAGCCGCCGGCTCTTTGTTGGGAGTCACGGTGGCCCGAGTGTCGCGTCGCCTTGCGGTGGCTTCCGGCATCATGGGCAAAGGAGTGATCGAAATAGCTTTCCTTCACATTCTCCTGGAACACGAAGTTATTTCCCGGGAGATGTTCTCCCTGCTGACCCTCCTCATGATCGCCTTCATATTCGCGGTGCCTCCAGTCATGGGATTTACCATCAGGAGAATCGACGAAACCCGGCAGGCAACCCTCCCGACCTCAATCGTGCCTTCCTTCGCCCGATTCTCTCTACAGGGACTCACGGTCGACAACATCCTGGAGAAGGGACGGCGTTTCGCTAATGCCAACCTGACAGTGCAGCAGTTCATGGAGCTGTGGGCAGGACATGAGCGGCAGGACTACGTAGTCACCGATGGGCAGGGAAAGCTAGCCGGCACCCTCTCACTCCGCAGGGTGCGCCGGTTGCCGCAAAATACGTGGCCGAACATCCGTATCGCCAGCCTGGTGAACCGCAGGCCCGTCATCACCTACCCGGACGAGCCCCTCGACGACTTCCTGGAGCAGATGGCGGAGCACGCCGTCACGGTTTTCCCAGTGGTCGACCGCGAGTCCGGATCCCTCGTCGGCTCCGTCGGCACGAACGACGTCCTGGAGACTATGCTCAAGGGAGAGGCGTCACATTCCGCCTAATTCCCCTCACCCTTCCAGGCGGCGATGATGTCAGCGGACGGGTTGGTAAATCCCCACATCTTGAAGAACTTCATGGATGTCTCTACCCACTCACGCTCATGGGAGACCATGCAGTCCTCAGGCGTCACCGTGAAGTAGCCTTTGTTCATGCCGTTGCTCACCGTCGGAATGATCCCGACGTGCACCCCTATCCCGACGATGATGAAGGTCTTGATCCGGTTCCACTGGAGGATGGCTTCAAGGCTTGTACCGGCGAAGGCGTCACGCTTGTACTTGTTAATCACAAGGTCTCCGGGCGCGGGCTTGAGCTCGTCTATCACGTTATGGCCCCACGTGTTTTCCATCAGGCACCGCTGCATGACGTAGGTCCCGTCCATGATCTGATCGTAGGCGAGCCTGATCTCGGGGTCGGCGCGAGTGCTGTTGTCGGGATAGTTCGTCCAGCCGACGTATATGACCTTCACACCGGCGGCCCGGGCCTCGTTGACCAGGTTGACCAAGGGCCCGACCTGATCGGGCATGCATTTCACCAGGGGGTTGTCGGGGATGGTCTTGGCAAACTCCCCGTTAGGGTTCAGGAAATCGTTGAGCATCTCGTGGACAATTAGAGCGGTGTGCTTGGGGTCAACTATCTCGGCGAAGATCTCGGGGATCTCCCGACCCTTGTACGTTAGCATTATGTAACCTCCTCAGGCGTGAGCAGTGTGTTGCCTTGTGTCATTTAGCGCGTTCTCAAGTGAGCAACGCGAATCATATCAGATATCGCTCCGCCCAATCCCCTGTACAGGTCCCCTCGTAGACTACCTATTCCTCCCCTGTTACTATTTTGTTCCCATGCCTCCATCTCCCCCCACCCCTGCCGTAGCAGTGTCGCCCTATCCCATGCCCGCGTCCAAACCCAGAGCTCGTTGGCTCATGGTCGGCCTGTGCTGGTCCCTTTACTTCTCCTTCGGTCTGACCTTTGGCACCATCTCACCCCTCGTCACGCCGATCCAGGAAGAGCTAAACATGACCTCGGCGCAGATGGGGTTGGTGCACGGGAGCTGGCACGTTGTATACATCTTCTTTGCGCCCGTCGTGGGCCTTTTGGTGGACCGGCTCGGGCTGCGTAAGTCGCTGGGATTGGGGATCCTGATAATTCTGCTTTCACTGATCGCACGCGGCCTCTCCCAGAATTTCCTCCAGCTGTTTTTGACCGTGGGCCTGTTTGGTTTTGGCGGGCCGCTGATCTCCGTAGGCTCCCCGAAACTGGTATCGATCTGGTTCGAGGGCCGAGAGCGCGGCATAGCCACGGGAATCTACTCGACGGGTCCGGCATCGGGTATCAGCTTGGCCTTCGCCACCGCCAACACGGTGGTCGAGCCGCTAACCGGGTCCTGGCGAGGCATCTCCCTGGTCTACGGCATTCTAGTTGCGCTCATCGTTGTGGCTTGGGTCGTATTTGCAAGGGAACCTGAGACCCGCGCCACCAGCACGCACCTGGCCAGCCGCTCTCTCGCTCTGAATGAGTTCACGTCCCTGCTCCGATTGAGGAACGTGAAAATCATCATGATTCTTGCTATGGGTACTTTCGTTGTGCACGTTGGCAACTCCAGCTGGGCTCCCGCTTTCCTGGAGGAGAAAGGCATGTCGCTGGACGCGGGAGGGTTGTGGGCGGCGCTCGCGACCGGGGTGGGGCTCACCGGCCTGCTGGCCATACCGGGTTTCGTAAAGCGAGGATACCGGGTCCCGGTGGCGAGTCTGCAGCTCGTGGTCTGCGCGGTCGCAGCCACGGCAATGGTATTCCTTCCCGGCCTCGGAGCGGTGGCTTCGTTGATGGCGCTTACCTTTGCGGCACAGCCGCTGCTGCCAATGTGCTCGCTGCTGCTGATGGAGACTCGGGGTGTCGGGGCGGCGAAGATGGGGGTGGCGGCGGGGATGTTCTTCGCCGCGGCGGAGGTGGGTGGATTCTTCGGCCCCTACATCATGGGAGAACTGCGAGACTCCTACTCTTCCCTCGGGCCCGGCTTCCTGATGACGGCAGCCGTCGCCGCGCTCCTGGTGCCCATCGTTCTCCTGGTCAGAGAGACTCGAGACACCTAGCCGAGACCTTCGTCGGGTCTGGTATCATGAGTCCCGACCGCACCCCACCTCGGAGGATAACCCATGCCCTTCGGAAGCAACGATTGGCTCGCCCTTACCCCGGAACCCACCCTGGAACCCGACCTCCCCATCGTCGACCCCCATCACCACTTCTGGGACTTCCGCCTGGATCGGTTGCCCTACCAACGCTACCTCCTCCACGAGCTGATCGACGATGTAAGCTCGGGGCACAACATAGTGGCAACAGTCTTTGTCGAGGCACGGGCCATGTATAACCCCCGTGCCCCGGAGGAGCTTCGGCCTATAGGTGAGGTGGAGTTTGCACAGGGTCTCGCTGCTGCCAGCGCCAGCGGACTTTACGGGCCATGCCGCGTGGCTGACGGGATTGTCGGGCACGCCAATTTGAATTTGGGCGAGGATGTAGGAAAGGTGTTGGACAGATTAGAAGCCGCGAGCCCAAACCGTTTCCGCGGCATCCGTCACTCCGTGACCTGGGACGACAACCCCGACGTGCCTAATTCCGCGCTCTACAAAATTCCCGGCCAGATGAAGAGTGATTCCTACAGGTCCGGGGCCCGGGTGCTGGCAAGCCAAGGACTAACCCTTGAGTCCTGGATGTACGCACCCCAGCTTCACGAGCTCGCAGACTTCGCCCGCGCCGTTCCCGACCTGACCATTATCTCGAATCACGTCGGTGGGCTGCTGAGGATCGGGCCATACGCGGGTCGGGACGATGAGGTCCTGGAGAACTGGCGTCAGGGCATCGCTGAGGTGGCCGAGTGCCCCAACGTGTACATGAAGCTCGGCGGGCTGGGGATGGTGCCCACGGGGTTCGACTGGCACGCCCGAACGACGCCTGTCGGGTCCGAGGAACTGGCCGAGCAGATGGCCCCGTTTATCCACTACTGCATCGAGAAGTTCGGTCCGGAGCGGTGCATGTTCGAAAGCAATTTCCCCGTGGACAAAGTGTCCTTCTCCTACAACGTGGTCTTCAATGCGTTCAAGCGCATCTCGAAGGGTTATAGCGACAGAGAGAGACAGGCCATGTTCCACGACACAGCGGCGAAGGTTTACAGGCTGCCGTCGGGGGTGTAAGGGTTACCAGCCTCGAAAGCCCTTTCGGTGAGTTTCTTATGGAAAGAACTGATAGATGTCGCGTAGGTGCAGGAATCTGACGAGCGCGTCGCCTTCCAGCACAGCGCCCAGACGATAGTCACCTATCCTCATGCGGTAATAGCGTCCCCTATCCCTCTTAATTCGGGTTGCACTCGGAATTTCGGCGATGGCTGGCGCAGCCTCCAGCTCTTCGATTATTCACAGGACTCTATCGAGTACCTCAGCGTTGCGTATCCGTCTTAGGTCCCGGCTGAAGCTGCTCCTGTACTCGAGCTTCATCCCGACTTTGCAAGATGCCGATTATCTCTTTCCTATCGACAGGCGCGCTTTCCAGACCCAACGCTATCGCTCGAGCCAAGACACTATCCTCCGCATCTGCGTTGTAATGAGTCGGTTCTTCCACAGTCAACAGGAGTTCTCTCCCCTCCTCAATGTCCAACGGTTCTACGGGGACAATATGTCCATTTTTGTATTTCGCCCTTATAGTCCTCTGCATCACATTCCCCCATTGAGACGACTTGCGACGATTACAACGTAGCTTATCTTAACATTCAAAGGTTCTCCTCTCTCAGATCGCCGCATAGATGCTAAGTCATCTCTACGATAGACATATCGGGCAGGCGCCTATAAGGTTGGGTCGACTCACCTGTTCACTGCTGAACACAACAGATCCTGGAGTTCTGGTACCTGCCTAAGTTGACCTGGGTTTCCCAGATGCACTTGTCTAGCCCCGAAGGGAATATACGATGTCACGTCGAATGAGAATAGGCCTGATTGTCCCGTCCTCAGACGCGACATATGAGCCCGACTTCTACATGACCGCACCATCCAATGTCACGTTGCACAGTCACCGTATGTGGCTTCCGGAAAATGATCTCGGGCAGGACCAGATGGACCGTATGAACTCCGAAGTCCTTAATGCCGTCCGATATCTCTGTACCGCCGGTATGGATGCCATTGCCTACGGGGGCACGACGTCCAGCTTCTACAAAGGCCCTGGCTGGGATGGAGAGTTGATTCGCATGATCGAGGACGAGTCGGGGTTGCCGGCGGCTGTGACCACACACTCGGTGGCCATGGCCCTTCGCTCGCTGGGCATTCGGAAGTTGTCAATCGCCACGCCGTACCCGAAATGGAACAACGACAGACTATGGGACTACATGGAGAAGTCGGGGTTCGAGGTGTTGAACCTGGCAGCCGACAACTGGACCCGGGAAGGGCCCGACCGGATGATCAACGATCGCGAGCCGGAAGACATCCTGGAGTTCGCCGCCCAGTCCCTAAGCCCCGAGGCTGATGGCATCTTCTGTTCCTGCACAGCGTGGCGGGCCCTGGAGATGGTCGAACGGCTGGAGCAGCGAACAGGCAAACCGGCGGTCACCTCGAACCAGGCCAACATCTGGGCTATATTCGGCAAGCTGGGCCTAGCCGACCCCATTGAAGGTTTCGGGAGGCTGCTGTCGGGGCCCGTGGCCTTGGGCTAGAGGGTGGTTTCGCCCATTAAGAGGAATAGATGCCGGAAAAGATAGCGGACAAAGTATTGAGTTGGGTGCCGGAGGCCCAGTTGGAGCCCGATGTCGTCGAGCAGGTGAAACGCATCAGCAGGCTGCCGTTCGTTCAGCCGCATATCGCCGTGATGCCCGACTGCCATCTGGGTAAGGGTGCGGCGGTTGGAAGCTGCATCCCGACCGAACGGGCCTTGATTCCGGCAGCGATAGGGGTAGACATCGGATGTGGGATGATTGCCGTCAAGACGTCGCTGGTACGCGACGACATGCCTGACGACCTGGTCGAAATCCGTGAGGCCATCGAAAAGCAGGTTCCGTTGAGCGCCGGGAAGTACAATCGGTCTATCAAGCGGACGGCAGTCTCGAAGGTTGCGGAGCTGGAAGGTCTGGCCGGTGAGCGTCTGGATGATTACGCAAAGATAGCGCCCAAATGGCGTCTCCAGCTAGGGTCGCTAGGCTCGGGCAACCACTTCATCGAGCTGGTCACGGACGAGCACGAAAGCGTGTGGCTGTTCCTGCATAGCGGGTCTCGGGGCATCGGCAACAAGTTGGCGATGTTCCACATCCGAGTGGCGCGCGACCTGATGGAGCGATCCCACATTGAGCTTGAAGACCCCGACCTGGCCTATCTGACGGAGGGGACGCCGCAGTTCGACGCGTACCATCAGGACTTGATGTGGGCACAACATTTTGCATTGCTCAACCGGCAAGAAATGATGGATCGGCTCGTCGGGCTGTTGGGTCACCGGATTCCGCAGATGCAGGTCGTCGATACGATTCAGTGCCATCACAACTTCACCCAGAAGGAGCGTCACTTTGGGCGAGACCTGTGGGTCAGCCGGAAGGGCGCCATCATGGCGAGGGAGGGCGAGCTGGGCCTGATACCCGGGTCGATGGGAACGGCGTCGTACGTTGTGAAGGGCAAGGGCTGTGTTCCGGCAATGTCGACGTCTCCACATGGAGCGGGACGCCGGTTCAGCCGGAGACGGGCCCGAGAGCTATTCAGCATGGATGACTTTGACCGGCTGATGGAGGGAATCGAGGTGAAGCGGTCGGAAGCATTCCTGGATGAGCTGCCCGGCGCCTACAAGGACATCGACCTAGTCATGGAGCAATCAGCCGACCTAGTGTCGGTTGTTCATCGTTTCAGTCAGTTCGTCAACGTGAAGGGGGCGTAGCTTGGAGTGTCCAGGAGACGCCTGCCCTACAACGTATTTACATCGAGTTGAGTGCATGAGGTGTCAGACCAGCCCAGCCCTGTGGGCAGAGTGTCGGGACCGCGCCCAGATGACGCTCGCGTACTTGGAGACTGGGCTCGCCATTCGACCTGAACCTGCTGTACGAGGAGGCGCAGTTCCATGCCCATGAGACGGCGGCCATAGAGTCGGCTCGCCTACAACTGATCGACCAGATCAGGGGTGGACATGTCTACAAGCGAACCGTAAAGTTGGCCTCATGGACCTGTTCACGCCTGAACCCAACGGCGATAAAGCGAGCCAGTCCATACTTAGGTTGGATGACGGTTCCGGGTTGCGTGTCGTCAACGCCCGATTCGTGAGCGAGAGGCAGTTCGACTGGTCCCTCTTTGAAGATTATGACCAGCTGAGGGTACTCACCTACTCGGCAAGCGTCAATGCAATCGTACGGATGCTGGATAATTATTCCTTCAACTCATTCGAGTGCGTATTTGGGTATGAGGGCACGCTGAGGGACATCAAGAATATCCTTGCCTTTCAGAAGGTGGTGGTAGGAGATACGCGTGCCGCCATCATGGGCCTGAAGGATGATAGGCATGTTCACATTCTTAAAAAGGTGCACGAAGGACAGGCCCGATTCCGGGTCCTTCGAAAGGCCATCGCTCACGCCAAGATTTACCTGCTTTCCAACGGTGAGGGCCGCAACCGCGTAATCGTCGGCTCCGCCAACCTCTCCGAGCAAGCCTTCTCAGGCAGGCAATCCGAGACCCTGGTCTTCTTCGATGATGACAAGGAGGCTTGGGCTCACTACAACCGGATGTACCAGGCAATCAGGGACTCGGCGTCCGACGAAATCAAGCTGCCCGAAGACCGCATAATCAAGGCCGAAATCGAGATTCCAGACACTCCCGTACTGTCCGATATATCAGGTACCCTCATCATAGAAGCGCCCAAGCCCGCCGAGTCCCACACAACGATGCCGGTGCAGATTCAACGCGTGGAAAAAGTAGCAGCCGTACTGGCCCCACGCTTGTCCGCGGCGGCCCCCGCCATCAGCAACGGCATCCAAAGAATCACCCCCAAGGTGAAGCGGGAGATAAGCCGCATCAAGCTGGTCAAGTCCGCGGAGGAAGCCGACAACCGTTACTTTTCCATCGACAGGACAAACCGCACCGCCTCGCTGTCAGGCGAACTCTTCCCCCTGGAATGGGACCCCCGACTGGTTGAACGCGACGCAAAGTTGATATTGGAATATTTCCAGAGCTATGAGGGAGCCTTTGAAGGCGACGTGTCACGGCTGCAACGGGACTACTTCATACTGGCTTCATGGCTCTACTTCTCGCCGTTCATTTGCGATATGCGCTCTCTAGCGCTGCTACAGGACAGTGACGTAATCCGCTACCCATCATTTGCCATAGTTTTTGGTAAATCCAACTGCGGAAAGACAACCTTGGTGGATACCCTTATGACGTCCATGTTCGGCATAGCTCATACCTTGGACAAGCGGAGCTTTACCACTTCGCAGCTACGCGGGCTCCAATACGGATACAAGCGATTTCCCGTCGTATTCGACGATATCGGACGAAACGCCTTCAACCGTCACGGTCGGGACATGATCAAGAATGAGCTCCACCCCGACACCGAGGAGCATCCGGGTTTCATTCTCTCCATGAACGCAGAGCCTCAGTCCTTTCCCGATGAAATCGTCAAGCGCAGCTTGATGATATACACGACAACGGCTTTGCCTGCCCACAACGAGGAGTTACGCCAACAGTTGCAGGGTCGGATACAGGCGATGCGCCGGACACTCACTGGCCATTTGTACCGCCGTTACCTTACGGAAGTCATGGCCCTGTTTGACAAAGACCGACTCCCGCCGGACTGGCTAGCCCTATCTTCGGGCGTTTTAAGCGCCATCCTTGCCGAATCCATCACCGGTACCCCTCCCAAATGGCTTAACCCAGTAACTTGGCTCTCCTATGCGGAAAAACGGTACGACCGGGTCAAGGCACGCCTAAAAAACCTGCTAAGAAAATCAGCCTACGCTAAGGGTGAGGGAGAGACGCCTAACGGTTGGACTGCGGATGGCGACAGAATTATTGTTTGGGAGCCTCGGGATGCGTTTGGCAGGCGAGGCTTCGACTGGGATGACGTCCCATCGACTCTTATAGATGAAGACGCCAGCAGCGGAGGACGCACGGTACTGAACCGCAAAAGCCTGGAGGAGTTCTTAGGCACGCGCCTCAGCCCCGAACGTCCCTGGTGGAAGGTATGGGGTTGAGCGGAAAATAAAGACAGAAAAGCGCACTCCCCTGTATAATACCGGCAAGTCCCCAGCTTGGCCGTAGTGCATGTAACGGAGACATTGTCATGAATGAGTTCGACGTTGTCATCAGAGACGGGACCATCGTGGACGGCACGGGCATCCCCCGGTACCGGGGAGACCTAGCGATCAAGGACGGGCGCGTGGCCCGCATTAGCGGGCGCATCCCTGCAGGCGCTGCCAAAGAGATCGACGCCTCAGGGTGTATCGTCGCTCCAGGCGCCATCGACCTCCACACCCACTACGACGCCCAGCTCAACTGGGACCCCTACGCCACTCTTTCCGGCTGGTTCGGGGTCACTTCCCTGACCATCGGGCAGTGCGGCTTCGGCTTTGCACCCACCCGCCCCGAGGACCGGGAACTCAACATGCGCATGATGAATCGCATCGAGGCGATTCCCCTGGAATCCATGCGGCTCGGGATGCGCTGGGACTGGGAGACTTTTCCCGAGTACCTGGACAGCCTGGACAATCAGGGGCTCGGCGTTAACGTCGGCTCCGTATTTCCCTTCTCGCCGCTGAGGGCCTACGTCATCGGTATGATGGCCTCCAGGGAGCGCACCTCCGTCACCGACACCGAACTGAACGAGATGAAGCGTATCTTCTACGAAGCCATGCAGGCCGGGGCCTTCGGCTTTTCCGCCGACATGAACACCGGTGACCGCCCCGAGGACGGCTCTTGGCTCCCGAGCCACGTAGCCTCCAACGAGGAATACCTAGGCCTGTCCGAGGTGCTCAGCGAGTTCGGAGTGGGCCACATCGGCTGGACCATAGCCCAGTCCGGCGGCCTTCCCCCCGAAAAGAGCCCGGCCAAACAGCGTGAACTACTGGCCCAGATGATGCGGACCAGTGGCAGACCCCTCCACGTCCTCCTCGAGCAGGAGTCTGCTCGGGACGAGTGGGTCGCCCAGATGCGGGCTGAGGGCCTTCCCCTCTTCACCCAGGAACTGGTGATGGAAGTCAACGCCGAGTTCCAGCTCTCCGAGTACAACCTCTTCGACTCGCTGCCCGGCTGGGTCAACCCGCTTGTCGGCTCCATAGAGGAGCGCACCCTAAAGCTGAAGGACCCCGACATTCGTGACGAAATGAAGAGGGACGCCGACGCCCGGCAGCTCCTTCGCACAGACTGGTCCCGGGTCACCGTCTTGGAGACCATGCACGAGCGTAACTACAAGTACGACGGCAGCACCATAGCCGAGATTGCCGCTGCCCAGGGCAAGCACCCGGTCGACGCCTTCCTGGACCTCGCCCTGGACGAAGGTCTTGAAACCGTCTTCGCCCACCCCGTCGACCCCCGGCCTCTCGACGAGAACATCCTGAGCCCCTACGGTCACGTCTCCGTGTCCGACGGCGGCGCCCACACCCGATATCTCACCACAAGCACCTGGCCTGTAGAGTTCCTGACCTACTGGATCAGAGACAGACAGATCATGAGCCTGGAGCAGGGCCACTACAAGATGAGCGCTCTTCCCGGCTGGTTTGCCGACTTCAAGGACCGGGGCACACTCAGGGTCGGGGACTGGGCCGACGTGATGGTCTATAATCTGGACGAGCTCGGGTTCCAGCACGACAAGATGATTTACGCCCACGACTTCCCCGGCGGCGAACGCCGCATCATCCAGAAGCCGACAGGTCTGCGCTACACATTAGTGAACGGCGCAGTTACTTTCGAAGGAAACGACTGCACGGGCGCCCTTCCGGGTAAGCTCCTCCGCAGTTGTGACATGGTATCTTGATCCCACACTGATAAGGAGTTGAACCTATGACCACCACCAAACCGCAGCAGGACTATGAACCGAACGTCGTATTGGCGACCACGCATTTCGACGTTGTAGGCACAAGGCCCATTCGACACGACGGGGCCGACAAGGTAACGGGAAGGGCCAATTACGGCGCCGACTTCCCGAAGACCTCGCCGTTGCAAGGGAAGATCCTGCGCAGTCCCCATGCCCATGCCCGGATCAAGTCTATCGACACCAGTAAAGCCGAAGCCCTGGGAGGGGTGCAGGCCGTCGTGACCGGAAAAGACTTTCCCGATCCGGGAGACGACAGGGGCTTGCGGTGGCGAAGGAACAACATCCTCGCCGGGGACAAAGTCCTCTACCAGGGCCACGCCATAGCAGCCGTGGCGGCCACCAGCGCCCACGTCGCAGAGGAGGCGGTTGAGTTGATAGAAGTCGACTACGAAGTCCTGCCGGGCGTGTTCAGCGCCCAAGAGGCCATGAAAGAGGGAGCGCCTCTTCTCCACGACGACATGTACGCTGACATCGGCGGAGCAAAGGCCGAAAAACCCGGCAATATCGCCAGCTACTACAAGCTGGATCAGGGCGACATAGACAAGGGCTTCGCCGAAGCCGACGTCATTGTCGAAGGCGAATTCTCCTGCCAGACCGTCCACCAGGGCTACATCGAACCTCACCCCTGCACTGCCCTCTGGAACGAAGACGGACGTGTCCATGTATGGTGCAGCACCCAGGGCGGATTCCTGGTAAGAGACCGCACCGCAGACATCCTTGGCATTCCCGTATCCCAGGTCAAAGTAATGACCCAGGAGATCGGTGGCGGTTTCGGTGGAAAGACGGAGATCTACATTGAGCCGGTAGCCGCCCTGCTTTCGAAGAAGTCAGGCCAGTCGGTCAAGATCGTGATGTCTCGCCGAGAGGTATTCGAGGCGACCGGCCCGACTTGCGCCTCTTATGTAAAGGCCAGGCTCGGCGCAACCAAAGACGGAAAGATGGTCGCCTGCGAGTCCTACCTGGCCTACGATGCAGGCGCCTACCCCGGCGCTCTGGTTATCTGCGGCACCATGTGCATCTTCGCCGCCTACGACATCCCAAACCAGATGTCCGAAGGGTACGATGTTGTCGTCAACAAGCCCAAGTCGGCGGCCTACCGGGCCCCGGGGGCGCCCAACGCCACCTTCGCCAGCGAGCAGCTTGTGGACCAGCTTGCCGAAAAGCTGGGCATGGAGCCCATCGAGTTGCGCCTGGCCAACGCCGCCAAAGAAGGTACCCGCCGGATAGACGGTCCCATCAACCCGCGGATCGGCTCCTTCGAAATCATGGAGGCCATAAAGAGCCACCCCCACTACTCGGCTCCCCTGGAAGGACCCAACCGGGGCCGCGGGGTGGGGCTGGGCTTCTGGTTCAACATAGGTGAGCCTTCGGCCTGCACCATCAGCGTCAATGACGACGGCACCACAAACCTCATGGAAGGCTCCGCCGACATCGGAGGGACCAGGGCCTCTATCGCCATGCAGGCCGCCGAGGTCCTCGGCATCCGGGCGGAAGACGTGAACCCCGCCGTAGTGGACACAGACTCCATAGGCTATACCGCCCAATCGGACGGCAGTCGGACCACCTTCGCCACCGGACTTGCCGCCTGCCAGGCCGCTGAGAGCGTAAAAACGCAGATGATCGCGCGGGCAGCCCGCATCTGGGAAGTCGATGAGAGCAGCGTACAGTACAAAAATGGAGTCATCAGCTCGACGGCGGACTCCGAACTGAAGCTGACCTTTAAAGAGTTGGCCGGTCGAGCCCGAGAAGTGGGTGGGGCCGTCGTGGGCAGCGCCACGGTCAATCCCGCCGGCATCGGAGGCTCCTATGCCGGCGCCATTGCCGATGTGGAAGTGGACCCCGAAACGGGCAAGGTGGAACTGCTCCGATACACCGCATTCCAGGACGCAGGAAAGGCTGTACACCCCAGCTATGTCGAGGGACAGATGCAGGGCGGGGCAGTTCAGGGTATCGGCTGGTCCCTCAACGAAGAGTACTACTACAACAACAACGGGAACTTCACCAACAGCAGCTTCCTGGACTACAGGATGCCCACCTCCCTTGACCTCCCGATGATCGACACGGTCATCGTAGAGTGCCCCAATCCTGGGCATCCTTTCGGAGTCAGGGGAGTCGGCGAGGCAAGCATCGTTCCTCCGATTGCGGTAATTGCCA
The DNA here is from genome assembly GCA_965222055.1 of Dehalococcoidia bacterium. GTDB lineage: Bacteria > Chloroflexota > Dehalococcoidia > Plut-88900 > Plut-88900 > Plut-88900. The sequence goes on from CBDCTF010000007.1 coordinate 1,609,751, forward strand.
ACGCAATCCACAAGGCCACAGGGATACGATTCACCTCTACACCCATCAACCCGGGGGTGATCACGGATGCCCTTCAAAGGAAGAACGGTGGGAACGGCAGTTCCTAAGAGACAGTACTATCGGGGGCTTAAGCAGCCGTCCTATAGCTCCTGAAGAAATTCAAAGGGGAGGATGCTCAGGCATCCTCCCCTTTCTTTTAGCGATTAGACTATTGCCCCTTCGTCCCTCAGCCGGGATATCTCGTCCCAGGTGTAACCCACGGAGAGGAGTTGCTCTTCCGTGTGTTGCCCGAACTCGGGGGCCACGTCGGGAGTTCGGGCAGGGGTACGGGTGAATTTTAGCGGTGGCGAGACCAGGGTGAAATCGCCTTCCGACGGATGGGTCATGTCCAGGAAGTAGCCGTTGGCCTCGGCCTGCGGGTCGGCTATTACCTCATCCAGGCTCTGCACCGGGCCCCACATGCAGCCCTCGGCCTCCAGCCGCTTGGCCCACTCGTCCCGAGTCCTCTCGGCGAACCTGTCATCGAGCATCTTGATCAGCTCGATGTTGTTCTCGGTGCGTTTGTCCAGCGAATCGAACCTGGGATCGTCAATAAGCTCCTCGATCTCCAGGGCACGGCAAAAGTTAGGCCAATACTTATCCCCGTGCACCATTACCAGCTGCATCCACTTCCCGTCCTTGGCCTCGTAGAAGTTGAAGATCGGGTTTAAAACGTCGGTTCGGAGGTTGCGCTGCACCGGGACCCGGTCCTTGAGCGCTACTATCAGATCGGTGCCCATGACCCACATCCCCGTGTGCAGCAGCGACGTATCGATCCGCTGCCCTTTACCAGACCTCTCACGCTCGAACAGTGCCATCCCCACCGCAGTCGTCAAACCCAGCGCCGTTGTGAGGTCGCCCATAGCGGGGCGCTCCTGCACAGGCGGGCCGCCCCGATGCCCCAACATACCCATCAGCCCCGACCGAGCCCAGAAAGCCGCATAGTCGAACCCCGAGCGATTCCGCTCCGGACCCTCCATCCCGTAACCAGTGAGCACGACGTAAATTAGTCTTTCGTTGACTGCCGACAGGTCTTCGTACCGCACGCGGTAGCGCTCCTGCCGGTGAGGCGTCAGATTAGTGACAACCACGTCGAAATGTGCGGCGAGCCGGTGGACCACCTCCTGCCCAGCCGGGCTTGCCAGGTCCAGGGCGATGCTCTTCTTGCCTCGATTCAACAGTTCGAAGGAGACGTTCAGTCCACCCTTATGAGTGATCACTCCTTTGGTATTCACGTCGAACCCCCGGCCCGGGTCTCCAGTCACGGGGTGCTCCACCTTCACCACCTCGGCCCCGAGGTCGGACAGAATCGTCCCTGCCGCCGGCACCGCCACAAAACTGCCGAGTTCCAGCACCTTTATTCCTTTCAGCACCTGAGACATTGCCTTCTCCTATTGGGACTAAAGGGGATTACGCCAACGGAGGCCGGGGAAGCGGCTGAAATCAGTGTCGTTGGAATGGACTTCCGCCTGGTATTCCATGGCAAGGGCAGCGATATGAGCGTCGGTCACCAGGTTCCCGCCCACGCCGGCAGCCTTCAGGTTCTTCTGAAAGTGGTCCAGGTGACCGACTCCGGGATTGATCGGCATGACGTGTGGGAACCGGAACCACTCGCGAATGTAGTTAACTGCCTGGGTGGTCGTCACAGGATTTGCCAGCATCCGACGATGCGTCATCAACCTCACAAATCCTGCTAAAACAATCCACGGCACCCCCACCCTCTCAGAGCCGTTAACCAGCCCTTCCCACCACATTAGCGCAGGGTCATGGAAGGGAGTGGAATCATTGTGGGCGTAGACTAGCAGGTTGAGGTCGGGGACAATCACTGGCGTTCCGATTCAATGAAGTCTTGGACTTCAAGCTCGTCGTTGAGTTGGTTCAGTTTCAATGGATCTACACCGGGAAGGAAGCCACTCCGATTGGGCTTCACTCGGTATTTCGCTGGGGCTTCCTTAATCGTGCCAAGTGAAAGCCCTCGACGCAGTACGTCGTTCACGACTTGCTTGAAGGGCATGTCCAGGAGACGGGCGCGCTCTTTGAGCGCCTCGGCCAAATCGTTGTCCAATGTCAAGGTGGTTCTCATGTAGGCATCATAGTGTCACTATAATTTGATGTCAAGATGTTTCATTGAATGTTCATTGCCGATTCAGTACCATGCCTCAACCCAAACTTTCACTGTCACGGAGACGAACTATGCCACCCGCCTTCCCGGAAACCGAGTACCGAGACCGCCTCGCCCGCGCCCGAGACCTTCTCCGAGACCAGGGCCTGGACGGATGTATTTGCATCGCACCCGAGCTTCTCTACTATTTCGCCGGACACGAGGCCTACACCTTCTTCAGCGACCAAGCCTTGATCTTCACCACCGGATACGACGAGCCCAGCCTCGTCATCCGTGAGGTTGACCTGCCCGTGTCCCGGGAGACGGCCTGGATCAGCGACTTCCGCACCTTTCACTACGGCAAGGATAACCCGGCGGACTTGGTCGGGGAGGCGGTCAGGGAGAAGGGGCTGGTCGGTAAGAAAATTGGAGTGGACCTCGGCTCATTCTCAGCATCCGCGGGCTACGTCCAGCGCCTCAGAGACGCCCTGGCGCCCTCCCAAATCGTTGACGCCACCGAGCTTATCAACAGCCTGAGGCTCGTCAAGTCTCCCAATGAGATTGTCTATATTCGAGAGGCCGCATCATATGCAAACATCGGCATGGAAGCAGCCGTGGCCGCAATCCGGCCCGGAATCTCCGAGATCCAGCTGGCCGCCGAGATCGAGTACGCCATGCGCTCCCATGGCTGCGACTACGCCGCCATGCCCACGTGGGTGAGAAGCGGGCCTCGTTCCCCCAATGCTCACAGCCAGGCCACGGGCCGCATTATGGAAAATGGCGACGTCGTGTGCATTGAGTTTGCAGGTATCGCCCGGCGCTACCAGTGCGTCACCATGAAGACCTTTTCCCTCGGAGACCCGACCCCCAGGGTTCGCGCAATGCACGAGGCGGGTCGGGACTCGCTGCTGACCGGGGCCCGGGCCATCGCCGTCGGAGAACCCGTCGCTGCAGCCGAGGAGGCTTCCATTCCGCCCCTGGAGCGTAGGGGGTTCTCCCAGTTCTCCAACATGCGCTTCGGAATCGGAATCTCCGCAGCGTACCCGCCCAGTTGGGTCGACTCCCTTAGCATCATAAGGGAGTCCAAAGAGGTGTTCCGGTCGGGGATGTCCTTCTATCTCCACACGTCCATCCAGATTCCAGACGAGGGTATCGGGGCGTTGGTCGGGGCCAGCTATCTGCTCACCGACGAGGGTCTTGAACAGCTCACCCCCGGCAGCGAGGAGTTAGCGGTCATTGCCTAGCAGAGGCCAAGGCTTTACGCAAGACCGGAATCGCAGTTTAGGTCGAGGCCATCATGGGCGGCAACTTCCTCCGCCTCTATGAGCAGGGTTTTCCTAGCCCAGCCGCCTAGTGCCTTACGACCGGATCAATCGGCACCTTCGCCGCCAGACCCGCCGCCTGCTCGAACAGGGCCGCCGCTGAGAGCATCGGGGCTTCGCCTCTCGGCGGGCCTACGATCTGCAGCCCAACCGGCAACCCCGACTCCGTAAAACCGCACGGCACGGATATCGCAGGGCAAGCCGTCAGGGTCAGAGCGAAGGTCAGCAGCAGCCAATCGACGTAGTTTTCCAGCTCCACACCCTCGATTTCAGTGAGGTAGCGGATATCCACGTCGAATGGAGGGACCGAGACCGTTGGACAGACCAGCAAGTCGTACCTTTGGAAGAAGTCCGTGACTCGGTGAAACAGTGCACCGCGGGCCGCCTGCGCCTTCTCCACATCCCGCCGACTTAAAGCCAACCCCTTCTCGATATTCCAGATGACCTCCGGCTTCAGCTGGTCTCGGTGCGATCCGAGCAGCGGCTTCATGTTCGCCACGAACTGGGCGGCACGCAGGGTCTGAAAGGTCTCCCGAGCATCGTGCAGGTCGATGGTGTCCTCTTCCACCTCGGCCATCCCCTCGAAGAGCTTTACTGCCTTGGCGCAGAGCTCCTTTACTTCTGACGCCACGGGAGCTATGCCAAGATCGGGAGTGTAGGCGATCCGGGTAGGCGGCTTGGGGTTGTCCACGGCTTCCACGTAAGGGGTCTCGGGGGCGGGATAGCTCAAGGGGTCACCGGGATGATGCCCTGCCTCCGCGTCGAGCATAAGGGCCGTGTCCCCGACGGTCCGGCCCATCGGCCCGTCCACCGACAGCGTCTCGAAGGGCAGAACCTTGGGTCCTTCCGGCACGCGGCCGGGGCTCGGGCGCAGGCCCACTACCGAGCAGAAGCTCGCAGGAATCCTCAGGCTCCCGCCAAGGTCGCTTCCCGTCGCCAGCCAGACTTGTCCCGAGGCCAAAGCCGTCGCCGACCCACCCGAAGAGCCCCCGCAAGTGGTGCGGGTGTCCCACGGGTTACGGGTCTTTCCGAACACCTCGTTGAACGTGTTGGCGCCGGCGCCAAACTCCGGTGTATTCGATTTCCCTATCACTACAGCCCCGTTTTTCTCCAGTATCCCTACAGAGTAGGAAGACTCCCTCGGAACCCGCTTCGCGTAGATGGGTGAACCCTTGGTGGATCGTACTCCGGCCACGTCTACGAGGTCCTTCACAGCGATGGGCAAGCCGTAGAGGTGCCCTCGCCCCGGTTCCCGAGGCGGCTCCGCCATCAGTCTCTTCGCATGTTCCCTTGCCCGCTCCACGCAGAGGGTCGGGAGGGCGTTAAGATGCCCGTCCGTCTCCTCGATACGGGCCACGGAAGCGTCAATCGCCTCCAGGGAACTGACCTGCCGCGTTCGCAGAAGCTCTACCGTCTGCCTGGCCGTCTGCTTGTACAAATCTTTCATATTTTTCTTCCGTCGTCCGATTTCATAATCCGGTGTCCCCCGAACTCCTTGCGAAGCGCTGCCAGCAGCCTCGCGCCCAGGGGCTCTTCCTGCCGAGACCGGAACCGGGCCTGCAGCGATGCCGCGATCACCGGCACGGGCACCGACAGATCAACCGACTCTTGCACCGCCCAACGCCCTTCACCCGTGTCTTCCACGTACGCCCGTATGCCCTCCAACCCCGGGTCATCCTTCAGGGCTCGGGCCGTCAGGTCCAGCAGCCATGAGCGCACGACACTGCCGTGACGCCAGATCTCGGCCACCTGCTCAAGGTTTATGTCAAATTTGTCGCTCGCCGACATCAGTTCGAAGCCCTCGGCGTAGGCCTGCATTAGTCCGTATTCAACGGCGTTGTGGACCATCTTCACGAAGTGGCCCGCGCCCGTCGCTCCCACTCTTCCGAGACCCACTCCTCCGCTCGGGGCGAGGGTCTCCAGCGCGGGCAGCATGAATTCATAGGCCCACTCATCCCCGCCTAACATCAGGCAATAGCCTTCCTCCAGACCCCAGATGCCTCCACTGGTACCGGCGTCCAGAAACCCGATTCCCTTCTCCTTCAGCATAGCGGCGCGGCGCATGCTGTCCTTGTAGAACGCATTGCCTCCATCCACTACCACGTCTCCCGTAGAGAGAAGGTTACTAAGGGCGTGAATCGTGATCTCGGTCGGGCCTCCTGCGGGGGCCATCACCCATACCGCTTTGGGGGAGGTCAGTCTTTCAACCATCTCCTCAAGGGAGCTTGCACCCAGAGCGCCTTCGCTCTCGATGGCGCGTACCGCCTCGGGCTGCGGGTCATAGGCCACGACTTCGTGGCCGCCCCGCATCAGACGCAGGGCCATGTTTGCGCCCATCCGCCCGAGGCCCGTCATGCCTAATTTCAAATGGGTCTCTTTCTACTCACGGTATCGGACTCGGCCCCCAATCTTATCCCGTTACTACCTCAATCGCCACTATTCCGCGTTGGCTCAGGGCGACCCTGGGTGCATGTTAGAATGGCTCATAGGGGGAGGTCGGCAGTGCGCATACAAGCCAAAGCACATACTGACAGCGAGCACAGAGGTTGGGGCCGGAGACCAGGAAACCTTCAATGATCGAAGCAGTGGAAGAACGTTACGCGGACATACAACGTCTTTGTCGCGAACATAACGTTCTACATCTCAGCCTGTTTGGCTCCGCAGCAACCGGTGAGGACTACACAGTCGACAGCGACTTGGATTTCGTGGTCGAATTCCGACCCACGGGCTTCGGGACCTATGCAGACGCCTATTTCAGCCTCTGGGAGTCTTTGGCGAGCCTATTCAACAAGCCCGTGGACTTGGTTGTCGGCTCAGCTATCAGGAATCCGTACTTCCTCAAAGCGGTACAGGAGACAAGGATGTCCGTTTATGACGCTCCATGCGAAGAAATAGCACGACATTAAACGTGCCGTCGCCTTCCTCAAACCCGTGCCCCGATACAGGATCCCCACACCCATGATCGACTCCATTGCTCCCCCACCCCCCTCCCATTAGAATAACCTCATCCCGACCCCACCCCCATACGGAGGACAACAATGAAGTTCGACGTCGCCCTGCCAAATTGCATGGAGGGTTTTCTCGTCCCGGCCAACTTTGCCGGGCCTGCGGAGCTCGTACACTTCGCCCGGGAAGCTGAGCGGCTCGGCTACTACGCCCTTTGGGGTTTCGACTTCACCGCCCCCGTTTCCGACCTCAGAGGTCGCCCTACGGACGACGCTGAGCCCAACTGGTACGAGCTTATGATCACCCTAGCCAGCCTTTCCGGCGTCACGAAGACCATAAAGCTGGGCGCCGGTGTGATAATCATCCCCCTGCGGGACCCCGTCATCCTGGCCAAGCAGTCGGCCACACTGGACCAGTTCAGCAACGGGCGGTTCCTGTTGGGTTTGGGCCTCGGCGGCTCACGGGAGGAGTTCGTCACCGTCAGGCCACGGAGCAGCGGCGCCCATCGAGGGAACATGCTCGACGAAAAGCTGGACGCCCTGGAACTGCTCCTAAACGGCGCTGGGCCAGCCTCCTATTCCGGCAAATACGTGGAGTTTGGGAGCATGGAACTCAGCCCCAAACCCGTGCAGCGGCCGCTGCCCATGTACCTGGCAGCCCACGGCGAAGCGTCTCTCAGGAGGACCGCCAAGTACGGTCTCGGGCCCATGGTCCGTGACCCCGAGACCCCGAAAGTCCTCGAATCCCTTACCCCCATGCTCGAAGAGAACGGAAGGACCATATCCGATATCGACTTCTGTGTATGGGCCGACCTCCGCGTCGAAAAAGACCATGATCTGGCGGTCAAGCGCTACCAGGACAGCACGCTCGGCTACTTTCGAAGGAACATCCCCACCGATGAACTGGTGGACGGCCACTGGATCGGCACCCCCGACGAGATCATCCAGAGGCTGGTAGGGCTAAAGGAGATGGGAGTCGACCACTTCATTGTGATGCACACCGCCACCGATGATTTCCAGGACATGCTGGACCAGTCCGAGATCTTCGCCAAGGAGATCATTCCTGCCGTCGAGAAGGCATAACTTACCCCGGCCACAGACCAAGCAAAGCTCCCAGAAGTCAAGGAGGCGATCTATGTACCAGACGAATATGTACGAAGGCATGTTAGCCGAGACCATCACCATGAATGGACACAACGGAGACGCAATCAACGCCTACTTTGCTCGGCCACTGGGCAGCGGCCCATTCCCAGGCGTCGTCCTTATCCATCACCTGCCCGGCTGGGACGAATGGTACAGGGAGGCCGCACGGCGGTTCGCACACCACGGCTTCGCTGCAATCTCACCCAATCTCTACCACCGAGAGGGTCACGGAGACCCGGAAGACGTTGGCGCCAGGGTCTGGGCCGATGGTGGTGTCCCCGATGACCAGGCAGTCGGTGACATCGTAGGGGCTATGAGATATGTCCGGGCCCTGCCGTACCACAACCGCAAGGTCAGGGTGTTCGGCACTTGCTCAGGCGGCCGACACGTGATGTTAACCGTTGGCCGGGAGTCGGGATTCGATGCCGGGGTGGACTGCTGGGGCGGGGGTGTCGTCATGCCCAAGGACCAGCTAAACGACAAGAATCCCGTGGCTCCCATCGACTACACGGCGAACGTATCATGCCCCATCCTCGGGCTCTTCGGCTTGGATGACCAATCTCCCACGCCCGAGCAGGTCGATATCCACGAAGCCGAGCTGAAAAAGCACGGCAAGGACTACGAGTTTCACAGATATCCCAACGCGGGCCACGGCTTCTTCTACTACCACCGCCCCGCCTACCGCGTAGAGCACGCCGTCGACGGCTGGGCCAGGATCTGGGACTTCTTCGAGAGGCACCTTAGCTAGCGTTCATGTCTGCTCGGAGTAGAGTCCAATCACGCTGGAGAAAAACATGTGCACCATGATTGTCGAAAAGGTTGAGGTTTCGGGGAGCGGGAAGGGCCACCAGGGGTGGTTTCCGCTAAAGCAGGCCAACGTCACCTATGACCACCCGTATCACGCCCCATTGGACCACTCACTGAACATCAGCTTCGTGAACGAGGACAGGGGTCTGAGCGCGAGGGTTGCCGTGGAACTCACGCCGGAGTCGGCGATGGCCCTCGTCACTGCAATAGAGTCAGCCTTGGCTCGCCGCCCAGAGGGAGTGTAGCCTCCAGGTCCCAAGGCGTCTTCCCAAACCTGGATTCACGTTCTGCCATTGGCGGACATTCCGCTTGCAGCATCTTCGATTGTGGGGGATGGGGTTTTGGTTGGTTTGTTGGGAATTGGCGATGGAAGACGCCCGATGGACGTAGCCCCTGTTCCGGCACTTCGGCTGTTCGGGCGTCTTGGGGCTGAGGCGTCCGGCCGACTCTGGCCCTGGTTGGCGCCGGATGTGGGAAGGGACCGTTTGGGCCAGCAGGTCAGTGCCCGGCTCCGAGGGTTGGCTGTATTGCGCGAGGGCAGCGGGGAGGCCCCGAGTCCGGCGTCGGGCCTCCACAGGCGTATATGTCCAAGTTTGCCGATGCGACCTAGAGCGGGGACCACCGGCACCCGACTGAATGAAGCGGGCGGTGACCGAGGGGGCCTCGGAGTCGGGCCTATCCGACCGCTATTCTGCTCCAATGAGGAGCCTTCTCCTGGAGGCGCTGCGTACACCTAGAGGAGACTTGCTGGAACGTAACGAACCAGGGCGTCTTCCATCGCCTGGGGGTTGGGGGAAGGTACAGCCGGGACCTTTGGTAGAGGAGATGGCGGCTTTCGCTTGAGCCGAGGAGCGGCGCACGGGCCGGTTATCGGGATGGGCTTAGACGTTGAGTCCTCGGGGCCGGGGATGGGTTTCCCCCTGGGTTATGGTTCCTCCTTAGGCCTTAGGGTGGGTGACGGGCCAGTCGGGAGTGATAATAGTACAAACGTACGTTTACTGTCAAGGGTGTGATGTCACACCTGTCAAGGGAAATCACTCTCACCCCAGCCCTCTCACGCCTCGGCGCATCTACGACCCATCGAAGGGAGAGGGGGATAGGACTCCTACCCTCCTCTCATCGGGAATAATCGGTTCCCGCCCACCCGTCCTGTTTTATTGATATATCAGGGGGGAATGGAAGGCGAGGAAGAGTGTGAGTGGGAAAGTCCTAGATTCCTCGCGGGGCATCGGAATGGTGGGCGTTAGAGGGCTAGTTGAAGTTGTACAGCCGGGCGGCGTTGCCGCCGACTATCTTCGCCTTCTCGTCTTCCGGCACCCCGGCAAGGATCTCGTCCAGGATCTGCCGCGACCTGGGGAACGTCGACTCCGTGTGCGGATAGTCCGACCCCCACATCAGGTTGTCGACACCTATCGCAGCGCGGTCATTGATACCCCGTCCATCCTCCTGGAAGCTGATCAGGATGTTGGACCGGAAGAAGTGGCTGGGCAATACGCCCGGCTTGAAGCGCCGCCATCCGGGGCCCCGATGGGCGCGTTGGGTGTAGGTGTAGTCCAGCAGTTCGATGAAGAAGGGCGCCCAGGCCACCTCATGCTCCACCGATATCACCTTCAGCCCCGGGTGCCGTTCGAATACGCCCGAGAAGATCATGTGGGCCAACGAGACCCGCACCCAGTAGTCGGCGGTGGCGAAGAACGCGGGCCGCACGTTGGTCGGGTCTTGGAACTCCTGCCCGGGCCCCGGCCGGCCTGTAGCGACGTGGAGGCTCAGCGGCATTCCCAGTTCCTCGGCGGCCTCCCAGAACGGTTCGTATTCGGGCCGGTCGTAGGACTTGTCCTCGGTTGGGTAGACAGTGATCATCGCACCAACGAGGCCCATCTGCCGGCTCCTCTGCATCTCCTTCACCGCACTCTCCACATCGTCGACGTTGATCATGGCGATGCCCTTGAGCCGGTCGGGAGCGGGGCTGCAGAACTCGGACATCGCTTCGTTGTAGGTGGCACATATCGCTGTTAGCAGCTCCGGGTCTCCGGTGTTGTATGCCAGCAGCCCCTCTGTCGGGTAGATGACCTCCCCGTCCACGCCATCGGCGTCCAGGTCCTTGATCCTGTCGTCGATCATGAAGCCGCCGGGCCTAACGTTCTCCCACTTGGCGCTCATCCGCAGGTCTTCTGGGTTTTCGAAACGCACGCCTGCGAAGGCGCCGCTCTGAAAGGAGTTGGTGCGATGGCCGTCTATGTACCACCAGTCGCCATTCTCTTCCGAGACGACTCTCGGGGCCTTTTCCTTGAATCGACCCTCGACCCTCGCTGTCCACAGGTCCGGCGGTTCGATTATGTGGGAGTCGGAGGAGATGATCTTGTATGCAGCCATAAGGCACCTGCCGTGGGTCAAAGTTACTGGAACCTTAGGATTGTTGCGCACCCACTATATCACTATCCGTGTTGTAACAGATTTCCGTAAGGAGACAAATCAAGGTTCTATTCTTAAGGCGCGGACATGCTGACCTTCGGTCTTTTGAAGCCCTCAATTGCATCAGTAAGCTTCGAAAGAAGGGAAAATATGCGTTCAGCGGCATCGGTTATATTTATGATTCGAACCCTGTTTTCTTTGGATAGCTTCAAGTCGCCCTCAAGGTACGTGGACCGTATTTCTCGCATCAATTCGCTGCGGTCACCGGTTAGTTCCGTTGAGAAATATCCCGAATCCACATCGCCGGCCATTGTGTCATCGTTGATGACCAGCATTACTGCATCTATCCCTTCGACAAAACTATGTTTGAAGTCTCTCAGAGCACGGGTGTTATCCAGTGAGTTCAGTCCGATGGCAAGTTCCGAAAATTGCTCTTCTAACCAGGTGATCAGCTTCTGCCGCCCTTGCATTGAGATCATATATTCCGTATCGAAGTCCGATTGGTGCGCGCTGAGGTCTCTTAGAAAGACATCTACCTGAGAGTTTAGCTCTCTGGTAGATATCATTAAACTTTGGATTCCACGACCACGACGAACAAAGTCCAGATATTGAGAAAACCTCGATAGCACACGCCTTTGCTCGAGGTCCACCAGGGACAAGGCTATCGCCACGTCCCCAAAGGAGTGATCGTTTATGTATAAAGGTTGGGACATCTCCTCTTCTTTTGTAGCAGGCCACAGCCGCTCAAATGTTCGGTCTATCCGCCCAAGAAAAAGAAAAAGTGGCGCTGCCGGAAGGTTCAGCAAAAGAAACAGTATGGCCATCTGCGTACTCAAGTCCACGTCAATCGACAAAAGGAAGGCCTTTACCAGCGGGATTCCGAAATTCAATTCGATTAAGAGAAGCGCCAGGGGCACTCCGCCATCAATAAAACATATCAGCGCCTGGTACATAGGAAGCTGTCTCGATGTTCCAGACAGATTTACAGACAACAGCAATACGATTAGGCCCGAACCTACAATGCTGCCGTACATGAAGATCATGGTCTCATCAATGGTGAGCGCGCCTACCGACGCCATACTAATCCCGAACACAGCCACTACCGCAGCCGACTGGATAACGAGTGTGAGTATGACTGCTCCCGCAAACGAGAACCAAATGGAACGGCTGGTCCACGCAATGAGCGTTTCAAACCAAGGTTGAAAGACTAGTAGTTCACCTGCTTCCCTGATCAATATCAGCCCTACGAATAGTAGCGCCGCCCCAAACACGGCCAATGCAGCCGAGCGGAATCTGAACACTCGCTGGCTTATGATTAACACGCTAGAAACGCCGAGCGTGTAGAGGGCAACGAGGTTGACGTCCAATGTAACTACTACTACTAATAGGTGCGCGCCAAAGTTGGCGCCCAGGATGATAGCGTAGGCCTGTCGGGAAGGAACCAACTTCGCCCTTTGCATACTCACGACTATGAAAGTAATCCCCGACATGGTCTGGGCAACGGCGCCAGCGAGAAAACCCCAGCCAAAGGCGGCAAATCGATTGGGGAGCCAGTTTGCCGCAAGAGCTCTAAGGCGCCAGCTCGCCAGGGATTTGAGACTCTCACTCAGCTGCCAAACCCCGAAGAGGAACAATCCGAAACCTCCCAACATATGGGCTAAGGTTTCAGCCATTTAACAAACATTCCTCAAAGTCGTATGTCTAGCTCTTTGGGGTTAGTATTGGACCTACGCGGCCTCTGCATGACGCCAAAATGTCACGCCTAACGAAGTAAGGACTATGACAATGCCTGAATAACCCAAGGGCCGGGAGCATATTTGCGCAGGGGGAAATAGGCGAGTAGACGGAGCCTAAACAGGATTATCTGAGCCTAACCAGCCAGATGATACCTTAGTCTGACCAATTATCCAAGTTGCCGCATAGTACATTTATGGCAACACGGCGGGCTTTCTCGGCGAAATCTTCTAGCCTACCGTGGGAGCAGCCACGGGTCTCGACACAGCTTGCGGCCACCACGGGTCGTCGTACTCGCTAAATAATCCCTGGATGCCCGGCATGACTTCCTTGGCAAAGAGCTCAGTGTTCTTGCGAGCTATCTCGTCGGGCATGCTCCCAATGTGCAGTAGGCACATCAGGTGGCCGATCCTCAGCCGTTTGACCGCATCGGTGAGTTGCTCACGCACCGTGCTCGGGCTCCCGGCGATGATGTGCCCCTTCTCCACGTAGTCCTTCCAGCCCATTTCCAGTGCTGCCTTCGCCGTTTCCTTCCCCGTCTGCGCTCTTGCCGACTTCCACAGCGAGTTTAACGACCGGTATCCGGGCGCCTCCGCAAAGGGAGGGTGTATCCTCAACATCTTCTGGTAGAAGTACTTCACGTGCTCCGCGTAGTCCTTCTCAGCCTGCTCATCTGTCTCCGAGACGCACACCAACTGAAGGAATCCAAACCTGTGTGGGTTATCGTCGATGCCCCGCTCTGCAACGGTGTCCCAGTAGCCCTGCACCACTTTCTCGGCCCTCTGGTATCCGAAGTAGCTCAGGTAGCAGTAGACGTAGTTGTGGTTAAGCACCCAGTCCCACGTCTCCAAGCTCCCGCTTCCCGGTATCCAGACCGGTGGATGGGGTTGCTGAAGGGGTCGGGGCCAGACGTTGACGTACCGCAGCTTGGTGTACTTCCCGTTGAAGGCGAAGGGCTTTCTCTCCGACCACGACTTCATAATCAGGTCATGTGCCTCGGCGTGGCGTTCCCGCAGTTCCAACGGGACTTGTCCATAGGAGAATGCCGTGTCCATGGAAGTCCCGACCGGGAACCCCGCTACGAGCCTGCCGCCACTCATTATGTCGAGCATAGCCATCTCTTCGGCTACCCTGAGTGGTGGCTGGTAGAGAGCGAGGCTGTTGCCCAGCACTATGAGCGCAGCGTCGGATGTGGTCTGGGTCAGGATGCTCGCCATCAGGTTCGGAGAGGGCATCAGGCCATAGGCATTGCCGTGGTGCTCGTTGACACAGATGCCGTCGAAGCCCAGTTGGTCTGCATGCTGGAGCTGGGCCAGGTAGTCTTTGTAGTACTGTCCACCCTTCGCCGAGTCGAAGTGCTCGTTGGGCAGGTCGACCCACGCGCTATGGTACCGGGACTCGAAGTCCCGTGGCAGGTCCTGGTACGGCATCAGGTGGAAATATGAGACCTTCATGTTCGCTTGCTCCTAGGAGTCTGAGTCGAGATGGAATATGGGCCCAATGCTCTCTACATCCATTCAGCCGACCGCAGTGGGTTGTTTCACCTGAAAAGCCGGCATTACTTCTTTTGCAAACCACTCGATCTGCTCAAGTATGACCTTCGAGGGCGTCGATATCATGGGTTGGATGTTGATCTCCCGCAGACCGGGATAGAGGTCCTGAAGCAGCATCAGAGGCTCGATTATCTGCTCCGGAGTGCCGCACAGGAAGTTCCCCGACCGGACATCATCTTCAATGGTGGGTAGGCTGTCCCAAAGCTCCTGTGTCGGATTTTCCAGGCCCTTCTTCTGCTCCTCGCTCAGGCCCCCGACAAATCCCAACGGGCCGAACATCTTCGTGTTTTCCTCGAAGTACGGCCGAGCCTCTTCTATGGCTTTCTCTCGGCTGTCGGCTATGTGGAATTTCTCGCCGATGATCAAGTCTTCTCCAAGCTCCGCGTTTCGGCCCGACTTGACCAGCGAGTCTCTCCAAAGCTCCACAACCCTCCGGGAGGCGCCGCCGGGGGCTGCGCCCCCACCCGAGATGGCCTTGATTCCGTGCCTGATCATGAAATCAATGCCTCGCTGGTTGGAGCTCACAATAGGCTGCCAGCACTCAACGGGCAGGTGCTTGGGCCTGGGGACCAGGGTTATCTCCTCCAGCTCGTAGCCACGGTAGGGCACCTTGGGAGGGATATCGAAGTATTTGCCGTGGTGGGAGAAGGAGCGATTGTTAAAGGCCTTGAAAATGACCTCTACTTGCTCTTCGAAATAGTCCCTGTTCGCGTCTCTGTCCAGCATGGGCGCGCCGAAGGACTCCACTTCCCGGGTGTGATACCCGCGCCCGACCCCGAAGATGACCCTGCCGTCGGTGAGGTGGTCGGCCAGGGCATAGTCCTCGGCAAGACGCAGCGGGTTCCACATGGGCGGGACGTTGAATGCGCACCCGAATTTCAGGTTCTTGGTGAGGTGCGCCAGGTGCACGCTCTGCATCAGGAGATTGGGCAGACATTCGTACCCTTCCCTCTGGAAGTGGTGCTCCGCCATCCACAGGGTGTGATACCCGAGTCGGTCGGCAGTCTGGGCTAATTCCTCGGTAATGGTGAGGGCCGAGGCCAGGTCCTCGTCCGAAAGAAACCGCTCGTTGGCCGGAGTCCCGGCATACCCGAGATTATCGACGTTGACGTGGCCGGCATACAGAATACTAAATTTTTCTATCATCCCTACACCTCCTGGTGAAATCGCAAATCAAGGACACCTTCAGTTTTCTTGCCGCCAAACCTGTGCCAGCAGCACAGGCCGCGGAGTGTGCCCTGCATTATAGCGGCATTGTAATAATGGTGGTTCTACCCGGCTAAGGCACTCAAACCCTGATCCCTTAGCACCTTACGTTGACAGTGATATCAGGAAAAGCCTTTTATGCCCAAGCCTTCACCAATGCGGGCTATGATGCTATTTGTTAAGTTGCGCCGCAAGTCTTTGGGAGTTTCCCTAGCCCACCTCGAGAGTTGGTCAAGAGCGGGTTGTTCGATGTTGGCCTGGATGAGGTGGATCATATCCACCTATTGTTTCTTCTAACAAAGGTATCAATATTCTACGCATTTCTTCAATTATCATGTGAAGTTCTGGTGTGACATCGATGGTTTCTGGCGCAAAATCGATTAGTTGTAATAACGCGCGCATGGTTTCTCGGCCTTCAGTTTTGCTTCCTACACTAATTTGCCTATATCCCTCCATACCAATCGCGTGAACCCAAGGCGCATCCTCCCGTAGGAAGCTCAACAAAATGGGCAAGGCAATGATTTCTTTATTTCTCGATTCAATATATTGAATTATTTTCATGATGTGAAACGGATCAACTCTGCGACGTTTTCGTGAAGGATGGGACACAAGCGAAGCTTGGTGAATTGTGTCAACCAAGAGTTCCTCTAGATGTCGAAAGTCTCTTCTATTCATTGAACCACTAGACCCCATCACGACTCGTTCTTCAAAGTCAGACAATACACTTCTGATGTTTGATAATTCTGAGAGTACGTCCGCAAGGGAACGCTCCCCAGGATTCTCGCTCCTACGTAGATGTTGTAAGTCTAAGGATACGGAAATTGGAGTTTCTAACGTGGAAGAATCCGACTCAAGGGCGTTGATTTGCTCCATGATTTCTGATTTCGCTGTCTCGACATTGTCAAGATCATGGTGATCAACAAACACCGTTCTAGTTGCGGCAACGTCGAACGGTAAGCTCTCGCCCTTGTTGATTATCTGCACGAAGGGTTTGCGGATAGCGTGCCTGACTGCCAACTCGTAGAAGACGTTAGGGTTTCGCTCGGTGAGATCGGCCACTACTAGCGGGTCATCAACTATATGCTGAATGACTTGACTAGTGATAATACCTGGCTCAGATATTTCGTCGGCCCGGACTGCCGTAAATCCTTTAGCTTCGACTGCAGGGCGAATTATGTGGCGTAGGATTTGGTCGGATCGCTTACGAGTGTCGGATTCGAGTTCGCCTATCGGGGCTATAACAAAGCATATATTGGAGTTGTCGTTAGGCACGCTTAACCTTCCTTTACAGAGAACCTACAATACTTACCCCCACCTCCCCTGACACTAGCCCTAGCAACTAAGGACCCCGTTGCGCGGCGACGGATTGTTCACGCAAATATTAGACGTACGCCCTTATGCTCCGGCAGCGGGTCTCCGAATTCTTGGGCTGTTTCAATCCACAACTCCACGGCCTGATTCACATTTTCTAGTGCCGCCCATTGCGTATCGCCGTGGGCAGCACACCCAGGGAGCTCCGGAACTTCGGCGACGAAAGCTGCATCTTCATTGCTCCAATAGATGATGATCTCGTATTTGTGCATGAGTCTTCCCTTAGAGTCGGTGTGATAGGAGGATTCGCAGTACCTGCCGCACTTAATAAGGTTTTACGTGGCTACCATCCCTCTGCAAGTTTATCATCTCACGGATGCCTTCTCTCCTGAAGATGTGATGGCTTCCTCGGACCCGCTCAGCGAACTCCAAGCGCAGAAGGAAGAGCCGTAGGTCTTCGAAACGGATATTCTTGTCAGCCCGCCCACTTAGAATCCTTTCCCTTATCCCACTCCTGGGGTTCATCTCACAGGCTTCTTTGAAATTCAGGCTTCAAGGGACACCCAACTTCGATCCCGGCTCACTGTTCCTCCCGTCTCCTGCACGCTAACTGCAACTGGGACCCGCCAGAGCTGGCGGAGCGAAGTATTCTTGTATGCCATCTTAATGAAGCTCTACCTACCCCTACCCGTCCCAGGCCCCCGGGTAACGACTCTTGCCCCAGAACCCCTCCCCCATCCCCAGGCTTGATTGCAGGCCCGTGCGTTCCAGCATGGTCTCGGTTGCCTGTTGTGCACGAGCCAGCACCTCCGACTCGTCCACCGTGCTCACGACTCGGCCCTGCATCAAGACCTTACCATCCACTATCACCGTGTCCACGTCCTGCCCACCGGCGAAGTTTGTGATCCTGTGGACGGGCATGTTGAGCGGGTATAGGTGAGGCTTGTCCATGTCAATCAGGATCAGGTCAGCCTTCTTGCACGGTTCCAGGGACCCGATCTCCGACTCCATGCCCAAGGCCCGTGCCCCGTCTATAGTCGCCATCTCCAGGACCTTTCCGGGTGGGATGTAGGCGCCCTCGCCGAACTGCGCCCTGTGCTGCCTCATGCACGAGTACATGTGCCGGAACATGTCGTAGTTCATGTCAGGAGAGGCCGCGTCTGAGCCGAGGGCCACGGTGACCCCCGCATCGAGTAGCTGAGGGACGGGACAGCGTGCCGGGTATGAATTGGGGGAGCTGGGATTGTGGGCGATCTTGGTGTCGGTCTCGGCGCATATCGCGATCTCTTCATCCGTGAGACCCACGCTGTGCGACAAAATCACGTTCGGACCGAGAATGCCCAGCTCCTTGTGGGCAAAGGCTATCGTTCCGGTGGTGTGGCCGTCCTGAGTCAGCAGCACACCGAGCCTGTCAACCAAGTCTTTCACGGCTCGAGCCTCGCCCTTCAGGTCATTCATAGGCAGGCCCGCGTACGGCGGCCGCGACATGTTCATCGTCGACGAGGTCAGGCAGACGCTAATCCGACCGTCGGCCCCGCCGTTCCACCTGTTGACGATGTCCTCAGTCGTTGCCATTTGACGATCGAAGTCAGCAAGATATTCGCTCTTGCCGTCGGCGTCCCAGCGGACAAAGCGTCGGGGGAAGGGAGGAGAGCATGGGCCCACGGCCAGAAACTCCCGGATCCCGACCGCAGCTACGGCCTCGCAGTGCCGCTCGGCGTATATCGGGTCGTCGGTGCGGATGAGCATTCGGCCACCGCCGAAGTAGCTGAGTCCGGTGGTGGTCCCGAACTTCAGCCTTTCCAATGCGGCCAGAGAGGCTTCGGCGTACCAGAACTCCTCGTCGACACCCTCGGCGTAGATGAGCTCGACGGTCTCCCGCCAGCGGGCAAAGGAGTCGTGGTCCATAGTCTTGACCAAGGCGTGGCCCGCATGGCCGTGCACGTCGACCAGACCTGGTAGGCAGACCATCCTGCTGGCGTCGATGACCGTGGGAGCTGAGTGGGCAGCTTCGATCTCGGCGCGGCCCCCGACTGCGGTGATCCGGTCGCCATCAATGGCCACTGCCCCGTCCTCTATCACCCGCCTCTCCGGGTCCATGGTGATGACGGTGGCCCCAGTTATGAGAATATCAGCCATATTAGGTCTCCTGAGTTGTGGAGCGCGGGCGTCTACTACCGGCCCTTGCGGGCCGTCTCGTATATCTCTATGTACCCCTCCACAGAACTGTAGGCTATCGCCTCTCCCACCAGGTCAAGGGGCAGGTCTTCCAGCCGCTTGAACCGTATGCACGCCTTCCCGATGCTGAGCTTTTTCCCCCTCTTCTCAAGCTCGTCCATGAACCACGCCCTCGACCCTTCATGCGAGTAGATACACATCAGGTACAGCGACATGTGGTTTTTCTGAGACGCTAACGCCGCATACAACAGGGGTTGGCCGTTGTACGTTTTCGGGTAGGTCTCAAGAGGGACCACGTACCCAATCATCCCGAACTCCATCGCCTCTTCGAAGCCCGCGGGGAGGTTTTCGAGGATGGACTTGCGGACTTCACTCAACGCATGTAGTCGGTCGGGGGGAAGCTCGGCCAGATAATCTTCTACGGTCTGGGCTGTGCTCTGCAACGGTCTGAGTCCTCCGTGAACGAATAGTTTGCTTAACCCGCCACCTGCGCCCCGATGGCCGCGGCCGTCCTGTCGAACCTGGGCATCACCTGCTCACCGAACAGGGTAAGGCTGTCCATTACCTGCCGGAAGCTGAGCCCCGGTATGTTCAGGAACAGACCTACGTGTCCGCAGTTCAGCTCCGACTCCAACTCCGCTAGCTTCTCTTCGACGAAGTCCGGAGTCCCGACCCACAGGTGCCCGTGCCGGCGCAGGAAATCGAACCAGTCGTCGGACTTGTCGTCCGCCGTCAACGTCTCGCCTTCGCCGATGTATATGTGCCGACCGACCTTAGCCAGCGGCGAACGGTCGAATAGGAAGTTGGTACCGGTTCGCGCCGCGGACAGCGCCTCGTCGTCCATGTTCCTCACCACGAAGCACGGCTTCATCACCGCCAGGTTCTCGCCGTACTCCAACTCACGCCCCGACGCCCTGGCCGCTTCCTGATAAGCCAACCACCGCTCCTTGATCGAGTCCACGGGCGGCGAGTAGCACATCGCGTTGATGCCCCGCTCACCGGCGAAGACGTGGGAGTCCATCGCATCCGCCATCTGCCATATGGGCGGATGGGGTTTCTGGTAGGGTTTCGGGTGCAGGCCGAGGGCCACCATCTCTCCGTCCTCCGCGAAGTGGAGAGGGCTGGCGTCCGTTATCTCATTGACCGACTCCCGCCACCCGCGCACGGGGAACTTGTAAAACACTCCCTCGTGGGTGAAGGCCTCCTGGGTCCATGCTTTGACGATGATCTCCAGGCATTCGGCGAATAGTCGATAATTCAATTCCTTGTTCCGGCGGTCGGCGGCCGGGTGGAACTGGACGCCGGCCCTATTATTTGCGCCCCGCATGATCCCGAACTCCATGCGGCCCTCGCTCATCCGGTCCAGCATGGCGACGTCTTCCGCCACGTGTATCGGGTGCCGGTCGGGAAGGGCCGTGCCCAGGGCCCCGAGGCGCAGGGTCTTCGTACGCGGGATCAGATCAGCGGCCACTAACAAGGGGTTCGGGGCGGCGTTGTAGTAGCCGTCCCAGGCGAAGTGGTGTTCGGCGAACCACATGGTCGTAAAACCCGCATCTTCCAGGAGTTGGGCCTCCTCCCGCACCTCCGACATCAGCGCGTCCCAGCCGATGGCGTAGTAGGGTTCCCCAACGTGGTAATAAGGCGTACTGTCGAAACGCATGTAACGCTCCTAAACGTGCAGTCCCGTCTCAGGCCTCGTTTCCCGACTTTATCACTAAACCCTCCTCTCTGTCCCGACTTTAGTCGGCACTCCTATGGCGCCCCGCCCCCCACCCCGATAAGATAGCCCCATGAACCGTAAACCCATTCAGACCACTGCCTACAAATCACCATCCTCCCAGTCCAAGCGCCTCTACGATAGTGCCCGGCAGGTGATGCCCGGCGGTAACACCCGACATTCCATAGCCTTCTCTCCATACCCCATATACGTTCGGAGCGGTAAAGGCTGCCGGGTTACCGACGTTGAAGGCCAGGAGCGCGTGGATTTCATAAACAACGCCACTGTTGCCATTCTGGGCCACGCCAATCCAAAGGTCATGGAGGCCGTGGCCCGGCAACTGGAACTGGGCACCTCCTTCGCCATGCCGACGGAGCCGGAGGTTGAACTTGCCTCCCTGCTGGTAGACAGGGTCGAATACATTGACAAAGTGCGCTTCTGCAACTCGGGCACCGAGGCCGTTATGAACGCCATAAAAGCCGCTCGAGTATTCACTGGCAGGCCGAAGATCGCCAAGTTCGAAGGGGCTTACCACGGGACCTACGACTACGCTCAGGTAAGCCTCACTCCCGACCCGGAGACCTGGGGAGACCCACGCTCTCCCCGCAGCATCGGAGCCCTGGGCTCGACGCCCCAGTCTGCCGAAGATGTCGTAGTCCTGCCCTGGAACGACGTCCAAGCCTGCGTCGACTTGATAGAAGCCAACAGCGAGACGTTGGCCGCCCTGATATTCGACCCCCTGCCCGCCTCCCTTGGCCTGGTCGCGCCCAAACCCGGTTTCATCGAGAAACTCCGAGACGTGACTCGGGCCAACGGTGTACTGCTCATCGCCGATGAAGTTGTGAGCTTCCGCCTCTCATATCGCGGCGGCTGCGCCGAGTTAGGCGTCAGCCCCGACCTGGTTACTCTTGCCAAGATAATCGGCGGCGGGTTTCCCGTGGGCGCAATCGGGGGCACCGACGAGGTGATGGACGTGTTCGACCACACCCGAGCCGGAGGAGAATGGCTGCTGCACGCCGGCACCTTCAACGCCAACCCGGTAACCATGACCGCCGGGCTGGCCACCATGAAACAGTTGACACCACCGGTCTTCGAGCGGTTGGACCGCATGGGTGACGAGCTTCGCAGCCGTATTCAGGAGGTTATCGATCGCAGAGAGTTCCCCGCTCAGGTCTCGGGAAAAGGGTCCCTCTTCTGGGTCCATCTCACCAATAAGGAGTTGACCGACTACAGGTCCTTCGTTGCCTCCCAGCACGACTGGCCAGGCTCCGACTTCTTCGCCCACCACATGCTCGACCGGGGTATAGTCTGCATCAACCGGGACTTCGGATGCCTTTCGACTCCTATGGGCCAGGAAGAGCTGGACCTGTACATTGAGGCCCTGGAAGCGTCCCTGGAGGCCCTCCGACCGTAGCCAAGTCTCGCTGGGTAGAAAAAGGAGCCGGACAATGCCTACTGAACATTCGTCACCGGAAGCCCCATTCCCCGAGCACTGGGTCGACGGACTTGACCCCAACGAGCCGGCCCTTCAGGTCCACCCTCACGCCGAGGGCACGTGGATTATGCGTCAGTCGTTGCTTGACCACTGGGAGGCCCCGTTCATTTATCTCTTCGACGGAGAAGAGCGGGCCATCCTCTTCGACACCGGCGCCCCCGGCAAATTTCCTTTGCGCGAGACCGTCGACGACCTGGTAGGCAAGGACTTTCCCCTTATCGTCGCCCACACCCATTCCCATTTCGACCATATTGCAGGAGACTGGCTGTTCGAGGGTCGGGAGAACACGAAGATAGTCGGCCACACACCTGAGGAGGTTGCAGCCTTCTTCAGCATGACACCCTGGCCCGTCACCCCGGCCACTGTGGACTTAGGCAACCGCGTCATCGACCTGATACCCATTCCCGGACACGACGTTGCCGGCATCGCAACTTACGACCGTGACACCGCAATCCTAATTACTAACGACTTCCTCTATCCCGGAAGGCTATACGTCCGCGACTTTCCGGCCTATAGGGCCAGCCTCCAGCGGATGATCGAGTTCACCGACACCCGGCCCGTGTCATGGGTCCTGGGTTGCCATATAGAGTTGACCACTACGCCTGGTGTCGACTACGAACAGTCCGCACCCACACACCCTGACGAGCGCCGCCTGGAGCTGGGTATCGAGCATCTGCGGGAGTTGTGGGAAGGGGTCAAGGGCATGGGCTCCGAGCCCCGGCGCGAAGTCCACGACGACTTCATCATCGTCCCCAGACCCGCCTGACGACTATCGAACGTAGTCCCGCGTAAGCTCTTCGTAGAGGGCGATGTTGCCCATAGCGTGGTGGTCCTCGGTGGGATGGCCGCGTACCGTATCCTCGAGGCGGAACTGGGCTTCTTCGCCGTTATCCTTCAGGTCGGCCATGAAGTCCCATACTGCGTGCATAGCCGCGTGGACGCAGCCCATGCTCACCAGTATCACCTTGTAGCCCATGTCCGACAGCTGGCTGAACGACACCCGGTTCTTGCTCCTACCCCAGTTGAGCGATGACGAGTAGTTGAAGACCAGGGGAATTCCGGGTCGTTCTCTTTGCACCTCATTGGCGAACTTCTCAAACTCGCCGAGGGCGTCCGGGTTCCCGAACTCCGACCACACCATGTCTGCACCAAGGGACGCGTAAGTCCTCCCTCGGTGCACGGCCTCTTCGAAGCTGCCACCGTCCGCGTCACGGGCGTCGGTCCTGGCTATGATCACGAAGTCGGGGTCTTGGCGCGCCGCTAGCGCCGCCTTGAACTTGCCGACAGCCTCGTCCAACGGTAGCACTCTCTTCCCGGCCAGGTGACCGCACCGTTTAGGCGCAACCTGATCCTCGATGTGGATTCCCGCTACCCCGGCCCTTTCGTAGCTCTCCACCGTTCTCATTACAGTCAACGCATTTCCGAACCCATCATCTGCATCAGCGATCACCGGCAGCGTCGTCGCATCTGCGATCTGTGCTGCATGGGAGACCATCTCCGTGGAGGACAGAAAGCCGAGGTCGGCCTTCGCCAGTAGGGCCAGAGAGGTCGAGTAGCCGCTCATATAGACAAACTTGAGCCCGACCCTTTCGGCAATCGACGCGTCCAAAGCGCCGGTCACCCCCGTGCTGTACACATAGTCGTTCTCTTTGAGCAGATGCCGGAACTCACCGCCTTTACTCATGTCTCGTCCTCAGCAAGTCTCACCCGGTGCATCAGGCGTAAGCAGTAGGGCCAACCTCCCCGCATCCCTCTCATCCTCCAGTTTCTCTACCTTGGCTATCATGTCTTTGATTCTCTCTTCTGAAAGCGACCCCAACGCATAGGTCCTGAACTTCTCGCCCATCTCGCCTAGTGTGTATGGATTGCTCGGAGCGCCCTTCCAGTCCCTCGCCTCCAGCCTGTACTCTCGTCCCACAGACTTGATCGTGACTTCCGCCATCGGCCCGACGTCCATCTCCCGGGCTTCCAACTCCACTCGCCCCGCCAAGGCCCTGACCTCTTCGTCCCAGAGGGTCGACTCGTTGAAGGTCGCGGGGTTTTTGATATCTCGGACAAGGGCTATGGCAAGGGAGAAGGGCAGGCTGTACTGCGCCCCGAGAATCGTCGTCGGGGCGTTTTGTCCGTGCTTCCTCACCACCGTCGGGTTCGTAACCACCTTCACCCCTTCTATCTCCCCGACCCCGACTCCCAATTTCCCCTTAAATTCCACCGCGCTATCGATAATGGGATGAAAGGACATGTGGCAGGCGTAGCTCTTGCAGCTTATGTCGAATAGCAGCCACTCGTTGCCCAAGTTCTTGGTCAACTGTGTGGGGTCCGGCGTCGGCGAGTAGACGTTCAGGAATCCCCGTTCCCCTTCAAGGACGGTGCTTGGGCCCGTGAACCCCTTCTCGGCCAGCAGCGCACTCTCGAGCCCCGTCTGCGCCGCTCTCCCCAAGTGCAGCCTCTTGGTCATCGCCCCTTCCTTGGCGAATTCCATCAAGCCCGCACCATGCGAACCCGCTATCCCAAGCGCATTCACCAACCCCTCCACCCCCAGCCCCATCGCTTTACCAGCGCCCATCGCCCCGCCGAAGGGGCCATTGGTCCCCGGCCCGTGAAAGCCCGCCTTGTCCTCCACCGCCCGACCCGCTGCGAGCCCTATCCGGCAAACCGCCTCGTATCCCAGGGCAAACGCTTCCATGAAGCGCCTGCCGTCAATAACCTCTCTTTGAGCAACGGCGAGGAGCGCAGGAAGGACCACCGCCCCCGGATGGCACGACCCCGGATAGAATGCTTGATCAGTCTCGAAGCCGGCGATTGCCGTACCGTTGGCCAAAGCCGCAAAGGATGCCGATGCCGTCTCCCCTGTCCCGAGTATCGAACACGAGCCATTCCCACCGCTCTCCCTCGCCAGTTCTCTGACCATCCCGGCCCACGGGGTCCGGGCCCCGGCCAACGCGCTGGCCAAGTTGTCCAACAGAAAGACCCTGCAGGCTTCTATGACATCCTTGGGCAAGTCGTCGTAACCGGTGTCGTGCACGAATTCGGCCAGTTGGCGGGTCTCGTCCATGGTCTCTTTGGCCTCAACTGCGAGCGTGATCGGCGGCGGCGCTGCCCGCTATCCGCCCGAAGACCGCCCCCCTCATCAACCCCGACCCGCCGGGATAGTTGTGATAGAAGAACTCTCCCGTTATCTCACCGGTTGCGTACAGTCCAGGCATCGGGCTGCCGCCGGTGTCCAAGACTCTCGCCTCCGTATCGATCTTCAGCCCCCCAAAGGTGAAGGTTATTCCTCCGGTCACGGGATATGCGGCGAAGGGTTGGGAGTCGATGGGAAGGGCCCAGTTGGACTTGGGTGGCTCTAATCCTCTTGTCCCGTTGCCGTCCTTGATCGAGGGGTCGAAGGTGCCGCGGGCCACGGCCAGGTTGAATTCCCGGACCGTCTTGAGAAGTCCCTGGGGCGCGAGCCCCAAATCCACTGCCAACTCGTCGATGGTCTTGGCCATGATGGGCTCAGCGGTCTCGTAGCGGGCCTCTAGAAGGTGCAGCGTTTTCCTATCGAAAATCTGGAAGGCTATTCCTCCCGGCTGCTCCAGTATCAACCCCCCGGCCTTGGCATAGGTGTAGGCGCCCAGGTCTTCTCCTTCGTCGAAGAACCGACGCCCGCGCCGGTTGACCATGATCCCAAACGGGTAGGAAAGCCGGTTGGTCCTGTCCGTGAGCCGCAGGTCTCCCACGTCAGGGGCGAAGGCGTCGATGGGGGTGGCATGACATCCGTCCCACTGTCCAGCCTCCGAGGCCCCCGCTTCCAAAGCCAACATGAGCACTTCGCCGGTATTGTGCCTCGTTCCGCGTACCTTCACGTTCTCCCACTTGCTGCCGAGGTGTCGGGTCCGCATTTCCCCGTTCGCCTCGAAGCCCCCGCTCCCCAACACGACGCCCTTGGCGGTTACCTCATCCTGTCCCTTCTCTCCCTCCACTAAGAGTGCGACCATTCCTCCCGGTTGCCCAACCTTCAGACCTTTCACCGCCGTTCCGTAACGCACCTCGATGCCCGCCCGCTCTATCGCCTTGAACAATCCCGCCACCAGCCCCACCCCCTTGTTCTTCGCCTCCAAAACGCTGCCTGGGTTGTATTTTCTACCCCCTCCCGACGCCTCTACCGACCAAAGATGCGTCCAGTCCCACTCTATCCCCTGTCCCGCCATCCATTTCATCGTCCCCAAGGACTCCTCCACCAGCTTCCTGGACAGTTCCGGGTTTGCCTTTCCCTCGGTCACCTTCATCAGGTCGTCGTAAAATCGGTCTTCGCCGTATTCGCCGACTTCCACCATCGCCCTCCGTTCACCTTCGGGCAATAGCTCCTTCACGTCCTCGATGGATGAATAGGCGAAGCGGAAGAGGCCACCGCTGAATCGGCTGTTTCCTCCCCTTTCTGCGTGGGGCGCTTTCTCAAGGACCAGGACACGGGCCCCGGCCTCCTTGGCTGATATAGCCGCCGTCAGGGCCGCATTCCCAGCCCCGACAACTATCACGTCATATGGTGTTAATTCCGCGTCCATTGGGCCCTCCACAGGCTATTGTATCAGCAGTCACCGCCGCAGAATGCAGGCCCGCGCGGCTCGGGTATTGGGTTGCGGGTATTGCATTCCGGTGCAAAGGCCAATACATTACCCCCGGCGCTCGGAATCCATATCGCCGAGGCCCCGTCAAGAAGGAGGAATCGTGCAAGTATTCAACATGAACAAGATGGACAAGAAACTCGAGGGGACCAACCCCATGTTCGTCGGCTCGGTCGAGACCCAGAGGATGGTCACCAAGGAATTGTCCGACCACCTGCTCATCGGCAACGTAGTCTTTAGCCCCGGCGCCCGCACCAAGCGTCATACCCATGAGTCCGACCAGGTGATCGTGGTCACCGGCGGCCGTGGAATCCTCGCCACCGATGAGGAAGAGAACGAGGTTTCTCTCGGCGACGTGATCCACGTTCCCACGGGCGAGATTCACTGGCACGGAGCGACCAAAGACTCGTCATTCTCGCAAATTTCCGTCCTAATCCCCGGCGAAAACAAGATCCTGGATTAAGCCCGGAAAATACCTTAAGCCTTTAGCTCGCACCCCATGCGAGGGAGGAGTCGTAACGTGAATATCAAGGCCTTAATGCTTGTTGCCTTGGCCTTGACCGCGTTCGTCCTCTCCTCGTGCTCGGGTTCCGAGCCCCCAACCCCGACCGCATCCGCACCCAACACCCCGACCATAGGAGAAGTAGCCATCACGCAGTACAGCCGCCCCCCAGCAATGTCCATCGACGCCGCTAAGTCCTACACCGCCACTCTCAAGACCAATCACGGCGAGGTCACAATTGAGCTCTTCGCCTCCGATGCCCCAGTTACCGTCAACAACTTCATCTTTCTGGCCAAAGAAAACTTCTACGATGGCGTCATATTCCATCGGGTGATAGACGGTTTCATGATCCAGGGTGGCGACCCCACCGGCACTGGGACCGGAGGCCCGGGCTACAGGTTCCAGGACGAAATCGTCCCTTCCATCACCTTCGCCGAGCCAGGTCTGCTGGCGATGGCCAACTCGGGCCCCGGGACCAACGGCAGCCAGTTCTTCATCACCGTCACCCCGACACCGCACCTCAACGGCAACCACACCATCTTCGGCAAGGTGACGGACGGCTATGACATAGTGCTCGCAATCTCCCAGGTGAACACCGGGCCCCGGGACAAACCCGCCGACCCAGTCGTCATCGAGAGCATAGACATTTCCGAGAGCTGATGCCGACCAGTCCCGTTCGATGATAAAGGTCGTCAGCTGGAACATTGCCAGGCGGCAGGACCCATGGTCTGAGCTCCTGAAAATGGACGCCGATGTCGCCCTACTTCAGGAAGCGGGCCGACCGCCAACAGAAGTAGCTGATGTGGTCGAGTTCGGCCAGGGCGACCCCTGGCTGAGGGGTGAATTTGGCCGTTGGCCCCTGGTGGTCAGATTATCGGATCGTGTGAGAGTCGAGTGGCTCACCCCGACCAACCCGGCTACCGAGACGAAAGAAGGCGAAATAGCTGTTTCTGATATCGGCACCATTGCAGCGGCTAGAGTAGTGCCGCTGGATGGCGCAGATCCTTTCATTGCAGTATCCATGTATAGCCGCTGGCTGAATCCTCACCCGTCGACAGGCAGTAGCTGGATATACTCCGACGCCTCAGCCCATCGCATCATCTCCGATCTCTCCACCTTCATGGGTCACGTTAACCCATACAAGCATCGTGTATTGGCGGCGGGTGACCTTAACATTCTCCACGGCTACGGATTGGGGGGAAGCCCATACTGGGCGGCTCGTGACCGGACAGTGTTTGACAGAATGGAATCGCTGAAACTTTCCTTTGTGGGCCCCGAAGCTCCCCACGGGCGGCAAGCTAACCCCTGGCCTGACCACATGCCGCCCGACAGCAAGAACGTTCCTACCTACTACCATATTCCTACTCAAAAACCACCATCCGCAACCTTTCAGCTTGATTACGTGTTCGCCTCACAGGGATTCTCCGATTCCGTAAGCGTGCGCGCCCTTAACTCCCCGGAAGAATGGGGCCCCAGCGATCATTGCCGACTGGAAATCCTGGTCTCATAGAGGCTGGTGCGGCCCGCGCTTCACCCTCAGCCCTCGTCCCCGTCTCCCGACCAGTTCCCTCTTATCCACGATAATCTCACCCCGTGAAATCGTGTACTCGGGCCAGCCGCGGACTTCCTTTCCCTCATAGATGTCGAAGCCTGCGTTGGACGCCATCTCCTCTCCCCGGATCGTCCGCTTCCGCTCCGGGTCCCACACCGCCAGATCCGCATCCGAACCGACGGCTATCGTCCCCTTCTGCGGGAACATCCCGAAAAGCTTGGCCGGGGTGGTAGCGACCAGGTCCACCCACTTGTTAGCCGTTATCCGACCCGTCCGTACGCCATCGTCGTAGAGCATGGGCAGCATGGTCTCCAGGTTCGCCATTCCCGGAAGGAAATTGCTGACGTTTAGCTTGGGGTTGAGCTTCTGGTCCCAGTTCCAAGGAGCATGATCGCTGCAGACCGTGTGGATGTTCCCCGCATTTACCCCGTGCCACAGGGCCTCGACGTCTTCCGGAGCTCTCAAGGGGGGCCACCCAGTGTACTTCTCCGCATTAGGCTCATTGTAATTTCGGACGTCCAGGTGCAGGTAGAGGGGCCGGGTCTCGACGTACACGCGTTGCCCCTCGACGGGATTACGTCGGGCCACTTCCAGCGCCGCCTTCGACGACAGATGCACCACGTAGATGCTCGCTCCCGTGGCCCGGCCGATGGCGATGGCCCTGGCTGTGGCTATGGCCTCTGCGTAGTCGGGCCTGCTGTCGTTGTAGTATTGAATGCCGGACTTCCCATCGCCGATCAGCCTTCTGGCCAAGTAGCCATTGATGGGCTGGTCTTCGCAGTGCATCATGGTGATCATGCCGTGCTGGCGGGCAGCGTCGATTGCCTGAATGAAGTCCTTGATCCTCCTGTCGAACTGGAACAGGGTGAATATCTTGATGCTGTAGTAACCCGCCTCGGCCATCTTGGGCATCTCTGCAATGATGTCGGGGGTGGGGTGATAGATGATCGGGTGCAGGGTGAAGTCCAGCACCGAGTTGGTTAGAGCGCACTTTTCAGCGCGCTCCAGCATCTCCATCAACCCTTCCCCTCCATCCCCCTCTCCCTCGTCACCAAGCGGCGCGACCATGTTTCCGAAGGTGGTGATGCCCCCGATAGCAGCCCCCGCCGACCCCGAGTAATACCCGTCCACCATCCCTCCCCAATCGGGCCCCAGGCCCTCATCCGGCTCGAAGTGGACGTGTACGTCCACGCCTCCCGGTATGACCAGCTTCCCCGATGCGTCGATCTCCCTTGGGGCGTCCATTGTCCCGCCGATCTGTGCAATCACCCCACCCCGCACCCCGATGTCCGCCGTGTAGTTGGATTCAGTCGTGATTACGTTCCCGCCTCTGATTACCAGGTCCATGCTCATCTCCTGTGTCCGAGGCACGCGCCTCTATATGTTCGGGAACAGCTCTTTAATCCGTGCAGGGTCTCGGGTTGCGCTGAGGGCCAGCGTCAGCTTGATCTGCGCTTTCGAAGCACGAAGGCTTCCGCCCGGTAGGACGCCCATCTCCATCAGGTGCTCTATGCCTCCAACACTCCTCACATATACCCCCGTCCCGAGGGACCCGCCGTAAGAACGGGTGACCAGGACCATAGCCCTGCCCCTTGCCGCCGCCCGCTCTATGGCCGGGGCCATCCCAGGAGGCACGCAGCCAGGCGCAAATCCCACGATAACTATGCCGTCCGAGAACTCAGCTGCCGCATCCACCAATTTGCCGTCGTCGCCCTCTATCGCTGGGACTATCGACACCCTGGCCTTAATAGCCTCGACCGGGATGTGTTCCCGTATGGTCGGCCTCCGAAAGAGGACTGCCATGCCATTTCTGACCATTCCCACCGGCCCGAACTCCGGCGATTTAAACGTTGCCAAGTCTGTAGAATTGCTCTTTACCACCTCCCGTGGGTCGTGGAGCTCACCGTTGGCGCAGACGAACACCCCCCACCCCCGAGTCTCGTCGGAAATCGCCGCTATCCCGGAATCGAGCAGGTTTCCCGGCCCGTCGGGGCTGGGGTGGGAATGGGTCCGCATGGCGCCGGTTACAACCACCGGGATCTCCAGCTTCAGGAGAAGGTGCAACGTGTACGCGCACTCTGCCAACGTCGCTGTGCCCATGGTCACGACTATCCCGTCTGCTTCGTCGGCGGCGGCGATTCTCTCGCACTCCTTGGCGAAGGCCAGAAAATCTGAAGGCCCGAGGACTTGGCTGGCTACGTTGGACACCTCGAGCACGTCTATCCGGGCTGATTCGGCAAGTTGAGGAACGGCCTCAATGAGGTCGGCGCCGGTCACCGCGGGAATCGCTCCGCCACTGGCCTCGTCCCATCTGTATGCTATAGTGCCGCCGGTCGCTATAACCTTTAGCCTTTTCAAATGTTGCCTCCCTGCTGCATGTGGCAAGACCCGGAAGCCCGAGTCCCTACTTTACCTGGATCACCCGACCCCCGGTCATTGACTCCAGCTCTTTCGGGTCAAGCGAGAACACAGCCTTCGGATTTCCCGCGGCAGCCCAGACCACTTCGTATTGGAGCAGGTCTTCATCGATAAGCGTCTCCAGTGGGTTGACGTGCCCCACCGGCGGCACCCCGCCTATAGTGAACCCGGTAACCCCTCTTACGAAATCGGCGTCCGGCTTCTCAACCTTCTCCCCGATCGTCCGGCCCAGCCGCTTTTCGTCCACCCGGTTCACACCGCTCGCAACCACCAGGACCCCCCGCCCCGAGTCCCGGCCACGAAACACCAGGGACTTGGCGATCTGTGCCACATCGCAGCCAAGGGCCTCAGCCGCCTCGACAGACGTCCGCGCCGACTTCGGCAGTGCCACGGGACTATAGCTATACCCCAACCCCACAAGGGTCTCCCTCACTTTCTCAACGCCACCGGGTTCCGAGTTGCTCATCGATTACTTCTTTTCCTGCCTTAAGTCGCTTCAGCGGAACTATTCTACCCCACCCTTGCCCACCGCCCCTGCTTACCTATAAAATCCCCGCGCACGGACCACCCAATTTTAATTGCGAAAGGCAGACACAGCATGGCTGATTCTCACACTCAGGAGGCCTTCGGCACTATTGTCGCCAGTGGTGACAAGCTCACCATTACACCTCCTCACGGCATATTGTCCCGGCGCGAGTACGTCTTTGACCGCGCCCGTCAGACCGTAACCATCTCCGACAAAAAGTTCTTCATCATGGGTTCCAAGAGAAGCCATCTCTTCGAGCACCTGGTGTTCCGGATGTCCGCGTTTGGGACAGAAGCCCATAGATGTATCGAGATGCAATGCCGAATGCCCGGCAAGCCCTTGTTCGTCTATCGGCTGACAGACGTCAGTGCGGATGTGGACAAGCTGATCTCCGCCAGGCAGGTAATCACCGATTCCACGGGAATCAAGCGGTGGGAAAACTAGCCTCCCGCTCCTTTTCTCTCCCGAAATTCCGGCTTTAGCAGAGGAACCCACGGCTGAGGGGCGCGGGGAGTGGCCCCGCTGGATACAGGGCCTTAAACGGCCTGTAGTTCCAGGTCTCCCCCGCTGAGGACTTCCAGCCCATTGTCCGTGACGGCGTACGCCCCGCCAACCAGGACCTGCTGGCCCGTGCCCGGGTCGTTTGAGCTCGTGTGCAGCACGAAGGTCATGTTGCGCTCGAAGACCTGGTCCGACTCCAGCGTTATGTCGAGAGTCTCCAGCCAGGTCGGCGGGTAGGCGATGCCTACGCCATAGCCGAACCTCGCCCTGACCGTGGCGTCGAACCCGTCTGAGATAAGCGATTCCACCGCCCCCTGCTCCGCATCCGACACCCGTCTCCCAATGGCGATCTCCTTGCACCCGGCCCGCAAGGCCCGCAACGCGATCCCGTAGGCCTCTCGGCGCCCGGGCGACGGCTCTCCCACCGATATCGTCTGCATGGTAGCGGCGTGATAGCGGCGGTATACGCCGGGAAACTCCATCGATATCAGGTCTCCCGACTCAAGCGCTCTCCTGTCCGCCGTCTTATGCCCGATCCTCCTCGCGCCCGAGGATATCCACGTCGGCATGGCTGGATACTCGCTGCCCGCCTGCCGCATGGCGGCTTCTATCTCAGCGGCCAAGTCTATCTCGGTTATACCGGGGCGCGCCGTGGCGTACGCCCGCTCAAGCCCTGCCGTCGCGATTGCCGCGGCTTTTCGGATGTAGGTCATCTCTTCGTCGGACTTGGAAAGCCGCACACCGTCGAGCCCATTGGTGAAGTTTTCCAGACTGGCAGAACCGAGCGCCTCCTTAAGGCGAAGAGCGTGGAGCCCTGTGAAGGCGTAGGCCTGCAGGTCCGCCCCGACCCTCGTGCCGATGCCCAGTCGCTCCTTAACCGCCTTGGCCACCATTTCCACCGGGTCCTCCGCTCCGTGCCGGTACAGCCGCACGTCCGACACCCAAGACGTGACCTCTGCCCGCCCGATGTCCACGTCCCGCATTACGAAAGTAGGCTCGTCGTCCCCCGGCCCGAAGACCAGGCCCTGGAACTGGAAGAAGGTATGGGCGTCGTAGCCTGCGTAGTAGTTGATAAGCTCCGGCCCGACGCACACCGCGCAGTCCAGGCCCGCTTCTTTAAGGGCTTCCTTGGCCCGGGCCACGCGGCCCCGGTATTCGCTTTCGGAAAAGGCCCAGTCTTTCGCTTCCAGGTTACCGCTCGTCATCCGGTGTCTCCTTTAGAATCGCAGCAGGTCGAAGGGGCGGTTGTAGATGATCTCATCGATCAGGTCGGGAGGGATCTTGGGGAGGTTTATGCCCTCGCCCCAATCGTTGATGTTCTTGAAGGCGTTGACCGCGTCCATGGTAGTCATCACGGGAAAGTCGGAGCCGAAGAGGATTCGGTCGGTGACCTTGTACTCGATTGCCACCAGGAGCCCGTTGTACAGCTGCCACTTCCGGTGGAACCTCGCCGATAGGTCCGTGAAAACGTTCGTGTTCTTCCGCATCAGCATCGCGGTTTCCTGCATGTTCGGCTGCCCGAAGTGGGCCATGATGATGCGCAGGTCCGGGAACGCCCTCCCGACCTTGTCCAGCCGCAGGGGATTCCCCCATTCCAGGGTCCCGTTGGGGTCGTACATGCCGCCCATGTGGAACATCACGGGAACGTCGTACTTGTTGGCCAGGTAGTAAAGCTCCCACGCTTCCGGGCTCCAGGGATCGAAGCCCTGGTACACCGGCGATACCTTCAGTCCTTGCAATCCAAGGTCCGTGACACTGCGCTCGAACTCCTCTGCGGCAGAGGGGTCATTGGGGTCAACGGAGGCGAAACCAACAGCTCGGCCCGGGTATTGGGCCACATAGTCTGCAATGAAGTCGTTGGGTATCTTCTTGTAGGCTCGAACAGGCGCGTTGATCACGACGAACTTCTCCGCCCCTCCGTCAGCCACCGACCTCTTGTGGTCATCCGGCGTAGCTTCCCCACCGATGACGCCGTGAACCTTCATGTCGGAGCGGGCCTGGGCCGTCATGTGCTCCGGCTTCCACGTATGGGTGTGCCAGTCTATCAGTTGGCGTTGTGATGTCATTCTTAGGCTCCCGGGACTTCAGTCCCGACGGTCAGGATGCGGCCACCGGGGTCTTGGCTTCCCTCTTGGAGAACCACGGCATTACTTTTGTCGCAAAGGTCTCCATGTTCTTCAGCGTCTTGCTCAATGAAATTCCCGAATGGGAGTAGGCCACTAACAAGTAGTCCAGGTTGCACACCTCCTGGAGCTCGTGCACCTTCTCGATAACGTTCTCGGGAGAGCCGACCAGCAGTGTCCGAGGCTCTAGGAAGTCCCAGTCGAGCTTCGTGTCGGGGTCCAGCTCCTCGCCGGGATTCGTGAATACCTGCCGACCTCGGAACGGGTCGTTGTACACGAAACCGGACATCACCCCAGCCTCACCCTCACGTCGCGCCTGTTCCATGGACGAAGACACGTACGTGGTGCGCATCACCGCCTGGTCCTCCCCGAAAGTGAAGAGTCGTCCATCCCTCTTTGACCGTACCTCCGCGTACAACTCCATCCGCTGCTTTATCCTCAGCGCGGGCGGCTGCCAGTAGCATGCTTTTAACCCTAGCTCCGCCGCAGTCGTCACCGACCTGTCGGTGGACACTGTCATCCAGAGTGGCGGGTGAGGCTTCTGGTAGGGCCTCGGAGTGACACGGAGTTTCGTCACCCGGTTGCCATCAAGCCATCTGGGGTCGGACGGGTACAGAGGGTGCGAGAATCGGGTGTCCTCGGCGGGGAAGTTGTAGTTTTCGCCCTTATATGAGAAATATTCGTTGGTCCAGACCTCCCGGGCAACTTCGATAGTCTCCCGGAACAGGGTCCGGTTTTCCTCGTCCTTGCGGGGGTCGGCATTCGGGTGGAACTGCGGCCCTTCATACGGCCATATCCCCCTCCCGAAACCCACTTCAATCCTGCCACGGGTTAGGTTGTCGAGAATCGCCACGTCTTCGGCCAGACGTATGGGGTGCCACCAGGGAGCGATGTTCGCCATCTGCCCGATGCGGATGCGCGAGGTCCGGGCAGCGA
Organism: Dehalococcoidia bacterium; assembly: GCA_965222055.1. Taxonomy (GTDB): domain Bacteria; phylum Chloroflexota; class Dehalococcoidia; order Plut-88900; family Plut-88900; genus Plut-88900. The sequence continues at coordinate 1,644,879 of CBDCTF010000007.1, forward strand.
GGTCGGCCCCGAGCAGTATCGGGTTGGGGATGTCTCCCGCTGCATAAGGCCCGAAGTGGTGCTCCCCGAGCCACATCGCATCGTAGCCTAGCTCCTCAGCGAGAATGGTCTCCTGTCTCAGATTGTCCAGAAGGTCGGCCGCATTGGTGGCATCACCTGCGGACTCCGCCACGGTGGTAAACGCCGCAAACTTCATGTTCCCTTCTCCTTCTCGCTATCCCGCCAAGCTCCTTGCTTCTGCCTTGTCTCCTGCGGCGGGGAGGGGCATTCCCACCGTCACCCGGGGCACGCGCTTGCTGATGTTGCACAGCACCTCGTAGGGAATGGTCCCGATTGTCTCGGCTAATCCCTCAGCGGTTATCGAAACTGAATTACCCTCGCCGATCAGCATAACCTCGTCTCCGAAGCTCACGCCCGGCACGTCCGTCACGTCGACCAGCGTCGTGTCCATCGTAATCCGCCCGACTATCGGCGCTAGCGTGTCCCGCACGATCACCGACCCCCGGTTCGACAGCAGAAAGCTCAGCCCGTCAGCGTACCCCACGGGCACGCTGGCGATGACGCTGTCCCTTTCCGTGACGAATGTCCTGCGATAGCTCAGTGGGCTCCCCGCGGGTACCCTCTTGATCAGCGACACACTGCTCTTGAATGAAAGCGCCGGCCTTAGCTCGGGGTCGTGCCAGTGGGAGCTGGGATTGATGCCGTACAGGGCGACTCCCGGCCGGACGGCGTCGAACCACGACTCCGGGTGGAACAGCACTCCGGCGCTGTTCGCCGCATGGACCATGCCGACTTTGATGTTCCGGGAGTAGATCTCCTTGAGCCCCGACCGGAACCTGTCCAGCTGGAGAGACGAGTAGTCGCTGGAGTCTTCGTCGGCGGAGGAGAGATGGGTGAACACACCCTCCAGCCTGATCGAGGGAAGCTCCATCGCATGGTCGAGGAACATACCGAGGCGCCGGTAGTCGATCCCTACTCGTCCCATCCCGGTGTCCACCTTCAGGTGATAACCGGCCTCCATACCGAGTGACTTCGCCGACTGAGAAAGCCTGCCGAGGGCCTCAATGCTGTGAACGGCGGGAAGTAAATCGTAGTGGAGAGCTGCTGCCTCTTCACCCGGCAGCGCCCCCCCGAACACGATGATCGGGCTCCCGATGCCCTTTCCCCTGAGGGCGACCGCCTCGTCCATGATGGCCACGGCGAGGGCGTCGACACCCATGCCTTCCAAGGCTCTAGCCACCGTTGTGGCGCCGTGGCCGTAGGCGTCGGCCTTGACCACGGCAATCACCTTGATGCCCTCTTCGATTCGGCTCTTCAGGTAGTTGTAGTTGCGCGCCAGCGCCCCGATGTCGATCTCGGCCCTGGTCTTCTGAAAAACCGCCACTGCTCCGTTTAAGGTCATGGTCATCCTTCGCTCTTTAAGACGCCGCTACCGGTACGGGGTCCGGTGTCTTCTGGAACTTGGGCATCACCTTGGCCGCAAAGTTCTCCAGGCTTCGCATTGCGTCCTCTCTTGGGAGCCAGCCGTGACCATAGTTGACGACCAGGTATTCCAGTCCGCAGACCTCCTGAAGCTCGTGGATCTTCTCTGTCACTTCCTCCGGGCTCCCGACCAAGAGATGTCTACTACTCAGGAAGTCCCAGTCCATCTTCATGTCCGAGGTGACTTCTTCACCGGGGTTCATGAACACCTGCAACCCGCGGAACGGGTCGTTGTAGGTGAAGCTGAACATGATTCCTTCCCCGGCGACGCGTCGAGCCTCTTCCTTGTCCCGGGCCACGAAGGTGTGTCTCATCACCGCCTGGTTTTCTCCCAGCCTGAACGGCCGGCCCTCAATCTCCGACCGCATCTCCGCATACAGCTTGAACCTCTCCCGCAGGCGCAGTGGCGGCGGCTGCCAGTAACAGGGCTTCAGCCCCAACTTCGCCGCAAACGCTACGGACCTGTCCGTCGATACGGTCATCCAGAGAGGCGGGTGCGGCTTCTGATACGGCTTCGGCGTCACGTTGAGCTTGAGGACCCGGCTCCCGTCCTGCCATGTGGGGTCTGGCGCAAATTTCGGGTGGGAGAAACTGGTGTCGTCCGCCGGAAACTGGAAGTTCGGGCCCTTGTGGGAGAAGAAGTCCTCCGTCCAGGCCTTCTTGACGACATCGATTACCTCCTCAAAAAGCTCCCGATTCTCGTCGCCCTTGCGGGGGTCGGCGTTGGGGTGGAACTGGGGGCCTTCATAAGGCCAGATCCCCCTCCCAAACCCGACCTCTATCCGACCCTTGGTAAGGTTATCGAGAACGGCCAGGTCCTCGGCCAGCCTTAGCGGGTGCCACCAGACGGCGATGTTCGCCAACTGTCCAATCCTGATCCGCTTTGTCCGGGCTGCCAGGTCGGCCCCGACCAATATCGGGTTGGGGATGTTCCCCATCCCGTGCGGCCCGAAGTGGTGCTCCCCGAGCCAGTACGCCTCGAACCCCATGTCCTCCGCCATAACCACCTGCTCACGCACCGTGTCGAGAAGCTGTGCCTGGGTAAACCGCTTCTTCGGATCGATCATGGTGCTTATCGCCGCAAAACGCATGTGTCGGTCTCTGTAGGTCTAAGGTGTCGAGTGGTGAAGATCTGCGAAGGCCAATTATATCAGCGTAGATGGCGGACCGCGCTCATCCGGCCACGAACTTGCCCAGCGCCACAACTGAGCCGTCATATCCCGTATCTGCCACCGCATTCAAGAACCGATTGTCCGCCGTAACCACGTTCGCTCCTACCTGTCGTGCCAGGGCAAGATAGACGCAGTCATATACCGGATGGTCCAAAGCTATGGCAAGGCGCACGGCATCAACGACCAGCTCCTCGTCTGCAGCCCAGTTGACCGTCAATGCGGAAATGTTGGAAGCCAACGCCTCGGCCTCCAACGGCTTCAACTCCCCCCTGCGGGTCTTATTCCTCAAAGTATTACCCACTTCTAAGGCCATCAGGCGGGGGGCGAATAACTGATGGTCTCCATCGCGCAGGATTTTGGCGGCATCGGAACCTTCCTCATTTACGAACCACTTGACGACAACGCTGGCGTCCACGACTAATAGTCCATCCAATGTTTGTGTCCCCTATCCCGGTCTTCCCTGATCAATATCTCGGAAGGAGTCTGTTCCGTGCCATGTGTCATCTCAAGCATCTTCTCGGACAAGTCCCTGAATTTTCTCTTCTTTTCCGCTATGCTGAACTCCTCCTCCACCGCCCTCTCCAGGATCTCCCGTACCTCGCCTTCCAGGGAACGATTGTTCCTTGCGGCCCTGAGTTTGAGCCGAGTCACCGTCTCTTCATCAAGTTTTCGCACGTGAACGGTCGCCATCTCATCCCCCCAAGCGATTGCTAGCATTATGATAGCACAGTGAGTGGCATCTCACTCTTCCAGAATTGCTAGAATCCCTCCTCAAGGCACAGCACTGTGCTGTCGCCTAGTTCCCAAGACTCAGGACTTGGGGGCAGATAGGAATCATACGGCTCTTCACAGCGTTCATAGGCTTCCTGATCGATAAACTCGTCACCGGGAAAAGAACCTGTACGGGCAATGTCAAAACGATTGGTAACACGGTACTCCCAATTACCTGAACAACTCACTACCTCGGCTAAGAAATAGTCTGATTCAGGAGCATCGTTATAGCATTCCCCTGCGCGCAATGCCTGATACCTAACCATCCGGTCCAGCTTCGCTGGATCACTGGTGGACAACCCATAGCTTTCCTGAAGGCAGCTCACCGCTCTATCACCCTGATTCCAAGACTCCCTGGATGGGTATAGGCACCAGCTAAATCGTCTGTCACAATTTGCAAGAGCCTCTTGAGTGAAGAACACTTCTCCCGGGTAACCGCCTGACCGCGCAACCTCAAGGGTATTGAGGAGTCGGTACTGCCAAGGCTCATCACAAGTCACAATCTCCACCGACTCTACATCGATACCCTCGGAAAGTGTGGAATTGATGCAATCACCGTCTTGAAGGTCTATTGCATCAATTTGCGCGGTTAGCGGCGTGCTGGTGGCCGTGGTCCTTGGCACAGGTGTATTTGTAGCAACCGGCGGAGCAATCGCCTGGTTTGTGGCCCGTATCCGCTGTGCATCGGACTGGCAACCCATAGCTACGACTGCCACTAGCAGGACCAAAACACCCAAGAGCCAAAACGCCTTATTCATTACACCTTCAATCCTGATGAATGGACATACGATTATACCACCCCAATTGACACCCCCACCCCACTCCCCTAATAATACCTACCACTCCGGCTATGAACTTCGAGCTTGAATATACCCCCGAGCAGCAGGCTTTCCGACGCGAAGTCCGCTCTCTTCTGGAGAGTTGCGGTCTCGGCGAGTTGGAGTTCCCCGTCGACTCCCATGACCTCTCCTACGACCAGTACCAGAAGCGGCGCAGGATAGGCCGAGCCCTCGGGGAAAAGGGTTGGCTCTGGCCCACTTCACCGCCCCAGTACGGCGGCGGTGGCCTGAGTATCGACCACGCCATTATCATCGAAGAGGAACTTGGGAGCGCTGGACTAACTCTTCCACCCTATTATGACAGCGGCGGCCAACTCGGCGGCGCATCCATCCTTGTCTGGGGCAGCGAGGAGCAGAAGGCCCACTTCCTGCCTCCCATCTTCAAGGGCGAGGTACGCACCTGGCAGCTCCTCACCGAGCCTGAGGCCGGCTCCGACCTAGCTGGGGTCAAGACCAACGCCACCCGAACCGGCGATGAGTACGTCATCAACGGCCAGAAGATATTCGTCGGCAGCGACCACGGGGCAGAGCAGGCTTGGGTCCTCTGCGAGACCAATCCCGAAGCCCCGCGTCACGAAAACCTCTCCTGGTTCATCATCCCCATGGACCTTCCCGGTGTATCCATTCTCCCCATGGACCTGCTGGGCACCGGAAACGAAGGCGGGGCCGGCACCGGCAGGAAAAACACCATCCACTTCGAGGACGTTCGAGTCCCGGCCTTCAACCTAGTCGGCGGAGAGAACAACGGTTGGCAGGTCGCGACCACTCACCTGGAGCTGGAACACGGGGGTGGAGGCGCAGTCCAGCGCAATACCCTGGTCGACCGGTTCATCGAGTATTGCAAGGAGACTCGACGCGGCGGATCGCCCCTGAGCGCCGACCCTGAAATACGCCTCCGCCTCGCTGACATCTACATCCGCTCAGAGATCGTTCGTCTGTTCGGGGTCCGCAATTTCTGGCTTGCCAATGCCAAACAACCTCGCTCTTACGAAGGCTCCCAACTCTCCTATTACGATAAAATCGCCGGTCTGGAAAACTCTGAGACCATCCTTGATATCCTTGGGCCCTACGCCCTCGTCAAGGATGACCGCTGGGCCGTTCTTAGGACCGCCATAGAGCTGGACCAGCGAAACTCTATCGCCAATCTGCACCCCGCCGGAACCGCCGACATCCAACGCGTCATTATGTCACGTCGAATCGGCATCGGCAGGTCCGTCAAGGAGAAGGCCGGGGCCCTGGCCTGACGGGCCGGATCCCTAGCGCCTGGATTCCAGATGGACCTATCCCTCACCGAAGAGCAGGAGCTTCTCCGAAGGGTCACACGGGACTTCGTTCAGCGGGAGTTCCCCAAAGAGACCCTGATCGAGCTTGAGGACGCCCGCCGGGAGATCACCCCCGAGCTCTGGGCCCGCGCCCGAGACATGGGCTGGCTCGGCATGCTCATCCCCATCGAGTACGGCGGCTCCGGCAACACCTTCACCGACGCCGCCGTCGTCTTCGAAGAGCTTGGCCGTGGCCCCGTGACCGGACCCTTCTTTTCGTCCGGCGTCCTCGCCGCTTTAACTATCGTCGAAGCCGGAACGGAAGAGCAGAAAAGCGAGCTTCTTCCCAATATCGCTGCCGGGGACTATGCCGTTAGCCTCGCCATCACCGAACCCGACTACGGCTGGACCCCCGAGTCCGTCGGTATATCTCTCACCTCGAACAACGGTTCGCACAGCCTCTCCGGGACCAAGCTATTTGTGCAGGACGCACAGTCTGCCACACATCTTCTCTGCGCCGTGAAAAATGGCGGAGGTGTATCCCTCGCATTCATAGATGCCCAGGCCCCTAGCGTCGCCGTTCGGGCGTTGGATGGTTTCATGACTTCCATGTACGAGGTCACCTTCGACAATGTAGAAGTCCCCGCGTCCGCGTTGCTGGGCGAAGGCTGGCCTGCCTTCGAGCGGGCTGTTTTGAAGGCCCTTCCCATACTGTGCGCCTACCAGGTTGGCGGCATGCAAACCGTATTTGATATGGCAGTAGACCACAGCCGCACCCGGGTGCAGTTCGGCAGGCCCATAGGCAGATTTCAGAGGGTGCAGGACCATATTGTCCGCCTGGTCAACCACATGGACGCTGCCCGTTGGACCACCTACGAGGCGCTCTGGAAACTGGACAGGGGCCGGGACGCCGAGACCTCGATACACATGGCCAAGGCCGTCACATCTGAGGCTTATGTAAAGGCCTGCGATGCCGCCCACGAGGTTTTGGCAGGCATCGGCATCGACAAAGGCTACGGACTAACCTTGCACACCCAGATGTCCCGGACCCTCTACAGCTATCTCGGCGACCCGAAGGACCACAAGCGCAAGCTCGGCGACGCCCTGGGCCTCTAACCGGCAGGAGGCCGCGGCAACCGTGTCCACACCCCCTGCCGAAAACCAAGGCCCCGGCCTTTTATCCCCCTACCGAGTCCTGGACCTCGCCGGCGAAATTGGCATCCTTGCCGGCAAAATCCTTTCCGACCTCGGCGCCGAAGTCATCGCCATTGAACCCCCGGACGGCAATCCCGTTCGCAGGCTTGGCCCCTTCTATAAAGACGACCCGCACCCCGAGCGCAGCCTGGTCTGGTGGGCCTTCGCCGCCGGAAAGCGCAGCGTCACCCTGGACATCACCTCCGAGTTGGGCGCAGCAAAGCTGAAAGACCTCGCCGCAGACGCCAATTTTCTGCTCGAAGGCTTTGCGCCGGGCTACCTGGATAACCTCTGCCTCGGATACCAAAACCTGCGGCAAATAAACCCGTCCCTCGTCATGGTCTCCATGACTCCTTTCGGGCAGACCGGCCCCTATTCCCGGTTCCTGGGCCCCGACCTCGTCGGCATGTCCCTCGGCGGTCTCACGTTCCTCACCGGAGACCCCGACAGGCCGCCTCTGCGGGTGACACAGCCCCAGTTCGGCCCGTTAACCGGGGCATCGGGAGCGATCGGTGCGATGATCGCTCACTACCACAGGCTCGCCACCGGCAAGGGGCAGCACGTCGACGTCTCGGGCCAGCAAGCCGTGGCCCGCGTCCTCTCCGAAGCTCCCGCAACCTGGGGCCTCAATCACATTAACGTCGTCCGCCGGGGCAGCTATCGGGGCATGGGAGGCGAGCGCCAGCTACGGACCACCTGGCCCGCCAAGGACGGTTTCGTATCCTATTTTGTAATGGGCGGCGTGCTCGGAGAGCGCACAAACTCGCTCTTCCGGTGGATGGCCAGCGAGGACTTTAAGCCCATCCCCCAAGCTCCAACGGACTGGCGGGAAGTCGACGCGGGAAAGCTGTCCGAAGAGGTTCTCAAGAGCGTCGAGGGCGCAATGGCTGCATTCTTTCTTACTCACACGAAGCGGGAACTCTACCAGGGCGCCTCTGAACGCGGCATCCTCATGTTCCCCGTCGGCAACGCCGACGACGCGTTTTCCGACCCTCAGCTCGCCGCCCGCAATTTTTTCACCGATATAGACCACCCGAAAGAAGGGCGCTCCTTCCGCTACCCCGGCTCCTTCATAAAATCCACCGCTACCTCCCTCGGCCCGAGACGCCGCGCCCCTTATCTCGGTGAGCACAATGAGGAAATCCTTGGCAATAACATTCACCCAAGAAGGGAGAGGCGCTTCAAGCAAGTAAACAAGACCAGCCCCTTCGAAGGGTTGAAAGTGCTGGATTTTTGTTGGGTTGCCATCGGGCCACTCACCACCCGCTATCTCGCCGACCACGGTGCAACGGTGGTCAGGGTGGAGTCGCTCCGCCGAGTCGAAGTGCTTCGGACGGCATCTCCCTTCGCAGGTGGGGAGTGGGGAATCAACCGAAGCGGCTATTTCGCCAACTACAACTCCAACAAATTCGGCGTAAGCGTAGACTTCTCGACTCCGGAAGCCAAGAATGTCATCCATCGCCTGGTCCGCTGGGCTGACGTCGTCACCGAAAATTTCTCCCCCGGCACCCTGGAACGCTACGGCCTGGGCTACGATGACCTCAAGAAGGTAAACCCCGGCATCGTCATGTACAGCGCCTCCATGCTCGGGAGAGGGGGTCCTTACGACAGTCAAGCAGGCTTCGGCCCGATGCTCGGCTCCCTGGCCGGGTTCGTTCACCACTGCGGCTGGCCCGACAGAACTCCCGTGCCACCCTATGGCGCTTACACCGACTTCTTTCTTGCCAGGTTCGGCGCTTCCGCTCTCATCGCGGCCCTCGATCACCGGGAGCGCACGGGGCAGGGGCAGTACCTGGATCTCTCGCAGCTTGAGGGCGCGCTCCAGATCCTGGCCCCGGCCCTCCTCGACTACTCGGCAAACGGGCGAGAGCAGCAAAGAGACGGGAACCGCTCCCCCACCGCCGCCCCCCATGCCGTCTACCCTTGCCGTGACCCGGACACTTGGTGCGCCATAGCTGTGGAGACAGATGAACAGTGGAAGGGGCTAGTCTCGGTGTTGGGTAGTCCGACGTGGGCAGAGGACCCCAAATTCGACACCCTTGCAGGCCGTAAGGCACAAGAGGACGAGATTGACCGGCGCATCTCCGGCTGGACGCGTAATTTCGATCCCGTAACACTGATGGAAAATCTTCAGGAGGCTGGTGTACCGGCGGGCGCAGTCAACAGCTGCGAGAACCTCTTCTCCGACAAGCAGCTCGCGCACCGAGGCCACTACATCTACATGGACCACCCTGAAATGGGCCTATACCCGTTCGACGGCACGGAGTTCATTGCCTCCGACACTCCTGCTCTCTACAAAAGCCCTTCGCCGCAGCTGGGGCAGCACAACGAATACGTCCTCAAAAACATCCTCTCGATGTCTGACGAGGAGATCGCCGAAGTCGCCGCTGCCGGTGTGCTAACCTAATTCCCTCCCCCTTGACCCCACCCCACCCCCGCCATACGATTACCCGGCGTTTCCTATATCTGGTCTAGCAGGATGCGATATGTCTGATCCCCACGTGGTCGTGGTTGGTGCGGGGCCCGCGGGCATTGCTGCGGCCCTTGCAGCCTCGGAGGCTGGGGCCCGAGTCACTCTCATTGACGAGCACCCTATCGACTCCTTGATGATGGGCCTCGACATCCCTTACCTCTTCGGCCAGCGCATGACCCCCACAGTCAGGGACCCGGGGCTAATGCTCCAGCGTGCCGTCGCTGCCAACCCCGGCATCACCCGCGCACAAGACGCGGGAGTCGACGTCCAGCCCGGCGTCTACGTCTGGGGCAGCTTCAGGGACCGGCAGAACAGCCGTCACGTAACGAAGCCCGTCCTGGGCCTTGGCAATGACCGGGAGACCTGGATGCTCGAATACGACCGGCTGGTCCTCGCCACCGGCGCCCGAGACCTGTCCCTGAGCTTCCCTCGCCGCGACCTCGTAGGTGTAGTCGGCGCGCAAGGCATGTACGCCCTTATCGAGAAATACCAGGCGTTCAGCGGAACCAGGGTGGCGATTCTCGGGTCTGGTGAACTCGCCCTTGCCGCCGCAGCCCTCGCCCTTGACCACGGCATTGAAGTGTCGGCCATCGTGGAGCCGGGCCCCGAGCTCCGTTCCTCGGGTGCCCTTGCCGACGACCTTAAGGCACGCGGTGTCCCCTTCTATACTTCCCACTCGGTAGTCGAGGCCCGCGGCCAAAGAGAGGTCGAGGCCCTGGTCTTATCCTCACCGTCCGGGACCCGTGAAATCCCCTGCGACACTGTCTGCCTCGCCATTGGCCTCGTCCCCTCCGTAGAGCTCCCCTATCTCACCGGCTGCGACCTCCGATTCGACGCCCACCTCGGTGGATACATACCCGTCTTCGACTCCAACATGCAGACCAGCATCGACGGAGTTTTCGTAGCGGGGGACATCTGCGGCATCCCCGATGTGAATGGCGCCGCCGATTTCGCCGAAAGACAAGGAGCGCGAGCCGGGAGGTCGGCAGCAGGTATACACGGTGGCTCTTCCCACATCCTGGTCCACAGGCCCCGGGCCGGCGCACAACCCGCCGTCCAATATTGGCAGTCCTGGCACTCCTCCCTGTCCAACGGTGAGGCAAGCGAAGTGACCGTCTGCCTCTGCGAAGAGGTGAGCAGGGCCGACCTCCTGGCCGTGTCGCCGCCTAGATATCTCGGCTGGCCCTCGAGACGCATGGGTAACAGAGGGTTGACGACTCTATTCGAAGAGGCTCCCGTCAACCTCGACAGACTGAAGCGTCTGACGAGGGCCGGTATGGGCTACTGCCAAGGCCGCCGATGCCGCGAGGAGGTCGCACTCATTTCCGCCCAAGCCGCGAGTGTCGACCCCTCAGATGTGCCGATAGCAACCTACCGCACCCCCGCCCGCCCCCTCCCCCTCCGGTCTATGTGGGATACCGACGAGACCGAAGAGACCCGCACCGACTGGCCAAAGTGGTTCAAGCGGCCCACTATCAAGCTGGAATCCCCGAATGGGGGCGGCTAGGTGAAGCTGGACAGCGCCGAAGTTGCGATTATCGGTGGTGGGGTCTCCGGGCTCAGCTCCGCCTATTTTCTCGCCAATGCGGGCGTTAACGTCGTGGTTATTGAGAAGGGGCTGATAGGCGAGGAAGCCTCGGCGCGCAACGGCGGGAGCATGAGTCCCCGCGCCGACGAGCCCTTTGCAATTCCCATGGCCACCCGCGCCCGGGAGACCTGGATCACCCTCCACGAGGAGCTCGGCTATCCAACCGAGTTCATCCAAGAGGGACGACTGCAGGTCGCCATGTGGGAAGAGGAGATGGACCTCGTCAGGGCCATGTCTATCAACGCCCCCAAATATGGTGTCGAGGCCCGGGCCGTGGACCCCGAAGAAATGAGGTCCCTAGTCCCCGAGCTTACGGACAAGGCTCTCGGGGGCATGTATTTTCCCAACGCCGGACACGCCAACCCCCAGCGCGCCGTACAAGCCTACGCCTGGGCCTGCCAGGACCGAGGCGGTCGCATATACCAGGACACTGCGGTCACGGGCATCGACGTGTCGGGAGGCCGGGTGCAGGGCGTGCAGACCACCCGAGGCGCCGTCTCCGCCGACGTCGTGGTCAGCGCTGCCGGGCCTCAGTCGGGGCTTATTGGGGACATGGTCGGGGTGCACGTTCCTGTCGCTCCCGGTCGCGTGGAGATCATCGCCACCGTGCCCCTTGAACCGAGATTCGGCACATACATAGCCGGAAACGGCCTCTACGGAAGGCAGACGCTCCGGGGCAACCTGGTATTCGGCGGCGGCCCCCACGAGTGGATAGACGTTACCCTCCAGGAGTCGCCCCCCAAGCCCAACACGCCCCTGGTCCGCAACATCTCCCGCCGTCTCGCCGAGCTCTTCCCCGCACTGGAGGACACCCGAGTCCTCCGCTCCTGGGCAGGCGTAGTGGAGCAGACCCCCGACAGCATTCCCATCATCGACAAGCTGAGCGACCCGGAAGGTTTCGTAATCGTATCGGCGTCGGGCAATGGGTTCGGCCTCTCTCCCGCCACGGGCCTCGCTGTCAAGGAGCTGATAATCGACGGGGAGTGTGCCGTGGATATATCAGCCTTCCGATTCGATCGACTAAGCCACGTGCCTCGGGACTGGAGAAAGACCTGGTCCTGGCAAGCAGGCGCATATAACACCTAGCCCAGATCCAAGGAGGTAAGCCATGCCTAAGTTAGCGCATCAAAAGGACCTCGTAGGACAGCAGATGGTCGATTTCGAAGAGCGGGTCGACGTTGCAAGGCTCAAAAGGGACCGCCTCGCCCGGCTCCAGGGCGAGATGGCCCGACTGGATCTCGGCGGCATTCTCATGTTCGACCCCGTCAACGTGCGCTACGCCACCGGCTCCCGCTCGTCCGGCGCTTACAACCTGCGCCGCTTCCAGCGCTACGCTCTCATCCCCCGCGATGGTGCACCAGTCCTCTTCGGCGACATGTCCAGCGCCCAGGACACCGACGAACTGCGCGTCAGGCCCGGACAGGTCTGGGACTTCTTCCCCTGCGGCGTCTACATGGATGAGGCTGTCGAGCTCTGGGCCGCGGGTGTCAAGAGCGTCCTGGAAGAGCTTGGCATCGCCTCCGAACGCATCGGCCTGGACAAGCTGGACACTGCGGGTTTCGAAGCCGCCAAACGCCACGGCATCCGCCTCGCCGATGGCTGGGAAGCAATCGAGAGAGCCCGCTCCATAAAGACCCCCGACGAGCTCACCCTAATGCGTCAAGCCGCCGCCATCGCCGACGTCGCCATCGACAACACCCGTCGGGCCATCAAACCCGGCGTCACCGAGGACGAGCTCTGGTCGATACTCGCGGGCACGAACCTCAAGTATGGCGGTGAGCACACCGACGGCAAGCTGCTGGCAGCCGGGGGCAACATGAACCCCTGGTTCAAGGACTCTTCCGGCAGGCTCGTCAGGCCCGGGGAACTTGTCGGCTTCGACATCGACATGGCCGGGCCAATGGGCTATTTCCTCTGCGTTTCTCGAACCTACCTCTGCGGCGACGGCAACCCCACGCCCGCGCAGATGGACGTCTACAAGACGGGATACGAGTTCATCCAGCAGTCCATGGACCTGTTCCGGCCCGGCATGACCTACCAGGAGATCTCCGAAAAGTCTTACCAGTTCCCGGAGAAGTACAAGGCACAGCGCTATCCCGTCATGTCCCACGGTGCAGGCATGTCCGATGAATGGCCCGCCATCGCCTACCCGGACTGGCGGCCCCACGGCTTCGGCCACGAGCCGGGCGCACTGGAAGAGAATATGGTCGTGACCCTGGAATGCTACGTGGGCGAGGTCGGGGCACTGGAGGCGGCCAAGCTCGGGGAGCAGATGATCATCACCGCTGACGGCCCCGAAATCATCTCCACCGCCCCCTACGACTGGCGGTTCGTTTAACCAACCGATCCACCCCCTCCCATTCGGCAATGGTGGACAGCGTCCATCCCGTAGGGGCGGTTCGCGGAGCCTGTCTCATAAGTCCGTTAAACACAGCCCAATTGGATATTCTTGACCAATTCGACGGGTGCCATAGGCACGAATCCAAGTCGTACAAAAGCGAGAAGTGGGGTGTGGGGTGACTTTTGAGACAGGCTCCGCGAACCGCCCCTGCACATCCATACCCGCACTCAGGCAATGCCTGAATCCGCGAGAATAGACCTTGCACAACCCCCGACTATCCGACAGGATATGGCAAGTCGGAACACGCAAGCCCTCAAAAAGAAGGAGCACATCATGACCGAATACAACACCATCCTCTATGAGAAGCAGCGCAAGGGCGTCCTCATCACCCTTAACCGCCCCGAGACCCTGAACGCCATCTCGCAAGAGGTCGCGACCGAGCTCAGCCATGCCCTCTACGCCGCCGACCCCGACCCCGAGGTCCGCGCCGTCGTCGTCACCGGCTCGGGCCGGGCCTTTTCGTCAGGATACGACATCGGAGCGGGACGCCCAATGGAATGGCCCTCGGGGCTGCCCGAAGGCGCCAACATCGCCGAGCAGATTGAGTTTCAGCGGAACCATGACAAGCAAGAGCAGGCCAACCTCCTGCAGATTTGGGACATGGGAACGCCCGTGATCGCCGCAGTGAACGGCTGGTGTCTCGCTGGAGCCTCCTGGTACGCCCTCGCCTGTCACATGACCTTCGCCTCAGACCAGGCCGTCTTCGGTCAGCCCGAGGTCCGCATGGGAGACGACACTAATTTTTTCTGGGTCCTCAACGCCGGTTACAAGCACGCCCTGCGTTACGCCCTTACCGGCGATCACATCGACGCCCATGAAGCCCTCCGCATCGGCCTGATCAACGAGGTCGTGCCACACGATCAGCTCATCGACCGCTGCTTCTCCATCGTCGAGCGCATCGCCATGAACGCCCCCGAGACCGTGAAGATCAACCTTCAGGTCGCCACCCAGGGCCTGAACATGATGGGCCTTCGCAACGCCCTCCTCCTCAACAACGAGATGAAGGCCCTCGCCCACCTCTCCCGCAGCCGCGACTTCTTCCAGCCCCTGGACGAGGCCCAGCGCAGCGGCGGCCTCCGCGAGTTCCTCAAGCTGCGCGACGGCCCCTTCATCCCCGAGCCCTTCGGCCCCAGGTCCAAGCCCCGGGAATAGTTTCAAAGACCCAGGAGATTTCCCATGAATGCCAGGACCGCCGACGCCGTGGTAATCGGGGCCGGGATAGCCGGGTGTGCCACCGCTTACTACCTCTCCAAAAAGGGCCTCAACGTAGTAGTAGTCGATAAAGGCCAGGTCGGGGACGAGCAGTCCAGCCGAGCATGGGGTTTCGTGCGGCAACAGGCCCGTACCGCCCGCGAGCTGCCCCTGATGATTGCCGGGGCCATCGTATGGCAGGAGATGGAGCGCGAGCTTGGCGCCGACGTCGAATGGAACCAAGGTGGCTCACTCACCCTCGCGGGAGACGAGGAGATACTCGGCAGAATCCGAGCCTGGCTGAAGGTCGGAGAGCAGTTCGGCATCGAGACCCGGTTCCTGACCAACGAGGACGTGAAAGAGCTCCTTCCGGCCATGCGGGGCGACTGGCTCGGGGCCATGTACACCCCGAGCGACGGCCACGCCCAGCCCAACAAGGCAACAAACGCCATAGCCATCGGAGCACGCGAGCACGGCGCCCTTTTCAGGACCATGGAGGCCGTCGAGGGCATCGAGGTGACCGACGGCCAGGTCTCCGCTGTAGTCACCGAAAGGGACCGCATCGTCACCCGGAACGTTGTCTGCGCGGCCGGGGCCTGGTCCCACAAAGTGGCCCGGATAGTCGGACTTACACTTCCTTACCGAATGGTGCGCGCCAGTGTCGGCCAGACTAACCCTACGGATCACGTGACTGACATGGCAGTCATCGGGCCCCGGATCGCTTTCCGGCAGAGGCCCACGGGCGAGTTCTACATCGCACCGGGTCCGGGAGGAACCGACTACGATGTCGACCTGGACAGCTTCAAACACATCCGCCTCTTCATGCCCAACTTCCGGCGGAACCGGGAAATGTTCCGGGTCCACGTCGGGAGCGCGCTGATAAAAGATGTCCTGAGAAGCTTGCCCGGCTTTCCCTCCCGCCGACACCCCTTCGCTCACACCCTCGGCGCCGAGCCCGAGCCTAACAGGAAGGCTATCGACAAGGCCCTGGTCACGTTCAAGTCCATGTTCCCCGGCCTGCAGAACCTCAAGATTGAGCAATATTGGTCGGGCCGCATCGACGCCACCCCCGACGCCCTCCCCGTCATAGGCGAAGCCGACTCCCCAAATGGTTTCTACTTCTGCACCGGGTTCAGCGGCCGGGGCATAGGCATCGGGCCGATCGCGGGCAAGGTCACCGCCGAGCTAATCGCCGACGGCGAGTCTTCAGTTGACATCCATGCCCTCCGGCACAGCCGATTCGAGGAACAAGACATGGATATGATCAAGGCTGTGGTCTGACGCACCCCCCGATGACAACACGCTGCTCGAGGTGCGACCTCCCCAAGCAACAACCCCACCCCGAGTCTGAAGAAAAGAGAAGAACCAATCCCAGGGCCCTCCTGACAGGCGATCCTCTCGCCGGGTTGATTACCCTCCACCCGCTCATTGTCGGGTTGATGTTTCTGGTTCTTGGGTGGGGTTCGCTTCTCCTCATTGCCTGGCGTCTCGAAGTTATTACCAGCGTCTTCCTCCGCAGCCCGGCCTTCATGGTCGGTGACCTCGTTCTCCTGCCCCTCGCCACCGCCCTCATGGCTTCCTTCTATCGATCCGCCTCCATCGAGATACCCAGGGAGTCGGGCGTCGGAATTACAATCGCTAGTGCCCTGATAGCAGCCATTTCGGCGGGGGCCACGTCGGCCTTTAGCATCTTTCTCTCCGAGACCTATCACGGTCTCTGGTCAGTGCCGCACACACTTTTCATCGGGCTCTTCGCCTACGTTTTCGTATCCTTCCTTCCCCGTGCTTTCTACGAAATCGCCTTCGGCTTCAAGACAAATAAGACCTATCTTCTTGCCCCGGTAGTGCTCCTACCGATGGCGCACATCATGCTCAAGTCCTTCCTCGGCGGCTCCCTCCCGTAGGGGCGGTTCGAGAACCGCCCTCCCCCTTCTAGCTACCCCACAAGGAAAGGCAATCCCTCGTGCTTGCCCCTTTACAAAGGCGGGCGATGTTAGAATACCCTCAATTCCACTTCCACACTTCAACTGGAGGCAATGCCATGACTCAAGCAGCCGTATCTAACTGGGGAAGATGGGGCGCCGACGACAGTATCGGGGCTCTCAACCTCCTTACACCCGACGTTATGCTCAAAGCCGTCAAGCTCGTTACCAAGGGCAAGGCCTACAGCCTCGCCGTGCCCCTGGAGCGCAACGGCCACCAGCACGTGCCCTTCCACAAGACCTGGAAGGTCACCTTCACCTCCCCCGGCCCCGACGTCAGCTTCACCGAAGACGTCCTCACCATCGACACCCATTCCGGCACCCACATCGACTCCCTCGGGCACACCTGGGCCGAGGGCCAGTTTTACAACGGCTACTCCGAAGAGCAGGTCTTCAAGGCCGGCGTTCGTAAGATAGGCATCGACCAGGTTAAGACCATGGTCGGACGCGGCATCATGCTGGACGTCCCCCGATACCGGGGAACCGAGCACATGGGCCCCGGTGAAGTCTTGACCGGCGAGGAGATGGACGCCGTCGCCAAGTCCCAGGGCATAACCATCGAGCCCGGGGACATCCTCCTCTTCCGCACCGGCTGGCACACCGTCTTCTACAGCGACTACGCCCTCTGGAGTTCCGGCGTTCCCGGCCCCGACGGCTCCCTTGCCCCGTGGCTCAAGGAAAGAGACGTCTGCGCCATCGGGGCCGACCAGCCGACCATCGAAGTGCAAGGGGCTGTCGACGGGTATGGGGCCAGCATGCTCCATCGCTTCGCCCTCCGAGACCTCGGCATCTACCTGCTGGAGAACATGAACCTGGAAGAGCTGGCCCGAGACCAAGTCTACGAGTTCATGTTCGTTGGCGCACCTCTTCCACTCACCGAGGCCTCCGGCACCCCCTGGAACCCCGTGGCCTTGGTTTAACCGGCGAACCTAGGATACCGCCGAAATCGAAGCGACACTTCTATCGGAGGAACCCCGACAATGGCAACCACCCCATTCCCCAACCTCTTCAGCCCCCTGCCCATGCGTAATATCGTCATACGAAACCGCATTGTCAGCACGGGCCACGCGACGGTCCTCGCCGAAGACGGTATGCCCGGGCCCCAGCTCAACGCTTACCAGGCCGAGAAGGCCCGAGGCGGCGCGGGCCTGATCATCTGCTACGGCTCTGCCGCTGTCCACCAGTCCTCCCCCGCCTTCGACTGGGGTGGCGTCGAGCTCTACACCGACAAGGTAGTCCCCTACCTAATCAACGCGTCCGCCGCCGTCCACGAGCATGGCGCAAAAATCTTCGCACAGATTTCGCACCGGGGCCGACGCGGCGCCTCCGACTTGTCCTGGACACCCCTTCTGGCCCCCTCCGGTCTCCCCGAGCGCGTCCACAGAGAGACGCCCCATGAGATGGAGACCGACCAGATCAACGACGTAGTCCGGGCCTACGGAAAGGCCGCGGGCCGGCTCAAGGCCGGTGGATTCGACGGTGTCGAGATCATGATCGGCTCCGGCCACCTCCCCGAGCAGTTCCTCTCTCCCTTCTCCAACCAGCGCACCGACGCCTATGGCGGCTCCCTCGAAAACCGTCTCCGCTTCTCGAAGGAGGTGATTGAGTCCGCCAGGGAGCAGGTGGGTGAGGACTTTGTCGTCGGCATCCGGATCGGTGGAGAGGACGAACGCACCAAGGGCGGCCTCACGCGTGCCGACCAGCTGGAAATCATCGAAATGCTTGAGGCTACGGGTCAGATTGACTACCTGAGCGTCGTCGGTGCGACGCCTGAATACATGATGGGCCAGTCGGAAGCCGTGCCTGCGATGTGGTTCAAGACGGGCCTGTGGGTCGACTTCTCCGCCGACGTCAAGAAAGTGACCAATCTCCCCGTCCTCATCGCCGGCCGGATCACCGACCCCATGCAAGGAGAATGGATTGTCTCCGAGGGCAAGGCCGACCTCGTGGCCATGACTCGGGCAATGATCGCCGACCCCCACCTTGCCAACAAGGCCCGGGAGGGCAGGGTCGAGGATATTCGGCCGTGCATTGGTAGCAACCAGGGCTGCATCGGGCGTCTCTTCCACGGCAAGCCCATCACTTGTATCCACAACCCGGTCATCAGCCGTGAGGCCGAGCTCGCCATCGTCAAGCCCTCCAAGAGCAAGAAAAAGGTCGTAGTAGTTGGCGGCGGGCCTGGGGGCCTGGAAGCCGCCCGAGTCGCCGCAGAGCGCGGTCACAACGTAATCTTGCTCGAAAAGAAGCCGGTTCTGGGAGGTCAGATCACCCCCTACACCAAGGCCGCTGGCCGCGAGGACTTCGGGGCGATAACTATCTGGCTGGAAGAGCAGGCCCGAAAGCTGGGTGTCGACATCCGCCTCGGCACCGAAGCCACCGCCGACTCCATCCTCGCCGAGTCCCCAGACGCCGTCATCATAGCCACCGGCTCGGAAGCCCTGCCCCCGGACATCCCCGGCGCAGAAACGGGGCCCGTCGTCACAACCGAAGAGGCCCTGACCAAGGATGTGGATTGGGGTGCGAAGGTGCTGGTCATTGATCAGGACGGCCATCACAAGGGCCCCGCCGTCGCCGAGCAATTGGCCTTGCAGGGCAGCAAGGTTGAGGTCGTCTCCGACCTCTTCACCATCGGCGAGGATATCGACATCAGCGTCAAGCCCCTGGTCTACCAGCGCCTCTACACCAACCACGTCACCCTCAGCCCCAACACCGAGGTAAAAGAGATCCGGGAGGAGCAGGTAGTCCTTCGCAACATCTACAACAACGAAGAGCGCACCGTGGAAGGCGTCACAACCATAGTCCACGCCGGTCTGCGTCGGGCGCAGGATGACCTGTACAAGACACTCAAGGGCAAGGTCGGGGATGTCCGGCTGGTCGGCGATGCGATGGCCCCCCGCCGCATCCACGACGCCATTCTGGAAGGGACTCGGGCCGGGAGGGCCGTATAGCTTTCCTCTTACCTGGGGCCGTTCAGTCGGTCAGCCCTGACGTTGTAAAGAGGTTGCTAGATCGGACGGCAACGGGGCGAGCCGTTCTTGAAGCACGACTTCCGGGCTTGACCCGTATTGCAAATCCAACCTAGAATGCGCCCTCCCATCAGTGTCGTCATCAAGGATCGTGCTGACACGAAACGCGTAATCCCAGCAGCACAAAAAAGGAGTTTCATGACCCGTTTTTGGATGGTCTCAATATTAATCGGACTCGTCCTGGCAATTTCTCTAGCCGGTTGCGGCAGCAGCAGCTCGGAATCCAGCGAGGCTGGTGACAACTCAGAGAATGGCGAGCACAGCAGCGGTGCGGAATCGGGTGAGAACGATGGCGGTTCGGAATCCGGCGAGGATGATGGCGAGGAAGAGTCCGGCACCCAGTTTGCTCTCAACGAGACCTACGACAAGGTTCGGGCCGGGGCCCGGCTGATCCTTCGGTATGACTCGACCGCCAACGCATTTGTTGGCATGGTCGAAAACACCACGGAGACCACCCTCACCCGAGTCAGGGTAGAGGTCCATCTCTCCAACGGAATAGAGCTAGGCCCGACGACGCCCGTCAATTTGGCCCCAGGACAGATATCAGACATCAACCTTCCTGCGAGCAGTCAGTCCTTCACCTCCTGGAGCGCCCACCCGGAAGTCGGATGACCCCGGACTAGCTGGAGGGAGGAGACTGGTCTAAGGCAGCATTGCTAGACTGAAGACATGGCTACCGACAAGTCCCTCACCATCCGACAAGAAGATCCCCGAACTGAGACGGCGCGCACGCTCATCGGGGAGTTGGATGCCTACCTGGACCCGCTGTACCCAAAGGAAAGCCAGCACGGATACAGAATCGAGAAACTGGTGACCCAACGCGTCGAGTTCTTCGTGCTATACGAACGCGATGCACCGGCCGTTTGCGGAGGCGTGCAGTTCTTCGGCGACCCAAACGGGTCTGACGAAGGCTACGGTGAAATCAAGCGCATGTACGTCCGCCCCGAGTTCCGAGGTCGGGGCTACGCCAAGCAAATGCTCAAACACCTGGAAGAACTGGCAACCGCCAAAGGATTCTCCAAGGTGCGCCTGGAAACCGGCATTTCCCAGCCGGAAGCCATCGGCCTTTACGAGCGGAACGGTTATTACAAGATTCCGCCGTTCGGAGACTACTGGGACGACCCACTCAGCTTCTTCTACGAGAAACCCCTAGGCAGTTAACCTCGGACTCCCGAATCCGGAGCGCTGCCCCTACGCCAAATAACCCCCGTCCACCTTCATCAAGTTACCGTTCACGTACGAAGCCGCATCCGAGCAGAGCCACACCACCACTTCAGCCACCTCAGCCGGGTCTCCCTGGCGATGTAATGGTGTACCCTCCATAAGCTGCCGGCTCTTTTTCGGGTCGGCGCCCCAGAGCCGCTCGACCATCGGGGTGTCTATAGTGCCGGGACATATCGCGTTGACCCGCACCCCTTGCCCCCCGAACTCCAGCGCCGCCGACCTCGTCAGCCCCGCCACCCCGAACTTGCTCCCCGCATACGGCCCCAGCCCCGAGCTCCCCTTCAACCCGCTTATCGACGACGTATTGACTATCGCACCTCCCCCTGCAGCAATCATCACCGGAATCTCGGACTTCATGCAGAGCCACACGCCCTTCAGGTTAACCGAGATCACCCGGTCGAAGTCAGCTTCCGAACAGTCGACCAGGCTGCCCGTCGGTCCCTCAATGCCCGCGTTGTTATAGGCGTAGTCCAGCCTCCCGTGACTCGCCACAACGCGCGATACCATCGCCTCCACTTCATCGGCCTTGGACACGTCGACCCGCCAGAAGTCCACCTCTGCGCCAAGCTCACCTGCCAGCCGCACCGTCTCTGCGCCACCGGCTTCATCCAAGTCGACAGTCGCAACCGTCGCACCTCTCTTCGCGAAGGCCAGCGCCGCCGCCCTCCCTATCCCCGACCCTCCGCCGGTAACCAAAGCCACTTTGCCAGTCATATCGTCACCCATGAGATACCTCCTTTTCAAACCGCGTCTACAGCCTCATTTGACAATGGCGTCATCCTAGCACCCTTGTCCGTGTCATTCCGAGGCTCCGCGAGGAATCTAGGACTTGCCCAAGCACGAATAGGTTACATGAACTCCCACTCCACGCCATCCTACCACCCTCGCAAAACCCCCGAACCCAAATGATAGAATACCCCCATGAAAGCCATCCGAGTCGAAGAGCAGGGCGGCCCCGAGGTCATGGTCTACCAGGACTTCGAGCTGCCACCCCCCAGTCCCGGCCAAGTCCAGATCAAACAGGAAGCCATCGGCGTCAACTTCCGGGACATCTACCAGCGCAGCGGCGAGTATCCCATGAAGCTGCCCTACACCCCCGGCACCGAAGGAGCGGGCACGATAACAGCCCTTGGAGATGACGTTACCGGCTTCAGCATCGGGGACCGGGTGGGCTATTACGGGGCTCTCGGGGCCTACGCCGAGATGACCAACGTCCCCACCCGACGCGTCATCAACCTCCCCGACGACTGCTCCTTCGAAAGCGCGGCAGCTGTCATGGGGCAGGGGACCACCGCCCACTATCTTGTCCATAGCTGTTACCCGCTGAAGGAGGGCGAGACCTGCCTGATCCATGCCGCCGCCGGGGGTCTCGGCCTTCTCATGGTCCAGATGGCGAAACGTCTGGGCACAACCGTCATAGGCACAGTCTCGACCCACGCAAAGGCGGAGGCCGCAAGAGCCGCGGGGTGCGATGAGGTTATCATCTACACCGAGCAGGATTTCGAGGCAGAGGTGAAACGCATAACCGGCGATGCCGGAGTACATGTCGTCTACGACAGCGTCGGCAAGACCACCTTCGACCAGAGCCTTCGGTGCCTAAGGCGCAGGGGCTACCTGGTCCTTTGCGGCCAGTCCAGCGGCCCCGTACCCCCCTTCAGCCCCCGAGTCCTGAACTCCCTCGGCTCCCTCTACCTGACCCGGCCCTCGGGCGTCGATTATTCCTCGACCCGAGAAGAGCTGGAATGGCGCTTGAACGATGTCCTTTCCTGGGTCGCCTCCGGCGAACTTAACGTCACCATCGACTCCATAACCCCCCTCCCCCAAGCCCCTGACACCCATATCCGACTCGCCAACCGGGCCACGATAGGCAAGCTCCTCCTCAAGCCCTAGTCCCTGCACCCTGAAGGCACAATTCTCGTGGATGCCCGGTGGATACGGGAGCCTCGCCGGTTGACAAAGCACCTACCCTATACTACAAACTCAACCTACCGCTTAAACCTGCGTCTAGTATGGCCCACGGAGGTCCCATGGCTGAACTGCTTCTGGTCGGCACGACCCACTACCCTCCCCTCATCTACCCCGACGAGGGCATGTACTCCCAGCTTCGCAAGCATGTCGAGAGCGACCGTACGCCCCCCGACATGAAGATCGAAGCCAACTGGCCCGAGGCAATGCAGCAGGAATATGGTCCCAACGGTACAAACGCCAAGGCCTCTGCCGCCGCCCACCGCGACCGCCTCGTCTCATCCTTCCGTGCCCTCCGCAAGGAGATCGACGACTTCAACCCCGACTTCGTGCTCATCTGGGGCGACGACCAGTACGAGAACTTCCGCGAAGACCTCGTCCCACCCTTCTCCATCTACATCAGCGATGCATTCGAGACCCAGCCTTTTCATAGAAAATGGTTCACTCCCGATGGAACCCAGGTCTTTAACGTCTGGGACGAGTCCATCGACAAGACTTTCACCCACCGCGGCCACCCCAACGCCGCCAAATATCTGACTACCAAGCTGCTGGAGTATGGCTACCCGATGCCCTACTCCTACAAAAACCTGCACTTCAGCGGCCTCCCTCACGCCTTCATGAACACCCTCCTGTTCCTGGACTACGACCGCACCGGATTCGACTACCCGGTTGTCCCTTTCCACGTCAATTGCTACGGTTCGAGCGTCGTGCGGAACAGGGGAGGCAGCTTCCTGAACGCCGACGAAGGCGCCGAGCCCGACCCCCCCGCACCCTCCCCCCGCCTCTGCTTCGATGTCGGGGCGGCCACTGCCAAGGCGCTTTTGGAGAGCCCCTACCGTGCCGTCCTCATCGGCTCATCCAGCTGGTCTCACGCCTTCCTCACCCCCAAGAACCACCTCCTCTGGCCCGACAATGACGCCGACTTGGCCCGCTTCGAAGAGTTGCGGGACGGCAACCAGCGCCTCTGGGCCAACCTCTCCCTCGACCAGATCGAAGAGTCTGGGCAACAGGAGCTGCTCAACTGGGTTTGCCTGGCAGGCGCCCTGACCGAGACCGGCTACCAACCCGAGATCGTAGACTTCATGCAGACCCATATTTTCAACTCCTCCAAGTGCATGATGGTGGCCAGGGCCCCCGCCGCGACCCCGGCCGGCTAACACAAGTACAACAGAAAGCAGGACGACATGGTAAGCGCTGCTCCGAGAACCCAGGAAGAAATTGGCATCGCAGATGTGACTCCCCAGAGAGGGGAGGAAGTCTTCGGGGCGTCCCAGGTCGGGCCCTTCGACTACGTGCCCAGGGTCGGGTTTCGCGAATACTGGTATCCGGGCGTCTGGTCTAAAAAGGTAGGCAGGAAGCCGGTCAACCTCAAAATGCTCGGCGACGAGCTGGTCCTGTTTCGAGGCAAAGACGGGAACGTTGTAGCCTTGAACGAGTGGTGCCCCCACCGAGGCGCGCGCTTATCCCGAGGCTTCTGCGAGTTCGAGGGCACGGTCACCTGCCCCTATCACGGCTACACTTTCGACGAGACCGGCAAGTGCGTGGCCGGCCTCATCGAGACCGAAGAGTCCCCGATGGTCGGCAAGATGCGCTCTCGCAAATACCCCACCGCCGAGTGGCGAGGCATCGTCTTCATCTGGATGGGCCAGACCGAGCCCGTGCCCCTGGAAGAAGACTTACCCTGGGAGTTCAAGGACTCCACCCTAAACGACCGCCGTTACACCCGCATCAAGGACTGGGAGGTCAACTGGACCGAACCCGTAAACCAGGGCGTCGACTACCATGAGTTCTATCTGCACCGGAACGTCAACTTCTGGCGCTTCGTTGATTGGCGGCTCCCCTTCTGGCGACCCAAGCCCGTCTACACCGGCGGCGTAAAGATCGTCGAAGAGGGGGACGACTTCGTAACCCTCCACCAGAAAAACGTGATCTTCGGAGAGGCAGAATACCCTGGCCTCGGCAAATGGCCGCGCAAGACCTGGTGGCGAAAGCTGAAGTCCCCCGATGCCCCTGTTTCGGGCTCAATTCCCACTGCTACGGGAGAGGCGGCCTGGGCAACCTACAACCACAACGCCGAGCTTCCCAGCAAGGTTCGGGTCTGCGTCGGCACCTTTGTTCATATGCGATGGGGCGTCCCCATAGACGAGCACCACACCCGCATGTGGACATTCACCCTCTGCAAGACCCCGAAGACCTTCCTCGGTCAGTTCTGGCAGGACGTCTGGTACTACTTCTGGCGCAAGCCCGCGGCAGTTATCGCCATCAACGAAAAAGAGGACCTGGTGGTCTTTAAGAAGGAACGCCTCAACCTCGAAGGCCCTCAGAAGCTATCGGGGCTCGACATCGGCGTGATACGGTTCCGCAACCACCTGGCCCGACGCTCCCGCGACTTCCGGCGCCTCGGCGGGGCCCACGGCTGCCTAAAACAACCCCCCGACCCCCAACTCGCCGCCCGTCACAACGGCTCTTCCGGCTAACTACTCCTTCACCCGAGATTGCAGGCCGTCCCATGCACGCTATGACTACTCTTGATGAATTCGAGGACTTCACTAGCCTTGAGATGAGGAGGAGGATCGTGGACTCGGTCTTCGAGTCCATTGATCTCCTATCAAAAGAAGCCCGTGACTCCATAAAGGACGCCGTTGGTCCCATAGATGGATTCAGGCCGGGCAAAGACGTGCCTAAGGGTATGCTCAGGGCCGAGTGCCATAAGCTTTCCAAGAAATTGAACTTCTTCTCCATGGTCATCATGCCAGTGTGGGCAGAGGCGAACCCGGACTTGCTAAAGCTGGTCTCCAATCACATGAATGGCTGCCCTCCTCCCAACGCCGACAAGAAGGCACTGGAAGAATATTCCTCCGAGCAGGTTGAAACCCTGGCCCGCCAGCATGATCAATATGACAGGGAAGACCTGCTGATCATGGTCCGATATTGCACAGCGGATACGGACTCTTCTCTCTTCGGTGAATCCGCCCCGGCCGAGATGGCCTCGCCTTATGCCTCCGTCCCGGGAATCGGTATTGCCCAATTCCTCTTATGGCTTTCCTATATCCCTGCCGACGCCGCCGAGTGGGACGTTCTCGTGCCCCGATTCGCTTCCGACCTCACGGACCTGATCTCCAGCAAGGAAGAGGAACGTTCCGCCGTCGCAAAGCTCTCCACGGGCCTCACCGACTTGAAGACCCTCCACACCAATGCACTCGGCTTCTTTCAGGCCGACACCTCCAACTGGTCCCCCGCCAAAATCGCATGGGTCGGCTCCCAGGATGCCCTTCAACAACAGGCCGCTTCCCTCGGCCAAGCATTGGAGGAATATTCTCAGGCTGACCGCCGCGGCAACAACTTGACTGAAGAGCGCAACCTTCGCGAGCAGCGAGATCAACTGGAGAAGGCCATCGAGTCCCGCATCAAGCGCATCAACGAACTACTCCAGGACGCCAATCCTCCCGAACAAGACCATCGGCACACTACTCTCCAGGAATTCCTGGATGATCTCAATGCCCTGGTCGAGGACGATGCCGATGTCCCCGATGCGGGTCCCGAGCGGCAAGCCGGATCCGATGCCCTCTCCAATGCCGACGAGACGGAGCGCGCCCTGGAAGAGCAGTTGGCAGGGCTGGAGAACGAAAACCGAGGGCTGGATGACGAGGTGCGCCGCCTTCAACGGCAGGTAACCTTGTGGCGCAGCAACTACGAGACCGAGCGGCGAAGCAAGGACGACTCCGAGCCCGACCCCATACCGACGGAGTTTACCAGCGTCGCCCACGTCCTGGAAATCGCTGAGCGCCGCTTCGCCGATAGACTTGTGTTCAAGTTCAACTCGGCCTCGGACCCCGACTATCCCTACGACACTCCCACCGACGTGTGGAACGCTCTCGAATGGCTTGCCACAGCGTATTACGATTCCCACACCGGAAAGATCAGTATTCCCAACCTAAGTGACTCCCTGCGCGAGGTGTCCCGCTTCCGGTACACGCCCCACCAGTCGGGCACCACTATCGGAATGTACCCGGACTCCTACTACACCCGAATAAACGGTCACAAGGTGCTTCTAAAGGAGCACATGGGAGCAGGGATAGACCGGAGCCCGACCAATTCCATCCGGATAGCCTTCAACTGGGACAAGCTGTCCAGCAAGATCATCGTCGGGTACATTGGCCTGCACCAGCACAACCGTAATACCTGACCTCTTTAGTTAAACCCGTACAGGTTGGCCGCGTTCTCGCAGACAATCTTCCTGAACACTTCCGGTTCCAGGTGCCCGAGCGTCTCTTCGATCACCTTGCGGGACTCGGGGAACACGCCGTCCGGGTGCGGGTAGTCGGAACCCCACATGATGCTGTCCACACCGATCCTGTTCACCTGGTCCATCGACACGTACTCGTACTGGAACGTGGAGAATCCCTGCCTTCGCCAGTATTCGCTAGGCTTAAGGTTCAGACCCAGGCGGAAGAATTTGTCGTCGTACTCCATGTCCATTCGCTCGGTGACGTAGGGGATCCACCCGATCCCGCACTCTCCGAGCACGAACTTGAACCCCGGATACCGCTCGCACGCCCCCGACAGCACTACCGCCAACACTATCTCCGCACCCGACAACTGGAACGTCACCGTGCTCATTCCCTGGTGTATTGTTCCATATTCGGCTTCGTCCTCGGGGTCCGGGCCCCGAAGCTCGAGCCCCAGGGCGTGGAACGACACCGGTATACCAAGCTCTTGCGAGGCCTCCCACAGAGGGTTCCAAGCCCCGTGATACATCGGCTTGGTCATCTTCTTCACGTTGATCTCGGCCCCCCTCAACCCCGACTCCGCCGCAAGGCGCAACTGACGCGCCGCATCCTGGGGATCGTGCACGCTCAGGCACCCGAGAGCCGCAAGCCGCTGTGGGTTCGCCTTGACGAAATCGCCGACCCACGCATTGTAGACGTCATAGACCGTCGCCAGGACGGCCGGGTCCTCGAAGCCAGGTATGGAAAACGCTCCCCCACCGATCGCGAGAATGCCATACATCACTTCCGCGTCGATGCCATCTATGTCCTGGTCCTTGACCCGAAGATCAACGCTGGACGGGTGGTATATACCCTCGTCGATTCCTGAGAAGAAACCGACGTCGTCCATCTTGTCCAGCAGTTTGGACTGGCCCCGCACGTATCTGCTAAAGTTGCCGGTCAACCCCCCACCCCCGACCCCCGCTACATCGGTGTCCTCCACCATCCATCGGGGCCCGGCATCCGTGTCCTTGATGCGAGGCATCCTGCTCTTCATGTCCGCCGGGGCGCCCTCTACAAACATGTCTCCAGGTAACCACGTTATGTCGAGATGTGTATCTGCGGAAATGATTTCGTAGCTCATTTTGACTTATCCCTTCCTCATTATGTAACGTGAACCCGCTTATCCCCTGATGAAGAGCTCAGTTGGAAAGTCCGTGATAACCTCGTGCCCCGACTCAGTAACTGCGACCGTTTCGCTGGTCCCGACACCGTACTCGCCATGCTCCCTTAGCGCCGGAACCACGTGGAATACCATGTTGGGTCGAAGCTCACGTTCGTCGTGGTGCTTCAGATCAATGATGTGTCCCTCGCCCCAAGTTGGCGGATACCCGACCCCCAGCCCGTACCCCACCCGCTTCCTGAAGTGCGGCTCAAAACCCCGGGCGTCTATCACCTTCTGACAAGCCTCTTGCACATCCCGAGACCGTACCCCGGGCCTAATAGCCTCAATGGCTGCTTCCATAGCTTCTTTGCAGGCGTCGTGCATCCGTTGAAGCTCGGAGCTCGCTTCCCCAACCGCCGCCGTCCTGAACAAGGGAGAAGTGTACCGGTTCCACGTGGCCCCTATCTCAATGGCCACTGGGTCGCCACGCTCCAGCATCCGGCGATGATAGGTGGTGTGCGCTATCCCCGACTTCGGTCCGGCTGTCACAATCGGGCTATTGCAGAAGAACTCACCGCCGGTGGCGGTCATCGCCCGGTACGACTCGGCGGCCACATCGTTCTCTGTCTTTCCCACCTCTATCGCCTCGACCGCCGCCTTCATTCCGGCTTCCGTACACCGCGCAGCCCTCCGGAAATAGTTCAGTTCAAGCTCCGATTTGATTAGCCGCACCGACTCGACGATACCCGTCCCGTCCACCAACCGCCCGCCGACTAAACCATCCAGCTTGCTGTACGACCCGACGGTCAAGAATGGGCTAGTCTGTTCCGCCCCCAAACTCGCGTTCGAAAGGCCGAGGTCGCTCAGTGTACGGGCTACCGCGGCCTCAGGATCTTCGTGGTCCTGGTAGGTCTCAATCGACTCGGACCAGGCGGTGGCAAGGGCGATGGGCCGCTCCAGCAGGCGGAGGACCAGGACAGGGTCCCCGGTAAGAGGAACAACCAGGCATTGCCAGTTGTTGAAGCCCGCCGTGTTATATCCGGTGAGGTAGAAAAGATTGGCTGGAGAGAATTGCAGCAACGCGTCCAGCCCCTTCTCCTCCATCCCGCGCCGCACCGTCGACAACCGTCTCTCGAACTCCTCTTTCGGAAAAGTCTGCCCGAACTGCTCTCCGTATTCCAATCCTGTTCCTCCTTCTTGTCTAAGCCCCGACCCTTACACCGCAGGCATCACCCATCCGCCGAATCGCTCTTCGACGTGTGCGAGAACTGCCAGGACCACGTCTTCCCTCCAGGGTCGGGCCACGATCTGCACGTTGATAGGCAGTCCCTCGGGTGAAGTGCCTGCCCGGACCACGCCACCCGGCCAACCCGTGAGGTTGTACGCCGACGTATGGCTGTACTCCCGGTATATGCCGCCCAGCTTCCATGTCCCGTGAGGCATGGCCGGGAAAGCCGCCGTGGGACAAACGATGATGTCATAGTCCTGCATGTAGGCCAGCATGTCCGACCGGTAGGCGTCCAGCTCCTCCAGTAGTTCCATTAACCTTGCGCTGGACACGGGCTCGACGGTCCCCTGCCTGCGCCCGATCTCCTCGCTGACCTTCGTCGTCCCCGCGGCATCCAGCATCCTCTGAATCCATACGCCTCCGTCGGCGTATTCGATGCTCTCGTAGAGCCGGGTCGCCTGCTTCAGCGCTTCCGGCACCGACTCCTCGACCTCCACCCCCGCCCCCTCCAGCGCCGAGGCCACAGCCTGTACCATGGCAGTCGTTTCCGCCGTTGGTTCGATGTTGCCGTTGTTGGAATGGAACGCGGCCCTAAGCCCCTTTATCGAGACCTCGGAAGGATCAAGCAGAGGCATGGGCACGAGCCCCGGGTCCCGGCCGTCGGGCCCCGCTATTACTCGCAGGACCAAGTCCAGGTCCTCCACGTACCGAGTCATCGGCCCGATGGTCGTCAACGCATCCAGCGCCCCCATCCCCCACGGCACGATGTGCCCAGTCCTCGACACCCGCCCGGAGGTCGGTTTGATCCCTGCTATTCCGCAAACGTGGGCCGGTGCCCGGATGCTTCCTCCCGTGTCGCTGCCCAGGTCAAAGGGCACGCCGCCGGAGGAGACTATTGCCGCGGCCCCGCCGCTGCTGCCGTTTGGGCTCCTGTCCAGGTCGTAGGGGTTGTTGGTGCGTCCATAGACCAGATTGTCCGTCTCACCGTGCAGGGTAAGCTCGGGGGTGTTGGTCTTGCCCAGGAGAATCGCCCCTGCCGCCCGTAGCCGTTTCACTACCGTGGCATCCTCTTCGGGCACGAATTTCGCCCTGCCCGTAGTTCCGCCCGTGCTGATGACACCCTCGGTGTCCAGGGAGTCTTTGATCGTCATCGGGACTCCGTGCAAGGGGCCTAGGGAGCCGCCCTTGGCCCGGGACTCGTCCGCCGCCTTTGCCTCCTCCATCGCTCGGTCGGTGCAAAACTGCACCACCGCATTGAGCTTCGGGTTCACCTCTTCGATTCGGCGCATACAGCCTTCGACCAACTCTACCGCCGATACCTCACCCTTGCTAACCAGCCCCGCCAACGTCTTCGCAGACGAATAAATCACGTTCTCCATACCAGCCCTCCCTCCGAAGCTAACAACGCGCGACAAGAGTAATACTCTCCGCCCCATTCTTCAATCACACCCCGGACTCCTTCCCTCTGTCTCGATGAGACCTTTGCATGACTAGTGATGGAGGGGTCGGGGCCGCTCGTGCTGTCGTAGATCCGCCGAGGCGGGAGGCTCTCGAAGTATGAGCGGGGGGCGGAGTTTGAGTGATCTGGATGGCACAATAGATAGAACTTGCAGTTACGCAAAGGTCCCTCGACGGAAGAGGACCAGGATGAGGGTGAGCTTTCAAAAAGCCCCGCTTGCGCAACCTCCGCCCATCGCCTATCCTCCCACCCAACCCATGAATTCGCCCACCCCTTCCGAAAGACCAATTCAAGGTGTCAAAGTCCTCGACCTGAGCCTCGGACTCTCCGGCGGCTACTGCACCAAGATGCTCCGAGACCTCGGCGCAGAGGTCATCAAAATCGAGCCCCCAGGCACGGGCGACGACACCCGGTCCCTCGGCCCCTTCCTCAACGACGATCCCAACCCCGAGACCTCGGCCCCGTTCCTCTATCTCAACCAGGGCAAGAAGAGCGTCACCCTGGACATCGCCCACCCCGAGGCCCGGCCCATCATCAAACGCCTCGCCGCCTCATCAGACGTCGTCATCGAGTCTTTCAAACCCGGCCATCTCTCGGCGCTGGGGCTGGACTACGAAAGTCTTTCGAAGGTCAACCCGAAGCTGATAATGGCCTCCATTTCTTACTTCGGGCAGGAGGGCCCATACAGTCAATATGAGGGCTCGGAGATCGTGGCCTATGCCTTCAGCGGCTACATGTACATCACAGGTGACCCCGACCGCGAACCCCTCAAGGCGGGCGGCTACCAGTCCGAGTACCACGGCGGCATCTCTGCCGCCATGGCCGTCCTCGCCTCTCTCAACTACCGTGACCTCACCGGCGAAGGCCAGTACATCGACGTATCCACCGTCGAGGCCATAGCCTCCACCTTCGAAGGCGTCTCCTACTACTCCATGTTCGAGCAAGAGAACGTCCTCCCCCGTCGCCAGGGCACGCGGCTCATCCACACGAGCCATCGCGCCCCCTACCCCTCCACCCTTCTCCCCTGCAAGGACGGTTGGGTCCACGTCCACTACTCCCCCTCCTTCCCCGAGGGTCTGGCCGTGCTAACCGGGAACGACCGCCTGGCCGAGAATGACTTGATGACCGCATTGGCAGGCCACGCGGACGAGATAGACCACCTCGTCGCCGACTGGATGAAAGACCTGACTCGTGACGAGGTATATGAGCGCTCCCAGGAGCTCCGCATACCCTTCACCAAGGTGCAGTCCATCCCCGAGGTTATGTCAGACCCCCAGAACGAGGCCCGCACCTTCTTCCGTGAGTCCGATCATCCCGTCGCGGGAAACATCAAATATCCGGGCACGCCCCTCGCGCCGTGGAGCGGGGATGAATCGCCAAATCGGGCGCCTCTTCTCGGAGAGCACACCACCGAAGTCCTCCATGACACCCTCGCCTACTCAGACGCCGAGATTACCCACTTCCGGCAACAGGGAATCATCTAGCCGTGCGCACCGACGCAAAACGCATCCTTCCCCTCACCGGCGTCCGCGTCCTGGACCTGACAAACGTAATTGCCGGGCCCGTAGCCACACGGGTGCTTGGCCATCTCGGAGCGGAAATCATCAAAATTGAGCTCCCCTGGGGCCGCAGCGTCGGCAATATGGCCATCTTCACATCCGACAAGTCCCAGGAGCGCCCCTATAACAAAAATGCAGGCTTTAACGAGGTCAACCGCGCCAAGCGCAGCCTCTCCCTGGACCTCGCCGATCCCCGCGGTAAGGCCATCTTCAAAGACCTCGTCTCCATCAGCGACGTCGTCATCGAGAACTACAGCCCCCGCGTCATGCCCAACCTCGGCCTTACCTACGGCCACCTCCGCACCCTCCGCCCCGACCTCATCATGGTCGCCATGCCGGCTCTCGGGCGACCCGGCCCCTGGAGCAATCACATATCCTTCGGCCCAGGTACAGAGGGTCTGGGCGGCATGTGCCACGTCACCGGCTACCAGGACGGCCCGCCCAACAAGCCCGGCAACTTCTACAGCGACCAGACTTCCGCCTTCCACGTCGCCACCGCCATCATGGCGGCAATTTGGAAGAGACGCCGCACGGGACAGGGCAAGCGGATTGAGATGGTTCTGCGGGACGTGACCATGGCCGTGATCGGCGAGTATTTTCTCGAATATCAGCTGACAGGTCGGTCCCCGACCCGCATCGGCAACCGACACCCCTCCATGGCCCCCCACGGCGTCTACCCGTGCAAGGGCGACGACGCCTGGGTCGTCATCGCCGTCGCCTCCGATGCCGAGTTCGACAACCTCTCCGGTGCCACCGGCAACGCCCATTGGAAAACTGACGACCGCTTTTCCACTATGTCGGCCCGGCTCCAAAACCAGGACACCCTCGACCTTCTTATCGAAAAATGGACAAGCGAGCGCGCACCCCAGGAAGCGATGCACCATCTCCAGGCCGCAGGAGTCCCGGCGGGCGCAGTCCTCACGTCCACCGAGGCCCTCGCCGATCCCCAATTCCAGGCTCGTGGCTTCATCGACCATACCCACCACCCCGAGGCCGGAGACTTCAAGCACCCCGGTGTATCTTTCAAGTCCTCGGCCCCTCTCGCCGACTTGGGCCGCCGTGCTCCTCTCTTTGCAGAGCACAGCGATTGGGTGCTAGATGACCTTCTAGGCGTCCCACCCGAAGCTGCTGAAGCTCTCCACACCGACGGCGTTGCTCCCCTTGTCCCGGTCACCCGGAAATAGCCAACCGGCCCCCTAAATGGCACAATAGACGCGCAAACGCGCTCACCTCTCCGAAACGGAGGTCAAAGCTGATGTCCCTCAAAGACAAGTACTGTATCGTCGGGGCGGCAACCACCAAGTTTGGCCGTGTCCCGGGCGTCTCCCCTCTCCAGTTCACTGTCGAAGCCGCCAAGCTCGCCATTGAGGACGCCGGCCTTGAAAAGAATGACGTCGACGCCGTCCTCTGCAAGTATCCCCCGACCGGCTTCAAGGGCCTCTGGGCCCACAAGGTCTCCCAGGCCCTCGGCATTCAGCCCGTCATAGCAGCGACTATTGACCAGGCGGGTGCGACGAACCTCGGCCTAGTCCAGTACGCCATGATGGCAATCGACGCGGGTCTCATCACCACCGCAGTCTGCTGCTACGGCGACAACCCCCTCTCCGGCAATCCGGGCACCTACGGCCGAGCCGTCGGCACCGACGCCGCTTACGGCATGATCGGGGCTCCCGGTGGCTACGCCATGATCGCCCAACGTCACATGACCGAGTTCGGGACCACCAGCGAGCAGCTTGGGGCCGTGGCCGTTTCCACACGAGGCTGGGCCTCCAAGAACCCCAACGCCCATAAGCGTGATCCCTTGACCCTGGAAGACCACCAGGCATCTCGTTATGTCACCTGGCCCCTCCACCTCCTGGACTGCTGCCTCGTCTCCGACGGCGGCGCCGCCGTAGTAGTCACCTCCGCCGACAGAGCTCGGCACCTTAGAAAACCTCCCGTCTACGTCATGGGCATCGGCCAGCGCCACATCGCCTGGGACCTGCCCCACCGCCCCACCCTCACCACCAGCGGCGCCAAGATTTCAGGTGAAAAGGCTTTCCGCATGGCGGGCATCGGCCCCGGAGACATCGACGTCTGCGAGATATACGACTGCTTTACCATCGTCCCCATAATCACCCTGGAAGACTACGGCTTTTGCGCCAAGGGCGAGGGCGGAGCGTTCGTCGCCGACGGGCGCACGGGCCCCGACGGCTCTCTCCCCATGAACACCGGCGGTGGCCTCCTCTCTGAAAGCGGCATGGCCGGTATGCAGCTCCTCGTCGAGGGCGTACGGCAGCTCCGTGGTGAATGCGGCGACCGGCAGGTCAAGGGCGCCGAGACCGCGCTGGTAAGCGGCCAGGGCGGCATCATGCACACCCACGCAACGGCGATCCTGCGGAGATAGCCCATGACCACTGACTACGCCAAACCCCTACCCGAAATCACCGAGGACAACCGGCCCTTCTGGGAGGGCTGCAAGGAGCACAAGCTCCTTCTCCAACGCTGCTCCAAGTGTGGCCATCTGAGGGACGCCGCACCCATTTGCCCCGAGTGCTGGTCTGCCGACCACGATTGGGTCGAGGCTTCAGGGCGCGGTACCGTTTACTCCTGGATAGTCGTGCACCAGCGCTATAGCAGGGCCTTCGAGGAAGACTTGCCTTACAACGTAACTATCGTCGAGCTTGAAGAAGGCCCGCGATTGCTCACCAACCTCGTAGAGATTGACAAAGACGACATCCGACCCGGCCTCTTCGTCGAGGTCGTATGGGACGACGTGACTGAAGAAATCACCCTCCCCAAGTTCCGTCCCAGGCCCTAGCCCCCACCCCCCGCAAGGAGCCCCGGCATGTCCCTGATATATGAAAAGAAAGGCAAAATCGCCTATATCACCCTGAACCGTCCCGAGGTCATGAACGCCATGGACCCCGAGATGTACCAGGCGCTCTCCGAAGCGTGGGTCGACGTCCGGGACGACCCCGACGTCTGGTGTGCAATCATCACCGGCGCCGGCGACCGAGCCTTCACCGCCGGCGCCGATCTCAAGAAGACCATCCCCAGGGAGCAAGAGAAGTGGCGCTTCTGGCAGACCCAGGATGAGCAGATTCTCAACCGGGGCCTTGAGGTCTGGAAACCCGTCATAGCCGCCGTCAACGGCTACTGCCTCGCCGGGGGAATGACCCTCCTCCTAGCCACCGACCTCCGGGTTGCCGCCGACCACGCCCAGTTCGGCCTCTCCGAGGTCAAGCGCGGCATCCTGCCCGGCAACGGCGGCACTCAGCGCACCCTGCGGCAGCTCCCCTACCCCGTCGCCATGTGGCTCCTCCTCTCCGGCGAACGCCTCACCGCCCAGGAAGCTTACCAGTACGGCCTCGTTAACAAGGTGGTCCCTCTATCGGGGCTCATGGACGAGGCGGAGCGAATAGCCGACGTGGTATGCAAGAACGGACCCCTAGCCGTCAGGGCCATCAAGGAGCTCGCCGTCCGGTCCCAGTATCTACCCCTTGATCACGGTCTCCGGCTGGAAGAGGCCATACAGCAGGTACTCATGACAACCGAGGATGCCAAGGAAGGCCCCCGAGCCTTCGCAGAGAAACGTCCCGCCGACTTCAAAGGCCGCTGACACCCCCACCCCTCCCAGGAGAGCCGACATGTCCGACTCCTCAGAACGCTACCAGCTTCCCGAACAGCTCAGGATGGCCGCGGGCGCCGTCCGAGACTACGTCAGAAACGAGATCGTCCCCCTTGAGCAGCAGATCCCCCACGACTCCATACATCTCCCCAAAGACGAATATGACCGGCTGGTCCCTGTTGCCAAAGACATGGGCATGTGGTGCACCGGCGTCCCCACGGAGTTCGGGGGCGGTGGCCTTTCCCTCTTCTCCCAGGTCGTCATCGACGAAGAGATGGTACAGCACGCCGCCGGCCTCTATTGCCCCGTGTACGGCACTATGGGCGAGCCCCCACCCGAGATTATTTTCGCCGGCAACGACTACCTGCGCGACACGTACGGCATCCCGACCGTTCAGGGCCAACGCAAGTCATGGTTCGCCATCACCGAGCCCAGCGGCGGCTCCGACCCAGCCCGTGCCATCCAGACCCGAGCCGTCCGCGACGGCGACGATTGGGTCATCAACGGAAGCAAGGTCTTCATTTCCGGTGCCCTGTGGGGCGACTGGGGCATCGTGTTCGCCCGCACCAACCCCGAGACCCGACGTGGCGTCACTGCCTTCGTTGTCGAGAACTCGTGGCCCGGCTTCGACTTGACTCCCATTCCCGTCATCCGCGCCTACACCCCTGCCCAGCTCTTCTTCCAGGACTTGCGCGTTCCCGCCCGAAACGTCCTGGGCGAGGTGGACGGGGGTTGGGATATCCTCGCCAACCAGCTGCTTGCCCGCGGCCGCATACCTTACTCGGCGGCAAACCTTGGTGTCTCGGTTGCCGCTCACAGGATGGCCGTCGAATACTCCAAGACCCGCGAGACCTTCGGCGCTCCCCTCTCCACCCGACAGGCGATCCAGTGGATGCTCGTCGACTCCGAGGTCGAAATCCGCACCTGCCGCTGGCTCACGTGGGAAGCCGCCTGGAAATACGACGCCGGCGAAGACTTCCGCCAGGAGGCGTCAATCGCCAAGCTTCACTCCGCAGAGGTCCTGGCCCGCGTCGTAGACCGCTCCCTCCAGATCCACGGCGGTTATGGTGTGACCCAGGAAATGCCCTTCGAACGCTGGTATCGCGAAGCAAGAGTCCGGCGCATAGGCGAAGGAGCGCAGGAAGTCAACAAAATCCTCATCGCCAGGGAAATCCTGAACCCGGGCGGCGTGCGCCAGTAGCCTTATTCAGCCTCCGTCATCCCGACTCGCGAGCCGGATTCATCTTCAACGTGACTTGCACTGTCATTCCGAGGCTCCGCGAGGAATCTAGGGCGCTAGGTCGCAAGAAACGCGGTCCTAAAGACAGCAGTCCTGGTAATGGGGAGAGGGGTTATCAGCCCCTAAAACTCCCCCTTAGGCTCCATCCCCAAAAAGAACTGCCCTGCCTTCTCGTAGTGCTCCAGCCGACCCTGGATTTGCTGAGTAATCACGTGGGCATCCTGGAACCGACGCTGTATCGGATTGTGTTCAAAAATCGCATCCGACCCGCACAGGTTGTACGCCATGTCCGCCACCTCCGCCCCCACTCGAATCGCGTGCGTGCTCGCCAAGCGTACCTTTATTCGTTCTTCCAAAGTTAGCGCCCCTGACTTACACACCGACTCCCACGCCCCCTCCGCCGCATCGAACAAAAACGCCCTCGCCGACCGCCATGTCGCCTCCGCCTGGCCTATAGCCCGTTGGAACGTCGCCTTCTCCCTCAGCAGCGCACCCTCGCGCTCCGGCCTCTTTGTACGCCCGATCTCAATGGCTGCATCCAGCGCCGCCCTCGCCACCCCCAACGCCACGCACCCGAAACCCGAGCAAAAGATCAGCGTCATATTCATCGCGTACAGCGGCCCGGCATCCCAGGGCGGCGCGCCCCAGTCGAAGGTGTAGGATTCCGGAACGAAAAGATCTTCTATCTCGAAGTTAAAGCTTCCCGTGCCCCGAAGCCCGTTCACGTCCCACACGTCGACCAGCTTCACGTCCTCTTTGCGCACGACCAGCAGCAGGTCGTCCTCGCTCCGTGACCCCATCCTCACCCCAATCTTGTTCTTCGGGACGAGGGCAATCATCCAGTTGGCGTGATGGCACCCGCTGCTGAACCGCCAGCTGCCGGTAAGACGGTAACCACCTTCGACGGGAGTCGCCTCGGTGCTCATCGGCGGGCCATTGGCCAGCACGGCCCGCTCGTCACTCCAGATTTCCCGGGCCGTAGACTCCGGCAGCTTGACCGACTGCAGCGGGAGCACCGAGTTTTGGTTAACGCACCACCCCGTCGACCCGTCTGCCTCGGCAAATGCCTGTACCACGTTCAGATAGTCCGGGTATTCCATCTCGTACCCGCCGAGAGACCGGGGCACGAGCATCCGGAAGAATCCTCCGTCCGTGATCGCCTCCGCCACCTCCTTGGGGAGCTCCCGCTTAAGGTCGCCTTCCCCAGCCGTCTTCCGGATCAAGGGCTTCAGCGCGCGCGCCGCCTCCAGTAACGACCCTACCTTGCCGTGCGCTACTGTCATCTCTACTCTTCCCTCATCGATAGCCGCTTCGACGATTTCAGCATTCGTCCGTACCTCGACGCATTTGTCCTATAACTGGCTGTACCCCGACCCCGGCTTGGTAACTCCCACGCCCTGCCCCTCTCCCATCATCCCGTACTCCTTCAGTATCTCCTGCGTATAGGTAACCCTGCCCGTTATCTTTTCCTGGGGCTCGGTGGCAAGAAGTAGCGTGGCCTTCGCCATCAGCTCAGGGTGCTCTCCCTTGGGGTCATCCATGCTCGACACGAGCTTGTGGTAGAGGGTGCCGGGCGTTGGCACCACCACCGACGGCGAAAGGCATGTCACCGATACCCCGTACTCGTAGACCTCCAAAGCCAGCCCCTGCGTGAACCGCTCCAAAGCTGCCTTCTGAGCCCCGTAGCAAGTCTCCGCGATGTCTTTCCTTGCGTTTTCGGTGTAGGGCGCGCGCCCCGGCCCAATAGCTGAACTCGACGATATGTTAACGATGCTGCCGCTCTTCGCCTCGATCATGTCGGGCAGGACCAGTTGACTCAGGAGAAAGGGTGCATGCACATTCACCGACCATGTGCGTAGCCACCGCCTTAGGGGAAAGTCCTTGATCGGGATGAAGTAGGTCAGGGCGGCGTTATTGACCAGCACGTCGGCGGGGCCATACGCAGCCTTGGTCTCTTCGACCAGCCGTTCGCAGTCCTCCGGTAGAGAGATGTTTGCTGCTATAGCCGTCGCCTCGCCCCCCGACTCCCGGATCTGCGCGCACGTCATCTCCAACGAACCTTCCAGGATGTGGTCCCCCTCTTTGAGGGTTCGCGCCACACACACTACCTTCGCCCCCTCCTTCGCAAACAGCCGGCTGATCTCCGCCCCTATCCCCCTGCTCGCACCCGTGACTATCGTAACTTTTCCGTCCAGTTTACCCATTGCTTACTCCTGTACACGAGGCTTCCATTTCCTACCTCGCGGCTCGGCCCATATTATCATGTATTCTCCCACTCTTACGCTCCCAGGGTGGGTTAAGGGAGAGGGTTTGTATCCTCACCTCAGCATGGCATCAGAAGTGAGTCCCCTATCGATAACCCCCAACACATAGAGTAATATGTCCACACTTCAAGTCTCATAAATGCGGGAGAAGAACATGGCAACCCACGACTACAAGACCGGCCTTCAGGAAATCGGCGACGGCGTCTTTGCATACATACGGGAGGGTATCGGCTGGGATATCTGTAACTCGGGCCTGATAGTCGGCGACGAGGAATGCCTGGTAGTCGACGCCATGATGGTCGGCGGCATGGTCAGGACTTTCCTCGAAGATGTTCGAAAGGTCACCGACAAGCCCGTCCGCTACGTCGTCGACACCCATCACCACGCCGACCACGCCTTCGGCAACCAGTTCTATCGCCCGGAGGCCAACATCCTCGGCCACGAGGGTTGCCGCGACTCCCTTATGCGTCGGGGCGCCGACCCCGACGTCCTCACCAAACGCTGGCCCCAGTACGAAGACGACTGGCGCCAGTTGGAGTTGACTCCTCCCAACGTCACCTATTCCGGCAATATGACCGTTCACCTCGGCAACCGCTCCGTGGAGCTCATCCACCCCGGCCCAGCCCACACCTTCGGCGACACCCTCGTCTACCTGCCCGATGAAAAGATAATCTTCACCGGAGACGTGGCCTTTCAATACCTCGTCCCCCTCGCCGCCGACGGCCATGTATCCAACTGGATTAAGGTCACGAAACGCCTCCGCAACGACATGGATATCGAAACCCTGGTCACGGGGCACGGTCCGGTTGCCAAAAAGGAGGCCATCGGGTGGACTCACCGGTATTTCAAGGCCCTGAAGAAGCACTGCAAGGAGTATTTCCGCCTGGGCAAAAGCCCGGATGATGCCGCCGCCGACTTCTCACTGGGTGAGCTCGAAGGCTGGCAAGAGCCGGAAAGAACGTATATCAACGCCCGGCGCATGTTCTTGGAAATGCGGGGTGGCTCCTTCGAGGAGCGCACCGGGTGACCCGAGTCCAGGCCCCCTTCTTCCGCGCCCGAAGGCTCGGGCACGCCAACCTCTTCGTCACCGACGTCGAAAGGTCCCTCGAATTCTACAACCGAGTCGTCGGCATTGAGGAGGTCTACCGCAAGGCCGCCCCGGCTGACCTGCAGGGGCCCGCGGTCGGGGGCTTCCTCAGCAACGGCAACACCCATCACGATATCGCCGTCTTCCGGCACCCCTCCGCCCCCGCCCTGAATCACCTGGCCTTCGAGCTTGAGTGTGAGGCCGACCTGATCGAAGGTTACCGCGCTGCCGCCGACTCCGGTACAGCCTTTCGCGTCTCGGACCACGACATCACCCGCAGCCTCTACACCCGTGACCCCGATGGCAACGGCATCGAAATCTATTCTGATTCCACAAAGGAGTGGCGAAAAATCCGCGGTGACGGGCGTACCGTCCGTTACGGTGAATCTCCCTGGACCCCCGGCGACCCACCCCGCTTCACTGATGCCGCCAGCCGTAACTACCACGAAGACCCGGATCTGCGCCGCGTCGACCAAGGGAGCTTCCATCCGAAACGCATCACCCACGCCGTCCTGAATGTCGGTGATGTGGAAGCGTCCCTGGCTTTCTATACCGGCATCCTGGGACTCCAAGTCCTCCGAGGCAGCCCCGCTGACGGCCGCATCGTACTCGGCGGAACGACCGGCGGGGAGCACGTCATCCTCATCTCCACCCCCGACTCAGAAGCCACGGGCCTACACCACGTCGGCTTCGAAATGTGGAGCAACGCCGACCTGGACCAAAGCAAGCTTAGCCTTCGAGATACCGGCCTGACCCTTGCAGAGGAAATAAGCGCAGACGCCCGCCGCTCCCTCTTCATCCGTGACCCGGACGGCTTCCTCCTCGAGTTCTACACCGAGCTGCAACCCAACACTCCCTGCCCCTTCGCTGGCCTAAAATAGATCCTTCTTTATACCATCCCGAGGCCCCGCGAGGGACATAAAGCGCCTATCCAATATTCTCGTGCCGACAATGCAGTGCTGCCATTTTCATTAAAAGACAAGTCGACCATTCGGACCCGAATCGCCGCCCGCTGATCCTGAGCATATCGAAGGACGAGTCGGGCCTACCAACTCCCCGCCACCCGGCTCGGCGGCCTCTCCAAAAACCCAGCCGCCAACCTGAGCCCCGTCTCCCTCACTAACTCCCTGTCCTCTTCCTCTGACCCCGCAGGTGCTACCCGCAAAATCGTGTCGCTGCCATATGTCGAGACTGGGCCTTCGCCATTGGTATTCAGCCCCTTCGGGTCCTCCCCCCTGG
This sequence comes from Dehalococcoidia bacterium, assembly GCA_965222055.1. GTDB lineage: Bacteria > Chloroflexota > Dehalococcoidia > Plut-88900 > Plut-88900 > Plut-88900. The sequence continues at coordinate 1,686,508 of CBDCTF010000007.1, forward strand.
CCACCGCCCGGATCCCTTCCCGCATCATCTTCCGCATCTGGATTACACCGCGGTCCGTAGTCGCAAGGTGTTCCAAAGCGTGTCTGGCTATCAACCTCTGCCCGACCTGCGCGTCGTAGTCCGCAGGATACCGCTGCCGGTCTTCATATGACCGAGCCCGTCCAGCTAGCTGGGCCGCAACCGCAAACCCCGGGTTCTTCGTGTACTCGTCCTCTGCTCCCTCCGGCACCCGAACGAAGGTGAACTCCAGGGTTTCAGTGTCGTTCTTGGGCACCCGCCAACGGAAAATGCGGGGCAGCGCGCAGAGCATCTCCTGGCCATTTAAGTATTCGGGAGGCAAAGCCCGTGGATCGGGAATTTGAGCTATGTTTGGAATTACCCACTCGATGGTCCGCGACCAGATATCCCCTCCGACCCGGCGCGTCTGGAAGCAGTTCAGGCCCGCGGGCGTCTCCATTACGTCGAATGCGCCAACGTCCTTCAGCCCTTCCATAGGCCGGCCCTCGGCGTCCGTGAACTGCACGTTGCTCACCCGGGCGTGGAGAAAGCTCTCGTGCACCGGGTCGACAACGTTGTCCATGATCTGCAGCCAGTTGCAGTGCTTCACGTTCCTGGTCCCGACCTCCAGCCGAAATCCCGGCCTGTCGAATACGTCGTACACGGGAAACGGGGGCCGTTTTTCGGGCGGCCCCATGTAGGCGAACACCAGGCCCCGGTATTCGTGCACGGGATACGAGCCCTGCCGTAGCCTGTCCTTTAGTGTTGAATTTTCGGGCTCCCCCGGCGTGTCCAGGATCGTCCCGTCCACGTCGAACTGCCAGCCGTGATAGCAGCACCGGATCCCCCTCTCCTCGACCACCCCGAACTCCAGCGAAGTTCCACGATGCGGGCAATGCAGTTCCAGCAGCCCGATCTTCCCGCCCTTGTCCCTGAACGCGACCAGGTCCTCGCCCATTATCTGAAGCCGCAACGGCAAGTCCCGCAGCTCATCCGAGTGGGCTACGGGCTGCCAGAACCTGCGCAGGTACTCGCCGCACGGAGTCCCGGGGCCCGCGTGCGTAAGCTCAGCGTCCTCCTCCGGCACCTCACGATGGTAGTAGGCACCATAGGGCTCGGTCAGGAACGCCGGTCTCGTCGTGGTCATGCTGGCATCTACCGGAACTGGGGCATTATGCTGTTGGAAATCTCCCGCATGTTGCCCTTCTGGTCGATGATCGCGTACTGGACGCAGGAGACCCCATTCAGACCCAGTTCTTGAAGGTCGTATATCTTCTCGTCAATGTCCTCCACCGGCCCCGACAAGTTGATGGCGTCGATAACTCTCTGTGACGCCAGGAGTTTGTGCTTGGCGTGCAGCGATTCGTGCTCATAGGGGTTGAAGTTCTCGTGTATGTTCTTGAATTCGTCAACCAGGCCCGGACTCTTCTTCTCCAGCCGCCGGTATAGTTCCTGGGCCTCGGGTGTGTTGCGTTTAAAAATCGAACGGTAGAGTCCATTCGCACAGGACGACGCATAGGAAGCAACCTCGTGCCTCGCCTCCTCCTTAGACCCCGTCACGTACACTTCCGTTCGTGCCCATGTCTTGATCTTGGAAGGGTCACGGCCCGCCCTGTTGGCCCCTGTCTCAATCTGCTCCAGGTTCCACTTGATGATCTCCGGCTCCCCCGCCCCGAACATGAGAATCTCGTCCGCGACCTCTCCGGCAAGCTGCATCGCCCTCGGCCCGAGAGGCCCCATGATCACGGGTATCGACTGGCCGTTGAACGCCGTGTTCCTGATCCATTCGGAGTGCCACGTCTGGCCCCACAATTCCGCATCCTCTCCTGCGGTGTAGGACTTCAGAAAGTTTACCGTCTCTCTTTGCATCTTCAGGCTAACCGGCCCCCGAGTCGCCTTCCCCGCTTCCCTCGCCCCCGCCCCGAGGCCGATGAACGCCCTGCCCCCCGTAAGCTCCCGCAGGCTCGCAGTGAAGTTGGCGATGACCGCAGGGTGATACATGAACGGGTCGCACACACCCTGGCCGATGTGGATCCGCCGCGTGTTCATCGCTGCGATGGTCATCATGCCGAAGCATTCCCTCGACACGTTGCTCTGATCGACGAACGTCAGATGACTGTAACCACCTTCGTCGGCAACCCTCGCATGGTCCGCGATCTCGTCGAACCGCAACTCCGCCCCGAGCCCGATCCCGAAGTCCATTCTAGCCATTGCACTTCTCCTATTTAGTCCTGCTTACGACCTGTCTCCACGAAAATATCCCCATGCCGCCGACCTGTCAAACCTCAGGATGCTCCCGTAAAGGCACGAATATCGAAATCCGGGCCTCGGGCCCCACCTCCCGCGTGTAGTGCCCCTCCCCCGATACGTCCTCGGCAATCAGAACGTCCCCCGGCCCTATCACCCGCTTATCCCCGTTCCCTACCTCGATCTCCACCGACCCGGTCAGCGTGAAGACCGCAACCTGTCCCGGAGCGTGGTGCCACGGGTTAGACCGCTCCGGGTCGAAACGCTGCACCACTATCCCGCCATGTATGACCGCCCGAGCGTCCTGCGGCCACCCGCCCTCCAACGGCTCAAGCTCCGGCTCGATATCCTCGAAATGCGAACGGCCGTCTTCTCCTTGGTGCAAACGTACAATCGCCATATTCTTCTCCTAATTCATATCAGTGAAGCTGACCCTTCTTACCCATCATTCCCGCCCCATCCGTAGTATCATACCCTCCCTTGAGATACCTAATCAGCTTCGACGTAGACGGCACACTGGAAGTCGGCGATCCGCCGGGACCCATCACCCTGGCCCTAGTTAAGCAGGCCAAGGCCCTTGGCCACGTCATCGGCAGCTGCTCCGACCGCACCCACTCCGACCAGGCCAACCTCTGGCGCACTCACGGCATCGAAGTCGACTTCACGTCCCTGAAGTACGAACTCCCCGAGGTCCTTGCCCGGTTCCCCTCCGACCGCGCAATCCATGTCGGCGATTCCCACGTGGACCGCATGTACGCAGAAAAAGCCGGCTACACCTACCTAACCCCAGACCCCGAAGCCGTCGCCGCACTCCTCTCCCCAGAGTAACCAGGCCCGCGTCCGCCATTGCCTCCCTCACTTTGCGTGTCATTCCGAGGCTCTGCGAGGAATCTAGGACTTGCCCACTCACCTCCCTCCTGGCCCTACTCCCTTCCAACTCCTTCGTAGAAGTTAGGAATGGCGCTACCATGCAAAAGCCCTCTTCGGATTATCCACGGTCACTTGCAGAATGACCTCTTCCGACACCCCCGCCTCCCGCAGCCACGGCAAGAACGTGCGCTGTATGTGCCCATAGTCCGGCGCATGGTCTTCTTCCGCCGTCGGGTCCGACTCCGGCGCCCTGCCAACCTCCTTCACGAACAGGTCATGGGACAACATGATCTGGTCCTGATAACCCAACCCAAGCAGCCCCGACACCATCGCGGAATTAGTCCTGTCCGACACCACGGTCTGGATACCGATCGTGTCAAACGCTACGAAGCAACCACGCTCCAATATCTCAACGATTTGCCCTACGTTGGTAGTCTGTGAAACGTGCCCGATTATGCACTTACCTGGATCCGCCCCCGCATTTATGAGCGTCTCAATGTGCGCTAAACCCACGTTTCCCAAGGGCCAGTCTGCCGAGTCCGTATGCGTCCCGATCGGTACCCCCAGCTTGGCCTGCACGTGCGCCGCCGCCTCAAGGACCCGACGGTCGCGCTCGGAAAGGAGTTGGCTCAAAGGTGCATTGGGTCCAATGGGTCACTCATGAGACTGCAACCGCGTCCCGACCTTTATAATCCCGCACCTGACTCCTTCATCCACCGCTCCTTCCTCAATTTCCCGCCCGAAGAAATCTTCTATCGCCTCTGTGCTCTGCGCCTCCCAGTAGGCAGGATAGCCCCACGCTCCGAATATACCGGTACATGCCACTATGTCCCACCCCGAGGCCCGGGACAGTTCCACCATCAGCCCCATGTCGCGGCCCAGATCAGCGGGCGCCCAATCCACAAGCCCCGATATCCCAAACTCCTCTCCAACCGCCTTCAGTTGGGCCGCTCCTTCTTCGACAGCCTTCTCTCGGTCGAAAACCGACGCGGGGTCGGACGGAGCCCCGAGCAGATGGAAGAAAGTGTGCTCATGTGGAAGAATGTGCCCCATCTCGGCCGGGTCTTTGTCGCCTAGAACGGTCCTAATTTTGGGCATCTCGTCTCTCCATCAAACTGTTGGCTTCTTACATGGTAAATCGCAGGCCTACCATGCAAGCGCCCTCTTCGGATTCTCGACGGTTACCTGCCTGATCGCTTTCTCCGACACCCCCGCCTCTCGCAGCCACGGCACGAACACCCGTTGAATGTAACCGTAGTCCGGCGCGTACTTCAGACCGGCATTCGGCCCGCTCTCCGGTACCCTACCGACCTCTTGTACATGCAGATCATGGGACAGCAGTATCTGCTTTTCGTATCCCAGCCCGATCAACCCGATCACCATCGCCGCCTTGGTACGGTCCTTCACCACGATCTCAATTCCTATGGTGTCGAACGCCACATAACATCCCTTCTCCAGGACCTCGACAATGTAGCCCAGGTTAGAGGTGTGAGAAGCGTGCCCTATGATGCATTTCTCGGGGTCCCCGCCGGCGCCCGTCAGCGTTTCAATCTGCTCCAGCCCTACGTTCCCCAGACGCCAGTCTCTTCTGTCGGTATGCGTCGTGATCGGGACGCCGATTTTGCCCTGCACCCGAGCAGCGGCTTTCAATACCCTTCTGTCTTGATCAGAAAGAAGCAGTTCCCCACTAGACACGGGAGACGCCGGCTTTTCGTGGGGCCGCAGCCGGGTCCCGACCTTTATCACTCCACACCTTACTCCCTCGTCTAATGCCCCCTCCTCTATTTCCCGGGTAAAGAACTCCTCTATAGCTGCATCACCCTGTCCTTCCCAGTAGGCCGGATAACCCCAGACACCAAATATCCCCGTCGCCGCGACAATGTCCCACCCCGAGGCCCGTGACAATCCCACCAACAGGCCCATGTCCCGGCCAAGATCGTATGGCGCACAGTCCACCAGCCCTGATACTCCCTGCTCGGCGCTCACGGCCCTCAATGTGGCCGCGCCTTCCTCCACCGCCTTCTCTCGATCGAATACCGAAGCGTGGTCGGACTCGGCCGCCAGGAGGTGGGGGAAGGTGTGCTCATGGGGAAGAATATGTCCCATTTCCGCGGGGTCTTTGTCGCCTAACACCGTTCTTATTTTGGCCATGCCAACTCTCCTCTATATCACGATTTTGTATTGGACTTGAGGGTATGATTCCTGTCTCATCTCCCTCGATGTGACCTTTGCATTAACGTCATTCCGGCCCCCGAGCCGGAATCCAGGGATGGGGGTTCTGGATTGGATAGCAAGTTTGGTATTCCCAACATCGTACCCTATTGGTAGTTACGCAAAGGACTCTCGACCGGTCGAAGATGCGCCGAGGCGTGAGAGGACTAGGGTGTTCCGTAACCGTTACCGAGCATCACGCACATTAGATAGCCCGATTATATCCCACACCCCACCCCACCTTTCCCCAATTGATCAATCCATTTACACTAGCGCCAATCTGAGATCACGGGAGGACGCTATGCCTGAAGTCGAGATCATCGAGAGGTTGAAGACGGGCGAGCCCATGCTCATGGACGGAGGCACGGGCTCCGAGATTCAGCGAAGAGGCGCCAACGTCCTCATTAGCGCCTCCGCCGATTCCGAAATCCTCGCCTGGTCCGCCACCGCCAACGTCGACTATGCCGACGTCGTCCAGCAGGTCCACCAGGACTACCTGCGCGTCGGGGCCGAGATAATCATCAGCAACAACTTCTGGGCCACCCGCAGCCGACTGGGCCTCATAGGTCTCAGCGAACAGTGGGAAAAGTACGCCTATGCCGCCGGCGAAAACGCCATCCGCGCCCGAGACGCCATCAACCCCAACGCCTACGTCTTCGGTGGCATCGCCGCTCCCTATACCCAGGACTACCGCAAGCCCTACACCCAGTCCGACGTAAAAACCCTCGGCCCCGAACGTTACGCCGAGGAGTTCACCGGCCCAGGCAAAATGCTCGCCGGTCTTGGAGTCGACGCCCTCCTCGCCGAGTACATCGGCTATATAGAGGACTGCGTTGCCGCAGTGGATGCCCTGGCTACTATCGGACTCCCCGTCTTCCTGGGCGTTCGTCACATCACCGAGTACGGTTGGATGCAATACGGCGAGACCCTGACCGGCCTCGCTAAAGCCCTCGAAGGTCATCCCGTGGAAGGCGTCCTGCTCATGTGCAGCCGCCCCGAGTGCGTTTCCGTCGGCCTGATCGGTCTGAGCAAGGCCTTTGATGGGGTGGTCGGGGCATATGCAAATGTCGGGTACAACCCCATGGCCCCCGTAAGCGGCCGCGTCCACAAGGGAGGCGACCTACTTTCCGGTTACAGCCCTCTCCGCCTCGCCGACTTCGGAAAGGACTGGCTCGACATGGGCGCCAAGATAATCGGCGGTTGCTGTGCCACGGGCCCCGAGCACATCATTGCTCTTAACAACGTGATGAATCCTTCCCCGCCCCTTGTTTCCGACCATGCTGGCTATCACGTGCAGGCGTCCGATTGACCCATGCAGAGCGCTTCCCTCCCGCCCGAGCCTCAGGCCACCGCCCCTGACGGCTCGGCCATCCGTTTCCTGCTAAAAGGCAGCCGCGGAGAGCTCAACCACTTCACCCTGCCGCCTCACCAGACCTCGACCGCTGTCGTTCACCGTTCCATTGAGGAGATCTGGTACGTGCTGGAGGGCCAAGGTCAGGTATGGCGTCAAGAAGGCGACAATGAGGAGGTCTTATATCTGAAACCGGGCGTCAGCTTCGATATCCCCACCGGCGCCCGATTCCAGTTCCGCAACACCGGCCCCGAGCCCCTCTCCGTCCTCATCGCCACCATACCCCCCTGGCCCGGCGACAACGAAGCCACTCCCGTCCCCGGCCCTTGGCCCCCTTCTCCGATCCCCTCTCCCTCGATGTGACCTTTGCATAACCTGTGTTGGAGGGGCGTGGGGCCGCTCGTGCTGTCGTAGATCCGCCGAGGCGGGAGGCTCTCGAAGTATGAGCGGGGGGGGGTTAGGCGATCTGGACGGAACGACAGATGCGATCTGCAGTTAGGCAAAGGTCGCTCGATGGGAGAGGGCTAGGGCCGTAGGCTCGCTGGGGAGAGTGAGGGTGATCCTCTCTCCGCTTCTTCCTCACATCCTGTCGATACCCTTCAACATCTTGTAACGGTGGTCATCCCGAGGCTCCGCGATGGATCTAAGGCGGTTGCCCTCCACTCACCCTATCCATACCTAAGCACCCCTTGCTCCCCCGTCATTCCGGCCCCCGAGCCGGCTGTAAGTGCGCCTTTGGCGTGAATCCATCCTCTATTCCTGCCGTATGGACTTACCCCACCGGCGCCCTCCACCTTTCAATCACATCCTCGTCCAACTCTATCCCGAACCCCGGCCCCTCCGGCACGAGCATGTATCCGTCCCGTATCTCCGGCTGCCTCACCGGAAGGTCGTACCACAAGGGGTCTCGGTCAGGGTCTGGAAATATTTCAACCGCAATGCCGTGGGACACCGCCGCGAGAAGGTGCAGCGAAATCTGAGGCTCCTCGTGGTGCGCCATCCCGATCCCAAAGGCCCGAGCCATCCCCGCAATTCTTCGCCACTCCGTCACACCCCCGGCTATCGTGACGTCCACGTTCAGGATGTCGACCGCACCCCGTGCCACCAGGTCCCGGCACCCGTGCCTCGATATCTCACCCTGCCCCGCATTCACCGGTATACCCTCCCACCGAACCCGGGCATTGCCCTCGATCTGGTCCTGCCACTGCACCGGCTCTTCCAACCACGCCAGCCCGATATCCCTCGCTCCCCTAGCGAACCGCACTGCCTCTTCCACCGTCCACGCCTGGTTCGCATCGACGCTGAGCAAGAAGTCCTCACCCCCCACCCGCCGCGCCAGCCGGGTGCGTTCCAGGTCCTCCTCTATCGAAAGCTTCCCCACCTTCAGCTTCAGCCCGAGAACACCCAATCTCTTGTACGTCTCTATCTCCTCGACGAGACTCTGCATCGGGTCCCCGTCCCGGATGTACCCGCCGATGGCGATAACCCTCACCTTGTCCCGATACCCACCCAACAGCTTGTACACCGGCTGACCCAGGGCCTTGCCCAGTGTGTCCCACAGCGCATTGTCCACCGCCGCAATCGCCTGAGTCACAATCCCGTGTTTCCCCATGTTCAGCGCGTGCAGCCCCCTCCAGGCCAGGTCCACCGGCGCATCCCACATCCGTTCCCAGTGCCGCTCCACGTCCCTCACGTCCTCCCCGACCAGCATCGGCGCAAAAACGTCATTCACTATCTGACAGATCTTGATGTCGTTCTCATCTTCATCCCCGCCATATATCTGCCCGACAACCCCACCCTCAAGCTCCACCCGCGTCACGATGGTATTCCTGCTAGAGATGTAGTACGTCCCCCCATGAAACGGCTCAGCCAGGCGTCTAACAAGAGGGATCGCCTCAATGTGCTTGATCTTCATATGCTTCCTACACCTACGCAAACCACGCCTACAGCATGTCATCCCGAGGCCCCGCGAGGGATCTAGGACTTGCCCTCACACAGTCTTCCCGCATACACTTTCCCTTCCCCAAGCGAGCCAAACCTCCCTACCCACCCAACTCCTCCCTCACCACCCTGGCCCCATCCACCAACGCCTTCAACTTCAAATACGAAATCCACCGAGGAAGCTGGAAGAATCCGCAGTCGGGGTTCAGGTGCAGCTTCTCAGCAGGCACGTATTGCAGCACTTCCCGTATCCTCTCCGCTACATCTTCCGCAGTCTCAAGGTAGAAAGACTTTATGTCCACTACACCGGCTCCCAACTCCTTCCCGCCGTCGAACTTCTTCCAGATGTCGCTTTCACTCATTTCCCGGTTGGCGAATTCCAGCACCAGTTGGTCGGCCTTCACGTCGTTTAGGGCAGGGAACATCCACCCGTACGATCGCTTTCCACGTGGCCTGCTCATAAGATTGCCGAAGCAGATGTGTAGGGCGTGCTTTGCTTCCACGCCCTCAATGCAGGCGTTGTAAAGCCTTACCCATTCGTCCACCTCGCCGGGAACTACGGCATAGGAAGGTTCGTCCAGCTGAATGAATCGGGCCCCTTCCGAGACCAAGGCCTTCAATTCTGCATTGATCACTTCCGTCAGTTGCCAGCACAGCTCCAGTTGATTTTTGTAGGCAGTCCCGGGCCTGATGTGGATAGTCATGGTCAAAGGCCCGGGACATGTGACCTTGATCGGTTTGTTTGTACTGGTCCTGGTGAACTTGAACTCATCCACTATCCCCAGCCCAGAGGGCAAGGTGACTTTTTCGATCGCGCGGTAGCGGGTCGGGCTGTCGTAGCCGTACAAGCCCGTCTTGCGCAACGGAGGTTCAACCGCGAGCCCCGTCATCCTCTTCGGAAAGCTCTGTACGAAGTACCACCGGCGCATCTCCCCATCCGACACTATGTCTATGCCGGCCCTCTCCTGGTCAAGGATCGCCATTCTGCACGCATCGTCGTAGACCTCTCTGATGTCGGTCTCGCCGTACTCACCCTGGCCTATCTTTTCCAAGGCAGTGAGGAGCCAACCGGGATACGCGTAACTCCCGATCACGCTGGTGGGCAAAATTGGAAGAGATTCGCTGCTCATATGCCTGCTCCTTCCTTGTAGTGGCGCCAGTTTATAGGAATCACCTCCCTTCAACAAAACCCTTCTCCTGCTCTTCGTGTCATTCCGAGACAACGCGCTGAAAGTCCGCCGAGGCGGGAGAAATCTAAGACTTGCCCATCCAGCATCTTTACCCAGCCACCCCACTCCCCACCCAACTTGCGCTATAATCTCATCGGCCAATTTGATACTGGTCCCACATAGCCTGACGGAATAGCACATGCCTAACAAAAACCTGTTCCCCGTATCCGTAGTCGGAAGTTGGGCCCGGCCCCCGTGGGTCGTGCAGGCCCTTCGCAAGAAGCAAGCCGGTGAACTCTCGCAAGAAAAGTTTAACGAAATCGCCGACCAGGCCGTACTCCTCGCCATCAAATACCAGGAAGACGCGGGAGTCGATATCATCACCGACGGTGAGATGCGAAGGGACAACTTCTACTCTTTCGCAGTCGACAAGCTGAACGGCATGAAGCTAATGAAGGTCTCCGAGCTTATGGACTACATGAAGGACCGAGCCTCCTTCGAAGAGGTCCTCAGGGCCCTGGACGTGCCCGCCTTCGCCATCAAGAGCCCCATCGCAATCGACAAATTGTCGGCCCGCGACGGTCTGGCTCTGGACGAAGCTGACTTCCTCATGGCACACACCGACAAGCAGACCAAGATTCCTCTCCCCGGTCCCTACCTCCTCACCAAGTCCGCCTGGTTCGAGGGCCTATCCGACACCGCTTACCCGGATCAGGAAGACCTTTCCAAGGACGTGATCGGCATCTTGCGGGAGGAGGTCCTAAGGCTGAAGGAGCGGGGCGTCGACTTCATCCAGTTCGACGAGCCCACTCTCTCCCAGGTGGTCTACGGTGACGAAAGCGCCGAGACCTTCATGTGCGCCGCCATGGCCACCCGCAAAGACCCCAGAGACGAGCTTGAGTCCGCCGTGCGCATGATGAACGAGACCGTCGAGGGCATCGACGGCGTCAGGTTCGGAGTACACGTCTGCCGAGGCAACTGGAGCCGCAAGGAAAACGTCTTGCTTAAGGGCAACTACGGCCCCCTCCTTCCCTATCTAATGGCCATGAACATCCACCAGCTCGTCCTCGAATACGCCACCCCTAGGGCCGGCGAGATGGAGGTCTTCAAGGAGTTCCGCAACGAAAAGGAGATCGGCCTCGGCGTCGTGAACCCGCGCACCGAGGAAGTCGAGTCTCCCGGCCAGATCGTGGAACGTGTCCGCGAGGCCCTCGACTACTTCGAGCCCGAGCAGGTCTTCCTCAACCCCGACTGCGGTTTCGGCACCTTCGCCGAGCGCTCCATGAACACCGACCCCATCGCTTACAAGAAGCTACAGTCCATAACCCAGGCCGCAGAGAAGCTAAGAGTAGAGTTCGGTTAGTAACCAACCCGACCGCCTACAAGTCCGCCTTTGGAGGAATAAAACAATGGCAGAAGAGTTGAATGGGCTCAGGCCCGAAAAGTTGAACGAGATTCTCAACTCCCTCAAAGACCCGGAGGTCAAGAAAGCCATCAGCGGCCCTTGGCGCTCCCGCATAAGGTGGGAGACCGGCTTCAAGGGCAAGGCCTACACCCGCACCCACACCGTCGACTTTGATGAGCCCGAAGGCCTTGACGCGACCGACACAGCCGCCTCCGCCCACGAGCACATCCTCTCCGCCGTCGGCGGTTGCATGATGGTCGGCTTCGTCCTCAACGCCACCAAGCGCGGCATCAAGATCAACGACCTTGAAATCGCCCTCGAAGGCCACTTCGACAACATCCTCAAGTGGGCCGGCCTTGACGACGGAAACCCCGGCTACGGCAAGATCACCGCCAAGGTCTACGTCTCCTCCGACGCCGATGAAGACGCCCTCCGTGAGGTCTGGAAGCTCGCCGTCGAAGGCTCCCCAGTCGCCAACACCGTGGCCCGCGCCACCGAGATTGTGCCAGAGTTCGAAAAGGTCTAGCCTCTTGCCTGCCCCTTCCCCTTGGTATAACAGAGTTGTCGGAGGTTGCAATGCAATCTCCGACAACTTAATTCTTAATGAGAAGGTGGGGAGTTGAGCCCCGTAACCTGGGTCACCCCCGACTGGGTCCGCGAACACCTCGCAGACCCCGACATCATCCTCCTTGACCCCCGGCGCCCGATGAAATACATGTCGGGTCACCTTCAGGGCGCCGTCAACCTTCCCGTCTATACCGCATTCGACGAAGAAACCCGCCTAATAGACCCCGATCCCCTTGCTCAATGGGCCGCCGACGCGGGCCTCGCCAACAGTCGCACCCCTCTCCTCTACGACTCCGTTGACGGCCAGACCGGCGCAATGTTGTCTTGGATTCTCCAGTATCTCGGCTGTCCGGAAGTCCTGCTCATGGACACCTTCTTTGAAGGCTGGGCCAAAGCTGGCGGAGAGGTCTTCTACCGCCCCGTCCCACCTACCCCCGCTGAATTCTCACCCACCACCAACGAATCGATCAGGGCTAGGTGGGAAGAGGTCTCACAGGCTTCCAACGCCTCGCTCATTGACTTTAGAAGCGAGCTTGAATACTCAGGTCGGGACGACGAGCCGGGGACCGGAGGCCACCTCCCTGGCGCCCGACACCTCGAATGGAGCTCTTTGGTTGGTGAAAACAACTCCTACCTAGCTCCCGACGACACCCTTGCCTCAATGCTTCGGCCTCTGGCAGCCGACTCAGGCGAGGTCGTCGCCTACTGCCGCACCGGGCCACGGGCTTCCCTAGGATTCCTCGCCCTCACCAAGCTGGGCTATACACCCAAGCTCTACGACGGCTCCATCACCGACTGGACCCGCCACAACGGCCCCTTGGAAACCTCCTGACCCTTCCCCACGGCCCATAGGGGCGACCGGCTGGTCGCCCTCCTCTCACCTCTTGAACGTCATTCCCGTGCCCCAACACGGGCCGAAGGTGCGCCGTGGCGTGAATCCAGGGGAGGGGCCGCTCACCCTGAGCCGAGTCGAAGGGTCAAGCGGGGGGTGCCCGCGTAATGCTAACCCCTCATGGTTCCCCAACGCAACCCCACCCCTCAATTCACCGCAAACCCATACAATGCCGCCGCGTTCTCCCTCACGATCTTCCGCTTAGCATCCTCGCCAATTCCGGCAAACTGCTTCTCCACCACCTCCCGGGAATGGGGCCATGTCCCCTCGTGGTGGGGGTAGTCGTTACCCCACAACAGTCGTTCGGGACCGTAGTAGTCCAGCGTGGTCATGGCCACGGGGTCGTCCCCAAAGGTCACAAATCCCTGCCGCTTGAAATACTCGCTTGGCAGCATGTCCAGCTTGGGCCGGGCGTACATGTGGTGCTTCTGGTAGGCCTCGTCCATAGCGTGGAGCTCCCATGCCAGCCACCCCGCCCCCGACTCCACGATAACGAAGTCCATCTTCGGATGGTTCATCAGCGCCCCGGAGGAGCACAAGTAGACCAGCAGCTCAATCCCGTCCACCAGTGCGCCCATGATGTAGTTGATCACCGCTCCCCCCGGCCCCCGCTCCACCCTCGGGTCCCGGCCGCTGCTGATGTGAAAGTTCAGCGGGACGCCCGTCTCTTCCACCGTTTCCCAGATCGGCTTGTATTCGACACGGTTGTAAGGCGGGTCCACGACGCTCGGCAGGAAGAACGATCCCATCCCCAACCCCGCCGCCCGGCGCATCTCCTGGCACGCCCAGGGGATGTCGATAACCGGGATTAAGGCTGCCATTGCGAATCGATCCCTTCGGCTGCCGAACAGTTCCGTCGTCCAGTCGTTGTAGACCCGGGCCACCTCACCCTGGAACTCGGCGTCGGGGGAGCAAGCCATTTCCAACCCAAACGTGCCTGGATACACCACCTCCGCTCCGACCCCATCGATATCCTGTGCGTTGAGCCTGTATTTCACGTCCCAACCCTGCTCTCGGCCCTGTTCCCTCAGCTTGTCCTCGTCCGTTTTCTCGTCCGACCCCATGGCCATTTTCTTTGGACGCATGCCGTCCTGAATCATCAGCCGCTTCCCGTCTCTCACCTCGATATGCGGCGCCTTGTGCCGAAGGTGCACAGGCAGTCTCTCCTGCCAAAGCTCCAGTGGCTCGTCCACGTGTGAGTCCGCCGAGATCAGCTTATCTTCAAACATATCCCTCTCCTGCATCCAGAGATAGCACTAACTTTGATGTCCCACTCTAGCACATCATCATCCCCTGATTGCATGTCTCGTCGATTGAGCGTCAACCCCCTTTTGTAGTGTCATCCCGAGGCTCCGCGAGGGATCTAAGGCGCTCGCCCAGAATCCACCCATCGTTGCGCCTAGCAGGCGCCGCTCCCCACTAGCCTCTCTAGCCCCAACCCCTTATCATCCCCCCATGTCCAGAAAGACCGGCTACCAGTCCAAACTCACCTCCCCCGAGGAAGCCGTCCGAGTCGTCAAGTCCGGCGACCTCGTCTACATCCCCGCGCCACCCCAGCCCTCAGCCATCATGCAGGCCCTCGCAGACCGCCGAGACGAGCTCCGCAACGTAAAGGTCTGCATCGACAGCCACGTCTTCGATCCCGGTTGGCTCCAGCCCGGATGGGGCGATTCCTTCTACATCGTCACCGAGCAGTTCCTGGGCCTGGGTATCGACGCTTACAACGACCATCATATAGATTACTCACCGCTCCTAAATACCACCCGTATCCCCAGCCTCATGGCAAAAGGCGTCCCCAGGCCCATCGACGTTATTCTCATCCTGGTCTCGCCCCCCGACACCAACGGCTTTTGCAGCTTCGGATACGCTCCCTGGGACAAGGCCAAGTTGGCGAGCCTCTCCAAGGTAGTCCTGGCCCAAGTCGACGAGACCCAGATCCGAACCCATGGGTCCAACTACATCCACGTCGACAACATCGACATGATCGTCGAGCATACCGACCCCCTCCTCTCCGACGAAGAAGCCGCCCAGACCATCAACGCCGCTCCCGACTCCAATGTCGGCTCACTCCTTACAACCCTTCTCCCCAAGCTGAGCCCCGACGAGCGCACCCGATACCTGCCTCAATTGGCAGTCCTTTCAACTAAGCAGGTGCGAGCCTTCGCCTCCCGAATGGGTTGGACCGAGCCCCCTGAAATCGCCAAAACCGTGGCAGCTTACGTCGCCGAACTCATCCCCGATGGTGCAACCCTCCAGACCGGCATAGGCACTCCATCCGGCTACTTGCCCCTGATCGGTGCATTCGACGGGAAGCGGGACCTCGGCTGGCACTCGGAGCTCACGGCCCCCGGCGCCCTGTTCCTGATAGAAAAGGGTATCGTCACCGGGGCCCGAAAGACCATCCACCGCGACAAGGCAATCTTCACTTGCCTGCACGGTGCAACAGGCCCGGAGCTCGAGTTCGCCCACAACAACCCTGCAATCGAGCTCCTCCCCTCCGACTACGTCGTCAATGCCCGCACAATAGCCCAGCACGACAACATGGTCTCCATAAACAATGCCCTATCTATCGACCTGACTGGCCAGATCAACGCCGAGTCCATCTTCGGCGGTCGGCAGATCAGTGGTACAGGCGGCCAACTGGACTTCCAGTTAGGCGCAATCATGTCCAATGGCGGTCGAGCCTTGACCCTCCTCTGGTCTACTGCCCTCGACGGCGCGGTGTCCAGAATCGTTCCTCAACTGGAGGAACGCAGCGTCGTAACCGTGCCCCGCACTTTCGCCGACACCATAGTCACCGAGTACGGCGTCGCCCGACTACTCGGCAAATCCATCCGGGAACGGGCTCAAGAGCTGATAAACGTCGCTCATCCCAACTTCCGCCCCGAGCTCCAAAAGGCCGCCGAACGCCTCTACTATCCCTAAGAAGACCCTTCAGCCGGTATTTTCTCACTTTCAATTTTGCCGAATGGAGCGTAAGTCATGAAGTTTGAAGACATCGTAGCTCGCATGGAACCGCTATTGGAGCAGCTACGGAGCGGTCAGCCGTACCATGCCCCCACCTACCAGGGCCTCCCTGAAAAAGGCATTTACGTCTTTTATGAGCAGGGGGCACCCATGTACGTAGGCCGCGTCGGTAGCACATCCAAGCAAAAGATGCGAGTCCGAATTCGGCAACACACGATTCCAAGTGCAAGGCATAATCAGGCAGTTTTCGCTTTCAGACTTCTTCAAGAGAAGTTAGGCGTAACAACAGGGCATGGAGCGGAATTGAGTAGAAAGAAGCTTGCCGAGAAATATGAACGGGAATTCAAGGAGATGAAGGAACGCGTCCGCAACATGGAAGTGCGGGTGGTCGAGATCAAGAACTCTGTGACCCAAACGGTCTTCGAGATTTACGCTTCATTGGCCTTGGAGACTACCCGTTATAACAACTTCGACACTCATTAGGTCGGCACCGGAAACCAGACGCTCGCCCAGTGCCTAGCTTGCCACGTCTTGCAAAGTAGGACACTAACCTTCAACCTGCTATCTACTCAATCCGTTCCCCCCGGTGGTAGCATGTAAGTTACGTAACTTGGCTAACACGGCAAAGAGAGACCATACCAGTGCGCGTTGAACTGGCCTACGGGACCAAGGGCCTGACCATCGACCTCCCCACCGACCGAACGACGGTCATTGAGCCCGACTACCCCGCCCCCCTCCCCAACCCCGAAGCCGCCATCCTTCACGCTCTTCGCAACCCAATAGACTCCCTCCCACTCCGGCAACTTGTCCACGAGTCCCAATCCGTAGCCATCTCCGTCTGCGACGTGACCCGGCCCGTGCCTACTGCCGCCATCCTCCCAGTCCTGCTCAGCGAGCTTAGCCACGTTCCCAATGACCGGATAACCATCCTGGTTGCCACCGGCACCCACCGATCCAACTCTCGTGGGGAACTGGAAAGGATGCTTGGGCCCGAGATTGTCAGGGACTATCCCGTCATCTGCCACAACGGTTTCGACCCCGACTCCCTCGTCCCCGCCGCCCCACCCATTGATGGTGTACCCGTCTTCCTCAACCGACATTGGGTTGAGTCCGACGTCCGCATAACTCTCGGCCTCGTCGAGCCCCACTTCTTCGCCGGGTTCAGCGGCGGCCCCAAGATGGTCGCCCCCGGCCTCGCGGGCGTCCACACCATCATGAAGCTCCACTCCGCCCCCCTCATCGGCCACCCCGACGCCACGTGGGCCGTCACTGAGGGCAACCCCGTCCACGACGCCATCCGACGCATCGCCCGTGACACGGGTGTGACCTTCAGCATCGACGTAACCGTGGACGACGCACATCGCATCACCAGCATCCACGCAGGAGAGCTCTTCGCCGAACACGCTTCCGCTTGCGCCTTCGCTCGCAGCGTCGCCATGCGCCCCACCCCCCAGCCCTTTGACGTGGTAATCACTACCAACAGCGGCTATCCCCTGGATCTCAACCTCTACCAGGCTGTGAAGGGCCTCTCCGCCGCCGCCCAGGTCGTCAAGCCCGGCGGCTCGATAATCTGCGCCGCCGAGTGCCGGGACGGCATCCCCGATCACGGCGACTACAAGTCGCTTCTCACTTCCCGGCATTCTCCCGCCGACCTGCTGTCGATGGTCGAGGCCCCCGGTTTCTCCCGCCAAGACCAATGGCAGGTCCAGATCCAAGCCAAAGTCCAGCTCAAAGCTAACGTCTATCTCAAGTCCGACTACCTGACCCCCGAGCAAATAGAAGCAGCCCACATCCATCCCGTCTCCTACCTGCAGGCAGCGGTGGATGAAGTTATAGATTCCTACGGTCCCGAGGCCACTGTTTGCGTGCTGCCCCAGGGCCCCCAGACCATAGCTTATGTCGACCAGCCTATGCCGGCCGGCGTAAGCGCGTGAGGTATTTACCATGACCAACATCTATCGTTTCACCGACGACTGCGAAGACAAGCCCCTACTCGGCAACAAGGGCGCCAACCTGGTCACCATGACCCGGCTTGGCCTCCGAGTGCCACCCGGATTCGTCGTATCTATCGATGCTTTCAAGGAGTTCAGGGCCAGCAGCACGCTGCCCCTCGACGAAATCGACGAAGCCCTCGGCTGGCTCTCCGACAAGTTGGGCCGCTCCTTCGACGACGGTCTCACGGTCTCCGTACGTTCCTCCGCGCCCGTCTCTATGCCCGGCATGATGGACACCGTCCTCAACGTCGCCAGCCGGGAAGAAGTCCTCTCCTGCCTCAAGACCGTCTTCGGCTCCTGGGACAACCCCCGAGCCAATGAGTACCGACGCCTCCACGATATTTCGGCAGATATCGGCACATCCGCCGTCGTCCAGTCCATGGTCATGGGAAACCGGGACGAAATGTCCGGCACGGGCGTCGTCTTCAGCCGGAACCCGAGCACCGGCACCCGAGGCCTCTTCGGAGAATATTTACCCGTGGCCCAGGGCGAGGACTTGGTCTCAGGCGTCAGGACCCCACAGAGCATCGACGCCCTTAAAAGCCAGATGCCCGACGTCTACGAGGAGCTGGAAGGCCTCTCCCGCGACCTTGAACTGCACTTCCACGACATGCAGGATGTCGAGTTCACCGTCGAGTCCGGCAACCTCTTTATGCTCCAGACTCGCTCCGGCAAGCGCAGCGGCCAGGCCGCCGTCAAGATCGCCGTCGACATGGTCGAGGACGGGCTCTTGACCCGCAACGAGGCCCTACTCCGCATCACCCCCGACGACATCCGATCGCTCCTTCACAACCGCATCCAGTTCCCCGAACGCCACCAGGCCATCGCCCGCGGCCTCAACGCCGCCCCCGGCGCAGTCTCCGGCAGGGTCGTCTTCGACCCCCTGGAGGCCGTCTCCGTCGCCAAGACCTCCGGCGGCGTAATCCTCGTCCGCCCCGAAACCAGCCCCGACGACATCCAGGGCATCGCCGCTGCCGGTGGAGTCCTCACCTCTCGCGGCGGTCTCACCTCTCACGCCGCCATCGTCACCCGGGCTATGGGCAAGCCCTGTGTCTGTGGCGCAGAAGAAGTGACCGTCGATCTTAAAGACGAGTCCTTCAGGGTCGGAGATATTGTCGTACGCAAGGGCGACGTGATCACCGTCGACGGCTCCAGCGGCAGCGTCTACCAGGGCGCTCTTGCCCTCCTTGAGGCCGAGGCCACCCCCGAGCTAGCCAAGCTCCTCAGCTGGGCCGACGAGGCCAAGCAGATCGGCGTCTGGGGCAACGCCGACACCGCGGAAGGCGTATCCCTCGCCAAGAAGCACGGCGCCGAGGGCATCGGCCTCTGCCGCACCGAGCGCCAGTTCACGGGCAAGCTCCGCCTCGACGCCATTCGCGACTTTATTCTCAGCGATTCCGATGAGGAGGAAGAGAAAGCCCTGGCGAACCTTCGAAAGCTCCAGAAGAGCGACTTCCTATCCCTATTCAAGGCGCTCGGCGACACCCCCGTCATCATCCGCCTTCTCGACCTCCCACTCCACGAGTTCCTGCCCGTCGAGAAGGACACGGACGACCCCAAGCTTAAACGCCGCCTGGAGGACCTCCAGGAGGTCAACCCCATGCTCGGGCACAGGGGCGTCCGACTCGCCGTCACCACGCCCAAGGTCTACGCCATGCAGGTCGAAGCCATCGCCGAGGCCCAGGCCGAGACCGGCGCCCGCGTCTCTATCATGGTCCCTCAAGTCATCACCCTGCAGGAACTCCTCTGGGTCAAAAAGCACATCGAAGGGCTCGGCTTCCGCATCGGCATCATGATGGAGACCGTCCGAGCCTGCATGAGGGCTGCGCCCCTGGCTGAAGAGGCCAGCTTCTTCTCCTTCGGCACCAACGATCTCACCCAGGCTGTCTACTCCTTCTCCCGTGAGGACGCAGAGAAAAAGTTCCTCACCACCTACCTCGAAAACAGCCTCCTAGACGACAACCCCTTCGAAATTATCGACGTCAAGGGCGTGGGTCGGCTCATGGAGACCGCCATAGGCTGGGCCCGGGAAGAGAAGCCCAACCTGGAAATCGGCGTCTGCGGCGAGCACGCCGGCGAGCCTCGCTCCATCCGCTTCTTCCACGATGCCGGTGTCAGCTACGTAAGCTGCAGCCCCTATCGCATCCCCATAGCCAAGCTAACCGCCGCCCAGGGCGCCATCCTGAACCCCCGCCCCTAACCCCCTAGAGATGAGACATCCCAAAGGTTAGAGACGCCATAAGGCTGGTGGAACGGGATGGGTGGCGCCACGTACGGACCCGTGGCAGCCATCGCCATTTTCATCACCCTGATAAGCCGGGAACAGTCACTATTCCCGGTCGATCCGCACAAGACTTGCCGCCAGGCACATGGTTGAGCATATTGAAGCAAGCAGGACTCCGGGAGGGAACCCCGTGAAACTCAAATTCGCCGTGGTCTATGAACGGACCCCCGACAACTACGGCGTCTACGCCCCCGACTTGCCGGGCTGCGTAAGCGTCGGCGAGACTTGGGAAGAAGCCCAGGCTATGATGCGGGAGGCCATCGCTTTCCACATAGAGGCCATGCTTGAGCACGGAGAGCCGTTGCCCGAACCGCATACGTCCCTTGACGAGGCGTCCGCATTCCACGAAAAAATCCTCCGGGAATGCAATGTGGAAACCCTCGCCCAGGTCACCGGCGCCGGCCTCACCCTGCCAACCACTTATGGCATGATTGAGGTTGAGGTTGCTCCTTCCCCCGTGGCCCGAACGCACGGATAACCCCCCACCAAGATCCACATGACGAAATTCACCTTCGGCATGTCCTTCCACGAGACCTACCAGTACTCCCGGCAGGCCGTCATCGACTACGCCCGAGCCATCGAGTCCCTCGGCTACGACACCCTCTGGATCACCGAGAACGTCCACTCCGGCGCCGACTCCCTCGAACCCCTCCTCACCCTCTCCTTCATGGCCGCTCACACCGAGCGAATCTCCTTCGGCCCCTCCGTCATCCTGCTGCCCCTGCGAAACGCCGTCGGCTTGGCCCACGCCGTCGCCACCTTGGACCGGTTGTCTGGGGGTCGGCTGGTCCTTGGCGTCGGGAACGGGGGCACCGTCCCCGGCTCCTTTGAAGCCTACGGCGCATCCATCCGCCAACGTGGCCGCTACTGCGACGAGGCCCTCGAAGTGATGAAATCCCTCTGGACGGGCGACCCCGTCACATTCTCCGGCAAGCTCCTTGACTTGGACAGCTACGTCCTCGGCGGACGCCCGACGGCAAGTCCCCACCCGCCCATCTGGATCGGGGGCACGGCGGAAGGTGTCCTCAAAAGGGCCGCCCGGTTCGCCGACGGCTTCATCCCCCACAGCATCAGCCCCGATCTATATCAGGATCTATGGAGCCGGATCGAAGAGCGCTGCGCCACCATCGGCCGAGACTCGGCCTCCATAACCAAGGCCATCCAGTTCTACTTCTGCATCGCAGACACCCGCGCCGACGCCCAACGCATCGCCGAAAAGGCCCTTGAGCACCGATATCAACGCCCCATGTCCCTCGCCCCAACCCCCGACACTCACTACGCCCTCGGCACCCCCGACGACATCGCCCGCACCATCCAGACCTTCGCCGACATCGGCGTCACCCACTTCGCCTTCTCCAACGCCCGCCCCCCGCACCAGGTCATGCCCCAAATCCAGACCCTAGCCCAACAGGTTATCCCCCACTTCCGCTAACCTTTTCTTCCGTCATTCCCGTGCACCGACACGGGAATCCATCCCCAGGGGCGGGGCCGCTCACCCTGAGCTGAGTCGAAGGGTCGAGCGGGGGCGGAGGTTAGGCGATCTGGATGGCGCAACAGATGCGATGTGCAGCTAAGCAAGGGTTCAATGTCATTTCTGTCAGTCCGTCCCAGTCATCAGCCCTTAGACCCAAGACTAGACGAACAGCTTCACCAATATCCCCACCATACCGGCAATGATTGCCGCACCGAAGCCGAACATCGCGAAGATAACTCGGTCAAGCCTTGCTTCGACGCTGTTAAATCTCGAAACGATGGTTTGCATCTCACCCTCAAGCCGTCCAAGACTTCTGGATATATCGTCCGGCCCACCGGCTACTTCCATTTCTCTCCCTTAAATCGCACCCTTCGCACCCATTGATTAATGATACCTTTATATCAGTTTCCCTGCAATAATCCGGATAGGCCTCCCCAACCCCCTCCCCCGTCATCGCCGTGTCCCGACACAGGAAGCCAAGGTTGGGGAAGGAAGAGCGTCTCTTAGCAAATCCTGCACAAATACTGCATGTCCAGTGCTATTCTTACTCTAGCTGGAGTGAAACAGTGATCAATGAAGAAGAACCTAAACTATTGGAAACGGCACGAGCTGAGGGCATATTGAGGTTTGTAGTAGGCGCTGTGGCAATAAAAACACAGACCATCCTGCTATTACGGCGAAAGCCGACCGACTTCATGGGAGGCATCTATGAGCTGCCAAGCGGTAAAGTCGAGCCCAATGAGTCCCTTGGCGAGGCTCTGCTCAGGGAATTGAAAGAGGAAACCGGCCTGGAACTCGCTCGAAGGGAACAATATGTGGGGTCAATAGACTATTTCTCCAAAGCCGGGAAGCCAACTCGGCAATTCAACTCCATCGTTGATGTCCAGGAGCACTCCCGAATCAGGCTGACAGAGCACGACGATTCTGTGTGGGTCGGTAAGAATCACCTGGAGCAGCTTCCAATGTCGGAGGAGACACGAGGCACGGTGCGGGCATGTCTTCCCTGAGTCAGCTTCGCAAGGCCCTCCAATCCCCCCAACTGTGACATCGCCCCCTTTCCTCACCCCTTCTTTTTCGCTACTCTCCCCTTGCCAAATAGTCGTGCGAATAGCATTCCCCACCCCACCTCACCCGACAACTCCTCAGTCCCCGCAAGGATGCGAACAATCGAAGTCCGTGCCTAATCCCGCCGAACAATCGTACACAAAGCTAAACTCCTTTGATTGTCCGATTCACCTCTTGATTGTTATATGTCAACTAAGTCACCCCCATACGCTATAATGCCCCCTGACACCCCTCCCCACCGGAGAACCCGCCCATGAAAATGGACTTCAGCGTCGCCTGGGGCCGAGAGCTCGCCACCTACGAAATCGCCGACCATTCCATCGCCGCCGAAGAGGCTGGCTTTGACATGCTCGGCATCATAGACACCCAGAACCTCGCCCGCGACCCCTACCCCGCCATGACCATCGCCGCTCTGAACACCAACCGCATCCGCATCGGCCCTTCCGTCACCAACACCTTCACCCGGCACCCCTCCGTTACCGCCAACGCCATGGCCACCATCGACGAGATATCCGGCGGGCGGGCCTGGATTGGTCTCGGCTCGGGATTCAGCGCCGCCCGGACCATGGACGTCGGCGTCCAGCCCATGACCCTCCTCGAAAACGTCATCAACTTCATCCACACTTACACCTCCGGCCAGGAGGCCGAGTTCAACGGCGCAAAGATGCACAATGAGTGGATTAGCCGACGCCTCCCCGTCTACGTCCACGCCGCCGGCCCCAAGACCTGCGACATTGGCGGCAGACTCGGCGACGGACTCCTTCTCGCCTCCAAGGGCAGCCCTATCGTAGCCCGCTGGTGCCTCGACCTAGTCCGCCGCGCCGCCGAGTCCGCAGGCCGAGACCCCAATGACCTCGACATCCGCGTCTGCCTTCCCATATTCGTCGAGGAAGAAGGGAGCAAGGGCTGGGACGAGATGGCAGCCTCCGTCGCCACCATGTGCACCGGATTCTACCTCTCCATATTCCGACACGACCGGAACCCCGCCGTCCGCAGCCTCATCAGTCAACTCGACGCCGACCTCCTCCAGGACCTCAAGCGTGTCCACGACGCCTACGACTACTACCAACACGAACGCGTCGACGCCGACCACGCCAAGCTCGTGACCCGCCAGCTCGTCGACTTCATCGGCCTCTACGGCACCGCCGACCAGATCTGCGAACGCATCTACGAGCTTCAGCAGGCCGGAGTGAAGGCCCTGGACTGCCATATGTGGACCTTCATCGACAAGAAGAAGCAGATGCGTCTTATCGGCGAAAAGATCATGCCCTATTTCAGGAATTAACCCCGAGCCCCGATACGGAGGACAAAACATGACCGACAATTCGACCAGAGGCATTACCGACTGGCACACCCATTGCTACCTCCCCGAGCACCGCAGCCCCGAGGCCATGGCCGAGCGCATCAAGTACGGCGTCCGCGGCGGTGAGGCCTGGCCCGAGGAGCACCGCTCCGCCATGGACGAGGGCAACATCACCCAGTTCGTCGTCGTTAACGTGCCTAGGCGCCCTGGCCACGAGATACCCAACGAGTTCATCGCCGAGTACTGTTCCCAGTATCCCGGTCGCGCTATCGGCCTCGCCTCTGTCCATCCGAACGACCCCACCGCCTTCGACGATTTCGAGAACAGCGTCAAGAACCTCGGCCTCAAGGGCCTGAAGCTCTCTCCCGTCTACCAGGGCTTCGACCCCTGGTCCCCCGAGGCCTGGCGCCTCTACTACATGGCCCAGGATTTCGGAGTCCCCGTCATGTTCCACATGGGCGGCATGTACGACCCCAAGGGCACCTTAGAATGGGGCGATGTCCTCGCTCTGGACAAAGTTGCCCGAGCCGCACGCAACCTCAAGATAATCGTCGCCCACTTCGGCCAGCCCCAGATGCAGGAAACAGTCATGCTCCTGCGCAAGAACCTCAACGTCTTCACAGACCTATCCGCCCGTTTCCACCGCAAGTGGCAGCTCTACAACGGCCTCCAGGTCGCCATCGAGTACAAGGTCACCGACCGTATCCTGTTCGGCTCCGACTTCCCCGTCATGAAGCCCGGTCTCGCCGCCGACGCTTTCCGCAACATCAACGACTGGGGTGACGGCATAAAGCTCCCCCCCATCCCCGCCGACATAATCGACAGCATCCTCCACGAACGCCCCTTCTCCCTGTTGGGCCTGGACGCCTAACCCTTGGACCCCTTCCTTGCTCGGAGAGACCTGATCAACACATTAATAATCGACCGGAAACATTGGAGTTCGCCGTTGGGTCCATCAAAACCCAGACCGTACCTGCGGCCCGTCGGCGGCCATGAATAACGAGCTGCGCTCATTCATCAAGGAGTCCCTGGAGCGGGGGCAGTCCAAGGACGCCATCCACACCGTCCTGACGCAAGCGGGATGGGAGGATGGCGAGGTGCGAAACGGCCTAGCGGCCTTCGCCGACGCGGACTTCCCCGTCGCAGTTCCCAGGCCGACCCCCTACCTTCATGCCCGTGAGGCGTTCCTCTACCTCGTTTCCTTCATAGCCCTGTACGTCTCGGCCATCAGTTTAGGCTTCCTGGTCTTCGGCCTCATCGACCATACCTTCCACGACCCCCTTGCTTACCGAGACCGGTTCCCATCGACCGGCGAGGCAACCGCCATAGCCTCGGTCATCGTGGCCTTCCCCCTCTACTTGTTCCTGATGAAACGCCTGGCCTCGGAGATGGCGGCGGAACCGGAAAAGCGGCGGTCGATGGTGCGGCGATGGCTCACCTACCTCACACTTGTGATAGCTGCGGGATTCATTCTCGGAGACGTGATTGCCCTGCTCGCCAACTTGCTGACAGGCGACCTGGCCTTCTTATTCTTACTGAAAGGCCTCGCCATACTGGCAGTCACGGCCTGCATATTCGGGTTTTACCTGTGGGACATGCGCCGGTCGGAGACTCTGGCCGTCAGCCCCAACGCAACAAATGCCCTGCGGGCGCTCTTGAGCATAGTCGTCCTCTTGGTCATCGCCTGCCTGGCATATTCGATGTTTCTATTGGGCACCCCCGGGGAGCAGCGTAGCCTGAGGTTCGACGAGCAGCGAATTTCCGACCTGAGAAACATCTCCCGCAACGTCGACCTCTACTGGGAACTCAACCAGCAGCTGCCCGAAAGCTTAGAGGACATGTCGGGCCAGAGATATTCAATCTTTTCCATACACGACCCGGAGTCGGACGAGGAATACGAATACCGGGTAATCGAGGAAGCCGACTATGAGCTATGCGCCGTTTTCACCACCGATTCAGCCGAAACCAGGAGCCCTGATCACCGATTCTCAGAGGAGGCATGGGCCCACGGCATAGGCCGGACGTGCTTCCAACTAGAACCACCACAACCACCGCAACTCCAACCTCCCCCCGCCGCCCCGTCTACAGGAGATGGCTAAGTCGATGGCGAATCTCAGTTCTCCCACCCCACAGCTTGGGTTGGGTGGGAAAATCCCCCACTCGCCCTGAGCCCGTCGAAGGGTCTCAAGAGCGGAAGGTGGGGCGGCAACGGCCCCCTCACACCCCCCACACCACCTCCCCTAACCCCCTTAGCGTGGCCATACGGTCCTCCGCAGGCAGCCGGAACGTCACCTCCTCCGGCCCCAACGCCACAATCTCCCTCACCCGCTCCCGACACTCACCCACTCTCCCAACAATCGCCGCGTGCCTTACCAGAGCATCCGAGGCCAAGCCACCCTCCCCCGCAGACGGCGACCTGCCAAAGGACTTCGCTCCCCTGATCGCCGCAACCTCGTCCTGCAAAGACTCTGGTGTCTCCTCTTGCCAGTTTGCCGGAGCCCGACGAAGCTGATAGGTCACAACCGGCCTAACTCGCTCTATCGCTGCAGCCGGGTCATCGTCCCAGGAAATGGTCAGTTGAACGTGCGCCTCCGCTTCGCCCGTCCCCCGACCCGCGCCCTCCGCCGCACTTCGCAGCCGTCGAATTTTGGATGCCATAGCCTCGGTATCCGACGGCCCCGCGATAAGCGCTCCCTCGGCTAGCTCACCCGCCATCTCGATCATCCGAGGCCCCCACACCGAGAGATATATCGGGATTCGACGCTCGACCGCATGCACCCGGTATCCACCTGACTCCCCCACCTTGACCTCCTCCCCCGATACCAGGTCCCGCAGATCCAGCAGCCTCTGCCTGAACCGTGCCATCGACTCCGTCGGAAACCCGACCGCATTCGCCGACCCCGGCGCCCCCCTCCCCATCCCCATACCACACGTCCTTCACTCAGGTCGTCCAGAGTCGCAATACTGTTGGCGATAACTGAGATGTGCCGTGTCAGCGGGTTAGACACCCCCGGCCCGAGCCTGATTGTCTCAGTCGCCTGCGCTGCGACGGTCAACGCCACGTAAGCGTCCTTCGTATAGATGGGCGTATCCCACACCCAGAGTGTCGAAAACCCCATCGCCTCCGCTTCCCGCGCCACGTCGCCTATCTCCCTCACCGGCGTCCGAGGGTCGGCCCACGTTATGATCCCGAATCGCGTATCAGACAATTGCATTTCCTCGTCTAAGGTGGGTTGTGCGGGTGTCCTTACCCCGCCGGGACAGTATAATCCGTGTTGTACGAGACTTATGGATACGACGCCGAAGGAACAAAGAAATGCTTGATCTGCTAATAACTAACGGCCAGATAATCGACGGAGCAGGAGGCCCCGGCTTCTACGCCAGCGTCGGCGTCCGAGGCGAAGACGTAGAGATCATCCGCGGCGACGTTTCCCATGTCGAGGCCGCCCGGGTTATCGACGCTACCGGCCACGTTGTCTCCCCTGGATTCATTGACGTCCATTCCCACGGCGGCTTCACCATCCTCAAGGAGCCTCTCCACGAACCCAAGGTCAGGCAGGGCGTCACCACCGAACTCATCGGCATCGACGGCAACTCCGCCGCGCCTTTCAAGACCCAGGAGGACCTTCACCGCTTCATCGAGATGGATGCCGGCCTCAACGACAGGCCCCCCATGCCCACCGACTGGTCCTCCGTCGCCGACTTCCTCGCCCTCTATAATAACAACGTCTCCGTCAACATCTGCTACATCCTCGGCAACTCCCCAGTCCGCATCTGGTCCGTCGGCTGGCACGACAGGCCCGCTACCGGCGCCGAGCTCGAGGACATGAAGTCGGTCATCAGAGAAGCGATGGAAGAGGGCGCTTTCGGCCTTTCGACAGGTCTCGACTACCCGCCCGGCGGCTACGCCGACACCAACGAGCTCATTGAGCTTTCCAAGACCACGTCAGCAATGGGAGGCTTCTACCACACCCACACGCGGGCATCCCTCAAGTCTCAGGGCCTCTTGGCCCCCTGGCACGAGGCCATCGAGATTGGGCGCAAAAGCGGCATCCCCGTCCACCTCACCCACTACCGACAGAGCGCCCAGGGTGTCGGGTCTCACCTTGATTACATCGGCCTCGTAGAAGATGCCCGAGACGAGGGCATGGACGTCACCTTCGACTGCTATCCCTACGTCTACTCCAGCACTCGCGCCACCATCGAGCTGCCCCTCTGGACCATGGACGGCGGCCCCGAGCGCATCTTCGAAGTCCTCTCCAACCCCGACGACAGGGCCAGATTGGTTGCGGAGATGAAGTCCGGCGGCCGGGACGCGACGGCCAACTGGCTGACCAACCTTCAGAAAGAGCACAACAAGCAATACGAGGGCCTATCGGTGAAGGAAATCGGGCGGATGCGGGGCCAGGACCCGGTGGAAGCCTTCCTGGACATACTACTGGACGACGGCCTTGATCTGTGCATCGTTGGCGTGGGTACCAACGCCAATACCCTGCCCGCTTTTGTGTCTCACCCCTGCGGCATGGTCGGCAGCGACGCGGTGCTCATGGGCGAATTCCCGAGCCCTCGAACCTATGGCTGCTTCCCCGTCATCCTCGCCGAGAACGTACGCGCCGAAAAGCAGCTCCGCCTCCCCGAGGCCATTCGAAAGATGACCTCCTTCCCTGCTCAGCGCCTGGGCCTCAAGACCCGTGGCCTCCTCCGAGATGGCTACAAGGCCGACATCACCATCTTCAACCCGGAGACCGTCAAAGCCCCCGCCACCCGAGAAAACCCCAAGCAATTCCCCCTGGGCATCCCCTACGTCATAGTCAACGGCAAAGTAGTAGTAGACGAAGGCCAACACTCCGGCCGACTCCCCGGCCGAGCCCTCCGCTTCGGCCAAGACTAACTCGCCTGCATTCTCCGTAACCCCGCCCCCAGAGCCGGAATCCTGGGTGAGTGGGGCCGCTCGTGCTGAGCCCCGTCGAAGTATGAGCGGGGGGGGTGATGGACTTACAAATTGACCCTTTGGGAATGAGTCAACTAGACTTCTACCATGGAAAAACGCCTACGACTGCTCCTCGATGAGGCAGAATACCGAGAAATCCAGCACCTCGCCCGACTCCAACGTGTCACCCTCGCCGATTGGGTCCGCCAAGCACTCCGCAAGGCCAGGAGCACCCATCCGAGCACGATGGAAACCAAGCTGCGCGCCATCTCCGACGCTTCCCGGCACCACTTCCCCACCACAGACATCCAAACCATGCTCCACGAAACCGAACCCCGCTAACCCACCCCCTTGCGTGTCATTCCTGTAGAAGTCAGGTAATTCGTTGACAGAATTAAAGAGCTTTAAGGGTTTCCAAAGGGGTCTTTCCGTCCATTGCCTGGTGGGGTCGTTGAGTATTGTAGTAGATCAGGTACTGCTGAAGCTCATCCTTCAGTTCCGAGACCGACTCGAAGGTTGTCCCCTCCAGCAGGTCCTCGTTCAATGTTCTCCAGAACCGCTCTACCTTCCCGTTGGTCTGGGGCCGATAGGGGCGGGTGTAGCGGTGCTTTATGCCCAGTTCCTTGAGCATGCGCTCCATAGGGTGGCCCTCGGTGTTCCTGGGGGAGGCCATCTCGGGGCCGTTGTCGGTGAGGATAGCCTCGAATTGGATGCCGTACTCCGCGTTGAGGAAGTTGATGGACTTCAATACAGCAAACATAACGGAGAGACTCTTGATGTCTCCGACCACTTCGGCCCAGGCCAGACGGGTGTAGGCGTCGATGAGGCCCACCAGGTAGTAGCGGTGCTTGGTGCCCACAATGGTATCCCGGCTGAGGTAGTGGCTGTCCAGGTTGCCCAGCTCTCCTGCCCGGGTCTTGATGATCTTGCGCTTCGATTGCTGCATCGGCTTTGTGAGCCTATTGAGACCGTGGCGTCTGGTGATGGCGTAGATGGTGGATGGCTTAGGGGTGTTGTGTTTAAGAATGGGTTTGAGTATGGCATAGATCTCGTAACGGTTGGTACCGTTGAGGCGTTCGTTGATGACCTTCTGCTCAATGAGGGGGATGGTGCGGCGGGACTTCCACCTGGGGCCCCGCTTACGGGGGAGGAAGGCGTTGTCGGAGGGGGAGAGGAGGAACCGGTTGTAGTACTTGGCAAAGGTCTGACGGCTAGTGCCGTGGAAGGAGTAGAAGTCCTGAACGAATCGGAATCGGGGATGCTTCCCGGCCTTGACCAGTTGGTACTCATGGATGAGGAACCGCCACTTCTGAATGTAGTTACGTTCAAGGGTGAGATCCTTGCTGTTATCTCGCATCTTCGCCTCCAGATTGGTGTCAGTCCCTCATACCAATCTGTCAACGAATTACCTAACACTTACAATTCCGAGGCCCCGCGAGGAATCGAAAGTATCAGCCCTAACTCCACGCCCTTCCCAACTCACCCACGCTCTTTCCCAACTCCCTTCCTCTTCACATTAGGCTAAACTCTAGCTGGTGCCTTACCAGTGAAATTCGTAGACCCGATAACCCGCCGACTCCCCAGCCCCAAGCCTCGTTGGGCGTGGATAACCATATCCACGTTAATACCCACTGCCGTATTGGGAGTGACTCTTGCCGGAGTGTTCTCTGAGTCATTCCGGGATTGGCTGTTCAGCGACGAATCCGACAGCACTACAATCCGCAACCTCGGCTTGGTTCTAGCTGGTCTAATTGCTCTTCCACTGGCCATCTGGCGCGGCCTTGTCGCACAAAAACAAGCCGATGCTGCGCAGCTGAGCCTAAGAAATGAACGCTACCAAAAGGGTGCCGAGATGCTCGGCAACGAGCGACTCTCTGTTCGATTGGGAGGTATCTACGCGCTACAGCGTCTGGCTGTCGAACTTCCAGAGGACTACCACATACTGATAATGCGTCTCCTCTGTGCATTCGCTCACTACAGCACTACAGGCGGACGCAATATGATGTCTGATGAAGATGCATCGGGTATACCGCGCATAGACGCAGATGTTCAGGCCGTCATGGATATAGTCTGTAAACGAGATACTCTTGCACTATCACTAGAAGCAAAAGAGTGCTTCCAACTAGACTTTTCTAATGCCTTTCTACCTCGCGCAATCCTATCGGAAGCAGACCTGACCGGTACCATTCTTTCTGATGTAAATCTATCCAATGCAACCCTTCGGAAGGCGATTCTAACCAAGGCAATACTCAATAAGGCAAACCTATCTAGTGCTGACCTCCAAGGGACCGAGCTATCGGATGCAAATCTTCAAGAAGCTAACCTGAGTATTGCAATACTCACGGGTGCTAACTTCTGCAGGGCAAAGCTCCAACGTGCGAATTTGACGAGCGCAAAAATCTGGGCCACTAACTTCGATCGCGCTAACCTCAACAATTCGTCCCTGGCCCACACCCAGATTTGGGCAGCAAAGTTTCCGGGCGCTTTTCTTCATGGTGCAAACTTAACACTCGCCGACTTGAAACACACCGATTTGTCCAATGGCAAACTCGCTCAGGCCAACTTATCAAAAGCGAAGGCTCAAGGCATAAATCTGTCGGGCGCCAATCTTAGGGGTTCTAACTTATCCGGAGCAGATCTGCGAAAAGCCAATCTGTCTGCTGCCCAGTTTTGGGCAGCAAATCTGCCAAATACACTCCTCAATGATGCGAATTTGTCTGGCGCAGATTTCTCTGGGATCAGAACCCCATCCTCGCCCTCATCCATAACTGGCCTCAGACAGATTCAGCTAAATCAGGCTCGTTCCGACCTGAATAATCCGCCAAAGCTTGACGGAGCCCTAGACGCCGAAACCGGGAAACCCCTAGTCTGGACCGGAGGCCGAGGCGCTCCCCTCAAAGACGACGAGGAGACCCCCTAAAACGCGTCCCCACCCCTCACATACGCCCCCAGACCCTGCCCCGTGTTCCGGTTCACCAGGTTCCGACCATACATCGGGTGCCTCATGCCACGCACCTCGTGCTCGATCTCGAAAAGCACTTCCCCTGATTCCGGGTTCACGATTTTCTGGAACCTGAACTGGTGATTTCGTATCTCCTCCGTGATCAGGCCTCGCTCCGACAGCGCAGTGAACGGCCCTGAGAACCCCGCCACGTATATCGCAATGTGATGCCCGTCGTAGTCAGGGACATCGCCGTCTGACTCGCAGAACCGCAGCTCCTGCCCCGCCCCGATGCTCACTTTAGCCATCCCGTCCGACGCCTCCGCCGGAGCGCCCATGATCTGCCCGTAGAACGCCGCTATCCCCTCCGCCGTCCCCGACGGCACACCAAACTCAACGTACGGTATTCCCAGCGTCATCTCTCCGAACTTATCCGACCTGCCGTCGTAGCACCGGAACGAGTTCCCCCACGGGCCCGTAACCTCAACGCAGCAGTGCTTGTCTTCCCACGCGAACTCCGTCCCCGCAAGCCGCCCCTCCGCCTCCGAGAGCCGCTCCCTTAGCTGGTCCAAGCTCGGCGTCACCAGCCCGACGTGCCCCCGAAGGTGCTGGGCCTGGTTGGTCGGCAGGTGAAATTGCTGGTTGCCCAGGTTGACCCACATATTCTCCACCCCGACCATCAGGTACGGGTCTCGGGTCCCGCCCAGCGCGGTCAGATAAAAAGCCGTCGCCGTCGACTGGTCTGGCACCGTCAGATTCACGTGCTCCATCCCGACTATATTCCCAACGTCCTCCGCTTGCAGTGCGATCTCTGGATTGCTCATGTCGCCTCCCTACCGGGGCGCCTTCGCTTCACTCCCCGGCCTCATTGCTCGGTCTACCATTCGACCTATTCTATACCATCCCATCTACAGTGCCCCAACCGACCTAAGACATACAATGCCGAGGCCCCGTTTTACTGTCATTCCGATGCCCCACGCTGCAAGTCCGCCGAGGCGGGAGGAATCTGGAATTTACCGCTTCACCTATCTCCCAGCTTAAACTTTCCTGCTCCCACCACCTCTGAACTATGGCCACACGACAGTACACATCCTTATTTACTTCCTGACCCCTTCCTCTTGGTACTGAATTCAGCACCTACTGCAACACATGTCTCAAGTCCACTCTTTCCCCCCTCCCCCCAGGTACTGAATTAGGCGCCTACCGCAACACATATCTCAAGCCTATTCTTTCCATCTTCCCCCCCAAGGTACTGAATTAGGCGCCTACTAAAACATATCTCAAGCCCATTCTTTCCCCCTCCCCCCAGGTACTGAAATAGGGGCCTGCCTATGCGCATACCGCATAGGCAGGCCCCTATTCATCTTTCCCCCTCTCCCTTTAAGGCCCTAAGGGAGAGGGGGATCAAGGGGGTGAAGGTTCCCCAGGGGTGGGGAGGGGCATCCCCTCCCTATGGCCCCTCCTGTTCGAAAGTCCTCAACTCACGAGGCGGAGGCCTAAAATATTCCTCCGCCTCCAGCTTACCCTCGTCAAGCTCTATCCCGAGCCCCGGGGCCGTCGGCAGTTCGATATACCCATCCTTCACCGTTATCGGATCGACCGTTATGTCATTCGCCTTCTCTGCGAAGTTCACGAAGTACTCCGTGATAAGGAAGTTCGGTATGCACGCTGACACCTGCACCGTCGACGCCAAAGCCACCGACGTGCTGTTGTAGTTGTGCGGAGAGACCGCCACGTAGTGGGGCTCGGCCATCGCCGCTATTTCTTTCAGTTCCAGGATTCCGCCGCAGTTGGCAACGTCCGGGTTGATGATATCCGCGGCCCTGGCCTCGAAGACCTCACGGAATGCCGCCTTGCCGTACAGGGCCTCGCCCGTAACCACCGGAATCCCGATCTCGCTCCTGACCTCTGCCAGCGCCTTCAGGTTCTCCGACGGCACAGGCTCCTCATACCAGAACGGGCGGAACCGTTCTACCTGCTTCGCCACCCTCACCGCGTTCATCGGCGAAAGCCGCCTGTGCACCTCGATCAGTATGTCGACCCTATCGCCCACCGCCCCCCTCACCGCCGCTATATTGTCCACCGCCGCCTCCTCGACCTCCTTATCCACGTACAGCCGCCACGGCCCGGGAAACGGGTCGAACTTCAACGCCGTGAACCCTTCTTCCACTACCTCCCTTGCCATCGTTGCATAGTCCTCCGGGTCCTTCGCCCCGCCGTACCAGCCGTTGGCATAGACCCTGATCTTGTCCCGGCACGCCCCGCCAAGCAGCTGGTACACCGGCACACCCAGCTTCTTCCCCACAATGTCCCAAAGCGCCTGCTCGATGCCGCTCAGCGCGCAATAAAATTCCATAGACCCCCGACGTCCCGCATAGTCGTCGTAGGCCATCTGCGTCGTGTGTTTGATGTTGAACGGGTCCCGGCCCACAAGGTAGCGCCCCAGCTCCTCGACGTGTGCCTGGATCGACCGGTCCCGGTCCAGCTGGGTGTATGCCTCGCCCCAGCCGTGGATCCCGGCGTCGGTCTCCACCTTGACGAACAGCCAACTCTTCCCACCGATCATCCCCGCCCTGTGACCCTTGGAGTAGACCAGGTACGACTTGATGTTCTCAATCTTCATGCCGCTCCCCTTCACCCGATGACCGCTATCGCCTCGACCTCTATGAGGGCCTGAGGATCGAGCAGCCGGTTGCATACAGTTGTGGAGGCCGCCGGAAGCTCCGACCCAAAGAACTCCCGACGCACGTCGATGGCCTTGTGGTAGTTGGGGAGAGCCGCCTCGTCTATGTAGTCGGTGACCTTAAGCACGTCCTTGAAGCTCGCTCCTCCGGCTTCTAGAACCTCGGCTATGCTCTGATAGGTCTGCCGAGTCTGAGCCTCCATGTCCCCGATGGCCAGGGCCCCCGTCTCCGGGTGATGTCCCGTCGTCCCCGAAATGAAGAACAGGTTGCCCTTCTTCACGCCCGGCAGGAATGTAATCCCCTGGGCGTGCGCCCGCTCCGCCAACACCATCTCCTTCTTTCCACCCTTCACGGCAACCATATTGATCTCGATCATCCACTCCGGGGCGTTCAGGGCCAGGCACACGACCCCCGTGGATGCCGGAAAGTCCTCCCCGAAGAACTCCCTCCTCAGGTCCGCCGTCAGCCTATAGAAGGGCCGCGCCGCCGGGATGATGTAGTCCCGGGTCATGATCACGTCCTCCCGAGTCACCCCGCCCTCTGCCAGTATCATGTCGAACTTCTCGAACAGGTAACGCGTCTGCTCGACCAGCGACCACGGGCATGCCCGCTCATCATCCTCGTCGATGTACCAAGGGGCCTGTCCGGCAGACCACAAAATGTTGTTCTTAAACACGCCGGGCCGGTTAGTTCCACTCTCGTAAGATGCTATGGACTTCTCCGGCGAGGGCGGGAAACCCGGATTTATATACCTCTTCTCGCCTGGCTTGATGTCGAGGACCAGGTCCACGCTCCATATCGCATTCAGGTTCAGGTTGCCCTGCATGTAAAGCCCGGTTCCCGGCGCATAGTTCGGCCCGAAATTGCTTCGCCACGTTTCCGGCGTGACCGTTGGAGATGAGCGGAACGCCCTCTTGTAGTGCGACAAAGGAGGACTCCCGGCCGCCGACGTGAAGACCGTCCGATTGGTCATGTCCTCCGGCTTCCCCCCCGACGCCTCGATCAGGAGCTTGTGCTTCTCCATGATCACGTCCATCTGCTCTATCGCGTCCCCCGTGCACTCGATCTTCCCCGTCTCCGGGTTCTCACGCTCCGCAGTCTGCCCCGATAGAAACAGGATTCCGTCCTTCTCCGCAGCCAGCGAGTAGGGCATCTTTGAATGGTCGAAGTACGGCCAGTTGGCCGGGTTGATTAGCCGTCTTTCCGCCATGTTGTCTCCTTGAAATGAAGCGCTAAATCGTCTAGCCGTCCTGCTGCGCTTTCGGGAAGTCGGGGCCCGGGTAGGCGGGCACGTGAATGTCCGGATACTCTTGCCGGAACCGGCCCCAGACTCTCAGCGAAGCCTCTCGCGCCCTTTCGATCACCTCGGGCTCGTCCATGCTCAACACTTCGCCTTGCCTCATCACGAACTCGCCGCCGACCATGACCGATTCCACGTCCGCTGTTTCTCCGTAATGCACAAGGTTCGACACCGGGCTGATTGCCGGGACCAAGTGCGCCCGACCCATGTTCACGAAGGTCAAGTCTGCGTACTTCCCCGCCTCGATGGACCCGAATTCCCGCTCCATCCCCACGGCCCTCGCCCCGTTCTGTGTTGCCCAGTCCAGCATAGTCTGGGGCGTTGGGGTAGGAGGATCGTCATCCCGCAGTCCTCGATTGAGCGCTATGCCGATGTTCAGGGCGTGAAACATGTTCTCGCTCATGTTGTCCGTGCCGAGGGTCACGTTCACCCCCGAGTCTGTGATATTGCGCATCTTCGGCACGGGATACCGGCCCGTCCGTGCGCTTGGCGCGGGACAGTGGGCCATGTGGGTCCCCGTCTCCGCCAGGATTTCGACGTCCGCCTCGTCGCAGAAGAACCAGTGCGCCGCCAGGACGTCGGGCCCGAGCCACCCGTTGTCACGCAAATATGCCGCCGACGATACCCCGCTAATCGACCTCACCTGGTCCAGTTCTTTCTGACTCTGCGCCAGATGCACCGTGCGGCGCAGCCCGTGCTTCTCCGACATGTCCAGTAGCTTCCGTAGCATCCACGGGGAGCAGTTGTCAGGCGCGTGGGCTGCCACCTGGCACTGCACGCGGCCATCGTCCATCCCATGGAATTCGTCAATGAGCCGCTCGGTCCTGTCTAGAAACTGCTGTCCCCATTCCTCCGAATATTCGTATATGCCGTAACGGATTTTGAGGTTCAGGGCGTCGGCGCAGCTTTCACTCAGAAACAGCCTGAGCCCCGAGTCCGCCATGGTTTGCGCGTACTGGTAGACATGCCTGAACGGGTCCACCATCGTCGTCGTCCCCGACCTGATCGCCTCCAGGCATCCCAGCGCGTTCATCGCCCGCCGGTCCTCGTCCGTCATGGCGAACGAGATCGGCGACATGTAGCCGTAAATCGCATCCCCGCCCATGTCCTCCACCGTCCCCCTAAGCACCGTGAGCACCGAGTGAGTATGTGCGTTGACGAAGCCCGGCATAACCGCCCGCCCCGAGGCATCGATCCTATCCAGGCTCTCATACCTCCGCCGCATCTCCCCAGACTCCCCCACCTCCTCAATCTTCTTCCCCCGCACTGCTACCGCCCCGTCCTCTATCACCGTACCTTCGGCGTCGCACGTAATCACGACAGCATTTTCTATCAGCGCATCCATAGTCAATCTCCCTCCGGCCTTATTCTATCAGCCGAGTAACGGGGCAGTGATACAATGGGAACCTCTTTACGTGCTCATGCGGAGTAGGAGCAGCTTCAAATAGGCTATATGCAGGCGCACGACAAGTCGTAAAGGGATAATTGCATGAACCCCAGTATCATTATAGTCATAGCGCTGCTGATGACCGTTCTTGCGTTAGCATGTGCGGGTACTGTTCCCACTGCGACACCTGCTCCCGCACTCGCGCCCTCACCTACACCAGCGCCTAATTCGACACCCACACCCGTGCCGACTCCAACACCCACACCCGTGCCGACTCCAACACCCACACCCGTGCCGACTCCAACACCCACACCCGTGCCGACTCCAACACCCACACCTGTGCCAACGGCCACACCAACGCCGGACCCCTATGAGCTAATGCTGGCACTCATAAATGAGGCCCGGGTAGAAGCGGGCCTGTTAGCGGTTGTGAGGGGCGATAACGGGGCGGCGCAAATTCACGCTGACCGCTCGCTGGCAAACTGCATCAGCTCCCACTGGAGCATCGACGGCCTAACCCCGAATATGCGGTACTCCCTGGCTGGCGGATATCAGTCGGATAATGAGAATATGTCCGGTTCTGACTACTGCCGGTTGCCGAATCAAGGCTATAGCGCCATTTCGAGCATCTCGGAGGAAGTGCGCGAGGCAATGAGAGGGTGGATGGACAGCCCCGGCCACAGGAACAATATCCTCAAACCTCGCCAGAGGAAAGTCAACATCGGCTTGGCATGGGACAGATACAACTTCGTGGCCGTTCAACAGT
Source organism: Dehalococcoidia bacterium (assembly GCA_965222055.1). GTDB lineage: Bacteria > Chloroflexota > Dehalococcoidia > Plut-88900 > Plut-88900 > Plut-88900. Next base: position 1,724,253 of record CBDCTF010000007.1, read on the forward strand.
TCGAGGGCGACTACATTGAGTACACGGTCTTGCCTGCGATCGACGGCGGCGTGCTGTCGATGGAAGGCAAGTTGAAGAACGGCGCGAATCTAGAGCATGGCGACCACATCCGAGTTTCGATCTCCTACCACCCGCCGCCGCATCAACTAACGCAGGGGCAAATCGCACGGGTATACAGCAGTTGCAACGGGTTGAAGGTCGCGTTACTCAGCACTCGCAATCAGGGCACGGCGGAGAGCACCACCGGTGTTTGCCTGGACCCCTACGACGTGCCGTCTGACGCCCCTGCTCCCACCTCGGCAGACGCTGCGCACGAATTGTGGGAGGAGGCCCGCGAGCGGTATGAATCGCTCGCCGCGTCCGTACCCATAACCGTCGCGAAGGTACGGATGTCGAGATGGGAGCTGGACGGTGACCAGTTCGCCGTCACCGCCGACTTGGGAGACGTGCTGGAGGCCCACGGACCGGGCGTCTACGAGGTGACTGTTTTCGGAGTATTGGATGGGAATGTGGAACTGATTTCCGAATGCTCCATCTTCCACGGCATTCCAAGGCCTGCGGGCTACGATTTTCCTGCCCCTCCCATACGCTAGGTGCCGCTGGGTTCTTTTCGCATTATTGTGATTACCTTTGCATCAGCAGGGGGGGTTATTCATCAAAGCGCCTCAGCCCCATCTCCACCCAGTGTTATAATCTCCTCGGCGCTCCCGTGCGTTTGAGGAGCAGGTTCAAATGGGCTGCATGCGGGCGCACGACAAATCGTAAAGGGAGAATGGCATGAACACCAAGATCATTATGGTCCTAGCGCTGTTGACGCTGGTTCTTTCGTTGACTTGTGCGAGCGCCGTTCCCACTGAACCGCCTACTCTCGCGCCCACGTTAACGTCCACTCCGATACCCCCGTCTACGCCACTGCCGATAGCGACGCCCTCGGCCACACCTGTGCCAATGCCCGCGGCCACGCCCGCACCAATGCCCGCGGCCACGCCCGCACCAATGCCCACGGCTACACCTGTGCCAACGCCAACGCCCACCCCCACCCCCACGCCTACCCCGACTCCAACTCCCACGCCTACCCCAACACCTACGCCCATACCCATCCCAACACCGGACCCGGCTGACCTATACAAGACCACATTCCCTCCCGAGCACATGGCTTACATCTGGTGGTACTGGGACAGGCCTGGAGATGAGTTCAGGAAACTTGAAGTGGAATTCACGATACACAATGACCCGGGCAATTTTTCCAGTAGGCACGGGCTCTATCTGATGGTGTGCTTTAGCAAGATTTCCGGTGCGAACTTCTATTTCGGTCTGCAGACTGACGTCCAAGACCCAACAGATGGGCGAGGGCGGGGAAAGGGACTGGTTTTCTCCCGTTGGAACGAGAGGGACTTGTCGTTTGCCAGGGTTGCAGGCAATGAGGATGGATGGTCTCAGTCGTCAGGCCACGAGGGTCACTTCATAGGTGTGAGACGGAGCTACGATTGGACTACAGGCGACTACCGGATGCGCCTTGCCCCGGATGGAAAGGATGATGACGGCGAGTGGTACGGCGTCTGGATCACTGACCTCGCTACTGATGCCACCACTTGGGTCGGATCCTTAAAGTTCCCCCTGGTCAACGGAACAACTGTTGTCAGCGCCCCTACTTTCACCACACTGGAGATATATGGCAATCCCATACGCCCCATAGACATCCCCGAATGGCAAGTAAGCGTCAAGAGGCCAATTGGGGACGGCGTCCGGGCAAACTCGGGTAATCCCGGCTACTCGGGCTTCATGCGTGAGATGCACAATTCGGACGTTCAATACGACCCCGAGACCGACTCAATGCAATTCCGCGTGGGCGGCGCCACGCAGCGCATGGGATCCGCCCAGTCAATTCGGTTCCGCTGAACAAGCCCCCATTAAATACGCTAGAGGACACGCTATAATTAGGAGAGAGCTTTGGGATAAAGACACACAGGCTTGGTGTTGGGCCCACGGTCACTTGGCCAATAATGTGCTCCCGTGCGTGTGCGGAGGAAGAACGGCTTGGCATCCGACCCCCACCAGACTCTCGACTACCTTGAAGCCGTCGAGTTTTACTTCAACCAGGGCCTCACCGACGGCCTGCCCGTAGTGCCCCCCACCCCCAACCGCCTCGCCGAATTCCTCGGCTCCGTCAACATGCAACCCGACGACATCGTTGGCATCGTCCCCGTTGGGGCTGTCCCCATAACCGCCGAGAAGGTGGCCCTCAACGCCGTCATGGCCGGCTGCCTCCCCGAGTACATGCCCGTCATAGTGACCGGCATCCAGGCGATGGTAGACGACGAGTTCAGCCTCAACGCCACCGCCGCCAGCACCTCCGGGTCATCTCACATGCTGGTGGTCGGAGGCAAGGTGGTCGATGAGTTGGGCATCAACTACGGCGTCAATATGTTGGGCCCCGGCGCCCGAGCCAACTCAACAATCGGCAGGGCCATTAGGCTCATACTTATGAACGTCTGCGGCGCCTTGCCCGGCGTGTTGGACAAGTCGACACTCGGCAACCCGGGTAAGTACACGGCCTGCATCGCCGAGGACGAGTCCCTCACACCCTGGCCTCCCCTCCGCTGCGACTACGGCATCCCCAAGTCCCAGGACGCCGTCACCGCCTTCGCCTGCTACGCCCCCGTCCAGGTCTCCGACCACCGCAGCGGCACCGCCGAAGAGGTCCTGACCCGCATCGCCGATGCCATAGTCACCTATCCTTACTATGCCAGGGGATGCGAGATAATGGTCATCCTCGTCCCCGAGCACCTAAACCATATCCTGCGCGCCGGTTGGACCAAGAATGAAGTCCGGCAGTTCCTCCATCAGGCTACCCAAAGACCCCTGGACTTCTGGAAAGCCCGCCCCGACAGCGGAAAGAACGACTTCCGGGAAGGTATCGGGCTGTCGGGTGTCACGGCTTCCCCCGACGACTTCCTGATAGTGCCCGCAGGCGGCAGCGCGGGCGGGTTCTCGGCTTTCCTGGTTTCATGGGGCAGTGAGGTCGACTACAGCCGCAGCGTCACCCGGCCCATAGGACAACCCTGACCATTTACGAGGTGCAAGATGGATACCGGCAAGCAACACCCGCAGCGCATCCCCGTTATGGACCCCAGGGGCGAGACCCCATCCACCAGCGTCCCCATGGCCGCCCGGCCCTCCGGTCTGGACGGCATGACTATAGGTCTCGTCGACAACACAAAGATCAACGCGGGCAAGCTCTTGGACCGGCTCTCCTCTCTCCTGGAAGCGGAGGCTCGTCCCGCCCGTATCCTCCGGTTCTCCAAGCCCGACGCCACACGGCCCGCCCCCCCAAACTTGGTTAAACAGATCGCCGAGGAGTGCGGCGCAGTAGTCCTCGCCATCGGAGACTGAGGCTCCTGCAGCCAGTGCAGTTTGCACGACGGTATAGAATTGGAGATGAACGGCATCCCGACCGCAGTAATAATCACCGAGGAGTTCGAGGTTCCCGCCAGGACCATCGCCCGCATGAGAGGCATACCGGACTATCCCTACGCCAAGGTGGGGCACCCCATTGGCAGCCTGAACGAAGACGCAATTCTGGAGAGAGCTAGGTCGGCGCTCCCGCAAGTGCTCCGTATCTTGACCGTCGGTAAGACGGGCGTAGCGGGCTAGGGTAAGGGTGTTTATAGGGAGCAAAGAAATATCGCCTTTAATTATGTAATAATCGCTTAACACGGAAAGCGGTTCTGGAGAAAACCGGAACACTTTGGATGAAGAATGGAGCGGAACACTGAACGCAAAGAAGAATGAAACAATAAACGGGTCCGGGGTGTATGTCGATGTGGAGAACCTTCAAGGCGAGGCCCAGGAACTAATGTCCGCCCTGATGTTCAACTGGCCCGATTCCGCACCTCCCCCCTCCCGCCTGACCCTCTACGTCCGGGCAGACCAGACCGAGTTGTGGTACTTATGGGCCCTCGACCAGTTTGAAAACGTGGAAGTTGTTGTCAAGGGCATCCAGCACTTCAGCAGGGACTCCTCCAAGAACTCCGCCGACATCGCCATCGCCACCAACGCTATCACAGACTTCGTCCGCGGCAGAATTAGTTACGTAGTCGTCTTCAGCGACGACAGCGACTTCATATCCCTCTATTCCGCCATCCGGGACGAGGTCGACCAAACCCAAGGCCCGACTCCCTTCCTTTGGGTAGTCACCGACCGACACAAGTCCCTCTCTCCCAACGTGAAGCAGTTCTTCCCCAAGAAGATCCTCCACATCGTCTCAATGGACGGGAATGGTTCTGGGCCCCCCTCCACCCCCCCACCCCTCCAGGACAGACCCACCATCAACCCGAGACCCATATTCTCCTCCCCACCCCTCCAGGACAAGCCTACTATTACCCCGAGACCCATGCTCTCCCCCCCACCCCCACCCCTCGCCCCCGTTTCCCGGGGCGACTCCTGGGCTGAAATGGCCAAGACCATCGTTGAGGAGCTTTCCCTTGGCTCCTTCAAGAGCACCGACTGCCAGGACATTATCAGCCGCCGCTGGCCTGAGCACCACATGGCCAAAGCAGGGGGCGGAACTTTCGGCACGGAGTTCAAGAAGAGCATCTGGCCGGAGCTTGAAAACCTCGGGGTGATAATCCCCAACCTGAACAGGAAACCCATCACCTACGAGCTGACCAAGGAAGCCAAAAACGCAGTTCAGTGAAAAAGGGCGGGCCATTGGCTACCCCATTTCCCCACCTGTTCCAACCGATAAGGGTCGGCAAGTACACCCTTAAGAACCGGATAGTAAACGCTGGCCACGCCGCCCACTTCCAGGGCGAGGGCGGCCTCCCCGACGACAGGTACGTCCACTACGTCCGGGAGCGCGCCAAGGGCGGCGCGGCGATGGTCGTACTAGGCAACACCGTCGTCTACAACGATGGCGAAATTCCCCTCTCCATGGCCAACTATGACGACCGGGTCATTCCTGTCTATAGGCGCATGTCCGCCGCCACCCACGAGTTCGATACCCCCCTCCTCACCCAGCTCGGCCACCGAGGCAAGATGGTGGTAGATGCATCAGGCGTCCTGGGCAGGCCCCTCATGGCCCCCTCCGCCGTCCCCCCACCCCACTTCGCCAGCCCCCAGTACATGCCCCACGAGATGGACATCGAGGAGGTGGAGGAGGCAGTCCAGCAGTTCTCAGACGCCGCCGCCCGAGTCCGCGAGGGTGGTCTAGATGGCGCCGAGATCCTCGTAGGCCTTGGCTATCTCATCGCCGAATTCCTATTCCCCGACTCCAACCGACGCACCGACAAATACGGTGGCAGCACTATCGAGGAGCGCATGACCTTCCTCTACGAGGTCATCGACGGCTGCCGCAAGGCCCTTGGCCCCGACCTCCTCCTCGGCGTCCGGCTGTATGACGACATGGTCGACTACAGCATCGGCATGAACGAGCTCAAGGCTATCGCTCCCCTCCTCGAACGCACCGGCGCCATCGATTATCTCAACGTCTGGCAGGGCGCGATCCCCGACCCCAAGTCCTTCGCCGACCACTGGCCTAGCTACTACCGGGAGCCCTGCCAGTTCGTCTACAAAGCCAACGAGATCAAACAGTTGGTCACCCTCCCCGTCCTGGGCGCAGGCCGCATCGATTCCCCAGCCCTCGCCGAGCAACTCTTGGCCGACGGTGTCGTCGACTTGGTCGGCATGGTCCGTGCCCTCATCGCCGACCCCCACCTCCCCAACAAGGCCCGTGAAGGCCGCGCCGAGGAGATTCGCTACTGCATAGGCACCAACCAGAGCTGCGCCGGACACATCCTTATCGGCTTGGGCGTCGGCTGCATCTACAACCCTGTGACAGGTCGAGAGAAGGAGTGGGGCCTACTCCCCCCCGCCCCCGAGAAGAAGAAGGTCGTCATCGCCGGAGGAGGCCCGGCCGGTATGGAAGCCGCCCGCACAGCCGCCATAAGAGGCCACGAGGTTATCCTCTTCGAAAAGGGCCCCCGACTCGGTGGCCAGCTGAACCTTATTCTGAAAACCCCCAGGCGGGACCACTTCGAAGAGGTGATTTTATTCTTCGAGCGCCAGCTTGACAGGCTGGGCGTCGACGTCCGGCTCAACACCGAGGCCACCCCGGACCTCATCCTCGCCGAATCCCCAGACTCAGTCATCGTCGCCACCGGGTCCACGCCCTACACCCCCGAAATCCCGGGCGCCGAGGGCCGGAACGTCATCAACAGCTGGGATGTCCTGGAAGGAACGGCTCAGATGGGAGACCGGGTCGTCGTGATCGACACCCAGGGCCGCCCCGAGGCTTCCACCATCGCCGACTTCCTCGTCTCCGGCGGCAAGTCCGTCGAAGTCGTCACAGGCCTCCAGTACGTGGGCCGGGAGATAACCCCGCCCCTTTGGCAGCACCTCTACGAGAGCCTGCTCCGCAAGGGCGTCAAGATGACACCCTTCACCGGCGTCTTCGAAATCCTCGAAGATTCCCTCTACGTCTACGACACCATCACCTGGGCCCCCCGCTACATCACCGGCGTCGACACCGTAGTCGTAGCCGCCGGCGGCCAGGCCGTGGACACCCTATACCGAGACCTCAAAGGCCGCGCCCCAAACCTCAAGGCCATCGGAGACGCCCTCCAACCGAGAGACATTGAAGTCGCCGTAGTAGACGGCCACCGCGCCGCCCGCGCCGTGTAAGGACCGAAACCAAATTGACTCGATCTGAATTGTGTAGAGGTTATTGCGCTCAATGGTATGAATCTACACGGTTAGAGAGTGAGAAGGCCCAATTGGAGCGAAATGAACTCTACAGCCGTTACGATGACCTTGTGTATAATCGAATCGGTTAGGATTAATCTGATCTTGTACAGAGATTATTCGTCATGGTAAATGAGAACGCGGCGCAGTTTGTTTTTGCCAATTACGAAGTGCATGAATGGCGACATGCGTGTGCTATTCTCAGGAGTGACTTCCCTAGTCAATGGGAGGATATGATCGATGTACTAGCCTCGTTCAGACTGATGCGGAGCAGCATCCTCAAGCCGGGAGGCAGGAAGTCAACCATAGCCGCAGCACTAGACGGAGGATTCTACCAGCGTGGATGGATTGAGAAAACTTTTCAAACCAAGGTAGTGGTTGATGATGACGAAACAGAAAATCCCACTCATGGAATCGACTGTTTTAAGAATAGAGTTGCTCTTGAAGTAGAGTGGAATAACAAAGATCCATTCTATGACCGTGACCTTAACAACTTCCGCGTACTCTTTGAGCTCAGGGCCATTAGTGTAGGTGTAATAATCACTCGGAGCGATGAATTGCAGAATATTTTTGATGATCTCGGAAGGGGGAAATCGTACGGATCTTCGACAACTCATATGAGCCGGCTGTTACCCCGGATAGACGGTGGCGGCGCTGGTGGTTGTCCGATCTTGGTCCTGGGTATTACCAGAGCACTGTATGTTGAGGATGGATCGTTATGACTACGAACGGCTTTCAGGAAATAACCTACAGCCAACCAATCCAGCAATTTGGCACGATTTTGGCCGACCCTCCTTGGCGCTTCATGAACCGTACCGGGAAGATAGCCCCGGAGCACAAGCGTCTTTCACGGTATTCGACTATGACACTCGACGAAATCCTTGAACTCTCGGTATCCGATGTTTCTTTGCCTCAGAGCCACCTTTACTTGTGGGTTCCCAATGCACTCGTCCTAGAGGGCCTCAAGGTAATGAAGAGTTGGGGATTTACCTATAAGACTAACTTAGTCTGGTACAAGGTAAGGAAAGACGGTGGACCTGATGGCAGAGGAGTGGGATTCTACTTTAGAAATGTCACCGAACTGGTCCTATTCGGCACGCGTGGCTCCATGCGTACTCTTGATCCAGGGCGTAGGCAAGTCAACCTCATTAGTAGTAGAAAGCGGGAGCATTCTCGTAAACCGGATGAGCTCTATGACATTATCGAAAGTTGTAGTCCGGGACCTTATTTGGAGCTTTTTGCACGCCATAGGAGAGAGGGTTGGACGCAGTGGGGACAGCAGTTGGGAGCGGATGTGAACGGTACATCCAAACATGAACAACCACACATTCTTGAACCTCGCTTGCTTGAAAGTAGGCTGACTTATGACACTGCAAACCCTTAGTTGGATAATTGCCATTGCCAGATGACTTCGGTGTTTAGTGAGTGCCCAATTTGTCGATGCAAGAAGGACACCTATAACTAAGGCTTTTACCCATCGACCCGCACCCACTAACCCACCCAACCAGTGCCCTCCCTTGACCCCACCCCCCGCCCCCCTCTAATATCTCCCCGCGACGCGGGAGTAGCTCAGTGGTAGAGCCCCTGCCTTCCAAGCAGGCTGTCGCCGGTTCGAATCCGGTCTCCCGCTCCACTCACAGGCTCGCCAACGCCTGTCCCAGGTCCGCCTTGATGTCCTCCGACGACTCTATCCCGCAGGACATCCGGATCAGCCCGCCATAGATTCCAACCTCCTCCCGCTCCCCCTCCGTCAACGACCTATGCGACGTCTTCGCCGGGTGCGACACCGTCGTGCACGTCTCCCCAAGGCTCGCCGCGAACCTGATCATCTTCAAAGACCGTATGAAATTTGACGCCGCCTCCACCCCTCCCCTCAGCTCGAACGCCACCATGCTCCCGAATCCACCCTCCAACGTCGACTTTGCCAACCCATGCTGCGGGTGACTGTCCAGGCCCGGATAATGAACGGCCGACACCGCCGCGTGCCCCGACAGAAACTCCGCCGCCCTCTTGGCATTTTCGCAAGTGCGAGCCACCCGCAAAGGCAGAGTCCGAATCCCCCGCACGATTAGCCACGCCGCAAACGGGTCCAACGTACTTCCCCACACCCTGTTCGACTGCCGTATCGACGCCATCGCCTCGAACCGACCCGCCGCCACCCCTCCCATCACGTCCGAGTGTCCGCCTAGCAGCTTCGTTGCGCTGTGTATTGTCACGTCCGCGCCCAGTTCCAGGGGCCGCATCAGCAATGGCGTCGCCAGCGTGTTGTCCACTACCACCCGCACACCCCTCTCACCCGCCAACCGGGCAATCCCCTCCACGTCCGTCAGCCGAAGCAGAGGGTTGGTTATCGACTCTACGAGAATTACCTTAGGCGACCCCTCTAAAGCCCGCTCAACGAGCCCCAGGTCCGTCACATCCACGAACTCCACCCGAACCCCGAGCCTCGGCAGGTGTTGTCTCAGCAGCAGGTTCGTACCCCCGTACAGCACGTCCCCCGCCAAAACCGTGTCCCCAGTCTCGACCATCGAAAGCAGCGTGTTACCGATCGCCCCCATCCCCGAGGCAAACGCCACCGCGTCGTCAGCATTCTCCAGTTCCGCCACGACCCTCTCCAGGGTCTCAACGTTGGGGTTCGCGTCCCGGGAGTAGATGAACCCATCCCGGCTGCCCGCATAGATGTCGTCCAGCAGCTCCAGGCTCTCGACTTCGAAGACGGACCCCTGGTAAATCGGCGCCATCAAGGGCCTCGTCGCCGACTCCACGTCCCTCCCCGCCGACGCGCATATACTCTCCACCGACCGCCTCTTGCCGTTCACTGCATTTACCCCTTCTACCTCAAGTTCTTTGCATCGTCCGTCCAAAAGGGCTAAGGGGCGGGGAATTCCGCTCGCCCTGAGCCGAGTCGAAGGGTCTCAAGAGCGGAATGGGCGGGGCTTCTCGACCCCAACCCGGAGTTACGCAACGGCATCTTGATGAGTGAGGGTGATCCAATGCCTACAAGAAACATGAGGTAATCCCAAGCTCCCCTACCCCACCCCCAACACCTGCCTATAAAGACGCAGATTGTCCCTCAGCACCCGAGTAATAAGGAAATTCTCCCGCACGTGCTCCCTAGCTTTACGCCCCATCTCCTCCGCCATATCCGTGTCTCTTAGAATGGTCAGCGCCCTCTCCGCACACTCCTCCGTCGAGTCAATGAGAAAACCCGTTTCTCCATCCAGCACCTGAAGGGCCAGCCCCCCCGCCCGACCCGCGATCACCGGCTTCCCGTGCCACAGCGACCCCGTCGCGCTAAGCCCAAATCCTTCCCTAGTCGACTTCTGCACCATCACCCGCGCCAGGGTCTGAACTGCATTCACCTCCCTGTCCGTCATCCCCTTGAAGTTCGTGATCAGGTGGACGTCCGGGTCCTCCCCGGCGCGTCGGGCTGTCTTCTCGAAGAACCCCAGTCCCTCGGGGTCGTCCGCAGCCGTCGGCCCTATCATGATCAGCTGGATCCTGGGCACCTCCTCCTTGACCAGCCGGTACGCATCCACTACACCCAACGGGTCCTTCCACGGGTCGAACCGCGACACCTGCGCCATAATCGGCCTCTTCGAGTCCACGCCGAAGGGTTCCAACACACGCGCCGCCTCAGTCGATGTCAAAGGCACGTTCTTCTCGTCCAACGGATCGATCCCCGGCGCCGAGACTACTGCAGTCGGCCCTCCATACCCCCCGATGATGAACTCCTCCATGCTGAACTCCGCCGCATCATACAGCCGGATGTACTCTTGCAGTTTGGCCCACACGTCGGGTTGCGCATCCGTCAGGTCGATGTGACAGCGCCATATCCACTTCGTTTCGCTGCCGCGACGGTCTCCCAGGAAGTGCAGAATGGGTGCCGGCTGAGGGTCGTGGACGAAGACGACGTCGTACTCCGCGTACAGGTCTCGGGCGTTCCTCCGGTTGTATTCCAGCCATGTGTCCCACATCTCCGCCGTCCACTCAACCCGCTTCCCTTGCAGGCTGTTGTGCATGCTCTTGGTCACGTCGAAGAATGGCGCCTCGCCCCTGATCGTCCGCCATTCAGCCTCGACACCCACGTCGTTCAAAAGTGGAATCAGCGCCTCAAAGATATCAGCGACACCTCCGCCGTTCGGCGAGGAGTTGAGGTGCAGGACCGTCTTCCCCTTGAGCCCGGCGGCCAGCTCCCGAATCTCCTCCACGGGCCCCCGCCCCGTGACCGCCGCGTAGTCTTCCAGCCGCCTGTGTCCCACCTCCCTCACCGGCAGGCTCGTCTTCCTGGTCGTCTCTGTCACCTAAATCTCCTCGCGGGCTTCGCACAAGACGAGGCGCTCACTTTTACGCGAGCGCCTCCCTCGTAGTCCCGTCTTTTGTGCTTTACTTATGTCGACTGGCGATACTTTATGTAAAACATCTAGCTATGTCAGGCAAGATGGAATACTAGGCTCTTCTTTGCCCCTTCTCCCTCACCCTCCTCTTTGAACCCAGCCATCACCAGCATGCCAATCGACACCGCACCCGGGTCTGTCGCATCGAACCCCTCGAGCATCGCAGTGATTCCGGGGCCTTCCTCAGTCTGCACCACCGCGCTCAAATACGGCTTGTCCCGACCGTAACCCTTGGCCGCCATGCCCGTCGGCACTATGGTAATCGCAGTGTAGCCTATCACTTTTCCCTTGCCGCTCAGCTCTTTCCAACCCATGTCCGTGCCGTGGCACTCGGGGCAAACGGGCCGGGGAGGCAGGTACAAGATGTCGCACTTCTCACAGCGGGAAGCCATCAGCTTCCCTTCGGAGACGTGCCGATTGTAGCTGGAAATCGTAAAGTCGCTCTGCTCCATCATTATCTTCGCTCCATGATGTGCACCGCACAGGTCCCGCCCGTGCCCCCGACATTATGCGTGAGCCCCAACCTTAGGTCCTTGTCCTTCAATTGTCTGTCACCTGCACGTTCGGTTAGCTGCAGCCACATTTCAAGCACTTGCCCTGCGCCCGTGGCCCCTACCGGATGGCCCTTCGACTTCAGTCCGCCCGACACGTTCACCGTGCACGGCGCTTCACGCGAAGTCTGCCCTTCCGCGACGGCGAATGCGCCCTTGCCCGGCTCGAACAGCCCAATGTCCTCGATCCCGATGATCTCCGCGATGGTGAAGCAATCGTGCACTTCCGCCATGTCGAGATCGCTCGGCGAAATGCCGGCCATTTCAAAGGCTTGTCGCGCAGCAATCCGCGCCGAGGGTATCGAAGTGATGTCTCCGGCCCATGTCGCCAGGGGTCCGGCGCTTGCCTGCGCGGTCGCAACTACGCTTACGACTTCATCGGTGTACTCCCGAGCCACGTCCTCCGCGGCCAGGATTATGCACGCCGCGCCGTCGGTAACAGGTGAGCAGTCGAATAGGTGAAGCGGAGATGCCACCTGTGGATTGGCCCTGGGGTCGTTCAGGAAGTCGAACTCGTCTCTCCACTCGGGCACCGGCCTGCCTCGCTTTGCCGCACTTGCCTTCCGTCTCTCCATAAAGTCGGCAATCGACACATTGAACTGTGCCTTCGGGTTAAGCGCCCCGTTTCGATGGTTTTTGATCGCCACGTGCATCAGGTGTTCGCGCGTCGCCCCGTACCTGTCCAGGTACGCCGACCCCATCGCCGCGTATAGGCCCGGAAACGTGAACTGCGCCTGGTCCAACTCCATTGGTACGTCGCTGGCCGCTGCCAGGGCGTCCTGGACCTCTTCGGTGGCAAGAGAAGTCATCTTCTCCACACCCCCGACCAGCACCACGTCATACATCCCGGATGCTATCGCCATGATGCCTTCCCTAAAGGCCAGGCCGCTACTTGCACAGGCCCCTTCCACTCTTGTAGCGGGCCGGGGCGCGAGTCCCACCCAGTCCGCCATCAGGTGGCCGAGGTGTCCCTGCCCTTCGAACAGGTCCGCAGAGAAGTTGCCGACGTAGAGGGCCTCAATGGCCTCCGGGTCAATCCCCTTGCTCACGGAGCCGATGGCCTCGAAGTACGCCTCTCCGAAAAGGTCTCGGGTGGTCTTCTCGGCAAAGGCCCCAAACTTCGACATGCCTCCGCCTATTATGCTGACACCCCGCCCCAGCTTTCGTTTCTTGGCCGCCATTGGCTCCTCCTTAGGCAGGTCTGTTCCCCTGCGTTGCCTTGTTTATTCTTGGTTGTCGAGGCTAGTCTTTGAGTTCTAAAGTCGAGACGCTGCCCGTCGATAGTGTAGCGACCCTGATTGCATGATTGTTCGTGTCGGCAATGTACATCTTGCCGTTCGCAATGGCCAAACCCTCCGGCTCGTAGAAGAGGGCCGCTCTGGCGGGTCCGTCCTCGAACCCCGTGTCCCCCAGCCCCGTGAAACTCACGACGGCCTGGGTCAGGGGCTCGATTCGCTTGATCTTGTTGTTGTAGGTGTCCGTCACGTACAGCATCCCCTCGTGCCAGCACACCCCCTGCACGTGCTGAAGCAGTGCCCTGTCCCCGACTCCATCCTTGTCCCCGAAGTCGAACAGGCCCGTTCCCACTAGCGTGTTCACCTTCCCCGATTCTCCTCGAGTTGCCGTGCGCACTGCGCTCGTCTCGCTGTCCGCGAAGTAGATCGTATCGCCGTCGGTGTCTATGCCCGTCGGTTGGGCCAGCATCGCGTTGCGGAGAGACCCGTCCTTGATGCCCTCCCTGCCGCTTCCGGCAAATGGCCCCACATACCCCGACTCCAGGTGCATCACCCAAAGCTGGTGGAACCCCGCCATTGCAATATAGAGCATCCCGTCCAGGCCGGTCAGGTCCCAAGGCGAGTTCAGGGCCACCGACCCCACACCCCCGTCGTGGAATGTGCGGGCCTGCTCACCCGTCCCGGCAATCGTCTCCACCCGACGCTCCCGCAGGTCTATTCGACGGATTGCGTGGTTCTCGGTATCAGCCACGTACAGGCTGTCGCCCGACAGGGTCAGACCATGAGGATGGTGGAATTTCGCGTCTGCGTAGTTACCATCCTCCAGCCCCACATCCCCACCCCCGATTACGTCCAAAATCTTCCCGTCCAGGGAAATCGAGAGTACTCGGTTGTGGTTGGAGTCCGAAACGAAGAGCCGTGAACCCTTCTCATCGGCGATGATCTTGCTGGGGAACGAGAGCGTTCCGCCCTCTTCCTTGTGCGCCGAAAGCCCAGGTATCGGGGTCCGGTCCAGCGTGCCCCTCCCCTCAAACTCGGTGATCATGTCCCGGATCACCCTGTCGAAAGCATTGAAGGTAATCTCACCCTCGTGCCTCCCCAAGATGTTCCCCTCAGGGTCGACTATGTAAAGCGTCGGCCAGGCCCTCGCCGAGTACTGGCTCCACACCCGGAAGTCCTTGTCGTTCACCACCGGGTGATCGAGCTCTAAGCGACGTATCGCCTTCTCGATGTTGGCTGTATCTTTCTCCGACGTGAACTTGGCGGAGTGGACGCCCACCACCACCAGCTCCTCCTGGTACTTCTCTTCAAGTTTCCGCAACTGCGGAAATATGTGCATGCAGTTAACTCAGCAATATGTCCAGAAGTCTAGGATGACTATCTTGCCCTTAAGGTCCTCCATACTCAAAGGACGCTCGACGTTCAGCCAGTCGATGTCCCTCGGGAATTCCGGGGCCTTTACGCTGCCTACCATTGTCTGTTGTGCCATTACGGATTACTCCTCAGTTTTCCAAAGGGCCCCGATATCCGTTCGACCTAATCCCCGATTACCCTGATCACCCACACGGCGGGAAGGCCGCTCGCGATTTGTTCCCAGCTGTCTCCCGCATCCTCACTCGCGAACAATTCCCCATCCGTTGTGCCGGCGTAGACCGCTCCCGGTGTAACAGGGTCCGCAACCAGTCCCCTCACCATTGCGTGAAGTCTGTCCGGCAGCCCATTCCCGAGCCTCTCCCAAGTCGAGCCCGCATCCCGGCTCCTGTAGATCCGCGCCAGCGCTCCACCCGGACCTCCGAAGGTTGTCGGGTTGTCCGCCGCCGCTCCTATGTACAGCAGATTCGGGTTTTGGCTGTCCAGGATGATGGGGTGGGTGTATGGGTTGTCCATTCCATCCTGCAGGTGCTCCCAGTTCCGGGCCCCGTCCATTGAGCGGTAGAATCCGTCGCCCGTCGTGGAGTACATCACTTTCGAGTCCCGCGGATGGGAAAGGATATAGTGAATGTCTTCGTAGATACCCTCGCCGTAACTTTCCCAGGTCTCGCCACCGTCCCCGCTTCGGATAAGCCCCCCCACCTCCACCCCTGCAAATACCGTGTCCGGCTCATCCGCTACGAAGTCGAAGGTGCGAACGTGGGATATGAAGGGAGGTGCGGGGAATGACCACGTCGGGTAGGAGGGCAGTTCCTTCACTGCCTTCAGTTCGACCCAGCTTTCGCCCCGGTCCCGGCTCCTGTACACCGCCGCCGGCTCCGTGCCGGCAAAGACCGTCCCGGATTGGTGGGGAGAAACACCCAAACCTCTGATATCCCCCTCCAAACCTTGAGTCCAGGCCCCCGAGGGCGAATCAGCCCAATAGACGCCGTCCTTCGTCACCCCCGCATACATCCGCCCCGAGGAATCGATCTCTAGCTTTTGCACCCACTTCCCGTCTAAAGACTCAGCAGACTGGGCCCATGCCCCGTTCTCCTTCTCCATGACCTGGATCCCCGACTCGGTACCCAACAACAGCTTCTTAGTCATGTCCGATCCTCCTGTTTGTCGCCTACCTCCGTTGCTTCATTGACTCGCTTCGCCATAAGGTCCGGCCGGATTCTCAGTTCACCGCGCCGATAGGCCATTACAAGCTCCGGGTCCACCTCTATGGCGGGTCGCATCTGGGCGAAGTCCTCCGCGGTTAACTCGGGGTTGTCCGGGTCTCGTGCAATCCCGACGTCAATGGCCACTTCCTCACCATATAGCGCCTCTACCTCCTCGAAATCCATTTCCATAGCGGCTAGTTTCTCAACCAGCGCTCTGTCGATTTCTACCTCGCCGGGTGCGGGCGCGGACTCATTCGATTTACCGCTCGGCATATTCCTTGCGCTCCTTGGGTTTTGCAATCCTGAAACTTATGACACGTCTTCGTTCGCCCCGAATAACGTAGACCAAGTGATGGAGTCGGCCTTTCAATTTCCCTGTGGCGGTCAATCGTGGCTCGGCATACCCTTCACTTGGCTGGATTAAAGCCGTATTCCACTCGAATTCGTAGACTGAGTAAAAATCGACCTTGTGCTTGTGAATATTCGCTAGTCGCTTTACCTCATCCCATTCGTATTCCAAGGTTCAACTATAAGCCCTGTGGATGGGGCTATCAACTCTAATGTGTATGACACAAGAATCACAGCGTCTCAATCCCTCTCCTTCTCCCGACTTTCGATCAACTTCCCTCTGTCAGACGGCTTATTAAGTACTATTAGTCCTCTTGATCGTCCTCCGCGCCACCTCGCGTGCCCATTCTATTTCTTGCTCCAGGTTGGGAACAGATTTCAACTCACCTCGTTCGAACATCTCAAGAATTTCAAGCCCTTCTGCGTCTAAATTCTGCTTCATAAGTGCCACCTCAATCCCATTGCAATCCGTACAGGCTTTGGAAGTTTGAGCCTATTCTAAGCACACTGCCAAAATGGCGACTTCTGTGTCGTCATTTAGCAAATTAGGATCCCTACACCACCCCCAGATACTCCAATGCCGACTCCGTCATCACCTTCAACCCGACCTCCAGCGCCCGCTCATCGAAACCGAACGTCCCGCTATGATGAGGCCCGTACTCCCCCTCCTCATCCCCACCCCCGACAATGAAGTAGCATCCCGGCACTTCCTTCTGGAAGTAGGCCATGTCATCGCCACCCATTGATGGTTCGCAGTCGATGACGTTTTCACCTCCAATGGCCCGAGTTGCGGCGCTGCGTACCAGGGCCGTCATTGCAGGATCGTTCATAACCACCGGGCTCTGGTAAATGTCCTCGAACGCGTACGACGCCCCCGCGGCGGCGGTTATACCGTTCAGCACTTCTTCAATCCGACCCATAACCCTGTCTCGCGTCCCATCGTCGAAGGCCCGTACCGTGCCTTTTAGCTCGACCTCCTCAGGGATTATGTTGAACGCCGTGCCACCCCTTATCATCCCGATGCTCAGCACCGCCGCTTCCAGCGCCCCCACGTTGCGACTCACTATCTGATGCAGTGCACTCACTACCTGCCCAGCGACCAATATCGGATCGATCAGCGACTCCGGGTGTGCCGCATGACCGCCCGTCCCCCGGATTTTGATCGTGAACTCGTCCACGCTGGCGAACATACCCCCCATCCTTACCCCCACCTTACCGGCTTCAAGCCCATTAATGATATGAAGGGCCAGGGCCGCATCCACTTTCGGGTCTTCCAGCGCGCCCGACTCGATCATCCCCAGCGCCCCGCCCGCGGTCTCCTCCGCCGGCTGAAAAGCGAACTTAACATTCCCCTTAAGCTCCCCCCTCATCCCCGCCAGCACCGATGCCACTGACATAGCCACGGCTACGTGTCCGTCGTGGCCTCAGGCGTGCATCTTCCCCGGCTCACGAGAGCAATAGTCCGCATCGTTGTCCTCCTCGACAGGCAACGCGTCCATATCCGCCCTGATGAGCAGCGTCCTCCCACCCGACCCTCCTCTCAGAAATCCCGTCACCCCCGTACCCCCCACCCCCGTCTTTACCTCCAGCCCCAGCTCTCTCAATCCATCTGCCACTATCCCCGACGTCCTGTCCTCCTCGAAAGACAGCTCCGGATGGCTGTGAATGTCCCTCCTAAGCGCCACCATTGTGGGTATAACTTTCTCGTATGCGGGTCTCAGGTCTAGCGTCATGGAAAGTCTCCTTAAATATGGACTAGTGCAGCCCAAGGCTAAGCCGATTCTATATCAGGCCCCGAGACCCATCCAATACCCCCACCCCTGTAAAGGCAACCACAAGGGTTTCCCTTTCTCTGTGACATCAACCCCTTGCCACACCCCACACCACGTCCTCTATAATGCTCCCGTGTTCATGGACACCTCCTTCTCTTCCCTTCAATGTCCTCGCGTTTGGGAGGACGTATGCAATAGAAAATCTCCTGCGGATCAATCAAACAGGCACGCAATTTTAATTGAATCAATCAAAGGGCTCCTCTTTTACCGTTCCCGATACTAGGTTCCGTGACCACCACCCCTTGACCCCCGACCATGTGCGCGGTAATCTATTTCCAGGTATTCGCTAGACCGCAAGTCAGGAGAACCAAATGGTAAGCCTAACCCCCTTGGCCCTTGAAAAAGTCAAAGAGTTCATCTCCGAGCAGAGCGAGGAAGAGATTTCCCTCCGAGTTATGATCGCCGGCATGGGTTGCGGCGGACCTCAGTACATGATGTCCCTAGACAACGAGATCTCCGCCGAGGACCTCACCGTAGAACAGGACGGCTTGACCGTTGTCTACGACCCCGAGAGCGCTCCCATGCTCGACGGCTCGGAGATCGACTACATTGAGACTCTGGAGCGCTCCGGCTTCACCGTCAATAACCCCAACTTCCAGAGCGGTGGTGGCGGAGGCGGCTGCGGTGGCAACTGCGCCTGCGGCAAGGGCGGCTAACCCCCCCATCCTTCCATCAAAACGGCTATCACGAAATCGGGCCCGCCAAATGGCGGGCCCTTTCTTTTGTCTTCTATTGAAGCCAAGAGGCCTACGGCCGAATCCGCGTCCGCTTGTGGTTTATGTAGTCCACCAGGATGTACTCGCCCAGCCGGTCGGCTGTCGTGAAGAACGCCCGACCCCGGTTTATCTTCGTCACCTGTTCCATGAAGTCGATCAGGTAGTAGCTCGTGTCCAGCATGAAGACGTTGAGGGTTATCCTGTCCTTGGTGCAGCGCTTCACCTCCTGTAGAGTGGCCTGAACCGTGAGGAGACTCGGCGGCCACGCGAAGTAAGGATACCCCTGCTCCATGTGGGCCGTCGGCTCACCGTCCGTGATCATGATGATCTGCTTGTTTTCACATTTGCGCTTTGCCAGGTATTCGCGCGCCAGCTGTAAACCGTGTTGCATATTGGTACCGGGCGCACTGTCGCTCGCTCCCGCCTCCGGCAGGTCCCGAGCCTTTATCTCCTTCGCCATCAACGAAAAGCCGATTATGTGAAAATCGTCCTTCGGGTACTGCCCCGATATCAGGCTGTGCAGCGCCAACGCCACCTTCTTGGCCCCGAAGAAGTCTCCGCTCATATCCATGGACCGGCTCTGGTCCAGCAGGAGCACCGTCGCACTCTGAGTCTGATGCTCGGGCTTGTAAATCTCCAGGTCCTCGGGGGACATGTTCACCGGAATCCCCGGCCCCGACCTCTCCACTGCGTTCAATATCGTCCGCGGGATGTTCAGCCGGAACGGGTCCCCGAATTCATAGGTCTTCGTCTCCTGCACGTCTTCCAACCCGATCCCACTCCGCTGAATTTCGTGGGCCGCTCGCCGGTCCTTCTTCATGTGTCCGAATATTTCCCTCAAAGCCTTCTGCCCGATCCTCCGCAATCCCTTCGGTGAAAGCTCCATCCGGCCGTCCTTGAACCGGAGATAGCCCGCCTCCTCCAGCTCTCGGGCCAGTTCCCTCAGCGCCTCGACGTCCTCCTCCGCCTCCTGTCCCAGCACCTCATTCAGCTTCTTCGTATCGATCCCCTCCAGCCCCCGGCTAGCCTGCGCCTTACGCAGCTGGGCCTCCAGCTCCTCCATGTTCTGGAGCTTGGACATCAACTCCATCGCCTGGTCCCAGCTGAGTTCCTCTTCACCTTCGAACGGGTAGCCGCTTTTGCGCCGCCGCGTGGGATGCAGGGCTTCCAGGTTCTCGGCGAGACTCGCCATAAGGTCTGCAAGGTCGGGGTCCGTGAGCTGGGACTGCATCATCTGCTCCAACGACTCCCGCGCCTCATCCGACAGGCTGTTCATCAACGACTGCATCTGCGAAATCCGCCTCTGCAGCTCCTCCACGAACTCCTCCAGGGTGTCGGGCATGTCGGGGAAAGCCCTCCCGTACCTCTGCTTGAACTCGTCGTAGCCAGAATCGAGCCCCATGCGCTGCCGTTCGAGCATCTCATTGAGGTCGGAGAGCATCTGTTTTATGGCGTCCATTTCGCCGGCGCCCATGTTGCTCATCCGTTCCGCCATGTCCCGGGCGTAAGGATCGAGCATCTTCTGGCGCAGCATGTCCAACAGTTTCTGGAACTCTTCCCGCGCCTCCTCGTCGAAGAACTCGTAGTCCATCAGCTCCTTGAACATTCCGCCGGGGCTTTCGGGAAGGCCGTCGAGCGTGTCCTTCTTCCGTTGCACCATCCGCTCTAGCATCTCCTGCATCCCCTCCCCAGGCCCCTCCTCCGTCTCGGCCCGTGCATCCTCCAGCCGCTTCTCCAGCCCTCGCCTCTCCATGTCGACTATCTGGTCAAGCTTCTCTTTCAGATCATCCATCATCGAATCGAGGTCGTACTGCTTGAGTTGCCGTTCCTTCTCCCGACGAAGCTGGTTTATCAGGTCACGCAGTCCCTGAATCCGCATACCCTGTCGAGTCTGCATCCCCCTCTCGACGAGCCGTTGGAGAGCAGATTCAAGGTTCCCATAGGCTAAAACGTCCTTCGTCAACTCATCCAGCAGCTCTTCGGCAGACGCCTTGAATGGCTCCTGGGTCCCGTCCCACTTCGAATAGTTGTATCGAATGCTCAAACCATCACCTGCTAGCGACCGTGCTTTACTGTGGCCCTCTCAGCGGCTAAGACCGGAACGAATCGACCGTCCTGCTCAATCCCTCTTCCAGCGATACCGTAGGCTCCCACCCCAACACCCGACGCGCTTTTTCGGTGTTGAGGACTATCTTGAACACTTCACCCTCGCTCAATGTCCTGTACTGGGGACTGAGTGAGTTACCCGTCAATCTGTCCAAATAACTGAATATCTCTTTAACTGAAGTCCCCACCCCCGACCCTATGTTGAACGCATCGTCATCACCGGTGCTGAGAGAGATAACGTTGGCCCGGGCCACGTCCTGCACGTACAGGAAGTCCCGTTCCTGTTCACCAGTCCCGTTTATCGTGACCCGTTCCTTGTTCAGCATCCGGCCCGCAAATATCGCCACAACCCCGGCCTCGCCTCCAGGGTTCTGCCGGGGCCCGTACACGTTGGCGTAGCGCAAAGCCGTATACCTCAGACCGTACAGGCTGCGGTAAATGGGCAGGTACAGTTCCACCGCAGCCTTGGCTGCCCCGTAGGGGGCCAAGGGCTGGATTGGATGGCTTTCGTCGCATGGCAGGGATATCGGCTCTCCGTAGATGGCTCCCCCGCTTGAGGAGAAGACTATCTTTTCGACGTCATTATTGCGACATTCCTCAAGGACGTTGAGCGAACCCATTATGTTCTCGTCCGCGTCCATCAGGGGCCCGCGTATCGACTTCGTTATGCTCGCTTGCGCCGCTAGATGACAGACGAACCTTGGCTTATGCTCCTGGAAGATACGTGCCAGACCCGGGTCCCGGAGGTCGGCTTCAAGGACCAGGACGTCGGGGTTAACGTTTCCCCTGTTGCCCGTGACCAGGCTGTCTATGACCACAACCTCGTAGCCCTCTCCGAGCATCGCATCGACAACGTGGGAGCCGATGAATCCCGCTCCCCCTGTCACCAGAACCTTGTCAGCCATGCTCTCTCCCGACCACCCTTTCCTCAGCTCAGGGGAGCGATCACGTTGTCCGCAAACAGCTTCAGCGACTCTTCAAGACTCGTGAACCTGCCGTTGGAAGCCTGGGTGTTCAGCACTACCGTATCGAACCCCGACACCGTCGCCATCCTTTCCACCTGTGCTCGGACCTCATCAGGACTGCCGGCCAAAGCCAGCTGGTCGATGAATTTATCGGGCACGCCGCCCGCGTTCTTGGGCGCGTTCGGATCGTGTGGATACGGCGAAAACCCCTTTTTGATCCGCTCGATGGCTTCCCTGTCTTCCTCTTCGAACAGGTCCGGGTTGACCCGCGACAACAGACTGGCCACGTGCTTGGAGACGTGCTCCCGGGCCACGTCTCCCTCCTTTGCAATGGCGAAGGGCACCCACATTATCACTTCCGCCTCCGAAATATCTTTACCCGCCTCCCCCATCCCCGCGTAAGTCTTTTCCAGTCCCTCCCGCACAAAAGCCAGCCCCGATCCAGCCATCAGTATGATGTTCGATGTCATCCTTGTCGCCGCTTTCAACATCTTAGGCCCCGTCCCTGCGACGTATATCGGGATCTGCGTCGGGCTGTCCAGCCAGGAGATGCCGCCCCTCACCCCACTGTCGAAGTCCGTGTCCCGGTTGTCCAGCAGGTCCGTCAGCTTCCCGACGTACTCTTCCATCTCCGAGATGCGAGCCGGCCTTCGTCCTATGGTCCTGACAAGGCTATTGCCCGTACTCACCCCCAGTATCACCCTGCCCGGCGCAAGCTCGTTCAGCGAGGCAAAGGCGCTCGCAGTTACGCTCACGTGCCGGGTGTACGGCGCCGTAACCCCCGCCCCCAGCTTTATCCGGCTCGTGCCCAGGGCGCAGGCCGTCAGGGTCACGTAAAGCTCCCTGCAAAGCACCTGGGAGTCGGCGATCCACAGGCTGTCGTAGCCTAGCTCCTCCGCCAACTGCGCAATACGCACGACCTCCGGCAAAGGTTGCTGCGCAAACATGCACGCCCCGAACTTCAATTGTCTCATTATCCGCCTTCCCACTAGTCCCGCCATTGTAACATCCGCTCCCACCATCCCTTGTTCCCGTGTCATCCCGAGGCTCCGAACTGTAAGTGGAACATCCGCCTCTGGCGGGACGGGTCTAGGACTTACCCACCCGCACCCCTCTCCCGATTCTCCTCTCCTCCCTCGCCCACCCCACGAGACATCCCACTGTGACATCCACCCCTTGCGTCCCCACTCCCAGCCCCCTTATCATCCCACCCGCTATGGCCCCACCTCCAAACCCCAACTCTGCAAGAATAGTCGTCATAGGCGGCGGCACCGGTAACTATGTAGTTCTCAACGGGCTCAAACACCACACCTCCAACCTCACCGCAATTGTCGCCATGACCGACAGCGGTGGCTCCTCCGGCCGACTCCGAGACCAGCTCGGCCAGCTGCCCCCCGGTGATGTTCGACAGTGTCTCCTCGGCCTGAGCCCCGACAACCCCAACGACTCAATCCTCCGCCGCCTCCTAGACTACCGCTTCGACCGCGGCCAAGACCTACAGGGCCACAGCTTCGGCAACCTGATGCTCGCCGCCCTCACCGAGTTAACCGGCAGCATGGCCCTCGCCATCATCAAGGCCGGGCGTATGCTCCAGATCACCGGCCGCGTCCTCCCTGTGACCCTCACCAAGACCAACCTGAAGGCCCGGCTGGTCGATGGCACAGTCGTCGCCGGAGAGGCCAGCATCGACGTCCGCAGCATCAAACCCGGCGTCCTTATCGATTATGTCTACCTCGATCCCCCTGCCCAGGTTTATCCACCCGTCGTGGAGGCAATCCTGGACGCCGACCTGGTAGTCATGGGCCCCGGCGACCTTTACACCAGCATCATCCCCAATCTGATGGTCGACGGAGTGGGTGATGCCATAGCCCGGACCCGAGCCAAGGTCGTCTATACCTCAAACCTTATGACCAAGCCCGGAGAGTCGGACTCGTTCAAGGTCTCCGACTTCGTAAAGGAGGTGAAGGGCTACATGGGCCCGAGAGGGCGCATCGACTATCTGCTGGTAAATAACGGCCCCATGCCCGACGAGGTCGTGGACCGTTACCGTTCAAGCAATGCCCACCCCGTCGAGTTGGACACTGAGGAATGCACCGGCCTGGTTGGGCGGATAGTCCGTAGCCCGATAGTCGGGCAGGGGACGCAGATCAGGCACGACTCGGACGCCTTGGCTACGACGATTATGAGCGTGGCCGGGGATCAGGCCTCGTAGCTGATTTCCCCCGACTGCGCCGTCACCTTGTTCAGCTTCCGGTTCAGGTGTAGCCCCTCCAGTATGAACTCCACCCCCGACGCAACTGCTACCGGCTTCTTGTCGCACTCCAACTTCTCCAGCCCCTTGTCGAAGCCGCCAAGCTTCTTGACGAGACGAGTGTGCGTCCGGGAGTGGGCCATGTCCGAAATGCCTACGCTTGCCCCTTCCTGGAACTGCGTAAGTAACGCAGCGAAGTCGGTAACGTTGAAATAGCGGGCGAATACGTTGGCCACGGCCCGGTCAACAAGTCCGTCCAGCACTTGCTCGCTACGCTCGTCCTCCACCGTCTCCAGCTCCAGCTTCCCCAGCGTCGACGCCTTCAGGTAAGTCAGGTCCGAAATCCTCGGCGCCGCCGCCTTCTCACCTGTGTGGAGAGCCCTCCGCATGGCGTTCCCCATAATGCTTTCGTAATTCGCCGTCGATATCCTGACGCTGACCCCCGACCTCTGATTCACGTCTGGGCTCTTCCGTGCCAGCGCGGACACTTGCGCCACGATCTCCTTCATAAAGTGTGGTACCAAGGTCGTACGCCCATCCTCAAATCTCCGCGCCTCCGATTCCATTATGGCAATTTCGACTTCCGGCGTCTGGGGATAGTGAGTGCGAATCTGGGCCCCATACCTGTCCTTGAGCGGCGTGATGATCCGACCCCGGTTCGTGTAGTCCTCCGGGTTGGCGCTCGCTACGACCAGGATGTCCAAAGGCAGCCGGATCTGGTATCCCTTGACCTGGATGTCCCGCTCCTGCATCAGGTTGAACAGCCCGACTTGCAGCCTCTCCGCCAGGTCGGGAAGCTCGTTGATGCAGAA
Organism: Dehalococcoidia bacterium; assembly: GCA_965222055.1. Classification (GTDB taxonomy): domain Bacteria; phylum Chloroflexota; class Dehalococcoidia; order Plut-88900; family Plut-88900; genus Plut-88900. The sequence continues at coordinate 1,748,786 of CBDCTF010000007.1, forward strand.
AATGCCGCGGTTGGTTCTCGGGACCAGTCCGTAGTGAACGGTAAGCTCGTCGGATAGATACCGACCTTCGGTGACCTTGATCGGATCGATGTCCCCGATAAGGTCGGCCATGGTCACGTCGGGCGTGGCGAGCTTCTCTGCGTAGCGATCGTCCCGGTGCAGCCATGTCACCGGGGTCCCATCCCCAAGCTCGCGCACCTTGTCCCTGCAGGTACGGCAGACCGGAGCGTATGGGTCGTCGTTGATTTCGCACCCCTCCACCACGGGAACTTCCTCGTCTAATAGGCTAACCAGCCCTCGTATCATCCGGCTCTTCGCCTGTCCTCGCTCCCCGAGCACGATGATGTCCTGACCCGCCAGCAGAGCGTTTTCCAGCTGAGGCATAACCGTGTCCTCGTACCCGAGGATCCCTTCGAACAGCGGCTCCCGCCCCTCCAGCTTGCGGACCAAGTTCCGCCTCAATTCTGCCTTTATCGGCAGCGCCTCATACCCCGACTCCCTAAGCTCTCCAACCGTACTGGCCTTTACCATTTTTTCACCTTCAATAAATTTGCCATCCTCTCCCTCCTCCTCTGTCATTCCGAGGCCCCGAGAGGAATCTAGGACTTGCCAAACCATCCTATGTATTCCCACCCCTCAGTCCAGCCCCCAAATCGGGCTAGCCTGACAACTTCCATGTTCCCAAACCCCCCTCCCCAATGTCAAATTCTCCTCGCCTTGCGATACGCACGCCGCGAATGTACGCTTTCACCATGCCGACCCACACATTGACCCTAGACTCCCTCTCCCTGGAAGGCGATGTTGTTGCAACGCTCAACGGCGAGTCAATACCCGTCCCCCTCGCCATCTCAGGCGAGACCGTAGAGGTCGAGGTCCAGGAGAAAAGATGCGGTGCTAAAACGGGGCTGGTCACCCGGGTAATCCACCCCTCCCCCCACCGCGTCGAGCCCCCGTGCCCCTATTTCGGTGAGTGTGGCGGCTGCCAGTGGCAGCACGTCGCCTATGCGCATCAACTTGAGATGAAGCGCGACGTTCTCAAAAGGCGCCTTGAAGAGGTAGCCGGCTTGAAGTCTCCCAACGTATCCCCAACCATCGCTTCCCCTTCGCAGTCCGGATACCGGAATCACGCACGGTTCTCCGTGGACCGGAAAGGGAGCCTCGGGTTCACCCGAACCGGGACCCACCGTCCCCTTGAAATCAACCGATGCCTTCTCATGCACGAAGATATCAATACAGTCTTGTCCGAACTCCAGGGCAAGGGCAAAGGCCTCCGCCAGGTGGCGGTCAGGTGTGGTGTCAACACCGGCAGTCTTCTCATCCAACCCTCCCTCAACATCCCCGACGTTAACGTCGAGTCAGGCCAGCCCGACTTCACCGAGTCCCTATTCGGTTACACATTCAAGGTCTCCAGCCCGTCCTTCTTCCAGGTCAACACACCCCAGGCCGAACGAATGGCCGCCGAGCTAAGGGACCGTCTCTACCCCACCGGAGATGAACTCCTCTTCGACGCATACGGCGGCGTGGGGACTTTCGCGGTCCTTCTGGCCCCTTACTACCGGGAGATAGTCACCCTGGAGGAGTCTCCCTCAGCCATCGAGGACGCCTTGGTAAACTGCCGTCCTTTCTCCAACGTAACCGTTCTGAAGGGAAAGGCAGAGGAGGTGCTTTCGGAGATCGAGGCCCTGCCCGACACCGTAATTCTCGACCCTCCCCGCGTGGGTTGCCACCCGAAGATATTGGAGGTTCTCACTTCCCTGCGTCCCCGGAAGATAGCCTACGTATCCTGTGCCCCGAGCACCCTGGCCCGGGACTTGGCATTCCTCACCAGCAATGGCTATTCTCTAAGGGAAGCTGTGCCCATCGATATGTTCCCCCAGACCCACCACGTCGAGTCCATATCCATCCTCGAAAGGACCTGACCAATGGCTGCTAAAGACGGCCCGACCCTGGTCCTCGCCTCCCGCTCCCCGAGACGTCGGGAGATCATGGACGCGCTCGGGGTGAACTACGAAATCGTCCCCGCCGACATAGACGAGGCCTCCCTCCTCGACCAAGCCGCCGGCCCCGAGGACGCAGCCCGCAGGCTTGCCCTGAGTAAGGCAGAGGCCGTTGCCAAGCTCCGCCCCGAAGCGCACGTCCTCGCCGCCGACACCGTCGTCTGCCTAAGCAGCCGCATCTTCGGTAAGCCCGCTGATGAACAGGAAGCCACCGAGATGCTGAAAGCTCTGCGCGGCAAGCCCCATCGGGTGGTCACGGGCCTCGCCCTTCTGCCACCTGGCCCCGCCGACCCCATCGTCGCCCACACCAACACCTCAGTCCTCATGCGTCCCTACACCGACGAGGAAATTGACGCCTACGTATCGACCGGCTCCCCCATGGACAAAGCAGGCGCATACGGCATCCAGGACACCGAATTTCATCCCGCCGCCCCTGTCAACGGCTGCTACTTCAACGTAGTCGGCCTTCCCCTATGCGCCGCCTCGGAGATGCTCAGGCAGGCCGGTTTCCCGCCCGTGGTGGACTTGCGTGTCGCTGCGGCGTGCGTCAGTCACCGCTGCCCCTTCGCCGGGTTCGGTCACTAGCGGACAATACCTGGAGAGCCTACTACCTCCCCCGTTTGCCGCCCGAAAGACCACCCCCAGCGCGGGACGGTATCATCAGTCCCGCTAAGGAAACCGCTATTGGGCATAGCGCTGAGATTATCATGGCCAGATGCAGGCTTCCCGTTGCCGTCTGCACCGCCCCCACCATCACAGGCCCGATGAAGCTCCCGACCCACAACATCGTGAACATCACCCCTTGGATTACCGCCGCTTCTCTGGGCGTGATACCCGGAAGCTCGAATGGAAGTGACGTAAACGGTATCCAGAAAGCCCCTCTAGCCAGGCCGTTGATGATGAAAGTTATTACCAGGATGGGCAGAGACCCGGTAAATAGGACCGCAACCGATGTAACGGTTACCAAAACTCCTATCCCGATGAGCGGGATCCGGTAACCCCCGAATCGGCTGATCACCGGCAACATTACGAATCCCCCCACCGCCACCACTACCCCCACCACTCCAATTATCAACCCGGCCTGTACTATAGACATGTCATATGTCTCTTGCATGAACTTCGGCCAGAAGGTGAATTGGGACATCTGGGCTATCGCATATCCCAGTATTCCTATGCCCAATAACCATGGCTCTTTGTACTTGAACAGACTCCTAATCGGCGAGCCTTCTTGCGACCGCTCTACCTCTCGGTAATCCGCGGTGCGGTTTTCACGGCCAAGTAGCACCCAGGCGACCGCCATACCGATGCTGAAGAAGCCCCAGGCATACAGGGTCTTTCGCCAGTCGTTGTCAAACGCCTCCAGCAGCATGGGCGCTACTACGAAGCTCACCGTAAGGCTCACCCCGAACACAGCGTTGAGTATCCCGCTCGAAAGCTGTATCTCTTTCCGCGGTAGCCATTGCCGCACCAGAAGCACCCGAGAAGCCTCACGGGCCACCGGAGTAATCCCGAACAGCACACGTCCAAGCAGCAGGACCGCAAAGTTTGCGGCCTCTGCCTGCAAGAATACGAAACCGCTCCCGAGGAACAGCGTGATAGCCGTCAACAACATCGGCCTGAACCGGGACATCCACAGCCCGAAGGGTATCGAAAAGATTAGGCTGCCAATGATTGCCGACGATCCAAGCCACCCTTGCTCCAAGGGTGATAGCCCAAGGTCCTCCGCCATTGCGGGAAGGAGTACACCCAGCACCAGCGCTCCCACCATCGCCGAAGCGTGGGCCACGTTGAACGTCATCATCACCACCCAGCGGTATGGTGATGGTGCAGTTATTTCTGCAGGTGGACTAATCAAGCGGTCATTGACCCGGGTCCCGTCGCCCTTTCAGGCCGACTCATAAGTCAGGTCCTGTCCTCATTCAGTTTTTCTCCAGCCTGGGCCCTGTCCCGGAAAAGGAGTAGCCCGGCGGCGGCCATTGTAAGCCCAAAGAAAGAGCTTATCACCATAGGCCATACCCGGTCTCCTGTCGCATCCCACGCTATCCCGACAAATGCGGGGCCCAGTACTCCCCCCAGCCGCCCCACACCTTCGATAAACCCGGACGCCACCGCTATCTGCCTGTGCGTTACCCCAGGTATCTCGAACGGCACTGTCCATATCAGCGACACGAAGGAAAACCCGACGCCGTGAAGCGCGGTAAAAGTCCACAGGATCGGCACGGTTGTACTCGAATTCATCCCTATCGCTGTGCCGACCAGCAGCAATGCCAGTATCGCCACTATTGGACGGCGCATCCCCCTCGAAATCCGTCCCATCAACATCGCCGACAAAACCACGCTGCCTATACCCTCGCAAATCGCCCCCGTCAACAGCATCGCACCGGATAGGGTCTCCTCTATCCCTCGCTCCCGCAGCATCAACGTCGGCCAGAGGGTAAGTATGGAGAATTCCATTACCAACATCCCGGCCATTCCTACCCCCACTATCCAAATGTCCTTCTCCTTGAGCACCGACCAGGGAGACGTGTCACCTGAGATCGCGCGCTCCTGCAACGCGGGGACGGTTGTCGGTTCCTCCGTTCTTCGCTCCTTGCCAACGACGGCCCAGACCAAGGTAACGACGATGAAAATCAGTCCATATATCGTGAGCGTCCACCGCCAACTCTCGTCCAGCCATATTTGCAAATACGGCGTCAGCAGAAGGGCAATCACTGCCGAGGCGCCGTAGGTGGTGTTGACCAGACCGTTCACCAGCACGATCTCCCGTCTCGGGAACCACTGTGCGGTCAGCATGGCACGCGCCGGCTGCCGAGCCACGATTGCAATGCCGAATGCCAGGCGCGCCAGCAGCAGGACCGTATAGTTCGGGGCCCAGGCCTGAACTATCACGAACGCCGTCCCGAAGGCCAGGGCGCCCAATAGGACCCTGCTCGCGTCCGGCCGGGACAGCCACAGTCCTGCGGGCAGGGACATTATCATTGTCCCTATGAACATGGATGAACCCAGGAACCCCTGTTGTGCAGAGGAAAGTCCCAAGTCCTCGGATATGTTGGGCAGCAGGATGCCCAGGGAGAGCATGATGAGGGAGTTGAGAATGTTGGATAGGCCCAGGAACGCCAATACCACGAACCTGAACCTGGATGGCGGCCTGCTACCGGAGTCTATAACAACCCCCTCCCCCGAGCAGGCGATGTGGACAAAGTTCTCACGTCGCCGCACATTCTAAAGTATTATTTGATTGCGGCGAGGTCTTCTTCCTCTCTATTGTTGGCCTTAAGCCCTTTTCGTATACTTTCGACGTATTCCCTCTTCCCGCCCATCTTCCATGGCCTGGATGCTGAAATCGCAAACCTCACGTGAACGACCTTACCAAGCAACAGGGCCTCGATGCCCAAGAACCCCCTGCGCCGCCGCAGAGTCACAACATGTTCTCCGGGGTTCAGCTCCTCCTGGAAAAGGCCGGCGTCAAACGTCAGCATCTAATTGCCGGGGCAGCCGTCGCCGCCGCGGCCGCCAGCGTCGGGGCCTTCTTCCTCCACGATTTCCTATTCGACCAGCAAAACCTGATCTCCCTGGGCTACTTCGGCGTATTCATCTTCACGTTTCTGGGTGCGGCTACCATTTTTCTGCCCAGCGCCAGCAGTTTGGTGGTCATTGGAGCCGGGGCATGGCTCAATCCCTTCCTTGTGGGACTCGTCGCTGGCACCGCCGCAAGCCTGGGAGAGTTTACCGGCTATGCCATTGGATACGAGGGCGGCGAGCTTCTCGAAAGGCGCAGCAGGCTTTTCCAACGGGCCAAGGGCTGGATGGAGAAACGCGGCACCATAACCTTGTTTCTCCTGTCCATCGTACCCAATCCCTTCTTCGACGCCGCGGGTTTGGCCGCGGGCGCCAGCAAGTTCCCCATCAAGAGGTTCTTCGCCATCGTATGGGTGGGCAAGACCATCCAGGCAATCGTCGGCGCATATCTCGGGGAGCGTACGTGGGACTGGCTTTCCGAGATAATCGACCGAATACTCTCCTGACCCATGCCGACTCCCTCGGTTACCCAGATACAATCTCACCGGCATTCAGTGTAAAATTACCCCTTGAATGCTCCCTTTTAGCCAATAACAGCAGGTCATTTAGATAGCCTTATGCCAGTTTACTATCCCGCATTTCTCAGCATCGAGGGCCGACCCTGCCTCGTAGTCGGCGGTGGCCAGATCGCCGAGCGAAAGGTCAAGGGCCTCTTGGAGGCTGGGGGCAAGGTTACCCTAGTAAGCCCCACCGTCACCCCGAGACTCCGCCGCCGCATAGACAAAGGCCAGGTCGAGTATTTCCCCCGTGAGTTCCAGTCCTCGGACATGGACGGCATACACCTACTAATCACCGCCACCGACGACATGCCCCTCAATCGAGAGATCGGCATCGAGGGGCGCAAACTTGGCCTCGTCGTCAACGTCGTCGACGATCCCGACTATTGCGATTTCATTGCCCCCTCCATCGTCCGCCGCGGCGACATCACCTTCGCAATCTCTACGGCCGGGGCCAGTCCCGCATTGGCCCGTTGGCTCCGGCGCCAAATCGAGCAACAGTTCCCACCCTCATACGCCGGCCTTGCCAAGGTCATGGCCAATGTCCGCCTCCAGGTTAGAGGGGGAGGCCACATCGTCAGTGCAACTAAGTGGCAAAAGTCCATAGATGAGAGTTTCTTGACCCTGGTCAAGAAACGCAGGCTCGCCGAAGCCAGGCGTCACCTTTTCGCTGCGCTGACCGGCGGCCGGTCCACAGCCAAATGAACGAGCCGCGACGGTGAAGACCACCATAAAGTTGGGGACGCGAGCCAGTGATCTCGCTATGGAGCAGGCCCGAGAAACGTCCCGGGCCCTCACCCGAGCCTACCCGGATCTTAACGTCGAAGTCGTCCCCGTCCATACCCTCGGAGACCATGACAAGGTGTCTCCTATCGCCAAGCTGGGCGCTCGGGGCGTCTTCGTATCTACATTGGAAGACCGGCTCCGCTCTGGCGAGATCGATGCCGCAGTCCACAGCCTTAAGGACATGCCCACCGATACCGCCGAGGGCTTCGTCCTCGCAGCAGTGCTGGAACGCCTCGATCCCCGGGACGTGCTGCTCACGACCAACGGCTGTGGCTTGAAAGACCTGGCCCCCGATGCCCGTGTCGGCACTGGAAGCCCCCGACGCGCCGTTCAGATCAAGGCCGCTCGCCCCGACATCAATATCACCGGCATTCGCGGCAACATCGACACGCGTATCCGCAAGCTCAACAACGGTGACTACGACGCCATAGTCCTCGCCGCCGCTGGCCTCATCCGTATGGGTTGGCAGGACCGCATAGCAGAGTACCTCCCAGTTGAGACCTGCCTTCCTTCCATGGGACAGGGTGCCCTCGCCATCGAGACCCTTGCCACCAACACCGAGGTCACCCAGCTCTTCGCCGAAATCGAGCACACCCCCACCCGCAAGGCCGTCGACGCCGAGCGGTCCTTCCTAAGGCAACTTGGTAGCGGCTGTCTCGCCCCGGTCACCGCCCACGCAACATTGAATGGCGAGACACTATCCCTTTCCGGCCTAGTAGGCCACCCGGACACCTATCAGCTGATGACTGATTCCATTGACGGAAGCCCTGAAGACCCCGTCGGTCTGGGAATACGCCTCGCCGAACGACTCAAGGCCCGAGGCGCGGAAGCCTTGCTCGCAGGAGCTGTATCGTGAGCGGCGTCGGGTTGGTTGCCCTGGTCGGAGCGGGCCCCGGAGACCCGGGCCTCATCACCGTCAAGGCCTTGGAATACATCAAGCGCGCCGATGTCATCGTCTACGATAGGCTGGTAAACCCTGTCCTCCTGGACCATGCCTCCGAGACTTGTGAACTGGTCTACGTGGGCAAAACTCCGAAGCGCCACACCAAGACTCAGGACGAGATCAACGACATCCTGGTCGCCGAGGCCAGGCTGGGCAAGCTCGTCGTCAGGCTCAAGGGCGGCGACCCCTTCCTCTTCGGCAGAGGCGGAGAGGAGGCCGAGGTCCTTGCCGCCGAACACCTGCCCTTTGAGGTCATACCCGGCGTCTCCTCCGCCATCGCCGCTCCTGCTTACGCCGGCATTCCGGTCACCCACCGCGACCTCTCCTCTTCCGTGGCCGTGGTCACCGGTCACGATGACCCTGAAAAGTCCCGAGTCTCCGTTGACTGGGCCGCCCTAGCCCACGGCCCCGACACCCTGGTCATCCTTATGGGCCTCGGCAATCTTCAGTCAATTACCCACCGGCTTATCGAGGCCGGTAAGTCCCCCGATACCCCCGCTGCCCTAATCCAGGACGCCACCACCCCCGACCAGAAAACTGTAACCGGCACACTTGCCGATATCGCCCAGAAAGCCAATGAAGCGGGCCTCAAGCCCCCCGCCGTCGCCGTAATAGGTGACGTGGTAGGCCTTCGAGATCAGATCTCGTGGCACGAGGCCCGGCCCCTTTCCAACCGTCGTATCCTCGTAACCCGTGCCCGCAAGCAGGCCAGCGCCCTAACTTTCAGGCTTGCCGCGCTCGGTGCGGAAGTAATCGAGCTCCCCGCAATCGAAATTACCCAGTCGCCCAATCACCGGAAAGCCCTTGAAGAGGCGGTCGGCTGCGTGCACGAATACGACTGGGCCATCTTCACCAGCGTGAACGGTGTATCCCTATTTTTTGACCGCTGGCGCACCCTCGGGGCCCGGCCCGGCTCCCTCAACGGCTTGAAACTTGCCGCCATCGGCCCCGAGACCGCGAAGGCCATCGGGAGCTACGGTTTCCCCGTATCCGTCACCGCCTCTACCTATACCGCCGAAGGACTCCTGGATTCCCTCACCGCCCTGGACATGCAAGGGGCCAGAGTCATGCTCCCAAGAGCCGAGGGTTCCAGGCCCGTGCTGCCCGCAGGGCTGATAAAAATGGGCGCAACTGTGGACGAGTTCCTCACCTACGGCGCCTCGGGCCCGAAAAGAAAGCCCGAGCAGGCCATTGAACGTCTCAGGGCCGGAGAGGTGGATATCGCCACCTTCGCCAGCTCGTCCACGGTCAAGAACCTAGTCCACATGCTGGAAGGCGATGTCGCCCCCCTGAAGAACACCTGCGTGGCCTGCATAGGCCCCGTAACCGCTGCAACCGCCGAGGAACTTGGCCTGGATGTCGCCATTGTGGCCCGTGAACACACCATACCCGGTCTCGTAGACGCTATACTTGAGGGCAAAGGAGGTCTGACATGACCAGTTTGCTTGAGCAGATGGTACCAACTCAGGGTTCTGGATTCCCCATTCAGAGGCTCCGGCGCTTACGCCGAACCCAGGCTATGCGGGACCTGACCAAGGAAACTACCCTGAGCCCCAGCGACTTCATCTACCCTATGTTCGTCACCCAGGACTCAGGCCAAAAGCGTGAAGTCTCCTCCATGCCGGGGGTCTACCAGATGTCCCCCGGCATCGCCGCCAAGGAAACGGAAGAAGTTGCGGCGCTCGGAATTAAAGCAGTGCTCCTATTCGGCCTGCCCAACGAAAAAGACTCCGTCGGCACTGGAGCCTACGACCCCAACGGAGTTATTCAAGAAGCGGTGGCCAGCATAAAAAACGCCTCCCCCGACACCGTAGTCATCACCGACGTCTGTCTCTGCGAATATACCGACCATGGCCACTGCGGCGTCATCGTCGACGAATATGTCGACAATGACCAGACCCTGGAACTCTTGAGCAGGACAGCCCTCTCCCACGCCGAGGCCGGCGCCGACATCGTTGCTCCTTCCAACATGATGGACGGCGCCGTCGCCTCCATCCGGGATATCCTCAACCGAAACGCTCTCGACCTGACTCCCATCATGGCCTACTCCGCCAAGTATGCCTCCTCCTTCTACGGCCCTTTCAGGGACGCCGCGAATTCTGCACCTTCCTTCGGAGACCGCAAGTCCTACCAGATGGACCCCCGAAACTCCCGCGAGGCCCTCCTGGAGATAGATTTGGACATCCAGGAAGGCGCCGATATAATCATGGTCAAGCCCGCGCTGGCGTTTCTGGACGTAATATCCAAGGCCCGGGAAGCCTTCCGACAACCCCTCGGGGCCTACAACGTCAGCGGCGAATACGCTATGGTCAAGGCCGCGGGCCGCAACGGCTGGCTCGACGAGAAGAAAGTCACCATGGAAATCCTGACCGGCATCAAACGGGCGGGCGCCGACCTCATCCTTAGCTACCATGCCAAAGAGGTCTCTCGCTGGCTCAGGGAACAGGAGTAGTAACACCCAATGAGTTTCGTATCCCTGGCCCTGAAGGAATGGGCCGTCATCACCCGGGCCTTGGCCCGCGGCGAACAAATCCTCGTCCTCCGCAAGGGCGGCATCCGTGAACAACAAAAACGCTTCGTCCTGGAGGGCAACCGTTTCCTCCTGTACCCCACCTACGAGCACCAGAGCGCCGATCTCCTCAAGCCCCAGTGGCACGACTCCCTCGCCCAAACCCTGACCCAAGCCCCACCACCCGACACCGTTATCATCGATACCCTCGCCGAGGTCGTCGAAATACTCGAAATCACCGAGCCTGAACGCGTAACCGCACTCACCGATTTCTACATCTGCACTGACGACTATGCCCAATATCGGCTCAAGTGGCGGCCCAAGCACGCCCTGTCGATCATCCTTCTCCGGGCAATGAAGCTCAATCGACCTCGCGCCGTCCCGGTTCTGCCTCGGTATGGTGGTTGCACCTCCTGGGTGGAGCTTGAAGAGCCTATCAACGTTACCGGAGCCAGCGCCGTCGTGCCCGACGAGACTCTCCGCTCCGAAATCATCCGCATTAAGGAGGCCGTGGGCACGGTAGTCCCAGTATGAAATACCGTACGATACCCAACACCGACCTATCTGTTTCCGAGACCGGTTTCGGGACTTGGACCCTGGTCAGTAACTGGTGGGGCAACGTCAGCGAAGAGGATTCCGTCAAACTCATCCACAAAGCCCTTGATCTTGGCATCAACCTCTTCGATACCGCCGACCAGTACAGCTCCGGCCTCAACGAGGAAGTCGTGGCAAAAGCCCTAAAGGGCCAGCGCAATGACGTCGTCCTTTGCACGAAGGTCGGCTACGATTTCTATACTTTCACCGCCCGCATCCGACACAAGGAGAAACCGCAGAACTTCGAGCCCCAGTTCATCAGAGACGCTTGCGAAAAGAGCCTTCAACGTCTTCAGACCGACTGGATAGACGTCTACCAGCTCCACAACCCCCGTATAAATGTCATTGAGCGGGACGACGTTTTCGAAACCCTGGAAGACTTGAAGAAAGAAGGCAAGATTCGCCACTATGGCGTGGGCCTCGGCCCCGACATAGGCTGGTTCGAAGAGGGCCAGGCCTCCATGCAGGAGCGATCGGTCTCCACCCTCCAAATCATCTACAACATCCTCGAGCAGGACCCGGCCCAGGACTTCTTCCCCATCGCCAAGGATTGCGGCACGGGCCTATTCGTGCGCGTGCCCCATGCCAGCGGCTTACTCGATGGTACCGTCAACCGGGACACCGTATTCCCGGAAACCGACCACCGCAGTTACCGCAAGCGGGAGTGGCTCGACGAAAGCATGATCAAGGTCGATCAGATCGGCTTCCTCACCGAGGACACTGGCCTGACCATAGGCCAGGCCGCCATAAAATTCTCTCTCGGTCAAGATACCGTCTCTTCCGTCCTGATCACTGTAACCGACCCCGTACAGCTCGAAGAGTTCGCCAAAGCCCCGGACCTTCCCGACCTTCCCCAGGAATACCTTGACCGCGTTAGCGAGCTCTATCGAAATAACTTTGGTGTAACGTCGGCTCCCACCGCCGCAAGTTAAACCAGACCCGACCCAAATCGACTTACCAGGAGCAAGAATGGTCGCCAAGATTGCCACGGAACTCACCACAACCCAGAAGGAGCTTCTAAATACCCTGCAGTGGGACTTTCCCTTGGTAGAAGAGCCCTTCTCCGAGATTGGCGCAAGGCTTGGCTTGACTGAGGAAGAGGTAATCGGTCAAATCACCACGCTCAAGGACGAGGCCATAATCAGGGAGCTTAACGCCATATTCGACACCCGGAGGCTCGGTTACAAGAGCTCCCTTGTAGCCGTCCGTGCCCCCGAGGACCGCGTCGACGACGTAGCGGCCGTAATCAGCGAACACCCCGGAGTCAGCCACAACTACAAGCGCGACCACTATTTCAACATCTGGTTCACCCTCGCCGTACCCCCGGAAAGCGATCTGGAATGGGAGCTCGACTCCCTTGCCACCCGCGCCGGCGCCGAGACGTATCGCATACTGCCTACCAAGCGCCTTTTCAAGATCGGCGTGAAACTGGACATGACCAAGGATGAGGAGAAGCTGGAACCCGAGAAGCGTGTAGCCAAAAAGTCCAAGCCGACTGCTGGCCCTTTAACCGACGAAGACCGGGCCTTCGTTAGGGAACTTCAGGAAGACCTCCTCTTGGTCCCGCGCCCCTTTGACCGCATGGCCAAGAGGCTGGGGATGACGGTTCCGGAGCTGTTGGAGAAAATCCAGTGGTTTCAGGATGTGGGACTAATGCGCCGGTTCGCCGCAGTGCTCAGGCACCAGAACGCCGGCTTCACTTCCAACGGTATGGTCTGCTGGAAAGTGCCGGAAGAGCAGATCAGGAGCGTGGGGGAGATTGCGGCTTCATTTCCTCAAGTGAGCCACTGCTACCAGAGGCCCACCTACCCTGACTGGCCCTACAGCCTCTTCAGCATGGTCCACTCACGGTCCGATGATAAGTGCCGCAAGATTGCTGAGCAGATATCTGAAAAGACCGGAATAACCGAGTACGAAATCCTGTTCAGCACCAAGGAATACAAGAAGGAGCGGGTCAGGTATTTCGTTTAACCCCTACCCGCGCCTAATTAAATCAGAAGATCGCCCCAAGGCGGCTAACCGCCTTGGGGCCGCGCTTAAAGGTACAGAGCCGCTATCCGGCCTCCTCGTCCTTTTTGCCCATCCGGCCCCTTAGCAACTTGGCTGCAGCGCCTATCACTGCGGCAACCAGCGCAACCAACACAAACTTTTTCTTCATCTTGTACACCTCTTAACCGGGAATCGAGGATCGGAGAAATTCACGGCCCTCTCTATAAATTATATTGATTTGCGCTTCCCTTTAGCAAGTAGTCACTTAGGAGCGTCTGCCAACCCTGTCCCCGATGCCATTGATTACATGCACAGAGCCCTTCCGAGCGCCTCACTTTAATCGTATAAGCGGTTGCCCAAGGAGGTCAGGCAAGGCTACCATATGTTGTGAATGATCCCCCTCATGGACCCCGCATTATTCCCAAGCCACGATACGGAGTAAACATGTCCGCCCAATTGACGCTAACCCAACTCGAGACCCTCCGAAACATCACCGCCCCCACAATTGCCAACGCCATTGAGACTTTCGATACCCAATCCAGAAGCGTCGGCTTCATGGGCCCCGATATCAAGTGCATCCTCCCGAGCCTCGGCAACATGGCCGCCTACGCGTGTACGGCGGTCATCAGCGCCCGATCCCCGGCCTTCAAAGGACAGGGGCCAACAGCCCGAGACCTCTGGGAGCACGCTCTAAGCATCCCCGAGCCTCGCGTAGTAATCATCAAGGACCTGGACTACCCCAACACCATTGGGTCCTTTTGGGGCGAGGTCAACGGCAACGTCCACAAGGCATTGGGGTGCGTGGGTACGGTTACCGACGGTGGAGTGCGTGACCTGGACGAAGTCGAAGAGTTAGGCTTCCACTTCTTCGCTTCTGAAGTATTGGTTTCCCACGCCTACGTCCACTTGGAGGCCGTGGGCTGTCCCATCACCGTCGGAGGTGTGGAGGTCCGGCCCGGCGACCTGATTCATGGTGACAAACACGGAGTCATCAGCATCCCCGCTGAGATCGCCGCCCGTGTCGCCGACGCCTCTCAGCAGATGGAAGACTGGGAGCGCCCTATCATCGAGTTTTGCAAGTCCCCCGACTTCAACATAGACAAGCTGCAGGAGCTTATGTCAAGGCCCCGCCCCTCCAACTAGCTATAGCCCCGACCTGTTGGCCTCCGACTGCCGCTGAGCCGCGGCCAAACACTCCCGGTACGCCGCTTCCACTCCTCTGCTTTCGAGGGCCTTTATGCCCGCAAAAGTCATGTTGTTCGGCACCCGGGCGTAGTCCAACAGCTTCTCCAGCCCTTCGGGTGTGCAGTCCTCGCCGTCCAACACTCTGGAAGTGCATCTGAGCGTAGCGAGCGACACTGCCTGAGCGTCCGCCACCGACAACCCCGCCTCCCGACCATAGGCCACCATCGCCTTTATCACCGGAAACAAAAAGAACTGGCTGCACGCCTGCAGCACCGTAAACGCGTCCTGCCCTCCATCCTCGACTACCATGATCTCGTTGCCGAACCTGCCCCAATACTCCTTCAGCACCTCAACGCGTTTCGCCGGAGTCCCGGGCTCGAAGGTCATGGCGATAAAACCTTCTCCACTCCCCATGAAGACCGGGGTAAACACCCATGCCAGGGTGCAAGGAGCCTTGAGAAACCGCCGGTACCACGACAGGGGTATCGATGCTGCACCGGTCGCCACGATTTGACCCTCACCAATCACCGGCCCGACCTTCTCCATCAGCGCTGCCATCTGTTCCGGCCTTACCAGGGGAATGATCATGTCCGCACCCTCGCAAGCCTCCCGGTTGGAAGCCAGCACCCGGATCCCGAACCGCTCTGAGACTTCCGCCCGGCGCTCGGCCCGCCTGTGAGTCGCGACTACCTCCACCCCTCGCGCCTTCTCCTCTTCGGAAGCCATGACCTCTAAAAGCAATTCTGAGTAACGGCCAGCACCCAGTATCGCGATTCGCTTTATTCCTGTCATCCTTCGCTTACCATTCTATCCGGCATCAACCAGGGCCGGCTTAGGAGTTGGAAACTCGATGCCAAACTCCTCGGAGTAGGCCCGTAGCGCCTCCACCACTTCCGTATGGAGAGGCGCCCCGTCCCGGAGACGCGTCAACCGAATCTCGTGCTCCTTCTGTCCTGGAATTAGCACCGGCTGGTCAGGCTGGACCCGTGGTGTCGACCTCATGTCCCGTATCATCTCGTCCATCATTGACTTGAACTCCGCCACGGGCCGGAAACCGTCCACCCGGAACGCCCCTAAAAAGTGCCCGACCACCCGTTTCTCCCGCGACATCGTCGCCCCGAATCCCACCCCCGTCAGCACCCCGGAAAGAATGTCCACCAGCATACCCAGCCCGAAACCCTTGTAGCTGCTCAGCTCCGGCATCGACCCCAGGGGGACGAGAGCGCCCCCATTCCAGTAGTCGTTGGGGTCCGTCGTGTCCCGGCCTTCCGAGTCCACCGCCCACCCCACTGGTATCGGCTCTGACTTTCTCCTCGCGAGCTCCAGCTTCCCGACCGCCACCGCACTGGTAGCCATGTCCAGTACGTACGGGGGTTCCTTTCCCGCGGGGATAGCATAGCTCATCGCATTCGTCCCGATTTTGCGTTTCGCCCCGAACGTCGGCAGCACCGCCGGCGATGCCTGGGTCATCGAGATTCCGATCATGTCGTGGGGCAACGCCATCTCCGCATAGTAGCCCGCCGACCCATAGTGCCGGCTGTTCGAGACCCCCACCAGCCCTACCCCCGTGGCCCGCGCCTTCTCAATCGCCATCTCCATCGCACGGTGACCTACCACCGGCCCTAGCCCACCGTCCCCATCGACCATCGCTATCGTCGGACTGCCGCTGATCGTCTTCAGCTTGGGCCGCGGGTTAACATTCCCGTTCCTCAGCCCTTTTACGTAGGACTGGTGCGCTGAGAGATGAGCAATACCGTGGGAGTCGATTCCCCGCAGGTCGGCATATAGCAGGACGTCTGCGCCGATGCCGGCGTCTTCCCCGCTCATCCCACACCCCTCCAAAATCGAGCTGGCCAGCCGGTGCAGTTCATCGGTGTCAAAATAGGTGTATTCGTTCATCTTTTACCTCGAGGTTAGAGCCGCCGGCATTCTACCCTTTTAGCTGAACCCTTGTGTAGAAGGGCCTGATCGTTGGAATGGCGCCTGTCTCGCTGACCCTTTCTCTCGTCTCTTGTGTAGCACGGCCTTGCACCTTCAATAGCCCCCGACTGCTGGGGGCTGGTATACTGAGATTCGTAGCCCACCCGAGCCCCTGCCCGGCATTCCCTCGCCGCTGCCCTCTTCAACGCTGATAGGAAACCTCAATGAGCAACCTCATCTTCTCGGAATCCCCCGAGCTTAGGAAGCCCAGGGTTGTTGCTGGATTTTCCGGCTGGGCCAATGCCGGCGAAGTGTCCTCCGGCACTGTCGCCTATCTGAAAAGCAAGCTGAACCCCACCAAGTACGCCGAGTTTGACCCCGAGCCCTTCTATGATTTCACCAACGCCCGGCCTCATGGCGTCATCACCGACGGTGTAGTAAAAAGCCTGAAGTTTGTCTCCAATGAGTTCTTCTACTGGAAAAACGCCACCGGAGAGCACGACCTCATCCTCTTTCTCGGCACCGAGCCCCACCTCATGTGGCGCCAGTTCTCCGAGGACTTCTTCTCCGCTTTCCAGGACAGCGACCCCGACGAGCTGATCCTTCTTGGCAGCTTCTACGACTCAACGCCCCACACCCGGGACCCCATCGTCTCCGCCGCCGTCAACGATAGTGGCATGCGCGACACCCTGGCAGAGTTCGATCTGCAGTTTACGGACTACGAGGGGCCCACATCCATCCACTCCGTCCTGGAGCATGCCTGCGTGGAGATGGGCATACCCAGCATTAGCCTTTGGACCGGAACACCCCACTACCTCCCCACCGCTAACCCCAAGGCCTGGCGCGCAGTCCTGGACCGGCTCCTGCCCATCCTCGGTATAGACCTCGACCTCCAAGACCTGCATCGTCGCGAAGACCGCCTCAACAAGCAGGTCGAGCAGGCTTTATCCCAGAATCCAAAGCTGCAACGCTACGTCCGCCAGCTTGAGAACGCCCTCGAGGTCAAAGAGGAAGACGACTCCTTCCAGTCTGAGGACATCATCAAGAGTTTGGAGGACTTCCTTAGGCAGCGCCAGCAGGGCGGGCCCGAGGACTAGACGCCGCCTGTCCTAAACGTACGGCCCCAGGAACCTGCCCCCTATCACGTGCAGATGCCCGTGCTCTTGGCTCTGCATGGCATCATCTCCAAAGTTCGACACTAGCCGAAACCCGTCCGGGCAATACCTCTTCCCCATCTCTACCGCAATCCTCCCTGCCTCCGACATGTCCTGCCAGTATTCCTCCTGGTCCATGTGTTGTTTCCGCATCACCAGCATCATCACTGGCGCCCAGGTAAGCTTGTTGTCAAAGACTATGAAATTCTCATCCTCGTACCGCACGTTGGACGGCGCTGCCCCGGAGATGATGTCACAGAAAACGCAGGAAGATGCCATGTTGGTGATGAAGTGGAATTGGTGGTCGAGAGGAGCCTGAAGCCCGTTAACGGCGCTCCCTCATGGACTGCCCCCTGCGGGGACGCGAAGCTCTGGTCTCCCCGCTCCGGTAGTCCGGGGCAGTAATCCCGTAGGACATTGTTAGGCCCGGGTCCGCCAGCCGGGAGCTTATTCTTTCGTCCATCTCGTCCAGCGGGAGCGCCGTGGTTATCACCGTCGGCAGCCTGCCGTTATAGCGGTAGTTTATGATCTGGTACAACTTCTCTTTGGCCCAGGGCGTGGCCGCCTGCTCCCCGTAGTCGTCCAAAACCAGCAAAGCAACGGTCCGCACTTTGTTGAACAGCTCGTCATATGTGATTTTCGCGTCCAGTGCATATGTGGATCGCAAGTAGTCCAGCAAGTCCGGCACTAGGATGAATAGGCCCTCTTTGCCCCGGCTCCGATGGTAGTGAGCTATGGACGCAGCGAGGTGTGTCTTCCCTCGGCCCGGCGCGCCCATCAGCACCATCCAACCATCCAGCGACTCCGCGAAGTTAATCGCCGCCCTATAGGCCCCCTCCAGGTTCTGCTTGGAGTCCCCATGCAAGCCCCTCCCTCCGGGCTTAAACGATTCAAACGTCATGCCCGATGGGAGGGCCATACGCAGGCTGTCCATGGAACTGAGCACCGAGGACCGCCGCTCCACCTCAATGACAGTTGATAGGGCAGGGTCCGTCAGTCGGCTTTGCAGACTTTCGCTAAGGCGGTCCAGGGGAATGTTCGTCGTCACCACCGTGGGAAGCTGGGCGTTGAACCGATGGTTCAGGACCTGGAACAGCTTTTCGGTTGCCCACGGACTGCTGGTCTGCGCTCCCAGGTCATCGAGTACCAGCAGAGGCACATTCCTCACCTGCTCGAACAATTCGTCGTAGGTGACCTCGCTGTTCGGGCCGAATGTGGCCCTCAGATGATCAAGAAGGTCCGGGACGACCATGAAGAACGTTCTGACCCGTAGGCCGATACAATAGTTGGCTACCGCCGCCGCGATATGCGTCTTCCCGCTGCCGCTGTTTCCCGTGAGCACCAGCCAGCCCCGAGGCTCCATCGCGTACCGCTTCGCCGCCTCGTAGGCCGCCTGAAACAGCCGGCGATTATCCTCGTCAGGACTCCGGCCTTGTGGAATCAGGTTGTCGAAGGTCAACCGGGCCAACGGCCCGAGGTTGCTGTAGCGCTCCAGGCGCTGAGGGATTCCGGCATCCCATTCCACCTGCATGCACCTGCAGGGCAGTGCCTTCCCAAAGTCGGCGTGGCCAAAGGATACATCTAGTGTCACCCACCCGACGCCGCCGCAGATCTCGCATTCCGGGTTGCCGCTGTCTTCAGTCGAATCTGCGGCGGACGAGATGCCCGTATCTCCCCTGGAAATACCTGTCCGTATCTTCTCTTGATTTAGTATGTCCCCGATCCGTTCCACCACTCCTGCCTTCCGTCTTCCATTTCTTCAGAATCGCCTCAATGTATCTCCAACTCCGAGCCTCGTACCTGACTGCTTCCTGGATCGCCTCGGCAATCCATTCTTCTGGATAATTATCCAAGGCATCGTTGAGTTCCTCAGACACCAGTGGCGTAAGAGGCCCGATATTGTCCTCGTATAGCGAGAAGACATTTGGCCGAGCTTCACCCGCCGTTATGTCGACGGGTACTCTTCCGAAATCAATGTCTCTACTCTGTATGCGTGTGAGGTCCCTGGCTGCCGACGGAGTGTTCAGCATATACAGCTGATTCCTCAGCCCCTCGGCCTCGACCTCCGTCGTGATCAATATCCCCTTCTCCACCGCCCCCCTCAGCCCCTTCTCCAGCGTCTCGACCCGTTCAGTTATGTCCTCTCCCAGGCTTGGCGCCAAAGTCTTGTCCCCCAGCAGTTCCCTGAACGTCACAAACCGCGGCGACCCCTTCTTCTGCTGGACGGCCCAGAAAACGTGCAGGGCTATCTTCAGTTCTGCCGTGTCCTTGATCAGCGGCATGAGCCGGGTGAAAAAGACGTTGGGGATTGCCGTCTTTAGAGAGTTTGGTTGAAAACCCTCGAACGCCGCCATCAGACGGCTATGCCACGCCTACCGGCAATGGCTCGAACTTCGCAAGATGGTCGATGAACCGTAGCTGCACCGTGCCCGTAGGCCCGTTCCTGTGCTTCCCGACTATGATGTCCGCTATCCCCTTAGGGTACATCTGGTCTGGGAAGAGCTTGGCCCACTGCTGCTCGGTGTAGTATCGGTCTCCCTTATAAATGAACATCACCACATCCGCATCCTGCTCGATGCTCCCACTTTCTCGCAGATCGGAAAGCATGGGCCGGTGGTCATTCCGAAGCTCCGGCGCCCGGCTGAGCTGCGATAACGCCAGTAGAGGCACGTCTAGGTCCCTCGCCAGCAGCTTCAAAGACCTGGATATCTCGCTCATCTCAGCCACGTTATTGTCGCCCCGCTGAAGCATCAACCCTATGTAGTCCACGATGATCAGATCAACGGGGTTTTCCAGGTGCAGCCGTTTCGCCTTGCTGCGAAGCTCAACGATGTTCAGCAAAGCCGAGTCGTCTATGTAGATCGGAGCCTGTGCCAGCTTACCCGTCGCCTCTATGACGTTGGCCTCTTCGTCCGCCGTGAACTCTCCCAGCCTGAACTTCCGTGTGTCCACTCCCGACTCACTCGAAAGCAGACGCTGCACCACCTGCTGCTTTCCCATCTCCAGGCTGAATACCGCCACCCGAGCCCCCTGCTCCAGTGCGGCCGTGCGGGCAATGTTCAGCGCCAGGCTGCTTTTCCCGAGGCTGGGCCTCGCTGCCAAAATGATCAGGTCAGAACGGTGCAGACCCCCGAGCAGAGTGTCCAGGTTGTGGAAACCCGTCAAAGCCACCGATAGGGGCTCTGCCTCGGCATCCGGCCCGAAACCGCTCTCATCAAGATACTGGTCCAGGATTTCCCGGATGTGGACGAAGTCCCGCGATCCCTGTCCGCTCCTAAGTTGGAACAGGATGTCTTCGGCCCTGCTGAGCGCCTCATCTTCGTCAGGGCCCGCTTCATACCCGATCTTGGATATCTGGCCGGCCGACTCGATGATACGGCGCATCATCGCCATCCGG
The DNA here is from genome assembly GCA_965222055.1 of Dehalococcoidia bacterium. Lineage (GTDB taxonomy): Bacteria > Chloroflexota > Dehalococcoidia > Plut-88900 > Plut-88900 > Plut-88900. The sequence goes on from CBDCTF010000007.1 coordinate 1,769,336, forward strand.
TGCACGATACGCGCGTAATGCTCAATGTGCGCCGATGTCGGCACCACCGAGATCAGTTGACTCAGATACGCTGCCCCGCCTGCACTGGTCAGCCTATCCAGCCGTGACAGCTCATTCTCGACCGAGACCTGGTCTATCGCCACTCCTCGGTCGTACAAGCCTAGGCAGGCCTGATAGCACCACCGGTTCGACTCCCGGTAGAAGTCCTCGGGTTTCAGCAGAGGCGCGACCTCTGGCATCGCATCGCCGTTAATCAGCAGCGACCCTAAGACCGAGTCCTCAGCATCTATGTCGTGTGGTGGCAGTCTTTCCGCGTACATCTATCCCTAATGTCGTCTGGGCGCTTATGGCCCGGGTCTATTCGGAATCGCCGGATTGCTCGGACGGCATCCTTCGCTTGGCCCGCCGGACCGCGGCTGCCGCAGCCGACTCCTTGCCTGCCGCAGACCTTTTCTGTGTTGCAGATGCCTCTCCCTCTTCTACCGACTCCTCCGCCTCGGCAGAATCATCCTCCGCGGCGGCGCCCTCCTCCGCTGTCGGTTCGTCCGCAGTTTCCTCGGCTATCGGTTCTTCGGCCGCTTCCACCTCGGCCTCAGCAACAGCGGCTTCTTCCGCCACGGGGGCCTCTTCCTCTACCTCCGCTACGGGAGCCTCCTCCTCCACTTCCACCACGGGGGCCTCCTCCACTTCCGCTACTGGGGTTTCCTCTATCTCCGCCACCGGGGCTTCTTCTTCCACCTCAGCAACAGGAGCCTCTTCCTCTATCTCAGCTACTGGAGCTTCTTCTACCTCAGCCACCGGGGCCTCTTCTTCCACCTCAGCAACAGGAGCCTCTTCGACTACTTCTGCCACAAGTGTGTCATCCGTCGCTTGAGCCACCGGAGTCTCTTCCTCCACCTCGGCTACAGGCGTTGCTTCCGTCGTTTCCTCAACAGCCGGCGCCGACACACTCGCTGTCTCTTTTCTCTTAGGTGTTCTCGCTTTACGCTTGACCACCGGCTTGGCAGGAGCTGCCTCGACAACCTGCACGGTCACAACGGGCTCAACTTCCTCAGCCAGCCTGAAAGTGGCCTGATAGTCGCCCACGGCCTTAATTGGCTCTGCCAATTCTATGTCCCGTGCCTCAATCTTTTCTCCCGTAGCCTCGGCGACCGCCTCTGCAACCCTCGCCGACGATACCGACCCGTACAACCGTCCCGTAGGCCCGCTTCTCGCTTCAATAGTGACTGTCAGGCCTTCCAGCTTGGGTGCCAGATGTGCAGCCCGGGCCCCGGAAATACCATGCCGCAGATCCTCTGCCCGCTTCAGGGCATCTACTCTTCGCAGCTGGTCCGGGGTGGCCAGCACGGCTAGGTCCTTCGGGAACAGGTAGTTCCTCGCGAACCCGTTTTTCACTTCTTTTACGTCACCCGTTTTGGCGACATTCTCGACTTCTTCCAGGAATATAACTCTCACTTCGAACCCGAACCTTTCTATCGGCGCTTATTTGGCGATGTTTATTGGGCATTCAGCCCAAGGCAATTATATACTGCTGGCGGGGCGGGACAAGAACGTCAGGCAAGAAAAGCATACTACCCCATAGCATCCGACAACCCATTTTTCCACACCCGCTCCACTTCCTTCAACGGTAGGTCTACGTAATTCCCTATCGTCAGCCGGTCTCCCCCCACCACCCCCAGCCCCGTTACCGTCACCCCCGACTCCTCCGCCATCTTCCTCACTCCTTCAACCTCCCCCGGAGCGACAGATACCACTATTCGGGACTGCCTCTCCCCGAACAGCGCTGCATCCCACCGCCCCTCCACCCCAATCTCCCCGCTGAACCCAATCTTTCCACGCACTGCACACAATGCCAGGGCAACTCCCAGCCCTCCCATCGAGCAATCGTGCGCCGACCGAAGGAGACCCTTTTCTATAAGTGAGATGCAAAGCTCTTGTACCCGCTTCTCAGTTTCCAGGCATATCGATGGTTTTCCGGCAACAGTCCCATGCATGACCTCCAGGTATTCGCTTCCAGCCAGTCCGTCGGCAGACGGTGGTGTGCCCAAAAGCAGCGCCTCGTCCCCCGGCTCTTGGAATCCCATTAGGCAGGCGAGGGAAACGTCTTCCAGGAGACCAAGCACCCCGGCCACGGGGGTCGGGTATATCGACTCGTTCATCGACTCGTTGTACAGGCTGACGTTGCCGCTTATAACCGGAATGCCGAAGGTATTACAGGCCTTCGTCATGCCTTTGATGCACTGCTCCAGCTGGTAATACACCTCCGGCTTTTCCGGGTTCCCGAAGTTCAGGCAGTCAGTCACCGCTATCGCCCGTGCCCCGACACACGCCACATTCCGGGCCGCTTCCGCCACCGCTATCGCACCCCCTGCATAAGGGTCCAGGTAGCAGTATCGCCCGTTCCCGTCCGTCGAAAGAGCAATGGCCTTCCGAGTCCCCTTTATCCGTAGCAGCGCAGCGTCGCCGCCCGGCGGAACTACGGTGTTGGTCATCACCTGGTGGTCATACTGCCTGTACACCGACTCCTTGCTCGCCACGTTCGGCGAGGCCAGCAGCCTAAGCAGGACCTCATCCGGCCCCGAGTCGGGCATCGGCAATGAGTCAAAATCGAACCCCTGAAGCTCCGTTAGACCCTCCGGCTTTCTGCTTTCAATCGTGTACAGCGGAGGGTTCGTCAGCACGTCAACAGGCAAATCTGAGGCCAATTCCCCATCGTCCCTCACCTTGACCCGACCATCATCCGTGACCTTTCCAATAACATCCGAGTGAAGGTCCCACTTTTCGGTTATCTCGTCTACTTCTGCCTTCCTATCCGGCGACACGATGAGCAGCATCCTCTCCTGCGATTCTGAGAGCATAACTTCGTAGGGGGTCATGCCTTTCTCGCGTCTCGGCACCCGTGCCACGTCTATCTCAACACCACTCCCCGCCCGACCCGCGCTCTCCACCACCGAGCTGGTCAATCCCGCGGCTCCTAGGTCCGCAAGTCCCACCAGCAACCCCGCCTCCGACAGCTCCAGGCACGCCTCGATCAATACCTTTTCCAGGAAGGGGTTTCCCACCTGTACCGTCGGCCTAAGCTCCCTCTCCTCTTCGAAAGTCCGTGACGCCAGCCCCGAGGCCCCGTGAATCCCGTCCCTCCCCGTGTCCGCACCCACCAGAATTAGCAGATTGCCCGTGCCCTCCGCCCGTGCTTTCAACAGTCCGTCACTCCTCACAATCCCCACGCACATCGCATTCACCAACGGGTTCCCCGAATACGTCGGCGAAAACACCACCTCACCCCCAACGTTGGGTATCCCGAGACAGTTGCCATACCCGCTTATGCCGCTCACCACCCCGTTGAACAGGTAACGATTCCGCGCCGAGTCCAGGGGCCCGAATCGAAGAGAATTCATCAGGGCGATTGGTCTCGCACCCATCGTGAAAATGTCCCGTACTATGCCCCCCACCCCCGTCGCCGCCCCTTCGTACGGCTCGATGGCCGAGGGATGATTATGTGACTCGATTTTCATCACCACCGCCAACCCGTCTCCAATATCGATGGCGCCGGCGTTTTCCGCACCCGGCTCCACCAGCACCCTTTCACCACCCGATGGGAACATCCTCAGCAAAGGCTTGGAGTGCTTGTAACTGCAATGCTCACTCCAAAGAGACCCGATAATCCCCAGTTCGACCAGGTTAGGCTCTCTCCCGAGCTTGTCCACGGCTAACGCGTACTCCTCGGGGGAGATGGCAAGCTGGTCCAGGGCCTCGGAGGTTACGTTCATCCTATGCTGCACTCGGCCCGTGCTTTAGACTTAAGTCAGTAAAGATCGGCAAACAGCGCCCCCACGGCGATAGCGTTATTCAAAAAATGGACGAGCATCGGGGCCCACAGCGCCCTCGTCCTATGATATAGCCATGCAAGCAGCAGGCCCAAGACGAAGAGCGGTGGAAACCTCAACGGTTCAAGGTGCGCCCCCATGAAGAGCAGGGAGCTGATCCCCGCAGCCCATGCCGGCCCCCACCGCCCCGACAACCCTGCGAAGATGAATCCCCTGAAAAACAACTCCTCAGCGAACGGGGCGACCGCAACGGCCAAAATGGCCAGCCCGATGAGATACTCCGTACCGCCTTCCAAGAAGGGTGTCGGGGACAAATCGTCCGTATCGACACCCGTCGCCTCCAGGATCAGGTAATAGACCGCCTGCACTACCAACTCCGCAATAAGAACGACTATTCCTAGCCCCGCATCCCGAAGAGCGGGTTTCCGCCAAAATCCCAGGGCGCTCCAACGTACCCGTCGTCGAGACACTGCGAAGAACCAGACCGTAACCGGCAGTGCCAGCTGCGCCAGCAGCATCCCCACCAGCAGGGGCACCCCCGTGTTCTCGATTGCCGCGACCCTCGTCACCACCAGGACAATCGCGAAGATAGATATGGCCTGGATGATGTAAAAACCCGTGCCCAGAGCCACGTCCCCAACTCCCCACGCCACCCGACGCCCCGGCCCCTGGGGTTCAGTCGTGACAGCGCCGAATGACGTCTCGCTTACGGCAGGATGGATATGGGCTCCGCACCGGGTGCAAAACTGCCAATTGGGCTGTAAGCGCTGTCCGCAAGTGCTGCAAAACGCATGTGGGGGATGGGAAGTTTGCGCGGTAGGCTCGTCGGAAGAGTACATCGGACGAATTTACTACTCCGTACCGCGTCGTGCGGGAAGCAAGAGAGAAGGGAGCAGAGTCATCGACGCACGGCAACCCCGACTATCGACTCGAAGATATACAGCCCGTCCGTCCCCCCAAGCACCGGCTCGCAGCAACGTTCAGGGTGAGGCATCATCCCCAACACGTTCCCCTCTCGGTTCATGATGCCGGCTATGCCGTTCAGCGAGCCGTTGGGATTCGCTTCCGGGCTTACGGCGCCATCCTCCGCGCAATAGCGGAACAGGACGCGGCCCTCTTCGTCCAGTGTGCTCAGCGTAGCATCATCGGCGTAGTAGCGGCCTTCGCCGTGAGAAATGGGCACCCGAAGCCTCTGCCCCGACTTGCAGTTCCCAGTAAACACCGACTCCGAGTTGTCGACTCTCAGGTTGACCCATTCGCACCGGAACTCCAGGCTGTCGTTTCTCAACAGTGCCCCCGGCAGAAGCCCCGCTTCACAGAGGACTTGAAAGCCGTTGCATATCCCCATCACCAGGCCCCCGCGTCCGGCAAAATCAACCACAGCCTCCATCACAGGAGAAAACCGCGCGATAGCCCCGCATCTCAAATAGTCGCCATACGAAAACCCGCCCGGCAGCACAACGCAGTCATAGGACGACAGGTCCGTATCCTTGTGCCAGACGTAGTTGACCTCTTGGCCAATCACTTCATCCAGTACGTGGTAGCAATCGGCGTCGCTCCACGTCCCCGGAAATACAACTACTCCAAATCTCATCGCCAAACCCGTCGGACAAACTAAAGCCCGGCTCCTTGATTAATGATAGCCGAGGACCGGGCCCCGTGACCCCATATATACCGAAGCTCAATCTGATTTCCCGGCCAGCAACTCCCCGACTATCTGGCTTACCAGCTTCCCGTCCGCCTTGCCCTTCACCTGGGGCATCAGCCGCCCCATCACCTTACCTCGATCGCCAGGCCCCCCGGCACCGGTTTCCTCTATCACCGAACGTGCGATCTCAGTGATCTCCTCGGCGCTGAGTTGCTGGGGCAGGTAGCTGGAGATGAGAGCCAGCTCAGCCTCTTCCCTTTCCACGAGGTCCGGCCTATTGCCCTTCTGGAAAGCATCGATGCTCTCTCTCCGCCGCTTCGCCTCCCGAGACAGGACTTGAATCACGCCGTCGTCACCCAGGGCCTTTCCCAGGGACTTCTCATCCGACTGCAGACTGGCCTTAATAAGACGTAAGGCGGAGCGCCGTAATTCATCCTTACTGCGCACCGCCTTAAGCAGATCGGCGTCTAGTTGTTCTCGTAGAGACATCAGCCCATCCGGTCACAGGACCCGGGGCTACCTCCGCGCGGCGGTACGCCGTTTCCGGGCTGCCGCTGCGATTTTCTTCTTTCGCTTGATGCTTGGCTTCTCGTAGTATTCACGGCGCCTGGCCTCGGAAAGTATGCCGTTCTGCTGCACTTTCTTATTGAACCGCTTCAGCAGACTTTCGAAGTTTTCGTCTCGCCCCAACCTTACCTCGGACAAATTGGAAGCCTCCCTGGAACTATCCTGTTTACACCCGAACAATTAAACAAACGGGTTCCGATTATATGGACGCTCCAATTGAGTGTCAACAAAACTATCGCCGAAATACCCTCCAGGCCCCCTTTAAACTGCCATCCCGTTGCCCCGATGGAAATCTGGGACTTGTCCGTCCGCCCCTTCCCTTCCATCCCTCATTCCGGCAGAGCCGGTTCCGTACTTGATACGGGGGCCGGAACCTGAATGGTGTGCGCGGAAACCGACGTCCCTGCGCGCCTACCATCGTCCCCCCCTCTTTTCTTCGTCATCCCTGCGTCGGCGGGGACCCACACGATCATTCGGGCACAGCGCACGCCTGCCGTACGAACCCTCACCCGGTAGGACCGGCGGGCGGGAGAGGGTCGGGGGAGCGGTCGGTTCCGGGGGTCGGCCAGATACGCAGGAGGACGGTCTCCGCTGGCGGGACGGGCATCATGGCGCGGCGCGGGAGGTCGCGGGATGCGAGCGCGCGCCTGACCGCCTCGGCGCTCGCCTCGAGCTGGGTAGAAGCACACGCCAGCACGACATCGACGCGCGCGGGAACGGTACGTCCGCAATGGACGACCGTCCCAAGTGCGCCGGGCTCGAGGTTCCGCCACCACGCGCCGTGGACGCTGGTCAACGCCTCGAGCGCGCCGTCGTCCGCACGGCGGTAGGCGACGGGTGTCTCGTAGCGCTTGCCGGTGCGCCTGCCCTCGAAGCACAGGACGATGACGTGCCGGCTCATCAGTCCGTGCAGTGGTGAGCGGAGTAGGGCGCGCGCGAGGGGGTTGATCTTGGGGAAAACGGCAGGCACGAGCCGCCGCGCCACCCACCTCGCGATGGCCGTCCTGAGCGAGCACGTCTTGATACGCGTTCTCACTCGCCAGACCGCTCGTTTACCGCTCTCAGGCCAAGCATGCCGATGAGAGTAGCGGAGACGGCGGGGGCGTGTCTATCATCGGCGGGGCGCTTGGCAAGGCCCGCTTCCCCCTCCAGCGCGTAGCGCTCGAGCAGTTGATAGACGGTCGGGGCGAAACCCCGTTGCGCGAACGAATCCCGCCTCTCTATCCTACCCCTTCCCTCCGTCATTCCTGCCTCCGCAGGCCGAAGGTGCGCCGTGACGTGAATCCATTGCCGGATGCGGGGTCGGGTCGTCCCGTCTTTCATGCGGGGCCGCTCATCCTAAGGCTCTTGAAGGGTCGAGCGGTGAGCGGCTCACACCCTGCCATTCCGTTGCGGATGCGCAACGTCCTCCCACAAATGTGACATCATCCCCTTGACTCAACTTGTACATGTGTACTATATTCACACCCAGGCCCGACCTAGTGCGTCGGCCCTAATCAGGAAAGGACCAAAGAGTCCCATGAGTCGCATGGCCCACACATCGGCCCGTCGTCACCGAGCGGTATGGGACCGCCGGGCCCACGGCACGCGCCTCTTACCCCACCCCTTTCCACCCATCGTCCCCCTTCACACCCCCCACTACAAGCGCTGCCCCAAGGCCCAATGCCTCAGCCTCCGCAGCGATCAATCACTGTTCCCCCCGGTCCACGTGACCGGCTATGGAAGGTCCCTGGACAAGAACCGGCATGCCCTTTCCAAGGGCCCCTGCCAAGTGCGCGCTGCACTCACCCGGCGCACCACCCTCGCCCCCCCGGGCGACGCCATCGAGCACGGTGTCATGCTGCTCAACAGAGCCATCGCGCCCAGAGACTCCACCGTCGTAGCCCTCGGAGAGGCTATCCCACACCGCGACGGCACAGGAGCCACGCCCCCATGTCTCCGTATGGCCGGGTACTTCTGGTGGTCGAGACTGCCCCACACCGAGATTCCCTCGCGTCTCCTCCACATCCTCTCAGAAGTTTGGGGCTGTCGCAGAGTCGTCGCTGATGTGGAACATCCGCTGTGGCGGACAAAAGGCATCGGTACAGGCGTCGCCGTCTTCCTGCGCAACCGTCCGGGACATTCCATCCCCAACCCCTCCTCCCCCGTAGGAGCGGTTCGCGAACCGCCCCACTCCTCTCTCGCACTCCGCACCCACGAAAGGAGCCTCACCCCCCACCAATTACCCACTACTAACCCTCTAACAACCAAACCGGGTGTATACTCCCCCCATCGAGCTACCTTGCACCGTTGACCATAGTCACCGCCAGGGAGTAGACACCATGACGCAGCTTAAGGTCGTTCACTATTTGAACCAGTTCTTCGCCGGCATCGGCGGCGAGGACAAGGCCAACACCCCTCCGGGTACCGAGTCGCGACCCCTCGGCCCCGGCAACTCCCTCCACCAGACTCTCACCGCATCCGGCAATGGTGCCGTGGTTGCCACTGTCTTCTGTGGCGACACCTATTTCACAGAACATCAGGACGAGGCCCTCGACCTCATCGTCGATATGGTACGTGACTCCAGTGCCGACGTTCTCGTCGCCGGGCCCGCTTTCGGGTCGGGGCGCTACGGCCTCGCCTGCGCCCAGGTCTGCCAAAAGGTTGCTTCTTCCCTCGGCATTCCCGTCCTGGCCGGAATGCACCCCGCCAGCCCTGGCGCCGAGCAGTACAAAGGCCAAGTCTACATCGCCTCCACCGCCGAGACCGCAGTCGGGATGCCAGCCGCCATCTCGGCTATGACTAAGCTCGCCTTGAAGCTCGGGCGCGGTGAGGAGCTCGGACCCGCCGACGAGGACGGCTATATACCCACCGGCCGGGTCAAGACCCAGATCCACGAAAAGACCATGGCCCAGAGACTTGTCGACATGGCCCTCAAGAAGGTCAGAGGTGAGCCTTTCGAGACCGAGTGGCCCCTCCCCACCATGGAGAAGATAGCCCCAGCGCCCGCCATCGAGTCCCTGGCCGAAGCCCGTATCGCCCTCGTCACCGAGGGCGGTGTCGTCCCCAGGGGCAACCCCGATAAGATTCCCAGCGGCTGGGCCCGACACTGGGCCCGTTACGACATCGGCGACACTTCAGACCTCACAGCCGAGAAATGGCAGTCGGTCCACGGCGGCTTCGACACCACCAAGCTAAACGGCGACCCGGACAGGGTCGTGCCCCTTGACGTGATGCGTGACCTGGAAGAGGAAAAGGCCATAGGCAAGGTCCATGAGTATATGTACTCGACAGTCGGGAACCTTGGTTACGTAGCCGACATGAAACAGTTCGGCCAGGACATCGCCGCCGAGCTTCAGGCCGCTGGTGTCCAGGGGGTGATCCTCACCGGCACCTGAGGCACGGGTACGCGTAGCGGCGCTACGCTCGCCAAAGAGTTGGAACGGGCCGGTCTGCCCACCGCCTTCATCACCGCAATGGTCCCCTTGGCTCAGAGCATCGGTGCAAACCGCATCGTCCAGGGCAAGTCGGTAACAACGACTACAGGCGACCCCAGCCTCCCCCCCGACGAAGAAAAGGCATTCCGCCGAAGACTCGTCGAGAGGGCACTCAAGTCCCTCCAGTCCACTCCGCAGGACCAGGAAGTCGTCTGGGGCGAGGACCGGGGCTAGACCGCCACCCGCTCCAGGTCTTTCAGTATCGCCTTTGCGGCGTTGTGTCCCGGGGCCCCAGTGATCTCTCCGCCGGGGTGCGTCCCCGACCCACACATGTAGAACCGGGAGATGTTCGACCGGTACGGCATCCGCCCCGAGAAAATCTGCTTCGTCGTTATGTCTATGTGCCGGATGTTGCCATCCGTCAGGAACTGCCTGATCTCGATGTCCTCCGGCGTCTGCAACGTCCAGTCGACTATCGACTCCCGGAAGTTGGGCGCATAGGTCGTCAGTATGTCTATCAGTTGCTCCCCGACCTTCGTCCCCTCCACGTCCCAGGAACCATCTTTCAGCTCCGCAGGCGCGTACAGCGTCCACGACGAAAGCACGTGGTGGCCCGCCGGTGTCAACGACTTGTCGTAGATCGATGGCATCTGAACGTTCATTACCGGACAGCTTGATGGATAGCCGTTCTTGGCGTCGTCCCAGCTCTGCTGGAAGTAGTCCACCGAGGGACAGATGCGGAAGTAGGCGGTGAGCCGAGGGTCGTACCCTTCTCCCAGGTAACTGCTGAAGTCTGGGAGTTCCCTTAGCGCCACCAGCAGCTTGACGCAGTTCGCCCGGGTACTAAGTCCGTCCACCTTGGTCTTCGTTGCCGCATCCACGTCCGCCGCGTCTACCAGGTCCCGATAAGTGCGCTTCGGGTCGGCGTTGGACACGACCATGAAGCTCCTGATCTCTTCACCGCCCTCCAGCCTCACTCCGACCGCCGTCCCGTCTTCGACAATTACCTTGTCGACTACAGTGTTCAACCTGATCTCGACCCCGAGGGACTTGGCATACCGGGCCATTGCGAATGGCAGTTGGCTCATGCCCCCGCGCGGTATTCCGTAATTCTCCGGTTTGGTGAATGCGTTCACCTTCAGGTAGGCCAGGCTCAGTATGCTGCCCGGTGCGCTCGGGTCACCGGCGTCCTGGGCATCGATGAAGTGGGCCTTCACCTGCGGATGCTCGAAGTGCCTGTCTACCAGGTCCCTCATGCTGACGGTGAGCATGGTCTCCCATACTTCCTCGTCACTGGTGCCCCTCACGTCCTGGTACACCTCCGCCAGTGTCGGAGGCTCCCGGAACCAGTACCTGTGCAGGATCGCCGAGGCCCGCTCCCAGAAGCTCGCCCATTCGGGGAAAGCCTGGGCGTCCCGCTCCGAGAACCGGGCCAGCTCCGCCGCGTTCCGGTGCTGCTCCCGGTACGTCATGATGTAGTTGCCGTCCGGGAACGGGTCGAACCGGAACGTCGTGAACGGTATTATGTCCAGCCCGTTATCCCTCAACTTCAGGTCGTCGATCACCCGGCCCTGCATGATGTGCAGAATGTAGGCGCAGTATGGGATGGTGAAGCCCGGGGCGAGTTCGTCGCTGACCACGGCGCCGCCCACCATTTCAAGCCGCTCTAGCGCCAGGACTTTCAGACCTTCCTGGGCCAGGTATCCCGCCGTGACGAGACCGTTGTGCCCCGCCCCGATGATGATGGCGTCGTATTCGTGCTGCTGCATCTAAGCTGCCCTCCGGGGCCCGGGCTAGTTGAACATGATGACGCTTCGGGCTATGTGCGCATCCCTCATGTCGGCGAAAGCCTCGTTGATGTCCTCCAGCTTGATCCGCTTGGAGATTATCTCATCCAGCTTCAGCCGTCCCTGCCGGTACAGCTCCATGTACTGTGGCATGTCCACACGGAAGTGGTTGGATCCCATGTTGCTTCCCTGGATTCGGCGCCCGTCCAGCATGGATGGGCCGTCTATCGTAATCTTCGTCCCCTGCGGGATCATCCCGATAATCGTGGCCGTGCCCCCTGCATCGAGCATGTCGAAGCACTGTTCCGCCGTCACGGCCTTCCCGATCGCTTCGAAGGAGTAGTCCACTCCTCTGCCGCCGGTGAGCATCTTCACCTTCTCCACCACCCCGCCCTTCGACGCGTCGATCACGTCCGTCGCCCCAACCCTCTGCGCGAACCCAAGCTTGTCTTCCACAGCGTCTATGGCAATGACTCGGGCCGCGCCCGCGATAATCGCTCCGTTGATCGCGCTCAGCCCCACCCCCCCACACCCCACAACCGCCACCGTGCTCCCTGGGATCACCCTCGCCGTCCTCATAGCCGCCCCGACCCCCGTGGTCACGCCACAGCCTATAAGAGCCTGGACCTCGATGGGCACGTCTTCTTCCACAACCACAGCCGCATTCTCGTGTACCAGCATGTACTCCGCAAAGGAGGAGAGGCTCATCGCTTGGTGGATTACCTCGTCGCCCTTGTGCAGGCGAGGTGGCTCGCTAGGCGCCCTTTTGAGGCCTATCCCCCTGCAATTCACCATCTCGCCCCGGATGCACTTGTCACAGGTGCCGCAGAACACCGATAGACAGGTTATGACCCTGTCTCCCGGCTGATGGTACGTCACCAGGGATCCGACCTTCTCCACCGTCCCCGCAGCCTCGTGCCCGAGAATCGTCGGCAGATTGTGCTTGTACAGCCCGTCCACGTAGTGAAGGTCGCTGTGGCAGACACCGGAGGCCCCGGTCTTAATCAGGATCTCTCGGGGCCCGGGCTCTCCAATGTCAACCTCTTCGATGGTTACGGGCTCGAAGGGCGCTCTCATGACAGCTGCTTTCATCTTCATTTCAGGGGTCCTCCTATGGATTGGGTCAAACGGCCTTGGTTATTCGTGTTGTCATTTGGTCGGGCTAGTTAAAAGTGAGCACGGTGCGGGCCAGGTGGCCTTCCTTCATGTCGTCGAAGGCTTTGTTAACTTCGTCCAGACTAAGCTCCTGGGAGATCATCTCCTTCAGCTTCAGTCGCCCTTGAAGATACAGCTCTATGTAGCGGGGCATGTCGATCCGGAACCTGTTTGAGCCCATGCTGCTCCCGCCAATCCTTCTCTCGCTCAATAGCGAAGGGCCGTCGATGTGAATCATCGTCCCTTCCGGGATCATCCCGATAACCGTGGCCAAGCCACCGCTATCGAGCATGTTATACGCCTGCTCCGCCGTCTCTTTCAGCCCGATAGCCTCGAATGAGTAGTCGACGCCCCTCGGCGAAAGCATCAGCACCTTTTCCACCGTCCCCCCACCCGAGGCGTCAATCACGTCCGTGGCCCCGAGTTCCCTCGCCAGCGCCAGCTTAGTCTCTATCGTATCGATGGCTATGATTCGCTCCGCACCCGCAAGCACTGCCCCCTGCAAGGCGCTCAAGCCTATGCCCCCCAACCCCAGCACCGCCACCGTGCTTCCGGGGGCCACTTTGGCCGTGTTCAGCGCTGCACCCACTCCCGTGGTCACGGCACACCCGATCAATGCCACCTCTTCCAGGGGAACGTCCTTCCGAATCTTGCAGGTGGCATTTTCGTGGACCAGCATGTACTCGGCGAACGTGGACAGGAACGAGAACTGGTGCATTATGTCCCCGTTCTGTCGCAGGCGGGGAGGCTCGGTGGGGAGACGTTCCATTCCCTTACTACGGCATAGGTTTGGATGCCCGCTAAGGCACTTGTCGCATACGCCGCAGAATACCGACAGGCAGGTGATCACATGGTCTCCCGGCTTGACGTAGGTCACCATCGACCCCACGGCCTCTATAATCCCCGCCGCCTCGTCACCCAACACGGTAGGCAAGGGAAACGAGTACTTGCCCTCCATGTAGTGAAGGTTGCTGTGACACACCCCCGAGGCTACCGTCCGCACCACCACCTCGTTCGGCCCGGGATCATCGATCTGTACGTCCTCAATGGTTAGCGGGGTATCGACCTCGCGTAGTACGGCTGCTTTCATGGGTCACCTCCCTATCGTGGGTATCGTTGCGGTCTAAGTTTAGCTACCGGAGCACAATGCTGGTGTTGTGGGAGTTTATTATCCCCTGTCGCACTGCGTCAACATGTCTATCCTGCGTCAGAAAATACGCCCTGCGCCAGTGATTCAATTGATCTCCTCCATAATTCACCGAGGCATTTTGATGTAAGATGGACAAACAGCACTGGTATCACGAGGAAGCACATTACGATTGGCAGGAACATCGCTATGAGAAGTCACCCGTTCCTCACCGTAGCAGCAAGAGGGGCATCATTTGTCACAGAACACTCGGAGGATTTTGCTTGGCTTCATCGTTGGCTCATTAGTTCTGGTTACCATCATAGTAACCATAGCAATATTTGTGGAGGACGGCGAGGCTCCCAGCGAGGAAGCGGTAACTAATACAGATCAAGTTATTACCGAGGCGAGGGAGCGGAGTGCGGTTAGAACCCCCGCGAGTATTACAAGCCCTACGAACAGGCGTTACTTGGCAGAGGCCAGGCAATTGTGGAACGAATTGCAAGAAATGAAAAATGACCCAGAGTTTCTTCTATGCGGGTATGGGGAAGGTTGTGGCCCAGGGGCTGCTTGGGCAAGGAGAGTTAACCTTTTGAGTGATAAAGTTGATGCTTCCTTTTCGCTTTCATTTGGTTTCTACCCTAGTGACTTATGGTCACTTGGTACGGATTATATGTCTGGTAATCTGGGCGACCCGCGTATAGAGCAGAGAGTGAAAGAGGGACTGCGGAAATAGCTGAGGGTAAAACCCTATATAATTCCCTTTAGTAGCGTTAAGTATATAAGTCCCTTACGGTTCCATATCACAGTTTCCCTCTAGGGGCTTGCCCATGACATCGCCATCGGGTTCCAAAGTCATCATGGAAGGCCAATTTGACAGGCGCTATATTGGATACTACCGCATTTGGGTGTCCATGTTCCTTGTCATCACCGTAGTCGGAATTCTCTTTATACCGTTCTGGCTGATTTTTAGCCTGTGGTACGGCCCCGAGTCCATACGCCGCCTCTCCGTTCGGCTCACCCCAACCACCCTCGAAATCGGGAAAGGCGTCTACTTCCGTAAAGAAATCACCATTCCCCTGAGCCGTATCACCGACGTCCGGCTCCACGATGGCCCCCTGATGCGATTCTTCCGCATCCGCGGCCTTAAGGTCGAGACCGCAGGCCAGTCCGGGCAGACCTCCGGCACTGAGGGCGATCTGATAGGCGTCATAGACGCAGTAGAGTTCCGGGACGCCATCCTGCGTGAACGGGAAAGGTCGGTGGAAGGGGTTCAGCCCGCTGCTACCCCTACCCCCTCCCCTGCCACTTCCGGTGATGCCGACTCCGTCCTAACCGAAATCCGTGACATCCTCGCCCGCATAGAGTCAAAGGGCTGAATGGCTTAAGGCTAAACGGAGTGCGGCGCACTCCACTCACTTCCTCCCTTCAAACACAAAAGGAATCGGCGAAAGCGCTAGCCTCTTTCGCCGATTCCTTCTTTCTGAAAAAATAGTCTGAGTACCTACTCCGTAGTTACCTTCTCCCCCTCACCAAGTAGAGCGGCCTTCAGGGTATGCCATGCCAGGCTTGCGCACTTGACCCGCAACGGGAATTGGCTGACCCCAGTCAGCGCCGCTAGCTTGCCCAGCCTATCGATGGCCTCCATCATATCCATGTCGGTCTCCCCGGTTACCGACTTGTGGAACAGTTCAAACAACTCCTGGGCATCCTCTTTATTCAAACCCTTCACCATCTCCGTCATCATCGATGCCGACGCCTTGGATATAGCGCACCCATCCCCCTGAAACCCAACAGCCCTGATAGTCTCCCCGTCCAGCACGACCTCCACGTTTATTATGTCCCCGCACAGCGGGTTGTACCCTTGCGCCGAGCCGTTTGCGTTTTCAAGAGGCCCGAAGTTTCGGGGCCGATTGTTGTGGTCCAGCACGGCCTGCTGATACAGGTCTGAAAGATCGCTCATGTGCCAAAGACCTCTATTACTTTGTCTAGCCCCTTGACCAGGGCGTCTATATCAGACTTGGTGTTGTAAAATGCGAGCGATGCCCTGGCCGTCGCCGCAATCCCGAAGTGCTGCATCACCGGCTGGGCGCAGTGGTGGCCCGTGCGGATTGCCACCCCTTCCGTGTCCAGTATCGTTCCCACGTCGTGGGCGTGAATGCCGTCAAGCAGGAAAGACACGACACCCGCCTTCTTACGGGCCGTCCCCAGAATCCGCACACGTTCTATCGATGATAGCGCCTCGTGGGCATAGCTCAGCAGCGAGCTTTCGTATGCTGCAATCCGTCCCATCCCCACCTCCTCCACATAGTCAATCGCCGCGCCCAAGCCTATAGCTCCGGCTATATTCGGCGTCCCCGCCTCGAACTTGTAGGGCAGGTCGTTATACACCGTTTTCTCGAACGTTACCGACTTGATCATGTCCCCACCGCCCTGGTAGGGAGGCATCGATTCAAGCAGGTCCGCTTTGCCGTAAAGCGCCCCCATACCCGTGGGCCCGAACACCTTGTGAGAGGAAAACGCCAGGAAGTCGCAGTCGATGTCCTGCACGTCCACCGGGCCATGAGGCACGGCCTGCGCCGCGTCGATAAGTACTGGTATGCCCCGGCTGTGGGCCATCTCGACTATCGTCTTCACCGGGTTAACCGTTCCCAGCGCGTTCGACGTGTGCGCCATGGACACCAGCTTCGTCCGAGGCCCCAGGATCCGCTCATATTCGTCCATGAGCAGTTCCCCGTCCTCGTTGAAGGGAACTACCTTCAGCACGGCTCCCGTCTGCTCGCACACTACCTGCCACGGCACAATGTTCGAGTGGTGCTCCATCTCCGAGATCACGATTTCATCCCCCGCCCCCACCCGGTCCCGGCCGTAGCTCGCAGCCACCAGGTTTATCCCGTCTGTCGTGCCCTTTACGAAGATGATTTCCCGGTCCTCGGCTGCGTTGATGAACCTCCGCACCTTGGTTCGTGACCCTTCGTACTCTGCGGTCGCCATCTCGCTGAGAGCATGGAGCCCGCGGTGAACGTTGGCGTTGTAGCGCGAGTAGTAATCGCTGATCACGTCTATAACGGCTTGAGGCTTCTGGCTCGTGGCCGCATTGTCGAGATATACCAGCGGCTTGCCCCTGACCTCCTGGTTAAGGGCCGGGAACTCGCTTCTGAGCCTTGCGGCCTCCCGCTCGTCCAGGGGCCTGGCGCCGTCTCTCGACACGGATGTGCTCACCGGGCCTCCTCGAACGCGCCCGACTCGGCAAACTTGGAGAACTCTCCGTCCACCAGGGTCATCAGGTGGTCTCTGATGCGGGAGTCGGCCACTTTCGCTACAACCGATGTCGCAAAGCCGTACGTCAGTATTCGTTTTGCCTGCCCCGGCCCGATACCCCGGCTGGCCAAATAAAATATCTGCTCCGCGTCCAGTTGACCCACTGTCGCTCCGTGGGAACATTTCAGGTCGTCTGCGAATATTTCCAGCTGGGGCTTGGTGTCGATCATCGCCTTGTCCGAAATCAAAAGGTTGTTATTGGCCTGCTGTGCGTCGACCTGATGAGTCCCGCGCCGCGCTATCACCTTGCCGTTGAACACACCCCTGGCGCTGCCCGCCAACACTCCCTTATACAACTGCCGACTTGGCGTGAATGAGCTCCTGTGGTCCACCGACGTATGGTTGTCCACGTGATGATTTTCCGAGGCTATGTAAAGCCCGTTCATTTCGCACGCCGCTCCCTCTCCATCCAGCCGCACCGACAAATCATTCCTCCCTATCCTGGCCCCTATGTCCAGTGAAAAAGAAGAGAATTCGCTGTTTCTCGCAAGCGTCGCGTTGGTCGTCCCAACGTGATAGGCCTTAGTCCCCTCTGCCTGCACCTTGAAATAATCGAGTCGAGCCCCGGGCCCTATTACAATTTCCGTAACAGCATTGGTCAGGTAAACGCTATCACCGCCGCCGTATTGCTCTATCACCGTAGCCCGGGAACCCTCCCCCAATACGATCAAGTTGTACGGATTGGCCATGCAGGGAGTCACTCCCGAGTCCGCAGCGAATGAGAGCACAATGGGCGAAGGCGCCGCAGTGCCGGCCGGCACGTGCACGAATCCACCGTCCCTAAGGAACGCATTGTTAAGTGCGACAAACCCGTTGGGTCGCTCGGCGGACTGCCTGTTCAGGTGCGGTTCTATCAGCTCCGGCGAATCCTTCAAAGCCGACGCCAGACTCATCACCCGAATCGAATCCGGTAACCCTTCACCCGAAGGTGCCCGGCCGACGCACAGCCCTCCGTAGAAGTTAAGTCCCGGAAAGTCTGGTAACAGCGACGAAGCCGCTTCCGCTCCTGTCCTGCCCGCCAGCGCAAACTTCTGCCTGGCCATCGGCGCGACGTTGGTGTATTTCCAGTCCTCGTTCCGCGTCGTGGGAAAGCCAAGAGTCTCGAATTCTCGAAAGGCTTCTCGGCGGAGCGATTTCAGCCAAGCCGGGGCCCAATCGCCTTCGGACGATTGAAGGGTCTCGAACTGACCGACATATGAGTAGTCGCTGCTACGGACCTGCACCAATGTGGGTTTCTCCCTGGGGATTGGCGAACCGACTAAGTCTTTGCTGCCTGCTCCCGCACCCAGTCGTAGCCCTGCTCTTCCAGGTGGTGGGCCAGGCTCCCGTCGCCCGACTCTACGATGCGTCCGTCCATCAGTACGTGAACGTAGTCCGGGTCAACGTAATCTAGCATCCTCTGATAGTGGGTAATGAGGACTACGGCCTTCGAGGGGCTCCTCAGCTGGTTAATCCCGTCGGATACGATTCTGAGGGCGTCGATGTCCAGACCGGAGTCCGTCTCGTCGAGCACTGCCAGATCGGGTTCGAGAACGGCCATCTGGAGAATTTCATTCCTCTTCTTTTCACCGCCGGAAAAGCCGTCGTTCAGCGGTCGCGACAGATATGCCGGGTCCATCTCGACCAACTTCAGCTTGTCCTGAAGGAAGCGGTAGAACTCCACGGCGTCCATCTCCGGCAGGCCTCTGTGCTGCTGCAGTGAGTTGTACGCAGTCTTCAAAAACTCCTGGTTGGATACCCCCGGAATCTCGTAGGGGTATTGGAAGGCCATGAATACGCCTTCCCGGGCCCGGTCTTCCGGCGGCACGTCCAGCAGAGACTTGCCTTTGTATAGAATCTCACCCTTGGTGCAGGTGTAAGAATGGTGCCCGGACAGTACACGCGCCAGTGTGCTCTTACCGGAGCCGTTCGGCCCCATGATGGCATGAAGCTCCCCGGCCTTGACCGTGAGGTTTATACCATTGAGGATGGGTACATCCCCGACTCCCGCGTGAAGGTCTCTGATCTCGAGCAAGTCGGTTCCGCCTACCCCGTCGACCCTTCGAGACTCACCCCTAGAAGCCGACTCGCCTCCACTGCAAACTCAAAAGGCAGCTTTTTCACCACGTCCCGGCAGAACCCGCTCACTATCAGCCCTACGGCATTCTCCAGCGAGATACCCCTCTGCTGGCAGTAAAACAGCTGCTCCTCGTTTATCTTGGAGGTGGTTGCCTCGTGCTCCATGTTGGAGGAACTGTTCTTAACTTCTACATATGGGAAGGTGTGGGCCCCGCACTGGTCCCCGATAAGCAGGGAGTCGCACTGGGTATAGTTCTTGGAACCACCCGCCCTTGGCCCGATTCTCACCAAGCCCCGGTATGTGTTGTTCCCATGCCCCGCCGATATGGCCTTCGACACGATAGTGCTCTTCGTGTCCCGGCCCAGGTGGATCATCTTCGTGCCCGTGTCCGCCTGCTGGTAGTTGTTGGTCAGCGCTATCGAGTAGAACTCACCCACGGACCGGTCTCCCTGCAAAATTACACCCGGGTACTTCCACGTTATCGCCGATCCCGTCTCAACCTGCGTCCACGATATCCGGGAGTCATCTCCCGCACACTTGCCCCGCTTCGTGACGAAATTATAGATGCCGCCCTTGCCATTCTTGTCACCGGGGTACCAGTTCTGTACGGTCGCGTACTTGATCTCGGCGTTCCCGAGAGCCACCAGTTCGACCACTGCGGCATGAAGCTGGTTCTCGTCCCGCATCGGCGCCGTGCAGCCTTCCAGGTAGCTCACGTAGCTGCCTTCGTCGGCCACGATCAAAGTCCGTTCGAACTGCCCCGTGTCCCGAGCGTTGATCCTGAAATAGGTGGAAAGCTCGACCGGACACCTGACCCCCTTCGGGATATAACAGAATGACCCATCGCTAAATACTGCCGAGTTAAGCGTTGCGAAGAAGTTGTCGGTATAAGGCACCACCGACCCCAGATATTTCTTAATCAGATCCGGGTATTTGTGCACAGCCTCAGAGAAGGAGCAGAAAATGATACCTATCTTGGCCAGCCGCTCCTGGTGAGTCGTGGCCACCGACACGCTGTCGAACACCGCGTCCACCGCGACCCCAGCCAGCCACTTCTGCTCATCCAGGGAAATGCCCAGCTTTTCGTAGGTCTCCAGAAGCTCGGGGTCCACTTCGTCCAGGCTATTGGGAGCCTTCTTGGGAGCAGCAAAGTAAACGATATCTTGATAGTTGATTGGCGGATAGGTGACGTTCTGCCAGGAGGGCTCCTTCATCGTGAGCCAATGCCTGTAGGCCCGCAGCCGCCATTCCAGCATGAATTCGGGCTCGCCCTTTTTCGCCGAGATCCACCGGACTACGTCTTCACTAAGGCCGGGCGCCAACCTATCCTGTTCAATATCAGTGACGAAACCGTACTTGTATTCTTGGTCGGCTATTGCCTGAATAGTGGCCTTGCTTGCCATCCGTATTGTCCGTGTCGACTTGGTTTTTCGGTGTGTGCTGTGGGTCTATTACATCAAAAACCGGGGCCTGCCGGTAAAGCGGGTGCCCCGGTGAGCCACCGAACTGAATGTCTAGGGGAATTATAATCTGTTTTGTTATAAAAATCCATTGAACCCCTTCCGTCATTCCGGCCGCCGAGGCGTGAATCCATCCCTGGGGCCGAGGGGCCGCTCACCCTGAGCGCCGTCGAAGGGTCGAGTGGGGGGAGCCCCGCACTGCCAAACCGTCGCACCCGTCCAACACCCCCCTCCGTGATTCCACCCGCCGAGAGCCAGTCGAAGATGCTGCAAGCGGAACGTCCGCCTCGGGAGGATGCGTCTTTGGCGTGCGCCGAGCCGGAATCCATCCCTGTAGGGACGGGTTACGACCCGCCCTGACCCCTGCCAATCCTAGCCATCCGTCTTAGCCCATCAAGCCATGCCCCCATCCCCTTGACTCTATTGAAACAGACGTGCTATTTTATCCCCAAGGCTGCGACCCTGTACGTCGGCCCTATCCAGGAAATGGACCAAAGGAGTCCCATGAGTCGCATGGCCACCACATCGGCCCGTCGTAACCGAGCGGTATGGGACCGCCCGGCCACCGACACGCACCTCCTCCTTTGGCTCCAACCCATCCCCGTGTTCCTTGGCAACCCATTAGACCCACTGAGGAAGTCCATAGTAGCCAGCGCTCCCTCTCGGCCCCCTTTCCCGCAGCGCCATCGCGCCGCGGATGCCCGCGTTCCCTCGCCGCGGATGATACCCCATGGCTCATACCCCCAGCGAGCTTGCCCCACGACCGTGGATGCCCGCGTTTTATCGCGGATGATTTCCTGCTCCGCCTCCCTTGGCGTAGAAGCGGATGCCTGCGGCTATACGTCGCGGATGATTTCCCGCTCCGCCCTCCTCGGCGTAGAAGCGGATGCCTGCGCTAACCCGCAGATGATTTCCCGCTCCGCCCTCCTCGGCGTAGAAGCGGATGCCTGCGCTAACCCGCAGATGATTTCCCGCACCCCGTTCCGGGCCGCAGAGGGAGCGCTGGCAAACCTCATCCTCATCCTGTCCCCTTTCCGTCATTCTGGCCTTCGAGCCGGAATCCACCCCTTCAACTCTTCCCTTTCCTCCAGTAGGGACGACCGGCCAGTCGCCCTAGGTGTGGGCGCCCCAAATGGGGCGCCCACACCCTTCTCCCCATACACGAAAGGACCCGCCTGACTCCCATACCCCCTACTCACCCCCCACAACTAAATATCGCACCCTCCGGGGCGAGGCATACAGCCCTCACTGAGACGAGTCGAAGGGTCGAGCGCAAGGGACACCTCTAGGTTGACGCCCGCACACCCGCTTATTACAGTTGTCCCCCGAGACGACCACCCCGAAAGGAGTACTCGACTTGACCGCTGAACAACCCACCCGAATAGAAAAAGACTCCATGGGCCCGATGGAGGTCCCCGCCGACGCCTACTACGGCGCTTCTACCATGCGGGCCGTCCTCAACTTCCCCATCAGTGACCTGAGGTTCCCCCGCTCCTTCATCCGAGCCCTCGGCCTGATAAAGCTCACCGCCGCCGAGGTCAACTCCGGCCTCGGATTGCTGGACACCGACAAAAAGGACGCCATCGTCCAGGCCGCCCAGGAGGTCGTCGACGGCAAACTTGATGACCATTTCGTCCTCGACGTCTTCCAGACCGGCTCCGGCACCTCTACTAATATGAATGCCAACGAGGTCATCGCCAACCGAGCCTCCGAGATCATGGGCGGCGACATCGGCTCCCGGCTCGTCCACCCCAACGACCACGTAAACAAGGGCCAGTCCTCCAACGACGTCATCCCCACGACAATGCACCTCGCTGCCCTTACCGAAATCGAGACCAACCTCATCCCCGCCCTCCAGCGCACCCAGGCGGCCCTTGAATCCAAGTCCCGAGAGTTCTGGGACATCATCAAGACCGGCCGCACCCACCTACAGGACGCGACCCCCGTGCGTCTTGGCCAGGAGTTTCTTGGTTACGCTGGCCAGATCAAGCTCGGCATCCGACGCCTCTCCCACGCCCGAGAAGAGCTTTCACAGGTCGCCCTCGGCGGCACCGCCGTAGGCACGGGCGTCAACACCCACCCCGAGTTCGCCGCCCGCGTCACCGCCCGCGTCTCTGAGTTGGGCGGCGTGGAAATTCGAGAAACCGAGAACCACTTCCAGGCCCAGAACACCCTCGACGCCGTCGTCGAGTCCAGCGCCGTCCTCCGAACCATCGCCATTAGCCTCACTAAGATAGCCAACGACATCCGCTGGATGGGCTCAGGCCCGAGGGCCGGCATCGGCGAGCTAGCCCTCCCCGAAGTCCAGCCCGGAAGCTCCATCATGCCCGGCAAGGTCAACCCGGTCATTCCGGAATCCGTCATCCAGGTCTGCGCCCAGGTCAAGGGCAACGATACGGCCATCGCCGCTGCGGCCCAGGACAGCTACTTCGAAATCAACCTGATGATGCCCGTGGCCGCCTACAATCTCCTGCAGTCAATCTCCATTCTCGCCGCCGCCGCCGACAACTTCTCCAGCCAGTGCATCGAGGGTCTTCAAGCCACCGACCGGGGCCCGAAGACCGTGGAGCGAGGCCTTATGATCGGCACTTCCTTAGCCCCTGTCATCGGCTACGACCTCGCCGCCCAAATCGCTAAAGAAGCCGCAAAGAGTGACCGCACCATCCGGGAAGTCGCCCGAGAGCTCACCAACCTTTCCGAGGATGACCTCTCCCGCATCCTCGACCCCAAGACCATGGTCGAACCCCGCGCCTAAGGCACTCCCACGCCTAGGCGTTAGTATCGGGAACGAGAGGTTATCACGTCTCTTCTCATAAAAAACTGCCACCAACTGCGATGCACTTGGTGGCAGTTCGATGATGCTTTTGGGGTGGCGGTCCGTCCATTTCCGTTCGCCCTGAGCAGAGTCGAAGCCTGTCCTGAGGCTCTCGAAGGGGGTCTCACGAACGGGAAGGGACGGAGCGGGGGGCGGAGTACCCCCTAACTCGGAAACTGGATCACAGACCGCAACACCTCACCTCGCTCCATCTCCTCGAACGCCTCCTCCACGTCCTCCAGCTTGATCAGCTTCGTCACCGCCCGGTCCAGGTCCAGCTTGCCCTGCAGGTACCAGTTGGCCAGCATCGGGAAGTCCCGAGACGGCAGATTGTCCCCGTACCAGCTAACCCTCAACGATCCCCCGAGCCCGAAGAACTGCAGCATGGGCAACTCCATCACCATCGTCGGGTCCGGCACCCCGATCAGCGTGCACGTCCCAGCCAGGTCTCGAGACCAAAGCGCCTGCAGCAACGTTGCCGGTGTCCCGACCGCCTCGAAGGAGTGATCTACGCCGTGGCCCCCCGTGATCTCCTTGATCGCTTCAACCGGGTCCCCTTTAGTCGCGTCGACTACGTGAGTAGCTCCGAAATCCTTAGCCCATGCCAGCTTGTTTTCGGCTATGTCTACCCCGATGATAGTCTTTGCATTGGCCAACTTGGCGCCCATGATCACGCTGCAGCCCACTCCCCCGCATCCATAGACCGCCACCGTGCTCCCCCGACGCACGCCTCCCGTATAAAGCGCCGCCCCGACCCCCGTGGTCACTCCACAGCCAAGCAGACAGGCCTGCTCCGGCGGGCACTCCCGGGGCACGGGTACAACCTGCTTCGCCGAAACGACGGTATGCGTGCAAAACCCTCCGATACCCAGCGCGGGCGAAAGCTGCTTGCCGTCGCTCTTGGCGAACATCCTAGGCTTGGCATTCAGGCTCGCCGAGCACAAATGCGGCTGCCCGATAGCGCAGAACCGGCAGTTGCCGCAAGGCGCCCTCCAGGCGATTACTACATATTCACCCACACCCGGTGACTCCACCCCCTCCCCCACAGACTCCACGATTCCCGCGACCTCGTGCCCGAGCAGGAAGGGAAACTCGTTGTTAATCTTGCCCAGCTTATAGTGGAGGTCGGTATGACACACCCCGCTGGCCTGAATTCTTACCAACGCCTCCCCGGGCCCCGGGTCCTCGACTACCATCTCCTCCACACGGGTAGGCGCACCCGCCTCCCGAGAAATCACCGCCTGCGCTATCGTCGACATGTACAACCTCCATCGGTTGGAATTTCAGGGCGTAATGGTAGCATACGGCTCAGGATGCGGAAGATGCGAAATCGTAGACCTGCATGGGCACTGAAATCTTAGCCTCGCCTCCTCCGTGGACCATCAATCGGACCTTCTCCATTGTTTCCTGACTGAAGTTCTGCTCGCCACACTGAACGCACACCAAGGCCGGAATCCCCCGACCAGTGCCCACCGCCTATCCACGCTAAAAACCTCATCTACCAGTTCCGTACGGCTTTCCTGGCAGTAACACACACCACACATGGTCACGAGCAGGCCACCCCCCCATTGTCTTTGAAATGCCCGCATATCCTAGCTCAGTCTTGGAGTGAGAGCCGGACACCATCTAGAAAATTGAGTTTTACTTAAAGGTTGAGTCAGTAATCCTAACAGTGTAATGGAATATTTCATTCATGAAGGCCAGCCATTCTTCTCCATCGTGAGCAAGATCATCCAGCATGTACACTTTCTCTATTCCCATTTGGCCTAAGCGAGTCTTCATTTCAGAAGTGACTACACCGGCTATAAGTATGTTCACACAACCAGGAGGCGTGGCCTCAAAACTCTTCTGCATTGCGCCAAGTCTTTCAAGTGCCCCGGCGGGGTCCTTGCCGCCCTTGATTTCGATAGTAGCCACTATCTGTTCTATGTCGTGCTGCACTTGCCGAAAGAGAATGTCAGGCTCCGAGCCATAGTGCATCGAATAGTCCTTTGGCAACTTAAATACAGTCCTGTCCTTATTGGCTTTAATGATCAACTGATTCTTGTCCAACCAATTGGCTATGCGCGTTCTTATCAGATTTTCAGCGTCTTGTCCTATAATATTCCGAAAAGTCCCATCAAGCCCGATGCCCATATTGGCAATGATGTTCCTATATCCATTCTCTAGAGTCCAATTCGTCGCCCCTTCAATGATTGATGAGACTACCGCATTATATAAGCGAGCTACTTCCTTGCTTTGTTGGTCCGTAACCGGCGCTTTGCGGCTACCATCCTCCCAAGTGCTGACTGGCATAGCAATCTCCGCCACCCGCTTCTGCGGTAACAAGGCAATGCCCCGATAGTAAGCCGAGAGTTTGGGATACTTACGAAGTAACGCAGGATGAGCAAATATACTCTTGGGATCAAGATCTGACTCTCTTACATGGTCCCAAGCCCTTTCGCTGATCATCAGATCGTCTAGGGGAAGGAAATCGAGAGTTTCCGTGAATTCGCTGAGCAGGGTGCGCAACTCTAAGTCCGTCCGTTGGCTGATCCTCTCAGCCATCAAAGTCGAACGAAGCCGTGCGTCATCCAATTTAGCCATTCTTACGCACCCACTTATAGACGCATTTCCTGATTTCACGTCTCCCAAAGCGGCGCATCTGTTGACTTGAATTCCCCTTGCCCCGCGGAAGCGCCCAGATTCTTTCACATACGAACCCCGCCTGCTCCGCGAAGTCGGATAGGATTAGGTCGACCGGCACTTCCTCCCCGTGGTATTGGACGTTGTCATTTACCATAACCACTGCCCCGCCCGGCCGTACAATGCGGCCAAGTTCCGCAATGATCACCGCCAGCTCCAAGAAATACCCTTCGATTAGACGAATAACGTGACGGTTTCCCAACTCTTCCTGATGTTTTCGCAGAATGTCCAGCGTTTCATGGAGCGCGCCCTGTTGCTCATACATGCGGAAGACCTTGTCCAACAGACCCGCATTCGAATCATAAGTAAGGCGTAGCCATTGCCGCTTAGACCTGTTTTCCACGGTTGCAGACAATAAGCGTTGCCGCAAATCCGAGAAGCCGAGTTGTCCATACCCCAACCATGCCAGTTCCAAGGCATAAGTTCGTGTGTAGTCATATCGGTTAGCATAAGGTGGAGAGGTGATCACCATGTCCACTGAGTCCTCAGTAAACTCGCGTAACAATTCTAGGCTAGAGCCCTCATACAGCTCAGGTACACCACCTCCGAATTCCCGCTTCAACGACTCCATATCCTGGAGCATCTCGAACAACCGGGCACTTAGGGCGTAGCTGAATCCCTTGATTGGACCTTTATCCACTTTCTTAGCCCTAAGGGTTCGCCCTGCCCTGTAGTCCCAACGCAGATATTGTCCGTCTTTACGGGTGTAGCTAACGTCCTCCAACACTGTCATACAGGCCACATCCAGCACCTGTCTAACGTCTCCATCCTCAATGGTTTCGATAAATGCTCGAGCCCTCGCTAGCTCACATTCCGTTTCTTCAGGGAAGGCTGCTTTAGTAATCTTCACATGAGGAAACCGATGGCGTTGATCGATCGAGTCTTTGCTATCTACTGCATTGATGAGCATTTTCCCTACGGATTCAAGGTGATCCCTAGAAAGACCATTGGCAACTTGAGCGATGGCTTTTCCAACTTGCAGGCCAACCGGCATGACGTCAATCCCAATGCCGCGCATTCCCTTCCCGGAAGCTATGAGGGGAGTCGTTCCTAAACCAGAGAACGGGTCCAATACGTCGTTAGGGCTGAAGTCATCTAGGATATTTTCAACCAGTCCCTTGGAGAAGCCTTCCTTATACTTCATCCACCTCAGACCCGGAACTTTCCGGTTCCCTTGATATGACACTGCTTGACGCGTTAACTTAGGGTCAACAGTAATCCGGTCTTGAAAGCGCTCTTCTAGGAGTCGTCGCTCCTGAACACTTCCGCCGTTTGGAGAAATAATTGAGTTCATCTTCGCAATTCTGTGGAAAGGTTGACTGAGCATTATCATAGCACTAGCGTTCGGTAATGCAACACTTACCATTCCCCAATTGACCCCCCCTCCCCCCGACATGATATCATCCCTCCCCAGTGACCCCTATCCCGTGGTAGGGGTCACATTCGGATATAGAGCCACCCTATGCTGGAAGAGCTAACCGCCCCCCCACCCGACAAACACACCGCCGTCGCCATCGGGGTGTTCGACGGTGTGCACCTCGGACACCAGGCCCTTTTCCGAAGCGCCATCGCCGAAGCCCAGGCCCGTGGCCTCGACTCGGCAGTCGTAACCTTCCGAAACCACCCCCTCACCGTCCTCTCGCCCACCTTCCAGCCCCGATACCTCATGGACCTGCAAACTCGCCTTGAAGCAATCTCATCCTTCGGCATCGACCATACCGTCGCCATCAACTTCACCCGGGAAGTGTCCCAGCTAAGGGCTGGAGAATTCGTGCAACGACTCTCCGAAGGACTCAACATGAAGACCCTCATCTGCGGGCAAGACTTCGCCCTTGGCAAGAACCGCGAGGGAGACCTTGAGACCCTGACAAAGCTGGGAGAGGACTATGGATACGAGGTCGTCTGCCAAGACGTAATCCAGGACGGCGCCCTCACCGTCAGCAGCACCGCCATCCGGCAAGCCCTCGCCGAGGGCAACGTCGAGATGGCCAAGCGCCTCATGAGCAGGCCCTTCCGGCTCTCGGGGCCCGTGGTAGTCGGCGACAAGCGAGGCCGGCTCCTCGGTTTCCCCACCGCCAACGTCGATGTCCCTCCCGACCGCGCCCTTCTAGCAGACGGCATATACGCCACCCGTGCCCTCGTCAAAGACCAAAGCCTGGACTCCATAACCTACATCGGCAACAAACCCACCTTCGACGGCGAGAAGCGTGCCACTGAGGTCTACATCTTCGATTTCGACGACGACATATACGGCCATTCCATCGACGTCGATTTCCTGGCCCAAATCAGAGGCGACATGCGCTTTTCCGGAGCCCAGGAGTTGATAGACCAGATGAACATTGACGTACAGATGGCCCGAAATGCCCTCTCATCAAGCCTCAGCTGATGACTAACAGCAAATACGACTACATATTCAACCGCGGAGTCACTGAGGTAATCCGTCGCGAGGAGTTAGAGCAACTCCTCGACGCTGGTAAACCTCTCCGCCTCAAGATGGGCTTCGACCCCAGCCGCACCGACATCCACCTCGGCCACACCGTCGGACTCCGCAAGCTGCGCCAGTTCCAGGAGCTTGGCCACCGCGTAATCCTCATCGTCGGCGACTGGACTGCCCAGATCGGCGACCCCAGCGGCCAGTCTGCCACCCGGCAGATGCTCTCCGCCGAGACCGTCCGCGAAAACGCCCTGACCTACATGGACCAGTTCTTCAAGGTCGTGGACCGGGACCGCACCGACGTCCGATGGCAGAGCGAGTGGTTCAGCAACTTCACCCTCACCGAGGTCATATCCCTCACCAGCCGCTTCACCGTCGCCCAGATCCTCGCCCGTGAGGACTTCTCCAACCGCTTCAAGGCCAACCGGCCCATCGCCATCACCGAGCTTCTCTACCCACTCCTCCAGGCCTACGACTCCACAGTCATCAAGGCCGACGTTGAGTTCGGCGGCACGGACCAGAAGTTCAACCTTCTCCTCGGCCGCGAGCTCCAGTCCATGATGGGGCAGAGGCCCCAGCAGTGCCTGCTCGTACCTATCCTCGTCGGCACCGACGGCGTACAGCGCATGAGCAAGAGCCTCGACAACTACATCGGCGTCACCGAGTCCCCCAAGGACACCTACTTTAAGGTCATGCGCCTGAACGACGACCTCATCCCCAACTACCTGGAGCTCGTCACAGACATCCCGGACAACGATATCTCCGAAATCAACGAAGCGATGGCATCCCACTCCGTCAACCCCATCGAGATCAAGAAGCGCCTCGCCCGTGATATCGTCGCCCAGTTCCACTCCACCGAGGCCGCTGCCTCCGCCGAGACCGAGTTCGAACGCATCGTCCAGCGCAAAGAGGCCGATGACCTCGTCACTGAAGTCCCCTTGGCCTCCCTCAATGCCGGAGATACCGCTTTCATCCCCCGACTTCTCGTCGAATATAAGGCCGCTTCCTCCACCGGCGAGGCCCGACGCCTCATAGACGGCGGCGGAGTCGAAATCAGCGGCGACAGGCTATCCGAATACACCGTTGACCGCTCGAAGCTGGTGTCAGGCACCCGGATGAAGGTCGGCAAACGCCGCACCCTCATCTTCGTCGATGGCTAGCGGCCTTCTCCTCGGTGCTTATTCCGCTAAAATCTATTCGAGAAAATGCTATGACAAACGCAAAAGTCCACCTCCGCATCCCCGGCCCCACTCCCTGCCCCGAGGAAGTCCTCGAGGCCATGACCGCCCAGATGATCAACCACCGCGGGCCTGCGTTTAAAGAGATTCTGGAGCGAGTCACCGACCGGCTCAAGGAGTTTTTCCAGACGGAGAACGACCTTTACGTTATGACTAGCTCGGGCACCGGGGCTATGGAAGCCTCCGTAGTGAACACCCTCTCGCCCGGGGACCGAGTCCTTGCCCTCACCATAGGCTCTTTCGGCGACCGTTTCGTCCGAATAGCCGAGGCCTTCGGCGCAGACGTCGTCAAGCTGACCGCGCCCTACGGCAAGGCCATCAACCCCGACGACGTCGACAAGGCTCTCGCCGCCGACCCCACAATCAAGGCCGTACTAATCACCCACAACGAGACCTCCACCGGCGTCACCAACCCCCTCCGCTCTATCGCCGAGATCACCAGTTCCCACAATAGACTCATCCTCGTCGACGCCATTAGCAGCATCGGCTCCATAGACCTCCCCGTCGACGCCTGGGAGTGCGATGTCGTTTCCACCGCCTCCCAAAAGGGCTGGATGGCCCCTCCTGGCCTCTCCATGATCAGCGTCAGCCAGCGGGCGTGGGAAGCTTGGGAGTCCGCCAAAATGCCCCGGTTCCACTGGGACTTCGGGCAGCTACAGTCATATCTGGAGAAGGGCCAAACGCCCTGGACCCCCGCCGTCTCCACATTCTATGCCCTCGACGCAGGCCTTGAAGCAATGGCCAAGGAGGGCCTCGCCAACATATTTGAACGCCACGCTTCCGTCGCCCGGCGCGCCCGTGACGGTGCCCGGTCCCTCGGCCTCTCCCTCCTCGCCGACGAAGAGATCGCTTCCAACACCGTCACCGCCGTCAACGCCCCCGAAGGCATCGACCTTGCCCAACTTCTCAAGATTGCCCGCGAGGAGTACGGCGTAGTCCTGGCCGGAGGCCCCGGACCCCTTGCAGGCAAGGTTTTCCGCATCGGTCACCTCGGCTATGTCACCGAGCAGGACATCGACGTGGTGATCGACACCCTCCGAGAAGTCCTACAGCGCCTCGGCTTTCAAGGCTAAAACCAGTAGGGATCCCACTCAATATCCCATGAGTGCCTCACTTGCTCCCTCCGAACGCCACGCCGAGCTTAAGCGCACCCTCAATTTCCACAACCATCGCTACCACGTGCTCGACGACCCGGTCATCACGGATCACGAGTACGACGCCCTGATGCGCGAGCTACGCGCCCTCGAAGAGCAAAACCCTCAGCTCATCACCCCCGACTCCCCCAGTCAGCGCGTCGGCGCCGAGCCCCTTTCTGCCTTCACATCCGTCCAGCACCCTAGGCTCATGCTCAGTCTCGCCAACGCCTTCTCCAAGGAGGACATGCTAGCCTGGCGGACCCGGGTATCGGGACTTCTCGAAGAAGCGCGCTATGACATGGTCTGCGAGCTCAAGTTCGACGGCCTAGCCGTGGCCCTCACCTACGAAAACGGCCTCTTAGTCCGGGGCGCGACCCGCGGCGACGGCCTCCGCGGGGAGGACGTCACCCAGAACCTTCGAACCATCCACTCCATCCCTTTGACCGTACCCTCCGACAGCCCCAGCCGCTTCGAGGTACGCGGAGAGGTTTACATGACCCTAAGTGGCTTTGAAGAGCTTAACCGCCAGCGGCAGGAGGCCGGTGAACCTCTTTACGTCAACCCGAGAAACACCGCCGCCGGCACCGTCCGCCAGCTCGACCCCCGAATCGCCGCCAAGAGGCCCCTCGACATCTTCATCTACGGCCTCGGTTACGCCGAAGGCCCCGTCCCGGACACCCACTGGGAAATGCTCCAATATTTCAAGTCCCTCGGCTTCAGGATCAGCCCCCACTCCCAGCTCGCGCACGACGTTGAAGAAGTCGAGTCCTACTTCAAGCGCTGGGAAGAGCATCTGGCCGACCTCGACTACGCCGCCGACGGCGTGGTCGTTAAAGTGAACCAGATCGCTCTGCAAGAGCAGTTGGGCTTCGTGGGCCGGGAACCGAGATGGGCCATCGCCTACAAGTTCCCCGCCGAGCAGGCAACAACCAAGCTCCTGAACATCGGCATCAACGTAGGCCGCACAGGCTCCCTCAACCCCTTCGCCGAGCTTGAGCCCGTCGTAGTCGGTGGTGCAACCGTCAAACAGGCCTCTCTCCACAACGAGGACGACATCCACCGCCGCGATATCCGAATAGGCGATACCGTCATCGTCCAGCGCGCAGGAGAGGTTATCCCCCAGGTCCTCGGGCCCGTGGCCTCCCTCCGAAACGGTGAAGAGCGCGTATTCCAGATGCCAACCGAGTGCCCAGTCTGCGGCACAACCGTCGTACGCCCCGAGGGCGAGGCCATGCACCGCTGCCCCAACCTCTCCTGTCCCGCCCAGTCCTCCGAGGCCCTCAAACACTTCGTCTCCCACGGCGCAATGGACATCGAAGGCGTCGGCGAGTCCTTATGTGAAGCCCTCCTCGAATCGGGCCTTGTAAAAGACCCCGCCGACCTCTATTCCCTCACCAAAGACGATCTCTTAACCCTTGAGCGCATGGCCGACAAAAGCGCATCCAACGTACTAGCCGCCATCGACGCCAGCCGCTCCCGACCCCTCCCCCGCGTCCTAATCGCCCTTGGCATCCCCCACGTCGGCGGCGAGACCGCCGACCTCCTTGCCCAACGCTATGCCGACATCGACGCCTTAGCCAAGGCCACGGAAGAAGAGCTCGTCGAGATCAACGCCATAGGTCCCATCATCGCCAAGAGTGTAGCTGAGTTCTTCCAGGATGAAGCCAGCCTTGCAATCATCTCGAAGCTCCGACAAGCGGGCGTGAACCTGGAGTCAGACGAGGTCAAAATATCGGGCCCCGGGCCTTGGGTGGGCATGAATTTCGTGGTCACCGGCAAGCTCGATAACTACTCCCGAGATCAGGCCCAAGCACTTATCAAGGAGTTGGGTGGCTCCGCCGTCTCCAGTGTCAGCAAGAAGACAAGCTTCCTGCTCGCCGGCGCCGACGCCGGATCCAAGCTCACCAAGGCGCAAAGCCTCAAAGTCCCCGTCATAGACGAAGCCACCTTTGCTCAGATGCTAGCGGACGCCCGCAAAGCCCCGGCTCCGGAAGCAGGTGTCCCTTAGATGTGGCCCTTTAAGAGGAGTAAGTGGTTGGGCGAGCGCTACGACCTCGCTGTCGTGGGCCTAGGCAACCCAGGCCCCGAGTACGACGGCACCCGACACAACGTCGGCTTCGACTGCGTCGACAAGTTCGCCTCCGAGCACGGCCTGAAGTGGACGGGTCGTCGCGGCCCCCTCAAGTGGGCCGAGGGCCGGGTAACAATTGAAGGGTCAGCCAAGCGTATCCTCCTCGCCAAGCCCCGCACCTTCATGAACCTCAGCGGCGAGGCCGTACGCTACATCACCACCCGTTGGTCCGTCCCCGAGGACAAACTGCTAATCATCTACGACGACATGGATCTGCCCTTAGGCACTCTCCGAATCCGCATGCAGGGGAGCGCCGGGGGCCATAATGGGATCAAGTCCATCATCCGCGCTCTCGGCACCGAGAACATACCCCGCATAAGAGTCGGCATCGGGCGGGATGCCACGGGCCGGACTGGTGCCATCGCCCGGGTCCTCAGCCGCTTTTCTGCCAGCGAAAGACAGGCTATGGACAACTCAGTCTCCACCGTCTCCGAGGCCATAGCCTGCATCCTGTCCAAGGGCCTGGACGCGGCCATGTCCCAATACAACTAGCAGAAGCTTCCTTCTTGGCGGCATTCGCCGCACCCTGCTATGGGACAACAACCTCCATAGCTTCCACCTCACCTTCCTCGCCATAATCTGAGCGGGACTCTGCAACCCCGGAATGCCGTGGGTCCGGCAGGGGAAGGCCATCTTTCCTCATCTCTTCGACATACAGTCCCACAGCCTCCTCAATGAGCTTGCACACCTCCTCCTTGGACTCCGCGGCAGCTATGCACCCCGGCAAATCCGGCGCATACGCCCCGTAGCTGGTTGGCCCTTTCTCTATGATGACTGTGTATTTCATATCAGTCTCGTCTTATTTCAACCCTGCTTGCTTCAGGACACTGTTCCATATCCCCTTGGTCATATCAACCCCTTCATTGCCCGCGATGACAACAATGCCCAGCTTATCCGGGTGCTTGTATATCCTATGACTCCCACGCGTTCTTGCAAGTCGCCAGTCGGCCTCATGAACAATCCGCATAGCAACTCTAACCTTTGGCATGTTCCCCGATCCAATGACCCCCTACCATATGCTCCAACCCCCATCCACCATGATCGTCTGCCCAGTTATGTAGCTGGAGTTCTCCGAGGCCAGAAGCAGCAGAAGACCAACCAACTCCTCCGGCTGCCCGACCCTGTTCATCGGCGAAAGGGCCTCGAGTTCCGCCTTCACGTCTGGTAGCTTGAGGAAACGGTCAGTCAGCTCGGTGTGGAAGAATCCTGGCCCGATCTGGTTGACCGTTACACCCCTCTTGGCCCACTGCTTGGCTGTCTCTCGGGTCAGTCCCGCCATCGCATGCTTGGCCGTGCAGTACCCAATGCTCGGGTCGTTCTCCGGCGCGGCCTGCACCCCCTCCACCGAGGAGATGTTGATAATTCTGCCCCACCCCCGGTCGAGCATCACCCGCCCCGCCTTCTGCATCAGCATGAACACTCCCATAAGGTTGGTGTCCAGAATGGTGCGGTACTCTTCCAAGGTGGTTGTTTCCGTCCACATTGCCATGCCGCCCCGAGCCGCGTTGTTCACCACGATATCGATCCTGCCAAACTCCTCCATCGTCTTCGCCACCAAATCGTCTATCTGGTCCTCCTGCGAAACATCGGTCTGCATTACCAGACATCTTCGGCCCCGCTCCCTCACCCCCTGGGCGGTCTGTTCGAGGCGTTCCTTGCGCCTCGCCGCCACCACAACGTCGGCCCCCACCTCCGCGAGGGCGTGGGCGAACACCACCCCAAACCCCGAGGATGCACCCGTCACTATAGCCACCCTATCTGTCAGATCGAACAATTTCTCTATCATGGCTTCTCCCTCGTTAACGCGAAACGGCAACCTGCGCGGCGCGCAGGTTGCCGTCGCCTTGTCTCGTTCTAACCGTGGTAGTACAGAGCGAACTCGTACGGGTGCGGCCTCATTCTAACCGGGTCGACTTCGTTGATCCGCTTGTATTCGATCCACGTCTCTATCAAGTCCGGCGTGAAGACGCCGCCCTTCAACAGGAAGTCGTGGTCGGACTCCAGGGCGTTCAATGATTCTTCCAGGCTGCCAGGTACTTGGGGAATTCCCTTGGCCTCTTCCGCAGAGAGTTCGTACAGGTCCACGTCCATCGGGTCTCCGGGGTCCATCTTCTTCTCTATCCCGTCCAACCCCGCCATCAGCAGAGCCGAGAAGGCCAGGTACGGGTTTGCGGTAGGGTCAGGAGGTCGGAACTCGATGCGTACCGCGTTGGGCAAAGTCGAGTAAGCCGGAATCCTGATACAGGCGCTCCGGTTCCTGCGAGAGTAAATCAAGTTTACCGGGGCCTCGTACCCAGGGACCAGACGCTTGTAGGAGTTGGTGCCGGGAGCGCAGAAGGCCATTAAGGCCGGAGCGTGGGCCAGCAGACCGGCTATGTAGTGTCGGCACATGTCGCTGGTGAAGGCGTAACCGTCCCCGTAGAAGAGGTTGGTGTCGTCTTTCCTCAGGCTCTGGTGGACGTGCATTCCAGTGCCGTTGTCCCCGAAGATCGGCTTGGGCATGAAGGTCACCGACTTTCCGTGACGTTTGGCCACGTTCTTGGCGATGTACTTGTACAGCAGTGCCTTGTCACCCATCTTGGTGAGCGTGTCGTACCGGATGCTGATCTCGCTCTGGCCGCCAGTCGCAACCTCGTGGTGGTGCATCTCCACCCGGATCCCGACCTTCATCAGTTCCGTTGCTATATCGTTCCGGATGTCCGTGAGCGAATCCATGGGTGGAGCCGGAGAGTAACCCATCTTGGCTGGCGGTCTGTGTCCCAGGTTAGGAAAAGGCTTCCCTCTGTCCCCCATGGCCTTATCGGCCCCTCTGTTCCAAACGGCCTCCTGTGAGTCTATGTAGTAGTATGCTGCATTTGGCTGGTTGTCGTACCGGATGTCGTCCAGGATAAAGAACTCCAGCTCTGGCCCCCAGGCACTGGAATCGGCGATGCCCGTGCTCATTAGGTGAGCTTCCGCCTTCTTCGCAACGTACCTCGGGTCCCGAGAATACGCACCACCCAGCACCGGGTCCCGTATGTCGCAGATCATACTGAGAGTCGGGCGCTCGAACACCGTGTCAATGAATACGCTCGCCGGATCGGGAACTATCAACATGTCGCTTTCATTGATTGGCTGAAAGCCTCTGATGCTGGAACCGTCAAACCCCATCCCCTCTTCGAACAGCGCTTCGTCCACTTCTACGGTCGGCACCGAAAAATGTTGAAGTCGCCCGAACAGGTCGGTGAACTTCAGGTCCAGGTACTCAATCCTATCGTCCTTACACCTCTTGATTATGTCTTTGCCACTGGTCTCCGCCATGGGTACTCCTTTGATGGTCTGGTAACTCTCTTGCTCTTCTTTTGCTTGCTTACGTTAATGTCCCTCTTTGGCCGAATCGCGGCGCGCAATCTTTAGGAATATCTTTTGCCGGTTCGGCATGAGGCCGCAGGGGAATATGCCAACTTGCCGACTCACACACAACGGATGGACGCCCCACGGGCCCCGGAATTAGAGAGGGCGCCCCCCGGATCGGAGGGCGCCCTATACAAGACGTGTCCATTTCTCTTTGCGTACAGGTCGAGCGTTTAGGCGTGGGCCAGCACGCCGCAGAAGGCCTCGTAATCGATGAGTTCTGTGACCGTGGGGTTCTCGCCGCACACCGGGCAGTCCGGGTCCCGACGCACCTTCACCTGCCTGAATTCCATGTCCAGCGCATCGAAGATCATCAGCCGGCCCGTCAGTGGATCACCCAGCCCGAGCAGCAACTTTATCGTCTCAATGGCCTGGATCGTCCCTATGATGCCCGGTAGAACTCCCAGCACCCCGGCCTCGGCGCAGCTGGGCACCATTCCGGGGGGAGGCGGGTCCGGGTAGAGGCATCGGTAGCAGCCCTTGTCATGGGTGAACACTGAGGCCTGCCCCTCGAACAGGAATATGCTGCCGTGTACGTTCGGTTTCTTGGTCATTACACAGGCGTCGTTCACCAGGTAACGCGTGGGGAAGTTGTCCGTGCCGTCCACGATAACCTCGTAGTCGGCCATTATGTCGAAAATATTCTCGGAAGTGAGGCGTACGGGGTGGGATATGACGTTGACGTCCGGGTTGATGCCCTTGAGCGTGTCCGTCGCCGAGTCCACCTTGGGCCTCCCCACGTCGCTGTTTCGATGCAGTATCTGCCTCTGCAGGTTGGTGAGGTCTACTACGTCGAAATCTACAATGCCCAAGGTCCCGACCCCCGCAGCTGCCAAGTACAGCGCTGTCGGCGATCCAAGACCCCCCGCCCCGATCAGAAGCGCCTTTGAATCAAGCAGTTTTCTCTGCCCCTTGCTCCCGACCTGCGGCATAATAAGATGTCTGCTGTATCTCTGGACCTGTTCTTTAGTGAAAGCGAGCGATGTTGCCATTAAGACAATTCCTCCTAGGGATTCAAGCCTGTTTGTTCGGCCTCTCCATCCCTTTTTCCGCTATCCAACGACGATATATGATAACATAGCGCTCGCTCTCCTTCAATTTGGGGGCTAGCTAAGAAACGATAATACAGACCGGAGATACCGATCCCATGGACAGCATACAGTTGGCCGTAGATGTTCGAGAAGCGATGGGCAAGAAGGTCCGATTCCTAAGGCGTGACGGCCTCACCCCCGCGAATATCTATGGCCGCAACCTTGATTCCGTCGCCCTTCAACTCCCCTCCGCCGACCTCCTCCAGGTACTGTCCCAGGGAGGCCAAAACGCTGTCCTGGACGTCAAGGTTAAGGGCGAGAAAATTGCCAGAACCGCCGTTATTCGCAACATCCAACGCAATCCCGTCACCGATGTGGTAATCCACGTCGACTTCCTCCAGGTGGACGTCACGAGGGCCATCACCTCCGACGTGCCTCTGGTGTTCGTCGGAGAGTCACCCTTGCCCAAGACGCAGACAGTGATATCTCAGATCCTCGCATCCATCCAGGTCTCCGGGCTGCCCATGCAAATCCCGAGCTCAGTTGAGGTGGACGTTTCGGTGCTCGAGGAAATGGATCAGTCGATATTCGTGCGTGACCTTAACCTCCCCGACGACATTGAGGTCCTCACAGACGGCGATCAGATGATAGTCAGGGCCGCCCCGGGCCGCGTCGCAGAGGTGCTCCCCGGAGAAGAGACGGAGGACGCCGAGGCCGGTGCTCCCGCCGAGGTCGCCTCCGAATCAGAAGACTCCTAACCCCCGGCTCTTGTCCCCTTGTCATTCCGGTGCCCTTTCTCTGTCATGCGGAGCCTCTTTCTCTGTCATTCCGAGGCTCCGCGAGGAATCTAGGACTTGCCCCTGCACGTCTCTCTCCTGTATGTCGCACTCCATCCACCCCTTCTGGCCCCCATTGACACCCCCTTTGCACCTCTGTTATCATTGTCGTAGAACGCCCGTTCCCAACAGAGGTGCGCATGAAAGCTCTATCAAAAAAACGTAAGCAAGTCCTTGACGCCATAACCGGCTTTATGGACCGGCACAAGTATCCTCCCAGCGTCCGGGACGTCGTCCAGATGTGTAGCATGAGCTCTACCTCAGTGGCCGACTACCACCTCAAGGCCCTCGAGAGGGAGGGCTACATCAATAGGGAATCGGGCGTGTCCCGGGGAATAGAAGTCATCGGCTACGATGGTCGGGACGCCAACATCTTCAGAGCCCCACTCCTGGGTACCATCGCCGCCGGCGAGCCTCTCCCCGTCCCCACCTCAGAGCCCTGGGCTTCCTTGGAAACCCTCGAAATTCCCGAGGACATGGTCGGCGGCAGGGAGAATGTCTACGCCCTCAAAGTCAAGGGCACTTCAATGATCGACGCCCTCATCGACGACGGCGACATCGTCCTACTCCAGCACGTCAACACCGCCGACGACGGCGACATGGTCGCCGCCTGGCTTGAGGCCGAGGGGGAAGTCACGCTCAAGCGCCTCTACCGAGAGCCGGATAGGATCAGGCTTCAGCCCGCCAACTCCCAGATGGCCCCCATATACGTCGACCCATCCAACCTCTCCGTCAAGGGCAAGGTCATAGGCGTCATACGCAAACTGGCCTGAGGTACCAATCCTCTGGCCAAGCGCCAGCAGGACAAATAGGGCCGGGGGAATACCGCTCGCCCCGAGTCGGCTGCAAGTCCGCCTATGGAGGATCGAAGGGTATTTACAGCGGACTTTGGTGGTTTATGCTCACCTCGGGCCTGCCTAAGGGCCGAGCGGAGTACACTCAACAACCATGTCATCCCGAGGCCCCGCGCTATAAGTGGAACATCCGCCTTTGGAGGGTCCGCCTCTGGCGCGAGGGATCTAGGACTTGCCCCCTCACATCCTTCCCTGCCATCCCTTTCCCTCAATGAGCCCTTTGCACAACTCACCAAGGATTACCGCGTAATGTCTTGTGAGATCACGAAAGGAATCCGCCCACACTGAGCCCCATTGAGCGCGAATGCATCCGGGGTGGTGTGAAAAAGAAAAGTAAGCCTAGCTCAATTCCTCTCTCCCATCAAAGGGAGAGGGCAATCCAAATATAACGAGACGTATAGTCTGTGGAGTCTGGTTCTAGTCCGCCGAGGGAAGAGGCTTCGGCTGCTGGAGCGTCATTTCCGCGCTGCAACATTGCACCCCACCCTCCCCCGCCTTGGTGCACAGCACCTGGCTCCCGCAGTTCTCACAGACGAACCGTTTGCCCAGCAAGTTTGGCATTCCGCTAAATCCTCTCCGACGTTTTGATTTAACCAGTCCCTAAAGGGGCCGCGGTGGTCACTATTTGAGGACCATCTCTTTGTCGCAGCACATTATGGTGCCATTCCCGCCCCGGGTCACGATGAACTCCGACCCGCAACTCTCGCACTTGTACCGCTTGCCAGTCTGATTTGCCACGTAGTGCCTCTTGGAAAATCGGGCCCGAGTCCAAAACCCACGCCCAACAAGATTTTGCGCAATTATAGCCACCCCGATTTCAGAGGGTCAAGGGATGTTCCCTACGGCGCCCACACATTGAAATCCTTGAACTGCGGATTTCCTTGATGGTTATAGTAGAAATCTCCCATAACACTAAGATAGCCCACCTCTTGGTTATGACCCAGATCTAGTTTCGTCACAAACCGGTCGTTTAGGAACAACCATCCAGACTCCCCCACAGCAATTAACAGCAGATGGTTCTGCGCAGATGAAAAGGTCAACCCAGCGCTCCGCAGATTACCCGATGCTACGTCGGTGTAATCTGCATCACCAACCTTGCGGGTGTAGTGAAACCATTGTTCATCGCCTGTTACGCCAATGACTTCCAATCGACTGGACACCGGATTTCGGGCTATAAACCCGTAGTCCCAGTTTCGACCCTGCGGATTAATGAATACCACCTCTGTTACGAAATCTCGGGTCCGGACACCGCTTTTGTGTTTACTAACGAAATCCGGCTCCCTTAGAAGAACTCCTTCCGCTGGTCCGTAGCGCTTCTTGATCTCGTAACCTTTGAACTCCTCGTACCGGGTCACGGCCCCGGCAACTTCATTCCCTGTATATGCTCCCGTAATAACAGCCACATCCCCCTCCCAATTCGCTGTGCTCAAATCAACTGACACAACGTGTTCTCCATTAACGAAGAGCCACCCCCGCGCCCCAAGAGCCACTACCATCAAGTGATTTCGACCTCCAGACCCTCGATTAAGGTTCGTAACCGTTCCAGCGCCAATGCGTTCATATGGAGCACCTGCCCCGGAATAAACTGCCCAACGCTGGTTACTTGACACTCCAAATCGGAGAAACGGGGCATCATCATCCCAGTTATCGTCACGCAAAATGAAGCCATAGTCCCACGAGTTGGACGAAGCCGAGTAAGGATTCACAAACGTTGCTTCAACAACCATGTCGGAGATTGAAGCGCTTGCATATTCAGTCTTTATAAAGTTGTCGAACGGGTCATGCCGCAGTTCTCCGTTCATGGGGCCAAAGTCGTATCCCTGACCCGCAGATGGTGTTGGGGTAGGGCTTGTAGGGGTTGCTGTAGGTATAGCAGTCCCGGCCCGCAGCCTTGGAATTTGCTGCTGAACCGTCACCGCTGAGATCGCGAAACTCAATCCCTCAACTGGTCTCCCACTTTGCGTTTCATCATAGCCAAAGGTATTGATGCCCAAAATTTGGCCTGACATCGAGAGCATCGGGCCACCGCTGTTGCCGGGATTGATGGCAGCATCGGTTTGAATGACATCACTTAGAAAACGAGAGTCGTAGCGAACGGCCGAAACAATGCCACGAGTTACGGTGGCCTCACCCGAGAGTCCCAAAGCGTAGCCGATAGCCACTATCTCGTCCCCCGCCTCCAACCCTGCCGCATCCCCGAACTCCAG
The DNA here is from genome assembly GCA_965222055.1 of Dehalococcoidia bacterium. Lineage (GTDB taxonomy): Bacteria > Chloroflexota > Dehalococcoidia > Plut-88900 > Plut-88900 > Plut-88900. The sequence continues at coordinate 1,810,462 of CBDCTF010000007.1, forward strand.
GGCCGTAAAATCTCCGCAGCAAATGCTCACCACCGCAAGGTCCCTGACCGCATCGACCCCCAACACCGTCCCGCTATAAGTCGTCGAATCGTTTACGGTCACACTCACCCGCGATTGTCCCTCAACTACGTGCTCATTCGTCACCAAATATCCCGTCCGGCCCTGCGTGTCGAATATGACCCCCGTGCCGGTGCCCGTGCCGCTGGATATTCTCACCACGGCCGGCCGCGCCCGCCTAACCATCGCACTAATCGGCTCCGATCTAGGCGTGGCAGTGGGCACAGGCGTAGGCGTGGCAGTGGGCACAGGCGTGGGCGTGGCTGTAGGCACAGGCGTGGGCGTGGGCGTGGCAGTGGGCACAGGCGTGGGCGTAGTGGTCGGCACGGGTGTGGGCGTGGCAGTCGGCACCGGTGTGGATGTGGCGGTAGGCACCGGTGTGGCCGTAGGCCGTGGTGTTGGAGTCACTGTCGGTCTTGGAGTGGGTGTCGCCTTAGGTGTTGGTATGGGCGTGGGCGCAGGTATAGGCGTAGGGGGAACGGCGGCCATAGTCTCCGCCATCCGGGCCTCGACGGTCGCGTCAATGTCCGGCGTCGGGCTGGGCGTCGCCGTCGGAAGCGCCTCCGCAACCGCCGTCCTCACCTCCGCCCCCACGTCCGGCGTAGGTATCGCAGGCTCACCCGACCCTCCGCACGCGCTCAACACCAGCGCCAGGGTGATTGCCGCCACGCCGAGGACTCTCATTTGTTGCCCCAACGACTCTTACGTATAAACCTGCTCCAAAGCCCGCGTAATTACCCGCACCCTCTCAATCATCCGACTACCCCCACCCGACAAACTACGCGCTCTCCGCATCCTCAACATACGCGGGCCCTGCGTTGTCCGGCCTGAGCTTTCTGGCGTTTTTCATATATACGTGCTTTATTTCTTTCGCCTTCTTCTCCGTGTTGATCAGCGCCATGACCCGGATCACCTTTTTAAGTCCCTTCGGCACGTTCATCTCGTGACCGCACAGAAGGGCCGTGTCCACCCAGCCCAGCCGCCGGGCCGCCACTGCCGGATACTCCGCATTCAGGTCCACCGTCGTTGTAAACGTCGCCGAGGCTATCTGATCGGCCTCGATGTCGTTCGCCTTGATCATCTGCTGGAGAAGCTCAGTCGTAGCCTCCAGGATTGCCTCCTCGCTGTTCTCATCTGCCGTAATGGCCCCGCGTATTCCTCTGCACCACAAAATAAAAACTCTCCTGTTACAAAGCCTCGGCGCAGCCCCGAAGCCCGCGCACAAAATTCCTTACCTTCTCTTCCCGGTCCCCGGGCCCCGCCTGCTCGATCACGTTTATCAGGGCACTTCCCACAGCCACTCCATCTGACATCGAAGCCGCCCGCTCCACGTGCTCTCTGGTCGAAATCCCAAACCCGACCAACAACGGTAAGTCCGTCTCGGCCCGCACCCTGCCCAGAAACTCCGGAAGATCGGCGCCCACCTCCCGCCTAGCCCCCGTGACACCCGTCAAGCTGACGCAGTACACGAACCCCGATGACACCGCCGCCACCCTTTTTATCCGCTCCTCCGTACTGGTAGGGGCCAGAAGAAATATGAAGTCCATGCCGCGGGCCTTCGCCGCGCTCTGCAGCGGCCCCGCCTCCTCAAGCGGCAGATCGACAACAATTAGCCCATCGAGACCCGCCTCCGAGGCATCTTCGGCAAACCGGTCCAGCCCATAGCTCAGCAGCGGATTGTAATATCCCATAAATATCAACGGGATGTGCGGGAATCGGCTTCGTGTCCCCCGGCAGCAATCCAGCCAGTCCGCAAGAGTAATGTTCTGATCAAGAGCAATCTGGCTGGACCTCTGTATGGTCGGCCCTTCCGCCAGGGGATCGCTGAACGGAGCCCCGAGCTCGATAATGTCGACCCCTCCCTCCACCATCGCCCCTACCATAGCCTGAGTCGACTCCCTATCAGGAAACCCGACTGTTAGAAACGTCGCAATAACGGGTCTATCAGCTGCTCGGGCCCGTTCAAATGTATCGGATAAACGGCTCAATTGCTTATCGACATCCAGTCTACTGTCAAATCCAACCCCCTCGGCCTTGCTCCTCGCATGAATGAAGGAGGGAATACTAGTGCCCCCCTACCCCCTTCAAGAAACGTAAACAGACCCTCATATTCTCGATATTTCAAGCTGTTAGTCAAGGGCGGCAGCGAAACTTGCGCTGCCGTCTAAGCTGAGTTTCTTCGCACTAACTGATTCCTCTCCATACTTACACTCCACGCCGTATATCCCGCTTATCGGCCGACTCGCAAAATACGGCCCAACTACCTCCCCTCCATCCCCTCCCACACCCTTGACACAACTTTAGCCTATCGGTATCTTGGAGCCGCTTCATTAGGAAGTAATATCCCGTGGCCCTCAGCCTAGGACTCAACCTGTCCCTCGTTTGAGGGGGAAAAGAGGCCCGCCTTTGAAATGGATTGATTACCTTAGCCCCACGTCCCTTAGCGAGGCTATCGAGATCCTCGCCCGTGACGGCGACCGCACCCGCGCCCTCGCCGGCGGCACCGACATCCTCGTCCAGCTTCGTGCCAGGCGTCGCCAGCCCGATTTGCTGCTCGACGTCAAGGCCATCCCAGAGCTCAACGTGCTCTCCTACGACCCCGCCTCAGGCTTGACCATTGGCGCAGCGGTCGAATGTTACAAGATCTATGAAGACGCCGCTGTGATGGCGAATTACCCCGCCCTCGTGGACTGCACCTCAATCATCGGGGGCATCCAGATCCAGGGTCGAGCCTCCGTTGGCGGCAACCTCTGTAACGCCGCCCCCAGCGCCGACTCCATTCCCGCGTTGATAGCCTACGGCGCCACCGCTAATATCGCCGGACCCAACGGCACCCGTAGCGTCCCCGTCGAGGACGTCTGCACCGGCCCCGGTCTGAGCATACTCGCCGCCAACGAGATTCTTGTCTCGATTAGCGTCCCCACCCCCGCTGCCAACTCCGGCGCCCGCTACATCCGCTTCATTCCCCGTAACGAAATGGACATCGCCGTAGTCGGGGCAGGCGTATCGGTGGAGCTGGACGGAGACACCATCAAGTCCGCCCGTGTATCCCTGGCCTCCGTCGCACCGACTCCCCTCTTCGTCAGGGAAGCCGGCGACGCCCTCGCCGGGCAGCCTATAAGCGACGAGTCCATCCGTAAGGCATCCGCCCTCGCACAGGCCGCTGCCAGACCCATCACGGACATGCGCGGCACCATCGAATTCAGGACCCACCTCTGTGAAGTTTTGACCCGACGAGCTTTAAACACCGCCATCGAGCGGGCCAAGGAGGCGTCTTAGATGCCCAGGAAAACCTACGTACAGACGACCATTAACGGCGAAAACGTCGAGTTCCTCTGCGAACCCCGACAAAGCCTCCTCGAATGCCTGCGCGATGTAATCGGGCTCACCGGCTCCAAAGAAGGCTGCAATGACGGCAACTGCGGCGCCTGCACCGTGAACTTGGATGGCCGCATCGTCACCTCCTGCCTCGTCCTCGGAGTCGAGGCCGAAGGCAGGAACATCGAGACCATCGAGGGCGTCGCCGACGGCAACAACCTCCACCCCATACAGCAGGCCTTCCTCGAAAATGCCGCCCTCCAGTGCGGTATCTGCACCCCAGGTTTCATCGTGGCAGCCAAGGCGTTGCTCGAACGGGAACCCGACCCCTCAGAGGACCGCATCCGCTTCTGGCTCGCCAACAACCTCTGCCGTTGCACGGGTTACGACAAGATTGTCAGAGCCGTACTCGACTCCGCGAAGAAGATGCAGGAGGCCAAGAGTTGACAACCAGGCAGGGCACCGACTCCAACGTCGTCCTAGTTAATCAGGAGTTCGATGTAGTCGGCACCCGGCCCATTCGGCATGATGGCGCCGACAAGGTCACGGGGCGCGCCCGCTACGGCGCCGACTTCCAGGCCGCCGACCTCCTTCGCGGTAGAGTCCTGCGCAGCCCCCACGCCCACGCCCGAATCAAGTCCATAGACACTTCCAAGGCCGAGGCCTTGGAAGGCGTCCGCGCCGTCGTCACCTTCAGGGACTTCCCTTCCAACGATGCCGACAAGCCTGCCAGGCGCTACCAGCGGGAGAACGTCCTCGCCGGTGAGAAGGCGCTTTACGTCGGCCATGCCATAGCTGGCGTAGCCGCCGTGAGCGACCATGTCGCCGAAGAGGCCCTCTCCCTCATTGATGTCGAATACGAGGTCCTTCCACCCGTCACCAGTGCCCCCCAGGGCATGGCCCCCGACTCCCCAATTCTCCACGAAGAAATGCGCACCGACGAGTCCGGCGAAAAAGGCACTGAACCCAGCAACGTCGCCACCCACTTCCAACAGGTTATCGGCGATCTTGAGGAGGGCTTTGCAAAGGCCGATTTCATCATCGAAAGGGAATTCGACACCGCCACAGTCCATCAGGGCTACATTGAGCCTCAGAACGGCACCGCCCTCTGGAACAATGATGGCCGACTCCACGTATGGACCAGCACTCAGGGCGCCTTCCCAGTAAGGACCTCCCTGTCTCAAATCTTGGCGTTACCCGTATCCAAGATACGCGTAACGCCTATGGAGATAGGTGGAGGATTCGGCGGCAAGATCCCCGTCTACCTGGAACCCGTGGCCGCGCTCCTCTCCAGGAAGACCGGCCGTCCCGTTAAGATGCAGATGTCCCGCAGAGAGGTCTTCGAGGGTACAGGCCCGACCCCCGGCTCCCACATTAAGGTCAAGATGGGCGCCACCAGGGATGGCAAGCTTACCGCCGCCCAGGCCCACCTCGCCTACGAGGCCGGAGCCTTCCCCGGTTCCCCCGTTGGCGCCGGCGCTACTTGCGTGTTCGCCTGCTACAACATCCCCAATATCGTCATTGACGGCTACGATGTTGTCGTAAACAAGCCCAAGACGGCAGCCTACAGGGCCCCAGGCGCAACCAACGCCGCCTTCGCCTCCGAGACGGTGGTAGACATGCTCGCCGAGAAGGTTGGCATGGACCCCTTGGACTTCCGTATGCTCAACACGTCCAGGGAAGGCACCCGTCGCGCCGACGGTACGCCCTACGGCGTGGTCGGCTGCGCCGAGGTTATCGAGGCCATGAAGTCGCATCCCCACTACGCCTCCAAGCTGGAAGGACCCAACCGGGGACGAGGTGTCGCCGTCGGGTTCTGGATGAACATTGGCTGGAGGTCGGCCTGCTCCATCAGCGTCAACTACGATGGCACTATCAATCTGCTCATCGGCTCCACCGACATCGGCGGCACTCGGGCCTCCATCGCCATGCAGGCCGCAGAGGTCCTGGGCATCTCTCCCGAGGACGTTAACCCCGCTGTCGTCGACACCGACTCCATAGGCTACACCGACGTCACCGGTGGCAGCCGCACCACCTTCGCCACCGGCTGGGCCGCCCATGAGGCCGCCGCCGACGTACGCAACGAAATGCTCAAACGGGCCGCCATCCTCTGGGAGATCGAGCCGGAGAATATTGAGTTCAACAAGAGCGTATTCAGGTCCAAGTCGGATCCCGAACTCTCCATCTCCTTCAAGGAGTTGGCTCGCAAGATGAATGAGACCGGGGGTGGCGTCGTTGGCAAGTCCACCGTCGACCCCAAGGGCGTAGGCGTTTCCTTCGCCGGTGCCATCGCAGACGTGGAGATCGACCCCGAAACTGGCAAAGTCACCGTCCTCCGCTTCACCTGCGTCCAGGACGTGGGCAAAGCCGTCCACCCGTCTTACGTGGAAGGCCAGATGCAGGGCGGCAGCGTCCAGGGCATCGGCTGGGGCCTCAACGAAGAATACTACATGAACCCCGAGGGTGGCATGGACAATTTCACCCTACTCGACTACCGCATGCCCACCTCCCTCGACATTCCCATGATCGACACCGTCATCGTCGAAGTCGCCAACCCCGGCCATCCCTACGGAGTCCGTGGTGTGGGAGAGGCCAGCATAATTGCCCCCCCTGCGGCCATCGCCGACGCCATACACAACGCCATTGGCATTAGGCTGGAGAACCTGCCTATGAACCCACCGGCAGTCCTGGCCGCTCTGAGTAACGGCAGCTCCGAGAGCTGAAGTCATGGCTACCGTCTTTATCCCCTCCCTGATGCGGACCCTATCCGGTGGTAAGGACCGCGCCGAGATTCAGGGCTCAACCGTGCGTCAGATCATCAAGAGCCTCGACGAGGTCTTTCCCGGAATGCAGGACCGGCTCACCGAGAACGGACGCCTCAAGGCCGCTTTCGCCGTCGCCGTGGACGGCGAGGTCTCCCAGCTAGGCATCCTCGAAAAAGTCCGCGAGGACAGCGAGGTCCACTTCCTCAACGCCATAGCCGGCGGCTAACCACCACAATGGGGCTATAACAATACTTGTATACCGGCGATAGGTAAGGGGTCCTAGTCCCCTCTCCCTTGATGAGACTTTTGCATAACCCCTATTCCGGGTGGCGGAGGGGAGGTCCAGTCCCCTCTCCCTCAATGGGAGAGGGCTCGGGTGAGGGTGTTCCGGACTCTATGGAGTAGTTATGCGAATGTCTCTCGACAGTAGAGGGTGACCCGAGTATTACAAGCAGTCATACGAAAATCTCACCATGGAGCAATCTAACCCAATAACCGAACTCACCTACGAAGACGCCCAGATCGGCTTCGAGTTCGCCCCCTACACCTTCCACGTCACCCGAGACCTCGTTGACCGCTTGGCCGACCTCCTCGAAGAATACCTACCCATCTTCCGAGATTCCGACGCCGCCAAGAACGCCGGTTACTCCCAAATCGTCGCCGTACCCGTCTTGATGAACTGCTACGCCCACTTCATCGCCATTATGGATGGCGCGGGCTACCGGTGCCCCGGCGAGTCCTTCCACTCCCGCTCCGGCTTCACATTCATCGCCCCCGTCTATCCCGGCGACACCATCACCAGTAAGATGAAAATCGTAGACAAGTGGGTGAAACGAGACCACCAGTACCTAGCATTCCGCATCGAGAGCCGGCGACCAGGACGGCGTCCTGGTCGCCGAGAAATACCACGCTAGCGTCTGGCCTAGCGAGAAAACCGTCCGCCCGGCCCCCTAGCCCCGAGGAGAGCGTCATGGCCCAAGCCGGAGCGGCTACCATTCGAAAAGGCGACACCGTCCCGACCCTCACCCGCACCATCACCGAAGAGATGGTAATCGCCTACGAGAACCTCTTCGAGAGAATAGCCGCCCGCAGCGATTGGAAGGCCAGCTTCCACGCCGACCGGGAAGCCGCCTCCCAGACCATGTACCAGGAGCCCATCGCCCAGGGCGTCCTCACCGAGGCCCTCTTCTCCGTCCTTCTCACCCGCTGGCTCCCCGACCCCAAGGGTTGGATCGAAGGCGGTACGCTAACCACCAAGTTCATCGCCCCCGTCTGGTACGGCGACACCCTAACCTACAACGCAGAAGTCTCCGACATCGACGACGCCACCCCCCGCCCCACCGTCCACCTCAACATCTGGGCCGAAGACAAGCACGGCAAAAAAGTAATAGTCGGCGAAGCCTCCGCCCTCCTCTAGTTCTCTCCTCCTCCCCCCGTAGGGGTAGGTCTCGTGCCTACCTCTCCCACCTCCTGCAGACACCTCACTCCTCAATAGACCCACACCAATTGGCATGTCATTCCGAGGCTCCGCGAGGAATCTAAGGCATTTCTCTAAACGTCGGCGTCAGCTAATGCCTTACTGAATAAACACTGAATCCCTCTCCCTTGACGAGTCGCAGATGCGCCGAGGCGTGACCTTTGAATAACCTGCATTGGAGGGGCCGGGGCCGCTCGTGCTGTCGTAGATCCGCCGAGGCGGGAGGCTCTCGAAGTATGAGCGAGGGCGGAGGTCCTGTGATCTGGGCAGTACAACAGAAGCAGTCTGTAGTTACGCAAGGGTCCCTTAACGGGTCGTAAATGCACCACGTGCTTGAGAGGGCTAGGGTGAGGGTGAAAATCCTCCCTACGGAATAACCCCCTCCCCCTTCATCCCCTCAATATCGTCCCAGGAATACCCATACTCCAGCAGCACCTCTTCCGTATGCTGCCCCGTCTCCGGCGCCGGCCCCCGAGCCCCGTTCTCCGTCGCACTGAACTTCACCGGAAAGTTAATCGTCCTGTACTCGCCGAACTCCGGGTGCTCCAGCGTTTCAAAAGCCCCAATCGCCTCTGCCTGCGGGTCCTCCGAGACCTCCTTCAGGTTCTGGATCGGGGCCCAGATCACCTGGTTCTCATCGAGCAGCGGCGCCCACTCATCCCGGGTCTTCGTCGCGAAAATCTTGTCGAACAACGCGTTTAGCTCAACGCAATGTTCTAGCAGCCCTTCCACCGTGGAGTACTCCGGCACATTCTCTAGATCGGCAAGCCCCAGGGCCCGACACGTCCGCTGCCAGTAGGGGTAGGGATTCGGGTTCTCCAATATCAACCACTTCCCGTCTTTCGCCTGGTACCAGTTCGTAATCGGGCTTTCGTTCTCGTGCCGGTAGGGCCTGCGCACAGCGTCTCGGCCATTCACCAACGTCCTCTGCAGGTCCGCCCCGATAACCCACAGACCAGTGCCGAACAGCGACCCCGACACCTCCTGCCCCTCTCCCGTCCTCTCCCGGTAGTACAGCGCACCCAGCACCCCCGCCAGCAATCCTAGAGAAGTGGAGTGGTCTCCCATCCCACCCCGCTGCAGGATGGGAGGTTCACCCGGCCATCCCATTAGGTTCATAATCCCCGACCGAGACCAGAACGCCCCGAAGTCCATGCCCAGCCTGTCGTACTGCGGCCCCTTCTCCCCGTACCCCGTGAAGGAAACGTAGATAAGACGGGAGTTGAGGGCCTTCAAATCATCATACGTCACCCCGAACCTTCGCCTGCGCCTGGGCAGCAGGTTGGTCACGAACACGTCCACGCTCTTGGCAATCTTGTGCACTATCTCTTGCGACCGTGGATGACTCAGGTCCAGCGCTATGTCTCTTTTGCCCCGATTGTCCTGCTCGAAAGCATAGTTAACCGGGTCTCCCGCACGATACCCTCGCCACGGGTCCCCCCTGTGAGGCTCGACCTTTATTACGTCGGCCCCCAGGTCGGACAGCAGAGCCGCCGCAGCGGGGGCTGCCAGCCAGTTGGCTATTTCCAGGACACGTATTCCGTCAAGTATTCTGGTCATAGGGTAGAGATGTCCGAGCCGCAAATGCCGGTCAAGTATAATGGCCTCAGCAAACAAGCGACAACGCGGACTCCGACACCCCAGAAAGGGACGGCCAGCCATGCTGATAGACGGTCACGCTTACATATTCGAGCCCTTGGACTCTGCCGCCGGATACCCGACCCTTGAGCAAAAGATGCGGGCCGTCCAGCAGGAGCTGTCGATCCACCACCAACCTGTCTGGCGAGTCCGGGACCGGGCCCGGGCTGACAACTCCGTCCTCGCCGACCCCAACTCCGGCGCCCTTCACGAGGTCTCCTGGGGCCGAGACAAGGACCGCCTGACCTGGACGTATGAAGGTGAGACGTACACCAAGCAGTACCTTCCCCCCATGCTCAACAACCTCGAAATGCCCGCCGAGCGCCTTATCGCCGAGATGGACTACGCCGGCGTCGACTTAGCCATCCTTCACAACGCATCCCACCTTGGCCGCAACAACAAGCTCCACTCCGAGGCCACCGCTCAATACCCCGACCGCCTCAAGAGCCTCATTAACTTGCCCGAGGTCGACATCCTCTCCGACCCATCCGCTGCTCTCCGGGAAGTCGAGCATTGGCTGAACGCCGGGGGCGTATGCGGCTTTCAGTTCTTCACCCGCTCCTACTGGGGCGGCGGTCGTGAGGAGAGTTGGAACATGGGCCCCATGCGCGAGTTCTGGCGGGGCATATCCGCGCTGGGAATCCCCGTCTACTTCACCATACAACCCAGGGCCGGGCACGCCTTCTTAAAATCCGGCGTCGACAGCTACCTAAGTGAACTCGACACCCTCCACAGCTGGATGCAAGAATATCCCGATCTCTCCGTCGTGCTCACCCACGGTCTCAGCTGGAGCACCTTCCGCCAGGACGACCGCATCATCCTCCCCGAGGCCGTTTGGCGTGTATTCGAATCCGACAAATGCAATCTCCAACTCCTCTTCCCCATCCAACTCGGCGGCATCTGGCAATACCCCTTCAAAAACGTCGAGCCAACCGTTGAAGAGATAGTCCAACGCATCGGGTCCGACCACGTCATTTTGGGCACCGACTTACCCATGGTCGCCCGATTCTGGACCTACCGCCAAACCATCGACCAGTACCGTGTCCACTGCCCCTTCCTTTCCGACGAAGACCGCACCAATATCCTCGGCGCCACCGTCGCCCGAATTCACAACCTGTAAATACTACAACCCCCGGAGGACACCTATGAACAATGGCTTCAAAGTCATGGACAGCGACATCCACGTCTCCGAGCCCCCCAACCTGTGGATCGACTACATCGACCCCGCCTTCCGAGACGTTGCCCCGCGCAAGATGTCCATGAACGGCCGCTCCGAGACCTGGCACTGTCTTGGCAAACCTCTCCCTGCCTTCATCGACAGGCCCGAGCGCCAGCGCGGCCTCGATATCCGAAACGAGATCGCCCGTCAGAAAGCTGAAAGCGAAGGGATATACCAGCGCGACAAACACGAGTCCGGCAGCCCGGGCGTTGAAGAGGAAGAAGGCTCCCGCCCCGAGCACATGCTCGAAGCCGTCAAGGTGGAGGGCTTGGACGCGGTTGTCTGCTTCCGCACCATGGCCGCCCACGTCATCGGCATCGACGACATGGACCCTAATATCGCCGCCGCCATATGCCGGGCCTTCAACCGCTGGCTCCGGGACTACTGCGACGCAGACTCCTCTGTCCTCAAGCTCGGCGCCCTCGTCCCCATGCACGACGTCAACCTCGCCGTCCGGGAAGCCGAGTTCGCGGTCAACGAGCTCGGTGCCGTGACCCTCGTCCTCCCCAGCAACCCAGTTCGCCAACGCCCTTGGTACGACCCCTGCTACGAACCATTCTGGGCTGCCGCCCAATCTCTCGGAGTCCCCGTCTCATTCCACGGCATCCAGATGGCCTACCAGGACCACCTCGCCCGGCGTTACATGGACAACCACGCACTGGGCCACTCCGTCGCCCACCCCGTCGAAATGATGTGCACCCTGGGCGCAATGCTCACCGGCGGTGTCCTCGAACGACTGCCCGACCTCAAGGCCGCCTTCCTCGAAGGCCACAGCAGCTGGGTCCCGTGGTGGCTCTACTGCCTCGACGAGCACGAGGAAATGATGGGCGACAAAGACCGCTTCGGCCTAACCCGTGCCCCGAGCGAGTATTTCCTCGAACGCTGCTTCGTCTCCGTCGACCCCGACGAGGCGCTCGTCAAGTACACCATCCAGGCCATCGGGTCCAGGAACCTCGTCATCTCCACCGACTGGCCCCACAACGACTCTGCCTATCCCCATGCCATCGAGACCTTCCTCTCCCTAGAAGGCGTCCCCGAGTCCAGCCACCGAGAAATCCTCTGGGACAACTGCGCCCGCCTGTACAATATCTCCTAAGTCCCAATAGAGCGTTAGTTTCCTAGTCGTTCCTGCATAGGCATGCTGAAAGTGCGCCGAGGCGTAAACCCATCCCTACGCCGCCAACTGCCGGACGGTTATCGCCGTCGGCCGCCGGCTAAGACATGCTAAACTTGCATACCACGCCAAGATTGCGAGAAAGTCATGCCTCATAGGACAGCGATAGTCGTTACGTCTCTGGTGCTTATCCTCTTCCTGACCTCCTTGGCCTGTGGCCCGACACCCCCCGCCCTACCCCTCCTTGACGCCATAGACCAGCACAACGCAGACGCCGTACGGGTTCACATGGAGTCCGGCACAGACCCCGACAAGACTTTCATCCCGCCGGGACTTCCCTTCGCCGGCGCTTCCGCCTTGCATCTGGCAGTCCTCAAGGATAACCAAGAGATCGTCCAACTCCTCCTCGACAACGGTGCAGACATCGATTTAAAGGCATTGGACGAATTCAAAGGCTCACCTCTGGAATGGGCTGCCTTCTTCGGCATCAAGGACATGGCCGTCTTCCTGGTAGAGTCCGGCGCAGACATCAATGCCAGGAACGCCTACGGCACCACCCCCCTGGATGCAGCGTCGTCCCACAACCCCTTCATTCCCGAGGAGGACCGCAAGCAGTTCGACGAAAACCGCGCATTCCTAAGGCAATACTTCTCCGAAAAAGGCGCCGAGTCCACCGCCCCGGTCCTCACCCTCCTAGACGCCATTGACAAGGACAACACCGACGCCGTACGGGTTCACATGGAGTCCGGCACAGACCCCGACAAGACTTTCATCCCGCCGGGACTTCCCTTCGCCAGCGCTTCCGCCTTGCATCTGGCAGTCCTCAAGGATAACCAAGAGATCGTCCAACTCCTCCTCGACAACGGTGCAGACATCGATTTAAAGGCATTGGACGAATTCAAAGGCTCACCTCTGGAATGGGCTGCCTTCTTCGGCATCAAGGACATGGCCGTCTTCCTCGTAGAGTCGGGCGCAGACATCAACGCCAGGAACGCCTACGGCACCACGCCCCTCGACGCCACCTCATCAGACAACCCCTTCATCCCCGAGGAGGACCGCAAGCAGTTCGACGAAAATCGCTTCTCCCTAAGGCAATACCTCTCCGAAAAAGGTGCCCAGTCCGGCCGGTAACCCCTCCCCCTACCCCCCGCCAAACAGCGGAATAACCTCCCGCGCAATCCTCTCCGGCATCTCCGCCGTCACTTCCTCCCGCCCTGACGGACTGAATATGAAGTGCTCCACCCCCGCATCCCGGTACTCCCCCATCCGAGCCACAATCCGCTCCGGCGTCCCTAAAAGCGCATACTTCCGCACTATCTCATCGAAAGACTGGCCGTAGTCGCCCCCCAACGCCTGGCTCGACATCCGGGCCGCCTCGTCATAGTCATCGTCTACGCAGATCGGGACCCATACAGTCGGCTCTATCTCCTTCGGGTCCCGGCCTGCGCCCTCGGCAATCTCTACAATCTGGTCCCACCCCTCCCTGAACAGCTCCGGCGAGTACATGTAGGGAATCCACCCGTCCCCATACAACGCCGTCCTCCGCACCGACTTCCTCCGCCCACCGACGTAAATCGGCGGGTGGGGTTTCTGCACCGGTTGGGGTTTCAGCCCCACGTCTTCCAGTTGATAAAAACGCCCGGAAAACGTCACTGACTCCTCAGTCCATAGCCGTTTCATTAGCCGGATAATCTCGTTGGCCCTCGGCCCTCGCTCGTTCACCGGCACCCCCATCGCCTCGAACTCTTTCGTGTATTCCCCCCCAATCCCGACCCCGAACTTCACCCTCCCCCCCGAAAGATGGTCCAGGGTGGTCACAGCCTTGCACATCAGTATCGGGTGCTTCAAAGGGATCAACACTATTGCCGTGCCCAGTTCGATGCGCTCGGTGACCGCCGCAGCAGCTGCCATCTGCATCAGGCTGTCCTGGATCGGGTGCCGCCACACGACGTGCTCCCCCGCCCACACCGAGTCGAAACCCAGGTCTTCGGCCTTTCGCGCCTGCCCCGCCGGGTCTCCCCCACTCTCCTTAAGCGTAATCCCGAATTTCATAGTCGCCGCTCGGGCCCTACCCCAGCTCCGAGCTCACGTCGCTCAGGATCTCGTTCAGGTTGCTGACTATGTAGTCCACCTCATCCCTTGTCACACACAGTGGAGGACTCAGGAAAATCAGGTTGCCCCGCTGCCGAGTCAGGATGCTGTGCTTCAGGAAGCCCTTTGTCAGCTTCTCACCCAGCCCCGAGTCCTCGGCAAACTTCTCCTTCGTGTCCCGATCCTTCACTATCTCCACCGCCGCCAGAAGCCCAAGACCTCCACGCACGTCCCCGACTATCGGGTGCTCGTACAGGGTCTGAAGCTGCTCGTACATGTAAGTGCCCATCTCCGCGGCGTTCTGCACCAGCCCCTCGCCTTCCAGGATGTCCAGGTTGGCTAACGACGCCGCACACGACACCGGGTGACCGCCGAACGTCAGAAGGTGCTTGAACGTCTTGTCCTCGCCCCCGATGAACGTGTCGGCCACCGACTTCCGCGCCACCGCCGCCCCTATGGGCAGGTAGCCGCTCGAAAGCCCCTTTGCCATCGTCATTATGTCCGGCTGCAGGTCCCAGTGCTCCGATGCGAACATCTTCCCCGTCCGCCCGAACCCCGTGATCACCTCGTCCACGATGAGAAGTACGCCGTATTTGTCGCATATCTCCCTGATCGTCGGCCAGTATTCGGGGTGAGGCGCCATCATCGTAGCCGCTGAAATCGGCTCCGCGATAATCGCCGCTACCGTCTCCGGCCCTTCGTGCAGTATCGCTCTCTCGAAGTCCCTGGCGCACTCCACGTTGCACTCACCGGCCATACTGCAAAACTGGCACCGGTAGTTGTTCGGCTGGGAAACGTGAATGTTCCCCGGGATCAGAGGCCCGAATCCGCTCGTGCCGGGGTATCCTCCCAGGCTCATCAGCGCGAACGTAGCCCCGTGATAGGAGTTCTGGCGGCTGATGATCTTGTACCGACCCTTGTCTCCCCTGACCTGGTGGTACGCCTTCGCCATCTTCAACGCCGATTCCACCGCCTCCGACCCACCACTCACCATGAACACCCGAGACTCCTTGTCCCGTGACAAGCCCGCGAGCCTTGATGCCAGCTTGAGCGCCGGAACGTTAGTCGTGTTCTCCGGCGAATAGGTGATGTGCTGCATCTGCTCGTACACCGCGTCGGCTATCTCCGTCCGCCCATAACCGATGTTCTTTAGCCACATCCCCGACAGCACGTCAATGAACTTCCTCCCCTCGGTGTCCTCCACCCAGCACCCCTTCCCGTCTGCCATCACGTGGAGTCCGTCCTCCTTATCGAAGTCGGCCACCTGCTGAGAGTGAGGCCAGAAGTGATCGCGGGCCATTTTTTTCAGTTCATCAGCGCTGGGAGATTGGATAGACGTCATAACACGACTCCTTTGAAGAGCATTCTTGAATCTTCAGGGTAATGGGCGCAGCCCCGCCTAATTGGGGCCTCTGTCCTCGATTCTATACCCGCCCCGAGACTCGGTCAAACCTCCTCCTCTCCTCCCTCATCCATCATTCCCCCCGCAACCCCATCATTCCAAGTCTCCGCACTGTAGGCCCGCCTCAGTTGGCAGAAATCCAGGACTTGCCCTGGCTAATGCTGCCTACTCCCTTATCTCCCAATACAATAAACGTTACAATTCCATTACATTGTTGGTGTTTCAGATAAACCTTTTGGGGTATATTGAGGAACGGCGCTCCTCCCCGTCATTGTCCCTCCATCCTCCCCTGTGATATACTCGCAGACGCTAATTTTAAGGCTATACGGGAAGGGAAAGAGCAACCTAAACATGGTACAAGAGACCGTAACGGAAGCCCCAGCGGAAGCCCAGGTGGAAGCGCCTCGTCCCGAGGAGCAGCGCCCTCCCGAGCCCATCCCCGTGACCATGAAGCTGCTTCTCGAATCAGGCGTGCATTTCGGCCATCAGACCCGCCGTTGGCACCCCAAGATGAAGCGCTACATCTTCACCCAGCGCAACGGCATCCACATCATCGACCTTCAGCAAACCATCACCATGCTCGACGATGCCTGCGACTTCATCCGCTCCATCGTCCTTGAAGGTGGCGAAATCCTCTTCGTCGGTACCAAGAAACAGGCCCAGGACGTAATCCAGGCTGCAGCCGGCCGCTGCGGAATGCACTACGTCAACATACGTTGGCTCGGTGGCACCCTGACCAACTTCAACACCATCCAGTCCCGCATCGACCACCTGGTCCGACTCGAAGACCAGAAGGAGAAGGGTGTTTTCGAGTCCCTCCCCAAGAAGGAGGCCCAGAAGCTCGAGGACAAGATAGTCCGCATGAACCGGCTCCTCGGCGGCATCAAGGAGATGACCAAGCTCCCCGACGCCGTATTTATCGTCGACCCCGGCAAGGAGGACATCGCCGTCAAGGAGTCCCGACGCGTCGATGTCCCCCTCGTAGCCATTGTTGACACCGACTGCGATCCCAATCTCATCGACCGACCAATCCCCGGCAACGACGACGCCATACGTTCCATCAAACTCATCAGCGGCAAAATCGCCGACTCCGTCCTCGAAGGCATCCAGCTTCGCCAGAGGCTCGCCGAAGAGCAGCAGAAGGCCTACGAAGAGGCCATGGTCGAGCCGGAAGACGTTGCCCAGACCTTCGTATCCGAATCCGAATTTCAGGACTCCGCCCCGTCCACCCCTCAGGAATAGACAATGCCAATTTCAACCGATTCCATTAGAGATCTCCGGGAGCGTTCCGGGGCCGGCATCATGGACTGTAAACGTGCCCTTGAAGCGACCGATGGCACTATAGAAGCCGCCGAAAAGCTCCTCGCCCAGAAGGGCCTCGCCATCGCCTCAAAAAAGGCAGGCCGCACCGCCGACCAGGGACTCGTAGACTTCTACGTCCACTCCGGTGGCAAGCTCGGTGCCATGATCGAAGTAAACTGCGAGACAGACTTCGTCGCCAGGACTGACCAGTTCAAGTCCCTGGCCCACGATCTCGCGATGCAGGTCGCCGCCATGAATCCCCAGTTCGTCCGCGCCGACGAAATCCCCGAGGATTCCGCCTACTCTCCCGAGGAAGCAGCCCTCCTCTCCCAGACCTTCATCAGAGACCCCTCCAAGACTGTCCAGGACCTCGTCAACGAGACCATAGGCCAAGTCCGCGAGAACATTCAGGTACGCCGCTTCATCAGGTTCGAGATCGGTAAGTGACGGCGCCCGCCAACCCCAAATACCGCCGCCTCCTCGTCAAGATCAGTGGCGAGGCCCTCGCCGGCAGTAAGGGTTTTGGCATCGACAACGCCACCGTCTCCCTCGTCGCGCGCCAGATAAAGGAAGCCAAGACCCCCGACTGCGAGATAGCTATGGTCGTTGGCGGCGGCAACATCTGGCGCGGCGCCGATGCCGCCGCCAACGGCATGGATCGGGCTACTGCTGACTACGCAGGGATGCTCGCCACTGTCATAAACTCCCTCGTCATGCAGGACGCCCTGGAGAAAGAGGGCATCGTGACCCGGGTCCAGACTGCCCTGCCCATCCAGTCCGTCGCCGAACCCTATATTCGCCGACGCGCGTTGCGGCACCTCGAAAAAGGCCGGGTTGTTATCTTCGCCGCCGGCACCGGCAACCCCTATCTCACCACCGACACCACCGCCGCCCTGCGCGCCATCGAAATATCCGCCGACGTCGTCCTGATGGCCAAGAACGGCGTCGATGGCGTTTACGAAGCCGACCCCAAGTCCCACCCCAACGCCAAAAAGCTCCCAACGCTCAAATATCTCGAAGCCCTCAACCTGCGCCTCGGCGTCATGGACAGCACCGCCCTCTCCCTCTGCCTCGACAACGACATTCCAATCATTGTCTTCAACTTCCAGGCCCCCGACTCCCTCAACCGCATCCTCCGCGGCGAACACGTAGGCACCCTAATCTCCTAAACTATCCCCTCTCCCTCACCGAGACCTTTGCATAACCGTCATTCCAGCCCCTGAACCGGCTTATGAATTACGGCCTTTCCATTCCTAGCGGTGTGGGGTTCCGCTCGCCCTGAGCTGAGTCGAAGGGTCTCAAGAGCGGAATGGGCGGTGCTCTTCAGCCTCAACCCGGAGTTACACAAAGGTCCCTCGAGGGATTGAAGATGCCGCAAGTGCACCTTCGGCCTGCGCCGAGGCGTAACCTTTGCATAACCGTCATTCCGGCCCCCGAGCCGGAATCCAGGGATGGGGATTCAGGATTGAATAGCATGTCTAGCTTTGCCAATGTGGTTCCGAATGGACAGTTACTCAAATGTCTCTCGATGGGCGGTAGTTCCGCCTTTGGAGGAACCGCCTCTGCCAGGTGTAGGCCACCGATTAGACGATGGGAATGAAGTGACACCACCCTCTTGACCCCACCCAAACACATGCACTACTTTGACCTCGACTCCCGCCATCACTCCCTGGTCACCATCTAATGACGTCATGGCGAAAACCGTGAATAAGGTTCCTTCCCTTACCAGTGAATAGGAAATCCCCGCCCCCCCTGAACAATCAAAATTCATGCCTGCTCTCCGCAAACAATTAAACACAAAGCTGATTGCCTCTGATTGTCCCCACCTCACTTGATTGTAATATGTCAACTAAGCCCCGCCCCCTTGCCCCTTCCACCCTTGCGATATTAAACTTGCCCCATCACCTCCCCGCTTGGAAGGCTATTGCTATGCCAGAAACCGACAAATTGCTAGAGGAAGCCGAACTTAAGATGGAGGACTCCATCGATGCCATTGCAAGGAGCCTCGCCTCCATCAGAACAGGCCGGGCCAACCCTGCCCTCATCGAGGGACTCCAGATAGACTATTACGGTACCTCCGTTACTCTCAACCAGCTCGCCTCCATCTCCGTCCCGGAGGCCAGGCTCCTCATGGTACAGCCTTGGGACAAGCGCTCCATCCCCGCAGTCGAGAAGTCCATCCTCAAGGCCGACCTCGGCCTAAACCCGTCCTCCGACGGCGAGCTTATCCGAATCCCCATCCCCCCCCTCACCGACGAACGGCGCAGGGACCTCGCCAAGCTAGTCAACCGTCGGGTCGAGGAAGGCCGCGTCAGCGTCCGGACCGCCCGACGCGAATCGGTCGACCAGGCGCGCTCCCTGAAGAAGGCCAAGGAGATCTCCGAGGACGAGGAGCGTCGCGCCACAGAACAGCTTCAAAAACTCACCGACTCCTTCGTAAAGAGGATCACCGGCCTCGGCCAGGGCAAAGAGCAAGAACTCATGGAAAGCTGATCCTCGCGTTCATTCACTGATGCTGTTTTGGAACAACCGGCCGTCCAACCCAAGCCCGTAGTGCAACCCGAGTGCATGTCCGCGCCCCTCGGACCAGTTCCCCGTCACGTGGCCGTAATCATGGATGGCAACGGAAGATGGGCCCAGCGCCGCAACCTGCCCCGCCTCCAGGGCCATAGCGCCGGTATCTCCAACATCCGCCCCGTCATTGACAGCTTCGCCGAACATGGCGTCGAATACCTAACCCTCTACGCCTTCTCCACCGAGAACTGGACTCGCCCTCAAGAGGAGGTTGCAGGCCTCCTCGAGTTCCTCGCCGCTGCCATCAAGGACGAGACCCAATACTTCCATGAAAAGGGCGTTCGTCTCGTACACCTCGGCCGCATCGACCGACTGGCCCCTGACATCCAGGGAGCCATCCGCGAAGCCGTCGATCTCACCAAGGACAACCGCTACATCACCGTCTGTATCGCCTTCGATTATGGCGGCCGCGCCGAGATCCTTAGTGCCATCCGCCAGATCGTCGAGGATGGCGTCGACACTTCAGCCATCGACGAAGACCTAATATCCGACTATCTCTACACCAGGGACATCCCCGACCCCGACCTCATTATCCGCACCGCCGGCGAGATGCGCCTCAGCAATTTCCTCATCTGGCAGTCCGCCTACAGCGAGTACTATTTCACCCCCAAAGCGTGGCCCGAATTCGACCGGGAGGAGATCCGCAAGTCTCTGCTGGCCTTTTCCCAGAGGCAAAGACGGTTCGGTGGCATCGACGCCTAACCCCTCCCTCCTCTCTCCTTTGACGAGACCTTTGCCTAACCGTCATTCCCCCCCTTCTCACCGTCATTCCTGCGTAGGCAGGAATCCAGCGGTGGCGGGGGGGCCGCTCGTGCTGAGGCTCTCGAAGTATGAGCGGGGGCGGAGATAGGCACAGCCTCGATGGCACAACAGGTTCAATATGCAGTTACCCAGAGGTCCCTCAATGGGAGAAGACAAGGACGAGGGTAAGAATAGGCCAGGCCAAGCCATGACCCATCCCCCCACCCCGCCCAAGTCCTCAAACCTCCTCGCCCGCGTCATCACCGCAACTTTCGCCCTGCCCGTCATCTTCGCCGTCATCTGGTTCGGCGGCTCACCATTATCGATAGCTGTCGCCGCAATTGCCCTGGTCGGAGTCCTGGAGTTCTACACGCTCCTATCCATCCGCTGGCGGTCGCCCGCGACCCTCATCGGCCTTGGGCTGACTGCTCTCTTCTTGGTAGGGGCCGCATTCTTCGCCGAGGTGGTTCTGCCGGTGCTTGCCGCCGCCACTGTAGTCCTCTGCCTCGGTGTCCTCTACCTGAAGCAGCGCCAGCAGCTGAAGTTCGTCGGCTCCGTCATGTGGGGTGGCCTGGGCGCCTTCCTCATAGCATGGCCCCTGTGCCACTTCATCCTCCTCCGAGACCTCCCCGAAGGCCGATGCTGGGTCTTCTATTCCCTCGCTACGGTATTCGCCGCCGACACCGGTGCATACTTCGTCGGCAAGGCCGTAGGCCGACACAAGCTCGCTCCCCGGATCAGCCCCAACAAGACGATCGAGGGTGCGGGAGGTGGCATCGCCGCTGCGGTCGTCCTCGGCACACTTGCCCACTCTCTCATGGGCCTCCCCGGGGCCCTCGCCCCGATAATCGTCCTCTCCGCCATCGTTGCCCTGGTGTCCATGTTGGGAGACCTCGCCGAGTCCTACCTCAAGCGACGCGTCGGGGCCAAGGAGTCTGGCAAGCTGCTCCCGGGGCATGGCGGCGTGCTTGACAGGCTCGATAGCGTTGTCTTCACCGTGCCCCTTGTGTACTATTACGCCGCATGATTGACGGGCTAAAACGACTCGCAGTGGTGGGGTCAACTGGCTCCATCGGCACTCAAACCCTCGACGTGGTTCGCGCTTTCCCGGACCGCTTCAAGGTCGTCGGCCTCACCGCGGGCCGAAACACTGACCTGTTCAACCACCAGGTCCGGGAGTTCTCACCGTCCCTCGTTTGCTGCCAGGACCCCAACCCCGAAACCCGCGCCCTCATGGGCGACACCTCCCAATGGGCCTCCCCAGAGGAAATCTCCTCCCACCCCGATGTCGACATCGTAGTGATGGCCACCTTTGGCCGCATCGGTCTGGAGCCGACCCTTGCCGCCCTCCGCGCAGGCAAACGCGTCGTGCTCTCCAACAAGGAGGTTATCGTCTCCTCAGGCGAGCTCGTAATGAAGGAAGCCAAGGCCTCGGGCGCCGAGATCATACCCGTCGACAGCGAACCCAGCGCTATCTGGCAATGCCTCCAGGGGGAGGGAGAGGTCTCCCGTCTTGTCCTCACAGCCTCCGGCGGTCCCTTTCGCCAGCGTCCTATCGATGAACTCCAGGACGTAACCCCCGAGGAAGCCCTCCGACACCCCACTTGGCGCATGGGCAACAAGATCACGATCGACTCTTCGACCCTAATGAACAAGGGCTTCGAGGTAATCGAGTCCCACTGGCTCTTCGACATGCCATACGAGAAAATCGAGGTTGTCGTCCATCCCCAGAGCGCCGTCCACTCATTCGTCGAATACGCCGACGGCTCGGTCAAGGCCCAAATCGGCCCCACCGACATGCGGCTCCCCATCCAGTACGCCCTCACCCACCCCGAGCGCTGGCATAACGCCAATACTCCCCGCATGGGGAACCTGGCCACCATGGAACTCACCTTCCAGGAGTTGGACACCGAACGATATCCCTGCTTCACCCTGGCCGTCGAGGCTGGAAAGAAAGGCGGCACATACCCCGCCGTCCTCAGCGCCGCTGATGAAGTTGCAGTCCAACTCTTCTTAAACCGCCGCATCGGTTTCAACGACATCTTCCATGTCGTCGAAAGAGTCCTGGAACGCCACAAGCCCGTGTTCGAACCCTCTTACGAAGACATACTCGCCGCCGACCGCTGGGCCCGGGACCTGGCATCGGGTTAAGGCTTTGGTCCTATGACCACGGTCATCCTCTTCTTCGTAGTTATCAGCGCCCTGATCGTCATCCACGAATTTGGCCACTTCATCGCTGCGCGGATTTTCGGAGTACGGGTGGAAGAGTTCGCCCTCGGTTTCCCACCCCGCATAGCCTCCATCGTCCGCGGCGAGACCCGATACAGCCTGAACGCCATCCCCATCGGCGGTTACGTCAAGCTCACCGGCGAAGAAGACCCCGAAGACCCAAGAAGCCTCGCAGGACGCAGCATCCCCGTCCGAGCCACCATCCTTACCGCCGGCGTCTTCATGAACCTTGCTCTCACACTCGTCCTTTTTGCTGTCTTCTTCACCTTCCCGCCTGAGGTAGTCGGAACTCAAGTTATTGTCTCCCACGTCGAGTCCAACTCCCCTGCCCAGAACGCCGGTATGCTTCCCGGAGACGTCTTCCTCCGCAAAGACATCTCCCTGGATAGCTCAACCCTCATCTTGGAACAACCCGCCGGCTCAGACCCTTATGGCGGCCAACCCATCGACTCCCTCCGAGATGTCATCGACTACACCGAGGCCAACCTGGGCAATGAAGTCACCTTCCTCCTCGCCCGAGGCAACACGCCCGTAATCGTTCGACTCACCCCCCGCGCCTCCCCACCCCCAGAACAGGGGCCAATGGGCATTGGCGTAGGAGTCTCAGGTGGAGAGGTTGTCACGCGCTTTAGTCCAAGCTTCAGCGTCATCCCCGAGTCCTTCCGTCAGCTCTATCGGTTCGTCGTCACCCTCGGCGAGTCGGTCGGCAACATCTTCACCTCCGCCGAGGGCCGGGAGGGGATCGCCGGACCCATAGGCATCGCTCAGGTCACCGGGGAGGTCGCCAAGACCGGCATCCTCCCCTTCGTTGGCTTCGTCGCCATCCTGAGCCTCAACCTCGCCATCTTCAACCTCCTCCCCATACCCGCCCTTGACGGCGGACGCTTGCTCTTCGTCATGATCGAATGGGTGCGCGGCGGACGCCGGGTCCCGCCCCAGAAGGAGGCCCTGATTCACCTCATGGGCTTCATAGCCCTAATCGGCATCATCGTCCTGATCAGCCTCAGCGACATCAACCGCCTCATCCGCGGCGAACAGTTCCTCCCTTAATCCCACACCCTTTAACCCGTCACTCCCCTCCCTCCACTCTGCTATTGTCATTCCGAGGCTCCGCGCTGAAAGTCCGCCCTAGGCGGGAGGAATCTAGGACTTGCGCGCTCAGGTCACCTTCAAGAGCGAGGATTCTAACCGTCAACAGCGCTTATCAACGGAAAACCTGTGCGTGTACCCTTACCCCTCTCCGGTAGTATAATCAGCCCGTCGGCGGCCCTATAAGCAAACGGAGGTACCCTCATGGTGAGATTCGGTTCCCAGCGTGACCTGCTCGGCCAGGAAATCGTAGACTTCGACGAGAGAGTCGATGTAGCTCGCCTCAAGAGGGAGCGCCTCGCCCGGCTCCAGGGCCAAATGGCCAAGGCCGACCTCGGTAGCATCCTCATATTCGACCCCGTCAACATCCGTTATGCCACAGGCCATCGCCATCCCGGCGTCTTCGGCATGAGGACCTTCGGTCAGTATGCCATCGTGCCCCAGGAAGGCGAACCCTGGGTCTCCGAGTACGCCGAAGACGGCTCCTGGGCCCTCGAAAAAGGCGCCCTATTCGACTTCTTCCCCACCGGACAGTATGCAGAGGACGCCGCCCGGCTCTGGGGCGACCGGATAACTTCAAAGCTCAAGGAAATGGGCGTCCTGGGACAGCGTCTCGGTTTCGACAGGCTCGACTTCAACAGTATGGAGTCCCTCCGTAACCACGAAATTCCCCTCGCTGATGCCCGTATCCCCTTCGAACGAGCCCGCTCCATCAAGACCGAGGATGAGGTCTCCCTCATCCGCCAGGCCTGCGCCGTCGCCGATATCTCAATCTGCGCCGTCCGGGACGCCATCAAGCCCGGCGTTACGGAGCAGGAGCTCTTCGCCGTTATGACCTACACCAACCTCAAGCACGGCGGCGAGCACATGGACGCACGGCTCCTCTCCGCCGGTGGCAACACCAACCCCTGGGGCCAGGGTTCAACCGACCGCATAGTCCGCCCCGGTGACCTCGTCGGCTACGATACCGACATGGCCGGGCCTATGGGCTACTTCGCCGACTTCTCCCGCACCTACCTCTGCGGCGACGGCCCCCCCAACTCCGAGCAGCGCGAAGCCTACGAGCTCGCCTACAACTTTATCTACGACTCCCTGGACTTCTTCCAGGTCGGGGCCAGCTTCCAGGAAATCGCCGAGAAGTGCCCCGAGTACCCCGAAGAGTACAAGTTCCAGCGCTACCCCATGATCGCCCACGGCGACGGCATGTCCGACGAGTGGCCCTGCATCTACTGGCCCGACCAGTCCTGGAGCGGCTTCGGCAACGACGACGAGGTGCTGCAGGAGAACATGGTCCTCTCCCTCGAAGGACTTGCCAGCAAGCGCGGGGCCAGGGAAAGCGTCAAGCTCGAAGAGGAGATCCTCATTACCAAGAACGGCCCCGAGGTCCTCTCCCACGCACCATTCGACTCCCGGTTTGTAAGCCATTCCCGCTAGTAGACACTTCCGCACAACCCAACTCCCGGTCTTGGGGGAGGTCGTATCCCCTCTCCCTTGATGTGACATCTGCATAACCAGTGTTGGAGGGGCCGGGGCCGCTCGTGCTGAGGCTCTCGAAGTATGAGCGGGGGGCGGAGTTTAAGTGATCTGGATGGCGCCAAGGCCCCCTGATCGCAAGACAACCGACATGAGGCTTGAAGGAAAAGTAGCCCTCATATCCGGCGGAGCCCGAGGCATAGGCGCCGCCGTCGCCCGACGCTTCGTCTCCGAAGGAGCATCCGTTGTAATTGGTGATGTCCTCCTCGAAGAAGGCCGACTCTTCGCCGACGAAATCCGTCAGTCCGGCGGCGAAATAACCTTCACCACCCTCGACGTCACCTCCGAAGCCTCTTGGGCCGACGCCGTCGCCCTCTCTATCGACCACTACGGAAAGCTGGATATCCTGGTTAACAACGCCGGCGTCATCAAACGGGACCGCATAGAGGACGAGACCCCCGAGAATTGGGACCGCACCATGGAAATTAACGCCAAGGGCGTCTTCCTCGGTACCAAGGCCGTCCTTGCCGAGATGAAGCGTCACGGCAACGGCTCCATCGTCAATCTATCTTCGTCCTATGGCCTGGTCTCGAGCCCTAATTCCGCCATTTACGGCGCATCCAAAGCTGCCGTGAAACTCCTCACGAAATTCACGGCCATACAGAACGCTACCTTGGGGATTCGAGCCAACTCCGTCCACCCGGGCCCGATCAACGCCCCCTTGATTCAGGAGTTTTTCCCCTTTCCCGAAAAATTAAAGATGCTCGCGTCACTCGTGCCAATGGGTAGGCTCGGTGAGGCCGAGGAAGTCGCCAACGCAATCCTCTTCCTCGCCTCCGACGAGTCTTCCTACGTAACCGGCTCCGAGCTTGTCATTGATGGCGGCATCACCGCCCAATAACCCCGACCTAAAAGAACGCGAAATATCATACAGAAGCCAAACCAGTCTCGTATCCGGAGATTGCGTCTAGATCGGCGTAGGCAAATAGTTCTCACCTGTGGGGTGACCAACATGAGACTCGAAGGAAAAGTAGCGCTCATATCCGGCGGAGCCCGAGGCATCGGCGCCGCCGTCGCCCGGCGCTTTGCCGCCGAAGGTGCCTCCGTCGTCATCGGCGACGTCTTGCTGGAAGACGGTCAACTCCTTGCCGGCGAAATCCAGCAGTCCGGAGGTGAGATCGCTTTCACCCCTCTCGACGTCACCTCCGAGTCCGCGTGGGCCGACGCCGTGGCACTCGCCATCGACCGCTACGGCAAGCTCGACATCCTCGTCAACAACGCTGGCATCATCAAGCGGGACCGCATAGAGGACGAGACCCCTGAAGTCTGGGACCGGACTATGGAGGTCAACGCCAAGAGCGTCTTCCTCGGCACCAAGGCCGTCCTCAACGAGATGAAGCGTCACGGCAATGGCTCCATCGTCAACCTCTCCTCCACTGCTGGCCTTGTAGCTGGGCCTGCCACCGCTGCCTACGGCGCATCCAAAGCCGCAGTGAAGCTCTTTACCAAGTCCACAGCAATACAAAACGCAAAGCTGGGCGTTCGGGCCAACTCAGTTCACCCGGGCCCGATCAACGCCCCCATGATGCAGGAAATAATAGACATTCCCGATAAGCACGTGGAGAATAAGGCTAGGGTGCCTATGGGCCGGTTCGGAGAGCCCGGGGAGGTCGCCAATGCCATCCTCTTCCTCGCCTCCGACGAGTCCTCCTTCGTCACCGGCTCGGAGCTGGTCGTCGACGGCGGCATTACCGCCCAGTAGCCCCGGCTGAGAAGAAATAATCATGTCCAACAGACGCCCGACCAAGCTCGTATCCGTAGGTGACGTCCCTATCGGGGGCGGCAATCCAATAGTCGTCCAGTCGATGACCGACACCGACACCGCGGATATCGACGCTACCGTCTCTCAAGTCAAGCTCCTGTCCGACGCCGGCAGTGAGCTAGTACGTGTCACCGTGAACAATGATGCTGCCGCTGCCGCCGTGCCCCGAATCCGCGAGCGCCTGGATGCCATCGGCTGCCACGTCCCCATAATCGGAGACTTCCACTTCATCGGCCATCGCCTCCTCCGCAACCACCCCGACTGCGCCCGTACTCTCGCCAAATTCAGGATCAACCCCGGCAACGTGGGGCGCGGCCCCCGCCACGACGATAACTTCAGGACCTTCATCGAAATCGCCCGTGACCTTGATAAGCCCGTTCGCATCGGTGTCAACGCCGGCAGCCTTGACCCTGACCTCCTTGCCAAGAAGATGGACGATAACTCCCGCAGGCCTGACCCAGTCTCGGGTGATGCAGTCGAGCGCGAGGCTCTGGTCGAAAGCGCAATATCCAGTGCCGAGGCCGCCGTAGATCTTGGCCTCCCGGAAGACCACATCATCATCTCCTGCAAAGTCTCCCGCCTCAACCAGATGGTCGAGGCCTACCGGGAAATCTCCCGCAAGTGCGGCTTCCCTCTTCACCTCGGCCTGACCGAGGCGGGAATGGGCACTAAGGGTATCGTCGCCACAACTTCCGCCCTCTCAATCCTGCTCTACGAGGGCATCGGCGATACCATCCGCTCCAGTCTCACCCCCGAGCCCGGCGGCGACAGGTCTCGAGAAGTGCGTCTCTGCCAGGAGGTCCTCCAGGCCCTGAATCTCCGCTCCTTCCGGCCAGCCGTTACCGCTTGCCCCGGCTGTGGCCGTACCACCTCCACCCTCTTCCGAGAGCTTGCCCGCGACATCCAGAAGCACCTGGACGATAAGATGCCCGCGTGGAAGTCCCGCTACACCGGTGCCGAGACCCTCAAGGTCGCCGTCATGGGCTGCGTGGTCAATGGCCCGGGAGAGTCCCGAGTCGCCGATATCGGCATATCCCTCCCCGGCACCGGCGAGACTCCCCGCGCCCCCGTCTTCGTCGACGGAAAACGCCGCAAGTTCCTCGAAGGCCCCACCATCGCCGACGATTTCGTCCAAATGGTCGAAGACTACGTCGAAACCCGCTGGGGCGGCTCGTCCCTCAACTAGGCTCCCCTTCCATCTACCCCTCCCTTCCGTCGTTCCTGCGGAGGCAGGAATCCATCCCCTTCCCACAACTCACCCACGATGACTGACCGCTACACATATGAAGTCATGTGGTCGCAGGATGATGCTTCTCACATTGGCCTTTGCGCCGAATTCCCCTCGCTAAGTTGGATTGCCCCCACGCCCGACCAAGCCTTCTCCGGAATTCGAAGTCTTGTCAATGACATCCTCGCGGACACGGGGAATCCCCGCCTGCGCCATAGCTAGATCGATTCTATAGCAGCGCGGGTTATATCACTTGTCATTCCGAAGCCCCGCGAGGAATCCAAAGCATACCTCTCCCCATTCAACCCTCTAAGAAAAGCGCCCACCCCCACCCCCACCTCCCCCCTCCAAAATACCCTTAACCACATCGGGAAAATCCGACACCACCCCTCCCACCCCCAACTCCAATAGCGCTTCCACATCTGCCGCATCCTCCACCCCCCACCCAAACACCTTCCTTCCTGAAACCTGCACTCTCTCAACCAACCCTCGCGTTATGTGAAGGACCCGCACACCCATGACCTCACACCCCAGTGTTGCTAACACCACATCGGGGTTCTCAGGCGGAGCATCCACTATCAATCCCAACCGGATTCCCGCCTTAACATCTCGCACCCTCATCAAAAGCTCCGCATCAAAGGAGCATATCCCAATTTCTCCTACTTCCGCTGAACCTCTGATGATGTCTATAACACCACCCACTGACCTTACTTCCTTGAATTCCAGCACCACTCCAATCCTCTCCCGACACAAATCCAGCGCCTCTTCCAAGGTCGGCACCCGACACCCCTTCCCCACTCCCAACCCCATTACTTCACCCAGTGCTATTTCCTGAATGGCCTGCCCGGCGATAATCGAATCGTGCGCCAACACGAAACCCCCGTCCCGCGTCTCCTGAACGTCCACCTCCACCGCGTCCACCCCTAGCCTGATCGCTGCCTCTATTGCTTCCAGCGTATTCCCCGGCCAATCCCTCGTATACCCCCGATGCGCAATGTTCAACATCCTTCTTCCATCTCTCTAAAGTTAGTTTCCGTTTCCTACCTCAGCGGGGAGCGTCCGAAATCCGTTCGCCCTGAGCTTGTCGAAGGGTCATTAGAACGAAATGCAGGTGCTGGTGCAGGACCACCTCTCCCCGCTCACCCCACTTCCTCCTCCCAATGCTACAATCTACACCTATCCTGCAACGCGGCAAATCAGGAGCCACCCATGCGACTCTCCCGAATGTTCGGTAAGACTCTTAGAAGCGAGCCCGCAGAGGCCGAGTCCATAAGCCACCGCCTCATGCTCAAGGCCGGCATGGTCCACCAGGTCTCCGCCGGCGTCTACAGCTACATGCCCCTAGCATGGAGAGTCCTTCGCAACATCGAAAACATCATCCGTGAAGAGATGAACGCCGCCGGTGGTCAGGAAGTCAAAATGCCCGTCATCCAGCCCCTGGAGCTCTGGGAAACCACGGGCCGAGCCTCCGCCTTCGGCGACGCCCTCTTCAAGCTCAAAGACCGCCGGGACCGCCCCCTCTGCCTGGCCCCCACTCACGAGGAGGTCATCACCCAGATGGCCATCCAGCACATCCACAGCTACAAAGACATGCCCCAGATGCCCTACCAGATCCAGACCAAGCTGCGTGACGAGCCCCGACCCCGCGCCGGTCTCATGCGCGTCCGGGAATTCGACATGAAAGACCTCTACAGCATGGACGTCGACCAGGATGCCCTCGACGTCAGCTACGAAAAGATGGTCCAGGCTTACAAGAACATCTACCGCCGCTGCGGCCTCCCTGCTATCGCCGTGGAAGCGGACAGTGGTGCCATCGGCGGCAAGGACTCCCACGAGTTCATCCTCATCGCAGATAGCGGCGAGGACCAGATTGTCCAATGCTCGGGCTGCGGCTTTGCCGCCAACCTTGAGCGGGCCTCGGGTGTTAAGTCCCCCCAGCCCAAGACCGGCCCCTTGCCCCTTGAAGAGGTTGCAACCCCCGGCATCAAGACAATCAAGGGTCTTGCCGATTTCGTCGGCGTCCCCGAGTCCAAGACCCTCAAAGCCGTCTTCTATTCCGCCGACGGAGAAACCGTCTTCGTAGTCATCCGCGGCGACCTCGAAGTCAACGACGTCAAGCTCAAAAACCTCCTCCATGCCGCCGACCTCCGTCTCGCCACCGACGAAGAAGTCAAGGCCGCAGGTCTCGTTGCCGGTTCCGCCTCTCCCGTTGGGAGGGGAGACCTGAAATGCATCGCCGACGACTCCATTGAGCTCGGCGACAACTTTGTGGTCGGCGCTAACAAGCCCGACACCCACCTCCTCAACGCCAACTATCCTCGCGATTTCCGCGCCGACGCCATAACCGACATCGCCGAAGTCCAGGCCGGCCAAGGTTGTCCCCAGTGCGGCGAGCCCCTGTCCATCACCCGGGGCATTGAGGTGGGCCACGTATTCAAGCTAGGCACCTTCTTCAGCGAAGCTCTAGGCGCGTATTATTCAGATCGCGAAGGGCACCAGAAGCCCATAGTCATGGGTTGCTACGGCATCGGTGTAGGTAGGCTTATGGCCGCTGCCATGGAGCAGAACCACGATGAGCACGGCATCGTCTGGCCTATACCCATCGCCCCCTACCAGGTCCACCTCTGTGCCTTGTCCCTGGACCGGCCCGGCGTCGCCGACGCCGCAGACCAGCTCTACGAATCCCTTGAAGCCGCCGGTCTCGAGGTCCTCTACGACGACCGGGACGACTCCCCCGGCGTCAAGTTCAATGATGCCGATCTCCTCGGCATCCCCGTCCGACTCACCGTCAGCCCTCGCAACCTCAAACAGGACGCCGTCGAAATCACTGATCGCACCACCCTCGAAAAACGCATGGCCCCCATGTCCGACGCCGTCACCGCGGCTAAGGCCATGCTCGCTGTGTAGTGGGGTATAGTTTGATTGCCCGACAAGCGGATAGTATGATGAACTCTACTGGCCCCGCCCCACCCACACCGAAAGGAAACACCTCGTGACCAAAAATGGCTTCAAGGTCATGGACAGTGATATGCACGTCAACGAGACTTGGGACGTGTGGTTAAACCATATCGACTCCGAATACCGTGATCTCGCCCCCGTCGGGATAACCAAAGAGCAATTGGTCATGAACATGGCCATCCAGGGAAAGCCCATAGCCGGCTTTCTGGCTAACGCCGACATCCAGACCCATGAGGAAGAGGCGAACCGCCGCAAGGTGGAGGCCGAGCACGGAAACAAATACCTGAAGCTCGCCATAGACCGGGGCTTCGACCCCGTGTCCCAGCTCCACGCCATGGACACCGAGGGCCTCGACCTCGCCATCATATTCCCCACCCGAGGCATGTCAGTTGCCGGAGTCCCATATGAAGATGGCCGGTACGCGGGCGCCGTGGCCCGTGCCTACAACGATTGGATCTCCGAGTTCTGCAGCCAGGACCCGGCCAAGATGCGCCCCGCAGCTATGATCCTGGCCGCCGACGTCGACGAGGCAGTCACTGAGGTTCGCCGAACCCGCGAAGAAATGAATTTCCTCTCCGCCTACCTGCACCCGAATCCCATCCGGGGCCGCAACTGGCACAACTCCGTCTACGATCCGCTATGGCAGCAGTGCCAGGACCTCGATATGCCCATCACCTTTCACGAGACCTTCAAGTGCAGCTTGCCCCAGGGCATCGCCGACCGCTTCTACAACGAGCCGGACAAGATCTGGACGATGGGCCACGTGGCCTGCCACCCCATTGAGCAGATGTACGCCTGCCTCTGCTTCTGCGCCGGCGGTATCCTCGATCGCTATTCAGACCTCAGGGTCGCCTTCCTGGAGTGCAACACCGGCTGGCTCCCCTTTTGGCTCTGGCGCATGGACGAGCACTACGAACACCGCATCGACCAGGCGTCTCGCTATCAGTCTATCCTCCCTAGCGAATGCTTCAAGCGCCAGTGCTACCTGGCCATCGACCCCGACGAAGGACCCTCCAAATACGCCGTCGACTGGATCGGCGACGACAATTTCGTATTCTCTACCGACTACCCCCACGCCGACGGCAAGTATCCCTTCGCCATCGACGAATTTCTGAAACTTCCCCTGAGCGAAGAGTCCAAGAAAAAGGTCCTTTGGGACAACTGCGCCAAGCTCTACGGCGTCGCCAACTAGCAGGATGGAACATTCGCCTTTAGTGAAAGGAACCCCCCAATGGCAAAGAACGGCTTTAAAATCATGGACAGTGACATGCACACCCACGAGCCTTGGGACCTCTGGCTCAACTACATCGACCCCGCTTTCAAAGACCGCGCCCCCATCGGCACCAGCAAAGACCCCGTCGACATGAACACCACAATCGAGGGGGATATTCTTGGCGCTTTCCTCTCCAACCAGAAGCACCTGCAGCACGAGGAGGAACAGGCCCGGCTTAACATATCCCATTCCCGCAGCAGCAAATACATGCAGGAAGGCATAGACCGCGGCTTCGACCCCGTCTCCCAGGTCAACGCCATGGAGGTCGAGGGACTTGACGTCGCCAACCTCTACCCCTCCAGAGGCATGGTAGTCGCGGGTGTGGACTACGAAGACGAGCCCTTCGCCGACGCTATCGCCAAAGCCTACAACAACTGGCTCGCCGACTTCTGCTCCGAAAGCCCTGCCCGCCTCAAAGGTGTGGCAATGATCTTGTGTTCCAATATAGACAACGCAGTCGCCGAGGTCCGCCGCACCCGCGAAGAGCTCGATTTCGTCGGCATCTATCTACACCCGAACCCCATCCGAGGCCGCAACTGGCATAGCAACGAATACGACCGCCTGTGGGCCGTGTGCCAGGAGCTCGACATGGCCGTCACCTTCCACGAGACTTTCAAGTGCAATCTCCCCCAGGCTATCGCTGACCGTTTCTATGACGAACCGGACAGGATATGGACCATGGGCCACGTCGCCTGCCACCCCATTGAGCAGATGTACGCCGCGCTCTGCATGTGCGCCGGCGGCATCCTGGAGAAGTTCCCCGGCATCCGGGTCGCCCACCTGGAGTGCAACTCCAGCTGGCTCCCCTTCTGGCTCTGGCGTATGGATGAGCACCACGAGCACCGGGAAGAGCAGGCCTCGAAGTACCTGAACATGCTCCCCAGCGAGTACTTCAAGCGCCAGTGCTTCGCCGTAATCGACCCCGACGAGGAGCCCTCCAAATACGCCATCGACTGGGTCGGCGATGACAATTTCGTCTTCTCAACTGACTACCCCCACCCCGACTCCATTTACCCCTTCGCCACCGACAGTTTCCTGAAACTCCCCCTCAGCGAAGAAGCCAAGAAGAAGGTAATGTGGGACAACTGCACCCGCCTCTACTCCCTATCCGTCTGACCCAAATGCATGAACCTCGCAAATCTCCCCTCTCGACATTAACAAAACTCTTGCACTACCGTCACTCCTGCAAAGGCAGACTCGCGAAATATGGCACATCCATCCCCAAGGGCGGGGCATTCCGCTCGCCCTGAGCTGAGTCGAAGGGTCTCAAGAGCGGAATGGGCGGGGGGTCCTGTCCCCTCTCCCTTGATGGGCCCTAGATGCGCCGAGGCATAAGAGGGCGAGGGCCGTAGGCTCGCTGAGGAGAGTGAGGGTGAATCCTAAAAAACCAAAAAGGAGCCCAAATTGGCACACAAAGCAGACGTAGTAGTCATCGGAGGCGGCATCGTTGGCACAGCCTGCGCCTACTTCCTCACCGAGGCCGGAGCCAAAGTCATAATCCTTGAGCGCGACGCCCTGGGCAGTGGCGCATCGGGCCACGGGGCCGGAGCCTTCGGCGTCCCCCTTCACTGGATCGAGCCCCCATTCCACGCCGACTTCATGCGCCGTGCCGTCCGCTTCCTCAAATACGTCGTCCCCGATGTCGCCGAGCAAGCCGGTATCGACATTTTGATGAGAGAGATGCCTTGGATGGAAATTGCACGTAGCCAGCCCACCTGGGACTACATGCTCGAATGGGGCCCGACCTCCGGCCAAGTCATGCTCACGCCGGAGGATATCCGGCGCATAGAGCCCCGTCTCTCCGGTCCCATCCTCGGCGGAATGATGGATGAAGCAGCCGGCCAATTGGACGCCTACAGGACCACCCTCGCCTACGCCAAAGCCGCCGAGAACCGCGGCGCTGAAGTCGTGATCGGCGAAGCTACTGGCCTTAGGCAAAGCGGGGGCAAAATCACCGGCGTCGAGTCATCCGTCGGTACCATAGAGTGCGACGGAGCAGTCCTGGCAATGGGTGCCTGGACTGGCGTGGCCAAAGAATGGACTGAGTTCCCCTTGGAGATCAGCGCAATGAAGGGTGAAATCCTCACCCTCCGCAAGCCTGATGAGGACTACTGGCCCTACTGGGTCGCCAGCTACGAGACCTCGGACAACGGCGAAGAGTTGCCCATCTACCTCCATCGCCGAGCCAACGGCCTCATCTACGCCGGCACCACCGCCGAGCCAGACAAATTCGACAACATTCCCACCGCCGCCGCCCGGCAGGGCATACTTGAACGTGCCTCCCGCATGATGCCCTTCATAGAAGACGCAGAGCTCGTCGAGCACCTAGCTGGCCCTAGGCCAAATCCCGCAGACGGCATCACCGTCCTCGGAGGAGTCCCTGGCTGGGAAGGCCTGTTCGCCGCCGTGACCTTGCCCGGCATCCTTTGCAGTGCCTACATGGGCAAGATCATCGCAGACCTCGTCTTCAACCGCCCCCTCCCCACCGACATCGAAAAGCTCAAGCCCGACCGGTTCACCCAACCCCTAACCACCCAATACGGCTACCACAAACTCGTCGCCGACAGAGGCATCTAACCCCACATTCCCCCTCCCCCGTAGGGGCGATTCGCGAATCGCCCTGGGCTGGGGAAGGTCACGTCAATTTACCCCGATCCTGTCTAAGCGGTGAGGAAGCATCTCCCTCCACCACCAGTCCCCCCGTAGGGGCGATTCGCGAATCGCCCTGGGGTGGGGAAGGTCACGTCAATTTACCCTGGCCCTGTCTAAGGGGTGAGGAAAGATCTCCCTTCCACCACCCCTCCCCCCGTAGGGGCGACTCGCGAATCGTCCTCCCCGTCCTGAACGTCACCCATATGATCGCTGGTATATGTTATCGACAACCCTACGCGCAGCTTGTCTATCTAGCCTTCTAAGTTGGGGTCTAGCGGTGTAGGTTTATTCATTCCCCCAGGCCAAGATATTCCCTGACCTCTGCGGAGGAATATACCTGCTCCCCGCCCTTGCGGACCCGTTCCAAGACATCAGCCGCTAGATAATAGTCTTCCATATCATCTAGCCCTCGCTTAATGAGCTCTCGTAGATAGAAAGCCTTCGTGCGTCCCGTTTGGGAAGCCAGAAAGGCTAGCCGCTCCTCTGTTTCAGTCGACAATCGAATTGACGTAGCCACGAACCGTCTCCCAGGGTGTGATATGTGTATTCATAGTATCACACCTAAATATGTGTACCCCCTACTCCCCACCCACAATAATCTTCGACAAACTATCACCCTCCACGTTGGCGACCCACACGTTCTTCCCGTCGAAGGCCAAGGACACGGGCCCCTTGCCCACGTCGAACCTCCCCAGGCGTAGCCCCGTCAGCGACAACCTCATCACGTTGTTGCTGCCTGCGTTGGCCACCCACACCGTCTCCCCATCGAACAGGATGTCCACGGGCCCGTTCCCGACCCTGAACTCTCCCAACCGTGTCCCGTCCAGGGCCAACCTCGTCACCGAATCTGCCATATCATCTTCCAGAGGGCCGCTGTTCGCGATCCACATGCTGCCCCCATCGAAGGCCAGGGCTATCGGCCGAATCCCAACCTCGTACTCTGCCACAATCTGGCCATCCCCATTCAGCTTCTGGACCGTGCTCCCCTCCGAGGTCGGCGACCCCAAGATTGTCACCCAAACATGTTCCCCATCAAATGCCAGCCCCGAGGGCCCGTCTCCCACCCCGAATGTCCCCAATAGTGCCCCCTCTTTAGATATCTTCGTTACCGAGTCCTCAGTCGGGTTGACGACCCATAAGTTCTCCCCATCAAACGTCATCGCAAATGGGGAATTGCCTGCTTCATACACTCCCAGCTCGGCCCCTTCCCCCGACAGCCTCACCACCCTGCTCCCCGGCTCAGACGGGATCCCCAGCTCGGCTACCCACACATCCTCGCCGTCGAAAAGGATTGTTCCGGGAGTCCTCCCAATATCAAAGCTGCCCATCTCCGTCCCATCTAGCCCAAACCGCAGCACTTCTGTGTTCAACGTATCCAGCTTGCCGACGCTCGACACCCAGATACTCTCGCCATCCGACTCCAAATGCGTCGGCGCGATAAGGCCCAAGTCTAACTTCTCAACCCTCGGCGGTATGTCCCCGGATTCGACTATCGGTATTGGCGTCGGAGTTGCATATGCCCCGCCGCAGCCCAACCCCACCAAGATCGTAATTAAAGCCAACGTTGCAAATGCCAGATATCTTCTAACTTTCATCTATGTTGAAGATCCCCTTATCCGTTTAACAGTTTTAGCCCCCATACTCTATACGCTCGCGCCTCTGATTGAACAGATGACTTGAAGGCCAGTGATTCGTGCAATGCTATACTTCCTCTACGATAATCCGAATGCAGGCATGGCGAAATGGCACAAAATGAGTCCTACGTAATAGTTGGAGCGGGCATAGCCGGGGGCACGGCCGCCGAGACCCTCCGAAAGCAGGGTTTCGACAGCGAGGTCCACCTCGTGGGTGCTGAACCCCACCGGCCCTACGACAGACCACCCCTCTCCAAAGAGTTCCTGAGCGGCGCCAAAGAGGAATCCAAGCTCTTTTTCAAGACGGAAGACTTCTACGCCGAACAGTCCATAGAGCTCCACCTCGGCACGAAGGCCACCTCCCTCGATCCATCCTGTAGCACCGTGACCCTATCCAACGGCGAGTCCCTCCACTACGACAAGCTTCTCTTGGCCACGGGGTCGCAAGTCAAAAGGCTGCCCATCCCCGGGTCAAACCTCGACGGCGTCCACTATCTTCGCAACATCGAGGACTCCAAGGCCATCGCCCAGTCCATGAAGGACGCTGGTAAGGCGGTGGTAGTCGGGGCCGGGTTCATTGGCTCCGAGGTCGCCGCCGTCTGCAAAACCGCCGGTCTCGAGGTCACCGTCCTTGAAATCCAATCTCAGCCCATGGCCCACATTCTCGGAACCGAGATGGGCGCAATCTACGCCAACCTCCACACGAGCCGGGGCATCGACCTCCGGCTCGGCGAAGGCATCTCCGAAATCCGTGGCCAGACCAGCGCCCAGCAGGTTATCACCGGCAAAGGCAACGCCATCGACTGCGATCTCGTTGTCATAGGCGTAGGCATCGCCCCCGACACCTCCCTCGCCGAGGCCGCCGGCCTTGATGTCGAAGGAGGCATTCTCATCGACGAGCGCTGCCGTACCTCCGACCCCAACATATTCGCAGCCGGGGACGTAGCCAACTGGTTCCACCCCGGCCTAGGGCATCGGCTCAGGGTCGAGCATTGGGATAATGCCCTCAATCAGGGCGCTGCTGCGGCAAAGTCGATGCTCGGCAACCCCGAGACCTACGCCCCCGTCCTCTACTTCTGGTCCGACCAGTACGACCTCAATATCCAGTACCTGGGCCTCGCCACCGAATGGGACGATATCGCCGTCCGAGGCGACCCTGCGGAGGAAAAGTTCTCTGCCTTCTACCTGAAAGACGGTTCGGTCCACGGTGCCCTCATCGTCAACAACTTCCGCGACATCAGGCCCACCCGCACCCTCATCGGCCAGAAAACCCCCGTCGACGCCAACTCCCTCTCCGACACATCCACCAACCTCAAACAACTCGCCCGCGGCTAGCCCTTTAGTTAGCCCCCTCCCCGCATCCCCTTCCCCTGTCGGGGCGACTCGGGAGTCGCCCTCCCGTGTCATTAACCCCACACAAGTTAACTTTAATTAGCCTTTACAGCATTTGCACATCTGTGATTCCAGTCCACCCCCCCTCACCCAAAAATAACCGCCCCACCCAACCCCGCCGCATAAAGCATCCCCGCCTGCCCGTGCAGCTTCGCCGTCTTCACCAACCCCATGCTCATCTCCCGCCGGTCCTTCCCCGTCAGCGCCCTTCTAGCCGCCAGGAATGCCCAAAGCAGCGACGCCAGCCCTACCAGCCCCCATATCGAGACCACCCCCGTCACCGCGATTATCACCAGACCGCAGTAGGAAGCCAGCAGAAACCCAACATATATAACCCGCCCCACCCTCGGCCCCAGCATCGTCACGAACGTCCTCTTGCCATTCTCCCTGTCCTCGTCCACGTCCCTCAGGTTATTGCAGTGCAGGATCGCCGTCACCAGGAAGGCCACCGGGAGCGACCCCCAGAAAGGCGCCCACGCCAATTCTTGAGTTTGCACGTAGTATGCCGCCACCACCATCAGAGGCCCCATGAAGAAGAACACCATCGCCTCCCCGAGCCCCGTGTCTCCCAACGGCTTCGGACCCGCACTATAAAAGACGGCTACGAACAAGCTCCCCAGCCCCACCGCCAGTATCGGCCAGCCGACCTCCGTCACGATGTACAGCCCCATCCCTATCCCAACCGCGAACGTCGCTATACATCCGATCAGCACCTCCCGCTCCGTAAGCAGCCCCCGAGCCAGCACCTTGTGTGGTGCCGGGAACTTCGCTTGCCCGCCCTCTCGACGGTGGTCCGCGTACTCGTCCGTCAAATTGGTCCCGATCTGTATCGCCAGCGACCCCACCAGCGCAAAAGCAAACAGCAGCCAATCGAGGCTCACCTGCTCCGCTGCAATCGCGCTTCCCACCAGCACCGGCACGACCGCCGCGCTCAACGAGAACGGCCTCGATGCCCAGAACCACGCCCGACCATAGTTCACAGTTCGATTCATCATTACGTTCACCGACCGGCTACCAAGGCATATGCCTGTACGGCGAAAAGTCCGGCTGACGTTTCTCCAGAAACGCGTTGCTCCCCTCCAATGCTTCCTCCGAACCGTAGAAGAGGCTGTTCGCGCCGTGCGCCACCGCTTGCAGGCCATAGACCCAGTCCGTCGCCGCATTGAAGGAGGCCTTGAGCATCCTGAGTGCCGTAGGGCTCTTCTTCAGCATCTCGTTGCACCAGCGCACCGTCTCGGCTTCCAACTCCTCTCGGGGCACGACCTTGTTGACCAACCCCAGCGCCTCCGCCTCCCTCGCAGTGTACTGCTGGCACATGAACCAGAACTCACGGGCCTTCTTCTCTCCGATAATATTCGCCAAGTAAACCGCCCCGAACCCTCCGTCGAAGCTCCCGACCTTCGGCCCAGTTTGCCCGAATATCGCCGTCTCGCTCGCTATCGTCAGGTCGCACAACACGTGGAGCACGTGCCCTCCGCCTATAGCGTAGCCGTTCACCATGGCTATTACCGGCTTCGGTATCGAGCGCATCGTCCTGTGCAGTTCCAGCACCTGCATCCTCGTTGACCCCGAGTCGTCCCGATACCCGCCGGGCCCCTTCAACCGCTGGTCGCCACCAGAGCAGAACGCACGGTCCCCGACCCCCGTCAGAACTGCAACCCCCACCTTTTCATCGAACCATGCGTCCTTGAATGCGTCCACCATCTCGTCTATGGTGCGGGGCCGGAAAGCGTTCAGCACCTCCGGACGGTTGATGGTGATCTTGGCTATGCCGTCGCCTTTTTCGTATATGATGTCGGTATAGGTTGAAGTCATGTTGCCTCCTGAGAGTCAGTTGTATCGAGTGTGGTAGCTATTGTCGACTCCCCTACTCACTTAATCTTATGTTAATCACTGGCATCGAATGGCAGGGTGTCGCCGTCCCTTTCAAGCGCCCTTTCCGCACGTCATCGTCTTTCATAGACTCCCGATACAGCTTGCTGGTCCAGCTTGAGACCGACAACGGCCTCATCGGCCTCGGCGAAGCCCCCGCCTCCCTCACTCGCAGTCCCGCATCCCTCCGATACCTTGCTACCGCCCTCGAAACCGTCGCCCCTGCCTTGCTGTCGAGGCCCCTTGCCTCCATCCCGTTTCCCGCAATTCCTCCACCCTCTCTCGCCTTCGCCCTTGAGACCGCAGCATTGGACTCCCTCGCCCAATCTGAAGATCTGCCACTTGCCGCTCTCCTCGGCGGCACTCCCCGCCCTGTTGAAGTCAACGCCATTATCGGACAGGCCACCCCCGCCGAGACGGAAGTTCTAGCAGCAAAATCCGTCGAGGAGGGCTTTCGCACCCTCAAGCTCAAGGTCGGTGGCCGAGACCTCAGCGTCGACGAGGACGCCCTTGCCCGCACACGCAATGCCGTAGGTGCTGCCATCAAACTCCGTCTGGACGCTAACCGTGCCTGGCCCGAGGAACAAGCCTCCCTTGCCCTGGACCGTCTGGCCAAATTCTCCCCCGAGTTCATCGAAGAACCCGTAACCCCAGCCGACATCCCAACCCTCTCCCGACTCCGCCGCAACTCCTTAATCCCAATCGCCGCCGACGAGTCCGTTGAGAACGCGCAGTCCGCCGCAACTCTCGCCGATTCAGGTGCCGTAGACATCCTTGTCATCAAGCTCGCTGGAGTCGGCGGTATCACCGCTGCCCGCTCTATTATCGAGCACGCCCGGGCCCGTGGCTTGGGTGCCGTGCTCACTTCCTCTCTGGAAACTGGCGTCGGTCTGGCTGCCGCTTTACATCTAGCCGCTGCAATGAGCATCCCCCAAGCCTGCGGCCTGGCCACCGGGCCCCTACTCACCCACGACCTCCTCCTGACGCCCATTTCTCCGGACAGCGGCTTCCTCATCACTCCCGACTCCCCCGGCCTCGGCATCTCCCCCGACCTCGACGCTATACAACACTTTGCCCTCGGGCCCCGCGGGCAAGTCCGTCTGTAGACCCGTTATAGCGGTTCCCGTCTACGGCATTAAGGAAATCGCAAACCTTGGTCTCGAACTCTTTGGGATTCTCTAGGTGTGCACAGTGACCCGCGTTCGAAATCGAAGCGTAGTCGCCGTTGGGAGTCAAATCACTCATGGTTCGTGCCAACGTCAGGAACTTCTGGTCATCCTCACCCGCTAGGAACAGCGTCGGCTTCCGAAATCCCGGTAGACGGTGGTACACGCTGGGCTGCGCCCCGGTCCCCATGCCCCTGAGACTGTTGGCCAGCCCCGTGGCCCGATTCCCTAGCCTCTGCCGCCTCAACTCTATTCGTAGCTGATCCTCCATCCGAGCTTGGCCGGAAAAGAGGGCCTGAGACTCCCAGTGTTCGACAAAGGACGCTATGCCCCTGTCCTCTATCCGAATCGCAAGCGCCCTGTCCACCGACACCCTCGTCGCCCTCTCCCGTTCACTCTCTATCCCCCCTGAAGCCCCCTCCAGAATCAACGCCCTGCAACGCTCCGGTGCGGTAGTGCCCATGCATAGTCCAACTCGGCCACCCATCGAATATCCCATCCACACCGCTTCACTTATTTCGAGACGATCGGTCAGCGTGAGCAGATCATCGACACACCGCTCCATCGAATATCTCGCTGGGTCTTCTGGCGCATCCGACTCTCCATGCCCTATCAGATCGACCAGCGCCGTCGTGTACCGTCCCCCGAGTGCCGCTGCCAAAGGACGCCAGGTAGTAAGGTCACCCGTGAATCCATGAAGCATTATCACCGGCATCCCCTGTCCATGCACTTCCACGTTCAGACGGATCCCGTTGACCGGCACCAGAGCCACGGCTAGCCCCTCTCCACACTGCGGAGCGCATCGGAGGCCGCAGCCCACGCTTCTTGATGCAGAGCCACGTTCCGCTCCCGTGAGCTCGGGACCTCAATGATCGACGTTCCTGTGTCGCTAGTCCCCCGATCCACGGCCTCGCCAAACTCCTCCCACGTCGAGACCCGCGTGTACTCCAATCCATACAACTCTGCCACAGACCCAAACGTCAGTCCGTGCGGCGTCCCGTAGACTTTCTCAAAATGCGCCGGGTGCTCGGCCTGCGGCAGGAACGAGAATATGCCGCCGCCGTCATTGTTCACTACCACTATGGTCGCGTTTATCGCACTGTTCCTGGTCATAAGTAGGCCCGTCATGTCGTGGAAGAAGGATAGGTCGCCCACTACCGCCACTACCGGGACCCCCGCCCCGCCCCCCGCCCCCAACGCCGTTGACACCACTCCATCGATACCGCTCGCCCCCCGATTCCCCATCACCCTGATATTGCAGCCCGACGCAGGCATGAACGTGTCCATATCCCTAACCGGCATACTGTTTCCCACGAATAGGATCGCCGGCTCGGGAATGTGCTCTTGGATTTCGTGAAAGACCTTCCCCTCGAAAAGCTCGTCTATCTCCGCCATGTGCCGCCCCACCCCCTCCCCGATAGATCGGCTAAGACCCACCCACTCATCGAGCCACGGAGACTCGCTCCCCCGCCCACCGCCACCAGAGGCCAGCCCACTACAAAAGGTCACCGGGTCCACCTGCACCACGTCTGAGGCCAAATGATGCGGGTCCGGCCAGCCGGTCTCCGGCGCCAGCACATGCCGCGCGTCCCTGAATCGGGCAAGGAACATGCCCAGCGACTTGGAAGTCGGCCAGGCCCCGAACCGCAGCGCCACCTCCGGCTCAAGCCTCTCCCACAAACCCTGGTCGCGCAATATCAAATCGTAGAAATCTATAACCTGTGAAAGATCATGTGTCCCGCACCTGACCTGCGACAGCGGATCGGCAAGAATCGGATACCCTAGGCTCCGCGCCGCTTCCGACACCGCACCCGCCAGCTCTGGGTTGCTCTGCGGTCCGCAAACTATCAACCCCCGCTCAACCCCCCCCACCCTCGCCGCGACTTCCCTACCGGCCTCCCATCCATCCGGTGCACCGCCTGCTCTTACGCTGCCCAAAATCCCCCCACCTCCTGATACCTCCATTTCCTCTCCTGTGATAGCAATCGGAGCCAACGGCTCACGAAACGGCACATTCAGATGCACCGGCCCCGACGGATAACCTACAGCCGTGGCATACGCCCTCCGTCCGATGGCCACAGCGTAGTCAGTGAGCCTAACGTTCGCTTCCGGGACTGGCAGGGCGGCGGCCCACTTCACGTGCGCACCGTACATACCGGTTTGCTCTATGGTCTGGTTCGCCCCCCAGTCCACCAACTCCGGAGGTCGGTCCGCCGTTATGACTATCAGTGGCACCCCCGTCAGCCGAGCCTCGGCTACCGCAGGCAGCAAGTTCGCCGCCGCCGTCCCCGAGGTGGTCATAACCGCGACCGGCCCCCCGGACCCCTTGGCAATTCCCAGTGCAAAGAACCCCGCAGAGCGTTCGTCAAGGTGCACCCAGGTCTTAATGGCGGTGCTTCGGGCAAAAGTAATCGCAAGAGGCCCCGACCGGGACCCGGGGCACATGACCACGTCTCGTAGCCCGGCCGCCGCCAGCCCCTCCACCAGGCCCCCCGACATTGCATAGTTCCGGTTCTCCGTCTTCATAAGACCTTTGCGTAACTCGGCATGCAACACTCAGAGGGACTATATGTCCTTGCTCGGGGGTGGGGCAGGAATCCGCTCACCCTGAGCGGAGTCGAAGGGTCGAGTGGATTCCGGGCGGGGTTCCCATTTGTTGACAAGTTGTACACGGGTCTCTTAATGCCTAACCCAAATTCAGAGCATCCCTCAGACCGAGCATTTTAAGCTCCGTCTCCGCATACTCCCTCTTCGCGTCAGATCCTTCCACGATGCCCGCTCCCGCGTACAGATAAGCCTGGTTTCTCGT
Source organism: Dehalococcoidia bacterium (assembly GCA_965222055.1). GTDB lineage: Bacteria > Chloroflexota > Dehalococcoidia > Plut-88900 > Plut-88900 > Plut-88900. The sequence goes on from CBDCTF010000007.1 coordinate 1,853,757, forward strand.
AATTAACCCAGATCTGATAGCTATAGCGAACTCCCCCCGACCCCTGTGGTCCATCCACCCCACCGGCCCCGAGTACCACCCTCGGTCCATCTCCTCTAGCTCTTGGATCAAAGCTAAAGCCTTCCGGGTGGGGACACCGGCCACGGCGGGAGTCGGGTGCAATGCCTCAACAAATTCCAGGATGTCCCGGCCCTCGTCGTTGGCCCCGTGGAACGCAGTAGATAAGTGCTGCACATTCTTCAGTTTCGACAGTCGCGGTGACGAGTCCCAGGTAAGCTCATCACACAGCCCCCTCAAAGCCTGCTCGACCGAACTGGCCGCGAGGACGTGCTCTCGCTGCTCCTTCGGGTCGTTAAGCAGCGCCTCGCCCAGCTTCCTGTCCTGATCCGGCGTCGCACCCCGAGCCGCCGACCCCGCATGGCATATGCACTCCAGCTTTCCGTCCGCAAGGGTGACCAGTGGTTCGGGGCTCGCGCCCAGAAAAGTGTCGGGTCCAACCCCGAATGCGAACACCGAGCACCTGGCCTCGCTGTCCATCAATCGTTCCAGTGTCCCCGGCACGTCCATCTCTTCCGACCCATCCACGGCAGCCCTACGCGCGATCACTACCTTGTCCGCCTCTCCCGACCTGACTGACTCCAACGCCCCTTCAACCGAACGCTCCCACAGGCTTGCCATACCCGAATTGGCTTCAGGGTCGGATACAGGGTCAGCATCGTGCACGAACGTAAATAGGGGTTCCATTCCGTCGGAAGATAGCAGCCGATTCTCGGTCACCCAGCAGCCGTCAGGAGTCCACGCGTAGCACACCCGGGGCACGACCATCATCCCGTCAGCAAACCTTCTCCATTCGGGAGATACCTCCGCCTCGGCATCAAACCGGAACCCCCCGAGGGCCAGTGGCCCCGTCCCGGCAACATCCGGCCCCTCCACCACCGCTCTCTCAATCAATTCTCGGTACCACTCCTTCACCCGTCGAAACCTGTCCGCCCCCGACACCCTTATTCCACACGCCACCCCCAGCCCCACGATGACCAGTTTACGGTCCCTCTGGGCCCAGAACACCCGGAACTCCTCGCCGGGCTCCGCGTTTCGGTAAACCTCCGTGGGGCTCGCTTCCTGCCGAAGCAAGCGCGACCGGCTAACGAGCACGGGCCCGTCTTCAACTCGCGACATCGTGGACGGGCCAAGAGTAGATGCCCAGGAATTGGGGCTCATTCCGCCGCCTCTTCCACTTGTCTGCTCCGCGCCCCGGCCGCCATCCCATCCCGGCCCTGAACGCCAATGCCATTCATAAGCAATTCGCGAACTGCGATCGCGTTTTCCATCAGGGGCCCTGGTTTGTCCTGCAGAAGCCACCTGAGGATTATCTCGTTCAGCGCGCCCAACCACAGCTGCGACACTAGGCTCGTATCTACCGGCCTGATCGCCCCCGCCTCCACCGCCGCATCCAGCTCCTGGCGAATCAGCCCAGCGAATTTGTCCCTTATCGGCAGGAACTTCCGGTCCATCGAACGCCCCTGCCCCACGATGTTCACCATCAGTATCTGGGCCAGCTTTCTCTGCTTGGAGAAGGTCAAAAGCAGCGCGTCTATCGCCAGCGGTATCCTCTTCAGCGGGTCGGCCTCCGACGCTATGGACCGCTCCAACTTCCTGACCAGCTTATCGCTCAGCTGGTCAACCATGCCGAGCGCCATCTGTTCCTTGCTTGGAAAGTGGAAGTAGAAGCTGCCCTTGGACGTCCCCGACTGTTGGACGATCTCGTCCACGTTGGAGTTGTAGTAACCCCGCCGGGCAAAGAGGCTCGCCGCTGCATTCAGGATGCGCTCACGTGCGGTGCGGGTTTCGGCTCTCGCAGTCATGGTAGACGACTCCCAACACTAGACCGACCGGTCTGTTTACACCGTCAGTCTAAAGGGAGACAATCTAGTCGTCAACCGATATCGGGTTACTGCACCGTCCCAGCGACCAGATACTCGGCCAACGCCCGCTCTATGATCCGATTCACGTTGTACGCCACATAGCCCCGCTCCACCGACGCATCGATTGCCACCTGGGCCTCGGTGGACATATCCAGCATTGAGTAAGCAATGGCCTGTCCCACATACGCCTTTCCCACCTCTGAGTCCAGCCCGATGGCCTTGTCAAAGTCCTCCAATGCCAGTCCCGGAAGCCCCATTTCGATGTACATGCTGCCCCGGTTAGCAAATGCCTCCGCATTCCCGGGGTCCCGCTCCACTACTTCCGTGTAGTCCGACACCGCGTCCTGTGGCCTTCGAAGCTGGGAATATGCAAACGCCCTGTTGTAGTAGGCGGGGACCCTCTCAGGGTCTAGTGCCAGTGTCGCGTCGTAATCGTCGATGGCGTCATTCCATCGCTTTGTTGCCAGCCACGCGAGACCCCTCTCGAAATAAGCGTCGGAGAATTCTGTATCGGCGCGGATGGCTTTGGTGAACGCCGCAATGGAGGCCCCCATCTGGCCCTTGGTGAAGAGCTCCTCGCCCTCCCGGAAATGCGCCATTGCAGCCTCGGACTCGGTGTCCGGTCCTCGAGTCCCCTCCCCATCCCCACACGAGATTAGCAGCAGGACGCAGATCCCGGTCAGGGCGAGTTTCAAAATCCCATTGATCGGGACCGCTAAACTACGCTTTCTTGCCGCAGTTTATCTATGCGCTCCTCGGAGTAGCCCAGCACCCCTGCCAGGACGTCGTCCGTGTGCTGTCCCAACAGAGGTGCCGCTCTGTATTCAGTCGGGGAGTCCGACAGATTGATCGGGTTCCCGATCATCTTCCACTCCCCTCTCTGCGGGTGATCCATGGTCGCAATCATCCCCCGTTCCTGGATGTGCGGGTCTTCGAACAGGTCTTTGGCGTTCAGCACCGCCCCAGCCACGACTCCCTGGCTCGCGCACGTGTTCATCACCTCGTACTTGGTGTGCTGTAGCGTCCAGTCCTCAACCATCTTGTCCACCTCTTCCTTCCGATTAAACCGAAGCTCCGAGGAGGTGTAGCGCTCGTCGCCGATGAGGTCTTCCCTGCCGATTATCCTGAGCAGGCTGTTCCACGAATCTGAGATGCTCTCGGTGGCGTAGACATAGCAATAGTCATCTAGACCGCCGGGCTTGCACCGGTACATCCGGGAGGGCGCGGTGTTCCAACCGTCGTCTCCCTTTCTCATTATCATGTCGGGATTGTGGTAATACCACATCATGGCAACCCTGCCGAAGTTGAACACCGACTCCTGCATGGAAACCTCAACTACTTGCCCCTTCCCAGTCCGCTCCCTCTGAAGCAGCGCCGCCACAACCCCCAGAGCCGCGTGGTATCCCGTCCCAATATCCCCGATGGACGTCCCCATAGGCACCGGTGGCCCATCTTTGTACCCGTTTGTGGCGTACGACCCACCCGTGCACTGCGCGATCATGTCGAAACACTTATATTGGCTGTAGGGGCCATACGTCCCGAATCCCTTGATCCGGCCCAGCACTATCCTCGGGTTCACCTCCGAGAGAACATCGTACCCCAGCCCCAACCGCTCCAGGGTCCCGGGTCCCTGGTTCTCCGTCACCACGTCCGCATTCCTCACCAGGTCCAGGAACACAGCCTTCCCCTCCTCCGATTTCAGGTTGAGGGTGATGCTTCGCTTGTTTGAGTTCAGAATCAGAAAATAAGGACTGTCAATCCCGGCAATGTCCTGCGGCGCCACCCGGCCCGGGTCCCCTCTCCCCGGCGCCTCCACCTTGATCACATCCGCCCCCAGCCAGGCGAGGGCCTGAGTAAAGGAAGTTCCGGCCTCCCACTGTGTCAAGTCGACCACCCTGTAGCCTTCCATAGCCTTTTCCATCTTTGTCCCCCTTTACTTGGTTACCGGTGGTTGCAGAGCGTATATAATTCAAACTGCGCCCCGGGTAGAACATCCGCCTGGCTGAAAGTCCGCCGTGGGCGGAGCGGGGCCGTTACATTCTACACCACCAAAAGACTGCGCCAAGGCCCGGCGCCCTGGTCCAGCGGGAGGAGAGCATGGCAACAGACCTGAGCTTCGTATGCATCGCCGTCCACGACCTTCAGGAAGCCTCCGACAGATTCTGCAACCTCTTCGATCTTGAGGTTATGCAGATGCCCAACGACAACACCCAACTCGGCTACCGCAGCACCTACCTCGGCAACGGCTCCAAAGCCCTTCTAGAGCTCATCGAGCCCCTCGGCGAAGGCAGTGCCGTAGGCAAGTTCCTCGAAGCCCGAGGCGAAGGCGTCTACCTCATTACCTTCGAGGTGGACGACATTCGCGACTCCGTAAGAAACGTTCGTTCCCACGGCGGCCGAGTCACCGGCATCCCCGACGACGAGGAGCCCGGCCCCAACGCCGACTACCTATGGGTCCACCCAAAAGGCACCCACGGAGTCTTCGTGGAAATCCTGCAAAAGGGCTTCGGCCCCCTCCCCGGCGGAAGCTAACCCCTAAGGCTCACTTCGTCAAAACCAACACAAACCCCGTTCGGAGAGGAAGGGAGAGGGTCTTATACCCTCTCCCTCGATGGGAGAGGGCTAGGGTGAGGGTGATCTCCCTCCCCGTAGGACCGACTTTTGAGACAGGCTCCTCGTGGTCGCCCTGTCCTGTGCCCTCCCAACATCTCCCCGTCATTCCTGCCCCCGAGCCGGAATCCATCCCCCTTCTCCCGTCATTCCCGTGCCAGGGCAGGACATGGGGCCGCTCGTGCTGTCGAATATCTGTCTGTGGCGAGTGCTGCTGAAAGTCCGCCTGAGGAGGATCGAAGCATGAACGGGGGGGGATTCCGTTCGCCCTGAGCTTTGTCGAAGGGTCTCAGAACGGAATGGGGATGGGGAGTTCCCTCCCATCCCACCTCCCTCGATTTGGCCTGTCAATGTTCCGCGTCGGAGGGGTGGGGCCGCTCGTGCTGAGCCCGTCGAAGTATGAGCGTGCGGGAGGGATGGTGACCCGAATGGCAAAAGAGGTCTTTTACGCAGTTACGCAAAGGTCTCTCGATGGGTGAGGGTGAACTCCCTCCCGTCACACCGGCTGACAAACCGGGCAAAAGTAAGTCCCCCTCCCCCCGACCACCATCCTCTGTATCTCCCCAGAACACCCGGGACACGACGTCCCGCTCTTCCGAGGCACCAGGAAGATCTCATCCCCCAGCGCCTCCGTCGGCGGTGCGTCCATTGGCATCCTCTCCGTCAGCATCTCAATTGCTCTGGTCAGTATCACAACTATGGATTCATGAATCGCACCAATCGACTCCGCACCCAGCTTCTTCGCCGGCGTCTGAGGATGCACCCCCGACCTGAACAAAATGTCGTCGGCGTAGATGTTCCCAATCCCGGCAATCCGCTTCTGGTCCATAAGAAGCGACTTAATCACCGTGTTCCGCCCCTCAACGATTCCCTCCAACATTTCTTGGTTGAACGAGGGCTCCAGCGGCTCCGGCCCCAGGCCCCCCACCACTGAATTCGCATCGTCGACCAACCACACCGCCCCGAACTTACGCGGGTCCACGAACCGTAGGTCGTACCCGTCCTCAAAGTGAAATACCGTCTGTGTAAACCGGTGCATCTCTTCCGAGGACTCTACTACCCGCAACGAGCCCGTCATCCTCAAGTGCACTATCAGGGTGCGCGCGTCCCTCAGCTGGAATAGAAAATACTTCGCCCTCCGACCCACGTCCTCGATGGTCGCGCCTAGAATATCCTCCCGGAACTCCCCCGCCGAGGGCGCCTTGACCGCCTTCGGCCAATTCAGCGTCACCCCACCAACGGTACGTCCCCTTACGTCGGGTGCAATGACCCGGCGCATCACCTCAACGTCCGGTAGTTCCGGCATCGGCTACGCCATGTCTCCCCAGTTGGGGCCCATCTTTACGTCCACGTTCAGGGGTACGCTCAACTCCAGCGCCGAGGACATGACCTCCCTCGCCAGCCCAGTCATCTCCTCCACTTCATCCGACGGCGTCTCGAAGATTAGCTCGTCGTGGACTTGAAGGAGCATCCTGCTTCTCATATGGGCCTCGTCCATCCGGTTCTGCATCCCGATCATCGCCAGCTTCGTTATCTCCGCCGACGTGCCCTGGATGGGCATGTTGATAGCCATCCTCTCAGCAGCCATTCTGACGTTGTGGTTCCTCGAGCTTAACTCCGGGAAGTACCGCCGCCGACCCAGCACCGTCTGCACGTACCCTTGCGCCCGAGCCTTGTGCTTCGTAACCTCCATGTACTCCTTGACGCCCGGGTACCGCTCGAAGTACTGGTTTATGAAGGTCTGGGCCTCTTCGTTGGAAAGCTCCGTCCTGGACGCCAGCCCGAACCCGCTGATCCCATAGATGATGCCGAAGTTAATGGTCTTCGCAATTCGGCGCATGTCCGACGTAACCTCGTCCATCGGGACACCGTACACAAATGAAGCCGTGGAAGCGTGGATGTCCTCTCCGTCATGGAAAGCCTTAATCAGGCTCGGGTCCTCCGATATGTGTGCCAGCACCCGCAGGTCTATCTGCGAATAGTCCGCCGCCAGGAGCACCCAGTCCGGGTGGTCCTGCGCGATAAACGCATGCCGCACCTGGCCGCCCAGTTCCGTGCGTATGGGTATGTTCTGCAGGTTCGGATCGTTGCTCGAAACCCGGCCCGTCACAGTCCCCGTCTGGTTGAACGTCGTGTGCACCCGGCCCGTGTTCGGGTTCACCAGCGACGGCAAAGCATCCAGGTATGTCGATTTGAGCTTAGATATCTGCCGGAATTCGAGCATCTTTTCTACCATCGGATGCGCGCCCCTCAGTCCTTCCAACACCCGTGCATCCGTCGAGAACCCGCTCTTGGTCCGCTTGGCGCTCGGCAGCGACAGCTCTTTGAACAGTACGTCGCCAAGCTGCTTCGGCGAGTTGATGTTGAACCGGTGCCCGACGTCGTCATATATTCCCCCCTCCAGCACCGCCATCCGCTCTCCTAACTCCAGGGACAACCCTTGCAGCAGCTTCCCGTCCAGCGCAATCCCCGCACGTTGCATCCGCACGATGATCGGCACCAGGGGCAGCTCCACGTCGTCCATCATCTCCCACATCCCCTCCTCCCGAAGCTCCTTCTCGATCATCGTGGACAGGCGCAGGGTAATGTCCGCGTCGGCCGCCGCGTACGGGCTCGCCGACTCCACGCTCACCTTGTCCATCGTGATCTGCTTGGATCCCGTGCCTATCAGCTCCTTGATAGGCGTCATCTCAATCCCCAGCCTGTCGAAGGAAAGCCCCTTCAGGCCCAACGACTTCTCCCCGATTAGGAAGGCTGCAATCATGCTGTCGTTGGCTAGACCCCGCACCTCTATCCCGTAATTGGCCAGAATCATCATGTCATAGTTAGCGTTGTGGGCTGTCTTTGGCAGCGACGCGTCCTCGAACAGAGGCCGTAGCCTTTCTATCACCAGTTCCCTGGGCAACTGCAGCCCCGAGTTGTGCCCGACGGGAATGTAGTACGACACACCCGGCCTCGCCGATATCGAAACCCCCACGAGTCCCGCCATCATCGCGTTCAGGCTCGTCGTCTCCGTATCGAAAGCGAAGTATCCCGCTTCCCGCACCTCCGCAATCACCGCTTCAAGGGCGCCCTCGTCCCTTACCGTGTGGTACTCCACAGCCCCACCCCCCGATTCCCCGGCCTCGGTCTCCTCACCACTCTCCCCATCCCCACCCGGCAGCCTGGGCATCAAACTGGAAAATTCCAACTCCCTGAACAGTGCCACCACCGCCTCCCGGTTAAACGCCGACCTCGCGCAAGCCGGAAAGTCCAGGTCCAGCGGCACGTGTACGACTATCCTTGCCAGGTCCACCGAAAGCCTCGCCTGCGATTCGTGCTCCTTCAGTAGCCCTTGAATCCGCGGCGGCTTAACCTCTTCTATGCCTTTGTAGATATCCTCTATCCCCCCAAACTGCTGCACGAGCTTGGCCGCCGTCTTCGCCCCGATCCCCGGCACCCCCGGAATGTTGTCCGACGTGTCCCCCATCAGCCCCTTTAGGTCTGGGATTAGAACAGGAGGCACCCCGTACCTCTCCACCACCTTCTTCTCATCGTAGAGCACGGTCTCCTTGAACATCCCTCTGGGTATAAGAGCCTTCACGTGCGGATTGACCAGCTGGACTATGTCGGTGTCCCCCGTAAGGATAACCGTATTAATCCCCTGCTCCGACGCCTGCTTCGACAGCGTCCCGAGAATGTCGTCCCCCTCAAAGCCATCCATCTCGTAGGCCGGAATCCCAAAGGCCGCAATGAGTTCCCGGGTTCGCCTGAACTGCGCTCTCAGTTCATCCGGCGTCGACGCCCGGTTCGCCTTGTATTCCTCATACTGGAGATGCCTAAATGTGGGTGTCGGCCTATCGAATACTATCGCGCAATGGGTCGGCTCGAAGTCATCCAGAGCCTTGAGCAGGGCATTGGTAAACCCGTACACGGCTCCCACGGGCTCGCCCGTTTTGTTTACGGTCAGGGGCGGCAACCCGTAAAACGCCCGATGAATCAGCGCGTGCCCATCCATCAACAGAAAAAGCGGTTTCCGCTCAAGCATAGAAGCCTGTTGGTTTGCCATTGTCTCCCCGTTCCCTAGCCCTCTGTCATTCCGAGGCTCCGCGAGGAATCTAGGACTTGCGCGCTCACGTCCCTCATCTTCACCACCTTCTCTCAATGTGCCACAAATAAGTCAAAGCATGAGAGAACTGAGTGCGACCCGTTCACCCCCGATGATACCTTCACGTAACCGTCATTCCCGAGAAATCGGGCTGAAAGTGCGCAGAGGCGTGAATCCAGGGATGAGAATTCAGGACTGGATAATATCACTGGGATGCTCAATCTGGCCCCGTTCTTGGAGTTATGTAATCGTGTCTCGAAGGCAGAGGGCCGTGGAGTGAGGGCATGCCTTCCACCCCCCGGACACGCCGATTATAGCACCCCACACCCCACCCCCTTCCTGCTAATATACGCCCATCACCCTGCTTCAATGGGAGGCAATTATGGCCCTGCGTATAGGCATGCACACCGGCGTCCAGGACGTTAGCTATCCCGACCTGCGCAAGCTCTGGCAAATCGCCGACTCCAACGGCTTCTACTGGGTCTCCGTCTGGGACCACTTCTACGAAAACCCCACCCAGGACGGCAAAAGCCCTTGCTTTGAGGCTACGACGACAATGGCTGCCATTGCAGCGGAAACCGAAAACGTCCGCATCGGTTGCCTCGTTATGGCCGTCGGCTACCGAAACCCCGCGCTATTGGCCAAGGCCACAGTCACCATCGACCATATCAGCAACGGGCGCGTCGAAATGGGCATCGGTGGCGGCTGGTACGAGATGGAGTTCCTCGCCTACGGCTACCCGTTCCCCCCGATAAAGACCCGACTCGATCAGCTTGAAGAGGGTGCCCAGATCATCCGCTCCATGCTGCACAACGAGTCCACCACATTCCACGGCAAGCACTACTCCGTCGATAACGCCTACCTGTTCCCCCGCCCCATCCAGAACCATCCCCGACTCTGGATCGGCGGCCTGGGCGAGAAGCGCACCCTGCACATTACCGCTAAGTACGCCGACGGCTGGAACGCCGCCTACGTCCCCCCCGAGATGTTCGCCGCCAAGTCCCAGATCCTAGACCGCTGGTGCGAGACCGAGCGCCGTGACCCCGCCTCCATCTCCCGCAGCGTTAACCTAGGCTTCTACATGGGAGTTAACGAGACCGACGCCCGAAAGAAACACGATGATGTAGAAAACGCCTGGGGTGGCGATCCCGCCTACAAGCCGGGCGGAATGCTCTTCGGAACCGCGGATCAGGTCAGGGACCGCATCGGGGAATACGTGGACATCGGCGTCACCGACCTAAACATCGCCTTCCGCGCCCCCTTCGACTTCGACGCCGTCCAGTGCTTCATAGAAGAAGTAATGCCCGCCTTCAAATAAATCCCTTTACGTCAATATTGAATTAGAGGGAGGCACCGCTCGCTCTGTGCCGATGCCTCCCTCTAATCTTCCCCTTCCCCACTGAACAAAGAGTAATGGGCCATGTTGCTTCGCAACATGGCCCATTACTCTACAAAAATAGGGCGGGTGGGCGGGAACCTATTTCTCCCGATGGGAGGAAGGGAGGGCTACTCCCCACCTCACCTCAACCGCTTCATCAACGCCGCACCCACATGCGGCGGCACAAACGAGTCCGGGTCTCCACCAAGCTTCACCACCTCTTTCAACAGGGAAGAACTGAGAAACTGGTGCTCCAGGCTGCTCATAAACGTCACCAGCTCGATGTCCGGGGCCAGCTTCTTGTTCATCAGCGCCATCTCGAACTCACGCTCAAAGTCCGAGTTCATCCGCAGCCCTCGTATCATCACCTTCGCATTGATCTCCCGGGCGTAGTCCACGGTCAACCCCGTATACGCGACCGCCCTGATGTTCGGGAAGCCTTCCAGCGAGTCGTTGATCAGGGCTATACGTTCCTCAGTATTGAATAGCAGCCTCTTGCTGTCCGGTGTGGAGTAGACCGCTATTACAACCTCGTCGAACACCACGGAGGCCCTCTTTGCGATGTCCAGGTGACCGTTGGTTACGGGATCGAAGCTCCCGGGGTATAGGGCGGTGGTCAAAGACTTCCCTCCGATTGAAAGATGCTCAACATTGTATCACCGTACGTCTTCTCTTTTTCCAGCACGAATCCCCCGTACCGCTCCTTGATAGGCCGACGCTTGGCGTGCTCGACTATTAGCAGTCCTGCCGGACTGCATAAGCCTCTCTCGCCTATCAGCCCCAAGACCCGATCAACCGGCTCATCGGCATACGGAGGGTCCATGAATATCAAGTCGTACTCACCCGAGAGTGTTCCCACCGCTTTCTCCGCATCCAGCACGTGCACCCGGCCTCGGTCACCTAACCCCGTGGCCTTAAGGTTATCTCCTATTGTCCGAGCCAACCCCCGGTCCCGCTCCACGAAGTCCACCCACCCCGCCCCCCGGCTCAGCGCCTCAATCCCGATCGCCCCTGTTCCAGCGTACAGGTCCAGCACTCGCCTCAACTCCATCCCCGCCGAGTCCAGCATAGAAAACAGCGCCCCTCGAACCCGCTCGGAGCTGGGCCGTAGCCCCGCATTCGCCGGAGCCTTCAACCTCCGCCCCTTTGCCTCACCAGCAATAACCCGCATTCCAGGATTCTAAGTCCCCCTCACCCAACCCGCAACGCTCCACCAGCCCCTGTCATCCCGAGACGCCGCGCTGAAAGTGCACTATCCGCCTCTGAATGATCCGCCGAGGCAGGAGCGATCTGCAACTTGCCCTCCCACGCCTTCATTACTCCCCTTCGTCATTCCCGACTCCGGCCAGGCTGTAAATGCGCCTATGGTGTGAATCCATCTCCTGGGGTGGGGCCGCTCATCCTGAGGCCCTCGACTCTTCGAGGGGGGGTGCCCTCGCACTACCAATCCGTCGCGTCCGCCCCACCCCCAACCCACTCGCCCCCCCGCCATCCCGAGGCTCCGCGAGGGATCTAGGACTTGCCCACTCACCTTCCCCCTGATCCCAGCGCTACCGTCCTCCTCCCCCCAATCTCAACGCTTGACTCCGCTCATCCTGAGCTAAGTCGAAGGGTCGAGCGGGGGCACACACCTTTCTCAATGACCATACCTCCCCATTGGGACAGCCAGCGTTGTCGCAATGCCACCCTCATCCCAGAGCTAACGTCCTTCCCTCCCCCTCCCCCCTCCAATCCCCCGTGTTCCCCTCCCCCATGTGACATCAACCCCTTGCCCCTCCCCACCCCGCCCTTCCTATAATGTCCCATGGCCAATGCACCCCTGCGCAAAGCCTGCATTTCAACAAGCCGCACCTCACCCCGCCACGCAAATCCCCCGAGCCCACAAATAATCAATAATCGTGCCTGCTTCCCGCACACAATCATATGCAAAGCCGTTTCCTTTCGATTGTCCGCTCTGACTTTGATTGTAATATGTCAACTATCTCGCATTTCCTGTACGAAAACCCCATCTTGTCACTTCCAGGCCTCGATGATAAAATCACCCCCGACCCGACCCCCCAAATACAGGTCATCACTTGCCACAACACGACGTACTAGTTATAGGCGCGGGACTCGCCGGTATGAGGGCCGCTCTTGAGGCCCACCGACACGGCGCTAACGTAGCCGTAGTTTCCAAAGTTCACCCCGTACGTAGCCACTCCAATGCCGCCCAGGGCGGCATTAACGCTGCCATGCCCGAAGAGGGCCGAGAGGACGACTGGGAGTCCCACGCCTTCGACACCGTCAAGGGCTCCGACTACCTCGGTGACCAGGACGCCATCGAGATCATGGCCCGGGAAGCCCCGAGCGACATCATCGAGCTCGAGCATATGGGCGTGATCTTCAACCGGGACGAGCGAGGCAGGCTTGGCGCACGAAGCTTCGGTGGCGCATCCTTTGCCAGGACTTTCTTCGTCGCCGACATCACCGGCCAGGCCATCCTTCACGTCATGTACGAGCAGCTGATGAAGGCCGGTATCTTCGTCTACGAAGAGTGGTTCGTCACTTCCCTGATCATGCTCGATGGAGTCTGTAAGGGTGCCGTGGCCATGGACATGCTTTCCGGCAGGATCGAGCCCATCCAGGCTAAGGCTGTGATAATGGCCAGTGGCGGCCTGGGCCGAGTCTATGAGCCTTCCACCAACGCCATGATCTGCACCGGAGACGGCATCGCCCTCGCGTACAACGCCGGCGCTCCCCTCATGGACATGGAGATGGTTCAGTACCACCCCACCACCCTCCCCTCCAATGGCGCCCTCCTCTCTGAGGCCGCCCGCGGTGAAGGCGCTTATCTCATCAACTCCGAGGGCGAGCGCTTCATGGGTAATTCCCGCAACCCCTACTATGCCCCGAACAAGATGGAACTCGCATCCCGGGACGTCGTATCCCGCGCCGAGCGTGTCGAAATCGATGCAGGCCGTGGCGTCGACGGCGCAATCCTCCTTGACTGCCGCCACCTCGGCAAGCAGAAAATCCTCGAACGCCTATCCCAGATCCGGGAGCTCGGCGTCCAGTTCTCCGGCGTGGACATCATCGAGGAACCCATCCGCATCGTGCCCGGAATGCACTACCAGATGGGTGGCATCAAGACCGACGTCAACGGCGCAACCTCCATTCCCGGCCTCTACGCTGCTGGCGAATGCGCCTGCATCAGCCTCCACGGTGGCAACCGGCTCGGGGCCAACTCCCTGCTGGAAACCGTCGTCTTTGGCAGACGCTCCGGCCTCACCTCCGCCGAATACGCCTCCTCCCTTAGCCAGCCTATCCTTTCCAACGCCATCAAGTCCGATGAAGAGGCCCGTATCGAGGCTATACTCAAGCGGGATGCCAACAGCGACCCGCCCGCCGCGATTCGACTCGCGATGGGCCAGTCCATGCACACGAACGTAGCCGTCTTCCGCGACGCCGACGGCCTTAAAAAGTCCCAGGAGACCCTCGTCCAGCTCAAGGAGCGCTACGCCAAGGCCTCCATTAGCGACAAAGGAAAGGTATTCAACTACAACTTGATTTCCTACCTCGAGTTGGGGTTTATGCTCGATTGCGCCGAGACCATCGTCGCAGGCGCAATCGTTCGCAAGGAGAGCCGCGGTGCCCACACCCGCACCGACTACCCCGAGCGAGACGACAAAAACTGGCTCCAACATACCCTTGTCACCCTTCAGGGGGGCGAACCTCGTATCGACTATTCACCCGTTACTATTACTAGATGGCAGCCCCAGGCCCGGACTTACTAGCCGACCGGAACGCGAGGGAAGATGGAAGTAGCCGTTAAAATCAAACGCTTCAACCGGGAGTCGGGGTCAGGGCCATATTACGAGGACTTCAAGGTCGAGTGCGAAGAGCACGAGATGGTTCTCGACGCCCTGATAAAGATCAGGGAGTATCAGGATCAGTCCCTCGCCCTCCGCTGCTCTTGCCGCAGCGCCATCTGCGGCTCCTGCGCCATGCGGGTCAACGGCCACGCCGGACTCGCCTGTAACACCAAGATCACCGACGCCCTCTCCCGCTCCGACACCATCGTCGTCGAGCCTATGGGCAACACCTCGGTAATCAAGGACCTGGTTGTAGACGCTAAGCCATTCTGGGAGAGGATAAACAAGATTCAGCCTTGGCTCTCCCCCACCGGCCCCACCCCCGACCACGAATATATCGTTGATAACGCCGACATGCTGGCCCTGAATCAGGTCATGGGCTGCATTATGTGCGGCGCCTGCGTCTCCGACTGTACTGTCCTGGAGGTCGACAAGCGCTTCCTCGGGCCCGCGGCTCTTGCCAAGGCCCTCCGCTTCGCCGGAGACCCTAGGGACGGCATAGAAGAAGACAGGCTGCGAAAGCTCGGTCAGGCCGGCGGCATCTGGGACTGCACCCACTGCTTCGAATGCGTTCAGGTCTGCCCCAAGGGCGTCGCTCCCATGGACCAGATACTGGAGCTGCGCCGCAAGGCCGTCGAAAAGGGCTTCGTCAACAACAACGGCGCCCGCCACGCCGAGTCCATGTCCAATTCCATCAAGCGAAGTGGCTGGCTGGACGAAAAGCGCCTCATCGTCGAGTCCTATGGCATTTTCAACATCAGTGCCCTTATTGGACTCATCCCCACTGCCTTCCGTTCTCTCAAAGCTAGGAAGTTGCCGCCTCTTTTCCATCACAAGCGGCCCGGTGCGGACAAAGTAAAGCGCATTTTTGAAAAGCTGGAAAGCAAGTAATGAAATACGCCTGGTATCCCGGATGTGTGTCACAAGGGGCCTGCCCCGAGCTTTTCACCGCAACCCTCGCGGTAGCCGATAAGCTCGGCATAGAGTTGGTCGAACTGAAAGAGGCTGCCTGCACAGGCGCCGGAATCCTAAGCGAACGCAACCCCGAACTCGCCGACACCTTGAACGCCCGCACCTTCGCCATGGCCGAGCGCCTCGGCCTGCCCCTCATGACCATCTGCAGCACCTGCCAGGGTGTCATGAGTCAGGCCAACTACAAGCTCCAGAACGACCCCGAGTACCTCGCCAAGATCAACGAGACCCTCGCGCTGGAGGGCCTTGAATACAAGGGCACGACCAAGGTCAGTCACTTGCTCTGGGTAATCGTCGAGGACATCGGATTAGACAAGGTCGAGCCATTGGTTGAGAGGCCCCTCACCGGCGTCAAGATCGCCCCCTTCTACGGCTGCTACATCCTCCGCCCCACAATGTACCTCGGCTTCGAGGGCCAACCCGAGCGTGACACCTACATCGAGAAGATCACCACCACCCTCGGTGGCATCGCCGTCGACTACTCAGGCAAGACCAAGTGTTGCGGCTTCCCCATCCTCACCATGAACGAAAAGGCGTCCTACGCCATGGCTGGAGATCACCTCGTCGAGGCCAAGCAGGAAGGCGCCGACGTTATGGTAACTCCCTGTCCTCTTTGTCACCTCAACCTGGACGGAGCCCAGCCCCAGGCTGCGCGGCAGAAAAAGATGCAGATCGGCCTACCCATCATCCACCTTCCCCAGATGATAGGCTTGGCCTTCGGCATCCAGCCCAAGAAGCTCGGCCTCAACCGCCACATCGTCAACACCAAGAGCTTCGTCGCCAAAGTCCCCGCCTAGCCCTCTTCGCCATGCCTAGCGAAGATATTAGCTTTGACCCTCTGCTCAAGGTCATAGAATCGATACAGAGGGCCATCATCCGGGACGGCCGCACCATCGGGGCCAACGAGACTCGCACCCGCAACACACTAATCGACCCTCTGCTCCGCGCCCTCGGTTGGGACGATCCATCTGTAGTTACCCAAGAATATCTTGTGCGATACGGAGCGCGGGAGTTCGAATACGGCGTGGCGGACTATGCATTCCACCCACCGGGTGATCGTGCGAACCCCATAGCGTTCCTAGAAGGCAAACGGATGCGTGAAGAGTTGACAGACGAACACCGCGACCAGGTGTTTGCCTATGCACTCAACAAAGGCGGCAAGCTCCGGCATTTTGGTCTCACCAACGGCGACCGATGGGAGTTGTACGAACTCAATGAAGGCGAGCCCCGCAAGATCTTTGAGTTCTCCATCCACAAGCAGTCCGCATCGGACTGCGCTGACCTGCTCTTCAGCCATTTCCCGATGTTGAACAGACCAAGCGCTGCAAGGAGCCTAAAGCCCGCCGACGCGCTAACGACGATAGTACACAATGCCGGAACTATTTCCCGCGCGCCGGAAATCCCATCTATCCCATCGCGTAGACTGGCCAACAATGTGGACGTTCCCAAAGTCCTGACATGGCTTGGTGCCTTTCTCATAGCCTTTGGAATCTTTGGCTGGATCTCTGGCGTTTGGACCGCCCAGCCCATCGAAGGCGCTTTTGAATATATCGGCCTATTCACCGTTGCAATCGGAATGATCCTGGCTGCGGCGTTGGTTCGCCGCTTCTATCCTTCAGCTGGGCCAGTAGTCTTGAAAATCCTGCGGTTGAAGTGGTTATTTGCGCCAATAAACGGGGATAGGCGAAAAACCCTGATTTGGGTCGCGTCGGCCATAGTTTGTGGTGTCGGAATCGGCGGTGTAGGCGGCCACTTGATCGGCTTGCAAACGGGACAAACCGTCGTGAATGCGTTAGAAACCTTAGGCAAAATCGTTGTTATAACGGTATCAGTAGTCATAGCATTGTTGATAGGACGGGAGGTAGCACGTAATTCAGGCAAGAGACGGCGGGGAGGGTGAAGGCCGCGATCTTCCTATCGAAAGCGTCGCTGGTAACTGGAATATCCAAAGACGACTTCATATCGTCACCCAGTTAGGCTCCCTTTCCCTAGTCAACCCACTACCCCCTCCCGTCCCCCCTCTCTTACCCGTCATTCCGGCCCCCGAGCCGGAATCCATCCCGCGGCGTGGGGCCGGGGCGTCTCCTCCCTCACTCCCGTCATTCCTGTATGTGTTAGGCAATTCCCAACCCCAATCCCGAATCCATCCCCTGGGTTGGGACCGCTCACCTGTCGCAGATCCGCCGAGGCGGGAGGCTCTCGAAGGGTCGAGCGGGAGGGGCGGCCCCGCACTGCCAATCCGTCACGTCCGCCAGACCTCCAACCGACTCCCATTGCATCGTCACCCCAAGACCCCATTTGCCCTCCCATCCCGAGGCCCCGCGCTGCAAGTCCGCCTTAGGCGGGAGGGATCTAGGATTTGCCGCCCACACACACCCTCACCCCCTCCCCCCGTAGGGGCGGTTCGTGGAGTCTGTTTCATAAGTTATAGGCATATGGAGTAGGCTATGCTGGACAAGGTAGACAGCGTCATAAGGAGGTGACTGGGGATGCCACATCGACCGATGAACCGGGAACAGGTATGGATGTTGCCGCCGAGTCTCGACGAGATGCTGGGGGCCGGTCATTCTGCTCGATTTGTTGCTGAGTTCGTCGATGCCTTGGATGGAGAGGGCTGGGCAGCGATTGGGATTGATAGAGACGGGGAGGCGATGGGAGCGCCGGCCTACCATCCCCGTGCGCTGTTGGGTGTGTGGCTGTACGGCTTCATGACCGGTGTGCGATCAAGCCGCAAGCTGGAGGCGGCCTGCTGCGACCAGATACCGTACCTTTGGCTGACGGGCTGCCAGCGCCCGGACCACGTGACGTTGTGGCGGTTTTACAGCTCGCATCGGGATGGTATGAGGAAGCTGCTCAAGCGGACGGTGCAGACGGCGGTTAATATGGACCTGGTGGAGATGGCGGTGCAGGCGGTGGACGGGACGAAGATTAGAGCGAATGCGGCAAAGGACCGGACCTACGACGCCGCTGGGTTGCGCCGTCTGTTGGGCCGTTTGGAAGGTGCGATAGACGAGTTGGAAGCGCAGAACGAGGCTGGGGAGGAGTCGGCTATCGGCCATCTGCCGGAGAGGTTGCAAGACCGCAAGGCATTGCGTGAGCGGGTGCGTGAGACGGTGCACAGACTTGCCGATCGGGATGGGCAAAAGCAGATCAACCTGACCGATCAGGACGCCCGGATGATGAAGACGCGACAGGGTTATGCGGTGGCCTACAACGCCCAGGCGATGGTCTCTACGGTAGCAGCGGCTGAGGGTAAAGCGCCCGGCATGCTGATCACGGCAGTTGATGTGGTGAACGACATATCCGACAGACGGCAATTGGGTGCGATGATGGAGAAGGCTGAGGAGACGTTGGGACAAAGGACGGAGATGACGTTGGCGGATGCGGGCTATCACTCCGGGAACAATCTACAGGAGTGCGCCCTAAGAGGCCAACGGGTGGTGATGCCTGAGTCGCAGGACCGGGCGCTGCAGAGCCCGTATCACAAAGACCGTTTCACCTACGACGAGGCGAGCGACAGCTACCGTTGCCCCGAGGGCCGGTTGCTGCGCTTCACTCGCACCAAGCGCACTCGCAACACAGCAATGCGGCTCTACCGGGCATCAGGGGCCGTGTGCCGGGCCTGCCCGGCCTTCGGGGTCTGTACGAAAGACAAGCGTCATGGGCGTGCCCTGGAGATCGGTTCCCACGACGCTGCGTTGCGTCGACACCGGGCCTGGATGTCCACCGAAGAAGCCAAGGGTGCGTATAAACAGAGAATGCAACTGGTAGAACCGGTCTTCGGGATCATCAAGGAGCAACAGCAAGCCCACAGGTTCCTGTTGCGTGGCTTAACCAACGTCTCGGCTGAATGGAGCCTGCTCGCCACAGCCTTCAACTTGCGCACCCTGTGGAGGATACGGCGAGCCGCAGCTACCTGGACAAAGCATTGGGTAGCCGAGGGCGCATACTCGGCCTATCGGGCGCTTCAGACGGCAATCGTGGGCACAGTCAGCCCCCTGCTTCGATTAATGCGGCTCCGCCATCAGCCAGCCTGACCAAGCCAACTCCCCACGTCAAGCACAACCTACATCTGAAACAGACTCCGTGAACCGCCCTAGCCTCGCCAAGACCCCAACGTCCTCCCCCAACACCTCCACCCCTCTTCGAAAAGAGAAAGGCGCTGACTTGAGCGTCAGCGCCTTCGCTAATCACAAGGTGTAGGGGGCATCAATTCCTGAAGTAAGGCATCACCTTCTCGGATATCTCCCTCATCATCCCCTTCTTGTCGATAATCGAGAACAGTACCGTAGATACGTTGTCTATCCCCAACGGCTGCAGCTTCTCGATCTGCTCCCCGATATCATCCGGAGTCCCCGACAACATGAATGTGTCGATTACCCGCGGCGACACAACCAGGGAGTGCGGTGCATCCGTCAATTCATGCTGGTACGGGTCGAAGGCGTCATAGACCGCTTTGATCTCCTCCACTATGCCCGGCTGCACCTCTTCCATCCGGTTACGCAGGTCCTCGACCTCCGGGGTCTGTCGTCTCAACAGCGACCTGTACATCTCACACGCACACGTTGCCGCATAGGACGCCACTTCCCTCCGAGCCGCCTCCTTCGAAGGCGCAACGTAAATCATCGTACGCGCCCATTTGTCTATGTCGTCCAGCGATCTCCCCGCCTTCTCCGCCCCCTTCTCCATTACCTCCAGGCTCCACTTCAAGATCGTCGGGTTCACCCCTATCAGAATCGCACCCTCGGCCAACTCCCCCGTCATCCGCAAAGACTTGGGCCCAACAGTTGCCATGTACACGGGTATCTGCTTGCGGCTCCACTCAGAGTGCATCATCGCACCGTCGTATTCCACTTCCTTGCCTGCCGTGTACCCCTTGAAGAACTCGATGACATTCCGAAACTCGTCCATCGACCTCGCCTTCATCCCCATCGTCATTACCGAGCTGAACCCCGCCCCAATCCCCAGAAACGCCCTCCCACCTGATAGCTCGTTCACTGTCGCCGTGCCATTCGCCGTCACCGATGGATGCCGTGTGAACGGGTTTGTCACCCCATGTCCGATGTGAATTCTGTGCGTGTTCACCGCAGCCACAGTCATCATCGAATATACTTCCCGGCACAGGTTCTGCGAATCGATAAGGGTCATCTGCTTGAATCCGCAATCCTCCGCAACCTGGGCGTGAGTAGCAACCTCATCAAGCCTCAGATTCCGCCCCATGCCGACACTAAAGTCGAATTTCATCTATTATTTCCTCTCTTTCGTGACCCTTTCCTAAGGGCCGCATTACCCTATCAACCACCCATTCCCATGTCAACGCCGCGCACTTTTTTGCTGCCATTCAACCCTTTTGCTGTCTGTCTACCTGTTCCCTACCATTACACCCCCTTTCGCTGTCACCTCACGCTTTTACTGTCATTCCGAGGCCCCGCGAGGAATCCAAGCCGCATGCCTACCACTCAACCCCTATCATCGACCCATCGCCCTTGAACCAAAATCCTGACACAAGTACGATTGACCATATTCCTAATCTGCCCTAGGAGAACCGCCACGTGACCGTAGCTACACAAAGTCAAATGCACCGACCCTTGTTGGAAATTGCGGCAGAAACCGGTGCACCCTGGTCTAGAACAGAGTTCTTTAACTCCCTAATTAAGCGACTAGTACTTAACGAAGAAGATTTAAGTGAGAGGACATCCTCTGGCGCTAATCGGGCAAGAGTCAACAGTGACTTTGCTTTATCGAAATTGGCAAAAGCGGGACTGCTTCACCAACCCTCAAGAGCTTGCTATGAGATTACTTCAGAGGGGCGCAACTTTCTCGGTTCTCACAACGGAATAATTACACTAGGAATCTTGAGTTCTTTAGCGCGAAAGCGCCAGCCGGACGATGACAATGCCAAGGCAACTATCACTGCCATAGTACCAGTCAGTGACGATACTTCACCCCAAGACAAGATCGATGTCGGATACCGTGAACTTAATAAGCAACTAGTCGACGACCTACTTGACAGTATTTCTCGGATTCTCCCAGACGCCTTCGAGCGGTTAGTAGTCGACCTATTGGAGAAAATGGGCTACGGCAAGGGTGAGGCAGTGGGCAGAAGCAGTGACGGCGGAATAGATGGCATCATCAACCAGGATGCCTTGGGATTGGAAAAGGTCTACATACAGGCCAAAAGATGGCAAAGCCAAGTAGGTGAGCCAGAAATTCGCAATTTCTCCGGTAGCCTGGATGCACGTGGAGCAAGCAAAGGCGTCTTCGTTACCACGTCCAGCTTCAGCGGAAACGCCAAGCAGACCGCCCAAATTATCTCCGCCGGAAATAAGTTCATCCGTCTCATAGACGGGCCAGAACTGGCAAAGCTGATGATGGCTTACGACGTCGGCGTAATCACCCAATACCCTTACAAAATCCAGAAGCTAGACGAAAACTATTTCGCAGAGGAATCATAAATACCTCCCACATCAATTTCATAGCTTGCAGCAAGTTTAAGACCTAGGCCACTCTGATATACTCCCCCCCAAACCGACCCCACAACCCCGCCATCATGGATGATGTGACATGAAATTCGGATACTTCGACACCCGCGTTGACCCCGACGGCGACCGACACTACCACCAGCTCCTCGACGACCTTCGTGAGGAAGTCGTACTCTGCGAACAGGCCGGATTCCACTCCGCCTGGGTCGGCGAGCACCACATGGGCCCCGAGGGAATGGACCAGCTCCCCAACCCCGTCCTGATGTGCGCCGACCTCGCCTGCCGCACCAGCCGCATCCGACTCGGCCAGGGCGCCAACCTCTTGCCCTACTGGCACCCCATCCGCCTCGCCGAGGACATCGCAATGCTGGACCAGATGACCAAGGGCCGCATTGACGTGGCAATTGGCCGAGGTGTCCGTTCCCGGGAGGGCTCCGTCTTCCACCCCAAGTCCGATCCCGCCAACCCCGAGGCCAACCGCGAGCTCTTCGAAGAGACCATCGATGTCCTCATTAACTCCTGGACCAACGAGTTCTTCTCTCATAAGGGTCCCAACTACACCTTCCCCGCACCGGGCATCCATTGGAACCACCCCCTAAGCCCTCCCGACCCCCGGTGGTCCGAAGGCGATCTCGTCACCAAGCTGCAAATGCTTCCCAAGCCCTACCAGAAGCCCCACCCGCCCCTCTGGCAGGTCACCGACAGCGATCGCTCCATCGCCTTCGCCGCCGAGAGAGGCATGAAGGTCATCAACTGGCAGCCTACGCCCGCGCTCCTCAAGAAGAAGTTCCAGCTTTACGCCGAGACCCGTTCCCGCGCCGAGGGCCGCACCTTCCCCTCAGGAGAGGGTATGGCGCTCATGCGAACAACTTACATAGCTCCCACAATGGAGGAAGCCCGCAGAGACGCCGAAGAGGGTGTCCTTATGACCTTCCGTTGGACCCAGAACCGTCGACCCCTAAACAACTTCATGAATCCCGGTGAAGATGTCCGCCCCGACATGGTCTTGGACTGGGACCTGCTGTTTGGAAGAAACCTGCTAATCGGCTCCCCGGAATACGTCGTCGAAAAGCTGGAGGAGCTTCAGGAGACCATCGGTCTGCAGGAGCTCATGACTTACATGGCCATGCCCTACATACCCCACTCCAAGGTCATGCGTAGCATCGAGCTTTTCGCCGACAAAGTCTTGCCCCACTTCCAAAAGGCAGCAACGCCCCAACCCATCCACGCCTCGTAACCCTTATGCACTCCGTCATTCCTGCGGAGGCAGGAATCCATCCCTGCCACCAAGCTAGCTCAATAAGTACGACCTACCCGTCCCCAGGCGTGGGGTATTCCGCTCGCCCTGAGCTAAGTCGAAGCCTGTCCTGAGGCTCTCGAAGGGGGTCTCAAGAGCGGAATGGGCGGGGCGGCTCGGCCCCTACTCGGAAGTTGCGCAAAGTTCTTTTGATGGGTCGTGGCTGCGCCGTACTGAAAGTCTGCCCTTGGTAGAGCGTGAGAGGGCTAGGCTGATCCCAGTTATACACTGAATATCGTACAGATGCTCAATAGCCTCTATGTACAGGTATTCCTCCCCACCACCCCCAAGGAGACCCGATTGAAAATCTTCGTTTCCGGCTCCCTCGCCTACGACCGCATCATGGACTTCCCGGGCCGCTTCTCCGATCACATCATGCCCGACAAGCTCCACATGATTAACATCAGCTTCGCCGTCAACGGCATAGTAGAGAGGCCGGGCGGTACCGCCGGAAACATCGCCTACGCTCTCCGACTTCTAGGTGAAGACCCGACAATCGTCGCCGCCATCGGCCGCGACTGCCAGGGCTACTTTCAATGGCTGGACGACAAGGGTATCGACCGCAGTGCCGTCCACGTCGTCGAGGAAGAAGCCACCGCCTGCGCCCACATCATCACCGACATGGCAGACAACCAGATAACCGCCTTCAACCCTGGCGCCATGAAACACCCCTCCCCCTTCCCCTCCGAGGCCATAGATTCGGCCGACAGTATCGCGATCATTGGCCCAGGCAACCTGGACGACATGATCGACCAATCTCAACGGTTCCGCGATCAGGGCGTCCGGTTCATATTCGACCCCGGCCAGTCCCTCCCCATTTGGGACCCCAAGCCCTTGGCCCGAGCCATTGAAGGTTCCCATATCCTGATCTCTAACGACTACGAACTGGCCCTCATCAAGGAGAAAACCGGACTAACAGACGATGCAATACTCCGCCTCACCGACGCCATAATCACCACCAAGGGTGAGCAGGGCTCTGTAATAGTGACCGATGAGGGCGAGACGTTGGTCCCCGCCATCCCCCGCCCCGACACCCTCGTAGACCCAACCGGCGCCGGCGATGCCTACCGAGGTGGACTCATCAAAGGCTTGGTAACCGGGCAGTCTCTCGAACAATCCTGCCGTCTAGGGGCCACTTGCGCCTCCTTCGCCATTGAGGTTCAAGGCACTCAGGAGTACTCCTTCACCCCTGTAGAGTTTGACCAACGCTTCGCGGAGCAATTCGGCCCGCGTTGACCTCAACTAAAAAGCCCTTGAAGAGGTCATGCCTCTTCAAGGGCTTTTTATCGTTCCCTGGGGTTTACGTAGACGGGCAAATTCTACAAGTCCGGGTCCTGAGACTTCATCGTGTCCACAAGCTGCTGCACCGCCTCCGCGGAGCCATTCAGCCCAGCCTGCTCCTCCTCTGTCAATTGCAGCTGCACGATCTCCTCAATCCCCTTCGACCCCAGCTTCACTGGTACCCCGACAAACAGCCCCTTTATCCCGAACTCGCCATCCAGGTAGGTCGCGCAAGGCAAGATCCGCTTCTGGTCCAGAATTATCGAGTCCACCATCTGCGTGATGGACGCCGACGGTGCGTAGAAAGCGCTCCCGGCCTTGAGCAGTTTGACTATCTCAGCGCCTCCGTCCTGGGTTCGCTGCACTATCTCGGCAATCCGTTCCGCAGACAGTAGCTCGGTAATCAGGATGCCGCCCACGGTGGTCAGCCTAACGAGGGGAACCATCGTGTCTCCGTGTCCTCCCAGCACATAGGCCGACACATCATCCACCGAGGCGTTAAGCTCTTGGGCCAGAAAAGTGCGGAATCGCGCCGCGTCCAGGATACCCGCCATCCCAATCACCCGATGCCTCGGGAAACCACTCCGCCGAAACGCCAATTGGGCCATCGCATCCAGCGGGTTGCTCACTATTATCAATATGCTGTCTGGAGACTGCTCAACGACCCTTCGCGTCACATCCCCGACTATCTTCATATTCGTGAACAGCAGGTCATCCCTGCTCATCCCCGGCTTCCTCGGTATCCCCGCCGTGATAACGACGATGTCCGAACCCGCCGTATCCTCGTACGAGTTCGTCCCTACGATCTGCGAGTCATACCCGACTACCGGACCAGCCTGCAGCATGTCCAACGCCTTGCCCTGGGGCAGACCTTCTACTATGTCCACCAAGACTATGTCGGAGTAGCCCTTTTCCAAAAGCCTCTGAGCAGTCGTAGCCCCGACGTTGCCCGCTCCGACTACCGTTATCTTCTTTCTCATTGACGCCTTCCGACCTTACTTGCCTTCCAGGACCACGCTCGTCTTTGGGAGCGCGGCCCTACTAAGTCCTTGATTAAACCCTTGCCCCGGTCCTCTGGCCAACATTTAGTCCGCCCCAGCCGGGAGTTTTTTCGCCGTTTTGTATAGGGAGGTTGGCCTTCACCTAAGCGTAGACTAGCTTCTCCCACTTCGCTTCTAGGTCCGGGTCATTCACCGTCGAGACCAGGTACTCCCCGAACTCCTTGCCCGTGGCTCCCGTGTCCCGGCCGGTCATCACAAGCCTGCGCTCGTACTGGCCGCACACGTCCAACGCCTTGGTCAGCTTCTGACCGAGTTCCTGGTAGCCAATGTGCTCCATCAGCATAGCCCCTGCCCTGATCATCGAGCTGGGATCGGCATATTTGGCTCGGCCTTCCCTGACCATCCTGGGCGCGCTCCCGTGGATCGCTTCGAACATCGCGTACTCGTCCCCAACGTTCGCGCTCCCTGCCGTCCCCACCCCACCCTGCATCTCCGCCGCTTCATCGGTCAGGATATCTCCGTACAGGTTGGGAAGCACTAAGACCTGGAAGCTCTGGCGTCGCTTCGGATCGATCAGCTTGGCCGTCATGATGTCGATATACCAGCCCTCCCAATCAATTCCAGGATAGTCTGCCGCGACCTCTCGGGCCATGTCCAGGAACTTCCCATCCGTCGTCTTCACAACATTGGCCTTGGTTACGACAGTAACGCTGGTCTTGCCGTTGTCCTTCGCGTACTTGAACGCCTTATCGATGATCCGCCGAGACCCGGGGCTGGTGATCACCTTGAAGTCGACAGCTAGGTCGTCGGTTACATTGACCCCCTGCGTACCTACCGCGTACATGTCCTCCGTGTTTTCCCGGAAGAAAGTCCAGTCGACGCCCTCCTTGGGAATACGCACGGGCCGGATGTTGGCGTACAGGTCCAGCTCCTTCCTCATCCCCACGTTGCAACTCTCGATGTTGGGCCACTCGTCGCCCTTCTCAGGGGTGGTGGTGGGGCCTTTAAGCGTGACATGGCACTCTTTGATCGCCGCCAGCACGTCATCGGGTATGGCCTTTAGGTGCGCCGCCCTATTCTCGATCGTCAGTCCATCCAATACCCGGAACTCGACCTTTCCCGCAGCAACCGCATCGGCCAACAGCGTTTCTATGACACGCTCGGCTTCTTCAGCTATGAACGGCCCGATCCCGTCGCCTCCCAATATCCCGATTACAACCTTGTCCAGCTTTGTATAGTCTGTCACAACAGACTGTTTCTTTATCCGCTCTATTCGAGCCAGTTGCTCCTCCAGCATCACCGCGAATTGCACCTGCGCCTTCGCTATGGCATCTGAGTTCGTCAAAATCTTCTCCCCTTCTTCTATTGGGTGGCCCCTTCTGATTTCAGTTACCGAATTGGCAGTGTTTTTCTTGCTCTCCGTCCTGGATTCAACCTATCAACGCCAGCACCTCACCCTTGCTGACCACCTGGCCCGGATTGCATGGGAGTGATAACGCCTTGCCGTCCATCGGAGCAGGAAGAGAGTTCTCCATCTTCATCGTCTCGATCAGAATAATTCCCTCTCCTGCTTTTACCTCCGCCCCCTCTTCTACCAGATACCTGATTACAGTCCCGGGCATCGGCGCCACTATAGCCGTCCCCTCCCCCGAGTCCCCAGCCGCGGGTGCCTGGGTCGGGGCCGGAGTAGCAGCACGTCTCGCTGAGGGCGCACTTGGCGGAGCGCTCGCTCTGGGAGGCGGAGGGCGCAGTGGAGCACGCGTCTGGGCTGGTGCTGGCGGAGGAGGCGCCGACGCCGCTGGCGGCGGTGTAGCAGCCGCAGCCTGCCCGGACCCTTCAATTACCACCAATACCTCTCCCTTCCCCACGGCTTGCCCCGGCTGACAGGGAAGAGACATTATCTTGCCATTGACAGGCGACGGCAGCGAGTTCTCCATTTTCATGGTCTCTATCAAGACCACTGCCTCCCCTGTCTTTACCTCCGCTCCTTCGTCCACCAGGTATCTGATCACGGTTCCTGGCATCGGCGACACTATGTCAGCCGAGCCTCCCTGCCCCACCGAAACCCCTGCTGTTGGCGCAGGAGTACGCGTAGCAACGGCTGGCCGAGCAGCAACAGGCCTTGGCGGCGGAGCTGCACGAGCCTGGGTTAAAGCGGGGGGTGGCGGCGATTGGGGCCGCAATCTGCTAGGGGGAGCCGGCATGGCTGCCACCCCTACCGAGCCCTCTGAATGCGGCTCAACGTCGACTCGAAATTCCTCGTCGTCTACCCATACGGTGAAGGATCGCCGACTCCTCGCCCGGGGTCTGGCCTCACTGCCTTGCGATACCAACTTACCCTCCTTGGCTTCTTTTATTAGCCTATCTTCGTCTTTTACGTCTTCCAGTGTCCTCGGCCTAACCGAGACAGGAATCTCATCGATCCCGTACTTCCACTTCAGGAACTGCTTCCCTGTGGTAGGGAACAGTGCATAGGTTAGTATATCCTCCTGGCTCTTGGTTATCTCCCCCACGTCCTTTTTTGCCTTTTCCATCTCGCCGTCCAGATCGTCCGCCGGACGGCCCGTCACGGGAGTCTGGCCCTTGGGATAGTCCTTAAGTATAAGGGCTGTCAGGTCGGGGTCTATCGGCGCAGGCGGCTTGCCGTAAAGACCATACACGTAGTCCTTGACCTGGGTGGAGATCGACTTGTACCGACCCAGCAGCACGTTCTGCACCGCCTGGGTCCCGATTATCTGGCTGGTCGGGGTTACCAGCGGCGGATACCCGAGGTCAGCCCTCGTCCTGGCCAGCTCTTCCTGCACTTCTCCCAGCCTGTCCAGCGCGTCCGCCTGCTTAAGCTGCGACTCCAGATTGCTCAGCATTCCTCCCGGCACCTGGTGACGGATTACCGAAGAGTCCGTTACTGACAACTTGTCGACACGCAAGTACTCCCGGTATTTCGGAAACACAGACTCTAGGTGCTCACACACATTCTGAGCCTCCGTCATATCCAGTTCGGGAGATCGCTCGGTCCCGTGAAGCGCCGCCAGCATTGACTCCGTCGACGGGTGCGACGATCGCATCGCTAACGGCGAAAGTGAAGTGTCCAGCACGTCCACTCCCGCCTCAATCGCTTTAAGGGCGGCCATGGAGGCCATACCGCTCGTGTGGTGGCTGTGTAGTTGGATCGGCACGTCCAGACTGGCTTTCAGTGCCTTGACCAGATCGTATGCGTCGTAGGGCCCGAGCAGACCGCTCATATCCTTGATGCAAACGCTGTCTGCGCCCATCTCCTGCAGCTTCTTGCCCATATCCACGTAGTAGTCAAGCGTGTAAACCGGCCCCCCGAGCCGCGCCTCGGTGATTGTGTAGCTCAAGGCCCCCTGCACGTGCTTCCCTGCCTCCTTTATCGCAGCAAAGGAGGTTTCCATGTTTCGCTCGTCATTCAGGGCATCGAACACTCTGAATATATCGATCCCCGCCTCCGCCGCCGCTAGAATGAACGCCCTTACCACGTCATCGGGATAGTTCCGGTACCCGACAAGGTTCTGCCCCCGAAGAAGCATTTGCAGTGGCGTCTTCGGCGCTAACCGCTTGAAAGTCTTCAGCCGTTCCCACGGGTCCTCGTTCAGAAACCTGTGCGCCACGTCGAACGTCGCCCCGCCCCACACCTCCAGCGAGTGGAAACCCATGTCGTCCAGCTTCCCAATTATCGGCTCCATGTCCTCAGTCCGCAGCCTCGTCGCGAGGATCGACTGGTGACCGTCGCGTAGGGTGACATCCGTTACGCGCAGGGGGACATTGCCGTTTACTGTCGCTTCTTCAGTCATTAACTGGTCTTATGCAGGGATCACAGGGGTATGTTCCCGTGCTTCCTGGCGGGCGGCTCCTCTTCCTTGTGCCTGAGCATTTCCAGGGCGGCTATCAGCTTGGGCCTGGTCTCGGCCGGGTCGATTACCTCGTCCACAAACCCCCGAGACGAAGCCTCGTACGGGTTGTTGAAGTTCTCCTCGTAGTCCCGTATAAGCCGCGCCCGAGTCTCCTCCGGCGTGTCCGATTGCCGGATTTCGTTCCGGGAGATGATGTTCACTGCCCCGCTTGCACCCATCACAGCTATCTCCGCCGAGGGCCAAGCGTAGTTTATATCCCCACCCACGTGCTTGCTGCTCATCACTATGTAGGCCCCGCCATAAGCCTTCCGGGTGATCACCGTCACCTTGGGCACCGTTGCCTCTGAATAAGCGAAGATCAGCTTTGCTCCGTGTTTTATTATCCCGCCGTACTCCTGCTCCGTACCAGGCATGAATCCCGGCACGTCCACGAAGGTAACCAGCGGTATCGAAAATGCGTCGCAGAACCGCACGAACCGGGCCCCCTTCAACGATGCCGCTATATCTATCACGCCTGAGAGATGGGAAGGCTGCTGTGCCACAATCCCAACCACCTGACCGTTCATCCGCCCAAACCCGACCACCATGTTCGGAGCATACAGCGCTGCCACTTCCAGAAAGTGTCCGTAATCTACAACACGCTCAATGATCCCCTTAACGTCGTATGGCTTACTGGAGTCCAGGGGTGCTACTTCCCGAAGCGATTCGTCAATCTGGCCCGGGTCCCCGGAGTATATTGCCTCCGGAGGCTCATCCTCAAAGCTTGATGGCAGGAAACTGAGGAGTCGTCTTACCCCGTCCAGGCACTCCTTCTCGCTGCCAAACATGAACTGGGCCACCCCGCTCTTCGAGGCATTCGTATAGGCCCCTCCCAGCTCCTCGTGTGTCACGACTTCGCCCGTCACAGCCTTCACCACGTCCGGGCCCGTGATGTACATCTGCCCGATTCCCTCCACCATAAAAGTGAAGTCAGTTATCGCCGGCGAGTACACCGCACCCCCCGCCGCCGGCCCCACTATCACCGATATCTGAGGGATCACCCCCGAGGCCTGCGTATTCCTGTAAAGGATGTCTCCCACGGCCTTGAGGCTGATCACACCTTCCTGGATGCGCGCTCCACCTGAGTCGTTGATAGCTATGAGAGGCGCACGGGTCTTGACCGCCAGGTCCATCGCCTTGCAGGTCTTCTCCCCTACCGCCTCCGACACTGACCCTCCGAATACAGTGAAGTCCTGGGAGCATACGAAGACGGTACGGCCGTCCACTTTGCCATAGCCTGTAACTATGGCGTCTCCCATAAAGACCCGGTTCTGCAGCCCGAAGTCCGTCGCCCGATGCGTAACAAAAGGGTCGAGTTCGTTGAAGGTGCTGGGGTCAAGCAGGAGGTCTATCCGCTCGCGGGCCGTCAGCTTACCCTTGGTATGCTGGCGTTCAATAGAATTCGGCCCGCCGCCAAGCCTGCTCTGGTCTCTAAGCTTGACAAGTTTTTCCAGCTTGTCGTTGGATGTCATTCCAGTAGGGGAAGACTCAAAAGCGGCATCGCAATTGGGGTTTGCCGAACGCTCTCAGTCATCCATCCGGCTGCCGAATGCTACCAGAATATCCCTACCCACACAACCTGAATGCCTCCATCTACATCAGGTGCTAAAATTAGATAAGCCCACCAACACTCCATTCTATACACCCATATGAAAACCGAGATACAACCCCACCCCACCCCCTTCCCCTGGGGCCAACGCACCTTCGTCATGGGGATCATTAACATTACCCCTGACTCTTTTTCGGGCGACGGGCTAGGCGCTAACGTCGACGCCGCCGTTGAACAGGGCCTCAGTTTCGAGTCCCTGTCCGCCGACATGCTGGACGTTGGTGGTCAATCTACCCGGCCCGGCCACACCCTCATCTCCGAGCAGGAAGAGCTCATCCGCGTCATTCCCGTCGTCAAGTCTCTTGCCTCCCGCTCAAGTCTTCCTATCAGCATCGACACCTTCTACGCCCGTGTCGCCGCCGAGGCCCTCTCCGCCGGCGCATCCATCATCAACGACCAATGGGCCCTCCGCCGCGATCCCGAGATGGCTCCTCTCGCTGCCGAGGCCGGAGTCCCCGTTGTCCTCATGCACAACCAAGATGGCACCGAGTACCACGACCTCATCCCCGATATCAGGACCAGCCTTGCCGCGAGCGTCGACAATGCCTTGCAAGCCGGTGTACGCCCCGAGAACATCATAATCGACCCCGGTCTTGGGTTCGGCAAAACTCTCGAACACAACCTGGAGGTCGTGAGAAGGCTTTCGGAGTTGAAGGGTCTTGCCCCGGCCATCCTGGTCGGCCCTTCACGGAAATCAATGATCGGGCGCACATTGAACTTGCCCGTGGATCAGAGAGTCGAGGGCACGGCAGTTGTCGTGGCCCTCTGCATCGCTAACGGCGCAGACGTCGCCAGAGTACACGACGTCCAGGAGATGGTCAGGGTCTGCCGCATGACCGACGCTATAGTAAAGGCGCCCGTAAACGGGCATGAGGTCCGATAGCTATGTCGATTACGAGCATCGGGCATAAGTCGAGAGTTTATCTGGGTCTCGGGTCCAACATCGGGGGCAAAGAGGCTAATGTCTCCCGGGCCCTCAAGCTCCTCCCCGACCAGGTCACGGTCACCGAGGTCTCATCTATCTACGAAAGCGAGCCCGTCGGATTCAAGGAGCAGCCTTGGTTCGTCAACGTCGTCTGCTCCGCCTATACCGACCTTTCCGCACCGCAGCTCCTCGACTACGTAAAGAATATCGAGGGCCAGATGGGCCGTATGATGAGCTTCAAGGATGGCCCTCGCGTTATTGATATCGACATCCTCTTCTACGGGGACCAGGTCATCGACACCCCTGACCTCACCATTCCCCACCCCCGCATCGCCGAGCGCGCCTTCGTTCTCCTCCCCCTCTCCGAGCTCAACCCCCTCCTCTTCCATCCCTCCAAAGCTCGGACCGTCGCCCAACTCTTGTCAGCCCTCACGAAGCCTGAGCGCGTGAAAAAGCGCAGGTGGAGCACTCTCTACGGAAAGGACCTGATCTCCAGGCCCAAGGGAACGTTGATAGAAAACGAAGAGGGTAACCCCTAGACTCGCTCCTAGCCGTCTATTGCCGCATCTCCCGAGGCAGAAAATCCGGGATTGAGTCTATGATCGGGTAGGTGTGTGGGCAACGCGGACACATAAGAGACCCCGATACCACCTCGTCCCCTTCCTCTTGCTCCGCTGTCAATCTCAATTCACCCTTGCATGCTGGGCATGCAAGAATTTCCATTAAGTCCTTTTTCATCTTCGGAAACTCCCCTAGCCTTGGCGATGCACAACACCGGGGCCTTCACCTCTTGGCTCCTGTCTAACCATTCACCCTCCGATGCGTTATATTATAACCGTGACTCTGAACACTTCTCAGGCCGTGTCCCAACCCTTTGAGCTATCGTTTCAAATGAGACCGGCCCCGTAGCAGCCCAGTTTTTCGGAGAGGCCATATGAAGGCAACGCGCCTAACTAAACAGCTCAACATCCAGTCCCCAATCATCCAGGCCGGTATGCCTTGGGTTTCCAACGCCGAGCTTGCTGCCACCGTATGCAACTCTGGCGGCCTCGGCATGATCACCCCCAACGCTGGCCTCCCAAAAGACGGCGACGAGATCGAAAACTATCAAACCCAGCTTCGCAAGATGAAAGCCCTGACCTCTCGCACCTACGGCGTATGCCTGTTCATGGACCATCCCCTGCTGGACATCCTGGTCAGCATAACCACTGAGCAGGCCGTTCCCATAGTCGTGACCGCAGGAAATGGCGCTTCCGACCACACGGGCCACCTGAAGGACGCAGGCATTACGGTCTTTCACGTAATCGGATCCGTTCACCAGGCTCGCAGCGCTGAAGCCCGAGGCGCCGACGGCGTCATTGCCACAGGCCTTGAGGCCGCTGGACCAGGTAGCACCGACCGGCTATCCCTGTTCACCCTCGTCCCCCAAGTGGTCGACGCAATTGAAATTCCAGTCATTGCTGCCGGCGGCATCTCAGATGGGCGGGGCCTTGCAGCTGCCATCGGCCTCGGTGCCAGCGCTGCTTACATCGGCACCCGATTCGTCGCCACCCACGAGTGTGTCGCTCACCCCAACTTCAAGGACGCCATCATCAACGCCGTCGACACCAGCACCGCCATCGCCAACGTCAACTCCTGCCCCACCCGGCTCCTCAGGAATCGTGCCTTCGAACATCTCCGCAACTCAAGCAACGGCACCGACCCAGGCCCCTCCTACTCCAA
This sequence comes from Dehalococcoidia bacterium, assembly GCA_965222055.1. Classification (GTDB taxonomy): domain Bacteria; phylum Chloroflexota; class Dehalococcoidia; order Plut-88900; family Plut-88900; genus Plut-88900. The sequence goes on from CBDCTF010000007.1 coordinate 1,886,805, forward strand.
CGAACTGACCCGAGCCTTGCTCCTTGAAGGTGCCATGGAGGAAGGCTTGGTTCACTGCGGTGCAGGGGCCGGGGTCGTTAACGAGGTATTGAGCGCCGCCGAGGTCGTCAAGAACCTGGTCAGCGGGGCTGACACCGCTATGTCCCGCATCCGCTAGTCCGGCGACTTCGCACCTCCCCGGAATCTGAGCTCCACTCCCGCCCGCTCTTCGTGTAGCCTGATAACCGCGCGGGAGTCGTCTTCACCCCACCCCCGAGCCACGGCTTCCCGTATATCCTTTAACGCCAGCTCGATCGCTGGCATGGGCACGTCGTATTCCTCCCCCAGTTCCGCGGCGAGGGTCACGTCCTTCATCGCCAGCTTAAGGGCGAAGTCCGGCGAGAAGTCACCCTTCAACACCTTGCCGGGGATGCTCACGTGCAGTGCAACCCCCCTCCCCACCGCCCCGTCCCTTACTGCTTTCCAAACGACTTCAGGCTCCACACCCGCTTTCACCGCGACTGTGAAGCACTCGCCCACCGCCTCCATGAAGGCGTAGTTTATGGCGTTGTGGGCCAGCTTGCAGATCGTCCCGCACCCGATGCTGCCACAGTGCTGTGCTTTGTCCCCTATGGCATCCAGCACGGGTTTGCACCGGTTGTACGTTTCTTCGTCGCCGCTGACCATCACGGCCAACCTGCCGGCCACGGCGCCCGGTACCCCGCCGCTCACCGGTGCGTCCAGCATCGCACACCCCTTCTCCCGAAACATAGGCTCGATCCTGCGCACCAGGGACGGCCTGTTGGTGGTCAGGTCCACATACACCGACCCCGGCCTCAACCCCTCCAACACCCCACCCTCTCCAATGGCAACAGCCTCCATCTCCGTCGGCCCGGGCAGGGATGTGAACACAATGTCGCTCACCTCCGCCACCTCCGCCGCCGAACCCGCCCCCGAGGCCCCCATCTCCAAGAGCGGAGCCATCGACTCTTGCCGAAGGTCCAGCACAGTCATCTCAAATCCGGCCTTCGCCACGTTCCGGGCCATAGGCCCACCCATGTTTCCCAGCCCTATAAATCCAACTTTCATGCTGTTCATTCCCCTTTCATAGTTCCGTTCATCCAGTCGAAGATGGAACATCCGCCCGTGGAGGATCCACCGAGGCAGGTGCCTGCTGCAAGTGAAACATCCGCCTCTGGAGGGTCCGCCGTGCTGAAAGTCCGCCTTTGGCGGAGAGGATCGAAGGACGAACGGGCTTCCTTACTCTATCGCCCCCCAAAGGTCGTCCGCACTCAAGGGCGGCCCGTCATCCGAGACCCCCGCCCGTGCCGCCATCGGCGCCTGCATCGACTTGTAAAACTCCGGTGTTCCGTATTCCCGCGTCTGGATCACCACGGGCATCGGCACCGAGTGGCCGAAAATCAAAGCCTGTCTATTCGAGTCCAGCCCCGCTAGTACCGTCTTCAGCTGCCGTCCCCCGGACACCCCCGAAAGCACCCTGTCAACGTCCCTTTCGTTGTCAAGCAGGCAACAAATCTTCGTCCCGATCTGGCTCATCACTTCCTCGTCTATCCCGCTTGGCCGCTGGTCTATGACCAACAGAGTTACGTTAACCTTCCTCATCTCCCTGGCAATCACCCCGAATGTCGTCTGCCCCGAGAGTCCCGGCCCTAGAAATTTGTGCGCCTCCTCAATTGTGATCATCAGCCGCTCAGGGTCGGCGCCCCCGTCTCCCAACGCCATTTCCGCCCGACGGACGTACTGGTCATGAATCCGGCGAGTCAGAAGATTGGCGACCAGGATATACGCCGCCAAGTTCGTCTCATACCGCCCGAACTCCAGCACGACGCTCACGCCCCTAGCCAAGTGGTCCAGGATCTGCTTAACCGCGTCCCCACTCCCTTGCGGCGTCAAAAAGTCCATCCTCCTGAGTATTTCAAGCCGTCTCAGAAGTGCCGCCAACGCCGCCGGATTGACGTTTATATCATCCGCCAGCTCCGCCAATCCCTCACCCATGTTCAGGAACCGCTCCAGCCACTTCCCCTTCCCGTACTTCCGCTCCAGCATGTATGCCGCCTCAGCGGCAACTTGGCTTAGATTGAGCGTCTCTCTCAGTAAGCTAATATCCTCCGGCTCGATCTCATCGTACCCGATCTTCACATCGTAGTCGGTGCTCACCTTCCTGCGCCGGGAGCTGTCCGGGTCCAGGGTGAAGACCGCCACTTTGGATGGAAATAGCTGTTTCAGTCCCTTGACCTTGTACCGCTCCTCGCTCCGACCCTCCCACCCGTATTCGCTGTGCATGTCGAACACCAGGTTGACCGCAGTCCCCTTCTGGATCGACCCCGCCAAGAGCAGCCTCGTCAGGAAAGTCTTGCCCGTGCCGCTCTTCCCGAACACCCCGTTGCTCCGTTTCGCGAATTCCCCAAGGTCCAGGCACACCTTGGTCTCCATGTCCAGTGGATTCCCCACGTAGAAATGCCGCTCGTCCTCGCTCCCGAACACCCGGGCCATGTCCTCCTCCGAGGCCTCCGTGACCCGAGAAAAGTGCGGCGGGATCGTCCTGACCGGCTGTGGCCCCTCCACCCCCGACTTATCCCCCAGCCCGATCGTCAGCATCGGCGTGACTTTTAGCCCCCCGTACAACGCCGTCCCGGCAAGGACCTCCGCAACAAATGGGTCCAGTGGGTCGGGAGGAAACGCCGAGAGCCGGGCGTCCGAGCTTTCTAGAGAAACATCAGTGACCATCCCGAAGAACCGCTTCGACCCACCCTGTATGACTGTATATCTCCCGACCGCCATGTCCTCGATCGGTGCACTACCGTCAAGCTTGACCGTCAAGCCTTCGCTGAACGACCCACCCACCACCCGTCCCAAGGGCGCCCCGACACCCGTCTCACCAGTCAAGGCCGTATCCCCGCCAACAATGTGTAAAGCCTCTGCGGTTCCGCTGCCAGCAGCACGGCCAGTGCCTTTCCCGCCCTGATTAGAAATTCTCTCTTGTCCTCTGACGCCGCGCTCATTCGACGCAGGCAAGCACTGATCAGTTGGTCGCCCGCCGGGCCACGCGCCCCGGCCAAAATGCTCAAGAATTCCATCGACTCTCCGAAAGCCGCTACGTCTGCTGTTGGACACTCATAGACGAAAGTATGCACCCGGGGCGGACGGGAAGGCAGCCTCTGCATCATCGATTCACCCGCTTCTCCCCCGTTCCGGTACCCGACAATCTGGGCCGTGAACAGCGTCATCAGCAGCTTCTCTATCTGTGGGTTGTTCGCGTACAGAGCCTCGACCGAAGTCTCATTTTCGCCCCGGGCCAAGGGCTTACGTCCCGGCTGAATCGACGATGTCCCCGCCACCGACACCACCCCTACTACTTCCACATCCCCATCGGGGACTAGAACCAGGCTGCCCAGTGCCGGGGGCTCATGAAGACGATAACACTGTGCCTCAAACACCGTGGAATCGCTCTCGATCACCTCTCCCACCCGGTCCGCCAACCGCCGCTCCCTGCTCTCCAAAGTCGAATTCATACGCCGGATTGTAGCACGTACTCAAGAGGTTTTCGGAGCGTCAATACTTCATCTACATCGCGTAACTTGATGGGCAGCATCGCTTTTTGGCGGGCTAGTGTTCCGTCCCCTCTCCCTTGATGAGGAGTTCACAAAATCATTACCCGAAGGGACTCGGGTGAGGTCCTGTGTCCCATCTCCCTCGATGGGGGCCTTGTACAACCTGTTACGGAGGGGCCGGGGCCGCTCGTGCTGAGCCGCATCGAAGTATGAGCGGGGGGAGGGGAATAGCGGGTCACTCGCTAGAAGAGGCGTGACCGGCAGTTGTACGAAAATCCCACTATGGGAGAGGGTTAGGATAACCCCCCTACACCCAACGAGTCTGCTTGGTCGCCGCCTTCGCCGACTTCACCATACTCACCCCACCACCCCCCAGCTCGATATCGACCATCCGCCAGAACTCCTCCCGGTCCGCTCCGTTGACCACGGCTTGCTCATGTGCCTCGGCCAAGGCCAGGGGATATCCTTGGCCAAGTCGGCACTGCTCCAGCACCACCGAATGCACCAGGTCCACCAAGTCTTCCCGACGGCTTGCCCACCGAGGCATCTCCACCCGGCCCACCTCCTCACCCACGTTCACGTAGAAAAACTCCACGTGGTGCTCCCGGTAATTGTCCATTACTATGGACGAACGGCTAGCAAACAACCCCGACCTCTCTCCCACCCCGAGCAGCCTCTCAAACAGGTCCCGGTCCCTTATCATCGACACCACATCGCATTCTCTCACCTCCTCCGGCGCTGCCACACATGCTGCACACCCAGTATTTCCGGCCCTGTACCCGGAACAATGTTTGTCGCAGTCGGGGAAGGGGGCGTGGGGGCAGTGGAGCACCCTGAGGCTGTTCACCACTTCAGTACTGCCGGGATAGCTGATGTAGGAGGCCAGGGCCACGGGTGCATTTTCGGAAAGCTCCCGAAACCCATCCATAACCTCTAGCAACCCATTGTCCAGAAAAGTCCGCCTCACGAATTCCTTCACCCCCTCGCCGATCAGCCCGATGGGCACCAGTGTCCCGTCCAAAAGACACACCGTCGGCACCCGAGGCGGCTCCTTTTCCATCTCCCTGAGCAGGTACCGGAACTCCTCCACCATCCGCTTTATCGCGACCATTGCCGGGTTCATAAATTGCTCCCCCGCTGACTCCGGGTCCCTTAAGACAAGGTCCTCTTCCCCCGCATACAATCTCGGCTCGCTGCGAAGCTCAGCCCCGTGCCCCGACCCATATCGCAGCGCCGCTAGCCCAATGTTTATCAGATAGCACCGCGCGGGTCCGTGCCGGTCCGAGTCTATACTTGACCCATCCACCGAGGCCACTCCGTAGTCCCTTGGCACGACTGGAGCAGGATATTTTGCCGAGATTGCCTCCAGCGGCTCCGCCACCAGCCAGGTCACCTTCGCCCTTTCGATACGCGCCCTGATCGCATCCGTGTCCATACCCGGTTGTTCGACCAGACCAAGCGCCGACTCCAGGTGCTCCTGCCAACCCTTCTCCCCCGACCGGATGTCCTCCGCCATCTGGGCTATCTGCCCGATCACCTTGTCTATTTCTAGACTCACCTCAGCACCCTGTCATCCCCGACTCTGCGGGTAATCCTCTGCTGGTCCAGGTACTCCATCAACGCCAGTGCGTACTTCCTGCTAGTGTCGAACATGTCCCGAACCTTGCCCACGTTGATCTTCCCCGCCGACTTCGTCTCCTCGACTATCCGGTCCCTCATCTCCTTGTACGCGCCCGCGCTAAAGACAACGTCCTGGTTCACCCTGACCACCCTGCCTCCATCCACCAGACCGGCAACAAGCTCCCCACTGATCCCCAGATCAGTCGGTGGAGAGAACGGTTGGGCGTCCAGCGCCGCGAGATACCGGTCTACCTCCGCTTGCTGTTTCGCGCTCAGCACCCGAGAGTGCTGCGGTAGCCGAACAGCCGACCCCTCTTCCACCAGCGCTCCATCTTCTACCAGTTTCTCGATCACCTTCCCGAATACCTGCCCCCCAAGCCCGAGTCTGCTTCTCAACTCTTCTTTCGGTAGCCCCGTCCTGAGCGGGTGCTGCTTGTGATACGACTCCAGCGCCGCCCTCGACTTGGACATCACCGCGGCCCACCCCCTCCCCGAGTACAGCACCGTACCGTCCGTCACCCGCCCGTTTCCAAGAGCAGTCACTGCGTCGCGATCCAGCAGACTCTCCAGCGCCGGCGCAACATCCTCCGCTGCGATACCGCTCTCCTCCACTACCTTCCTCAACGGGCTCGGCTCCATCGATTCCAACGCCTTCAGCAACACCTCCTCAGGCCGACCCTCTGCCAGCACACTGAGCCGTTCCACTACCGGCTCGCTGAACCGCTTGTGGCGTCGGGCCAGCGTCTCGATCACCTCCCCACCCCCGAGTGTCCCCTGGTGCGACCGAATTACGAACAGGTCTCCCTTCACAGCGGCTATCGGATATTGGAGATGCAGCTGCGCCCACCCCGACTCCCCCGGTCCCAACTCCTGTTCATCCAGCAGCCTTACCCGCGCCAGCGTCTCGCTTGTACCCAAATGTAGCGTCACGGAGGCTCGGTGCTTCACCGACACCGGTGAGTCCTGCACGACCCGAAGCCTGACGTCCAAGGCTTCGCTTTCCTTCAGCCATCCCCGGTCTGTCAGAATCTGTCCTCTTGCTATGCTCTCGTGACCGATCCCCGACAGATTGGCCGCCACCCGTGTCCCCGGCATCCCCGATTTCACACTCTGTTTGTGCGTCTGGATCCCCCGCACCCGTCCCCTCTGCCCCCCCGGTGCCAACTCAACCTCGTCACCCACCGATAGCCTCCCCCCGACCAATGTCCCCGTCACCACCGTCCCAAACCCCGATATCGTAAAAGCCCTGTCGATTGGCAAGCGCGGGTGTCCGTTGTCGTCCTTCTCTTCCACTCCATCCAACACCCCGTCCAAGGCCCCCAGAAGCTCCGGCAACCCCGCTCCCGTCACCGAGGAGACTGAGACCATGCGTGCATCTTGCAACGTAGTCCCCTTCAGCGAATCCATGATGTCGGACGAGACTAGCTCCATCCAGTCCTCATCAACCAGGTCGCTCTTGGTCACTACCACCAACCCCCGATCGATGCGTAGCAAATCTATGATGGCCAGGTGCTCCCGAGTCTGAGGCATCACTCCCTCGTCCGCTGCAACAACCAACATCGCCAGGTCTATCCCCCCGACCCCCGCCAGCATGTTCCTTATGAACCGCTCGTGGCCCGGCACGTCGACTATGCTCACTTCCCGACCGCTTGGAAGCTTTAGCCACGCGAAGCCAAGGTCGATGGTCAGACCCCGCTCCTTCTCTTCCCGCAGCCTGTCCGGGTCTATACCGGTAAGGGCGCGTACCAGTGCGGACTTGCCGTGATCAACGTGCCCCGCAGTACCGATGACGTACATCTACTCTCCCACCACTAGGAATTTGTACGCCGTCATTCCAGCCTCCGAGCCGGAATCCAGGGGCGGGGATTTAGGATTGGCAGGCATGTATCCTCTTCCTAAGTAGGTCCGATATTCGTGGTTGCGAAATGGTCTCAATACTGATGGTCCCGACTTAGAATATCACCCCAAAATCCTTGCCGCCAACGCCGGCATTTCTATCTCTTGCTCTTTATTTCAGAATAACGAAAGTCCTCAATCCGTTGGGCACCCCAGTGGATTGAGGATTTCACATTCTATCGGTTGATGTGGAAAGGTTCCTACACTTCCACCGACACAAACCTCTGAAAAACTTCGTTCCCTAGCAATCTCCCCCGAACCGTCAACCTCCACCTGTCCCCTTCTTTCTCCAACAACCCTAACCCTTCTAAGTCCCTCAGGTCCGCCCCAAATACCGATTCCAGGGATTTCCCAAACCGCTCTCTAAACCCCTCCCCCGACACCCCATCCAGTAACCGAAGTCCTAGCATCATCGTCTCACCCATCTCCAGCATCTCCGATATAACCTCCACCTCACTTACGGGCCCTCCGCCCGTTAATGCCTCTGACATCGCTTCCGCATCCTCTGTCGACAGTCCACCCCACCCCCCTCTCGACTTCAATTCTCCCACCTTCGTCACATACCGACGCGGGCTCTTCTCCTCCCAAAATCTGCACCCCCCGAGAAATGAATGCGCCCCCGCCCCGATTCCCAGGTAAGACCCATTCCGCCAGTAGACCAGGTTGTGCCGGCACTCCCTCTCCGGCTTCGCCCAGTTGGAGATCTCATATTGCCCGTACCCCGACTCCCCTAACGCCCGTACCGCATATAAGTACATGTCGGCTGCCATGTCCGGGTCCGTATCGGCTGTCGCACCCCGTGCCACATCCCTCGCGAGGGGAGTGCCCTCCTCCACTGTCAGGGCATACAAGGACAGATGCTCTGGCCCGAGAGATCGAGCGCGGTCCACAGTATCGACCCACTCATCTAGAGTTTGGTTGGACAGCCCGAACATCAAGTCCAGGTTTACATTCTCAAACCCCGCTTCCCGAGTCATCTCAAACGCCCGCTCAGCCGCCATCGCCGAATGCCTACGGGTCAATGCTGCCAAGTGCACATCATTGAAGCTCTGCACCCCAATACTCAGCCGGTTCACGCCTGCATCCAGCAGGGCCTTGAGTCGCTCCACCGTTAGGTCTCCGGGGTTCGACTCCAACGTCACCTCAATGCCCTCGTCGCAACTGAATCCCCGGTAGCAGGCTCCCAAAATCCGTTCGACGTCTTCGGCGGGCAACAGCGAAGGTGTACCGCCCCCGAAGAAAATGGTCGGCACCCGAGTACCTTTCCCCAACGCCTCCCCCCACATTCCGATCTCATCTACCACCGCCGATACATACGCGGGCATCAACTCTTCTATCCCCGCGTACGTGTTGAAGTCGCAGTAGTTGCACTTCGTAACACAGAACGGAATGTGCAGGTAAAGTGAGACCGGAGAGCCTTGGTTAGACATTAAACAGAAAGTTAATCACATCCCCGTCTTGGACCCGGTATTCCTTGCCCTCCTGCCGAATCAACCCTTGTTTGCGAGCCTCCACGAGGCCACGGCACTTCAACACATTCTCGTACTCGATAACCTCGGCCCGTATGAACCCCCTCTCGATGTCTGAATGGATCTTCCCAGCCGCCTTGGCTGCGGCCGTGTCCCTCGCCACAGGCCATGCCCTGGCCTCATCGGGGCCACAGGTAAGAAACGATACCAGTCCCAGCAGTTCATACGACACCCGCAGCACCTTCTCTAGGGCCGGCTCCCCACCATTCATCGAGACCCTGAACTCAGCGGCCTCTTCTGCCTCCAGCTGCGAAAGCTCCGCCTCCAATTTGCCGCACACCGCCGACACCGACACCCCATGTCCGCCGAACTTCTTCATCGCCTCCTGTTCAAGCGTGTCCATCTTGTTCAGGTCGTCTTCTCCAACATTCAGCAAGATAAGCTCAGGCTTGGCTGTGAGAAACTGGTAGCCGCTCAGCGTCTTCTGTTCATCAGCATTCAAAGCCTGGGACCGCATTGGGACACCATCCTCCAGCTTTTCTTTTACCTTTTCTATAAGGGTCTGCTCGGCCAGTAACTTGTCCCGCTCCTGGGCCCGAGCCCCCTTCAGGCTGTCCTGCAGCCGCTCCCTCTTTCGTTCCAAAATCGTCAAGTCAGAATATGTAAGCTCTAAGTCCAGCACCTCGGCATCCCGATATGGATCGACGGTTCCCTCCATGTGTGGTATCGAGGGCTCGTCGAACGCCCGCACCACGTGCAGCAAGGCGTCCGCCTGCGAGAGTACGTTGAGCAGCTTCCCCCCGAATCCCTCACTCTTCCCCAGACCCCTTGGCGTGAGAGGGACGTCGAAGTACTTCACCTCTGCCCGGACTATCTTCCTGGAATTGAATAGATCTGAAAGAGGTTGCAGTCGAGGGTCCGGCACCTTCGCCATTCCGACGGCCGCCCGGTCAGCATGAGTCCCCTGATTGTGGGCCCCGAGGCCCGTCAGGGCATTGAATATAGTGGTCTTCCCACTCTGCGGCAGCCCGATGATTCCTATTTCCACTGTTGTTGTCTACACATTGGCGTTCAATACCCGATCGGGTCAAATGCGGTGTCCATCATGACGCCATTCAAGCATCTCTTCCAAGGTGGCTTCAATCTTCTCCCCTTCAGACCTACGGCGCCTGAATTCCTCTACGGCGTTCTTACGCTGTAGTCTGTCCTGTTCCTCCGCCGGAATGAGGTGCGCTATTGTCTTGCCATGTCGCGTGATGGCTATCGTCTCTCCAAATTCAACATTCCTCAGGAGCTCTTCCAAGCGGGCCTTTGCTTCTGTCGAAGGTATTACACGCATACAGCCATTATAACCCGTTGTTTTAATCAGACTATATGGCATGTAATCTCACTCCTTGAAATCGCGCTAAACAAAGCTGCTCCCTTCGCAACAACAAGCATTCTACGGTAAATCGTACACTGCTCATCTGTAGTCTATTCCATTTCTAGGATCGCAACCCTTGGCCCCATTCCTTGACAAGTTCCACCAGCCGCCCTAGTGTGCCATTTGCCCCCAGCCCCGCCCCTGATGGAGAGGTCCGAATATGAGATTCGACAGCGGTCTATACGTTCACGGTGGCCAGCCCAAGGGTTATCCCTGGATCGAAGAGTGGCGCGCCGAAGCCCGGCTCTTCGAACAGGCCGGGTTCACCACCGCCTGGAGCGCCGAGCACCATTTCTTCTGGGATGGTTGGGTCACCCCCACCCCTTCCAACCCCATCCTCACCTGCGTAGATCTCGCCGCCCACACTTCCACACTTCGCCTCGGCCAATGCGGCGTATCCATCACCGACCGCCATCCCGTCCACGTCGCCGAAGATATCGCCATGCTCGACCACGTCAGCAAGGGGCGCGTAGACTTCGGTGTCATCCGTGGAATCAACAACCGCGTAAACGGCAACTTTAACGTCCACGCCGACAGGCGAGACAAGAGAAAGAACTACGCCCTCTTCGAAGAATCGCTTGAGATTATTCTAAAGTGCTGGACCGAGGAAGCCTTTAGCCACACCGGGGAGTTCTATACCCTTCCCATGCCCGGTTGGCGCGAATCCGTCGCTGATCTTGCCCAGGACCGGCGTTATAACAACCCGGACGGTGAGCTTATCGCCTTGGGCGTCCTCCCCAAGCCGTACCAGAAGCCCCATCCCCCCGTTTGGCAAATGGCCGACTCCGCATCCTCCCACGCCTTCGCCGCTAGCAGGGGTTTCGGGGGTATGTCCTGGGGCCGCACCCTGGAGGGGACCCGTGAAGCCTGGACCGCCTACCGGGACGCCGCCTCCGAAGCCCAGGGCCGCGACGTCCCCATGGGTGAGGGCGTCGCCATGATGCGCCCCATCTTCGTTGCCGATACCATGGAAGAGGCCCGGCGCATAATGCGCCCCGTCATTGAGACTGCCATGACCTATGGCGCAGGCAAATGGGCTCGGCCCACCATGGTCGGTAAGAACGAACCTATCGCCGACGAGGACCAGGCCGATGACTGGCTGGACTTCCTCACGAAACGCGGCCACACCCTCGTCGGTTCACCGGAATACGTAGCCGAGGGCATCGAGAAGTGGCGCACCGAACTTGGGTGCCAGCACGTAACCATGTACTGGCCCCTGCCCCACCTCACTTATACCGAGGTAATGCGCTCCATCTACCTCTTCGCCGATAAGGTCATGCCCCTATTCCTCGGAAAATAGAGATAGTTAGAAAAGGATGCGCCCATGTCGAAAGTAGCTCTACTGGTCCTTTCCATGGCTCTTATAGCATCGCTCGCCCTCTCCTGTAGCGATGAACCCGAGTTAGTGCGCTTTGCCGCCGACGGAGACTATTTCCCCTACAACTTTCTGGACGACGCCGGAGAGGTGGACGGTTTTGAAGCAGACTTGATCGACGAGGTCTACCGTCGCGCTAACCTGGAATGCACCTGGGTAATCACCCCGTGGGATGGAATCATCGACAGCTTGATTGCCAAAGAATTCGACATGATTACCGCCGGGATGAGCATCAACGAAGAGAGGGATCGGGTCATAGATTTCACCCAGTCCTATCTCCCCCCCCACGCCATCCGTCTATATCGCCCTGGTCGGCGCTGGCGACGCCGCTGTCAACGGCAAAGTGGCTGCTCAGGTGAACACAGTTCATGCCGACTATCTGTCCGAATCAGGCTCAACGCTCCTCGAATACAAGTTGGCTGACGAGCTCATCGCAGCAGTTCTGAACAGCGAGGCAGATGCAGCCCTGGTAGACCGGGCATTTGCCCAAGAGAGCGTGGCCGCGAGCAACGGTCAGCTCACCGTTCTAGCTACTCAAGTGGTCCTTGTGTCCGGCATTGGCGCAGGCGTCAGGGATAGCGACACCGACCTGAAAAACAAGCTTGATGGCGCCATCAATGCGATGAAAGCCGACGGCTCTCTCAACGACCGGATCCGCAAGTGGTTCGACGAAGACGCCGAAGTCTTCTAGCTCGGCCCGAAGAACAGTCTCCCCTAGACCTTTAGCATGTCGAGCGTACGGTCGAAGATCGTGCTCTCCTTGCCGCCTTCGACCACCGCCACCGACTTCACTGCGGCAACCAGGTGGTTCCACCGATACGGCTCCCGAGTCGCGTAAAATTCGTCAACCAGTGCTTGGTGATGCTTGATACCGTGCAGCTCCGTGAAGTCGTCTCGGGAGATAATCGCGCCTATTCGCCGGAACAACGCCTCAGGATCGTACCGGCGGTCGGCATAACGTTGCGCCAGCAGCATAGCCTCTTGTATCTCGTTGCCTAGCTCGAGGTTGTCTACACCGATCTCCCGCCAGTTAGCCCACGGCTGCCGTTCGATGCTTTCCACGATGCCGTCCAGCAGCTCGGCCTGTTCCATCTCCGGCAGTGACTCCGACTTTGCGGGATCAAACGGCTTCTCCCACAGCATCCGAGACCCGTTGAGGCACTCGGGGCCTGTGAGCGCCGTGATCAAAGCTTCAATCTTGTGCCTCAGGCTTACGCCCTCCACATTCAGCAGGTAGCGCCGCCCGTTGGTCCCCGTGTGCAAGTGCGAGTCCATCGGGTTCCCGTAACTCGATTTCAGGTACGCCATCGACGCACCCACCGACAACGCCTCTCCCGCCCCTTCCAGGGACATCCCCTCGGCCAGCGCCTTCGCAATCGGCTCCATGCCGTCCAGGTAGTTAGTGCATCGTCCGATGCTCTCACCCAGCCTCCCGATCGCCTCGGTCTCCCGGTCTCCTGTTCGAAGCGGTATCTCCCGGTCCATGAGTGAGTAGTCTTCTATCAGCCGCGTCACGTCGTCGAACACCGACGCCTCGGTCCGCGAAAGGCTGAACGGGTTCCGAGCCTGGTACCGCACCACAACTCTCATCAGAACAGGCGCCCACTCCCACCCGATCACGTCCAGTGCTCTGAACGTAAACATCGGATACACGAAGTAATGGTCGTCAATGCTGTTCCGGGACACGCAGGCCGGCAGCAGCAGGTCCAACGTCTCTCCCGGTATCCGGTTCTCTTCCAGCCACAGGTAGTACTGCTCCGCGAGGCTCGGCTTCCGCACTTGGATAGCCCTCAGCAGTGCGTCTTCCGTAGACCCCATGATGTCCGGATCATCCGACGCCTCCGTCCCCTCCGACAGGTGGTATGACCCGATCATCGCCCCCGTGCCTTCCAGCGCATCCATCGCAGGCATGATGTATGGTCCCATCTGCGGAGAGTGTACATGGTTGTTGCAGAGCGCCACGTGCTGCACTATGGGCATGAATGCCATCTCGCCACTGAGCCTGCGGGAGGTGTTGTACACACCGTGAATCCCGCATATCGGGTGAACTGGACCACCGTGGTGTTCAGGAGGAAGCTCAGTGGACCGGCACACCGCCAGGGCCCCTGCCCTAAGCAAATCGACTGCCGGCGTCCCCGCCCTCAGCTTGTCCAGCGTGCGCTCGATAATCTCGCTCGGGTCCGTCTCTTCCACAAATTGGACCAACTCTTCTACTTCGTCACGAAATACTATTCCACTGAACATTCCGTCCTCCTGCCGAGCTACGGCACACTGCCAATAAAACGCTTAGATTACGCCGGCCGTCTTCAATTCTTCAAACCTGGTCCCGTTTATTCCCAAAATTTCGTTTAGCACTTCCGCCGTGTGCTGGCCCAGCAGCGGCGCCGGCTCCATGTCAAAAGACGAATGGGTCAGCTTTATCGGATCGGCGATGATCTTGAACTTGCCCCGCTGCGGGTGGTCCATGTCCACAATCATTCCCCGCTCGATAAGGTGTTTGTCCGTATGGATGTCCTCGGCATTGAGCATTGCTCCACACGGAATACCGGCCCCGCCTATCTTCTCCATCACCTCGTACTTCGTGTACTGCATCGTCCACTCTTCGACAAGCACGTTAACCTCCAGGCCATTCTCGCGTCGGGCCTGGCTGGTGCTATAGCGGGGGTCTCCGATCAAGTCATCACGACCCATCACCTTCAGCAACTTGGGCCACATGCTGTCCCCGATAACCGAGCTAACGTATATAAAAGCGTAGTCGTCGAACCCGCCGGGCGCACAACGGAAGATATCCCCTGGAAACACGCCGGCAGTCGTCGTCCCCCGACGGTCGGGCGCCTTGCCGGTCATGTTGTACGTCATCATCATCACCCGCCCCAGGTTCACCACCGCGTCCTGCATTGACACTTCCAGTTCCTGTCCGACCCCCGTAGCCTGCCTCTGCCACAGCGCCGCCATGATCCCCAGCGCTGTATGGTACCCAGTCCCGATATCTCCGGCGGTAATACCCATCAGCGTAGGAGAACCACCCGGGTGCCCTGTCATCGCCGCCGCCCCGCCGGCCATCTGCGCGATCATGTCGAAGCTCTTGAACCCACTGTACGGCCCGTACGTCCCGAACCCCTTCACACGGGCCAGGATTATCTTCGGGTTGACCTCCGACAGCACGTCGAAAGTAAGTCCTAACCGTTCCAGGGTTCCGGGGCCAAGGTTCTCGACAACAATGTCTGCTTTCCGAACGAGGTCAAGAAATATCTTCTTGCCCTCTCCGGTCTTTACATTCAGGGTCAGGCTGCGCTTGTTCGCATTCAGTAGAAGGAAATAGTAGCTGTCCAGACCGGGCACGTCCGCCGATGCCCGCCTCCCCGGATCGCCCTTCCCTGGCGCCTCCACCTTTATCACGTCAGCGCCCAACCAAGCCAAGGCCTGGGTGCAAGTTGTTCCCGCCTCGAACTGGGTGAGGTCTATTATCCTGACACCTGCGAGCGCCTTCGCCATACGCCCTCCCGATATCCGACTACTCTTGTGCCCAATAGTATCACACCCCTCCCATCCCCCCGGCAAGAACATATTAAGGGATGATTCCCATTTTTCAAATGTTTTCGTTTATGGGGTGGGAGTTATTCTCTTTGTCTTGACCTCGCAGTGCATGGAACACACACCATGCCGTAGGTCCGCCTTTGGCGGATCGAAGGTCGTAAGAACGAAATGGTGTTGGAATAACCTCAGGAGTTCCTTACAGGAAGCTCCACCACTGCCTTCCCGCTCTTCAACACCCGAGTTCCATGCTGGTTCTCGATCCACAGCTCGCACTCCACCACCCCACCCTCACCCTTCTCCGACACCTTGCCCCTACAAGTCAGGGTGTCCCCCGGAAACACAAAGTCACCGTACCTGAACGAAAGCCGCTTCAGCGTCCCCCCGATGCCCGCCCAGTCCGTGACATGCTGTGCCAGGTATCCGCCCAGCTGCTGCCCGTCCAGGAACTGCGCCCTCATCCCCTTTCCATTCGCATATTCCATGTCGTGGTGATAACGATGAAAGTCCCACGTCGCCGCCGCGTACATCACCATGCTGACAGTGGTTATCTCCTTGACCAGCGCCGGGATCTCCTCCCCCACTTCCACGTCCTCAAAATAAACCCCCGACTCTCCCAAACTCATCTTTCTCGCCTTTTCAATCATCCCCCTACCTATCTCCTACCGGACGGCTGTCGCCCTTAGCCGCGGGATTTCCATATCGGTTCTAATTTTTCCCCTCGACGAGATGTTTTCAGAACCTGTGCCCCAAGGGCTGGGTCCACTCGTGCTGAGCCCCGTCGAAGTATGAGCGGGGGAAGGGGACAGGCTTGTCTGAGCAGCAGAATATAGGTGGCCTTCAAGTTTAAAAAATTCCTTTGAAGGCTTGCAAATGCTCCTCGCCATCAAAGAACTGGGATGGTATCGACCCCGAACTATAAGTCGCTTTGGTGTAGAGGTGGGCATCTATCCCCTAAGCCTCCCTAAAAATCAGCGTCTCGTGGTTCACCGCCAGCATCTCTTCCCGCTGGTTCGTATACATTATGTCATATTCCAGGAAATACAGCGTCCCCGATCGGCCCTGCTTTTCACGCACGTTTGTCACCTTCCAGTGAGCAGTGAGCACGTCGTCAGGCCGCAAGGGTTGGAAGAATTCGTAGTCGTTCGCCGCCCGAATCTCCATCCCGACCGGCAGCCCGAACCGCCCCGCCGCCCCACCCGTCTCGTCCACCGCCCCCACCATGTATTGCAAAGTCTCACACACAAGAGTGGGCGGAGCGATTATCCCACCGTACCGTGTCCCCGACGCATATTCCTCGTCATAGTACAGAGGGTTAATCTCCCCCTGTGCCTGCGCGAAAGAACGTATCCCAGACCTCCCGATCTCGTCGGGAGAAGTGATCCTCATCTCCCTGCCGACCATCTTCTTAAGTTCAGCTAAAACCGGGCTCCCCGTGCTCAATTCGTGGCCTCCTTGAACCCCGCGAGTATATCACCACTCCCCGATTGCCCTCCCCCTTGCCCCGTGTTACCTTGCACTCATACCCCCGCTGCGGAGGCTCACATGAGCGATTATCTGGACGAACTGTCCCATTTCGTCTCCGAGACTACCTACGACACCCTCTCCCCCGACGCCCAAGCCGCTGCCAAGGATGTCATTATGGACACCTTCGGCGCGATAGTTGCAGGCAGTCGGCTCCCGGAGAATCGCGCCCTAGCCCAACTCGCCTCCGAGCGTTCCCAACCCCCCGTTGCCACCCTTCTAGGACACAACCTGAAGGCCGAGCCAATGTTCGCTGCCCTATCCAACTCCGCCGCCGGTGTCGCCCTGGAAATGGACGAAGGCAACCGTTTCGGAGGTGGACATCCCGCAATCCACTCCATTCCTGGAGCCCTGGCCGTGGCGGAAGAGATGGCAGTCGACGGTAAGAGGTTCATCGAGAGCGTAGTCGTCGGCTACGAAATCGAGTCCCGCCTCGGAGGCGCTACCAAGCCCCGGGACAACGTCCACTCCCACGGCCACTGGGGTGCCGTTGGCACGGGCGCCGCCATAGCCAAGCTCCGTGGCTACCCACCCGACCAGGTGCGCGCCGTCATCAACCTCGCCGCCTCCATGAGCCCCGCAAACACCTGGACTACCGCCTTCCGTGGCGCGACCATCCGCAATCTCTATCCCGGCCGCTCCGGATTCCAGGGTATCCTTGCCGTCCACCTCTACGAGTGCGGCTTCACCGGCCTCGACGACGCACCCTCCGACGTCTTCGGTACCATCCTCGGCGATTCCTTCAGCCCCGAGGCCGCCGTCCAGGGCCTCGGCGGTGAGTTGCGCATCCAGCAGAATTACTTCAAGTCCCACGCCTGCTGCCGCATCAACCACGCCTCCATCGAGGCTATTCTGGACGCCCGTGCCCGAAATGTCCTGGATCCCGACACCATAGAGCGCATAGACCTACGCGTCCATAGAATGCTCGATGGTATGCTCGGCCCATACCCCGACAACGTCCTCGCATCCAAGTTCCACGTCCCCTACGCCA
Organism: Dehalococcoidia bacterium; assembly: GCA_965222055.1. Classification (GTDB taxonomy): domain Bacteria; phylum Chloroflexota; class Dehalococcoidia; order Plut-88900; family Plut-88900; genus Plut-88900. Next base: position 1,904,188 of record CBDCTF010000007.1, read on the forward strand.
TAGCCGTCACTCTCGTCGAGAACAAGACCGACACCACAGTCTTCCACCCCGACGTCATTTCTAAACCCCACATAAAGGCCTTTGCCTCTAGGGTCAACGTTAGGCTGGACCCCGAATTGGCCGCGGCAGGAGACGCCGGCCCCTTGGCCCAGGCATCCATCCTCCTGAAAGACGGCAGCACAGTCCACGGCGAGACCGGCACTCTCTGGGGAGATTACGGTAACCGAGCCCCTCGCTCCCAGCTCCTCGACAAAATCCACTTCCTCTGCGACGACATCCTGGGCGCGGACAATGTCAATCGGCTGGTAGATTGCACCGAAAGATTGGGCGAAATATCAGACGTCCGCCAGCTTACCGCGCTGGCCTAGAAGGGCGCAGGCATCGGCCCGAGCGGCACCTCGATAAGCACTGGGCTGTCTAACTCGATGGCCTTCTTGATCGCCGAGCCCAGCTCCTCAGGCGACTCTGCCTTCATCCCGACTACCCCATAGGCTTCGGCCAGCTTCACAAAGTCCGGGTTCTTCAGCTCGGAGCCGATAACTCTGCCGTTGAACATCTCTTTTTGGTCCCGCAGCACGTTCCCGAACGCCCCGTCATTGAACACGATGCCAATTACGTTGATCCCATACTGCGCTGCCGTCGCCAGTTCCTGCGAGTTATAGAGGAATCCCCCGTCCCCGCACGGAGACACGACCACCTTGTCCGGCTGCGCCACCTTCGCCCCGAGAGCCGTCGGGTACGCAAACCCCAGGTTCCCCGCATACGACGACGTGAAGTAGCTCCGCGGCTCGTAAGCCTGGTAGTAGGCCCTTGAGTAATACCCGACCTGCGTCATGTCCGGCACCAGGATCCCGTCTTCCGGGATACACTCTCTGATCGTCCGCACGAACCCACCCAATGGTTCGACCTGATTGGCCGGGTCATAACGCTGGGCCCTGAGCGTCTCGCATTCCTCCCTCCGAGACTCCGCCGGAGGGCCCGCCTCCCGGCACCCCTCCAGAATTCTTCGCAGAGCCGGTTTGGCGTCTCCGGCCACACCTACGGTGTCGGTATGGTTACGCCCTATCTCTTGCTCGTCGATGTCTATCTGCACCACCTTCTGCCCTTCCAGCGCCTCCACCCCCGCAAATCTCGTCCCCACCGCCAGTATCACGTCCCGCTCCCAGAAATACATCCGCAATGCGTCCCGGGTCTGCCCCGTAGAACGCCCTCTCGTAACCCCTATCGATAGATACTGCCTGTCGGAGATCGCCCCTTTCCCCTCCGGCGTCGTGATCACCGGCGCCTGCAGGTATTCAGCCAACGCCAGCAGTTCATCGCTCGCCCCCGAGGAGTGCACCCCACCCCCCGCCCAGATCACCGGTCTCTCCGCCTCCATCAGTACCGCCACCGCATCCTCTACCTCGTCCTTTGTCGGTGCCGATTCAGCCTTCTTGGCGGAGCCGCACAGGTCGATGTCTGCCACCTCAGCCAGCGTCTCCGGCGGGATCTCGATCTCCACCGGGCGCGGCCGGCCGTTACGCAGCTGCCTGAACGCCTCTTGGACAGTCCCGGGAACCTCCACGGCGTTGAGAATCCGGGCATTCCACTTCGTCACAGGGTCGATAATATCCAGCTGATCGTTGACCTCGTGCAGTATCCCCACATCCCGGCCAATGTTCTTCTTGTTTATCTGCCCCGAGATCAGCAGCACCGCCGAAGAGCACGCATACGCGTTCCCCAGCCCCGCCCCCGCGTTCTGGAGCCCGGGCCCCGGCACCACCATCGCAGTCCCGATCTGTCCCCCGGCCCTTGCATATCCGTCCGCCATATACGTCGTCGCCTGCTCGTGTCGGGTGGTGATGAACCGGATATCCGGCATGTCGTACAGCGCATCCATCGCGTGGTACAGCTGCACCCCCGGCAACCCGAATATCACCCTTACACCCTCGTTATAAATCGAGCGGATCAGTGCCTGTCCGCCCGTCATCTCTGCCATTCGGTTTCTCCTATTAAGTCCGTAATTTTCATGTTCGAAGCCCGTCGCCCCTCACCCCACCCCCTACCTCGGAGACAGGTTGTACAGCCTTGCACAGTTCTCCCACAAGACCTTCCTCTTCGTCTCTTCGCTCACTTTGTCGTATTTCAGGAATGAATCCACCGCATGTGGGTAGCTGGAGTCGGTATGCGGATAGTCGGTGGATAGCACCACGTTGTCGTCGCCAATCGCATCCACAAGGTGGTGCAGAAGCTCACCATCCGTCTCCGTCGACACATAGCACTGCCGCACGAAATACTCACTCGGCTTCAAGTCCAGGTGGACTTCCTGGCTGTCCCCGTAGGTCTCCCACTGGTCGTCCAACCGATACAGCACCCAAGGGACCCACGAGCAGTTCCCTTCCAGAAACGCCATCCTGAGCCGAGGGAATCTTTGAAGCAGCCCGCCCGCCGTAACACACCCTATCGACAACATCAAGGGTATGGGAAACGAAAACGCGTGAACCAGCACCAGGTTGTTCGGATGATCCCGAAACCAGTTCCCCGGATTCTTAGCCGCAAACCCCTGCGACGTGTCGTGAAAGGTGACTGGGATATCCATCTCCTGCAAGGCGTCCCATAGTGGGTCGCAATCCTTGTCGTGCACCATCCGGTTGTCGACCACCGTCGGCAGCAGAGTTACCGCCGCCATACCCAACTCCCTGATGCACCTCCCCGCCTCCTCCACCGCTGCCGAAATATCTGTCAATGCCAGAATCCCCGACCCTTTCAGCCGCGCCTCGTCCACCGACGCAAACTCATGTAGCCAGTTGTTGAACGCCCGGCACACAGCGAAGGTGTATCCGGGGTCTTGCCCGTCCACCTGGATCGCCATCTGAGCGAACGTGCGAAACAGGATCGCTACGTCGATCCCTTCCACGTCCATTGCCCTGAGAGTTAGCTCAGCCGTATACCCGTGCTTCAACTCCTCCGCGTACGCCTCCGACTTCCGGTCGTCGAGATGCTTGCGAGAGACCATCTCCTTCTTGGTCCACTCCTCGGACACCGGGGCATCGGTCTTCACCACGAAGTCCATGTGTCCGCTCTCCGGACGAGACATCCACACCGGCGCCGCCTCCCTATACCTCGGTTCGAGATATCTTTCGTACAGGTCGGGCGGCTCCATCACGTGGAGGTCGCTGTCGGCTACAAGGAATCCGTTTTTAGCCATTGTAAAACTCGGTCCCGCGCCCCAAGCCGGGAGACCCGTGCAAGCACGAGTCTCCGGCTTGGGCTCGATAATTCAGAAGAGGCCCGGCTAACTGGACAAAGACTGTGAAGGTATCGCCTTATTCGGGTCAACGAACGGAATCGGAACTATGGTTGCATCCACTGGCCCGTCCTCTGGCAGCGCCACCTTCAGCTTCGTACCGTTCGCCGTCTGGTCTATCGGCATCATCGCCAGGGCAATGTTGCAGCCCTGCCTCGGAGAGTAGAACGCACTGGTTACGTAACCCACCTCGTTCTCCCCCGACTCGTCCTTGACCGTGTAGAAGTCTGAGTTGTACCAGGTTATAGGCGCGCCGCCCATCTCCAGTCCAACCATCCGCTGCGTTATCCCCTCTTCCTTGATCTTCATCAGGGCATCCTTGCCGATGTAGTTTGCCTTGTTGAAGTCGACCTGCCAGTCTAGGTTCACCTCAAATGGGTTGGTCTCGATGTCCATGTCCTGCCCGTAAGACAGGATCGCAGCTTCCAGCCTGCGGATGTGGCTCGGGGCTATGACGTGAAGGTTGAACTCCTCCCCTGCCGCGAGCACCGAGTTCCACATCTCGTCCGCGTTGTCTATCGCGTCGTGCAAGTATATCTCGAACCCCACCTCCGCCGAGAATCCCGTCCGGGAGATGTCCACCCGGAGCCCGTTCAAGTCGGTCTGCCATATGGTGTAGTACTTCATGTCCATGATCCCGTCCCCGAACAGCTTCCGCATCAGCTGTACCGACTTCGGGCCCTGGATCTGCACCGGCGATATGTCCACTTCATTGATGTCGACGTTGAATTCGCCCGTGGCGTTGACTCCCTGGCACCACAGCAGCACATCCGAGTCCGATATGCTGAACCGGAACTCGTCTTCCGCCGTCCTAAGCAATACCGGGTCGTTGATGATCCCGCCCTTCTGGTTGCACAGGATCACGTAGCGGGCCTTGTTCACCGGCAGCTTCTTATAAACGTCCCGAGTTATCACCCTGTCCACGAATGCCGCAGCGTCCGGCCCTTTTACCTGGATCTGCCTCTCCACCGCCACGTCCCACATCGTCACGTGCTGGGTTATGTACTCGTATTCCTTCATCAAGCCGCCGTCCTCAGGCTTCACGTATGCCCGAGGGTGGTACGTGTGGTTATACGTGGCGAACGCCCAACACCCGGCCTTTACCGCCAGGTGAAAGTACGGGCCCTTTCGCAGTCGGGTAGTTATCTTGATCTTAGCGTCCACATTGCCGCTCTGCCTCAGGTTGAGGGGCAGGGCCCGCTTCTTCAATTGCAACATCTGAACTGTCCTCCCGGTCTCAATAGACCGTTCTATGTCCGGCGTCTCAGGCGTCGAACCTCAGTTAAGGAACCCGTACAGTTTCCCGGCGTTTTCATATACCAGCTTGTTTCTCATCTCCGCGTCAAGCTTTCCAAGGTTGCGCTCTATTGTTTCCATCGAATCCGGCCACACGCTGTCCGCATGAGGATAGTCCGACCCCCAGAGCACGTTCTCCGTTCCCACCGCCTCGATGACATCTGCGGTAAGAGGTTCGTCCTGGAACGTAGAGTAGCCGTGTTGCCTCCAAAGTTCGCTCGGCATGGCGTTCAGGCCCAGCTGGAACAGCCGGTCCTCGTACTCCACGTCTATTCGATGAATGACGTAGGGTAGCCACCCAATCCCGCACTCCCCGAGAACGAACTTGAAGTTCGGGTACAGATCGCATGCCCCTGACAACAGCACGCTCGTCATGAACTCCGGCCCCGATAGCTGGAACAACGTGTACATCAGGCCAAGGGAGATCGTCTCGTACCGTTCGCTCGCCCCCGACTCCGGCTGCCGGTAGTTAAGCCCGACAGTGTGGAAGGAGATCGGCATGTTGCATTCGCCGGCCGTCTCCCACAGCTCGTTCCATTCTTCCTGGTAGATCGGCGACGACGCACTGGACACGTTCATCTCCGCACCCTTCAATCCAAGGTCCGCAGCCCTACGGAGCTGCGCTGCAGCTATGGAAGGGCTGTGGCTCGATATACAGGCCAGCGCCGCTAGCCTGTCGGGGGCCGCTTTGCAAAAATCGGCAGCCCATTTATTGTAAATGTCATAGACACAGGTAAGAGCCTCCGGGCTCGATAGCCCGCCTTCCGCATCAGAGAAGCCCGTAGACACACCCAGGATTCCGTATATCACCTCTGCTTTTATCCCGTCGGCGTCCTGGTCTCTGAGCCTCAGCTCCGGCGTACTGGGATGAAACTTACCCGTATCCGCATCCGAGAAGAACCCCATCTCCTCCATACGATCGAGCCGCTTCGACTTACCCGGCTGGTACGGCTCGTAGGAGCCTGTCAGGGCACCAGCCGCCACAAACCCGAAGCTCGTATTCTCAGCCTTCCAGATGCGCCCTTCGTCGGTATCCACCACCCTGGGCATCTGGTACTTGAGGGATTCCGGCGCATTGGACACGAAAAGGTCCTCCGGCAGCCACACTATGTCCATATGGGTGTCGGCAGAAATAACCGTCTGCTCCACGACTGTACCCTCCTCTCCTTCAGAGGTAGATTGTCCAAGGCCCCGGGGCCCGAACCAACTTCTCAATAGCCCCGACTACCAGCCCTGCGCCGATAGTCGGCATATTGTATTCCCAACTCTCAATTAAAGAAATACCTACCCCAAATTCCTTTTAGCTCAATGGTATTCTCTCAACCGGATAAAGGCCCGCAGCTTCCATCCTATCCTCGTAGGGGCAATCTCTATGAGCCTGTCTCAAAAGTCACCCCACGCCCCACTTCTCGCTTTTTTACGACTTGGATTCGTGCCTACGGCACCCGTCGCATTAGTCAAGAATATCCAATTGGGCTGTTTTTAACGGACTTATGAGACAGGCTCTCTATAGGTTGCCCTTGGGCGGGGCAGGAACCCGCTAACTCTAAGCCTGTCTCAAGGCCCCCCCAAACCGAATGGAGGCGGTCGGGACACTCGCACAAACCTACTCCGCGGGCCCGCCCATTTACGTGTCATTCCGAAGCCCCGCTTACATGTCATTCCGAGGCTCCGCGAGGAATCTAGGACTTGCCCACTCACGTCAATCCCTGGCCCTCCGCCCCCTCCCCCTCAAACGGTAGTCGCGTCCGCAGGCTGCGGCTCCCGCTCAATCAACTCCAGCATGTTCCCATCCGGGTCGTACATGTAGCAAACCTTCCGCGCCCACGGGTACACCGCGCCGGGTCGCAGGGCTGGAGGATTCACGAACTCCATCCCCCGCCCCGACAGCTCCTCATAAAACGCATCCACGTCGTCGACTATTAATCCCAGATGCGCTGTCCCCACCCTGTTCCTGGGCGGAACCGTACCCGCGATCACCGCTGGTTCCAGGAAATGCACAAGCTCGACTGCGTGCCGCAAATCATTCCCTAGATAAACGACATGCACCTTGGCGTTCTCAAACCCAGTCAGCTGCGTCACTATGTCCCCTTCCAGGACCATGTTGCGCTGCTCCCTAAGCCCCAGCACGTCCCTATAAAACTTTAGCGCCCGATCCATGTCCGAAACCACAAACCCCGTATGATTCATCCATTCAACTTTCACCGATATCCTCCGACCCTAATTCAGTCTCCCCTGCCGACCCTTCTTCGCCTTCACTCGCGGCGCGGGCTTGTAATTCGGGCTCGGACTCGGCATCTCAAACCCTTTTCCCGCCAACAGCTCACCCACCGTCCGAATCTGCACCTTCGGATAGTCCCTCTGCCACAATTCCGAGTGATAGAACCCCGCGCTTACTGCTTCTTTTTCCATCTCCCGCGTCGGCTCTTCTAGGGTGATGAAAAGGCCGAGGGCTGCTTTCTCGCGCTCCATCGTACCCTTCAAGTCGCGGATGTGCGGCGACGACACCTTCCCGCTTTTCACCTGAACTATTGCCTTCTTCATCTCCCGCTTTGGCCCGTCCACGAAGTGCACCACTCCGTCTATCCCCCGGTCGGCGCCCTTTTTCTCATCTCCCCGAGGCAAAGCCTCCAATAGCGACATCGCCCAATACTGGAACTGGTATCTGTCCTGCTCAGCCAACGCCCGCGCACTCCCCACGTCCACCGGCTCTCCCACTACCTCATAATCCTTCCCAGCGACCAGCCCATAGCCCGTCTTCATCCGGTTTTTCATCAACGCCACGGCCAAATGAGTAATGTCTATGCCAATCCACCGCCGATTCAGCTTCTGTGCCGCCGCCACCGCCGTTCCACACCCACAGAACGGGTCCAGAACCACGTCCCCCTCATTCGACGACGCCTCAATTATCCGTTCCAACAATGCCACGGGCTTCTGGGTAGGGTAGCCAAGGCGTTCCTTTGCTTGAGCAGCGATTGGTTTGATGTCGCTCCAAAGATCTTGAAGAGGCACCCCAGACATTTCATCTAGATAACGCTTGTATGCTGGTACGGTTCCTGGGCGAGTCTGGACTACTCGACCCTGCTTAATCAACTCAGCCATCCGCTCTTCGCTGTACCGCCAATACCTCCTGACTCCCATCACTTCGTATGAAGGATTGCCCTTAGCAACGCCGCCCGGACCTGTCAGATCTCCAAGTCGGTATCGCCTTCCGGTTTCCGGCTCGCGATATCGATAGAACTGGTTTATGTAATCTTGATCGTACGTCGTATAGATCGGGTTCCAGGTCCAACTAGCAGTTTTGGAGTAGAAGAGGAGTAAATCGTGCACGCGTCCATGCTGCTGGCGGCCTTGCTTGGTGTCACTGTGGGCACTCGTTCGCTTCCAGGTTATCTCGGTACGGAATTGCTCTGGACCAAATATCGAATCCATCAACACCTTCAAGTAATGCCCCGCCGTCGGATCACAATGCAGATAGATCGACCCCGTCGGCCTAAGTACCCGGTGCAGCTCCACCAGCCGAGGCGTCATCATCACCAGGTAGGCCATCATCGCGTTCCTGCCTATGAAATTCAGGAACGCACCTATCATCTCCTTCACCTTCGGAGACGCCGACGGATTCCCGATGATTTCCTGCTCAAACATCCTCTCCGACTCCCGCGTCCACTCCCACGTGTCCGTAAACGCCTTGATCTGCGCCGGAGATTCCTCTCCCGTCCGTTCTCTGAACAGCACGTTATACGTGGCGTTCGAGTTGAAAGGTGGGTCCAAGTACACCAGGTCCACCGACTCATCCGGCACGTACTGCCGCAGAATTTCCAGGTTGTCGCCGTAATAAAGCGTGTTGGTCATGCCACCCCGACTCTAGGCCGCAAACCTGCGTATGTCTCCGGGAGCTCTCTCCCTGAAATCATCCAAAATCGGATATTGCTTGTAGGCATTCTTGGTTAGGTACTGCCTTTCCTTCTTGCCCAGGCCCTCCATATCCTCGTGGACCACGAGACTCACGAAAGGCGTTCGCTCCTTCTCGAATTCCAGCATGGCAATTGCCACAACTTTGGCTTTGTCGTTGCCTAGCACCCCAAACACGTACAGATCACGGCTATTGTGCTTCAAACGCCAGTCTACGCTGACCGGATAGCCTTCTATCGGGGTGAAGTCGGGGCTTGGTGAAAATTCCTTTAGTTCCGTTGTAATGTAGTCTTCCAGGTCGTCGTAGAACGCGCTCCGCACTGTTTCTCTGCTCCAGTAGCGCATGTTGCATACCTTCTGGACGCATCCGGCGAATTGCAGAACGTACTCATAGAGCAAGTCGAGTGAAGCATCCAGATATAAATTGCCGTCGATATTGTTGACTTTGTTGTTTATAAGTATGCTGTCCAGAATGCGCTGCCTTGCGTCGGTCATGTTTAGAGTGTACGACAGCCTCATCAGCGTCAGCCCGAAGTCGCAAATGCGAACGTGGTTCTCGCCCAGTGGACTGGCCTGCAAATAGATGTCTACCATGTCGCCGTCTTCGTGCAGTATCGGAATAATCAACTGGTAGGCGCCGGCGCGCCGCTCGTAAACGTCAAACCCGTTTGTACCTCTCCGGTCCAGCAACCCTCTTACCACCGAGATATCCACTAGAACAACCTCGCCTGAGCCAAGTCGGAAAAATAATTTTCGTGGTTGGACGTTGCAATGTCGGCAAAGAAGACGGCTAGAGCTTCTTCGTAAGTAACGTATCGGTCCGTGATTTCCCTATGACGTTCTTGCGGTTGAATGCTGCCGGAGGCGATTTCGGCTGCCGGGATGCGGTGAGTGTGCGGCCTTGCATAATGGCCATCCGCATCCATGTTTACCTCACCGTGAGAGCCGTTATAACGTATTAAGGTGATCTTTGACAGTGTCCCGTCGCCTGTTTGACAGCGAAGGCCGATCGAGAAGTTCTCTATGAATCTCTCGCTCTGACGTATGAACACTTCGAATATGGCGTCGCCGTCCGAGATGCCGCGTAAGTTTAAGTCGCACCGCTTATGCCCATTCTCTTCCCTATATCCCGAAGCTGGTCTTTTGTCAGTAATCGTTTTGGAAAGCCGGAGCAAATTTTGAATGTCAGTGTCGGTTAGCACGTCCTGGACCTCAAACATAGGCGAGTATTATATCCCTCCCCCACCCCCAGCACCCGACCCGCATTCCCGCCCATCATCAACTCCACCGCCTCCTCCGATATCTCACACCCATACTTCTTCCCCATCGACGGCAAGTCCTGGCACAGCTCCACGAATCTCTTCAACGACATCTCTTTCCTGATCCCCGGGAAGTCGCTCGCCCACATAACCCGTTCCGCCCCGAGACTCCGGATCATCTGATCGATCGCCCGGACCGTACCCTCTTCATCAGCCTTGAATCTCGCCTGCCACTCCGAAATCTCCGGGTAGATGTTCGGGTGCGACTTCGCCACCGTCACGCAGTCTTGCCACCAGTCCCCACCCGCGTGGCCCAGGATCATATCCAATTTGGGAAAGTCCGCCGCCACCTTATCGAACTCCAGCGGGTGCGCCGACTTTCCATACAGCAATGGATGAAACCCCGGCCCCGAGTGGAACAGCGCCGGCACCCCGTTCGCAACGCAAATCTCATAAAGAGCGTAGCAAGACCGGTCGCTGGGATAGTATCCCGTCGTCGGGTGCAGCTTGATCCCCGACACCCCACCACCCTTCACCGCCGTCTCAAACTTGTCCGCCGACCCCTCCCTCTGCGGATCAATCCCGTAGAAAGCTATCAGCCGCTCCGGGAAAAGCTCCCGCGCCGACACCAGCATCGCATTCTCTTCCTCCACCCCAACCGCCGTCTCCCCGAAACGCATCGCGAAGTCCGCAAGTATGATCACGCTCATGTCCACCGACGCCCCGTCCATCTCCTCGACAATCTCCCCCGCAGCCCGGCGCCAGTCAAAGTCAGAAGGCTCAGACCCTTCCCAACGCGGGTCTCCCGCAAACAGCTTCGGGTGCCTCTGGTCCGCCGACCACATGTGCCGGTGTACATCTATGATCATCTTCTTGTTGCTCCCGTTACTCTATCTATGTGACACCTTCGCATAACCATCATCCCCGCCTCCCATCAGGAACCCGTCCCCCGGTGAGGGGCCGCTCACCCTCAGCCGAGTCGAAGGGTCGAGCGGGGGGCGTCCCCATCTCCCTACCCGTTTATCCGTCATTCCGGCCCCCGAGCCGGAATCCATCCCCTCCCCAATACCCCTCCCCCAACACAGTTGCTAAGGCATACGTAGCCCAATCACCCCTTGCAAACAAGACCGGCGTGCAACCGAAATTCCCGAGAAATCGGGAATCCAGGGTCGGAAATTCACGATTGGCTGGTATGCCTAAGCTTTTCAACGGAGTCCTATTCCAAGAATTGCACAACCCCGACTCTCGCTCACCCTGAGCCGAGTCGAAGGGTCAAGCGGGGGGCGTCCCCACCCCCATTTGCGAAAATCCACCCCAATCAACCAATAATCGCATCTATCGCCGACTCCAGCTTCCCCGCCGACTCATCCAGCCTGCGCTTTCTCTCCTCCACCGACTCCTCATCCTCCCGAAGTCGCGCCTCGTACTCCACCATCCGCCTACGGCACTCCTCGGGAGCCGGGCCTCCATACAGCGTCCGGCGCTCCACGAACGCCATCGGGTCCAACGCCCGAGTCAGGGCTTCCTCGCTCACCCCCACACCCTCCCCCATATACTCCACCGACGCCTCGTCCAAGAGCTCCGGCGTCACGTCCCGCGGCCGGATTCCCCGCTCCTCCGAAAAACGTACCAGGATCCCGACTATCTGGTGCGCTGTCCTCCACGGCACCCCTTTCTCCCTAACCAATGCACCCGCCACGTCCGTCGCCTGCGCCCAGTGCGCCCCCGCCATTTCACGCATCCGCGCCCTCTTCACCTCAAGCGCCGGCATCAGCTCGATGAACCATCCCAAGTTCCGAATTGCCATGTCGAACGAGCGGAATAGCGCATCATCCATGTAGCGAAGGTCCATCGTCGGGTCCCCGCTCGCCGCCTTCTGCACTGCGAACGAGGCCACCAGCCCGCCCATCGCATCTGCCACGGCTCCACGAACGTACTCCAGGCTGTCCGGGTTCTTCTTCTGCATCATTATGCTGCTCGTCCCGCAGAACCGGTCCGGCACGTCAATGTATCCCGCCTCCGACGTAAACCAGAAGTTCAGGTCCGACGCCCACCTTGAAAGATTCAGGTGCACCGTGGCCACCGCCATGAAGGTGTCCAATGGCGTGTCCTCGTTGAGAATTGCGTCATATGTATTGGGCAATACGCCGTCGAAACCCATCAACTCCGCCGTCCGATGCCGGTTCAATGGAAAGTCCGACCCCGTCATTATCGCCGACCCCGCGGGGCTCTGGTTTGCCCAGCTATAGGCAAACGCCGCCCGACCAAAGCATCGCTCCAGGCTCGACGTCCAGGCCAGCAGTTGATGGCCTAACGTCGTCGGCTGGGCGTGCTGGCTGTGAGTGTAAGCCGGCATCACCGATTCCAGGTTCTCACCCGCTACCTGCAGGAACACTGCCCGAAGCCGGTTGATTTCCCCCATTAGCGTGATCAGCCCATCCCGTTGCCGGCACCGCCGCCACACCGCGTGCAGGTCCCCGGAACTCCGGCCCAGGTGCATCCTGCCCCCCACCTCCTCCCCAAGCCGCCGGATTAACAGGTACTCCCCCGAGTGCATCGCACCCCCCGCCTCCATCCTCGACTCCACAATCTTGTCCGGCTCCGTGCTCCTAAGCTCCTTAAGCATCAATGCCACATCGGTCTTCGGAATTAGAGCCTCCTCCGCCAGCATCACCAAGTGGGCTTTGTCGAATAGGTGATAGGGATAAAGGGCCCCTTCGTCCTGACCCTCGGAGAAAGCCGGGAGACCTGCCAGCATAGGCTCCATCAGCCGGACCCCTGCCGTCCGGTATCCCTTGTATTCTTCCTGTTTCTGCTTTCTCACTCCGAAACTCCTTTCCCTCGACCGTTCACGATCTCCGACTCCGACGGTATCCTACATTCTAACCGCCGCCCTCTCAACAAACGCCTACCCTTAACTCACGCTGAAACCCTCCATCATTTCAATCGACTGCGCCCCTCCACACCATACCGCGCCCGTCACCCTCTCATTCCGAGGCTCCGCGTTAGGCGGGAGCTCGGCTAAGTATGGGCGGGGAAAGGGTGCTTTTCGATTCCCTCTCCCTTGATGAGTCGCAGATGCTGAAAGTGCGCCTTTGGCGTGCGCTGAGGCGTGACCTTTGCATCACCGTCATTCCCGCCCCCGAATCGGCTCACGAAGTACGGCCTTTCCATTCCTGGGGGCGGGGTATTCCGCTCGCCCTGAGCCGAGTCGAAGGGTCTCAAGAGCGGAATGGGTAGGGGCTTCTCGGCCCCAACCCGGATTTACGCAAAGGTCCCACGATGGGTGGAAGATACGCCGAGGCGTGAGAGGGTTAGGACCGTAGGCTCGCAGAGGAGAGCCGTAGGTCCGCCTCTGGAGGATCGAAGACTCCGCGAGGAGTGTGAGGATGATTCTCCGTTCACCAGCAAATCAGATACATGTAGCAACAAGTTGTGCAAAAGACCTCCCCAGCTTGACGCCTACACACCCACACGACTACCTTTGATACACCAGTCAATGCCTCCTTAGGAGCCCAGCCATGCCAGACCCGACCCCCTCTATCTTCACCCAAAACCTCGACCCCAACATTGCCAACCACCAGCCCCTCACCCCCCTAACCTTCCTCGAATGGTCGGCCACCGTTTACCCCGACAAGGCGGCGGTTATATACGGCGATACCCAGTACACCTACCGGGAGTTCGCCCGGCGCTGCCGACTCCTCGCCTCCGCCCTAGCAAAGCGTGGCATAGGACTCGGCGACACCGTCGCCCTCATGGCCCCCAACACCCCCCCGATGCTCGAAGCCCACTACGGCGTCCCTATGACTGGCGCCGCGATCAATGGCATCAACATCCGCCTCGACGCCACCGCCGTCGCCTTCATCCTTGAGCACGGCGAGGCCCGCGTTCTCATAACCGACCGTGAGTTCTCCCCCGTAGTGAAAGAAGCCCTAACCCAAGTCACACGCCCCATCACCGTAATTGACATCGACGACCCTCTTGCCCCCTCTGGTGACCTCATCGGCGAAAAGGACTACGAATCTCTCCTTGAAGAGGGTGACGATAACTTCAAGCCCCGCCCCGTCTCCGACGAATGGGAAGCCATCGCCCTCAACTACACCTCCGGCACCACTGGCAACCCCAAGGGAGTTGTCTTCCACCATCGAGGCGCATTCCTGAATGCTATGGGCAACGCTATGATGTTTGGACTCAACAGGAACAGCGTGTACTTGTGGACTCTCCCCATGTTCCATTGCAACGGCTGGACTTACACCTGGGCTGTCACCGCCGTCGCCGGGACCCATGTATGCCTCCGCAGAATCGACCCCGCAGTCATCTTCTCCCTGATAAAAGAGCGCCGCATAACCCACATGTGCGGTGCTCCGGTGGTCCTCGGGATGCTGATTCACACCCCCGAAGAGGCCAAGCAGAAGTGGGACCATACCGTCGAGATCGCCACCGGGGGCGCTGCTCCCCCCAGCCCCGTCATCGCCGCAATGGAGGGCATGGGCTTCCGCGTCACCCACCTCTACGGACTCACCGAGACCTATGGCCCGGCCAGCGTCTGCGCCTGGCAGGACGACTGGCTCACCATGCCCACCGACCAGAAAGCCTCAATGCTCGCCCGACAGGGCGTCCGCTACCCGACTCTCGCCTATCTCACCGTCGCCAACCCTGATACCCTCGCCCCCGTCCCCGAAGATGGCCAGACCATCGGAGAGATCATGATGCGCGGCAACACGGTAATGAAGGGCTATCTGAAGAATCCGGGTGCCACCGACGAGGCCTTCGCCGGCGGGTGGTTCCACTCGGGCGACTTGGCCGTCGTCCACCCCGACCACTACATAGAGATCAAAGACCGCTCCAAGGACATCATCATCTCTGGCGGCGAGAACATATCCTCTCTGGAAGTCGAGGAAGTCCTGTACCGACACCCCAAGGTCATGGAGGCAGCCGTCGTCGCTAAGCACGATGGGAAATGGGGTGAGACCCCCTGCGCCTTCGTCACCCCCCGCCCCGACACCCCGGACATCACCGAGGAGGAGTTATTCCGCTGGTGCCGCGACAACCTAGCTCACTTCAAGGCGCCCAGGAAGTTTGTATTCGGCCCCTTGCCCAAGACCTCCACTGGCAAAATCCAGAAATTCGCCCTCCGTGAGCGCGCCAACAACCTCTAGCCGACACCCTACGCCTCCGAATAGCCACCGCTAGACTTGCCTAAAGTCGTAAGCGAAGCATTGGTGATAGCATGACTTCCGTGCTACCATGTCATCGTGATTGTCTCGTTCAAGGATGATGGCACTAGCGATGTTTTTGACGGACGGGACACTCGAACAGCGCGTCAGACCTGTCCTATTACCCTTTGGCGTGTGGCTCAGCGAAAGCTGGATCAGCTCGATTCCGTGGCAGTCCTGGCCGATCTCCGCATACCTCCTGGCAACCGATTAGAACGACTGGCTGGAGATCGAAGCGGGCAACACAGCATTCGCGTAAACGACCGGTATCGCATCTGCTTCTTCTGGTCCAGTCGAAGTCGAGATAGCTGACTATCATTGAGAAGGAGGCTAGGTATGGTGCGCATCCCAACCGACCGGGAGCCGACACACCCCGGCGAGATGTTGCTGCAAGAGTTCCTGCTGCCACTCGGCATGACCCAGCGGGACCTCGCCACCGCGATGCGTGTGCCCTATCAGCGAGTCAATGAGGTCGTCCGCAGGAGACGTGGGGTCACGCCCAGCACCGCACTACGGCTTTCCAAATTCCTCGGAACGTCTCCCGACTTCTGGATGAGCCTGCAACTCCGTTGGGACCTTTACCACGCCCAACGCGCCGAAGCAGAGCAGATCAACAGCATCCAGCCACATGAACTGGTAAACGTCCCGTAGAGGGCTGTCGAATCTTAGGCGCTCAGTCCGGTCAGGGCGCAACGCGCACTCCGAAGCCCTACGCGCTCGAATAGGCCCCCGACTCCAGGTCGAAGATGTGCTGCCGCCCTCCATCCCCACCCAGTACTATCGCTAAACAGGACGGCTCGTCTCCCTCGGCCCATTGCCGGTGTATGTTCCGCGGAGAGTCATACCAGTAGCCCAGGTCTCCCCGCTCTACGTGATGGTCCGTGACAACCTGTAGAGATGCCTGCCCCAAATCATCATCGCTCACCCGCCTCCAGACCGTAAACCTCTCCCTGCCGGCCACCCCACACTCCAGACCCCACCTGTGATGGCTATGGATTGGGGTTGGCTCTCTAGTAGGAAAGCTGGCCAGAACGAACTTGTACCGGCCCTGCGGGTCCACGTGGAGTATCCTGCTTGGCAGCCCCGTGCTCCCAACCGACGCCTCACCCTGCTTGGCCAGATCCCCGCCTTCTACCACCAGTTTCTGCAACCGAGGCCCCATCTCCCAGATCGCTTCCACCGTCGGCCCCCGGTCGTCCAGAATACGATTCACGTCCGCCACGAAATCGCTTACTTCATATCGCATGTCTTCTCCCCCTTTCCTCCCTTAACAAAGTTATGTCTATAAGAGCCCGAGGCTCACACAATATTCGGATAGTCTGTCCTAAACCAGGAGCTTAGAAATCAGTCTAGGCTCGGCCCCTGGACCCGTCAAGGATTGGCCCGACCATTGCGAAGAGAGTATTATGGGTAAGCGCTGCTGATCCGTCACGGTTTTGCTTTTGGCGCAAGCTTGACCTTGTGTGACATCGTGTTCGCAGGATGAGGCCCGGACCCCGGCGGTCGCCCGGCCTCCCCGGAATGAAGTCGAGGACGGGGGACATATGATCATCGGCGTGCCCAAAGAGACCAAGGACCAGGAAAACCGCGTCGCACTGACCCCTGCTGGCGTGTCCGCTCTAACACGCAACTCTCACAAAGTGCTCATGGAACGCGGGGCCGGCACGGGAAGCGGCTTTTCCGACAAGGAGTATGCCACCCAGGGCGCGGCCATAGTCCGGGATGCCGAGGACATATTCTGGTCTTCGGACATGGTGGTTAAGGTAAAGGAACCCATCGAGTCCGAGTACGAAATGCTTAGGCCGGGCGTCATCCTATTCACCTATTTGCACCTGGCTGCAGACCCGGGCCTGGCCAAGTCGCTCCTCGAAAATCGCGTCACCTCCCTCGCCTATGAGACCGTACAGGATGACTATCGCGGCCTCCCACTCCTCGCCCCCATGAGCGAGATCGCGGGAAGGATCTCAGTGCAGATAGGGGCCCATTTCCTGGAAAAACAGCACGGGGGCATAGGGAAGCTGCTCGCTGGTGTGCCGGGCGTCCCGCCGGGTACGGTCACCGTCATCGGGGCCGGGATGGTCGGTTCAAACGCCGCACAAATAGCGCTGGGCCTCGGAGCAAAGGTAATACTCATTGACACCAACATAGGCCGGCTGCGTCAGATGGAGCAGTTCCTGATTGGCAACCTTGTCACCGTTGCTGCTGGAGTAGACGCCACTTCCCGAGCCGTGGCGGAAGCAGACCTGGTAATCGGCGGAGTCTTGATTCCCGGGGCCAAGGCCCCGAAGGTCGTGTCCCGGGACATGATTAGCCGCATGACGCCCGGCTCCGTCGTCATCGACGTCGCCGTCGACCAGGGCGGTTGCATCGAGACCTGTAAGCCGACAACCCACTCCGATCCAACCTTCCTGGTAGACGGCGTGGTCCACTACTGTGTAACCAACATTCCCGGAGCCGTGCCCCGGACCTCTACTGAGGCCCTCTGCAACGTATCCTTCCCCTTCATCGAAGAAATTGCCAATCTCGGCTTGTCGGAATCTCTGGGTCGGGACCCGGCCCTGGCCAAAGGGCTTAACACCTACGAAGGCCAGGTCACAAACCGCGCCGTTGCCGACTCCCTCTCCCTCCCATTCCAACCACCCAAGACCCTCGGCGCGTTTTCCTCCAACTGAAGATTTGTAGTGGCCTCCTTCACCCAAAACTACACTGGGGTGGTAAGCTGAGTGAGCGAATAAACACATAGGAAATTGACATGGCTCAACCTCCTTCTCACCTCTATCTCGATCCCGAATACGTTTACGATAACCCTGTGCCAAAAGCGAGCGAGGTGATCGGCCGCAGAAGACGCAGGCTAATCGCCTTCGGTTGGTACGGAGGTAAATTCAACCATCTGTCATGGTTGCTTCCATTGCTTCCGAAGGCGCACCACTACTGCGAACCGTTTGGCGGTTCAGGAGCAGTTCTGCTCAATAGACCTCCGGCGCCGGTAGAAACATACAATGACTTAGATGGCGACATAGTGAACTTCTTCCGGGTGCTGCGGGAACAGCGAGAAGAATTGATAGGCCAGATTGCATTAACACCCTTTTCCCGAGAGGAGTTTTACCTTGCAATTGCCGCTAAGGAAGAAAACGCCACTCCCCTAGAAAGAGCCCGCTGCTTCTTCATACGCGCTCGACAGACTAGGACAGGACTGGCTCAAACGGCTACTTTGGGAAGATGGGCAAACTGCAAGAACACTAGCCGGTCTGGCATGTCTGGTGTAGTGTCTCGATGGCTTGGCAGTGTCGCCTCTCTTCCAGAGGTCGCAACTCGCCTCATGCGGGTTCAAATCGAGAACCGGCCCGCCACAGACCTCATTAAGCTATATGACGATCCCGGTACTCTCTTTTACTGCGATCCTCCCTATCCACACGATTCCAGAGGCGATTCCAAAGCTTATAGCTATGAAATGACTGACAGAGAACACGAAGCGTTGGCAGAGGTGCTCAAATATTGCAAGGGACGAGTTGCACTCTCGGGATACAGATGTGCAATTTTGGACAGGCTATACAGTGACTGGAATCTACAACTGGCTCCGACCAAGAACTCCCACGCCATAAAACAGCCTCGGCAGGAAGCGCTTTGGACTAACTACTAGAATCGCGCTATGCCAATAGACTACAACCGCGCCGCAACTCAGTTAAAGCAAGCGTTTGAAAATGCCGAAGGAGCCGTATTTGCCACCGAGAAAGACGATCATCCGTATGAACGTATAAACGGCGCATTCGAGACCGTGTTCTCATCACGCACACAAGCATTCCGGGAAGCCTTGCTCGGGTGTTTGCTGGCACGCATAGATGACGAGAACATCGACATCAGAAAGCCATATGTATCTCAGGGCGAAGATTCCTATAACGGACGAACCCTGGATGAACGTGTGATAAATCCAATCCTTCAAGAAAAACAGATACCTTGTTCAAGAGGCCCGTTTCTCAGCGTTTTCCGCCGCTCAGTTAAGTTCGACCAGAGCACCAGAGGCGGGCTACGCGACAAATCTGGATACGATGCATTCTTACAAATAGTTGGCTTTATTGAAAGCTTGCATGATAGAAGTAAGTTAATTGAACTGCTTGATTTTCTTGCATCTAGTTTCGTGAAGTTGCGAGAAGCAACTATCGTTCCTTTGACTCGTATCCAAAGGATGAGCCTTGAACAACTCACTATCCTTGTATCACAACTTCTAGCCACTCCAAGTGGCGGCAGATTACCTGTATATTTGATAGTAGCTACGCTTAAATCCATCAAGCATTACTTTGACTTAGATTGGAATATTGAGTGGCAAGGTATCAACGTCGCTGACTCCGCATCCGGAGTGGATGGAGACATCATCGTTTCTTCTAAGGGCAAAACTCTGCTCGCAGCCGAAGTAACCGAACGCTCCGTGGACCGCAATAGAGTTGTGGCAACATTTAATACCAAGATTGGACCTCATGGTATAGACAATTATTTGTTCTTTGTAACTTCTGGGATTCAGCCGTCCACAACAATACAACAGGTTAAGCAATACTTTGCCCAGGGACATGAGATCAACTTTGTAACCATCGAAGGATGGATACGTGCCTTGCTTGCAACTACAGGGGGGGAGGGGAGGACGTTCTTTATCAGCCAGCTCTTAGAACTCCTAGATTCGCCAGAGACTCCTGCGATTTTGAAAGTTGCATGGAATGAAAAGATAGCTGTAGTAATAAGCAGCCCATGAGCTTCTGAAAGAGAGGCGGTATAAACGTATGACATCCAACTCCGATTTCGAGGCTCTAGCCCGCAGCACCGGCCTAGACAAGTTTCCCGGCACCCTGGATTCAATTGAGCAGGTATTTGTCAGCTACAGACAGCAGCTTGACCTCCTCCACTCGGTAGACCTGGAAGGCGAGGAAGTGCTGACCGCCTATCAGTATCTCTACGATTCCGACTAAGGAGCATTTTATCCATGCCATCTACAGAGCTGCATTACCTGACCATCGACGAGGCATCTCAACTCATCCACGACCGTGAGCTCTCCTCCGTCGAGCTTACTCAAGCCCACATCGATAGGATCGACGCCCTCAACGACACCCTCCACGCCTTTCTCACCCCCACCCCCGACCTCGCCCTACAACAGGCCGAAAACGCCGACCGCGAGCTCGCCGAAGGCGGTTCCCGCGGCCCCCTCCACGGCATTCCCATAGCCCTCAAAGACCTCTGCGACACCAAGGGCATCCACACGACCTACGGCAGCCTCGGCTTCAATGATCGCATCCCTGACTCCGACGCAACCGTCACCGAACGGCTTCGCGACGCAGGAACAACAATGCTTGGCAAGCTCACAATGAGCGAGCTCGCAATGATGGGCCCGCCGAGTAACGGCCCCGAGGCCCGAAACCCTTGGAATACAGCTCACGCCCCGGCCGGTTCCAGCAGCGGCTCAGGTGTCGGCGTTTCCGCCGGCCTCTGCTTCGGCGCTCTCGGCTCCGACACCGGCGGTTCCATCCGATTCCCCGCTTCCTGGAACGGCATATCCGGCATCCTGCCCTCCAATGGAAGGGTCAGCCGAGCCGGAGTCATGCCTTTGAGCTGGACCATGGACAATATCGGCCCCATGTGCCGCACGGTCGAAGATACCGCGATCATGCTGAAGGCCATCGCCGGCGCCGACCCCCGGGACCCGACCACCTCATCGGCCCCAGTGCCGGACTACCGGTCTCTGCTTACCGGAGACGTACGCGGCCTGAAAATCGGAGTTCTGCGCAGCTATTTTGATCGACACCCGGGCGCCGTCCAACCGGAAACTCAAGCCGCCGTAGACAAGGCTATCCTCGATCTGGGCGAAATGGGTGCCGAGGTGGTAGACGTGGAGATCCCTCACCTGGAATACACAAGCGCCGCAGGTGCCCCGATCTACATCGCCGAGGGTTACAACATCTTTCAGAAGGACTTCCATGATCGACCCGAAAAGTTCGGCGAAATCGTCAAGTCCTTCCTCCTCGCGGGTGCCCTATTTACCGCAAGCGACTACATCCAGGCCCAGCGAATGCGTAGCCGCCTGAAGCGGGAGGTAGAAGAACTATTCGGCCAGGTCGACCTCATCGCTGGGCCCACCAGCCTCGGGACCGCGGTCGCCCTTTCAGATTTCGACCCGATGGCTCTCCTCAACTCAGTCCGCGGCGACACATCCGTGGTCTTCAACATCACTGGCTGCCCCTCCATATCCGTGCCCTGCGGCTTCAGCAGCGACGGTCTCCCCATCGGCCTCCAACTCTCAGGCCGCTACCTGGACGAACCCACCGTCCTCAACGCTGCCTACGCCTACCAGCAGTCCAACCCCCTCCACAAACAACACCCACCCGTCTAGCTGCCCCCAATCCCGCGAGGTGGCGGAAGGGGCCAATCTCCTCTCCCTCGATGAGTCGCAGATGCTGCAAGTGCGCCTTGGGCGTGCGCCGAGGCGTGACCCTTGTATAGCCCCGAGGGAAAGGGCGAGAGGCGGTGTCCTATTCCCTCTCCTCCGATGGGACCCTTGCGTAACCAGTGCTGGAGGGCCTGGGGCCGCTCGTGCTGAGGCTCTCGAAGTATGAGCGGGGGCGGAGGTTGAGTGATCTGGATGGTACAAACGATACAACCTGCAGTTACGCAAAGGTCCCTCGATGGGAGACGATCAGCGTGAAGGTGTCCCCTCTTATCCGTCATTCCGCCCCCTGAGCCGGAATCCATCCTCGGGTGGGGCCACTCACCCTGAGCCGAGTCGAAGGGTCGAGCGAATACACAGATAAGATTAAGGCCCACCTGCACCAGCTTCAAAAACTCTCCCAAAAGAAATAGGGATGTGCACTGGCTAAGCCGGTGCACATCCCTATTCAATGCTATTCCGTTTGTTATCCCAAGACCTAGCTCCCGTTCTTCCCCTGAATCCCCTTCAGTACAACACCCGGCGACATCGGAAGCTCTCGGAACCTCACACCCGTCGCCTTGTGGATCGCGTTCGCCAGGGCCGCGAGAGCCGGCACTATGTTCGCCTCACCCGCCCCCCTCACCCCAAACGGGTGCCCGGGGTTTGCCTTTTCGACCATCACCGGCTCTATCATCGGTATGTCTAGAGCAGTGGGCATCCGGTAGTCCAACAGCGTGAAGTTCGCCATCTTACCGTCGTCGCCCATGAAATACTCTTCGCTGAGCGCCCAACCTATTCCCTGGGTGCTTCCACCCTGGATCTGACCTTCCACGTAGCTCGGGTGTATCGCCTTCCCCACGTCCTGGAAGGCCGTGAACTTCAATATGGCCACTTTACCCGTCTCCGGGTCCACTTCAACGTCGACAATATTCGCCGAATAAGACGCCCCTGAACCAGTTGGGCTCACGTTCCCCCGACCCACAACCGGGCCCCCCGTCTGCCCCAGCTTGGAAGCCATCTCCTTGAACGTCAATCGAAGCTCGGGGTCTGACTTGTGCCTCACCGAGCCATCCACGTACTCAATTTCCTCTTCCTTAACCTCCCACAGTATCGCGGCCCTCGAAATCATCTGCCGCCTTACGTCCATCCCCGCCTCATAAGCCGCTATCCCCGTCTTGTAGGTAACTCCGCTTCCCCCCGTCGGAGAGGTGAGCCCCACTTCATCCGTATCCCCAATGCTGGGGTTCACGTCTTCCACGGGTATCCCCAAAACTTCCGCAAGTTGCTGCGCAATCGAGGCCCGAGACCCGCCAATGTCCACAGCCCCTTCTACAAGACTCACCGTTCCGTCACTCAGTACGTTGGCAATTGCGCACGCTGGACCGGTGTTGTTCCGGCAGAACCCCATGCTTATGCCGCGCCCCCGGTTCTCCCCCTCCAGCGGCTCGCTGTAATGGGGGTGGGCCACCACCGCCTCCATCACTTCCTTCGCCCCGATCACGAGGTTCTTTACTCCGTCGGCCCGCCGAGTCCCCTCCGTGGCGACATTCAGAATCCGAAGCTCCATCGGGTCCATGTCCAACACTTCGGCTATCTCGTCCAGCAGGTTCTCGACTGCCCAGACGACATTCGGAGCCCCCGGCGCCCGGTAGGCGGCGCTCTTCGGCTTGTTGTCCACTATGTCGTAGGCATCCACCAATAGGTTCTCGATTACATACGGCGAGAAGATCGCCGCAGCCGCAGCCGCCAATGGGGCCCCGGGAAATGCGCCAGCCTCGAACATATAGGTGGCCTTTGCCGCAGTTATCCGGCCTTCTTTTGTAATTCCTAGCTTGAGCGACACCTTGCTGCCGCAGGTCGGGCCCGTGCTCTCAAACACCTCGGCCCGGCTCATGGTCATCTTTACCGGCTTCCCCGATTTCCGGGACAGCACGGCGGCCACCGGCTCAAGGTACGCACTCAGCTTCCCCCCGAACCCCCCACCGATCTCCATTGGCACTATCTTCACCTGCGAAATTGGGAGACCCAGAATTTGGGCCACCTGCTGCTGGATCAGGAAATGCCCTTGGCTGCTGCACCAGATCGTCACCCGACCGTCCGCCGGCCACGAAGCCGTAGCATTCTGTGGCTCTATGTAGCCCTGGTGCACCGATTTGTTCTTGTATTCCCGCTCAATGACCATGTCCGCTTCGGCAAACCCCTTCTTAAGGTCCCCGAAAGCGTGCTGAATATGGTCCGCCACATTCGGCCCGTCAATGCCGTCCCCGCTTGACCCGTTCTTCGGCCAGTGTTCGTGCAGCGCCGGAGCCTCAGCTTTCAACGCTGCCTCAATATCTGTGATCCAGGGAAGCGGCTCGTACTCTACCTCTATCAGGGCCAGTGCCTCTTCTGCGGCCAGCGCACTCGTTGCCGCTACCGCCGCCACTGAGTGACCCTTGTACAGCGCCTTCCCCCGAGCCAATATGTTGTCCGATACCCCTTTCGGGAACACGTTGTCCCGGCTCACGGGGCCCGGGTCTGGCAGGTCCGCCGAGGTCGTAACGGCCCGCACCTCAGGATGCGCCTCAGCCTTGGAGGTGTCTATGGAAATAATGCGGGCGTGGGGGTGGGGGCTGCGGAGCGCCTTGCCGTGAAGCATTCCCGGCAGTCTTATGTCGGCCCCGTACTGCGCTCTCCCGATAACCTTGTCCACGCCATCGTGCCGGATGGGGCGGGTCCCGATGACCTTGTATTCCGGCTTCGCAGTAGTCGTCATGTAAAAACCCTCACTGAAAATTACCCATGTTCACCGGGTCGAAACAGCGCCACAATTCTACCACGACTCACTACTACATCCCTCCCACCATTCCAACCCCCGTTCCGGTCGAAGATGCGCCGGGGCGTGATTCCATCCCTTCCCGTAGGTGCGACCGGCTGATCGCCCTCCCCTCCCCCTCTCCGTCCTTCCGGCCGCCGAGAGCCGGAATCCATCCCGCGGCGTAGGGCCGGGGGCATCGCTAGGAGCCTGTCTCATTAGTCCATAAAACACAGCCCGATTGGATATTCTTGACCAATGCGACGGTGCCGTAGGCACGAAGCCAAGTCGCAAAAAAGCGAGAAGTGGGGCGTGGCGCGACTTTTGAGGCAGGCTGGGCTGATCGCCCTCCCCTCCCCCTCTCCGTCCTTCCGGCCCCCGAGAGCCGGAATCCATCCCGTGGCGTAGGGCCGGGGGCATCCCTAGGGGCGGGGCCGCTCACCCTGAGCAACGTCGAAGGGTCGAGCGGGGGGGGGTCGCACTGCCAATCCGTCGCGCTCGCCCTCCCCACCCCTCCCACCATTCCAACCCCCGATCCGGATTCCATCCCTTCCCGTAGGGGCGACCGGCTGGTCGCCCTCCCCTCCCCGTAGGGACATAACCCTCGTGGCTGCCCTGCCTGACTCCCCACTCACTCACCTCCCATCCTCCCTAGGCTGGCTGCCACGGCATTCCGAGGCTCTGCAAGGAATATAGGACTTGCCACAGCACATCCCAGACCTCGCGTAACAATTAAACTCGCTCGACATGTATCTAAACCATCAAAAAATCCCCGTCACCACACATTGCAACCCCACCCCCCACCCCCTAAACTTTACCCAAGCCCATGCAAGATAGATACGGCCTCCCCATCACCACAAATTCACCCAAGGCCGCCGACCTCTTCATCGAGGGCCTCGACCTCCTCCTTTCCATGAACATCGGCTCCTTGGAGCGAATTAGACAGGCCATTGAGGCCGACGACTCCTTCGCTACCGCCTACGCCACCCTCGCCTACCGCTACATGGTCGAAGGCAAGGTTAAGGATGCAGGAGAGAGCATCAAGCTCGCCGAGGCCCGCGCCTCCGGCCTCAGCCGCCGAGAGCGCCACTACGTCGCCGTAATCGATTCTTACATCCACAGTTCCGGCCGCCGAGCCCTTGGTCTGATGAAAGAGTATCTCTGGGAGTTCCCCAGGGACATACTCATCCTCTACATAGCCAACAACCTGCTTTTCTATGGGTGCAGCGGTGGCGGCTCCAAGAGCTATCCGGCAGACCAACTCGCCCTATGTAGTGAGGTGGCCCCTCACTACGGCGATGACTGGGCCTTCCAGAGCCGCTATTCTTTCGCCCACCACGAATCAGGTATTCTCGACGAGGCCCTTCGCCTCGCCGAGTCCTCCCTCATGACCCGTCCCGACAACGCCGACGCTTCCCATTCTGTCGCTCACGTCCTATTCGAAAGAGGTGCCTCCCCGGACGGAGCTCAGTTCCTGGAAGAATGGACCAAAGACTACGACCGCCGCTCTCCATTCTATGTCCACCTGGCCTGGCACTACTGTCTCTTCGAGCTCTCCCAAGGCCACTATCACAAGGTCTTGGACCTCTACAACAACCGTATTCAGCCCGCCGTCGCCGCGGGGGACGGTGGCGCCCTCGCCGACGCCGCAGCCCTCGTATGGAGAATGATGCTCTACTCGGACACCGTGCCTCAGATCGACTGGAAGGCCCTTTGCTCTCTAGCCGAGCCCTCCATCAGCACCGAGGGTACAGCCTACCGCGACGTCCACGCTGCCCTCGCCTTTGCTGGTGCCAACGATTGGGATAGGATGACCGCTCTCCTTGACCGCTTCCAGGCCCGGGCCGCCTCAGGCGACACCCTCGCTTCGGAGATTATGGTCCCTCTTATGAATGGCCTCCAGCTCTTCGCCCACGAACGTCCTCAGGAAGCTTTGGAGGTGTTGGAGCCCCTATTTGGCCCTGCAGTTATGGACCAGCTTGCCCGCGTTGGTGGCAGTCACGCCCAGAGGGAAGTGCTTGAGGACACCCTCGTAGCCTGTTTCCTCAAAACGGAACAATTCGACAAGGCCAAGTCGATGCTCAGCACCCGGCTCTCCCGCCGCCCCTCCCCCCGAGACCTCTTCTGGCTGGCCCGCGCGCAGACCGGTCTCGGCGACTCCGAGGCCGCCCAGCGCAACCTTACACAAGCCAACCTCGAATGGACCAACTACAACCACGACCCCGACTCCCCGGAGCTCGCCCGTCTCCGCACCTCTGTAGCAACCCCCCGCTAGCGCACCCGCTCCCCGGCCCTGAACACCCCCACAACGTTCCCCAACACCTTCAGGTCCTGAGTCGGGTCGCCATCCACCAGCAGCAGGTCCGCCTCCTTGCCGGGTTCAACAGTTCCTATCTCGCCCCCAAGCCCTAACGCCTGCGCCGCATCCCTGGTCCCGGATAGAAATGCCTGCTCCGTCGGCATCCCCACGTCCACCATGGAATCGAGCTCTCTGTGAAACTGCCCGAACGGGTACGCCCCCCACCCACAGTCCGACCCCCCGATCAACCGCGCTCCCGCCGATACCAGTTCCCGGAACACCTCTCCCCTCTGTCGGATCGTCTCCTCATTCTCCTCCAGCTCCATCCTCTCCTCAACCGAGATCGTACCCTCGTCCCGTCTCGCCTCCAACGCTAACGTCGCCGCCCGACGTATGTGTATGGTCGGGTTGATCCACACCCCTGACTCCGCAATCCTCTCCCCTACCCTCGGGTCCCACCTGCTCGCCCCATCCTCCTCCAAGAAGTTGCAGTGGATGATCATGTCGACCCCTGCATCCAGGCAATACACAACCGCCTGAGTGGAAATAGCATGTCCCGCCACCAGCTTCCCCCGAAGATGCGCTTCCTCTACCACCGCCCGAAGCTCCTCTACTGTGTACGACGCCCGTTCAGGCATACTCCCTCGCGTCGTCCCTCCGCTCGTCATCACCTTGATGAAGCTCGCCCCATTCTTGATCATCCGACGCACTGCCGCCCTGACCCCATCCACGCCATCGGCCTCGGCCCCCATCATCCAGCAGTGACCGCCGGTCATGGTCACTGGGTTCCCGCACGCCACAATCCTTGGCCCTGGGACTATGTCCCGCCGTATCCCTTCCATCAGCGAGAATACGACCTTGTTCCAGCCTCCGTTGTCCCTCATCGTCGTCACACCGCTCTCCAGGGCCATGCGTGCGCTCTTCACGGCTTCCATCAGGTGAATATCATCCCCGTCTTCATGCACTTCATCGACCGAAAGACCCGTGCCCGGCATATTCGTGTGCGTGTGGCAGTCGATCAGACCCGGCATCAGTGTCGCCCCAGGAAAGTCCAAGACTGTCCCTTCGATATCCCCGCACTGAGACAGCTCCGACTGTCGGGCCACCCACTCAATCCCTCCCCCCGACACCTTAACCGCCATCCTCTCCTGCACCACGCCGCTCAACCCATCCGCCAGCCTCCCCACTTTGATAATCGTTGGGTTACCGTTTCTGTTCATTATTTCCCCTTTCTAAAACTCTCCCATCTCCCTCATTGTGCCTTTTTAAATTCCGTCTCTCCGGGGGCGGGGCCGCTCATCCTGAGCCGAGTCGAAGGGTCGAGCGGGGAGGTCCACTTCCCTCTCCCTTGACGGGTCGAAGATACGCCGAGGCGTGACGTTTGCATAACCGTCATTCCGAGGCTCCGCGAGGAATCTGGGGCGGGGGACTCAGGATTGGATAGCATGTCTCGTATTGCCAATATGCTGCAGCATGGGGAGTTACGCAAAGGCCCCTTGACGAGTCGAAGATACGCCGAGGCGTGACGTTTGCATAACCGTCATTCCGAGGCGCCGCGAGAAATCTGGGGCGGGGGACTCAGGATTGGATAACATGTCTCGTATTCCAAATATGTCTAGCATGGGGAGTTACGCAAAGGCCTCTTGACGAGTCGAAGATGCGCCGAGGCGTGAGAGGGCTAGAGTCCAAGACTCACCGAGAAAAGTGAGGGTGATTTCCCTAATCAAGGCAACTTGCGAACCCTCGGCAAAACTATCCCCGACAACAAATTCGCAACCGCCAGTATGCCTCCATTTATCAACAGTGCCCGCGGCGCCCCCAACACCCCCGCCAGTGCCCCTACCTCTAGATGCCCCGACGGCGCAGTCCCTATCGCCAGCACCCAAGACCCCATCGCCCGACCCCGCTGCTCGTTGGGTACGTTCTGTTGCATCAGCGTCTTGTAAAGTGTGTCCGCTGCGGTTGCACACGCATTCACCACTGCTATCACAAACAGGTAGAAGATGAAGTTCTCATACAAATTGAACGCCATTAGCCCAACCCCGAATCCCCCCGCCGACAGGAACGCATACAACCCCTTCCTCCCGGAATTCCTCAACCTCGCCAAGCTCAACAGCCCCACCAGTCCTCCGACCTGACTGGTAGCCGCCATTATCCCCAGCCCCACCTCCCCGACGCCAAGCACGTCCTTTGCAAAAACCGGTAACACGCTCTGATGCGTGAAGCCAAAAATCTCCGTAACCGCCGCAAGGTACATCAGGGTGAGCAGCACCCTGTTTTGGCGGATGAGCCTCATCCAGCCCATCAGGTTCTCGAACACAGGCCGCGGATGCACCACCGCCGACTGTCCCACCTCCCGGGTCTTCATCAGCACCCCCAACCCCACTATGTACGTCGCCGCTATCAGCACGTACAGCCCTGCGATACCCAACTCGTGAATCACGAATCCCGAGCTCAACGACCCAATCAGCGCCCCAATCCGGTGGCTCGAAGACATCAGCGCCAGTCCATTCAGGCTCCTCTCCGGCCCCACGATGTCGTATGCATACGCCTGGCTCATCGTCCCGAAGAACGCCTTCAGGCAACCCGCCACCCCCGCCAACAGGATTATCGGCCATACCCTGTCCAGATCGTTGAACATCAGCGCCGCCATGGTCACCGCCACCGCGCTGCCTCCGGCGTAGACGAACCTCAGGAACACCCTCCGGTTCACCCTGTCCGCCACCGAACCTGATACCACGCCCAGAAAGAAAAAAGGCGCCATCCCCGCCGCAAACGCCACCCCAACCATGAATGGAGAATTAGTTATTTCCAGTACCAGCCATCCCAGCCCCACCATCTCCATTCCCCAGCTCAGCGCGTGGAATACTCCCCCGCCCCAGAGGAAACGAAAGTCCCGGTAGGTAAAGGCCACCCATGCGCCACTTCGGGCTGCGTAAGTTGTCTGAGCCATATCAGTAAGTCCGCCTGCGGCTCCCGGAGCCCAGGCGGGGAGTGTCGAGATCGAGACTTATTCCGGCACGCCTACCAGGCCCGCCCTCAGCATTGCCTCGATCTCTTCCGAAGAGTAACCCATCTCACCCAACACCTCCACAGTGTGTTGACCTATCAATGCCGACGGCGGGTTGTCCACCGTCCCCGTCTCCGAGAAGTGTACAAGAACGCCTGGCTGCCTCAGCCCCGTGTAAACCGGGTGTTCACCCTCATAAACCATCCCTGTCTCGATTGCATGAGCGTTCTCGTAAAACCCCTCCATGTTCCCTTGCGCCACCCTCACACACGGCACCCCCTTCTCCAACAGCCGAGCCTCCCACTCCCCCGCCGCCCCCCTTGCAAAAACGGCCCCGAGAGCTTCGCACAGTTCCTCGTTCCACGGGTCCATTACGGACGCCTCCTCGAATGTAACATCCGGCTCATCCCACTCTCCACGCAGTGCCCCCTTCAGCCGCTCCCACTCCTTCTCTTGCACGCACGACAGGAACACCCACCCCTCCCCAGTCTCGTACATCCGGTACAGTGCCGACATCCCATGAACTCCCGCATCCGCCAACGCCCGAGCCTTCTTCCCTTCGTATCGCATGAAGTCGTCCGACGTAGCAAGTGCCCCAGTTTTCATCAGGCTCAGATCGATCTTCTGCCCCTCCCCCGTCCTGTCCCGATGGTTCAACGCCATAAGCACCGCTACCGCTAGCATCAAGGCATTCGTATCGTCGCAGATCGCCGTCCGCAGAAAGATCGGCCCCCCCGACCTCCCCCCGTTCCAAGCCGTCAGCCCCGACATCGACTGGAACAGCGGATCAAAGCCCGGCTTTTTTGCCTCAGGACCCGACGGCCCATACGCAGTGCTGTGCACGTAGATGATATCCGGACGAATGGCCCGCGCCGATTCATAGTCGATACCCAGCCGCTCCGCCACCCCGACCCTCATGTTGTGCACCAACACGTCGCTTCGTTCAATCAGCCTCCTGATCACCTCCCGAGACCCAGGCGCCTTCAGGTCAAGTGCCAGGTCCCTCTTCCCCCGATTTGACCCGAGAATGAGCATGGGAATACTGTGCGCCCCCTCCCCATGAAGCGGCTCCACCTTTACCACGTCCGCCCCCAGGTCGCACAACGCCATCGGACCCAGAGGCCCCGCAATGTACGCCGAGAAATCCAGCACCCTGAGCCCCTGCAACGGCGTCCGCCCTAGGGTGGGGACGGCGACCTCCGTTCGCCCTGAGCTTGTCGAAGGGTCGCAAGAACGGATGGTGCCGTGGGGGCTCCCATCATCCTCTCGTTTAGGAAACACCTCCTCCGGCAATGACGAGCTAGGTGTCTCCCCTCCATTTACCGGCGCAGGCCCGCGCACCTTCCCCGGAGTCTCCGAGAAAATTATCGGGTGTCCCACCTGCTTCATGTCGCCCAGCGCCGGGTCCTTCACATCCACTACAAGCCCGTTATGGTGCACCTGCGGCACGTCCATATACTCCTGCGTGGTTAATACCGGCGCCATCGGCACGTCCCCTGCCTCCAACACCTTCAGCCACTCCGCCCGAGGCCGCTCCCTCAACCTATTCCCGATAATCTCAATAGCGGCGAGTCTATCCTCGTCCTCCGGCCAGCCTGTGGGGGCCGTATCAAATCGAGTGTCGACTACCAGTTCGGGAAGGTCCAGCGCTATGGCCAGCTTGTCCCAGAACCATCTCGTCAGACAGCCAATGTGTATCCACTTATCGTCGGCGCACGGGTACATCCGGTACGCCGGCATACCCCCGTGAGGATGGACGTTGTTCACAATGAAGGGCGGAAGCTGGTTGGATATGGGCAGCACCGGGTACCGGATAGCTATCGCCCCCTCGTACATGCTCGTCCACACCCGCTGCCCGACCCCCCTCTCGTTCCGAACGTGCAGAGCCGCCAATACCCCCTGCAACGCAAGCATCACGGTTCCCAGGCTTGCTACCGGTGACGACACGTACACTGGCCCCGGCCTTACCCCCGCCTGCTCCGTCATTATCCCCGACGCCGCCGTCGCTATCCCCTCATATCCCGGCAGTGTTTTTAGAGGCCCCTTCTCCCCGAAAGACGAGATCGAGCAGTAGATCACCCCCTGGTTCCGTTCCCGCACAGCCTCATATCCGATCCCGATCCCATCCGCCACCCCTGCCCGCCAGCTCTCCAGTACAACGTCCGCCCGAGATGCCAACGCCAGTGCTCCCTCCACCCCCTCCCCCGACCTCAAGTCCAATTCCACGCTCCTCTTACCCCTGTTCCACACCCGAAACCCTGGCTCCGTCGCCAGTGGATCTCCCTCAGGCCCCACGACCTTGATTACGTCCGCCCCGTAGTCGGCTAGGAGCATCGTGGTCAGCGCCCCCGGAAACCCCCGCGAAAAATCAACCACCCGCAACCCGGCCACCGGCCCCGAGGAAACTTCGCTATGCGTCCCTGCCAAAACTTCTATCCGACCTCCTGAACTTTGTACAAACCCGTCCTGCCTCACCCCTTCAATATTCGATACCCCCGTTCCCCCTCACCCTAAGGTCCTCTCAACGCCCTACGAGTCCCCTTCCCCTCTTGTCATGCGGAGGCACTTTATTATTGTCATTCCTGTAGAAGTCAGGTAATTCGTTGACAGAATTAAAGAGCTTTAAGGGTTTCCAAAGGGGTCTTTCCGTCCATTGCCTGGTGGGGTCGTTGAGTATTGTAGTAGATCAGGTACTGCTGAAGCTCATCCTTCAGTTCCGAGACCGACTCGAAGGTTGTCCCCTCCAGCAGGTCCTCGTTCAATGTTCTCCAGAACCGCTCTACCTTCCCGTTGGTCTGGGGCCGATAGGGGCGGGTGTAGCGGTGCTTTATGCCCAGTTCCTTGAGCATGCGCTCCATAGGGTGGCCCTCGGTGTTCCTGGGGGAGGCCATCTCGGGGCCGTTGTCGGTGAGGATAGCCTCGAATTGGATGCCGTACTCCGCGTTGAGGAAGTTGATGGACTTCAATACAGCAAACATAACGGAGAGACTCTTGATGTCTCCGACCACTTCGGCCCAGGCCAGACGGGTGTAGGCGTCGATGAGGCCCACCAGGTAGTAGCGGTGCTTGGTGCCCACAATGGTATCCCGGCTGAGGTAGTGGCTGTCCAGGTTGCCCAGCTCTCCTGCCCGGGTCTTGATGATCTTGCGCTTCGATTGCTGCATCGGCTTTGTGAGCCTATTGAGACCGTGGCGTCTGGTGATGGCGTAGATGGTGGATGGCTTAGGGGTGTTGTGTTTAAGAATGGGTTTGAGTATGGCATAGATCTCGTAACGGTTGGTACCGTTGAGGCGTTCGTTGATGACCTTCTGCTCAATGAGGGGGATGGTGCGGCGGGACTTCCACCTGGGGCCCCGCTTACGGGGGAGGAAGGCGTTGTCGGAGGGGGAGAGGAGGAACCGGTTGTAGTACTTGGCAAAGGTCTGACGGCTAGTGCCGTGGAAGGAGTAGAAGTCCTGAACGAATCGGAATCGGGGATGCTTCCCGGCCTTGACCAGTTGGTACTCATGGATGAGGAACCGCCACTTCTGAATGTAGTTACGTTCAAGGGTGAGATCCTTGCTGTTATCTCGCATCTTCGCCTCCAGATTGGTGTCAGTCCCTTATACCAATCTGTCAACGAATTACCTAACACTTACAATTCCGAGGCCCTGAACCGGCTCACGAAGTACGGCATTCCCATTCCTGGGGGCGGGGCATTCCGTTCGCCCTGAGGCTCTCGAAGGGTCTCAAGAACCGAATGGGCTTTGGCACTACCCACACCCCTTCTACTATCATTCCGGCCCCTTCCCCCTTGTCATGCCGAGACCCTTTCTTACTGTCATTCCAAGGCCCCGCGATGAATCTAAGCCGTCAATCTCGCATATCCACACAATCCACCCCCACTCGCCTTCGTAATCTTCCCCCTAACCAGACAACATTGAGAACCGTGTCGGACTATTCAGAAGTCGTCAATCTACTAAGGCCCATGAGGATTCCACCCCCCTCCCCCCTACAGCACCACCTTCTCTTCCTTCATCTCCAAAATCTCCTCCCAAGAGTACCCCGCTTCCAGCAGTACCTCTTCAGTAGACACCCCGAACTCCGGGCTCGGCGCTCTGGGAGTTAGAGGCGCCCCGTCTAACTGAAACGGTATAGCCGTTTCCCTCAGATGCCCGAGAACTGGGTGCTCGACCCCTATCACGTATTCATTCGCATTCACCTGCTCTCCCGAAATTACCTCCTCGGGCTCCGTTACCAGCCCCCAGGCAATGTGTTCGGCATCCAATCGCTTTCCCCAGTCATCTAGCGTCCTTTTCCTGAATTCTACGTCGAATATCGCCACCATCGCCGCGCTGTTCTCCCTGCGCGGCTCGATTAAGGAGAACCGGGCGTCCTCAGTCAAGTCTTCTCTTTCAATGGCCCGGCAGATGTTGGGCCAGAATCGGTCTCCTTGCAGAACGGTCATGTAAATCCAGCGATCATCCAAAGTGTTGTAGATATTGACCAGCGGGTTCGGCGGGCTTTTTCTCGAATACTTCGGCGGTGTTTTACCCGTTCTCAATGGCGCCCAAAGGTTCTCCGCCGCAACCCACGTACCGGTGGCCAGCAGGGACCCGTCCACTAATCCGCCTTCTCCCGTCTTTTCCTTCCTGAATAGCGCGGTCATCATCCCCGCAAATAGAAACGTTCCCGTCGACACGTCTCCCAGCGATCCCCTCATCCTGACGGGTACCGCGTCTGGGTCCCCTATCGATGCCATTATTCCCGAGCGTGCCCAGAATCCTATGGAATCGAACCCCATCCTGTCCTTCTCCGGCCCCCTTGGCCCAAATCCCGTGCCCCGCACGTACACGATGTTAGGATTAACTTTCTTGATCGACTCATAATTCACTTTGAGTTTGTCCAGCGTTGACAGCCGAAGATTGGTAATAAAAACGTCGGCCTGCTGACACAACCTGTATAGAACTTCACGCCCCTTATCCTGGGACAGGTCCAGCGCAATGCCCCGCTTGCCGCGGTTCATAGTCTCGAACACGTAGTTGGGTTCTTCCTTGACGGTCGCATCGGTCGGCGTCCAGCCCCGAGCCGGGTCGCCTCCCGACTCCAAATGCTCAACCTTTATTACATCCGCGCCGCAATCGGCCATGATCACGCCGCATGCGGGACCCGCCAACCAGATCGCCAGCTCAACGACCTTAACGCCCTCTAAAGGCAACATAGGCCCAACTCCCTAAATCCCCGTCTAGCCTTCCGGCCCAAAAGCCCCACCCCACCCCGCCTTAGCCGCAGATTATACCAGCCTCCCTCCTTACCATTCCGCTACAAGAGCCAAGCGCCCTCAAGATTTTTCGTCAAGGTCGGTCCCGACCCTACCGTTAACTCCCCATCACCTTGACAAATCTCTCCACAGTCCATGAGTATGGTTATTAATGATAGTTGTCAACAATTCCATATAGAGCCCGAAGACCTTGGCGCCGTCACTAAGGAACATCCGCCAACAAGATGCAGTAAAGGCCTTGGTAAGATTGGGGGGAGAAGAGCGTACAGGCAAAGGTAGCCATCGCGTCGTGAATATGAATGGCTATAATATCTCGGTGCCTGCTGGTATCCTTAAGATTGGCTTGCTAAAGAGATTGATTAAGCTATCTGGTAAAACTACGGAGGATTTCCTAAATAACCTCTAGATATGAATATCCTGGGTGTCCTATGACAAGCAATATGTGGAGCAATACGGATACGAAAATCTGTGGCTTGGGTTTTGGCATCCTCATCCACAAGGTAGGCGAGGGTGAGACAGGATATTGGGCCGAAGTGCTAAATCTGCCCGGCTGCCTGACTCAGGGCGATACCTTGGAAGAGTTGTATGACAACATTCTGGAGGCTATCGCTGCCGTCCAGCCTCACCCCATGACCGATACTGCGGGACCTTCCCACAATCTGAGCCTCTGGCCTCCGACTACCACCCACACCGCCTAGCAAAACCATGAACGTAGAATACGCCTTCCTCTGCGACTACGCAGAGTCATCCAGCAAGCTCACCGCCGTAGGCATTGGCATCGACACCATTTACGCCAAGACCGTCCCCGTTGTCCACCAGCAGCTCTTCGCCGTCCTCGGCCTCAAGTTCACCATCAACGAGACCCGACGCACCAAAGTCTTCGAGATGCGCGTCCAGGACGCCGACGCCAGCGACGTCATCCCTCCCCTCACCGCCAACCGGGATATCCCCGCCCCTGCCAAAGGACTGACTTACCGCACCTACCGCACCGTCAACGGCCTATACGGCCTTCGCTTCCAAAAGTTCGGCGACTACCAGATCAGCTGGGTAATAGACGGCGTCGAGGTCTGCACCCGCCACTTCCGCGTCGCCCAAATGCCCCAACCCTAACCCGATCCCCCCGTCATTCCGGCCCCCAAGCCGAAATCCATCCTCTCCCCCCTCATCCCTAGCGCAGGCGTGAATCCAATGTCCCTACTCCCGCTCAGCGATCACGCGGACGCCGAAGGCCTAAGTGCCCTGATCCTGTCCACCATCCGAGGAAGAATTTCCCCGGATGGACCCCGTAACACGACGTCACACCGCGCCGATATCACCGTATCGTAAGGATTAATCTCTATCAGCACTCCCCCAGCCGCCTTGATCATGCTGGGGAACCCGGCAGCCGGATAGACCTCCGCAGTAGTGCCCACCAACATCATGCAGTCCGACTTCATCGACTCCTCCTCGCACTTCACCATCACGTCAAACGGTATCGGCTCACCAAACATGACCGTATCGTATTTGATGACCCCGCCACAGTCATAACACAGGGGCGGATAGTCGGTGATCTCGTATTCGGCCACCGACCACCGGGAGTTGCACCCGATACACCGCAGCTTGGTCGAATTGCCGTGGATTTCGGCAACATTCTTGCTGCCCGCCGTCTGATGCAGGTTGTCGACGTTCTGGGTGATGATGCACCGCAGATAGCCCATCACCTCCATCTCGGCCATCGCCAGGTGTCCCGGATTAGGACGTGCCTTCTCGAATGTGCTGCGAAAATCCGCCATAGGCCCCTCATCGCTGTTCCGCTCCAGCCAATATCCCTCTGGGTCCTGCAGCATCTTTCGGTAGCCGTCCATTTCCGGCTCACCGTACTTCGTCCAGATGCCCCCCGGCCCCCTGAACGGCGGGATTCCGCTCTCCACCGACATCCCCGCCCCGACCAATGCCGTCGCATATTCGCAACCGACAATCAACTCCGCAGCCCTGTCTATCTCCCTCTGCAAATCGACTTCGTTCACGGTTCCCCCCTCCTTCTACTGATCAGCGCACGCGTTGCATTTACCGGCTCTATATCAGGGTGCCTTCCCGCACCCTTAACAGTCGTGCTTGCGACTTCACGCTTTCGTCTATCCTGTCAAGGTCGGTCGTAGTCAGAATGGTTTGCTGGCTAGCCAGGGCGGTCTTTAGTACCCGCCGACGCCTAGTCTCGTCCAGTTCCGACAGGATATCATCCAGCAGAAGGATGGGGTCTTCACCGGTCTTGTCAACGAGAAGATTGACCTCAGCAAGCTTCAATGTAGCAACGACAGTCCGATGCTGCCCCCGAGACCCGTACAACCCCGTGTCCCGCCCCTCGATTTCAAACTGCACGTCGTCCCGGTGAGGGCCCACCATGGTCACCCCTTGGCCTATCTCCCTATCCACGTTGGCCGAAAGTCGGGCCTGCATCACGGCCCTGACCTCCTCGGCATCTTCAAGACGATTGTCGGAAAGCTCCTTGGGATTCGGGAGATAGCTGAGTGAAAAAGTCTCACCGCCGCCGGTCAACTCGTCATAGATAACCGACCCCAAAGCGGCCATCTCATCAATGATGCGGCCGCGGGACAGGTGTATGAAGGCAGCCTCTTCCGTCAAAGGCTGGTCCCATACCCTAAGGTGGCTGATTTGACTTCTCCCTTCCCTTATCGACCGGAGAAGATGGTTTCTTTGGGTGAGTATGCGTGTATAGCGTTGAAGCGCTTTAAGGTACTGCCTGTCCATCTGGGAAATCGTCATGTCCAGGTAACGCCGCCGCACCGAGGGAGGGCCGGTTACCAGGTCCACGTCCTGAGGGTCGAAAAGCACAGCGTTTAGAGTCCCCACCACATCCGACGCCCGGCGCGGCACCCCGTTCACCCGAGTCTGCTTGCGAAGATTAACATTGACCTCCCTATCCACGCCGGCCTCTCCCCTCTCAGCCACCAGCCCGATCTCCAATTTAGTCGGTTCGCCTCCACTGCGCAGCTGCCCTGTGACCCGTGCCGCGGGCAACGGATCATCCAGTGCGTCCCAGTTGATCAGCTCGCGCTCGTTGGAAGCCCTCGAAGACTTGGTGGTGGCCAGCATATACACCGCTTCCAAAATGTTTGACTTTCCCTGCGCGTTGTCGCCCCACAGGATGAATGTTCCCGGACCAAGCGGGAGATTCAGGGAAACGTAGTTTCTGAAGCCCGTGAGGGCCAAGCTTTCCAGGTACAAAGACTTTCAACCGCGCAGAAGATTCGGGCCGCTACACTCTATTAGTTGCAAGGCCAAAGCCGCAAGACACCTGCGGATTAGAAGAAAGGCATGACCTCGTTCCCAATAATTGGCAATCCCCCCATCTCCCTTGATTAAACCTTTTCCTAGTCCTGTCAAAGGGGCTGGGATGCATCCTGTCCCCTCTCCCTTGATGAGTCCTTTGCATAACTCAAGTATGGGGACAAAAATAAGGTGAAAAAGCTTTCATGTTTGAGGAAAGCAGCATGTACCGAGACATGGGCCAACCGTCACTAGCAGAATCACTGTTGCTTGAGACATTGGGTAACAACGAAAGGCTGGAACGAATCTACGATGCGATGGAGTGGGAGCGGTTCGGTGGGTTGGTGGCAGGAGTGTACGCGGCGAGTGAAGGGAGACCGAGCTATCCGCCGCTGATGATGGTCAAGGCTCTACCGCCGCCTGCGCCTTGATGTGCGCCCAGAGGCCCGGCCCATTCGTAGGTTGGATTCTGACTTCATATGACCCTTTGACTTGTTGAATTGTTGCAGTCCTATCAGCGTATACCGGTCTCGCTTTTCCTTGTTGCACGGAGGGCATAGCAGAGTGAGGTTCTCGTAGGCGTCCGTTCCTCCCTGGGAGCGAGGGT
The DNA here is from genome assembly GCA_965222055.1 of Dehalococcoidia bacterium. GTDB lineage: Bacteria > Chloroflexota > Dehalococcoidia > Plut-88900 > Plut-88900 > Plut-88900. The sequence continues at coordinate 1,942,800 of CBDCTF010000007.1, forward strand.
TGATGTGATCTACTTCAAGGACGCGGGGATCAAAATTGTAGTCCGCGCCGCAACCTTGGCACAATGGACCTATGTCGGCAAGCAATTTCCCATGTTGTGTCCGTGGCGGGGGATGTCTCCGAGTCTGATAGGCAATTTGCATTTCTAGGATTAAGGCAGCGGTTTCCCCGCTATCAGTGCGCTGGGGAGGTGTAGTGCTATAAAAGATCTGTGGGTCAGAGTCTAGCAATAGCTGCCGGTTGACTTGTATGCGCTGCTTAACGTGCTGATAAGCGCCATCCCAGATATCCATTCCTATCCATTGTCTGCCTAACCGCTCCGCCGCTATGGGGGTAGTAGCGCAACCGCAAAATGGGTCCAATACCATATCATCCGGGTTACTACTGGCAAGGATGATACGTTCATAGAGGGGCAAGGGTTTTTGGGTTGGGTAGCCAGTGTCTTCATTCCCTAAAGTTTCATTTATGTCGTCCCAAAGTGTGTTGCGGATTCTCCCCAACTTGGGTCGAATCTTACGCCAGAGTTCGCCGTCCGCGATTACAAGTTCACCTTCAGCATCCAGTTCTTTCATTCGAGCCAGCCCCACTTTCCACCCTGAAGAATGTGGAGGGGTAAATCCTCTGTATTCATAGCACAAGTTGGGGCGCGGGCTTGCGCTGGGGCGGTTGTAGGCAAGGTCTAGGTAGTAACGACTTTTATAATCCTTCAGCTTGAAAGCCCGTTGCAAATATCCCTCCTCATAGGGAGTGGCTACTCTAGTCTGGTCGAAGAAGGACTTGGCGGACTTGGCATAGAACAGAATGGTATCGGTATTGGAGTTGTACCTTTTCGCCTTCCATTGCGACCCTTTAAATCCCCGGCGAGTCCGTTTCCAAATGACGGCATTTCGGAAGTTATCCCGGCCAAATATAGCGTCCAGTAGGCACTTGACCCATGCTTGTGCTGTATCGTCCACGTGAAGGTACAAGCTCCCGTGTTCCGCGAGGATGCGGTGCATTTCGAGCAGTCGCACACCCAGCCAGCACAGGAACGCTCCCATATCGTCTCCATAGACTGCTTTGGCAGTGGATATCACCCGCCAGACTTCCGGATCGTCGCGCTGGATGGCAATCAGCCAGTCGTCGTGAATATCTCTGTGCCAACTCCATCGGTCTTGAAACTTGGCCCCAGCGGACAAGCTGTCCGGCGTGGCATGAAAGTCCTTGTTCTTGTTAAAGGGCGGGTCAGTGGCAATAAGATCAATGGTGCCGGAATTGATGCCTCGGAGAAAGGCCAAGTTGTCGCCATGATACAAGGTGTGATTCTTGAAGTTGCGCTCCGGCATTGGGCAGTCACATAGACAACGATTTTGAGGCATATAGCCTCTGTCACGGCAAAATATTTTACTTATAGTCTATGGACTCATAGTCTAATATCCGCCAGCATCCATTGCAAGCCCAGCCCCCGGCTAAAGGCAGCTTATGGATGCGTTCCTCTCAGCTTTCGGCGCGCAAATACGCTCCCTCAGACATGAGAGCGCGTTATCTCAAGAAGAATTGGCACACCGCGCCGGCATCCACGTGACCTACCTGAGCGGCATCGAACGGGGTGTGAGGAATCCCGCCCTCAAAAACATACGCGCCATCGCAGGCGCGCTCGAAATCAGCGTGTCGGACCTGTTCGCGTTTCAGGAAACCGTCTAACTCCTAGCTCCCCTCCCCCTGTGACACCAACCCCTTGCCCCACCCCCACCCCACCTCCCTATAATGTCACATGCCCACACGCCCCCCTGTTCTCTCCCTCAATCCCTCAATATTCCTCCCTCAAAGGACCGGCTACCGCTGAAAATTTTCCCCGGATTAATCAAACAGGCACGCGCTTTCGATTGTAACAATCAAAAAGCCTTCAAATCGTGACAGATCGCCAGCCCGAGCTACCGGGGATTGTCCACCGTAACCGTCGCATGTAATATGTCCTCGCTCCCGTAGGGACCACATCACCCCCAGCCCCCGAGCGCCAATCAACGAAACCCCTGGAGACGTATATATGAAATTCGCGAGATACGAAGTGGATGGCCGGGTCGCCTACGGCGTGGTTGAGGATGGCTCCGTCACCGAGATCGAAGGAAGCATTTACGGCGACGTGAGCAAGACCTCAACCCGCCACGACTTGAATGACGTGAAGCTCCTTATCCCTTGTGAGCCGACCAAGGTGCTCGCCGTAGGCCTCAACTACGCCAGCCACTTGGGGGAGCGCAGGAGGCCCGAGGTCCCCGGCATCTTCTTCAAAACCCTAACGTCCCTCCTCGACCCCGAGGGCACAATCATCCTGCCCCGTGACGCCGGCCTCGTCGAGCATGAAGGTGAGTTGGTTATAGTCATGGGCAAGAGGGCCAAGTCCGTGTCCAAGGAGGATGCCCTGGATTACATACTGGGGTACACCGCTGGCAATGACGTTAGTTGCAGGCCCTGGCAGCGAGGCGATCTGCAATGGTGGCGAGCCAAGGGCTCCGACACCTTCGGCCCCCTCGGCCCCTTCATCGACACCGAGGTCGACCCATTCAACACTAACCTCGCCGTCCGCATTAACGGAGAGACCGCACAGGAAGGCAGCGCCTCCGACCTCATATTCGACGTCCCGACTATCATTAGCTTCATAACAGCGGCTATGACCCTGGAACCGGGTGACGTGATCTACACCGGTACTCCCGGCATCCCCGGCTCGACCAAAGACGGCGACACCGTCGAGGTTGAAGTCCAAGGCGTGGGAGTGTTGCGCAACTACGTAGCCGACGAGGGTTGACAGAGAATGCGGGGAGGTGACGCCCGGCCATGATCATCGATTGCTATCCCAGCTCATTCGCACAGTGGGACTCCGCCGCAGGCTATAAGTCCCGCGCCGAGAAGATGGAGGTCATCCATCGGGAGTTGGCTACCCATCACCAGCCTGCATGGCGCGCCCGAGACCGCGCTGGTGTCGGCAACAGCTCTCTGATCAACCCCGACACCGGTTCACTTACCAATGTCGAGTGGACCCGCCACATGGGCCAGCTAGCCTGGGTCCACGAGGGCGAGACTTACGTAAAGCAATACTTCCCGCCGATGCTCCACAACATGGAATGCCCTCCCGAGCTCATGATCGCCGAGATGGACTACGCAGGCATCGACGCCGGGATCCTCCATACTCACCCCCACAAGGGCAGGTACACCTTCCAGAACGAGTTTCAGCGTAACGTCGTCAACCGCTACCCTGACCGACTGATGCGCCTGGTAATGGTAGAGGCCCACTCCATTCCCGCCGATCCTGAGAAGGCAGCGGAGGAAGTAGCGTGGGAGGTCTCAAACTCTAAGAGTCGTTCCGGGATGCAGTTCATACCCCGCTACTACTACAGCCCACCCCTGACAGGCCAACAGGGCCATCGAGACCCGTGGGACGATGGAGCTATGCGGCCCTTCTGGGACCGGGTGGCCAAGCTGGGAGTCCCTGTCTTTTTCACCATGATTGGCAAGGGCCTCTGCGGCCCGAGCCCCTACGGCCAAGCCCTCCTCGAAGAGTACATGGACGAGCTTCGAGTGTTGACTCGATGGATGGAGCGCTACCCGGAGGTCAAGGTGGTCATAACCCACGGCCTACCGTGGCGGGCTTTCCTGGACGGCGACCGCATCCGCTTCCCCGACGAGATTTGGTCGGTCTTCGACAACCCCCAGTGCAATATGGAGCTTATGCTCACGATACAGATGGGCGCCATCTGGGAGTACCCGTGGAAAGAGGCCGAGCCAACCATTGAGGAATGCGTCAAGAGAATCGGGGCGCACAGGCTCATGTGGGGCTCCGACTGGCCTATGGTTGGCCGCTACTGCACCTACAAACAGTCCCTGAACCAGTACCGCAAATACTGCGGCTTCCTCTCAGACTCAGAAAGATCCGACATCCTCGGCGGCACCGCCGCCCGCGTCATGGGAATGGAATAACCGTTATTTCCGGCGGTGGAGGTATGGTCCAGTCCCCTCTCCCTTGATGGGAGAGGGCTAGGGTGAGGGTGATCTGGAACTTGGAACAGTAGTTTCGCAAAGGTCTCTTGCTGAGGAGCGTAAGGGTGAATTGAATCTCGAAGAAAAAGACACCTAAAATGTGGACTCCCTGAAAGCTCAGGGGAGCGACAGTACCCCACCCATCCACTTCGGTAGGTCCTCTTCATCCAACACCCTAATCCCCAGCCCCCGAGCCCTGTCTATCTGCTTCTCCGTCGTGTATCCATACGCGGCGAGATAGCAATTCACCCCAAGCCCCTGCGCCGACTCCAAATGCGCCACCTGATCATCGACGAAGTGAATATCGGCATAGGAGACCTTGGACGCCTCAGTGACCAGCCGCATATGAACATTCTTGTCCGGTGAAGCCCCTACCATATCCTTCCCAAGAACATGCCCGTCCGGCAGGGCGAATCCGTTGTGCTCCAGGATTCCCTTGGAAACAGTGCTGGGCTTGGAGGTCGTAACGAAGACACTCCTCAAATCGCCCTGACGCTCACTAAGAGCTTCGATCATGCCCGGATACAGGGGGTTGCGGTCCATCCAACCGGCCTCATCCCGCTCCCGAAAGCCCGCCCGGTACCGCTGGAACGCAGCCTCCAGCTCGGGCCCCGACTCCACGCCAAACAAGCCCAGCAGGTTCGGCAGCCGAGCCTCCAACGCATCATCGAAGTCCTTCTGGTCCGACATGGGCACTCGTAGATCAAGCAGGTACAGGATCATGAGGTAGTCTCGACCGTCCCTGATTAAGGGTCTCATCCGGTAGAATCCGTCCCTGAAGTATTCGGGTACAGAGGAGGCTAGGGGGTCGAAAGCCTCACCCTTCGCCTGGCAGAAAGCGCCGTAGGCGGACACTACACACTCGGCGGCGCTGTCGCACATCACACCGTCAAAATCCAAGGCGATGACGTTGGAGTTCATTGTTTACACCTGCATGGGAAAGCCTTCCTACCCTGGAAATGGATTGGGGCTGGAAGGCTTCGGTTGACTGAGATGGCATCGACTATTATCATTGAGTCTACACTACTCACCTTGAGGGGGACAGAAACATGCCCTTAGGCGGCTTCATCGGGGGCCCGGGTATAGGCCTACCCGAAATACTGGTAGTCCTGGTAATAATCGTCATCATCTTCGGCGTGGGTAAACTCCCCGAAATCGGCGGAGCCTTGGGCAAGGGCATTCGGGAGTTTAAGAAGACTTCCACCGAGGTCGACAAGGTGATACAGGACGTCAAGGAACCCATCAAGGTCGAGGTTCCTAAGGCTGAGCGGAAGCCTCACATCCCCGAGTAGTCTCCCTCACTTACCCATCTGTTCCCGGCATCTTCAGATTGCTTGGGCGCGCTCCCGAATCCCCTCCACGTCCACCCCCACCTCAACGGCTATCGCCAGCACCTGCTCCCAGTGCTCCTCTCGCACCGGCACTCCCTCCCGAGACCTGCGCTCATATTCCTCTTGAGCACGCTCGCCGGGCAGTACAATCTCCTCGAACCCCATTGCCAGTTCGGAGCCTTTCACGTTCCTGATCATCTCGTCGACTTTTGCCTTGAAGTCATCAAGCGGTTGCAAGTTTCCAACGTTGATCGCCATGAGGAAGAATCCGCCAGTCCACGGATCGTCGGGAGTGGGAAGGAAGGGAATTGTCTTGGCAGTCGTCCCACCGGATGCAATGCCGGCTAACACGTCAACGAAGATAAGCCATCCCATCCCTTTCGGCCCGAGTGGCAAGATCGCACCTAGTTGCTCCGAGCCCCGCTTTGATGGATCGACAATGAGAGGCACGGGATCACCCGTGCGTACTCCGTCAGGCCCGACAAGTGGATCGTCCGGGATCGACGCCTTGTCCCTCGCCGAAAGCACCACATGACCGTGCGACACCGAGCTCATCGCTCCGTCGAAGATGATGGGCGTCTCTGTGCCCGCAGGTATTGCAAAGGCCAAAGGGTTGGTATTGAACACCGGGTCCCGACCTCCCCATCCCGCCACCAATGGGACCCCGTTGCTCATCGCCAACCCTATGAAATCGTGATCGAGCGCCCTCATCGCATAGGCCGAAGCCATCGTGAAGTCGTTGGTGTTGCGCACCCACACGATTCCGACTGTGGACTCCCGGGCCTTTCGAATTGCGAGATCCATACCCCTGGTAGCGACTATTTGACCCGGACCGCCATTCCCATCTAACAGCGCATAAGATGGACCCTCGCTGACCGTCTCCGTCGGCGTCCCAAATCGCACTGCCCCACTGTGAATCCACGGGTAAACAAGATCGATACACGCAATGCCTTGAGTGTCCTTACCGTGCAGATCGCCCTGAACAAAGGGCTCGGCAAAGAGGCGGGCTTCCTCCTTGGACGCCCCAAAGGCCCGAGCCAAGGCCCGATAGACCTCACGAAGGAATCCCGCTCTCTCAATCCTCAATCTACTTGGTATCCTTGCATTTCCCATGTTGGAGGGGACGGGGCCGCTCGTGCTGAGGCTCTCGAAGTATGAGCGATGGGGGAGTGAGGTGATAAGGATGGCACAACAAGTGCGACCTACAATTCTGCAAAGGCATAGGCACGGGCTAGGGTCGGGGTACCCCGACTCCTACCAGAACAGTTGCTAAACGCTCCCTCTAGAAAACTGTACCCACATCACGGCTCCAACTCAAGCATTCGCTTCTCAGCAGCTTTAACCCTGCGCCGATTAGCGAGCTTGGAAAGCCATATCCCTATCTCGTAAAGCACGATGATAGGGCTGGCGAGAAGCGTCTGGTTTACAGGGTCGAACGTGGGTGTGAAGACGGCTGCCGCTATAAACGCACCGACAATCGCCATCTTCCTCCTCTTGGCAAAGCTGGCTGGCTTCACAACGCCTAGCCTGGACAACAAGGTCATGACGAGAGGCGTCTGGAACGAAAGCCCCACCCACAAGGTGAGCGCCAGAATCAAGTTAATGTAGCGCCCGATTCTGATATTGGCCTCGGCTACATCCCCCCCGAAGTTTAGGAGAAAGTTGAGGGCGGGGGGAATTAGGACGAACCAGGCAAACACTACACCTGCGGCAAAGGAGAGGATGATGCCGGGCACGGATACGAGCACATAGCGCTTCTCTCTGGGCGTGAGGCCCGGGGCTGCGAACATTACCATCTGATAGAGCACTACGGGCATAGCCAGTATGAATCCACCGAGCAGCGCCACCTTGAAGTAGGTGGTTATAAATTCGGTGGGATCGATATAGACCAGCGGGGTATCGCCCGCTGGACCCTTCAGGAACTCCAAAACGCGGAACGTAAACACGGCGGAGATGCCCGTGCCCACCACGAGCGCGATCAGAGACTTGATAAACCGGCTCCGCAGTTCATTCAGATGCCCCAGTATGGAGATCTTGTCGGGTGCGCTCATAGCTGGTCGGGGCCGGTGCGGTTAGGCGGGGGATCAGTGTTTGGCGAAGGCGTCGTGTCCTGTTCCTTCTCCTCTGAATGGAAGTCGACCGGCTGGTCGGTCGTAACGCTGGTCTCGGCCTTTGACTCTTCCACAGCCGCGGAGGCAATGCCCTGCGCCGCCTTTTGAAACTCTTGAACCGCCCCGCGGAGAGACGTGACAAGAGAGATGAGTTTGGAAGGCCCGAAAAGCACCAAGGCTAGCGCCAGGATGACTAGGATTTCCAGGATTCCGACGTTTAGCGGGTTCAAAACTGAGTATCGCCTGGTTTATCGGCCCATTTGACTGGTACCCTTGGGAGTATAGCATGGTGAAAAATGTTACCCCTTCCCCCTCCTCCCCTACCCTGTTAACATTCCCGGCGCATGGAACGGGAACAGCTTCAACAATTGATCCTGGAATCCGTTGAGGATTCTGCCATCGAACCATTCAAGGGCCGAGTCCCTGTCGGCCTCGGCAGGTCCACCGCCCGTGCCTTCATGTTCAAGATGACCTGTAGCTGCGGCGTAACCGGTATGCTGTCGGTTGATACACCGGAAGACGCCTCTGATGAGCAAATCCACGACATGGTCCCCCATCTAGCCAAGGCCCTCGACAATCAGGCTTCCCAGTTTAAGCGCATCCCATGTGATGCCCACTCCCGCATGTCTATGGGTTAGTCCTTCCAACGCCAGGAGAAAATCATGCAATCATCGGACGTTGTCATATTGGGTGGAGGAATCGCTGGCTGCCTCACCGCCTACTATCTGGCACAGCGGGGGGTCAAAGCTACCGTCATAGAGCGAGAGGCTATCGGAAGCCACGCCTCCGGATACGCTTTCGGCGGCCTGAGCTACCATAGCGGCTCCGGAATCCCTGGTCCGGTCTTTCCCATTGCGAAGGCCGGCTACTTCCTCCACGAAGATCTTTACGATGACCTCCTAGAAGTCACGGGCGTCGATACCCATTACCGCAAGGGCGCCAACGTCAAGATTGCCTTCACTTCTGAGGAGGCACGAGACCTCGAGGAGGAAGTCGTCTGGCAGACCAAACTCGGCATCGATTCCAAGATCATCGACCTTGCCCAGGTCCAGCAGATCGAACCTCGCGTAAATCCCGAGGCCATCAGTTTTCGATACATTGAGGAGTCAGCTGCGGTGGAAGCTTACCGATTGTCTGTCGCTGTTATGCAGGCTGCAGAGAAGCTAGGTGCAGTCCTAAAGCACGGCAACGCCGTTGGCATAAAGCGTAACGGCTCCCGCCCAGAGGCCATATTGACTGAGAGCGGTGACGAAATACCCTGTGACACCGTAGTCGTGGCCATGGGCCCATGGAGCACCGATGCCGCTTCCTGGCTCGATTTTCCCGTGCCCATCTGGCCCCTCAAAGGACAGATAGTCCGACTCGAGATGCCCGGGGAGCCCTTAGCCTGCTGGTTCGGATACCACGACAGTTACTGTGGCACCAAGGCAGACGGCCTAACCTGGTGCGGCACCACCGAGGAGAACGCAGGATTCGACGTAAGTACAAACGTCGAGGCCATGAATAGCGTCATTTCCGACGCCGTTAAGATGATCCCATCCCTCGCCGACGCCCGTCTCGCCCTACAAACCGCCTGCCTCCGCCCCATGGCCTCCGACCTCTTTCCCATCGTTGGCCCCGTTCCCGGATGGGAGGGCGTCTACATGTGCGCCGGAGGCGGCCGTAAAGGCATACTCCTAGGCCCCGGTATGGCCAAAATAGTCGCCGACCTCATTACTACCGGCCAGTCGGACATAGACCACTCCGGCGTCCTCCCCTCCCGCTTCTCAAAGGACTAAGCTCGCTTCTACCGTCTTCTTGCCTCCGTCATTCCGGCTCTCGGCGGCCGGAATCCATCCCGCAGGGCAGGGCCGCTCACCCTGTCACAAATGGAACGTCCGCCTCAGGCGGGAGGCTCTTAGAAGGGTGGAGCGGGGAGGGGATGGGCGGTCCCAATACCCTCCTCTTCGACTGCCACCCATGCCCAAGATAACTCCCCCTCCACCTGTCATCCCCACCCCCAAGCCTACTGCAAGCGCCCTCCGGCCTGAATCAATCCCCGGGAGGGGCCGCTCATCCTGAGCCGAGTCGAAGGGTCGAGCGGGGGGGCTACGCCTGTGGCTCCCTTCACACTTGTATATTGAAAGGGAGGTCGGGGTAGGCCCAATTCATCCTTGGTCAGGAGACCGTGGCCCAGCGTAGTCGCCCCCCTCCACCGTCCCGAGGCTCCGCAAGGGGTCTAAGGCATAAGCCCAGTCACCTCACCCCCCCTTCACCTACCACCCAAGCCTAAGAAAACTCCCCCTCCACCTGTCATACCCACCCCCGAGCCGGAATCCATCCCCGGGAGGTGCCGCTCATCCTGAGCCGAGTCGAAGAGTCGAGCGGGGGGCTGGGGCACACGCCTGTGGCTCCCTTTACACCTGTATATTGAAAGGGAGGTCGGGGTAGGCCGATTCATCCTTGGTCAGGAGACCGTGGCTCAGCGTAGTTGCCCCCCTCCACCATCCCGAGGCCCCGCAAGGAATCCGGAGACTACTCCACCCTTGTCCCCAATTCCACCCCACCCTACCCCCCGACAAAAAGAACCTCTGGACTGTTCGTTAAGCCGAAAGTCCGGAGGTTTCTAATCTCAAATGGGCCGAGAGTGAGTAAAAGGAGCCGGGCCGCTACTTCTTCTTGCTGCTCCCACGACGCCCCGATCCCGCCTTGGGCTTGGCCGAAGGTGTCGGGTCGCTCATCATCTTGTTGAGGTCCTTCATCAGCCTGGACGCAGTCCTGGACGCCTTGTTCGGGTGTATGTACCCCCGGGACCCGGCTTTATCCAAAGAAGACAACGCCGCCCGCGTCGATCTCTGCGCTGCGGCCACGTCTCCATCTTCCGTCGAATTCCTCGCGCTCTTAACCGTTGTTTTCAGGGCGCTCGTTACACGGCGGTTGATCACCGTCTTTCGTGCTGTCACCCTCGCCGATTTCTCTGCGGACTTTGTATTCGCCAATCTCCTAAGTTCCTCTCGACGCTGGGACTATCCAGCCGTCTTTACGGCCTGAGAATGGTGGTCGCTCCTCCTGACCCGTAGCACTCCCGGCACCGTCTCCAGCCGATTGAATATCCGGCTTAGCTGGCTGATGCCGTTCGTACCCAGACTCAGATATTCCGTGACCGTCCCGTCCTCGTGCGCCTCAGTTAATACTCCCGATATATTTACTTTCTCTGCCGAAACTAGTGTCGTTATGTCCCTCAGCAACCCTACCCTGTCCTTGCCTTCGATTTCGATTCTAACAGGATACAGCCTTGCAGTCGAACCCCACCCCACCTCGATTAGCCTCTCCGGCTCCGTCACATTAGTTATGTTGTGACAAGACTTCCGATGAACGCTTACCCCTTGGGCCCGCGTGATGAACCCCATGATTTCGTTGCCCGGCAAGGGCTGACAGCACCTCGCGAGGCGGGTCAGCACATCTCCCACACCCATCACAGTGACCCCCGCAGCGAAACCCGTGTCGGTCTCCGTAATCGGACCATAGGAAGGCGCTTGCTTCTCGGTGCCCGCTAACCGTGTCGTTATCTGGTGGATGCTGATCGCGCCCGATCCTATAGCCGCGTACAGGTCGTCCCGTGTGGTAAAGCTCAGCTTGTCGGCAATCTCATCCACCGTGAAGTCCAGTGCCAGCCGCTTACGTTCTTTCTCGATCAGGTCTTGGCCGCGCTGCATGTTCTCGGCCCGCTCCTGCTTCCTGAACCATATGCGAATGGCCTGCCTGGCCCCGGCCGTGTTTACATAGCTCAAATCAGGGTTCAGCCAGTCGAGCCTCGGGCCCTGAATTTTTTTGCTGGTCAGTATCTGCACCGTGTCGCCGTTCTCGAGCTGGTAGTCCAGCGACGTCAGCTTGCCGTTTACCTTGGCCCCACTGCACTTGTGCCCGATGTCCGTGTGAATCCGGTATGCGAAGTCTATCGGCGTGGCCCCTGCAGGTAGTTCCTTCACTTCTCCCTTGGGCGTGTATACGAATACCTGGTTCGGCAGAAGGTCCGTTTTGACCGATTCCAGGAACTCCTCCGCCCCCGACACCTCCCTCTGCCATTCCAGTAGTTGCCTCACCCACGTCATCCTTTCCTCGAAATGGCTCGTGCCCTTGGCCCCCTCCTTGTATCGCCAGTGTGCCGCTATCCCGAACTCCGACACCTGGTGCATCTCGAAGGTGCGGATCTGGACCTCCATCGGCACCCCGCCCTCGGCCATGACACTCGTGTGCAGCGACTGATAGCTGTTCTCCCGAGGGTTGGCTATGTAGTCGTCAAACTGACCGGGTATCGGATGCCAAAGCGCATGCGATACTCCCAACGCGCCGTAACAGTCCGCTACTTGCTTCACCAGAACCCGTAGGGCGAACAGATCGTGGATCTGATCGAACTCCTTGCCCTGTGCCGCATATCGAGCCATCTTCCGGTGGATGCTGTATATGTGCTTCGGCCTACCCGTCACCTCCGCCTCTATCCCGGCATCATCCAACGCCAACTTCAACGAATGGGTGACCTGGGAGACGTAGCGTTCCCGCTTTGCCCTCTTCTGGGTCAACAGACGGGAAATCTCCCGATACCTGTCGGGTTGCAGGAAGCGGAAAGCCATGTCTTCCAGCTTCCACTTCAGATCGGCCATCCCGAGCCGGTGGGCCAAGGGCGCATAGATGTCCAATGTCTCCCGAGCGATATTCAGTTGCCGCTGTCGAGGCAGTGCCCTGAGCGTGCTCATGTTGTGCAGCCGGTCGGCCAGCTTGATCAGCACCACCCGGATGTCCTGCGCCATGGCCACCAGCATCTTGCGCAGGTTCTCGGCCTGAGTCGCCGAGTCGTCCATCCCGTGCCCGTTTGCCCTGCGGATGGCCATAAGCTCCAGCCTCGTCAGCTTGGAAACTCCGTCAACCAGCCGAGTCACCTCCGGCCCAAACCGCTCATCCAACTGCTCAGGCGTGACATCGCAGTCCTCTATCACGTCGTGAAGTAAAGCGGCAGCGATACAGTTGGCATCCAGCTTCAGGTCCACTAGGTGCAGTGCAGTAGAAAGAGGGTGTTGAATGTACGGCTCACCCGAGAGCCGTGCCTGTCCCCTATGACTCAGTTCCGCAAAATCGTACGCGTCAGACACAAACCCGATCTTGTCCTCGGGCAAATACCTCTCTAAGCTGGAAAGAAGCTTCTCTTTACTCATCGCTTACACTTGTCGGGAATCAGCATAAATCAGTATAGCCCACGCCCACTTGTCCTTTCAATTTCGCCCAGCGTCCCAGTACCCCACAATCTACGCGCTGTTCTTGTTGAGTCTTCACGCTTTTGGGTCTTTCCTGGAGGTCCGACGTCGGGCCAATCTGCGGTTTACGTTTGCGCGTGCGGCGACAAGATCGACCTGCGCTTTGACAACTCCGTCTAGATCTGAGCCCTCCTGGTAATCGGCCGGGACAACGCAGTTGACACGGTTATCTTTAAGAAATTGCTTAGCTTCCATAAGCGCATTCTTGCCACGGGGTTCATAAACCGCTATGGAGAGTCCACCAGAGTCTTTGACTAGTCTGAAGCACGGAATATCATTCGCGCTGTCCCCAATATAGATCATATTTTCAAATGGGACCGGGCGTTCCTTCATCTCTACGAACTCGTTAATTCTTTTGTCATCTGTCAATTCGTGCACGTCTTTGTTGATTCTGAAGAGAAACTGGGTTTTCGTAGTGTAATTCACTGCCTGCGCAGGCCACGCAGCGACTTCATGTTGGTCGAACATAAACCTGGATGCGTAGATTTCCTTGAAATGCCGAGCTATCTTGGTTCCCTCAATAATTTCTGCATTACCTGATGACACAATATAATGCTCGTTAATAATATTCCTGCTTTCGCTGTAGGCATTGATACGGTCGAACCATTCTTCGACCCCCTCAAAAAACGCAACCCTCCGACCCTGATCACGAAAGCCTTTCCGATCTACCTTTACACCTTTCTCATTCGCCTTCTTTAGCATGAGGTGCATGTACATTAGGATTTTGTCTGATTTATTAATTTCACAGAGGTGATTGACCTCCGCCCAAAAAACTTTGGGGCTCATTCCGATATCGGGAATGAACTGGGGTTCCTGCATATTGCCGGGAGCCAATGTCCCATCAAAGTCATAGATGATTGCTAATCGTGTGTTCTGCCTGGGCATTTCGTGTCCTAACTCATTAAGCCAACGATTCTTGTCTTAACCCGACCCCCTCAAACTGCCGACGCACTTCTCCCGACCCAACGAACTGGCTCAGCAGCCGGTAATTTCCCATCTCAAGCCATCAATCCCACTTGATCCATACGAAACTCGATTGCAGCAATAGGTTCTGGAGGCCCTATCGGGTAGTTGAGGTCCTCATAAACCGACACCAGGTCTACCAGAATCTTTAGCTCCTCTTTCTCCGGGGTGCTTTCTTCCGCGTCGAAGATCTCCTCGATCCGCGCCAAGGCGGCTTCGTAGTCTTCTTCTGTTCGGATCGCCTTTATGTTGTTCATCTCCCCACCTTCTCGTCATCGACACGGTCGTACTCAGCATGAGTCCCGAACCATTTAATATAGACCATGTTCTGTTGGTAACGGGTCCAAACTGCCAATCGATATTTGTTACCCCCAACGTCGAATACAACACGGTTATTGACCAGGATACTGGCGCTGGGATAGCGCTTTTGGAGTTGGACCGGGGTAGCCCACTCTGCTTCTCTAACTTCTAGATACCATGCTTTAAGAGACTGCTCGGAGTCCGGATGGTGCTTCCAGAAGTCTCGGAGCGTTTCCTTAGCGTTTCTCCGCACTGCAAATCATACATGCTCCTCTTACACGACGTCATACGTTCTTCCCATTTGTTGAACAAGTAGTGCATAGCAACATAGATCCATTCAATCCCGGATCCCTAGTGGATAGGTTCGAGGACGCGGCCCGGCCTTCGATCATCCAAGAACAGAGTCTCCCAATCCGCTAAAATCCACCCATGCAACCCGACCCCTGGCGCTACATCCTCCACGCCGACCTCGACGCCTTCTATGCCTCCGTCGAGCAGCTCGACAACCCGCGCTACAGGGGGCTACCTCTAGTAGTCGGCGGTTCACCAACAGTCCGCGGGGTTGTCGCCGCCTCCTCCTACGAGGCCCGCAAATTCGGCATCCGTTCAGCCATGCCCATGCGCACCGCCTTCCGGCTCCACCCTCCCCTCATCCGAGTCCCGCCCCGCTTCGACCGTTACCGGGAGCTCTCCGAACAGGTCATGGCCGTCTACCGGGCCCTCACCCCCCTGGTCGAGCCCCTCTCTCTCGACGAAGCCTACTTGGACATCTCCGAGCAGGTGCCCCGCGGCGCCGTCCAGCGCACGGCAGCAGAGCTGAAGTCGGATGTACTAAAGGCTACTGGTCTACCTGTCACCGTCGGCGGTGGAATCTCCAAGACCGTGGCCAAGATCGCTTCCCAACTCGGAAAGCCCGACGGCCTCCTTCTCGTCAGACCCGGCGAGGAGGTGGAGTTCCTTAGACCCTTGGACGTAGGTCTTCTCTGGGGTGTAGGAGAAAAGTCCGCCGAGCTTCTCCGTCGCTATGGCATCGACACTATCGGAGACTTGGCAGACCGTAAGGACGACTGGCTTATCCACACCTTCGGCAAGCGTGGCCCCGAGTTTAAGGAACGAGCCTTGGGCCTTGATCGCGAGCCCGTCGTCCCCTCCCGCGAGACCAAGTCCGTCAGTTCGGAGACCACCTTCCCCACGGATGTCGGCAGCCGAGACCGTATAGAGGCCTCCCTCAAAAATCTATCCGACGAGGTGAGCTCCCGCCTCAAGAAAGAGGGGCTCCGAGGCAAGACCGTCTCCATTAAGCTCCGTCTGTCCGATTTCACCACCTTCACCCGCCAGCAGACCTCTCGTACACCCATTGACGACGCATCCGACATCTTCCGCTCCGCCCGCAGTCTCCTGCGTCGGGAAATTAACCCCGGCTTGGAGTTCCGTCTCTTGGGTGTCGGCGTCTCTGGCTTCCAGGACTTCGGACAATTGCCCCTCTTCTCTCTGGACGAAGAGGAGTCTTAACCCGCTACCCTAATCTCGTTACACCCCCTGCGATATAATCTCCCCGTCCCCAATCGCCACCGCCACGGAGGAAACCGCCATGCAGTTCGGATGTACCCTTCCTAACAGAGGAGAGCTTACCTCAGCCGAGAACCTTAAAGTCATGGCCCAGACCGCCGAGAAAAACGGCTTCGATTCCGTCTGGGTCAGCGACCACATCGTCATCCCAACCGACATCGCACCCCTCTACCCCTACAGCGATTCCGGTGAGCTCCCCTTCAACCCCGACTCCCCCTATTGTGAACCCCTAACCACCCTTGCCTTCCTCTCCGGCGTCACGAACAAGGTCCGGCTCGGCACACACGTCCTCGTCCTGCCCTACAGGAACCCGGTACTGGCCGCTAAGATGATATCCACCCTGGACTTCCTTTCCGGCGGAAGGGTAATCCTGGGCATCGGAGCAGGGTGGATGGAGGAGGAATTCGAAGCCCTTGACTCCCCACCCTTCCCCCACCGTGGCCGAGTCACCGATGAATACCTCGAACTATATCGGGAGCTCTGGACCAACCCCAACCCCGAGTTCAAAGGTGAGTTCGCCCACGCGGCCGGCTATAAGTTCTCCCCCAAGCCTGTCCAGCAGCCAGGACCACCCATTTGGGTCGGTGGTCACAGCGGCCCCGCCATCCGACGCGCCGCGCGACTCGGTGACGCATGGCTCCCCATCGGTCTCCGTGGTACCGCTGGCCTGGAACCCGATGAGCTCAAAAGCAAAATACAGCTCCTCGCCTCCCTCACCGAAAAAGCAGGCCGGGACCCGGCCTCCATCAAGACCTGCTTCAGCACCGATCTCGGCTTCGATTACGGCGTTGATAGCTCCGAGCGCAGGACCCTCTCCGGCAGCCCCGAGCAGATCGCCCAAGACATCCGCCGCTACGCAGAAGTAGGTGTGGAGTACTTCCTCTTCTCTTACAGGTCCGGTTCCGTGACCGAGGTCCTTGAGTCAATGGAGCAGTTCGCCACCGAAGTCAGACCCCTCGTAGCTTGACCTCTTCAAATCGATTATCGAGCCTCCAATAAAAATGGATCCCACCCGCTTCGACCTCCAGCGCATCCACACCGCTCAAGACGTCAAGGAACTCGCCCAGCGATACGATCGCATGGCCGAGAACTACGACGATTCTCTGGAAGGCGAATGGGGCTGGACTTCGCCCGAATACACTGCAGAGGTCCTATCCCGATACATTTCCCCCGCCGCCCGAATCCTCGACGCCGGCGCCGGTACCGGCCTAGTCGCCCAGGCTCTCTTCAGACGCGGCTACCGCTATCTTTTCGGTATCGACATGGCCCACGAGATGATGAAGAAAGCCCTGCCAAAGAAAGTCTACCAAGGCCTCTACTGCGTGGAGTTGGGTCAGCCTCTGCCCTTCCAATCAGACCAATTCGACGCCGTCATCTCCGTTGGCACTATGGCAATGGGGCACGCCCCGGCCCGCTGCCTTGAAGAGTTGGTGCGCGTAACTAGGCCCGGTGGTTATGTCGCCTACACCCTAAGACCCGTTGTCTATAAGCACATGGGCTTTGAGGAAGTCCAGAACGCCTTGGAGTCCCGAGGCCAATGGAAGTTTGTGGAAAAGACCCTCCCCTTCCCTCCAATGCCCAAGAAAGAGCCCGACTTCTACTACGAAGTATGGGTCTTCCAAGTCACTTGATAGTCCGCAGATAGTCCCTATCCCGTGACCCGCAGCGTCCTCAGCCTGTTGATCGCCGCTGCCAGTTCTTGCGGTCTAAAGTAGGCCAAATTTCCGGGGTGGGGCCGAGACGTCAACGCATCCAACCCCGACTCCTTGATCACCTCCTCCACTTCATCGATGATCCTCTTCAAATCAGCCCCGCTGGTCCTTACCCTTTCTGCCATAGCCTGACCTATAGCCTCCACCTGCCCATGCTCCACTAGCTGCTCCACCGCGGTCAGATCGATGTCGCTCTCCCCATAAGTCAGCGTCTTCAACCCCCGAGGCCGCGTATATGACGACCTACGGCCTTTCACCGGGTTCAATGATCCAGGCATGGGTTTCCTTATCAATGATGGCTCGAACACGCCCGCATGCGCCCCTTTCCTCCCCGTCGGGTAGGCCCGAGCCACCTCCCGAGCTTCCTTAGTCGAGTCCACCGGCACGTATTCCACCATCGATATCACCGTGTCAGCCGCCTCGAAATAGTCCCCCGAGCCCCCCATCACCAGCACTGTCGACACCCCGTGCTCCGAGTACATCTGTCTTACCCGGTCCAAAAATGGCGTTATCGGCTCGTGCCGCTTCTCTATCAGTGCTTCCATCCTCCGGTCCCGGATCATGAAATTCGTCGCCGAAGAGTCCTCGTCCAAGAGCAATACCCTGCACCCCGACTCCAGCGCCTCGATGATGTTGGCTGCCTGGGACGTGGCCCCGCTCGCGTTTGGCGTGCTGAAATGCCTGGTATCAAGACCGCCCGGCAGCCCCGATATGAACGGCGATATATCCACCCCCGCCACACTTCGACCATCCTCCGCCCTGATCTTTACCGCCGTAGAGTCCGTCACTACCAACTCACGACCGTCCCCCGGGACATGGTTGTACACGCCCCTCTCCAGCGCCCTCAGCAGCGTCGACTTCCCGTGAAATCCACCCCCGACTATCAGCGTCACTCCCTTAGGAACTCCCATCCCCACCACCCGACCCCGGTTCGGCAGAGTGAATTCCCTACGTAACGTCTCCGGCGAGCGGAACGGAATCCCTCCGGCCAAAGGCCCGGCCTCCACCCCACTCTTCCTGGGAAGTATCCTGCCATCTGCAACGAAAGCCACTAACCCAGCCTTGTCCAGCATGTCCCGAAGACTATCCGCATCCTCCGCAGCCAGCACGTGTCTGGTAACCGCATCCCCGTCTACATTCTCGTGCAGCAACGACGCGTGCACCGCTTCCGGCAACCGTCTCACCAGAATGTCCTCCGTCTCCCGACCCAGCACCCTCCGCCCCGCCGCCGGCAGCCCAACCAGGAATCGCACCTCCACCGACTCCTCATCCACCAGCACCGCGCTCCGCTCCAACACTTCTTGCCCTGGTAGAGTCGCCGACTTCATCCCCCCCTCCCTCGTTGCCACCTTACTAAGCGCCCCGATCCACACCCTCAATATCCAGTCCCGCAGCGCTATCTCCCGAGACCGGGACTCAAACAGATGTACCGGGAACCGAGCCATTCTCTGCGGCACCCTAACATGAACTCTGCTCGGCGAGGCGAAGGGGTCCCCTTGCACGTGGTCGATGTTCAGCGTGAACATGTCGAAGGCAAACCGCTGACCGCTCAGCTCCTTGTACGCCCCGTACCCCCGGCCATCGATTCCTTTCAGTATTGCCCTGAGTCTCTCCACGTATCTCTCCGGTCCTGTCTTTTATTTCCTGCGATAATGTGAGAAAACTATATCAGCCCCTTCAACACACAGGGCGACCCCCCACTACCCTATAACTACTGACGCCCGTAAGGAGCAAACATGGCGACCGGCCCCGCCCGACAACTGCCCAACTCCGTCCTTCCCGAGAAATACCGTCTATCCCTCACCCCCGACCTCCAGGACTTCACTTTCGAGGGCCAGGTCGACGTCGATGTGAACATAGAAACCCCAGTCACAGACATCGTCCTCAACGCCGCTGAGCTCTCCCTCCACGAAGCAACTCTTACTCAGGGGCAAACCACCATCCAGGCCCGTTCTCTTGCCGTCGATGAAGAAGCCGAAACGGCAACCATCACCTTGGAATCGGAGGCCGCCCCTGGCCCCGCCACCCTCTCTATCTCCTACCGCGGTACCCTTAACGACCAGCTCAAGGGTTTCTACCGCAGCCGCTACCAGGACACCGAGGGCAACGAACAGTACCTCGCCACCACCCAGTTTGAGGCCACCGACGCCCGACGCGCGCTGCCCTGCTGGGACGAACCCGCACTCAAGGCAACCTTTCAGGTTTCCATGACCGTCCCGTCTAACCTCACCGCCGTATCCAACACCCCTGCGGTAAGCGAGTCCGACGCGGGGAATGGCCTCAAGACCGTCTCTTTCGCAGAGACCCCTCGCATGTCCACTTATCTTCTGGCCTTCATCGTCGGCGACCTCGCCAGCGTAGAAGCCACCGCGCCTAACGGCACCCTCATGCGCGTATTCGCCACCCGCGGCAACGAGCATCTCGGCCAATTCGCCCTCGATACCGCGATTCGTCTCCTGGAGTATTACAACGACTATTTCGGCATCCCCTATCCCTTGGAAAAGCTCGACCATTTCGCCATCCCAGACTTCGCTGCCGGCGCTATGGAAAACTGGGGTGCGATCACATACCGTGAGGTAGCCCTCCTATTCGACCCCGAAAACTCCGCCGCACCCACCCGCCAGCGCATCGTCGAGATCATCGCCCACGAAATGGCCCACATGTGGTTTGGCGACCTAGTCACGATGGACTGGTGGGACGACCTCTGGCTCAACGAAAGCTTCGCCTCCTGGATGGGTAACAAGGCCACCGCCGCCCTCTACCCCGAATGGTCCATGTGGACACAGTTCCTCTATCAGGACGTCGGCGTGGGCCTCCGCACCGATGCCCTACGCAACTCCCACCCCATAGAGGCCAACGTCAAGGACCCCGGCGAAATTCGAGAGATTTTCGACGAAATCTCCTACAACAAGGGCGCTTCAATCCTTTGGATGCTCGAACAGTACCTCGGCGAAGACGCCTTCCGACAAGGCCTTCACGCCTACCTCTCCCGACACATGTACGGCAACGCCCGTGGCGCCGACCTCTGGCAGGCCATGGAAGACGAGTCCGGTCAGCCCGTCATCTCACTTATGGACTCCTGGATCAAGCAGACTGGCTTCCCCGTCCTTACCGTCGAGACCTCCGCTGACGGCAAAGCCTTGTCCCTTACCCAAGAACGCTTCCTGTACGACCGCCTTGCCGGTCAAGACCCCGGCCCCACCACCTGGAGGGTCCCCGTGAGTGTCATCACCTCCGATAGCGCTCCCACCCCACCTGTCCTTATGGAAAGTTCCAGTCTTACAATTCCTATAGAACCGGAATCCGGTAAGAATAGTTGGACTAAAGTTAACCCCGGCCAAACCGGCTTCTACCGCGTCCGCTACACTCCCGACGCCCTGTCCCCCCTGCTCGACGCTGCCTCCTCATTCGAGCTCCCTCCCACCGACCGCCTCGGCCTCCAGTCTGACCTCTTTGCCCTCGTCCGCGCCGGTATGGAGCCCGCAACTCGATACCTCGACCTGGTCGGAGCCTACAAAGCCGAGACCGACGCCACCGTATGGACCGACCTGTCCACCAACCTCCGCGAGATAGAAGTCCTCCTCGCCGACCACCCGTCCCTCGATAAGATGCGTGCCTTTAATAAGACCGTCTATGAAGACATCGCGTCGCGGCTTGGCTGGGAAGAGTCCCCCGGCGAAGGCCACCTCGACGCCCTGCTCCGCACTACTGTCCTGGCCCGCGCCGGAGGTTTGGGGAACGAGTCCGTGTTGGAAGAGGCCCGCGATCGCTTTCAGGAATCCTTGCGGGATCCTGCCTCCCTCCGCGCCGACATCAGGGGTGTCGTCTATTCTCTCGCCGCCCTGGACGCCGACCGCGACCTCTACGACACTCTCTGGGACATGGAAAAGAAAGCCACCCTCCAAGAAGAGAAGCGTCGCCTCCTCGGTGCTGTCTCCCGCCCCCGGGACCCGATTCTCCTGCAAGAGACCCTTGAACGTTCCCTCTCCGACGATGTCCGTTCTCAGGACACCCCCCTCGTAATCATCAGCGTCGCCGCCAACCGATTCGGTCGGGACCTAACTTGGGACTTCGTAAAGGAGAATTGGTCCGAGTTCGACCGCCGCTACGGCAAGGGCGGTTTCATGATCATGCGCCTCGTCTCCATCACCGAAGATTTCACCACACTCGAGAGAGCTAACGAGGTCGAGGCCTTCTTCGAGGCCAACCCGGTTGCCGGCGCCCAGCGCACCGTACAACAGTCCCTGGAGAGCATCCGCCTCAACGCCCGTTGGCTGGAACTAAACGCCGACCAAATCGCCAACTGGCTAAACGCCCACCCCTCCATGTAAGGGCACCACCCGAGGGGTTACCCTCGTTGCCGTGGGATTGCTCTTATCTCCTCCCCCTCCACGAGACCTTCGCATAACCAGTGCTGGTGGGGCTGGGGGCGCTCGTGCTGAGGCTCTCGAAGTATAAGCGGGGGGAGGGAGGAAAGGTGATCTGGATGGCGCCACTGGCGTGAGAGGCTAGGGCAGAATACTCGCCAAGGAGAATGAGGGTGATTCCCTATTCCATCTCACAAAGCAAAATATGGGAGCCTGCTTGGCAGGTTCCCATATTTCTAAATGCAAGTGAGGGCGGGCGGGTCAATCTAATCCTAGGATCACAGCACTTCCTTCAACCCTCGCTCCAGCTCGTCCAAAGATGCGTAACCCTCGTACTTGGCCCGGATAAGTCCATCACCGTCGATGATGAATACCCAGGACTCGTTCAGGTAGTCCTCGGGCTCAGTCAATCCCCAGTCCAGCGCCACGGGTGAGTAGATTCCCATGTCTAGGCTTGATTGGATCTCCACCGGGTTGTCATAGATTTCAACGTGAATGAAGTTGGCCTGCTCTGCATACAGGTTTTTCAGCTCAGTAACGGTGTCGACCTGCGGCCCGCACGTCGGTGATGTGCAGAACCCGGGGCTCGACATCACCACTACAGACGGCATCCCTGATTCCAGCGCCTCCGCTATCGTTATTTGGTACAGGTCAATATCGGCCCGAGGCCAGGTCGTTATCTCCGTCAATCCTGCCTCGTCTGTTGCCGTCTTGTTAACCGTAAGAGGCGGTGTAGAGCCAATAATCGGGGTGAAGGTCTCCTCTTTGACTTCTATATCCATCACCGCGGAAGCCAAAGTCTCCTCACCGCTAGCTATCACCGCTTCGATTTGCCAGTCGCCGGCCTTGCCGAAAGTCATCTCCGAGACATAGTTTCCACGAGTCCCAAACGGCCACAAGTGAAACCTCCCCGTCACCTTTTCCATCTCATCTCCGTCGTACAGGCTCCTCACCTGTATCTGGGGAAGCGTCACTAGCCCCTGAGATGTTTGAAGCACGAAGGAAATTCTGTTGGTACCGACCCCCAGGTCTTTGGTTCCCAGCAGCCCCTCTAGGTCCGGAAAAGTTAGCGCGGCCATTCCCGCTGGGGTCTCCGTGGGGGTTGTAGTCGGCGTCGCAGTCGCGGGTGTTGCTCCTCCGCCACACGCCTGCAATGCTAGCAGGCTCGCGGCTAGGGCAAGGACAAGAAGGGCAAGCCCCTTGGCCATCCGAGACTTCTGAATCCGCCTAAAAGCCCGTGGCGTAGGATCCGAACGTGAATGCATAGACATTGAAGTCCTCCGAGTTGGAGCTAAGTTTCAGTTCGTGGCTCCCGTACGCCGGTAACCGTATCAGCCTGTAAAGCCTCGGCTCGTCCACCGTGATCACCGTCATCTCTTCCCCGTTCAGCCGTAGGTCACCGCCCCACGCTTCCTGCGCTACAGGTTTATCGTCAATGGTTATAACCACGTCGTATGGCTCTGTACCCTCGCTATTGATTACGACATTGACAGACGTGCCGAAGAACTTAAGGGCTATGTAGTCTTCCAGGTTCTCGGTTGCCCTGTCATGTTCAATGCTCTCCGAACCGTTCACCCAGTGACCATTCAGGTACAGGTAGTGGTTCCTGTGCTGGCCCGGGTCTTCGTATTCATTTGAGGTGTTAAAGTCCGCGAAGAAGTACTCGTTGTTGCCGTAATACGGTATCTGCGCTCCCATGTTCCTGTCGGTGCCGGCGTACAGCTCCCGAGTTTGCTGTACCCGGCCATCCTCGTCGTATGCCCCATCGTCCAGATCCGGCCCCGCGTCTCTGTTTGCCTGGATGTCGGACACGTCAGCCCCGATCTCCGTTAGCAGGTCCCGGATCCGTTCCTCAGTCTCGTCATACCGGCCTTCTCCGAAGTGCCGGTAACGGATCACGCCTTCGTGGTCTATCAGGTATTTGGCCGGCCAGTACCGATTGTTATAAGACCGCCACGTCCTGAAGTCGTTGTCCTGCGCCATCCGCCAACCCAGGTCGTGCTGCTTCACCGCCGCCACGACGTTGTCGAAGTCTTTCTCGAACTCGAACTCCGGCGTGTGTACCCCGACTATGTTCAAGCCCAGGTCGGCATACTTCTCATGCCATTCTCTAAGGTAGGGCAGTGTCCTGAGGCAGTTGACGCACGTGTACGTCCAAAAGTCGACTAGAACAACCTCGCCCCGAAGGCTGGCCAGCGTGAACTCTTCCGTGTTGATCCACCCGGATATGCCACTCAGGTCAGGCGCGAGGCTTCCCACCTCTCCCGGCACATCTGAAATCACTCTCGGCGTCGGCGACTCCACCGGCCCCGAGGGCGTAGCAGTAGGATCTGTCGTGGCTGTGGGGTCCGACGTATCTCCTTCGGTCGCTGTAGCAGTATTCGCTTCACCCGTAGGGGTGCTCTCACTTCCACACGCAGCCGCTGTTACTGCCAGAATCAGCAGAACGGCAACCAGTCCCAGCCCCATCCTCTTCAATCGGCGATGTTTCCTCATATTGACCCTCTCAATGGTCTATTCTGACGCCCGGCCCTTGGCCCGCGCCCCGGTCTTCAAGTTCTGCACCATACATCATCATCTTGTCCAGATTAGATAACGTTCAATATAGGCAAAGGTAATGTGTCCGATCGCTTCTACCTTAATTTTGCCATATTACACCGGCCACCGAGACCAAAGACCCGCCCATAGAGTCCGCCGGACACTGATCATACGCCGTTACTCTGCCTGATACCTCCGACCCCAGCGCCCGAAGCGCCAGGTAAATCGGTGTCAATCCACAGATTCGCCGCTGGTCTTTTTCACTCCGTACTCCCTCCAGGAAACCCTCGGCATCTCCATTACAGGCAGCCTCCAGAGACAGGTCGTCGGCTCTCTTGAGAGCCGCCCGTTCGCTCCGACCCCACGGCGCGTGGTCCCCGAAAACCGGGCCTACGTGCGCCAGGTCCCCGGCGGCTATCACCAAGGTCTTTCGGCTCTCCATCACCCCCCGCAACTCCGACACCACAAAATCAAACGACGCTTCCCCCTCCGCCACCCCACCCCCGTGAACGTACCTACCCATATGACCGCACAGAACGGGCAGCACGTAAGGCACACGCCCCTTGGGATTTCCCTTCCTCACCAGGTAGTGCAGCCAGACCAGTGCCAATTCTATCGAGTGTTCCTTGATATGGTGCTCCTCTTCCTCAAACGCAGACTCCCCACCCAACCCCACCGCCAAAGACTTCGCCAACTCTTTGTCCGTCGGAAGCGGGCCCCACGGTGTCGCGTAGCTCTGTAGAGTCGGAGTTATCTTGCAGTCTCCACCAGCGTGGTCCGTCCCGAGAATTATTGCCAATTCACACTCTCCCGCCGCCTCGGAAACATGCCGCCAGGTCTTCGCATAGCTCCGGTGCCCACGGCGATAATCAATATGCGGACTCAGCACCCCCACCACCCTCCCCTCAGTTCCCGGTGGGGGGGCACCCTCATTCCGTTCGCCCTGATCTGCTGCAAGTCCGCCTGTGGAGGATCGAAGGGTTGACCGAACGGGATGAGGGCGTTGGGTTGGGGTTCCCACAGTATAAAGAGACTCCTCCCCAACCTCCTCCATATACTCGTCCAGCATCTTCTCCAAAGCAACCAGGTCCGCCGGATAGCTGGGCCCGGCCAACGCTGGAGTCCTGTAAGGCAAGCCGCGGTATGTCTCCAGAACCCGCACCCGAGCCTCCTCGAACCGTGGCCCTTCCAACAGGAGCGCCTCGTCCAGGCGGCCAAAGAACGTGTCCACCTGCTCCTGCGTAATCGAGAGCCCGTGAAGCAGCATCGCCGCCGATCTGATACTGCCCAAGTCCCGTTGCCCGTCGCTGAGTGCTAGGAGAGGAATCAGTTGCAGCGGTACAAGAAGCTCCTCACTCGAAAGCGACATCGGGTCCCGCAAATGCAGATACTCCCGACCCCGCTGCTGCACCCTCTTGATGTCCAAAGCTCTCAGCTTGGGCCGGAGGTCCATATTACTCATCGCATCCCAAAATACCACACGACTCCGGACGGGTCTCTAGGTGTCACTCATAGTGATGCTCCCGTATGACCGTCATTCCGGCCACCGAGCCGGAATCCAGAGATCGGCATCCAAAAAACGACTAGCTATGCAGAGACTTCTAAGGGGCGAGATAACCCTATCCACTCCTTACCCAAGGTTCGCCTAATGAAACGACCCTACCACTCTTCTTTACCTCGCGGGAGGCCCAAAGTCTATCTCCGCGTGAATATTTTCCGGCTGGATTTGCTCAAGCATGATATTCAAGTCGAATCTTCGCTTGTGTTCCCCTGATCCATCGTCCTTGCAAGACGTCTCTGTTCTCGATTCATCCATTGACCTCACCTCCTTATTCCGAGAAAACACTCCCTGCCCTTACATATTCCTTATGTCTAGTATCCACTTCCAGCATCCCCCACCCACTCCCCCTCCCAAATCGTCTCCAGCCAAGACACTATCCCCGACAATTTCTCATACGCCACAAGCCTCGCACTATCTTCCCCCAACTCCTCCGCCTCCGACACCACCGCTGCCATCTGCCGCACCACCCTAGGCCCCACCTCCATCGCACCCTCACTCCCAGACGTCGCCCATTTAACCAACACGTACCTGGCAATCGCACCAACGGGCAATCCCAGGCTTCGGCTCATACCCTCCAGTGTAGGCATCGGGTCTATCTGGCTATAGAGCGCCACATCCTGCTTGAAATTTGCATCGGGATCAGCCTCGTCTATCGATTCTTCGAAAATCTCAAGCCTTACCGTCGGGGATTCCATGTTGCATTGCCTTTCTGCCTAAACTCTCACCCAATGATATAATGCGCCAACTTTGCCCGTCCCCGCCCCACCCCTCATGACACCCGGCGACTACATCTCTACTCAGTTAATACTTGGCATCGACATAGGTGGCACCTCCCTTCGCACCGCCCTCGCCGACTCCCCATCTTCCATCCTCGCCAAGGCCCGTCGCCCCGCCCCCGCAGACCAACCCCCTGAGGTCATGGTCCAAGCAATCAGTTCTATGTACCATAGTCTCCTGGAACAGGTCGGTTCCAGTGGTGCGGTCGCCGTCGGAGTATCCTCTCCTGGCCCTGTCGACACCGTGGCCGGAGCCCTCGTCGATCCCCCCAACCTCCCTCAATTCACCACCGTTCCCCTCCGGGATATGCTCCAAAGAGAGTTGGCCCTCCCCATATCCCTCGAAAACGACGCCAACGCCGCAGCCATCGCCGAGCATCGAGTCGGCGTGGGCAAAGGGACTCGACACATGGCCTACGTGACCCTCAGCACCGGCATCGGCGCAGGCATCATATCCGATGGACAACTGGTCCGAGGCGCAAGGGGCGCCGCAGGTGAGGTGGGTCACATCAAGCTGATGGTCGACGGCCCCCAATGCGGTTGCGGACAGAAGGGCTGCTGGGAGGCCCTCGCCTCCGGCTCCGCGATCCGCAGGGAGGTTCTCCGTCAAATCAATGAAGGCCGAGAATCCACGTTGAGCCGCTACGACCCCTCCGCCATCGACGCCCAAGCCGTCTTCCAGGCAGCTCAATCCGGCGACTCCCTTGCCACCGAGGTCATCGATAGAGCTGCCTATTTCACCGGCATAGGGCTCGCCGCCGTAGTAGATGTCTTGAACCCCGAAATGGTCATCGTCGGTGGGGGCCTGACAAACATGGGCGACCGGATGCTCGGTCCCGCATTCAAGACCTGCCGGAATCACATCTTCCCCCTCCACGAAAGATGCCTCCGTTTAGAGGTCAGCAACCTCGGTGACGATGTATCATTGATCGGGGCCCTCGTCCTCGCCGATGAGTTGGCCCGGTCAAAAGAAGACCCGACAGGAAACACGTAGGTAGGAGTGCCAACATATGAACTTCAATAAGTCCATGGAACTCTATGAAAGGTCCAGCCGATCACTGGCGGGCGGGGTCAGCAGCCATCACCGCCGCGGCGAGCTCCCTGTGCCCCTCTTCTTCGAAAGGGCCAAAGGTTCTCGACTCTTCGACGTGGACGGCAACGAGTTTATCGACTACATCATGGGAAACGGCCCCGCCATCTTCGGTCATTCCCCCGACTTCCTCCTCGACGCCGTCCGCCGGGTGCTCGACCGCGGCCAGATGATCGCCGGCCAACATGACCTCGAAATAACGGTCGCCGAGCTAATCAACGACTCGGTCCCTTCCTCCGAGTTGATCAGGTTCGGGAGTTCAGGCACCGAGGCCGTCCTCGCCGCCGTCAGAATCGCTCGTGCCTACACCAACCGCTCCCTAATCATCAAGTTCGAGGGCCACTACCACGGTTGGGCAGACCCCGTCCTTTACAGCGTCGCCCCTAACACCCAGGACGCCGGCCCCTACGACTCCCCCCTCCCCGTCCCCGAGTCCGAAGGCCAGTCTCCCGGGTCCGCAGAAGAAGTAATCGTCCTCCCCTGGAACGACCTCGACATCCTCTCCAACGCTGTCCACAAACACCCCGGAGAGATCGCCGCAATCATCATGGAACCCATCCCCGTTAACACCAACAGTGCCTTCCCCAAGCCCGGATACCTGGAAGGCGTCCGTAAGCTCTGTGACGAAAACGGGATTGTACTCATCTTCGACGAGGTCATCACCGGGTTCCGACTCGCCGTCGGTGGCGCTCAGGAGCTTCTGGGCGTAACTCCCGACTTAACCACTTTGGCCAAGGCCGCGGCCGGCGGCTTCCCCTTCTCCGTTGTTGCCGGTAAGCGAGAGTTCATGCAGCCCGTATCTCAAGGCCGAGTCATGCACGCAGGGACCGCCAGCGGCAACCTCGTCTCCCTCGCCGCCGCCGAGACCACAATCAACAAGCTTAGGGAAAACGACGGTGAGGCCATCCGACACATGCACCACGTCGGTGAACTTCTCATGGACGGCCTCCGAGACCTAGCCCGCAAGCACGAGGAGGACGTCCTCTTACAGGGCCCATCCTCCATTTTCACCATGGCCTTCACCCCCGAGTCCTCCCTCCCCGACTACCGTGCCTTCTACGAAAAGGTGGACCACGAGCGTTACGTCACATTCCGCCAAAAACTCCTGGAGGGAGGAATCAGGGCCAACATGCACGGCAAATGGTTCCTTTCCTGCGCCCACACCGAGCAGGACGTGGAACAGACCCTCGCCGCCGCCGACCAAGCCTTCCGCGCCCTCTAACCCACACCCCTAAATCCTTGACCCCCCGTCACTCCCAGGCCCTCGGCCGTGTACTACCGAGGCCTTTAACGCCGTCATTCCAGCCCCCGAGCCGGAATCCATCCCCACATAAGGGCGGCTCGCGAACCGCCTGACTCCCCACTCCCGAGGGGCAGACGCCATCCCCCCCGAGGTAGGGCATTCCGTTCGCCCTGAGCGGAGTCGAAGGGTCTCAAGAACGGAATGGGGGTGGTCCCCCTCCCTGTACTGGCATTACCTCGTGGTCCTCCCCCATCCCCTCCCCGTATGAGCAGGTCTCGTGCCTGCCCTGCCCCCCAAAGCACCCTCAGCCTATCGAAGGGCGAGTGGACCTCCGGGAGGTGCCGCCTTGGCAAAAAACATCGCACGTTGCTAAGCAACGTGCGATGTCCCCAAGCCATTCTTAGGGTAGAGTCGCACTCCCCTACAACCGAGTCCCATACCTCGCCTTCTTCCCCAAGTTGCTCCTTATCGCCCCCTGGGCCGCCGCTATAAAACGATATACGTAGTACCGCGTCTCCACAGGATCGATCATCTCCTCCAGGCCGAATGCCTCCGCCGTCTTCCACGGCGAGGAGTCTTCCAGTAGCCTGGCCTCAATCTGGCTTCGTCTGGCATTTGGGTCATCCGCCGCCTCTATCTCCCGTCGGAACGCCGCGAATACGCCGCCTTCCACCGGCATGTCCCCGAACTCTCCCGTCGCCCAGCCAATCCGCAGGTGCAGCCGGTCCGGGTTAGCCGTCGAGTTGCACGCCATCCCGAACGCCTTTCGCATGTGTACCGTAACCATCGGCACCGTAGACTCCATCATCGCCTGCAAGGCCCGCATCCCTTTCCTTAGCGTCCCCTCTCTCTCCGCCACCTCACCGATCATGAATCCCGGGACGTCCACCAGGTAGACTATGGGCAGGTTGAACGTGTCGCATAGCTCAATGAATCGGGCCTGCTTCTGCGATGCCTGCGCGTCCAGCGCCCCGCCGATGTACATCGGGTTGCTCGCCAGTACTCCCACCGAGTATCCCCCGATCCTAGCCATGCCCACCACTAAAGAGCGGCCCCAATCGGGTCCGATCTCGAAGAAAGAATCCCGGTCGAAAATCACATCTATGACCCCGTGGGAATCGTAGGCCTGCCTCCGGTCCTCGGGCACCAGGCTCAGGAGTATTTCGTCCTGCCTGTCGGGCGGGTCCCCTGTCTCGACGAAGGGCGGCATCTCCCAAACGTTCTGCGGCATATAGCTCAGGAATCGTCTCATTTGGTATATGGCGTCCGCCTCATCCTCGGCAACGTTGTCGATGGTGCCGGAGAGTTCTGTGTGAACGTGCGCGCCCCCCAGATCGAACTTGTTGACTCTGCGCCCCAAGGCTCTTTCCACGACCGGTGGCCCCCCCGCAAAAACGCACCCCGTATCCCGAGTCATTATCGAAAAGTGAGAGATCACCAGCCGTCCCGCCGAGCCCCCCGCACATGCCCCCATCCCCGCAGCGATTACCGGCACCTCACCCAATAGCTGGTAGCTGCGCCCAAAGCTGGACGAGCTTACTATTGGGGCGTGGCCCGTGGTCTGCTGCATGCTGACACCACCCCCCACCCCTTCCACGAAAATCATCAATGGGATCCTGTACTCGTGGGCCAGGTCCTCTAGGAATCCGCCCATCCCACCCTTCTTCCGGTCCAGCCCGATGGTGTGGCCCGCGCTCACCGTGAAGTCCTCGCCCCCGAGCGCCACTGGCCGGCCATCGACTTCCGCCAGACCCATGATGTAGCTCGCCGGCGTCGGCTCCAGTTCCTTGCCCTCGGAATCGAAGCGGTGGTCGATAGCCATCGTCCCGACCTCCAGGAAGCTTCCCGGATCGGCCAGCGTGCCTATCCTGTCCCTCACCAGCCCCCCTCCCCGTGATCGCTGCTTCTCCACGGCACGATCGCCGCCGTGGGTCATCGCCCGGTTCCTTCGGTATAAGAGCTCTTCTCTGGCCTTTTCCCATGTGAACGACTGGGCCATTGCCTCACCTCCTGCGCGAGTTATTGTTATCTCTGTTTATATCCTTGCACCTAGCCTATTTGACCACCAAGTCCAACGGCATCCGGGACAATCTTTCGCATCCCGTCTCCGTGACCAGCACTGTCTCTCCCGGCGACATCGTAATGCCCCTGGTGCTGTCCAGCAGGATCATGTGCATGAATATAACCATATTCGGCTGAATAACCACCGGGTTGCCGGTGAACAGCATCGGGTAGTCCATCCACGTCGGCGGGTACAGGGCCCCGAGACTGTAGCCGCAGGCATTCAGCCTGTGCTCCTTGAACCCCGAGTCGTCAAAAACCTTGGCGTGCGCATCGAACACGTCCCCGAAGGTTGCGCCCGGCTTGCAAGCGCCTTGAGCCGCCTGGAGTGCATTCACCCCGGCCTCGTGCATCTTGTAATACTGAGGGTCCGGGGCCCCGGTCAACGCCGTCCTCATCAGACACGAGTGGTAGTGCCGATAAGCCGCCCCGAACTCCAGTTGCACCTGGTCATTCTCTCCAATGTCACCGTGGCCCGTGATGTGTCTCACCATCAGCGCCCTCTCACCAGACCCGATTATCCACCGCCCCGCCGGGTAGTCCCCACCCCCGCGGAATATCGCCGAGTGCATCCCTGCGAAGAGTTCTAGCTCCGGCACCCCCGGCGCGAACAGGTCGTATGCCACTTCCAAGGCATCATCCGCCAAGGAGGCCGCCTTCCTCACATATTCGACCTCCTGGGGACTCTTGACTAGCCGTAGCTCGCTCACCAGGTGCGACGCGTCCTCCCAGCTGCAAAAACCATCCAACGCGCTCTTCATCATCTCCCACCGACGCCCCGTCAACGTCCAAGCCTCCAACTCCACCCCCAGCCTCTTGCCCCCGCACCCCTTCTCTTCAAGCGCCTTCTTCACGTCCAGCCCCGGGTTCGCGTCCCCGCTGTCCATCCAGATCCGCACGTCCTCGATTACCGACGTGAACGCCGACTGCCGCAGGTCCGCCGACCTCGTCACCAGGGTCATGTCCCCGTCCGCGCCCATGTAGAGACACTGGAACTGGGTGTAGCCCATGGTGTCGTAACCCGTAAGGTAATACATGGTCTCCTGGCGGAAGATCAGCAGCCCGTCCAGCCCCTTTTCCGCCATCGACTCACACGTCCTCCGCCTCCGGCCCGCAAGTTCTTCCTCACTAAAGTGCAGGTGCTTGGCCATCAAGTCTTTTCCTTTCCTCGTCTCCATCCGACTCTTAATTTTTAATCGACCCCTCCCCCCTCCGTCATTCCGGCCGCCGAGAGCCGGAATCCATCCCTGTTCGCCCAATCAGTCTCAGTCATTCCTACGGAGGCAGGCTATGAGTGCGCCGAGGCGTGAATCCATCCCCATCTTTCACTATCGATCACGCCGGTATCACCGGAAGCGTCACCCGAGACGCGTAACTGCCATTGTGAAGAATAGTCTGTGATGCAGGCTTGGCGTCCGTCCCCTTACCCAGCGCACCCCCAGTATTAGGGTTCCTGTCAAACCTCGGGAAGTTGCTGCTCGAAATCTCCAGCCGGATCCTGTGCCCCGCCTTGAACAGGTTGCTCGTCGCCCACAGGTCGATCTTGTATTCATACACCTCGCCCGGCGTTATCAATTTCGCCTCACTCGTCGACTCCCGGTACCGTGCCCTTATTATCCCGTCCGCCAGATTGACCGCTCCCCCACACGGGCACGCATCCACCAGCTTCGCCGTAAAGTCCGTGTCCACCGCCGACGATGCCGCGTACAGCGTCACCGTAACCGGCCCCGTAACTTCGACGGGTTGCTCCAACACCGCCGTCGAGTAGACCAGCACGTCCTCCCTAGCCTCGATAGCACTCTGATCGAACGAACCCGGCGGTGAAACAGCCTCGTTGCAGCACAGCCCCCCGCCCCGAGTCGGCACCGGGTTGTTCGGGTTATAAAGATAGGCGTCGTAGGACTCGTCACCCGGGGCCTCGGTAGTGAGCGTCCCGTCTCCCCGAGCGCTGTTCGCCCGACCCCCGCTGTGGAGGTAGTAGTCCGTGTACTGTGTCCGAGCCAACGGCCACTCCTTCTCACTGCGCCACTCGTTGGCCCCCATCACGAATATCCGTACCGGGTCCTCCTCCCCTACCCCGTTGTCCTCTCCCTTCAGCCAATAGTCGTACCAGCGCAGCTTCGTCCCCTGGAAATCGAATGAGACCGCGCTCGCACTCGGCCCAAAATTCACTTCACCCGCCACGCTGCCCGGCGAAGAGTCGTGGAACCAGGGCCCGATGATCAGCCGTTGCCCATTCCGCGCCGCCTCCGTCGCCCCGTTCTTCTGCATGCCTGTGAAGTTTCTGATCGAGCCGCCCAGGAAGATATCGAACCAACCGCCCATGTTGTAGGCAGGCACATCTACGTTCGAATGCCGCTCCCTGATATTCACCGACTTCCAGTATGAGTCGTCGTCCGAATGCTGCACCCAGTCGTTGAAGTAGGGCGCTAGGGCAGGATTTTTAAACAAAGGGTGATCCGCGAAGTTCAGGGTTTCAAAGGCCCCGTCCAGGTCCTTCAGCGCCTCCATCATCCGCGCCGAGTCTGTCGCAACATCCCCATGGCCCCGCTCGATGTGCTCAATATTTGCCATCGCCAGCGACACCGCCCAGCTTAGGTTGAAGAAGTACTGGAATGCCCCGCCTTGATACGTCCATCCCTCGTAGTAGTCGTCGCTGGTTATGGATGGAATAATGCACTTCAAATGCGGAGGCCTGGATATCGCCGCCAGCCATTGCGTAGCCCCGACATACGACCCCCCGTGCATCCCCACCGCCCCCGAGGACCAGGATTGGGACGCCGCCCACTCCACCGTGTCGTACCCGTCGTTTATCTCATTCTTGAAAGTGTAGAACGTCCCCTCGGAGTTATATCGACCCCGAACGTTCTGCATTACGAACGCATAACCCTGCCTCGCGGCCCGGATCGGGTCCACGCTGTCAACTCTCGTCGAGAATGCGTCCTTGTCATACGGAGTTCGGCACAAAATAGTCGGATACCGACCCGGCGTATCCGGCCGATAAACGTCACTGTAAAGAATTGTCCCGTCCCGCATACGGGCCGGAACATCCTGCTCAACCCTAACCGTAACCGGCTTACTCATCCTTCACCTCTCGCCTTCTCTCCGTCATCTCGACGCCCTTCCGTGCCACTCCAAGGCCCGTTTATCTGTCATTCCGAGGCTCCGCGAGGAATCTAAGGCATCTGCCATTCAGCATCCCTAAACATGCCCACACGACATCCTTCTATTGGGCAGGGGGGGCAT
Source organism: Dehalococcoidia bacterium (assembly GCA_965222055.1). Taxonomy (GTDB): domain Bacteria; phylum Chloroflexota; class Dehalococcoidia; order Plut-88900; family Plut-88900; genus Plut-88900. The sequence goes on from CBDCTF010000007.1 coordinate 1,976,966, forward strand.
GTCCACAACCTGCAAAGCAAGCAATATCGGGGATAGGTTCCCACCTCACGAACGCAAAAACCCCTTCACAATAGCCGTAACCTTCTCACGCTGCTCCAGCTGTGGAATGTGACCTGCGCCATCCAGGATCTCCGTCCGCACAGTCGTATTTACCATCCTGTCGGAAAACTCCTTGGCGTACTCCGGAGGCACTAGTGCATCCTGTTTGCCCCACAATATCAACGTCGGCGCCGACACCCGATAGATCCGGTTCTTCAACCCCTTGTCCGGTATCGGCCAAGTGAATTTGGATGTGCAGGCGATGGCCCACGTTCTTGCAATAGTGAAGTTTTGGAACTCCTCCTCATCCTCCGGTACCTGGAGGAAACCTTTGGCGAATTCACCCTCGGGGTCCGAGAACAGCGCTTTGACCAACGCATCCGGGCTCATCGCCGTCCAATCAAGCACTGGGTGATCGTCCAGCCAGAACCCTATGGGGTTCATCAGCGTTAGCTTGCTAACCCTATCCGGACTGCTCGCCGCAATCTCTGCGGCCAGCATGCCGCCGTAAGAATGCCCTATCACCGCCGGCGACTTCAGGCCCAGGGCGTCAAACAGGTCATAGTGGTAGAGCACCAGATCCCACAGGGTGTCGATCTTCCGAATGTCGTCCGGGTCATGCAGCCCGGGGTGAAGTGGTGCGTACACCGTGAATTCGGAAGAGAGGTCATCCAGGAAACCGTCCCACCGCAGGCCTCCTGCTCCGTGCAGGAACACGACGGGCGGGCCTTCCCCTGCAGTCATCACTTTCGGGTTGAGCAGCCCGTCCCTGATCTTTGGGAACCGGTCTTCCACCATGACCATCTATTTGTCCTCCTGAGAATGCCCGAACAAGGGTGAATCCCGCGCCCTTCCGGCCTTTGCCGCGGCCCCGCTAACCCACCACCGGGGCGGGTGCGCTCGTCTTCAGCTTCTCGGGCCACCAATGGTTCTCCCAATCGTCGTCCCAGATGTTCCGGATGTGCGGGAGCACCTCTTTGGCAAATATCTCGATGTTCTTCAGCGTAAGTTCGTGGGGCATTGACCCGATCTGCAGCAGCACCATCAGGTTGCCGACCCGAAGCCGCTTCACCGCGTCCTTAAGCTGGTCCACCACCGACTCAGATCCGCCACTGATCACGTACTGTTTATCTACGAAGTCCTTGAACTTCCACTCTTTCCACTGTCCCATCTGGTCGGCCCTGCCACCGCCAAGTTGCTTAATCCGGGTGACCAGGCTTTTGTAGTCCTGGTATCCCGGCGCGGCCAGGAACTCGGGGGCCGTGGCCATGCACTTGTTGAAGAAGTACTGGATGTGCTTTTCGTAGTCCTTCTCCGCCTGCGCATCCGTCTCCGACACCGCCACAAGCTGTAGGAACCCCGCTCGGTACGGGTTGGCATCCAGCCCGTTGTAATCAACTCTTTCCCAGAACTTCTCCATGATCTTCGTAGCGAACAAGTTCCCGTAGTAGCTAAGGTAGCAATAGCAATAGTTCTTTTCGCACACGAAGTCCCAGGTACTGCTGCTGCCCCCGCCCGGCACCCATATCGGGGGGTGCGGTTTCTGTATCGGCTTTGGCCAGATGTTGACGTAGCGCAGTTGTGTGTACTTGCCGTTAAACGCGAACATCTCGTCCCGAGTCCACGCATCCACGATCAGGTCGTGCGCCTCCCGGTACCTCTCACGCTGCACTATCGGCGGTATCCCGTAGCAAAAATTGGCGTCCGCTGACGTGCCCAGCGGCATCCCGGCGATAAGCCGACCCCCGCTTATGCAGTCCAGCATCGCGTACTCCTCAGCGATGCGGACGGGAGGGTGGGTGGTAGGCAGCGTGGCCCCCATCTGCACCAGGGCCGCGTTCTTCGTGCTCCGCGCCAGCGCCGAGCCCATGAGGTTCGGGTTCGGCATGAAGCCGTAGGCGTTCTGGTGGTGCTCGTTAACGCATATCCCGTCCATCCCCATCTTGTCGGCGTAGATCAACTCGTCCAGGGTCCAGTTGTAGTACTGGCCTACCCGTTCCGGGTCCGCGAGCTCCGGCCACGGCGGGTCCACCCACACCGAGTGATACCTGTCCTCAAAATCATCGGGAAGCTCTCTGTGGGGCATCAAGTGGAACATGGATACCTTCAAGATTGCACCTCCGGGGTGTGATAACCCGCCATTTCCTTAGGCCTTGTCCTCGCTATATGAGGAGCCTCAACGAGTGTGCATATTAGCATAAACCCACCGTCCAGCGGAAAACCGTACACCACCTATCCCTTCTCCACCGAGCCAATCCTAAGCCTTGCCCGAGGGGTGGTAGGGCCGCTCACCCTTGTATATTGATAGGTAGGTCGGGGTAGGCCGATTCATCCTTGGTTAGGAGACCGTGCCTCAGCGTGGTCGCCCCGATAAGTTAATCATAGAGCCCGAACAGTTGCCTGGGCCAACGCAAGCCCGTATCGGCAAGGATGGGCCAAAGGAGAAACATGGCTGGTAATCGGAGAGCATACGTAGGAATTGATGTGTCCAAGGGGTGGGGGGATGTGGCGGTGAGACCCACGGGAGAATGTTGGCGCTTCAATCAGGACCAGGAGGGGATTAGAGAACTGGTAACCCGCTTGGTGGCCTTGAAGCCAGCCTTAGTGGCTATGGAGGCCACAGGGGGCTACGAGAGGGCTTTGACCGCAGCCCTGGGTAATGAGGGGGTCCCTACTACCGTCCTGAATCCGAGACATGTCCGGGACTTCGCACGCTCCCAAGGGATGCTCGCCAAGACCGACCGGTTGGATGCAGGCATGATCGCACACTTCAGTGAGGTCAGCGATCTGCGCCCACAACCTCCCAAAAGCCCTGAGTCCCTTGAGTTGGATGCGTTGGTATCAAGACGCCGCCAGCTCGTCGGTATGAAGACCAGGGAGAAGAACAGACTGGAGAACGCAAACCCCGTCGTCAGAAAGAGCATAGAGGGGATCATTGATCTGCTCAACGAGGCCCTGGATCAGATAGACCGAGACCTCAAGGAGAGGCTGCACAAATCAGAGCTGTGGCGTGAGCAGGTTATCCTTCTCAGGACCGTCCCCGGCATAGGACCAGTCGCCACTTACAGTCTCCTGGCAGGCTTGCCAGAGTTGGGTAAGCTCAACCGCAGAGAGATCGCCGCCCTCGTTGGCGTAGCCCCACTCGCCCGGGACAGCGGTAAGATGCGCGGTTCACGCACCTGCTGGGGCGGTCGGGCTACCGTCAGGGCCGCCCTCTACATGCCCACCCTCGTCGCCGTGCGCTTCAACCCAGTCCTCAAGGAATTCTACACTCGCCTCGTGGAGGCGGGCAAGCCAAAGAAGGTCGCCATTACAGCCTGCATGAGAAAACTACTAACTATCCTCAACGCCATGCTCAAACAACAAGCTCATTGGAACCCAATATCCGCTTGACTATCACAACAGTTGCTGAGGCCCTCGAAGGGTCGAGCGGGGGGCGGCCCAGCACCGCCAACCCGTCGCGTACATTCGACTACGACCCCGATCCGGCTATAAGTGGAACGTCCGCCTCTGGAGCCTTGTCCCGTGACCCGAACCCTCCATTCCCACCAAAAGCAAACCGGCGGTTCGCATACCAACCGCCGGTCTATCTCTCTATTTCACACGGGCACTGCGTCCCGCACCTAACTCAGTCCAGTTTCTCCAAAAACCTCAGCATCAGGTCATTCAGAATATCCGGATGCTCGATCATTATCGGATGCCCGCACGCCGAGACAAGGTCGTACTGCGCCCCTTGCACCTTCTCCGCCACCAGCTCCGACCCCGGAATCGACATCACATCCTCGTCCCCGACTACGACCATCATCGGCACTTTTACCTTGCTGAAGTCCGGGTTGGGATTGAAGGTGCCACAGGCTGCAAGGTCCGAATAGCAAACCTCTCCCGGCGTCCCCGACATCTCCCTCGTCGCCCATTCCTTGATCCCAGCCGACGTCTGCCGGGAGTACATCTCGTCCGAGTCCCGTCTCAGCTTGTCCGGGTCTTCCTTCCAGGGACTCAACTCTTCCTCGCTTATCTCCCAACTGGGGCTCGACCCCACCATGATCGCACCTTTCAGCATCTCCCCGTGATGCACGGCGAAGTCCAGGGCCATGGAGCCACCCATCGAGTGACCCGCGAACACGAACGGGGCCAAGTCCAAGACATCGGCCAACCCTTTGACGAAAGCCCGGTACCCTTCCGCGTTGTCGATTCCTTCCCCACCCGAGTCCAGGTGGCCGGGCAGGTCGACCGACACGGGACTGTGGTCTTTGGACAACGCCTCCATCTGGTGGTGCCAGATTTTGTGGTTGTCCGTGGCCCCGTGGATCAGAAGTACCGTATGACCCTTCCGGTTGCCCTCCGCGAATCCTTCCGGCGCATCGAAGTTAACTTTGCTGCCATTGACGGTTACGCTGCCCATTATCCCTCCCTGCTTGTCGAAACCTGAGGCCCCGAGAACGCGGCCGGTTACTCGGACGGCGCTACTACCAGGGCCTGTCCCGTGACCGCCCTCCGCCCCTCCGAGTTCTCGATATACACATCCACGTCTATGCAGTTCTCCCCGTCCCGCACCTCTTTGTCCGTCACCACACCCACACATTGGATCGGCTCTTCGTGCTTCACCGGCGCCCGAAAGATTATGTCCAGCTTCTTCAGCGTTATGTTGGGCGCCCAGTCGGTAATCAGCTGGGACAGGTAGGCCATACTCATGATCCCGGGAATAATCATCTCGTCGACGCCCTCGCTTCGGGCCGTCTCCAGGTCCGTGAACCGGGTCTTCTCCTCCAGCCCATAAGCCCTGCAAAACGCCCGCACTTGCTCTAGGGTCGGCTTTTTGTCCAGGGGGCCTATCTCATCCCCTACGTCCACCTGGTCGAAATAGACCGTCTTGCTCTGTTCACTCATTGGTCTTCTTACTTCCTCCTTACGGTGGACATTCCCACTCTGGCGACCGTTTCGCCCCGTTGGTTGGTGAAAGTGTGCTCCCTCACCACGAAAGCCATCGGCCCCGACCGTCCCGTCTTCTTATAGACCGACTTCACCCGGGCAACGCAGGTCAGCACGTCCCCCGCCCTCACCGAGGCCTCGGGCTCAATGTACTGACCGGCCATATAGTCGAACCCCTCGAATGTGAGGTTCAGGTCGTCCGGGCCCTCGAACTTGGCGAAGATTGTGGCTATCAATGCCGAGGCCTCAGCCCCGCTGTCCGCTCCCTCTCCCGTGCCCTCGTTGAAGTCCCGGATCATCTTCGCCGTCACTTCCAAAGATCCCAGGTTGTACTCCTCGTCGAGTACGCGCTTGTTGAAGGTCAACTCGTCCTGTTGTGTCATCTAGATCCCTGTCTCGCGTTTATGTCGATTTGCCGTGTGCTAGGGCCATTTAAAGCCTTCATTTCGGAGTTGGATGATAAGCCACGCACTCTCCCCTGTCCAGACGTTCATCGCCTCCCGAGGTTCGGGGATAAACTCTCTAGGAATCGGACTCCTTGTCCTTGCTCTCTTGGTCTTCTATGTCCGGCAAGAATGTCCGTATCAACCCCCTGGCAATTACTTTGTATATCTTGCGGGATACGTACAGCCCCGCAACCGAGATAATTCCCAGTACGGCAAGCGTCACAGGCGTAGCTATGTTCCCCAGGAATAGCAGTTGTGACAGCAGGGGTATGCTCCAGATGAATAGCAGGATCATCAGCATAAGCAGGAGGCCGTCTCGCATGATCATCGCGAAGCCTCTCCTGTAAACACTGCTGACAGGCAACCCTGCCCCCGGGACCCGACGGGCAAGACTGTTGTTTATGTAGTTGCCCACTTCATTGGTTAACCTCCTCAAGGACCACCACGTTCCGATCGATGCGGGTAGCGCTAGAGTCAGAACAACGCCACCTATTATTAGCCCTACGGTTTGCTGGCTTATGTGCATAAGCTCGGCAATGTCTCCGCTGAACCGTATCACCACATTCCCGACAGTCAGCAGGAGAATTATGACGCCCACATTAACCAGCGTAAGCCGCGTGTGATGCTGCACCCGTAACGCTTCCTCACTCTTCAGCTGCAAAATACTTCGCGTTGCCCTTATCCATTCAGTGATGAAGCTCATGTACTGACGCGCCACTTTCGGAGACCATCTTTGCAGCGCATTAGCCAACAGGTCTCCGCTGCGGAAGATGAAGGGGTACAGTAGGGATGTAATGCCCGTGGCCACGGCCACCACCGGGTATAGAAACGGCCCCACCGCCCCGTGAAGTGCCCCCGCACTCACTATCGCCAGAGAGAACTCACCTATCTGCGTCATCCCAGTCCCGACCTTTATCGCAGTCCGACCGTCTTCTCCAGTCGCGAACGTCGCGACGGTGTCTGCTATGAACTTCCCTCCTATGAACACCGCTGAAACTATCAGTGCCGGCCAGATGTGGTCTGCCATATCCGATAGGTTCACCAGCATGCCTATCGAAATGAAGAACAGCGCCGCAAAGAAGTCCTTCACCGGAGATACTAACCGGACTAGCCTTTCCGACTCCCTTGTATCTCCCAGTACCGCCCCCACCAGGAACGCTCCCGCCGCCGGCGAAACACCCAGTTCTTGGGCAATCAGCGCCAGCCCGAAGCACATCGCCAGACTGGCCAGCAGCATGATCTCGTCCGACTTGTACCTCGATATGAATCGTACCGTTCCGGGTGCGACTATCGCACCTATTCCTAAGGCTGCAAATCCGAAGGTGCCCAGCTTCAGTACAAGTGACCCAACGGCGCCGGCTTCTACTGTTCCGGTGGTAGCAACCCCGGAAAGCACCGTTAGCAGAATAACCGCCGCCACGTCTTCTATCACCAATATCCCGACGATTATCCGCCCATGAGCTTGATGCAGTTGCCCCGTGTCCCTCAGCATCTTGTAGAGGATCGCTGTGCTGGATATCGCAATCGCCGCCCCGAGATAGATCGACTCCGTCCCCGTCCAACCCAGCAGTGTCCCTATCTCATATCCCAGGGACATCATCAAAGTGATCTCGAGCGCCCCGATAACCAACACCCGGAGCCCTACGCTGCTTAACCTCTTCCACCCCAGGTCCAGCCCCAGCGAAAACAGCAGGATAATCAGCCCAAGGTCCGCCAGCGCGCTTATCAGCTCGACGTTTTCCACGGGCGGATTGGGGAGCGTGTACGGCCCGATAAGCAGTCCTCCAAGCAGATATCCCAAAATTGGGGGTTGCTTGAGAAACCGGAACAGCACCACAGCACCACCCCCCACCGCCATCACTATTGCGAAGTCGCGCAGCAGCGAAAAGTGCTCGGTCGAAGACTCTTCCTGCGCCACCGAAAAGAGTGGCAGCAATATGCCCAGCAAATATTCCATAGTTCTAAATCACGTTCCCGGAATTTCCATTATATGACCTAACCCCCTCCATACACCTACCATGGCGTTCTCCTTTTCCCTCATAAATCCCGTGCCCCGACACGGGAATCCATCCCCTCCCGTAGGGGCGATTCGGGAATCGCCCTCCCCCAAATGCGCACGCCCGTCACCCCCGACATCCCAGCCCCCGAGCCGAAATCCATCCCCCCGTAGGGGGGCAATCCCTCGTGGTTGCCTTGGGGCAGGGCCGCTCACCCTAAGGCCCTCCAAGGGTCGAGCGAGGGGTGGCCCCACACTGTCAATCCGTCGCGTACGCCTGCCCCCAAACCACCCCCCCTCCACCCCGTCATTCCGAGGCCCCGCACTGAAAGTCCGCAGAGGCGGTAGGAATCTAGGATTTGCCCGCTCACTCAATGACTCTAGCCTACCTCTCCTTCCGTCATGCCGTCCCCCCCATCCCCGATTCCTATATAATCCTCCCCATCATCCCCACCACCTATTCCTCTACCGGAGGCTCGATATGGCAGACTACAAAATCGTCTCCGCCGACTCCCACGCTGAGGAGCCGGGCAGCATCTACGAAAAGCTCCCCGAGCAGTATCGCCACCGCAAGCCCCACATCGAAATCGTAGACGGACGTAAGTACCAGGTTCTCGACGGTCAGCAGCCCATCCTCCTCGACACCCCCAACCCGTTAACCGAAAAAGATCTGCGCAAGGAGTTCAGGGGCGGCGAGGACGTGGGGATAGGCGTCAACCGTGAATGGGGCACCGATGTTGATATCCGCCTCAAGGACCAGGCCGAGGACGGAGTATCCGCCGAGGTCATCTACCCCAACGGCATATTCGAAGCCTTCTCTTCCCCCGAACCCGGCTACCAGATGGCCGTCTGCTCCCTTTACAACGACTACTACTGGGACGTTTTTTCTGCCCACTCAGAAGTCTGCATCCCTTCCGCCACCATTCCAACCATCGACGTTGATGCCGCCGTCACCGAAGCCCGACGCATCGGCGCAATGGGCTACCGCTCCGTATCCGTGCCCGTCAACGTCGCTTCTACCCCCTACAACCTCCCCGTCTACGAACCTTTCTGGTCCACCCTCGCCGACCTCGGCCTCCCCCTCAGCTTCCACGTCTTCACCAAGACTGAACCCGTTTCCGACGACGAACCCCGCAAGTACCGCACCATTGAAGAAACCCACGGCCAGGACCTCACCGGCATGGTCCTCGGCATGGCCGAGGCTATGGCACCCCTAACCGCACTCACCGCCGCCGGCGTATTCGACCGTAGCCCCTCCCTTCGCATCGTCCTCGTCGAGTGCGGCATCGGCTGGCTCGCCTGGGCGCTTTACGTCATGGACGACGTCTACCGCGCCCGACACATGTGGCAGTACCCCAATCTCGATAGGCTTCCCAGCGAGTATTTCAAGACCAACGGCTTTATCACTTTCGGCGACGACCCCATCGGCCTTAACAATATCGAATTCACCGGCGTCGACGGCCTCATGTGGGGCAGCGACTACCCTCACGACGAGGGCACCTTCCCCCACTCCCGAGAGGTCATCGAGCGTACCTTCGCCAACATTTCGGAAGAGGACAAGATCAAGATCGTGGGCGAAAACGCCGCCCGACTCTACGGCATCAACCTTAACTAGTACCCCATTCCCCACTGGAGCCTTACCGAATGTCAGACAAAGAAAACCTCGATATATATCAAGAACTCGGTATCCGAAAGGTCGTCAACGCCGTCGGCACCGCCACCGTCATGGGGGGAGCGGTCCTTAGCCCCCGAGTCCAGACCGCAATGGACCAGGCCAGCCAGGCCTTTGCCAGTATGGAGGAGGTCGTAACCCGTGCCGGCGAGGCCATCGCCTCCGACCTCGGCGCAGAGGCTGCCTTTGTCACCTCAGGCTGCTTCGCCGCCCTCGCCATCAGCTGCGCCGCCGTCATGACCGGCCCCGACACCGATCTAATAGCCCAGCTCCCCGATACCTCCGGCCTCCGCAATGAGTTCCTGATCCAGAACCGCCACCGTTACCATTACGACCGATGCGTCTCCGTCCCCGGTGGCAAGCTCGTGGAGATAGGTGACGAAAACGGCGTTACGAAAACGCAGTTTGAGGAGGCCATAGGCCCCGACACCGCAGGAGTCCTGTATCCGGCCCACATGAACGGCACGGAGGGCACTTTATCCCTGGCCGAGGTGATCTCCATCTCCGGAGCCCGAGGCATCGCCGTAGTTGTAGACGCCGCCTTCCAGGTCTTTCCCGTCCAGCGAATGAAGGACATCGCCTCCTGCGGCGCAGACTCCGTCTGCTTCAGCGCCAAGTACATGGGAGGCCCCAACTCCGTCGGCTTCATGGTTGGCAAGAAACACTTCGTCGAATCCGCCCGGCTCCATGGCTTCACCGCATTCGAAGTGGAGGACAACCGGGCCTTCGGGCGCGGCTTCAAGGTCGATAGGGGAGAGGCAGTGGCCCTGGTCGCCGCCATGCGTGAGTGGTTCACTATGGACCACGATGAGCGAGCCCGGGACCAGGAGCGCCGCTTTCAGGTCCTCGTCGAGCTTCTTGGAGACATCCCCCACGTCACTCTCCAGCAGGGCTGGTTCGGCCAGATCCCTTGGATGCAGCTGAGGGTCGTCCTCGACGAAAAAACCCTCGGCATGACCGTAACCCAGGCCGCCGACGCCCTCAAAGCCCTCGACCCATCCATCTGGACCCGCCCCGACGGCGACGCCCTATCAATCGCCGTAATTACCCTCCAACCCGGCGAAGAACAGCTAGTCGCCCGCGGCGTACGCCAAGTCCTAACCCCCTAACCAACTCACCCCTCCGTCATTCCGGCCGCCGAGAGCCGGCTGTAAGTGCGCCGAGGCGTGAATCCATCCCGCGGGGTGGGGACGCTCATCCTGAGCCCAGTCGAAGGGCCGAGTGGGAGGTACCCTGTCCCCTCTCCCTCAATGGGAGTCGTAGATGCACCGAGGAGAGTGAGGGTGTTCCGGACTCCGCAGAACAGTTACACTAAGGCCTCTCATTGGGTCGCAGATGCTGCAAGTGCGCCGAGGCGCAACCTCTGCATAACCGTCATTCCTGCGGAGGCAGGAATGTGGATTCACATTTCAAGTGCAACACGCTTTCAAAAAAGATCTCTGCCGGAGTCCTGTAGCCCAGGCACTTGCGCGGGGTATTATTGTAGGCCTGAATCATCTGCGTAAACCGCTCCTGCGGCAACGTCGCCAAGTCCGTCTTGCGGGGCAGTGTCCGCCGCAACCGGCCTATGGCGTTCTCCACCCCTCCCTTCTGCCAGGGGGAGTGGGTATCGCAGAAGAAGGTCTCGATGCCCAGTTCGTGGAGCCAGTAATGGAGTGCAAACTCGGTCCCGTTGTCAAAGGTCACCGTCCGGCGCCATTCAGGCGGCATCTGACCGAGCACCTGCGACATCGCACCGGCGATGGGCCTGGATGCCTTGCCAGGGGGCCTGAGCGCTATGAGGATGCGGGAATAGCGTTCGTGCATGGTCAGCACCGCATGTCCATAGGTACTGAACAGCATCAGGTCCGCCTCCCAATGCCCGGGAGTGCGGCGGTCAGCAGCACTCTGGGGACGCTCGGCAATCGGGCGCCGCATAGCCATGAAGGAGGCAGGACTGCCCCCTTTGCGGCCTCGCCAGCCCCGCTTCGACTTGGCTCGAGGTAGGTAGTGTCTCCACCCATAGTCCTTCTTCCGAGCCATCTGGGCGTATATGAAGCGGTAGATGCTCTCATGGGAGATGACCCTCTTGCCTGACTCCATCGCCAGCCGACCCGCCACCTGCTCCGGAGACCAGCCCTGCTTGAGCCGACAGAGCACCTGTTCCCGCAGACCCCTGTCCCGCTCCAACCGGGAGCCCTGCCAGCGCCGGGCATGGGCCTGCTGGTCCGCATACCTAGCCTGGTATCCCAGGGTTCTTGAACCATTGCGCTTTAGCTCCCTAGCCACTGTAGATGCCGAGCGATCCAGACTTGCCGCGATTTGGCGGACCGAGTATCCCGAGGCTTGTAGTCGGGCAATCTCACACCTCTCTTCAATGGTGACATGTCCATAACTCTTTCCCATGACAACACCTTAACCGAGTGTTGCACTTCGTTTGTGAGTTTAGAGAATCCAGGGTTGGGGATATCAGGTCCATCTCCGCGTTCTCCATGGGCCGGAAGTGCGCCAAAGCGTGAGCTTTGCGTAACCCGTGCCGGAGGGGCCGGGGTCGCTCGTGCTGTCGAAGATCCGCCTGAGGCGGGAGGCTCTCGAAGTATAAGCGGGGGGTGTCCTGTCCCCTCTCCCATCGAGGGTGAGGGTGAGAGCGATTCCAGTTAGCAACAGACCGTGATGTAAAATCACACGAACCTCCCATATTGGCATAACCTCCGCCCAACGCATATCATGCCAATATCATCTCGCAAGGGGGTGGGGGTCACATCCCCCCGCAAAACTATGCCAAAAATAAACTCAGTCCTCGGCCCCCTAGACACCGCCGACATGGGCTTCACCCTCTCCCACGAGCACATCCTCGTATCCTCCGCCGGCATCCAGCAAATCTACCCCGAGTTCATCCCCCGTGATGCCATAATCGAACGAGGCATCAATGACCTGAAAGTCGCCCGCGCCGAGGGCGTCCGGACCATCATTGACGTCACGACCATCGACCTAGGCCGCGACATCCGCATGCTCGAAGATGTCTCCCGATGCTCCGGCGTCAATATCATTGCCGCCACCGGTACTTGGCGAGACATTCCTCGCGTCTTCTGGGAAGCCTCCCCCGACGCCATCGCCGCCCTCTACATCCGCGAGATCGAGCAGGGTATCGAAGGCACCGATATCAAGGCCGGTGTCATCAAGGTCGCCAACGACAAGGGAGGCGTCACCCCACAGGGTGAGATCATCCTCCGCGCCGCTGCCCGAGCCCACAAGGCCACCGGCGTCCCCATCTCGACTCACACCTGGGCCCCCGAGAGGGTCGGCCTCCAACAGGCCCGTATCTTCGAAGAGGAGGGCGTCGATCTGAACCGCGTCTACGTCGGTCACAGCAACGACACCACCAACGTCGCCTACCTTATCGAGCTCCTCGAAAAAGGCGCCTGGATCGGCCTGGACCGCTATCCCGGCTTCACTTCCGAAGGCTCCGACACCCCCGACTGGCAAGACCGCACCCGCACAGCCGTCCGTCTCATCGAGGCCGGGTACGGCCTCAAGATAATGCTCAGCCACGACTGGTCCATCCCAATCTCCCGCCCCAGCGAGGAAGAAATCGCCCGACGTGAAGCCCGCAACGCGGACGGCTACCTCTTCATCCACCATCACGTCATCCCCCTCCTCCGAGACCTCGGCATCTCCCAGGACGCCATAGACCAAATGATGGTCCACAACCCCCGCAACTTCTTCTCCGCCGCCTGACACCCCATCCCACCCCATCCGTGATCCTAGTGTCCTTACTTGGGAACCCTCCAGTCCCCCGTAGGGGCAACCGGCGGTCGCCATCGCCATCGCGCCCAACCCTTCTCCGTCCTTCCACCCCCGAGCCGGCTGCAAGTGCGCCTTTGGCGTGAATCCATCCCCCTCCCTCCCCCGTAGGGGCAGGTCTCGGAGCCTGTCTAAAAAGTCACACCACGCCCCACTTCTCGCTTTTTTACGACTTGGATTCGTGCCTACGGCGCCCGTCGCATTGGTCAAGAATATCCAATTGGGCTGTGTTTAACGGACTTTTGAGACAGGCTCCTCGTGCCTGCCCTCCCTGCGCGACATCACCCTTATCGAGAGGGCATAACGGCTCCCGACCTGAAACCAGTCTTCCCAACCTCACCCAAGATGTGACACGACCCCCTTGACCCAACCAAAACACCTGTCCTACAGTCACCCCACCCTCCCGAAAGAGCTCTACCACTGCGTAATCCCACATCACCCCCCCACCCTCTCCCCATCCAGAACTATTACAACCAACACCCTTTTGCCGCGCCGTATCCCAAAACTCCGTTTCCACACGAACAATCAATATCCGTGCCTAGGCCCCGCAAACAATCACATCCAAAGCTAATTTCTCTGATTGACCGACTTTTCGTTGATTGTCATATGTCAACTTCGCCGTCACATATCCTCTCCCCTTCCGTCATTCCGGCCCCCGAGGCGTGAATCCATCCCCACTCCCATCCCCCTTTGACACCCGACACACCCATCGCTACCATTGGCAACAGCGACTGCTTGCAACAACACTTCATCGCATTGAGCGGTTCTCTGCCATGCCCAAGCTCCTTACTCTTTTCCTCATCACCCTCACCATCGTCACCCTCGCCTGCGGCCCTACCTCCAACCAGCCGGCATCCCCTGGCAAGCTCAGCGTAGTGACCACCATCGCACCCATCACCAGCATCGTCGAGAACATCGGCGGCAACCGCATCCAGCTACAGGGCATAGTCCCCGAGGGCACAAACTCCCATACCTACGAACCCTCTCCCTCAATAGCCAAGACCCTCACCCAGGCCGACCTCATTATCGCCAATGGCCTTTTCCTCGAAGAACCTACTCTCAACCTCGCGGAAAGCGTCAAGCAGGACGACACCCCCATCCTGCTCCTCGGCGACAACACCATATCCCAAGACCAATGGGCCTTCGACTTCAGCTTCCCCGAATCCGGCCAACACCCCAACCCCCACCTCTGGCCCGACCCCAACCTCGCCCTACTTTACGCCCAGCTTGTCCACGACTCCCTCGTCTCCCTCGACCCTTCCAACAAGGTCTACTACGACGACAACCTCGCTTCCTTTACCGTTAGAATAGACCTCCTCGATGACGCCATCCGCGAGGGTATATCCACTATTTCTCCCGACAACCGCAGACTCCTCACCTACCACGACTCCTGGGCCTATTTCGCCCGCACCTACAACGTCGAGATCATCGGTGCCATCCAGCCATCCGATTTCAGCGAACCTTCCCCCCAGGAAATGGCCCGCCTCATCCTCCATGTCCGAGACCTCGGAGTCCCTGCCGTATTCGGCTCCGAGGTCTTTCCCAGCAAGGCCCTCGAACAGATCGCCCGAGAGTCCGGCGCCCTATACAGCGATGAACTCGCCGACGATGACCTTCCCGGCCTGCCCGGTGACCCCGACCATTCCTACCTTGGCCTCATGACCCGGAACATGATCACCATGATCGGAGCCCTCGGCGGCGATGTTGGCCCCTTCCATAACCTCGACTCATCCCTCGTGTTCGAAGACCCCTCTACCGCCATTTACCCGCAGTAGGTAACTCTTTGCTTCATCCTGGCTCTCATCCCCGAACCACCGGCACCCCCATCGTGGCCCTGGACAACGTCTCCTGCGGCTACGACGGGCAGCCCGTCCTATCCGGCTTGGACCTAAGAATCATGCCCGGCGATTTCGTCGGACTGCTCGGACCCAGCGGTTCCGGTAAGACCACTCTGCTCCGTGTCATCCTTGGCGCTGTCCGACTCTTCTCCGGCAGAGTCTTGCTCGATGGCGTTCCCGTCGGCCCGAGACGGCCTCCCATTGGCTACGTTCCCCAGCTCGAGACCATTGACTGGAACTTCCCCGTCACCGTTCAGGAAGTCGTACTCATGGGTGCCGCCATGCGCAAGCCCTTCTTCCCTTGGCACTCTTCCCAGCAGGGCCGTAACGCGAAGGTGATCATGGAGCGCCTCGGCATTGCCCATCTCGCCCACAGGCACATAAGGCAGCTATCCGGCGGACAGCAGCAACGCGTCTTCCTTGCCCGAGCCCTCATCAGCAGTCCCAGGCTTCTTCTTCTTGACGAACCAACTGCCGGCGTCGACATCAAGACCCGGGACGACGTCATGCACCTCCTTCACGAGCTTAACCACCAGGGCGTGACCATCGTAATGACCACCCACGAGATTAACTCCGTCGCCGCCCACCTGCCGCAAGTCGTCTGCATCAACGGTGGCATCGTTGCCCAGGGCCCTCCCACCGATATCTTCACCCCCGACATCCTGAGTCGCACCTACGGCGCAGACATGCCCGTCATACGCTATCAGGGCCTCGCCCTCGTCGCGGAACGCCCCCATGTCTACGGCCCCACCGCCGACCAGCACGCCGGAAAGGAGCCTCACCTCCCCACCCATGCCCCCGATTCTTGAACCCTTCCAGTTCGAGTTCTTCGTCAAAGGTCTGGTCGCCGCAACCCTCGCCGGTGGCCTCTGCGGCCTGATCGGCGTCTACATCGTCCTCCGCGGCATGGCCTACGTGGGTCACGGCCTCTCTCACGCCGTTTTCGGCGGTGCCGTAGTCAGTTACGTTATGTCTATCAACTTCTTCGTCGGGGCCAGCATCTGGGGCTTCCTCTCCGCCGTTCTCATCACCCTGACCACGCGCAAAAGGGTAATAGGCGCTGACGCCGCCATCGGCATCGTAACCACCGCCAGCTTCGCCCTCGGCGTCGCCATTATCAGCACCCAGCGCACCTTCACCCGCAGCTTCGAGGCCGCACTGATCGGCGATATACTCGGCGTCGAACGAGGCGACCTCGTGGCCCTTGTAGCCGTATCAGTTGGCACGGTCCTCTTGGTACTTCTCGGCTACAAGCTCATCCTCTTCACCACCTTCGACCCCGAGGTAGCCCGCTTCTACGGCGTCCCCACCGCCTGGGTAGACACCGCCTTCTCCCTGGTCCTCGCCGGCGTCATCGTCGTCTCTATGCAGATTCTCGGCGTCACCATGATCGCCGCTGCCATTGTTATACCTCCCATCGTCGCCCGGCTAATCACCAACAAGTTCTCCCATATGCTGCTCCTCTCTACCGCCATCGGGACCTTCTGTGGCTTCTTCGGCATCTACATTAGCTACTGGGTCGACGTTTCGTCCGGGGCCACCATCGTCTTGTTCGCCGCCGCACTGTTCATTTTGGCAATGGCTTGGAGCGCCTTCTGGCGAAGGTTGCCCTTCTCCCATCGCCCTCGCCTTCCTTAAATGCAATCCCAACCCCTTTCCTCCTGTCATTCCGCAGCCCCGCGAGGAATCTAGGACTTGCCCACTCACGCACGGCTAACCCTGATGTTTCCTCCACTCCTGTGGGACGATTGGCCAATCACCCCCTACGGTCGAGGTTGCCCCCACCCCTCCCACCCGGGTACTGGTCATCCGACTCCTCATGGTGTAACTTGAACCTCGCCCGCATAGACTGCCAATGGGGCTCAATAACAGGAGACAACGGTGAAGCTAAAGGACAAGGTCGTTATAGTCACGGGAAGCAGCAGGGGCATAGGCAAGGGTCTCGCAATTGGTTTCGCCAAAGAGGGAGCGAAGGTCGTAGTTATGGCCCGCACCGACGCTCCCGGCCAGAGTAGGCTCCCCGGCACCATCCACGAGACCGCAGAACAGATCAGGGCCGCAGGCGGCGAGTGTCTCCCGATACGCTGTGACCTTACCAACCCGGAAGACCGCAGTGCCCTTATCCAGCAGGTCATCGACGCCTACGGCAGGATCGACGTCCTCATCAACAACGCCGCCATCATCCTCCACACCAGCGTCGCCGACACCAGCGTCAAGCGATGGGGCCTCATGGCCGAGATCAACGTCCGAGCCCCCATCGAACTCTGCATGTTGGTCTTGCCCCACATGATGAAGCAGAAGTCAGGCTCCATTGTCAACGTCACCTCAGGCGCCGCTCATGACCTTGAAGGCCTTACACTCTACGGTGCTTCCGACGCCGCCCTTGACCGCTTCACCCAAGGTCTAGCCCTCGAAATGAAAGACCACAACGTCGCCGTCAACGGCCTCGATCCCGGCAGGGTGAAAACCGAGGGCGCCCTCTTCACCTACCCCGAGGGCACCGACTGGTCCCAGTGGAAGGAACCTGCCGTCGTCGTACCTTCCGCCCTCTACCTCGCCGCCCTCCCCGACACCTCGTTCACCGGCCGAATAGTGGAAACCGACTTCTTCGGCCAGTCCTGGCCATAACTCCGGTTCCAAGACCATGCCGTCTCCAACCAGCGTCAGGACTGTCGTTGTGCCCGCTGCCGGGTGGGGTACTCGCTTCCTCCCCACCACCAAGGCCGTTCCCAAGGAACTCCTCCCACTAATCAATAAGCCGGTCATCCAGTACGGCATGGAGGAGGCCGCCGACTCCGGTCTGACGCGCGCCGTACTCGTCACTTCCCCCGGCAAGAATGCCCTCGAGGACTACTTCCGCCCTCGCCCCGCGCTTAACGAATTCCTCGCGTCGAAAGGGAAGTCCGACCTCATCGCCAGCGTTACCCGAATCACCGACCATCTCGACATCTCCTCAGTCATCCAGCACGAGCAGTTGGGCCTCGGCCACGCCGTCCTCACCGCTAGCGAAGCCGTCGGCCCCGAGCCTTTCGCCGTCCTCCTCCCCGACGATGTCATTCACTCCCGCACCCCCGTCCTCCAACAGCTTCTGCAAGTCTTCGACTCCCGGCAGGCCTCTGTCCTCGCCGTGCAAAGGATTCCCCGAGACCGGATATCGGGTTACGGAGTCATCGAACAAGAAGAGATAAGCCCCGGCCTCCACAGGGTCAAGGCCCTAGTTGAAAAGCCTCGCCCCGAAGACGCCCCCTCCGACTTGGGCATCGTCGGACGTTACGTCCTTACTTCCACCGTCTTTGAAGCCCTGGCAGCGACCAAACCCGGTGCCCTCGGCGAAATCCAACTCACCGACGCCATAGCCATTCTGCTGGAAAACGAGCCGGTATACGCCCTTGAATTTGAAGGTGACCGCTACGATGCTGGCAATCCCCTCGGCCTGATCCAGGCCTCGGTCTGCATGGGACTCGCCCACCCGGACATCGGCCCCGCCTTGTGGGCCTTCCTCGCCCGCCTCGACCTACCTAGCGGTTAGACCCGTCCTGCTTCCCCACCTTCAGCACCGCCATGAACGCTTCCTGCGGAATCTCTACGTTCCCCACCCGCTTCATCCGCTTCTTCCCCTCGGCCTGCTTCTGCAGCAGCTTCCTCTTACGTGACACGTCGCCCCCGTAGCATTTCGCTAAAACGTTCTTCCGAAGGGCCTTGATCGTCTCTCGGGCGATCACCCGGTTCCCGATCGCCGCCTGTATAGGCACGTCGAAAAGCTGACGCGGGATTATGCCCCTAAGCGAATGTACCAACCCCTTGCCCCTCCGATACGCCTGGTCCGCATGCACTATCAGCGAAAGCGCATCCACCGGTTGCTCGTTCACCAGTAGGTCTAGTTTAACCAGCGGCGCAGCCACATACCCAGTTAACGAATAGTCCATCGATGCGTAGCCCTTAGTCCTCGACTTCAGCTGGTCGTAGAACTCCAGCAGCATCTCCGCCAACGGCATCTGAAACTCTAGCGACACCCGTCCACGCCCCCCCGACGCCCCATTTCCCTGCCCAGAGTTCAAATACTCCATCTTGGAATACTTCCCCCTGTGTTCCTGCACCAACTCCATCACCGAGCCTATGAAGCTGTCCGGCGTTATGATTGTCAGGTTCAGCAACGGCTCCTCTATCGACTCTATATCCCCTCCATGAGGCAGGTCCGTCGGACTCTCCACCAGCTTCAGACCGCCGCTTCTCAAGTTAACCCTGTACCCCACGCTCGGCGACGTTGTAATCAGGTCTAGCCCGTACTCCCGTTCCAGCCGTTCCTGCACAATGTCCATGTGCAGCAGACCCAGGAAGCCACACCGGAACCCCGGGCCAAGAGCCAGGCTCTCTTCAGGTTCGTAGGACAGCGAGGCGTCGTTCAGTGTCAGCTTGTCCAGTGCGTCCCTCAAGGAGGTGTATTCCCGCGTGTCGA
Source organism: Dehalococcoidia bacterium (assembly GCA_965222055.1). Lineage (GTDB taxonomy): Bacteria > Chloroflexota > Dehalococcoidia > Plut-88900 > Plut-88900 > Plut-88900. Next base: position 1,996,125 of record CBDCTF010000007.1, read on the forward strand.
CAGGATACAGCCCTGCAAAAACCATCGGCTTCAGGGGCCGATACCCGGGCAGCGCCTCCGTGGCGGGCGTTCCCGCGCTGGTCAGTGTGTCCCCGACTCGGCACCTCCTCACCTCCTTCAACCCGGTCGCTATGCCCCCCACCTCCCCGCTGCTTAGGCCGAGCACCGCCTTAGGCCAAGGCGTGAACACCGTAAGTTCCTGCCCTTCAAACTCTACCCCGTTCGACATCAACTTCAACTCTTCACCACTCGACACCTGCCCATCGAACACCCTTACGTACGCGATCACGCCTTTGTAAGAATCGTATTTCGAGTCAAATATAAGTGCCCGCAACTGCCCTGTGCCGTTCCGCCTTGGCGAAGGCACCCTTTCGACAATCGCGTCCAGGACCCCCTTCGTCCCCAGCCCCTCCTTCGCCGAGACCTGCAGAACCTCGGAAGCCGAGAAGCCCAGCGCATCACACATCTCCTCAATGATCCTCTCCGGCTCCGCGTTTGGCAGGTCTATCTTGTTCAGTACCGGGATAAGTTCCAGGTCCTGGTCCAACGCCATGTACACGTTCGCCAGCGTCTGCGCCTGTATCCCCTGCGAAGCATCCACCACCAGCACGGCTCCCTCGCAGGCGCTCAGACTCCGCGACACCTCGTAAGTGAAGTCCACGTGTCCCGGAGTGTCGATCAGGTTCAGTTCGTAGGCATTACCGTCCTCGTAATCGTACTGGAGCCGCACCGCCTTCGCCTTTATAGTGATCCCCCGCTCCCGCTCCAGGTCCATGTCGTCCAGCAGCTGCTCCTTCATATCCCGCGGCGAGATCGTGCCCGTGTACTCCAACATGCGGTCCGCCAGCGTAGACTTTCCGTGGTCTATATGGGCGATGATGCAGAAGTTACGAATATATTCCAAGTCCATTACTGAAAAGCGTAGCATAGCCTCCCCCCACCCACAATAGACGGAAGGTTAGACTAACCTCACCTTCCCAAGCCAGAGAACATGTGAGAAAACACCGCGCACTTTCACATCAGTCTGTCTTACTGGGGATGTTCCGCTGACCCTGAACTCGCTCAAAGTCCGTCTCTGGCGGATCGAAGGGTCTCAAGAACGGAACGGGCCAGGCGCCCGTGACCCCTACGCCCCGCCCGTCACCTCTATCGTCGCCCCCGACACAAAGCTCGCCCCATCCGAGCACAAAAACCCGATAACCGACGCTACTTCCTCCGCCCTCCCCACCCTTCCCAACGGTATCGAGCCCACCATTAGCTCCTTCTCCTCCTCCGAAAGGACCCTGAACCGCTCTGCTACCCGTGCCCCTGGCTCCGTCACTATCACGCCCGGCATCACTGCATTCACCGTTATCCCCCAGGGACCCAGGTCCTTCGCCAGCTGATTGGTCAGCCCTATTATCCCCGCCTTAGCCCCTGCATACGGCAGCCTAGCCGCCGACGGCCCCCTCGCCCCAAATGCTCCCTTCGCAGATATCGAAGACAAGTTCACTACCCTCCCGTACCTACGTTCCTTCATCACTGGCGCCGCCGCCCTTGTGCACAGGAACGCGCTCTTCAGGTTGGTATCCACCACCCTTGCGAAGATTTCATCCGTCACGTCTTCTATATGATCGATCCCGACGTGTCCGCTCCCACCCGCGTTATTTACCAATATGTCGAGCCTCCCGAACCGCTCCAGTGTTCGGCCTGCCATCTCTTCCACTTGCTCCGTGGAGGTCACATCCACCTCCATAGTCATTACCCAATCCCCACTTGCGTCCAATTCCGCCATCGAATCCCGAACCTTGTCTCCTTGAAGATCTACCGCGCACACTCGGCACCAACGCCCCAATAGCTCCGCCACCGTCGCCCTCCCGATACCCTGCGCCCCACCCGTCACTATCGCCACTCTTCCTTCTAAGTCCCTTGGCTTTCCTTCCACAGTTGTGTCCTCTCTCTATGCGTCCTGGTTAAGCGAGCCAACTATAATGTAACCCTAGCCAAGGGGGTAGCCTTGCGAGTAGATGTTCACACTCACGTCTGGCCCGAGACCATAGCCAAGACCGTAGAGCGCCACGCCACCGGCGTACTGCACTTGGACATGCCCTTTGCCAACACCGTCCCCGGCCTTAAGTCGCACATGAATGATTCAGGCTGCGACAAGTCCGTCGTCATGGGCATCGCCGAACGCCCCGACCAGGTCGAAGGAGTCAACGACTGGCTGATCGGCATCCAGGACCGGTCCATCGTATCCTTCGGTGCCATCCACCCCCGTCTCGAAGACAAGCCCGCCGAGATTAGGCGCATCCGCTCCCGAGGCCTGAAAGGCATCAAGCTCCACCCTATCCTCAATCGCTTCCACCCAGATGACCCCGCCATGTTCCCCCTCTACGAGGAGATCGGCGACTCAATGGTCGTCGCCATTCACTGCGGCTCCATGCCTCACCTGAAGAACGAACGCCCCGGCTTCGCCGCCCCACACCGCATCGCCAATCTCGCCCGTCAGTTCCCCAACCTCAAGATCATCGCTCTCCATCTTGGCGGCTTCTACATGCTCGACGAGGCCGAAGAGCAGCTGGTAGGCCTTCCTAATCTCCTCATCGACACCGCCTGGCCCCCGACCGTAAAGGAGCTCGCTCCTGACACCTTAATGAAGATCGTAAACAACCACGGTGCCGACAAAATCTGCTTCGGCACCGACTTCCCATTCGCCTCGCAGACCTCAGACTCCGAACACCTCTCCTCCCTTCCCCTCACACCCACCCAGCTCGATATGGTCCTCGGCAACAACGCCGCCGACTTTATCGGCCTCTAACCACAGTTCCTTCTCTGCGAAAGCAAGAGGCCCGGCGCCATTTGGCGTCGGGCCTCTTCGAATCTTCCGCTTTTCTTCGTTCCGTCTAGCTTATCCGGTTTACCTGCTTTCTAGCTCCCTACGCCCTGCTGGTATTCCAGCCAGAGATCGGTCCAATCGCTGTTCTTCTCTCCGCTGTACTGCTCGCTCTCAATGATCGCGTACGGGGCATTAGCGGGCGATGTCGGCAGGGCCGGTCGTACCGCGTCGAAGCTCGCATCATCCTGGAAGCCGGCAGCCCTTAGGTTTGTGGGCCCATAGGTGATGAACTTGGAAATGTTGGCGTTAATTTCCGGATGTCCTGTCCAGGCTATGAACAGCTGTCCAAGCTCGAACGCCTCGGGGTTGGCTTCTTTCAGACCTTTCGCCATCACGAAGGTGCCCGTGCCCACCAGGTGTCCGCACTCCCAGCAGATTGCCAGGGGAGCGTCCTCGACCTGGGCATTATAGATCCTGCCATTCCACGCAGTGCACATGTCGTTGTCGCCGGATATTAGCAGCTGCGGGCAGTCAGATCCCGTGTGCCAGAAGTGGTTGGGAGGGTTGGCTTCCCAGAGCGCCAGCGCCTCTTGTACGTCCTCATCCGTCGGTGCCCCGAGCCGCGTCCTCCACTCGGTGTTTTCCAGCCTGCTGGAGTCATTGGCCAGTAGAGCCGAGAACCAGCTGCCTCTGTAGGCATCCCTTACACTTCTCGTTCCAGGGTAGTTCTCCCGGTCGAAGAAAGCGCTCCAGCTGGTTATGCTGCCCTCGTCGTATACATCCGAGTTGTATGCCAGCACCGTTGACCAGGTGATTCCGCCGCCACCGGCGTACGGGGTGTTAACCGTCTCTAGGTGGTTGCGGTTGTCCACTACGCTTTGGTCCATCGCTTCTAGTGCGCCGATCTTGATGTGGTTCCACAGTTCCCGTCCGCCCACGTCCATCACGTGCCACTTGTAGTTGCCCGTGTCCACCATCACCCGGATTACTGCGTACTCCATCGGGCTTTCTTCAACGATATCAATCCCGAACTTCTCGCTGAAGGGGACTACGTAAGCCTGCCGCTGGGCCGCCTGGTAGGCGCCGCCCCAAGACGTGAACACGAAGCTGTCGCCTCGGTGCTTCTCGATCTCCGCCTCCAACTCTTCCAAGGTGGCGGGGTTCTCAGGAGTCCACTCAGACGGGCCCCTCATGCTCGTGTCATCCATGGCCTCTGGCGTCGCAGTGGCTTTCGGCATCGCATCATCAGACTCGTCCGGCATTGCCGTGGGTTCCATCGCGTCATCCGGCTCTTCGTCATCCGCCATCGCCGTAGGTTCCGGCATCGCCGTCGGTTCTTCCATTGCTTCCGGCGTCGCGGTGGCGGCTTCGCCACATGCCGCAAGCGCCAGAAGTGCTACTAGAAGAATGCCGACAGCAGCGAGAATCCCCCGCTGCTTCGTCAGCCTCTTCCGCCTATACTTTCCGTCTATCATAGCTGCTCCTTGACTATTTCTTTGGGCCCAGTTCTTGCTCAGACCTGATTTGTGGTTGCAGGCCTATCACATAGCTCCGATTCGAATTTACGAATAGACTCACCTCCAAAATTCAGGTAATGCTCTTGGATTTCTTGTGGGGAATTGCGGTCACCGTCAAAATTCCGGCAGTGTTCCAAGTAAGTATGCGGTAAAAGTATAACGTCGCAACTGTTCAAAGACCAACTGCGGCGTTAATCAGGTTACCAAACTTATGTGATTATTGAGGGGCATTATATCTGAGCCAAACCCCTTGTCAAGAGCCCCAAATTCTCCTTCTCTACGAGCGCATACCGTGCAATCACCGGGGTATTAATCTTTGGCCGTCGTCACACCACTTCAAGCCAAGGGCGGCCTATTGCATGTGAGTTTAGTGGAGCACTGGAATCGAAGAGGCCCGGCGCCAATTGGCGCCGGGCCTCTTCGATTCTTCCGCTTATCTTAGTTCCGTTTAGCTTATCCGGTAGACCGGCCTCTTAGCTATCTACACTCTGCAGGAATCCCAGCCAGAGCTCGGCCCATTGGTCGTTGAATTCGCCCGAATGCCTCTCGTTCTCTATTACGCCGTACGGCACGTTGGCTTCAGACAACGGCAGGGCTGGGCGCACTTCGTCAAATTCCGGCTCACTGAGGTACGGAATTGACCTCAGGTTGAGAGGGCCGTAGGAGATGTACTTCGACTGCTGTGCGTTGATCTGCGGCTGTCCCGTCCATGCAATGAACAGCTGGCCGTTTTCAAACGCCAACGGGTCCGCTTCCTTCAGTCCCCTGGCCATTACGAAAGCGCCGGTCCCGATCAGGTGTCCACACTCCCAGCAGATGGCAAGGGGCGCGTCTTCCTGCTGCTGCGCATCATAGATCCTGCCATTCCACGCCGTGCATATGTCCACCTCGCCGCTGATCAACAGCTGCGGGCAGTCCGATCCCGTGTGCCAGAAGTGGTCGGGAGGATTCTCTTCCCAGTAGGCCAGCGCCTCCTGCACGTCTTCCTCGTTCGGCGCTCCCAGACGCTTCTTGAGTTCGTCATCATCGTACCAGTCGGGATGCAGCACTGAGAGGGCCACAAACCAGCTGGCTCTGTAGGCGTCTCTGACGCTCCGGCGGCCGGGGAAGTTCTCTCTGTCGAAGTAGTCCGCCCAGGTAGTGATGCTGCCTTTGGGGTAGCTGTCGGTATTGTAGGCCAGCACAGTGGACCAGGTGATTCCGCCGCCACCACCATATGTCGGGTTCGGGTGGTTCCTTACCGAGTCTACGTGGTTGCTAGTGTCAACCACGCTCTTGTCCAACGCTTCCAGGCTGCCAATCTTGATCTCTGCCCACAGTGCCCGTCCGCCGACGTCCATGACGTTCCACTTGTAGTTGCCGGTCTCTACCATAGCGCGGATTACCGGGTATTCCATGGGGCTCTCTTCAACTACGTCGATTCCGAACTGCTGTTCGTAAGGTTCAATGTATGCTTGGCGCTGGGCCGACTGGTAGGCGCCGCCCCACGACGTGAACACGAAGCTCTCACCTCGGTGCTTCTCAATCTCCGCCTCCAACTCTTCGAACGTGACGGGCTCCTCCTCAGTCCACTCTGACCGCGGTCTCAGGCCCGTGTCCGGCATCGCCGTCGGTTCGTCAGCCATCGCTGTCGGTTCCGGCATTGCCGTTGGCTCTTCCATTGCTTCCGGCGTTGCTGTAGCAGCTTCGCCACATGCCGCAAGCGCCAATAGTGCTACTAGAAGGATACTTAGTCCGGCAAGGACTCCCCTCCGTTTCTTAAACCTCTTAATCCCATATATAGTATTCATTGTCATTACTCCTTGCCTATTCCTTCGGGCTTATCAATTAGTTCTCGTCAAATCTTACAGAAGTTGCATTGATTCGCATCCGCATCATGAAAAGACTCACCTCCAAAAGTCTTGCGGAACATTTGATTATTACCAACCAATTGCAATTGGTGTCGGAAAGGCCATAACCATCTGAGGGTAAAGGTGGTTATAAACACATAACGTCGCAGGTGTAAGAAGGTTACCTGGGCGATAAGGGGTACCGCAGTAGATCGCCCAAGTAGTAGCGGGATTCAAGATTAAAGCCGTGTCGAACCTCTTGTCAAGGAGCGCTGCGCCATAGGCATATATAGCCCTGTGTTTGGCCCCAGTACCTAACATTTTCTTGTCCACTTCAATGCCAGGGTTTATATTGACGGTGAAAATATGACGCCACGCTTCGAAAACGGTAACCTTCCCCAGGCCCTGGCCCGTATGAAGGTGCTCGACCTTACCCAATACGTCGCCGGACCCTTTTGCACCAAGCTCCTGGCAGACTACGGTGCCGAAGTTCTAAAGGTAGAGAGACCCGGCCAGGGAGACCCGGGGCGCAGGCTTGGCCCTTTCCCCAACGACTCCCCCCACCCCGACACCAGCGGCCTGTTCCGACACCTGAACGGCAACAAGCTGGGTGTCACTTTAGACTTGAAGCACACAACAGGGGTCAAGATATTCGAGGAGTTAGTTCGGTGGGCCGAGGTGGTAGTCGAGAGTTTCAGGCCCGGCGTGATGGCCGGTTTTGACCTTTCCTATTCCCGCCTTTCGGAAGTCCACCCAGGCGTGATACTGACTTCCATCTCCAATTTCGGACAGACAGGGCCCTACAGGTACAACAAAGCCACCGAGATAATAGAGTACGCCATCGGCGGCCCGATGCTCTTTACTGGCACCTCAGCCAAAGAACCTTTGAAGCTCGGGGGCCGAGTGGGGATGATTTTCGCTGGTCAAGAGGCTGCAACGGCAACCCTCATGGCCTTCTACAGAAGTATGGGACGCCAAGATGCCGGTGAACACGTCGATGTCTCAATAATGGAGACCCAGGCCGGGTCCATCGATAGGCAGACCGCGCTGTTGCTCAATTATCAATACACCGGAAACAGGTTCTCTCGACTTGATGCCTCGGAGGCATACCTGGGGGGCGTATACCCTGCACATGACGGTAACCTGGACGTTCAGGTCATAGAGAGATTTACCCAGCTCTTAGCTGGCATAGGCCAGCCCGACACCATCACCCCATCTGAAGCTGTCGTCTTGACCCAATTTCTCGACAAATGGGAAAACGCAGATGGCAACCCGCTGGAGAGTAAAGAGCTTATCCGCGAGCTCGGCAATATGCTGGAAGAGTGGGTCCTCGCCCGCCCCGTGGGCCCGGCCTTGGCCCAACTCCAGAGGCATGGGACTTTGTCAGCCCCCTTCTACGATGCCGCAGGTGTGCATGCCGACCCAAGTTTCAGGCTGCGTGGCCTGTGGACCGCGGTCGAGAGTGCGAACTCTATCCAAAGCAGATTCCCCGGTCGCCATACCATAATGGAGCGTACGCCGTGGCAACTACAGAGGCCCGCTCCCGGACTCGGTGAGCATAATGCCCATGTCTATGGCGAGATGCTCGGTTACAACCGCCGAGACCTGGCAAGGCTACGCCAGATGGGGACAATCTAGCAGCCATGACCTCTACCAAGCTTCCCCTTGATGGTGTGAGGATCGTGGACCAGACCCTGGCATGGGCCGGGCCCTTCGGCACGCAGCTTCTGGCCGATTGGGGTGCGGAGGTGATCCGAGTGGAGCCTCTCCAGTTCATGCAGCGCGCAACCCGTGCCCCGAATATCAGGCCCTTCAAAAGGCCTACCTCCAACTGGGCAAACGACTATCCCGATGGGATACCGGGAGAGCGGCATTGGAACAGACACTTGATGTTCCAGGTCCATGGCCGGAATAAGCTGAGCATGACTTCCGATCTCCCAGACCCTGACTGCCTGGAGGCATACCTCAAACTCGTAGCTATCTCCGATGTAGTCATGGAGAACAACGTCCCTCAGACCTATGCCAAGATCGGGGCCAGCTATGAGATGCTCCGTCAAGCCAGGCCCGACATCATCATGGTGAGGCTGCCCGCTTATGGCCTCCACGGGCCCTACGCCAAATTCCGTGCGGCTGGGCGTCAAATGGAGTCCATGGCTGGCCACAACTGGATTCGAGGGTACAGGGACGAGTCCCTAACCGATTCGAAGGACTTGATATCAGTCAGAGGCACGACCTACCTCGCCGACGCCGTCGGGGGAGTTAGCGAGGCCTTTGCCACCCTGGCGGCCTTATGCCACCGCAGGGAGACGGGGGAGGGTCAGTTGGTAGAGGTGGCAAGCACCGAGGCAGTGGTACATCATGTGCCTGAGTCGGCAATAGACTACGAACTAAATGGTCGTATCCAGGGTCCGCTGGGTAACTCCAACCCCTCGAGGGCGCCTCAGGGCTGCTACCGATGCCAAGGTGACGACAACTGGCTGGTCATATCCATCGGAAGTGACGACGAGTGGTCGGGGCTGGTTCGGGTAATGGGCGACCCGCCCTGGGCCCGAGAACGCCGCTTCGCTACAATACTGGGCAGGTACCGCTGTCAGGAGGAGATTGATGAGCACATCTCCTCCTGGACGCGAGACAAAGACCATGTCGAGCTGATGAATCTGTTGCAGGCCGAAGGCGTGCCCGCGGCTCCTGTCTACGACCAGAGAGAATTATTCGACGACCCTCATATGAAGTCTCGAGAATTCTTCCAGGATCTCCACCAACCCTCAACAGGCAACCACCAATATCCCGGCATGTCGTGGAAAATGACTCAGACCCCGAATCACATCAGGCTGCCGTCTCCTATGTTGGGCGAACACAACGAGATGATCTACAGGGATCTCTTGGGCCTCACCGATGAAGAATACAAGAGGCTGGAGGACGCGGGGCACATAGGCATGGACTACCCAGCCCATCTCTACGACTAGCCCCGTCACCCTTACCCATTCACCCGCTCACCCTGTCGCAGATCCGCCGAGGCGGAAGCAGAGTCGAAAGGTCAAGCGGGGGGAGACGTAGTCGACACATCAACGGCAAAAAGAACGTGTCGCCAAAGTCTTATCCGGAGAAAGCCCTGGCCCCGAGCATATCGCCTGATAAAGAGAATGTGCTACCTAACCCGGGGAAGGACTTCCTTGGCGAAAGCTTCGTACATCTCCGGCACCTGCTCGGGTAGGCACTTGGCCGAAATCACAATGTGGGTCAGCCCGATATCTATGTAGCGCTGGATGCCTTCTATACAGTCATCGACGGTACCGAAAGCGTAGCACCCTTCGTCCCGATCAGTTAGCTCACGACCTGCCGCAGTGCGGACCACGGAGCTCAGTGTTTCCCAGGCTGCTTCCTTAGACTGACCCAAGCAGGCGAACATCAAACATGACCATTCAATAGCCTCGGGGTCCCGACCAAAGGAGACCGCATAGTCGGATATCTTGTCCTTGCATTCCTTGTAGAGCCGGGGAGGCGCCCTGTATATGAACCCATCCCCGAAGCGGCCCGCCCGCCTTAGCGGACCCTCTACCACCTTGCCATCCCAATATGCGGAAGTCCAAATCGGCAGGCTATTTTCTCGCGCAGGCCTGGGCAATATCGTTAGATTCTCAAAGCTGAAATGCTGACCCTCGTAGGTAACGTCGGTCTCATGCACCAGCCTCCGAAGCACGTCAAGAGCTTCATCATTCAACGTCACTCGGGATACATTCCCCACCTGTGCCACTTTCAAGTCGCCCAAGTATCTCCCCAGACCCGTCCCGAGTATAAGCCTGCCATTGGACATCGCGTCCAGGGACAACGCGGTTTTCGCCAATTGGACGGGAGGCCTGGCCGGGAGTATCACGACCCCGGTCCCCAGTCTAATTCTGGATGTCCGGGTAGCCGCCCCCGAGAGAAGTACTAGGGGGTCCAGGTCCGACGTGGTCAGCAGATCGGGTACCCAAAATGAGTCGTACCCCCAAGCCTCCGTTTTCTCGGCCAAGGCCGCCGGGTCAACAATTCCTAGCGGCGTACCCCTCGGGTTGGTTACTCCAAATTGAACACGAGCCATGACCGAAAGCCGTGGTCCCCGCCCCTATCCGACCATGTCGCAGCTGCGCAACAGCTTGCCGGGCAATGCCCCCGTGCAGTCGTTCCCCTCGAACGTGACGGTGCCGTTAACTATGGTGTAGCGCAGGCCCGTGGGCTTCTGGATTAAACGGCGCTCGTCCCCCGGAAAATCGTTCGCGAAGACTGCCTTGTCGTACAGGAAGCCCAACTCGTCGATGTTGTAGACCATAATGTCGGCCCAAGCCCCGACCCGTAGTGTGCCTCGGTCCTTGAAATCGGCGAGCCAGGCTGGCAGGGCGCTCATCTTGTAGTGCGCTTGTTCCAACGACATTATCTCCCTGTCCCTAATCCAGAACTGAAGCCAGTAAATTGGCCACGTACTCCCGGTGGCAAACCTGGTGTGGGCGCCGCCATCGGAGACGGAGATGTGGCCGTAAGGGTCATTCAGCCGCCTCCCCGTTTTTTCGATTATGTCTTCACCCCTCAAAGTAGGTAGAGCGAACGTGGTCTCCAATCCTTCGTCCAGAGCCAAGTCTAGGAAGGCATCGACAGGATGTTTGCCTGTCTTTTCGGCAAGCTCGCTGATAGTCATTCCCTCGAAATCGTCGTTCCGGTCGAAGGCCGTTTCCAACACACTGAGGATGCTCCAGGTGGTCCGGAAGTGCGGCCATTTCTCCACGTCTTCCTTCATCGCCGCCCGAGTTTCCGGAACTCTTAGTTTTGCGGCACGCTCCTCGCCGCTCCCTACCAGCGGTTGTACCCAATTGTGCATGTAATCGTAGAGGTTGTACTCCGAGAGCTTGAATTCGCTGTCGAAGGGAGTGCAAACCAACTGCGTTACCAACGGGAGCCCATCGGCGCGGCACGACTGCATCCAGGCCTTGCCTTCACCAAGCTGAGCATCCAGCAAATGCAAAGGCCGTCCACTCTCCCTCATCAGCTGTTCGGTCATGTTGCGTACGGCCGTACGCTCGTCCAATTCGAGGCCGGAGCCAATGGTAACTCCTATATGACCTACGCCGAACTGGCGCATGATACGTGCCATCGCCAGGAACTCTTCGTCAGAGGCAACTACGGTTGGCAGAACGCTCCCGTCCTCGGTCCTGTCTTCCAAGTTCTTGTCCAGGGCAAAGCCGAAAGCCCCTGCCTTCATGCTCTCATGGAAGATCCGTTTCATCTCGTTCAGCTCTACGTCCGTTACGGAAGTCCTCTCCCGAGCGGCATACATGCCTAGCACATAGCCCCGCATAGGAGAGAAGGGAAACAGCGCCCCAACGTTCAACCCCAGACCATGGTTGTCGAGGCTGTCCAAATATTCGGGGAAGGTCTCCCAGTCCCAGCGCATTCCCAGTCTCATGGACTTCAGCGGTATGGCCTCGATGCGGTCCATCATCCGCATGTTCAGGTCCCGGTCTTCGGGTCTGGTGGGTGCGAAGCCGAAGCCGCATTGGCCGATTGTAAGGGAAGTTACTCCGAACCATCCGGAGAGAGAGGCGTACGGGTCCCAGTTAAGCTGGGCGTCATAATGGGTGTGAAGGTCGATAGCCCCGGGCGCGACGATGCAGCCGGAAGCATCTATCTCTTTGGCCGCTCCCGCTGGAATATTGCCGCTGATCATCGCCACCCGACCATCCTTCACCGCCAGGTCGGCCTGACGTCGAGGCACCCCCGTGCCGTCGACAATTGTTCCACCTCTAATTACTAGATCGAATTCTTTCATCTAATTCCTCAATGTCCTTTGTTTTCGCTCCGGGTACCTTAAGCATTAGGTACACTCACGTTCACATAGTTGTAATTTGTGTATTGACTATTGAAAACGGGCTTAACAGCAAGAAACATACCATATCGTTTCAAATACACGGTGTGGTTGTTGTCGTACGACTGCACAGAGTGAGACCTGTAGAGCGCTTTGCCCGATAATCCTTACCCAGTCTTCCTACGAGGCGATAGTCCAGGAACGACTGCAGTATTCGTGGACAGGTCTTCAAAAACCTGGTGTCTTCCCCCGGCCAGAACGTCTACTGTAGTCATATGCTGTCCGACCGTCAACTACGAACAGGACTTGACCGGTTACAGATGACGGGCCTGCCGATGGTGGCGCCATTGGCAATGCGACTCAAGTAATTCAACCTGTGCTGGCACTTTCTAGCACTACCAGGACTTCAAGACCGGCAGCACCTCTTTGGCAAAGAGCCTCAAGCCTCTCTCCGCAACAGGCAGAGGCGTGCCGCCGAAACGGAAGGCGATGTTCAACTCGAAATCTCCGAGCAGGGCCCTGCGTTCCTCAAGCCCACGTAGAATCTTGTCCGGTGTGCCCCAGCTAGCCGCCTTCATAAAACCTTTGACCGCCCCTTCCAGCCCCGCCGAACGCGCGATTTCAGCTTTCTGTTGATAGGCATTGTAACCCTTCACCGACTTGAAGTGATCGCTAAGAAATTCGTAGTGATAAAAGTTGCTCTCGACAAATTTGCCCTGGTATTGGAGCGCATCTGCTTCGGCCTCTGCCAGATCAGGGCCGCATATGGCGAATTCGGTGAGCAGCAAGGTTGGTGGCTCCGTGCCGTGAAATTCACGGTGCAAGGCTCGGCCGCGCTCAATCCCCTCCATCCGCATTTCCCAGGGACGATCAGCAAACATAATAATGTGTGCGCCAAGTTTGGCCGCCGAGAGAATAGAATCGTCGCTAGCGGCAACAGCGTAGATACGCCCATCGAAGGAATGCTGAGGTCGAGGCCGTAGCTCCGTCCGAGGTTGTTTGAAGTAGGTCCCGTTTCCCTCGATGAAACCCGTCCTTAGGGCGTCGACAATCATTGGCGCCGCTTCGTCAAAACGGCCCCGCGACTCATCCATACTTATCCCGAAGGCCTGGAATTCCCGCCGTGCCAAGCCTCTCCCAAGCCCCAGCCGGAGCCTGCCATTGCTCAACATGTCAAGAACGGCAGCGCTTTCCGCCACCCGCACCGGGTCATGCCAGGGGAGTATCACGGCGGCCGTCCCCACGTCGATGTTGGGGTGCTTGGCCGCAAGGTGGGTCATAAGCTGGAGATTGTCCGGCACGAAGGAATAATCGTTGAAATGGTGCTCCGTGGACCAAAGGCAGTCGAACCCCGATTCAGCCGCTATTTCAGCAAGGCGTAAATCCTCTTTCCACATCTGACCGTCCGAGCCATCGTCCCAGCCGTAGCTGGAGAAGATCATCATCAATCCGACATCCATTTGAGTCCTCCTTCAGATTCATTCAAGTTACTGGCCGGCCCGACTGATACGCATCAAAAGGTCGGTTTGGTAGAAAAGGGGGTCAATTGAAGTTCGTGGGTCCAGCAGGATTTGTCCTGGGTGTACAGATAATAGAACGCCTCAGCGATCTTAACGGGATTCATCAGTAATTCAGGCTGTTGCCGGGCCCGCGGCAGTGCCCGGGTGCCGGGAGAATCGATGAGGCCGTCGATAACCACATTGGCAACATGAACTCCGTGTTCGGAATATTCCTCCGTCAACGCCTGCGCCAGCGTCCGCATCAACACCCTCGGATAGTATAGCGATTGTCCGGTGTACCGCTTTTTACCCCGCAACGACGACGGGTTATTGGAAATCAGAATAGAGCCTTCGCCTCGCTCCCGCATGGCAGGTAGCGCCTCCTTCACGACCAGGAAGGGGCCGCTGCTGGATATGTGCTGCGCTGTTTCGAACATTTCGAAGGGAATGTGTTCCAGCAATTCCTTTTCCGGCGGAAGGTCGCGCCCCTCCAGATACCCTGCGTTATAGACCAGGACGTTCGGGTCGCCAGCCTGGTCTCGGATCTGGGCGAACGCTTTCGATATAGAGTCCCGAGACACGAGGTCCAGTTCCACGATCATGCTTTCGCCGCCTAGGTCCCGTATCGCTTCCCTCAATCCAGTCGCGTTGGCGGCATTGCGGGTGGTCAAAACGACAAAGAATCCCTCCTTTGCAAACTTTAGAGAGATGGCGCCGCCTACTCCCCAGCGAACTCCCACGGGCAGCTCGCTGTCATCAATCGCCTTACCGTGGACCAACTGGGTGTTTCGGCCATCTGACTGCCACTTCGATGTCGCCCCAACCACTACGGCGACCGGTTTTCGAGTTGAGTTCATGTTGGATTCCTTTCGTGGAGAAGTAGACTGCCGGTGGTCATTGAAAGTCTACCCTGCAGGCAGTGATCGCGCCGGCCACCTGAACTCGAAGCAAATCCATATACAGGAGGATTGCCCCAGTAGAGGCCAAGGCGCGTGAAGCCTGCTCGACATCCTTGGCGCAGGTCTAACCGGCCTTCAATCCTGTCAGCTTGCTGCCGATGGTCTCCGCCTCCAACGACAACCTTGCCCACTCCTCCCAGAGGGAGTCCGTCTCCTCTTTGAGTACGCGGTATTGCTCTCCTGAGGCGGCAATCTGGTCCGGCTCATCAAACAAGTCGGGATTGGAGAACTTCGCCTCCAACTCCAACATGCGGGCCTCGTGGTCAGCTAGGGAACCGTTTATTTTCTCAATCAGCGTCGCCAGCCTGCGAGCCTGTTTGCTAAGTGACCGGCGCTGCAGTTCCTCAGCGCTGGTTGCCCGACCGTTGCGGTTCACAGTCAGCTCCTGTACCAAAGCATCAACATCCGCTCCGTTGGCCGTTGAACTGGCGCTCCCCTTGTTGGTTTTAGTTTGCTTTTGATAAAGATAACTGTCGTAGTCCCCCGGGAAAACCGTGGGCCGACCGCCTTCTATCTCTACAATCTTGTTTGCGACCTGGTGCATTAGTGTCCGGTCGTGGGTTATGAAACAGATAGTGCCGTGATAATCATCAAGCGCGTCCGCGAGAATCTCCCTGGAAGCGATGTCAAGGTGATTTGTCGGCTCGTCCATGAGGAGCAGATTGCTTGGCTGTAGCAGCAGTTTGGCCAAAGCCACTCGGGCCTTTTCACCACCGGACAGCACCGAAATAGGCTTGAGAACATCGTCACCGCTGAACAGGAATCCACCGAGAGTCGTGCGCAGGTTCTGCTCCGATTCCGCTGGGGCCGACTTCTGCACCTCTTCAATCATCGTGTTGTCCGGCTCCAGGAGTTCAAGCACGTGCTGTGCGTAGTAGGTGGTGATTACGTTATGACCGGTCTTTCTTTCCCCACTGTCAAATGGAATCACGTCTGCCAGTATCTTCAACATCGTGGTCTTGCCAGCGCCGTTAGGCCCGACCAACGCAACACGGTCGCCGCGTGAAAGCGTCAGGTTAATGTCTTGGTAGACCACGTTTTCGCCGTAAGACTTGCTTAAGTTTCTCAGCGAAATGACCTCGGAACCGCTGCGGGGGGGCTCCGGGAACGAATAGCGGACCTTTTTGGTGGCCCTCGGCAACTCGATGATCTTAATTTTTCCGAGCTGCTTCACACGGCTTTGCACCTGGGTGGCCTTCCTGGCCTTCGAGCGAAAACGATCAATAAAGCGCATTTGCTTCTGTATCTGGCGCTCCTGCCTCGCGGAGGCCGCCTCCTTGACCTGAAGGGCGCGCTCTCGCGCAACCAGGTAATCGTCATAGTTTCCCCTGAGAAGCACGAATTCGTCCCGCTCAATGGCAAGGACCTTGGTTGCGGTCTGGTTCAGAAAGGCACGGTCGTGAGATGTGACAAGCACGCCACCCTGAAAAGAGGCTAGATACTTCTCAAACCAAATGTTTGCATCCAGGTCAAGGTGATTGGTTGGCTCATCAAGGAGCAATAGGTTGGGCTTTCTGAACAGAATCCTGGCAAGGCCTGCCCTCATGACCCATCCACCGCTGAACTCGCTCATAGGCCGGATAAAGTCGGCCTGCTTAAACCCAAGGCCCGAGAGAACGGCCTTGGCCTCGTGCTCTCTGTCGTTTCCGCCGGCCGCCTCCAACTCCATGTCAAGCTTGCCGAGGCGTTCCAACAGATAACCCTGCTGCACAGGGTCGGCTTCCGATGACAGGACCTCCTGTACGGCGGCTATTTCATCCACTAGAGAATTTACTTCCGAGCCGGCGTCCAACACCTCCTGGAGTAGAGGCTTGCCGGCAAACGCATCGGGCTCCTGCTTGAGATAGCCCAGAGTAACGTTGCGCTGCCTGGATACGCTCCCTGTGTCCGGGGGGATATCGCCCGCCAGAATGTCCATGAGCGTGGTCTTCCCGGAACCGTTTGGGCCTATCAGCGCAATACGGTCCCCGGCGGCTAGGTTTAATGTAAGCCCACTGAACAGAGTCCTGTCCGAATAGGATTTGCTGATGTCGGATCCAACTAGCATATCGTTCTGCCTTGTCTATCATCTTATCCGCACGATGCAACTGCAAGGAGCGGGCACGGGTCTTCATAACAGTTTAAAATAAGTGCGCCCAACTTGACGGCATACATTACCATCTTCGGAGTCCGGTTCAACCAATTCGCTCCCACAAGCCCGACGCCACGCAAATATTATGTGCCGAACTTGCCGCCGTAATTCGGAAGATGCTCAAGGTCAATGACTGGCGCTTCAGCCGTATTCCGGCCGATGCGCGAGGAAGACCGAATACCTCGGCTAACAATATGCAAATGAAACAACCGCTTAAGCAACTCCTAAAAGGGTCGTCCCCCGACCTTGTTTAGACACCTATCGAATCCAAGGACACTAGAATGATAACCATGATAAGAAATCGATGAGCACAAAGCTGACGTCAGTGCTAGCCGTTATCTGTCTCGCGCTGATAATAGTGGCGCTGGCCGCGTGCGAAGCCCGACCAACCCCCACCGCAGGTCCCGGACCCATAGCAACGCCCACGCTTGCGCCCACCCCGACCGCTTCGCCATCGGTACCCTCCCCCACCCCAACTCCCGCGCCCACGGCAACGCCAACCCCGATGCCCACCGAACCGGATGAACCGGAAACTGAGGTAGAGGAACCTCTGGACTTCGACCCCTTGGTGGTCCGCGGCACTCTTTCCAACGGCATGAGCTACTACATCAGACACAACGAAGAACCGCGCGACCGCGCACAGATAGCTCTGGCGGTAAAGGCCGGCTCCGTGCATGAGGAGGAGGACCAGCGCGGGCTGGCTCACTTCGTTGAGCACATGGCATTCAATGGCACCGAGCGCTTTGCCAAGCAGGAGATAATCGAATACCTGGAGTCCATCGGCAGCGCCTTTGGCGCCGACTTGAACGCCTACACCAGTTTCGACGAAACTCTGTACTTTCTGGAGATTCCGACAGACGATCCCGAAATCACCGAAACCGCTTTCCAGATTCTCAGCGACTGGGCCTACGCAGTAAGCTTCGACCCGGAAGAGGTCGAGCTGGAGCGTGGCGTGGTACTGGAAGAGTGGCGTTTGAGCCAAGGGTTCAACTCACGCCTCCAGAATAACTTGCTCTCACTGCTTTTGGGGTCCTCGCGCTACGCCGACCGGGGCCCTATAGGACTCACGGATATCATTGAAAACGCGCCGGTAGAGCGCCTGATTGACTACTACCAGCGTTGGTACAGGCCCGACCTCATGGCCGTCGTCGCTGTGGGTGACTTCGATATTAAGGAGATTGAGGCCAAGGTGAAGCAGCACTTCGCGCCGCCGCCCGAAGGCGAGGCTACCCAGCAACGCGCAACCGTCGCACCCTCTACCGAAAGGCCCACTTTCGATGTCCCGGGCTACGACGAGACGCGTATCGAGGTCTTTACCGATGCAGAATCGCCCGGCTCCCAGTTTATCTTCATCCGAAACCTCGCCCCCGACAAGGGTCAAGATCTGTCGGCATTCCGGCGCCACGTCGTGGAAAACCTTGCCTTCATGATGCTCGATGCCCGACTTTTCGAGCGCACCCAATCCGCCGATCCTCCCTACCTGTGGGCCTCAAGCGGACGTTCAGCATATGTACAGTCCCTGGATATCCTGACGTTCCAGGCTTGGGTTGAGCCCGATGGCATCGAGAAAGGTCTGGACGCGGTACTGGAGGAAATGCAGCGCGTACGGCAGCACGGCTTTACGGAAAGCGAACTGGCTCGGGAGAAGAGCAACTTGCTCAGTTCGGTGGAGAGCGCGTACAAGCAACGGAATCAAAGGCCATCAGGAAATCTGGTCGACGAATACGTAGACCACTTTTTCAGCGGAACGCCCGTTCCCGGCATAGAAGCTGAATGGGAGTTGTATCAGGAAGTGCTGCAGCAGATCTCCTTGGCGGAGTTCGGTGAAGTGGCGGAAACCTGGACTCAGCCCGGGAACACGGGGCTTCTGGTTGTCAGGCCCGAAGAGACTGAATCCAACTCGGATGCCAACTTAACCACGGCAACGCTGGCACAAATTGAAGGTGTCCACGCCTTGCAGGTTGCCGCCTACGCAGATGACGTAGGCGATGTTCCCTTGCTGGCGACGATCCCGACACCGGGAAGCATCACCGCCGAAGAGCAAATAGAGTCCATCGACGCCGTAAAGTGGACGCTGTCTAACAGCATTACCGTAATAGCCAAGCAGACCGACTTCAAAAATGACGAAGTAGTATTCAGGGCCTTCAGCCCCGGCGGGCACTCCCTCGTGTCCGACGATGACCATATGTCAGCTCTCCACGCGGCGGAGCTGGTCTCGGAAAGCGGCGCCGGGCCGCACGACAGTGTGACCCTAGACAAGCTGCTGGCTGGTGTGAGGGTCTCGGTATCACCGTATATTGGAGAATTGTTTGAAGGCTTTGGAGGCAGCGCCTCCCCGGAGGACATGGAAACGTTATTCCAGCTGATTACTCTGTATTCAGCCTACCCTCGGGTGGACCCGGCCTCCTTCTCGAATTACGAGTCGAGGCTTCGCAGCGTCGCCGAGTTCAACGCCGCCGAGCCGGACTCCGTCCTTTTCGATACCGTAAACGCCCTGCTGGCCCAGAACCATTTCCGTGCCCGCCCCCTTACCGTCGAACTGCTGGAAGAGCTGAGCATGGAGCGGGCCGAAGCGGTCTATGCGGACCGGTTCGCAGACTTGAGCGATTCAACCTTCGTCTTTGTGGGCGCGTTCGACTGGGATGACCTGCGCTCGTTGACCGCCACCTACCTGGCCAGCTTGCCAAGCACAGGTCGGGCCGAACAGTGGGAGGACCACGGGGTTGACCCGCCGTCAAGCCTGGAAGACCACATTGTTCGCAGCGGCACTGAGCCCCGCAGCAACACGGTATTGGTTTTCGCTGGAGACATGGAGTGGAGCCGCCAGGAGAACCTGGCTCTTGACGTGGCCGGCGAGATGCTCGGAATCCGGTTGCGAGAGCGAGTCCGCGAACAGATGGGCGGCACGTACAGCATAAATGTAAGCGCAGGTGGCTCCAGCCTTCCTGACCACGAGTACCTGGCCTACGTCATCTTTGGCAGTGATCCCACCCGCGTGGAAGAGCTCTTCACCGAGGTGATTGCGGAAGTGGACTGGCTGCGTGAGGGAGGTGAACAGAGTTATCTGGACACTGTCAAGGAACTCATGCGCACCTCAAGAGAGGAACAGCTGCGAAACAACGGGTTCTGGCTCAATCAAATCTTGGCTGTAGCGCAGCGGGGCGAATCGTTCACGGCAATCACCGGGTTCGATGAACGGTTGGAGGCATTGACTCTGGAGGAAGTCTCGGCCGCAGCTCAACGCTATCTGACTACGGACCGATACGTGCGGGTGGTGCTGCTCCCGGTAGAGGAATAGCAGCCCAGGTAATCCGTCAGGCCGCACTCCGACGCAATTGCTGTCCATGTTCAGCCAAGAGTTGAGCCCAAATAGAGGCGCGTAAGCCCCAAGCAGACCGTCTTCCGCAGCATAGGGGACAAGGATGGTGCTTAGTCTAATCAAGGTATATCCTCTCTGTATATTGGCAACTAAGTTGCAGGGAGGTTGTTATGAAGTTGGACTTTAGCGTCGGCCTGGGCCGTACCGAATCGGTCCACGAGATAGGGGAGTATGCAAGGTTTGCCGAGGACAGTGGGTTCAAGCAATTAACCCTTATAGACATGCCCTTTGTCGGCCGAGACGTACATACCTTGATGGCCCTCTCCGCTCAGACCACCAGAACAATCCTCATAGGGCATGGGATAACCACTCCGATAACCTTCCACCCGATGTCAATTGCCAACGCCACCGCCAGCATTAACGAACTGTCAGGCGGGCGTGCTTTCGTTGGGTTAGGAGTCGGTGGGCCTTTCGCAACTGTCCTTAAGCGGCCTGCTCCCGTCAAGGAAATGCGTGAAGTGGTGCAGTTCATCCGGAAGTTCATGTCGGGGGAGGAGGCAGAATACAAGGGGGTGAAAGCCCACTCGGAGTGGATCCGGGACCCGGTGCCCATCTACTTGGCAGCGGAGCGCCCAAGGATGTTGCAACTGGCCGGCGAAATCGCAGACGGGGTGATTTCCATCGGGACCAATCCGGAATGGGTCAGGTGGAAGATGGCGCAAGTTGAAAAGGGGGCGCTCAGGGTCGGCAGGGATCCTGCGGAGGTAGAGTTCTGGGTCCGCACCATGATCTACGTTGCCGACAACAAAGAGGACGCCCGAGAGGAGGTTGCTCCTTATCCCCTTGCCTACGGCCACCTTCATACGCTTTTCGAACAAGATACCCCTGAGGTAAACGAGCTACGCCGAGGACTGGAACGGGCAAATCCGGGACTGATAGAGGAACTTGCCTCCGATTCTAAACGAGTTGCCAGCGCTTATGAGCCCTATGGCGTCGAGCGTCTCGATGCGCCCTGGGCGAAACATGTCACTGCTACCCTGATCGATTACTTTCATCTGACCGGTAAGCCGGATGACATCAACGAAAGGATCTCCGTATTGGGGGAGATGGGAGTAAAGAACATCTCCACCGTGATGTTCACAATCCTGGACAAGAAGGGAATGATGCGGGCAATTAGAGACGAGATCATGCCTCACTTCCAAGCCTAGGATTATTCCGAAGACATTCCCAGTCCGGCAACCAAGGTGCGCTGCACACAGAACCGCGCCACTGAGACTGAATTCCTTAGATGTCTTGCCTCCAATGAGGCTGCCACTTGGTTTTCCGAGAATCCCTGCCCTCTCGATAGCCTGAGATTCGCAGCAAGAATCCCGACAGGCTAAAGGTCTACTGTTGACTGCGCCGCCTGCCGAAATCTAACATGACCCTGTCCAAAATCGGTGCCACGCTAAGAAGCGCGGACTTTCAGGAGGAACACAATGACAGCAGTGACCAGCGGTTCAATTCCTATGACTGACCCTCCCTTCTCTCAAGAAGAATACCAACGGCGTCAGAGCGCTGTGATGGCAAAACTTGAGTCGCAGGGGATGGATGCGATTGCCGTGACGGCTTACAGTCACCAGGAATATCTCTCCGGTTATGACGGTGCCGGCGGATACTTCGCCCCCTTCCCTTTGATACTGGCTCCCGGCCGACCGCCTACATATGTGGTCCGTGAATATGATGAAGATGCCGTCAGGTCCGAGAGCTGTATTACGGAAGTTGTACCCTACACTCAGGAGGGTGACCAGGCAAAAGCCGTGGCCGATGTGCTCCGGAGATTCGGGCTGGAGCAGGGTAGGATCGGGCTGGAGTTGGCCTGCTGGAACCTCGCCCCGAGGGACGTGGCCGCTCTGGAGTCTGAGCTGCCCAACCTAAAGATCGTCGATGCCACAGGGGTTGTGGCTTCCGCATCCGCCGTAAAAAGCGATGTGGAAATTGCAACCATGCGCAGAGCCATGGGGTTCACCCGAATAGCCATCGAGACAATGAACGCATCACTTCGAGAAAGTATCTCCGAAAGCGACGTTGCCAAGGCCATCACGACCGCAGTGGAAAACGCCGGTGGTGAGATACGTCCCTTCACGCTGCTGTTTGGGCCCCGAACAGCCCTGCCCCACGGCCTTCCGACCTCCTACGCTCTTCAACGAGACCAACCGGTATTTACAGAGCTGGGCGGCTGGGCCAACGGATACGCCGGCAGTATCTGCCGCTCGGCAGTGCTGGGTAGCCACGCGGGTGCAGAATCTCTTCACTCCCTTGCCGAGGAAGCGCTGCGGGCGGCCATTGATGCTATACGTCCCGGCGCGAAAACGGGAGACGTCGACGCCGCCTGTCGAGGAGTAATCGAAAAATCAGGACGCCCCGAAGTCTTTCGGCACCGCACCGGGTACCAGAACGGGATTATGTGGTCAGATAGAGGTAACTTGAGCCTGGAACCCGACTCTAAGGATATGCTGGCTCCTGGCATGACTTTCCACATGCCCATTATCCTTTTCGAATCAGGTCGCTACGGAGTCGGATTGAGCGAGACCGTACTCGTAACTGATCAAGGTTGCGAAGTGCTCAGCGGACTTCCCCGTGCGATTCATAAAGTGGAGTAGAGAAGTTAGGCAAAGGTGTCCATACGCAATGATTTGGTATTGGCACTCTTCCCCCTAACCGTCCATCACCACACCGTGTCACTCGAACTACGAAGTTGCGGACATCCGAAGCGCCGGGGTGACACTTACGACCGGGTCGTGTAGAGCGAGACAACCAGGACAGGAGTACGGCATATCAGCCAAGTGGCTCCGGCGTTGAGTTATCACGCCACCCATAATTAGGGACTCTATCGATGGGGATAGGCAGTTATCCATTGTTGATATGAGACACTAGACAGAGGACAGAGAGAGGGAGGAACAAATGGATTACAAAGTGATATCGGCAGACACGCATCTGGACGTTACCTGGCTCCCGGGCAATCTCTTCACTGACAACGCCCCGGCACAGCTGAAGGGCAAAATGCCATATGTGGCCGACCAAAAAAACGGCGGCAAGGCATGGGAAATCGAGGGAGAGTATATGTGCGGCGCCGGTGTCGGAGGAAATCTGACGAAGGATTTCGCAGCCTACGTGCCTGGTCAGTCTCACCACCTTGACCGTATGGCTGAGGTCGGCTTCTTTGACGGCATGGAGAACGGCATCAACCATCCCTCGGACCCGCAGATGCGCATCAAGGACCAGGACATCGACGGAGTAGACGCCGAGGTGATGTACGGCATCCTGGGCATAGGTGGTGGTGGATTCTCGGGGCCCGGATTCAAGGATGTTGAGGTTACAACCGCCATCTATGACGCTTACAACGAATGGGTGTCGGACTTTGTTCGGCCTCACTCCGATCGAATCGCCGCCCTCGGTTGCCTCAGCAGCCACGATCCCGAAGTAGCAAGCCGACAGGTGAGACGCTGCGCCGAGTTGGGATTAAGAGGCGCAGAAATCAACGCTGGCAAGATGCCCAACCCCGCTTACCACAAAGACTGGGAGCCTTTGTGGCAGGCCGCGTCGGAGACCCGCATGCCAATATCTTTTCATACGTTGGGCTATCCCCATAGAACTCCTTCACCTGCCGACGAGAAGGATTACGGATGGCTGAGCATGGGCCTAGGCTTCATCATGTTCCAGCTATCGGGCATCGAGTTCCTTGTCAGCATGGTGCTGTCCGGAGCCTGCGGGCGAAATCCCGACTTCCAATTCGTCCTCGGCGAGTGTGGAATCGGATGGATCCCCTACGTAATCGAGAGGACCGATTCAAAATACGATGACCGTCTGTTCCACCTGGGGTTCAACATGAAGCCTAGCGAGTACTGGCAGAGACAGGGCTACTCAACCTTCCAGCAGGAATACGTCTCAACAGATGAGATCGAACGGATAGGCATCAACAACATAATGTGGGGTTCGGACTATCCCCACCCCGACGGTGTGTTCCCCGATTCGGCCAAGGCCATCGCAGAGGGCTTGGGACACTTGGACGGCGCAGTTCGGCAAAAGCTGGTATGTGAAAACGCTGCAAGAGTGTATCGATTCAATTAGAGCGTGGCTTCATTTGTTGCTATAGACCTTGAATGAGTTGCCCTACAGGACGATAGAATACGCAGCAGGCTTTTCCGGGTCGGCTTAGCAAACAGTAGGAGAGGCACATGAAATACAATCTCATTTCCGCCGATACCCACATGGATCTGGTGTATATGCCGCCAGAGGTGTTCGTAGAGAATGCTCCCTCTGAACTCAGGGATAAGATGCCCCGGGTAGAGGACACGGAAGAAGGACCTTACTGGATGTTGGAAGGCAAAAAAGTTGTGCCCTCTGGCAGCGGTGGCCTGACCAGCGGGGAATACCAGGAAGGGGAAGCCAAGCATCTGGACCGGATGGCCGAAGTGGGGTTCTTCGATAGTATGGATCGCGGAGTCTATCATCCCAGCGATCCAGACCTCCGAGTGAGGGACTTGGACATAGACGGTGTGGATGCCGAGATGATGTACGGCATCCTGGAGATCGGTGCCGGCGGCCGGCTTGGTCCCGAGGTCGAAGACGCAGCTATTCTTAACTCCACCTACGAAGTCTATAACCAGTGGGTCGCCGATTTCGTCGGTAAGAATCCTATGCGGATGAACGCGCTTGCTTGCCTGACCCACCGAGACCCTCAGACCGCGGCAGACCAGCTTCGGCAAGCTGCGGGGTTGGGGCTGAGAGGTGCCGAAATCCTGGTACCGCAGATGACCAAGCCCCTGTACCACAAAGACTGGGATATATTGTGGCAAACCTCTGCCGAGTGCCAAATTCCGATCTCCTTCCACACCGTGGGTGGCAGCTTTGCCAGACCGCAGCCGAAGGAAGAAAAAGAATACCGATACGTCGTCAGGGGGTTGGGGGAAGCCCTGTTCCAGATCACCGGTTCAGAGTTCCTGATCAGTGTCATACTTTCCGGGGCTTGCCAAAGATTCCCAGACTTCAACTGGGTGCTGGGCGAATGCGGTATCGGATGGATACCCTACATCGTTGAGAGGACCGACATAGAGTACGCCGACAGATTATTCCAGCTCGGCCTCGAGATGAAGCCGAGCGAGTACTGGCGTCGACAGGGACATTCTACCTTCCAGGAGGAATATGTCTCAATGGACGAGGTGGAGCGAATCGGTATAGACAGCATCATGTGGGGCTCCGACTACCCACATCCCGACGGTGTGTTTCCCGATTCCAAGGCGGTCATCCAGGAAGGTCTGGGACACCTCCCCAAGGACGTGATACAGCAGATAACCTGCGAAAATGCCGCCAAGCTGTACCG
Organism: Dehalococcoidia bacterium; assembly: GCA_965222055.1. GTDB lineage: Bacteria > Chloroflexota > Dehalococcoidia > Plut-88900 > Plut-88900 > Plut-88900. The sequence continues at coordinate 2,021,392 of CBDCTF010000007.1, forward strand.
GTTCAATTGATCTGATTGCTGATTCGCCATGCCCCTTTTAACCCGCGCCTGGAGACGTAAGCTTCTCGACATCTTCGATGAGGGCACAATTCGCGCTGAGGCCGACCCGGTTTCGAATTTACCTTGCGAGAACGTGTGTGAAACCCTTATTCAGGACATCGGGCGCAAGTGATTAGTGAAATAGAGGCGTTGACCATATGCTTACCGAGTACAGTTTGGAAGGGAAAACCGCTCTTATTACCGGCGGTGGCAGGGGTATCGGCAAGGCGATCGCCTTGGTGTTGGCCGAGGCCGGCGCCGACGTCGCAGTTGCTTCTCGCACCCTGGACCAGGTTGAACAGGTAGCCGCTGAGATACGGTCGCTGGGCCGAAGCTCGGTCGCTGTACAGCTAGATGTATCCGATTCGGCTGAGGTTGAGCGGGCAGTATCCCAAGCCACCGCCGCCCTGGGACAAATCGATATCCTGGTCAACAACGCCGGTATAAGCTATGGTGCCGTACCCGTAATACCGATTGAGAAGCTCCCCGAGGAAAAGATCTCCGGTGACCTGAAGGCCGGGCTGACCGATGAGCAATGGAGCCGCCTCCTCAACATTAACCTCAGCGGCGCCTTCTACTGCTGCCGAGCCGTAGCCAGTCAGATGCTGGAGCGGCGCAGCGGTAAAATCATCAACGTCTCATCGATGACCGGCATCCTTGCCGAGGCCTACTACACCGCCTACGACAGCAGCAAAGCTGCCTTGAACATGCTTACCAAGTGCCTTGCCCTGGAGTGGGGCCGGTTCAACATCAACGTCAACAGCATCGGCCCCGGCTGGTTCATGACCGAGATGACCAGACCCGGTTTTATCGATCAGGCTGTCCACGAGGCCCGGGTTAAAGGCGTTCCCCTCCAGCGCCTCACCGACGCCCGGGACGTCGGGCTGCTGGCCGTCTACCTGGCCAGCCCAGCCTCGGACTGGATGACAGGTCAGGTGATTTACCTGGACGGTGGGCAGTCGGCAATACATGCCTAGACGGGCGTCGCCCTGAAGTTGGAAATCAAGCCGCCCGACTCCGGCGCTCTTCCCGAAGTTGAAGCTATGCAGCGCACCATTCTGGGTGCGGAGAACTGGGGATCGTCGGTCAGTTAACGACCGGCCAACCGAGTCCCAGGTCAACCCCGAGCCGCCTCGCCCGAGCAGCGACCGAATCAGAGACTGTTCGGTAAGCCTCGTGCTCGTCCACTCGAGTTGAGTGTCCCCCGCTGAAGACTACCTCACCGTTCACCAGGACAGTATCCACACTCCCGGTTCCCATCGTTAACGCCAGCAAGTGCAATGGGTTGTTTGAGGGGTAGGCCTCAGCCGCTCGTGCGGACCTCACTACGACGTCTGCACGCTTGCCGGACTCCAGGCTTCCCAGGTCTGCATCCAATCCGGCGGCGGCTGCCGCGTTAATGGTCTGCATTTCCAGCAATGCTCCAGGGGAAAGAGGGTCCGCATAGGTTTGCGATGCGTAGTGCGCAGCGAGCATGATCCCACCCGGAGTGCATGCGATGGCGCCGTCGGTGCCTAGCGAGACGCGGGTTCCTCGGTGGTATCGCTGCGCCATCTTGAAGTTCGCACTTCGTCCAAACCCGAGCGAGAAGAAGGCAGTCGGGCACCATACAATTTGGCAGCCCGTTTCATTAACCGCTGCCTCTTCCTCCTCGTCCAATATGTTTGCATGGACGATGACGGTGTGCTCGTCTAGGACACCCAGCTCTTGCAGGTGCATGATGTGGCTGGTGCCGTTTATGGCGCGATAGATCGCGGGCTCCCCTGGGACGTAACCGGCGTGAAGATGAAATGGCACGTTATTGTCGCGGGCACATGCGTGTGCCGCCTGCAACAGCTCAGGCGAAGCGGTCCCTGCGCCGTATACGAAGATGTAACCGCGGACCAACGCTTCGGGGTCTCTGTTGCGGTGAAGCTCCACGTCCAATTGCCCCAGTGACCGGTCGAGATCGATGGGTGCACGAGCCATCAGGCTCGTGCTTATTAGCGATGGTACAGCATCGAAGCACTCGCGCCTGTCCCACAGATAGAGCGGGGCGAAAAGCACTCTCATGCCCACACGCTCGACCGCCTCAGCCCCCGCCTCGGTCGAGAACAGTGAGCCCGGCTCGATGAACATCGTAAAGCCACTTCGAAGCATCTCAAGACTGGCCATGGCGGTGGCCGCAGCCTCGTCTTCATCGGTGACTCCGGCTTTCCAATCTGCAAAGTTGATGGGCGATGGGTTCGCATCGCGGACGTTGCCAACCCCCCGACAGGAAGTGTGGACGATATGATTGTGAGCATCGATGAAGCCAGGATGCACAATGCCGCCTTCGGCATCTATCGTCTCCCTCGCATCGAAGCGTTGTCTCAGATCGGCATCGGTGCCAACCTCCACGATGCGCGAACCGGCAATCGCCACTGCCCCCGGACTATAGATCCTGCGCTCCGAGTCCATGGTGATGATCTGACCGTTGTGAATGAGAACGTCGCATGTGCTCTTGTTCATCTGATTGTGCTCCAAGTTAGTCCGTGGGCTAATACTCAACGCTATACAGTAATAGACTGTAGCGCATCCCATGACCATCTTCACACCGCAGCGTTCTTACCGGCCATGCGGTTTCCGATCTGGAAGAGACCGTTGGGAGATTGTCTCAAAAGTTGCCTTGCATTCCTTTTTCGCTTTTTGAAACCTAGATTCGTGCCTACGGCACCCGTTGCATTGGTCAAGAATATCCAATCGGGCTGTGTTTAACGGACTTATGAGACAGGCTCTTGGGGCTCCCCCTACTTCAGCACGCTTCTCCGCAATCAGCGAGACAATTTCTCGAAGGCGTATCTAAGCCTTTATCTTCTCGCCTTTCGGGTCGTAGGGTGGGCTGAGCCGCACATTGGCCGAAAAGCGCTCGGTAGCAACCTCGATTTCATAAGAGCCTGAACGTATCCAGCCGGGAGTTGCTCCCTCTTCATTTTCGAGGTAGCCCATACCCACCGAGCGTCCCAGCGCGTGACCGTAGTTCCCTGAAGTGGTGCGGCCCACAATTACCCCATCTCGGTAGATAGGCTCATCGCCCAGCAGCAGGGGCTCCGGGTCTTCCAGCACGAAGATCGCCAGCCGCTTTTCCAGTCCCCTCTCACTTTGGCGCAGCAAAGCATCCTTCCCGATGAAATCGACACCCTTGTCGAAGGCCACTGCGAACTTAAGACCGGCCTCCAGGGGAGTATCTACACTCGTGATGTCGTGGCCCCAGCTTCGGTACGCCTTTTCTAACCGCAGCGAGTCCAACGCATGGTAGCCGGCGTGCATCAACCCGAACTCGCCGCCCTCTCGCACTATGGACTCATACACGTTACAGGCGAACTCACTGGGGATGTAAAGCTCCCAACCCAACTCACCCACATAGGTGATCCGCGAGGCCCGCACCGGCGCGTAGCCGAGATAGATCTCTTTCGACGCTAGAAACGGAAAAGCCTCGTTTGACAGGTCGGCGTCGGTAAGGCGGGATAACAGGTCCCGGGAGCGGGGGCCCATGACACTCAGCACGGCATAGGATGACGAGACATCCGTAAGCGTCGCTCTCGCATCATCGGGAATGTGCCTTCTCATCCAAGTGTAGTCCCGGGTCACCGACCCGGCGGACGTCACAATCATGTACGTGTCTTCCGATATACGGTTTACCGTTAAGTCCGACACGATTCCGCCCTTCGCATTCAGCATGGCGGTGTAGACTAGACTGCCTGGTTCCACGGCTACATCGTTGGCCATCAGGAGTTGCAGGACGGGTTCGGCGTCGGCGCCTTGAATCAGGAACTTGGCAAAGGAGGTCTGGTCGAACATGCCTACCGCCTGTCTCACCGCCATGTGCTCCTGGGCGGAGTGGGTAAACCAGTTCTGTCGACCCCAGGAATACTCGTAAACGGGATCTACCCCCTCTGGAGCGTACCAGTTGGGCCGCTCCCATCCGGCAACGACCCCGAAGCACGCGCCCTGCGAAACGAGTCGTTGGTGCAGTGGGGACTGGCGCACGTTTCGGGCCGATTCCGGCTGCCTGTGAGGCCAGTGCATGGCGTAAAGCAGGCCCAGGGCCTCCCCGGTTCGGTCCCGTAGGTAGGCGGGATTGTTGGCCCAACTCTGGAAGCGACTAATGTCCACCTCCGAGAGGTCCACGGTCATTTCCCCTTCCGTGATCCACTCCGCCATAGCCTTGCCCGCCCCCGCAGCCGATGCTACGCCACTGGAGTTGAAACCGGCGGCCACGAAGAAGTTTCGCAACTCGGGGGCCTCACCCATGATGTAGCGGGTGTCAGGCGTAAAGCTCTCTGGCCCGACAAGTTTGATGCGCACTCCTGCATCGGCTATGGCCGGGACACGGTCCATGGCATTTTCCATCAAGATGTCGTAGTGGCTCCAATCACGGTTGAGCATGTGGAGGGAAAAATCGTCTGGTATGCCATCCATCCCCCAGGGTACCCCCTCGGGCTCAAAGCCGCCGATCAGTATTCCACCGCCTTCGAAGGGGTATCGCCGTACATAGATGTAACCGTCGGGGTCTCGAAGTGAAGGCATGTCCTCAGAGGCGCCGGGCACCGGTTCGGTGACGAAATAGGCGTGGTCGGCAGCGTGGAGAGGGATGGACACTCCGCACATCAGGCCGATATCCCGGGCCCACATGCCGGCGCAGTTCACCACTACTTCGCATCTGATATCTCCCCGTGATGTGGAGACGCCCGACACCGCTCCACCGCTGGTCAAGATGTTGGTCACGGGGGTATTCTCGATGATTTGCACACCCCGTCTGGTGGCCCCGGTCGCCAGTGCGTTAGCAGTGCTGTCCGGCACGGTTTCTCCATCGTAGGGCAGGTGTACGGCTCCAACCAACCCTTCAGTGCTCAACAGCGGCCAGAGATCTTTCGCTTCATCCAGGCCAATCTCGTTCATCTCCACGCCAAAGCTCTTGGCCATGGATATCATGTGTCGAAGCTCGTCCATGCGGCCCTGGGTACGGGCTACGCTTACGCTTCCCGTCTGTCGAAAACCGGTGTCCAGTCCGGTCTCATCCTTGAGTTCCTGGTAAAGCTGAACGCCATAGCGGGAGATATCCGTCAATGCGCGGGTATGACGCAGTTGGGTTACCAGTCCCGCCGAGTGAGCAGTAGTACCGATTACTATGGCGCTTCGTTCCAATACCACCACGTCCTTCCAACCCATTTTGGCAAGGTGATAGGCGACACTGCACCCCACGATGCCCGCCCCAATGACTACGACCTCGGCGTGTTGTGGTAAGTTCTTAGCCATGATTTAGCTACGTAGGCTAGCATTACCCTTCTGAGCGGTCAAACTGGACTGGTCTTTCAACACCATAACAGGGAAGGTGCTTAGCAAATTCGCATTGGCGTCTTGGGGTCTGCGCAGATTGTCTGAACCATCCCATCGAGGCGACTAAGTCCGGCCCCCTATAGACTGCACCACCCAGGAAGGATTCTATTTCTCAAGATGCCCGTAATACACTCTGTGGTTCCGACGAGCTAGCGGCATGATTGCAGACAGCGTGAGCATGGGCCTGCTGGCGGCCCTGGGCTTCGGACTGGCGGAGTTCGCGAGCGCTCTTCTTGCCCGCAGGACCAGCCATTTCAGGCTGATCTTCGGAGTAAACGTAGCGTCCGTACTGGCCGCCACTGCCTACGTGCCCTTCGATGGCGGAATCGTCCACGCATCCTCCCAGCAGTGGCTCACCGCCGTCGGACTCGGCGCCCTATATAGCATGACCTACGTCCTGTACTACGCCGCTCTTCAGCGTGGGCCCGTAGCCATAGTCAGCCCGATCATGTCCGTCTACAAGGGCGTCGTCATCATCCTCGCCGTCCTGATCCTCGCCGAGCGTCTGTCCCCAGGCCAGTCATCAGGTGCCATCGCTGCCCTGCTTGGAGTTTTTCTGGCATCTATAAACATAGCGGAACTGAAAGGCGGACGCATCGTCATTGGAAGAGGTGTCTTCTTTGGATTCTTGGCCATGATCGCCTTCGGAGTCTTCTACTACGCCATCGCGGCCCTCTCAAGAGACCTGGGTTGGTTCCTGCCGATCTACATGATCAGGATGTTCACAGCTGTTCTCGTTGCGCCCCTCGCCATAAGGCAACGCCCCGAGTCGCACCAACGCTTCAACACGAGAATCGCCCTGGCGGTCCTCGCGATCGGCGCCATCGAGATCGGCGCTATGTTCGCTTTCGCTAGGGGCGCCCAGGTGGGGAATGTGGCTATCGTCGCCGCTGTCTCATCCGCCTACACCCTGGTCCCGATCGCCGGCGCCATCGCTCTACTCCGCGAGCGTCTTCACCCTATCCAGATCCTGGGGGTCGCATCCATCGTGGCCGGCGTGCTTCTACTGAGCACAACGTGACGACCAACAGACCCCCTAAAGGCTAACCGGGGAAGCACAGACACCATCCCAAATTTGCCTAACAGATGAGCGAACACCTACAAACCAGCGAGCTCACCGAGTCCCGCGTCAACGTTAAATTGTTCTTCAGGACAATCCTGGCAAAACCCAGGTCGAGCAGTTGTTCTCTACCCCACCCCCAGCAATCTCAAACTGTGGGCAGCAGGACTATGGTTACCAAACGCCCATAAAGTCGACTGCCCTTGGAGTCCTGCCGTGACCCACCGCCCCCCCTCCCGGCTACCTTTCGGCCCGGGCCATACGCAATCGGACCACAGGTTTGTCATTTATTGGCAGGTGGACTATGGCTGCGAACACCCCGAAGCCGACTCCCGCCCACCACATCGCGTCGTAGGAACCTGTGCGGTCGTAGAGCAATCCCCCCATCCACACCCCAATAAAACTCCCGACCTGATGGCTCAGGAAAACGAGGCCGAACAGGGTGGCCATGAACTTGAGCCCAAACATCTGAACCACTATCCCCGTGGTCAAAGGCACGGTTGACAGCCAAAGCAGTCCCATTGACGCCGCAAATAGTAGATTGTCAGCTCGCTGGCTGGGGCGAGCAGAAGTCCGAGGATGATCAACGCCCGGGTGAAATAGATGACGGAGAGCCCCATCTTCTTGGAGTATCGTTGCCCGAACGCTCCTGACATCAGTGAACCAATAATGTTAAACAGGCCCACCATTGAGAGAGCATATGCGCCTGTTTGAGCCGAGAGCCCGAGATCGGTGACGTACGTGGGGAAATGCACGGTGATAAACGCAACATGGAACCCGCATACGAAGAAACCCGCCGTTAGGAGCAAGTAGCTCCGATGATTTACCGCCTCGCCTAGGGCATTGGTCAGACCTTGGTCCGATGCTGGTTCTCCTCTTGATTCCGAGCTGCCTCGAAGGCTGAATGCCAGAGGTATCAAGACCAATGAAACCACAGACATCACCAATAGAGAGTCGTACCAGCCGTAGCGGGATATCAAGGCCTGATTGATTGGAGAAAAGATAACTTGGCCTAGAGATCCTGCGGCGGTCCCAAGCCCCAGCGCCAAGGACCGCCGTCCCGGCCCGATAAGGCGTGCAATGGCCGCAAGCGCCAGGGAGAACGAGCAGAATGCTACTCCCAAACCAACGAGAACTCCCCCAGTCAGGTGTAGCGCAAGCCCACTCTCCGACATCGCCATTCCGGCAACGCCAACAGCGTACACCGACGCCCCTAGGGCGACTACCTTGGCTGTCCCGAACCTATCCGCTATCCCTCCAGCCACCGGTACGCCAATGCCCCACAACAAATTCTGGATCGCCATCGCCAGCGAAAAGGTCTCCCGAGACCAACCGTTGGCAGCCGTCATTGGCTCCAGATATAGGCCGAAGCTGGCCCGGATTCCGAACCCGATAAGAGAAATCAGGCATGCCGCCGCGATCACCGCAACTACGGCAGAGCGTCCAGGATTATTGCTGATGGAGGCGTAGCTCAAGAGAGTTAGTTTTGTAGCAACTTAACGTCTGAGCGGGCGCGAAAGTCGATAGTTTTCTGTCGGAATTTCGCCCGGCATCTAACTATACACGAGTGGAGTGGCATGGCTTCAAGTCCACCACCCACGAATAGCGGATTTCTAAATGTCTATGGAGTACTACGAACCTTCGAGTTCGTAGTGCGATTTAGGGCGCGATGGGCGGCGATTCGTTGCGCGAGGTCGGGGAATGCCAGGTCAATCTCATAGCGGTAGTCGTCCCAGTAGCCGTCGCGGCTGGGGTCGAAGTGGCGAGGTGGCGTGGCGCTGGCGAGTGCGAGCTGTTTCATACTCCGCTCGATCGTTCCTCGCCTGGAGACGGCTTCTTCAGGCGGGACAGGTGGAAGCACGGTGAGGCTCATGGACTGGTTGGTGCGAAGTGTGGGTGTAAAGGGGTGCTCCCAGACACGGTGCCCGCCCGTGACGACTATCGGGAGGATCGGACGGCCGAGGCGTCCCGCTAGGTTGAAGGCTCCAGGCTGAAATGCGACTTCTACCCCGAGGATAGAACCCTGGGGGAAGAGGAGAACGCTTTCTCCGCACTCGATGGCAACGCGGGCGTCGCGAAGGAGGGAGCGTGTTGTCGAGACCGGGCGTTCGGGCCGGATTAAAAGGTGCCTCCCGCGCTCGAGATGGCCGCCGAGAAGCGGGAACGTGGCGAGCTCATCTCGGGCAACAACAGTAAACGAGAGCGGTAGATGGAGGAGGGCGAGGCCGTCGGCGAAACCCTCGTGAAGCGCTACAACCACGTATTGTTCGTCCGGGTCGATGTGTTCGTGGCCATTGATGCGAATGCGCAGACCGAGGAGGCGGGCGGCGAGCCGAGCCCACCAGCGCTCGGCGGCCCGGCAGGCAGCCCGGCCGCGTATGGGCATCCGGTCTGGCAGCGCAGTAGCGAGGCGAAGTACGAGCCTTGCAGGGCCGAGGAGAATGAGCATGACTGCCCAGGCCCTGAGCCATTCCCGGGTAGAGCTGACAGCGAGATGACCTCCAAGAAGGATGCGTGAAGCACCGGCGGCGACGGAGGCAGTATGGTCAGGTGTCATCGGCGCGCCGGCGGCTGCGGTGCGGGTGTCGCGCACGAGGGCGCGGCGAAGCCCGCCTTCATCGGGGACGACACCCTGGGTGCTGACCTTCCCGTTGATCGTAACGACGGGCGGGTGCCAACCGCCGCGGCGCAGGGCGTCGAAGAGGTGGTTGAACCATGGCTTGATCCGAACTTCAACATGGGGGAGGTCAGAGGCAACGCGCTGGACGAGGCGCACGGTGAGGTCGCACTCCTCGCAGACTGCGTGAGGCACGTTGAAGAAGAGTTGTCGGCCTGTCATTGGATAGACAGTCACTACGGTCGGGGCTTGGGCGTCTCTCGATGAGTCAATCATTCAGTCGAAGGTACTCTAGGAATCGAGTCCGTACAGATTTACAGCGTTCTCCCCGATGATCAGTCTCTGCTCCTGTTCGGGAAGATGGCGAATGCTCTCCTTCAGCTCCGTCAGCGGCTCGGCGTGGCCTTCTGCGTGTGGGTAATCGGAACCCCAGACCAGCTTATCGGCGCCCAGCATCTGCGCGGTGAACGAAAATGCCTTTTCGTCCGGCTCGCCCGATATCCAGCACTGCCGCTTGAAGTAGTCGCTGGGCATCATCGCGGCTCCCGGGTTGTTCCTCATGGCCGAGTCCATGGCATCCAGCCATGCGGGCATCCAACCGCAATGGGCCTCCACTACGCCCAGCTTCAGGCGTGGAAAACGGTCGAACACGCCTCCCTGGAAGAAGGTGGTGAACCCTAGCTGGCAGTCCAGCTTTTGCATCAGGCCGTACCACCACCCGTTGCTGGTGAAGGTAGCCTTGTACAGATCGTTGCCCACGAACCTGGGGGTGCTGCTGACGTGGATGCCGATGGGCAAGCCTGCTTCCTCCACCTCGGCCCAGAACGGATCGTAGTAAGCCTCTCCGTATGGGATTCCGTTAACAGGCGGGTTCGGAAACATGTACACGCCCTTCGCCCCGAGCCTCGCTGTCCGTTTTACCTCCTCGACTCCGTTCTCCACTTCCATGAGCGAGACCATTGCGATGGGAATTAGCCTATCCGGGTAGGGTCGGCAAAAATCTATGATCCAGTCGTTGTACACCCGGCAGTAGGCGGCTGCGAGACCAGCATCTCCGCACTCCGTCTGCCAGTTCAACCCCAGCGAGGGATAGAGAAAGGCGAGATCGATGCCCTGTTCGGTCATCCACTCTATTCGAGCATGAGGGTCCTTGGAACCGGGCGTCCTGCAATCCTCCCAGTTTAGGAGCTCCGGCTTATGCTCTTTCGATCTCCAGGCCGCCCCTTCGTCCAAAGTTCCGAGCCCTCCCAGGGCTCCGTTAAGGACCTCGGACCCCCTGCCGTCTATCTCCAGGTAGTCGAGTCCATCCTCACCGCTTACTACCTGCATAGCCCTATCCCGATATCTGGGCTCCAGGTTCTCCTTCCACAGGTTTCCGGGCTCCATAATGTGGCCGTCGGCATCCGCTACCACGCCGTTATGTCTACCATTGGCACCCATGTTTCTGATCTCCCTTCAAACATCCCTCGAAGTCGGCAAGCGGCCCTGGGTTAATTAGGTTTTCTCAATCTCCTTGGATTCTAGGCTTAAGCATGATAACGGGCTTGTCTTAGGAACGCCAATTCACTTCCTCTGACCATACCTGCAAAAGTCTGCTGCCTCTAGGTCGTTCGCAGCTTCTGGACCTTCGCAGCATCAGAAGGGACCTCAACCCGAAGCCCCCTAACCGCGGGACCAGCGGTGTTAAAATCGACGGTCAAGGAGGCTGATCATTATGCAAACGCTTTCAGTCGAAGAGGCGATTCAAAAGCCGGCTCCTCAGGTCTGGGAGGCTCTCACCGATTGGACGAACGCCCACAGGTGGATGCCCGGAATCGACGGGATGACCGCCGAGGGAGAAACCGCCACAGGTACCAAACTGACGTTCCGCGCCCGTGGCGCGCGTCGCTCAAGTACCATCATCCACTGTGACGTCGGTCGATCAATAGTCCTGCGCTCGGTCCAGGGCGGTGTGACTGCGGATTACACATACGAAGTGCACGAGATAGACGAGCGTTCCGCTCGAGTCACACTGGTCGCCAATTGTCAGATCACGGGGCTATGGTGGAAACTGGTGTCGCCCCTGCTTCGCCTGGCAATCCGATTCTCCGATGGCAAGCAGCTAAGACTGTTGAAGGCCATGGTTGAGAAAAGCTAATTCGGGTCCTTCTCGCTGAGCTTTAGCTTAGCACTCTGGCCGATGGCGCCAATAGACACGCGGTAGGTTGGAGTCTGCGTCCGTGGCATCTATGCAAGAGTTCCCTGGATGGGGTGCACCCTTTTGCTCTCCTTCCAGCTCTTGGCCTGTTGTAGCATCTCTAAGGCATTGGTGCGGGTTGCGCCGCTATCGGAGCCCAGCATCTGACTAAGTTCCGTCACACTGGCCTCGCCGTCCAGGACCTCCACCGATGTCACGGTCCTATCAAGTGAGGCAAGTTTTGTAACCTTAGCGTGGTGGTCTGCGTAGCACGCTATTTGCGGGAGGTGGGTTACGCATAGCACCTGGTGGCTCCTGGACAGACTCCATAGTTTCTGACCCAGGACACTCCCGAGTCGACCTCCTATACCCGCATCAATTTCGTCGAACACGAGTATTGGGATCTGGTCAGCCGTGGATAGGATGGCCTTTATTGCGAGCATCAGCCTGGAGGCTTCTCCCCCCGAGGCGATCCTGGCTAGGGGCCGTGGCGGTTCGCCCGGGTTCAGTGAGATCAAGAATTCCACGGAGTCTATACCTGTCCCGTTGAACGCGAGGTGCCTGAAAGACTCCCCACCTGAAGAAGGTGTTGCGTGCGGAACCGGATCCGCGGTCCCAACCGGCACACCATCCTCCGAGTCTGATTGACGGATATCCACAAGCGCTTGGGCATGTCCCAAGGCCAGCCCGGCGACCTCTTCCTGTATGGCGTCCGACAGGCGCATGGCTGCGTGTTGCCGGGCTTCGGAGAGCTGACCCGCAAGTCTGCCGACCTGCTTTCTAAGATCGATCTCTCGGGACTTCAATCCCTCCACACGCTCTTCGCTGTAATATAGCTTTTCCAGCTCCTGCGAGGCCCGTTCGCCGAAATCCAGGATTTCTTCGATGGTGCTGCCGTACTTCCTTTTGAGACTGTTGATCAAGTCCAAACGCTCCTCAAGCTCCTGAAGGCGGACCGGGCTGTATTCGATGCCGTCACGATAGCTTCGGAGTGCACGCGCCAACTCCTCTACTTGGTGCGTCATGGCGTTTACCGACTCAAGGGTCTGCCTCAATGAGGGGTCCAGCCGCTCCAGCTGGGAAAGGTCCTTGGACACCTGACCGATAAGGTCCATGGCCGATTCGTGCCGGTCGAAGCTATCGTATAACGCTCTGTAGGCGTGGTCGGACAGTGTGATTATTCGCTCCGCATTGGCGACCCGGTCCCTCTCCAGGGCCAAGTCATCATCTTCAGTTGGACGTAGATTTGCTGCGTTGATCTCTCCTACCTGATACCTCAGAAAATCCACCCGTTGAGCAAGCTCTTCTTCATCCTTCCGTAGCCGGTCTAGCTCTTGGCGCACCTCCGTTAGTTGGCGGACCCCCTCTGCCACCTCGGTGCGAACCTGCCATAGCCCACCATACTTGTCCAGGATTTCCATATGCTCACGTACGCGGAGAAGGGATAAGTGCTGATTTTGGCCGTGGATGTCCACCAGGTGTTGGGCCAGTGTGCTTAACAGCCTGAGAGGCACGATTCGCCCGTTCACACGGCAGGTGTTGCGCCCATCTACGTTGACCTCCCGACCAAGGATTATCTCCTCTTCGCCAACGTCGATTTCGTACTCACCCAGGGCAACATTGATTTTCTGAGCGAGGTCGCCGCCCAGCAGAAAGATGCCCTCTACTCTGGACTGGCGAGCGCCGGAACGTACCATGCCAACATCGGCTCGTCCTCCAAGTAGAAGGCTCAGAGCATCCACGATGATCGACTTGCCGGCTCCCGTCTCCCCAGTCAGCACACTAAAGCCGGGCGCCAACTCTATTTCGAGCTGTTCTATTGTGGCGAAGTTGGTGACACTAAGGAGTCTGAGCATGGCTATGTCCGAAACTCCACCCTTCCGAGTAGTGCCCTATGGTCTACCCAAATTGACGGTCACATTTGGCGCTCATGCAAAAGCAGCGTCCAGATGTGGCGACGAATAGAGCCCCGCTTCCACAGGATTATGGGGTGAATCCCTAAAAACCGAAAGACCCTGAGGGAGTACCAAGAGGCCCTATCCTAGTTCTCTACTCCTGTTGAGGCCCTACCCTGTGGTTCCAAGGCGATGCACGACGTTAACGCCCTACCTGCCATAAGTGCACGAAAAGTGAGCTACAGCATTGGATAGCCGACGTATCTCACAGAGTACATTCACTTCTAACTATGTACCCCCATCAAGTCCATTCCCCGCGAGCGCCTGAGCCTTGCATGCCTATTGTGTACTGCGAATGTTTTGGTGGGATATCTCATAACATGGGTTGGTTACCCCACCAGCGCAATGATTTCCGGCCCGACGTTGCGTGCATTATTCACCATTGTCTATACCTCGTAGGCGTCCAGAGCCTCGTCCGAGTAGGGAGTCAGAATGCCTATGAGGAAGGTAGCATCAGCAGTGTCTGGGTCCAACCACAACTCCTCCGACTCCCGGGGCAGGATTGTAGACCGTCACCGAAAATGGGCCACCAAGCGTGTAGAAAAACCCGAGAGATTTGAGGTGGGGTCAACTCCCTGGATTTTGACCAACGCTGGTGAGCCGTGTGGGATTCGAACCCACGACACCCGGATTAAAAGTCCGGTGCTCTTCCGCTGAGCTAACGGCTCCCGAGCCCAATATTGGCACCCGCCCATTCCACTGTCAATTTACTCTCGCACCTTCTCCCCCGTCATTCCCGTGTCGAGCACGGGAATCCAGCGTTTAGGCGAGATGCAGGAGCCCCTACCCACCCCCCGGACGCGCGATGGGTGTCCCTTTCTGGCAATCCGGGCACTCCTCAGGTTGATATACCGGAACTTCCACCTTATGACAACTGTAAAGTGGTGCTCCCACCTCCACCCCTCCCCCCGAGCGATCAATCAGCACACCCACCCCGATAATCTCCCCTCCACAAGTCCTAACGGCATTAACCACGTCCACCACCGACCCCCCGGTAGTGAGTATATCGTCCACAATAAGCGTCTTCTCCCCAGCCTCAATGCTCAAGCCCCGCCGGAACCCCCGTCCCTCTCCCATTCTCTCGGCATATACGGCCCTTACTCCCATCAGTCTCGCCACCTCATACGCCAAGATCACCCCACCCAACGCCGGCCCGGCCACTACCTCCACCCCCGACCCTTCGAAGTGGTCGGCCACCATCCGGCACAAGCGGCCGGTGTACTCCGGGTATTGCAGCAGCCGGAACTTCTCCAGGTATTTAGGTGAATGTAGGCCAGAGGTCAGCAGGAAGTGCCCATCCAGCGCCACCTTGGCCCTCGCCAGCATATCGGTAACATTTTCGCTTAGGATTTGATTGTCTTCGCTCATTCCTCTGACTCCGGTTCAATAGTAAAGCTGTCCACGGGCCCGAAATCTCCTGGAGGCCAGTAGGTCAGCCACGCCTTCCCAACAATCTGGCTCTCGTGAATGGGTCCGAAGCTGTTCGAATCGTTGCTCCGGGATCGGTTGTCTCCCAGTACAAAGTAATGGCCCTCAGGAATCGTGCTCTCGTCACGGTCCCTGGTATTCCCCAGCACGTACGGCTCGGAAATCGAGCGTCCGTTAATCTTGAGAATCCCGTCCTCTATCTCCAGCGAGTCCCCTGGCAGCGCCACTATCCGCTTCACCAGTCTCTTAGCCAATTCTTGTGGAGATCTAATAACCACCACGTCTCCCCTCTCCGGCTCCCCGAACAGGTGCAACTCCGACCCCTCGTTAACTTCGTAGAATGGGATAACCTTGGAGAGTCTGTCTACGTCCAGGGACATGTACGCAGCCTTGTTAACTATCACGTGCTGGCCGGAATGCAGGTTTGGCTCCATACTCTGCCCCAGCACCTGGTAGTTTTGGAGTACGGCCTGCACGACGAAGAAGAATACGGCAGCCAGCGCCAGTGCTTTTACAACATCGAGTAGTGATCTTTTCATCTTATTCGAAGCCTTGGACCGGAAGCGTGATACCTAGAGTCCAATTATATCCGAGCCACCTGACCCCTGCCCCGCCCCCGACTCTGTGGAACAAATCTGAATGCTATTTCGTCTTAGTGATGAAGACGGGAAGCTAAATTGCCCGCCTGGGGCGAACCAAAATCCAACGCCCGTGGAGGAAAAATGAGAAATCTCAAATATGTCCTGGTTCTGATTGCAGTGCTGGCCATCGGTCTCGTCACTGCTATGGCTTGTGGTGCGACAACGGAAGATTCCCCAACCCCTACCCTCGAGTCCGGCTCCGCTTATACAGTCCAGGGTGGAATTTCCGTATCCGGTACCGCATCCATCTCCCTTACCCCTGATGTCGCTACCATTGTCCTCGGTGTCGAGGCCCTGGACGAGACCGTAGCCCAAGCCCGCGCCGATGCCGATGCCGCCATGACCAAGATTGTTGATGTCCTTACTGCTGCCGGTGTGGCAGATGAGGACATACAGACCCAACGCCTTTCCATTCAGCCCCAATACGACTACAGCAGCGAGACTAGGGAACTGAAGGGTTTCATCGTAGTCAACATCGTCAACGTCACCGTCCGGGACATAGAGTCCGTTGGTGCCGTCATCGACCAAACCGTCGAAGCCGGCGGCGACCTCACCCGCGTCCAGTCTATCTACTTCTCCGTCGACGACACCTCCTCTTACGAAGATCAGCTCATCGAGGAGGCCGTACAGGACGCTACCACCAAGGCCCAGCGCCTCGCCGATCTCACCGGCGTTACCCTCGGCAAACCTATCTCCATCAACTTCGGAGGCGGCGTCCCTTACCCCGTCTTCGACCGCTCATTCAGTGTCGCCATGGCTGAATCCGCCGCCTTCGACACCTCGATCAGCGCCGGAGAAGTCGAAACCTCCGTCACCGTAAGCATCATCTTCGCCATCAAATAACCCCCTACCACCTTCCTGCAAAAGGTATCGGGGCAATTGCTAAGCAATTGCCCCGATTCCTTATCCACATCCCTTTAAGGGTTAAATCTCCCTCCCCAGACGAAACCTTTGCATAACCGTTATTCCTGGCGGCTGAGGGGAAGTCCGGTACCCTCTCCCTTGATGGGAAAGGGCGAGAGTGAGGGTGCCCCCCCACTGGATTACCCACCCGCGTATTGCTAATATATCGCATCCGCACTCGCCTCCATTCTTGTTAACTTTGATCGGAACTCAACGTGGTACTTAGCGATAGAACAATAAAGGAAGAGATCGACGGGGGCCGTATCGTAATCAATCCCCTCGACCGTTCAGATATCCAGCCCGCCAGCATCGACGTCCACCTCGACGACAAGGTCCTTGTCTTCCGCAATTCCCGTAAACCCTTCATAGACATTCGACAGGACACCACCGACCTCACCGAAATGGAACATATCTCCAAAGATAATCCATTCATCCTACATCCGGGCGAGTTCATCCTGGCCAGTACCACCGAGCACATTGAAATCCCCGACGACATCGTCGCCCGCCTCGAAGGAAAGAGCTCCCTCGGCCGCATCGGCCTGCTTATCCACTCCACTGCCGGTTACGTAGACCCTGGCTGGAAGGGCCATCTAACCTTAGAGCTTAGCAACGTCGCCAACCTCCCCGTCACCCTCTACTCCGGCATGAAAATCGGACAGATATCCTTCCTGCGACTCACCAGCCCCGCCGAAAACCTCTACGGCTCCAAGAATCTCGGCAGTAAGTACCAGGGCCAGACCCAACCGACCGCCAGCAGGATCCACGTAGACTTCAATCCCGGCTCCTCTGGAGATAAAAGCGATTGAACCTCCTGTCCCGATCACCCCTCCCCGCCATGAGCTACATGGAGCACTGTATCTCGCTGGCGCGGCGCTCCCTTGGCATCTCCTCCCCTAACCCCGCCGTCGGTGCCGTGGTGGTGAGGGATGGCGAGGTCGTCGGAGAGGGCAATACTCGGCCCCCGGGCCAGTCCCACGCCGAGATCGTCGCCCTGGATCAAGCCGGCGCCGCTGCCCGTGGCTCGGAGATATACGTCACTCTCGAACCGTGCTGCTTCGCCGGACGTACCCCACCCTGCACCGCCGCAATCATCGAACGCGGTATCTCCAGGGTTCACGTCGCCGCCGTTGACCCCAACCCCCGAGTCTCCGGCAAAGGCGTCCGGGAACTGGAGAAGGCCGGCATAGACGTAGTGCTCGGGGAGTCCCGCAGATCTGCGGAGCGCGTGGTGGAAGGTTACTCCAAGTACATAACCACCGGCAGGCCCTTCGTCACCGCCAAGTTCGCCGCTAGCCTCGATGGAAAGATAGCCACCCGATCCGGTGAGTCCCAATGGATCACGGGCCCCGAGGCCCGCGCTCGGGCCCACGAAATACGCCGCAGCGTCGACGCTATCCTCGTCGGCTCAGGCACCATCAATGCCGACAATCCCAGGCTAACGGCCCGAGACCCCAACGGTCACCCCCTGGACCGGCAACCTGCTCGCATCGTCATTGCAGGCCAATCCCCCATCTCCCCCGATGCCCTTATCTTCAATCAGCCGGGCCGAGCTTTCCTCGCAACCCCCGAGATATCCCCCGACCTCCGTTCACGCCTCGAAGGAAAGGGCGTAGAGGTCCTCATCGTCCCCCAGGCAGGTCCAGGCATCGATCTGAACGCATTACTGGACCTGCTCGGCAAAAAGGAAATGACCAACGTTCTCGTCGAGGGAGGCGGGGCCCTCCTTGGATCATTCTTCGATAATCGACTCGTAGAAAAAGTTGTTGCTTTCCTTGCGCCGGTTATAATAGGTGGAGACAATAGCCTTGGAGCCATTGGCGGTATCGGTGCCGAGGCTATGGCCGATGTGCTTAGACTCACTAATATCGAGATAGAGACCCTCGGCCCTGACATAGTGCTAACGGGATACGCTTAGAAACAACGGACATATTGTTTACTGGCATAGTCGAAGAGCTTGGCCGGGCCCTTTCAATGGACAGTTCTCGGCTGTCCATCACCGCTTCTACCGTCTTGGACGACTCCCGCATCGGTGATAGTATCGCCGTCAACGGCACCTGCCTGACCATAACTGACATCTCCGAAGACTGCCTCTCCTTTGACGTCATGCCCGAGACTCTACGCCGCACCAACCTCGGAGTCCTCGAACCCGGCGCCCCTGTCAACCTGGAGAGGCCCTTGACCCTCAACTCCAGGCTCGGCGGCCACATAATGCAGGGCCACGTGGACGGTTCTGGCACAGTCGTTTCCATCACCCCGGACAAAGATGCTTGGATCATGGAGATCAGGCCCCCTGCGGGGCTTTTGCCCTACATAGTTGACAAAGGCTTCATCGGTGTAGATGGCGCCAGCCTGACCGTCATGGACCGCCTCCCGGAGACCTTCACCGTCTCCCTGGTCATCTACACTTGGGAGCACACTACTCTCAGCCAACGCACCGTCGGCAAATCCGTCAATCTGGAAGTGGATATTCTGGCCAAATACGTGGAGCAGCTCGTCAAAGGCGGCGTTCTGTCAGGGTCTCCTCTATCTGCCCTCGCAAGCCCTCAGACATAGCAGTTCTGTAAACCGGAGGATACCGGATGCCATTCGCCACCATCCCCGAGGCCATTCAAGATTTCCAAGCCGGGAAGATGGTCATCATTGTCGATGACGAAGACCGGGAAAACGAAGGCGATCTCGCCATCGCCGCCGACAAGTGCAGCCCTGAAATCATTAACTTCATGGCCAAGCACGGGCGCGGTCTCATCTGCATTTCCATGTCCGGGGAACGCCTCGAAGACCTCCGAATCCCCATGATGGTTCAGGACAACACCGCACCCTTCAGCACCGCATTCACTGTCTCTGTCGAGGGCCGACGCGAGGTCACCACCGGCATCTCCGCCTTTGACCGGGCCCGCACTGTCGCCACCCTTATAGACCCCGACGCTCGGGCCGAAGACCTCACCCGACCGGGACACATGTTCCCCCTCCGCGCTCGTGAGGGCGGCGTACTGGTCCGCGCCGGCCAGACCGAGGCCGTCGTTGATCTCGCTAAACTCTCCGGTCTCTACCCCTCCGGCGTAATCTGCGAAATCATGAACGAAGACGGCTCCATGGCCAGGCTTCCTCACCTCACCAAGTTTGCCAATGAGCACTCCCTCAAGATAATCACCGTCGCCGACCTCATATCTTTTCGCATGCGTAACGACAAGCTCGTCAAGCGCATCGCCGAGTCCCGTCTCCCAACCTCCTACGGAGAGTTCCAGGCTATCGCCTATAACAGCTCTATCAGCCAAGACGAGCACATGGCCCTGGTCAAGGGCGATATCTCCGGCGACGACCCCGTCCTGGTACGTGTCCACAGCCAGTGTCTCACCGGAGACGTGTTCACCAGCTCCCGCTGCGACTGCGGCGAGCAGATGGGCCTCGCCCTCAAGGCCATCGAAAAGGAGGGTCGGGGCGTATTCCTCTACATGCGCCAGGAGGGCCGAGGCATCGGCCTCCACAACAAGATCAAAGCCTACGCCCTCCAGGACCACGGCATGGACACCGTCGAAGCCAACGAGGCCCTGGGATTCCCTGCAGACCGCCGGGACTACGGTATCGGAATGCAGATCCTCGTTGACCTCGGCATCCGGGAGATGCGCCTCCTGACTAACAATCCTGCCAAGCGTGCAGGATTGGAAGGCTACAACCTCCAGGTTGTTGAGAGGGTTCCCATTAAACCCACGGTCAACCAGCACAACAGACATTACCTGGAGACCAAAAAGCAAAAGCTCGGGCACCTCATCTAACCCGAGTTCTGCACGTCTAATGGGCAAAACATTTAAGGGCGACACCCTCGGCAAAGGCCTCCGAATCGGCATCGCCGTATCCCGGTTCAACGAGTCCGTAACTTCCAGACTCCTCGATGGCGCACTGGAAGGACTGAATGCCAACGGCGTCTCCCAATACGCCATCGACGTGGCGTGGACCCCCGGTGCCCTTGAATTGCCCATCGTGGCCAGGCAAATGGCGGGCAGCGGCCGCTACGATGCCATCATCTGCCTCGGCGCCGTCATAAGGGGTGAGACCGCCCACTTTGACTACGTTTCCGCCGGCGCACAGCAGGGTGTCGTCAAAGCGTCCCTGGATACCGGGGTCCCCATCCTATTTGGAGTCCTCACCACCGACGACACGACCCAGGCCATGGAACGCTCCGGCGGCAAAAAGGGCAATAAGGGCTTCGACGCCTCCGCCGCCGCCATCGAGATGGCTAACCTCCTAAAGTCCCTCCCCGGCAGCTATAGCTAGCGCTTGCCGTTTCGAATCAAAGGCATTTTGGAGTGCTATGCCCTGGACGCTTCCCAGCTCCCTTTCCAGCCGGGGCGCCAATCTGTCCACTTCGCGAACTCCTTAGGAGTAATGCCTGTTTCATAGATTTCAACAGCAATTGGGAGCTTACTAAAAGTTTCGGGTATCAAGCTGCTGTCGCCGTCTGGGCAGACTGAGACTGAAATTAGCAGGTCGATTTCCGCGTAAAATTCGATAGAATCACCTTTCTTCGCATCCGTCTTGCTGAAGTATCGACGACCGGTCAGACCGTCGATTCGCATCTTCTGAAAGAGGTTGACGTTGTCGCCAATTACGTCCTGTTCGGTCAGGCCCAGAGACTCCGCACCTTGCAAGAGGTTGAGGTGACACCCGTTTAAACCAGCTTCGCCGAAGGTCAATTCCCAGATTTCTGAAGAACAATGACTCCCCGGGAAGTGGGCATGCCACCCCTTATCCGCCGGTCCTGTTACTACTGTGTCCTCAATACAGGTCGCAATCGGGCGATATCTGGGGACGTCTGACCAAAGTCTAAAATATCTCGTGATAAATAATCCTTCAGCAAGAAGGGTCTGATTCAGACTAAGGGATTCCTGCTGAGGGCAATCGGCGTTCCACAGACATACGTCTACAACTTGGGGTCCTTCCTCCTCTATTACCCGGAAAGTTTGCCCCTTGCTTACCCGGAATCCTCTTCCGTTGTCGGGTGGAATTATTGTCCTCTGCAATAAGGTTCGCTCGGAGACCTTTGCACGGATATTATCGTAGAACTCGATATCCATTCTATATGGTTCGGGATTGGCATCGATCAAACTTTTCTCAGTGGATTTCATAACTGCCTCTCCTCTTGAGTATTGGCGAACCTACGCAAGGTATTATGCGCGGGAGCGTGTAATCCTTCGTGCTCACCGGAGAACGGTGATAGGCCGACACCTTTCAACTACCTCACCGCAAACACCTGGTATCCGATGCAGGGCGTTGGCAGGTCCTCCGGTATAAACCCCCGAGCCACACCCAGCGTGCCATTCAACCACCGGTAATTGTCCGAGGCTGTCTCGAACAGCACCGACACGTAGAAATAATTCTCGTCCTGCGAGACCAACTCTCCCCGTTTCTGAGCCTCGGTGAACTCCTCACTGTACCGCAGGACTCCTTTATAGCTCATCATTATCACGTCCCCGGCCTCCGACTGAATCGTGATCCTCGCATCCACCTCCCCGACCCCGTCGGCCCGCATCAAGAACGGGTCGCCACCCCCCTCCAACACCTCCCCATTCAGCCGGGGACCCTCCACCCTTGCCCCTGCCCGAGGATACGTAATCCTCCGATGTCCCAGAGGCCCATCCCCTATCAAATGATGCGGCCCCTGCGGAATCCGCACCTCAAACAAAAACTCAGTCTCTATCTTCCTCGGCTCCATTAACAACTCCTTCACCAAGTACTACAACTACCCCATTCTACCCTCCACGCCCACCTCTTTAGCTATCATTCCGAGGCCCCGCGGGGAATCCAAGGCCTCATTCCGCAGCTCACTTAGCCATATTTATATCCCGTCCCCAATCCTCCGTAGGGGCAGGTCTCGGAGCCTGCCCTCTTCCCTCTTTGCCTTCCGTCATACCAGCACGTTCAAGCGTGTCATTCCAAGGCTCCGCGAGAAATCAAAGGCGTATATCTCCCCTAACTAGCCATTTGATTAGCCCATCTACACGATGTTGAGTCCCACCTCTCGCCCACTCCCTCCCCCTAGGGGCAGGTCTCGTGCCTGCCCTGCCCCCTCCCATCCCGCCCGCCATCCCGGCCCCCAAAATAACGGCCTATCCATCCTATCCACCCCCTTGCCTCCCCACCCCCCGCCCCGATACCATCACCCCACTCTAACCATTCCCTTGGAGAAGCTCACATGCCTAAAGCCAATGTCAACGGCCTGGACCTCCACTTCGAGACCCGTGGCCAGGGATTTCCCATCGTCTTCGTCCACGAATACGCGGGCAGCTGGGAGAGCTGGAACTCCCAGGTCGACTTCTTCTCCCGGACCCACCTCACCGTCGCCTACAACAGCCGAGGCTATCCCCCTTCCGACGTCCCCACCGACCCCGAGTCCTACTCCCAGCAGCACGCCGTCGACGACCTCCACGGCATTCTCAAACACTTGGAAATCGAGCAGGCCTACATCTGCGGCCTCTCCATGGGGGGAAACGTCGCACTACACTTCGCCTTCCAGCACCCGGATATGACCCGTGGCATAGTCGTCGCCGGCACAGGGTCCGGCAGTACCGACTCTTCCCGATGGGGCCGCCAAATCGACGACCTCGCCACCAGGATGGAGACCCAGGGCATGGAGTCTATGGCCTTCTATACAAAAACACCCACCCGAGTCCAACTCCTCCGCAAAGACCCCGACGCCTGGGAGGAGTTCAACCGACTCTTCCTTTCCCACTCCGCCATCGGCTCCGCCCTAACCTTCAGGGGTGTACAGGGCAAGAGACCCTCGATATTCGACCTCACTGATCAGTGCCGCCAACTCTCCGTCCCGACCCTCATCATGGTCGGCGACGAAGACGCCCCCTGCATCGAGACCTCCATCTTCCTCAAGCGCAACATCCCCTCCTCTGGGCTTCTGGTCTTCCCTCAGACCGGCCACACCATGAACCTCGAGGAACCCGCCCTCTTCAGCCACTCCGTCCAAATGTTTATCAAGGCCGTCGAAGAGGACCGCTGGGCCACCCAAAACATTGAGCAAGACTCAGACTTCCTAATCACCCAGGACGCGCCCTAGTTACCCTTCACCATTCCTGGCTCACTTTCCGTCACTCCGAGGCCCCGCGCTGAAAGTGGAACACCTGCCTATGGAGGGTCCGCCGAGGCGCGAGTAATCTAGGACTTGCCCACCCTCAATCCTCCCCACATTTCCCCCGTAGGGGCAGGTTTCATGCCTGTCCTATCCCTCGCACAACCATTTTCACCGTCATTCCCGCGCCCAACCCCATTGTCACCTGTCATTCCGAGGCTCCGCGAGGAATCTAGGACTTGCCCACCCACAATCCTCCCCACATTTCTCCCGCAGGTGCAGGTCTCGTGCCCGCCCTATCCCTCCCACAACCCTTCCCACCGCCATTCCCGCTCCCCGACGCGCTATTGCCCGTCATTCCTGCGGAGGCAGGCCGAAGGTGCGCCGTGGCGTGAATCCAGAGGTGGGATGGGGTCGGGAGGTTCCACCGCACTAACCTAGGTGCAAGTGCGCCTCAGGAGCATCGAAGGGTCGAGCGAGAAGAAGGACGCCCCTACAGCGAATAATGCTCCCGCGCCGCCAGGTGCAACGGATCATCCAGCCGGAAAGTATCCGGGTTCCGACCCCTGTCCAGTGCCAGCCAATACGTGAACAATTGCAGCGGAACGAGGTACACGATCGGGGACAACTCCTCTGACACCCTCGGCAGCGCCACCACAGCATCCGCCACCGACGACATCTCCCCATCCCCATCCTCGACTAACGCCGCCAACCCTCCGCCCGTGGCCTTAACCGCCTTCCCTATCTCGACCGCCCGACCGTAACCCGGTCCCGGCGGCGCAATCAGCATAACAACACATCGCTGGTCTGTGGCCACGTACGGGCCGTGCAGGAACTGCTCCAATTGGAATGCCGTGGTAACGTCGTAAGCCGCCTCGTTGATTTTCAGTGCGGCCTCGTAGGCCGTGGATGCGTTCGGCCCCCAGCCCGCAAAGCAGTACCACCCGTAGTCCCGTACCTTAGCCACCATCGACTTCACATCCTGCTCAGTCTTCAATGCCTCAGCCACGGCATCGGGCAGACTCTTGAGTTCCTCAGCCAGCGACTCGCCCCCCGCCATCTTCGATGCCGTCATCGCCAGCGCGGTCATCGCCCCTGTGTGACTGATCGTGAACGCCGAGGACCTGTCCCGGTACGTCGTCCTCAGCACCACGTCCGCCTGATCTACCTTGGCCTCCGACGTCAGACAAGTCACCAACGCCGTCGAAGCCCCCGACTCCTTGGCCAGCGCCAGCGCCTCCCCCGAGTAGTGCTTCGTCCCGCTGTGCGCCATCACAATCACCAGGTCATCCCCCGAAAGTGGAGGTGGATAAGACGCAAACTCGAACGAATGCCACGCCCGCGCCTCCGCCAACCCGACCGACCTAAACAGGTGCTCCCCAACCAGCGCTGCATGCCAGGACGTCCCAATCCCACACACGTACACCCTCCTCGCTCCCGAAGCCAACCCCGCCAACTCTTCTACGGCGGCTCCTTGGCTGTCCAATATCTTGGCAATCGCCTCAGGCTGGTCTTGAATGCAATCGTGCATATAGTAGGGGTGCTCTTGCCGTAGCGGCGGTCTCTTGGCCATTTCCATACTCCTGTCTAAATTGAAGAGTCGGGAGTATAGCCCCCACCCCTCCATTCGGCAACGCTCCGATCCCCTAAAAGAGACCTAAAACAGGGCGGATCAGCGGGACTCGATTCACTCTGGCGATAGCCTGGAGCGACCAGCCTTCCTCCCATGTGCCACCACCCCCTTGCCCCCCACCCCCATTTCTACCTATCCTATACTTGCCATCACCTCCAGACTCGACTCTCTCCGCATGCCAATGAAAAAATCAACTATCAGTTTCATCCTTGCCCTCCAGAAATGTTCAACAAACCAGTAGCAATTGCCGACGGCGTTTTCCAGTTTCGCGCCGTCGGGGCCCGAGTCACCGTCCTGACCGAGCCCGGTGACGCCATCCTGGTCGACGCCGGCTTCCCCGGAAGCTACCGCGCCATTACCCGCGGCCTCACGGAGTGCGGACTCTCACTCGACCGGATAAGCCGGGTTGTCATTACCCACGCTCACCCCGACCACTCCGGCGGCCTCGCCGAGCTCGCTGCCGCTGCTGACTTCTCCGTCGCTGTCCACCACTCTGAGGCAGATATCATCGAGGGAATTACACCCACCCCCAATCCCCTCCGTTTACCCTTCCTGGCCTCCGTTGCCCAGCCCGCCCTTGACAGGCTTACCGGCAACCCCGTACCCGTCGACCTACGACTAGTCGACGGCGACCTCATCCCCTTCCCCACCGAACTCCGAGTCGTCCATCTCCCCGGTCACACCCCCGGCAGCATCGCCCTTTACATGCCACAAAAGGGCATAGTCATCGTCGGCGACACCCTCCAGTACAAGTTCGGCTGGAGGCTCTATCCCCCAGCCCCCGGCGTCACCCACTCTCCCGAGCAGGCTATGCGCTCCCTGGAGAAACTCCTCGATCTTGACTTCCATACAATCTGCTTTAGCCACTTTCCGCCCCTCCAGAAAGACGCCCGAGATTCTCTGCGACGCCTCATCGAACGTTACTCCAGCCAGTCCACCATCGCCCCGTGCTAAACTGCCTCTAATAAGATGGCCACGCCTCATACCTCGGTGCCCGACACCATAGTCGACTTCCTGCGCGAAGCCGCAGCACGCCACGGGCCTCGCGACGCCCTTCTCATTAAACCCGCCTTCCGCTACATCCGCTGGACCTACGACCGCCTCTGGGAAGATTCAGGTCGAGTCGCCACCCTCCTCCAGCGCCGTGGCTTGAGTAAGGGAGATCAGGCCATCCTCTGGGGTCCAAATTCTCCCCACTGGGTACTCGCATTCTTCGGATGCCTCCGGGCAGGGGTTGTCCTGATACCCCTTGACCTTCGCAGCGCTCCCGACTACGTATCCCGCGTCATATCCCGCACCGAGCCCAAGCTCGCCTTCACCTCCCGCTTCACACCCAAAGGAGATGTCGGCCTCGGCGTCCCGGAGATCAGCTTCGAAGAGCTGGAGTTGTCCATAGCCGACCTCCCCACCCCCGACCCTGTCACCATCCACCCCGACGATCTCGCCGAAATTATGTTCACCTCCGGCACCACCGGAGACCCCAAGGGTGTAATGCTCACCCACCGAAATCTCACCGCCAACATCGAAGGCATCTCCCAATACATCTCCGTAGGCTCTTCCAGCAGGCTCCTGTCCATCCTCCCACTCAGCCACATGTATGAGCAGATGGGCGGCCTCTTTTTCACCCTCCACTCCGGCGCCAGCGTCACCTATCCCACCAGCCGACAGCCTACCGTCCTCTCCCGCACCATGCGTGAACGAAAAATCACCACCATGCTAATGGTGCCCCAGGCCCTGGAACTACTGATGAACGGCATCGAGCGTGAGGTGGTCAGACAAGGCAAGGAGCGGCTCTGGAAGAAGCTCCTCAAGGTAGCCGAACGAACCCCGTTCGGCCTCCGTCGACACCTCTTCCGCACAGTCCACAAGCAGTTCGGTGGCAAACTTGACCTCATCGTGTCCGGCGGCGCGCCCCTTGACCGGGACCTGGGCCGCAAGTGGGAGATGCTTGGAATCAAGGTTCTCCAGGGCTACGGCGCCACCGAGGCCTCGCCCGTCATCAGCAATCACACCATGGTTGAACGCCGCCCCGACTCCACTGGCCGGCCCTTGCCCAACGTCCAGGTCAAGATCAGCGAGCAGGGCGAGATTCTGGTAAAAGGCGATAACATCACCCCCGGCTACTACAACGCCCCCGAAGAAACCGCCAAGGCCTTCCAAGATGGGTGGTACAAGACCGGAGACCTCGGCTACTTCGACAAGGATGGCTTTCTCCACATCCAGGGCCGTGTGAAGGACATGATCGTCCTCTCCAGCGGCCAGAACGTCTTTCCCCAGGACATTCAAACCGTGCTGGTCAAACACCCGAGCGTCAAGGACGCAGTCGTAATAGGACTACCCAAGGGCACGTCCGTAGAGGTTCACGCCGCCCTTATTCTGAGCGACCCCGATTCCGCCAAGCAGGCCGTCGACTGGGCAAACTCTCAACTCGCCGAGCAACAGCGTGTCCGCGGCTTTACCATCTGGCCCGACGAGGACTTTCCCCGCACCCACACCCTGAAGGTCAAGAACCAGGTCGTCATAGACGCCATTCTTAGTGGGGCCGAGCAGTCGGCCCCCTCTTCACCCCGCCCCGCCTCCACCCCTCCAACCGGCGCCCGAGACCTCATGAGCATCATCTCCGAACTCAGCCGCCGTGACCTCGAACTGGTCCCCGATACCGCTAGCCTGGGTAACGATCTGGACCTCGACTCCCTCGGCCGCATCGAGCTCCTATCCGCTATAGAGACGGAGCTGGGCGTATATCTTGATGAGTCCAAAGTCTCCCCGGATACTACCGTCCGCCAGCTATCCTCCCTGGTCGAAGAAGGCTCAAGACGCCCGCCGATGGTGAAGTTCCCCGCCTGGGGGATGCGATGGTGGGCCCGCATGGCCCGAGGCTTCTTTCAACAAGGCGCGGTCTTTCCCCTCATTTCTCTCGCCTACGGCCTCAAAGTGTCCGGCAGCGAGAACCTTGCTGGACTCACCGGCCCCGTGCTATTCGCATCCAACCACCACCTCGGGCTGGACAACCCTCTCATTTTCAAAGCCGTGACCCGACGCTGGAGACGCAAGCTCGCAGTGGCCGCCGCCGCCGAGCTATGGAGTAACCCCATCTGGTGGGTGTTGAACCCTCTCTTGGGTAACGGCTTCCCCATCGCTAGGACGGGCCCCATCAGACCCAGCCTCGAAAACCTGGGAAGTATCATGGACCGCGGCTGGTCGGTCCTAATCTACCCGGAAGGCGTCCTTACCGTCGGAGGCCCGATGAAGCCCTTCATGCAAGGCGCCGGTTTAGTTGCCGTTGAGGGCCGAGTCCCCGTCGTTCCCATGCGGTTGGACGTCGCAAAGTTCGGCTCACCCTCCCGTCTCCCCCTCCTCCGCCGTGGCCGAGTCGAAATCCGATTCGGCCCTCCCCTCACCTTCTCCCCCGGCACCGACTACCAGGACGCAACCTCAACCATAGAGGAAGCCGTAAAAGCCCTCTAACCGCCTATCCGAATCCCCTCTCCCCCTCGACGACGCCTTTGTATAACCGTTATTCCCGAGTAGGCAGTCTCACGAAATATGGCACATCCATCCCCAAGGGCGGGGCATTCCGCTCGCCCTGTCGCAGATCCGCTGAGGCGGGAGCTGAGTCGAAGGGTCTCAAGAGCGGAATGGGCGGAGTGTCCCGGCCTCACTCCAGGAGTTACGCCAAGGTCTCTTGACGGGAGTCGTAGATGCGCCGAGGCGTGAGGGCTAGGGCCGCAGGCTCGCTGAGGAGGGTGAGGGTGACCCGGGTTTCGAAAGAGCAGTTGCGCAAAGTGCTCTCGATGGGTCTAAGATACGCCTTGGCGTGAATCCCTCCCCTCCGTCATTCCGGCCCCCGAGCCGAAATCCATCCCCAAGAGGGGCCGCTCACCCTGAGCCGAGTCGAAGGGTCGAGCGGGGGGTGGTCCCGTGGTCGCCCTCCCCTCCCCTACACAGGCAGCAAAGGCGTAGCCCCCGCATCCACCTCCACCTCGAACGTGTTCAGCGCCCCGGCTAGCAGAGCATAGTACCCGGTCGTCACCGTAAGATCCGCCACGCCCTGCGCCCCAAACCTGGCGTAAGCCGCTTCATAGACACCCTGTGACACGTTGTGCTGGCGGATTGTCTCCAGCACATAGTTGCAGACCACGGCCTCTTCATCACTCAACCCCGAGGGCGCCTTCCGGTCCCGAACTGCCATAATGGCCTCTTCACGCACGCCGGCCTTTCGAGCCTCCGGCTCGTGATAAGTCCATTCGTACTGGCAGTCCCACTCCCGAGCCGTCACCAGAATCGTAAGCTCCTTAACATCCGCCGGGAGACTGGACTCGAACCTGATGTAAGCCCCCAGGTGTGCCGCACGGCGCGACATCTCCGGACTGTTGAGCAGCACGGAAAACGGCCCCGACACCTCCCCCCGGCTCCCTCTTATCTCATCGTAGGCAACCTGCCCACTTTCGGCAATGTCTTCTCTTTTCCTGATCCGAGGAATCCTGGTCATAAGATGCTTTTCTCCTTCTATTACTTCCCCAAAAACCCTGTTCCTTGCTCAGCCCGCCCCCTTACCATGCCAAGACCCCGTTTTACATTGTCATTCCAATCCGCCTTTTTACTAGCATACCGAGGCCCCTTTTTACTGTCATGCCGAGGCCCTTTTTACTGTCATTCCGAGGCTCTTTTACTGTCATTCCGAGGCTCCGCGAGGAATCTAGGACTTGCCCAGCCACTTCATTACCTCGGTAGTTCTTTCCCTACTTCGCCGGACTCCTCTTCAGCAACGATGCTATTACCAACGCCCCCCCTATGATCATAATCACGATCGTAGGCGCTATCAGGCTGCTGGTTACGTCCGTGAGCATCGATGTCCCCACATCAATCCCTAGCTGGCACAAAGCTGGCTCCACATCCGACGCCCTGCCCGCCAGTCCGTCGCACCCCGCATGCCCCACCTCAAGGAAAGATGCAAATATGTTAGGAAGTTGCGCTCGTAAAGCTAGGCCAATTCCCAGAAACGCGCCGCCGGAAAGCAGGATGGCCAAGCCCGGCCAGCCCATGAAGGATTTGAGGCCCGGCATGTGCACCAGTCCCAACAGCACGCTGAACACGGCAATCGCCAATATGCCCCCCCAGGATCCCGCTGTCTTCCCGCGGGTCAGCCACTCCCGGACTTGCTCCAAGTCCGCCAGCACCTCTCCTTTGCTCACACCCCGGTTCTTGGCGATCTTCCTCAGTGGATCGAACCGGTCCTGGTCGTCCAGCTGGTTGTCCCGGAACTCCTCCAACCCGCTGTCGATGAGCGGCCCAGCTAACGGTTCCACCGCGATGACTAGGACCTGGGTAAGCGCCTCCCGAGAGTCCGGCAATAGGAGAGCCTCGTTGACCTCCTTGTCGAATTGGTCCAGCAAGGCAAGCAAGTCCAGTGAAAACCCCTTCTCCCTTGCTTCGATCTTCGCTTGAGCATAGGCCTCGGGCCTGAGTTCCGGCGGCACCCCCACAAGGGATGGCGCCGTGATCGGCAACTGCGGGTCTTCCAGTTGGATCATGGTATCAGCTAGTTGAAGGCTAAAGGTCTCTACCCGGTTTTCAAGGGTGCCTTCCGGCGGAGGCAGTATTACCAGGTTTTTCTCTATCGCTTTCGCCAGGAAGCGAATCAAAGCAGGCTTGGCGCTTCCCTCTACAGGCTCGACGCCCTCAGGGGTTGGCACACCCGTGCCGATTATCGGCCGAAAATAAATGTAGACGTCTGGTACGGCTATCGGCTCATTGGTCGCCGGATCAATCTCTTCGTTGAGATATTCCACCGCCCCGCTCACCGCACCCTCCACCTGACGCCGAAGCTGAGGTGGCGACAGAATGCCCTTGATCAGGGGCTCAACGTCTTCTTCCTCAACCCGGATGCCACCCAGGAAGTTGGCCTTGTCATCCTCCTGGATCTGTCTTGTCACCTCGGGGATCAGGACCGCGTCATATAGACGGTTGTAGACGTCGTTCTCCGAAAAATGCTTGCTGTAGAAGTCTTCGGATAGGAAGTGAGAGCGCAGCGAGCCTGTCGTCAGGTAGCTCAGCACACCGAGGAAAATCAATATCCCCAGCGCCAGGCTTATGATGACTTTGAAGAGGGCCATACTTCAGATCAGCGGCAGCCATGAGCGCCGGGGAGGTCGGCCGTTAACACCCGTCTGCCTTGGCGGTGCGGCCTTTCTCGTTGTCCCGAAATTCCCGCGGGAGAACAAAGGTTATGTCCTCTTCGGCCCCATCCAGAGTAGTCACCTTCTCAGGGTGGAGCGCCTCTACCACCTGTCGCACCAGCAACTCGGGCGTCGAGGCTCCGGAGATGATCCCTATCCTATTCACCTCCCCGCCGATCTCAAGGCCGTCCAAGTCCTGCGCCCCGCTGATCAAATAGGACGGAACGCCCAGGGCTTCGGCCACATCCCTGAGTCGATTGCAGTTTGAGCTCTGCTGCGCCCCGATGACCAGCACCAGGTCGGAAGTGGCCGCCAGTTCCTGTACCGCCTCTTGCCGGTTAGTGGTCGCATAGCAGATATCGTTCCTTACCAGGGAGTTCGGGAAGCGGTTCTTAACCTTATCCACGGCCTTGGAGGTGTCCATCACTGAAAGGGTCGTCTGTGTGAGTACGACCAGTGGACTCGCGGAGTCCCACTCGGGCAGGTTTATCTCCTCCCGTTCGTCGATGAGCTCCATGGAGGTCTGCCCCATGGTCCCGATCACCTCTTGATGGCCCGGGTGCCCGATTAGCACCACCTTGCGGCCCTCTTTGGCGTACTTTCGGGCCTCGTTATGCACCTTGGTGACCAGGGGGCACGTGGCGTCGATCACCTTGTGACCACGCTGGCGCGCCCTTTCGAAGTCCTCGGGCGGAGACCCGTGCGCCGAGAATACAACCACCGAGTCCTCGGGGACCTCCTCGACGTCCTCTACGGTTATCGCGCCTTTCGCCTCCAGAGATGCCACCACGTACGGATTGTGGACTATTTCATGCTTGACGTATACCGGAGGGCCGTACCTCTCCAGCGCCAGTTCCACTATATCTATGGCGCGCACGACTCCGGCGCAGAATCCCCTGGGGGTGGCAAGAAATACCTCCAAGATTGCATCTCCCTTTCTGGACTAGTCTCTTCGGCCAAAGTCATTATACATCCGTTCACATCCCCCCGCCCCGACTCCTTCATTGGACACCCTTCCCCCTATAAGCTAGATTACTCCCCAGTCCTTTCTACCTCACCTATGCACCAACTCCTCGAAAACGTCAAAGTCCTCGACCTTACCCACTACGTGGCAGGACCCTACTGCACCAAGCTCCTCGCCGACTACGGAGCCGACGTTATAAAGGTCGAAAGGCCTGGAATCGGCGATGGCGCCCGACGCATCGGCCCCTTCCTTAAAGACCTGCCCCACCCCGAAAAGAGCGGCCTGTTTCTCCACCTCAACGGCAACAAGCGTAGCGTCACGTTAAACATGAAATCCGGGCTTGGCCGACGCCTGTTAGAGGCCCTCGCCCAATGGGCCGACATCCTGGTCGAAAGCTTCCGGCCCGGCGTCATGGCCCGGCTTGGACTCTCCTATGAAGCGCTTGGCAATATCAACCCGGCCCTCGTTATGGTCTCCCTGTCTAACTTCGGCCAGACCGGCCCCTACAAGAATTATGCCCTCGACGAGATAACCGGTTACGGTATGGGAGGCATGATGCACGCCAACGGCCTCCCGGACCGCGAGCCCCTTAAGCTGGGCGGAAGGGTCGGGCTCTACCAGGCCGGGACCGTGGCCGCAGGGGCGACGGTCACTTCCCTCTACGGCGCCCGAGCCGCTGGTATGGGAGACCATCTGGACATATCAATCTTCGAAACCCAGGCCGGAAGCATAGATAGGCGGGCCAACTGGGTTCTCGCATACCAGTACACCGGCGAAAACGCCTTGAGGCTCGGCCCTAACATCTATTCCGGCCTGAGACCCGCCAGTGACGGCTACATAGAGATGTGGACCGTAGGTGCGATGTTGCCTCGGCTTGCCAGGGCCCTCGGCCCGGGCCCCGACCCGGATTTGGACAATCCCGCAGACCTAGCTGACACAGTACAGGACTTTGAGGCCCGGATCCTGGATTGGAGCCTGAGTCATACCAAGCAGGAGCTGTGGTTCAAGGCCCAGGAACAGAAAATACCCTCAGGGCCCCTCAACTACATCGACGAAGTGGTAGCTGATCCCCAGTTCCGGGCCACGGGATTCTGGGACAAGGTCGAACGCCTCCACACAGGCCAGGTCGAGCACCCCGGCAGCCCCTTCGCCCCTTACACCGCCCCGAGACAGCTCCGCCGGCCCGCTCCTACCCTGGGACAGCACAACCAGGAAGTCTTCTGCGGCCTTCTCGGATTCTCCCGGCCCGAACTGTCCCGAATGACCCGACAGGGATTCATATAGATAGTATCCACATGTCTACACTTCCCTTCAGAGGGGAAATGGGTGGAGCTCCTATCCCCTTTCCCTCAATGAGACCTTTGCATAACCGTAGTTCCAGGGGCCGGGGGGGGGGGGGGGGGGAGGTCATGTCCCCGGTCGTACAGTGAGGGTGACTTATACTCCGTCATTCCGGCCCCCGAGCCGGAATCCAGGGAAGATTTTGGGCAGGGTTGGGCCCGCTCGTGCTGTCGAAGATCCGCCTATGGCGGGAGCCCCGTCGAAGTATGAGCGGGGGGAGGGATGTAAGGTGATCTGGATGGCATCACAGGCGTGATACGCAGTTACGCAAAGCGCTCTCGACGGGCCGAAGGTCCGCCTTCGGAGGATCGCAGATGCTGCAAGTGCGCTTTGTCGTGCGCCGAGGCGTGAGAGGGCTAGGGCCGTAGGCTCGCCGAGGAGAGTGAGGGTGATCCCAGAGTGGCAGACAATCAAGCAAGATCCTGGAGACCACACAAGTGACCCCTAAAGCCCTCCCCCTAGCCGGCATCCGAGTCCTGGACCTCACCATCGTCTGGGCAGGCCCCTACGCTACCCAATTGCTCGCCGACTGGGGCGCCGAGGTCATCCGTGTAGAGCCTCTCACCGTTTTCCAGCCCGTAACCCGTGGCGTAGTCCCTCGTCCCAAGAAGGGTCAATTCCTGTCTGCCCACAAGTTCCCCGACAACGACCCCGGACCCCGCCCCTGGAACCGAGATTCCGCCTTTAACACCCACGCCCGCAACAAGCTCAGCATGACCCTCAACCTGGACGCCGATGATGGGTGCACGGTTTTCGAAGATCTGGTAGCCATCAGCGACGTGCTTATCGAAAATAACCCCCTCTCCACCCTTGCCAAGCTGGGCATCGACTATCCTTGGCTCCGAAACATCCGCCCCGACCTCATAGTCGTTCGCATGCCGCCCTACGGCCTCCAGGGCCCCTATCGCAACTTCCGCTCCGTCGGATCATCCTTGGAAGCCGTCATGGGTCACACGAGCATTCGCGGATACCGCGACACCGACCCCTCGATGACCAGCAGTGTCTACACCGCCGATGCCTCAGCCGGGGCCAATGCTGCCTTCGCCGTGGTCTCCGCATTGCTCTTTCGTCGCGAGTCGGGTTGCGGGGGCTTAATCGACGCCGGCCAGTCCCAAGCCATGCTCCCCTACCTCGGAGAGGCCTTCATGGACTACTCCATGAACTCCCGTGTTCAGACCACCCTCGGAAATGCCGACCCTTCAAAAGCGCCCCACGGCTGCTATCCCTGCGTCGGGGGCGACCGTTGGATCACAATCTCCGTGGACGGCGACGATCAGTGGAAAGCCCTGAGAAGTGTAATGGGCAATCCCCCCTGGTCCTCCGACACCCGTTTCGCCACTTGCTCGGGACGGTGGACGTGGCAGGAAGTGTTGGACTCCCTAATCTCTCGTTGGACCCGGGACAGGGATTCTAACGATCTCATGGCCGAGCTCCAGCTTTCCGGTATAGCCGCCGGCCCGGTAAATAAAGATGCCGATCTCCTGGCAGACCCCCACCTCGCCGATCGGGGTTTCTTCGAGCCTTTGGACCACTCTGACACAGGACACTATCTCTATCCCGGCCCCATGTGGCGCTCCCGCTCGTTCCCCAACCAACTTAGAACACCGCCCTGCAACCTCGGCCAGCACAACGAATACGCCTACCGAGACCTGTTGGGATACACCGACAATAGGTATTCCGAACTGGAGTCCGCCGGCCACATCGGCACCGAGTTCCACCCAAACGTCACCTAGCCCCCAAAAATGGCCAAAATTAAGGCCTGGCTCCCTCCCCCGTAGGGGCAGGTCTCATGCCTGCCCTGTCCCCTCCCCAACCTCACTCGCTCGTGCTGAGCCCGTCGAAGTATGAGCGGCCGAAGCACTCACGCCTTGGTCACAACCCCATCCACTCATGCTGAGCCACTCGAAACATGAGCAGCCGAAGAACGCCCACCCAGACCCCCTACCACCCGATAGCGCACCCATCCTTCCGAGGCTCCGACCCGCCTTTCAGCACCCCCGTCTCAGAATCCCGCTCGATGATCTGCCCGCCCCCGAACAGGCTCCGGTTCTCGTCGCCGTAGGTCACTACGTGGTGGCCCCTTCTGATTAGCTCCTCCCGGGTACCCCCATCCACCTCGGCCTCCAACGCCACTCCGTCCCCGATCAGCGCGCTGAACCTGAGAGCATCCATCGCCTCCTGAGGCTCGAGATCGAAGTCGACCATATTCGCCAACACTTGCAGCTGCCCTTGCGGCTGCTGGAATCCACCCATCACCCCGAAGGAGAGCCACATCTGGTCGCCGCGGGTCGCCATTCCCGGGATTATCGTGTGGTAGGGCCTCTTGTCTGGCGCCAGGGCATTCGGGTGCTCGGGATCCAGCGAGAAGAGAGCGCCCCTGTTGTGCAGTGCAATTCCGGTCCCCGGCACCACCAGCCCCGTCCCGAAGCTCTCGTAAAGGCTGTTGATGAACGAGCAGGCGTTACCGTCCCCATCAACCACTGTCAGGTAGGCCGTGTTGGCAGTCGCATACACGTTGCCGGGACGCGGGTGCTGGATGACTCCATCGCAGGCGATCTGCCCCCGGCGTTCCGACGCGTATCCCTTGTCCAGCAACACTTTGAGCGGCACGTCTACCTTGGCTGGATCTCCAATGTACCTGAGCGCATCGGCATACGCCAGGCGCATCGACTCGATCAAGTGATGGTACGTGTCCGGCGACTGGAATCCCATACCCCTGATATCGAACCCTTCGGCTATGTTCATCGCCATCAGTGCCGCCAGCCCGTGCCCGTTGGGTGGGCATTCCCAGACCCGGACTCCTCTGTACTCCGTGGAAATTGGCTCGTCCCAAGTGGACTGGTGGCTTTCCAGGTCTTCCTTTTCCAGCCAACCACCCATCTTCTGAACGTAATTCGCTATCCTCTCCGCCAGCCTCCCCTTGTAAAATGCCTTGGATCCCCGCCTCGCGATAGACTTGAGCGCCTCAGCAAGCTCCGGGAACCTCATTATTTCACCCGCCCGCGGGGCTCGACCGTTGAGCAGCAATTCACCCCCAGACGGATATCGCGCCAGCTTATCAGCGTTATATGCCCAGGACTTCCCCAGCGCCTTCTGCACGACGAACCCGTCAGCAGCATAGCTAATAGCCGGTTTCAGCAGCTTCGACAACGGCATGCTCCCGTGCCTCTTCAACAACGTCTGCCACCCATCCACGATCCCCGGAACCGTCACCGAGTGTGCACCCAGAGCGGGCATCTCTTTGTACCCCTCCTTCACCAACTCTTCCAACGATGCCCTTCTCCCCGAACGCCCGCTCCCATTTAGCGCCGTTACCTTCCGGTCTTTCGCCGACCAGGTCAGGGCAAACATGTCCCCCCCGAGACCCGTAGACATCGGTTCTGTTACGCACAGGGCCGCGGAGGTAGCGACCGCCGCATCTACGGCATTTCCTCCCTCTTGCAACACTCTGAGTCCCGCCACCGCCGCTTGGGTCTCGCTGGTCGCCACCATGCCGCGCCGGGCCTCGACACTCGGCCTTCGGGTCAAGAAGCTCATCTCTTCCTCCTGCTCGAATTCTCTATTAAATCAGCTTGCGGCATCCCGCTCGTCGAACACCTCTTTGGCCACACCGAGTGCATTTAAGCAGGCGGGCAGCCCACAATAGAATACAAGGTGCAAGAACAGCTCGCCTATCTCCTCTCGGCTCCACCCCAGGTTCAGCGCCCACGCTACGTGGCCCTTCAGCTGCGGCAGACGCCCGAGAACGCACAACGCCGACATCGTAGCCATGCTCCGCACCTTCTTCTCCAGCCCCGGGCGGCCCCAAACGTCCCCAAACAAGCTTGCCGTCACCCATTCCTCCATGCCGGATACTAGACCGTACTCCGCCCCCGACGCCTCTTCCAGATTGCCTAACGTAACCTCCTCCAGCACCTCGTTCCCCTTGGCAATGCGCTCCGCCGTCGACTCCCCAACCTCCGCCTCACCGGGACCGTCGTCCATAAGACCACGTTCTTCGAACACGGTCCGTGCCACGGACAACGCGTTCAGCGTCGAGGGTAGTCCGGCATAGAACACCAGGTGCATGAACATCTCGCCCAGCTCTTCCTTCGTCCATCCCAGGTTGAGAGCATAGCCTATGTGCCCCTTTAGCTGAGGCTCCTTGCCCGTCACGGTCAACGCAGTCATCGTAGCTATGCTCCGGATCTTCTTCGGCAGTCCGGGTCTGCCCCACACCTCCCCGAACAGCGACGCGGTAACCCACTCTCCCATTCCCGGGACCAGGTCGTACTGCGGCAAGCCCGAGGCCGTTCTGCCTCCCAGGCTTAGCTCTTGATAGCTGGCTTCTCCCCGGTTTACCCTGTCTTCGAATTCCGTCATAGTATGTCCAATCTACAATTTTATGTTGGCCCAGCCTCATTATAGGCCATTACCTGGAGACTGAAACCTTTGCAGAACCCTGCCGAATAGAATATAGGCGGGTCTCCTATACCCTCTCCCTCGATGGGAGGGGGCTAGGGCCGTAGGCTCGCTGAGGAGAGTGCGGGTGACCTGAAACTTGGCGGAACAGTTAAGCAGGGGCTGGATCCTGCGACACGAATTATGAGGCGCCCTTACGAGGTAGCAGATGAGCAAGCGAAAGCGTAAGCCCCGAGAAGAAGAGTACTCTCCGAAGTCCCGCTCCACCGCCGGCAATCTTGGCGTTGTATTCGGGCCCGTAGGCGCGCACAGATTCTATCTCGGCTACACCCTTCACGGTATTATCCAAATCGCCCTGAGTCTCACCATCGTCGGCGCTCTCTGGGGCATCTACGAAGGTATCACCATTCTCTGGGGCAACGAGTGGCGAGACGCCCAAGGCAGGCTCCTCCGCCCCTCCCCCCCGACCCGCAAGCAGCCCAAATAGCAAGACCGGCCAGCAGGATTTGAGGAGGTAGCAAGATGTACGAAACCCTGAACGGAAAAGTAGCGCTGGTCACGGGAGGAGGCTCGGGGATCGGCAGGGCAACCTCCGAGGCCTTCGCCCGGCTCGGATGCAAAGTCGTAGTCTCTGACATGAATGGGCCCGGAGGCCTGGAGACGGTGAAGGGGATACTTGAATCCGGCGGCGAAGCCGTATTCATCCCTGCCAACGTCACCGTTGCCACTCAGGTCCAGGCCCTGGTCGAACGCACCGTTTCTCGGTTCGGCAGGCTCGACTGCGCTGTCAACAATGCCGGCATCAACATCACATCCCGCCTCCCCACCCACCTCCTACCCGAAGACGACTGGGACCGGATAATAGACGTCAACCTCCGCGGTGTCTGGCTCTCCATGAAGTACGAGATCCCAGTGATGCTGGACCAGGGCCGCGGCTCAATAGTCAACCTTGCTTCCATATATGGGTTAGTCGGCGCCCCCAACACTGCCGCCTACACGGCAAGCAAGCACGGCGTCGCTGGACTGACCAAGGTCGCAGCTCTCGACTACGCCAAGTCCGGTATTCGAGTAAACGCTGTCGGACCAGGTTACACCGATACCTCGATGGTGCAGCGGGTCGTCGAGGTCAACCCCGGGATAGAAGATTGGATGATTAGCAAGACACCCGCGGGCCGCATGGGAAACCCAGAGGAGATCGCCCAGGCCATAGTCTGGCTCTGCTCAGACGAAGCTTCCTTCGTTACCGGCGCAATCGTCCCCGTCGACGGCGGCATGATCGCCCGCTAATGCCTACTCGTCATTCCCGTGCCCCGACACGGGAATCCGTCCCCTCACCACAACCTTCGTACCCCGTACCGGTCAAAAAGCGCCTCGTTTGACACGAGAACCAGATTGCGAGCTATCGCCTGTGCAATGAGCATCCTGTCAAACGGGTCCCGATGATGCACCGGAAGCATCCCCGCCCGCACCCCATCATCCACCGTTATCGACAACTCCGCGAATCCCTGTCCATCTAGTGCACCCGCCATATCCAGGATTAGATGGCTCGCTTCCTCCAACTTCCCCGAACGATGCTTGATGGCGATCTCCCAGACCGACGCAGCGCTGACAAGCTTTTCGTTCCTCTCATCTGCTATCTCTCTATAAGTCGACCTTGGGAGGCGCTCATCGTCGGTGAGCCACCATATCAACGCGTGGGTATCCAGCAAAAGCCGCAGTTATCCACCCTCCCACAGCTTCAACTCTTCTTCCGTCATCGGATCGTAGAAACTGTCGTGTATCTTTATCTTACCCTTCCATACCCCGGCTTGCGGCTTCCCCTTAGGCTTGCAGCTCACCAACCGGGCCACCGGTTTCCCATTCCGGGCAATGATCACTTCCTCCCCCGCCTCGACCTGCGCCAGCAGCCGAGACAGATTGGTCTTGGCCTCATGTACATTCACAGTTGTCATAGCTGTTCCTATGGACCAGTTTAGCTAACTAAGGATGGAGTCAAGCAACGCTCTTGTCCGATACATGAAATGCTCTCCTACCCCTCCCACAACCTCAGTTCTTCCTCCGGTAGCGGATCAAAGAAACTGTCGTCTATCTCTATCTGTCCTTTCAAAGCGCCAAACTGCGGCTTCCCCCTCGGCTTGCAGGTCACCAACCGGGCCACCGGCTTACCGTTGCGCGCAATCACAATCTCTTCCCCAGCCTCGACTCGCACAAGCAGCCGAGACAGATTGGTCTTGGCCTCATGTACATTCACAGTTGTCATAGTTGTTCCTCTTGACTTACTTAGCTAACCGTATAGCTAACAGTAGACATAGTCAAGCAGGTGCTCTTATTCGATAGGAAAAGTCTCCATCTTCCCCTACCCCCGAAACTCCTGCCGGGGCCCCTTCAGCCTGTCGGAAAGATCGGTGTCCTCCATGAACTTCACCAGGTACTGGTGCATGTCCCGTGCCACGTCCTCCCTGTCGTTCACCACGTTACGCTCCTGACCCGGGTCCGACGCCAGGTGATATAGCTCCGACTTTCCCGCCTCCGCCGCATATAGCAGAGACCAATCGGCAGTCGTAACCACCGTATTGGAGTGTACCTTGGCCCTTCGAAGGAAATTGTCCACGTGCTTGACCTGTGCCCCGGGGTTAGCAAAAGGCTTGCCGCTTATCACACACTCCCGACCTGGCAACGATAAATCGTGCATTCTGGGCAGCAACGAGTCCCCCTCCACGTGCCCGGGAATCGGCTGGTCCAGTATCTGCATTACCGACGGCATCACGTCTACAGCCGCGGTTAACTCGTTGTAAACGCCTGCCTTAACGCCGGGTACGTACATCAACAGAGGTATGCGTATGATCTCCTCGTAGAGTGGATCATGGCCCCACATGGACCCGGACTGCGTCCACCCGGCCGCCGCCGACCCGTCCTCCATCGTATACACCGACTTCCCGAAGTGCCCCCCGTGCTCCCCGAACAGAAACCCGTGGTCCGTGGTGAAGATGATCGCCGTCTTCTCCATCAACCCCATGTTCTCGACACATCGCAGCAAGTAACCGATCCACGTGTCTACCATCGTCACCTCGCCACAATAAGCAGCGTGGGCCTTCTTGACCTTGGCCTCCGTGAAACCGGGCACGTCCTGCCAGCGGTTATATGGCGGATCGATGATCTCACCATCGTAGTCTGGCATATATAGCTCGGTGTAATAGGCCGGTGCGTCCCAGGGTTCGTGAGGGTCCCACGTGTCGATATAGAGGAAAAAGTTCTCCTTGTAGTGTCGCTGCAGCCATTGCATTGCCCAGGTGAAAGTCTGTGGTGCAGCATGGTCCGCCTCCGACCTCCAGCTCGCCCGCAAGTCATGCGACTCTATCTTGAACTTCCCCGGAATTAGCGATGCATCTTGGCTCGGGTTGAAGTAAAACCCCTGAAACCCCCGGTCGAAGTTCATCCCGTCCCGGATGTAGTACGGGGTATCGACCACCGCGGCCGTGACATACCCGCGCTCTGACAGGATATCCGCCAACGTGATCGATTTTGAAGGAAGAGGCTCCCACCCCATGAACGACATCGTCCATTGACCCGTGTGATGGTCCGCCCGCGCCGGCACCGTCGGAAAAGAAGAAACATAGTGCCTGTCGAACCGCACTGACTGGGCGGCAAGAGAGTCGAGCGCCGGAGTCTTGATCCAATCGTTCCCGTAGGCCCCCATCCGGTCCCACCTGAAAGTATCGGCAACTATCCAGATTACGTTCATAACGTCGGTCCTTTCTTGGACTGTGGAACGTGGGGTTCGTGGCAGGCTCGGATGCTACTTCAGGCACTATCGAGCGTCAAGACTTAACCTTCCTCAGATCTCTACTTAGCCTCTCCCGTCACTCCAAAACATCGACGGCATCACCGAACACCCGGTCGCTCAAAGAACGTCTCTTCGAATAACGGGCTCAGCTCGGGCGGCCTGTTATTCGAGTAGTGGCAGACTTATGTCGTCGTATCCCTATGAATTTCCGGTTAACAGACGTTTACTTGGCTATCCCCATTGCAGTGAGGGCCATTTCCCTCCCACCTATCGAGTAGGGCGAAACCACACCGTTTGCTCCTGCCCGACGCAACTTCTCCTCGGCCTCAGGTCTGGAAGCCCGCGCCACAATATGCAGGCCGGGCTTCAACCCCCGAGCCATCAGGGTTATGTATACGTTTTCGCTGTCATCTCCCGTTGCGGCTACCAGACCAACTGCCTTATCTATCTGCGCAGATATTAGATCAGCGTCTCTGGTGGCATCCCCCTGCAGAAACAACAAACCAAGGCCTTCGGCCTCGGCATATGCCTCGGCCTCATTGCCTACCACAATTACCGGCACCGACTCGCCTCGAAGGGTGGAGGCAACTACCCTCCCAACTCGTCCAAAGCCACATACGATGAAGTGGCCCTTGAGTTTTGCGATTCTTGTCTTCAATTTGCGCCTCCGGAATAAGATCCCGACCTCATGCGCGACCGCTAGATTGACCACCGTGGTCAGGACATAGAGCATCACCCCCACACCCGCCACCATCAGGAATATTGTAAAGATGCGGCCAGTCGATGAAAGAGGATGGACCTCCTCATAACCTACGGTCGTGAGCGTGATAATGGTCATATAGGCGGCATCTAGGAGTGACCACCCCTCAATCACCATATACCCAGTGATGCCAACCGTCACCACGACCGCGAGCGCAAACACGCCCCTTGCCAGCCGACTCCTGAATAGCCTCCTTTTGCCCTTCACCTCTTACCCGAAAGCACACATTTCGAACCATCATTGCTGCAAATAGTGGTGTCGCCAAAAATGACTCTTCCATGCGTCGGACCCCGAGTCTCACCCTAAATCGATTCGCATTTGCGTCACCTTTGTACAACCGTCATTCCGAGGCTCCGCGAGGAATCTGGGGCTGGGAATTGGGTAACATGTCTCGTCTTCCCAATATGTTCCAGCACGGGAGGTTATGCAAAGGCCTCTTTGTCGCTGAGGTCGCAAGGTCCTCAGCGCACGTGCTCTCAAGTCACCCGGATAGGATGCGGAATCGGCTGATTGAACAGATATCCCCTGTAGTTGTATGGCGTTTCGTCCGGCTGGGTGTTCCCCGCCGAGTCAGTGGCCCGCGTCATGATCGTGTGCCGTCCTGACCCCGCCTCCCATGTAAACTCGAAACGAGCCCATGAGTACTGCACTTGCGGCCCGGTTATTTCCGCGTCCTTCCAGCTCCGACCCGAGTCCTCGCTCCATTCCACCTTAACGATTGGGCCGTAGCCGGAATGCGCATAGCCATAGATCTGGCGCGGGCCCGTGGACATCTCTGCGGGCCATGAAAGAGCGAGAGCGCTCTTAACTATCTGCGTAGTTATCACCTCCCCTTCCGCCTGCCCTTCTGGCGCATACTCATCCCCGATAAGCACATAGTACGTGGTGTTGTTGCGGGTCCAGATTCGCTCAGAAGAAACAACAATCCGACCCAGCCATTTGATGGATGCCGTCCCTGCCCAACCTGGCACTATGGCTCGCAGGGGGAAGCCGTGGTCCTGTGGAAGTGCCTCACCGTTCATCCCGTAGGCTAGGAGTGTGTCGGGGTGCATCGCCTTGTCCACGGGCAGCGCTCGTCGGTAGCCTTCCTCCGGAGCATCAACGTCCATCCCGACGAATAACACACTCCGCGCCTCTTCCTTGATCCCCGCTTCCCTTAACACGTCCCTTAGCGGCACCCCTATCCATTCGGCATTCCCCACCCCTCCCCTGCCCCACTGCGTGCCTATAGTCTCCTGTCCTTTTACCAGGTCGAACATCGCACGTTGATTGCCCGCACACTCCACATAGGAGACCACAATCCTGGAAGGCATATTTAGAATCTTGTCGTAAGACAGTTCCAGTGGGGAAGATACGGCGTCGCCTTCTATGCTGAGCTTCCAACCGGTGGAGTCTACTGCCACACTGCCTGAGTTGTTGCGCACGAAGAAGAAGCGGTTCGGCGTAATCAATCCCTGGATGTTTTCCAGGCGCGCCTCTAGGCTGTCTTCGTGCTTTATGAAAGGGTCCGGGTCCTTGAACCATGCCGCCAACGCCGAAGTTCCCGGGCCTGGGGTGGCAGTGAAGTTTGAGGTTGGGGGTGGCCCCCCTGCGCAGGCCTCCAGCACAGCTGCCGCACGTCCTGCGGCCACTAGTTGCAGGAAACGTCGCCTGCCTATGCCATGAGCGCTCGCCAGCCGCCAGAGCCGGTCTTCCTCTTGCGCCCTTGTGTATCTTGGGACACTTGTACAGTCAGCCTCTGACGGGTCCATATCTGTACCCCCTTGCCTGCCTAACAAGTGAATAGCTTAAACAGGGTTTTAGGACGACGCACTCTAACGGTATCATCTTCTCAGTACCGATTAAAGTCCCGAATGGCCCAGGGCAGACCGGCCCCGCATACACTATAATATCCCGGCCCCGACCCCCGTCCCTTTAGCAAAAACCTCAAGCAAGGAGCAACCCACAATGGCAACTGTTTCATGGAGCGAGGTAACCAAGTATTTCGATCAGGCCTTTCCCCTCAAGGGAAGGGTCGAGCGCCGTGACGTCATGGACCTCGCCGATGCAGATCTCGCCTCAGATGACGTCATAGATGCAATAGACGCCATCGGCTCCCGCGTCTTCCCCACCATCGATGCCG
The DNA here is from genome assembly GCA_965222055.1 of Dehalococcoidia bacterium. GTDB lineage: Bacteria > Chloroflexota > Dehalococcoidia > Plut-88900 > Plut-88900 > Plut-88900. Next base: position 2,065,831 of record CBDCTF010000007.1, read on the forward strand.
CCAAGTCCTTCCTCGAATCCCAGGGCTACATATCCAGCTAACCTGCCCCCGCCCTTTGACCCATCCTTCCCCCCGCCGCTAAACTTTGTGGTAGATATAGGATGACCTACAGAGATGAATCAACAGGCATTTTCATATAGAGAACAGGGGAAGACCTTCCTCGCTCAGGCTTCCACTGAGCTCGCCCAGAATGACATCCGGCAAGCCTCCGAGAAAGGGTGGGGGGCCGCCGCCCAAATGGCCAAAGCCATTGCTTCAGAACGCAGCTGGCCCCACAACGGCCATAGGTCCCTCTACCAAGCAGTGGGTCGTCTAGCCGATGAGACCGAGGACCAGAATCTCCGACGCCTGTTTAACATCGCAGGTCAACTGCACACCAACTTCTATGAAGGTTGGCTCAGCCACACCGATGTTGAACTCCTTCTCGGAGACGTTGATAGGTTTGTTAACCGGGTGGACGCTGTACTCACCAACGGCGGCTAGCATCCCCCTCCACACAACCTGAAGCCCGGAGCGTGCCCAAAATCCGTAGACTCCGGTATTCCGCAGCCCTGCAGCTACCTCAAAACACGCTCAGCAATCCCCACGCGAATGCCGCAAGAATTCCCGCCGTTGCCACCAGTGGTAGCAGGCACCCGTTGCCCGCACCGGCGTAAGCCGGGTGCCTGAACGGGACAGGGTCCAGTCCCGTTATTTCCTCGAAGCGCGTGGATTGCTTTTGCCTGAGAGCCTTGAGCGCCGCTTCGAAACTTGCCGCATCGTCCCGTGTGTAGAAAGGGCGAGAGGCCCAAGCCAACTCTGGATTGGCTCCTGCCGTGGATGCGGTCTCTCCAGCCTTGTGTTCGCTTATCCGAGACCGGAGGCGCGCGGTGTGACCAACGTAGTGGCCGTGGTCCGTCTCTAGGACGTAGACGTAGTACTGCCGACCAGGAATTGCCGCATCGCGCGCATCCTGCTCTTCACCAAGCCACTCCGGCTCGTAGTAGCCCCGTCGTCGTCTCGACAAGGCTGTTGTGCCCGACGAGCCGGTCCTACACGAACAGAGGCCCGAATACCACCGCTACGATCGCCATCAGCTTTAGCAGGATGTTCAGGGAGGGACCCGAGGTGTCTTTGAACGGGTCGCCGACAGTGTCACCAACTACCGCGGCCTTGTGCGCTTCGGAGCCCTTGCCCCCGTGCGCTCCTTGCTCGACGTACTTCTTCGCGTTGTCCCACGCCCCGCCTGCATTCGCCATCGTGATTGCCAGCATCACGCCGGATGCTATCGAGCCGATTAGCAGACCGCCCAGTGCCTGCGGCCCCAGGACAATCCCGATAATTATCGGCGTAACTATGGCAAGCAGTCCGGGCACGATCATCTCTTTGATCGCTCCGTTCGTGCTGATGGCCACAGCCTTCCCATACTCGGGACGTCCCGTGCCCTCCATAATTCCCGGTATCTCCCGGAACTGCCGTCTCACCTCGTTCACCATCGCATTGGCGGCTCGGCCCACGGCCTGCAGCGTCAGCGCCGAGAACACGAACGGCATCAGAGCCCCGACGAGTAGCCCGATCAGCGTGCTCGAAGTGTCCTCCAGGAGGTCGATTACCTCGATGTTAACCACCTGGGCGTATGTCACCATCAGCGCTAGCGAGGTGAGCACCGCCGAGCCAATCGCGAATCCCTTGCCCGTAGCAGCAGTTGTGTTACCCAGCGAGTCCAGAGAGTCGGTCCTCTCTCTGACCTCGGGCGGAAGCCCTGCTTGCTCGGCGATACCCCCCGCGTTGTCGGCAACCGGACCGTAGGCGTCAGTTGCCAGCGTGATCCCCAACGTCGAAAGCATCCCCACAGCGGCCAGTGCTATCCCGTACACACCTGCCAGCCAGTTCGCCAGCCAGATGGCTACAACTATCGCCACGATGGGAATGACAGTGCTGAACATCCCCAGTCCGATCCCACCAATTATTACCGTCGCCGGCCCGGTTAACGCTTGTTTGGACAATCCCCTGGTGAACGGGTATTCATAGGAGGTAAAGACCTCGGTAGCCGTCCCGATAACCTGACCTGTGACCAACCCAACCACTACCACCCAGAACAGGTTGAAGTCCATATCGAACTGCCAAATTGCCAGCCCAGTCCCTATCAGTACCAGTCCCCCCGATGTGAAAATTCCCGTTCGAAGGGCCCAAAGCAGCCTGCCCATCCCCGCACCCTCCCCGGTCCGCACCAGGAAGGTTCCTATCACCGAGGCAAATATGCCGATAGCCGCTATCAGAAGGGGCAATATGAACCCGTTGGAGTCGTACCCGCCGGTGTGCCCTATCAGAATGGTTGCCGTCGCCGCCAGGGAAAGTGTCGCTATAAGAGAACCGACGTAAGACTCGAACAGGTCGGCGCCCATCCCCGCCACGTCACCCACGTTGTCTCCCACGTTGTCGGCTATGGTCGCCGGGTTCCGAGGATCGTCCTCCGGAATTCCCGCTTCAACCTTGCCCACCAGGTCTGCCCCAACGTCCGCCGCCTTGGTGTAAATGCCGCCGCCTACCCGTGCAAACAACGCCACCGACGAAGCTCCAAAGCCAAATCCGGCCACGATAAATGGGTCCTTGAACACCCAGTACAGTGCCGTGACCCCAATAAGCCCGATCCCGACCACCGTGACTCCCATCACCGCCCCGCCGGAGAACGCTACGCGCAGCGCAGGGCCAAGTCCCACTTGAGCCTTTGCCGTGGTCCTGGTATTAGTCCGGACCGCCACGCTCATCCCGATATATCCCGCCAGCCCCGAGGCCACCGCCCCCGCTAGGTAGGAAATTGCCGTTGCTGGCAGGGATCGGGCGTCGCCGGGGATCCGGTCGAGAACGTCGGCATCGATGAATATCCACAGCACCGCAAAGATGATCAGGGCAAAAGCCCCAAGGACGGCGTACTCCCTTTTGAGGAAGGCCATGGCCCCCTCCTGGATCGCCTTCCCTATCTCCTTCATCAACTCGTTGCCCTCGTCCTGTCTGAGTATGTAAATGACCAGGGCGACGGCAAATACCAGCGCGGTTGCGCCTGCGGCGAAGCTGATGATGAATGCGATCATAAGAGGAGGTCTCCTGACTGGAATTAATTGTAGAGTCTAGACACCTTTCGGGAAGGGATTTTATCGGCACCACACCCAAGCGTCAAGAAGCCCCCCACCCCCACTGTGACATTTGCCCCTTGACTGATATAGTTCATATGTTCTATTTTTATTGCCAGTACTGCCGATATTCAGGATATGCCCCAGACACGAAAGGACTGCCGATATGAACCCTTCTTCCCAAACCCAGGACCCCTTCTATGCCTCCAGGATGACCCGCGCCGACAAAAAAAGGTTGGCCGACGCTCAGGTTGTCCGCGGCCTCGACTCCGAGGTCGCCCTCCTCCGCCTCAAGCTCGGCAACCTCGTCGACAATGACCCCGACAACATCCCCCTCATATTCAAAGGCGCCGACCTCATCGTGCGCGCCGTCGCCGCCCGGACCCGCGTCTCCAAGGACTCCCCCGAAGACTCCGAGCAGGGCATATACAACATGCTCAAGGACGCCAGCGAACACTTCGGACTCGTTAGAATCCCCTGGGACTGCGAATGCGGCCCCGAATGCCACTCCCAATCCTAGCCCCCCCGAGGGGAGCCTGTCCGCCCAAGGCGGATCATTCCGGCCCCCGAGAGCCGGAATCCATGGGTGGGGAATTCCGTTCGCCCTGAGCGGAGTCGAAGGGTCTCAAGAACGGAATGGGTGGGCCGCCCTCCTTCCCTGTAGGGGCGACCGGCCGGTCGCCTTCCCCGGGGCAGAGGGGCCGCTCACCCTTGCCAACCTCCTGCAATTAGCCCGCCTTCATGCTGTGAAGCGGCAACGCCGTGGTTTCCAGAGTGGAAAGGTCCAGCCGTCGGGACGCATGGTCTATGTCGAACCCCACCACCCCGCCGCTCCCATCTAGATCCACGTTAAGCCCTTCCGCTACCTCCACCGTCTCCACCCCCGGCCCCGACTTGAACTCCAAGTATAGGCTATCCGTCTCCGGGTAGTAATGAAGCTTCATGCCCGCTCCTCCTTGCGAAAGCGTCTGTCAAAGAAAGCGTTGTGAACGGTCTCGCCACCCACCCCCGACTCCCCCTCCCATTCCGATGCCCCGCGAGGAATCTGACGCTCTAGCCCGCCGACCAACGCTCATCCAAACCCCTCACATCGATTCCTCTCCGTTGGCCGTGACATGTAGTAGACGTCCACATAGAATATGAGAATAGATATAGGAGCCTTAAGTGCGGCAAATAACGTTTGCTCCCGTTAGCGTCAGAACACCTGAAGAATATCTGATCGGACAAGAAAGTCTGGGATTGAGGGCATTCCGTAGCTTATTGCCCCCATTTATACACCTAGAGATCATCCAAGAGGATACCCCTGAATACGAGAACTTCGATGTACATTCAGTTACATTTGAAGCCGGCGATAACTTTGCTAGTAATGTCATGAAATACATGTCCCGCCTTGTTGACGACCGAATGGGACAAGGCGCTAAGGAGTTCCATACTTTTGCAGTTGGTGATTCCATAACACCGGATGCCGATGGCAAGAAACTTGTCATCCCAATGATCAAGGCGATTATCGCAGAGATGACACAAATACTAGACCATGATTACATCGAAGGAGTGACGAAGGTTTATGTGATTCATCCTCCAGAGCTTGAGGACGAACTCCATCGTCATTTTTCAGTGCAACCCGTACCATCGGTGTCCTCTTCACCTTTAGAAAGATTGATCAGTGTAGCCGTAGGCCAAGAGACGCGATCCTTCGTGGTTGAGCCGTACAAAATGGAACTGACGAGACGTCATTCCCCGGACCCTAGATGGCTAGTTGTTCATCTCTATAACCCTGCCCTTCCAGCACTGGCTATCCGAGTGGGAAGTCAGGGTCCTTTGACATTCCGACAGCCTACTCCGCTGCTTTCAGACACTGAGGTTGCTGAAAACTGGACAATGAGCGTATTGCAGGATTATCTCCGCGCATCGGGAATAGAAATTCGGGGTGTTTGCTATGAACCTAATGGCCCCAAGACCTTCCCAGACTACCGTGCAACGGTAGAAGGGGCCTCCTGGGACTTCGAAATTACTCGTGTGTTAGGTGACATCCTTACGGATCGGCACATCCTTGATAAGCCAAGAGATTCTAGACAGAACATAAACATGGCAGTGCAAAGTCGACCAATTGAAGATGGCGATGTCAAAACTGCCTTGTACAGTGCCATTGAGAGCAAGAAGCGTAAGAGTCGGCCTGATGGAGTAACTAGAGGTCTCTGCCTAGTATTACTGAATGCCCTAGACCTCGACATAGGTAGCCAGTCGACTATCTGGCAGGACATGGACCTAGATTCGTTAGATGCTGTAGCACTTGTTAACGGTTATGACCAGCCAAGCGTAGAGTTGATAAAGGGGCATTTCTCGTGAACCTTGATCTACTTATGGATACACAGCGGGTCAACTGGTCGTATCAATAGTGTGTAACCCCCCCACCCCCTACCCCTCCCCCAACCGAGCCACCAGATAAGCCATATCCCTATCACCCTTGATCCGATTGCAGTTCGGGCACAGCAGCTGAAGATTCTCCGGGTGGTCCGTCCCTCCCCGACTCCTCGGCACCACGTGGTCGACCTCCATGATCTTGAACAGAAACTCCGTCTTGCACCCGGCGCACTGCCCTTCCTGCCGAACAAACAGCACGTGCTTCTGCTTCCTGTACGGGATCGGAGTCTCGATATCCGTGCGCCGAGGAATGTCCGTCCGGGCACTGACGAGCCTGCTGTGGAACAGGTCTCCCATGAAATCCCGCAGCCGCATGTTCACCAACTCGACCGCCTTCTCCGAGATGTCAATCCCTCCTTTTGTTGCTGCAAAGCGACCCATCATGAATTCTCGTAATCTCTAACTCGCCGGTAGACTTCCTTTTCCAGTAACTCGTCTGTGATGCCGAAGGCACCTGCCCATTTCATCCCTCTGCTGGTGAATAGATCATCTAGTGTTTCAAATTGGTATGCGGCCTCTTGGAGTTCCTCAATCATCAAATCCCTTCCAGATTCGGTTAGTAAGTCGACCGCGCGCTCCCAAAAATAATGGTGCGTCAGCCAATTTCTCTTTGCGAGCGCCTTGCACAGTTGCCCTTTCTCGTCTTCGCTTAATTCTTTGAGAGAAGCCATTTCGCTAACTAGTTGGCCGAGAGTGAGTGAGAACAGTCTCTCAAAGATGGTGTCGATTGCCACCTCCGAACTCTTTGTCGGATCCGGTATATGTTTCGACATCAATATGATTGCAAGTTCTCGCTCCAAACCTTGTGCGTGATACATCGCGAGCCCGTAGCGGGCGAACACCTCTTTTATTTGTGCTGATTCAGTGTTGATTTGTTCTGTATTCATCGTATATCGCACGCTTGCTCGTCGGCGATCAGCCCCATCCATGCCGTGTCCAGGTCTGACAGCGTCCACGTGTCCTTGAACGCCGCCCCCGCAGCCCGTGACCCGACAGGCGCCGCATAGTTCCGGTTCGAGTTGAACGGCGGATCGAGATATATCAGGTCCACCGACTCGGAGTTCAACCTCCGCAAAATATCGAGGTTGACCCCCGTCCAAATCGTCTTGTCTACAAAATTAGCTTCAGCCATACGCCTAGTTTAGATTAACCGTCAAACCCCTCCCCCATAGGGGTGTCCCTCGTGGGCGCCCCGGCTGAGGGGCCGCTCACCCTGAGCATGCTGAAAGTGCGCCTCTGGAGCATCGAAGGGTCGAGCGGGGGCGGCCCAGCACCGCCAATCCGTCGCGGTTACCCGACCCCACCCCCCGAGGGGAGCCTGTCCGCCAAAGGCGGAACATCCCGAGGCTCCGCGCTGAAAGTCCGCAGAGGCGGAAGGAATCTAGGACTTGCCCTCTCACACCTTTCCTTGCCTTCATTCCCCTCCCCCCTTGATAACGATATATCAGCCATGTTGCACAGCAACATGGCTGATATATCGATAAAACAGCGCGGGTGGGCGGGACTCCATTAATCCCGGGGGTCGGGGTCGAAGACTCGCCGAGGCGAGTGACACGAACCCCTTGACCATACTTGTACACATGTACTATATTCACTCCCGACAGGCCCGTCACACACCCTAACCCCAAAGGAGGAACCAAAACCCAGGGGGAACCACAGCCCCGGCCCCCGAGGACTCAACGCCTCAGCCCATCCCAATGGCCCCCACGCGGGGCCCGCGGCACAAGCGAAAGTCGCCATCTCCTCATCCCCACCGGGTCCCGTGCCCCCTTCCCTGACCACTAGGCGATGGAAGACGCCCTGGACCGTACTTGAAAGTCTCCTTACGGAGCAACCTTGTCCCATGAGCGGAACGGGGCAGCCCGTAGCCGAGGCCCGCTCGGCTCTCCGTCCGCTTCCCAAATAAACTGGGCTGCCGCCGTCTCCCGGCTCCGGGACATCGTCGGCTAACTGGATACCCCGTACTCCTGCGAGGGGAACTGACCCTGGACTTTCCCCTTCCTGCATCCGCCTACGGCGGACAGCGCAGCCAACCCTGCATCGGAGCCTATGACGGATGACGGACCCGTACGTCCGACCATACTTCCAGGTCTAGGCGGCGGCGGAGTCCCGTCCCAACGCTTCCCGGGACGCCTCCTAGCCCGCATTATCTAAATGTAGGGAGCCTAATCCAGCAAGCGTCTTCCATCGCCACCTCCAAATCTCCAAACAATACCCACAAACCTCACCCCACAGCTAAATACCCCCGAGCTTTTCCTCCAGCCTGCGCAGCGACCGCTCCAGCTGGTGCTGTCGATAGGCCACCGTCAGGTCTCCCCTGGTACGCTCCACCACTCCCCTAACCATGTCCGTCGTGCGCCGGAGCCCCGCGGTGATCCCATCAGGAAAGTCAATGGTCGTTAGAGCGGTGTAGATAGCGTCGATCTGCTCCAGCTTCCGTTCGCAAAGGTCTATGTCGCCCTTGCGAAGGGTGTCCAGAATGTGCCGGCGCATCTCCCCAACCGCCTCCCCCATCCCGTTCAGATAAGCCGGATACCCGACCCTTAGCTCATCCGGGTCCGGTAAAGGACTTTCAGATGCCAGGGCCAGTGTGATCTGCCCCTCAGCGTACTCCTTCTGAGCGTCGTGCAGAAAGCCCGCGTGATATACCGAGGGATGTCCTGCCAGCGATTCTTCGGCCCCGTCCAGCAACTCCCGAGCCCGTGCCAGCAGCCTCTCCGCCTCCTCAAACTCTCTCCGATGAGTCGCCCGGATGGAGTTGGTGCAGTGCCGAATCGCGTCCCTCGACCCCCGCAGCCCCTCCTCCCTCGCCCCGTGCTTCTCCGATAGGCTGGCCCTTACTTTATCGATAATGGGCCCTAGATTCGAAACCGGGCTGCGCATCTCATCCTGCATGGCGCCCTCGGCTCGAGGCGCGAATCTTCGAACTCAAGTCACGCGCCGCCGCCTCAATATCCGTAGCCGACAAGACCGCACTGATCACGCATACCGAGTCCGCGCCCGCTTCCACCACGGGCCCCACGTTGTCAGCGTTGATCCCCCCAATCGCTACCACCGGAGTCGACACCGCACCTGACACCGACTCCAGCGTCACCAGGCCTGCGGGCCGCGTCACTGCCTTGGACGTCGTCGGATATATCGCCCCGACCGCTATGTAATAAGCTCCGTCGGCCTCGGCCTTTCTCGCTTCCTCCACAGTCGCCGTCGACACCCCAATAACCGCCCCCTCCGGCATCAAAGCCCTGGCCTCTATCAACGGCAGGTCCTTCTGTCCCAGGTGCACGCCATCCGCGCCCGAGGCCAAGGCCAGATCAACATGGTCATTCACTATCGAGGTAACACCAGCCTCCGCACAGAGACGGTTCACCTCTCTCACGATTAGGAGCTGTTCACCCTTGTCTCGGGTCTTGTCGCGCCACTGGATCACCCGAGCCCCACCCCGAATCATCGCCTCTGCCGCCTCGATCTCCGAGATACCACTCAGAAAGCTAGGATCAAGGATGACATACAAGCCCGAGATCTTGTCGTTCTTCATAGTGTCTCCGGGAAAATCTCCGACCCCTAGGAGTCCTTGATCGCCGGAGGCATCTCGCCGTCCCGCGCCGCGTCTATCATCTCCCGCGCCTGCTCCGGCATCTCGACACCCATATCGCCCAACCTCTTCTCGGCCCAGCGGCCTATGTTCGTCGGGTCTTTGTAGTAGTCGTCGGCCGGGTTGAGCTGCGGAGGCCCCGATGTATCCCACTTGTCCTGCATCGACCTGTGATAGGCCACCTGGGATATCATTCGGCTGAGGTCGGCGCTCCCGCAGGATTCGCAAACCGGGTTGGCCGTCGAGCCTATGCTGCGCAGGAAGATGCTCGTCGTCCTGCGACAATCTGAGCATCTGTATTCGTAGATCGGCATATCAGTCGAAGTCTCCGTCGTCGCCCGGCTCTTCGGGCATGTCCCCCGACTCCATCCGCTCAACCATCTCCCCGAACTCCGGGCCCATTTCCTCGCCCATCGAGTCTTCCATCTGCCGCATCATGTCTGCCATAACCTTCGGATCTTTGTCGTCGCTACCGCCCCAGGACGAGGGGTCCGATAGCTCTTCCAATCGGTTTTCGTCGGATTTGAGTATCGCCACCCGAGAAATAAGCCTCGAAAGCTCTCCAGACCCGCATTCGGGACACGCCTTGGACGGCGGGTCCACAAACCCCCGCACTAGCAAACTCACCCTGCGGTTACACCCGCCGCACCGGTATTCATATATAGGCATATTGGATTTCGTTCCGGCCCCGAATTCTAGCACATCACCCCTCCCCTCCATTTCACTATCATTCCCGGGTAGGCAGGCTCACGAAATATGGCGCATCCATCCCCAAGGGGGGGTATTCCGCTCGCCCTGAGCCGAGTCGAAGGGTCTCAAGAGCGGAATGGGCGGGGTGTCCTGGCCTCCACGCCAGGAGTTACGCAAATGTCCCTTGATATGAGAGTGAGGGTGACCTTAACCTCCCTGTGAGAAACGAGCACAGCAATACAGCCCCCTACCCCCACGTCACCGCATTCCGTATCAACTGCACCCGAGGCCGAGCCCCTCCCGCCTCGATACCCACCACGTCGATACGCCACTCCCGCCCCTCATGGCCCTTGGCCTGAATATATTCTTGCGCCGACTGCACCAGCTTCTTCTGCTTCGCCGCCGTCACCGACTCCTCAGGCCTCCCAAACGCCCTCGACCTTCGGCTCTTCACCTCCACGAACACCAGGCACTCACCCTCCCAAGCCACCAAGTCTATCTCCCCGTATTTCCCGCGATACTTCGCCTCGATTATCAAGTACCCCTTCTGCTCCAGGAATCGGCGTGCGTATTCCTCACCCCAGTCCCCAAACCTCGTCCTCTCGTGGGGCATATTACCCAGCCCTAGACCAACATCCGGCGGCCGTTCACTCGTGCCACCGGAGCAAAGCTAACCCGATGAATTATGCAAGGCCCCTGCAGCTCGAGGGCTCCCATATGCTCCCTAGTGCCGTACCCCTTGTTCCGGGAAAACCCGTACCCCGGATACCTCCGGTCAGCCTCCCTCATTAGCTTGTCTCGCGCCACCTTTGCCACTATCGACGCCGCAGCTATTGACAACGATACCCTATCCCCCTTCACCGGACACTGCTGAGGTAGATCGATTCCCGGAAGAGACAGCGCGTCGATAAGTAACGCTTGTGGTCTGGGTTGTAGCTTCCCTATCGCACGGCTCATGGCCCGACGTGTCGCACCTACTATCCCCACCACATCAACCTCCCGCACCGAGGCTCGCCCTATCCCCACCGCCAACGCCACCTCGTGTATCCGCACATCCAGCCGCTCTCGAACCGACGCCATCAGCTCCTTCGAGTCCCGAATTCCGATTAGTCTGGATTCATCGATATCCTGCGGGAAAATTACCGCTCCCGCCACCACCGGCCCCGCCAGTGGCCCCCGCCCCACCTCGTCCACCCCCGCAACGTAGGTGGTCCCTTGCCCCCAGAGCGCGCGCTCCAACTCAAATCCGGGAGGCTGACTCTTAACCGGGGTCATTCGTTTGGCCTGCCTGCGTAGCTACTGGCATTGGCCATATTCAACCTTCATCTAAGCTGCGGTCGCAGTAAGAATCAGGGTTTGGTAGGCACGGGCATTCGAATCCCGTCACAGGTTAGCTCATCGGACGAAGCGGTCAGTGGACCATCTATCACCCCACCCCCCACCACCTCATCCCCGCAATAAAACACCGACGCCTGACCCGGTGTGACGGCCCTCTGAGGCGAATCAAACATGACGCTCGCAGTGTCCCCATTCGGGAGTAAGGTCGCAGCTACTTCCGGTGCCCGATGCCTTATCCTGACACTGATCCTCGTAGGCACGACGGGAGCGGCACCCGACACGTAGCTCACCTTGGAAGCCGTCAACCCTTCCGCCCAAAGATCAGCGTCATCACCCACCACCACCTCGTTCCGTTCCGCATCCAGGGAAACCACGTATCTCCGACCCAGGGACCCCACCCCCAACCCCTTCCTCTGACCCACCGTGAACTCCTCAATCCCCCCGTGCGAGCCAATGCGGTTACCTTCCATGTCAACAACGTCGCCTTGCCTGGGCTCGATGCTCTTCCGCAGAAAGCCGCGGTAATCTCCGTCCGGGATAAAGCAGATGTCCTGACTGTCCGGCTTATCGGCAACCGGCAGGTCCAACGACCGGGCAATCTCCCGGATGCGGGCCTTGGGGTACTCCCCGACAGGGAACATGAGCCTCGAAAGCTCCTCTTGTCCCAGGCCATACAGTACGTAGCTCTGGTCCTTCCCCGGGTCCCGAGCCTTCAGCAACTTGTACCCGTCACCCGACCGCTCGATGCGCGCGTAGTGCCCAGTCGCCAGCTTGTCCGCACCCAGGGCGCAGGATCGCTCCATCAGGAACCGGAACTTCACCTGCTCGTTGCAGGCGATGCACGGGTTGGGCGTCCGGCCCTGCCGGTACTCCCCTAGGAAATACTCGATAACCTTGGCCTTGAACTCCTTCTCGAAGTTCTGAACGTAGTGAGGTATGCCGAGTATGCGGCACACCCGCCGGGCATCGGTAGTATCCTCCGCAGTGCAACACCGCTTGTTCTGTCGGCTCTCTCCTCCCGGCTGAGGTGCAGAAAGACGCATGGTAACGCCTATGACGTCATATCCCGCATCCTTCAGAAGGTATGCCGACACCGCAGAGTCGACTCCCCCGCTCATGGCCGCAACTACTACGCCGTTCTTCATCTCTTTATATCGTCTCACCTGTCAAATTTCATTCGAGCATATCACGCTACTTCGAATAGCGGCAATCGCTCCCCTGGCTCCATCGTTGACCCGAGCCTGTCCAGTGCTACAATTGGGTATCAGAAACCCGCAGGAGGCAAGCCTGGAGCCCCTCGAACAGGCACGCAAGATCACCGAGATCGCATCGGAGAGGCAGGGATCCGACATCCTGCTTCTGGATGTCGGCAAGGTCTGCGGCTTCGCCGACTACTTCGTGATAATGAGCTCCCTCACCCCACGCCACACCGACGCCCTGCGGGAAGAGATAGAGTCTGGCCTGAAGGGCATCGGCGACGACCTGCTTCACAGAGAGGGTTCATCGGGCTCCGGCTGGGTCCTACTCGACTACGGCACTGTGGTCGTGCACATCTTCTCCGCCGCCGAGCGGGAGTATTACCGGCTGGAGAGCCTCTGGGAACACGGCAACACCATCGTCCGCATCCAGTAGCCGCCCTCCTACTCCAATATCCACGGCTCCACGTTCCGCTCGTAGCTGATTAGCTCCCCCTCGCCAAAGAACAGTTCCAGCTCCGTCACCGCGTTCTCCGGGGAGTCCGACCCGTGTACGAGGTTCCGGCCAATGTCCATCCCAAAGTCCCCGCGGATCGTACCCAGAGCCGCTTTCTTGGGGTCGGTTACTCCTATCATAGCCCGCACCACTTCTACCGCTTTCGGACCTTCCAGCGCTATGGCAACAATCGGGCTGGACGTTATGAAGTTCACCAGCCCCTCAAAAAATGGTTTGCCTTCGTGGATTCCGTAGTGCCGACCCGCCAGGGCCCGGTCCATGTGAATCATCTTAATCCCGACTATTTTGAGTCCCTTCGCCTCGAACCGCGCTATCACCTTCCCCGATAGGCCCCTCTGAACAGCGTCGGGCTTCAACAAAACTAGCGTTCTTTCCATGCTTACCTATTCCCAGCGCCGTCGTCTGACGACGCGGTCCTCCTTTTCGGTGGTTATCTTCGAAAGATGTAATGCCGAGCTATCTTAGCAGAACCAACCTCACCCTCCCGGGGGCCGAGTCGGCTTCGAGATCGAGGGCCGGCGCAGGTAAAACGGCTGTAGTGTTACCGGGTCATCCACTTCACCCTTGGCTATCTTCCCAATGCCGATATCCCCCATACACACCGCCCGCGAGGCCCGCGCAGCCGCCTGCGGTATCAACGCCCGCCCCCCTAGCCGATCCCTCAACTCTGTCTCCATCTCCTGTGTTATCGCACCGCAGAAAATTGTCGGCTCACTGACCGATTCGGCCAGAGCTTCTAAGGTCGTCACCCGATCTTCGGTCGCCTTCTCCATTTCCGCGCCATTCATTCGATACGACGCCGCAGCCACCTCCCCCCGCCCCACCGGCAGCAGCGAGCATACCGGCGCGCCAAGCCCAACAAACGGAAAAGCCGACGCATCCAACGTGTCAACAGCCACCAGCGGCGCACCCGTCGAAACGGCGAACCCCTTGGCTGTCGTCATCCCCACCCTCAACCCCGAGAACCCCCCCGGCCCCAGGCTCACCACAAAGCCCTTCAAGTCATGCAAGTCCATATCGGCCTTTCCCAGGAGATGCAGGATAGCTGGTACTAGCTCTGCGGAATGATTCTGCCTCGTGCGCCAATGGAATTGCCCAGCCACCTCGGTCTCGTCCATCAGGGCCACCCCCAAATCTTTCGTAGCCGTGTCGATTACCAGGTACACCTAATCCCCAATGTCATCCCTAATCCTCCATTTCATCCCTAAGCTCTCATGTCATCCCGAGGCTCCGCGCTGTAAGTGGCAAACCCGCCGTGCTGCAAGTCCGCCACAGGCGGAGAAGGTCCGTCAGTGGCGGGAGCGATCTAGGACTTGCTCTCTCACGTTTCTCTTGCCCATTTCTCCCTCAATGTGTCGCAGATGCTGCAAGTGCACCGAGGCGTGACCTCTGCATTACCGTCATTCCTGTAGAAGTCAGGTAATTCGTTGACAGAATTAAAGAGCTTTAAGGGTTTCCAAAGGGGTCTTTCCGTCCATTGCCTGGTGGGGTCGTTGAGTATTGTAGTAGATCAGGTACTGCTGAAGCTCATCCTTCAGTTCCGAGACCGACTCGAAGGTTGTCCCCTCCAGCAGGTCCTCGTTCAATGTTCTCCAGAACCGCTCTACCTTCCCGTTGGTCTGGGGCCGATAGGGGCGGGTGTAGCGGTGCTTTATGCCCAGTTCCTTGAGCATGCGCTCCATAGGGTGGCCCTCGGTGTTCCTGGGGGAGGCCATCTCGGGGCCGTTGTCGGTGAGGATAGCCTCGAATTGGATGCCGTACTCCGCGTTGAGGAAGTTGATGGACTTCAATACAGCAAACATAACGGAGAGACTCTTGATGTCTCCGACCACTTCGGCCCAGGCCAGACGGGTGTAGGCGTCGATGAGGCCCACCAGGTAGTAGCGGTGCTTGGTGCCCACAATGGTATCCCGGCTGAGGTAGTGGCTGTCCAGGTTGCCCAGCTCTCCTGCCCGGGTCTTGATGATCTTGCGCTTCGATTGCTGCATCGGCTTTGTGAGCCTATTGAGACCGTGGCGTCTGGTGATGGCGTAGATGGTGGATGGCTTAGGGGTGTTGTGTTTAAGAATGGGTTTGAGTATGGCATAGATCTCGTAACGGTTGGTACCGTTGAGGCGTTCGTTGATGACCTTCTGCTCAATGAGGGGGATGGTGCGGCGGGACTTCCACCTTGTATATTGATAGGTAGGTCGGGGTAGGCCGATTCATCCTTGTATATTGATAGGTAGGTCGGGGTAGGCCGATTCATCCTTGGTTAGGAGACCGTGCCTCAGCGTGGTCGCCCCGATAAGTTAATCATAGAGCCCGAACAGTTGCCTGGGCCAACGCAAGCCCGTATCGGCAAGGATGGGCCAAAGGAGAAACATGGCTGGTAATCGGAGAGCATACGTAGGAATTGATGTGTCCAAGGGGTGGGGGGATGTGGCGGTGAGACCCACGGGAGAATGTTGGCGCTTCAATCAGGACCAGGAGGGGATTAGAGAACTGGTAACCCGCTTGGTGGCCTTGAAGCCAGCCTTAGTGGCTATGGAGGCCACAGGGGGCTACGAGAGGGCTTTGACCGCAGCCCTGGGTAATGAGGGGGTCCCTACTACCGTCCTGAATCCGAGACATGTCCGGGACTTCGCACGCTCCCAAGGGATGCTCGCCAAGACCGACCGGTTGGATGCAGGCATGATCGCACACTTCAGTGAGGTCAGCGATCTGCGCCCACAACCTCCCAAAAGCCCTGAGTCCCTTGAGTTGGATGCGTTGGTATCAAGACGCCGCCAGCTCGTCGGTATGAAGACCAGGGAGAAGAACAGACTGGAGAACGCAAACCCCGTCGTCAGAAAGAGCATAGAGGGGATCATTGATCTGCTCAACGAGGCCCTGGATCAGATAGACCGAGACCTCAAGGAGAGGCTGCACAAATCAGAGCTGTGGCGTGAGCAGGTTATCCTTCTCAGGACCGTCCCCGGCATAGGACCAGTCGCCACTTACAGTCTCCTGGCAGGCTTGCCAGAGTTGGGTAAGCTCAACCGCAGAGAGATCGCCGCCCTCGTTGGCGTAGCCCCACTCGCCCGGGACAGCGGTAAGATGCGCGGTTCACGCACCTGCTGGGGCGGTCGGGCTACCGTCAGGGCCGCCCTCTACATGCCCACCCTCGTCGCCGTGCGCTTCAACCCAGTCCTCAAGGAATTCTACACTCGCCTCGTGGAGGCGGGCAAGCCAAAGAAGGTCGCCATTACAGCCTGCATGAGAAAACTACTAACTATCCTCAACGCCATGCTCAAACAACAAGCTCATTGGAACCCAATATCCGCTTGACTATCACAACAGTTGCTGGGGCCCCGCTTACGGGGGAGGAAGGCGTTGTCGGAGGGGGAGAGGAGGAACCGGTTGTAGTACTTGGCAAAGGTCTGACGGCTAGTGCCGTGGAAGGAGTAGAAGTCCTGAACGAATCGGAATCGGGGATGCTTCCCGGCCTTGACCAGTTGGTACTCATGGATGAGGAACCGCCACTTCTGAATGTAGTTACGTTCAAGGGTGAGATCCTTGCTGTTATCTCGCATCTTCGCCTCCAGATTGGTGTCAGTCCCTTATACCAATCTGTCAACGAATTACCTAACACTTACAATTCCGAGGCCCTGCGAGGAATCCGGGGCGGGGCATTCCGTTCGCCCTGAGCCGAGTCGAAGGGTCTCAAGAGCGGAATGGGCGGGGCTTCTCGTCCCCAACCCGGAGTTACGGAAAGGTCTCTCAACAGGCCGTAGGTGCGCCTCCGGCGTGCGAGGGCCAGAGCCTGCCCTGAGTCCCCCGAGGGGGTGAGGGTGAAGACTGCAAGCACTTCTACTATCCATGAACTCCGTACTCAGGCACTTAACCCCCCGTGTCTCGGTTGCCAAAAGCCCCCACCACCCCCCTCAACCTCCCAAGCAGCTTCCCGTGCCGTTCACCCCCCGCCCAAAGCTCTAACACCCGCTCCTCGGCACCAGTGACCGTAATCTCGACCCGAATATGTTCGGCAGGAAAAATCGACTCGCCCTTCTCCGCCCACTCGACCACGCACACGCCGCCATTCCCATAGGTCTCTTCCAACCCCAGGTCCTCGATCTCCAACGGATCGTCTACTCGATAGAGGTCCGCATGAAAAAGAGTGTGCCGACCCTCGTATTCGGAGACCAAGACAAAAGTCGGGCTCCGAGCATATTCGTTGACCCCCAGCCCCCAGGCTATTCCCTGGGTCAAGCACGTCTTACCCGCCCCCAGGTCCCCGACCATCAGCACTAGCTCTCCGCCCTCCATCAGTTCCCCGAGACGGCGGCCCAGGGCCTGAGTTTCCTCCGGCCCCCGTGTCACGAGCTCCATCCGGCTTGAGTGCGTCAAGGTTTCGAAAAATGTTCCCATCCGGACTTGGGAGACTCGACCGCGAGACCGTCGTCGTCCAGGAGCGTCACCTCTCCCGCCTGTCCCTCCACCAGCTCCCCTATTATCGTCAAGGGTATGGCAATCTGCTCCGAAGCCCGCTCCAGTACACCCCAAGACCCCGCCACCAAAAGTTCGTAGTCTTCTCCCGCTGTAAGCGCGAGAGTCGCCGCCTCCGGCCCGAACACTTCTCTCACATCTCCCGACACCGGCAGTTTGCCAATCGACACGCGAGCTTCAACCCCGCTCTTTGCACACATCTTCGGCAGGTCGGACATCAGCCCGTCGCTCAAGTCCATCGCCGCCCGTACGCCTGCTCTGAGCAGGGCCTGCCCTTCGGCAACCCTGGGGATAGGCCGATTGTGCGCCGCCTCCAACCGCTCCCGAACGTCACCCGAGACATCGGTCTCTCCATTCAGGACCCGGAACCCCACCCCGGAGCTTCCCAGCCATCCCGTAACCGCTATCAGGTCGCCAGCCTTGGCCCCATCCCGCCGCAGGAACTCTCCCGTGCCGATTGCCTCCCCGATCAGGGTCACGTTAATCATCATACACGGCGCCCCCACCGTATCTCCCCCTATCACCCGGCACCCGAACTCCTCCCCGATCTCCTTCATCCCTCGGTACATTTCCACCACCGACTCCCCTTCCGTGTGCGGGCTTAGCCCCAGCGACACCAGGGCATATCTCGGCACTCCCCCCATGGCTGCAATATCACTCAGGTTAATCGCCAGCGCCTTCCAACCCAGGTCCCGATACGACGTTGTTTCGGTGCGGAAATGGACATCCTCTACCATCGTGTCCGTAGTCACCAACTCGACGGCAGAGCTCGGCTTCCAAGCCGCCGTGTCGTCACCGATGTCCAGCAACACCCCGCGGCTATTCCCCGGGCACCCGACCTCCAGCACGTCGGCAATCATCTCCACCAAACCGAACTCCCCCATCTCCGATACCTTCATACCCGCGATTATACCCGCAACCCCCCGACGCCACGAAGACACCCGTCATGTGGAAACCCGATACCCGACTTGCTATAGTTGAGTTCTTCGCCGAAAGGTGATCACACGCCCCATGCGCTCACTCATCCTAGCCGACATACACGCCAACCTCGAAGCCTTTCAGGCCGTCTTAACCGACGCCAAGTCCCGCGGCCCCATCGACCAACTCTGGTGCCTCGGCGACATCGTCGGCTATGGCCCAAACCCACGTGAAGTCATCGACCTCCTCCGGGAGCACGACCACGTCTCCATCGCCGGCAACCACGATTGGGCTGCCATCGGAAAGATCGACACCTCAGACTTCAACCCTTACGCCCGCTTCGCAGCCCTGTGGACACAGACCCAGCTGACCAAGGAGCATGTGGATTATCTCGGCCGGTTGCCGCTAACCCTGGTAGCGGGAATTTTCACCCTCGCCCACGGCACCCCTCGGGACCCGATCTGGGAGTACCTTGTCACCGAAACCGCCGCCCTCGCCAGCCTCGAACACCTGCAGACCGGCCATTGCCTCGTCGGCCACTCCCATATCCCGTTCTTCTGCCGCGTCGACCCCTACGCCATGCGCAGCGAGTTCCAGGAATTTCCCGTCGGTGTTCCAGTCGAACTGGGGGAAGGGCCCCTCTTCATCAATCCCGGCGGCGTAGGCCAACCCCGAGACCGGGACCCCACCTCCAACTACGCCATCTACGACAGCGCCGAGGGTGCCATCTGCCACTACCGCGTCCCCTACGATATCCCCACCACTCAGGAGAAGATGCGCAAGGCACACCTCCCCGAACCCCTCATCACCCGCCTAAGCCGCGGCCTCTAGGCCGGCTAGTCCCCTTTTCATCTTCCTTCCTAACTCTGAAGTTACTTTGCTAAGAAGGGTGTTCCGTCCGGGGGGTGAATCCGCTCATCCTGAGCTAGCTGGAATTCCGCCGAGTTGCAAGCCCGCCGAGGCGGGGAGGATCGAAGAGTCGAGTGGATTCCGGATGCGCCCTTCCCCTGCGCTTATGTGACACCCGCCCGTTGAACCCCCTCCCCCCTGTTGCTATAATCGCCCAATCTTCAAATGGCCCCGTTGGGGAGGTGGTTCGAGTGGCTGCACTAAAGATCGCCCACGGTTATCCAATACCACAGACCTATATCGACAGGCTCACGTCCCTTTCGGGTGTCGAGCTTGTCGACATCGGAGACCTCCTGAAACAGGAGAAAGTGGCTGCATCCAAGCATGGCCCCGTCTCCCCGGAGGCCTCCGCCGCCCGCCGGAGAGTGGATGAGATCATAGTAGACGTCGAGATATATTATTCCGCCTCCCTGCCCGGCGGCTTGCCCGAACGTGCGCCCAACCTGAAGTGGCTTCAGTACGTCTGGGACGGCATCGACCTGGATGTCGGAAAAGACATCCTCGAATCGCCCGTCATTCTCACCAATGCGCGGCAAATGGCTGCTCTGAACATCGCCGAGTGGGCGCTCATGTGCATATTGATGTTCAAAAAGAAACAACACCAACTCATCGCCGAAAGACGTAACAAGGTCTGGAGCAACGAGTTCTACGACCAGATTGAGCTTCGGGGCCAGACTATCGGAGTCGTCGGGCTGGGTGCCATCGGCGGGGACTTGGCCCGCCTCAGTAAAGCCTTCGGCATGACCGTGCTCGCGACCCGCCGGACAGTGTCCAGCCGTCAGTTCAACGTCGGTGATGTCGACGAAGTCATGCCTGCCTCCGACTTGGACGACCTGTTGCGAAGAAGCGACTTCACGGCCCTCTGTGTCCCTGGCACGCCGGACACACAGCAGCTCATCGGCGAGCGGGAGTTGGACCTGATAGGACCCTCTTCCTTTCTGATTAATGTCGCCCGTGGTAGTGTGGTCGACGAGGGAGCCCTAATCCGAGCCCTCAAGGGGGGCCGCATAGCTGGCGCGGGCCTAGATGTCTTTGCTACGGAGCCCCTGCCCCAGGACAGCGAGCTCTGGGAACTGGACAATGTGATATTAGGCACTCACAAGACCGGTGACGTCATGGGCTACGATGATCGCATCGCCGACCTGTTCACCAGAAACGTCGAGCGTTATATTAAAGGCGAAGAATTGATCAACCTGGTCGATAAGAAGGCGGGCTACTAGCGCCCGCTCCCCGTGAGGAGAAAATCATGCCGAGAGTCACCATAGAAATGTACCCCGGTAGGACCAAGGCCCAGAAGGCCGAGTTGGCCCGTGTCATCACCGAAGCCATGGTTACCATCGCCAATACCCAGGCCCAGGCCGTGGACATCGTATTCAACGAAGTGTCCCAGGAAAGCTGGTCATTCGGCGGAGTCCTCGCCTCAGACAGATAACCCACCCTTCCCCCGTTCGCCCTGAGCCCACTGCAAGTGGAACACCCGCCTTTTGAGGGCACGCCTGCGGAGGATCGAAAGGCCTCAATAACGGGCGTCTTGTCCGCTCTCCCTTGATTGGTCTAAGATGCGCCGAGGCGTGAGAGGGCCAGAGTCGAAGACTCGCCGAGGAGAGTGAGGGTGATCCCTTACTGCCCTCGCATTACACTGGGGGCCGCTAGCTCAATTTGGCAGAGCAACTGACTCTTAATCAGTAGGTTCAGGGTTCAAGTCCCTGGCGGCCCACCACCACTTTCTGAACTCATAACTTGTCCGTTTAGGACGACCTTTGAGGCTCTCGCTCCCCCCTATGAGACTGTCATCCGGCGAGGCTATGGAGCAGAGGTCGCTGGCTTTGCCAGGCCTGATTTCTTAGATATGCGATATGGCTAGGATGCCCGAGAGGATCATGTCGACCGACTACAGCATCGCAGTTATACCAGCGGCATTGCCTAGTCTGTTGGGCTTCACCAGCATCGGTGCGCTCGCATCCAGTGCCTGCAGAATGAACGGGCAGGTAATGCCTTTCGCGACGAGGGCTTGTACAGGTGCCAGCAGCAAGCGCATCGGTGAAGTAAAGCAGGGCTGCTACCCTCGTCGTGCCGGAAGCCCCGGCGTTGGCAATGATCATGGCCCGCCAATGGCCCCAGCGACCGACGAGAGGGCCGGCGAGGAGTGAAGCAACTTTGAGCGGCAGCACAGCCGTGAAGAGCAGGATTGTTTAAGCAGCGCTGTTCTCGGTTTGGTCAAGCACACAGAGACCCAGACCGAAACGGGTCATCCCGGGTCCGACGGTTGAGGCAAACTGGCCTCCGGCGAGAGCGTAGACTGTCCGCTCGGCGGCGAAGAGCCGCAATAATTGCATCGACTTCATCGGTGGATTCCTAGCAGAGCTGGCACGACTTGGCTAAACTTGGTCGGACAACTGCGTATAGACAAAGCAAAGGAGACCTGACTAACTTGGACATCATCATACGGAGCAAAGCCTGGTCCGCATCCATATTCTTGATATTGGCATTGGCCTTAGTGATGGCCGCGTGTTCAGACTCGGACTCAGGTGAGGATGTTACTGTTCGACCCACGGCGGCAGTGACACCTACAGAGAGTCCTCTGCCGACGACGATCACACCTGCCCCAACCCAAGCCCCCACCGATATTTCCGCGCCTTCGTCAACTCCTATCCCCACTGTCGAACCGACGTCTGCCCCGGCCATGCCTGAGACTTATCCGCTGGAAATAGTTGATATGCTGGGTCGGAGTGTTGAAATTCCGGCCAAGCCGGCGCGAATCGTGAGCATCAGCCCAACGGCCACGGAGATGCTATACATGGCTGGAGGCACGGCAGTCGCCCGTGACACAAGCTCCACCTTTCCTGCTGAGGTGCTCGACCTTCCGGAACTGGGTGGAGCCTACTCGCCTAGCTTCGAAGCCATTGCCGCCCAGAGGGCCGACTTAATCTTGATCGAAGCTCTGAGCCAGGCGCGCTTCCTGGAGCCATTGTCGCAACTGGGTCCGCCAGTGGTGGCTGTTCGTGCAGCTTCGCTCGACGACATAACCACGGGCATCATGCTCATCGGGCAGATCATCGAAAGCGATGAGATAGCCGAACGGGCAGCAGAGGATCTTTCGGCACGAGTATCGTCAGCCATTGAAGGCCTCAGTGATGGTCAAAGCGCCTTAATCCTGATCTCAGACGCCGACAGAAACCTTTACGTCGCAAAGCCACAGTCGTATCCCGGCGCCATAGCTTCCTTGTTGAAGCTGTCTAACCCGGCTGCCGATTTGCCCGACAGCGGGACATTCCCAGGTTTCGCCCGTATCTCCGCCGAGCAATTGCTCATCATGGATCCGGACTACGTGTTTACAATTACACCGGCGCCGGAACCCGCACCGCGTCTTTCTGCAACATTGCCCCGCATTCCCGGCTTCTCCAATCTGCGGGCAATCACAAGTGGACGGATGCATGAAATCGACCACGTAATCTTCCTGCGCAATCAGGGGCCGCGCATTGCCGAGGCAGTGGAAGCCATGGCCGAAATTGTAGAAAGCGCCCCATAGTTGCGCCGCCCGACCCTTGTCCTGACGGGTCTCGGTGTCGCCTTAATGGCGGGCTGCATTGTAGGGGTTGCTTTCGGCACTGCGAACCTGGAAGCATCTACGCTCCTTAAAGCCCTCTTCACCGAAAGCGGAGACCCCACCGCCGAGGTGATAGTGCGCTCTCTCCGCATACCCAGGATCGTGGCGGCTCTGGTAGTAGGTGCGTGTCTTGGGGCCTCGGGATCGCTACTTCAAAGCGCCACTCGTAATCCCTTGGGAGACCCCCAGCTATTCGGACTGGGCGGTGGGGCAGCTATAGTCCAGGCTCTAACTTTAGTTGGGGTCCTTGGAACGGGGGCTTGGGGACTAACCTCTCTATCTGTAGTGGCCGCCCTGATCGGGGCCCTTCTCATATTTGTGCTGGCTTCACGGGAGAGCGTAACCGCAGTTCGTCTCGCCCTAATCGGTGTATCCATAGGGGCTTTGACTCTCGCAGTTGCCGCTGCCATCTTGACTCACTCACGGATCTTCAGCCTGCAAGCGTTGGCTCTGTTCAGTGGCAGCTTGGCCAACCGAAGCTGGGATGACGTCATACCGGCCTTCCCTTTCCTTGCTCTCGGAATCGTACTTGCGGTCCTGGCGGCAGGTCGGCTGAACTTCTTGGTGCTAGGAGACCGGCTTGCTGGGCAACTGGGGGCCAGTCCCAGGAGGACTCGGTTAGTGGCTATGGCCTCCGCTGGGGTACTGGCTGGCACCGCTGTAACTTTGGCCGGTGTGGTCGGTTTCGTGGGCCTGCTCACCCCGCATGTAGTAAGACTGATGGTGGGCAATGACCCCCGCACCGTTATGGCCGTTTCCATCCCCGCCGGGGCCCTGGTAGTTCTCTATTCAGACCAGATTTCGAGACTGGCCTTCATGCCCTCCGAAATACCGGTTGGCCTGATAACCACAGTATTGGGTGCGCCCGTTATGATATGGGTGGCGAGGAGGCTACAGTGAGCCTGCAGCAGGTTCTATAGGATGAAGATCAGCATAGAATTGGATGGTGTCTCCTTCTCTTACGGAGAGAAGATCGTCCTAAGGGAGGTCTCAGTCTCCGTAGCCACGGGCGAATTCGTTTGTCTATTGGGGCCTAATGGTGCAGGTAAGACGACTCTGGCACAGCTAATCGCAGGTGAACTGTCGCCTACAAAGGGCCAAGTCTTCCTAAACTCAGGAGACGCATCCGCCGATCTAACTAGGGTGGGGAGGCACATCGCATATCTGCCGCAGGACCTTCAGGATCCTCCCTTTGTGACCGTGCGAGAACTGGTCTCTTTAGGACGTTTTAGCCCAAAACGCAGCCTTGGATGGAGGGTTAGCGCGAAAGACAGAGAAGTCGTCCAGGAGTGCATCGACACCTGTCTTGCGGAGTCCTTTGCCGACCGCCCTTTTGCCCAGCTCTCAGGAGGCGAAAAGCAGCGAGTATGGCTCGCCTTTTGCCTGGCCCAGCAACGAGAGTTCATTCTGCTGGACGAATCACTGCACAAGATAGATTACTCAACCAGAGACCTCTTCTTCAAAATGCTTGCCAATCTGGCCGAGGACGGCAAAGGCGTTGTCCTCATAACCCATGACTTGCAGATGGCGGAGAGGCATGGCCGGAGGATGCTGCTCCTGGGGGACGGTAAACTAGTGTACGACGGGCCGCCTGACGAGGTGATCTACTCGCTTATGGAGCGATAGTTGACTTTCCACAGCGTGATGCGCCATACCGAGGCAGGACGGCCCGGCATCTTCACGCCAACGTACTTTGCTCACGCCCGCAAATCAGCGAGGCCCGTGTGATAGCATTAGGCCTATCGAGAGCGAAGATACCTCATCTGGAGGCAACGTTATGGTTAAGGTGAATTTTGGTGTCGGCATGGGCCGCAACGAGAGGATCGACGAAATAGCCGACCTCGCCCGCACCGCCGACGAAGTGGGCTTCTCCCACATGACCCTGGTAGACGAGCCTTACCTGTCCCGGGAAGTGCACATCATGTCGGCCATCGCCGCCGTGAACACCCGCCGGATCCGCATCGGCCAGGCGGTTGTGGACCCGCATACCTACCATCCCTCGACCATCGCCAACGCCGCCGCCACTCTCAACGAGCTCACAGGCGGTCGGGCCTTCCTGGGAATGGGCGCCGGTGGACCCTTTGGCAAGATCATGAAGCCAATCTCTCATAAGGACCTCAGAGAGGCGACCATGTTCGTCAAGAAGTTCCTCGCCGGCGAGGAGGCCGAGTATCGAGGGCAGAGGATGATATCGGAGTGGATACGAGGCCCAGTTCCCCTCTATCTCGCCGCCGACGGCCCGCGGTCACTTCAACTCGCAGGCGAAGTCGCCGACGGCGTCTACTTCATGGGTGGGCCTCCCGCTATGGTCAAATGGAAAGTCGACAACATTTACCGCGGCGCCGAAAAGGCCGGCCGAGACCCCTCCAAGATAGATATTTGCGTCCGCTCCTATATCTACGTCACAGATGACAAGGCAAGCGCTATGAGGGAGCTTGCGGGCTTCGTGCCCTTCGGCATGCACGTTCTGGAGCGTAACAAGAAGGAACCGGCGATAATCAAGCTCTTCGAAGACCTGGACCGCGAGAGCCCGGGCATAGTCGACGAGATGAAGCGGTACTCCGCCGCCCGCGCCGAATTCACCCGGGCTGACGGATACGATCCCTGGTTCGAGAAGATGGATGCCCCTTACTCCCAGCACATGACCCAGCGCATGATCGATTGTATTCACCTGGTCGGTTCCGTTGAAGAAATCTGCGAAGGGATCGAAAAGCTGATCGAGGCCGGAGTCACCACTGTCTCCACAGCCACCTACACCATCATCGATAAAAAGTGGATGCTGGAGGAGGTCGGCAGAAAGATAATGCCCCACTTCCGCAGCTAGCGGCAGGCAGGTTCAAACAGAAGACGCAGACGGAAAAGAGCTCTTTCCCGGACTCTGCTCGTGAGCTGGTTCCCCGCAGGGGAGTACGCCGGAGACTTCGACGCCCGCCACGCTGCTAATGGGACCCATAGAGACAACTCCTCCCCCGTTCGCCCAGAGCCGACTGAAAGTGGAACACCTGCCTTTGGAGGGTTCACCTGTGGAGGATAGACGGGCCTCAAGAACGGGCGTCTTGTCCCCTCTCCCTAAATGAGACCTTTGAATAACCGCCATTCCTGCGTAGTATGCTCACGAAATATGGCACATCCATCCCCAAGGGTGGGGCATTCCGCTCGCCTTGAGCTGAGTCGAAGGGTCTCAAGAGCGGAATGGGCGGGGTGTCCCGGCCCCACGCCATGAGTTATGCAAAGGTCTCTCGATGGGAGAGGGCTAGGGCCGAAGGCTCGCTGAGGAGAGTGAAGGTAATCCCCTACTCCCCTCGCAGTACACCGGGGCCGCTAGCTCAATTTGGCAGATCAATTAACTCTTACTCAGTAGGTTCAGGGTTCGAGTCTCTGGCGACCCACCACTACTTGTGCTAGGCAGAACCTTCACTAGCCCCTGCGTCTGTCTCGCCCCGCTGCATGAGCAGACCGCACGTATAATTACTCCGCACCTCCGAATCTTCTCCCGAAGGATATGCACGCGCTAGCCACAGAAGTTTTCCCATTCCTCTATACTAGCACTCAGGCAAAAGTTGCCGCCGAATGATTGCGAATCAAGTGAGAGCCGACCCGCTCTTCAGTCCCCAATTAGCCCAAGTGCCTCACACCAAGTCAGCCGAGATCCGAGTCAAACCCGTGTTGTCCAGCAGGAGAATCCAAAAATGATTATGCCGAATACGCTTCGTGAAAAACTGGACGCCGGGCAGCCGACCATCGGTACACACTACCTGTCACCAGACCCGGATATCCCCGAGATAATTGGCGACACCGGCCTCTTCGACTACGCAGAATACGGTGCCGAATACTCTAATTTCGATATGCGACTGCTCTATCACATGGCTCGGGCTGGCCAAGCAGGAAACCTGCCTCTTATGATCAAACTGGATCAGGAAGGTCAAGGATTCTGGGCACAGGCCGCGTGGGGTGCAGGATTCAAGGCTATCCTCTTTACTGACATTAGGACACCGGAAGACGTCGAGACGGCACATCGCCTAATCAGACCTGACGCCCCCGACACCCAAGGCCTCATGGGCGTCAAAATCCGCCGCCCCGCTCTGTCCGGATTCAAGCCTGAGCAATACATGCAGGATCTCGAATCAGTAGTGATCGTCATCATGATCGAAAAGAACGTCGCTGTCGAAAACATTGATGCAATATTAGACAAGGCCAGAGAAAAGGGTATCGACATGACCCAGTGGGGACCCGCCGATTTCGGATTCTCTCGCCGCCAACCCGGACTCATGTATACCGACGAAATACGACCGTTTGAAGAGTTCGTGATCAAGAAATCTATCGAACATGGCGTGCCCCCACGCATCGAGATCGCAGAACCCGAACAAGCGAAGAGGTACATAGACCTCGGGGTTCGCCACTTCTGTATCGGCTGGGACCGCTTCATATACCAGGCCGGCCTTGACCGGATCGGCGAAGGCATCCGAAAGGTCATGCAGGAGTCCGAGCTTTGACTCCGTACTAGCGCCCGTCAAACGGGCAGTCTAAATTGATGGCTTTAACCAATACCAGATCCCTGACATCGACTGTCTGGCCTGGTCCCCACCCCCCACCGAAGTATTCGCTTAAACCTCGGGTAGTCCCGACCCTAGTGCAATGGCCCCGTCCAAATGTAGTCGTTGACCTTCACCTGCCCGTGACACGCCTGGCACCCCTCCACCCGACCCTCTTGCTCTACCATCCCGTCGGCTAGCGCCTTTAGCCAGAACCAGTCGTTGTGCTCGGGGTTGTACCCTGACTTCTTATACATCACGGTGTTAGCCTGCAACTCGCCTTCGGCAGTGTAATTCTCCTTAACTATGATGGCTCCGTCGGGCATACTCCCTTTCTTGCTCAAAAGTCCATCGAGGGCGGCAGCATTGAGGTAAGTGGTCAATAGCATCCCGTGGGGCTCTTTGGCCGAGTATTTCTCCCCAAGTTCCGGCCACAACTCCCAGTTCTCTCGGTAGTCAACCTCCTCCAGATACGCGATTACCGAATCCGCAGAGGCGTCGGGCAGTTCCGGCTCCGAGGCAGTGCCGCACGCCGCCACAGCTGACAACCCCGCCAACCCTGCCAACAGGAAGATTAAGCCTCCAATGTATTGCATGGTCATAAATGGTCCATTTGATCAGGATCGAGGGAAGCAGATACCCTCTCCGATCGAAGTTTAGCATCCCTCTCCTGGCACTTCTCAGTTCATATCGGGATGAACACATGATAAGCTTACTATGTACCGCATAAGAAGGATTCTCGGGAAAACATATCTGCTGACGCATGCCTTGTTCAGCAGCACCGCCACGGCGGTCGAAGCAAACGGGACCCTGATATGTCTAACAAACGCACACGAATAAGTGGGCTCGCAGCATTCGGCATCGTAGTGGCCCTTATATTGATCGCCGTCATTGGTTGTGGAAGCGAAGCAGAGCCCCCCGACGACACCCCCACCCCCCTCGCCACCCCATCCCCCGCCGCTCCGGGACTCGATCTCTCCGACGCAGCCCTCGCAGGCAAGCAGGTATTCAATGCCAACTGCTCCGCCTGCCACGGCTCTGACGTCATGGGCTCAGCCGCCGGCCCGCCCCTCATCGACAGGATTTACGAACCGGGCCACCACGCCGACTTCAGCATTCGCAATGCTGTCCGCAATGGCGTGCCCAAGCACCACTGGTGGTTCGGGAATATGCCTCCCGTCGCCGGCATAACAAATCAGCAAGTTGAACAACTCATCTGCTATATCCGGGAACTCCAGCTCGCCAACGGCATCTTCGAAGCGGGCACATATTCGTTTACGTGTTGACCACTCCATCCCCGGGTGATGTAGCGCCAGCCCCTCAATTTCTAGTGAGCGTCCTTGTGTCTCAACCCTCCCGCCGCGTTTTCCCTGTCCCTGTCTTGAAGCATCTCGACATCCGCTTCCGTAGCCCTTAGTCTTCGTATCCTGCTCCAAGACCAATTGCTTAACGCATACAGGGAGATTCACACATGCAACTCGGCGCCTTTTCTATCAGCCTCGCCGTAAAGAACATCGAGGCTTCAAAAGTATTCTACGAAGACTTCGGGTTCAAAGTCGTCGGAGGAGACCCCTCCCAGAACTGGCTGATACTCAGGAACTCCGGCCACACAATAGGCCTCTTCCAGGGAATGTTCGAAAGCAACATCCTAACCTTTAACCCGGGCTGGGACGCCGAGGCCCAACCCTTGGACTCCTTCACCGACGTGCGTGAACTCCAACGTCAGCTGAAGGCGAAGGGTGTACTTCTGGTCAGTGAAGCCGATGAAGAAACCACGGGCCCGGCCAGCTTTGTGGTTGTCGACCCCGACGGAAATACTATCCTAGTCGACCAACACGTCTGATAACGCGTTCCCCTACCCCACCACCCCTTCCTTCCAGTCCTTCAGAATCTCGTGAGCGGCGTTGTGCCCCGGGGCCCCGGTAACCGTGCCCCCCGGATGCGTCCCCGCTCCACACAAGTACAGGCTCTCGATCGGGGTCCTGTAGTCCGCCCACCCCGAAAATGGCCGGTGCTGGAACACTTGGCCCGGCACGCACTCGCCGTGGAACATGTGCCCCTGGCTCATGAAGATCCGGTCCTCCAACTCCTTCGGCGACACCAGGAAGCAGTCGTCGATAATATCCTTCAGGTTAGGGATGTACTCAGTCATCAGGTCGACACATTGTTTCACGTACCCGTTGCCGATGCTGTCCCAATTCCCTTCCTTAAGGTGATAGGGCGCCCATTGCCCATAGACGGTCATGTAGTGCTTGCCCGGCGGCGCCATCGACGGGTCCATCGCCGAGTGAATAATCCCGGTCAGATACGGCTCCCTCGCCGGTTGACCGAACTTGGCCTCATCCCAGGCCCGTTCCAGGTACTCGACGGTCGGCGCAATCCAGAACAGCCCCTGGTGCTGAGGCCCTGCCCCCCGACCCGGAAACGCCTTGAACTCCGGCAACCCGTTCATTGCGAAGTGGATATTGAACGTCATCCCTTCGCCCGCTATGCCGTCCACTTGTGTTAGGAAATCAGCGTCCAGGTATTCCGGCTCGACCAGCCTCTGAAACGTCCTCTTGGGGTCAGCGTTGGATATCACAACCTTAGCCTCTATCTTCCGTCCATCCTTAAGCTCCACCCCCGCCGCCCGACCCCTCCTCACACTGATCGAGGCCACCTCTGCATCCGTATAGATCTCCGCCCCGAGGCTCCGCGCCGCCCTAGCTAGAGCCTGCGTTATTGTCCCCATACCTCCCGGCACGCGGCCCCAAGCCGTACCCGGCTCTGGCCAATAGTGCAGCATCATGTACGCAGGCCCCGCCGACATCGGACCCATTCCGATCCCAGTCATCCCCCTCGGCGCAATCGACGCCTTCACTTCTTCCGACTCGAACCGCGAGTCCAAAAAGCTCTTCATCGAGCCGAACATGATCTCCCGAAACGCTTTCGACTCCCCAGCCTCGGCAAACCGCGCTTCCATCTCTCCCACTGACAACGGAGGCCGCAGCTCCAGCGACGGCTTCATAATCGAGGCCAGCTTATCCATCTGCTGCTCGAACTTCAGATAGGCCTGCGCATCCTTCTCAGAGAATTTGGCCACCTCGGCCATACTCTTCGCCGGGTCTCGCCAGAACTGGATGTACCGTCCATCCGGGAAGAGGTGCAGCCGGTGCGGATCGAACGGCACAAGCCCAAACCCGAACTTCCCCAGCTCAAGGTCCCGGATGATCTTTGTCTTCAGCAACCCCCCGATCTGTGCTGCCGTGCAGACCTTGTACCCTGGGAAAAGCTCCTCCGTTATGCACGCCCCGCCCACCACCGACCGCCGCTCCAGAACGGCAACTCTAAGACCGGCCTTGGCCAGGTACGCCGCGCACACCAGCCCGTTGTGCCCTCCCCCGACTATCGCCACATCGTATTTCTCTTTCATGGCGGTCTACCGGGCCCCGAGCACTTCCTTGATAACCGGCTTGCAGATGCCCTGTCCCCAGAGCGGCAGCACCATCGAATGACCTCCCCCCGTCCCCCCAGCCACAAAGGTCAGAAAGTCTTCTGGCGTGTTCTGGGCGACGTTGCCCTCGCCCGCTGGCCCTGGGAACACCGCTCCTGCTAGCGCTCCGCTTTGTCCCTTGTCTGGAGCCAATGTGGGTCGCAGCTCGTTGGCTTTGGCCGCGATGTACTCTTTGACCTGCGCTTTTGACCAGCCGGCCCCGGCTATGATCGTCGCGTGCTCGGGACTTACCACTACTATTGCGCCCCCATGACAACGCTCGGTTGATGCGATGGTGTGGGCGATTACGTACAGTATGCTTTCCGGATCATGGTCCTTCTGGTTGAATGCCTCCATTGGATGTCCCACAGGTATTAGGCTCACAGTGCTCGACTCCAATGAAAAGCCATTCTCCACGTGAAAGGGGCTCCAGGGGCTGGCTTCCTCGTTCTCCCCAAAACACATCGTGTACCGACCCGAATGCCCGAATGTCGACTTATCCGTCACGCCCGGAATCTCTCGGCACACGTTCATCAGCACCAGTCTCAGTGCTCGCCCGATAGTCGCATTCGCCCTCCGGCCTGGTCCCAGCAGGTTCCAACTGCAGTTCAGGTCTATCTCCGGCCTAACCGGGCCGTTCACTACTACCATGGCCGCCGACGCCCCCGCCGTCTCAGCCAGCGCCGACGCATTGAACTCTGGTTCGAACAACGCTCGCATCGCAGCGACCACAACAGGAGCATATTCAGGCAGGCACCCGGCCATCACGGCATTGATAGCCACTTTGTCGGCAGTGATCCGCCAGTTCCTGCTGGCCCGAGTCCCCAACACCTCCCCCGCCCCCACCCCCGCAGCCTCCATAAACCGCTCTACAGACTCTGACGTTGGCGGTACAACGGGTAGACCGTCAGTCAGCCCCTCCCGATAGAAATGCTCTATAACCTCTACCGCATCCGACACTGGGTCAGCCATCTCAACCTCTCTTCCCTCTCATTCCAAGCTCTCAACCTTACCCGACCCTCGAACCCGCCCGTGTAAAACCCGAGCCTCCTGAGTCCGTGTCCTTCCTGTAAGTGTTAGGTAATTCGTTGACAGATTGGTATAAGGGACTGACACCAATCTGGAGGCGAAGATGCGAGATAACAGCAAGGATCTCACCCTTGAACGTAACTACATTCAGAAGTGGCGGTTCCTCATCCATGAGTACCAACTGGTCAAGGCCGGGAAGCATCCCCGATTCCGATTCGTTCAGGACTTCTACTCCTTCCACGGCACTAGCCGTCAGACCTTTGCCAAGTACTACAACCGGTTCCTCCTCTCCCCCTCCGACAACGCCTTCCTCCCCCGTAAGCGGGGCCCCAGGTGGAAGTCCCGCCGCACCATCCCCCTCATTGAGCAGAAGGTCATCAACGAACGCCTCAACGGTACCAACCGTTACGAGATCTATGCCATACTCAAACCCATTCTTAAACACAACACCCCTAAGCCATCCACCATCTACGCCATCACCAGACGCCACGGTCTCAATAGGCTCACAAAGCCGATGCAGCAATCGAAGCGCAAGATCATCAAGACCCGGGCAGGAGAGCTGGGCAACCTGGACAGCCACTACCTCAGCCGGGATACCATTGTGGGCACCAAGCACCGCTACTACCTGGTGGGCCTCATCGACGCCTACACCCGTCTGGCCTGGGCCGAAGTGGTCGGAGACATCAAGAGTCTCTCCGTTATGTTTGCTGTATTGAAGTCCATCAACTTCCTCAACGCGGAGTACGGCATCCAATTCGAGGCTATCCTCACCGACAACGGCCCCGAGATGGCCTCCCCCAGGAACACCGAGGGCCACCCTATGGAGCGCATGCTCAAGGAACTGGGCATAAAGCACCGCTACACCCGCCCCTATCGGCCCCAGACCAACGGGAAGGTAGAGCGGTTCTGGAGAACATTGAACGAGGACCTGCTGGAGGGGACAACCTTCGAGTCGGTCTCGGAACTGAAGGATGAGCTTCAGCAGTACCTGATCTACTACAATACTCAACGACCCCACCAGGCAATGGACGGAAAGACCCCTTTGGAAACCCTTAAAGCTCTTTAATTCTGTCAACGAATTACCTGACTTCTACACTTCCGAGGCTCCGCGAGGAATCTAGGACCGGCCCGCCACTATATCCACCACACCCCATCCCAGACCCGTTGATGTTACCCACCCCCCACAACCCGGTCAACCGAATTCCACTCCCAGAAAACCCTATCGTATGCAACCTCCAGTATGTTAGTATCCAACTTCCCTTGTTAGGCCATAATCCCTCCTTCAAAGAGGGTACAAAAGTAGTGGTTAGTCCCCAATCCCCAAGGTTAGCTGTCCAAGGGGGCACCTGAAATGGGTGAACTGCAGTGATAAGAGATCGCCAGGGAGAAGTCCAATGAAGTTTGGTATTTTCACCAATCCGGCTATGCCCGGCGTAATCCCGGACGGCAAAACATTAGCCCCTATCGGACGGAACAACGAGCGTTACCAGGGTCTCCTGGATGAGCTGAAGCGCATATGCTTCGCCGCCGAAGAACTTGGCTTCGACTCCTTCTCCACCACCGAGCACCACTTCCACTCCGAAGGCATCGAGATGTCCGTTGCCCCCCTCCTCCTCTACACCGACCTCGCTGCCAGAACAAAACGTATAAAGTTCGCCCCCCTCGCCCTCGTCCTCACCACTTGGGACCCCATACGCGCCGCCGAGGAGCTGGCCATTCTCGATCACCTGACCAAGGGCCGCATGATGGCCGGATTCGCCCGCGGTTACCAGGACCGTTGGGTCGGCGTTCTGGGCCAGAAATACCGCGTCAAGGGCACTCAGTCAGACAAGTCCGCTACCAACGAGCGAAACAAAAGACTCTTCGAGGAGAACTGGCAGGTCGTGAAGGCCGCCTGGACCCAGGAAGTCCTCAGTTTCAAGGGCGAATTCTACGAAGTGCCCTTCCCCTACGAAGAAGGAATCCGAGGTTGGGCCCTCGACAAGATCACCCGAGAGCGTGGTGCTCCCGGCGAGATTGATGACGAAGGCGTCATCCGAGGCATCTCCGTAGTCCCGAAACCCTACCAATTGCCCTATCCCCCCGTGTTTATGGCCTTTTCCCTCAGCGAGTCGAGCATCAGGTTTGCCGCAAGGGAAGGAATGATCTCTCAGATTCAGGTCTCCCGCCCCGCAGACTTCAAGCGCCTGTGCCACGTCTATCAGGAAGTGGCCGCCGAGAACGGCAGGGATCTGGGCTTGGGAGAGAGTGTGGCCGCGCCCCGATACATCTACCTGGGTAAAACGTATGAGGAAGCCCTGGCCCGTGCCGAAAGAACTCTGGGTTGGCAGTATGACGAATACTTCGGCGCATTCGGGTTCATGGAGGCATTTCGCAACGAAGAGGACCCCGAGGAGCCAAAACCCCTGCGCTTTAAGAATGCCGCCGAGGTCACCCAGCGACTCATTGAGCACCAGTACGCCCTCGTCGGTACCGTCGATGACGTCAAACGCCAGATCGACGCATTGTCCCGTTGCTATGATGGCGGGAACCTTGAATGGTTCTCCTACCAGCTTGACCAGGGCTACATGCCCATAGATGAGGCCATGGACCAGTTGGAGACCTTCGGCACAAAGATCATGCCCGAGTTCCAAGGCTAATCGTCCGTTCGTAGCAACTCGGCCGTATTCAAATAGTGCAGATTGGTGCTCTTGTAACCGAAAGGTAGAGGCTCCGATAGCATGACTAAGGTTGTAGACGCAGACGGCCATATCCTGGAACCGTCCGATCTCTGGGAGAAAAACCTGGAGCCCAAGTACCGCGACCGCCCGATTCGCATCAGGATGGACTCGGACGGGCTGGAGTATATGGAGCTTGAGGGAAAGAAGTCCGTCTGCGTTAGCGGCGGAGGCTTCAACAGCTTCGGCAGCCTGGACACCGACATTAAGTCCCTTCGTGAAACCTCCGAAGGAGCCGGTGGCCCGACCTACGAGGAAAGCGTCCCCGAGGGTGCCCGCAACTTCGATGTCCGTCTTGCTTGGATGGACCACCACGGTATCGACATCGCCATCGTCTACCCTTCCCTCCTGCTGGGCTGGCAGGATGAGGTCGAAGACCCTGGCCTGGCCTCAGCCTACTGCCGGGTCTACAACACCTGGCTCACCGATCTCTGCCGTCCCTACTCCGA
Source organism: Dehalococcoidia bacterium (assembly GCA_965222055.1). Taxonomy (GTDB): domain Bacteria; phylum Chloroflexota; class Dehalococcoidia; order Plut-88900; family Plut-88900; genus Plut-88900. The sequence goes on from CBDCTF010000007.1 coordinate 2,100,795, forward strand.
CCGCATGGTCCCCATTGCTCACGTCGCCCTTCACAATATAGAGGACGCCGTCATCGAGGTGAATCGAGCGGCCAGGCTTGGCGCTCGGGGTGTCTACCTGTTCGCCACCCCCGTCTACGACATCCCCTACGGCGACCGACGCTATAATCCGTTCTGGGAAGCCTGCCAGGACCTCCACCTACCCTTGGGCATCCATGTCAGCAACACCCCCAAGCATGCCGGGCATCACCTCTACCAGGGCGGCTTCCACTCCAACTACTGGTGGTTCAACGTCATGTACAACCAGGACTGCCAGATGGCCTTCACTTCTTTCTTCCAGGGCGGCGTCTTCGAACGTTTCCCCAAATTAAGCGTTGGTGTGGTCGAGACCGGTTGCGGCTGGATAGCCCACTGGCTGGAGCTTCTGGACTCGAAGTACAAGATCACCGGCCACCCCGAGCTGAATATGCTCCCCAGCGAGTATTTCGACCGGCAGGGCTGGATAACCGGCGAAGCCGACGAAAAAACCTTCCCCCACATGGCCCAGCTTGTCGGCGCCCACAAACTCATGTTCGGCTCCGACTATCCCCACGAAGAAGGCCACGAGGAACCCGTGGCCGAGCTAAAGGAGACAATAGGCCCGCTGTCGCAAGAGGATCAAGATCTGATCCTGGGCGGAAACGCCTTGAGAATCTACAGCCTCCAATAATATTCTTTCACAGTTCGGAGCTTGAGGGCGCATTAGAGTCCGGACCCCGTTTATCGCCGAGTATTTTCAAAAGGCCATAGGTATAAACGACCGATTGCCCGGTAATCGGGAGACCCGAGGGAACCGAATGCAAAGCGTAATCGTCGACGTTGATGGGCATGTCGCCGAGCCCATAACCGGGATCATGGACGAATACCTTGAGCCCGAGTTCAAGGATCGCCCCCTGCGGCTGATCAACGACGAAAACGGCCTAGAATACCTCGAAATCAACGGCAAGAAGTCAACCCTTGTCCAAGGTGGCACGGGCCTGGGCGCCGACGCAGGCAAGGCCTTTGGCGCAGAGGACTACGCGCCCTTCTTCACACCCGGCGGGGTTCACTACTATGACGGGATGATCCCCGCCTCCAATCAGCCCGACGCCCGCGCTGCCTGGCATGACCAGGAAGGCATAGATAAGGCCGTTCTCTACCCCACAATAGGCATATCCTGGGAGGATGAGTGCGACGACCCCAAGGTAGCTTCCGCCTACTGCCGTGCCTATAACAACTGGATTGTCGACTTCTGCAAGTCCCACCCAGACCGACACTACCCCATCGCCCACATCCCCACTCTTGACGCCCACGAGGCCGCCGCCGAAGTCCGACGCACCGCCGCCCTTGGTGTTAAAGGCTTCATGGTCTACAACACCGCCACTAACGGCATCTACTACGGCAACCCCTACTTCGATCCCCTCTACGAGGCCGTCGAAGAGTCGGGACTGCCTCTGGGCAACCACGTCGTCAGCCAGATTAACTATCTCGCCAAGGATCAAAACCGGGCCATCGACACCATGGGTGACGACTTCTACTACGTCACTATGGTCATCCCCTTCCAGTCCCAGCTTGCCCTGATCCACATGATCACCGAGGGCGCTTTCGACCGGTTCCCCGCTATGAAGTATGTATTCTTGGAAACGGGCGCTACCTGGCTCGCCTACCTGCTTGAACGACTGGACGACAAGTTCAAGAGCCAGAGCCATTCCACCACCTTCAAATAGCAGCCCAGCGATTATTTCCGCCGCCAGTGCTGGATCTCCCTCGAACCAGAGGAAGAGCTGATACCTAACATCATCAACAAAGTCGGCGCCGACAAGTTCTTCTGGGCCTCGGACTTCCCCCACCACGACGGCTTCCCCGGCGTTGTTGGAGCGATAAGAGACCTCCTTAGCCCCCTGCCCGCCGAAGACGTAAACAAGGTCATGGGCCAAAATGCCGTGGACGTATACAACCTGAGATAGCTGCACTACACCGGACTCCCTAAAAAATGTCTGCCGAAGAGCACATCGCCAATAGCTCCCCCGATAACACCGGCGGCTACCGTCTCGTCTGCCGGAACATCTGGAAAGTCTTCGGTAACGGTGCCGAGGATTTAGCCGCCACAGTTGACCCCTCCCTTTCCCGAGATGAGGTGCTGGCGCAGACCGGATGCGTCGTAGCGGTCAAGGATGTCTCTTTCGAGGTTCGCCAAGGCGAGACCTTCGTCATCATGGGCCTCTCCGGCAGCGGCAAGTCCACCTTGGTCCGTTGCCTTAGCCGCCTCATCGAACCCAACCGTGGGCAGATAATGATAGACGGCGAGGATGTCCTCGCTATGAACAAGCAGCAACTCCGGGACATCCGCCGCTACAAGATGGGCATGGTATTCCAGCACTTCGGCAACTTCCCCCACAAGCGGGTTTTTGAGAACGTCGTCTACGGCCTCCAGATCCAGGGCATGGACAAGGTCACCCGTAACAAGCGCGCCGCGGATGTGATAGAACTGGTTGGATTGATGGGATGGGAAGAACGCTACCCCCACGAGCTGAGCGGAGGCATGCAGCAGCGCGTAGGGCTCGCCCGAGCCCTCGCCGTCGACCCTCAGATCCTCCTCTTCGATGAACCCTTCAGCGCCCTAGACCCCCTAATCCGCCGCGAAATGCAGGACCAGCTAATCAAGCTCCAGCAGCTCGTCCAGAAGACGATGGTCTTCATAACCCACGACTTCCTTGAAGCTCTCAAGGTCGGCGACCGGGTTGCGATTATGAAAGACGGAGAGTTCGTACAGGTAGGAACACCGGAGGAAGTAGTCTCAGCTCCCACAAATGAATACGTCCGGGACTTCACCCGAGACGTCCCACGTTCCAAAGTGCTCACAGCCCGTTCCGTCATGACCCCAACTCGCGTCTCCGCTGCCCCCGACGAAATATTGTCAGATGTCGTCACGAGGATGAAGGACCAGAATTGCGACTGCGCAGTGGTCGTCGATAATCAGAATCAATTCAGGGGCACGGTGCAGTTGTCGGACATCCCCGGTGGCGCCACCGACAACTCCAGCGTCGCCTCCGTAATGCGCGACTCATGTCCCACCGCCCAACCCGGGACCCGCCTTGAACAGCTCATCCCTCTAGTCATCTCCAACGATGATCCCATCGCCATCCTCGAAGATACCCGGTGCCTCGGCACCATCAGCCGGCAGGCGGCCATGTCCGCCCTCATAAGCGACGATGGGGTGGCAACATGATCCGCGTAGGTTCCCTCCCGACTCAGATCCAACGTGGGGGCCGCTACCGGGGTCTTTTCTGGGCTGCTGTGGTAGTGGCCGCGTACCTCCTCGCCTACTCCCTTTCCAAGGCCAACGCCGGCACCGACTTCGGGGACTGGCCGGCATCCTGGGAGTTGCCTATTCAAGAGCCGATAGACAACTTTTTCGATTGGATAGGCGAGACCTTCTCATGGTTCTTCATTCCCATCTCAGACGTCATAGACGCAGTCCTGTCTTGGATTGACTCCTTCCTCCTCTGGCTGCCTTGGCCCGTGGTTGTCTCCGCTACCGCTTTCGTGGGATACAGGCTGGGAGGTAAGTGGCTGGGACTGTTCTGCGGTGCAGCGACCCTGTATATAGGCCTGAACGGCTACTGGGATTCCGCGATGCTCACCCTGAGCGTGGTGGCGGTATCGGTATTGATCGCTGTCGCCTTTGGAGTCGTAGTCGGCATCCTGGCCGCGTCCAGCAACCGCTCTGAGTCAATCGTACGCCCGGTCCTCGACACCATGCAGGTTCTGCCAGCCTTCGTCTATCTCATCCCTGCCTTGGTACTCTTCGGAGTAAGCGGCACTCAGGGAGTATTCCTTACCGTCATCTACGCGATTCCGCCCGTCATCCGCCTAACTAATCTCGGCATCAGGCAGGTTCCCCGCGCCACTATAGAAACTGCCCACTCCCACGGCTCCACATCCCTGCAGACCCTCTTCCAAGTGCAATTGCCGCTGGCCAAAAACTCCATAATGTTGGGTATTAACCAGACCATAATGATGGCCATATCCATGGTCATCATCACCGCCCTCGTCGGTGTGTCTGGGTTGGGCAAAGATGTATGGGTCTCGTTGAGGCAAGTTAACGCAGGCGAAGGATTGGAGAGCGGAATCGCCATTGTGCTTCTTGCAATCATCCTGGACCGCATCAGCTACGCTCTTGCCCAGTCAGACCCGACCTACTCCCAAGTGAACCCGACCGATGCTGTCCTTTTGAAAGGAACGCTTTCCCAAAGGCTGTGGGCGTTGTTAGCCCGTTACCCCTCCCAGATATTTGGCGTTGGAGCGATAGCCCTCCTTATAGTCGTCGGTTTGATGGTGCCGCTCCTAAATGAATTCCCAGACGAAATCACCTTCTCAATGGCAGAGCACGTCAACAGTGCCTTCGATTGGATGGCCATTAACCTCCACTTCATTACTAGCTGGATACGAGACAGCCTGTTCCGTGAGCTCGGCTTTGCACCCATCCACACCCTGCTTATATGGCTCCCGTGGCCCGTAATGATGATGCTCGCCGCTGGCATAGCCTACCTGGCTGCAGGATGGCGCGTGGCCCTTATCGCCGTGGTCGGACTCGCTTTCGCGGGAATAGGCGGAGTTTGGAACGTGACCATGGACACCCTGAGTCAGGTCTTGACCGCCGGGGTATTCACCGTGATAGCAGGAATTGCACTTGGCATTCTCGCCTCCCAGAACAAGACCTTAGAGTCCATCCTCCGCCCCATCCTGGACACAATGCAGACCATGCCCATTTTCGTCTACCTGATCCCTGTCATCATGTTATGGGGCATTGGGCCCCTTGTCGGCATCATAGCCACGTTTGTATACGCCCTGCCCCCAGTGATCCGGATGACCATCCTGGGAATCAAACAGGTGCCTCCCCAGGTGATAGAGACCGCTCTGTCCCACGGCTCTTCTGGCCTCCAGACCATGCTTCAGGTCAAGATTCCCCTCGCTTTCCCGACAATAATGATGGGCGTCAACCAGACCATAATAATGGTCTTGGCTATGGTAATCATCGCCGGACTTGTGGGAGGGGGCGGCCTCGGTCAAGAGGTCTACATAAATTCTATATACCTTAGGATGGGTCATGGGCTTGTATCCGGCTTGACCATCGTCTTCATGGCAATGGTCTTGGACCGGATGACACAGGGCAAACAAGGGCCTATGAAAGCATTTGCGGCAGCGAAATATTAGGAACAATGACTAGTCCGTGGCCTTCTCTAAGGGGTGATGCCTATGAGAGCATAATGTCCGCTCAGACCTTCAGATCTTTATGCTAGCCTTCCAACCCGGAAGGGAGAAACGAAATGAAAAAAATAAGATCCAAATACATTGGTCTCGCTTTGGCGTTGTTGCTGGCTGTAGTCCTCGCAGTGGGGCTGGCCTGCGGCGGGGAGGGGGCCGAAGAAGATGGATCCAAGGGGACCATCTTATTTGTAGACCAGGACTGGAACGGTCAGCTCGTACTAACTGCTGTGGCACAAATCCTATTGGAGCAGGAAATGGGTTACAGTGTCGCAACTAAGTTCTCTCCCGCAGACTCCGCACACCTCTTCACCGGCCTACAAAATGGTGACTTCCACTTCGTGTGTTGTAACTGGCCTTCTTACAGCGCAGAATTGCTTGATGAGTTCGTGAACGAAGATGGCAAGGAATCCGTGGAGCGCTTGGGATTGGTGGGTATCAGTGGTGATAGCGGATGGTACGTTCCCTCCTACGTCATCAATGGTGACTCCTCCCGCGGCATCGAAGCAGTCGCCCCTGATCTCCGCACCTACGAACAGCTTAACCAGTACAAGTCTATCTTCGCCACAAGCAACACCGGTGACAGCGGAAGACTCCTGGAGTTTACGCCCGCCTGGGACACCAGGGGCGAGGAGCGACTGGATGCTTTCGGGGCCGATTACAAAGTGATCTTTGCAGGTTCAGAAGCCGCAGCCCTGGCAGAGTTGGATGCGGCCTTTACACGGGGAGACCCTGTCCTTACGTACCTTTGGGAACCCCATTGGGCGCATGTGACATACGACCTCGTGCCAGTTGAGATGCCTGAATGGACATCTGACTGCTACCCGGAAGGCGAAAGATTTGACTGTGGTTTCCCCAGCGACCCTGTTGCCAAGCTAGTCTGGCCCGGCCTTAAGGACGAATTCCCTGAGGTCTACGAATTCCTTTCCAACTTCCAAATGACCAACGCACAGCAGACCGAGATTGTTCTCAACCATGAGGAAAACGACCTTACCGTACGCGGTGCCGCCCAGGAATGGGTAGACGCCAACGAAGACATCTGGAAGGCCTGGATCCCCTAGAGACTCGACTCTCGGCTCAGTTGCCGAAAGCAGTGCCCTACAAACTAAAATCCGAAGCCGCGGGAGGGTGAGTACTTCTCCCGCGGCTCGACCTAAAACGACTTGTCAAATGAGTTGCGGTTGCTTGGCACGTGCCCACCATATTTGTAGACTCCCTAACCGGAAGGGAAACAGGAAATTAAAACTACAAAGCTTAAGTGGATAGGGTTGGTGGGCGTGACCGCGCTAATCATCGTGCTGGCAGCAGGAATAGCCTGTAGGGAGAGCGGTGGAGAGGAGCCTAAAGCAACTACTGCCTCCGATCCAACAGCTACTTCCGCGGCTGAAGCAACGATCGCCTCCGATCCAGCAGCTACTTCCGCGGCTGAAGCAACTACTGCCTCCGATCCAACAGCAACTTCCGCGCCTGAAGCACTACTGCTTCCGATCCAGCAGCAACTTCTGCGCCCGTCTCCACTGAACCTTCGGATCCAAAAAGAGACCATAATCTTGGTAGACCAGGACTGGGATGGGCAGCTCGTCACAACCCGAGTAGTTCAGATCCTCCTCGAACAAGAGATGGGCTACACGGTGGAGACCAAGTTCTCCCCCGCGGACTCCGCACATCTCTTTACAGGCCTACAAGATGGAGACTTCCACTTCGTGTGTTGTAACTGGCCTTCCTACAGCGCATACTTGCTTGATGAGTTCGTGAACGAATGCGGCAAGGAGTCCGTAGAGCGCTTGGGCTCCACCGGTATCGTGGGCGAGACCGGGTGGTACACTCCCTCTTACGTCGTAGGGGGCGCCGACGCCCCCGCACCGGGCCTAGACAGCTGGGATGAACTTGAACAGTTCAAGAGCGTCTTCGCTACCGCAGACACCGGCGAAAGCGGCAGGCTCCTTGGTTTTACGCCCGCCTGGGACGACAGAAGCCAGGAAAGATTGCGTGCTATAGGTGCCGACTATAGGGTCGTTTATGCCGGCTCCGAGGCCGCAGCCCTCGCCGAGCTTGATGGCGCCTTCAACCGAGGTGCCCCAGTCCTTACTTACCTCTGGGAACCCCACTGGGCCCACGCCAAGTACGACCTCGTCCAGATCGAGATGCCGCCCCTCACCGATGACTGCTACCCCGCAGGCAACGCTGACTTCTTCAAATGCGGTTGGCCCTCCGACGATGTCGCTAAGCTCGTCTGGCCTGGCCTCAAGGATGAGTTCGCCGAGGTCTACGAGTTCCTTTCCAACTTCCAGATGACCAACGAGCACCAGAACGAGATGGTTCTCAACGTTATAGAGAACGAGATGACTTCTCGTGAGGCCGCCCAAGCCTGGGTAGACGCCAACGAAGACATCTGGAAGGCCTGGATTCCTTAGAGACTCGATGTCGGCTTAGTTCCCGGAAGTGGTTCGCTATAAAGTGAATTTAACGGCTACGGGAGGGAGCAACTCTCTCCCGTGGCACGGCTTAATGAGGCTATTATGAAGTATGACAACATTATCGTCGGCGCAGGTTCTGGTGGAGCCGTGCTGGCCAGCCGTCTGTCCGAGGACCCCAACCGTTCCGTCCTCCTGATCGAGGCTGGTGAGGACTTCTCCGACTTGGACCGTCTTCCTCCCGAGCTCAAATACCTCTACGGCCCGAGACCCACCGTCTTCGAAAGCCATCACCTCTGGAACTTCGAGGCCCGCACCACCGACGAGGCCATACCCACCATGGTGCCTCGCGGCAGGGTCACCGGAGGCACCAGCGCCATCAATGGCGCCAACTTCCTTCGCGGCGAAAGGGAAGACTTTGACCTCTGGGCCGAGGCCGGCAACGACGAATGGGCCTTCGAGAAAGTCCTCCCCTATTTCAAGAAGACCGAGTCCGACCATGACTTCGACGAGGACTACCACGGAAAGACCGGCCCCATCCGCTGTCGCCGCTTCACCCCCGATGAGTGGGGCCCTCACCAAAAGGCCTTCTACGACGCCTGCCTGGACTACGGCTTCCCGGACTGCCCTGACCACAACCGCCCCGACTCCACCGGCGTTGGCCCCCTCACCTTCAACGTGGTCGACCGCGTCCGTTGGAGCACCGCCATCGGTTATCTCAATCCTGCCCGCCACCGCGTCAACTTGACAATACGGCCCAACTGCCTAGTCCACGGCATCATCTTCGATGGCAACAAGGCCGATGGTCTGCTCGTCACCAGCGGCGGCGAGATGTTCACCGTCTACGGCGACAAGATAATACTCTCCGCGGGTGTGATAGGTTCGCCGCACATATTAACCCTCTCAGGCGTGGGCCCTGCAGACCAGCTGGTTAAACTCGGGATCCCCGTCGTCCAGGATCTGCCTGGCGTCGGCGCCAACCTCCGCGACCACATGAACTTGGACCTCACCTGGGAATCCCTCGCCCCAATGCGCGTGGCTGAGGAAAAGTGCGCCGAAGGTGCAATCACCCTGCGCTACACCGCTAAAGGCTCTCCCTGGAAGAACGACATGGTCGTTTGCATGAACAACCGCATGTCTGAAATGCCGGGATTGCCTTTGGATGAATCTGCGGAGGCCCTTGTCGGCTGCCAGCTCCTCATCTATATGAGCCTCTCCAGCGGACAAATGACCGTCGTTTCCACCGACCCCCGTAAGGCCCCTGAATTGGACTACAACTACTTTGAGGAACCTCTAGACCGCTCAAGGCACCGGGATGGTGTAAGGATCTGCGTTAACCTCTTTAAAAACTCCGCCTTCGATGGTCTGATCGGGGAACGACTGGGCCCCTCGGACGAAATCCTAGGCTCCGACGATGCCCTTGACCTCTGGCTCAGGAAGAATGTCAGGACCGGCCATCACCCCGCCGGCACCTGCAAGATGGGCCCCTCCTCCGACCCCCTCGCCGTCGTAGACCAGTTCGCCAAGGTCCACGGCGTAGAGGGCGTTCGAGTACTTGATGCTTCAATAATGCCCCACGCCTTGCGCGCCAACCTCAGCGCAAACATCATGGCCATGGCAGAACGCGTCGCCGACTTCATCAAGGAAGGCCGCTAGTCCAGTAAAGCCCTGGGATGCAGCCATCTCGGATGACGGGCGCAGTTCCAACAGCAGAAGTTTGCCTCTTACCTATCTCGTCCCCGGTGGCCCGACCCGCACGGTAATTATGTCCGTGTCGTGGAACTGCTGGTGTCGCACCGAAGACGCGTAACGCCGCAGTAGCCGTAGAGAAATCTCCGTGTCTAACGGTGTCTCCTCTTCGTGGTCCTGCATCTGCCGGATTCTATCCTCCAGGTTATCGTCGTTTCCCCCTCCAATAAACTCCAGGTCCGCCGTCGGCCCGTCGCTCGAAGCCAGCACCACCAACTGACGACCATCCCCCTCTGCTTCATCTGCTAGGTCTTCAAGTTCCGCCTCAAAATCAATTGGTGCAAGCGTCAGAAGCGTCTCCTCAGCTACCGCCGACAACCGGTCTTTCATTGCGTCATTCCAACGTCGGCTGTCCGAAAACCGGTGTATGAATTGCGTTAGCTCCGGCAAGGAATCTATGTGCAGTTTGGACTGTAATCTCATCCGTCTATGGCTCGTCAACTCTAGGAAGACGATCATCAGCACTGCGGACACCCCGCCCGTGGTCACTGCACTCTTCAGCAGCGCCCCAACCACCGGTCCTAGGTCCGGCAAGTTGAACAGAGCGAACTGGAATGAAGCCCCTATCCAGAAGGATATCCCCGCTACCATCAACCGGGATCTGTTCGGCTCATTCTGGATAACTGTGCGCGCCCCGTCCACGAAAAGCGACCCTACCACCAGTATTAAGTACCCTGCCATCACTGGGCCCGGTATAGTGCTCAGTAGCCCGGAAGCCTTCGGCAGGAAGGCCACTAGTATGAACACAACCCCGATGACGTACCCAATCCTGCGCGACGCAACCCCCGTGATCTGAGTGAAAGACACCGCACCCGGGTTTATGACTAGCGGGACCCCACCGGCGAGCCCCGATAACAGGTTTCCTATGCCGGTGCCCGCCAGCGCCCCTTGCACCCTCCTGAAGTCGATAGCCCGTGGCTCCCGAGTGGAGACCCGCTGCATCGAAATCGCCTCCCCGTTTACCTGTATGGAGATAATCACCCCCAGGAAAAGGAAGGACGGGACTAGCACCCAGAAGTCGACGCTGAAGTCGAGCCCCAGACCCGGCCATTCGCTCGGTACACCGACCCACGCCGCCTCAGTAACCCTGTCAATGTCGTAGATTCCCAACCCTGCCGCCGCTGCACACCCCACTGCGATACCTATTACCGGTGCCCACAACCGCATTGCCGCCGTGCCCCTCAATGTCAGTGCGACAACTATGACCAGGGTGATGAGGGCCGTCAAAGGCGCGGCTACCGGCTCCTCCTGCGCCGCATCGTCGAGCAAAGCAAACACCACCGAGGCCAGTGTTATGGAAAGTATCATTATCACTGTGCCGCTAACTATCGGCGTTACGACTCGCCGCAGCACGAACAGCCACTTGGAAATGACCAACTGGAATAGCGAAGATGCAATGATCAGTGTAGTTAAGGTAGCCGGGCCCCCGTCGACTAGCGCGGTGATGCAGAAAGGTATTGCGAAGGCAGCGGTGAACATTGGAAGCACCGCGCCGGCGCCCGCAGGACCTAGCCGCCTAACCTGGAGCAGAGTCGACACACCCACCACCAGCAGCGAGGCGAACACCATCCAAATTAGGTAAGACTCGTCCCCACCCGACTCCTTCGCCACTACGACCGGTGTCACCAGCAAAGTCGCCGAGGCGATCATGCTGAACTGCAACCCAAGTCCCAAAGTGGATTTTAAAGGCGGGTTTTCGTGGACCTCGTAACGAGGGTTCCGTACCGCTGTTGTCGCCGTTGGAATTGCCTCCCAATCTAGTTTGCGGGGCAGAGCCTAATCGATTCTACTAATAATCACCGCACGTTGCGACATTATCACCAATCTAAATTAAGTACATACCTTTATTGAACGAATTCCCAGTGACCAAATCCCAGAACATAGGCGTAAAGGGTTCGACAATGGAGCTGTTGAGAAACCGTATCATCACCCCACCCCATCTTCCCAAACCTACGTCTTGTGATATGTTCTACCCATGCAAACCGGCAACGCCAGTACAGGTCACATCATCATGGACCGATTCTCTCCGGCAATGACCGAAGCCCTGTGGCAGCTGGTAAAAGACGCCAAGCACACCGACATCCTTGCCCCTGTCACCGTCATCGGCCCGACCCAGTACGCCAATCTCACCCTTCGTCAAGAGCTCGGACGCACTGGATTCGTCAATGTACGGTTCAACGTCATGAGTCACCTCTCGGAGCTGCTTGGCGCGGCCGAACTGGCTAGAGAGGGACGCAGCCCTTTGACCCGGGTCATAGAGACCTTGTCGATCAGGCAGGTGTTGGCCCAGCATTCGGACTTGTTGGCCCCGGTACGGGGGCACGTCGCCACCCAGGCCCGAGTTCGCAGCTGTTTCAAAGATCTGCGCCGGACCGGCGAGGATGTCTTGACCGCTTTGGAAAATCAGGGTGGCGTCCGCGGCGAGGTCGTTCGGCTATACCGAGCCTTTCGCCGGGAAACGTGTACAAAATGGTACGACTCTGAGGACTTGGCCGAAGCCGCAGCTAATGCCGTCCGCTCGAATGAGTCCTCCGGCCTCGCTGACTTAGGCTTGATTATCTTCTATCTTCCCCGTAATCCTAGCCCCGCGGAACTAAAGCTCATCGAGGCGCTGGCTTCTCGGGTGCGGTGTACCGTCCTGCTTGGCACCACCGGCGATCCTGTTGCAAACGAGCAAGCAACCACTCTCGCAGAGGCTCTGACCCCAATGCTTGGAGCAGCTCTCCCGGAGCAACCTGCCAAGCTGCCACTCCTCCCGGGTGAAGCACACATCCACGTAGCACCCACAGCCCGAGAAGAGCTCCGGCAAATCGCGCGCGGAATAGGGGCAGAAGTTGAGAAGAAACAGACCCCTTTCCACCAAATGGCCGTCCTGTATCGCATACGGGACCCCTACGCCGCGCTCATTCACCACGAGCTCCAGGAGGCCGGTATTCCCGTAGCTGGTCCCGGAACAGGCCTGCTCCGGAACACGGCGTCAGGCCGGACTCTCATGGGTCTCCTTGACTTAGCGGACGGCGAATTCCCCCGCTCCCGAGTCATGGCCTGGCTCACTGGCTGCCCTGTCCACCCCAAGGGTGCGCCGGAAGCCTTCAACCCTAGTACTTGGGATGCGCTTACCAGGCGGGCGGGGATAGTAGGAGGACTGGACCAGTGGCGGGACCGCCTGGATCATTATTCAAAAGAGATTGAGGCTGACACCGAATCCCGTCTCGCTAGAGATGAGATAACCGAGGCCCGCGCCAACCTCCTGTATCAAGAGGCCGCCACCGCTAAGAGTATCCGTAAATTTATTGATGATTTGGGCCATCGGCTAACCTCGCCGAAGAACGGCAGCGAATGGGTTGCTTTCTGCAATTGGGCATGTGACCTTCTCGATCACTATCTGGACAAGAGCCTCCCTTCTACCGAGAGTGCTGCCCTGGAAAAGATTTACCGCGCCCTTGAGGAGATCAAGGCAGCAGACTCCGTCAAAACCGGGACTACCCTGAGGGAGTTCAGGCAGACGGTGGACGACGCCTTGCAAGACTCCACTGGCCGACTTGGCGTCACCGGCCAGGGAGTATTCATTTCCAGCTTCTCCGCCGCCGCAGGCATTAACTTCGACGCAATCTGGATGGTTGGCATGATCGAAGGCGCCATGCCCCCCGCCCTACCCCCCGACCCCCTCCTCCCGGAGGCCGATTGGCTGAGCGCTGGTGGGCCTTCACGCCTCAAAAGGCACATCGCACAGGAGCGTCGGGACTATCTCTCGGCGGTAGCCTCCGCCCCGCGCCGAGTGCTTTCGTACCCCGCGGCGGGTGCTGCATCAAACCGTAAAGCCTACCCATCGCGGTGGCTCTTGGAACAGGCCTCAACACTCGAGAACGCACCCATCCGTTCAAGTGACCTCTTCCGCCTGGCCCACCGAACGTGGCTCACCATAGATGCCTCCCCTGAGCACGCCCTCTCCCGCGTCCCCGAATCCTCCACTGCCGACCTCCATGACTACACCCTCCAAAGGCTCCTGCATTGGAAGAGGAGTGGCAATAGACTGGGGGCCCACCCCCTTGTGCAGGACGGAGCGCTGGCCCGGGCCATGCTCCTCGGAAATCACCGAGACCTGCCTTGGCTCACAAAGTTCGACGGCAATCTTTCTTCAGTGGCCCAAACCGCAAGATTCAGTCGATCTTTGGATACCTCACCCATCTCCGCCACCCGGTTGGAGAGTTGGGCCCGCTGCCCCTTCAGCTACTTCCTCGGCCACGTTTTGCGGTTGAGTGCTCTCGACACGCCGGAGGAGACCGTTGCCATCAGTGCCCTGGATAGGGGCGGCCTAATGCACAAGATTCTCGAGCGATTTATAAAGGAATCCGACACTCCTCCCCCGGACCAGGACTGGACCCCCGAGGACCGTGCCCGTCTCACATTCATAGCGCACCAAGAGTTCGCTAGGGTGGAAAGCCGAGGCGTTACCGGCAAACCCATCCTATGGGAGCTCGACAAAGAGGAAATGCTCTCCGACCTCGATACCTTCCTAGAAGAGGACTCCAACCTGAGACAAAATCATGGCTCCACTAGTATTGAGGTGGAATTGAAATTTGGCTCCGAGGGTAATACACCCACAGTAACCGATGCGGAATCGCCACTCCGTTTCCGCGGCCAGATAGATCGTATAGACCTCACCGCCGACGGCAGGTCGGTCCTGATAATCGACTACAAGACCGGCAGACCTGATTACTTTCGGAGCTTGGACAAAGACGCCATAGACCGCGGCAAGCATCTCCAGTTAGCCATCTACTCCCTCGCCGCCCGAGAGATATTCCCCAAGGCCGAGCAGGTTCGCGCCGCCTACTGGTTCGCCACCGCAAAGGGTGGGTTTAAACAGGTCCCTTCCCAGCGCTTTGATCTTGGAGACCCCCGGACTCTTGAGCGTTTCCGGCAGGGGGTAACCACCATCTCCGATGGCATTCGTGCCGGAGCTTTCCCCGCCAACCCCGGGCCCCCTGACCGGAACAAAAATGCCAATTGCACCTACTGCGACTTCGATGCCATCTGCCCCTCCCACCGAGCGGACCTCTGGGACCGGAAGAAGCAAGACCCCCTTCTGTCTCAGTACGTGGAACTCGCCGAGGGAGACGAGGAAAAGCCGTGACTGGCATGGCCTCCTTCAAGCCCCGCGACCAAAAGGCCCGGGATATTGTCGCCAACAACCTGCAAGACACCCTCTTCATCAAGGCCAGCGCCGGTACCGGTAAGACCACTAGTCTAGTCAATCGGGTGGTCAACATGATCTCCACTCGCACTGCCACCCTCGACAAGATTGCTGCAATAACCTTCACCGAGGCCGCCGCCGCCGAGCTTCGGGAACGCATCCGCGAAGAGCTCGAGAAGGCCGCTGCCGACTGCGAGCGCAGTGCTGACGAGCGAGACCGATGCCAACAAGGCATCTACGATCTGGACCAGTCCGCTATCCAGACACTCCATGCCTTCGCTGCACTCCTCCTACGCGAGCGCCCCCTGGAAGCCGGACTGCCCCCATCCTTCGAGGTGAGCGACGAGATGAAGTCTGGCGTAAGGTTTAATGAGGAGTGGGACAAGTGGCTGGATGGAGCATTGGAAGATCCGTCATTGGCTCAGCACATCTCCCGAGCTCTCACCCTGGGGCTGACCCTGGACAAGCTCAAGGACATAGCCCAAGCATTCCATGACAACTACGACGACCTCGCCAACACCGTGTTCGAGTCCGAACCCCCCACCCCACAGGCCGCCCAGTCCCTTATCGATGCCAGGGCCGGCCTGGAACATCTCAGCACCCTTTCTCAAATCGGCCCTGGCGACAAACTATATGACCACGTCCAAGGCAAACTGGGAGCCATCCGCCGATTGGAGGATGGCGAACCAGGTTCCAATCTGTCCTATCGATTGCTAAAACGGCTTCTACCCCTGAAGTGTGGTTCGGGTAAGCAAGGAGACTGGAATGCGGATCCTGTGACGGGTGAGAACGGCTGCAAGAGCCTGAAAGAATTGCTCAAACTCCTTGACGAAAAAGTGAATGCGGAAATCACAAGAACCCGGCGCGCCGCCCTGATGCCCATTCTCGAAGCCCTGCGGAAGTACGTAATTGACTATGCCGAAAAGCGCCGCACCGAGGGCCGCGCCGAGTTCCAGGACCTTCTCGTCTGGGCCCGAGACCTCCTCCGCGACAACCTGGAAGTTCGTGACCATTTCCAGAAACGTTTCTCCCATCTCCTCATCGACGAGGTCCAGGACACCGACCCTCTTCAAGCTGAGATCGCCATGTTCCTCGCCGAGGCCGTTCCGAACAGTCAGCCCCCCACTCCACGCCCCGATTCCTGGCTCGACGTAACTCCTGAAAAGGGCAAGCTGTTCGTGGTCGGTGACCCCAAGCAGTCTATATATCGCTTCCGCCGTGCGGACGTGGAGCAGATGAATCAGCTCCATGAACGCATGGAAGCCGCCGGTGGCAGTGCCCTGAGCCTGGTCCAGAATTTTCGCTCTCACCGGCCGATAGTAGCCTGGGTCAACCACCTCTTCTCCCAATTCATGGACGGAGATGAGACCCAGGCCCGATACGAGGAGATGCACCATCGCTGGGATGCGGACAATACCGATCCCTTCCATCCCCGAGTCTGGGCCCTCTCCGACGTCGAGAGCAAGGGCAGTATAAGCGTCGTTCGCAATCAAGAGGCCGAAGACATCGCCAATCTGCTCGGTCAAATGGTCTCCCAAAGATGGAAAGTGTTGGACAAGGAAAAGTCCGACAAATCAGATACCTATTCATATCGGTGTGTCGGCTACTCCGACATCTGCATTCTCATGCCAACCCGCACCGGCCTCGCTAACCTCGAACGCGGGCTCGAAGCGAGAAATATCCCCTATCGCCTGGAAAACGCCTCCCTCATCTTCGAGACCCAAGAGGTAAGAGACCTGCTCAACTGCCTGAAAGCAATCGACGACCCTTCCAATCAGATTGCGGTAGTCGGCGCCCTCCGCTCTACCGTATTCGGCTGCAGCGAC
This sequence comes from Dehalococcoidia bacterium, assembly GCA_965222055.1. GTDB lineage: Bacteria > Chloroflexota > Dehalococcoidia > Plut-88900 > Plut-88900 > Plut-88900. The sequence goes on from CBDCTF010000007.1 coordinate 2,117,243, forward strand.
ATAGACCTCCTCCTTTACCACGAAGCCCACGGCAGCTTCGACTACTCCCGTGCCCCGGAGGATTCGCCTTTAGGCCTTATCCCCGACGCCCTCGCCGTCCTACGCACGTATCACAACTCTAGGATGTGGGAATCCGCCGGTTCCCTCATTGATCGGTTCATCCGGGACAGGGGTTTGATGGAGTCTGCCTTGGATCACCCGCGCAGCCGGGAGCAGTGGCGCCGATACCGCTTTATGGTGGAGCAAGCTTGGCGTTTCGCCGAGGGCGGCGGTAACTCCTTGCGAGCTTTCGTCGAATGGATCGAAGACCAGATCAACGAACGAGTCCGGGTGACCGAGTCCCCCATCCCGGACTCTGACGAGGAAGCCGTACGAATCATGACCATCCACGGTGCAAAGGGCTTGGAGTTTCCCGTCGTTGTCCTCACCGGCCTCAACCCGCCCCGCAGGCGGCACAGTGACACCGTGATATTCGACCGGGTCAGGAAGCAGGTTGAGGTCGGACTGGGCTCTAAAGTGGATCGAATCTCGACACTCGGCTACGAGGAGCTGTTAGAAAAAGAGAAAAGGATGTCGGATGCCGAGGACGTGCGCCTGATGTATGTGGCCGCCACCCGCGCCCGTGACCATCTCATCCTTAGCCTTCGCCGTAAGGAGACCGGCAGCCGCTCAACTTCCAAAATTTTCGCAGCCATGATTTCCGAGACTATGCAGGGCTCGGACCTCTGGGAGCCCGTTCATCTGGTAGACATGGACGAGTCCCAGGGTTCCATTTCCGACTCCACTTCCCAGGACCCTCCAAACTCCATCGACCACTCTATCGAGGCCCGTGACCGATGGAAAAGCGAAAGAGATAATTTGATAAAACGTATGGGTCGCCCGACCTACGTCTCCGCCACCTCCCTCGGCCACCATGCCCAAGAACAAGAGGACAAGCCGGAACAGGAAAGCGATGAACCCTGGCGTCGGGGCCGGGCCGGCACTTCCGTCGGGCGTGCCGTGCACGCTGTACTTCAGTCTATAGACCTAGCCACAGGCGCCGACATCAAGGCCCGGTCTCGAGTTCAGGCCGCGGCCGAAGGTGTGCCTGACCGTGAAAAAGAAGTTGCCAACCTGGTCCGCGTCGCCGTGGAGAGTGATGTAGTGCATCGCGCCGTGGCCTCCGGACGGGTTTGGAGAGAGGTCCCTGTCGCAACACCGACTGGCGACGGAATCCTACATGGCTTCATCGATCTCTTGTTTGAAGAGCATGATGGCTTGGTCATAGTCGACTACAAGACCGATGCTGTATCCGCCGAGGAAACCCCCGAGGCCGTTCTTCGCTATCGATTGCAGGGTGGAGCCTACGCCCACGCCCTCCAGGAGATCACTGGAAAGCATGTGAAGGAGGTCGTGTTCCTATACCTGCATCCTCGCCGCGAACAGAGGTTGTCCGACCTGCACCAAGCCATCCAAGACGCAGAAGCCGCCGCCAAGGCCATCCTGGCCCCGGTCCCTTAGGCCCCTGTACAATCCTTCTATGCAAGATCGATACGTCGGCGATATTGGTGACTTCGGCAAATATGGCCTGCTGAGAGCATTGACCGAGGCAGGCCAAACCCCGTTCCTTCGCCTAGGCATCGTCTGGTATCTATACCCTGACGAGTCTCACAACGACGACGGTAAATTCACCGGCTACCTATGCGAAAACCCTCGCAATCACTCTCGTTTTCGCACCTGTGATCCTCCACTCTACGACACACTCCACAATCTGGTATGCGACGGCCAACGAAACGTCGCAGCCGTGCGCCGCAGAGGTATCCTCCCCTCTACCACCACCTATTACGAACACCCCCTCTCCTACCCACCCCAGATGCCGCTCCCCGAAAGGCAGGAAGTAAGGGAACAGTGGCTGAAAGCCGCCCTTTTGGCCACCACCACATCCGACCTCATATTCGTAGACCCGGATAACGGCATATCCCAGACCGCATCGCCGTGGCGCAAGAAAGGCCCCAAATTTGTCTTCATCAATGATCTGCGTCGTTTCTACAAACGGGGTCAGAGCCTAATCATCTACCATCACTTAGGACGCCGAGGCAAGGCAGAGCAGCAAATAAATCACCTTGCCGGAATATTACAACAGTGTCTTGGCCTTACGCGGACTCCCTTGGCCCTACGCTACCGAAGAGGATCCGCCAGGGCCTATTTCATCGCCGCTCAAGAGAATCACGAGGCCTACATAGAATCCTGTCTCAAACCCTTCGTGGAAAGCTCGTGGAGCGCCCATTTCCAACGTGTCGAGCCTTCCTGCCCAATTAATGACCTTATGAAGGCCAAGAGTACAGCCGAAACATTCTTGTTAAGCTGTTAAAATAGGCCCCCGATACCATGCAGAGTTCACAGGAACACACCTTGACCGCTCCAACTAAGGGATCATCCGGCCTTGGCGCAGGCCTATTCCTTCTCATCACCGCCGTTGCCACATTGGTCGCCGTTGTCACCAGGGTCTCCGCCAACGCCGACCAACCCACCCTCGCCGAGTCCCTAGTCGTCATCTCGGAAAACAAGGCTCTTTATGCTGGCGGAGGCGGAGCGCGGTTTGTGTCAGGGGTCACGCTGATTGTCGCCGCTTGGTTCCTATCAAAGACGGGGGCAGGCGAGAAACAAGCCTCCGCGCGTCTGGCCTCGCTTATCTTTGCCCTATCGGGCCTTTTCACCGCCATTTCCGGTGCAAGCGCCATCGCCTTGGCCAACGCTGCGCCCGCCACTACTGACGCCCTCCCCGAGACTACAGCCTACGCCCGACTGCTCACCGGCAAGATAGGCTTCACCCTAGCTGGTCTGGCCCTCTTACCCGAGGCACGACGCCAGTGGAATTTAGGAACGCCCTTCAAGTACCTTGCCCCCGCCTCGGGTGTCATAGGCATTGCCATGCAATTCATCTGGTGGGACGCCGCCACCACGGTTCACCGAATCACTGGCATCGCCTTCCTCTTCTGGCTTATAGTCGTAGGCGTACTACTGCTCAAGGGCCATCCCAGGCCTGCCCCCAGGACGGCGTAGATTAATTACCCCGCCTCAAGAAACGGACATACTCACACGTGACACCCAAGCTTATCCTCCCTCGTATCCTTCCAATTCTTCTCCTAGTAATGTCTACTCTGATATTCGCCGCCTGCTGGGACGACATACACGAACCACCCACTGTGCACCCCTCCCCCACCGCCCTTGCCCCTACTCCCACCGCCCCACCCCCCACCCCGACACCACAGGCCTCCGTTGTCGATCAGCTCAAAATGAACGCCGAGGAGTTTGAATACACTATCGGCAAGCATGGCGGCGATCTGACCTTTGCAACCGTCTCCGAGCCCCTCACTTTTAATCTCGCCATCTCCACCGACGCCTCGTCCTCCGGCGTCCTAGGCTATCTCTTCGAGGGTCTCACCGAGACCTCATGGCTCACCGACGATGTAGAACCCGCACTCGCCGAGTCCTGGGAGCGCTCCGATGATGGTCTCACTTGGACCTTCCACCTTCGCAAGGACGTCCAGTGGCACGACGGCTCGCCCTTCACCGCCAACGACGTCGATTTCACCTTCAACCAGATCATCTACAACCACGACATCCCGGCCAGTAGCCGCTCCTCCTTCCACTTCCGCTTCTTCGACGAGGCAACCGGAGCTTGGGAAGAGAAGCCCATGACCGTCACTGCTCTCGACGAGTACACCGTCCAATGCATCCTTCCCGCTCCTTTCGCACCCTTCCTCCGTTCCATGGGCACCGCCATCTACCCCAAGCACATCCTCGATAGTCACGTCGAGGACGGCACCTTCGCCGAGACCTGGGACATCACCACCGACCCCTCCGAAATCATAGGCACCGGACCCTTCACCATCGAGAGCTACGTCCCCGGCGAACAGGTTATCCTGAGCCGCAACCCCGACTACTGGCTGAAGGACGCAGAAGGCAACAGCCTCCCCTACCTCGACCGCATAGTCCAGGTCATCGTCCCCGACTTCGATGCCGAGCTCGAACAATTCCTGTCCGGGGAGTCGGATACCCACGGTGTTCTTGGCGAGGAACTGGCTAACCTTGAGCCGATGCAAGAAGACGGCAATTTCACCATATACAAGCGTGGCCCTGCCTTCGGCACTACCTTCCTGACCTTCAACATGAACCCCGGCAGCAACCCGGACACCTACGAACCCTACCTGGCCCCTCACAAGCTCAAGTGGTTCCGCAACAAAGAGTTCCGCCAGGCCGTGGCCCACACCATAAACAAGGACTCCATTATCGACGGCATCCAGCACGGCGCCGGCTATCCCCAGTGGTCCTCCATAAGTCCCGCCGCCGGTGAATTCCACAACCCCGAAGTTCGTCGATACGAATACGACGTCACTAAGGCCAACGCCATTTTGGATGGCCTGGGGTGGCTGGATACAAATGGCAACGGCACCCGAGAAGATGCCCAGGGCAACGAGATAGAGTTTTCCCTTGTCACCAACAGCGGCAACAGTGTGCGCGAGCGGGTTGGAGAGATTGTCCGACAGGGAATGGAAGATATCGGAATCAGCGTCGACTACAAGCTGATTGAGTTCGGAGACCTGGTCTCCCAGCTAACTCAGACCTACGACTGGGAAGCCACGATCATCGGCCTGACAGGCGGTCCCGACCCCCACTCTGGCATGAGCATCTGGCACAGTGGCGAAAACCTCCACCTCTGGTACCCTAACCAGACCTCCGCAGCCACCGACTGGGAAGCGCAAATCGACGAACTCTACATCATGGCCAGCCGAGAACTTGACCGCGACAAGCGCATCGAACTCTACCATCGCGCCCAGGAGATCGACGCCGAGAACGTCCCCCTGATCTACACCACCCTCTCCGAGCGGCTCTCAGCCATCCGCAACGTCTTCGGCAACGTCGCCCCCACCCTCTACGGCCTATTTGACACTCGATACCTCTACCGCACCGACCTCTAAGCCGCTCCTACCGTTCGTACCACCACGAGGCGAAGATGTAGCCGTCCTGGCGGACTGCCCACGTGTGCTTCAGGTCATCTTCCCCTGTCTCCGGGTTTAAGATGTGGTAGTCGACCCATCGTCCCTCTTCCGTGGCGCCCAACAGCGCATCACCGTAGAAGTCCCCCGTCGAATCCACGTGTTCGCTCGGCTCCCGATTCCTGAAATTAGCGTTGTAATGGGCGATTGTGTAGCCTTCACGATTGACAATGAAGACATACCACTCGCCGTCCACATTTTCGGGATTGTTCCAGTGCTCGATAGAGGCATCCAGCCCCTCGTTCTCATACCGCTCAATGGCCTCTTCCACCAGGGCTTTCGTGTACGCTCCCGGCTCGTCTTTCGTCGGAGTTAACTCGCCGTTTCCGCCCTGGATCAATAGCACACCGGCCACCGCAGGCCCCGGAAGGCAATAGTGGACAACGCAACAGCTACTTGCGCAGCCATTTAGCGCCCTCCCAAATAAGGACGTTGATCAGATCGTCCGGGCGATGTCTGGCTTAACTCTGGCCTACGTAGGCCTCTTCTCCGTGCTGGGAGATGTCCAGACCTTCTTCCTCTTGTTTCTCATCCACCCGAATTCCTATTGTGTGCTTCAGAGCAAAGAGGATCACGATAGTGACTACGAACGCCCAACCGAAGGATACGCCTATGGCTATAAGCTGCCTGAGGATCTGCGCTCCTCTGGAGAGGTCGGTGAACTCTCCTATGGACATGAAGCCTATCCCTATGAACAGGCCAACGCACAGCATGCCCCACATCCCCCCCACCCCGTGGATGGCCCACACGTCCAGAGAGTCGTCCAGCTTGACCCGGGTCTTAAACCAGACTGCGGTGTAGCACAACAGTCCGGCCCCCAACCCGATGAGCACAGCGGGCATCGGCCCCACAAACCCTGCGGCCGGCGTGATCGTTGCCAGCCCCGCCACCGCGCCCGTCGCTGCCCCTACGACGCTCGGCCTTCGATTACGCGTCCAGTCCAAAGCGACCCATACTACCGCGGCCGTCGAGGCGGATATGTGAGTAACCACAAAGGCCGATGTCGCCCTCCCTGCCGCAGCAAGATCGCTGCCGGCATTAAATCCGAACCATCCAAACCAGAGCAGTGAAGCCCCCAACACCACGAACGGCACGTTGTGGGGAGTCATCTCCAGTTTACCGAACCCGAGGCGCCGACCGAATATCAGCGCCGCCGCTACGGCCGCCGCCCCCCGAGCTGATGTGCACCACTGCGCCGCCTGCAAAGTCCAACGCCCCCGCACCTCCGAGCCAACCCCCAATTCCCCACATCCAGTGGGCCAATGGCGAGTACACAATCGTCGACCAGGCTACTATGAAGATTACGAATGCGCTGAACTTGATGCGCTCGGCGAAGGCTCCGGCGATCAGAGCCGGAGTAATGATGGCGAACTTCGCCTGAAAAACCATGAAGGCTTGGTGGGGTATGGTGTCTGCATAGGGCCCGGCCTCCGTCGCCGATACGCCCCTAAGCCCCACCCATTCCAGGTTCCCTATGAATCCTCCAACTGTCGGTCCGAAGGACAGACTGTACCCCCACAGCACCCACGTCAGCCCCACGATGGCCAGCGCTATAAAGGACTGCATCAGCGTCCCCAGGGTATTCTTGCTGCGGACTAGTCCCGCATAGAAGAATGCCAGTCCGGGAACCATGAAGAACACTAGAGCAGAGGAGGTTAGGACCCAGGCGGTATCTCCACTATCTATCATTACCCTTCACCATTCCTTTCAGAGGTCAACTCCGAACACCCTGGGTCCCGTTTGCTGATTATATCATTGAGGCTAAGGAGTCTACCGGAGTTTCTATACAGACCAGCATGCTTAATCTATAAAGGCCCCTATTGATATGCCCGACTCTACCAGTTATCCTCCCAAAAGCCCATTCAGGGAGGCGGAACCCCAAGCGGCTATGGGCAATCTACGCGTATTAGCTAGAGGGACGCGAAGTCCATAATACCAATGCGCTACAAGATAGACTACGACCTTAAGACCCTGCGCGGAGACCTCTTTGGGGGAGTAACCGCGTCCGTTGTCGGCTTGCCTGTGGCCCTCGCCTTTGGCGTCGCATCAGGCCTTGGTGCAATTGCTGGCCTATACGGTGCTATCGCCGTAGGTTTCTTCACCGCAGTCTTTGGCGGTACTAAATCCCAGATTTCCGGCCCTACCGGCCCTATGGCCGTGGCCATGGCCGTCATAGTAACTACCCACTCCAATACCCTCGCCGAGGCTTTCACCGTAGTCGTGATGGCGGGGGTCATTCAGATCCTCCTGGGAGTTCTGCGAATAGGGCGTTTCGTATCCTACACGCCCTATTCGGTCATATCCGGATTCATGTCCGGCATTGGCATCATCATCATGATCCTGCAGGTCCTCCCCTTCCTAGGCGCAGACACATTAACGGGCGGTCCTAGAAGTGCTATCCGAGCCATACCCGACGCTATCCAGGCCCTAAACTACAATTCCTTCGTCATCGCCATCGTTACCCTTTCTGTGGGAGTATTGTGGCCCCGCCGCCTGAGGAGGTACCTCCCACCTACCCTCGCCGCCCTCATTGCCGGCACCCTCATCGGCGTCCTATGGTTGACCGATACTCCGGTTATCGGCGAAGTGCCCACCGGACTTCCTGGTTTTCAGATGCCGCAATTCAACGCTGGCCTGCTAACCAGCGCCATTCAGCCCGCTCTTATCCTTGCCCTGCTCGGCTCCATAGACAGTCTGCTTACCTCCCTGATAGCCGACTCCATTACTCGAACCCAGCACAGCCCCAACCGGGAGCTTGTGGGACAAGGCATAGGAAACGCGATTGCGGGTCTGATAGGAGGTCTGCCCGGTGCGGGTGCTACTCTGGGCACGGTGGTCAACATCCGGGCGGGCGGCAGGTCTCGGCTCTCCGGAGTATTGCGGGCGGCCATTCTCCTTACCTTGGTTCTCGGTCTCGGGCAATACGTCGAATCAATCCCCCACGCAGTCTTGGCCGGTATTCTCATGAAGGTAGGCTGGGACATAATAGATTGGCGCTTCCTAACTCGAATCCTCAAAGTCCAGAGAGAGCACCTACTGGTGATGGCGATCACCCTCGGGCTCACCGTTTTCCTTGACCTGGTCACCGCAGTGGCAATAGGTCTGATTGCTGCCGGAATGGCCGGCGCCCGTCAGTTCGAACGCCTGGAGTTGGACCGGGTGATATCCACTCCCCTGCTGGACATTAGTTTCCTCGGTACGGAACCCGATAGCGAGGGCGATGAAGAAGTGGATACTTTTTCTGCACGCGTCGGCCTCGTCGCCCTCAGGGGCACCTTCTCCGTTGCGTCGTCTAATAAGTTGGTCAGCGCCATAAGCGCCGACATCCGCGACCACGAAGTAGTTATCTTCGACTTTTCCGATACTGAGTATATAGACGACAGCGCATCCCTTGTCGTCGAGTATATGATCGACGTCGCCCATGACCAGGATACCGACTGTATCGTGATGGGACTCAAGGGAGCCCCCGCCACTTCCCTTCGCGCCCTTAATGTCCTGAAACGCGTCCCTTCGGAACGCTATGTCGATAACCTGGACGGCGCACGGGAAACCGCAAAGCAAATCCTTCTGGAGAGAGCAGGCCGGATCATGACTGCCCATTCCTAAACGTGTTTGACTAGGACACCTCGCCATAACTACAATCCCCTTAAATCGTCCTGTCCCTTAGCGCGTAGCGGAGTTTAGTGATGAAACGCAGTCGTACTATCGCCTTGGCCTTGACCTTTTTCTCCGTTGTATTCGTCCTCTCTCTCACCGCTTGCGGAGGGGGAGACGGTGAAGACACTGAGCCCAAGACCACCGCCATCACCCCTACCCAACCCACCGCTGCCGCTGAAGCCCACACTCCCGTGGACACCCCGACCCCCGCAGACACCCCAACCCCTGCAGACACCCCGACTCCCGCACTCCCCTCCACTTCCGATGAAGAAGCCCTCGCAGCATACGCCGCCGAACACGCGGGCGGACCCGGCGCGATATTCCTTGGGGACCCCACACAGCTCATCGGCCCCCCACCCCACCCTGGCCTCATGTTCCAGGCTAGCGAAGCCCAATACCTCCAGGCCCTGGCGGCTTCCATCCTCGGCTTCCCCGACATGGGAATCGCCAGCCACATGTTCATTTACACCAGCGACTACTACCAGGGCCTCATAGAGAAAGCCCGACTCACTAACCCCACCCCACTCACCTCTTCGGGAGAGAGCATCGAGATTCAACATGCATGCATTAACCGAGTCCTCGCTGCCTGTGTCCTGATTCAGACCTACTTGGCCCCCAACTTGGAGCAGCGCACCAACGGACAGGTAAAGCTCACCGTGACTTCCTTCCCGGAATTGGGGCTCGCCGGTCCCGAGACCCTTGAGCAGGTCGGCAACGGGACCTTGGACATGGCTAACATCTACACCGGCTACGTAGCAGGAGCTGTTCCCGCCCTTGAGATCCAGTCCCTGTGGGGTGTCTCTCAAGACTGGGAGACCTCCTACTCAATCCTCACGGAGCTGGCACCAGACATCGACCAAATAATCCTCGACGCCAGCGGCGGCAGTCCTGTAGTCAACCGCAACTGGTTCGGTGGCTCCGACCAGTGGTTCTATGGCAACAAGCCACTCGCTACCATTGCCGACTTCAAGGACATGAAGATTCGCTCCCACAGCGCCTCGATATCCGACTTCATAACCGGCATGGGCGCAGAGCCTGTATTCCTAGGCCCCGGCCAGTCCTACACCGCAGTCGAGATTGGACAAGTCGACGCCGCCACCCTTGGAGTCCTCCTATCCCTCTCGGATAGGATATATGAGGTAACGGACTACATGGCTGGCCCGATCATCGGATTTGGATACACCAACAACATGATCAACAAGGACATCTGGAACGATATCCCGGAAGACCTGCAGCAGATCATTATTGAGGAAGGTGCCAAGTCCGAATTGGAGGCCCTGCGCCTCGCTCCCTTCGACAACTTGTACTCAATTGAGGCCAACAGGACTCTTGGCATGCAGCTCGTGCCCTTTTCATCTGAGATACTTGAGCACATCGATAACGTCGTGCTCCCTCAACACGTTCTCCCTGGCTGGCTGGAGCGTCTCGGTTTCCCCGGCCGAAACGAGAACGTTATAGCCATTGCCAACGAGAAGGTCAGCCCCTACTTAGGCATCTGGTTCAACGAAGACGGCTCTATCAGCCAGGTCCCCATTACTAAAGGTTCCCGCGCCAAGTAGCGTCCAACAACGCTTCCAAAAGAAGAGGCTGATGCAGGTGCGTGGCACTTGTATCAACCTCTTCCTTTACTAGGCCCTGTCTTTTGATTGTCATGCCCGGGCAATCGGGCCGAAGGTGCGCCGTGGCGTGAATCCAGAGGCTCTGGGAGGGCTCCCTCCTGCTCAACATTGCACCAACCCCCGACTCTCCCTACAATCCCCTTAAATCCCTAGCCCGCCGAGCCGCGCATGGCCGCCATTAGCCTTTCGACCTACACCGGACGCAGGACCCCCGCCCTTTACCTGCTTTTTGCCTTGCGCGCCGTCACCAAAAAAGCCGATATCCTCTACAAATATCTCGGCTACATCTGCGGCCTCGAACTCCTCCTTCTCGGATTCTTCATCACCTACCAGGTCGTGGCCCGAAACCTGGGGTGGCCCCGAGCCCCCGGCACCGACGCAATGAGCGGCTACATCCTCGGCATGGCCGCCACATGGGGCCTCGCTTACGCCCTACGTTCAGATGCCAACGTCCGTATCGACGTCCTCCTTCCCCGCATGGGCCCAAGGCTTCGCGCCATTGCCGACTTCGTTGCAATCATGGGAATAGCCTTTCTGGCCTACGTCGTCACCTGGAAGCTGTGGGGAGACGTCATCACGTCATACCAGCAAAATCATTACAGCAACGACTCCCCTCGTACTCCTCTTTTCTTCCCCAAGGCCATCATCGCAGTCGGATACACGCTCCTGCTGGTATCCACCTTCCAAATGATGCTGTCCTCCCTCGCCGAGACGTGGCTTCCCCGTATCCACAAGGCAATGGGCGGCAACGACATCAGCCATGAAGACCTCGGTGAAGGATTGACTACTGCATCACCCCCACCCCCAATCACCCAGGACGGCTCCCGATGAAGTAACGCGGCCCTCCCCATTTGTATGTCATTCCGAGGCTCCGCGAGGAATCTAGGATTTGCCCTCTCACACTCCCTTACTAACCCACCCTTCTTTCTCCGTTGTTCCGGCCCCCAAGCCGGAATCCGGTGGAGGTAACCCTTTCCCTCTCCCTCGATGGGACCTTTGCATAACCGTCATTCCCGTTAAAACGGGAATCCAGGGGCGGGAATTCACGATTGATTAGGACGAATAACATGCCAAATTTGGTCCCGTTCTGGGAGTTACGCAAAGAGACCAGAGAGGTTAGACGTTGGCCATTGGCGTAGCATTTGGCTTAATGAGTGCCTTCTTCCTGGCAGGCATGTATGTCGCCGGGGCGTTGGGCTGTCTCTCCCTCATCATGCTCTTCTTCTTTGGCAAGCCGGCCCTGTGGAACATCATGGCCAGCAAGGCCTTCGATGTGAACACCGGGTTCATCCTTGTTGCCGTACCTCTCTTCCTACTCATGGGAGAACTGATGAATCGTTCCGGCATGGGCGAGCGGATGTATTCCGTTATTTCCCGCTGGATATGGTTCCTTCCCGGCGGCCTGATTCATACTAACATCGTCTCTTCGGCCATCTTCGCCGCGTGCTCGGGTTCCAGCGTCGCCACGTCAGCTACCATTAGCCGAGCCTCGCTTCCTTCCTTCCGCCAGCGGGGTTATTCAGAGCGAATGGTCATCGGCTCCCTTGCCGCAGGCGGCACCCTCGGCATCCTTATTCCTCCAAGCATCAGCCTGATCCTATACGGCGTACTGGTCGAAGAGTCCGTCGGCCGCCTTTATATGGCCGGATTCATCCCCGGTCTACTACTCTCAGTCTCTTTCATGGTGATGATCGCCATAGTCGCCTTACTATGGCGAGGCATGGCCCCGAGGGAGCAGGGCGACAGTTTTGCCACTTGGGTCGGGTGGAAAATAAGGCTCCTCGGCCTTATCCAACTTTTGCCTGTACTGGCCCTCGTCTTCCTGGTGCTAGGCGTCATCTACCTGAATATCGCCGCTCCCAGCGAGGCCGCAGCCTTCGGTGTGACCGGTGCGTTCGTCCTCGCCATCCTGCTCAACTCCGGTGAATTAATCAGACCCTTCGCTGGGCGGTTCTTAAGAGGCACCGGGCTAATCAGGATATTCACTCCCAGTGCCCGAGAGACGCTCCTCTTAGCCCCCATGCCCGACCGACAAACCGTCTCCGCCGTTTTCGACCGTAACTTTGGGATGGTCCGTGATTCGATTATCTCCGCCGTACGTACCACCGGCATGATCTTCCTTATCGTCCTCGCTGCCCTCACCCTGAGCTTCGCATTCGCCAGGCTGGGCCTCTCCCAGCAGATCGCCCAAGTCATCACGGACTTGAATCTGAACGACTGGCAGTTGGTCCTCGCCCTGGTCATTTTCTACCTGGTCTTGGGGACCTTCATGGAAAGCTTCGCCATGATGGTAACCACCGTTCCAATCCTCCTGCCCGCCCTGAAGGCCGCGGGCGTAGATCTGGTCTGGTTCGGCGTGATCATGGTCATCTTGGTCGAAGCAGCCCTCATCAGCCCCCCCGAGGGCATCAACCTCTACGTCCTCCACGGCGTGCGCCGGGACGTTGACCGGGAGCAGGCGGAACAAACCGGCCAAGTGGCGCGGGAAAGCACAATCAAGGACGTCTGGATAGGAGTGTTGCCCTTCATGGGCTGCATGGCCGTCACTGCAGGACTTGTGCTCGCCTTCCCGCAGATAGCCCTCTGGCTCCCCAACCTAATCTACGGTGCCCGGTAGACCTCACCCGTCTTATTCCGGGGGCAATCTCCGTTAGCGAGAGCCGGGTATCGACTCCATCCGCACCTCAACCTCCAGCCTTGTACCCCCACCCCCTCGGAATATCCCCCGAGTCGGGGCCACGTCTTGATAGTCCCGACCCACCGCAACCCGCACGTGCTGTTGGCCGACAATCCAGTTATTCGTCGGGTCGAAACCCACCCACCCGAGCCCCGGGAGCCGGCATTCCACCCAAGCATGTCCTGCCGCTGCCGGAATCGGCTGGCCGACATCGTCCTCCACATACAAATAGCCCGATACGTAGCGGGACGGTAAACCCCATGAACGGGCAATCGATATCATCACGTGCGCGTAGTCCTGGCAGACGCCCTTCCCAGACTCCAGAATGTGCTCAATTGGAGACACCGCCGATGTGCTGCCTGGCACGTACTGAAAAGCCTCATACAATTTGCCGGTAAGACGTACCAATGCGCCGAGCGGGTCCCCCACAGCCTTGTCCAGCCCGTGCCCCGACATGAAGTCCGACAACTCGGGACATAAACGGGCAAACCGGCTCGGATGCATGAAATCCCAATACTCCACTAAGTCCCTCCACGCTTGAATCTCGGCCCACGTTTCAGGTGCCAGGGATTCCGGCAGGGGCGCTTTAGGGCCTGGCTCAACCGTGGAAAGCGCCGTGATCTCCAACAACTCATGAGGCTGGTGGATGATCAGGAAGTGCTTAATGTTCCCGAAATAGTCGGTCTCGGAGGTAAGTGAGATAGCGGGAATGGTCTCTATCTCGAAGCTCAGCAACGATTGACCATCCTCTTCTCGAGGCCTGAAGCAGAGGGTCATCGCCGACTTGCTCACCGGCGAAGAGTACATGTAGCGGGAGGTGTGTTTGATGCAATAACGGACTGGGCCTGTCATACAGCGGGACCTCCGCTAGGTCTCCCCTAACCCGAAAACGCCGGCAGCACTTCCTTGACCATCAGGTCTGCCGCCACCTTCTTCTCACCATCAACCTCGTCCACTGTCGGGCCATACACTACTAGCCTGTCGAATCCCATATCCACCACTTGGCGCATCCGCCTTACGCACTCCTCCGGAGGCCCGACTATCGCGTACCGGTCCACGAACTCCGCAGGCAACACAGCCGACGAGCTATGGTCACGTACATCGTAGTTCCTGTGGACTGCCGTAAGCACCTCTTGGTCCTGCTGTGTCACGGGCCCGTTTGTCTTCCCGTGCATGTTGGAAAAGCGGACAAACGTGTCCAACTCAGGTGTAAGCCCCCTCGCCACTTCGACGTCGGGATGGCAGGCTACGCTTAGATAGGCGCCGCACCGGATTCCCTCGGGGTCCAGGCCAGCCTCTCTTCGCGCGTTTCGAACCTGTTCCAGCCCCCAGCCCAGCCTCCCGAGATCCGCTCCCACCGCCAACATCACTATGTCAGCGTGTCGAGCCGCCGCTCCGATCACCCTCGGCCCCGAGGCCGAAACCGCTACCGGCACCTTCTTGTCTTCGGGTCCAAGCCACGTGAGCCGACTGTCCTCCGGTGCTTCCGCCAGCTTGAGCGTGTCCACGTGCGGCGCCATCCCCCGGCCAAAGGTGAGCTCGTCGAAGGGTACGCCGTCTCCGCTGAGGTAAGCCTGTAAAGCCTTAAGATAGCTCTCGAAAAGCTTCGTGTAGACCGGCGCATGACCAACATGCGCCAATGCCGAATCACCCCTCCCGATCCCCAGGACCGCCCGCCCATCCGACACCCGCTGTACACTCGCGATAGCCCCAGCAGTAATCACCGGGTGTCGGGTTAGCGGGTTCGTCACGTCCGAGCCGATCTTGATTCGCTCCGTCGCCATCGCCGCAAGCGTCATCGCCACGTACATGTCGCCCGATGCACTTTGAACGTCGCCAACGGATATGCCGTCCCAACCCGCCTCCTCGGCCCTCCGGGCATATTCCCCTATCTGGCGTACATCCGGATAGGCGAACGTCCACATTTCTACTTTGTTATTCACAACACACCGATGTTATTTCGTAATGTCCACCCAAATGTTTAGCCGACGTCATCGTCTCTGCGCCTTCTTTACCGTCCTCCTGAGGTTTGTGACAAAGTGTCATCACCGAACTGCTCACTGTCGACGAATAGAGGTAGCGGGACGTGTACCGTACCCGGTAGCGCCTTGGCACTGGCATTCCGCTGAGAGTCCGCCCTACACACCTAACCTGAAA
The DNA here is from genome assembly GCA_965222055.1 of Dehalococcoidia bacterium. GTDB lineage: Bacteria > Chloroflexota > Dehalococcoidia > Plut-88900 > Plut-88900 > Plut-88900. The sequence goes on from CBDCTF010000007.1 coordinate 2,132,392, forward strand.
ACGCCGGAAGAACTTCCTGTACCATCAGGTCCGCAGCCAGCTTAGTCTCACCCTCGACCTCGTCCACCGTCGGCCCGAGCACAACCATCCTGTCTATACCCAGGTCTAAAACCTCTTGGATTCGCCTGATGCACGTCTCTGGAGGCCCGACTATCGCAAATCGGTCCACAAACTCCGCGGGGGGAGCATCCGGAGTGGTGTGGTCCCGCATGTTGAAAGACTTATGCATCCCCGTCAGGACTTCCTGCTCCATCTGGGTAACCGGCCCGTACGTCTTCCCGTGCATCACGGAAAATCGGGCAAACGTGTCCAAGAACGTTATCAACTCCCTAGCCACTTCCACTTCGGGATGACAGACAATGTTTAGGTAAGCTCCGTATCGGATTCCGTCCGGGTCCAGCCCCGCCTCCCGACGCGCTGCTCTGGCCCGTTCCAGTCCCCACCTCAGCCTTCCAATGTCTGCCCCCAGGGCAAACGTAACGATGTCGGCCTGTCTCGCCGCCGCTCCGATCACCCTTGGCCCGGACGCTGCAACGGCCACGGGCACCTTCTTGTCTTTGGAGTCGAGCCACCTGAGGCTGCTGTCATCCGGGGCATCCGCCAGCCTCAGCGTATCAACATGTGGTGCCATTCCCCGCCAGTGCGTCAGTTCCTCGAAGGCCACGCTTCCTCCGCTGAGGTAGGCTTGCAGCGCCTTCAGGTAATTCTCGAAATAGCTGGAGTACACGGGCGCATGTCCTACGAACGCCAGTGCCGAGTCACCACGCCCGATTCCCAGCACCGCCCGACCCTCCGACGCCTCCTGCACGCTCGCAATCGCCCCCGCCGTCACCGCCGGATGTCGGGTCAGGGGATTGGTAACATCCGTGCTCAGCTCTACCCGCTCAGTCACCGCCGCCGCCAGCGCCATCGAGACGTATGTGTCCCCTCCCAGGTTCTGGGAGTCGAAGAACCCGATACCGTGCCAGCCTGCCTCCTCCGCGCGTTTGGCATAGTCCGCAGCTCGCCGGGTATTTGGGCTAACGGCCGTCAATATTTCTACTTTGTTTTTCATAACATCCCGATTCTACCCCATCCTGTCCACCGCCCTCCCAAGACTTGAAGCAAGGCACATCGCCGAACCGCTTACCGGAGAGGAGTAGGAGTAACGGAAAGTGTGTTGAAACCGTAGCACCCTCGGTCCGGCATACCGTCGAAAGTCCGATCTGCTGCCCTAACCCGAAAACGCCGGAAGCACTTCCTTGGCCATCAGGTCTGCCGCTATCTTCGCCTCATCCTCCACCGCGTCAACCGTCGGCCCATTAACTACGATCCTGTCGATACCCAGGTCGATAACCTCCCGGATTCGCCTGATGCATTCCTCCGGTGGCCCGACTATCGCGAAACGGTCCACGAACCCCGCAGGCCGCGCGATGCTCGAACTGTGTTCGCTCATATTGAACATCTTGAAGCCCTTGTGCAGACCCTTAAGCACTTCTTGGTCCTGCTTGGACACGGGCCCATAAGTCTTGCCGTGCATTACCGAAAAGCGGGCAACCCCGTCTAGGTGGGGATATAACTCCCTCGCCACTTCCACGTCGGGATGACAGACAACAACTAGGTAAGCTCCATATCGTATGCCGTCAGGGTCTAGTCCCGCTTCCTTTCGGGCATCACGAGCCTGTTCCATCCCCCACTTGAACCTGTCAGGTTCGGCTCCCAGCGCTAACATCACTATGTCGGCGTGGCGGGCCGCAACTCCGATCACCTTCGGCCCGCTGGCCGCAACGGCTACGGGCACCTTTTTGTCCTCCGGGTCCAACCAAATCATGCGGCTGTCTTCCGGGGCCTCCGCCAACTTTAGAGTTTCCACATCCGGTGCCATACCCCTGCCGAAGGTCAGCTCGTCAAATGGCACGCCTTCTCCCCTTAGGTAGGCCTGCAGTGCTTCGAGGTACCTCTCGAAGAAGCTGGTGTACACCGGCGCATGGCCCACGTACGCCAGGGCCGAGTCTCCTCGCCCGATCCCGAGGACCGCCCGCCCACCCGACACTTGCTGCACACTCGCGATGGCACCCGCAGTAACCGCCGGGTGTCGAGTCAAAGGATTGGTGACATCTAAACTTATCCCTATTCTCTCCGTCGCCATCGCAGCGATGGTCATCCCCACATAGCTGTCGGCAGTAAGGTTCTGAGAATCATATACGGATATGCCGTCCCAACCGGCTTGCTCGACCTTCCGGGCATACTCGGCAATCGGCCTCACCTCCGGCCCGACCGCCGTCAACATTTCAACTTTGCTACCCATCTCACCTTTGATTATACCCTAACATGTTCACCCCGAACCGGGTCCTGGGGCGGGAGGGGCCGCTCGTGCTGTCGTAGATCCGCCGAGGCGGGAGGCTCTCTAAGTATGAGCGGGGGGAGCACATCTTCACACTAACCACGTCGTTAAGAACTTCTCACCCCCATCCACCCCCGCTTGCGCCCCTCGGCCTTTGGTGGGAGACTTTAAGTGCTGCTAGGGCTTGGGGCTCTGGCAGATTTCGGACCGGGCGGAAGTGTCGGAATCGGTAGACGAGCATGATTTAGGATCATGTGCCTTCGGGCGTGTGGGTTCGAGTCCCACCTTCCGCACCACTCTATCCCTCCTTAGGCCTCCGCAAGTCTGGAGCCAAAATGACCCCTAGACGGAACACGACCGCTTGGGAGTTGGACCTTCACGGTTACACTTGGTCGGAAGCCCGTAGGCGGTTCGTCGATTTCTACAATCAAGCGCTCGCTTCAGGCAAGGGCCGGGTCGAACTCACGATAATTCACGGCTGGGGAGCATCCGGCCAGGGTGGAACTCTACGCAGCCGCCTGAGGCAGTTCCTCTCCGGCTACCGGGACAGCCTCGAGTTCACACCGGGAGAGGACGTCTATGGAAACCGGGGTTGCACTTACATCACGCCTCTGGAACATCTCCCCGACGCCAACAACCCCCTCGCCGAGGCAATCTGGGACTACTGCCAACGCCCCCGCGCAACAAGTAAGGTGATGGGCAGGTTCCGCCGCCACGGCGACCCTCAGGTCATGGTGGCCGTTCGCCATCTCAAAAAACAGGCCCGCCTCACCGAGACCCACAATGGCAAAACACCAATCTGGGAATCCCGATAACGTGCTTTCGGACTACCTTAGTCTCTTTACGGCATCTTGCGGGCTGATCGCAGGGATCGGGGACTGAGTGTAGTCCTTGAAGTTCCTTGTCACGATGTGCCCCGCCCCGCATGCACGGGCCGCAGCTACCTGCATTGCATCCTCAAAGTCCTTCATGGGGAGAGAGGCTGCATAGCGCACCCCTTCGGTATCCGTAGGAGCAACATCCACAATGTGGGTTAGCTGCACGATAAAGTCACGGATGTCCATTCCCTCATGTCCCGGTGACATCAGATAGTACATGTTCGAAACACTGTGCCAGGCTATGCAAGCCTTTTCATAGCCGAGCTCAACCAGGTTTAGGACTTCGGATGCCGCTTGGGCAAAGGGGGCTCTGTCCAGGGCGACGTCGACAAGCACGTCCGTATCGATGAGGATCATCGGAGGTATTTGCGGGCGAGGGTTTCGTACCGCGAGTCACCCTTCTCTGCAGGGCGGAACTGTCCCCTCCACCTGGAGGCGAACGTCGGCTCGTATTTGGCAGCCGCTTCCCTCAGGGACCGCTCTATTAGGGAAGATAGGGACTCGCCCCGGGAATAGGCGTACTGCTTGGCCTTGGGTATCAATTCCTCGTCTACAGTTATGGTGAGTTTTTTCTTCATCGTCATACTCCACGCCATATTACGTATACGTGTATTATATACTCGTATACTTCCATTTCAACCCACACCCGATGCGTAGGCAGGCAACCCGCATGGCGGCCCTTGCGCTCCCCCGTGGGAGCGCAAGGGCCGCCGAGAAGAAGCCCCTACTCTTCCTTCTTCACCCTGATCCCCCCGTACGTCTCCGCACGCCACTCGAGCGCCGGCCTCAGACCCTTCTCCTCCACCATGTCGTAGAATTGCCGCACTTGGGGAGCCAGGTGTGTGAACGCAGAGTTCTCGACTGCCAGCCTCTGGGACGCGGCGAATCCCATGTTGTCCAGCACCTTGTTCACCAGCGACTTGTTCGGCTCCAGCAGGTCCAGCGGTAGCAGCGCTATCTTCTGCGCCAGCTTGTCCACCTCCGCCTCCAGCTCATCCGCCGGCGCCGACTTGAACGTCAGCCCGATTCGCTCTGCAGTCTTACCGTCTATGTTGTCGCCCGTCAGAAGGACATACTTCGCCCATTGCGGCCCGACTAGGTACGTCCACGCATGCCTGAGTACGCTCTGCATCCCCTTCACGTCCGGGCATCCTATCTGCGCATCTTCCGCAGCTAAGATGAAATCACACAGAAGGAACAGATCCGTAGCCCCTGCCAGGAAGTAGCCGTGCACCTGCACGATGGTCGGCTTGCCTATGCCGCGTATCATGTCAGCGGCATCGGTCCAGACTCTCGTAACCCTCTTGTAATCGTAAGCGGTCGTCACATCCGAGGTGCGGTTGGGCTGGTCTGGCGCCAGGTCGGCCCCTGCCGTGAAAGCCCGCCCGTTCCCCTTGATCACTATCACCCTCACCTCACGGTCGTCATCCATGCCCTTCAGCGCATCGACAATCTCGCCCACGAATGCCTTGTTTAGCGCATTCAGCTTCTTTGGCCGGTTCAGAATCACGTACCCGATCCTGCCCTTTTTCTCAGTTAGAACGTATTCGTAGTCCACGTTTTCCTCCATTGCCTTATTCGGGCTCTGAATCGTATTGGTCACTGTCCTTTAGTTGCCATTCTTGTCCTGTAGCCTCGGCACGACCTCCGTCCCAAACAACTCGATACTCTCCATGTACTGCTCGAAACTTATGAACGGAATGCTGGGGAATATCTGGAAGTGCTGAAAATTGATCTCCCTGTTCAGCGTCTCCAGCTGTTCCGCAATATGGTCCGGCGTTCCCACCATGATTACGTTGTGCTTCCACAGGAAGTCGAACCAGTCGCAGTTCAGGTCGTCGTTTTCCAGCTTCTCGCTCGACCCCAACAGACCCTGCCGCACCCGACCCATGTGCGCCTCGATATTTCCGTACAGGTCGTTAATTCCCGGCCTGGCAATGCTGATGGCTTCCTCCATCGTCTTGGCGCAGAACGTCATGAACTGGATGGAGGTCTTCTCTCCCAGGCGCAGTCCATTCCCTGCACTCTCGGTACCTCTCTTGTACGCCTCGAACCCGTCCCTGATCCCTTCCAAAGACCTCGCCGACCCCATCCCAAACAGCCCCCGAGCCCCGGCCACTTCCCAAGACCGGTTGCTGGTTACCATCTGAGTGATCGGTGGATGTGGTTTCTGGTATGGCTTCGGCAGCACGGACACCTTAACCAGCTCCCCTTCCGGAGTGTAGTGCGGAGGAGTAAGAGGTACACCGGGATCGGTTTCCATCCAGCCCGGTAAGGGGATCGTGTAGAAACGGCCCTTGTGGCTGAATGCCTCTTCAGTCCACGCCTTTATGATTATGTCCAGAGACTCGGTGAACAGGGCATAGTTCTTTTCGTTGTTCCGCCGATCGGCCTCCGGGTTCAACTGTGCTCCCCACCGGCTGTTGAACCCCCTCCCAATCCCGAACTCAACTCTCCCCAGCGTCATATGGTCCAGGGTTGCTATGTCCTCGGCCACACGGATCGGGTGCCAGTCGCATATCGAGGTTGGGCTCTGTCCCACCTTCAGCGTCTTGGTGTGGAGGGCTATGTCCAGCCCCGTCATTATCGGGTTCGTGGCCGTCGAGAAGAAGCCGTCGTGCCAAAGATGGTGCTCCGCTACCCACGCCGTCGTGAAACCCAGCGCCTCCAGAGCCCGGCCATACTCCCTGTACTCACCAACCTGGATGTGCCAGGGAATTACCTTCTTCGTATGCCAGAATATCGAGCTATCGAATCGCATCTATGACCTCTCCTTCGAGTTGCTGGAAATGGATCGCCACCCTTGGAGCTCCCTGAAGAGCCCCTTAATCCTCCACAGGTTCCACGAAGGTCAACGCCCGTTTCGGATTGTCTACCAGTATCCGCCGGATGTCCTCTTCCTCGAAGCCCTTGATCCGCATTCTCGGCGCCATGTATTCGAGGAAGTAGCAGTACCCTTGGCCTCCGTTCTTAACCAGTTGCTTCTTCTGGGCTATGTCATGCGACACCAGTAATTGGTGCCCGTGCCCCTCGCTTATCAGCCACGTCATGATACTCAGCCGCTGCGCGTCATTGAGGATGTCTATGTGAGGCGCCGCCGGGAAATACGAGGCCTCCTCTCCGAAAAAGTCGTACTCGAGAAAGCACCCAGTCTCCGCCAGCTCCTTCAGCAGCTTCTTGTCGAAGATCGTACGCTCCAGGTGCCCGATAATCACGCGCTTGGGATCGGCCTCCGACTCCCGCAGGATCTCCATGATCTCCGCTGGGCTCGATTGGTCCCTGCCCGGGTGTATCAGGATGGGCGCCCCCGTCAGCCTCTGTGCCCAAGCCGTGGCCCGTAGCGCCTTCCGCTCGTTGGGGTGCAGCGGCCACGAACACCCCACCTCTCCCATTATCCCCGACCGTATACCCGTGTTGCCCACCCCTCTCAGCACGTCTCCAGCTATCTGCTCGGTCAGCGACTCCTTGCTCCTCTCATCCATGTCGGCCGGGTGCGTCGCCCCCACATAGAAGGAAGACCCCATGATCACGTGCACCCCCGTCGCCCGGGATATGCGGGTCAGCCCCACCGGGTCCCGCCCGAGACCTATGTTCGTAGCATCCACCAGCGCCGAGCCACCGAACTCCTTGTACAGCCTCACTTCTGCAATGATGGTGGGGATATCGTCCAGCTTGGAATTGTCCTTATTTACCCCTTGCCCGTGATGAATCCAACCCAGGATCTCGATGCTGAATGGAGCTTCGTATTTCCCTTTCTCGCTCGCCTCCTCCGGCACTTCGGACACCCCATCGAACGACGATAGCAGGTGTTCGTGCGTCATGGTCACGCCCAGGTCCTCCGGCTCTATTGGCCCGAGAACCGTCTGCACCTTACCCGCCAGGTTCACTTCACTCACCGAGATTCCTTCATGCTAACGGCAGAAAAATCTCAACCCTCCACCGGGTCTACGAAAGTAAGGGCCCGCTTGGGATTGTCGACCAGAATCCGCCGAATGTCCTCCTCTTTGAACTTCTTTATCCGCATCCTTGGCACCATGTACTCCAGGAAATAGCAGTACCCGTGCCCCCCGTACTGCACCAGCCGGTTCTTACGAGCGATGTCATGCGAGACAAGAATCTGTCCCCCGTGCCCCTCGCTTATCAGCCATGCCAGCATGTTCAGCCGTTGCGCATCGTTGGGCATATCTATGTGGGGAGCCGCTGGATATAGTGAAGTCTCCTGACCAAACACGTCGTACTCCAGGAAGCAGCCTGTATTAGCCAGTTCCTTCAGCAATTTCTTGTCGAAGATGGTCCTGTCCAGGTGCCCGACAATCACCCGCTTGGGATCCGCCCCCGCTTCCAGCAGGATCTCCATGATCTCCGCCGGGCTCGTCTGATCCCGACCCGGATGTATCAATATCGGCGCGCCCGTGAGCCTCTGCGCCCGAGCCGTGGCCCGTAGCGCTTTCCGTTCAGTAGGGCGCAGGGGCCATGTGCACCCCACCTCCCCCATTATCCCCGCCTTTATCCCCGTGCTACCCACACCCCTCAGCACATCCCCGGCTATCTGCCCGGTCAGGGATTCCTCGCTTCTTTCATCCATATCCTCGGGGTGCGTCACACCAACGTAGAACGACGACCCCATGATCACGTGTACTCCCGTCGCCCGGGAGATGCGAGTTAGCCCCACCGGGTCCCGACCCAACCCCAGGCTCGTCGCATCCACCAGCGCCGAACCGCCAAACTCCTTATACAGTCCCACTTCCTTAACGATGGTGGGGATGTGGTCCAGCTTGGAATTATCCTTGTTGATTCCCCTCCCGTGGAGCAACCATCCGAGAATCTCTATGCTGAAGGGAGCTTCAAACTTCGCCTTGAGACTTGCCTCCGTCGGCTCCTTGTACACCCCGACCGTCGACACAAGCAGGTGCTCGTGCGTCATCGTCACGCCCAGATCATTTGGGTCTATAGGCCCGAGAACCGTCTGCACTTTTCCAGCAAGGTTAACGCTGCTCATTTGCTGCCCTTCATACTAATTGCCATGCACACTTGGATGAGACCTTACGCACCTTTCCTGGAAGGGATTATGGATGTGTCCTGTCCCCTCTCCCTCGATGAGACCTTTGCGTAACTCATTGTGTTGTGATTTTGGGGTGTCTGAGTTGCTGAGGCCGGTGATTCTATGCCTTGGGACGGGGGGGTCCGGTGTTGGATAACAGCCCCGAACGGCCCCCGGGGGCCGGTTCAACGGCAGAGGTTCTTGCGTAACCCACTGGCTCCCTCACTTCCTCATCTTCCATTCAGGACTATCCGGTCCGCTCTGCGCAGGTTGTACGCCATACACTTCAACCACATCTCCGTTGCATTCCGTTCCAACCCTATGTAGCGCACCCGACTGTACCCGTATGTCCGTTTCAGCGTGCCGAACACCTTCTCCACTCTGGCCCTCACCCTCGATATCAGCTCGTTCCGTTCCTTATCCTCTTCGCTAACTTCAGGATGATGCTTGTTCCCCCTCTTCATAATCCCGTCCCCTATCCCCATAGACTTCAGCCTCTGCCTCCTCGCATGCGTGTCGTACGCCCGATCAGCGTACACCGCCCCCTCGTCTCCCATTATCAACTCGTCGGCCACCTCCGTGTCGTTTATGTTGGCCGGTGTCAACACCGCCTTCCGTATCAGCCCACTTCCCTCGTCCACCCCAACATGCACCTTGTACCCGTAGTAATGCCGTCCCCCCTTACGTGCCCATGCCGCATCCTTATCCGTAGCCTCTTCTATCTTTGACACCCGCCTCCCCTGGGACTCCACCAGCGTCGCATCCATCAGTGTCCCTGCCTTCACCATCAATCCCTTCTCCTCTAGCTGTCTGTTCAACTCTTCCATCAACCCTTCCCCTACCCCTCTCTCCGTCAACATGGCACGGAACCGGCTGATCGTAGAGTGATCGGGAGTCTCATCCTGAAGGCCCAACCCCACAAACCGCCGGAACGATATCCGGTCCCCCAGAGCCTCCTCCATCTGAGGATCCGACAGGTTGTACCACTGCTCCAGCAATAGCACCTTCACCATCGTCAGCGGTGGATAGCTCGGCCTCCCCTCACATGCCGAGTAGACTCCCGTCACCAATCCGCCGAACCGTCCCCAGTCCACCGCATCGTCGATTCGTTCCAGCCGTTGGTTGTTGCCTAATGTCTCAGGCAACAATGATTCTGCTAATGACGGTTGGCCCATGTCTCGGTGCATGCCACTCTCCTCATACATGGAAACTTTTTCACCTTATTTTTGCCCTCATGCCTGAGTTATGCAAAGGTCTCATCGAGGGAGAGGGCTAGGGTGAGGGTGATCCGGTCCCCGAAAGACCAGTCAAGCGTGGGCCTTCTGGTAAGAGCACACCCTCAATCCCTTATATTGAAACCCCTGTATGCCTCGGCGTACTTGATGCCCTTCGGCTTTCCCATCTCACTGCGCCAGAGCCGCATGAATTTCTCGGCGTCCTCCGGCCTCACCTGGCTCCTGTGCTGTTTCAAGGCCTCGATGGCTGTTTCGATAGTGTCTGTCACGTCTATGACCGTGTTGACATCTCCTCCACGGTCCATCACCAGCAATTGGGTAACCTTGTGAGGCTCGAAACCCTCGTCCAGGAGTTCGGGGAACGTGAGTCTATCCCGGGCCGCCGGGTACACCGCCGACATCGTTGCTTCTCCCACCGCAATATGGTCCGGGTGCCCGATATAGTCTCCGTGATCGAAGCTGCGTATTGGACACGGTGAAATAAGGATGTCGGGCTTGTGCCTTCTTATCTCCCGGGAAATGTCCTTGCGCAGCTCCAGTGATGGCGTGAGCATGGCATCTTCATAGTCGAGGAAAATTACGTCCCTCACGCCCAACACGTCAGCAGCATCGCGTTGCTCCTGCCTCCTCATCTCGGCCAGTTGCTGGTTGTCTATCTCCAGGACGTCAGTTCCTTTATTCCCGTTGGTGCATATGATGTAGACTACGTCCATTCCATCCTTGCACCACTTCGCCACCGTCCCCGAGCATCCCCACTCCGCATCGTCGGGATGCGCCACAATCACCATCCCCCGCTGAGGCTTGATATCGTCTTCCATGCTCCTTGTGTCCCTTACTTTCTTGGTTTTATGTTGAGTTAGTAAACCGAAATCCGTCCTTCAACTGTATCGTTCTACCAGTTCCCTTATCAACAGCGTCAGGCCGGAAATGATTATGACCGCGACGACCGCAAACCTCAACATCGATTCTTTCATTCTCCCGACCAAGCGGGATGCAACCCAGAATCCGGCCAAGGTTGCCGGTAGAAGCATCATATTGAGCAGCCATCTTTCCTCGGTGTATATACCGAATATGACGTACAGGACGATTGCAAAAACTGCAGCCGTAGAGTAGTAGACCGCTATCGTCACCCTGATCTTCCTCGCCCCCAAGCCCTGGTTGAACAAATGCCAGGCCACAATTGGAATCCCGACACCCAACCCCGTCACCAGTGCCGCTCCTCCAAACCCGAATGCCCCATCCACCAACCTCGACTTGGGTATCGGCACCCTCCTCCTCAACAGGCTCAACGCCGCCAGTACAACTATTACCGCCCCTATCAGTATCTTCAGGGCTTCGGGGGCCAAGGTTTCCAGCACAAGCAGGCCCAATGGGACCCCGCACAACCCAGCAATAACCAGCGGCCAAGCCGTTTCCGCGGACACTTCTTTCCGCCCCTTCACACCGATCATCGCCAGCCCCACGAAGGATAGTGTGTTGACAGCCAGCACCACGGGCTCCGGCTCTAGGACCAGCAGGAGCAGCGGAGACAACATCATCCCCATCCCAAACCCCACCAGTCCTGCAACGGCGGAGCTCAGGAAAACCGCCCCCATCGCAAATGCCAGCTCCGGACCCGAGAGGAGCATCAGCAGACCGGCCCTCTAAAGTAAGGGCTTCTGTAGCAGGTTTCCACTTTCACTTCTCTCAGGTAGAATCCAAACACCATGTCCACGGTTTTGACCAATGCCACAATAGTCACCTCCAACCCCAACAGGGACATTCTGTACGATGCGGCCCTCGCCGTGGACGAAGGACGCATCGCCGCCCTTGGCCCGACCCCCGACCTCCTATCCCAGTTTCCCAACGCCGAGCTCGTTGATTGCCGAGGCAAGACCTTCTTCCCGGGACTGATCAACGCCCACACCCATCTCATGCGCACTGTCGGGCGTGGCATCCTCGAAGATACGGGTTACCCCAACACTCTGCAACATCCCCAGGACATCCGAGAGATGCTTAGCCCCGACGAGACCCGCGCAATGGTCATGCTAGGCGCCCTCGAATCTATACGGAGCGGGACCACCGCTCTCATCGAAATTAGCCGTAACACGGAGACATTTGCCCCTGCCTTGGAAACTACGGGACTCCGGCTGGTACTGGCCGAAGTAATGGAAGACCTCGCCCCCGAGCCCGCAAAACTCGGCATCTATGAGTACTCTGATGACCGCAGAGGGGCGAGTATCCAAAGAGGCTCCGACTTAGTCGAAAAGTGGAACGGATCCGCTGGAGGCCGCATAACCTGCTTCTTCGCTCCCGGTGCCCCCGAGTCCTGTTCTCCCCAACTCCTGCGTTCCGTCAGAGAGATGGCCGAAAGCTATGATATTGGCTACACCATCCACCTCTGCCAGAGCATGGTCGAGATGAACGCCATCCGCCGCATCTATGGCGTCAGGCCCACCCACTACCTCTTCGCCAACGAGTTCCTCGGCCCCCGACTCCTCACCTCCCACAATCGCTACGTAGATGATTCGGAAATAGCAATGCTCGGGGGCGCAGGCGTGAGCATTTCAAACAACCCCGCCATCGCCGCCCGACGGGCGACTGCAGCCCCCGTCCTGGAGTTGGAAGCCGCCGGATGCAACGTTGCCATGGGCTCCGACAACATGACACACGATATGGTAGAGGTCCTGCGCTCCGGCGTCTTCTACGAAAGAGTACGCCGCAACTCCCAGATGCATCCCATGCCCGAGGACGTCCTCGAGTGGGCCACTATGGGTTCCGCCCGTGCCCTCCGCCTCGACCAAAAAGTCGGCTCCCTTGAGCTGGGCAAACAAGCCGACCTCTTCATCATCAACTCCTCACGCGCCCACCTCGTCCCCAACCTCAGAATCGTATCCGCGTTTGTCCACAACGGTCAGGCCGGCGACATAGAGTCCGTCATGGTAGATGGCGAGTGGCTAATGCGAGACCGTAAGGTCCTCACCATCGACGAGGCCTCCGTCGTCGAAGCCGCCCAGGAAGTCGGCACCCGAGCTTGGCAGAGACTCCTGGACCGCTACCCCAACGTCCCATTCCCCTTCACCCTCGCCCCGACGCCCAACTGACCCCCCCTCTCGCTAACGCTATAATGCCCTTGCCGCGAGTCCTCTATCAGAATTCTAGGAGGCCAATATGCGTGTAAAACCCCCGTCACTGGACGCCCTATCCGACATCGCAGAGTCCTATGGATTCGACCTTACCGAAGAAGACTTGGAGTCTTTCCAAGGCCTCATCTCCCCAATAATGGCCTCCTACGAAAGGCTTGACCAGCTTCCTGAGCCTGCTCTGCCCGTCAAATACGCGAGAAGTCCCGGCCACCGCCCCTCCCCCGAGAACAACCCCCTCAACGCCTGGTACTGGCGCAGCGAAATCAAAGGCGCCGATTCCGGCCCCCTGGCAGGCAAAACCGTAGCCATAAAGGACAACGTTTCCGTCGCAGGCGTTCCCATGATGAACGGCACCGCTGTGCTGGAGGGGTACGTCCCGAACTCCGACGCCACCGTCGTCACCCGCATCCTCGACGCCGGAGGCACTATCCTCGGTAAGGCCGTCTGCGAAAGCATGTGCATCTCCGGCGGCAGCCACACCTCCGACACGGGCCCAGTCCGAAATCCTTATGACCAGACCCGTAGCGCAGGGGGTTCCTCCAGCGGCAGTGCCGCCCTTGTAGGTGCGGGTGAAGTCGACATGGCCATAGGCGGCGATCAGGGCGGATCCATCCGGATACCAGGATGCTGGTGTGGTATTTACGGCCTAAAGCCCACCCACGGCCTCGTCCCCTACACCGGGATTTTCCCCATTGAGATAACCCTCGACCACACCGGTCCCATGGCCCGTTCCGCCGCCGACTGCGCCCTCCTCCTGGAGGCAATCGCCGGACCCGACGGCCTGGACCCGAGGCAGAACGCCAACCTTCAAGCGCAGGCCTACACCCAACACCTGACTGGAGATGTCTCCGGCCTCCGTATCGGCGTTCTGGAAGAAGGCTTTGGAATAGACGACCTTTCGGAAGAAGATGTGGACGAAATGAATCGTCAGGCTGGGGCAGGTTTCGAAACCCTAGGTGCAACTGTTACCAGCGTTTCCGTCCCTTGGCACAAGGACGGCGTTCACGTCTGGAACGGCATCGGAATCGAGGGCCTCACTCTGCTAATGATCGCCGACAACGGCATGGGCACCAACTGGAAGGGCTACTATTCCACCGGTCTCCTCGACGCATTCGCCCGAGGCCGCAGGACCCGCGCCAACGACTTCTCCGAGACCCTCAAGATGATCGTCCTCCTCGGCCAATACCTCCACGACGATTATCACGGCAGGTACTACGCCAAGGCCCAGAACCTCGGCCGCAGCCTCAAGGCCGCCTACGACCGGGCCTTTCAGGACGTCGACCTCCTCCTGATGCCAACCCTCCCCCTCAAGGCCACCAAGATCCCCAGCCCCGACGCTTCCCGGGAAGACTATGTCGCCCGAGCCCTCGAAATGATCCCCAACACTGCACCCTTCGACGTCACGGGCCACCCCGCCATTACCGTCCCCTGCGGCATGTCGGAGGGCCTGCCCGTAGGCATGATGCTGGTCGGCCGCACCGGCGAGGATGCTACTGTCCTCCAAGCCGCCGACGCCTTCCAAAGAGGAGTCTATTCCCCCGAATACCCGTCCTAACTCCCGGCTATTTTGCCCAAAGTTCCGTCCCGGCTAGAGGAAGAATGGAGATAAACGAAAGCCGTCGTAGGCTCGCCGACGCCTACGCCATAACGGACGAACGGCAGCTCGTGGAGCAGTACGACTCCTGGGCCACCGATTATGATGCCGACCTCGCCGCCTGCGGCTATCGCATGCCTCCGGTCATCAGCGGCTTGGTAGTAAGGCACTTCCCTGACACAGACGCCTCAATTTTGGACGCCGGCTCGGGTACCGGGATCCTCGGCGAGGCCCTCCACGTTCTCGGCTACTCGGACATCACCGCCATCGACCTCTCTGCGGGAATGCTCCAGGTGGCTGCGGGCAAGGGAATCTACCGGGCCACCCGACAAATGACCCTCGGAGAACCCCTGGATTTCCCCAACGGTTACTTTGCCGGTGTCGTGGCGATGGGGGTCCTCACCGTCGGTCACGCTCCGCCATCGTCTTTGGATGAGTTGGTAAGGATAACCAAGCCTGGCGGAACCATCGTATTCAGTATGCTCCATCAAGAACCTGTTGAGACCGAGTTCAGGGTTAAGCAGGACGGCTTGGAGCGCCGAGGCTTATGGCGTCTGATTGAGGAAATCCCACCCTTCCAGAGCCTCCCCTACGGCGTACCCGATGTCTCCCACAAAGCCTACGTGTACAAAGTCCTCTAAGGCTCTTCGAGACCTTTGCATAACCTGAGCTGGAGGGGCCGAGGCCGCTCGTGCTGTCGTAGATCCGCCTCAGGAGGGAGGCTCTCGAAGTATGAACGGGGGTGGAGGTTAGGCGATCTGGCTGGTAGAGAAGCTGCAATACGCAGTTACGCAAGGGGCTCCCTAATCAGCCCCCGAACACCACCTCCGCAAAGCTCTTCATGATCGCCTCTATCGAGGGGTAAGGCCCCCCGGCCCCGGGCAGCGTGATTACCACTTCCCCAATCTCCGGCATCTCTGCAAGCGCTTCGACCTTCTCCCTTACTTCCTGAGCATCGCCCGCCACAGTGAACCTGTCGATGAACGGGTCGAGCCCCGGAACCGGCTCCGCATCTCCTCCACTCAGGCTTGCAAGGTTGTAGTCCCTCTTGAAAACCTCGATAGCCTGGCGGTCTTCTTCGCTGTATCGGCTCGTATCCACCATTTTCAACATCGTCAACACCCGACCTTGCACGTGCGCCCGTGCCACAGCCCGGTCCTCCGCCATCGACGTGATAACCCATGCCGCCTTCTCCACTTCTCCCGGATTTCTCCCAACCTCCGACTCCCCCTCTTTAACTAGCTCCAATCCTTCCCTGACCTGCGACGGCACGGCCCCGTAATGGAGCAAAACACCGTCCGCCACCCGACCCGCTGACCTGGTAATCCTGGGCCCTGACACCGCGAAATAGATCGGTATCCCAGTGGGTCCCTCTAGGTACGAAATGCCTCCCCTGACCCCTCGCCCGAACTCCACTTCCTCTCCCGACAGCAGGCCCCTGACCTTACCTACATAATTCTCCAGGGAGGCGATCGTAGACCTCTTCGCCCCGATACTATTCACCAGTGTGTTCCCGACACTCATCCCTAGTATCAACCGACCCGGAGCAACGTCGTGCAGTGTGGCAAATGCCCCTGCCGTCACGCTCGCATGTCTTGTCCGCGGCGCCGTAACCCCTGCCGCCAGCTTGATCCGGGACGTGGCCAGGGCACAGGCCGTTAGCGTCACGTACAGCTCCCGGCAGTTCAGCTGCGAGTCGATCATCCACACGCTCTCGTAGCCCAAATCCTCGGCTAGCTTTACCTGCTCCACCACCCGAGGCAATGGCTGGTTGCTCACTATCCCGACGCCGTATTTCATGAATTTCCTCAAACTTATCAATAGGGGTTCGAACGTCGTCCTCGCGGACGTATGCGGCATGATTATAGAGGTTAGGAAAAAGAAAGGAGCGAGACTTGTTGGTCTGCCCGGCCCTACATGTCCCGGTAGACAGCTAACCCTTCGGCCAGCTTGTCGGAGCGCTCCAACCCGACATACCTAGCGTTCTGCAGGTATGTCCTCACGAAATCACCCAGAAGATTCCCGACTCGCTTCATTCCCGTCCGCACACCTTCCACCCCGTGGCCCATGATCACGCCCAGAGACTCGGGCAGCACCGGGTCCTTCAGGTCCCTCACCATCTGCGCCTCGGCGATACTGAGCACCCTCTGGAAAACCCTCTCCTTGCGAGGCTGCAGGGAGTAGGAATACTTGATATGCGCCAGGCTGTAAGTCAGGTGTCTCGCATTGTCCTGCAGGCACCGTGCGAAGATCGCCTTCTCCGCCGGGTTGTGGGCGTACATCTCACCGTACCGGTAAAGGGTCTGAGTGAACGACCCCCTAAGCACGTGCAGGAACAAGCACGTCGAAGTCCAGTCATTGTTGCTCTGCAGTATGACTCTGTCGACTTCCCCCCGGCTCTCGAGCCCCAGGCCCCCGCCATTGCTCAATGCCCTCTTCCGGAATACATCGAAGTGCCGTGCTGCGTCGAACACCTCGGAAGCCAGGAAGACTTTCACCTCGTGGTAGCCATACGACATTTGCTGGATCCACCCTGCGACAATCTCGTACTCCACGTTGGCTTGCTGACACAGCTCCGTGCAGAGCTGACACATAGCCCTTTCCACATCGTCAGGTAGCGGCTCAATGGTATCCCATGGAATGTCGGTCGCCGGGACCCAGCGCTTCTGGATCGCTTCCTCGTAAAGGTCGGCAGCGTTGTCCGCCCACAAGTCCCGCTTGTGTCGCAGGTTGATGTTGGCTACGTTAGGGCGTTCCTCGCCGGGATGGGCGCCGCGAAGGGCGCGCGTCCTGTCTTCGTGGTACTCAGGAATTTGGCCGTATATCCCGACGTTCAGAGATCCGAGAGTTAGCCCCTTCTTACCCGGCTTGACCCTGATCCCCCACTCGAGGTTCTGCTGCATCCAGTCCAGTGACAGATTAGGAGCAGCAGACTCTTCCTCTTCGACTATCTCCTGGAGGATGCGTTTGTGCTTCCTGACATTCCCCGACTGCTGGGGTTCGGACTTCTCGTCACTTGTTGGCATATATGCCTTCTCTGGGCCGGGTTACAGACCCAAACCCGTCGGCCACCTACCGGCGTTGGAACGCGATTGCGGCCCTAGGGCCGAGCGCTATCAGTTGCGGAGCAGCTTCAGGATCTCGGGATGCGCCCGACCGTTGGTGAAACGCTCCTCGAACCCCGCCGACTTCACCCTTTGCACCCACTCTCGCATCTGCCGACGGTTGATCGCCATCAGCAGCCGCCATCCCTCGTCCACCTTGTCCTTGCCACCGCCAAGCAAAACCGCCATCGACGCCGTGCTTGCCCTGTCCGTCCCCGCAGACCCGACCGCCGACCCCTCGAACAGGTACTCTTCACCTTCGTCCAGGTAAGTCTGCATCTCTTCCCTACGCTCTGGCTCCGTCTGCCCTATGTAGCGCATGTGCATGATGCCGAAGGCCACGTGCCGGGACTCATCCTGAGCCGCGAGCCGGTACATGCGCTTCTCGGCTTCATTCTTAGCCAGCAGCTCTCCAGTGCGGAAAATTGTCAGCACCGGAGACTCGCCGATTACGTGGACACGGGCCGACATCTCGGAGAAGTCCCTCGCCATGTCGATGCTGACCACGCCGCCGCCCATCGTGTCGTCCGAGGCTCGCATTAGGCCCCCGCCGTTTACCAGGGCCCGCTTGCGGAACACGTCCAGGTGCCGAGCCTCGTCCATCATCTGCGTCATCAGGAACATACGGGTCTCCAGGTAATCAGGACTTATGCTGGCTACCCATCTACCGGGGACGTCCGCAGCGATGAACTCTATCTCGCTAAGGAAGGTCGTAAACTGACATGCTGCGCGCTCAATGTCGTCGGGAAGGGGCTCTATCGTCTCCCAGGGTATGTCCGTCGCCGAGCTCCACTGCCGTTGCAGCGCCTCCTCGTACAGGCCACCGGCGTTCTTCAGCCAAACGTCCTGCTTGGAGCTCACGTAATATGCGCCGCTCCTGTAGCTCCAGTCCCTCGCCGCCGACCCCCTCTGCCGCCCGGACCGGATGGAACTGTTCTCCGGGGCGTCTCCGTAGGAGTCTATTTGGATGTCTTCCAGGGTTAACCCGCGCTTGCCGGGTGTCGACGTCATGCCCCACTGTCCCTTGTCTTCCATCCAGCCCAGTTGGGGCTCGTAGTTCTCGTCGTAAATTACGCCCGGACCCGCGGAAATGGTGGTGTTCGGCATGTCAATACTCCCTGAAGACCGCTACCCTATCCAAGACCTATATACCACGCTCAATATAATTCCCAATCCGAGCCCATGTCAAACCGGATCGCCTCTGCGGTAAGCGCAATACCCAACGCATGGTACAATCCAGCCCTTCAAACCTACACACGCGGCCCATTCGAGACCCGGATAAGCTGGCAGAGGAATTTGCGACATGACTACCACTTCACCCATTTCTCTCAATGTCAACGGTGCAACCCACACCGTTGAAGCATCGCCTGACAGCACCCTTTTGGAAGTCCTGAGAAATGACCTGGACTTAATCGGGGCAAAGCAGGCCTGTGACGTTGGTGAATGTGGGAGTTGCATAGTCATGTTCGGGGGCAAGGGCGTCATGTCGTGCCTCCTCCCCGCCCGTCGGGCCCAAACCAAGCCAATTGTCACGATAGAAGGGTTAGCTGACTGGCACTCCGAATCTAAGGACTCCCCAGCCCCAGAAAGTTCTGACCTCCATCCCCTCCAGCAGGCCTTCATAGACCTTGGCGCATCCCAGTGCGGCTACTGCATACCGGGAATCATCATGGAAGCCTCGGCCCTCTTGGCCAAAAATTCCAATCCTACGCGAGACGACGTAGTCAAACGTCTGTCCCGTAACATCTGCCGCTGCACCGGCTACGTTAAAGTGGTCGAGGCAGTCCTTGGTGCGGCAGAGGCCATTCGTAGCGGCACGTTGACGATGAAGGAAGCTACCAATGGCGGACCGATGGTCGGGGCCAGCATAACCCGGGTCGACGATAGGGAAAAGGTAACTGGCGAGGCCCGCTATGCCGCCGACCTCAAGATGACCGGCGTCCTTCATGCCAAGGTCCTTCGCAGCAAGGTTCACCACGCCCGCCTCATCTCCATCGACACCAGTGCCGCAGAGGCCGTACCCGGTGTTGAAGCCGTCGTCACTGCCAAGGACATCCCCGGCTCACCCGAAATGCCCAACGCCAAACCCCAGCGCTTCCTCTTCCCCTCCGACAAGATTCGGTTTATGGGTGAAGCCCTCGCCGCGGTCGCCGCGGAATCGGAAGAAGCTGCAGAAGAGGCTCTATCCAAGATAGTCGTTGAATATGAAGAACTCCGTCCGATCCTCGACTTCCGTAAAGCAGATGACCCCGAAGCTCCTCTCATAAATCCCCCTGAGCCGAATACGGTTATCTCCAGGAGAGTAATTTCCGGTGATGCCAAGGCAGCTATGGAAAAGGCCGACATTGTGGTCCGCAACACCTTCTCCACCCCCCGCTGGGAGCACTTCTACATGGAACCCGAGGCGGGCCTTGGTTATATCGACGAAGACGGACGAATCTTCCTTAACTTCCCTTCCCATGAACCCTTCGAGGGTCACGACTTTGTAGCCAGTCTCCTCAACCTCGACCGGGATCGCGTCAGAATATTCTGCCCGACGATGGGTGGGAATTTCGGCGGTCGGGAGGACTACATGCTGGTCGGGGTATTGGCCTTGCTGGTACACAAGACCCGAAAGCCTGTGAGGCTGGTCTTCACCAGGGAGGAATCTCTGCTGGGCTCTTCCAAGTGGTTCGGCTTTTATGTGGACTGCACCACCGGCGCAACCAAAAATGGAAAACTCGTCGCGATCGACTCCCAGGTCCTCGTCGACGGCGGAAACTGGAGCCACCATCCAGGGCAGGAGATTAACGACTGTGTGGGTCGAAATGTATACTTCCTCACCGGTCCTTACCTCGTCCCCGACGTCCGCATCGAGACTAGCGAGGCTTGCACCAATAGCGGCCGTGCTATACCCATCAGGGGTATAACCAGTATTAACGCCGCCCTGGTCCACGAAAGCCAGATGGACATCCTCGCCGAAAAGCTGGGCATGGACAAGCTTGACTTCAGAATCAAGAACGCCCTCCAGGTCGGCGACACCCTTCACACTGGAATGTACCTGGAGGAGAGCGTGGAGGTTAAGGCAACCCTGGAACAGTCCAAACGCCCCTATGCTGAGGCCCGCGCCCGTGCCGAGGCCTCCCCACCCCCCGCTCCGTGGAAGAGAGGCGTGGGCATCGGGACCGGTTGGAGAGCTGTGGGCGTCGGCGGCAAATACTCCGCTGCCGCCAAGCTTTTAGAATCGGGGAAGGTGCAAGTGTTGGTGGGAGCAGTCGAGAAGGGGCAAGGGAGCAGGACTGCTATGGCCCAGATCGCCGCGCAGGAGCTTGGCTTGCCCCTTGACGGCATTGAAGTGGTCATGGGCGACACCATTGCCGCTCCCTACCACCACATAACCGCTTCCCAGGGTACTATCACCCTCGTAGGCGGCGCAGTCCACCAGGCCACGAAAGCATTGAAGAAGGCTCTTATAGAAGTCGCTTCCGAGGTCCTTGAAGACACCCCCGAGAACATGGAGTGTTCCGGTGGACATGTCTCCTCCACCCGGGCCCCGGGAGAGCAACTAACCTTCCAGGAACTGGCCCGACACTTTGAGGCCAAGGACCTCCCCACCAAGTACGAAGGCTCGTTCGCCTACAAGTTTGCCAAGACCTACAGCGAGAAGTCCGGGCTGCAGGCCTTCGACCCGGTAACCGGCCAGGGGTCCAACTGCGACATCTTTGCGTACGCCACATGTCTCGCCGAGCTGGACGTCAACACGGAAACCGGACAGGTCAAGGTCAACCGCGTTACCTACGTCGCCGACTCCGGCAAGATCATCCATCCCCTCAGCTTCGAAGGACAGTGTCAGGGAGGCGTTGTCTACGGCCAGGGTCTGGCCTTGAGCGAAGAATACATCCCCGGAGAGACCCGCACCATCAAGGACTACGGCCTTACCTCCATCCGTGAGGCGCCCGTAGCAATTGATGTCATCACCGTCGAAGGAAGCTATTCCCAGGGGCCTTTTGGTGCCAAGGGCGGCGGCGAAATGAGCGACGTTCCCATCGTCGGGGCCATCATCAACGGCATCGCCGACGCCACCGGCGCACGAGTCTACGATCTCCCCGCCACCCCCGAAAGAGTCCTGGAGGCCTTGGCCCGAGGCTAGGCCTCGCCCTCTCGGCAAAATAGTGAAGACCCTTCTGGCGATCCGGGACAAGCGGGCCTACGGCTGGGCCGTCCTGGTCTCCTTCACTATCAACTACGCTTTTGTCGTAGTTGTGTTCATGACCCTGGGCCTGCTTCTCCCAGATATCAGGGAAGACCTGGGCATTGACGTTCGGGCAGCCGGCTGGCTCGCCTCGTCTCTCCTAATCGCCAACCTCTTCCTCGAAATCCCTCTGAACTGGGTGTTGTCCAAGTTCCGGCCCTGGAGGGTTGCCACCATCGCCTTCCTGGGCACACTCGCCATGGTCTTCCTTCATTCCTTCTCCCCCACCTTCACCATCTTGGTTATCGCGAGGGTGGGCCTTGGAGTCTTCTACCTCTCAACCCAGCCACCCAGGACTCTTCTAATCCTCATGTGGCTCCCCAAGAAGAACGTAGGGCTCGCCAACGGCGTCCTTTTTGGCATCATGGCCCTCTTCGAGGGTATTGGCTTCATCTTGATCCCACAAATCAATGATTGGACGGGCGGATGGCGAGAGACCCTCTTCGTTTGGGCCATCCTCTGTGCCGTCGGTACCCTCGTCTGGGCCATTGTTGGAGTCGACCGCAAGTCCATGCTGCTGGAGCCCGGCCCCGAACCCCCTCCCGAGAACGTCAATCCTCTCCGCGCTCTCTTCAAGTACAAGGAGCCTTGGTTCCTTGGTATCGGCCTTTCCGCAAGCATGGCCGGCAGGTTGGCCTTCGACACTTGGTGGCCTACCTTCGTCGAAAACACCTATGGGATCGAAAAAACGACAGCCGGCCGGATCCTCGCTGTGATTTCTTTTTCCGGGTTTCCCTCTTCCCTGGGCCTGTCCGCTATACCCTATCTAGTACGCAAGCCTAGACTAGCCCTGATCGCTGGGGGGATCATGCTCGCCGGCAGTTACATATCCATACTCTTCACCGGGTCGCTTCTTTACTTGTTCCTCCTGGCCTTGGTGAACGGCTTCGCATTTGGATTTTTTCCCCTGATGATGGCCTCCTTTTACAACCTGCGGGGCATCCAACCGAGGGACCTGGCCGTTGTCGTGGCCCTCGTCTACACCCTTATGTGGGGTGGAGCCGCCATCGGTCCCGTCCTTACGGGTTTCATCGCCGACAACGACGAAAACCTGCGGCAGGGTATCTTGGTGTTATGCTTTGGACCGCTTGGCATCTCCCTCTCCGGCCTGTGGCTCATGCTTCGCCGCCCTCCCGAGGACCTGCCTGGACCTCATAATCTGGACACCGCCTAAATCTAATGACCACCCAGCCCGAATACATAGGCCCCTATCGATGGGTCATAGTGACCTCGGTAACCACACTTACCGGTGCCCACCTGGTAATCATCTACATCATTGGCCTTCTCCTGCCGGACATGATCGAAGACTTGGACCTGTCCCCTACAGAGCAAGGATGGGTCGGGTCCTCCGTCCTGCTGGCAAACCTCGTCATGGCGATCCCTCTAAACACGCTACTGTCCAGATTCAAGCCTTGGAGGATCATCGCCATAATGTCCGTGGCTGTTGCCGGGTTCGGCTTCCTCCAAGGCTGGTCCCCTATCTTGGCTGTGTTAATCATAGGGAGGGTGGGAGTCGGCCTTGGCTTCGCAGCTACCATGGCGCCCCGTGCCCTCATGCTTCAGCAGTGGTCCACCCAGCGCCGAATCGCCCTTACCAATGGCGCATGGGTTTCAGGTGTCGACGTTGTGATGGGCGTCGGATTCCTCGTCACGCCTTTTGTGCTGGCCTGGGTCGGTAGCTGGCAGGGCGTCTACTACTTCTGGGGGTTTGTCAGCCTCGGTCTTGCCGCCATCTGGCTCGTTTTCGGAAAGGAGAGGTCTACCGGCGAATACCGACAGAGGATGGCTACCCAGCGGGGGAGCCCCCTGACCGTCTTTCGAAAATATCCCGAGCTCTGGATTGTCGGCCTCGGAATGTTCGGCGGCATGACCGCCAACACCGGTTTTCAGACGTTCTGGCCTCGCCTGGCGCAAGAGCAGTTAAGCATCGACCCGAAGATCGTAGCCCTCACTCTTGCTTTCCAGGCCTTTGCCACCGCACCCCTTGGATTCCTCGTCAACGCCGTCCCTCGTTTCGTCGGCAAGCAACCCCTGATACTAGCCTTTGGCGGACTCGCCGTCACCGCTTCCTACGTCGGCCTCCTGTTCGTGACAGACACGCGGCTTGTACTCCTTCTAGGTATCGGGGAGGGAGTGTCCCGGGTCTATTTCCCCGTCCTGATGACCATGGTGTTCCAACTCCCGGGAGTCAAGCCCCGAGAGGCTGGTGTCGGACTCACTTTCATAGAGACCTGTATCTGGGGAGGCGGTGCGCTCGGGCCCCTTGTTGTTGGCTTTGTGGAGGAAGCCACCGGCGACCTGAGGACGGCGATATTGGTCATCTGTTTCGCACCCCTGGTCCTGATACCCGTAGCGGGACTATTGGTACTACGCAGGTGGGACCCCTTCGCAAACTTTGCCCCGACTCGGGGGCCTGGCCCTTAGCCCAGGAACCTCCAATCGAAGGGTGCCTGGGAAATTAACTCGGGTTCGTTCCGGGTGATTATCACCTGCTCTTCCAGCTTCACCTGTTCCAGCCCGTTTTCCCGACCCCAACTGGACTCGACGGAAATCACCATGTTTTCCTCCAGCACACCGGGATAGTTCCCAAATCCCGTGTCGCTCCCGTCCGGGAAAAAGATAGCCGGGTATTCGTCCGACATGCCGTCCCCGTGGGCCAGAATGGTGTACCGGTTAGCTCTGTACTCCTCCGGCATTGTAGGAGTCTTCTCGGATATCTCCTGAAAGCTCACACCCGCCCGATATAGGGGTAAGCAGTCCTGAAGGAATTGGTAAGCGCGTTTATAGGCATCAGCCTGCTCCTCATTTGGCTTCGCGTCTCCGCATAAGTAAGTTCGGGATATGTCGGCGAAGTAACCTAACGGGCCCGCCATGTCCGTATCGATGGTCACGAGGTTGCCGGGCAGCACCAGCCGGTCCGAGGCCTCGCGCTTGAGCCACGGATTCGTGTTCCCTCCCGCGCAAAGCAGCTTGGAGTCCGTCCTTTCTCCCCCAAACTTCAGATTCGTCGACGCAAGTACGGCGTACAGTTCGTTTTCAGTGACGCCGGGCTCGATCGCCTCCTGCACCTTCGCCAGGGCCACGTCCCCGATGGCACAGGCTTGCTTGATCAGGACCCGCTCATCCTCGGTCTTGATCATCCTGGCCAGATTCATGGGCATTAGCCCGTCCTCAAGAGACACTCCCTGTTCCTCAAGTGAGTGGATGGTCAGAATGTCCGTCCTATCCATTCCGAGCGGTTCACCGGCGATGTTCAACTCCGTCAACAGGTCCCGTATCACTACCGCCCACCGCCTGGTGGCCTCCGGCGCGTAGCTCCCAGTACGCCACGAGTCCATGTTCAGCGCAGGCCGTCCTATGACGTCCTCCCCTAGGACCGGAGCCTCGGTGACCGAGGACATGAACAGAATCGGCTTCCCCTCTCGGGGAATCAGGGCGTGGCGGCCCTTCAGGTGCAATAGGAATGTCTCGAAGTTGCGAGCCCCGATGGCGTAGCGCACGTTTATCGGGTCGAATAAGAGCAGCCCGCCCAGGTTGGCCCGCTCCAGTTCCGCCTGAATACGCCCGATGCGCTCCCGACGGAGTCTCCGCACGTTAACCCGCTCCTCAAAGTCGACCACCTGAGTCCCGGCAACATCTTTTTCATAGATTCGCTTGGCACACAATGCTCTAATCCTCGCTTCTCGTTTATGGCCCCATTCCACGCAGAAGTGATTCTAGGAGGGGGGAATGGCGTGGTCAATAAACTGACCCGAGCCATTGCCTAAGTCCAGGTTGGAATGTAGGATTGTCGAATCCGTGTTCACAGGCCCGAATTTACAATTACGAATAGGATTTCAAAATGAATCAGAAGGTAGTGTCCGCAGACTGTCACATAGACCTGAGCTGGCTGCCGGAAGACCTCTTCATCACCCGTGCCCCGGCTCACTTACAGTACGCAATGCCCAGGGTCGAAGAGACCGAAGACGGCCGTTGGTGGAAAATCGAAGACGCAGTCATATCCAGGGTGGCAGGCTCCGGTCTCAGTGGCACTGGCGAAAAGTATGTGCCCGGCTTTTCCCTCCACCTCGACAAGATGGAGGAAGAGGGGTTTTTCTCTGATGCCGCAGAGGGCCTCTATCACCCCACCACCCCTGAACTCCGGCTCCGGGACCAGGACATCGATGGCATTAGCGGAGAAGTAATCTACGGAATCCTCGGGGTGGCCAGCGGGTTCGCCGCCGGCGGAGACGCCGTCCGCAACTCCGAGGCCCTGGGCGCGATATACGAAATTTACAATCAATGGGCCTCTGAATTCTGCGCCACAAACCCCGACCGATTCATAGGACTCGCATGCCTCACCAGCCACGATCCCAAGCTCGCTGCACAACAGCTGGTTACCGCAGCGGACCTTGGCCTCCGCGGTGCCGAGTTCAACGTTTCCAGCGCCTCAACCCCTATCTATCAACCGGAATGGGACGAACTGTGGGCCGTCTCGGCAGAACGACAAATGCCCATCTCATTCCACACTGTCGGTCTTCCGTACCGGAAGCCGGACGCCGGCACTCCCGACTACTGCCAATACGTTGCCATGGGCATAAACTTCACGCTCTTCCAGCTTTCGGGCGCCGAATATCTGGCAAGCATCATCCTTTCCGGCGCCTGCTCCAACAACCCCGACTTCAACTTCGTCCTCGGCGAATGCGGTGTCGGCTGGATCCCTTATGTTCTCCACCGATTGGACCAGGAGTACAAGGACCGGCTCTTCCACTTGAATCTGGAAATGGACCCCAGCGACTACTGGCGACGCCAGGGCCACTCCACATTCCAGGACGAGGTGGTCACCCAGGAGCTAGTTGACCTCATCGGAGTTTCCAACATCCTGTGGGGCTCAGACTACCCCCACCCCGACGGCATCTGGCCCGAGTCCAGACAGCTCCTCGAAAAGAATCTGGCCGCTCTGGACCCGGAGACACGAGCATGCATAACGTACCGGAATGCCGCTGAACTCTACCGGTTCAACTGAGCGGCGGGAGATCGCGGTGGATGAGGTTTCCATCCCACAGATGGTCGCCTACGCATCGGGGCTGCGTGTTTTCGTTCGCCCTAAGCATGCGGGATCATACCCGTCCCGATGAGCGCGCCTTACTATAGCCACCCCTCGGCGCCCAAATCATCCAACTACCGGTTCGTAGTAATAACGGCGTGGATGGTCCCCCACGTCTTCGGGTTCATACTTCTTGAAAGCCTGGGCCTCATGCTGCCCAGCATCAACAAGGAGTTCCACCTCAGCCCCACCGAAGAGGGAATTTTGGGCTCAGCCCCAAGGGTCGGCATGATGCTCCTCTCTCTTCCCGCGGGTTGGTGGCTATCTACCCTGAATGCCAAGCACATAACCACGATTACATTCGTAGCGAGCGCTCTGTTGATCCTGCTCCAGGGTTGGTCGCCGTTCTTCCTTCTGCTCCTATTGGCTCGGGCGCTCTACGGCATCAGCATGGTCGTGCGGGAACCCGTCCGGGCAATGCTTGTGCGTCAATGGACTCTGCCCAGGGAAGTCGTAATAGTCAACTCCCTTTCCAATATGCTGTGGGGCATCACAGCTGCCGGCTTCCTGCTTGTTCCCCTCCTCTTGAAGGCCCTGGATAACGATTGGCGAATGACTTTCTATATCTTCGCCGTGGGCACCATTGGCCTCACCTTCATCTG
Source organism: Dehalococcoidia bacterium (assembly GCA_965222055.1). Taxonomy (GTDB): domain Bacteria; phylum Chloroflexota; class Dehalococcoidia; order Plut-88900; family Plut-88900; genus Plut-88900. Next base: position 2,159,611 of record CBDCTF010000007.1, read on the forward strand.
GCAGATATTGGGCAAGGAGCGGATCTCCCCTCAATACCTGGCGGAAATGCGCGCCCAGACCCGAAGCCCCATATCAGCCCTGGTCCGTTACAAGGAACTCTGGTTCCTCGCTTTCGGGCTTTTGGGCAACGCCGCCGCGTGGTCGGCCTTTGCCGTTTTCTGGCCCAGTTTGATGCTGGAGCAGTTCGGACTTAGTGAAATCACCTCCGGGGCAATCATCGCGATTGGCGGAGGCGTCTCAGCCTTTGCCGGCATTGCCGTCGGTCTTCTGACCAACAAGTTTGGGAAGAAGAGGGTCATACTTTGGTGGTGTGGAATCGGAATGGCGGCTACTCAAGCCGGATTCCTCTGGACAGGCTCATTTGGACTTCTCGTCCTGATCACGGCTGTCAACGGGGTTGCCTGGGCCTACTTCCCGATCACCCTATCCATCCCTTTTCAGCTGCCCGGCATCAAGCCCCGAGAGATAGCGACTGCCATAGGTTTGCTGGAAACGGCAGTATGGACTGGAGCGTTGATTGGCCCTATTTTGACGGGTGTTATTGAAGAGTACACCATGGATCCCAGGCTCGCCCTAATGGTCACCGCCCTCATGCCCGTCAGCCTCTCGATATCGGCGATGCTCCTCCCGAGAAAATGGGACGAGCTGACAGTCTAGCCCCGTGGCCCGCGCTAGTCCCCGTTCAGCCGTATGTTGAAGAGCCGCATCGCATTGTCACGAGTGATCTTCCTCTTAATCTCGTCGGAGATCCCCTCGAAATTCCTGGCGATGTATTCGTGCGACTTAGGCCATGTGCTCTCCCAGTGAGGATAGTCGTTGGCCCAGATGTAGTTGTCCTCCCCGATGATGTCCGTGTTCTTCACACCAACAGGGTCGTCCATGAAGCAGGCGTAGATGTTGCGCTTGAAGTAGTCGGTCGGGGCCATGTCCGGCACCTCAACAAGTGAGTCCTGCCGCATACGGTACTTATCGTCCGCCAACCACAGGTAATGAGGAATCCAGCCGATATCCATTTCGGCTAAAACCACCTTGATCTCCGGGAACCGATCAAAAACACCCCAGTAGATCAGGTGGGACAGGCTCCTCTGGCCCGGGTGGTGCAGGCAGGTCTGGCTGATCCGGGCCTGGCCGATCTCGTCCTCAGGACCGAACCCCGTGAAAGCGTGCAGGCTAATTGGGATGCCCACGTCCTGGGCAGCAGCCCACAAGGGGTCATACATTGGCTTCTCGTAGGTACGGTCTAACTGGGGCCACGAGTTTATCAAGACACCCCGCAACCCCATCGCCGCGCAGCGTTCCAGTTCCGCTACCGCGAGATCGATGTCATAAGTCGAGATCAGTCCGATACCCAAGAGCAGCTCCGGGGCATGAGAGCAGAACTCGGCCAGCCAGTCATTGTAGACGGAGAACAGGGCCCGCTGGAATGGAGGGTCTGTAAGGCGGTATAGGGTCAGGGCATAGGAAGGGTATAGCACCTCGGCCTCTGTCCCGTCGATCTTCATGTCTTCCAGCCGAGCCGCGGGGTCATAACCCCCGGGACGTCCATCCCTATAAGAGACTTCCTCTATGTGCGACTCGAATTCTGAGTAGTTATCCCGGCTCGCTCCTGCGAAGAATGCCATGGATGCTGTTATGGTGGGCAGGTCTTCACAGACCCACCGGTCTCCCTTCTCGCCGGGCGGGTCCTTTACTATTCTCGGGGCACGGTCACGGAACTCGTTGGGCAGTCTGGTGGTCCATAGGTCTGCGGGGTCGGTGACGTGTGAGTCCCCGGAGACGATCTTATATTCGGCCATGGTCATTCTCCTCAGGCCCGAGTCTTCTCATGTTCCCTCTCCCTTGATGGGTCGTAGATGCTGTAAGTGCGCCTCTGGCGTCCGCCGAGGCGTGAGGGGGCTAGGGTGGTGCCGCTCCGGTTTTAATTGTTATCGATTATAGTACCGAGTCCCCAGCCGGGCTACTACACGTTCACCCGACCCCCGTCTATCGGAAGCTCGATTCCCGTGACGTAGGACGACTCGTCCGAGGCCAGGTACAGCGCCCCGAATGCTATCTCCTCCGGCGTCCCGATGCGTCCCATGGGGATGTTGGCCACGGCATCGCCTTTCTCCGCCGCTTCACGGGTCTGGGCGTGGAGCATCGGCGTGTCGATAGGCCCCGGGTGAATGGAGTTGGCCCTTATGCCGTCCATAGCATACTGGTGCGCAGTCGTCTTGGTCAGAATCTTAACGGCTCCTTTGGATGGGTCGTAAGCCGTCCCGTCTGCATTGCCCACTATCCCCGCCCCCGACGACATGTTCACGATTGAGCCTCCACCCGCCTTCTTCATCTCCGGTATGGCGTGCTTGCTCCCCAAAAAGGCCCCTGTGGCGTTCACCGCCATTATCCGATTCCAGGTTTCCAATGGCGTATCCGCTACAAGCTCTGGACTGTAGGCCCCAGCGTTGTTTACCAAAACGTTCAACCCGCCGAACCGTTCTACCGTGGCGGCCACAGCACCCACCCAGTCTTCTTCCTTGGTAACATCCAGGTCTACGTAGAAAGCTTCTCCTCCAGCTTCGGCGATCTCTTCAACAACGCGTTCTCCCCGCCCCGAATCTATGTCCGCGACAGTAACCTTCGCACCCTCCGCCGCGAACAGACGGCAGATAGCGGAGCCTATGCCCCCCGCCCCTCCGGACACTAGTGCAATCTTGCCTTCCATCCTCACGATAGTAACAGCCCTTCCTCTAGACCTGCTCAGTAATCACTCTACGGCAGAAGGTCGCCGCGTTAACCAAATCCGGGATGATCACGAACTCTCTAACCGTATGCATCTCGTTCGTCGCCATCCCGACAACTATGCACTCAATCCCGTGTTCCCTCATCACGTTGGCGTCGGTCCCCCCACCCGAGGGTTCCAGCCGCAGAGGAAGCCCCATGGCATCGAGGTTCCGTTTTGCCAACTCCAGCATCTTCTCGCCGGGCCTGACGGTGTAGGTGTTGAACTCTACGTTGAATCCATCCTCGATAATCGCTTCCTTGTACCGGTCCCGCACCTGATCGAAAATGCCCCGCGCCTGGAGTTGTAGCAGGTCCAGGGTTTCCAGATTGCGGCTACGGAACTCGCCCGTGAAAGTAGCTTGCTCGGGCACCGCGTTCCTGACACTGCCACCGGATATGGTCCCGACGTTGAAGGTTGTCTCTTCGTCTAGGCGACCCTGTGGAAGCTCGCTGATAATCTCCGCGGCGATCTTGATCGCCGAGAGCCCCTTTTCCGGCTCGACACCCGCATGCGCTGACCTGCCCGTGATATTGACCTCGAAGCTCACGTAAGTCGGGCTGGAGCCCGTGAGTTTGTTAACCGGTCCGTTCCCATCGAAGACCACCGCCTCATCAGCCGTGATCATCGAAAAGTCCATGTTACGGGCGCCGACCAGCCCGATCTCCTCGCCCCTGGTGAACGCCAACTGAAGTGCCCGACGTGGCAATCCCTCCTCTACCACTGATTCCAACCCTTCCAGAATCGCCGCAACGCCCGCCTTGCAGTCTCCACCCAGAATCGTTGTCCCGTCAGACACTATCCGGTCGCCTTCTATCTTGGGTTTGATCCCCCGCCCTGGCTCTACCGTGTCCATGTGCGCCGACAATAAAAGCGGATTATCTCCATCCTCGCGTGCGATCAGGTTCCCATGCGCATCCCTCAGAATCTCGAAGCCCAATGCCTCCAATCTCCTCGATAGGTCCTGTGCTACCTCCTCCTCTTCATCCGACGGGCTGTCGATCTGCACGAGATCGCAAAAGGTCTTCACCAAGCGGTCTTCATTGATCATTATTGCTTCCTCAAGTTTGTTACCGCAGGGTCTATTTGCGGAATTCGTCGATTCTGGACATTCGCTCCCTGACTATCTCCAGGGTCTCCAGCTTCTTGGGAAATGCGAATCGCACGAACTGTTTGCCAAGCTCTGGACTTCGGTAAAATGCCCGACCCGGGACCGGGGTCACCCCTATGGTCTCGGCCATGAACATGGCGAATTCCAGATCGTCGTCATATCCGCAATCGGGGTATTCGGTCATTACGTAGTAGGCCCCTTGTGGCGTCACGTAATCGAATCCGGCATCCTTCAGTATGGAAAGGGTCGCGTCCCTGCGGGCCTGGTAGTCGGCGGACAGGCTCTCGTAGTAACTCATCGGAAATCCCATACCCTTGGCCGCGGCCATCTGCAGAGGGTGCGCCGCTCCTACAGTCAGGAAGTCGTGGGCCCGGCGTATAGCCGTGCACAACGTGGCATCCATCACTATCGCCCAGCCGATGCGCCAACCCGTTACACTGTACGTCTTGGAGACACTGTTTATGGTAACCGTACGTTCCGCCATTCCGGGTAGGGAAGCGATGCTGCGGTGGGTGAGCCCGTCGAAGATGATGTGCTCATACGGCTCGTCCGAGAAGACCAGGGCATCGAACTCCTGGCAGAGTTCGGCAACTATGCCGAGTTCCTCTTCTGAATAGACCTTGCCCGAGGGGTTGTGGGGCGTAGTGATAATGACCGCTTTGGTCTTTTCCGAAAAAGCCTTTCTCAGTTCATCTGGGTCGAATTTGAATGAATCACCGACACGCTGAAGCCGCACGTACACTGGCTTCCCGCCCGAGATCAGCGTGTCCGGCCCATAGTTCTCGTAGAACGGCTCGAAGATGATGATCTCATCCCCCGGGTCCACAAGCCCGAGCATAGTGGCCATCATCGCTTCAGTCCCGCCGCATGTCACGGTGATGTGGGCGTCGGGTTCAGGACTCAGACCGTTGTACCACCCGAACTTCTCGGCAATCGCCTCCCGTAATGGCCCCGCGCCCCATGTGTTGGCGTACTGGTGGAAATCACCGGCGAGAGCCTCTTCTGCCGCTTCTATAAGGGCGGAGGGCGGGGGAAAATCGGGGAAGCCCTGGGCCATGTTGACACCGCCCAAGTTATTGTTGATCCGGGTCATATCCCGGATTATCGACTCGGTGAAATGCCGGACTCGTTCGGCTGTATGTCGTTCGCTGGACACAATCGCGTATGCCTTCCAGTAAATCAGGAGATTAGACATTCTAACACGTAACTGCCACCTCCCTCGCCGCTCCAGAAGGGTATTCCCCCTAGGCATTACCAGAGCACGGGCTATTCCGGTTTGAAGAGCGACGCGCCTACTTTAACGTAGGAGAGCTACGAGCCCGGCTTGTTCGAAATTGTGGTCACCGGCCAGCACTTCAGAAATATCCTGTTCTTCCATCACCAGAAAACTCGCGCAATCCGCTGCGCTCCATTGCTTGTCCAAGCGGGAAGCGTACAGGTCTAGAGCGGCCTCGAACTGTGCGGTAGTCTGTGGCACAACTTTTACGCCGGGGTCGGATCTCAAGCTCTTTACTGCATCAGCAGCCAGCTTACGGATGTGCTCTCCCTTTGCAGTGGCGAAATTCAGCAACTCAACGAGGACCATTTCAGTGGTGATAATCCGGCAGGGCTCCAGTTGTCTGGTGACGGCCTCCGCCTTTCCGTGCAACTCATCGCCGGGATTCAGTAGGGCTATCCAGTAGCCGGCATCGGCGAAGACCGTCCTCATCGCCGCTTATTCCTTCGGCCAGCCATATAGGTATTGCTTGTAGTTCTTTGCTCCGTCAGACGGCAGGTTATCGAAAGCGGCATCGGGGGCGGATGCGCGAATCTTCTGGAACATTTCAAGGACGTACAAACCTTCGAAGCTCGTTGGCAGCTCTTCTTCGATACAGACCATTAGCGAGATATCCTCCGGCAATGTGAGGTTGTTCTTTCGCTCGAATTCCGCAACACTTTCGTAACCGGCACGGAAAGCCGCCACTATGTTCATCCCCATGTTCCTGGCTCTGAGTAGGTCTGACCTGGCTTTATCCCATTCCGAAAGTTGCAACAAAGCTATACCCCGATTGACATAGGCGGCCTTGCTGGGTTTCCGGCTCAGCGCACTATCGTAGTCTTGCAAAGAACGGGCAAAGTCGCCTCTTCTCCCATAGGCAACGCCCCGATCGTTATAAGCGTCGGTATTGTTAGGATCCAATTCCAGTGCCTTGTCAAAGTCCTGGATGGCACAGTCGAGACCGCCTCTTCCCAAATAAAGCAAGCCACGGATAGCGTAGATGAAGGTGTAGTTGGGGTCCAGTTCCAGCACCTTGTCAAAGTCTTGGATGGCGCGGTCGAAGTCGCCTTTCCTAATGTAAAGTGAGCCGCGGGCAGCGAAGATAAAGGCGTAGTTGGGGTCCAGTTCCAGTGCCTTGTCGAGGTCCTGAATGGCAGTGTCGTCATCACCTTTGTCGCTGTAAGAGGCACCGCGATTCAAATAGACGTAGGGATCATTCTGGTCCAAGTCCAGAGCCTTGCTGTAGTATTCTATGGCATGGTCGTGGTCGCCTCTGAGCGAATGAACAATGCCGATATTAATGTAGCCATTGGCATTATTGGGGCATAGGGTCAGTGCATTATTGTAGTCTTGGATGGCGCAGTCATAATTTGCTCTGTCTCTGTGAATGTTACCGCGATTGATATAGGCTCCAACATTGCTAGGCTCCAGTTCTATTGCCTTGCTGTAGTCCCATTTGGCACGATCAAAATCGCCTTTGCTCTCGTATGCAGCGCCGCGATTGATATAGGCGACGATCATTCTAGGGTTGATCACAATGGCTTTGCTGTAGTTCGCGATGGCATGGTCGCAGTCTCCTTTTTTTTGGTAGGAAAGGCCTAGGTCAAAGAAAGTGTTGGCGTCCCGACTCATTTCAGGTGGACCACTTTCCACAACGCGAGAATAAGGCGCGGCTACCGGAGGCGTTTTTTTAGGCAGGGGAATATTCCGAAAGTCCGAGGGTGACATTCGGGCCTCTGTGGTTACCATTGTTCACCTACCTCCAACTCGCTACCTAAGGCCTCGTGATGTTCATTGTACAACACAGCGTGGACAGGCCCCGAGTGTGACATCACCCTCTTGACCGCATTAACACATCCATACTAACTTACCCTTAATCCCCGGCCCATCATCCGGAGCATCGTCGATAGGCCTCCCGCGGGACGTCGAGTACCGAAAAGCCGCAAGTCATCACACCCCATTCCCAGGGAAGACCAACGCCCCGGAGCCGACGCATCCACAATAAACCGCAACGCTTTCCACCACGGTCAGCAAAAGCGCTGGCCGTATCCCCCTCCAACCCGATGACCCAATATGACTAGCGCTGAAGGATCTTGACCGCCACATCATGCCTACAAGACTTCCGAACCTCGTTTCACCGAAGAAAACTCCCCGTTCCAACATACAATCAAGAATCGTGCCTGTTTCCGGCAAACAATCAAACACAAAGCTATTTTCCTTTGATCGTCCTTTCTCCATTTGATTGTTATATGTCAACTGCGCCCCGACGCTTGACCTGAGCGTTCAACAAGGTAACAATGGCAACCGACCCAAAGCTCGCAGGCCGGTCTTTACCTAACGACTAGATGCAGGGGGTTACGGTATGGGATACCGGATCATTTCAGCAGACAGCCACCTCGACTTGATATGGGTGCCGCACGACGCCTTTACATCCAGGGCTCCGGCCGACTGGAAAGACAAGGTCCCCTACGTAGAATCGCGGCCCGACGGCAACTACTGGATGGTCGAGGGACGCACCATGACTCGGGCGGGTTGGTATGGGCCCGGGCTTAACGGTGGCCAGCGTGGCGAGATGCTAGACAAAGAGGGCTTCACCCTCGGCAATCTACGCTGCTCCGACTACAAGATGAGAAAGGCCGACCAGGAGCGGGACGGCGTCGACGCCGAGGTAATCTACGGCATCCTCAGCACAGACCGCAGCTTTGACGACAAAGAGGCTCTAGCCGCCACCTACCGCGCCTACAACGACTACATCTCCGAGTGGCAGCAATACGACCCTGAGTGGCTAGTCCCATTGGGTGAGATACCCAACCACAACGGTAAGGTCGCCGGTGCTGAGCTCTCACGCCTCGCCGAGATAGGGGTCCGGGGCGCCGAGTTCGCCCCCGCCACTATGACCCAGCCCTTCTGGAGCGACGAATGGGAACCGCTATGGGAGGCGGGAGAGGACAGCCAGTTGCCCCTCTCCTTCCACGCCTTTAACATCTCCACCACCTTCTCCGACAAGGACCACCCCGCCGCCGCAGCCGTCAACCTTGTACTGGCTCCCTCCCGCGCCGACGAGGTGCTCTGCTCCCTAATCTTCTCCGGCATCCTGGAAAGGCACCCCAGGCTCAATGCCATTCTCGGCGAGAGCGGCATAGGCTGGCTCCCCTTCACACTGGAGCGCATGGACTACTCCTATGAGCGACGTCTCACCGACCTCGAGCTATCTGTTCCCCCCTCCGAATACTTCAGGCGTCAGGTCTATGCCAGCTTCATCATCGACTATTGGGGCACGAAGGCCATGTGGGAGTTGGGCTACCTGGAGAACATCATGTGGTCCACCGACTACCCTCATCGCGATGGCTCTTGGCCCGACTCACAAGAAGTCATTGAGCGGACCTTCAACGGCTTGCCCGAGGAGGTCAAGAAGGCCTGTGTCCACGATAACGTCGTCCGCTTGTTCAACCTCAACGACTGACCAGCTCCTCACCCCTCTACACGTCAAATCGGCGGGTTCGCAATGCGAACCCGCCGATTTCGTCATTCCTCTTCGGAAGCAGTAAGTTCTTACCCGATCGCCGGCGCCGCCTCTCGACTCAGGACACCTAAGTCTCGCATCAGCACTTCCAGTCTCGACTCCTGCTCGGCGGTGAGGGACCTAAACGGCGCCCGAGGCACACCGATGTCAACTCCGGCCATCGCTGTCGCAACCTTGGCCGTTGCAGCATAGCCCTCGGTCTCAAAGAAGTGGTTCAAACGGTACAAGGGCCTCCACAGTTCCCTGGCAGCATGCCAGTCCTTCTTCTCGACAATCAGTTCGTACAGCTGCACACAGATGCCCGGAGTCGCATTAGCGACACCCCAGACACATCCTTTGGCCCCGTGCAGAAGTCCGGCCATGGAGCCCGTGTCCGAACCGTTGAAGATGATCAGGTCTTCTGACCTCTCTTCGAGCACCCGCTGGAACTGCACTAGGTCTCCGGTGGAGTCCTTAATCATCTGGACGTTGGGGATTTCCACGAGTCTGGCCAATACGTCCGGGGTGAGGTTAACCTTGGAATGTGCGGGAATGTTGTAGACCATGATCGGCAGGGGCACGGCGTCGTTGATTGCCTGGTAGTGATCGACGAGCTCCTCGGTACTGGGCACTTCGTAGAATGGAGGCACGATCATAAGAGCGTCGCACCCAATAGCCTCGGCGTGCTTGCTCAACTCGATCACTTCCCAAGTGCTGCAAGCTCCTGTGTGAGCCATAATCGGGACCCGGCCCGCGACCTGCTCGACGGTGATCTCGGTAACCCGCTTACGTTCCTCGAAGCTGAGGCTTGCAAACTCTCCGGTGCCGCCGCACGGAATGATACCGTGCACACCATTTTCCAGCTGGAAATCGATGAGGCGCCTCAGGCTGCCTTCATCAATGCTCTGGTCTACGCGAGAGAAGGGGGTACAGATGGGTGTGAAGATTCCTCTAAATTGGCTCACGGCGCTCCTCCTTGGTTCAGGCGGTCGATTAACGACCTCTTGGGCTAATTGATGGGGCAATGCTAACAAAGGCCCCGGCCCATGACAACTCCAATGTCCGCCATGCTAGAATCAGTCGCCACGATCGAAGCAATCCCCACTTATTGGAGGTCAGAAATGAGAGTTGAGCAGAGACTAAACGAGTTAGGCATTACCCTGCCCGAAGTGAGAACTCCGGTCGGCAACTACGTTCCGAGCGTGAGGACAGGTAACCTTCTCTACGTTTCAGGCCACATCGGCGACCTTAAGGTTGCTCTGGGCCAGCTGGGAACCGACGTAACGGTGGAAGAGGGCTACGAGGCGGCTCGAAAGACGGGCATTGCACTCCTGGGCACAGTGAAAGGTGCAATTAGTGACTTAGACAAGGTGAAACAGGTGGTGAAGCTGCTGTGCATGGTTAACGGCGCCGTTGGGTTCGCTCAGCACCCGGCGGTGGCTAATGGGTGCTCCGACCTTCTGGTTGAGGTGTTCGGAGAGAAGGGTCGGCATGCCAGGTCGGCCGTGGGTTTCTCGGGACTGCCGGGCAACGGTTGCATCGAGATCGAGATGATCCTCGAAATCGAAGATGAGGACTCCATCACGTATTAGTGGCTGTTGCCTCCGCCCTCCTGAAATAACGCTCAAATCGGGGTAGGCGCTAAGCGTCGACCCCGATTTTGTTAAAGTTAACGTCCCGGCCCTAACGTGCCATGAGCTGCCGCAGAACGAACTGTAATACTCCCCCGTGGCTGTAGTAGTCCAGTTCTACTGGCACGTCAATGCGGGCTATTACGGAGAACGATTTCACAGTCCCGTCATCGGCTGTCACGGTGACCTTAAGCTCCTTTCCCACCGAGAGCCCGTCGGCTATCCCATCTATGTCGTACGTTTCTTCGCCGGTGAGTCCTAAGCTTTCGGCGCTGTCCCCGGACTTGTACTGTAGAGGCAATACTCCCATGCCCACGAGGTTGCTGCGATGAATCCTCTCGTAGCTTTCCGCAAGCGTTGCTTTTATGCCCAGCAGGTAAGGCCCTTTCGCCGCCCAGTCCCGAGAGCTCCCCGAACCGTATTCTTTCCCGGCCAGCACCAGGGTTGGCACCCCTTCCCGTTTATACTCCTCTGACGCCTCGTATATGTTCATGTCCATCCCGTCTGGCAGATGCCGCGTCCATCCCCCCTCAGTGCCGGGTGCAAGCTGGTTTCTCAGCCGCACATTGGCAAAAGTGCCCCGCATCATCACTTCGTGATTCCCCCGCCGAGCCCCGTATGCGTTGAACTGTGCTACGGGGACGTTCTTATCGGTAAGGTAGTAGCCGGCTGGGCTCTTGGCCTGGATGCCTCCTGCCGGCGAGATGTGGTCCGTCGTGATAGAGTCGCCAACCTTGACCAGCACCCTGGCTCTTGTTATGTCTTGAGTCTCTGATGGGGTATCAGGCAGGTTGCGGAAGATCGGGAGTTCCTTCACGTAGGTCGACTCCCGGTCCCATTGATATATGGCCCCTTCGGGTACGGGCAATTCCCGCCATCTCTGGTCCCCTTCGAAAACTTTGCCGTATCTGTCTCTAAAAATCTCGGGATTTAGGGCCGCAGCCAAGGTTTCCCTCACCTCCTGCTGGCTGGGCCAAAGGTCTTTCAAAAACACCGGTTGACCATCAGCACCTGTGCCAAGGGGTTCCGTGGTCAGATCGATGTCCACCCGACCCGCCAGCGCAAACGCTACGACAAGCATAGGCGAGGCCAGATAGTTAGCCTTGACCGCGGGATGCACCCTCCCCTCGAAGTTCCGGTTGCCGCTTAGCACCGAGGCCGCTATCAGATCACCCTGATGTATCGCGTCCGACACTGTTTCAGATAACGGTCCGCTATTGCCTATACAGGTGGTACACCCATACCCAACTATGTGAAACCGCAGATCTTCCAGATATTTCAGCACCCCCGACGCCGAGAGGTAATCTTCAACGACCCGGGACCCGGGGGCCATGCTCGTCTTCACCCAAGGCTTCGTCTCCAAGCCTCGCTCTACCGCCCTTTTCGCCAGCAACCCCGCACCCACCATCACCGAGGGATTCGATGTGTTGGTACAGCTGGTTATGGCAGCAATAACCACCGACCCGTGTTCTAGTCCATCTTGCGATGACCCTCCGTTTGAGGCAGTACCCTCCTTACCGTACACCTTGCCCAAGTTGTCGACGAACGCCTCTTTCATATCCCGGAGGCGTACCTTGTCCTGTGGTCTCTTAGGCCCGGCAAGGCTCGGCTCAACCTGAGAGAGGTCCAGATCCAGTAGGTCGGAGAAAAGAGGTTCAGGTGAATCGTCGGTCCTGAAAAGCCCTTGGGCCTTGGAGTACTCCTCCACTAACCTGACCTGCTCTTCGTCCCGCCCGGTCCCCGACAGATAGGCCAAGGTCTCGGAGTCCACTGAGAAGAACCCGACGGTAGCACCGTACTCGGGGGCCATGTTGGCAATGGTCGCCCTGTCCGGCAGGGACAAGCTGGAGAGACCCGTGCCGCAGAATTCCACGAACTTCCCGACCACGCCCCGCTGCCGCAGCATCTGCACAACCGTAAGCACAAGGTCCGTAGCCGTAGCCCCTTCCGGTAAGGCTCCTGTCAGCCGAAACCCAACCACATCCGGCAAGAGCATGTAATAGGGCTGACCGAGCAATACAGCCTCTGCTTCAATTCCACCCACACCCCACCCCAAAACCCCGAGTCCGTTGATCATCGTAGTGTGCGAGTCGGTGCCGATGAGCGTATCGGGGAAGGACGTCGTCTCACCGTTTGAGCCCCGGGAGGCCACTACAGTTGCTAGATATTCCAGGTTGACCTGGTGGACTATGCCGGCCCCAGGGGGCACGACCCGCAGATTATCGAACGCCGACTGCGCCCAGCGCAGTAGGCCGTACCTCTCCTCATTTCGCTCGTACTCTCGGTCGACGTTTCGAGCCAGGGCCGTGGACGCGCCTGCAAAGTCAACTTGCACAGAATGGTCGATCACCAGGTCCACCGGGACTATGGGATTGATCTGCTGGGGGTCACCGCCCCGCCTCGCCACCTCGGCCCGCATGGCTGTCAGGTCCACGACGGCAGGCACTCCGGTAAAGTCCTGCATCAATACGCGGGACGGCATAAATGGAATGTCCCCACGAACTGCGTTTTTGGGAGACCATCTCCCAACCGTCTCCACATCCTCCCAGGTGACCGTGCCGTTCCCTGAATGTCTGAGGACGTTCTCCAGCAAGACCCGTACGGTGAAAGGCAGCGACGCAAGGTCTATATTGAGTTCTTTGGCCGCTGCTTTAAGGTCGTAGTAGGTGATGCGCCCGTTGGGGATGTCGAGGGTTTTCTTTGCCTGAAATAAGTCGCGATTATCTGTCATTGGAGTCTCGTTTAAGAAGATTTTGGGCCGGTTCTCGAACCTGATGCCAGCGATGGTGAGTATATCACGGAGACCGGGATGGTTATGTTAAATCACGCTCCACGTCAGAGAGCACCCTGTCCACCCGCTCTACCACATAGTCAATCTCGTCACGCGTAACGATCAGGGGAGGAATCAGGAATATGATGTCGCCCCTCTGGCGAGCCAAGAGCCCGTGGCGCAGAAAAGCTGCCGTGACCTTTCGCCCCAAGCCTGCTTCCGCAGGGAACCGCTCTCTCGTGTCCCGATCCTTGACCAGCTCTATTCCGCAGAGCAACCCTAGTCCCCCACGCACGTCCCCGACTATGGGATGCTCGTAAAGTGTCTGGAGCTGATCGAACAGGTATAACCCCATTGTCGCGGCGTTTTCGACCAAACCTTCCCGTTCCAGGATGTCCAGGTTCGCCAACGCCGCGGCACAGGCCGCCGGATGGCCGCCAAAGGTGAAGATGTGCCGGAACATCTCGCGGTCCCCGCCTATGAACGTGTCTGCAACATGCTTCGAGGCGATGGCCGCACCGATGGGCTGGTACCCGCTCGAAAGCCCCTTGGCCCCGACCAGTATGTCCGGCACAAGACCCCAGTGGTCCGATGCGAACATCTTCCCTGTCCTGCCAAACCCCGTCACCACTTCGTCTGCGATTATGAGAACTCCATAGCGGTCGCATATCGACCTCACGGTGGGCCAGTAGTCTGGATGAGGAATAGTGCAAGTTGCCGCCGAGAGGGGCTCAGCCACGAACGCAGCCACCAACTCCGGGTCCTCGTCCAGGATCGCCTTCTCGACGTCCTGACCGCACTCCAGGGTACACTCACCCCGTTGGCTGCAAAACAGGCACCGGTACGGATTAGGCATGGATATGTGGACGTTGCCCGGCATCAGAGGCCCGAAGTCCTTGTCTCCCGCTCCGGCCCCTCCTCCCAGGCTGATAGTCGCCAGAGTGCCTCCGTGATAGGAGCCTGTCCGGCTAATCACTTTGTATCGTCCCGGCTCACCCCTCAGCTTGTGGTACTTCTTGGCCATCTTCAAGGCCGTTTCGATACCTTCAGAGCCGCCGCTCACCAGAAATACACGAGAGTCTTTATCCGGGGCCAGGGCTGCAAGCCTATCGCTGAGACGAATGGCCGGCTCGCTAGTCGTGTGCTCGGGGGCGTAGCTTATCTTCAGAAGCTGCTCGTATACGGCTTCGGCTATCTCCTTCCGGCCATATCCAACGTTCTGCAGCTGCATCCCCGATATAAGGTCGAAATAGCGGTTGCCTTGGATGTCCTCCACCCAGCACCCCTCCCCCTTCTCGACCAGGTGAAGGCCGCCGGGCTGCGATAGCTCGGCCACCTGCTGGGAGTGGGGCCAGAAATGCTCGACGGCCATTTGCTGCAGAGTGTCGAACCGTCCTGGGGGATCAGAGTCAGAGTAGGAGGCCAGAGTGGTACTCCTTAAGCGCTGGCGCTCAGTGGGCATCTTGAGGAAAGGCTTGGGTCTAACGGATGAAATCGGAAAGGTGTGCTAAAACGAATAAGGCACCCGGCAGCGACCTATTTTCCACGGAGGGTTGCCCCTCTAGTATCGTCGGCGCAGAGGTGTTTCACTTCCGTGTTCGGAATGAGAACGGGTGGGCCCACCTCGCTATAGCCACCGCAGTGCCTTTATTCAGGCGGCAATGCTAGCACGATCCCATCGACCGGTCAAGGCGATATACATGTCGGGGGGCCATGAGGACACCGGGTTGGCCTGATGGGTAAGGCTTGCGTTGGGATAGGAGGCTTTGATTACTTCATGTTTACTTCGTGCCAGTTTGATTGATCTCGGAAAAAGTTTCCCGTGGCCAATTGAAAAGAAGGCGTTGGGAGTGGTTGTAGAGAAGAGGCATTTAGTCACGGGGAATTATAGGAAGAATTGGTGAGGTTTTGGCAATAGGCGGGTGTCACATGGAGAAGGACCAGCTTGGATAGCAGTGGCTTGGCATATGCCAGGGCCTGCCCTGGGCGACCTTGGCAGGAAATGGACCAGTAATCCAGCGCGCTCAACAACGGCCAACTATGTCGGTAATCCGGCTTATGACCTCCTCCAATTCTTTGGTAGCGTATTCCTCCGATTCATCAAAATAACGTATGCTCACCCTGCCATCTCTTATCCAGAATGTACCGCCGAATAGGTCTACTATGGTGAATTCATCAACGGCTAAAGGCGGATTGCCCCAATCCTTTTCAAGGAACAGCAACACCCGTTGCCCCTGCGCGAGAGTCGGCGACTTAACCGGCATGCGGTTCCCCGCAGAGGTGGTAGTGCCAGTAAGGATGCGTATCACCAAGGTGTCATGGGGCAATGGTTCGGTGAGGTATTGTTCTACCTCGAGCACCCAGTCCTGATAGAAGCTCCGTCCCGCCAGGATCTCAGGCTCACCCTCGCCCACCATCCCAACCACTATCACATCTGCCTGAGCGATATGTGTCTCTACAGAGTTTGGCCCAGTGTAAATAGGTGGAGGTGTCGGACATGGTTGTTCGGTGTTAGTTGAATGTTGGGCGCAAGCGGCCAAGGTCAGCAACAGGGCTACATAGAAGAAGACCACGCAAACATCAGACAGATTTACGGTCAGGATCGTCCTTTGAAGGCGCGATTTACTCAGTCGCTCACTCCATCTCTTCGATTAACTCCACGGCCCGGGCCTTGGGGAATGCCTTGAGCGTGATGAAGCGGATATTCCCCTCTTTACCCGTGCCCATAGAGAACTTCAGCATAGTCTCGTCATCTGGAAACTCGAATATACCCACGAAGTCGTACATGCCGAGGGTGAAGTGGATGGATTCAATCTTGCCGCCCATCGCCTCCACCCTTGCAGCGGCGCCCGCCATCCTGTCAGGGGCTGCCTTGACAGCCTGAACGCCCTTGTCAGTGTAGTTCCCTAGTACAACGTAGTTCGGCATGTGTTGCTCCTTATATCGGTCACTGTCATGGTTCAGTACGTAGTTGCTCTACTCGATTAACGCCTTATCCCGGACTTGCAAAAGCAAGGGCTCGGGCAGGATTATCCACGAGTATGTGGTCGATCTCCTCCGCCAGAAAACCCTTTCGCCGCATGATCGGCATCACGTTCTCCAGAATGTGGGCGTAGCCGTGGCCGCCATATTTAGTGAGTCGGTGTTTGTTACAAATGTCGTGGGCCATTAGGACCTGACCCAGCCGACCTTCGTCCCGAAGATGCATGAAAAAGTCCAGCCTTTTGCCATCGTTGGGCATGTCGATGGGTGAGAACGGGTAGAAAGTAGTTTCCGAGCCGAAGAGGTCGAACTCGATGAAACAGCCGGTCTCGGCGAGCTTGTCCAGGGTTTCGTTATCGAAGATTGTGCGATCGACGTGGCTCATTATCGTACGGGTCGGGTCTCCGCCCGTCTCTCGGACTATCTCCATTATCTCCAGTGGGGCCTGAGGGTTACGCCCCGGGTGAATCAATATAGGAGCCCCAGTTAACCTCTGGGCCCGAGCCGCGGCCCGCAGACTCTTTCGCTCGTTCTCCTCCATGGGCCACGAGCACCCCACTTCCCCTATCACCCCCGACCTGATACCCGTATCCCCGACACCCTCTGTAATGTCGGAGACAATCTCCTCAACTATCTCATCTTCCGATTTGTCTACAATATTTTTGGGGTGATAATCGTGGACGTAGTAGCCGGAGCCCATTATCACGTTCAGCCCCGTCGCCCGGGCTATTCGTGCCAAGCCCAGCGGGTCCCGCTTTATGCCTACGCTTGTAGCATCTACAATGCTTCGCCCACCGGCCCTCTTGAACCTGGCCGCCTCAGCTATAGCTGTATCCTCATCCAGGAGCTCCATGTTGTCCTTGTTTCCGCCATAGTTATAGCGGACCCACCACAGGTTATCTGTGGAGACCGGCTGGTAGGCGAAGGAGTAGCTGGTTGCGTCATCCGGGGCACTAAAGGTAGACCCAAGATCGACTAGTAAGTGCTCGTGGGTGAGAGCTATTCCCAACTCTTCTGCGGGCACGGGGCCCAGAACGGTTTGAGCTTTTCCCGTCAATTCTGAATCAGACATACGTCATCCTCGGTTTCTGAAGGGTAACCGATATCGGAGCCGCGCCGTGCGGCACACCTGGGACTTTCGCAACGGTCGACCGTGCGGTTCAGGCGAAAGGTGGGGTTTAACCGCGGGCCTGGTCCAGCGAGTAGTCCATCGCCTCGATGGTCTTCGCCACGTCCTCGTCGGTGTGGGCACTGGATATGTAGTATTTGGAGTCTCCCTTGAGCACT
The DNA here is from genome assembly GCA_965222055.1 of Dehalococcoidia bacterium. Taxonomy (GTDB): domain Bacteria; phylum Chloroflexota; class Dehalococcoidia; order Plut-88900; family Plut-88900; genus Plut-88900. Next base: position 2,176,914 of record CBDCTF010000007.1, read on the forward strand.
CCCGATTCCAGCATGGCGTGGTTGAACCGGGACATCATGGCGTTGTCCGCTTTCAGTGTGTCCCGGTAGTTGCTCACCTCGTCCACCCCGAAGTACACGTCGAAGCAAGGCGCTTCGCCGACTACCGTGCCTTGGATCTCCTTCTCCTTCAGCATGCGGTCAAGCTCTGCCATCAGCTTGTTGCCCGTCTCCCAAATCCGGTCTACCCCACCCTGCCCCTTCAGGATTTTAAGCGTAGCTAGCCCAGCAGTCGCCGCTATGGGGTTGCCGCTTAGGGTGCCGACCCCAGGTACGAAGGTGCCCTCTTCTTTGGACACGGGGTCGAAGACCCGCATGATCTCCTCACGACCTGCGACCGCCGACAGGGGGTATCCACCGCCGACAGCTTTCCCGAAGGTAGCCATGTCCGGCGTGACACCATAGTATTCCTGCGCCCCGCCGTAGGACCAACGGAACCCCGTGACTACTTCATCGAAGATCAGAGGGATCTGGTAGTGGCTGGTTATCTCTCGGAGTCCTTGCAGAAAGCCAGGCTTGGGCGGAATGATGCGCTGACAGCACTCCGTAATAACTGCGCCTAGCTCATCGTGGTGCTTTTCTATTATTGCCTGGGTAGTCTCGAGGTCGTTGAATGGGCAGACCAGGACCTCGTTCTCAAGGACGGCAGGGATGCCGGCGGAGTTTCGGCTGGGCCTCGGGAACTCCCGCAACTCCGTCGGGGTCACGCTCATCAACGCGTAATCGTTGGTGCCGTGATATCCACCCTCGAACTTCAGAATCTTGTCACGGCCCCGGAAAGCCCGAGCCGCCTTCATAGCGAAATAGGTTGCCTCGGAGCCGCTGGATAGGAACCGCACCTTCTCTGCGCACGGGATAGCGTTGACCATCTCCTCTGCCAACTCTACCGCAGCGCCGTTAGTCGAAAAGTAGGTGCTTCCCTTGCCTATGACCTCCATTACTGCCGCCACCACGTCCGGGTGCGAGTGTCCTACGAGCATCGGACCTGAGCCCAACAGGAAGTCGATATACTCGTTGCCGCTGTAGTCCCAGACCTTGGATCCCAGGGCCTCCTTGATGATCATGGCGTCTTCGGGCTTGAAGAATATGTTGCCCGTCGAACCCCCGGGGAGGTACTTCGCGGCCTTTGCCAGAATGGCTTCCTCTTCGGCTGTCCTCTTCTGTCTCGACATTGTTCCCCCCTCAGGGCTGAATTTGCCCATAGAATATCACGGGGGACAACCATTGATAAACTGGCTATGACTACGCAAGACGGGTCTCAGGTCTTGACACCCCCTTACCCCTTACCTATGTTTAGCCCTGCACGCAGGCAACAAGTAGGAGGTACGACATGCTTAAAGCCGGAGACCCGGCCCCCGATTTCGAGGCGGTCCTAGACAATGGGGAAACCGTCTCGCTCAGTCACTTTAAGGGCAAGAACGTGGTGCTCTATTTCTATCCGAAAGACAACACCCCCGGTTGCACGAGGGAAGCATGCGACTTCCGGGACAACATCTCGTCCCTGGAAGAGAAGAACACCGTTGTCCTCGGCGTCAGCCCCGATAGTGTGAAGTCACACCAGAAATTCAAGGACAAGTTCGACCTGCCTTTCCCCCTCATCAGCGACGAGGCCAAGGGCGTGGCCCAGGCCTTCGCCGTTTGGCGAGAGAAGAAAATGTACGGCAAGACCCGTATGGGAATCGTACGTTCAACCTTCATAATCGGCCCGGATGGGCTGATTTCCAAAGCCTACGACTCCGTCAAAGTCGCCGGCCACGTCGAGGATATAATCGCTAGTTTGTAATGGCGCTACCTACCTGTTTAATCGGAGGACAATATGAGACCAAACAAAGTTAAGCAGCTGTGGCGGGAGGGCAAGCCAGCTGCAATCGCCTGGGTCGGAAGTGCAGACACATACATGGCTGAGGTCCTCGCAAACGTGGGCCTCGACGCCCTGGTCCTGGATATGCAGCACGGCATGGGCATCGGGCCCGACAGGGCTGCACAGTGGTTCCAAGCCGTCAGCACCACCGGCACCGTGCCCTTAGCCCGCGTTCCCTGGAACGACCCCGTGTGGTTCCAGTGGGTGTTGGATGCGGGGGCCTACGGCATCATAGTTCCGCTGGTCAACAACGGTGAAGAGGCGGCAAAAGCCGGAATGTCCTGCCGTTACCCGCCCATCGGGTTCCGCAGCATCGGCCCAAACCGGGCTCCCCTTTACGCCGGGTCCGACTATCTTGCCCATGCCAACGAAGAGATCATTTGCCTCGTCATGGTCGAGAACATCAACACCATCCCCAACCTGGAGGAAATGGCCAAGGCCCCCGGTATCGACGGTTTCTACATCGGCCCTGCCGACCTTGCCATGTCCATGGGAGTCGATCCCAGGCAATACCAGGGAAGCAAGGAGCACGCTGAGGCCTCTCAGAAGGTGTTGGACGTGGCACGGGCCAACGGGCTGGTAGCCGGGACTCACTGTGGGAGCCCTGAGGAAGCCAAAGAGCGCTTCGAGCAGGGCTTCGTAATGTGCCCCGCACTGTCTGACGCAAGTCTCATGGCGTCGGCGGCGAGGGACGCCCTGGAAAGAGCAAAGACCCCGGAGGCCGAAGGAACGAAACCCGTCTACTAGTTCAGAGAAAGATTTAGCTCTAATTGCCTCTGAAGCGCCTATGCCCCGAAGCCAGGGCCACGGGTCCCGCGGCTATGGTAGCCGCTCCGAAAGCAACGAATATCCACGTGTATTCGCCCATAGTGTCGAAAGCTACTCCTGCCAAATAGGGACCCAATATCGCCCCGACGGCATAAGGTGCGGAAATCATTCCCTGGATAGCCCCGATATGTCTGTGCCCAAACTCGTCAGCCAGGAGTGGATATAGCACCGACCCGAAGGACTGGGCCGATAGTCCATATACAGCTATAAAGAGGCCCAGCGTCCAGGTGCCTTCAACGTTTGCCAGAGCAAGGATGCCCAGTCCCTGCAGAATGTACGATCCCGCCAAAACGAGCCGCTTGTCCAAAACGTCTCCGAGCCAGCCGAACCCCAACTTGGGGATAAGGCCCAACACCGAGACAATGGCAACTATCTGTCCACCTGTAGTCCTCGAAAGGCCTTCGGCTTCCAGGTGGGGCAGTATGTGCACCGACACTGAGACTAGGCCGAATATGGCCAATACCTGCCCAAACCCAAGTGCCCAGAATGTCCATGTGGATAGGGCCTGGCGAAGGGAATAGTCCAAGCCCCCGTTCCGAGTCTGGATTGGTGAACTTGGTGGCGGTGTATCCAATCCGTCGGGGTATAGGCCGTACTGTTCAGGCTTGTGGCGTAGGGCCATGGAGGTGGGGATACCGACAATTGCGAGGCCGATAGCCGCGGCAACGGCAGCAACACGCCAGTCATAGTTGTCGATGCCCCAGACCAGCAGAGGCGCTAACACTCCCCCCACGTTGGAGCCGCCCAGTAGCACTCCATTGGCCTTACCCCGATGTTTACGGAACCAGACTGCAGCAAGCGCCGGGCCAATGCCCGCAAAAAATATCGTCCATCCTACCGAGAGAACTGCAAAATCCAGGTAGAAGCTCCATGTCGACCGGCTGACTGACAGAAGCAACATCCCCGCCACCCCCAGCCCCGTAGCCAGGAACATAAGCGCCCGTCCGCCGAAACGGTCGAACAGCATCCCGACAAACACCGAGCCGACCCCTGCCATACCCTGCTGCATGGAGAACGCCAGAGAAGTTGATGCGCTCGAAAGCCCGAAGCTCTCCTTCCAGGGGTTGAAGAACGCCGTAAACCCCGACCCCATCACTCCCGACCAGTAGAAGTTGATGAAGAAGAAGGATATTGCTATCCACCACCCGTAATAGATCCTTGGGCGGCGGGCCGACTGGGCGGTCGACATTCGGGGTGCCTCTCCTGAGGGCCTCTCAGTGCCAGAGAAAGTTATCGCGCATCATAAACACATGCCCCGTAAGGAACAAGGGAAGTTTGCCAAGTGGATATAAAGCAGGAGACAGGCCGGAAGGCCTCTAAGTCGGGGCCGGAACAGGATTGCCTGTCCAGTATATACGCCGCATCGTGGGGCCGACGCCGCTGGCCAACGTCACGGCAAGGAATGCCAATCCACCAATGGTAAGAAGCCAGAACGGGTCAGTGAGTTCCGCCAAACCGCCGTTGCCCAAATTGGCGAAGGACATTACTCCACCGGCGTGGATTATGTAGATGCTCGATATCCGGCCCCTTACCGCATCCGGGACCATGGACTGCATCATCGTCAGAGTGATCACCATGTAGGCCGTCTGAGTCGCACCCATTACGCTTGCCGCCAACATCCCGATGGCCATATTTGGAGCAATTGCGAGAGCCAGGGGAGCCACAGAACTCAGCACTCCTGCAGTCAGAAGCAACCTGCCCCGAAACCTCTCCGTCCGAATCCCTGCCAGGTAAATTGACGAAACCATTGCCCCCGCCCCGACAGCCATCATCAGATACGCCACCCCACTCCCTCCCCACCCAAATCTCTCCTCAGATAGAACGGGGAGCAATGCTTCGAAGGACATGGTAAGGCCGCAGTGGAAGGTTATCAGCAAGACGATCATCGTCAGCGCAGGCCTTTGATAGACATATTTGAAGCCTGCGATCAAGTTTGAAATAAAGCCCTTGCTCGCCTCCATTGCCCCGGTCGAAACCGTGCGTAGGCCGAACACCAGCAACAGGCTGAGGACGAAGGGCACATTGCAGGCAGCAAACACCCAGCCGGGCTCAACTGCGGCCAAGAGTGGAGCAATAAGTCCCGCTCCCACAAGCCTGGATGCGTGGAACGTCGCCGAGTTCAGGGCGTAGGCATTGATCATCAAGTCCCGCGGCACCAGGTTCGCCACAAGGGAGAATGCCGTTGGGGTCTGCACGGCTCTCGCCGACCCATTGATGAAGGACAACGCAACAAGGTGCCACAGTTCCAGAGCCCCGATGAATGCCAATACGGTCAGCGTGATGCACTGGGCCAATGCCAGTACGAAGGTAAACGCCAGGACGTGCTTTCTAACGAAGCGGTCCGCGAGGTATCCGGCGATGGGCGGCACAAGGATGAAGGGGATCATGCCCGCGAAGACTGTAATACCGACCCACAGGTCGCCGTGCTCGTCCGCAATTTCCCGGGCCATCACCGCCCGCACGGTAATCAGCGCCCAAGTCCCCGAGTCCGACAGCAGTATCGCCGTCCAGAGAAACCGGAAGTCCCGGTGCCCCATCGCCGGGAAATAGCGCCCGCCTACGTTCCGGCTGATGTTGTCTATAAAATTCAACTGCCCTGAACCCACTCCTGACCGTGCGCGCCTACTGCCTTCCCCAGCCGGGGCTATTGCCCCGCATGCGGTCCAGCCAGTCGTCCCGCTTTTCGGGAGTGAAGATCTCTGCGGAGGCCTCACTCATCACTCCCTCTGTTAAATTTATTCGCTTGTCAGCCCCGGCCAAGGACAGCATACCCGACACCGAATACTTCCCATAGGTCCGGTTATCTCCCTCGAACTTTCCACCGACAATCAAAGTCTCTAACCCCGAGTTCATGATCGCCCCGCAGCACATAGGACAGCACTCGAAAGTCACATACATCGTGCATCCAGCCAGGTACGGGCTCCCGATATTTGCCGCGGCATTCCGTATGGCCAGCAGTTCAGCGTGGGCCGTGGGGTCGGAGTCGACCATGACACGAGGCTCGCTCTGCCCGATGATCTCACCGTCCTTCAGAATAATCGCCGCGACCGGCACATCTCCATGGGACTCGGCTGTCCGGGCCAGTTCCAGGGCCTGTTCCATCACTCTTTCGTCGATCTCCACATTCGCCTCCTATAGCCAGAAACGGTCGCAGTACTCTTCCAGGGAATCCCTAGTGCTGGGGAAAGCCAAATCGTCCCATGGGATTTCGTCCCGATCGAAGAAGCCTATGCCTATGGATTCGTCCAAGGCTCGGGGCTCTCCCTCAACTATCGTCCCTGCGTATACGATTATCACCACCGGCGAGCCTTCGTAGGAATAAGCTCCAATAAGCCCGTCTATTGAGACCTTGATCCCAGCCTCTTCCATCGACTCACGACTAGCGGCTCCTTCCAGAGTCTCGCCGGCGTCCACAAAACCACCGGGGAACACCCATTTCCCGTAAGCGGGCTCGATTCCACGCCTAAGCAGCATCAGCTTCCCGTCCGACCTGACTATCGCCCCCGACGCAACTCTCGGGTTCAAGTACTGGATATAGCCGCAGACCTCGCAGACCAGTCTCTCGGGCTCCCCCTCCTTGACTAGCTTCAGCCCAAGCCGTCCCCCGCAACGAATGCAGAACTTGTAGCCGGTGTGTTTGTGGTCGTGTGGCATGGGGTCTTTAGTCAGGGTGTCCAGTCCGGTTCAAGAATATTGAGATGACACTCGGGGAAATTGAATTGGCTAGGGTTCCGCCGATTATAACAAAGACCATCGCAAGAATATTCGTGGTAACTGGCGATCCCATAACAGGTCGAAGCCTACCCCAGCCCCCGAGGCCTGTACTGCACCGCCTCAGCGACATGAGCGATCTCTATGCCCTCTGACCCGGACAGGTCGGCTATCGTCCTGGAAAGCTTCAATATTCGGTGAAATCCCCTCGCCGATAACTGCAGTTGCTGCGTAGCCTGCCGAAGCAAGCCTCGCGCCCCGTCCTCCAGCGCACATACGTCCTTCACCTGCGCAGGCCCCATGTCCGCATTGCAGGCCAGGCCACTCCCCTCGAACCGGGCAATCTGGTGGCCTCGGGCCTCCTCCACTCTCCGCCTCGCCTGTTGTGACGCCTCGGCGTCATCCGTATTCATCAGCTTTTCGTAGTCGACTCTTGGCACTTCCACGAACATGTCGATACGGTCCAGAAGCGGTCCACTGATCCGTTTCTGGTATCGGGACACGAGCCCCGGCGCGCAGGTGCACTCCCTGATCGTGTCTCCGTAGAATCCGCATGGGCATGGATTCATGGCAGCTACCAACATGAAATTTGCCGGAAACGTAACCGTTCCCTGGGCACGGCTGATGGTTACCACCTTGTCTTCAATAGGCTGGCGAAGCACTTCCAACGTGTTCCGTCCGAATTCGGGCAGCTCGTCAAGGAACAGCACTCCCCGATGGCTCAGGCTTATCTCCCCCGGCCCGGGTCTCCGACCTCCGCCCACCAACCCCGCGTGAGAGATGGTGTAGTGAGGCGACCGGAAAGGCCTCCTTCTCATGAGCGCCGTGTCCGATTGAAGCATCCCGCTCACGCTGTATATCTTCGTCACTTCCAGAGCTTCGTCGGAGGACATCTTAGGCAAGAGGGAGGGTAGTGACCGGGCTAACATTGTCTTGCCGCTTCCCGGCGGGCCTGTCATCAGGATGTTGTGGCCTCCTGCCGCGGCAATCTCCAAAGCACGCTTGGCATGCTCCTGCCCCTTGATGTGGGCAAAGTCCGATTCGAAGAATGTGGGCTCCTCGTCGCCGGAATCGGCCTCATCTTCCTGATGAGCAGCTAAGGGTTCGTCACCTCGAAGGTGGTTAACGAGGGCGTGCAGCGTTGCCACAGGAAAAATGTCTATGCCATCAACCACCGCTGCTTCTGACTTGTCATGGTCGGGCACGAATACGCCGCGAAAACCCTTGTCCTTGGCGATGCCCACCATTGGCAGGACCCCGTGGGTGTGCCTGACCGACCCCTCCAGCGAAAGCTCACCCAGGAAGATGACGTCGGAGGCATCAGTCTCTACCTGCCCAGAGCTCATCAGAATCCCGATGGCAATGGGCAGATCGTAGGCAGGGCCTTCTTTTCGCAGGTCGGCGGGGGCCAGGTTAACAGTAATCCGCTTCATCGGGAACTGGTACCCCGAGTTTCGGATCGCCGCCCTTACTCTCTCACGAGACTCCTGCACTGCCGTGTCCGGCAACCCGACAATCGTGAATGTCGGCAGCCCCGGAGAGATATCTATCTCTACTTCAATTATGGCCCCTTCCAGGCCAACAACTGCACAGCTTCTAACCCTAGCGAGCATGGGCGTGGGGACTCTTTAATCCGAGTCCGCGCGCTGCGCCCTTACTTGGATCCCAGCCCTCTCTTCAATGATCAGGTCTGTGGCGGTGAAATTCCTGTCACCCCAGCCCCGATCCATAGCCTCCAGCTGGATCTGTTCCGCTATGCCGGACAAGGGCATTGGGGCCCGAACCTCGCGTGCCAGCTGTATCGCCAAAGAGGTGTCCTTCTGCGACAACTTGAGTGCAAAGCTCGCGGGATCGAACTTGCCCGCCAGCAGATCATTCTCCAACCCACCGACAGGAGATCGGGCATACATACCCCCGCCTACTGCCTTCAAAAGGGTCTCTGCGTCCACGCCCGCCTTGACACCCATGGTCATCCCTTCCAGCACTACCATCCGGGTCGCTGCGCCCATGACGTTGTGGACCAGCTTACATACCGAGCCGTTGCCTATACCGCCCGTGTACAGGATGTTGGCGCCCAGGTGGTCCAGCAGAGGCTTCACCCTATCGAAGATCTCCTTGTCTCCGCCGATCATTATTATCATCGTCCGGTTTGTTGCCCCAACCTCCCCGCCGCTCACTGGGGCGTCCAAAACGTGAGCGCCCTTCTCCCTGAACGCCGGGTACATCCTCCGGGCGAGGGAGGGAGAGATGCTGGACAAGTCCACGTATACGGAGTCCTTGGAGATCCCATCCAGGATGCTGTCGGGGCCGAAAGCAACAGCTTCTACCTCTACGGGGCCGGGAAGGGAACTTAGGATAATTTCGCTGCCCTCCGCAGCCTCCCGGGGCGTTGCCGCCCAGTCGGCCCCCATCTCCTCCAGTGGCCGTACCGCCTCTCGATTGACGTCGTTGACCTTAAGTTTGTAGCCGTCTTCCAAGAGATTCCGCGCCATCGGCCCGCCCATAGTCCCGACACCAATAAAGCCCAAGTTCATATCAAGCTCTCCTAATAGGAATAATCGGCCGCCCACCCGACTCTACCGGGCGTCATTATAGCAATGACACATCCGCTTGACACCTTGTGGCTCGCGGTCTAGCCTCCCAGTTAGTCGAGCCAGGGGTTATAGCAGACGGAGATTGGGGGCAGTCATGGCCAGAAGTGGATTCAAAGTAATGGATTCCGACATGCACGTGATCGAGCCCATAGACCTGTGGCAGACATACATGGATCCCGCCTTTCGGGACCGAGCGCCGAAGGGCGTCACTCGATTCCAGGGCGACATGATGATGGAGGTGAGCGGGAAGAACGTACCATACTGGATGCCCAGTAAACGCTACTTCGACTGGCAAAAACAAACAGCAGAAGACCAGGACGCCGCCTACAAATACTCTTACGAGCGGAATTGGAACTCGGCTACCCAGGTCAAGGCCATGGACATAGAAGGGTTGGACGTCGCCTTTCTCTACCCTAGCCGCGGACTCTACACGCTGGCTGTAGACGGCATGGCCCCCGAGCTAGGAGCGGCGATTGCCACCGCATACAACCGCTGGATGAACGATTTCTGCTCTGTTGCCTCGGACCGCATGTACGGCGCCTCGATGGTTTCCCCATTCGATGCGGAATCCGCAGTTACTGAGGCGCGTGCCAGCGTCCGAGACCAGGGCCTGAAGGCGATTTTCATGAGGCCCAACATCGTAAATGGGCGCAACTGGCATGATCCTTACTACGACCCTCTTTGGGCCGAGATAGAGTCTCTGGGAGTGCCTCTGGGTTTTCACGAGGGCGCCAGTGCCCTGCTGCCGCAGGTCGGTGACAGGTTCGAAACTTATATGATGCATCACACCGTGTGCCACCCCATGAACATGATGTTGGCTGTCGTGAGTTTCATAGGGGGTGGTGTGCTGGAGCGGTTCCCGAAGCTCAACGTCGGTTTCCTGGAGGCGAATTGCGGTTGGGCGCCCTGGCTCGTGTGGCGACTGGACGAGCACTATGAGCTTATCGGACGGTTCGAGTCTCCGGAACTAAGACATGAGCCCAAGGACTATTTCTTGAGGCAGTGTTTCGTATCGGTGGAGGCCGACGAGACTCCTGCCACATTTGTTGAAACTTCGGGACTCGGGAGCACGGTGGTGTTCTCCACCGATTACCCTCACAATGACTCAAAGTTCCCGAAGGCGACGGACATGTTCCTGGAAATGCCACTGTCCGAGGAATTCAAGCGCATGATCCTGTGGGACAACTGCGCCCGAATGTACAACTTCAACTAAATACACACAGGCCCCCGAGTCCATTGCTGTGGCTCGCGGATGCCTGTGTCCACACCCAATCCCAATTCGTAGTATCCTATACGCCAATTGCGCCCCGGCCCCGAGTTAGAGCAGGCTGGATGCAGAGTACATTACCGAGACGAAAGGAGGTCGGACAGCAAATGAAAGACGGAATGAGGTTCGTGGATTGTGACATGCACATTATGGAGCCCCAGGACCTGTTCGACCGGTACCTGGACACCAAGTTCAAGGACCGAGTCTCTTCCATGGTCGGCGCAGACGGCGCCTCCCGGGCCAACTGGTACATCGACGGCGTACACCCGTCCGAGGACACCGAGTTGTCCCAGTACCGCAAACCCATCCGCCCCAACACCGCCGATGCCTCCATCCTCGGCCCCTCTCTCGGCAACCTCACCAGTTCCCGCCTCGTCGCCACAGGACGGATGGACTTCGCCCTAGACCGCAAGTACAACGAGGAAGCCCAGGTCATGGCGATGGAGATGGAGGGGATCGATATCGCTGTCCTCTTCCCCACCTCGGGCCTCAACCTGCTGGCTCGAGACAACATGGACCCCCTACTCTCCTACGCCCTCTGCCGGGCCTATAACGACTGGCTTCACGAGTTCTGCCAGGCCAGCCCCGACCAACTGAAGTTCGCAGCCATGCTCCCGGTCCACGACGTGAACCTGGCTTGCCGTGAGCTGCTCAGGGCCGTCAACGAGCTCGGGGCGGTGGGATCATTCATACGGCCCAACCTGATCAACGGCCACTACTGGCACTCCAACTACTGGGACCCCCTCTATTCTCTGCACGAGGACCTGGACGTCACCTGGGGATTCCACGAAGGCACCGGGCCCTGGTACTCCAACATGAACCGACTCTACGGCGAGAACCGTTTCTACCGTCACGTGGCCAGCCACTGGATTGAGATGCAGCAGGCCATGATCGCCCAACTCATCGGTGGGGTCTTCGAGTTCCACCCCAAGCTCCGGGTCGGTTATCTGGAAGCTCAGAACTCCTGGGTCCCAGGCATTTTGACCAGAATTGAATGGGACTACCCCAACTACCGGGAGACCCACGCCCCCTACCTGACAATGACTCCCAAGGAGTACTTCCTGCGCAACTGCTGGGCAGCAGTCGAGGGCTCGGAGCCCGAGATTGAGCCGACGGCCAGCCTCATTGGTTCGGAGCACATGTGCATGTCCACTGACTACCCTCACTTCGACTCCAACTTCCCCAATGTCTCCAACAATTTGCTCAACACCGTTTCCCGGGAGACAGCCAAGAACATCTTGTACGGCGGCGCTCTGCTCTACAACTTCTCCGAGGCAGAGTTCGCTAAGGCTGACGCTGCCATGGCCACCTTCCAAGCCCAACACCAGAAGGAGATGGCTCCCGCTGTCGGGTAACCTCTCTCCATTCCTCCGGAAGTATAGAAAGACCCGCCTCGCTGAGCGAGGCGGGTCTTTTGCAATTCTTCCTATAAGAGGTCGCTTGCTACAGGTAAGTCGTGTGCTTGTCGGTGAAGGCGTCGGTGACGGGGAAGAAGACCAGTAGCTTTGCCGGTTGCGTACCAACCACGGTAAATCCGTGATGCGCACCGGTCGGGATGGCGAGAGTCTGCAACGGCTTCACTCGTTCCGTCACCCCGTTCGTGGTAGCATCCACCTCCCCTTCCAGTACGACAATCAGCTCGTCGACGTCGTGGTGATGGTCCGGTGCCCCCGCACCCGGGTCCACAATGTGATAGTCGAATGTCAACTCGAATCCATCGTCGTATCCGGCCAGTCTTCTGCGTCGGTAGCCGGGCCTACGGGTCTCTTCATCTGCACTCTCGTGGTCGATTATCGACATTCCAATCACCTTTCGTCGAGAATTAGCCGCCGTAGAAGACTTTGTCTCCCAGGTCCTTCATCCAGAGCGTGGCGTCGTCGACCCGACCCTCTCCCAGGTCTCCCGGAGTGCCGGATTCGATCACTTCTCCGACGAAAATGGAGTGGTCGCCCTTCTCTATGGTGTCGGTCAGCTTGCACTCGACCCACGCGGGCGCGCAGTCCAGAATCGGGGCGCCTGAACTTCCGGCCTTGAAAGACTCACCGCCTATGGAGTTGCCGTCCCTTTCGTGGGACTTGAAGAAGTTGAAAGCCAGGCCCTGCTGGCCCTTCCCCAATACGTTCAGGACGAAACTGCCGCTATCCTTGACTATGGCGTGGGCGCCGGAGTCGGCCTTCACTCCTACCGCCACCAGTGGCGGCGCGAATGAGGCCTGGGTCACCCAGTTCACAGTAGCCGCAGCAACCGACCCGTCCTTGCCCTCAGCCGTCATTACATAGATCCCGTACGGGATCATTCTGAGCGCCTTTTTCTTTGCATCTTGGTCCATTGGTTCCCTCCCAATTGGTTACTTTAGTCGGTACCCGGCGCAGCCATTATATCAGCACGTTTGACACCCGTTTTGCACGATGGGATACTCGCTCGAAGGGGGCACAACTATGAAATACACCACTATATCGGCGGACACGCATATCGACATCCCGTGGCTTCCAGCAGATTTGTTCACGTCCAACGCCCCAGATAAGTACAAGCCCCACATGCCGCAGGTGGAGGAGACTGACCAAGGCTTGATGTGGATGGTGGACGGACAGGTGCTGGGGTCCGTTGCGGGGGCCGGCCTCAAAGAGGCTTGGGAGCCCTACGTTCCAGGACTGTCAAAGCATCTCGACGAAATGGCTGGCACGGAGTTCTTCACCGACGGGGAAAAGGGTCAATTCCACCCCACCACGCCTCACCTCCGCCTTCAAGACCAAGATCTGGATGGTGTACAGGCAGAGGTCATTTACGGCATCCTGGGCTTGGGTGGCGGATTCCCGGTCGGGGGCAACGAATACGGCATCACCGACGCCGACCGCACGGTTTTGATGTACGACATTTACAACGAGTGGCTGGCCGGTTTTTGCAGCAGCAATCCCGACAGATTCGCCGGACTCGCCTGCCTTACCAGCCACGACCCGAAGGTCGCCGCAGACCAGATGCGGAAAGCCGCCGAGATGGGACTTCGGGGCGCCGAGCTAAACGTCAGTCAGGCCGTGAAGCCCATCTACCACGAGGCATGGGACCCCCTATGGGCCGTTGCAGAAGAGTGCAATATGCCCGTTTCCTTCCATACTCTCGGCATACCCTATCGCAAGCCCGACCCCGAGGACCGAAAGAGGCTGGAGTGGGTAGACTTCGGACTCACCTTGGTGATGTTTCAACTTTCCGGGGCAGAGTTCCTTGCCAGTATGACGTTCGGCGGTGCATGTGACCGGTACCCGGGGTTAAATTATGTTCTCGGAGAGTGCGGCATCGGGTGGATCCCCTACGTGCTCTACCGTATGGACGAGGAATACAAAGAGACGCTGTTCCACCTGAACCTGAGCATGGACCCCAGCCAGCTGTGGCATCGGCAGGGTTACTCAACATTCCAGCACGAGCGCCCAACCCAGGAAGTGGTGGACACAATCGGAGAAGAAAACGTCATGTGGGGCTCCGACTACCCCCACCATGATGGCGTGTGGCCCTACTCTCAGAGAGTTATCAAGGAAGACCTGGGGCACCTGGACCAGTCGGTGATTGACAAGATCACTTGCCACAACGCGGCGAGGCTGTACCGGTTCAACTGATTGCCCTGCTACTGCCCGAAGCACAGGTTTGTCCAAGGACTTGGCATCAGGTGGGTCTAAGTGCCTTTGCTTAAGCTCAACGCAGTCTGGCTACCCATCGCCCTCTGCATCATTGCAGGCCTCTTGCTACTGGGTGGCTGCGTCCTCGATGCGACGCCCACGGCCCAGCACAGGCCGCCCGCAACGCCCACAACGATTCCGACCATTGCTTCCACACAGTCGATATCTTCCCCAACTCCGCAATACGACCGAGACGAATGGGGTGGGTGGGTGGATCTGGACGGGGATTGCCTCAACACGCGTCACGAGGTGCTGATCGAGGAGAGCTTGTCCGAGCCCGTACTGGAAGACTGCAAGGTGGTCAGCGGGCTTTGGGTAGACCCTTGGACCGGCAACTCTTTTGATGAGGCAGGCCAATTGGACATCGACCATCACGTACCTTTGGCCAACGTCCATCGCTCGGGCGGGTCGGGCTCGGACGCAGGCCGGCGCTGCGAATTCAGCTCCGATTTCGCGAATTTGAACGCTGTTTCCCGGACGGTCAACCACACCAAGGGCATCCAGGGACCGGACGAGTGGTGCCCGCCGGACGATGCCTCTCACTGTGAATACGCCAAACAATGGGAAGTGGTAAAGACCAAATACGAACTGTCGATGACTGAGAGTGAGCATCAAGCTGTGACGGAGATGTTGGACACCTGCACCCTAAAGCCTCCAACTCCAACCCTGGCCACAGCAATTCCGCCGGTTACTCCAACTGTAGCTTCCACACCCGTTGCCCCAATTGGGACACACCGGGAATACGAAAGCGGTGAAGATGCGGAGGCCGCGGGCGAGCAACGTATTAGGGGCAGCCAGGGGGAGGGGCAAGGAGCCTGTCTCATAAGTCCGTTAAACACAGCCCAATTGGATATTCTTGACCAATGCGACGGGTGCCGTAGGCACGAATCCAAGTCGTAAAAAAGCGAGAAGTGGGGCGTGGGGTGACTTTTGAGACAAGCTCCAAGGGTTTTCCCATGCCATGGTTCCAAGCAAACGGGACGGTGACCAAGACGGTGTAGTGTGCGAAGAGTGAGCATTCGCCCCGGATATTGACTAGACCACCCCATGTTCTTAACATAGCCCGTTAGAGAAGCTACGCTACGATGCTCGACGTGATTTAGGAGGAGCCGATGGACTACAACGTTATTACCGCGGACACCCACATGGACGTCACCTGGCTGCCGGGCGACATGTTTGTCAAAGGCGCGCCCGACGCCCTTAAGGACAAGATGCCCTATGTCAACAATAAGAACGGCAAAGCCCAGTGGGAGATCGAGGGTGAGTTCATGTGCTGGGTCGGGGGCGGTGGCCTCACCGGAGCCTTTGGAGGCTACGTACCCGGCGAATCGAAACACCTGGACCGCATGGCCGAGGTCGGTTTCTTCGACGGCATCAAGGATGGCATCTACCACCCCTCAAACGCCGACCTCCGGGTCAAGGACCTGGACATAGACGGTTTGGACGCCGAGGTCATTTACGGGATCCTTGGCATCGGTGGAGGCGGCTTCTCCGGCCCCGGTTTCAAGGACCCCGAAGTCACCGCTACCATCTATGACGTCTACAACGAGTGGATTGCCGAATTCACGTCGGCAAACCCCGGACGGATGAAGGGTCTGGCCTGCCTCGCCAGCCACGACCCCGCGAGAGCTGCCCAACAGCTCAGAAGGGCAGGCGAACTAGGTCTAAGGGGTGCCGAGATCAACGTCGGCACCATGGTCAAGCCCGTGTATCACAAGGACTGGGACCCCCTCTGGGCCACTTCCGCTGAATACCAGATGCCGATCTCCTTCCACACCCTCGGCGTCCCCCACCGGAAACCCGACGCCGCGGACGCAGAGGCCTACCATTGGCTTAGCGTCTGCCTCAACTACACTCTATTCCAGCTATCGGGGGCGGAGTTCCTGTGCAGCATCGTTCTATCAGGCGCCTGTGAACGCTACTCTGATTTCAACTTCGTCCTGGGTGAGTGCGGCATCGGCTGGATCCCCTACGTCATCGAGCGCACCGACGAGGAGTACGATGACCGAGGATTCCACATGGGCTATCCGATGAAGCCCAGCGAGTACTGGAGACGGCAGGGTCACTCCACCTTCCAGAACGAGTACGTATCCGTCGACCAGATCGAGCGAATCGGACTCGACAACATCATGTGGGGCAATGACTATCCCCACCCCGATGGCGTGTTCCCCGATTCGAAGAAGACACTGGATGACGGTCTCGGCCACCTGCCCGCAGAACTCCGCAACAAGATAGTCTGCGAAAACGCTATGAAAGCCTATCGCTTTAACTAGTCCATTGCCCCAAGGGACGGGGTAAAGTGGCCTACGACGAACGATTGGCCCAAAGGGTCCGCTTGAAACTAACAGCCCAGGAGGGCGTATCAGAAAAGCGGATGTTCGGAGGTCTGGCCTTTATGGTGTACGGGAACATGGCCTTGGCCATCGACAAAGACCGCCTGATGGTCAGGGTAGGCCCGGACCGGTATGAGGCCTCTCTGAAGAGACCCCACGCCGGACCGATGGACATGACGGGCAGACCTATGAAGGGATTCGTGGTAGTGCAGCCGGAGGGACTGGACAACAAAGAGGGCCTGCAAGACTGGGTTCAACAGGGAGTAGAGTTCGCACTTAGCCTGCCCCCTAAGTAAGCCCAACATCGCGGCCTTTAAGAAGGACTGGAAAGATTATGGAATACAGCGTTATCTCTGCTGACACCCACCTCGACCTCACCTGGCTTCCCGGCGACATGTTCGTCGAGGCCGCACCGGCTCATCTCAAATCCCAGATGCCCTACACCACGGTCGCTGGCCCCGAGAAGCGCTGGATCGTTGAGGAAGAGGACATCGCACGCGCAGGCGGATTTATAGGCTACACTCCCGGTCACTCCAAGCACATGGACCGAATGGCCGAGGTCGGCTTCTATGACGGAGCTGCAGACGGCATCTACCATCCCGCCGTAGCCGATCTCCGACTTCAGGACCAGGACCTGGACGGCGTTGACGCCGAGATCATCTACGGCATCCTGGGTATAGCCGGGGGCGGGTTCTCGGGCCCCGGGTTCCGAAACCCGGAAGTGACCAAGGCCATCTATGACATCTACAACGAATGGGTTAGTGACTTCGCGAAGTCCGCCCCCCAGAGGCTCGGGGCCCTGGCATGCGTCATCAGTCACGATCCCCAAATTGCCGCCCGGCAGTTGAGGCGGGCGGCGGAGTTGGGCCTCAAGGGCGCGGAGATTAATGTCGCCAAGATGAGCTCGCCGATGTACCAAAAGGAGTGGGACGTTCTTTGGGCCGTAGCCGACGAGTGCGACATGCCCATATCCTTCCACACTTTAGGCATTCCCACCCGCACCCCCGAGGGAGATTCGGCATCCGACTACGCTGTGGCTTATGACGGCTTAAGGGAGTGCTTATTCCAGTTGTCGGGGGCGGAGTTCCTGGTCAGCGCCGTCTATTCTGGGGCCTGCATGCGCTACCCCAATTTCCAGTTCGTTCTCGGGGAGTGCGGAATAGGTTGGATACCGTACGTCATTGAGCGGATGGACGCGGAATATGAAGACCGGTACCATCCCATAGGCTTGGAAATGGCCCCGACCGCCTACTGGCGTCGGCAAGGATTCTCCACCTTCCAGAATGAATATGTCTCCCAGGACCAGGTTGACCGCATAGGGGCCGAGAGCATCATGTGGGGCTCCGACTATCCGCACAGGGATGGTGTATTCCCCGACTCCCGAAAGGCCATAAGCGAAGGAATGGGCAGCCTGGACGATGCTGTTACCCAACAGATCGTCTGCGACAACGCCGCACGTCTTTACAACTTCAACTGACCGGGGCCCGACCTGCGGCAACGAAAGCGGGGAGGGGAAGTATGACGGTAATGGACCGGTTCAGCGTATTCGCCTTCGCCTTGGGCGATCCGCCTCCAGCCGCGTCCGAACTGATTGCCGCCGCCAAGCACGCCGACGCCCTCGGGTTTCACTCCATATCGCTGCCCCATCACCTCACCCTTCCCGCCGCGCAGGTCTACACGGGTTTCCCGCGTCGGGACATCCTTGATCCGCTGGTTCTTCTTCCGGCCATGGCCGCCGTCACCAAGAACATTCTGGTGGGGACCAACTCGGCAATAGTTCCGGTGCTGGCCCCGTACGTGTGGGCAAGGTACTTTGCGACGTTGGACGTGATGTCGGGTGGGAGGGCGCTGGCGGGAATGGCGATGGGGTGGTTCGAGAAAGACTTCGCCGCGGCCAAGGCCAACCTCAAGAGACGAGCCCGGCATTTCGACGAGGCCCTTGGGCTGATACGTCGCCTGTGGACCGAGTCCTCCGTCACCCACTCGGGGGGGACCTGTCAACTGACAGACATGGAACTGGAACCGAAGCCTATACAACAGCCTCATCCTCCTATCTGGATAGGCGGACACACGGCGTCCATCGAAAGGGCGTCGCGGCACGCCCAGTACCTGTTGCCGGCAAACCTCACCATTGAAGAGGTGAAGGAAACGTACCTCCCGCGTCTACACGAACAGAACGCCAAGTGGGGGACAGAGGCAGGGATTTGCTTAAGCGTTCGGGTCAACGTCGGGGACAGTCGAGGGGCGGACCCCGAGATGCTTCCCCGCATTGCCCGGCTGGTCACATCTCGGAGATCCCCGGTGAATAACGTTCATGAGGTGGCCATCGCCGGATCTCCCCAGCACTGCGCCGAGAGGATTGAAGAATACCTGGAAGCCGGAATTTCCCACTTCCTCCTGGACTTCCAGTATCATGGCCTCACAAGCGTGGACTATTCTATGCGGCAGATGGACCTGTTTGTGTCTGAGGTCGTGCCTTTACTTAGTGGGGAAATCTCTCCTTAATTCGAACGTATGTTTATTGACCTGGTGATGCCGGGGGAATAGTGTTCCGTTCACTTACGCGGGGCCGTTTTACTTAATAACTTCCTTCCAGGAAATCCAGGCGAATAGGGCAATGGGCATAGGCCCCTTCAAATGTCGGCTACAAAGCGGCCATGTACCCGCACCGTGGTGGGGTACATGGGGTGTACCGCCGCCCAGATCCCTTGCTCCTCACTAATGGAGCCCCTCGCCCCGAACAAACCTCCACACAGCGTAAGCTGAAGAGTCTCTTGTTTCCTACGCAGAGCAAACGTTGCAGGCAATATTGAGCATTGGGGCGAGGGTCTCCGCCTCAGCATAGTTAGCCTAGCAAGGGAGACCCTATGAAGTTTCAACTTTTCGTGTTGCCAACGATTCCGGGCATACTGGAAGACGGTGAACGGCTCCGCCCAATTGCACGGAACAACGACCGTTTCCAGGAGATGCTGGAACAGGTGAGGCAGATCTGCATACTGGGCGATGAGCTCGGGTTTGACTGCTTCTCCACCACCGAGCACCACTTTCACTCGGAGGGGTACGAATGCTCGGTAGCGCCCCTGGTGCTCTACTCGAACCTCGCAGCGCAGACCAAGAGGATAAAGTTCGGGCCGCTGGGGCTAGTTCTCCCCTCATGGGATCCGATCCGGTGCGCAGAAGAGATCGCTATGCTGGACCACCTCACCAAGGGTCGGGTGATAGCTGGTTTCGCCCGGGGCTACCAGGACAGGTGGGTGAACGTGATGGGCCAGCAGTACAAAGCCATCGCCGCCCAGTCCGACGAAAGCCCCGGCGACTCCCACAATCGTGAGATCTTCGAGGAGATCTTTCACATCATCAAGCTTGCATGGACCGAGGACGCGTTTTCCTATAAAGGAAAGTACTACCAGGTACCATACCCGTACGAGGAGGGGATCAGGAACTGGCCCGCACAGAAGTGGACAGGTAGTCATGGCGCCCCTGGCGAGTTAGACGAGGAAGGGACAATTCGCAAGGTGTGCGTGGTGCCCAAGCCCTACCAGCAGCCCCACCCTCCCATTTTCAACGCCTTCTCTGTAAGCGAAAGCACGGTCCGATGGGCGGCAAAGGAGGGAACGATACCCCACATCCAGATCTCTCTCCCCGAGTCTTTCAACCGTCTTTGTCACGTTTATCAGGACGTGGCCCGGGAGAATGGACGGGACCTGAAGCTGGGCGAAAGCGTCGGGGCGTCAAGGGTGGTGTACACGGGCAAGACCTACAACGAGGCTTACGCTTTAGCAGAGAAGACCCTCGGCTGGAGCTACGCCGTATACTACAACCAGTTCGGGTTCGCAGAGGGGTTCCGGTATCCGGGTGAGGACGCACCAAGACCGTTGACCTTCAAAAGCAAGGCCGCCGCCACTGAGCGGCTCGTTGACCAGGGCTATGGCATAGTGGGGACGGTGGACGACGTGAAGCGGAAGCTCGAAGACCTGCAACGCTGCCACGAGGACGGAGACGGCGACCTGGAATGGTTCGGGTTCCTGGTAGATCAGGGCATGTACCCGCTAGAGGAGGTGCTGGAACAGGTCCACACCTTCGGTAGCAAGATCATGCCGGAGTTCCAAGGATAAAGATATATCGGGGGCGGCGCTGGCGCGGCGCCCCCTCCCGTCATAGGAGGTATACCGGCAATGACCTCTTCAGTAACCGAAAAGGCATCCCCTATCTGGACGACTCTGCCCAGCCGCTACTATTGGGCCGAGGACATCTACGAACTTGAAAAAGAGCGCATCTTCTACGACTCCTGGCTGTATGTCGGGCGGGTCGCCCAGATCCCGAACCCCGGCGACTTCATAACACAGGACATCGTTGACGAGAGTGTCATCATAGTCAGAGACAGGCACGGCATCATAAACGCCTTCTCCAACGTTTGCCGACACCGGGGTAACAAGTTGTGCGGAGTGGCGTCGGGAAAATTCAAGGGCAGCGCCATTTCCTGCGGCTACCACGGATGGACCTACGATCTGGACGGCGAGCTCATAGCCACCCCGAACATGATAGGCACTGAGGGATTTCGCAAGGGAGACTTCCCCTTGTATCCAGTGGCCCTTCACTTTTGGGAGGGCGGCATCTTCGTCAACCTGTCGCCAAACCCAGAGCCCTTCGACCCGGGGGTCGGGCCGCTGGCGGACATATTGGCGCGGTACAACCTTGCGAACCTGGAAGTTGCGGAGCGCAGGGAATACCACATCGACGCTAACTGGAAGCTGGTCCAGGAGAATAACGTGGAGTGTTACCACTGCCCGTCAATTCACCCAGAGCTCTGTGCCATACAGCCCAACGTTAGAATAGGCAACATAGGCGCCTCCAGCGGTGACGGCAACCCGCTCATAAATGGTGGAAACTCCTTCACGTTGGATGCTACGACTAAGAGACCCCTCATCAGCACCATAACCCCGGAGGACCAGGGCCGCTTCCGCAGCACGCCCGTATGGCCCGCCTTCTTCCTTGGTTTCCTGCCGGACCATGTATTCACCTTCAACGTCTGGCCGACGGGCGTACAGAAGAGCACGGTGGTAATGGAGTGGCTGTTTGAGCCCTCAACCATCGCCGCACCGGACTTCGACCCGAGCGACACCGTAGAATTCCTGGACACGGTCGTCAGACAGGACTTCGGGATTTGCCACGAGGTGCAGAAGGGCATTAAGTCCCGGGCGCACAAGTCGGGGATCTACGCACCGAACGAGTTCCTGCCCCACGAGTTCAACGAATGGGTCAGGGCAAGGGTGGAACGTTAGAAGTCTTCAAAATTGGACTTTGAATGGACAAGACCGGATAATGGCGCCGTCCCAGTGGCGTAAATTAGCGATTCCCAGGGAGGACTAACATGAGATTCACAGGAAAGGTTATCTCCGGGGACTGCCACGTAGACATACCGTGGCTTCCTGCGGACCTGTTCACGTCCAATGCACCCGCACATCTTCAAGACAAGATGCCGCACGTAATGGACACCGAGGACGGCGAGCAATGGTTCGCCGGTGACGGGCAGCTGGGATGCGTTGGCGGCGCGGGCACCGGGTTGCAGCCCAAACTGTCCTGGGACCCGTACGTGCCTGGAGTGTCCACGAGGCTTGACCGCATGGAGGAGCTGAACTTCTTCACCGATGCGAAACAAGGAAAGTTCCACCCCACCACCCCTGAACTCAGAATCAAGGACCAGGAGACGGACGGCATAAAGGGTGAAGTCCTCTACGGCATTCTTGCCCTCGCCAGTGGCTTCGGCTCGTCTCCCGGGGGTGAAGAGGGTGCAGTGATAGGAGGAGACGAGCCCGGAGGAGCGGGATACGGGCTAACGGACCCGGATGCCATCCTGGCGGCTTTTGACATCTACAACCAGTACATCTCCGACTTCTGCAAGACCAACCCGGACAGGCTCGCAGCCCTGGGATGCCTCTTTGCACCGGACCCCGAGGAAGCCGGCCGACAGGCGCGTCGTGCTGCAGAAGTTGGCTTGAAGGGGACCGAGCTCAATGTCGCCTCCACCCAGGATCCCATTTACCTCAAGGAATGGGACCCTCTGTGGGAAGCAGTAGATGAGTCTGGGTTGCCGATCTCCTTCCACACTGTCGGGCTTTCGCCCAAGGCGCCGAAGAGAGACATCACAGCATCGGAAAGGGCGATAATGAATGGCGTGGCAATGACTGTCTTCCAGCTTTCTGGGGCAGAATTTGTGTCCAGCATCATCCTTTCCGGCGCTTGCGAACGGTATCCGAACATGAAGTTTGTGCTGGGAGAATGCGGCGTCGGGTGGCTGCCCTACGTGCTGTTCCGCATGGATGACCAGGCAGAGCGCTGGAAGATCGGGGAGCACGGGTTGAAGATGAAGCCGTCCGAGTACTGGCATCGGCAGGGGTACTCCACCTTCCAGATCGAATACCTAACCAACGAGATGGTAGAGATGGTCGGCGAAGACAACATCATCTGGGGTTCCGACTACCCCCACCCGGACTGCGTCTGGCCCGACTCCCGCTCCGTCATCGATGAGAACCTGGGCCATCTGGACGAAGCCAAACTGAAGAAGATCGTGTGTGACAACACGGCCAAATTGTACGGTTTCCCAAACTAAACTAATCCCGTAATTTCGAGGTAGAGGCTGGCAATAGCACTTCTTATAGGAGGGCGGCTATGAGCTATACGGGCAAGGTTATATCGGGGGACTGTCACTTGGACATTCCCTGGCTGCCTGAAGACCTTTTCACGTCTCGTGCCCCGGCGCACCTGAAACACAAGATGCCCCGGGTGGAGGAAACTGACCAGGGGTTCAAGTGGTTCTCGGAAGACCGCGTTCTTGGTTGGGTTGGAGGCGCGGGAATCGGCGTGAGGCCCGGGGGTTGGGACCCGTATGTCTCGGGGATGTCCAAGCGGCTGGACCGTATGGAGGAGCTTAAATTCTTCTCCGACGCCAACAACAGGGTCCTGCGCCCCGGTACCCCCGATCTAAGAATCAAGGACCAGGACTCTGACGGCGTCAGCGGCGAGGTGATATACGGCGTACTGGGGCTTGCCGGGTTTGCCGGCCAAAACGAATCGGAGAGTGCGCCGGTGATGGGCGACGAGCCCTCGGGCCCCGGTTACGGTATCCAGGACCCGGAGGTGATTACCGCCGTCTACGATGCTTACAGCGAGTGGATGTCGGGCTTCTGCAAGTCCAACCCGGACCGGCTGGTGGGCCTCACCTGTCTCAGTCCCAACGACCCGAATATCGCGGCGGTACAGCTGCGGCAGGCCGCTGACCTTGGACTCAGGGGAGCGGAAATGAACGTCGCCTCTGCTACAGACCCCCTTTACCACAAGAACTGGGATGCATTGTGGGAATCCGCCGACGAGACGGGCCTGCCCATATCCTTCCACACCGTCGGCATCGCGCCCCGGACCCCGAAACCCGAGGAGGTAGAGGACTACCATTGGGTGCTGAACGGCCTGGTGATCACCATGTTCCAGCTGGCCGGGGCCGAATACCTGGCCAGCATCATCTACGGCGGGGCTCTGGACCGTTATCCCAACTTCAAATTCATCCTGGGAGAGTGCGGCATTGCATGGATCCCATACGTCCTGTTTCGCATGGACGACGAGTACGAAAGGCAGCTCTTCCACCTGGGCCTCAGCATGAAGCCCAGCGAGTACTGGGCCCGCCAAGGTTACTCCACCTTCCAGATCGAGCACCTGACAAACGAGATGATCGACGTGGTTGGCGAGGACAACATCATGTGGGGGTCGGACTACCCACATCCGGACTGCGTCTGGCCCGACTCCCGGTCTGTGATCAACGACCACCTCGGGCACCTCGATGAGTCGAAGATAAGGAAGCTGGTTTGCGACAACACGGCCAAGCTGTACGGATTCCCGAACTAGTATTTCCCAGCGAGCCTATTAGCATTCAGTGGGGAGGAAGACGATGGCTGAGTTCGATACCGTAATCAGAAACGGCACGGTGGTCGAGGCCACGGGGATACCGGCCTACAGGGCAGATGTCGCGATCAAGGATGGCAAGATCGCCCAGATGAGCGGTAGCATCAAGGGCTCCGGGGCGAAAGAGTTGGACGCCACCGGCTGCATCGTGGCGCCGGGGGCAGTCGAGCAGCACGCTCACTACGACGGGCAGATCAACTGGGACCCGTACTGCAGCCTATCCGGCTGGCATGGCATGACTTCCATGACCATTGGGCACTGTGGCTATGGAGTCGCCCCCGTGAGGCCCGAGGACCGGGAAGCTAACATGCAGCTCCACTCCCGCATAGAGGCGATACCGCTGCACTCCATGCGGGCGGGCATTCGCTGGGACTGGGTCACATTCCCAGAGTACCTGGATAGCCTCCAACGGCAGGGAGTAGGGGTGAACGTGGGCGCCATGTTCGCGTATTCTCCTGCACGGGTATGGGTGATGGGGGCAGAAGAGGCGGCGAACAGAGCAGCGGTCACTAAAGAGGAACTGGACCAGATTCTTGCTTTATTCAGGGAAGCGCTAGACGCGGGAGCCTTCGGCTTCTCCCTGAACAAGAACATGGCAGACCGGCCGGCAACGGGAGGGTATCTGCCGACCCACGTGGCAGCTGACATCGAGTTCGAGTCGCTGGCCCGAGTCCTCGGGGAGTACGGGCTCGGGGGGATCACGATGACCCTCGGTAGTACGGACGACGAGGGGAGGGACATGCTGGTCGAGAAGCTCGCGCAGGCCAGCGGCCGCCCCGTCCAGTTCGCCGCCCTGAACTACAGCGACCAGGACCCGGGCCTGTACAAGAAGCAGTTGGCCTGGGTGGAGGGCGCTAAGGCTCGGGGGCTATCCATTTACGGCCAGTCCATCGCCATGCCGATAAACCCGAGGTTCAAGCTATCGGAGTTCAACCTTCTCGACGATATGCCAAATTGGTTCATAGCCCTCCTTGG
Source organism: Dehalococcoidia bacterium (assembly GCA_965222055.1). GTDB lineage: Bacteria > Chloroflexota > Dehalococcoidia > Plut-88900 > Plut-88900 > Plut-88900. The sequence goes on from CBDCTF010000007.1 coordinate 2,202,122, forward strand.
CACTCGGGAAGAGAGGATCGAGAGGCTTCAGCGTAAGGAGATACGGGATGGGATGAAGAGGGACATCGCCGAGTGGGTGGAGACAGACTTCCATAAGGACTGGTCCAAGCTCACCGTGCTAGAGACGGTTCACGAGCGGAACTACAGATACGATGGCATGAGCATCGCTGAGATAGCTGCGTCGGAGGGCAAGGACCCCGTGGATGCATGGCTCGACCTGAGCCTTGACGAAGGACTGGAGACGGAATTCAGCCTCTCGGGGCTGGTGGGAGGAAACGCGGAGGCGGATGTCGAGACCCTTACGCACCCGCTGACGCACCCCTCTTTCTCCGACGGCGGGGCACACGTCCGCTTCTTCACAACCAGCACCTGGCCGACCTACCTGCTGAGCCACTGGGTGCGCGACGAGGGGGCCCTTACACTGGAGCAGGCCCACTACAAGATGAGCGCGCTTCCGGCGTGGCTGGCCGGGTTCCGGGACAGGGGCATTCTGCGGGAAGGAATGGCGGCAGACGCCATTGTCTACAACCTGGACGAGATAGGCTTCGAGACGGACAAGCCCGTGTATGCAACCGACTTCCCCGGCGGCGAAAAGAGACTGATCCAGAAGCCCAAGGGTATGCGCTACATCATGGTCAACGGCACAGTGACTTTCGAGGAGAACAAGTGCACCGGAGCTCTGCCAGGCAATGTCTTGAGAAGCTACGATATGATTGGCTAAAGGTGTAATTCATACGATAACCTTATAGGGGGGCGAGACTCGTCCCCCTATACTTTTGTGGATTAGCAGCCAGATATGCGCATAAAAGAAGGTAACAGACCCATTGTCCGCCGCGGCGATTCCTTCGAGATCGAAGTTGACGGTATTCCGACGTCGGCCCATCAGGGAGAAACGGTTGCGTCGGTCATGTTGGCAAGTGGCAGCCAGGCGCTCCGAAACACCCGGAAGGAGGGCAGGCCTCGGGGGCTCTTTTGCGGGATCGGGGTGTGCTATGACTGCCTGGTGGTGGTGGATGGAAGGGCAAACGTGAGAGCCTGTATGACGAGGGCCGTACCGGGGATGAAGGTGCGGACGCAGCAGGGGATAGGGGGAGAGGAGGGGGAATGAGCAGCGTCGACCTGGCGATAGTCGGGGCGGGGCCCGCGGGGTTGTCGGCGGCGCTGGCTGCGGCGTCGTGCGGACTTCGGCCAGTGGTCATCGATGAGAACCCGGCTCCGGGGGGTCAGATATACCGGCAGCTTCCTGCCGACTTTCGCGTGGAAAGGGCAGGGGCTCTCGGGCACACTTATCAAAAGGGGCAAAAGCTGCTGGCCAGGGCCTATCAGGCCGATATCGACTTGAGGCTGGGAACTACGGTCTGGGGACTGTTCGATCCACTGACTCTCGGGCTGGACAGAGGGGACAGCGCAGAGTCCCTTAATTGCAAGGCACTAGTGCTCTCTACGGGCGGCTATGACCGAGCGGTACCGTTCCCAGGCTGGACACTGCCCGGCGTTATGACTTTGGGCGGGGCGCAGACGCTGGTGAAGAGCCAGAGGATGCTGCCGGGGAAGAGGATAGTGCTGTCGGGGGCAGGGCCGTTTTTGATGCCGGTGGCGTCGCAGCTCATCAGGGGTGGGGCGAAGATAGTAGCCGTGCTGGAAGCATCCAAGCCAATGGTGTGGCTCTCCAAGGCGGGGTCCCTCTGGGGGCAGTGGGAGCGTTTCCAGGAGGCCTGGGAATACGTGACTCCGATGATCAAGGCGCGAATGCGGGTCAGGTTTGGGCAGGCAGTAATTGAGGCGTGGGGCAGGGACAAGGTGGAAGGGGTCGTAACAGCGTCCCTGGACAAGGACTGGCGCCCGATACCCGGAACCAGGCGGACGATCATGGCTGACGCGGTGGCGGTGGGGTACGGGTTCAGCATCAACACGCAGCTGTCGCGGCTGTGCCGGTGTGAACACGAGTTCAAGCCGGGCTACGGCGGCTGGACGGTGAGGGTCGACTCACGGCAGGCGACTTCCGTGGCCAACGTCTTTGCAGCGGGGGAAGCGACGGGTATCGGGGGGTCGGACATTTCGGCTGCCGAGGGGGCGATAGCCGGATACTCGGCGGCGCAGGCCTTGGGAAGGATCACCGAGTCGGTGGCTCGGGCGCTGCAAGCGCCACACGTGAGTCGGCTCCGCAAGCTGAAGCCATTTGCACAGATGATGGCCGAGCTGTTCGCGCCTCGGGACGGGCTGTTGGAGATAACCACGCCCGACACCATAGTGTGCCGGTGCGAGGAAGTCTCCGCAGCTGAGGTTAACCAAGCCATCGACTCAGGCGCCAATGACCTGAGTGCGGTTAAGTCGAGGACGCGGGTGGGGATGGGTCTTTGCCAGGGTCGGGTGTGCGGGGCGGCGGTGGCCGGGCTGATAGCGCGGCGTACGGGTCGGCCACAAGTCGAGGCAGGGGCTTATACCGGGAGGCCGATAGTGAAGCCCGTGTCGATGGGGGCGCTGGCCAAGATGGAGCAGAGCGAGTTATGAGTCCAACCGTCATAACGGCTGACGCGGTGGTGATCGGCGGGGGAATAGTCGGGACTTCCACGGCGTACCATCTGACACGGATGGGGGCCAAGGTGACGCTGTTGGAACGGGGGGCTATCGCGTCGGGGACTTCGGGGGCGTGCGACGGGCAGATCCTGATCGCGGACAGGCACCCGGGCCCCGAGCTGGAGCTGGGCAAGCTGGCCGTGCGTCGGTGGAAAGAGCTGGCCGCCGAGCTTCCGTTCGATGTCGAATACGAGGTGAACGGGAGCACGCTCATAGCGGAGGTGGAGGAGGACCTGGGCGTATTGGCCAAGCTGGTCAAGTCACTTCAGAACGAGTCGGTGGCCGCCGAACTGATCGAGGGCCCGGCGGCTCGGGAACTGGAACCCAATCTCGCGGAGGACATACCTGGCTTGGCCTTCTTCCCGGGACATGGGCAGGTGCAGCCTCAACTCGCTTCGTGGGCAATGGCGGAGGCAGCAAGGCTCGGGGGGGCGGACGTCAGGACCTATGCGCCGGTTACCGGTATAGAGAAGGACAACCATGGAAACATCGCGGCGGTGTTGGCCGGAAATGACCGGATAGCAACACCAGTAATTGTGAATGCGTCGGGGGCGTGGAGTGCGTCGATTGGGGAGATGGTGGGAGTCGAGGTGCCGGTTATACCCCGACGGGGGCACATTCTGGTGTCGGAGCCCGCGCCGCCGATAATCAAACACGCTGCGATGGGCGCATCCTATACACGCACCATAGATGCGGAGGCGGCGAGCCTTCAGGTGGCGACGGTTATCGAACACACAAAAAGCGGACCGATGCTTCTAGGGAGCAGCCGGGAGTTCATAGGGTTCGACGGCAACGAGCAGCTGGCGGCGGTGACGGGCATAGCGGCAGGGGCAGTACGCTTCTTCCCGGCCCTGGCCGGGGTGCAGATCATGCGGTGCTACACGGGGTTCCGGCCCTACACGGCAGACCACCTGCCGATCCTCGGGGCTTGCGAGGCCGTGGCAGGGTTCTACCTGAACACGGGCCACGAGGGTGGCGGAATCTGCATGGGTCCCGTTTCGGGGATGCTGGTGGCGCAGCTGATTATGGGGCAGACACCGGCGATACCGATGGAGCCGTATAACATTTCCCGGTTTGGCACGCAAGCCTAGCGTTTGGCTTTCACCAAAGGGAAGGGCCACCACCCGCTCGACTCGTCTTCCGCCTCAGCGGATCCTCTCCGTCTAGGGCGGACCCTCCTCAGGCGGGTGTTCCACTTTCAGCCCGGCGGAGGGGACGGTATTCAGTTGCCGTGACCTTCAATGGGGTCAGGGTGGGCGGGGGCGGGCTCTTGCGGTGCGGCGGGCGGGTGGCGGGTCGGCCTCATTCCGCGGGATGGATTCACGCCTCCCGGCGCACGCCAAAGGCGCACTTTCAGCATCTTCGACAGGCTCGGGGGCCGGAATGACGGAAAGGGAGTCGTCTGGCGGTGGGTCTTCGTCGTCGTCTTCGTAGGGCGTGGGGTCTTCGTAGGGCGGCGGGTCGTAGTCGGACGGCGGGTCTTCGTCAGGGTCTTCGTCTTCGTCGAGGGGGCCGTCGAGGTAGGCTTCCGCCATTGCTCTATCCATAGCCTCAATCTCAGCCAGATGCTTGTTCTCTTCGTGGGGCCATCGCTCCTCGGGGTCTATGATACCGTGGCGCCAGCGGAACTCCAGGGGCAGGAACTGCCTCCAGGGCCACCATTTTTCGCCGGGCCTGGCCATGCGGACGGGGACGAGGTCGTAGAAATTGAGGTTGCCGTCGTTGATGGATTTATGGAAGACTTTTTTGATGAGGTTGTCTACCTGCTCCTGGTTGGTGAGTTCCCGGGGCATGCGGGAGTCGGCGGAAATGGCCCCGACGAGGATGCGGAGGTAGCGGGATATCTGGACGTGGTCGAGGGAGCGCTTGCTCAAGAGACGGTTGGTCAGGGAGCGCAGGAGGGCGATTTCGCCTTCGCGGTCCCGGCTGTCGGGGGACAGGCGGGGCAAGGAGGGGCCAGCAATGGCGGCAAAGGCCAAAGAGCGGCGGCGATGCCGCCGGTCTCTGCTGCGTTCACCGCGCCCGACGGGGCGGGTTTTCTTCCGCGGTAGATGGCCGCGGGCATCCGCTTCTACGCCGGATACGGCGGAGCGGGTTTTCTTCCGCGACCGTTGGCCGCGGGCATCCGCTTCTACGCCGGGTACGGCGGAGCGGGTTTTCTTCCGCGACCGTTGGCCGCGGGCATCCGCTTCTACGCCGGGTACGGCGGAGCGGGTTTTCTTCCGCGACCGTTGGCCGCGGGCATCCGCTTCTACGCCGGGTATGGCGGAGCGGGTTTTCTTCCGCGACCGTTGGCCGCGGGCATCCGCGAGGGGGTCAGGCCGGGGGTGCAGACCAACCGTCTCTTGAGCAGGCGCCCCGACGGGGGCTCTGGGGGATAGGTCCGGCTGGGCGGACCTGGGGTTTGACACAGGTTTGTTGTGGGTTTTGGATGGGGACATGGGCTTGGGCACAACAATAGAATGTATGTGCTAATTGAGTCAAGGGGTTCGTGTCACTTTTGGAGGTATTCCCCTCCCGGCCCCGTTTAATTGGTTCCCGCCCACCCGCCCTGTTTTATTGATATATCGTTGCCAAGGGGGGAGGGAAGGAATGCAAGGAAGGGGGTGAGTGGGCAAGTCCTAGATTCCTTGCGGGGCCTCGGAATGGTGGGGAGAGAAGGAGTCCGAGTGGTTGAAGAAGTGATTTAGCGCACCTATAATCGGGCAACGAACTGCCCGTTTAAGGAGAAAATGAATGGCCATTGATCGAATACCCCCCGGACTGATCCCGAGCAGTGGCTCGATTGCTTTTGAGGAAGACTCCATCCCCGATGCTCTTCAGAAGGAGCATAAGCTGGCCGCAGGGCATTGGGGTGTGCTGCATGTATTTGAAGGCAGTCTCAATTTTGTAGACATCGCTAGCGGGGAACAGAGAGCCGTGTCGGCGCCGGACCTGGTGACCATCCACCCCGAGGCACCGCATCGGGTGGAGGTGGAAGGCCGCGTAAGCTGCCGGGTCGATTTCTTCAGGGAGCCGGATGCGGGCTCCTCAATGTCAACGCCGGGGGCGTTCGCCGAACAGGACGTTCGGAGCAGCTTCGGCCGGTGTGAAGCAAATGGGAACTTTGCGGAGACTTTCTACAACAACTTCCTCAACTCCTCGCCGGAGATAGCGCCGTATTTTGCTGCGACGGACTTTGATAAGCAGCGGAAGGTGCTCCATCAGTCGGTATACATGATGGTGACCAACGACGTGGCAGACCCGGGGATGAGGGACATGCTGGGCAATCTCGCCAGGATTCATAGCCGGGCGTGGCGGGACATCCATCCAAAGCTGTATGAGCTGTGGCTGGACGGTATCTGCAAGGCGGCGAGCACGCTGGACCCGGAGTGGAGTGAGGATTTGGAGAGGAAGTGGAGGCTGCGGTTGCGGGATGGGATGCAGATTATCATGGCGGCTTATTAGGGTGTCGGGGGGGGAGGCACGAGGAGCCTGTCTCATAAGTCCGTTAAACACAGCCCGATTGGATATTCTTGACCAATGCGACGGGTGCCGTAGGCACGAATCCAAGTCGTAAAAAAGCGAGAAGTGGGGCGTGGGGTGACTTTTGAGACAGGCTCCGAGACCTGCCCCTACGGGGCGGGGAGGGATGGGGATTGGAGGGGTAGCAGGGCTGGCACTTGGCCTGCCAATACAGGCGAGATTGGGGGGAGTGGCGCCTTAGATTCCTCGCGGAGCCTCGGAATGACACGTCAAGGGGTGAGTTGGCGGGCAGGACAGGCACGAGATCTGCCCCTACGGGGGACGGTGCGAATGTGGTCTTCCGTGAGCTCAGGGACACCGGGAGGCGGCTTGGTTTTAGCCCACGGCGCCTGATTTTCGGAGGGCGGTTATTTCTGAGGGGGAGTAGCCGATTGTCTTCAGGACATCCTCGGTGTTCTGGCCGATCTCGGGGGAGAAGCTGCGGGGCTGCAGGGACTCTCCGGCGAACTTGAAGGGCACTCCCACTTGCTTGACCGCGCCGAGGGTCGGGTGCTGCATCTCGACAACCATGTCACGGGCCTGGACCTGGGGGTCGGTGGCGACTTCGTCGATGGCGTAGACTCGGCCCACTGCACTATCGATTTCGCTTAATGTGTCGAACCACTCGTCTCGGGTGCGGGTGAGGAAGGCATTGGCTATCTCTGCCTTCACACGTTCATCGTCCATACCGTGCTCGTACTGGTCGGCAATGTAGTCGAGGCCCATGGCCTGGCAGAGAGCAACGTAGAACCAAGGCTCCAGGCTGGCTATGGAGATGAACTTGTCGTCCTTGGTGCGGTATATGGCGTAGCGGGGATTGCCGCCCGCCAAGGGGGATTTCCCGAGAACCGGCACGTTCCCCGTCTTGAAGTAGTCTTCGAACATGGTGGCCATTAGGTACATGACGCCGTCTGTCATGGCCACGTCGACGTACCTGCCGCGGCCCGTGGTCTTTCTATCTATCAGCGCGGCCAGAACGGCAACCGCAGCGGTAAGGCCACCGCCTGCGAAGTCGGCGAGGAGGTTCCAGGGGATAGCGTGACCGCCCTCGGAATTCCCGATCGCGCCCTGGGCCCCGGCGGTCGAGGTGTAGTTGATATCGTGGCCGACCATGCTCTTGTAGGGGCCGGTCTGGCCATAGCCCGTGACCGACAGATAGACGATGCCGGGATTGACGCCGCTGATGGTCTCGTAGTCGACGCCGAGGCGCTTGACGACACCCGGCCGGTACTCTTCGACGAAAACGTCGGCGTCCTTGACGAGCTTGTAGAGGACCTGTCGGGCGTCATCGTTCTTGAGGTTCAGGCCGATGCTGCGCTTGTTGCGGCCCATTGGGTCGAAGGCGTTCTCCTCCTCGGAGCGGTTGAGCCAGTGGGCCCCGGAGATGGCTCCTTTGACAGCGGCCCTTCTGCCGCTCAGGGCGAACTCCTCGATCTTCAGGATGTCGGCGCCAAGGTCTCCGAGGACCATGGTGCAGAAGGGGCCCGGGGCCATGCGGGAGAGGTCTACTACTTTCACGCCGTCAAGGGGGAGAGTCATTTTTGAGGTCCTCCTAATTGAGTCACGGGGTCATTTTTCCAGGATCGGGGAACACCCTCACTCTCCTCAGCGAGCCTACGGCCCTAGCTTTCTCACGCCTCGGCGCATCTTCGACCCATCGAGGGAGATTTGCGTAACTGCGGGCGTGGGGCCGGGACACCCCGCCCATTCCGCTCTTGAGACCCTTCGACTCGGCTCAGGGCGAGCGGAATGCCCCGCCCTTGGGGATGGAAAGCTCATGTTTCGGTGGTGATTACGCCTTTGGCGATTAGGTCACCGATCTGTTCATCGGTCATGCCGAGGATCTCCTTGTAGACGTATTCGTTGTGCTGGCCGAGAGTCGGGGCGGCGGTGAGGGCGCCGGGAGTGCGGGAAAGCTCGAAGGAGAAACCGTCGTAGGCGTGACGTCCGATAACCTGATGGTCAAGATAATGGAAGAAGCCTCGGTGCTTGACCTGGAGATCGTTGAACTGGCCCTCGGCGCTCAGCACCACGCCTGCGGGGACGCCCACCGATTGCAGGGTCTCCATGACCTGCTGGGCCTCTCTCTCACGGGTCCATTCTCCGATGAGGCGGTCGAGCTCGTCTTCGTTTGCCTTTCTCGCTTCCAGGGTCGCGAAGCGGGGGTCGCGGACGATGTTGGGCCTGTTCAAGACCATGCAGAGGCTGGTCCATTCATCGTCGGTGAAGACGGCGATGGCGCACCAAGAGTCGCTGCCGAGGCAGGGGTAGGCGTTGTGGGGTGCGGCTCTCGGGTCACGGTTGCCGTCACGAATCATTTCGTTACCGTTGAGTACGTAGTCCATCTGCACGGGGGCGATGAGCTGCAGGCCGCACTCCAGCTGTGACAGGTCCAAGTGTTGGCCCACGCCTGTCTTTCGGCGGTGGTCCAGCGCGGCTACCAGGGCGGCGGACCCGAAGAAAGGCGATATGAAGTCCGTGTAAGCGCCGTAGGGCGTTGCAGGATCTCGGTCGGGCCAACCTGTGAGGTGGGCGTAGCCGGAGAGGCTGGCCATCATCATGCCGAAGCCGATGAATCCGCTGTGGGGTCCGCCGTGGCCCTGCTGGCTGGCGCTGTAGTAGATTATGTCGGGCTTGAGCTTGCGGATGGTGTCGTAGTCAAGGCCCCACTTGGCCATGGCCCTGGGGCTGAAGGACTCGGCGACGACGTCGGCCCATAGGATCAGCTTCCTGGCTATCTCTACGCCTTTGGGCTTGTTGACGTCCAGGCTGACGCCGTACTTGCTGGTGTTGTAGTCGGCCATGAAGGCGCTGTTGTTAACCCCCGCCACCCCATCCTTGAAGGGGGGTGTCATGCGCAGGGTATCGAGGTGGGTGTGGGACTCGATGTGGACGACGGTGGCGCCGTGGTCGGCGAGGTTCTTGATGGTTATGGGCCCAACGCCCACCCACGTGAAGTCGGCGACTTTGATACCTTCGAAAATCTGTTCAGGCAAATCGTTTGCTCCTCAGATAACTCCGGCGTTCTTAAGGCGGGCCATGTCCCGCGGTTTGAGGCCCAGTTCGCCGGCATAGATATCCTCGTTGTGCTCTCCGACGTGGGGGGCGCGGCGGGGAGGGGGGACGGGGTTCTCCGACTGTCGGATAGGCCATCCCGGATAGATGAAGGTCTCGCCGATCTCCGGGTCGAAGACCTCTTGCCAGAAGCTGCGGGCCTCCAGCTGCCGGTTTACCATCTGGGTGGCCGGTGTGCCGATGGGGGCTATCCACACGCGTCGGGCCACGGCGCCTTCGTAGAGCTCTTCCATGGTGTGAGCTTCGAAGAAGGCGCCGATGCTTTTCTCGAGCAATTGGCGGGTATCGGGGTCGGTGGGGACGAAGCCTAGGCTAGCCCAATCGAAGTCCTTGAGGTCGAGGCCCATGCCTTCGCTGTTCATCCATTCGGTGAGAATCTGGTTGACCCGGACCCCGGGGCCCGAGCCAACGATAAGGAAGTTGACGTAGCCGTCCTTACAAGGCCACGTGTATCGGACGGGAACGTCCATTGCTTTGCCGTCCCTGACCATGGAGAAGGTCTTGACCGCACCCCCCCTCAGGGTATTCATGCGGGACAGGTCCCAGGTTATGGTCACGTTCATCTGGGTCCAGATAATCGATAGCTGCATTGAGGCGTCAACGTGCTGGCCCCTGCCGGTGGTCTCACGATAATAGTAGGCGTTCATAGTCCCGACAGCGGCCTGAAGGGCAGCGTGGCTCCACGCCTGAGGATAGCTGACCCGCACCGGAGGGCGATCGGCGTCGCCGCTTATGTACATGATGCCGCCCATGGCCATGCCGATGAGGTCGGTAGCTTTGTACCGGGCGTAGGGGCCGGTCTGGCCGAAGGGGGTGATGGAGGTCATGACGAGGCCGGGGTTCGGCCTGCTCAGGTCCCGGTACCCCAGGCCAAGGTCATCCATGTAGCCGGGGGTAAATGACTCGATGACGAAGTCGGCCTTTTCGGCGAGGCGGAGAAAGAGGTCTCGGCCCTCGGGGTGTTCGATGTCGAGGGTGATGCCCCTCTTGTTGGTGTTGAAGGCCCACCAGTAGAGGCTTTTCTCGGGGTCGGGGGTGTTTTGGTAGAAGGGGCCCTGGAGCCGGCCAGGGTCTCCGCCCGGCTCCTCGATCTTGAGTACGTCGCACCCAAGGTCGGCGAGGACTTTGCCACATAGGAAACCGTTCTCACGGGTGAGGTCCAGGACTCTGAGGGGGCCAAGAAGGTTCAAGCCGGAAGTCTCCCACGCGCTGATTACGGCAGGGCTAGTCGTTGATAGGGAAACCCTAAACGCGGGGTGTCGGGTTGTCAACGGCGCGTACCATATCGCTATTGTTGATATGGAATTCCGAAAAAGGATACAGGAGACCCACGGCTTCCATTGAAATAGGAGCACAGCCGTGCAGGGCACACGCCCGCGATGCTCCCCTAATTGTATAATCGCCCCACGCCACATCCCGCCGGCCAGCACCAGAACAGCCTTTCATACAAGGAGGCATAACCCGACATGGACAACGTAAAGCGGATTGCAGCCCTCTACCTGGTCCTGACCGCACTGGCGGTCTTCTTCAACCTCATCCTCACACCCGTATACCACGATGGCTCCCCCGACTACCCGGTATGGGAGATCATCAACTACTTCATGGCAGCCGGTGTGGTGCTGGCCCTCGCCGCGAGCTACCTGCGAAGGCGGGCCGCAAACAACCCCGACACCAGCGCTGCTAACAGAGTTTGGGCCAACGTATTCTGCTACGCCGCCATAGCCCTTGCCATGCTCTTCTTCTGGGAGTGGTCCTGGAACCTCAACCCCGATAGCGAGACCGGCGAGGCAATCACATCCCACATCATCTATTTCCAATAGTCGACGCGCTCTTTGTAGTGGTCGCGCTGGACGCGGCGCGGTGGCTTTGGAGGAGGGGGGTAGGGAGCGATGCTGTGGTCTCGAGAGGCGGAAAGCGCTCCTTGGGAGCGCCATCTGAATTATGCTAAAGTTTGTCCTCTGCTCACGCGAAGGAGGCAGCGATGACCCAGCTAGATGAAGAGGTCGCCCAAGTCGAAATAGAGATCTCCGCTTACGAAGAAATGAAAGAGGGGCTTGAGAGGGATCATCTTGGCGAATGGGTCGTCTTTCATAACAGAAAGCTCGTGGAAATCTACAACGACTTCCAAGATGCCGCCACCGACGCCGTAAGGAAGTTTGGGCGTGGGCCCTATCTAATCAGACAGGTGGGCGAGCCAACCGAAATATCGTTCCCACCTTACATATCTTATATGCCTAATAATGCCGACAACCAGCATCAGATTCAGGGATAAGCCCGGTTTATCCGGTCGGGACTCTCTGACTAGATTCGGCCCGACCATGTTGGTATTGATCGGATTTGACTTGTCATTTCAGCCTGAAGGCCCGACTCTACCGAAATTGTCAGATGAGCGGTATCCCGCCTTGGTGGATACGGGCGCATCGGAAAGTTGTATTGATGCCGGATTGGCGGCTCGCCTGGGTCTGCCTGTAGTCGCACGCCAGACAATTGCAGGGGCCCAGGGGTCGAGCATTGTGAACCTTCACTTGGCTCAGATATACGTACCGGACTTGAAGTGGACGCTGTACGGGCGTTTTGCGGGTATACAACTCGGTGCCGGAGGACAACCTCATCTTGCTCTGCTTGGAAGATCGTTCCTCACCAACTTTACAATGACGTATGAAGGCCGGGCTGGAGCGGTGACTATCAGCAACGATTAGTTGCAGTTTACAACGGGCCATTGCTGAGCAAGACAAGTTTTTACCGGCTCATTTGCCCTCCTTCGTGTATCATAGATTTTTGTTGCCTAAGACGATAAACCCAGTCCCCAGGAGTCAATTTAAGTGCCTGCCGACATCACAGACCCCAGTGGCATAGAGTACGCTTTAGAGTCCAAGAAGGGTCCCTCTGAGGAAAACGCCCTCGCCCTGCGCCGTGAGAGCATCCGTCACTCCGCCTCCCATATCATGGCCGAGGCCGTGCGTTCCATCTTCCCCGAGGCCAAATTCGCCATCGGGCCCCCGACCGAGGACGGCTTCTACTACGACTTCCAGCTCCCCAGGGCTCTCACCGACGAAGACCTGCCTATCATCGAGAAGAAGATGGCTGAGACCGTTGCGGCGGATCTCCCCTTTCAGCGCACCCAGGCATCCCGCCCCGAGGCTGGGGACATGTTCCGAGACCAGCCTTTCAAGCTGGAGATCATCAAAGCCATTAAGGACGACACCCTGGGCATCTACACCCACGGCCCATTCTCCGATCTCTGCAACGGCCCTCACGTCGAGTCGACGGGCGGGGTGCCCGCGTTCAAGCTGCTTAGCGTCGCCGGGGCCTATTGGCGCGGCGACGAAAATCGCCCCATGCTCCAGCGCATCTACGGTACCGCCTTCGAATCTCAGGACGCCCTGGACTTATACCTGAACAGGCTGGAAGAGGCGGCTAAGCGTGACCATCGGAAGCTGGGCCGAGACCTGGGGCTCTTCACTGTCCACAACGAGCTAGGCGCGGGCCTCATCTGCTGGCACCCGAAAGGGGCCCGGGTGCGGAGCCTCGTGGAGGACTTCTGGCGGGAGCTTCACCTGAACTCGGGGTACTCGTTGGTTTACTCACCCCACATCGGCAAGAGCAAGCTGTGGGAGACCAGCGGCCACCTGCAGTTCTACAGCGAAAACATGTACGCCCCCCTGGAAATCGACGAGCAGGACTATTACCTGAAGCCGATGAACTGCCCCTTCCATATCCTCATGTACCGATCCTCGCTCCGCAGCTACCGGGAGTTGCCCATGCGTCTGGCGGAGCTGGGGACCGTCTACCGATACGAAAGGACAGGTGTCCTCCACGGTCTGCTCCGAGTCCGAGGCTTCACCCAGGACGACGCACATATCTTCTGCCGCCCCGACCAGCTAGAAGACGAGGTGCGTGGCGTTCTCGAACTTACCTTCCGGCTCCTGGGGGCATTCGGATTCAGCGACTACAAGATCTTCCTCTCCGACCGCCCCGAAAAGTATGTCGGTGAGCAAACCGAGTGGGACACTGCCACCGCCGCTCTGCGCAACACCCTCGAGGACATGGGCATCAACTACCAGGTGGACAGCGGAGGCGGGGCATTCTATGGCCCTAAGATCGACGTCAAGATCGAAGACGCGATCGGTCGAGAGTGGCAGTGCACCACAGTACAGTTCGACTTCAACCTCCCCCGCCGCTTCGAGCTGTCTTATATAGCGGAAGATGGTCGGGAGCACAGGCCGTACATGGTCCACCGGGCGATCCTCGGGTCCATGGAGCGCTTCATGGGCATACTCATCGAGCACTACGGAGGCGCGTTCCCCGTGTGGCTGGCCCCGACGCAGGCCTCGATTGTCCCGATAACCGACCGCCACGTCGAATACGCCCGATCCGCAGCCGCCCAAATGACTGCCGCCGGCCTGCGAGTCGAAGTCGATGACCGGGGCGAACGCATGAACCGCAAGATCCGGGATGCTCAGCTCAACAAGGTGCCTTACATGCTCATCGTCGGAGACAAAGAGGTCTCCGCCGAGACCCTATCTGTCCGCAAACGCAACGGTGAAAACATGGGCCCCCAGCCGCTCGCCACCGTCATAGAAATGCTCCAAACCAACATCGCCGACAAGACCTAATCCTGCCCTGTGGGGACCCCCCATCCTCCTCACCTTGAAGACCCCCGTTCTTCGTGCTAAGCTACCGATTCGTCGGGGCGTGGCGCAGCCCGGTAGCGCACCTGCATGGGGTGCAGGGGGTCGCTGGTTCAAATCCAGTCGCCCCGACCATTTTTCTAACCCCCAACTCTATCGTTGCCCTTTCTCAAGGGCCTGCATTGGTGTCACGACCCATTGGCGAATGTCCCAATTTGCTCGTCTGCTATAATCGGTTTACATCTGTACTCGACGGGAGCGTGAACATGGGCACGGCATTGGACGGAGTTCGGGTTATAGATCTGACGCAGTTTGAGGCTGGCACCACCTGCACCCAGGCCCTCGCGTGGCTCGGAGCCGACGTCATCAAGGTCGAGGCCCCGGGCCGCGGCGATCCGGGCCGTAAGGTGCGCCAGGACGGCACGGGCTTCGACAGCTACTACTTTATGACCCTGAATGCCAACAAGAAGAGCATAACCCTCGACCTGAAATCCGAGGAGGGCAAGCTCATCTTCTTCGATCTGGTCAGGAAGGGCGACATAGTCGCCGAGAACATGGGGCCAGGCACCCTTGAGCGTCTCGGCCTAGAATACGACGTGCTTTCCAAGATCAACCCCCGAATCATCCTGGCCCGGGTCAAGGGCTTCGGTACCTACGGCCCTTACAGCAACTACAAGAGCTTCGACATGATAGCCCTCACCACCGGCGGCGCCGTCGCCATGACCGGCGAGCCGGGCGGGCCTCCTCTGCTGCCGGGCATTACGGCAGGCGACATCGGGACTGGGTACCACACGGCCCTTGGAATCATGGCCGCGCTTTGGCAGCGAGAGAAGACGGGCAAGGGACAGGAAGTCGAAGTGTCCATGCAGGATGCGGTGGTTAACTTCACCCGAGTGACCATGCACGGCTACTACTACGACAAGAAGTCCCCCGACCGGCGGGGGCGTGCCTCGCCAGGTTCCGCTCCCGCCGACCTATATAGGTGCAAGCCCGGCGGCAGGGATGACTATGTGTATCTGTTCGTCAACGGCATCGTCGGGCTAAGAGTATGGGACGACTTCCTACGCCTGATTGAGCGGGACGACCTCATAGATGATCCCCGCTTCTCCACCAACGACGACCGTATAGCCAACAAAGACGAGCTTGCTCGCATCATTGAGGATTGGTCCGCCGACCATGACAAACACGAGGTGATGAAGCTCATGGGCGAGATCGGCGTCACCGCCGGCGCTCTCCTCAACGCTGTGGACATCCACACCGACCCCCACCTCATCGAACGCGAGATGATTGTCACTGTCGATCATCCCCAGCGCGGCGAATTCACCTTCCCCGGCAACCCCATCAAGCTGTCCGACTCCCCCACTCACGTCGAGCCTTCGCCTCTGCTCGGGCAGCACACCGAACAGGTGCTGTCCGAAGTCCTGGGATACGACGGGGAGCGCATCGGTAAGCTGCGGGAAGCGGGCGTGGTTTAAGGTCCTTGGCTTGGTCTGCGCCCCGTTCTCCGAGCTAAGGTAAACCCGGCTTGCCATTCTTCCGACGCAAAAAAGAGCCCAAGGAGCCGAAGTCCCTCCAGCAGCTCATTGAAGAGAGGGAGACTCGAGAGGGCAAGGCCCGGCCTCTTCCCTTTATTCCCCTTTACATCATAGGCGGGTTAACCGTATTCATCATTTTTATCTCCTCGTGCGGGTTGGCGGTCTTCTTCTTCGTTGGCCCCGAGCTCGGGGAGGAGGAGCCTCTCCCCACCGCCGTGGCCGGCATCCCCGAGGAATTCCTTATCCGCGGCATCGCTTTCGCCGAAGAGGGACAGTTTGATTCGGCAATCCGAGACTTCACGGAGGCCATACACATGCGGCCCGACTACTCCTCCGCCTTCTACAACCGGGGCCTTACCTACACCAGGCTGGAACAATATGAGGACGGAATCCGGGACTTCACCACTGCCATATCCATCGTCCCGGAGCACCAGGGCGCCCATTTCTGGCGTGCCATGACCTACACACTGCTCGGCCGGGATTCCGAGGCGGAAGTCGACGTGACCCGCGCCATTGAATTAGGCGTAGACGCCGACGAACTCCGAGCCAGAATCGAAGGCGCAAAACTGTCCCGCGACACTGCCACGGCCACCCCCTAAGCCACCCCCCGAGACCCTCTCCCACGTCATCCCTAGGCCCCGCGCGGGAGCCAGGACTTGCCTGTCCATTGCTATGGTCTTCACCGGCCGGGCGCTGGTGGATGCCAACCCCCGGGCCAGCATGCTGGACCTGAACGTGTTTACGTCCGTGGTCTGCGCTTTGGCCGCCCCGGCGGGGCTTCTGCTGTTCCTGGACATAAACGTATTCGTGGATGCGGCCATTGAAGGCGTGTCCTCGTCCCTGGGCGGCGGGGTCGTCGGAATAGCGATGGCCTTTGCGAAGCAGGACTCGGGATGAAACTCTACATCGACAACTTCAGGACGTACTGGAAGGAGCACATCATCCACATGCTGGTGGGGGCGTGGGCGGGCTACCTTGCCGCAGACTTAGATACGGCGGCCCTGGGAGCGGTGATCATGATTACGGTGGCGGTACGGCAGGGCCTAGAGTTCGCCAAGAGGAAGGACACACCCGGTATCGATCTCGCCTACCACCTGGCGGGCCTTCTGGGGGCGGGGTGGTGGGGCTGTTACTATGACCTTAATTTACTACGGCGCTAAGCTGACTGCATCAAACTGTTATGTCAGTGGGCTTGGGGCCGTTAAGGGAGTAGTAATCATGACTAACAGGAAGACAGTATGCAGGCTCATTCTGGGGCTAGTCTGCTCTGCCGTCATTGTGTGGTTGGGGGTGGGGTGTGGGGAGGCCATAGACCCGGACTACCCATGTGGAGAGGATGCAATTCTACACGCAGAGCATGTCCGCGAAGTGCTTAAAGAGAACAGGAGGTTGTTCAGGCGCCAGCCCGGCTTCGGATGGGCCATGGAACATTTCATTAGGGACGAACAAGGCAATTGGAGCGATGAATACGGAATCGTGATCCTCGTACAAGAGAATGTGGACCAAGACACCCTGCCGCCGGAAGACCGAGTTCCGGATGAAATTGACGGCGTGACCGTGTATTTCGATGAGGTGCCTAGGAATTATACGGGAGGCCTGATAGAAAGAATCTATTTCGAAAATCCCGAATTACAGTATACCCGGGCTGTAAAGTTCAAATACATAGACCTATTACGGAGCCACCCCGACTTCGATGTCGTTCTTACAGGCCCTTGGAAACAACACGGGCACGAACGCGGCGAAAGGGGCGTCCACATTTACTTTTACAAGAAAGTGGACCCAAGCACGCTGCCATGGGACGGCCGCATGCCGGAATGCCTGGAGGGCGTCCCGGTGATACTTATCGAAAGCAAGTCCAATTAAGGGCTAGCCAAGCATTAGCAAAGACATTAATCAGGAGGACACCAATGAGTGGATTGAACGATAGGCATAGACCCCTTGTAAGTGGGCTAAAGGTGACCCCTAGAAGGATCGGAGATGGAGGAGCTGGAGGAGACAATTCCGGGACACTGACAGGTGTGGCAAGGCGTACTTTGCGCCCGCAGGAAGGCCAAGAGGAAAAAGTGCTGGTGACCAATCGGCATGTTATATCTGGCACATTTCACCACGACCCCGAACCCGAACCCGAACCCGAACCCGAAACGGCATCATATCAACTTTTTCAAGAGGACTATCCCGTTCTCGACACACTACAGGGCGAAGACGACCCAACTGGTGTCAATTTCGTTGATGCGGCTGAGTTTGAAATTGCTGAAGATGTAGCAGCTGCCCACATCCCTTGCAAACCAGCTTCCCTAGCCACTCAACCTAACAGTTCTCCCTCTCCCGACCCACCCACACCCGATACACTCTGTTCCTCCCAACTCCGTACTCCTGGGCCACTCTATCGACTGCTTCCCTTCCCGACACACCCTCTGAGTCAAGACGTTCGAAGGCCGACCGCAACTCGGCGTCGTTGATACTGGTGGTGGGTTGGGTTCTGGGGCCTATGACCAGCGTGAACTCGCCGCGGGGGTTGGTGAAGTGCGCTCGTGCCTCGGAGGGAGAGCCCCGGAACACCTCTTCGTGAAGCTTGGTAAGCTCTCGGCACACGGCGATCTCCACATCGGGGGCTACCGCGGCGATGTCATCCAGCGCAGCATGAATCCGGTGAGGAGTCTCGAATGCGACGGTGGTGCGCCCTTCGCCGATCACCGAGGATAGGAGCTTCCTACGCTCCGAACTCTTCCTGTGCAGAAACCCGACGAAGGTGAACTGGGAAGTCGGAAGCCCCGAAGCTACCAGAGCCGTGATAACCGCCGTGGCCCCGGGAATCGGTACTACGGGCACCGAGTTCTCAATCGCTGCTGCGATCAGCTCGTGGCCCGGGTCGTTGATGCTAGGCATCCCCGCATCTGAGACCAGGGCCAGGTCATCGCTCATCATGTGGTCCACCAGCTGCGACAGCTTGGCCTCGCCGCTGTGGTCGTGAAAGCTCGTGAGACGGGTCTTTATACCGTGTCTTTCGAGAAGTCCCCTAGTCTTTCGGGTGTCCTCCGCGGCGATGAGCGGAACATCCCGCAGGACGCGCAGGGCCCTCAGCGTGATGTCCTCCATGTTACCTATCGGCGTGGCGACTATGTAGAGCAACCTATCCCAACCTGCCAAAATGTACGCACCGGAATTCGGACAATAGTAGCACCCTCCCCAGCGAAAGGTCTTAGTAAAAGCTTTCACGGAACTAGCCTCAGGCCCGACTTGCGCGTACACAACGCGTTCAATAGACTACGCGGTCAACGCGCTATTTTCGTGCGAGGGTCATTTTTGGATAGGGAGACGGAAAATTGATCAATCCTGATTCTTACGACCCGTCAGCAATGACTCACAGCGATTTCCTCGAAATAGCCGACGACGGCCTCAAGGTGTACGAATGCGTGAATGACGACGAGCTCCGCCGGATGCAGGAATTCGCCGTGAGCGCCTTGTCTCAGTAGGTACAAACATGGAAAACGACCAAGTTAAAGAGCGGATCGAGGTTTCGAAGGCGGAGTCTGCGCGGCTGGAACAACGGCTGAGAGCGCTGTCCGCAGAGGAGCTAAACGGACCCAGCGCCTGCGACAGGTGGGCGGTCGGAGACGTAATAGCCCACCTGGTGTTCGTGGTGCAGTTCCAGAAGAACATGATCGCGCGCGGGCTGCAGGGCGACTACAGCGCGCCTGAAGGGGCTCGGCGGCCGGGGGCCGCGGAGGTGCCCACAGAAGTGAGGATAGCCCAGGGCGCAATAAGGCTGCGAGAGAAGCTCGGGGAGGGGTTGGCGGACGCTTTTAACGAGAAGTACCAGGACAGCTTCGAGTTTTTGGACTCCCTGGTCCCGGATGACTACGGGAAGGCCTGCTGGCACCCCTGTGGGCCTATGACCGTTGCGGACTTCGTCGACCTGGTAGTCAACGAGCTCGCCATCCACGCCTGGGATGCACTATCCCCCCTGGACCCGGGCTACCAAATGTCGCAGGAGTCGCTGCCTGCGGCACTGGCTATCGGAAGCAAGACGATGGCGCGCATGGCCGCGACAGGACCTGCGCGGTTCAGGTTTGAGCTGTCGGATGGGCATGAGATGCCGGACCTGGTTGTCGTGGAAGATGCGGCCCCGGAGACTCCGAGTGCGACGCTGCGCTGCGACGGCGAGGCGTTAGTGCTGATTTCCTGCGGTCGTTTAGGTTTGGAGGACGCGATGTCCTCTGGTCGGCTGAGCGTGCCGGGGGATGAGGGACTGGCTCGGGAACTGGGGCGGGGGCTTACGGGGTTGTAGGGGGGACTAGAAAACCGGCAGTTGTATTAATTCAAGTCTGGAGATGCCAGAAAAGTCTCTATCGTGAGAGGCCAAAGGACATTTCAGCATAATTGCAGTTGCCGCTATCCAAGCATCCGCAATCTCTAAGCGGTGCCCGATGGACTCCCTTTCTGTACGCACTTGGGCGCAGATATCCACCACTTCGAAATTGGGCCAAACAATCTCATATTGCTCAATATGCTGAGATAGCTCGTTCTTGCGTCTTGCTCCCCATCCCTTCCTGTATGCCCCAAACCAGAGTTCCTCTAAGGTCTGGAATGACAAGAAAGTTCGTAAGCCACGAATTCTTGGTAAGTAATGTTGGGCGCGGTAGTCACCATTAAAAATATATGAGATGACATTGGTATCCAGGACTATCAATCGTTAGGTTCCTCTCGGCGGGCATCTCTGGCGTCATGGATGATACCGATGAACTCGTCAACATCGAACGGGTCGCTTGCCCTAACTACTTTTTCAGGATCGAATATCTTGGGGTTGGGGTTAATTAGGAACGTTTCGAGGTTAAAAGGGTCACTCCAGGCTCGAGTAGCATTGAGTCGCTCAACCTGAACGGTGCCCCATTCCCCCTTTGCCTTGAGGCGACCTCGCCCATGTGCCTCCACGAATCCATTCGCTAACCTACGCATTTCTATATCGAGATCAGTATTGAAACGCAACTGAACAT
Source organism: Dehalococcoidia bacterium (assembly GCA_965222055.1). Taxonomy (GTDB): domain Bacteria; phylum Chloroflexota; class Dehalococcoidia; order Plut-88900; family Plut-88900; genus Plut-88900. The sequence goes on from CBDCTF010000007.1 coordinate 2,222,438, forward strand.
ATTTGTCGCCATACTGATGTAGCTGTGCTGTTCCCTTATGCCAATTCACTTCCTTCAGCCAGCCGTGCACCAATGCTTCTTCCGTGTCTGAATCTCCAACCGGTATACGACCCACGCCTTTTATCTTTACCTTGCGAGGCTTTTCATTGCTGCCAAGCCAGAGGCTAACATCATCAGGCAACGCATGTGGTATTTCGTAGAGTCTTCCCGTCACCTCCACAGGCAAGGTGGAATCCTCGCTCCCATCCCAGTTTCTTAAGGCATCAAACGCTTGTTGGCCAAAGTCCTCCAAATACCTCTGACGGTCAAGTGGTGGCTCTAGAGTCAATTCAACGACATAGGATCCGACGTGAGTAGCACTCAAGCGCAAGTTGCTCTGTTCCCGGACCCACTTTGGCCGTTGACCTGGCCGAGGTTGACGATCGCCGAGATACCCTACCATTAGGCGCATCGCCTCCTGAACGCCCTGCATGGTAACCAGAAATTCGTTTAGAAGAACGCTTCCTTCGCTAATTTGAGGTCCGTCCAAGGTCACGAAAAGTGCGTTGTTCACCATGACCCCCTTCCTGCACCCCAGGGTGCCGACATGGTGTTAAAGGAGCGCGTATTATATCCCGACCTCGCCTCGATTTCCCGACTTGGATTCCTCCAACGACTCTAACCTCTCCTAAGACACGCGGCATTTCTTTCAGTTCTTGCTGGTAAAGTCCGCAGAGGCAGCGAGCCCTACTACCCGGAGCCTTAGTTCGCGTGGGCCATTTGGACTGGGGCGGGGCCGATCTTGTTGTAGCAGTCCAAGGCGGCGACTTTGTAGCACTCGGCGAGGGTGGGGTAGTTGAAGACGGTGTTGACGAAGTAGTCGAGGGTGCCGCCGAAGGCCAGGACGGCCTGGCCTATGTGAATGAGCTCCGCGGCCTCGGCGCCGATGATGTGGATGCCCAGCAATGCCCGGGTGTCCCTGTGAAACAGCATCTTAAGCATCCCCGTGTCGTCGCCGAGAATGTTGCCCCGCGCTATCTCCCGGTACCTGGCGAGACCGACCTCATAGGGGACACCGGCTTCGGTCAGAGCCTGCTCGGTGCCCCCGACCATCGACAGCTCCGGAACGGAATAGATGCCGAAGGGAAAGTGGTGGGGGGAGGAGTGGTACTCGATGCCGAAGGCGTGGCAGGCAGCCGCCCGGCCCTGCTCCATGGAAGTCGAGGCCAGCGAGGGGAATCCCACCACGTCGCCGACCGCGTATATGTGGGGTTGTGCAGTCTGGTAGTGATCGTGGACGGGTATGCGGCCTCGGTGGTCGGAGGTGAGGCCTGCGGAGTCGAGATTCAGGGCAGGCGTGGCCCCCATCCGCCCGACTGAATACATGAGGAGGTCGGATGTGATTCTCTTTCCCGACTTGAGCGAGGCGACGGCCTTGCCGCCCACCGACTCCACGAGCTCAACCTCTTCGCCGAACCGGAAGATGCAACCCATGTTACGCATGTGGTAGACGAGGGCCTCGGTCAATTCCCTGTCGACGAAATCAAGGATGCCGGAACGTTTCTCCACCACGGTGACATCCGTGCCGAGGGCGGCGAAGATCGAAGCGTACTCGATTCCTATTACACCTGCGCCGACCACGGTCATGGTGCGCGGTATGGTGTCCAGGCTGAGGACGCCGTCGGAGTCTACGATCGCCCGGCTATCGACGTCGAACCCCGGCAGGGGCGCGGGCGTCGTGCCGGTGGCTATCACGATCTTGTCGGCTTCGACTCGGACCGTGCCCTTTCTCCCGGTGACCGCCAGGACGTTGGGAGATTCGAAGGCGGCCTCGCCCTGCAGAACATCGACGCGATTGCGCCTCATCTGGTGACGGACCACCTCCGTTTCCTGGACGATCACGTGGTTGCAGCGGAAGAGGAGGTCGTCCGCCATGGAGATGTCTTCTTTGACCGTGAAGGAAGAGCCGTAGATTCCCCGCTGTCGGAAGCCGGTCAGGTATAGGACGGCTTCACGAAAGGTCTTGGAGGGGATGGTACCGGTGTTTATGCATACACCGCCGACGACTTCTCTACGCTCGCAGATCCCGATCTTTTTGCCCAGCTTGGCAGCCTGGATTGCGGCGCGTTGCCCGGCAGGCCCGGTACCGATCACGAACATATCGTAGCGTCCGCTTTCGGCCATGTTGCTCCAGAAAGCACCTGGGGAGAATTGTCTATAACACTCTGGCAGTGTAGTTGCCGCCCGCGCGTCGTGTCAATTGAGCGGGCAGGTCGACACCCCTACATTGCCGTCACTGCGGCGCTCACGAGAATCTGTACGCCAAGGCGCATCGGTATTACCACGGTGCCCAAACCTCGTAAGAGCAGGCTGCCGGTGTCTATTGATTAATTGGAGAGAGGCAGGAGTTCGTCGGGGGGCTCGACCTCATAGGGCTCGTTGTATCCGCTGTAGGTGATGGTGATAAAGTCCCGGGTCTCGCCGTCCGAGCCCTGTTCGGCGACTATGACTTTCCTGGTCAGGAAGTCGGTGGCGTCCACGGTCCTGATTACGCTGCCTGCCGATCCCGGAGCCAATCCTGTCCCGCCACCCTGTCCAGCGAATTCCGAAGTCAGGACGTAGCCCCGAGATCCGTCGTCAAAGTCTGCGATGCCGTCGAAAGAAGCGGTTGGGTCGTTGGGTGCGATAAGGAAGCCGACCAACTGCAGGGCGGTGAGGAATTCGGTGTCGGGGGGATCGCCTTCGTACCACTGACCGGACTCAGGGTTTTGGAAATAAGTGTCGTTGCCTATGAAGACACCATCCAGCGTGCTGGTTGCTCCCGCTATATCCAAGACCATCTCGAATTGGAGGCGGCCGGCCCGGATCACGATGCCGTTCAACGTCATGGAGAAGTCGGACCCGCCGGAGCCATCCACGGGGAAGAGAGACAGCAAGTCCACCTCAGCGACGAATGAGACGCTTTCAATATCCTGGGCGGCAAGGATTCCGCACGACGTGACCACCGCGGCACTGTCGAGGGTGCCATCGGGGGCACATTGAGCGGAGAGGGTCCCCGAGATGTCGACGTCCGGGCTAAGGCTGTCAAGGTCTGAGCTAAGGTTGTCTACGGGATAGAAGGTGGGTGTGGGAACAGTAGTAGGAGTTGCGGCGGGTGCGGCGGTCGCGACCGGCTGTGTAGTTGCGGCCTCGACTGTGGGAGCAGGAAGGGAGGGCTCGGGGGTTGCGGTTGGCTCCGGATCGCTGCTACAAGCTGAGAGGATGACAGCCGCCAGGATTAGAGCGGCGGTCAAAAAGATTATTCTCTTCAATTTAAACCCCTTCAATTAGGTGGCCGACGAGTTTAGGTCTCGTCGGCGTTCCCTAAATCGTACCACTTTTTGACACGGTGCTAGGGGTGGAGTGTCATCGAAAAGACATGTTCAGGGTGCGCTCTAAATTGGAAAGATACTCAGCGAAGGCGCGTCGGCCTGCAGATGTGGCCTCGACCCAGGTGCGAGGCTTGGCATCCACAAACTCCTTGGTCGTGGCTATGTACCCGGCCTCCTCTAGCTTGCGCAAATGAATAGTCAGGTTGCCACCAGTCAGGGCCAAGGTCTTCTGGATGAGGCCGTAGGCCACCCGATCGGTCTGGGACCGGTGCGACAAGAGCGTCATAATCCGAAGCCGGGTCGACTGGTGAATGATTTCGTCGAGGACGATAGGCTCGTCACTCATGCGACGCTGGTCTTGCGAATCCAAGTCCAGGCTATGGCCACGGCCGTTAACGTGATTATGGCTGATACGGCGTTAGAAAGATCTCCGGCGAAATAGGAGGGGGCGTAGTGAGCGGCGGCGATACCCACGCCCATGAGTGCAATAGCCTTGTGATGCATGATGCCAAAGAGAATGTAACCGAGTGCGACGATACCTACGGCTACACCGACTATTGCAGGTTCGAAGGACTCAAAGCTGTATAAGCCGGATGCTGCGGGGATGATGAAGGAGGCCGTCACAACGGTCATCCAGAAAAAGAACACTCGGAGGCCGGCGCGGGTGGCAGTAGGACCATCGGAGTTCGCATGCCCGGCTCGGTACCCGAGTATGGAGCTGCCGATCATGCCAATAGTCCCTAAAACGCCCCACAAGGGGCCCGGAAACCAGGGATAGTCATCTGCAAATGTCGGGAAAGCCGTCTCTACTACGAATTGAGTCAGGTAGCCCACCGAAACGATGGTTCCCCATAGCAACAGGATGGAAGGCCAACCCGCCACGTACATGAGGCTGCGGGATCTGTCCAAAGTTGCGTGAATAGACTCCCATGCGTCCTCTGAAGTAATGCGTTGTTCTTCTCGATCCTGATTCTTCATGTTATGCCTCCCGGCAGCCTTAGCTTTTTGCGCCTTTATGCAAACTAGTTTGTTGTACAAACCTAGTTCTGTCAAGAGCAGGGGTGCGCTGAGGTCCACATGGGAGACACATGAGGATGAGGCCAGGCTGCCGAGGGCAAGTGAGGGGGTGGGATTAAGTGGAGAGGGAGTCGGATTGCATGCGATCACCTGAACTCCGCAACTTCCGCGTTACGCCGGATTTTCAGCGGTGGTCGGTAGGGACAAACGTCGGGTTCCAGAACGCACCTTTATTACGGGAGCATTATGTACGGCGGGGACTTCAGAAAAGGCACAGGTTTGAATATCATCGGCCACCGGAAGGGTGAATCCCACGCCATACAAGGTCGACTGCAGGAGTGAGATCGCGTGTTGTGCGGCCATCTGGGTCGAGGCGGCACGTCGAACACGCGGGGGGCGGGGGTGGCCATGCGGAAATGGTGGGGCTGATTGGACTATACTGCGAACTTGTTGGTGGGAGGTCTCGATATAAGGGCGTCAGATCCATCTAGGTTACGTGACCCAACCCCCACCGAGCCTCCGACCTAACAGAGTTCGAGGCTCCCCCAGCCCATTGGAGAATCTCTGAGCAGCAATACCCTAGAATGCTCCGCGGTACCTTACGATATCGGTCTGGGTAAAGTTCATGCATCGTCCGTCACCAAGGTTTCCAATTCTTGATGTGCTTTGAGGAAAGCCTCTCCAACTTCGTCCGTCAACTCCGTCAGAATCTTCAAAGTCACTACGCAATCAAAACTTGATTCGGTTGCCAGTAGAGTAGTCGATAACTGCAATAGCGAGATTGCGGTTGAATGTCCAGGGTTTGCCAACCCTACATTGCTCGGGCCGGTAAGAAGCACTTCCTTTTCTTGAGATGAATGCAGACCCAAACGGAAATAAGCTCCGTGGGAGGTTGGATGGACATTGTCACTGGCCATCCGGTAGTAGGGCCTCATATGATCCAACTGGACGTGCTGTTCGATATCACTCATCGTAGGGCGATTACTCCCAATTGCCGATGAGGCCCAGCCGTAATCACCATTGAACGGTTCACCAAACCTGGCTATGAGTTCGTCACGCTGTACTTTTAGTTGATCAGAATTCTCCTTAGAAGGAGGGTCATGATTGAGCCGGTCAAAATACTTTTGGTACTCACATGCTAACTTGTACTGTTGTATTGTTTCGTGCAACAGATACCGTTCAGCCAATTCTTGGCCATGTTCCTGAATAAGGCTGGCAACGACGGACATCTCATGTAAAGACCGCCATCGGGCGTGGGCTCCATCTGCGAACCCTGCGCGCAACAGGGCAAGGACCTCTCCCGACACTTGGCAGCCTCTGGCATGCAATCTTGTTAGTGCCTCAAACACAGCGTCACCGGAACCCACTGCCTCATTGCGGAATTTCTGATTGAATTCAGCGCCTGCTTCCAAGTTCAGGGTAATAAACAAGTCTAATAGGTCCAACGGGCACTTCCAACGCTTATTTAGCCTCCTCTCAAATCCTTTTCGGTCCCTACGATGCCTTTTCAACCCGGACGACATGTCTTTCTTAATTCTCACCAAGATGAGACTAGCTATATCGTCGACTAAACCCGGGATCATGTCGGTAGCAATTGATTCAAATCCCTTATCAGAATGTTGGGCGATGTCTCCGCTCGCCGCCATTTTTTCAATGGTAGATTCTAAGAGTTCATGTAATCCGAACATGCCTCGGCGTCTCCCTATGCCAGATATTGCAATCCCCTAGGCATCTTAGAGCCTATCCGATCACCTCACAACACAGCTATGGCTGTTATGATGAATCGATCGTTGGCGCTTTCGCAAGAAGTGGGGAGTGAAATGGTCCTTAGCGCACAGACCGAAACCTACGGCCTCCTAAATACATCTGAGCTCCCCGGCCACTAACGATGCAGATTCACGCGTGCCAGGCTCCGGCTCATCTCCAGCAGGTCGAGCTCCCGTCCACCAAATCTTGACCACGCTGGCCGTCGAACTGATCTTGGGCGACAATGGTCGCTACGTCAACGGCCATGCCGATGATTCAGACGAAGGGCAGCAGTCGCTGTTCTCTTGGCGGCGCACCCCAATTCAGAGAAGGCTGGATTCGGCTCCCACAATGGGTGCTTACAACGCCAGAACGAACCTCAACACGAAGGTTCTGTCTACCGTCAGGAATGGTGGGCGATACTGGACTCGAACCAGTGACCTCTGCGATGTCAACGCAGCGCTCTAACCAACTGAGCTAACCGCCCCGGGGTTCCGAGTCTAGCAAACGGGATTTTGTGAGTCAACAAAGGCTCGGGTGGCGGGGGTCAAGGGCGTCAATCTGCCTTGCAATAAGTCGACCCCCTCTGATATAATCGGCTCAACTTAAGGCCTGTTCGTGGAAGAAGTGGGGAGCACCCCACTTTTTTTAATACGGCCCAAAAGTCGGGATTGGAGGGTATAGGCCGGAATGAAAAGCGATTTCCTAATCGCGGTGACTCAGCTTGCCTCTGAGAGAAATCTGCCGCGCGAAGTGGTTATATCCGCTATCGAAGCTGCCCTCGTGTCCGTATACAAGAGAGAGGGCGAAACCGCAGGCCAGAACCTGTCGGTCAAGATCCTCCCCACCACCGGCGAGGTGAAAGTCGCCGCGCTGAAGACGGTCGTCGAAGAGGTGACCGATTCAGACCTGGAAATTACCTCCAAAGAGGCGAACAAATACAGGAAGGGCGCGGCCATCGGCGAGATCATCGAGATCGAGTCGACGGGCCAATTCGCCGGTAGGATCGCTGCCCAGACGGCCAAGCAGGTCGTCATGCAACGCTTGCGGGAAGCCGAGCGTGAGCTGGTCTACCAGCAGTTCTCCGACAAGGAGGGCGAGATAGCCAGCGCCATCGTCCAGCGCCTCGAGCCCAGGCAGGTGATCGTCGACATCGACAAGACGGAAGCCGTAATGCCCGCGCCCGAGATACCTCCCAACGAACGGTGCCGCCCAGGACAGAGAATGAAGGTCCTGGTACTTGAAGTAAGCCGCAGCGTGAAGGGCCCGCAGGTCATCGTATCCCGGACCCACAAAGACCTGGTTAAACGCCTATTCGAACTGGAAGTGCCGGAAGTCTACAACGGCACGGTGGAGATCCGTTCCATCGCCCGAGAGGCGGGTTACCGGACCAAGGTGGCGGTCTCGGCTAGGCAGGATGGCATAGATCCCGTCGGGTCATGCGTGGGCCTGAGGGGCATCCGAATACAGAATATAGTCAACGAGCTTCACGGCGAAAAGATAGACGTAGTGCAGTGGGACAGGGACCCATCCGCCTTCATTGCCAACTCCTTAAGCCCGGCCCAGGTGGCTCGGGTGGAGATCGAAGAAGAGGAAGAGTCCGCAGTAGTGGTCGTGGCAGACAGGCACCTGTCGCTGGCGATAGGCAAGGAAGGGCAGAACGCCCGGCTGGCCGCAAAACTCACGGGGTGGCGCATCGACATCAAGGGTGTCAGCGACGCCGGTGAGAGCAAGATACGAGCGGCGGCCATCGCAGCCCTTACCCGGCCGGCGCCCAAGGTTGAAGAGCCCACCCCCGAACCCGTGGCGCTCGAGGTTATGACTCCCGAGCCGGAGGAATTGGCCGCAGTAGCTGGAGGGGTGCTCGAAGAGGCAGCAGCAGTCGTTGAAGAAGCCGCCGCTGCACTGGCCGAACCGGTCATTGAAGTGGAGCCCGCGGAACTGCTGGATATTGAAGAGGTCCCGGTGCCGGAAGAGCTGGCCCCGGTAGCAGCGCTGGCGCCCATCGCCGAACCCGAGCCGGTATTCGAAGAGGTGGCCGTGCCCGCTTTTCCCGAACCCGCTCCCCAAGCCATTGAGGACATCTGGCCGAGCGCCGAGCAAGAGATTTATCGCCCTGCTACCGAGCTCAGGTTCGCTGAGGACCTGGACATCTTCATTCCAGGCCGCGGTGGCAACAAATCCAAGGGCAAGAAGCGCAAAGGTGCGAAGAGAAGAGGTCCGGGAGGCGGGGGTGGACCGTCTAGAGGTCCGGGTGGTGGACCGTCTAGAGGTCCGGGTGGTGGGATGTCCAGAGGTCCGGGTGGTGGGATGTCCAGAGGTCCGGGTGGTGGGATGTCCAGAGGTCCGGGTGGCGGAGGTGGACCGTTCAGAGGTCCGGGTGGCGGAGGCGGGCCGTCCAGAGGCCCGGGTGGCGGAGGCGGGCCGTCCAGAGGCCCGGGTGGCGGAGGCGGGCCGTCCAGAGGCCCGGGTGGCGGAGGCGGGCCGTCCAGAGGCCCGGGTGGCGGAGGCGGGCCGTCCAGAGGCCTGGGAACGGGCAGCTTCGCTCCATTCCCCAGTTCGCCAAGGACCCGTCGGTAGCCGGGTTGGAGGGGTCGGATTTTCGACCCAGGCAGAAACGGTAAGTAAGGTTGGCTAAGAATATCGCTGTAAAACAGAAACGTTTGCCGCCACAGCGCACCTGCGTCTCATGCCGCAGGGTGATGGACAAGCGGACATTGGTCAGGCTGGTACGCACGCCCGAGGGGAAAATAGAAATAGACGCTAGCGGCAAGATGTCGGGCAGGGGAGCATACTTGTGTTCCGACTACCAGTGCTGGCGCAGCGCAGTCGGTTCCCAGCGCCTGGCGCGCGCCCTCAAGTGCAACATCTCCCCAGACTCCCTGAACGCCTTTAAGGAATACGCAGAGATGCTAAATCCAGAGGTGTTGGCAACTTCAAAGAATTGAAATAGCAGGTCCGGGCCTAGAACCCGGAGCATCCGAGCAATATATTGGTTTCAAGACAGTCCAATCCCCCAAGAAGCAGGTCGATCCGACAAGGTGTAAACGTCGAGACCCGGCCGGTGTCAGGGCCTCCCTTGGAGATCCCGAGCGCCATAGCGGTCCAGTCCCTATCCGAACTCATGCGGGCCAGCGGCATCGAGGTCATCAAGCAGTTAATGCGCCGCGGGGTAATGGCGAATATCACCCAGGTGATCGACTACGAGACCGCCTCTATCATCGCCTCAGACTTTGGGTTCTCTCCACATCTTGAGGAGAGAAAGGGCAGGGATGTCAGGGATGCCAGGGACGCGGAGGCGGCGGACGAAGATGAAAATCTCGCGCCGCGGGCCCCGATAGTCACCATCCTGGGCCACGTAGACCACGGAAAGACATCGCTGTTGGACGTTATCAGAAACACCTCCGTTACCGCCTCCGAAAAGGGAGGCATAACCCAGCACATCGGCGCCTACCAGGTGAGCGTGGACGGTCAGCCCATCACCTTCCTGGACACGCCGGGCCACCAGGCCTTTACGGCCATGCGGGCCCGCGGGGCCCAGGTAACGGACATAGCTATCTTAGTTGTTGCCGCGGACGACGGCGTTATGCCGCAAACCCGAGAGGCCATTGACCACGCCAAGGCGGCGAAGGTCCCGATCATCATCGCCATCAACAAGATGGACATGGCCGGGGCCAACCCGGACCGAATAAAGCAGCAGCTTTCCGAACTGGGGCTTATCCCGGAGGAGTGGGGCGGGGACACGATAGTCGTGCCCTTATCGGCGAAGACCCAGGAGGGGATACCGGACCTGCTGGAAAACATAGTCCTGGTCGCCGAGGTAGGCGAGTTGAAGAGCAATCCGGAGGGGAGAGCGCGCGGCGTAGTGGTTGAGGCGAAGCTGGACTCGGCTCGAGGACCCATCGCCACCGTCCTGATACAGTCGGGCACCCTTAAGGGGGGAGACCGATTCTTCGCCGGTGAGACTAAGGGTAAAGTCCGCGCCTTGTTCGACCATCAGGGCCAGCGGCTCTCGGAGGCCGGCCCCGCATTCCCCGTCGAGGTGTTGGGATTCGACAGCGTACCCAGGACGGGGGACATACTGACCGCTGTGGAGACAGGGAGGAAGTCTACCTCTGCTTCAGAGCGGCGTGAGCGTCAGATGGCAGCCCGGGACGAATGGCACGGTGACGCCGAGGCACTCCAAGCCCAGGTTCGTGTCGGTTACGCCAAGGAGCTCAACGTAATCTTGAAGACGGACGTGGAAGGCAGCGGAGAGGCTCTAAGAAGCGCCCTGGAAGACCTGTCCACGGATGAGGTGGCGGTCAAGATCATTCGCACCAGCAGCGGAATAGTCACCGAGACCGACGTCCTTCTAGCCTCCGCATCAGACGCAGTGATCCTGGCATTCAACACCAGGGACGACGCCGGGGCCAGGCGGTTGGCCGACCTCGATAGTGTGAACATCCGCCACTACGACATCATCTACGGCATGCTGGACTTCGTTTCCGCCGCCGTATCCGGGATGCTGGAACCGGTGTACAAGGAGACGGTAGAGGCCAGGGCGTTGGTCAAGGAAGTGTTCGAAGTGAAGGGCGGCAAGGCGGCGGGCATAGGCATAAGCGAAGGCAGGATGAGCCGCAACGCTCTAATTCGCGTCTTACGGAAGGGCGCCGTAGTCCACGAAGGCAGGATCAAGAGCTTGCGTCACTTCAAGGACAACGTCAGGGAGATCGCCTCGGGGTCCGAGGGAGGCCTCGGGTTGGACGGGTTCGACAGCTTCGAAGCCGGAGACGAATTGGTGGCCTTCCGCAAAGAGCTGGTTCCCATCGCAGCCAACTGATCCTAACCCCATGTCCCCGTTCATCCCCGACCATCCGGCGCGCCACGGGAGTCCCAACCATGAGTAGGCGAACTCTGAGAATCAACGAGCTTCTGCGCGAGGAGCTGAGCGTACTGCTCCAGAGGAACGTGCGGGACCCAAGGCTCAACCGAATGCTCTCCATAACCTCCGTGTCATTGTCCAACGATCACAAGGAGGCTACGGTCCACGTGAGCGCCATGGGCACTGACGAGGAGAAGTCGGAAGTTTTTCAAGGGCTCAAGGCCGCCGGCAGCTATCTACGCAAAAGCCTGGGGAACCGGCTCTCGCTCCGATACATACCCCGTCTCGCGTTCCAGATGGACGACTCGATTGAGCGCGGCGCGAGGCTAAACAGCATCATTAACAACCTGGACCTCCCCGAAAAAGATTCGGAAGCGGCAAGCGAGATTTGAGCGTTTCAGGAATACTAAACCTCCGCAAGCCAATCGATTGCACGTCTTTCGACATGGTGAAGCGGATCAGAAGGCTGTCCGGAGAGAAAAAGGTGGGCCACGGGGGAACCCTCGATCCCCTGGCTTCAGGGGTGCTGCCCATCTGTCTGGGCCGGGCGACCCGTGTGAGCGAGTTTCTGGCTGACTCCAGCAAGACCTACCGCGCCGTCGTTACTTTTGGCGCCGCCACGGACACCTATGACGCCGAGGGTAAGGTGACCGAGGAAAAGGATGCCTCCCACCTTACTCGGGAGATGGTGGAGGAGTCGCTGCGCCCGTTCCGCGGCATCATCATGCAGGAACCCCCTATGTACAGCGCGCTCAAGCACGAGGGCAAGCGACTCTATGAGCTGGCTCGGGAGGGGATAACGGTTGAGCGACCCAAGCGTGAGACCGCCGTACACAAGCTGGAGATCATAAAGTGGGACCCGCCCCATGCAACTGTATACGTCGACTGCGGCCGAGGCACGTACGTGCGGTCACTGGCTCATGATATAGGCCAGGATCTGGAGGTGGGGGCGCATCTTACGGAGCTCGTGAGGCTACGTACCGGGCCCTTCGATATACAGGACTCGGTCACGCCCGAGGAGTTCGAGGAGGCAGTGAACGACGGGCGCTGGCAGGACCTCATTTTCCCGACGGACTTTGCGATGTCCAACATGCCCGCCGCAATACTGGACCGGAAGGGGGAGAGAGCCGCAACCAACGGCCAGCCGATCCCAGTCTCCTACCCCGACTACGACAGGATAACCACCGCGGCGGCACAACTATCGAACGCCTACCGAGAGCCCGGTGAGCTGATTCTTTGCCGAGCTTACTCACTGGACGGCCGCTTTCTAGCCGTGATCTCGGCTCCCACGCCCCGGGGCCCGTGGAGCCCCAAGCGGGTATTCGCTCCGCAGGAAGAGGACTGAGTTTCGCCTAATGCGCGGGCTCTGAGATTGGGGACTGGTGTCGGGGGTGGTTAAACTTGACAGTAAAGGGCGCCATTGCTAAAGTCACAGAGAGACAGGCGGCGGTGCAATGGCGGTCGAGAAAGGCACCGGCGCAAGTAATCGTAGCGGTTCTATAGGGTAAACTTCACAAATCTATAGAATGCCAGGGTCTCGAAGGGCGGGCGGAAAGCATTTCACTGCCGATCCCGTGCGATAGAGACCCGTATACTCCTCCCACCAGCCCATCTAAAGCCAATTCCAAGCCCCACTAAGTCCCAGCACTTCCGGCTGCCGGGCATGGCCACCCCCAAGCCGGGGACGAATAAAACACCCAGTTCCGGCCCTAATATCCTCAAGGACGAAGGTTACCCGCACCCCACTCGAAAGACCAATGCTTTGGAAGTATGTAGCGTTTCTTATCGCACTGGCCTTCGTCGCTCCCCTGCCTAGAAGAGCGGGCTACTTTATTGCCCGCATAATTGCGGACCTGTCCTTCTTGAGTTCAAAGCGTGCCAAGAAGAACCTCTCCGAAAACTTGCGCAACGTGCTGGGCGCCGATGCCAGCGAAGACCTTGTCAATCACTGCGCCCTGGAAGTCTCCCGCAACATGTCTCGAAACATCTTTGACTTGATCAACATGCCGAGGTTGGACCCTCAATCCCTTGAAAAGGTCATCTCTATTGACGGCTGGGAGCACATGGAAGAAGCACTATCCCGAGGCAAGGGGGTAGTGCTGGCCTCTATCCACATGGGCAACATGGATATGTCGATCCAAGTTATCAGGGCCCGGGGCGTGGATTTGACCATCATTGCCGAGGTTGAGGAGCCGAAGCAGCTATACCAGCTGACCCATCGCCTGAGAGGGTACAATGGCATATCCATCCTCCCGGTGACTTATTCGGGGATCAAGCAGGCCATGAAGAAGCTACGGCAGGGAGAAGTAGTGGCCATAGCCTGTGACCGGGCGATCCAGGGCAGTGGCGAATACCGGGATTTCTTCGGCAAGAAGGCGCTGCTGCCTATCGGAGGCGTTGAAATGGCGTACCGGACCGGGGCCGCCATATTACCGGCCTTCACAGTAAGGACCGGTGGAAACAGTTTCTCAATGTATTTCGAGCCACCCATCATTCTCGACCGGCACGATGGAAAAGCCAAGAGCATTCAGTCGGGGCTAGAAAGGATCGGAGCTCTCATGGAGCGGTACATTTCCCGGCACCCCGACCAATGGATGGTCTTCGAACCTATCTGGCATGAGGAGTCCTCAGCCCCAAGGAAGACCGCTTCCCTCGGCGACGGTCGAAGAGCCGTGAACGGTGTAGACGCCAGGACATCAAACTCCAACGGACGCCGACCCGGGACCGGCGCTTCAATCCCCTCTGACCCACCTTCAAAGCATTGAACATAGGATTCGTATCGATATATGACTTTGGATATCCCGGAGGAGTAAACCTCCACGTCGCTAACCTTGCAGAGCAGTTCTCGAAGGAGGGGCACCGGGTCCGGATAATTGCACCCTGCTCCAAGGATACCGACCAATTTGGCAAGGACAAGCTGATCCCGCTCGGCTGGTCTATCCCCCTGCACACCGCCGGCACCACTGCCCGGATCGTCCTGTCCATGAGGCTTGCCAACAAGGTCAAGCCGCTCCTTGAACGGGAGAACTTCGACCTGATCCATTACCATGAACCCCTCTGCCCCACTCTTCCCACCACCATCCTGAGAAACTCCAAGGCCGTCAACGTTGCCACCTTTCATGCCTTCCACGGCGCCCGCAGGGTCGTAGGGGTGTCCTGTGCGGACAGGGCATACACGATCTTCAACAGATACGTGCGGAAGCACTGGCTGAGTCGTCTTCACGCGAAGATAGCGGTATCCCAGGCGGCGCTGGAATTCGTATCGAGACACTTCCCCGGGGACTACACCATCATCCCCAACGGCATAGACCTGGAGAGGTTCCACCCCGACGTAAAGCCCATAGAGCAATTCGACGATGGATACGTGAATATCCTGTTCGTCGGGAGGATGGAGAAGCGCAAGGGGCTCAAGTACCTGCTCAACGCCTACTCCAAGTTGAAGTGGGACTACCCCAAGATCCGGCTGCTGATAGTCGGGCCGGGGAATATGGACTCCGATTCCGAAAGAATAATGGGCGAGCGAAGCCTGGAGGACAAGGACGTGAAGGTGATCGGAAACGTGTCCCATGATGAGCTGCCCCGCTATTACCGGACCGCCGATATCTACTGCTCACCTGCAACCGGCAAGGAGAGCTTCGGAATCGTGCTGCTGGAGGGTATGGCCTCCAGGGCGGCGGTTGTAGCTTCAGACATCATCGGCTATGCCGGTGTCATGAGCGACGGGGTACAGGGCTTCCTGGTGCCGCCGAAAGACGATGCGGCGTTGGCATCGGCGCTAGCCAGGCTTATCGAGGACAATGATCTGAGAAAAGCAATGGCTAACCGGGGCCTGGCCCACGTGCAGGAGTTCAGCTGGGACAAGGTGTCCACGAGCGTTATGCGTGTCTATCACGAGGCCGCGGCCGCGCGCAGGGATAGAGCCCTGTCGACGCCAAGCTAGGCTCATCCGTATCCCTGCCTGCTATAATGCAACGCCCGCGCCCATGAGACTCCGTTATGAAGAATGATAAAGGCCCTTCCGGCTTCCTCGACACAGCCCGCCTGCGGGACCGGGCAAAAGACCTTCTAACCGAACGTTTCTCAAACCCCACGGCGCGGGTCCTGTCCAGAGTCGGATTTACACCGAACAAAGTCACCATAGCCGGAGGGTTAATCGCCGTGGCAGCGGGGGCGATGGCGGCCAGGGGTCGGCTCCCGGAAGCGGGGGCCCTGGTCCTGGCAGCCGGGGCCCTGGACCTGGTCGACGGTGCGATGGCGAGGTTGACGGGTAAGCAGTCCAAGTTCGGGGCAGTACTGGATTCCACTTTCGACAGACTGGGTGAGGCAGCCGTCCTGTTCGGCCTGCTGGCGTTGTACAGCGGCCTAGGGCAGACACCGTACGTGCTGCTAGTGTTCGCGGCGATGTTCGGCTCGGTGCTGGTCAGCTACATAAAGGCCCGGGCCGAGGGTGAGGGGATCGACTGCAACGTGGGGTTGCTGTCTCGGGGGGAGCGGGTGGTGTTAATGGGCCTGGGGCTGTTGATAAACCAGGTCCCCGCCGTGCTTGTGATACTGACTTTCTTTTCGTACGTGACCGCGGCGCAGCGGCTCTGGCGAGTCAAGAAGGCCACGGAAGAGGCGGCCCAGGACTCCTAGCTTGCCGTGCCTGACCCGATCATCGCAATGAGATAGGCATCCAGCAGCGGGTCAAGGTCTCCCTCCAGAACGGCATCCGGGTTGGTAGATTCGAAACCCGAGCGATGGTCCTTCACCATCTTGTAGGGGTGCAGAACGTAGGAACGGATCTGGTTTCCCCATCCCGTGTCGACGTGCTCACCCTTAAGCCTCGCCTGCTCCTCCGCTTTCTTGTTCAACTCTATCTCCAGCAGCCGGGCGCGGAGCACCTTCATGGCGGCTTCCCGATTCTGGAGCTGGGAGCGTTCATTCTGGCAGGTGACCACTATACCCGAGGGAAGGTGGGTAATCCTGACCGCCGTCAGGTTTTTCTGGACGTGCTGACCACCGGCGCCGCTGGCCTTGAAGAAGTCGGTCTTAATGTCGTCCGGGTCTATGGTTATGTCGATGTCGTCCTCCGGCTGGGGCAGGACTTCAACCAGGGCGAAGGATGTGTGACGCAGGTGGTCGGCATCGAAGGGGGATAGCCTGACGAGGCGGTGGACGCCCCTTTCTGACTTCAGGTAGCCGTAGGCCCAGGCGCCGTCGATCTCCAGCGTCACGCTCTTGATGCCGGCCTCCTCTCCGGGAGAGAGGTCCAGGATACGAGTCGGGCGGCCCTTGGCGTCACCCCAACGGAGATACATGCGCATGAGGGTTTCAGCCCAGTCCTGGGACTCGGTGCCACCGGCCCCGGAGTGGATAGCGACCAAGGCAGCATCGCGGTCGTACTTTCCGTTCAGGGAGAGGGTGAATTCAAGGCGCTTGAGGCGGGAGCGGAGATCGGATATCTCCTCACCTATCTGGGACTCCAGGGAAAGGTCACCCGTCTCGACGGAAAGGTCTATGAGCCCGGCGAGGGTGTCTACACTGCTCTCAAGGCCACTCCAAAGAGTGATCTCTTCGTTAAGCCCGGAGAGGCGGCGCATTGTGGACTGGGCGGATCTGGAGTCGTTCCACAAGTCGGGTTTGGACGCCTCTATCTCCAACTCCTCTACTTTTCGTTTTTTGCCCTCGATGTCAAAGACGGTCCAGAAGGTATGCGGTCCTGGCCGAGAGCTGTTCTACCTCTTGCTTTAGTTCTTCCATCTCGTTCTCTTCCGCGGGCCCTCTACCCGAAGGGAGAGGGGAATTTATTGCATTCTAATTTTATCACTGATTCGCAGGTCCGAACGGCGCTATCTTACCTGCCGCAGCGAGGTGGGCCCGCCTGGTGGGCTCGGGAATACGGTATTTGCCGACACACCCAAGGACGATGCGGAGGGCAGACTCCAGGTCGACCTTGTGTCCTATGGATACGAATATGGGGTTGGTACCGTCTCGGGTCCTGAGGGTTGCGCCTATAACCTCCTTTCCATCCTTCAACTCGGTGTGGGACCCCTTGGTCCGGCCGGGTTCCTCGAACTTGCCGGTCAGTCTGGACTTGGCGCATCCTATGGTGGGTATGTCGAAGAGGAGGCCCAGGTGGCAGGCAATGCCAAACCGCCTCGGATGGGCGATGCCTTGGCCGTCCACCAGCAGAATGTCGGGGCGAAGGGTAAGGCTCTCCAGGACGGGGACCAAGACGGGAGTCTCCCGGAAGGAGAGCAGGCCAGGCACGTAGGGGAAGGCGACCTCCGTCCTGGCGATCCGGCACTCTACCATCTCCAGAGTCGGGTAGCTCAAGACCACTACAGCCGCCGTGGCCCGTCCATCCGTGCCAGCCCCTGAGATATCCAGTCCTGCAACGAATCGAGGCTGAAGATCAGTGGGGGTGGTGTCGACTCGGGAGGCGAGGCGGAGTTGGACGGCTACGGCCTCGGAGGGAGAGAGGTCCCAACGGTGGATATTCCGGGCTTTCACAAGTGTGATGGTAGCATAGGAGGCGAAATCTGAAGTCTTTTTGAGCAACTAGTGGTAAAATATGCACACGGTATTGATATATTGTTGCGGGGCGCCGGAGGAAATTGACGCCCCTATAGCCTTGTGTTATATTCTCGCCACTTTCGGGTACGACGTAAAAGCTTATGAGAGGGAATACGCATAGTCCGAGAATATAAAACCAACGGCAGGATACGAGCACGCGAGATCCTGGTGATCGGGTTGGACAACGAGCAAATCGGTGTTATGCCTGTGCCCGAAGCTATCAGGATAGCCCGCGAGAGCGGTGTCGACGTCGTGGAGGTATCCCCAAGCGCCAATCCCCCGGTCTGCCGCCTGATGGACTACGGAAAGTTCCGTTACGAACAGGCGAAGAAAGAGCGGGAAGCCAAGAAGACTCAAAAGTCTTCCAGCTTGCGGGAAGTCCGCATGAGAACACGGATCGGTGAAAGCGACATGCAACGCAAGACCAACAAGATCCGCGAATTTCTGACGGAAGGGGACAAGGTCAAGGTCTCGGTGCAGTTCAGGGGAAGAGAGATGACGCACCCGGAGATCGGGAACCAGCTCCTTGGCAAAGTTGCGAGGTCGCTCTTGGAAACCGCCCGAGTCGAGTCTCCACCCATATTGGAACGACGAATGATGAGCATGGTGCTGGTACCAGGGCGCAAGGACGTGCCTCGGGCCACCGCCCCACAAACTACAGATGCCAAAGCTCAAAACGCATAAGGGCGCCAAACGGCGCTTCCACATAACAGGTACGGGGAAAATACTGCGCGCCAAAGGCGGGAAGAGTCATCTACGGCGAAAGAAGCCCAAACGGGTCAAGCGCCTATATTCCGAGATGCACCCTATTTCTCCCAGCGACGTGCGCAAGATAGCCAAGTTGCTGCCTTACGGCCTCCCGTAGCACCAGCCTCGACGCTATTCCAGTGCCCATGAAAACCAATTTCGGAGAGCTATATTGCCACGGGTAAAAGGCGGTCCCACAACCCGACGAAGACACAAGAAAGTCCTTAAGCTCACTCGTGGGCAGAGGGCCACCAGTAGCACGTTGTTCCGCAGGGCCAACGAGGCGATGCTGCATGCGCTGAGCTACGCCTACAGGCACCGCAGGGAGAAAAAGCGGGACTTCAGGCGACTGTGGATTGCTCGGATCAATGCTGCCGCCCGAAGTGAAGGACTCTCCTATAGCACTTTCATGCACCTGCTGAAGGAGCGGGACATCCAGCTCGACCGGAAGACCCTTGCGGACATAGCGCTTCGGGACCCGGCGGCATTTTCCAAGCTGGCCGCCGAGGTGCGCGGGGCCTGATCCCCGACCTATCCGTTCGCACTTCGGCTGACCGGACCTGAGTGGCTACCGCACCCCCAGCCCTCGCTCATACTTCGATCCTCTCCGCCAAAGGCGGACTTTCAGCAAGTTTTCGCCACGGCAGATCCTCCACAGGCGGATGTTCCATCTGCGACAGGACGAGCGGCCCGGCCCCTGCTAGCTCCAATATTTCAACACGTCTAGCATGGGGAAAACCGGCTCTATTGACGCCCATAAAGGGTCGTTCTAAAATTGGGTCGCCGCTAGGTATGATTTTTTTCACAATCGCCGCAGTATTTGGTCTGCGCGACCTTTTGCGTAGCCAGTCCCAGGCTGTGGTGTAAGAGAGGACTAGGCTGCTCCACCATGGATGGCTCTATACCGGATGTAGTTGTGCTGCGGTTGCCGCTTTACGTCAGAGCTTTAACTCAACTACACGATTCCGGCATCGAGGTCGTCAGTTCTCACGCGCTCGGGGAGAAGCTGCAGATAACGCCGGCCCAGATCCGCAAAGACCTGAGCTATTTCGGCCGGTTCGGCAAGCAAGGCCGGGGGTACAACGTCGGCTACCTGCTCCGGGAGCTCAGGACAATCATGGGCCTGGACCAGGAATGGAAGGCGGCATTGGTCGGGTTGGGGAGGCTGGGCCGGGCGATAATCAGCTACCCCGGTTTTGCCAGGGAGGGCTTCCAGGTCGTGGCAATATTCGACGCTTCTCCCGACGTCGTGGGCACTGAGCTGGACGGCATCGGGGTGAGGCATATGAGTGACCTGGGGCCTGTGATCCGGGACCTGGGGGTGCATATCGGCATCGTCGCCGTTCCTGAAGAACATGCTCAGAGTGTGGTGGAGTCACTGGTCGAGAGCGGGGTCAAGGGAATCCTGAACTACGCGCCGATTTCGCCGCAGGTGCCGGAGGGTGTGTGGGTCCGCAACATAGACCCGGTGTTGTCCCTACAGACTTTGACTTTCCACCTTAAGACGCCCGAAGGGCAGTCTGAATAGCCGATCCAGTAGGTCTTGAAACAGCCGGGATCCCGGCTATGCCTGGGAAGACGGCGCTCCGCCCCCACCCCGTCTGCGACGCCGTTCCGCTACCTTCACCCTTAGTTGTGACCGCCTGATCGCAGCGAGGGCGACAGCCAAGTCTGCATCCGATGCCCCGGTCTTTACCTGCTCCTGGGCACGAGCCAACGCTCGTTCCGCACGCTCCACGTCGATCTCATCGGCTCTTTCAGCGGCGTCGGCCAGGACGGTGAGCTTGTTCTGAAACATCTCCAGGAAGCCGCCGGTGACTGCGATAGCCACCTCCTCGCTTCCCTTCTTGATGCGCAGTTCGCCGGGCTGAAGTGGAGTCAACAGGGGTGCGTGGTTAGGCAATATGCCCAGCTCGCCCAGCTGGCCGGGCGCGATCACCATGTCCACTTCGTCGGAGTAGACCCGACGCTCGGCGGTGAGTATTTCGAATTGAAGAGGCGCCATTTAAGCTCTCGCCTTCTAACCTTCGGCTGCCATGCTGGCGGCCTTCTCTACGGCCTCGTCGATGTTGCCAACCATGTAGAATGCCTGCTCGGGCAGGGCGTCGTGCTTACCTTCCAGGATCTCTTTGAAACCCCGCACAGTCTCCTTGATGGGCACGAAGCGGCCCGGGGTGCCGGTAAAGGCTTCGGCGACGAACATGGGCTGGGAGAGGAAGCGTTGGATCTTCCGGGCCCTGGTCACGGCCTGCCTATCGTCCTCACTCAGCTCTTCCACCCCCAAAATGGCTATGATGTCCTGCAGTTCCTTGTACCTTTGCAGCACACCTTGAACTCCCCGTGCCACATTGTAGTGCTCATCTCCGACAACCTGCGGGTCCAGAATCCTGGAATAGGAAGTCAGAGGGTCGACGGCCGGGTACAGGCCCTGCTCGGCGATGGAGCGTTCGAGGGCGATAACAGCGTCCAGGTGGCCGAATGTCGTGGCGACACCGGGGTCGGTGTAGTCGTCGGCAGGGACGTAGATCGCCTGGAAGGAGGTGATGGAGCCCGACTTTGTGGTCGTGATCCTCTCCTCGAGGTCACCCATCTCCGTGGAAAGGGTCGGCTGGTATCCCACAGCCGAGGGCATCCGGCCCAGCAGGGCCGAGACTTCCATACCGGCCAGGATGTACCGGTAGATGTTGTCGATGAAGAGAAGGACGTCCTGCCGCTCTCGGTCCCGGAAGTACTCGGCCATCGTGAGGCCGGTGAGGGCGATCCGGAGGCGGACACCGGGAGGCTCGTTCATCTGTCCAAAGACCATAACGGTCTTGTCGATAACGCCGGACTCCTGCATCTCGTGCCAGAGGTCGTTCCCCTCACGGGAGCGCTCCCCGACACCTGCGAAGACGGAGAAGCCGCCGTGCTCGGTGGCGATGTTACGTATGAGTTCCTGAATGATGACCGTCTTACCAACACCCGCGCCGCCATAAGCCCCGATCTTTCCTCCCCTGGTGAAGGGGGTCGTCAGATCGATGACCTTGAGCCCGGTCTCGAGCATCTGCGTCTCGCTCACCTGCTCCTCGAATGAGGGAGGAGTACGGTGAATGGGCCACATTTCCTCGGAGGCGACATCTCCCAGGTTGTCCAGGGGAGTACCCGTTACGTCGAACAGGCGGCCCAAGGTTCCCCTGCCTACGGGAACGGAGATGGGGTGCCCGGTGTCCTCGGCATCCACGCCGCGGGCGAGGCCGTCGGTCGGGGCAAAGGCGAGGCAGCGGACCCAGTTGTTACCGATGTGCTGCTGCACCTCCAACGTCAAGCTCGTCCCGTTCATCGGCACTTCGAGGGCGTTATAGAGCGCAGGCAGTGAGTCGGGAGGGAACTCCACGTCTACTACTGTGCCGATAACCTGTACGATTTTGCCTTTAGCCATTACCGTCTCCACTCATTATCATTTCGATGAGGACCTGTGAGAGTAGTGCTTCTTGCCGTCAAATATTCTGGTGATCACCGAACCCGAGGATTCCAACGATTGCAACGCCTTGTGAAAGTCGAGGTCCTTCAGGTCCATCAACCCCCCGGTCTTCCGACCCCTGACCCTCGTGGCCAAGGAGCCGGGATCGAAGGCCTGGGCCTGATTGTCGGCCAGGTAGCCTGCTATTTCTTTTAGCCAACGCTGAACGCTCATAGGGAGTTGCCGTTGCTATCCTCCCAGGGCCACGACGCCGCCGGTTATGTCCAGAAGCTCGTTGGTGATCATCTCCTGTCGGACCTTGTTATATATCAGGGTCAGGTCCTGAATCATATCGTCGGCGTTGTCCGTTGCGCTGCGCATCGCCACCATGCGGGCCGACTGCTCGCTGGCTATGGACTCCAGCACGGCGTGGTAGACCTGCATCTCCACGAAGCGAGGCAGGAGCTCGCTGAGGGCGGTAGCGCTGTCGGGTTCATAAATATAGCCCGCCTGCTTCATTCCCTCTAACTCGGCGGGTTCCACCGGGAGGATCTGTCTCATAACGGGGGTCTGGTTGGTGGTGGTAACAAACCGGCTGTACGCCAGGTAGACCTTGTCCACGCTCGCGTCCGAATATTCATCGATGATAATCCGGGCGATGGGCAGGATATCCTCGACACCCGGCCTGTCCCCCAAGTCCGAGAATACGGCCTTAATCTCCCGTCCGAAGCGGCCCATGAAGTCGCGGCCTTTCTTGCCGACGGTGACCAGGGACACGGAAGCGCCGGCGGAGCCAAGGATGAAGCTGCTGGTTGACCTGTTCACGTTGGCATTCAGGCCGCCGCAGAGTCCCCTGTCAGGGGTGATGTGGACTACGGAAATCCGGTCGCCGTCCCGCTTCTGGAGCAGAGGGTGGACGACGTCGTCCTCGGTGGGTTGAGAGGCGAGGTGGCTGAGGATTTCGGCCATCTTCTCGGCGTAGGGCCTGGCGGCAAGGACCCGGTCCTGGGCACGCTTCATCTTGGAAGCCGCGACCATCTCCATAGCCTTGGTTATCTTGGCAGTGTTTTCGACACTGCGGATTCTTCTTCGGATTTCCCTGGTGCTGGGCAAAGCTGTTTCTTGCGTCCCGGACTAGACTGCTACGGTCTGCTTGTACTCATCTATGGCGTTCCTGAGGCCTTCAACAGCGTCATCCCCAAGGTCCTTGGTCTCGGCGATCTTTTCCACTACTTCGGGATGGTTGGTCTGCATAAACTTGTGGAAGCCAGTCTCAAACTCGGCGACGCCGGCCACGGGCACCTCGTCCATAAAGCCGTTGATGGCGGCATAGATTATGCTCACCTGCTGCTCCAGGGACACGGGAACGTACTGGGCCTGCTTGAGAATTTCGGTGATGCGCTGTCCACGTTCGAGCTGTCGTCGGGTGGCGGCGTCCAAGTCGGCGGTGCCGAACTGGGCGAAGGCGGCCAACTCTCTGAACTGGGCGAGGTCTAGCCGCAGCCTACCCGCGACTTTCTTCATGGCCCGACTCTGGGCCGCCCCACCGACACGGGACACCGAGAGTCCCACGTTCATCGCCGGTCTCTGTCCGGCGTTGAAGAGGTCGGTTTCGAGGTAGATCTGGCCGTCGGTGATGGAGATGACGTTGGTGGGAATGTAGGCGGATACGTCACCGGCCTGGGTTTCAATAATGGGCAGCGCCGTGAGGGATCCGCCTCCCCCGGAATCTTCCAACTTGGCTGCTCTTTCGAGGAGACGGCTGTGGACGTAGAAGACATCTCCGGGGTAAGCCTCACGACCCGGGGGCCGGCGCAGGAGGAGGGATATCTGCCGGTAGGCCCAAGCGTGCTTCGACAAGTCGTCATAGATGATCAGGGCGTCTCTGCCGCTCTCCATGAACTCTTCGCCTATGGCACAGCCGGCGTAGGGTGCAAGGTACTGGAGGGCGGCGGGGTCGGCGGCGTTTGCAGCCACGACAACGGTGTGCTCCAAGGCTCCGTACTGCTCGAGGGTGGCGACAGTCTGCGCAACCTTGGCCGCTTTCTGACCGATGGCGACGTAGATGCAGATCAGGTCGCCGCCCTTCTGATTGATTATGGTGTCAACGGCAATGGCCGACTTACCCGTGGACCGGTCGCCGATGATCAGCTCACGCTGGCCGCGACCGATGGGAATCATGGAGTCGATGGCCTTGATTCCCGTCTGGACGGGGGTGTCGACCGATTTCCTGAGCACCACGTTGGGGGCGACCCGCTCTACGGGTCTGGTCTTGTTGGTGCTGATCGGGCCCCGGCCGTCGATTGGCTCACCCAGTGGATTGACCACGCGGCCTATCAGGGCGTCACCGACAGGGACCTCGGCGATCCGGCCCGTGGACCGGACCTCGTCCCCCTCTTTAATATCGGTGTAAGCGCCAAGAATGATGGCACCGACACTCTCCTCTTCGAGGTTCAGGGCCATCCCCGTCACCCCGGTGGGGAATGTAATGAGCTCGTTGGCCTGGACGCTGGACAGTCCATGGATCCTGGCGATCCCGTCGCCAACCTCTACCACGGTGCCAACGCCGGTCATAGTGACCTGGGCTCCGAACTCTTCTATCTGTCGTTTGATTATGGACGTTATGTCCTGCGACCCGACCATCGCGCCTCACCTCTAACCGGTTTCCTTTTTATTTTAGCCCTTGCGCGTCCGCTCCCGACCTCTACACCCGCCGCTCGGCAAGGGCGCTTCGCATTGCCGAGAGCTTAGTCCTGGTGCTGCCGTCTATCAGACTGTCCCCGATCTTGATGACGATACCACCCACGATATCCGGGTCCACTTGCGACGTCAGCCTTATCTGCTTGCCGGTAGCTTCCGTCATCTGGTCCGCTATCCGTTTTTCTGCCTCGGCGTCCAGGGCAACGGCGGTGGTAACCTCCGCATTCCCGACTCCCCGATGGTCGTCCACAAGTTCCCGATACTCCGCGGCGATGCCTTCAGCCAGTGCGACCCGGCCCTTGGATACCAGAATGCTGGTCAGGTTCCGGGCGAGGATATCAAGCCCCGCCAACCGTTGAGCGGCCAACTCCTGCTTCTGGTCGGGCTTGACTTTCGGGCTTTCCAGCACCTTGCGGAGGTCCGGGTCGCCAAATGCGGAAGCGAGCTCGTCCAGGTCCTCCAGCCACTTGTCCAGACGGTCCTGGTCACGGGCAATCTGGAAGACAGCCTGGGCATGCCTTCGTGCCGAAGAGCCTGCAGCCATTTGCTAGCTCCCGTCCTTTCGGGAGGAAACGCTTTCCTCCAGAACATCGTCGATCAGCTTGCGGTGGCGCTCCTTGTTGAGCTCGGAGTTAATGACCTTCTCCGCCGCCGAAATGGCGAGTCCGGCGAATTCACTGCGGACTTTCTCGACGGCATCGTCGCGCTCACGAGCGATCTCGCTCCTGGCCCGCACGATCATAGCCTCGCCTTCCTTCTTGGCGTCCTCGCGAGCATCCAGTTTCAGACGCTCGCCCATCTCGGACGCCTGGCCTATAAGGCGCTGACCTTCTTGTCGGGCCTCACCCAAGGTCTTGCGGACCTCTTCTTCGCTGCGGGCGGACTGGGCCTTGGCGGCGTCAGCAGCCTCCAGGCTTTCCTTAATCCTGGAAGACCGGTTTTCCAGCATCCTAAGTATGGGTTTGTAGAGGACCAGGCGCAGGATTATCAGCACCAGGGCGACATTAATGATCTGTACCAGAAGCCCCGGCAGGTTGATTCCCAGCTCTCCCAATGGCCTCTCCTTTCGGAAGTTAGTACGTGTGCGCCGCTTATACGAACTTGATAATGACGGCCACGACCAACGCGTAAATTGCCACTGCCTCGGCAAAAGCTATGCCCAAAATCATGTTGGCGCGTATGGAAGTTTCGGCCTCGGGATTGCGTCCTATGGCCTCTGTCGCCTTGCCGACTAGGATACCGATTCCGAGGCCCGGGCCCAGGGCACCGAGCCCCATGGCCAGACCCGTGCCGATGGAGCCGAGCCCTTCGTCTCCTATTTCGGCTAGTATAAGACCGAGCAATTCAATCATCTGGTTTCCTCCTGCTCTTTTCCTGGTTTTTGACTACCGATCTTTTACCGTGTGAGTCGTCAGAAGCCGTTGTCAGTACAGAGAGCGTTCCTTGAGATTCTCCGCTATCGAGCGCTTCCGCTCACCTCTTCCGGGCCCGTTCCTTCCACCTGGGTCGGTATTCCTGCCTCCGCCTCGGAGTGCTCGTCATGGCCGTGAGCCGTGACTGCTATGACAGCAAACATCAAGGTGAGCACGGCGAAGATGGTGGCCTGGATGAACCCGACAAACAGCTCCAACCCGTAGAAAGGCACCGCCAGGCCCAGGGGAATCAGGAACATCATTACGAAAATCAGGATTTCCCCGGCGAACATGTTGCCAAAAAGCCGGAAGGTGAAGCTGATCAGTCTAGCGATTTCGCTGACGCCCTCCAGCATTCCAACCAACAGGTCTAAGAACCCCGTGCTGATCCCGCGTCTGAATCCACTCAAATTAATGAATTTGCCGCCGTAGCCTAAGAAGCCGAGAGACCTGATACCCCAGAATTCAATGAAAAACATAGCTATTAAGGCGATGGCCAGGGTTGTGTTCAGTCCCGTGTTGGCGTTCCTGAACAGCGGTATCAGCAGACCGACGTTTTGGCCCTCAGGCTGGCCATACTCGATATGGCCGTCCTCGAAGTGGATGTGATCGTCGGCGTATTCCGCCGCGGACATGCTCTGTTCGAAGAGGGCGAAGGGCATTACCCGGAAGGGGCCGACCTCGTCCCAGACATGGAGGTCTTTACCTTCCAACTCAGAGTAGATCTGCTTGCCCACGTGGTCGTTGGGGGCCGCGGACCTCTCGGACTCGCCCCAGTCCAGGAAGACTTCGAGTTCGTGCTCCGCCTCGGTGAGTGTGAGGTGAGGTTCGGCCTCTTCGGCTTTCTCCTCAATGATGTGGTGGACCACTTCCTCCGCCGCCTCCATTCGCCCGACGGTGCCGAAGCCCGGAACCAGGCTGATCCAGTTATTGATAATTATGAAGATGAAGATGGTGACGACAAGGGGATAGAAGCGCCGGCCGTTTTTTGCTCCGGCTATCGACTCCACCAGTCCTAGCAGCCAGGATAGCACGGCCTCGACAAGGTTCTGCAGGCCACGGGGCACCATGCCCAGCTTCCGGGTCGCGAAGTAGGCGAGAATGAAGATGACGGCGAGACCGACCCAAGAAGAGAGGATGGTGTTGGTGAGGTTGAAGTCGCCGAGAGGGCCTAGGGGGATGAGCTCTTTGCCAAGGTTCTCGGGCTTGATCTGGATGGCGGGGAAGGGGAAGCGGAGGATGGTGTGACTGATAATAAGAGATAGTATGACCAGGACAAGGGCCAGAAGGACTTTCGGTTTGCGAAGCAATCCCACTAATGGTCTTCCTTGCTGTCGGTATTCCTCTTCAGCAGGGGGGACAGCATCCGGAACATACCCCAGAAAGCCGCCAGTATGCCCAGAGCCAGTCCTACGAGGGTCAGAACCGGGGCGGTGTCAGCCCAATGATCTATTAAAAGACCGCCTGCCACACCTATCCCGATGGCCGTGACTACATACCAACCCAGGCCCAAAAGCCGCAGAATATCCAGCCACTGCCTTCTGTCCAAATCCCCCTCCCGCTCCGGTCGTGCATTATATCACAAAGAAATTTGGGGGGGAAGGCAAGGTAAGTCCAAGTTTACAAAGAGCTTGGGTCTGGGGACGGAGTAGTGCTAAAACCCGTCTTTGATTGGAACCAGGTTGGTGACGACGGCTACTGGATTCCAATGTCAGAGCACAGGGATAACGGAGAAAATTAGGGGAGGGGGGAGGGGGTGGGGATCATGCGTCGTCAAGCTCTTTCTTGGATATGCCCAAGTTGCGGATGATCCTGAAAAGCGTTCCCGGTTTAAATTAGCGATTGCCGTGGCGTGGAATGGGCGATGTGGCTCCTGTCTTGTCGTTCGGCCATATTTCGTGGCTCCCCCGTGCTTGACGGACAAACACGCAAACCCAGCCGTCGGAGTTTGCGCGTCAACTACCTATGGGTCAAACGGAAATCTCGAGCACACTTGGCTGGGAAGAACGGTCGGCATCGGTCTCCAATGGCGTCACACCAGGGGGCAAATCGTACCCTTGTTCCTGATAGGTCAGAATGGTGGCCGCCACAACGCTTTCCAATATGGCGATGGTCTCTTCAGGAGCGTCCCCCCATGCGACACAGCTGGGGAAAGACGAGACCTCTGCCATGTACTTGTCCGGTTCTGTTGATTCCGCTGGAGCGTACAGGGCACAAAGCAGGCGGTAGCGTTTATTGCTTGTAGTCACTTCAGACCTCCCGGCTCGGGGAATAGAGAAACCGGTTCGTGAAGAAAGTATTCCGCAATCTCCGCGCGCTGGTCGAGGAAGGCTCGCCCAGGGTGTTATGCAAACGGGGGGGGTCAAGGGAGGGAGGAAGGCCTATTCGGACTCTGCCGACTTCTTTTTGCCGAAATCTTCCAGGTCCAGGTTATCCACGAAGTCCCGGAACGCCGATAGCCGTTTCAGCTCTGCCTCATCGACGGGTTTAATGTCCACGGCATCGGAGGCGATAATGGGTTTGCCGGTCTCCTTGTCCAGAATGACCCCCGCCTTCTCCAGGACGATCTCCTCCACGAAGATGGGGGCCTTGACCCGGACCGCAAGGGCCAGGGCGTCGCTGGGGCGGGAGTCGACTGCAACCGTCTTGCCGTTGCTCTCGATCATTATCTTGGCAAAGAACGTCTCGTTGTTCAGGTCGGAGACGATTATGGAGTTGACCGCCGCGCCCAGGTCCCCGATGACCGACTGCAGCAGGTCGTGGGTCAAAGGCCGTGGCACGGTCACGTCCTGAAGTTTGACGGCAATTGCGTCTGCCTCGGCAGGGCCGATCCATATGGGAAGGTACCGGTCTGCGTCCTTCTCCTTAAGGATGACCACCCGCTGATAGTTCATCAGGCTGACGCGGATGCTTTCTATGGTGACTTCAAGCATGGTAAAACTCTTCGGAACTGGGGCTATGAGACCATTCTAGCCTACACATTTTTGGGGTGTCAATCGACTTATGGCGCACCCGACCCGAGAAACTTGCCAATGACCTCGTCCGTATCCCCTCCGTGAAGGGGCGCGGCTCCCGTGACCTCGGCTTGGGTGCGGGAGAATCTGATGGGGTTGTTTACCATTTTCACCGTGCCCGACTCCGGGTGGGGCACGTCGATAATCATGCCGCGCGCCTTTGTATGCTCATCGGCGACAACGTCGGCGATGTTGTTGACCGGGCCGCAGGGGATTTGGGCCTCGGTGAGCTCTTCGAGCCACTGGGCGGTCGATTTCTGGCGCATCCCCTCTTCGATTATGGGGTTCAGGTCATCATAGTTGAGGGTGCGATTCCAGCTGGTGGTAAATCTCTCATCGTCGATGAGGTCTACTCTGTCGAGTAGGGCGCAGAATATTGGCCACTGGTCCTTGGCCCCGCCGACAAAGGCGAGAGCGACATATCCATCGCTGGTCGCGTAAACCTGGAAGGGTGTCGTGACCGGGTGCCGGGTGCCAAGGGGCGTAGGCACCTCGCCCGTAGTGAAATAGCGGGCGAATGCGTTTTCAAGCACTGCCAGCTGGCAGTCGAGCATCGCCACATCGATCATCTGCCCGACGCCGCTCCGGTCCCGTTCGTGAAGGGCGGACAGGATTCCGATGGTGGTGAAGAGACCTGCAGTGATGTCGCCCAGGGAGGAGCCGGGCCTGACCGGCGGGCGTCCAGGCTCGCCGGTGATGCTCATTATCCCGCCCATCGCCTGAACTATTATGTCTAGTGCCGGACGTTTCGTGTAGGGCCCCCACTGCCCGAACCCCGAGACCGCTGCATATATTAGCCTCGGATGGCGCTTGCTCAAGACTTCGTAGTCCAGGCCGAGGCGCTTCATGACGCCGGGGACAAAGTTCTCGACGAGGACGTCAAAGTGGTCGAGCAATTCCAGAAATGTCTGCTTGTCGCCTTCGTCCTTGAGGTCCAGGATGACGCTCTTCTTGCCCCGGTTGATGCTCATGAAATAGGAGCTCTGGCCGTCGACGAAGGGCCCCGTGCCCCGGGCCATGTCTCCTCCCTCGGGGCGCTCCACCTTGATAACCTCGGCCCCGAGGTCGGACATGACCATTGTTGCATAGGGCCCGGCGAGCACCCTGGTAAGGTCGAGAACTTTCACACCATCTAGTGGACCGGCCAAATTGTCCTCCTTTGAAGAGCTTCGCGCTCCTCAGCCGAATGCGGTTACAAAAAGTTTACTATGCTCAGCCGGACTTTGCCCCACGTACTTAACCCGGCGTCCTATTGGCCATCCACCAGCCGCAAGAGGTAATCATAGCTGGAGACCCGGGACATAGTTTCGATGAACTCCTTAAGCGTGGCGCTTTGCTCCCGCACTTGCCGCACTTGATCACCGATAGGGCTTACGGCAGTCGGACGATCGGCATAGGAGCCGTGGAAGGCGAAATAGGCCTGGTTCAGCTTGCGGAGAAAGTAGCCGTTGTCGGCAAAGACCAGCCGCCGAGCCTCCATGTAGGATTCCGCTTCCTCGATTTCCCCTTCGGCCAGAAGCCGGTCTGCCTCCAGCCGGGTTTCCTGCATCTCTCGGTTGAAGCTGAATTCAGGCTGGGAGGGGATGGATTCACGCCTCGGCGCATCTTCGACCGGCTCCGGGGCCGGAATGACGGAGGGGGTGGGGGGTGGGGGCTGTGGTTTCTCCATCATGTAATGTCTTTCGTAGGCGGCGTTACCGACCTCGTCCCCTGCGATGTTAGCGACGGTCTCGTTGATCGTTACCATCTCGCCGGAGGACCAGTAGTTACGGCCCAGGGGATAGAAGACGAGGTAGTGATGGAACCATTCGTGGGCGACGGTGCGCAGGGTGTATTGCACGTTGGCGGATGCGACGACGACGGCGGGGAAGGTCGCCACTCCCCCAGTGTCGATTACCAGGGCGGAGTAGTGGGTTTCCAACTCCTCTACCTCATTCTCGATATCCTCCCGGGCCCCGAGGGCTAAACCGGGAGTCAGAAGGCGGGTCGACTCAAGCTCTATCCTGTCCCTCGGTGAGATGACCAATACAGGAGGAGAGTTTTCGTACTTGAAGTCGACGGGCGGGAACAGGTAACCGTCCGCATCCAGGAAGCCTATGCGCCAGGACATGCCTTCCTGAGCCAGGATGCCGCTTACCTGTCCTTCTATAAGCTCTTCAACACGGGACTGGATTTCCAGTCTCTGCTGGTCCATCTCTGCCCGCTCGTTCTCCAGATCTGACACGGTTTCGCCAAGGGCCACGGCCCTAGTAATTGCCCCGTCTATGCGATTGATCTCGCCGGTCAGTCGGGCGTATTCCCTGACCTCGGCGATGGCGTCCTCTTCGGACAATTCCTCATCGAAGAAGGAGGCCACCCTGGAGAGCCACTTGTCGAAGAAATTCCTCAGCTCCCAGGCAACAACGTCGTGGTCATGGCCGTGGGTTGCACTCCCGACCCGGTCTCGGGTCTGGGGAGAGGAGGACAGCAGCAAGACCAACGCAAACAAGACCAGGCAGAGGGCCGTTAGTCGGGCCCGTCTGTTGCGCAAAAGGAGCTTGGCAAAACATCTCAATTTGGTAAGCATGATCTCGCCCGGGCCGATGGTGTTAGGCCCCTCTTCAGGATAGCACCCTGATCCCTGTCTCTCCGACCTACGGGGCGGGTTGTTGCAGGGGTGCCGTACTTTTCCATACAATGACCTTGTTTTACAGATCAGGGGGAGGTCTGAGCAGTTATGCAGAGCTACAAGTCCGAGTCAATCAGAAACGTGGCGCTCCTTTCCCACAGCAAGGCAGGCAAGACATCACTGTCTGAGGCCATACTCTTCAACGCCGGGCACACTACCCGGTTGGGCAGGGTTGAAGACGGGAACACCACCTCCGACTACGAGCCGGAGGAGGTGAACCGGGGAGGAAGCATCCAGCTGACCCTCCTTCCCTATGAATGGAACGGCACGAAGGTCAACTTGATAGACACGCCGGGCTATGCTGACTTCTTCGGGGAGGTGGTAGCCGCCCTGAAGGTAGCCGACTCCGCTCTGCTAGTGGTCTGCGCAGCCTCCGGCATAGAGGTCGGGACCGAGCTTATGTGGGGGGAAATCTCCGCCCGCGAACTGCCGGCGATGATACTGCTGAACAAGATGGACCGGGAAAACGCAGACTTTGCAGCCGTGCTGAAAAGGATCCAGGATGAGTTCGGCCGGCAGTGCGTGGCCATTCAGCTACCCATCGGTGCAGAGTCCGATTTCAAAGGCGTGATCGACCTCATAACCATGAAGGCCAAGGGGCCCGACGACCAGGACATAGATATCCCCGCCGACCTGGCCGACCTGGCCCGGGTCCTCCGGGACGCCATGGCCGAGGCCGTAGCCGAGTGCGATGACGACCTTACCATGAAGTACCTGGAGGGAGAGGAACTGACGGAAGAGGAACTGGTGAAAGGCCTGGCCGAAGGCGTGAAATCAGGGGCCATAGTCCCGGTTATGGCGGCTGCGGCCCAGTCCAACACCTGTGTGAAGGCGATAATGGACAACATCAGCGCCTACATGCCCTCCCCAATTGACAGGGGGGGTGTGACCGCCAAGGACCTGGTGTCCGAGGAATCGATTACCCTTAACGGCGACGGTAACAGCCCGATGGCCGCCTTCGTTTTCAAGACCTCCGCCGACCCCTTTGTCGGCAAGCTGTCCTATTTCCGAGTGTACTCCGACACTATGCACAGCGACTCCCAGGTCTGGAACTCGGGCAAGAACTCCGGCGAGAAGATCAGCCAGCTCTTCATGGCAAGGGGGAAGTCCCAGGAGAACGTGACCGAGGTAGTGACAGGGGACATCGGCTCGGTGGCGAAGCTGTCGGCAACGAGCAGCGGCGACACGTTGTGCAACCGAGACAGGCCCTTGGACCTCGGCGGAATCGAATTCCCTTCCTCTCCGCTCTCCGTCGCTGTGATGGCGAAGTCCAAGTCGGACATCGACAAGCTGGGCTCTTCACTCGCCCGCCTAGTGGAAGAAGACCCGACTCTGAAGCTCGGAATCGATCCCGACACCGGACAGATGCTGCTGTGGGGGATGGGCGAGGCCCATATCGACACGACTCTGCAGAAGCTGGACCGGAAGTTCTCGGTAGAGGTGGTCACCGAGATACCCCGGATACCGTACAAGGAAACCATCACCATAACCACCAAGTCCGAGTACAAGCACAAGAAGCAGACTGGTGGGCACGGGCAGTACGGACACGTGAAGATACAGTTGGAGCCCATGCCGCCGGGATCCGGGATAGAGTTTGCGCAGAAGGTGGTCGGGGGCAACGTGCCGAAGAACTACATACCGGCAGTTGAGAAGGGCGTTATGGAAGCGGCGCAGGGTGGCGTGCTCACCGACTTCCCAATGGTCGACGTGAAAGTGACCCTGTACGACGGCAGCTCCCATCCCGTGGACTCATCCGACATGTCCTTCAAGATAGCCGGGGCGCAGGCCTTCAGAAAAGGAGCGACCCAGGGCAACCCCGCCCTCCTGGAACCGGTGATGCACGTGAAGATCACCGTCCCGGACACTTACACGGGAGACGTTATAGGCGACCTGAACACGAAGCGGGGCCGGGTGCTGGGGATGGAGCCTCAAAACGGGAAGACGGTGATTGAAGCGGAAGTGCCGCAGGCCGAGATAGTCCGCTACGCCGTGGACCTGCGTTCGATTACCCAGGGGCGCGGGACTTACGCCACGGAGTTCGCGCACTACGACGAGCTACCCGCTCACCTGACCCAGAAAATCGTCGAGAAGCTGCAGAAGGAGAGCGGGTAAACGTAGCTTTTGGGTGGTGTTTGTGCTGGACGTAGGGAGCAGTGACTGCTAGACAGTAAGTGGTGAGAAAAGCTTCAGTGAAACCTGGGCTGCTCATGCTCGTCCTGCTTATGGTATTTGCCAGTTGCGTCAATGAGGGCGCGCCCACACCTGCTCCCATACATGTTTCCCCGACTGCACATCCAACAACGTCAGTCAGAGAGACTACATCTATTCCAGAGGAAGAGAATCCTGAGCCGACAAGCGAGGGTACGCAGGACGATCTCACTCCGACGATCGACGAGATGTCATGCACGGACTTGGCACTATGGTTAGTCCAACAGACCGAGCTTACACGCATTGATGAAAGCAGTCTTTGGCAACGGGAGAGGACCGGCAAGCACTTTACATGCTGGGGCAAGGGATTTGTCGACTACAGCGTAAGCGCCGTCCTGGTGGAATTCTCCCTCGAAGAGGACGAAGACGGCAGTCTGGTTGCGAGCTACGCCTTACTTTCGCCTTACTTTCGCCTTACGACAAGCCTGGCCAGGTTTGGAGTACACCCACTCCCATCGAGACTTCCTCCCCAGAGGAATTAGTTGCATCCATGAACTGTGACCAACTCCTCGCAAGAGCGGTCAGATCAGCCAGGAATGATGGCATGCGTATACGGGAGGCCTACGGTGGCTACGAGGTCGAGCGCACGTCCATCCTTCTCCTTTGCGAGGGTATCGCATATTTCTATCGGGAGCCGCTGTCACGCAAATTCATCTACTTCTACGTGATAGGCAACCATGGGAGGAGCGGTTACATAAGATATGGGGTGGGAGAGGAACTAAGGACCACTCCAGTGCCCGAACCCCCTCCTACCCCCTGATCCGAAGAACAATGGCGAAAATCGACGCCTACGCCCTTGTTGGAACCCCTTCAAATAGCGCTAGTGGCTACTCCAAGAAGATATTCGTGGAACCGGCGCGGGTAGCTGTAGGTCTTGTGGTTCTCTAGGTTGTTGGCTGTTCAGCGGTCAAGGATATTCGAGCTACTAACGTTGCGATGGATAATGAGGGCACTTCTACCGGATCGGAGCTAACCGACAATATCTAGATCTGAGACTTGAAGGTGGGCGACCATATAGACACGAACGTCTAATTTCAGTTTGATTTGATAGTAGTTGAGCGGCAAATAAAAAGAGAGGCGGCCCCAGGGGCGGGCTCTCTTTTTGTCATTTTCTCTTTAGGTGTGCCTACTTGGGCGCTTCCCAGAGGGTGTAGTAGTTCTTGCCCGTGATTACGGCGGCGATTTCCTCGGCGTCGAGCTGCAGCAACTTCTCGTAGCAGGTGGTGCACTTGCCGATGATTTCCCGGTTCCCGGTACTCATCATCCGCTCGATGATCTTGCCCCAGAGACCCAGGCGCTTGAGGCTCTTGACCTGCTTGGGCCAGGGAATGATGGTGACGCTTTCGGGGCGGGGGAAGCGGGGGCGCATCCGCTTTATGGAGCGGAGTCGGTCATCTACGGACTCGGCCATGGGAACTACACGGGCCATAGGGCCGTCTTCCAAGTCCGACCGGGTGTCTAGCACCAGGGACTTGCGAAGCATGGGGAAAAGTATAGAGATCACTTCG
The DNA here is from genome assembly GCA_965222055.1 of Dehalococcoidia bacterium. Lineage (GTDB taxonomy): Bacteria > Chloroflexota > Dehalococcoidia > Plut-88900 > Plut-88900 > Plut-88900. The sequence continues at coordinate 2,257,669 of CBDCTF010000007.1, forward strand.
GCGGTCTCTATTGTTGTGGATATCTCGTCCAGGTCGATGCGAAATTCACCGTCCATCTGTTCCCTCCTGCCTGCTAAAGGACCAGGGAAGCCGATTTACGAAGACGCTAAAAGTTCTTTGCATTTTTCGTGGAAGGCCGGCATAACCTGCTTGAAATCGCCAACTGCTCCGTAACGGGAGTCTTTGAATACGTTGGCATCCGCGTCCTTGTTGACTGCGACGATGACCTTGGAGCCGAGGCAGCCAGACATGTGCTGGCTTGCTCCCGACAGGGCGACGGCGATGTACAGGTCGGGGCTGACTACCCGGCCGGTTATGCCTATCTGCACGGAGGGGGATATGTATCCGGAGTCGCAGGCGGCCCTGGTTGCACCTATCAGCCCGCCGAGGGTCTTGGCAACTTCGGCGAGTTCCTGGAAGGCCTCGGTGCTGCCGACGCCTCGGCCCCCGGCGATGATTGCCGGGGCTTCTTCCAGTTTCATGCCAGCGGCCTCCGCATTGACACGGTCCACTACCTTGGTCTTTGCTACAGAGGCGTCCACGGAAGGCTGCCAGTCAACTATCTCGCCGGACAGAGAATCGTCGTGCTCCGAGGGCTGAAGGGTCTTGGACCGGACGGTGGCCATCTGCGGGCTGGAGCCCTCAACCACTACCTGGGCCTGGGCGTTCCCACCGTAAACGGGCCGGGTCTGGACCATCAGGTTGGATTCGGGGTCTATGTTTAGGTCGGTGCAGTCTGTGCCCATTCCAGTGTCGAGCCGGAATGCGAGCCTGGGGCCGAGGTCTCGGCCAATTTCAGAGTGCCCCATGAGCACGATTGACGGAGAAGTCTCGCCGATCAGGGCTGCAAGGGCTGCGGTGTATAGATCAGAGTGATAGGTGTCCAAGACGCCGCCTTCGGCGCAGTAGACCTTGCCTGCCCCATGAGCGACCATCTCTTCGGCTGCGGCCTTGGCGCCGGCGCCGGCCACGACCCCTACCACGCTTTCGCCGAGGGTCCCGGCCATCTCAGAGGCCTTGCCCAGAAGCTCCTTGGAAGTTCCGCTCAATCCGTCATCGGCGATTTCGCCAAAGACCAGGATTCCACTATTCTCCGCCATTGTTAAGACCCTCCTGAAACGTACGGACTGAGCCGGTTAGATGACTTTGTCTTCTCGTAGCTTGAGAGCGAGGTTTGCGCCGATCTCGGCGGGGCTGTCGCCCGGGATGAACTCGCACTGGGAGACCTTTTCGGGCTGGAAGAGTTTCAAAATCTTCACCTTGGAGCCCGACATGCCGACGGCTGAGGCGTCTAGCCCAAGGTCTGCGGCGGACCAGACGGTGGGCTTCTTGCGTCCCGCTGCCATTATGCCGCGAAGGGTCGGGTAGCGGGGTTCGCCCAGCTCGTTGCTGACGGTGACGACCACCGGAGGCGCTGCCTCTACGACTTCATAACCGTCGGCGACAACCTTCTCGACTCTGACGACTCCATCGTTCATTTTGATGTCCCGGGCTATGGGAACGATGGGAATTCCAAGCATCTCAGCGATGCCGGCCCCGACCAAGCCTGTGTCGAAGTCCGAGGACTGTCGGCCACAGATGATGATGTCGAAATCGGCGATCTTGCGGATTGCTGCGGTCAGAACTTTGGCGGTGGCATAGTCGTCGGAATCTTCGAAAGCGTCGTCCTGGAGGAGGATAAGGTCGTCGGCGCCCATGGACAGGGGCTTCTTAATCACGTCGGAAACGAGGTTAGTGCCCATGGATAGGACGGTAATCTTGACGTCTCCGGCCCCTTTTAGCCGAAGCGCTGCCTCGACAGCCTGCTCGTCGTACCCGTTGATAACTGGGGGGATGCCGGGGGCGGGGACGAGCTTGTTGGTGGCCGGGTCGATCCTGAAGCTGGCCATCGGCATCTGGGGGTCAGGCACCTGCTTGACGCAGACTATGATATTCATTGAGGTTTTCCTCCGCGCCCTAGTAGGGGCAGAACGAGGCTCGAAAAGTTCCGTCTAAAGTGGCTGCGGAAAGTGTGTGATAACGCTCACAATTGTAGCCCAGCCCGATTTTAGTGTCAATAGAAATGAGGGGCCTAAGGCGGCCGCTGCACACCCTCCGGGTCCCGGCTCCGGGCACGGTATGGCTATGGTATGGTCTTGTGCAAGAAGAGCCTATGGTGCGCGGTCAGCTCGGGTGTCCGTGCCAGACCAAGTTCCTGGGAATCAATCTCTGCCCTACGGGGTCCACTACTAGCAGAAGCTCTTCCAGGGTGACGGGTCCTATCAACGGCGTCGCATCTTCGCTGCCGAAGATTACCGGAGTCACGGCGGAATAGCCGTTGGACCTGACCCGCATCTCGCCTATTTCCATTTCGGCGCGGAAGCCGTCGGCCAATTCGAATATGTCCTTGCGGGTGGGAGATATGCCAATCTCCCTGAGTAGGCTGCCGGGCAACATGGTGAAGATGGCGCCAGTATCCACCATAGCCTCGATTTCACTCAATCTATCACCATTCAGGTTGGAAATCTGCAACGGCCAATTGAAAAGGCCCATATTCGAACCTCCCTACGCCGCCAAGTTTAGCATATGCCCAGCCTTGAGTTACCCGCAGAAAGGCACGACAGGCCGATATAAACAAGTCCCAGTCTTACTCTTCGGTACATCAATGTCCTATCCAGGCCCACAGACGGGGTCGGGCAAGGGTCTCACTCGGCGGGACGATGCCCCAGAGGTAGTCCCTGGCCTTAGCTAGTCAGCCTCTTTGAGCTGGATGTTGTTGCCCTGCGCGGTGACCCTCACGTTGACGTTGGTGACGTTGTGAATAGTGAAGGGAATTCCCGGCATGAAGGGCAGGGGTTTCAGCGCAATCTGCGCGCTGGAATTGGGAGGGACTATTATCTGGGGCATCGAGACCTCCTGTCTCAACTTAGCTCCGCGCCGCTTGCCGGTCCGGAGTGGAATTACGGCGGTCATTTTGCCTATCCGGTCGGTGGGCCGTCAAGTGCGCTTTGGAGGAATCTCCCCGGCAAGTGTGGGTCCAGGCCCGTGCTATAATCCGGCCTCACAGCCCCAGATTCGCACCTCTCCACGTCTTATATGCACTCCACGAAAGTACACATGCCATGAAAGCCACTTATATCGAACAACAAGGCGCTCCTGAAGTTCTCACCTATGGTGACCTGCCCGATCCCTCGCCATCAGCCGGTGAGGTTGTTATTCGGGTGCGGGCCACGGCCCTGAACCATCTGGACACTTTCGCAAGAGCCGGGAGAAACGGCGTCATCATCGACAAGTTTCCCCACGTGCTGGGCTGCGACCTTTCAGGAGAGGTGGCGGAGCTCGGGGCAGGGGTGGAGGGATTGAGGGTCGGGGAGCGAGTCATGGTCGACTACTCGTTGCCGTGCGGGAAGTGCAGCTACTGCGTTGCAGGCCAGGACCAACTCTGCGCGACCGGCAGGAGTATCGGCATATCGGTCAACGGCGGATATGCCCAATACGTGGCCGTACCTGCAGCGAATGCCCACGTACTCCCGGACGGCATGGACTTCGAGGAGGCCGCTGCCATACCGCTGGTCTACAAGACGGCTTGGCACTGCCTGATCACCCGATGCGGAATGCAGGCCGGGGAAGACGTGCTGGTGATGGCGGCGGGCAGCGGAGTCGGGAGTGCGGCTATACGGGTGGCAAAGATGGTCGGGGCGCGGGTGATAACCACGGCCAGCACGGAAGAAAAGTTGGCCAAGGCTCGGGCCCTGGGCGCCGACGAAACGATCAACTACGTCGAGAACCCCACATACAGCGCCACGGTAAGGGAGATGACGGGCGGGAAGGGAGTAGATCTGGTCTTCGACAGTATCGGGGGCTCGGTGTGGGATGAGAACTTCAAGTCGCTCAGGCCGGGGGGTCGGCTGGTGAATTGCGGCGTGACGGGTGGGCATCGGGCGTCACTGCGGATAGGTCGGATGTTCACCGAGCAGGTAACGCTGATGGGCGCGTCGACGGGGAACCGGGCCGACTTCTTGAAGGTGGCTAACCTGGTCCGCCGGGGCGAAATCCGGGGCATCGTGAGCCGGACGTTTCCGTTAGAGGACGCTGCGTCGGCGCACCGGGCGATGGAGGGTCGGGACGTGTTTGGGAAGCTGGTGCTGGTGGTGCCTTAAAGCCGGTCCCCGGACTCCAGGCGGTAGTCTTTCCACTCTTCGGTGGCGGACATGGGGGTGGCGTAGTCGGCGGTCCAGACTTTTCTTTCCTGCACTGGCTTGCCCAGGACCCGGGCCATCTCCCGGATGTGTACGGCCACCGAGCCGCAACACCCGCCGATGTAGTTGATTCCCATGTCCTTGGCGCGCTGGGCGTAGTCGGCCATTGCGAAGCGGTCGACCTGGTAGGGCTCCATGCCGTCGGGGAAGCCAGGGAGGCCGCCGCAGAAGGGCACCTCGTCGGTGGTGGCGTAGGCCGTGGCCTGGATGGCGACGTAGCCGTCGATGGCGTCCCGCATCTCCTTGACGAGAGGGAGCATCTGGTTGGGCCCGCGCCCGCAGTTTATTCCGACGATGTCGCAGCCGTTCTGGCTGAGGGCAATGGCGCACTCGGCGGGGTCCTTGCCCTCGCGGCTGTACCTGTCCTTGAAATACGACATGGTCATCATCACCGGGAGGCCCGTGGCCTTGGCGACGTCGAGGGCGATGAGGGTTTCTTCGAGGTCAAAGAAGAGCTCGCCGATGATGAAATCGACGCCCTCGTCGACCTGTACACGCAGCTGCTCTTCGAACTGGCGTCGGGCGATCTCCCGTGAGTCGGCGTCACCCTGCTTGAATGACCATGTCGTGCTGAGGTTGCCGGCGACCAGAACGTCGTCACCCGCTACTTCACGGGCGATTTTCACGGCCTGTCTGTTCAGGTCCAGCACCTTCTCGCCGTAGCCGACATTGGCCAGCTTTTCGCGGCTGGCGTAGAAGGCGAAGGCCTGTATGACCTCGCTGCCGGAGCGGATGAACTCCCTGTGCATCTGCTTTACGGCCTCGGGGTGATTGAGGACAACCTCCGGGGTGAAGGGACCGGCGATGACGTAGCCCCGCTTCTCCAACTCAAGGACGTAACCGCCGTCGCCGAGAACCACGCCCTCGGCAAGCCGTTCAAGGATTCCTTTAGTCATGGCCTTCTCCCTTTACTTAATTGGTGCCGAGGTTACGCCCGTATCCCCAAGGCTGGTGGTCGTCGTCCTCATGGGCGAAGTCCCAGCGCATGATACGGGTGGGCTTGAACTTCATAACGAGCCGGTTGTCGCGGGAGTTGGAGTAGTTGGCGTACTTGTCGCCCTCGACTGCGCCGTCGTACTTCAGAGCGAGACGGCGGAAGAGCTCGGGGCCACCCTCGGGAGAGACCTCCGCTATACCTTCGAGGACCACCTCTTTGTAGGGGTGCTCATTGGCGGTAATGGCGAGGGAGACCCTGGGGTCGCGCATTACATTTTTGTACTTGACGCGGGTGTCGGTGACGGTGAGAAGGACTTCACCGTCCGCCCACTCGTACCAGACGACGGTCAGGTGTGGGGAGCCGTCCTTGCGCAGGGTGGCAAGAATACCGAGGTTAGGTTTCTCCAGGAACTCTTCCAAGCGTTCGCTCAATACCATGAGTCCACCTCTCTCTGTCGCATTTAGGAATAGGGGAAAAGTGTAGGGGACGGGTTGTGGGGCGTCAACGGGAATCGGGAAATGTGAGAATGGAGTGCATTTGGTTGAAATAGGGTTTTCAGGGAATTGGCGGTCTACTTTAGACCGGCGTCTACCCTGCAACCCGATGGATCGCAACTCCCTTGCTCAGTAGCAGCACACTGCCCTACATCACTCCAGGGCGCAGCGGGTGCTGACATCGAAGTCCTGGGAATCGACTAAAGTCAGAATCGGTCGACACCAGGGTGCAGCCATGCTCTATTGCAACCGCCGCATGCTGGGCGTCGGCGACCAGTTTCCCGGTTGCTCCCGACTCTCGGCACAGTCTCTCGAATATCTCCATGTGATCGGGGCCGGGACCGACGATGCGCGCCGTCGGGCGTTCCATCAGCGAGGAAACGAATGCAAAAGACTGGCCCAAGGTGGATGGCGGGTCGAAGATTCGAGGATTGGTTGCTACGCGAACGAAGCCAGACAGTACGAGGACCGAGAGAGCGAACGGCTCCGGCCCAGTCGCCAAGCGAGTGATCCAGGCCGCATACTCGGCGTGCTCAACGGTGGAATCCTCAATGTGAGCATATATCAGCACATTGACATCGGGGAGCAGCATCTCGAATTACCGGCTCCCGAACCGCGCCTCGTCATCCCGCGCATCAAGCGCCCTGGGCCGATCGAGGTCTACTCCGGGGCGGACATGAACGCCACGCACAGTCACCAGCCGGAATGGCGGCGGCTGTGACGGCTCGCCACGCTTCAGTACGTCGTCCAGCATCTTGGCGATAAAAGCGCTGACGCTTATGCCTCTAGCTTCCGCTGCGCGACGCACCTGTTTCGCAAGCTGGTTGTCTAGCGAAATTGTCGTTCTCATGATGTAGTAGCATAACAGAAATACATCTCTGCATCAAAACTGTAAGGGTCCCTGTCAAGACCCCTCAGATGCCGGCCTGCCTCCTATGATAATCGAGGGAGCCGGATACCAAGACCGCGAAATTGTTGAGCGAACATTTGCCTGAGTGATTTCGAGATTTCCAATGCCAGCCCATTGCGCCCCGTGGCCCTGTGTTAACATCTCCCCGACTCGCCAGCCTGCCCCTGAGGAGTGCACATGGCAAAGATGACAGGCATAGACGCGTTGATGGCCGTGCTCGATTCTTATGACGTCGAGTATGTGTTCGGCAATCCCGGCTCCACGGAGGTCGTCTTTATGGACGCCCTCTTCGAGCACCCGCGCATCAAGTACATGCTGGCCCTCCACGAGACGGTGGCGATGGGGATGGCAGGCGGCTATTCGTGGGCGTCGGGTAAGACGGGGTTCGTTAACGTGCACACTGCGCCGGGCGTGGCCAACGCGATAAGCGCCCTGTACAACGCCAACGTCGCCGACTTCAACATAGTTTTGACCGCGGGCCAGCAGGACACCCGGCTCATCCAGCGGGAGCCGGGTCTTACCGGCGACCTCGTCAGCATGACCAAGCCCTTCACCAAGTGGAGTGCTGAGGTGCAGCACCCGCAGGACATACCGCTAATGATGCACCGGGCCTTCAAGATGTCGGGGCAAACGCCCCAGGGCCCGACCTTCCTGTCGCTGCCCCAGGACGTGTTAAGTCGTGAAGCCGACATAGAGGTCGGGCGACCATCGTGGATTCCGTCGGGCTTACGGCCCGACCCCGAGGCGATAGACAGGGCGGCGACACTGCTGGCCGGGGCCAAGAGCCCGGTGCTGTTCCTCGGGTTCCGGGTCTCGCGGTGCGGGGCGCTGGGGGAGGCAGTGAAGTTGGCCGAGCTCATCGGGGCGCGGGTGACGGAGAACCGCATCAGGGCCGAGACCGCGTTTCCCACCGACCATCTCCTCTTCGAGGGAGGCATGTGGACCGACGTGCCCAACGCCGCGGAAGTGATGAAGGACGCCGACGTGGTCATGGCCATCGGCGCGAACTTCATCTCGCAGCTCTTCTACACTTCCGACCAGATCGTGAACCCTGCCTCGAAAGTCATACACTTGGATACGGACCCCTGGGAGATAGGCAAGAACCAGCCCACGGACATCGGGATACTGGCAGACATCAAAGCCGCGCTAGGGGAACTCTTAGCTGCGGTATCGGAGAAGATGACGGGAGACGAGCGGGCCGGGGCCCGCGAGCGCGTCTCCAGCATCTCCGACGCCAACCGGAGAAGGAGAGAGGTAATCTGGGAGCAGGCCCAAAGCGGCGGCAACGCCGAACCGATGTCCGCCTCACGCCTCATGCTCGGACTGAAGGAAGCCATCCCTCCCGACACGGTCATCGTGGATGGGGGTATCACGTCGTCGATGGCTTTGAGGGACTTGCTGGACTTCGGGGATGCGGAGTCATATCTCGCGGTGCGGGACAACGACGGGAGTCTCGGGGATGCCTTGCCGATGGCAATGGGCGTCAAGCTCGCCTTGCCTGATAGGCCGGTGGTGGGGGTGGTGGGGGACGGAAACGCCATGTACTCAATACAGGGGTTGTGGACGGCGGCCCATCACCAGATACCGGTAGTCTGGGTTATCTGCAATAACGCCACGTACCGCATCCTGAAGCTGAACAGCATGCGAGTCCTGGGCCCCGAGGCCCGGGAGAAGCTCCACTCCGTCGACCTGGGCGGACCTGCATTGAACTTCGCCAGGATCGCCGAGAGTCTGGGGATAGACGGCGTGCAGGTCACCCGGGGGGACGAGGTCCAGCCCGCCATCGAGAGGGCGTTGGCCCTCGGGAAACCGGCGCTGGTGGATGCGGTTATCGACGGATCTTTCTAAGAAATCAATTAGCTAATTTGGAGGCAGGCCCGATGCCCAATCTAGACCGGTTCAGGAAAGACATGCAGGCACTCGCCCAGATAGGCCGGGTGGCAGAGGGCGGGGTGTCCCGCTTCTCGCTCTCGCCCGCGGACATCGAGGGTCGGAAGCTGACGATTGGAATTATGGAGAGTCTTGGACTCTCGGTGCGGGTGGATGCGATTGGAAACATCCGGGCGCGGCGCGAGGGTCGAGACCCCTCGGCGCCCATAGTCATGATGGGGTCGCACATCGACAGCGTACCTAACGGCGGCGATTACGACGGGCCGACAGGCGTCATGGGTCCACTGGAGATAGTCCGTACACTCAACGACGAGGGGGTCGATACCCTGCATCCCATCGAGGTGGTGGTCTTTACGGATGAGGAGGGCGCCCGGTTCCGCAAAGGCACCCTGGGCAGCGCAGTGATGTCGGGTCGGATCCCGTGGAACGAGGTGAAGGACATCAAGGACGACGCAGGCGTCACCCTCACTGAGGCCCTGCAAGGCATCGAGACATCGGGAACGCCGGAGGAGATAGTCCTCCGCGAAGGTGAAGTGAAGTCCTTTGTTGAGCTGCACGTAGAGCAGAGCGGTCGGCTGGAAGAGCAGTCCAAGGCGATCGGCGTAGTGCAGGCTATCACGGGGTCGAGTCACAAGCGTATCAAGGTGTTTGGAGTCGCCGATCACGCTGGGGCCACCCCAATGGACCGTAGGACCGACGCGTTGGTACCCGCGGCCCGCATGGTGCAGGAAATGGAGCGGATCGGGCGGTCGGACCCTGAGGGGTCGCTGGTATGCACCGTCGGGATCCTACAGGTGAAGCCGGGGGCCATGAACATTGTGCCTAACGAGGTGACTTTCACTACCGATGTCCGGGACACGTCCCCTGCGACTCTCGATGAAGCGATCAAGGACATCGACGACATGATCGCAGCGGTGGCCCTGGAGCGGGGGGTGGAGTTCGAGATCGAGAACCTGGAATACATACCGGCGGTAGAGATGTCGGAGGACGTGAAATCGGTCATTGCCTCGGCGTGCGACAAGCTTGGGCTGGACCGGATGGATGCCTACAGCCGGGCCGTGCACGACACGTCCCACATGGCGCAAGTGACGAGTGGGGGGATGATCTTCGTGCCGAGCGTCGGGGGGAAGAGCCACTCGCCGGACGAGTTGACCTATTGGGAAGACATCCAGCCGGGCCTAGACGTGCTATATGAGGTTACGCTGGCGCTGGCCAAGGCGGACTAGTCCCTGCCACTAGCCGAGGGTGACCCGCCAGTCGCCCCTACACAGGACGATACCAAGTTGGCGGCTGGAATAATCTAGTATAACAGAGGCTAGGTATCCGCTGGAAATTGACGGGATTTTGACTGGGGTGATAAAATCTGATGCTGCAAGGCCCCTGTAGGAGTGTAGCTCAGTTGGAAGAGCAGCGGTCTCCAAAACCGCAGGTCGGGGGTTCGAGCCCTCCCACTCCTGCCATTCAAAGAGGCTGTGTTGAAGGTGATATTATTGTGATAGTTTCGGCAGTAAGTTGAAGGGGCGAGTGGGGGAAGATATTATGCTAGCCGAGGTGGTGGAATCGGTAGACACGCTGTCTTGAGGGGGCAGTGAGCGAAAGCTCGTAGGAGTTCAAATCTCCTCCTCGGCACCAACTCAAAAAGTAATACCAGCGGAAGTAGCTCAGTGGTAGAGCATCACCTTGCCAAGGTGAGGGTCGCGGGTTCGAATCCCGTCTTCCGCTCCAGGGCGACGTAGCCAAGTGGTTAAGGCGGGGGTCTGCAAAACCTCTATCGGCGGTTCGAATCCGCCCGTCGCCTCCAAACATACAAACAAGCGCAGGCCGGGAGTTCCGGGCCTGCGCATCTTTTAACCAGATTGTTCACGGGCCGAGGTGGCGGAATTGGCAGACGCGACGGACTTAAAATCCGTTGGGATTACTCCCATAAGGGTTCGAGTCCCTTCCTCGGCACCAGGGTTGATATACTGATGACGGTGTGTATGATCCAGAGCTAAGCTACGAATGGGACGAGCCAAAGCGGAAGGCCAATCTGACCAAGCATCAAATAGACTTTGAGATGATGACTGGTTTCGAGTGGGGAACGGCCCTAGTAGAGCGGAGCGATCGGCATGGCGAGATCCGGTGGTCGGCCATCGGATACATAGGAGCCCGCATTTGCCATCTCGCTTTTACGATGCGAGGCGACAACATTCGCATCATCAGCCTGAGACCCGCTAAATCCAATGAGGTGAGAAGATATGCCCAAGCTTAAACCCGGAACCGTATGGCCACAGCCTGCAAAGGTGAACCTCACAGAGAAAGAGATTGAGGAGATAGCCGCCGGCCCCATGACCTATGGGCAGATTGAGGAGAAGTACGGGGAAGAGGTAGCAATCGACGTGGGCATCGCGAGGGACCCAGACACCCGTGAATGGGCCGAAGAGGACTTCGCACGCGCCCAACCCGCCGACGATATCGTACCTCAAATAGTCGAGCGTTGGCACCGAAACCAAGCCAAGAAAAAGGCGCTGGCGTAGATAAAACCGTTGGGGCGGTGATTGCTGCCGTAGTCAAGCTGTGGGTTTAATATCTCTACTCGTCCCTAGGTTCCAACGTGGAGACCAAGAGTCAACCGAATTTCGACGGAGGAACCGGCGCCGCTGACCACCTTACCATATGATGTCCACCGTGCAACAAAGAAAAACGGGATAGGATGACCCTCACGGGATTACAGGAATTCAACCGGAGGGAGGGGCATCTGCCTCAGGATCGAGAACTAAATATTAGGCACGGACGGGCGCGGAAGGCACGGCGTCGGAGGAAATGAACATGGAAAAGAAAGCTTTTAATCAAAAGACGTACCTCTACAAGAGTGACTACGCCCCGATAGTGTGGAGTTCATGGTTACGACCGACGGCTCTTCCGTTATGGTCATAGACCCAGATAATGGCAATAAGATATCTATAGTTTGGAGTGAGCAATTGCAGCACTTCGTCATTAACAGTAAAGACAAATATCGCTTACCCAGAATTGAGCAAGCGATTGACCATGCTTGCTTACAATTGCTCTTGTTACGGAATGACGGGAACCTACGACCTAAGGCGGAGTCCCACCATGATCAGATCCGTAGTTTCTTTGGTTAAGCTCCCGCAAGTATAACTAAACCGCCCCTCAGACAAGGTTGCCCTTTGCTGTCGAAATTACCGGACAGCATATGTCAAAGCAACATTACCGGTGGGTCCGTTCGCATTAACTCGATATTTACCTGCCCTCTCGGCAACTGCTTTGCATCTATATCCCGCAATACATCTTCCAGGCTTTCGCCATAAGCATGGACCTCACCTCGATAGAATGCGATGTATTGGTTTGGGTAACTTTCAAGGAAGTCAGATCGGCGTTCCTCCAGCCTTGCCGAGTCTTCGCCAAATGCCCGAATCTCTTCCGCAACCCTTCGAGGATCACCGATAATCTCCCGCACCTTAGCAGCATCCATCATGTTTCTCCTCCCTAGCTACCTCTAGTCCGGCCTGAGCACGTTTATGGGGTTGCCATTCAAATAGGCGCGGATGGTGTTGGCGGCGATGTTGCTCATGTTGATCTTGGCGGCGGGGGTGTAACAGGGCATCCAGGAAGTCTTCGAGAGGAATCTCCGGCTTGGTGAGAATGCTCTTGAGAGTGCCCTTTGACAAAGCCTTCTTTCCGAGTACCAGGGGCGCTGTCGCCCTGTGCCCGTCTTCCCGCTCCCGAGAATAGACTGCATGGCTGCCCCTTGTCCTCTCGAGGCGACATCCCAAGCGCTCAAGGGCAACGGTCGCCTGACTGCTGGTGCAAGTGGGAAGCTTGCTAAACTGCAAAAGGCGTAACGCCTAGGCTACAGCCACCGCGGGACACAAGACCCATGCCTTGACAGGCTCTGTGCCAACCAGGCGATGTAAGCGAACCGGGATCTCGAGTTAGGGGACTCGATCGTCACCCACTCCCCAAACCTTTATCCCCTTCTCTTTGAAGACCCGGACGCGCTCCCCCAACTCCTCCAGGACATCGATTTCCAACTGAACGGCTTCGTCAAGATTGCTTCGCGCTTCTTCCGGCGTATCGGCGCAAGTCGCTGTCCCGAGTTCTAAGCAGGTAGCCGTGTACTGATTGCCTTCCTGCTCAACAATGCCGGTCAGAAGTACAAACTCGGCCATAGCCCACTCACTTTCTCTAGGTAAGGATCATAGTAACATCCGCTAAATTGGACGGCAATTTTGTCCCCCTAGTCCGGCCTGAGCACGTTTATAGGGTTGCCGTTCAGATAAGCGCGGATGGTGTCCGCGGCGATGTTGATCATGTTGATCTTGGCGGCGGGGGTGTCGTAGGCGATGTGGGGGGTGATGACGACGTTGTCGAAATGGCGGAGGGGTTCGTCGGTGGCGGGCTCTTCGGCGTAGACGTCGGTGGCAAAACCGGCCAGACGGCCCGACTCCAATGCCTTGCTCACGGCATCCTGCTGCACGACCTGGCCCCGGGACACGTTGACCAGGTAGGCGCCTTCTTTCATCAACCCCAGTTCCCGCTCGCCGATAATGCCCATTGTGTCGTCGTTGAGCACTGGAGCGAGTTGTATGTAGTCGGAGCGAGACATTAGCTCGTCCAGACCCACGAACTCGACGTTGTGGGCCTTGGCCCGCTCTTCCGAGGGGTTCCTGGTAGTGCAAATAACATTCATCCCCATCCCATTCCCGATGGCCGCCAACTCCGACCCCAGCCCACCGAGCCCCAGGATGCCCATGGTCGCGCCACGGATGGCGGAACCGCCGAATCGCTCCCACTTGCTCTCTCGCATCGACTTATCGGCTTTGACCACCTGCCGGGCGAGGGCCAGCATCAGGGCAATACCGTGCTCGGCGACGGCCTCATCACCATAGTGGGGGGTGTTGCAAAGGGTGATCCCCTTGCTCCAAGCATACTTCATGTCGATCTGGGTCTGGGGCCCGATGCCGAGGTAGCAGATCATCTTGAGGTCGGGCATGGCGTCGAGCATGTCGTGGGTGAGGTTGATCCAGCTCCAGACTATGGCCTCGGCACCCTGGCAGCGCTCGACGAAAACCTCGGGGGAAGGTAGATCGTAGAAGTAGCTGGCGTCGGCCTCTCCCACGAAAGGGTCACTTTCGAAGGGGATCATCCCTCCCAAGTCTGCGAAAACTACCTTCTTCATAGTGCAATCCTCCTGGTGAGTGGCTAGGCTGATGGGTACTGCGCTCCGCTATTGTAATACAGCGGAGGGCTGCAACAAGGCCGGAATCGGGGGCTATCTGGCGAGCTTAGATCGTGCGCCGGCGTAGGGAGTATCCGCTTCGGGCCAGAAGCAGAATGCCTCCCAGCGCTATGACGCTGAGGTAATTTATCGAGCGGTCGAGCAGGGTGACGGAGAGGGCCTCTTCGGCAGAGAGGACAATGGCGAGCACGCTGGTCATGCCGGCCTCGACCAGACCCAAGCCCCCGGGTGTTATCGGGAAAGTGGTGATTATGGAAGCACCGAGGGCAACAAATACGACTATCGAGATGTCGACGTCCAGGCCCAGCGAATATATGACTAAGAGAAGGCGTGCGGTTTCGAGACCCCAAACGGCGATGCTGAGGACTGTTAGCCGGGGCCAACGGCGGAAGCTCTTGATAGTGCCTTCCCGGAAGTTGTCGTACCCGCCCCTGAATTTGGCGGGCAGGAATCGGGTAAGGCTCCGGCCGCTCACGACCATGGCAATGGGCACGCCCGCGAGGACAAGGGTCAAGACCACGCCACCCAGCAGGATATAGGTGAGCACGGGGTTCCAATAAGAGCTAAGGAGGAATAATGCAGCGAAGCTGAGCAGCCCGAGCGTGACAACCGTGTCCAGAATCCGTTCGGCGAAGAGGCTGCCCGCCACCAGGGCCAGCCCGGCCTTAAGTCTGCTGCTCAGCTGGTAACACCTGTATATGAAGCCCATCCTGAACACCGAAACGGAATTCAGGAACCAGCCCAGGAATCCGATCTCCGAGAGTGTCAGAATCGAAATCTTGTCCTGGGCATTGATGTCCTCACATCCCGAATCTTCCAGAAGCACCCGCCATCTAATCGATCTAACGGGGAAGCTGAGGTAGTAAATGGCGAAAGCGGCCACGTACAACACTGGGTTGGTCCGCTTTATCTCCAGCCAGGTGCTCTCCAGGTCCAGATCGAACTGGACTATCAGGAAAAATAAGAGGGAGCTGGCGATCGCAATGGCAACGACATTGCGCACGCTGAGGAAGCGCCGGCGCAGAGAGGAGAAAGTGAGTGCGGTCTGGCCGCCACCTTCCTGGGAGGTCTCGTCGTCCCGTTTGAGGGAGTCGTTTATGTGTTCCGCGTCACCCATGTCACAGCGGACGCTTTGCGGGGATACCCGGCCTTCGGGGATACCTGTCGGGGGTGGGGGAGGTCTTTTGGAACAAGAGAAGACGGCGGTCCTGGTCCAAGCCCTCCACACTTACCGGGACCTCCTGCTGGAAGCTACCTCCCAGCTCTGAGAGGGCATGCCGGAAATCGCCGGGTTCATTCTTGTAGGAAGCGATCTTCTGAGCCACGACTTTACCGCCGACTCGACAGAAGGGAAGCGTGAACTCCAAGAGGGTAGAAAGCGGCGCCACGGCCCTGGAAACGACGAAATCAAATGACTCTCTCAGGTCATCGCGGCGGGCGAGTGTCTCGGCGCGGCCAGTGAGCACGGTTACGTCCTCCAAGCCCAGGTCCCGGGTCAGATGCTCCAGGAATCTTGTCTTCTTGCCGATGGAATCGAGGAGGAACAGGGAGAGCGAATTGCGGGCGATTTTTAGGGGCATGCCCGGAAACCCCGCCCCACTCCCCACATCCAGCAACCGCAATGAACCCTCCGGCGGCAGCATCCTGGTAACTGTGAGGGAGTCTACGAAATGCTTTAGCTGTATATCCTCTGCGCCGGTAATACTCGTCAGATTGGCCGTGAGGCTCCAGTCTCGGAGGCGCTCCAAATATAGGCCGAATCGGTCGATCTGGGCTGTCGTAAGGTTGAGGCCCAAGGCTCGGGCCCCTTGTATCAGTTTGTGCATTTAGCCCCGAACCCGCAGTTTAGGAGCGCCGGTGCGGCCGGGATATCCAGACCGATTATAGCACTGCGTGCCTATGCTTGGCCCACACCCTTCTTGAGTTGCACCGGATTTAAGTAAGAACAGGAAAGTCGGTGGTAATTTGCATAATCGAATATGAAATTCAAGGGTGTATGCAGGCCACGTGAGTATTGGCGCACTATGTACTACCATTGTGGATGGGGAGGAAACGCATGGCTATCAGTCGGGACCAACCTTATATATGGGTAACTTGGCTCACAAAGCTGCTGGTCGGGGAGAATTCCTGCGAGTGGGCAGCCTGGTTCAGGGCCCACTACACAAACTTCCGCCGGGCGCCCGACGACTTCGACAGCGCCGGCTGGCAGATGAACCACACGGCCCTCCTGAACCAGGTTCGGGACAGGCTCCAGACCGAGGGGCGCATGGTCTTCATAGAGAAGCAGAACCGCTTCGTTCTCAGGGGAACCAGGGCGACGCTCGGGGGAAAACCGGATTTGATCGCGCTCTCCGGGGATAAGGGCGTGATATACGACGTCAAGACCGGGCAGCCATCGGCCTCGGACCACGTGCAGGTGATGACCTACATGTACGCCGTGCCTCGGGCCCTGGGTCAGTACGCGAACATGACCTTCGACGGCGTAGTGGCGTACCGGGACTACGAGGTGTCCATCCCCGCTTCGGCTGTCGATGAACAGTTTATCGATAGGCTGGCGACGCTAATACGGAGGATCAGTCGAGCCCAGCCCCTCGAAAAAACGCCCAGCGCCATGGAGTGCGGATTCTGCCAGATATCGAAAGAGGAATGCCCAGAACGGGTGGAGAGTGAGCCGGATGAGGGGCTGGTCACGACGGACTTTTGAGAGGGTTGGGAGCTACCCGCTGAGTTGAAGGGCCGCCCACACTAGTCCCAGTATCACTTCGATCCCGAAGACTCCTGCCATCCAGTCCGCCCCGTTGAACCGCTTGCCGGTCAGCGCTCTATTCTCGTCGATAGCCTTTGCGGCGTCCTTTAGGACTTGCCTTCTGAACTCCGACACCGGTGCGGAGAGCCGTTCCTCGTCATACAGCGCACTGGGAAGGGTATATTTAACAAGACCCATCCGACGGGTGTATATCAGGAACGCGACCGCGAATGTGGCTAGAGCCAGGGCGCATGACGCGAGGGTTAGGGGCAGGGGCGAGGTTGATATCGGTTCATCTTGACTCAGAGCCATCACCGCAATGGGAAACGCCACAGTCACGGTAACAATAAGGGCGATCAACCTGTCTATCCTCTTCTCGACAGAGGAAACCCTGCGCAAGGACCAATCATAGGCAGGCACGATCATCTCGTAGGCGAGTTCCAGAGTTTCCCTGTCGGTGTCCTTCATCGCATTTCCCCAGATGGTACACATAAGAATTTCCACCTGAAGAATACCATAGGCGGAAGTCGCAGGAATTCCAACCCATCGTCACCCGGAGTTTCGCAGTTCCCTCATGGGGGGAATTTCCCTTGACAGCTATGACGGGTGCTGGTAGACTCCCCATTCGCGGCCACAGGACGTGGTTTGGCGTGTCTAAACAGCAGATTCATTACATTCGGGAACAGATACTGAAGCGTAAACGTTGAGTAAACGAACATGCCGACAGTCAATCAATTAATAAGGAAGGGCAGGTCTAGGGTCACCAAGAAGACCAAGGCCCCCGCTCTCCGCGTTTCCTACAACACACTGAAGAATAAGCAGGTACGAAACTCCAGTTCCCCGCAAAAGCGGGGAGTCTGTGTCCGGGTAAGAACCGTGACTCCCAAGAAGCCAAACTCGGCGCTGCGAAAGGTGGCGAGGGTCAGGCTGACCAACGGAATGGAAGTCACGGCCTACATCCCCGGCGAAGGACACAACCTCCAGGAGCACTCGGTAGTGCTCATAGAAGGAGGGAGAGTGAAGGACCTGCCCGGCGTAAGATACCACGTAATAAGGGGGTCGCTGGACGCATCCGGAGTAGCAAATCGGCAGCAGGGCCGGAGTAAGTACGGTACTAAAAAAAGCCGTTAACCGGGCGACTAGCAGTCGGGGCCCCACCCAGTGTTGTGCCGCCGAGGCGCGCAGCCTCGGTTGACCCTCTTCGACCAGATAGACACCCTACTCAGCTAAAAACTGAGTTCCGAACAATATTTTTAACCGACGTTACACCTATGCCCTCAAACACACAGCGATAGAGCGAGAAAATGGCGAGACGGAGACGAGCCGAAAAGAGACGGGTGGACCCGGACCCCAAGTTTCATAGCCTGATGCTGGCCCGGTTCATCAACAAGACCATGCATGGCGGCAAGAAGAGTACGGCGCAGCGCATCGTATATACCGCGCTGGATATCATCGAAAACACTGAGAAAAAGAGCGGAATGGATGTGTTCGATCAGGCGATCCGAAACACCTCTCCTCTGCTGGAAGTGAAGCCCCGCCGAGTCGGTGGCGCCACGTACCAGGTGCCGCGAGAGGTCAGGTCCGACCGCAGCCTTACAATGGCAATGCGCTGGCTTTTGACCGCCTCCCGGGCCAAGACGGGCCGGCCCATGGCCCAAAGACTCGCTGAGGAACTTATGGACGCCTCCAAGGGTCAAGGGGTGGCAGCCAAACGCCGGGAAGACCTGCACCGAATGGCCGAGGCCAACCGGGCCTTCGTACATTACCGCTGGTAGAGATTAAAGATAAAGAAATGTCGCAGACTCAGACCATAAAACGAGGCGACCCTGAAACCTTGCCTACTCCATCTCTGGAGATGGTCAGGAACATCGGGTTCATCGCTCATATCGACGCAGGAAAAACCACCGTAACCGAAAGGGTGCTCTTCTTCACGGGCCGCATCTACAAGATGGGCGAGGTCCACGAAGGCACCGCCGTTATGGACTGGATGGACCAGGAGCGGGAGCGTGGCATAACCATAACGGCAGCCGCCACCACCGCTTACTGGAAAGACTATCTGATAAATATTATTGACACCCCCGGCCATGTGGACTTCACAGCCGAGGTGGAGCGAAGCCTCCGAGTCCTGGACGGAGGCGTCGTCGTATTTGACGGAGTTGCGGGGGTCGAGCCGCAGTCGGAGACGGTCTGGCGGCAGGCCAACAAGTACTCGGTGCCCCGGATCTGCTTCGTCAACAAGATGGACAGGGTCGGGGCAAACTTTTTCCGCACAATCGACATGATTGTCGAGAGACTTCAAGGCAACCCCGTCCCGATCCAGCTGCCGATGGGTAGTGAAGACGCCTTTGAAGGCGTCATAGACCTGGTGGAGAACACCGCTTTCGTATATCCCCAGGACGGGGACGAGGGGCCCGTACGGGTTAATATTCCCGAGCCCTACCAGGAATTGGCCGCCCGCTACAGAGACTCGCTGATAGAGCGGGTATCCGAGTCCGATGACGCGCTCATCACCAAATATGTCGAGGGCGGAGAGATAACCGTCGAAGAGTTGAAGGCGGCTCTCCGCAACGCCACGATTACTAACAAGCTGGTGCCGGTAATGTGCGGCGCCGCCCTGAAGAACAAGGGCATACAGCTGATGCTAGACGCCGTTTTGGACTATCTGCCCTCACCGCTGGACGTGCCCCCAGTCGAGGTAACCTCGGCGAAGACGGGGGAGAAGTCCCTGCGGGAAACCTCCACAAAAGCCCCCTTTGCAGCCCTGGCTTTCAAGGTAGTGACCGACCCCTATGTCGGGCGTTTGGTATACTGCCGTATCTACTCCGGGACAGTGAAGAGCGGTTCCACGGTGTTCAACTCCAGCCGGTCCGGGCGGGAGCGGATAGGGCGTATATTGAAGATGCACGCCAACCACCGGGAGGAGGTCGCCGAGGCCACAGCCGGAGACATTATCGCCGCCATCGGCCTCAAGAACACCTACACCGGCAACACGGTTTGTGACCTTCACGCCCCGATTCTCCTAGAGTCCATCACCTTCCCCGACCCAGTAATCTCCGTAGCCGTCGAGCCCAGGTCCAAGATGGATCAGGACCGCTTGAACGATGCGTTGGTGAAGATGGCCGACGAAGACCCGACCCTTCGGATGAAGCATGACGACGAGACCGGCCAGACGGTAATCCAGGGGATGGGCGAGATGCACCTCGAGGTGACCGTCGAGCGGATCAGGCGGGAGCAAAACGTAGACGTCAGGATGGGCAAGCCGCAGGTGGCCTATAGGGAGACCATTACGGCTCCCGGCAAGGGTATCGGGCGGCTTGTTAAGCAGACCGGAGGCCACGGACAGTTCGCTCACGTTGTGATCAATTTGGAGCCCCTGGAAGCAGGCCAGGGGTTCCAGTTCGTAAACCAGGTCCGGGGCGGGGACATACCCACCGAGTACATCCCATCCGTGCAGAAGGGGGCCAAAGAGGCCATGACATCCGGTGTCCTGGCAGGTTACCCCGTAGTGGACGTTAAGGTGGCGCTAGTGGGCGGCAGCTTCCACCCCGTCGACTCTTCAGACATGGCCTTCCAAGTGGCGGGGGCCATGGCCCTCAGGGATGGGATCCGAAGGTGCAAGCCCGTGATCCTTGAGCCGATTATGAAGCTGGAGCTCAACACCCCCGGCGATTTCCTCGGAGACATTCTGGGTGACATCAGCGGACGGCGGGGCAACATCAGCGGCATCACCGGAGTGGGCGGCACTCAAACTGTTCAGGCCCTTGTTCCCCTGTCGGAATGCTTCGGTTACGCGACTCACATGCGCTCCCTGAGCCAGGGCCGAGCCATCCACTCCATGGAATTCGCCCACTACGACAAAGCCCCGGAGAAGATAGCAGAGCAAGTCGCTACCAGGGGGAGGTACACCGGCCTCTAGGCCGGCGGAGAAAAACATGGCAAAGCAAAAGATGCGCATAAGGCTTAACGCCTACGACCACAAAATCCTCGACCAGTCGGCGGAGCAGATAGTCGACGCTGCGGAGAGGACGGGCGCGGGTGTCGTGGGACCTATCCCCTTGCCTACGAAGATCAAGAAGTTCTGTGTTACCCGTTCCTCGAACACCTTCAAGGATTCTCGGGAGCAGTTCGAGATCCGCACCCACAAGCGCATCATTGAGGTTCTTGACCCCACCAACAAGACAATCGACGCCCTGACCCTTCTGAACCTGCCTGGCGGCGTCGAAATCGAGATCAAGCTCTAGGCAGGCATTACTTATCTGATGATTGATGGAATATTAGGAAAGAAGCTGGGCATGACCCAGCGTTTTAGTGAAGACGGCACTTTGCATGCGGTGACGGTCATACAGGCCGGACCTTGCACAGTCGTCCAGGTCAAGACGTCCGAGAGGGATGGCTATCAGGCAGTCCAGATCGGATTTGACAAGGCGAAGCGTCTCAACAAGCCGAAGCAGGGCCACCTGAAGAACCTCGGTGAGTTCCGACACCTTCGCGAGGTGAGCAGTAAAGACCTCTCCGGCATCGAGGAGGGGGCCACGATAGACGTGAGCATCTTCGAGGCCGGCGAAAAGGTGGACGTGATCGGCAAGTCCAAGGGCAAGGGTTTCGCCGGAGTTGTGAAGCGTTACCACTTTGCCGGCGGCCCCAAGACCCACGGCCAGTCGGACCGGCACCGGGCCCCCGGCTCGGTGGGCGCAGGCACCACCCCGGGACGTGTGACAAAGGGCTTCAAAATGGCCGGACACATGGGCAACGAAAGGGTAACTTCCCAAAACCTAGTGGTGATGGAGACGGACCCCGAGCGTAATCTTCTGTTGCTCAGGGGTGCCGTACCCGGGCCCCAGAACGGTCTAGTCCTTATAAAGAAGAGAACACGCTAGATATATCCCCCAAATATATGAAAGCGCAACTGAAAAACAGGTCGGGAGAGGTATTGAGAGAAGTCGAAGTTAGCGACGGCCTCTTTGCTGTCCCACTGACTAGAAGGCTGAAAGGCTTGCTCCACCAGGCGGTGGTCCGGCAACGGGCCAACGGCAGGAAGGGCCGACCCTCGGTCAAGACTCGGTCCGAGGTGGCAGGAAGCACCCGCAAGCTGTTCCCCCAGAAGGGGACGGGACGGGCGCGCGCTGGTAGCATCCGCTCTCCACTGCGGCGGGGTGGGGGGGTCGCATTCGGGCCCCAGCCCCGGAGCTACTCCCAGCGCATGCCCAAGAAGATGCGCAGACTCGCTATTCGGGGCGCTCTGTCTGCCAAGGTCGCGGACGGTCGCATAGTGATAGTCGACAACCTTGGGTTCGAGCAACCCAGGACCAAGGATATGGTCCAGCTGCTGGACTCCCTCAAGGCGAAGAAGTCGGTCCTCATGGTCACTCCCGAGCCGAGAGAGGCTCTCATCAAGTCGGCGGGGAACCTGGACCGGGTCAAGACCCTTCCCGCCCGCTATCTGAACGTATACGACCTCCTGGCCCACGAGCACCTGATCATTGAGCTTGAAGCGGTCAGAACTGCCGAGGACCTCTGGGCGCCGGGTGGCCGGACCGTTGAAGAAGAACCAGAGGCCCCGGCCGCGCAAAAGCCCGCTGCCATGGCCGAACCCGAAACTCCTGAACCGGAGTCGACTCCCGAGCCGGAGTCCACTCCCGAAACCGAAACTGAGGAATCGTAAACCGTGGAACTGCTGCAGGTCCTGAAAAGACCCATAGTGACGGAGAAAAGCACCATTCTCCACGAAAGCGACAAGTACGCTTTCGAGGTGATGTCCAACTCCAACAAGGTCCAGATCAAGGCGGCGGTGGAAAAGGCCTTCGACGTGAAGGTCACCGCGGTCAACACTATAACGGTGCCCGGCAAGACGAAGTTCCGGGGTCGGAGAAAGATCCAGACTTCCCCCTGGAAGAAAGCAATCGTGACGCTGAGGCCTGGGGACAAGATAGAGTTGTTCGAAGGAGTCTAGGGAAGCCGACCCCTTTCTGCTAAGGAAACATATATGGCCCTGAAAGTATACAAACCAACATCTCCGGGACGGAGGAACGCCACCAGTTCCTCCTTCGAGGAGATCACCAGGAGCAAGCCTCACAAGGCTCTGCTGCTGCCCCTGAAGAGGAAGGCGGGCCGCAACGTCCGCGGCAAGATCACCGTGCGGCACCGGGGCGGGGGCGCCAAGCGCAGGCTCCGGATCATCGATTTCAAGAGAGACAAGATCGGGGTTCCGGGGTCGGTCGCTTCCATAGAGTACGACCCCAACCGGACGGCCCGCATAGCCCTTATCCACTATGCAGACGGCGACAAGCGGTACATCCTGGCCCCCTGGAACCTCCCGGTGGGACAGACTATAGTCTCCGGGCCCGAAGCACCGATCAAAGTCGGGAACACACTGCCACTGAGGGTAATCCCCACCGGTACCACCATACACAACATAGAGATGAAGCCCGGTAAGGGCGGACAGCTGGTGCGTGGAAGCGGTACGGCAGCCCAGCTGCTGGCCAAGGACGGCATCTACAGTCTGCTCAGACTGCCCTCGGGCGAGCTGCGCAGGGTGGAGAGCGAGTGCAAGGCTACCATCGGGCAGGTGGGCAACCCGGACCAGAAGAACATTAAGCTCGGCAAGGCAGGTCGTAACCGGTGGAAGGGCAAGAGACCGTCGGTCAGAGGCTCAGCCATGAGTCCTCGGGACCACCCGCACGGGGGCGGCGAGGGTCGGTCCCCCGTGGGAATGCCCGGACCCAAGACCCCGTGGGGTAAGCCTGCACTGGGATACCGTACCAGAAGGAAAAAGAAGTCCAACAGCATGATCGTGAGGAGGCGGAAGTAGAATGTCGAGATCGATCAAAAAGGGCCCGTTCGTTGACGCCAAGCTGATGAAGAAGGTGGAAGCGGCGATGGGGTCCAATAAGAAGGTGATCATCAAGACCTGGTCACGCGCCTCGGTCATCATCCCGGACATGGTTGGACAGACAATAGCAGTGCACGACGGTCAGAGGCACATGCCGATCTTCGTGACGGAGAACATGGTCGGGCACAAGCTCGGGGAGTTCGCCCCAACCCGCCGGTTCAGGGGTCACATGGGCCGCACGGAGCAGGCCACCCGAAGGATGTAGAGACAGGAAAAGAGACGAACAGTGGAAGTCAAGGCCCGAGTCAAAGCCATAAACGCATCGCCCAAGAACCTGCGCAACCTGATTGATACCGTGCGCGGTATGAGGGTGGAAGACGCCATTTCCCAACTCCGGTTCACGCCCATTCCCATGGCACGGATCGTGAGGAAGGCAGTGGAGTCGGCCGCGGCCAACGCTGAGAACAACTACGATATGGTTCGGGACGAACTACGGATAGTGAAGGTAACGGCGGATGAAGGGGCCAGCTTGAAAAGGTTCAAGGCCAAGCCCCGGGGCAGAGCCGCACCTATAATCAAGCGCACCAGCCACTTGACCGTAGTGGTTGACCAGGACGACGGGGAGAATTAATTGGGACAGAAAACCCACCCTATAGGGTTTCGGCTAGGCATTATCCGGGACTGGGACGCCAAGTGGTTCGCCCGTAAGGGCGTGCAGTACCGTAAGCTGGTGGCCGAGGATATGACGATCCGCAAGTCCATCCTCGGAAGCCACACGGACGCGGCCATCTCAAAAGTCGAGATCGAGAGGAACGCCAACGAGGTCATCGCCACGATCCACACGGCCAGGCCCGGAATCGTCATCGGGCGAGGGGGCCAGAGGGTAGACGAGCTGCGCGGGCTGCTGGAGAAGAAGACCGGCCGCCGGGTGCGGCTGAACATCCAGGAGATATCGCAGCCGGAGCAGGACGCCTTTCTGGTCGCCCGTAACATCGCCGACCAATTGGAGCGGCGGGTGTCGTACCGGCGGGCCATTAGGCAGTCGGCGACTCGGTCCATGCAGACGGGAATCCAGGGTATCAAGATCATATGCTCGGGCAGACTGGGCGGGGCCGAGATAGCCCGGAACGAAAAGCATAGGGACGGCCGGGTCCCGCTCCACACCCTCCGGGCCGACATCGATTACGGCATCGCCGAGGCGCTCACTACCATGGGTGTCGTAGGCGTCAAGGTGTGGATATATAAAGGGGACATCCTACCCGAACCCAAGCAGTCCGAGGCCGAAAGAATGGAGCCCATAACCGTAACTATCCCAAGCTCCAAGCTGCCGGATGCGGAGGCTTCCGGTTCCGACGGACAGCCAATAATATTAGAGGAGATCAATGCTGCAACCGAAACGAGTGAAGTTTCGGAAAGCCCATCGGGGACACCGTAGGGGCGCGGCCCATGCGGGAGCGGGGCTTTCTTTCGGGGAGTTCGGGCTCAAGGCCCAGTCCACGGCGTGGATAACGAACCGCCAGATAGAGGCAGCCCGGCGTGCCATAACCCACCACGTCAAGCGTGGGGGGCAGATCTGGATACGCATCTTCCCTGATAAGCCGGTAACCTCGAAGCCGCTGGAGACCCGTATGGGAAGCGGCAAGGGCAACGTAGACCACTGGGTAGCAGTGGTCAAACGGGGCCGAATGCTCTTCGAAATCGGCGGAGTGGAGAAGGAAACTGCCAAGGAGGCCATGAGAAGGGCCTCCCACAAGCTGCCCGTCTCCACACGGTTCGTGTCCCGAGACGAGCTTGTATAGGGGCGCAATCCAAGCGAGGTATATTAGTTGAAAGCGGATGAAATACGGAGCCTGTCGGCAGTGGACCTGGAGCGGGAGTTGGAAAACTCCTACCGGGAGACCTTCAATTTAAGGTTCCGCCGCGCCACAAACCAGCTTACCAACCACAGAGAGATCAGACGCATTCGCAGAAAGATCGCACGACTGAAGACGATCATGCGGGAGCGGGAATTGGCTCAGGGAAATAGATGAATAAGTCCCGCAAAACCATTTTAGGCCAGGTCGTCAGCGACAAGATGGACAAGACCGTTGTCGTCGCAGTGGAGCGTTACCGGACCCACCGGCTGTATAAACGGCGAATCAGACGGATAACCAAATTCAAGGCCCACGACTACAACAACTCATGCAAGCTGGGCGATACCGTACGGATAGAGGAGACCAAGCCCCTGTCCCGAGAAAAGCGCTGGCGCGTGATTGAGGTCCTGGCCCGAATAGACATCGCCGAGACTCAGCCAAATGAATTAGCTGGCATGGCAAAAGGGGCCAAGATCTAATGATACGCGTAGCAACCCGACTCCAGGTGGCCGACAATTCGGGGGCCAAGGTGATAGAGTGCATCAACGTGCCCGGCGGCACCGGCAAGCGCTACGCCACCATCGGCGAGATCATCATCGCCTCGGTAAAGCAGGCCGCGCCCGCCGCCCAGGTTAAGAAGGGCGAGGTGGTGAAGGCGGTGATCGTACGGGTGGCCAAGCCCTATCGCAGGGCCGACGGCTCCTACATCCGCTTTGACGAGAACGCCGGAGTTATATTGAGCGACGCCTCCAATCCTAGGGGCACGCGGATCTTCGGGCCCGTGGCCCGGGAGTTGCGAGAGCGCAACTTCACCAAGATCGTATCCCTCGCTCCGGAGGTGCTCTAGCACCATCCCGGCCAACGAGAACTTGAAGGTATTATTTTGAGAATCAGGAAGAACGATAAGGTCCTGGTCCTTGCCGGCAAAGACAAGGGCAAAACGGGGAGGATATTTCGGATTAGTCCCGCCGATAGGCTGGCTTGGGTGGAGAAAATCAACTCCACAAAGAAGGCCATGAGGCCCAAGCCCAACGTTAGGCAGGCCGGACTGATAGAGCTGGAACTCCCTATACAAATGTCCAACCTGAAACTGGTCTGTCCCTCCTGCGACAAGCCGACCAAGGCCCTCGCCGACAAGTCCAAGCCCCAGAGCGCAGCGCCGGGACAAGGCTATCCCAGAGTTTGTAAACTATGCCAAGCGACGATAGAGTAAAACCGAAGAGAAAATCAAAGGCGAAGGCCAAAGAGGCGGCTCCGGCATCGAACGGGGTCCAGCCTCGGCTCAAGGTCCGGTACCGGGAAGAGATCGTGCCGACCCTGGTGCAGCACTTTGGCTATGCCAACGTGATGCAGGCGCCGAAGGTGGAGAAGATCGTCCTCAACATCGGGTTGGGGGAGGCGCTGCAGAACCCCCGAGCCGTGGAAAGCGCCACCCGAGACCTGGAGGCGATCACCGGGCAGCATCCCGTGACGACCCGGGCAAAGAAGTCGGTGGCGAACTTCCGGGTGAGGGACGGCATGATCATCGGGATCATGGTCACCCTCCGCGGAGCCAGGATGTACGAATTCCTGGACCGGCTCCTTAACGCCGCCCTACCCCGCATCAGGGACTTCCGGGGCGTGTCCACTACTGCCTTCGACGGCCGGGGCAACTACAGCCTCGGGTTTGGCGACCAGACATTATTCCCGGAAATAGATTACGACAAGATGGACCGACAACGGGGCCTGCAGGTCACAATTGTGACCTCCGCCAAGACCGATGAAGAAGCCAGGCAACTATTGACCCAGTTCGGGATGCCCTTCGCGCGGCCGGAATAAGATAGTAACAGGAAGGAAACGAATAGCGTGGCCCGAGCAGCCAAGGTAGCCAAATGGCAAAAGCCCCCCAAGTACCGGGCGCAGTTCCGAAACCGGTGCAACCTCTGTGGGCGACCCAGGGGATATATAAGGTATTTCGGCCTGTGCCGCATCTGCTTCAGAGAATTGGCCTTGCAGGGCAAGCTGCCCGGGGTCAGAAAGTCGAGTTGGTAGAGCTGAAATTATGGGAGTAGTAACGGACCCGATCGCCGATATGTTGACCCGTATAAGGAACGCCTTGGCCGTGGACCATTCCACGGTGTCGATGCCCGCATCGAAGACCAAGAGCGCCATTGCAGGCATCCTCAAGTCCGAAGGATTCATAAGCGATTTCGAGGTGGTCAAGAGCCAGCCCCAGGACATGCTGCGTCTCCTGCTGAGGTACGAGGAGGAGGGCACGCCCATGATCCGTGGCCTGAAGCGGCTCAGCAAGCCCGGCCTCCGAGTATATATAAGCAAGGACGAGATACCGAGGGTCTACGGCGGACTCGGCATCACGGTCATATCCACCTCCAGGGGAATGATGACCGGGTCCCGGGCCTGGAGGCAAAAGGTCGGCGGCGAGCTTATGTTCCAGGTATGGTAAGGGCGCGCCAATATATCCGTGAATAAGTAGATATCATGTCAAGAATTGGAAAACAGCCTATCGCCATCCCTTCCGGTGTGGAAGTCGCAATGAAGGACAGCCACATCACTGTCACTGGGCCCCGCGGCGAGCTTTACTACACCCACAACTCCGACCTCACCGTGTCCCGGGACGACGGCCATCTCACCGTGACCAGACCCACCGATCAGCGGGAGCACAGGTCTCTGCACGGGCTCACCCGGACGCTGATAGCAAACATGATCCACGGAGTGAGCGAGGGGTTCACCAAGAGCCTGACGCTGGTCGGTGTTGGGTACAGAGCTCAGATGGACAGCGGAAAACTGGTGCTACAGGTGGGCTTTTCTCACCGGGTAGAGGTCTCCCCGCCCGAGGGTATAACCCTGAAGGTGGAGGGGAACGACAGGATAATCGTCAGTGGGATAGACAAGCAGATGGTCGGGCAGGTAGCGGCCAAGATACGCCGAATTCGCCGCCCCGATCCCTACAAGGGCAAGGGCATCCGATACACGGGTGAATATATCCGGCTGAAGCCCGGCAAGCGGGCCGCCACAGGCGCAGGGTAAAACATGGCAAAGTTGGACCGAAGACAAGCAAGATCACGCAGGCAGCGAAGGATCAGGAAAACGTTGTCCGGCACCCTGGACAGGCCTCGACTTTCGATTTTCCGTAGCCTTAACCACATCTACGCACAGGTCATAGACGACGACAAAGGAGTCACCATTGCGGCGGCCTCCAGCTTGGAGGAGTCGGTGGCCAAGGAGTCGGAAGGGAAGCATAAGAAGGATGTTGCGGGGCTAGTTGGAGATCTCATAGCCTCCCGGGCCACGGACAAGGGCGTGAATACGGTGGTTTTCGACCGAGGCGGTTATCGCTACTTCGGCAGGGTACAAACCCTCGCTGAAGGCGCCCGAAAAGGTGGGTTGAAATTTTGATGGCAAGAAACGACAGACGAGACAACAGACGAGACAAGCTCGACTCCCGTAACCCGGACCTGACCGAACGGGTCGTTCACATTAACCGTGTTTCCAAAGTGGTAAAGGGCGGTAGAAGGTTCAGGTTCACTGCGATGGTCGTGGTGGGCGACGGCAACGGTCACGCAGGTGTGGGCCTCGGCAAATCAGCAAGCGTCCCTGACGCCGTCCGGAAGGGCAACACCATAGCCACGAAGAGCATGGTCAAGGTGCTGCTCAAGGACACCACCATCCCTCACGAGATCGTGAGCAAATTCGGTGGCGCCAAGGTGGTGCTGCGACCAGCGGGTCCCGGCACCGGGGTCATTGCCGGAGGCGGAGTCAGGGCCGTGCTCGAGGCGGCGGGAGTCAAGGACGTACTCACCAAGTCGCTGGGCAGCAGCAATCCCATCAACACCTCCAAGGCCACGCTGCGCGGATTACAGCAGCTTCGAGACCCGGCACAGGCCATAGCGGCCCGCAAGGGCCGACCCGTGGTGTCGGAGTAAGGCAAATTCTGTGTCACGAATCAAAGTAACCCTTCGAAAAAGCAGTATCGGACATCCACAGGACCAGAGGGGCACCCTCCGGGCCCTGGGGCTTAAAAGGCTGCACCAGACCGTAGAGCACGAGGACAATCCGTCCCTGCGAGGCATGGTGCAGAAGGTCAATCACCTGGTTGTAGTGGAAGAAATACAATGAGACTGAACGAGCTGTCGCCGTTAACCCGGTCCAAGAGATCGCGCCGACGCGTTGGTCGGGGGTACGGCAGCAACTATGGCCACACCTCGGGGCGGGGCAACAAAGGACAGAAGTCCCGGTCGGGTGGAAGCATACGCCGCGGGTTCGAGGGCGGACAGCTTCCGCTGATCAAGCGCATGCCATCCAAGAGGGGCTTCACAAATATATTTCGAAAAGAATATCTGCCCATAAACCTGTCCCAGCTGAATGCATTTGAAAATGGGACGGAGGTCACTCCCGACCTCCTCCTGTCCCGCAGGATAGTCAGAGACCTGCGAAAACCCATAAAAGTCCTGGGTAAAGGGGAACTGGACCGGGCCCTGAGCATCAAGGCGAACGGGTTCTCCGTGTCCGCGGTATCCAAAATCGAAGCAGCGGGCGGGAGTGTGGAGATCCTAGGCTAGATGCAGCAGACCCAGACCGTATCTTCAAGACCCAAGCTGCTGCAGGCCATGATAGACGTGGCCGGGCAGCCAGACCTGCGCGGCAAGGTACTGTTCACTCTCGCCATCCTTGTCATATACCGGTTCGTGGCACACGTCCCGGTTCCCGGTATCGACGTGGATAACCTCGCGAGATTCTTCGATCCCGCACAGGGGAACAATCTTTCCGGGATGCTCGACCTGTTCAGCGGCGGCGCCTTGCGAAACCTCAGTGTCGCCTCCATGGGCGTCTACCCGTACATCACCGCATCTATCGTCATGCAGCTTCTAATCCCCGTGGTCCCCCGGCTGCAACAGCTTTCCAGGGAGGGCGGCGAGGCAGGACGGCAGAGGCTGAACCAGATCACTCACTGGTTGACGGTGCCCATGGCCATGGCTCAGAGCTTCGGGCAGTTGGTGCTGCTGGAGCGGGGCGGCGTGCTGGAGCAGGGCATCGGGTTCACTGGCGGCCAGCTTGGCCCGACCATCGCCATGATGGCCTCGATGACGGCGGGCACCATGTTCTGCGTATGGCTCGGCGAGCTGATCACCGAGCGGGGAATCGGCAACGGTATATCGTTGCTTATCTTCTCGGGCATAGTGTCTGGATTGCCGACACTGTTGGGCCAGGCATTCCTGCAGAGGGGCAACGTCGGCGGGCTGGTGGTCTTCTTCGCCATCGCCCTCATAACGGTCTACTGCATCGTCCTCTTCACCGAGGCGCAGCGCCGGATCCCCGTACAGTACGGTCGAAGCGTGTTCCGAAGCGGCCGCATGTACCGGCAGGCTGGCGCGACGCACATTCCGTTGCGCGTCAACTCCGCGGGGATGATTCCGATTATCTTCGCGTTTTCGATAATGATTTTTCCGGGGCTGGTGGCCAGCTATTTCGTCGGTTCGAACACCGGTTGGCTTGCCTCCGGCGCCCGTTTCGTCGCCAATGTGTTCGACTCCACCGGCCTGATCTACTGGATTATGACCTTCTTCCTGGTAGTGGCCTTCGCCTTCTTCTATTCAATAATCGTGTTCCAGCAGCAGAACATCGCCGAGAACCTGCAAAGGCAGGGCGGATTCATACCCGGCATCCGGCCCGGCAAGCCCACCAACGACCACATAACCAGGGTCTTGCTCCGGATAACGTTGGGAGGTGCGATTTTCCTGGGGATAATCGCCATCATCCCCTACTTCTCCGGGGAGTTCACAGGTGTCAAGGGGTTGCAGCTTACCGGTGTGGCCATGCTCATCGCCGTTGGCGTCGTGCTGGATACCATGAGACAGCTTGAGGCCCAACTCCTGATGCGCCGCTACGAGGGATTCATCCGATGATGTACGTGATACTTCTCGGAGGCCCCGGAGCGGGCAAGGGCACCCAGGCGGTCGGCCTTTCTTCCGAGTTGGACGCGGCCCACGTGTCGTCGGGAGACCTGTTCAGAAGAGCTCTCGGAGAGGGCACTACTCTCGGTATCGAGGCCAAGTCCTACATGGACAAGGGCGAACTGGTCCCCGACGAGTTGACCGTCCGGATGGTCCTCGAAAGGCTGCAGGAACCTGACTGCGGGCGTGGGGCCGTACTGGACGGATTTCCCCGCACCCTGGGCCAGGCCCAGGCACTGGACACGGCACTTGATGCGCTGGGCAAGGGAATCGGGGCGGTCCTATATATCAAGGTCTCGGAGGAAGAGCTCATACGGCGGCTCAGCGGCCGGTGGATCTGCCGGGACTGCCAGTTCCCCTACCATATGGTCAACTCTCCATCCAAGAGTGATGGTGTCTGCGACCGTTGCGGCGGCGAACTCTACCAGAGGGACGACGACACCGAGGCCACATCCCGCAGACGGGTGCAGGTCTACAACGATCAGACCGCGCCGCTCATCTCCTACTATCAGGGGCAAGGCTCGCTCATCGAGATCGATGGAGAGCAGCCGATAGAACAGGTCGGGCAGCAAATGGCCGACTCCCTGAAAGCCCGGTCCGGGCAGGGAGCATCCAGATGAACAAAACGTTTCTGGGAGGCTCCAGGGTCGTCATCCAGGAAGGTATGGAGATCAAAACTCCTCGGGAGCTTGAGCGGATGAAGAAGGCCGGCAAGGTGGTGGCCCACACACTGAAAGCACTGCAAGCGGCAGTCGAGCCGGGCATCACCACCGGGGACCTGGACTTCGTTGCCCGGTCCGAGATTGCCCGGCACAGGGCCATACCGTCATTCGTAGGCTATCGGGGTTTCCCTGCAGCGGTCTGCGTATCCATCAACAATGAGATTGTCCACGGCATCCCCGGAGAGCGGGTCATCAATGAAGGAGACCTGGTCAGCGTTGACGTCGGCGCGATAGTTGATGGGTTCCATGGTGACGCCGCCGTTACCGTGGGAGCCGGAGAGATTTCCGAGGAAGCTCAGCGCCTCATCGACGCGACCAGGGACTCCCTGAACTGCGGCATTGAGGCGGCGGTGATCGGTGCACGAATCGGGGACATCTCCTTTGCGGTGCAGACCCACGCCGAGTCCCTTGGCTTCTCGGTGGTAAGGGAGTACGTGGGGCACGGGATAGGGCGCAGAATGCACGAAGAGCCCTCGGTGCCGAACTACGGGAAGCCGGGGCGCGGGCTCCAGCTGAGAGAGGGAATGGCGCTGGCAATAGAGCCGATGCTCAACATAGGGGACTGGACCACGTCTCTCATGAATGACGGCTGGACTGTCGTCACACGAGATGGTAGCCTGTCCGCCCATTTCGAACACAGCATAGCGATCACGAGTGAAGGCCCGATAGTAATGACCAGGCTGGACGACTAGCGATAGTGAAGGGACTGACTATGGCTGAAGAGCGGACCGTGCAGAAAGAGAAGATAGAGGTCGAGGGCCGGATCGTCGAGACTCTGCCCAACGGCATGTTCACCGTGGAACTGGCCAACGGACACCAGGTGCTGGCCCACGTATCGGGCAAGATGCGCATTCATTTCATCAGGATTCTCCTCGGGGACCGGGTGCTTGTAGAGCTTTCGCCCTACGACCTGAGCCGGGGACGGATCACCTATCGGTTCAAGTAGGAGACGTAAGCGGGATGAAAGTCAGGGCTTCGGTAAAGAAACTTTGCGACAAGTGCAAGATTGTACGCCGTCAAGGGACGCTGCGGGTGATCTGCGAGGTGCCGAAGCACAAGCAAAGGCAGGGATAGCCGTCTTACAACGGCCTATATGAGTTAATGCGGAGGATGTTATGCCAAGAGTAGCGGGCGTGGATATCCCTAACGAAAAGAGATTCGATATTGCGTTGACCGCAATATACGGCGTGGGCCTGACCACCGCCGTGAAGGTTGCGACGTCCGCACAGATAGACCCGGACTCCAAAGTCCGTGACCTCTCTGAGGACGACCTCAATCGCGTCAGGGAAGTCATAGACAAGGACTATCTGGTAGAGGGAGACCTTCGGCGCCAGATCCAGCAGAACATCCGCCGACTGGTAGAGGTAAACACCTACCGCGGCATCAGGCACCGCCGCGGGCTGCCCGTACACGGGCAGCGGACCAAGACCAACGCCAGGACCAAGAGAGGCGCTAGAAGAACGGTCGCAGGTCGCAGGCAAGTACGGGCCAAGAAGTAGAAGAGGTAGATATGGCCAAGCAGAAGGGAAGGTCCAGACGGAGAGAAAAGAAGTTCGTGCCCGTGGGCCGGGCTTACATCCAGTCTACCTTCAACAACACCAAGATAACGCTCACCGACCCGAACGGGAACGTCATA
This sequence comes from Dehalococcoidia bacterium, assembly GCA_965222055.1. GTDB lineage: Bacteria > Chloroflexota > Dehalococcoidia > Plut-88900 > Plut-88900 > Plut-88900. The sequence continues at coordinate 2,291,114 of CBDCTF010000007.1, forward strand.
GCCTGGGGCAGCTCCGGGACAATGGGGTTCAAGGGTTCCCGCAAAGGCACCGCCTTCGCCGCCCAGAGGGGGGCGGACCAGGCGGCCCGAAAGGGCACCGACCAGGGACTGCGGGAGGTGGAGGTCTTTGTCAGGGGACCGGGGAGCGGCCGGGAAGCCGCCATCCGATCCCTATCCGCGGCAGGCATCCGTATAACCAGTATCAGGGACGTCACGCCAATTCCCCACAACGGCTGCCGTCCCCCCAAGCGAAGGCGCATTTAGCACGGAGGATACCCTTTGGCTCGTTACACAGGTCCCGTTTGCAGACTGTGCAGAAGGCAGGGCGAGAAGCTCTTCCTGAAGGGTGATCGCTGCCTGACGCCCAAGTGCGCCATCGAGCGCCGGATCGGGCCGCCCGGCCAGCGGGGCACCCGCAGACGCAGAGTCTCGGAGAGAGGGTTGCAGCTCAGGGAGAAGCAGAAGGTAAAGCACACTTACGGCCTGGTCGAAAAGCAGCTTTTCCGTCACTTCAGCGCCGCCCGGGAACAGCCGGGGGTCACGGGAGATAACTTCCTGAGGATCCTGGAAAGCAGGCTAGATAACGTGGTGTTCAGGCTTGGTTTTGGGAGTTCCCGGAACCAGGCCCGCCAGGTCGTCAGGCACGGTCACATCACGGTGAACGGCACACCAACTAACATTCCTTCCTACCTGCTCAAAGTGAGCGACCAAGTCGGGTGGACTGCCCGAGGCCGCAAGTCCGAGCACTTCAAGTTCATGGAGGCGGAGATCCGTGGAAAGCCGATCCCTGAGTGGCTTAGCGTCGATCCCCAAGCCATGGCGGGCCGTGTCCTGACCATACCAACAAGAGACCTAGTGGGCTCCCGGGTCGATGACCGGCTAATCATCGAATACTACTCGCGGTAGAAGCCGTTCTATTTCGGAGAACCTGTCCAAATGATGGATATATACAGCGAACCGTTCCCGGTCAATGATGCCCTGGTCGGCATGGCCAACCCTGAAATTCAGATACTGGAAGACCAGGCGACCTACGGCCGCTTCAGCGTAGAGCCACTCGAAAGGGGTCTGGGGACCACCATCGGCAACTCAGTCCGAAGAGTGCTTCTCAGTTCCATAGAGAGCGCTGCAATAACTTGGGTGAAGATCCAGGGCATTCAGCACGAATACTCCACGATCACCCACGTAACGGAGGACGTCACCGAGTTCCTGCTCAACGTCAAGGGAATACGGCTGAAATCCTACTCCGATCAACCGGGACGTTTGTTCCTGGACGTGCAGGGAGAGCGGGAGGTGCTGGCCGGCGACATCAGCCCCGCGGCAGAGTACGAAGTTGCCAACCCCGACCTTCACCTGGCCACTATGGATTCCGAAGAGGCTGCCCTCTCAATTGAGTTCAACGTGGAGAGGGGCCGCGGCTACATGGCTGCCGCAAACATTGACGGCCTACCCATCGGCGCCCTGCCCGTGGACGCAATCTTCACCCCCGTTCGCAAGGTGAACTTCAAAGTGGAGCCCATCAGGATCGGCCCCTACATGGGCAAGGAACGGGTGCTCCTGGACACTTGGACTGACGGAACCATACGTCCCGTGCAGGCCCTGCAGGAAGCCGGGGATGCTCTGATAAATTACTTCTCCCTCTTCGCCAATCTGGGCAAGTCCCTCGGCTCCTCAGACGGGCGAAACCTCAACGTTCCGCCTGAGCATTACGCTATGAGCCTGGAAAGCCTTCAACTTCCGGCCAGGATATTCAACTGCCTGAATAGGGAAGGGTTGAACAGTGTTGGGGAAGTTCTGGAGAGGGGCGAAGAAGAGCTCCTGAAGATTAGAAACTTCGGGGAGAAGTCCCTGAGCGAACTGTACGAAGTGCTGATAGACCACGGAGTCGACGTAGAGTCTATCCTTGCAGGAGCCATCGAGGCCGCAGCAGCACAGAATATCGAGGCGCCTCAAGAGGCTGTGGAAGAGCCTCCAATAGACGAAAACGAAGCGGAAGAAGAGCCCGAATAGAGTTACCAAGATGAGACACCGGAAATCGGGACGCAAGTTAGGACGCAAGTCGGACCACCGGAAGGCCCTGTACCGGAACCTGGTTACCGCCCTGCTGCGCAACGAGCACCTATCAACAACCGAGGCGAAAGCCAAAGAGATCAAGGGCATCGCCGAGAAGATTATCACCCTCGGCAAGAGGGAAGACCTCCACGCCCGACGTCAGGCCCTGTCCTACGTGGCCGACAAGAAAGTGGTATCCAAGGTCTTCGATGAATTGGGCCCACGGTTCTCGGAGAGGCCCGGCGGGTACACGCGGATGGTCAAGCTCGGACCCAGGCTGGGCGATGCAGCGCCAATGGCGCGCCTCGAACTGGTCGAGTGACCATATACTGTCAATGACACACGCGGAAGCAAACACAAACCAGGGCGGCGATCTCAGAAGGATCGCTTTGCAGTTGGAATATGACGGGACTCGCTACCAGGGGTTCCAGTGGCAGCCCAACGCGCCGACCATCCAGTCGGCGCTGGAACTCGCCATCGAGAAGACAACGGGCGAAAAGGTCAGGGTCGCGGGTGCGGGGCGCACCGACTCGGGAGTGAACGCTCGGGGCCAGGTAGCCGCATTCCTTACCAGTTCGAAGCTCTCTGCCGAAACGCTGCTCCATGCTCTCAACCATCACCTGGATGACGATATTTCAGTGCATCGGGCCGCCGAGGCGGACCTGGGATTCGACCCCCGGCATGACGCCGTGTCCCGACGCTATCGCTATTCTATTTTGAACAGCCCAACACGCTCACCCCTGCTGCGAGGCCACACGTGCCACGTCAGAGGCAATCTGGACGTAAGCATGATGGACCGGTCAGCTGGGCATCTGGTGGGTTCGCACGATTTCGGTTCCTTTTCCAGGGTCCCACAGGTACCTGGCGCCCCGACTATTCGGCAGATCACGGAGGCCTCCATCTCAAGGCAAGGCCCGATGGTTACACTGGAGATGGAGGGCAACGCCTTCCTTACTCACCAGGTGCGACGCACTGCCGGTGCGCTTGTAGACGTGGGACTAGGCCGCATGACCATCGAGGAGTTCCGAGACCTGGTCGACAACCCGAGACCCGGGACCGCAGGCCCTACCCTGTCCCCCGCGGGTTTGTGCCTGGAAGCCGTCCGGTACCCGGCCCACGCCGACCCTTTCTTATCTGAAACTATGTTAAAGGTCGAAGTCTCGGCCCTGATAAGCTAACAGCAAAGCGATACTGAGAAAATGGCAACACTTACGAAGAATATAACGGCAACGGCCAAGGCAAACGACCTTCGGCCGCGATGGCAGGTTCTGGACGCCCAGGGACAAGTCTTAGGCCGACTGGCCGTGCAGGTAGCCCACATCCTGAAGGGCAAACACAAGCCCAACTACTCGCCCCACATGCTCACCGGCGATTTCGTGATAGTGATCAACGCCGGCAAGGTGCGGGTCACTGGGCGCAAGGCCGAGCAGAAGATCTACTACAGCCATTCCCAATACCCGGGCGGGCTCAAGGAAGTGCCCTACGAGAGCATGATGGCCAAGCACCCGAGCCGGGTAGTGGAACACGCAGTGAAAGGCATGCTCCCCCACAACCGGCTGGGCCGACAGATGTTTCGGCGCCTGAAGGTCTATGAGGGTCCCGAACATCCCCACGAGTCCCAGGTGGCGGACAGCCTCAATGCCCTGGAGAAGGACCGGGAAGAGGGCGTCGCTTGGCTTGGGCTGCCCAAGCCGCTGTACAAGAAACGGCTCCGGAAGGGAAAGGAATCCTCCGAATCTCCAGTCCCGGCCATCGAAGAAGCCCCAGTGTCCGCCAAGACACCCGAGGAGCCGGCCGCAGAAGCAGAACCTGTAACAAGCGACGCTGAGCCGGTTGTAGAGGCAGAGGACTCGGTGGAAGAAGCCGAGCCGGCTGGCAGACATGGCGGACGAGGTAGTCGACTCTGAACCAGTCGCCGAAGTAGAGGGGGCAGAAGCCTCGGAGACCGAGCCCACAGAAGAAGAGAAGGAGAGGGGCGCTTAGCCCCCAGGAGAGGCCGTTGACAGAGCAAAGATATTTTTACGCCATTGGCAAACGCAAAGAGGCCGTGGCCCGGGTCAGGTTGTATCCCGGCGCCGGTGCAATAGTCGTCAATGGCAAGCCCATGAACGAATTGTTCACTCTCCGAACGCTCCAGCAGATAATTCATGAGCCGTTCATAACCACCAATCTCACCAACAACTACAGCGTTTCGGTTAAGGTGGCCGGTGGCGGGATAGCGGGACAAGCCCAGGCCATCAGGCATGGCATTTCCCGCGCCCTACTGGTCGCCAACGAAGAACTGAGGCCCGTGCTCCGCAAGGCCGGCCTCCTGACACGGGACGCCCGCGTTAAGGAACGGAAGAAGTACGGTCTGAAGAGGGCTCGAAAGGCGCCTCAGTACACAAAGCGGTAACGCATAAAGAGCTTAAAGAAAAGAGGACGGCCCGACGCATGCGTCGGGCCGTCCTTATTTTATCAATTGGTGCCGTTGGCGAGGATGAGTTCCTCGGGTAGGGTTAGCGGAAGTTGTTCTTGAGGGCCTCCAGGGCCGCAACGCAACAGGCGACGTCCTGCTCATTGGAAGCGCCTGCAGCAGCTATTCCACCCACGATCTCTCCGCCAATCTTGATGGGCATTTCACCGTCTGCGGGAACAATCTTGCCCTGAGTAGAGATGACCATGCTCTGAAACCAGGGCTTGGCTACCATTGTAATTATCTTGGCTCCTTCCGCCCCGAACATGACCGCCGTATAGGCCATGTTTATGGCTTCGTCGGAGGACAGGGGCAAGGCGCCGTCCATCCTGGAGACAGTAATGGTGTAGCCGCCATTATCTACTATGGCGACGCTCATGGAGCAACCCATTTCGACGGCCTTGGCCTTAGCAGCGTCCGCCATCTTCTCGGCTACTTCAAGGGATAGCGGCATCTTTCATCTCTCCTCTAAGTTTCCTGCAAGGAAATCAGGACTCGGGGCTGCCTCGTTGACACGACTAGGCCTGGTTATCCTCGGGGCAATCCAAGACCTCTGCGGGCAATAATTCCCCGCTGTATCTCCGAGGTGCCTCCCGCTATGGTCTGCGCTATCGAAAGCAGATAGTCTCTCTGGAACCGGCCTCTGAACACTTCCCACGCGGACCCGGGTCCCAGCTGACCGTGGAGGCCAAGCACCCATAGTATGGTATTGGCAAGCTTCTGGGCGCTTTCGGTGAGAATGAGCTTGCACATGGAGGCCTCGGCGTTGGGCACGACACCTTGGCCTTGCATCGAGGCCACCCGGTAGGCCATCCACCGGCCCACCTCTATGTTTATGGCCGCATCTGCCAGCCTGTTCCTGACGGACTCATCCGCGTTCAAGGCCGGCCTTCGGGACCCGGACCTGCCCAAGTGGGCGGCTATTTCATCCAGGTGACGCCTCTGGATTGCGGCGTCCCTTATGTGAGACCTTTCGAAGTCCAGGGCCACGGCCACGTAGTACCAGCCCATGTTTTCCTCGCCCACCAGGTTGGCCTTGGACACCCTTACGTTTTCGAAGAATATTTCGTTGAAGTGATGAGAATTGGCCATATTCACGATTGGTTCGATGGTGACGCCCGGCGTCCTTAGGTCTACCAGGACCAGGCTTATGCCCTTGTGTTTAGGCGCCGAAGGATCGGTGCGGACGGCAAGCCAGCACCAGTCCATAGCGTGGCCGCCGCTGTTCCACGTCTTTTGCCCATTGACCACGTAGTGATCGCCCTCGGAGAGGGCCTCGGTCTGAAGGGAGGCGAGGTCGGAGCCCGAGTCCGGCTCGCTGTATCCCGTGCACCAGAACCTCTCCCCTGCACCGATGTAGGGAATCTGTTCCTTCTTCTGCTCCTCGGTGCCGTAGAGCATGAGCGTGGGCCCGACCCAACCTATCCCCCCGACTCCCATGTCCAGGGTGGCAGGAGGGACCATGTTGTAAGCCATCTCTTCCTGGTAGACGACCTGCTCCATCATCGGGCGGTCCTGGCCTCCGTATTCCTTGGGCCAGGCCAGGGTCAGCCAACCCTTGTTAGCGAGGGTCTTGGCCATGCGCTGAGTGAACTCCAGGCCTTCGCCCTCGTACTCGTCGCCCTCTTCCAGCCCCTCCCAGTCGTCGGGCAGCTCCTGCTTAAGGAAGCCCCTTATCTCCTGGCGGAACGCCTCTTGCTTTTGCGTGAAGGCTAACTGCATGGCTCCTCCGTCCGAGTCAACACGGCGTTAACTGATAACTTTCCTCTATCATTGCTTTTAGGGCATTTATCCGGGGGACGGGGGATGGGTCGGCGCCGTAGAGCAGACCCAGGTAGTAGCTAGCGTAGTCTCCCAACACCGTCAGGCTCATTATCCGTGCCAAGACTGACTCCCCCTCCGCCTCGACACCACTCTGCCCGACCCCGCTCCTGTTCAGCAACTCGACTATGCCGTCATACGCGGGCTGGAGGCGCTCATCCACGGCATTAGCGCCCAAGAGAACAACGTGGGTCTGATCAGAGATATTGCCGGGCCTTTCCAGACCCTCGACCGCGTTGTGGCCCGCTTCCGGCAGCGTTTCGTAGAAGGCCCAGGATTTCCCATTCTCGTTCAACTGGGTCTTCCAGCGCCGGGCTACGCAGCTGAATATATCACCGGCATAGACCACAATCAAATTCTCCATCAGTTGCCAGGCCAACATCTTGGCCTTGTTTTCGTCCGTCGGGGTTGTCTCCGAATACTCCTCCGAGAGCCGTTCGACCAACTCGATGGCTTCCTCCACGTCCGACTCAAGGTTTTCGACCAACTCCAGCCTGTTCATGCACGACAGGAGTGTGAAGAGGCAATAGCCAAGCGCAGCGCGAGGTTCGGAGACTATGTCAATGGCGTAGACCGGTATCCCATTCTCCGCTGCCGTCTCCTCCATTCGTCCTCCCCCCGTCACGGCCACCTTAAACCCCGACAACCCGGGATCGAAGGCCGAGAGTGTCTCCTCGGTGTTGCCGGAGTAGCTTGACCCGATGACAAGGGTCTCATCGTCGAGTGGACTGGGATACTCGAAGCCGCGAAACACTTCCACCGGAGGGCCGCCTGCCTGCAAGACTACCGTCTGGAGATAGTCTGCCGCTATAGCCGAACCACCCATGCCGAAATGCACCACGCGGTCAACGTGTCTGTAGCTCTCTGGCAGGTCCGGAACAGGAATAGTGTTCCATCCCCTGCGGCACTGCTCGGCCATGGTTCGCAACCGGATCCGCAGCCTTGATTGGTCAAGGACATCGTAGATTCCGTGGTCGTCCAGGTCTATCATTGTTATGCGGAGGCCAGGGCTTGACCGGCGTTCAGAAGTCGGTCAACGGCCTCCATGCTCCTGCTTTCGGCGTAGATTCTCATTAAAGGCTCGGTGCCCGAGAAGCGGAACAGGAGCCAGCTCCCGTCCTCGAACTCGAAGCGGGACCCGTCCGTCCTGTCCAGCCGGGACACGGGCATTCCGGCTATGGAGTCGGGCTGTGCATCTGCTATCCGATCCTTGGCCTGCTCTTTGGCAATGCCTGATATCGGGATGTCGACGCGGTCATAATGGTGCGGCCCGACAAGGTTGTATAGGTCTTCAATCAGATGTGACACCGTCCTGCGGGTCTGGGCCAGGAGGTCCAGTATATAGAGGGAAGCCAGAATCCCGTCCCGCTCGGGGACGTGGCCCCGGAAACCGAAGCCCCCGCTTTCCTCTCCCCCGATCAGGGCGTCTTCCGCCATCATCCTTGGCCCGATGTGCTTGAAGCCGACCGCAGTCTCGTAGACGGGTACGCCGTACCGTTCTCCCAGCCGGTCTATCATCCTGGTTGTGGTGATCGACTTGATCATCGGGCCTCTCTCTCCCCGCACCTCCAGGAGGTAGTAGGCCAGCAGCCCAAAAATCTGGAGGGGGGTAAGGATGTTCCCGTGCTCGTCGGCGACCCCGACCCTGTCGGCATCCCCGTCGGTGGCGAGGCCCACGTCGGCGCCGGTCTTTCTGACCTGGACCCTCAGTTTGGCGAGGTTACGGGCTATAGGCTCCGGCTGCCCGAGCCCCGGGAAAAGGGGGTTGCGGGTCCGGTGTATCTCACTCACCCTTGCCGAGCCTCCGGCTACAATTCGCTTGACGTATCCGATGCCCGCCCCGTACATCGAGTCCACGGCCACCCCCAGCCCCGACTCCCTGATCCTATCCAGATCGACCAGTGTTGCGATGTGGCGTTCGTACGCGGGCACCAGGTCCACTGTCTCGATGAGGCAATTAGCGTTCGTTTCTTCTGCGTTGGGCTTGGGCACGCCACCCCGCTCTTGTATATCGGCGATGATGGATTCCAGCGTCGCGGTTATCTCGGGGGTGGCGCTTCCTGCGTATTCAGGCTTGAATTTAAAGCCGTTCCATTCGGCGGGATTGTGGCTGGCCGTAATGACTACCGCCCCTGCCGCTTCCTTGTCCATGACTGCGTAGCTTGCGACAGGGGTCGGCACGGGAGAGATACTGAGATAGGCGCGGATGCCGTTCTCGGCAAGGACTCCTGCCACATCGTCGGCGAAGCGCTCGGAGAGGAAACGGGTATCGTACCCGACCACCACCCCCCGCCCCCCGAGTCCCCTGCCCTTAACGTATTCGGCAACGGCTTGCGCGCAAATACGGACGTTGGAAAAGGTGAAATCGTCGGCGATAAGGCCACGCCAACCGTCGGTTCCAAATTTAATCTCGCCCGGCATCTACCCGATTGTACCCCAGCAGGGCGTTGCCGGACGATTCGGGAGGGTCGGCCTGCTAACTAGCCTGTACCTGTCCCCGGGTCCCGGCATCGGCCATCAGAGCCTCGGCCTTGTCGGTGTGCTCCCAGGGCAGATCCAAATCTAAACGCCCGAAGTGGCCGTAGGCGGCAGTGGGACGGTAGATGGGACGACGGAGGTCCAGCGTCTCGATTATGGCCGCGGGCCTGAGGTCGAAGTGCTTTTTGGTGAGCTCCAGGATCAGGTCATCGGGGACCTTGCCCGTGCCAAAGGTCTCGACGGCTACGGATATGGGGTGGGCCACGCCAATGGCGTAGGAGAGCTGCACTTCCACCCTATCCGCGAGTCCCGCGGCGACGAGGTTCTTGGCAACGTAGCGGGCTGCGTAGCTGGCGGAGCGGTCAACCTTGGTCGGGTCCTTGCCTGAGAAGGCGCCACCGCCGTGCCGGGCCACGCCGCCATAGGTGTCGACGATAATCTTGCGTCCCGTGAGTCCCGCGTCTCCCATCGGCCCACCGACTACGAAGCGCCCTGTGGGATTCACGTGGTATTTCGTATTAGCGTCCAGCAGGTCAGCCGGTATGACTTTCATCACGACGTTTTCAATAAGGTCGCTCTCGATTTGCGAGTGAGTTGCATTGGGGTCATGCTGGGAGCTGAGGACAACCGTGTCGACCCTTACGGGTACGCCATAACGATATTCGACGGTGACCTGGGACTTTCCATCGGGGCGGAGGTAGGGGAGGGTGCCATCCTTGCGGATGGCCGCCATTCGGCGGCAGAGCTTATGCGCCAGGGAGATGGTCATGGGCATCAGTTCAGGCGTGTCGTTACAGGCGAAGCCGATCATCATACCCTGGTCCCCGGCGCCAATGAGATCGAAGTTGTGGCTCTCCTGGATGGGGAGCTCCTGCTCCTTGGCCTCCAGCGAGCGGTCGACGCCCAAGGCAATATCGCCCGACTGTTCCTTTATGGATACGATCACACCACAGGTCTCGTAGTCGAAGCCGTACTTGGCCCGAGTGTAGCCCGCGTCCCGAATCACATCCCGGGCGATAGCGGGAATGTCGACATAGGAATTGGTGGTGATCTCTCCGGCGATCAGTACGAGGCCGGTGGTAGTTGCCGTCTCGCATGCCACGCGCCCCTGGGGGTCTTGGGCCAGGATCGCGTCCAGGACTCCGTCGGAAATCTGGTCACACAGCTTGTCGGGGTGGCCTTCGGTGACTGACTCCGAGGTGAGCATGTAGGACTCGGAAGTCATCAGGGTTGTGCTCAATATATTCTCCTTAGCTCTTTAATGTGATCGCGTGATCAGGAGACGATCAAGTCCCCGACTCCCAGCTGTTGGCGTACTTCACCTGGGCGTCGGTCAACTCGTCAATCTGGATGCCCATGGATAGGAGCTTAAGACGCCCGACCTGCTGGTCGATCTCCCGGGGCACGGGGTGGACTCCCGGCCCGAGGCTCCCAGCCGACTTGACCATGTATTCAGCGCAAAGCGCCTGGTTGGCGAAGCTCATGTCCATAACGCTGGCCGGGTGTCCCTCTGCAGCGGCGAGGTTTATCAACCTGCCCTCGGCGAGAAGGTGGACCCGCCGGCCGTCGGCGAAGGTGTACTCCCGGACCACACCCCTGATATCACGCTGACCTACGGACAACTCCTCCAGGGCTTCAATGTTTATCTCAACGTTGAAGTGGCCGCTGTTGGCAACCAAGGCTCCGTCCTTGATTACGGCCAGGTGGTGCGTGTCGATGGCCCGGTATCCGCCTGTAACGGTTACGAAGATGTCCCCTATCTTAGCCGCGTCCATCATCGGCATGACTTGGTAGCCGTCCATCACGGCCTCAAGGGCCTTGATGGGGTCCACTTCCACTACGACGACCCGAGCCCCGAGTCCCCGGGCTCGGCTGGCGATCCCACGGCCACACCATCCATAGCCGCAGACCACCATGGTCTTGCCGGCGAAAAGGACGTTGGTCGCCCTGATTATGCCGTCGATGGTGCTCTGGCCCGTGCCGTATCGGTTGTCGAAGAGGTGCTTGGTGTCTGCTTCGTTGACGCTGATGACGGGGTAGAGCAGCTTGCCGTCGGCAGCCATGCTCCTGAGGCGGATAACGCCTGTTGTGGTCTCTTCCATCCCGCCGACCATATCATCGAGAAGTTCGGTCCTGTCACGGTGCACGGTTGCTACGAGATCGGCGCCATCGTCGAGGGTCATGTGGGGTTTGAGGTCGAGGGCGGAGTTGAGGTGTTGATAGTAGAGGTCGTCGTCCTCACCTCGGACGGCGAAGACGGGTATGCCATGATTGACTACCAGAGACGCGGCGACATCATCCTGGGTGCTGAGGGGGTTGCTGGCGCAAAGGGCGACCTGCGCTCCCCCCTCCTTGAGAGTCAGAATCAGGTTGGAGGTCTCGGTGGTGACGTGAAGACAGGCCGCAATCCGCATCCCTTCTAAGGGTTTATCCTTGGAAAAGCGTTCCTGGATCGTGCGCAGGACCGGCATCTCCCGGAACGCCCAGTCCATGCGGTCCTGGCCCTCGGCGGCGCGGCCCGCGTCCTTGATGTCCGATGCTATTGTTGCCATGGGGCGTTAAGGCTCTCTTTCTGAAATTGCTGGAAGTAAGGTGCGGGAGTCGGGCGAAAGGGAGACGCGCTAACGCCGAATGGCGAGGAGGAAACGTGCCTCTTATTCGATCGGGTAACCGTCATCCGCCCAGGCTCCGGTCCCGCCTTCTATATTGTACAGATTCGTATATTCGAAAGCGGCGGCCATCTCGCAAGCCAGGGCACTGCGTACTCCCATGGCGCAAATGAAGAGAAGTTTCTTGTCTCCGTCCAGCTCGTCCATCCTGGAAAACAGGTCATCGACTGGAATGAGAGTGGCGCCGGGCACATGTCCCGCGTCCCACTCGTCCTGGTTCCGCACGTCTATGAGTTGGACGTTTCCGTCAGCTAACATTTCATTGGCAGCTTTCGGGGTAATCCTGGCGAAGGGCTCACCCTCATCCTGCCAAACGTCTTGTTCCGAAGCCATTTCGTCCTCCCGGCTTCAACTATCCGACCCGGCATTACCGGGGCCCGTGGTTCGATACAACAGTTTAACGCCTGAGGGGTGCAAAGGCCAGAAACAGGCAGTCTTCGGACTCACAAATATTTCCCTATCAGGGGTGCAAGGTCTGACTTCACCTGCTCCGGAATCGCTTCCCGGGCGGTTATGATAGCGTTTTGCAAGGCGCTGGGGCACACGCACTGCTCCCGACCCGGCACGTCCGATATAAGCCGCCTGACTATCTCTTGCCCAGCCGCTACATTCTTCAATAAGTTGGATATCACCAACTCAACCGACACTGAGTCGTGGTCCGGGTGCCAGGTGTCGAAGTCAGTGACGCAGGCCAGGGTTGCGTAGCAGATCTCGGCCTCTCGGGCCAGCTTTGCCTCGGGCAGAGCGGTCATGCCGATGATAGACGCACCCCACGAGCGGTACAGTTCGCTCTCCGCACGCGTCGAGAACAGAGGCCCCTCCATGACTACCAAGCTCCCACCCATGTTGGCTCGGGCCCCGGTCTCCGAGGCGGCGGAGTAAAGGACGCTGCTGAGGCTCGGGCAGAAGGGGTTGGAGAAGGCGACGTGGGCCACGATTCCTCTTCCGAAGAAGCTGTTAACCCGGCTCTTGGTCCTGTCGATAATCTGGTCGGGGACCACCATGTCCAAGGGATGCAGCTCCTCTTTCAGGCTGCCAACCGCACTCACCGAGACGATATGGGTCACTCCCAGGGTTTTCAATGCAAATATGTTGGCCCTAGCCGGAATCTCCGTAGGACTGATACGATGCCCCTTGCCGTGCCGAGGGAGAAACGCCACCCGACGCCCCTCCAGGGTCCCGACGGTTATAGCGTCACTGGGACTGCCGAAAGGAGTGTCGACGTTGACCTCTTCTCTGTCGAGAAGGGCTTCCATATCGTAGAGGCCGCTGCCTCCGATGATTCCTATAGTTGCTTTAGTCATATTGAATTTCTATTGAACGCTCAGGCCCCGGTGCCCGAAAGCAGTTTCAGGGCCTCACTATAAGGCGCCCGGGCGATGCCGTTTTCCGTGATGATGGCCGAGACGTAGCGTGAAGGTGTGACGTCGAATGCGGGGTGGGCGGCTTTGACACCCTCGGGCGCGACCCCGATACCTGCGAATTCCAGCACCTCTCTCGGGTCCCGCTCTTCAATGGGGATTTCGTCGCCGGTGGCGACGGTCAGGTCCAGGGTGCTGATCGGTGCGGCCACGTAGAAGGGCACCGAGTTTTCCTTGGCGAGGACAGCTATCGAGTAGGTGCCAATCTTGTTCGCCACGTCGCCGTTGGCGGCGATCCTGTCCGCCCCGACCACTACACAGTCAACGTCACCCGACTTCAGGAAGTGCCCTGCCATAGAGTCGGTTATCAGCGTAACGTCGATATCGTCCTGGGAGAGCTCCCATGCGGTGAGCCTTGCACCCTGGAGGAAAGGACGGGTCTCGGTGGCCAGGACCCGGACGGGTGTCCCGGATTCTATGGCGGAGCGGATGACCCCCAACGCAGTGCCGTATCCCGCAGTAGCCAGGGCCCCGGCGTTGCAGTGAGTCATCACCATGCCACCGCCTTGGATAAGCCCCGCACCGTGCGCCCCGATGCGGCGGTTGATTGCCTCGTCTTCTCGGTGGATTGTGATCGCCTCAGCAATGAGGGCGTCTTTGGCGGCTTCCGGGCTGCGCTGTCCGTCGAAGACTCTCTGCATCCGGTCGACGGCCCACCTGAGATTTACCGCCGTGGGCCGGGACGCGGCTATCTCATCACAGACAGGGTCCAGGCGGGCTTTGAAATCCAACATGTCCATCGAGTCGATGGCGCGGGCCCCGAGGGCCACCCCGTAAGCAGCCGCCACCCCGATGGCCGGCGCGCCCCGGACACGCATCTCCTTGATGGCCCGCGCTACCTCACGGTAGTCGTCCAGTTCGAGGTATACCTCCTGTCGCGGAAGGAGAGTCTGGTCGAGGAGGATAAGTTTGCCGTCTCGCCACTCGATACTGTTCATGTCGGCTCTATACTGTTCACGTGTCTGTGGCTTTGGCCCGTGGCCCGGATGCAGCCGGTAGATTATAGGTTAAGTGAAGTCGCCGTACCAATGCCGGGGGTCAGCCGACGGGCATTTGTTATAATCGGCTCCAGAGCCCCCTGACCTCTGGGGGTTTTCCATGAACAGACCGGGGAGATAGAGTGGAGAAGTTCGACCGTTTGGAAGATATGGACCTTCGGTTTCAGGAGCTCGACCGGCTCCTGTCCGACCCCGAGATCGCCATGAATCATCAGAGGATACAGGCCCTCTCTCGGGAGCGCGCTTCCATCGAGGACCTGGTGACGACCTACAGGGAGTTCAAAGATGTTGGGCGGGAGCTTGAAGAAAGCCGGTCTATGCTCGACGACAACCTGGACGAGGAGATGAAGTCCTTCGTCAAGGAAGAGATGGCTACGCTGGAGCAGCGGCACGGACGGCTTTCTAGCGAGATCGTAGAGGCCCTGGTCACGGGAGACCTGCGGGACAGCAAGGACGTGATTATGGAAATCAGGGCGGGTGCCGGGGGTGACGAGGCCGCACTCTTCGCCTCCGATCTCTACCGAATGTACGTCCGGTACGCCCAGAACCTCGGCTTTCATACTGAAGTCCTGAACACAAACGACATAGGCATCGGCGGCCTCAAGGAGGTCGTCTTCGAGATCAAAGGCAAGGGCGCCTTCGGGAAGTTCAAGTACGAAAGTGGCGTTCACCGGGTCCAGCGTGTCCCGGCCACCGAGTCCTCAGGACGCATCCACACCTCCACCATAACCGTCGCCGTCATGTCCGAAATGGAGGATGTTGAGGTCAACATAGACCCCGACGACCTGAAGATCGACATTTTCCACGCCGGTGGCTCCGGGGGCCAAAACGTCAACAAGGTCGCCACCGCCGTCAGGATCACTCATCTCCCAAGCGGCTTGGTCGCGGTATGCCAGGATGAACGCTCGCAGCTCAAGAACAAGACCAAAGCCATGTCCGTCATCCGGGCCCGGCTCTACGACATCGAATACCGGAAGCAGCAGGAAGAGGTAGCCGAGGCCCGCCGCTCCCAGGTTGGAACGGGGGACCGCTCCGAGAAAGTGCGCACCTATAACTTCCCCCAGGACCGCATCACCGACCATCGCATCGGCCTTTCCATCCACAACCTGCCCCGAGTCCTGGAAGGCGAGATGGGAGAGCTGGTCCAGGCGCTGGCCGACAAAGAGCGGGAAGAGAACCTGGTCAGGGCCGGGGTGGGGTCCGGGGGCGCATAGAGTGAGGGTCAGGGACGTCCTCAGGCAGGCTCGGGAAAAGCTGCGGGAGTCGGGGGTGGAGGATGCAGGTTTCGAGGCAGAATACCTACTGCGGTCAACGCTCGAATGCACACGAGAGCAACTCCTCCTGGCTTTAGACTCCGATGTCTCATCCTCAGATCAACTCCGCTTCGACTCGATAATCGGTCGGCGTGCTGCTGGGGAACCTTCGGCCTATATCACAGGCCATAGGGAGTTCTACGGACTCAACTTCAAGGTCGACTCCCGGGCCCTGATCCCCCGCCCCGAGACCGAGTTTCTCGTGGAGCTTGCCCTGGAATTCGCCGCCCGACCTACATGCAGGGTCGAGGACCTCAACATCGCCGAGGTGGGGGTGGGGTGCGGGGCTATTGCAATTGCGCTGGCAGTGAATCTATCGGGCGCGAGGGTTGTTGCTACGGACATTTCACCGGCGGCCCTGAAACTCGCAAGCGAGAACGTATCCAGGCATGGAGTCGAAGACCGTGTAACGCTGCTTGAGGGCGACTTGCTGGCCCCAGTTTCCGGGCCAATCGACATCCTGGTATCGAACCCGCCTTACATACCCTCGGCGCATCTCGCCGCCCTTCCGAGGGAGATACGTGACCACGAGCCCCGAGTCGCCCTGGACGGTGGAGAGGACGGTATCACAGTAATCGAGCGGCTAATCCGACAGGCTAAGTACAAGCTCAGGCCCGGCGGAGCAATGTTCGTAGAGATCGGCTGGGACCTTGGAATACTAGTCCTGGCCCGTTCCTTGGAGTTTTGGCCGGAGTCCGACGCTTCCATCTCGCCCGACCTCGCCGGCCTCGACAGAGTCCTAACCCTTCGCTCGCCCATCTGCGCGGCGCAACCCGCATAAGGAACACATGAATATCTTCTTCGACGTCGACGACACTCTTATCGCCTTCGACGGCAGCCTGCGGCCCCACGTTTACGAGGTCTTCCAAAAACTCCTGTACGACGGGCACGACATCTACATATGGTCGGGCGTGGGGCTGCGGTGGGAGATCATCGAACGGCACAAGCTGCGCCCCTACATCCAGGACTGCTTCGTCAAGCCCACCGCTAACTACCGGCAGGGCCTGGAGATTCTCGGCATCCCCGTCCACCCCGACTTCTGCGTCGACGACCACCCGGAGCTGATCAAATCTCTCGGTGGAGAGGCGGTCAAGCCCTACTATTGGGCCGACGAAAGAGATAAAGAGATGCTCCGCATATACGACGCCATCACCGAGTTTGCCAGTAGAGGTGAGACACGCACCCCTTGACCCGACCACCCCTGATATGGAATCCGCCTCACAGTATATGACCGTTGTTTGCGAGGCGGGGCAGGAATCCGCTCATCCAGAGCAGGTCGAATGGATTCCGGGTGGGGTTCCCGTTCATTGACAGATTGCGCCTGGATTCCGTGTGGAGAGGCGGGCTGCCACTTCCTGGCGGCCCGCCTCCTTTCGCCTTAGCTAGTTGACAGTGAAGGTCATGGACATTCCCATAAGGAAGTGGCTCTCTGGGTTGCCTTCCTCGTCTATCTCGTCATGCTCCACTATGTTGCATAGGAAGACATAGTCGCCGGGCTCCAGTTCGAACACGCCAGTGCGTTTCTGGTCGGGCTCGAACTCCTCAATCTCCCCGATGAACTCAACACCGTCAACGCCCTCTTCGGGAAGGAAACCGCGTTCCTCAGAGTTCGCGATGGCAATCTGCTCCAGCTCGCCAATCGGCACGTCCGTCCTGAAGATTACCAGCTCGTGCGGGTCATTCGGGCCTCCGTTCGTGACGTCAAACCGCACCAACCCTGCGGGGATGCTGTCGGGGGATGCCGAAATGCCCCATTCTCCCAATGCTACAATTACCGTAGACACTGGTTCCATGCCCTCAACGGTTGCCTCATGGTCCTCTTGGGAGATACCGGACCCACATGCCATAGCCACCAGTAGCAGGAGGCCGATCAGCACTATCCCTATCACCCTATTCATGGCAACCCTCCATACATTGCTAAGTCCGCGATTCACCGCAATTCCTATAGATAGACTGTACTATCTGAAGGCTATAGTATCTTGAAGGACTTCAAAGCGTCAAACGCCTAAATTGCCGACCCTCCACCCGACCGTCCGTAATGTAGAATTCACCCCATAGACCCGTGAAGGGAGGCCCGAGAAATGCCGAGGATCATAGACGCTGACAGCCACACCGTGGAGCCCCCAGACCTGTGGGTGGAAAACCTTGAGCCCGAGTACAGGCATCGGGCGATGCGCATAGCCGTCGATGAGGATGGCCTGGAATACCTGGAGATCGACGGCAAGAAACCCACGGGCTACCTGATCTCGGGCGGGATGTTCGGCAGGCCGAGCGGCATAGGCAAGGATGTAAAGGACCTGCTGACTCCCGGAAAGATCACTTATCAAGAAGGTCTCGAGCCCGGTGCTGTTGACCCCATTGAGCGCCTCAAAGTGCTGGACTCGGAAGGAATAGAGGCCACGGTCCTGTACCCGACAATGGGCCTTGCATGGGAATCGGAATGCCCCGACTACAAGCTCGCTGCCGCCTACTGCCGGGTCTACAACGACTGGATACTGGACTTCTGCCGACCCAATCCCGACAGGCTCATACCCATCGCCCACATCTCGGTATCCGACGCGGAGGAAGGGGCTAAGGAATTGGAAAGGACGGCTAAGATCGGGGCCCGGGGTGTCTTCATCAGCGGCTACCCTATTAACGGCGTCTCTTACGGAGACCCGCGCCACGACCGATTCTGGAACCTGGCACAGGAGTCCGATCTGCCGGTGTCCCTTCATATCGCCGCCACCCCTCGGCAGGTCTTCGACAACCTGTACACCGGCGGCGTCCCCGAAAACACCTGGTGGAACTTCCTCACCCTCGCCAACGACACCTTCATTGGCTTCGCCAGCCTTTTCAAGGGCACTGTCTTCGACCGGTTCCCGGACATAAAGATAATCGTCCTGGAGACTGGCGCGGGGTTCATGCCCTACTGGCTTGACCGGATGGACGAGTTCTACGAAAAGTTCGGGTTCGCCACGGGAATGCAGATGAAGCCCAGCGACTACTTCTACAAACAATGCTGGATTTCACTTGAGCCCGACGACGAGATGGCAGTTGCCACCATCAACATTCTCGGCGCGGACAGATTCATCTGGGGCGCAGACTACCCGCACTCGGACGGGCTTTATGGGGCCGTGGACGTCCTGAAGAACAATATCAGCCCGCTATCGGAATCCGACCAGTCCAAGGTGCTGGGGGAGAACGCCATAGAGCTTTACAACATAAGTTGAAGACCTTAGCTAGCTTCCGTTTCTTCTACGACTTCAAGCGAGTCTAACTTCATGGCTGGGATCGGCTCTTTTGCAGGGCCAGTTTTATATTCTGCCAATGCCTCGGCTACAACCATGCGAGCCTCTGGCGGATTCTTGATAGTGTGTTCCCATATCCGGACCGACTTCCACCCCATCTCTTCCAACTTAGAGTTAGACCGAACATCACGCGCTTTGTTCTTCGCTAGTTTCTCATCCCAATAGGATTGGCGCGACTTAGGACGAACGTAGCAGGTGGGGCAACCGTGCCAAAAACATCCGTCTACAAATACCGCGACTTTTTCATAGGCAAAAGAGAAGTCGGGCTTACCTGGAAGGCTAGTGTCATGTAGCTTGAAGCCCGCAACACCTGCTCCAATCAGTGAGCTACGTAGCCGACGTTCCGTCGAGCGGTTCCCACGAGAACGAATGCGGGACATATTCTTCTTGCGGTCTTCAGGAGATAGATTGTCCGCCAACGGAAAAGTCCATATAGTAGGTTTCTTCGTCTATTTTGTAGAAGTCGACGTCTGTACGGCTGTATTGCTCAAGATGATGCTTCTCTACCAAACTGCCTTCCGGTAAGCCAAGCCTATACCTAAAGTAACGTCCCATATGGCTGTTGTTATCAGATGTGTGGATTGCTTTGCTATTATCTTGCGCCCGAACACATACCAGAGTCTTGCCATCGTCAGTAATCATAGTGAACTGGTCGCCCCTTTTCGGGAAGAAATCACTCTTGTAAATCTCTTTAGACAACCTTATATATGCTTGATTTGGTTCACGACCTGCTTCGGGGCGTTGACCCCAATTCAAGCCTGATCTTTTAGGCAAAAGTCCATTCCTGCTCAGTAAACTAACTCTTCGATTAGGGAGTTTCATCAGTGCTTCTAGAGCAAATAATCTCTCAGTTTCACCTGTTTCTCCAACCTCTTCAGCCATCTTCATCGAATAACCCGGCTCGTCATGAATGGCGATACGTTGACTTACTTGGGAGTCAGTACAATCAACGGTGTTCTGGCGTATAAGGTCAAAATAGTCGCGCGATAAATCCGCATCATGCTCTATCATGGCTTCCATTCTAGAGTTGCTGAAAGCCGACTGCGTATAATTGGCTGATCCCGTAAATGCTACTTTGGGGTTATCATTCGAATACCAAGCAAAAGTTTTGGAGTGTACAGCCGGTCCATAGGCTACATAGCGGCAACTGATCAAGCCTTTGTCTTTGTCAGATACTAACCCCTGAAAACTTTCGTGATCTTTTGCTGATATGCCGTCCCGCACAACCATACCAACAATCAGTTCGATCTTTATATCTTTCTTGTACTTGGCCAGACTGTGAAGATGTTTGTACACCATTGTCGCACTAGCATAGCCAGATACTATATAAAGTGTATCGGCACTCTGTTTGACAGGATCTATCAAGACTGTATCAAACAAACGTTCGGTAAGCACTTTTCCCTTCCAATAATCTGAGTTGCCCGTTCCGTCGCGGGGCTGCCTTTCGCCTGAACGAGATGTTAGGAGCTACCCACGGATATTCCACACCCGCGAAGCACTTTAGAATTGTCTCAAAGATGGTCTTCGCACCTACTGGAGGAAGTGCCATACCGATCTGTTTTCTGACGCTTTCCTTAGATCCCTTGAAGATGAAATCGTCTGGAAACGTTTGAAGGCGCGCTCTTTCTCGATTAGTCAAGGCCCGATTTTCGCTCCAGTGATAAACGTGGGTGCCGCCGCCGCCACTGCCGGTGACGGTATATGAAGGCCTACCCGGGTCCAATCGTTTATAGATCTGGCTTATATTTGCTCCCTTGGCATTTATCCTGAGATGTTCTGGCATATCAGCCGTAAATGCATTTTCACCTGGATTGATATATTTTAGGCGTTCAATAACCTGTGGTGACTGCTTCGTAAGTTCGTTATTAGGAGCTGACGAAGGGATAGGCGGCTCTTCAATAGCCTCTCTACTCGTACGATATGAGCCAAGGGGCGGGGCTGGTACTCTAAATTGAACATTTATGTCGGATCGTATGCCGATTATGATTATGCGATGCCTAGCCTGTGGCACGCCATATTCCTCAAACCTATAAAGATGGGGCGTTATAAAATATCCTGCCTGCTGTAGTTCTTCGAGGATTATTTGAAAGGTGCGCCCATCATTTGCACTTCTCAGCCCGCCTACGTTTTCAGCAAGGAACCATTGTGGCTTGAAGTGATGTAACGCCTGAACCCCGAAGGAATATAGAGGCCCATAAACTCCATCTATGCCCTTTTTCTCTCCCACGACGCTGAAATCGTTGCAAGGGAATCCAAAGGCTAGAGCGTCAATCGGTGTGAGTCGTGAGAAATCAAGTTGCCTTACGTCACGGCATACGACTGCATGACGAGAGGCTGGGTTGATGTTGTGCCGGTACGTATCGCAGGAGTCTCGGTCAAAATCGTTAGACCAGATAGGAGCAATTGAAAACGGCTTATCATCCACAGTCACTCTAGCCCACACAGCACCTAGGGCCAACCCACCGGGGCCGCAGAAAAGCTCGCCGAATTTGAACTCCATCTGGTCTGCCCCTTTCGTGATTGCGATTCATGATATCACGTTCAGACCGATGAACACATGCTTGATGACTTAAATTTGAATTCTTGGTCAACCCCACCCCCTCCCCTATGGTGTAAACTAGCCGTCAACAGACCCCTCCAAGCCATCTATGAGAGGTAATTCGACATGACCGGTATATGGCCTGGCCTTACTCAGTGCACCGTCAACCTCGGCTTCGACATCGACGCCCAGAGCAACTGGATCGGCAGGGACCCGGCCTTCAGGAACAGGCCGGTTATGATGACCGCCGCCGACTACGGCCCGAAAGTCGGTGTGCCTAGGATACTCAACCTGATGGATGAATACGGGCTAAAGGCCTCTTTCTTCATCCCCGGTTTCACCGCCGAGCAGTACCCCGACCTCGTGAAGGAGATCCTGGCCAGGGGCCACGAGGTTGCAGGTCACGGCTACATGCATCTGCGGCCCGCAGAGCTCACCCTGGAAGAGGAGATAGAAGACTTGGACCGGGGCCTCGAGGCGCTGGAAAAGGCCGCAGGGCAAAAGATCACCGGCTACCGGGTCCCGGGGGGCGAGGCCAGCAACCACTCCATGGCTCTCCTCGCTGAGCGGGGCATCATCTACGACTCCAGCCTGATGGATGATGACGCCCCATATATGATTGAGACTTCGAAAGGCAACGTGCTCCAGATTCCATTCCACTGGCTCCTTGATGACTTTCCCTACTACGCCTACGCTCCGGTGGCGGGATTGCGGGGCCCCGGTTGCAGTCCGGCCTCGGTGGCCCGCACCTGGATCGCCGAGTTCGATGGGCTCTACCAGGAAGGCCGCTGCATGATCCTGGTCATGCACCCGCAGGTCACCGGACATCCGGGGCACCTGGCGGGCCTGGAAACGACTATCAAGCACATGCTGACCAAGCCCAACGTCGCCATCACCACCGCCGGCGACATCGCCGAGCAGTGGCTGGCTAAGAACTCGTAGATGGCCGGTCTCTGGAAAGACGGCGTCCAGTGCGCGGTCAACATCGGCTTCGACGTTGACGGTGTCAGTTCGTGGCTGGGGCGCGACGGCGACTTCGCCAACAGGCCCGTCGCCATGACAATGGGCGAGTACGGGCCCAAGGTAGGCGTGCCCAGGATTCTGGACCTGCTTGAGGAATATGGCATTAAAGGCAGCTTCTTCGTCCCGGGCCACACCGCCGAGAACCACCCGAACATCGTCCCCGATCTTCTTGAACGCGGCCACGAGGTCGCGCACCACGGCTACATCCACGAGCGGCCCGCCGGCCTGGACGAATCCGAGGAGCGGCGGGCAATTGAGACGGGCCTGGAGATTCTGGAACGGCAGGCAGGCTTCCGAATAAGAGGCTACCGCTCGCCGTCCTGGGACATCAGCACAAAAACCCTCGGTCTACTAGTGGAGTACGGCTTCTCATACGACTCCAGCCTCATGGACGACGACGCCCCTTACGTTCACGACGTGGATGGGTCTCGGCTGGTGGAGCTGCCAGTGCAATGGCACCTGGATGATTTCCCCTACTGGGGGTACGCTCCCGCCGCCGGAGTCCGAGGGCCGCTCTGCAGCCCGGAGGCCGTGACTCGCACCTGGACCGCAGAATTCGACACCCTCTACCGGGAGGGCAGGTGCTACATCCTGACCCTTCATCCACAGGTCTCCGGGCACCCGAGCAGATTGTCGTGCCTGGAGCGTACCATTCAGCACATTATGTCCCACCCCAATGTCGCGTTCATGCGTTGCGACGAAATCGCCCGGCATTGGACCGAGCGGGGCCTTTCCTAGACCCGATCCCCAAGCATCAGGAGGAACACCATGTCAGGCATATGGCCCGGAGACACCCAGTGCGTAGTAACCCTGGGATTCGACATCGACGGCGTCAGTTCGTGGATTGGCAGAAACCCCGACTTCGCCAACAGGCCCGGCCTGCTTTCCATGGCCGAGTATGGGCCCAAGCGAGGCGTGCCCCGCATCCTGAAATTGCTGGACGACTACGACATCAAGGCCACCTTCTACATCCCAGGCTACGTCGCCGAGAACTATGAGGACATGGTGAGGGAGATCGTGAGGAAGGGCCACGAGGTCGGGCACCACGGCTACATGCACGAGGCCCTGGGGACCATGCCGCTGGACCAGGAAACCGAAATCCTCGAAAGGGGCATGGCAATCCTCGAACGGCTTACCGGCACGAAGACTCTCGGGTACAGGGCTCCTTTCTTCGACACCAGTATGGACACCATCCGCCTGCTGGCGGAGCATGGCTTCGCCTACGACACCAGCATGCACGACAGCGACGTGCCCTACATCCACGACGTCGAAGGGAAGAAGTTGGTGGAAGTACCGGTCAAGTGGGTGCTGGACGACTACGGGTACTTCGCGTTCGTGCCACAGGCGGGCATGAGATCGGCGATGCAGGACCCCCAGAGCGTCTACGAGACCTACGCCGCGGAGTTCGACGGCGCCTACAAATACGGCAACGTCATGACCATGACGCTGCACCCCCAGGCCAGTGGCCGTCCGGCAAGGCTAACGTCGGTGGAGCGGCTGATACGCTACGCCAAGTCCCACCCCAACGTGGAGTTCTGGCGAGGTGTGGATATCGCGGAGTACTGGATGGGGCGGTAAACAAGAGTTTTAGGGATCAGGGGCAGAATTAGATTATTCCCTCCCTTTTCTTTTCTCTAACTCCGTCTACTTCGCATAGCTTTTTCGCGATTATCGTCCCTTGCAAAGTCGATGTCGGCCTGTGAGGGAACGCGAAAAGAGAACTTTGTATCACCTCCGGGGTGTGTAATCGCAAAATCCCCAAGCCCTATGATGTCCATCCCGATGAGCATGTCGTAGCCTGGCAAATCACCCAAGATTACGGGAAGCGCCTGAAATTCCAAGTCATTGGGTAGCTTCATATTGACTGTGTATGTCGGCACGCCTTGGGTCGACCCTTGAGCGTGACGCATCGTTCGAGTGCCTGTAGCCTGCATTTCGCAGGCATTCACAACTGTCTGGGAGTTTACGCCGCCTGTGGCTCCGGTGTCCCATAAAGCAGTGAACTCAAGCATTGGGGGATGCGGTTCATCGCTGCCCGGCTCCCATGCGTCGGAGATCATGCAGCGTGTCTTCAACACGCGGACTCGACTGTGGTATACGGTCGTAAAACTGAAGGAATGTAGTTGGCGGGCTATGGGGGATACACCGGTGAGTGGATGGTTACGGTGTATTCTTCTTCACCCTCACTGACCCTTTGGAGCATGAAGGTGCCCACCTCGTGATGCTTTTTGGTCTTCATGTAAGCGTCAATGTAAGTGTCGTATGCCCCCAGAACTTCGTGGTTCTTTAGGACGATGACCTTGCCGTCATACTTCTTCACGAAGTCGTCCTGGTTGTCTAGGTAATAGTGGAATTCGTTATTGACAGTTTCGGGACCCTTGGCGAGTGCCATGATATCGGCCTCCTATATGAATAGAGTATTCCACACGGGAAACTGAGATGCAAAGAATATGCTATATATTATAGCCCGTAACTATCAGTCATGTCCCCGCCGAGACATCCACTATCTGTCCCGTCATCCCGCTCGAGTCCTCAGAGGCGAAGAACACGGCGCACTCCGCGACCTCCTCGGGTGTGACCATACGGCGAAGGGATGCCCGGCTTTCAAGCCGTGCTCGCACTTCTTCGTAGGTGCGCTCCGAGCTTCCGACGAAGGCGCTAATTACCCTCTCGATCCGGTCTCCTTCGGTGGCGCCGGGACAGATGCAGTTGACCCGGATGTTGTCGGGCCCGACCTCTTGGGCCAAAGTCAGCGTAAACCCGTGCATTCCCCACTTGGACGTGACGTAGGAGCTTCGCTTGGCGGTTACCCTTTTCCCGGCCATCGAGGAAATGTTGATGATGTTCCCCGACTTCCGGGGCCGCATATCTTTCAAGGCCTCTCGGCTGCAAAGCATCGTTCCTGTTATGTTAACTGCCAGCACTTGGTTCCAGTCGGCCAGGTCCATGTTGGAAACGTCCAGAAACTGCCCCGGAATCCCCGAGTTATTCACCAGTACGTCTATCCTTCCGAACTCGGCAATAGTCTTGTTCACCATCGCAATGACCTGGTCCTCGTCGGCGATGTCTACGGTGATGGGCAAGCATTGTCGCCCCATTTCACGTATCTTTGCCGCCACCCGTTCTAGGTTGGCGGTGTTCCGGGAGGCTATCGCCACGTCGGCCCCCTCCCGAGCGAACGCCAGCGCTATCGACTCCCCAATTCCCACGCCACCCCCCGTAACCAGGGCCTTTTTGTTCTGCAATCTTTGAGAGACCATATTTTTCACCCAACCGCCTTACTGCTTCGGAGCGCTTGAATGTCGGGCCCGGAATAACCGATTTCATTCAATATTTCGTTCGTATGCTCCCCCAGAGCCGGGGCAGCCTTCTCCGACACACCGGGAGTTTTGGAGAAGATGGCCGGAGCGCCCCGCAGGGTTATGGGTCCCAGGTCCGGGGAATCGTAGTCCACACTTAGGCCGTTCCTCTTCATCTGCGGATCGTCGTAGAGGTCTGAGACCTGCTGCACTAGGGAGCATGGGACTCGTTCTTTCTCCAGCCTCGAAATCCACTCAACAGCTGGGGCGGAGACGAAAGTTTGGGATAAGGTCTCGGACAGGGCGTCATCGGATGAGGCCCCGTTTTCCATAGCCGCCGTCTTTCTCCCGAGAGCACTGTTGAGCCGCTCCCACTCGTCCTCCGACCTCACACCCAAAAAGATCCATCCGTCGGAGGTCTTGTAGAGCCGGTAGCCGGGGCTTTCGCCGACATAGTCCGCCTCCCGGGCCCCGTTCGCTCCGCTTCTAACCACCACGTACCTCCCCGACTGCGTTGCCATGCAAGCCCGCAGCAGCGAAGTCTCCACCTTCCGGCCTTTCCCCGTCCGGGCACGGGCCAGCAGTCCCAGGGACACACCATAAGCGCCGAGACACGCTGCCCCGTAGTCGGAGATCGCTAACACTAGAAAAACTGGCGGCCTGGACGTCCCTCCCTGGAAGGCCATGGCCCCGCTCCGAGCTTGGAGAAGGGGGTCGAAGCCCGGTTTGCCCCTGTATGGCCCTTCCTGCCCGTAGGCCGACACCGAACAGTACACGAGGCGGGGATTTATCTTGCTGAGCGTCTCGTAGTCCGCCCCAAGCCTCCGTGCAACTCCCGGCCGGTAGTTTTCCACCACCACGTCCGCCTCTTTGACGAGACGATATAGCGCCCCCCGCCCCTCTTCCGTCTTAAGGTCAATGCATATGCTCCTCTTGCCCCGGTTCCAGTCCTGGAAGGTCGGCCCGAGGCTGCGAAAAGGGTCGCCGATCAGGGACTCGACCTTGATTACGCTAGCCCCGAAGTCAGCCAGCAGTCCGGGGCATAGCGCACCCGCTATGTAGCTGGAGAGATCGACCACCTTGATGTTGGAAAACGGGGAGGTCAGCAAATCAACGCCCCCGATTTCACCAGCCTGGCACACTCCGCCTCTCCATATCCCAATCCTGACAACACATCCACTCCGTGCTCTCCGAGCCCCGGCGCCGGAGCCGGAACAGAGCCGTTCAGCCCGGCGACCTTCACCGGCGGCCCAAGCTGGGTCATGATGCCGAGCATCGGGTCATCAACTTTGACCAGGATGTTGTCTGATAGGACCTGTGGGTCGACGAGGAAGTCGTCACGGGAGTCGGCGGGGGCGGCAGGAACGTCGTGCTCATCGAAATACTGCACCCAGTATGCCTGCGGTTCCTTGCCGATTTTCTCTCCTATGATCTTCTTGACCGCCTCATGGTCTTCCGGCGTAAATGACCACGGTGCGTCCCGGAACCGAGGATTGACCGTAAACTCTTCCATGTCGAGGGCAATACAGAGCTTGCCCCAAAAAGTATCGTTGCCACAGGCGATGAAGATCCACTTGCCGTCGCTGCACTGGTAGAGGCGGTAGGCGGGCTTCACACCTCGGGGGTCTCGCTCCGGGCCCTCAGGGTCCCCGAGACCCGGGCCCCGGATAAAGCCGCTACCCTGCATGGTAACCGAGCCGTTGAGAAGAGGTACCTCGATCTTTTGTCCGATTCCCTCGGCCTCTCGCACGTAAAGCGCCGAAGTTATTGCGTAGGCCGCGAGGAAGGCCGACCCGCAGCTCGGGCCGGGCACCGTGCTGTACTCGGGCATACCTTTAGGACCGTTCTGGTTGCCCATGAGGGCCGAATAGGCAGCAACAACGCCGTCGTTGGCCGGTTTGTCGGCGAGAGGGCCCTCCTCCCCGAAAGGCGGAATGGCGCAGTAGATGAGAAGTGGGTTCAGATCGCTCAGCGATTCGTAGTCCAAACCACGCTCCCGGGCCTCGCGGGGCAGATAGTCTTCCACGACCACGTCCGCCGATTTCACTATAGCCTCGAATGCACCCCGAGACCCTTCCACCGAGAAGTCGAGGGCCACGCTCCGCTTACCCCGGTTCCAGTGATGGAATGGCGCGTCGCCTCTCCAGTCAGGGGCGTCGGGGGTTTCCACCTTGATGACAGAGGCGCCCATATCGCCCAGCAGCATGCAGGCGTAGGCCCCTGCCATGTCTCGGGAGAGGTCTACAACGGTGTAGCCGGAAAGGACGGATTCCATATTCAGGATGCCTCGGGGGGAGTGGGCAGAGCTAGTTGTTTCAATGGGAATTGCCGCACGGAAAACCGGAAGCATTGTGCCATTGGGTTTCGCTGAGTGTCAACGCGGGGTTATGTAATACGCAATAATCCGACAGTGTCTGGATGTATCCAGTCGTGCTAGACTGCCGCATCTACACAACAACGGAGCCAGCTACGCGATGCCCAATTTATGCAAAGAACAAACCTGCGAAGAGAGACTACGTCGTAAGGACCATTATCTTTGCCGGGCGCACTGGGATATGAGTGAGTCTGGCGATATTGACGAGTGCCCAGAGTGCGGTGTGTATAAGGATTCTCGCTACGACTTCTGCATTAAGTGCAACAAAAAGCATAGTGCCAAAAGTGTCACGGTGAATAAGAAAAAACATGGGCCATCGAAAGACCGCCAGAGTTCCCGCAGATACGACTCTGTCACGGCCGAAACCTTCTCCGAACGCGCCACCTTGCTGGGCGAAGATCAGAAAGCCAAGGACAAACGCCTGTTGTTCCACGACCAGAGAGGCAAGTGTGTTTACTGCGGCAATAAGTATCGATACGACGAACTCGAAATCGAGCATATGATTCCGAAATCACTCGGTGGCCCTGACCACCTGCGAAACTGTCAATTGGCCTGTGCCAGTTGCAACAAGGCCAAAGGCACTATGACCGATATTGAGTTTCGAGAAAAACACTTCAAGTACCTACCCCAGAAAGAGCGGCAACCCGCTGCCCCTCCGATCGACCCGGAGTTGCTAAGTGCACCAGTCCGGAAGAGCCAACGCTTCTTTTGGGCCCGACGCCGCAAATCGTAAAACAGGCACTCCGCCCACCCCACACTACCCTCCAACACCCCACCGTAACCTCTCGCCCTCCGGGCGGCGAAAAGTATAATGCCCCCCAGGAGGACCCCCCGTGCCCGAGATACCCGACCTCGAAAACATCATCGCATTCCTCAACGGGAAGATCCCCGGCGTCAGGATCGACTCCGTGGAGCCCCGCATCCCCATTGTCATCCGGTTCCCCACGTCCGACGACCTTGCCAAGAGACTTGCAGGGCAGACCTTGTCCGGCGTCAGCCGCAGGGGCAAGTTCCTGCTTTTCAAGACTGAGTCGGGAGACACGCTGGCCGTAAACCCAATGCTCACAGGCCGCTTTCAGTACGTCGACCCCGAAACGAAAACCCACGCCAAGACCTGCTTCACGCTGAAGCTCGGCGATGGAATGGACCTCCGCTACCACGATATGCGGGTCATGGGTAAGGTCTACTGCGTCGGGCCGGGTGAGGAGTCGATAATCCCCAATTTTGAGCGCATGGGCCCCGACGCCCTTGACCCCGAAGTAACTCTCGAAGTCTTCAATACCCGGCTCCGCCGTTTCACCGGCCAGATAAAGCGCATCTTGGTCACTGACACCTTCCTCGCCGGAATCGGCAACGCGTACTCCGACGAGATCCTCTTCGATGCGGGCATCTACCCCTTCCGGCGCAGGACCACCCTCAGCGACGAGGAAGTCGAGACCCTGTACAACAGTATGCACTCGGTGCTCGCAGAGGCCACGAGGGTTATTGGCGAGAGGATGGCCGGGCGGATCGACCTGAAGATCAGGGATTTCCTGAAGATACACCGCAAGGGTGGTCAGGACTGCCCCACCTGCGGCGGCAGGATCGGTGAGGTGAAGGCGAATCAGCGGATGACCAACTTCTGCCGCACCTGCCAGAAGTGACCTTCGGCCGGTTGGCCGGATTGGATCAGAGGCCCAGGGCCTGCTCTGCGTAGGCCCCCAGCATCCCCTCCTTCTCCTCGTTGGAGAGTAATGGGAGCGCCATGACCTGCTCAATTGTACGGTCCAAATCGTACCAAGGGAAGTCTGAGCCCATCAAGACACGGGATGCGCCAATGTCCCGGATGAGCCGGGCGAACTCGTCTTCAGACGGGGCAATGGTGCTGCCGACCCACTCGATGATCTCGCAGCAGTCGAAATAGGCATTGGGATAGGTCTCGGCGAGTTCCCGAGCCTGACCCCAGGTCCCTCCGCCCATGTGGGCTATGACGACTTTTAGGTCGGGGAAGGCTGCCAGCATGGTTGCGAAAGCGCGGGGCTCTG
This sequence comes from Dehalococcoidia bacterium, assembly GCA_965222055.1. Lineage (GTDB taxonomy): Bacteria > Chloroflexota > Dehalococcoidia > Plut-88900 > Plut-88900 > Plut-88900. The sequence goes on from CBDCTF010000007.1 coordinate 2,320,867, forward strand.
CATACCCGACGCCCAGTTTGTCCGGCCCCGAGTGGGCGACTATCGGTATGCCCAGTTCCTGGCATGCGCTGTAAGCGGGCCACATCCGCTCATCGCTCATGTTGAAACCCTGCGCAGGCCCGTGCAGCTTCACTCCTCGTGCCCCGTGCTTTTCGACCATCTCCCGCAGGTGTGTCGCACCCTCTTCCCCCGGCATGGCTATGGCGTCCAGGGCGATGTACGGGAACAGGTTGTCATGGCCCTTGACCCGCTCGCACGCGCCGACGTTGAACTCCCTCAAGTCGTTTGCATACCCCGCTTCAACCTCCCTGATCGCGGCCTCCCGCTCCGACGCCGACATCCTCCCTGGCATCCTCGCGACGGCTCGCTCCATCACCCCTCGAGTGGAGAATAGGTTAACTACGATCGCCTTGTGGACACCCGCTGCCTCCATCGCCTCCAGGGTGTCGGCCAGGTCACCGTCGTATTCGCTGAACTTGACTCCCGGCTTCTCGCCGTATTCCCAGATGCCGTAGTCCCCTTTTTCGAAAGCGCCTATGGCCTTGGTTGCGTAGAGGTGAAGGTGAGCATCTATTTTAAGAACGTCAGCCATGTTTTACATCTCCTATTAGAGAGCTAGGACTCGTTCCGGTTAAGTCGGTTTCCCACGATACAGCGCACCCGCCTCCCCGACAAGCCAAGCCTCGCCCGCCCCTGGGCTAATCAGGCTTCCAGACCCGGTGATGCATTTGATCGTCACGGAGTTTGGTGAACGCAACGCTTTCGATGGAGACGGCGAAGCAGTGGAACTCGGGCTCTTCGGGCCGGAACCCGATCGCCGCAAATACGGCATCACCAAACCGACGCCGCTCATCCAGATCAGTGATTTCGACGGCATGACCGTAGACTTTGAACTCGCCTTCACTACCCTTACGGTCGACCACCGTGCTATGTACCACGCAACGCGGGTCGCGCAGCAGGTCCAGTGCCTTGCGCGATTGCCACATCATGCCCAGATACAGGTTCCCATCGACGATGAATGGTTCGACGGGCGAAATGCGCGGCCAGCCATCCCGCCGCAGCGTCCCGACCAACGCCAAGCCCGTCCGAGCAAGCTGCCCCTCACCCAGAGCCGCCAGCTCCGGCTCTCGCTCGGCAAACTGCCCCCAGGTTACAGACATCTAATCCTCACCATAACTCCCGCTTTCTCTTGAGATAATTCCTATTGTGTAACTCAGCAAATGCATCTTTATCCATCCTGGCCGAGACAGGAGGGTGGGGCCGCTCGTGCTGTCGAAGATCCGCCGAGGCGGGAGCCCGTCGAAGTATGAGCGGATTTCGGGCGGGGTTCCCTAGTCCGGTCAGGTTTTGCATAGTTCCAGGAATACCACAGACGCCCGTGCCCAGCGGCAAACACAAGCCTGCCTCCACCTGCCCGCCAGACTCTGGATATGCTATGGTGTCGGCGACCGAGATAGACCACAAACGTCCTGCAAGGAGGGGATCCCTTGGCGTCATCCATAGACCTGAGCGGACAGATTGCGATAGTAACCGGCGGTTCGAGGGGCATTGGAGCGGCGATAGCTATGGGGCTGGCAAGGTCTGGGGCCGACGTTACCATCGCCGACCTTCCTCAACGACGAGAGGACTCCTCCAAGACCCTCGCCCTCATCGAAGAGTCGGGCGGCGTGGGCCGGGCCCTTGACGTGGATGTCACCGACCCCGACCAGATCCGAAATGCCGTCACCCAAACCGTTGCCGACAAAGGCCGCCTCGACATCATGGTCAACAACGCCGGTGTCACCGTTCGCTGCGCTGCCCTGGACCTCACGCCCGAGCAGTGGGACCGCCTCCACAATGTCAATCTCAGGGGCGTGTTCTTCGGCTGCCAGGCCGCGGCACGGGAGATGATGAAGACGGGAGGGGGCAGGATCGTCAACACCGCCTCGGAGCTCGCTTTCGTCGTACCCAAGAGCCATATCTCGGCCACCTACATAGCTAGCAAGCACGGAGTGGTCGGGCTGACCCGTTCCCTGGCCGTGGAGTGGGCACAGCAAGGGATCCGCGTCAACGCCATCTCCCCAGGCCCGACCAACACCGACATGATGGCCCCAACAATCAACGACCCCGAACGCCTCGCCGTTACGGTAGCCGAGATTCCCATCGGCAGGATGGTCGAACCCCAGGACTTGGTCGGCGCGGTACTATTCTTGGCCAGCGACCTCTCGGCCATGGTCACGGGTCACGTGATCCTGGTGGACGGGGGCCGGATACTGGTCTAAGGCCCGCGGAGAGGCCTTTGTGCAATCCCCCAGGAGGGGCAGTGGTGATTCCATTCGCCCTGTCGAAGATGCGCCGAGGCGTGAGCGGAGTCGAAGGGTCTCAAGAACGGAATGGGAGTGAGGATTCCACTCCCCTCCGCCTGGACGACACCATTGCTAAACCGTCATTCCTGCGTAGTCAGACTGCAAGTGCGCCGTGCTGAAAGTCCGCCTTCGGCAGAGCGTGAATCCAGGGGTGGGGTTTCCCAGAACGGAGCGGTCACCCGGCAGTGATGGGCTGGGCCACGATCCACAGGCTGACCACCGTGTAGCCAACCATCAGCGCGACCATCGGGTACTGGCTTCTTATCGCCACCCGTGCGCCCATCTTCCTCATCGATATTACGTGGGCCACGTAAACCGCGATCACGTGTCCGATGACTATCGCCGCTACCCCCACAAACCACACGAGCCGAGCGCTCACTATGGATATCTGTACTTGCCAGTCCGCCGTGCCGAACAGGTCCCAGCCCCAGCCAAAGGGGTCGGAAATCTCCTTGACGATAAGCTGCCCCTGGATGGCGAGGAACGAGAAGAAGTGGGCCACGTTGTAGGCCAGCGCGATGGGTATTAGCGATGGTATGTAGGCCCGAGCCGTCTCGCCCGTCGAACCCCCCTCCCCCGACACTAGGTTGGAAACTCGGCAGGTCAGCAGGTAGACGCCCATGAAAACAAGGGGTGTTGCGACCAGGACAAGGGTGGTGTTCAGGTCATTGCGGTAGAACTGAACGCCGGTCAGGAAGTACTCCTTGACACTTTGCCAGGCCTCTGTCTCCTTAAAGCCGTCCAGGGTCACGGAGGACAGGGCCAGGACTATGAACACTACCTCCGAGGTGCGGACTGCCTGGGGGTAGGCGAGCCCGGCGCCCGGGGGTCGCAGGTTCAACTCCCGAGCCCCTTTTGCCCGCTCAAAGCAGTCGTAGCAGTTGACGCATTCCTCGCCCGACTCTTCACAGGTGAGCTCGCACTGGGCGCACGCCAATGGGTCTGTGGCACGGACCTCGGTAACGGCAAACTTGGAGAGGAAGCGGTAGAGAACGGAAAAGGCCTCGCCGTACTGAAGCCAGGTGTGCTTGCTGAACAGGAACATCCCGCCGAGAGTAACGACGGTGTAGAAGACAACCATTATCCCGATGTGGGTCGGTGCGCCGGCGTTAACGTATACGTTTTCGATCCAGGCAAAGCCGAAGAACAGGACGATTGCCGGCGTGACCCCGAGCTCGTCGGGATACCGGAGCCCGAGCCCCAACCTACGACCACCCGTGAGCCTCGCGTACAGGGCCGCAACCCACTCGAATACGACCCGCCAGGGATTTAGCAGCGCCCAGAGGTTCCCCACCAGCGAGAACACGTAGCCCAGCCCCACCCACCACCCCACCCAGATGAACGCCACCGAGAAGTTCAGTATCGAGGCGGGGTTACCCCAGAAAGCCGCGGCTGTCACCAGTCCCAGCGTCGCCACGGATATCAACCGTAGGAGGGTCAGCGTCAGGACGTTCTCCAGCACGGGCCGGAGGGCAGGCAGCCGGTAGAGGTTGAAGCGGGCTGCGCCTCGGGCGCCGGGCCTGCCCCGAAGGAACATCCCTACGACGACGAATGAGACCAGCACCGTGGCCCCGGCCCCGTACAGGTAGAGCCAAAGTGGTACCGGAAGATCGTACCGCTCCCCAAACCCGTGGGCATGAGCAAGGCTGGGCTGGAATAGAGTAAGCGCCCCAAGGAGCACAGCGGCTAGGGCTAGGAATCGCACCATCACGTTGCGCAGTCCGGATCACGTGCCGGAATAAAGATCTCTCCCATTACCTGGACCTCTGCATAACTCCACATGAGAGGGGGAGAGGAGGTGTCTTATCCCCTCTCCCTTGATGAGACCTTTGAATAACTTGCATTGGAGGGGACGGGGCCGCTCGTGCTGAGGCTCTCGAAGTATGAGCGGGGGGAGAGGGATGGTGACCCGAATAGCAAGAGAGGCCTGTCATGCAATTACGCAAAGGTCTCACTACCTCGGCAGTACTTCCAGGAATCCAATTACGGTCTCTTCAGGAGCGGCCACAGTGCCCTCGTCACCGCTATCGTCCATGGCGTCGTGGCCCGTCCCATCAGTCAAGGTCACCGTGGTCATGGCAACAGTGCTGTAGTAACAGTGCTCAGTGTCGGATAGTCTGACCATTACGTCGTGCTCACCCGCAGACTCTACCGAGACCTTGACCTCAGGTATCAGGTGCATTCCTCGAAGTTCTCCGTCAACGTAGAGATGCCAGTGACCTTCGGCCACTTCCCTTTCGGTATCGGTCAAGGTCAGCTCGAAGTTCTCCAAGACAACCCCAACTTCGATTTCGCCGGCATCGGGCCCCGGCTCCGCGTTCACCTGTACAGTCGGGGGTTCGGCGCCCTCGGGGAGGGGGACAACGTCGGGACAACCCAAGGTATCGGAGTTGTCATGCGAGTGCCCGCCGGCCGAGCCGGGATGCACGGCCATCGCGAACCGACCCTCCAGATTAGCTACGAACTCCATCCTTGTTAGACCTTCAGGTCCTAGCTCATCCTTCAGGTCATACCCGTGGAGATGGAGTGTCCCGGCTTCATCGGATGTTATTAAGAGGACTACGGTGTCCCCATTCTTGGCCCTGAACACCGGCGAGTCCTGGTCTAACGCCCTATCGCGGATATCGAGGTTGAACTCCAAGGTCTCGGGGGCCGACCCAGAGCAGGCCGCTATTAACAGCAGCCCCACGGCGGCCAGTCCCATGACTAGAAATCTCACGTTTCTCATCAGCAACTCTTGTGTTGCTCCGCAATGTCGGTGTCAATAACGTCTGAGCCGCCGTTTTGTTGCGCTCTCTTCCTGCGCCGGTCCCAGCGTCTCCAAATCTCCAGCATAGCTAACAGCAACGGAAAAGCCAGAACGACGATGAGTATTGCGAAAATCTTGCTGGCCGGGCCCCGGACCTCGAGAGGGAAACTGGCCTCGGCGGGACCGAGGGGCCCATCGATGGACAGTGCCAAGGTCCAAACGCCCTCCGCGTCCATGTCGACGTTTACGTCGTACAGGTCGGGGTTTACGGTAGACCTTTCGATGCCGAAGGAGTTTGGCTCCAGCCCCGATTCTTCAGGTGGAGTGACAGAGAGCGAGAGGGTGGCTCCGGTGATGACTACTCGACTAGCTGCGTCAGAGATGCTGAAGGTGAAGTGGACCAGGCCCGCGGTCGGGTTGCCGGGTGTGGAGGTTACGACGACCTGATACCCCTCGACCTGCTCTTCGAATATAGTGCTGGTGTCGACACCCCCGTTGGCCAATGCCTGAGGAGCGCCCGCTGCCATAAGCGCGCCGAGGGTGATCAGGATGCCGATGAAAAGAAACGCAGTTCTCGGAGTCGCCAGAAGATGGGAAGGGTGGAACAAAGCAGGGACCGGCTATCCGTCGCTCAAGCCCGATACAATTGTGATCTCTTCAAGGGCCTTGCGGCAGTCGGGGCAGCGGCGGGACTTGTACATCCGGATGGTAGCGTCTAAGTCCATGTAGTCACGGTCTCGGGGGACCTTGCTCCAGATCACATCACAGGAATTGCAGATCAACACGTTGGCATTCGCTGACTATTCGCTTCTCCACTCGGCACCGCTTAGCAACTAATTTTATCACACTCCCTTCCGTCATTCCCGACTCCGATCGGGCTGCAAGTGCGCCTAAGGCGTGAATCCATCCAGCCGGTCGGGGGGCCGCTCACCCCGTCGCAGATGGAACATCCGCCTGCGGAAGATCCGCCGAGCCGGGATCTGAGTCGAAGGGTCTCAAGAGCGGAATGGGGGCGGGATTTGCCCCCACTACCCCCCTCGACGCGCGAAACAGGGGCCCGGGCTTAGCCCGGGCCCCTGTCCCAAATTTTGTTCCTAAAGATGGCCTCTAGGGGCTGTACCCCGAACCCCCGAACCCGCCTTCATAGCTGGGCAGCGTATTGACGAGGTAAACTAGCACGTAGTCGAAATCATTGTACGAGTCCAAGTGGGACAGGCCCGACCTCAAAGAATCCAACGAATCCTTTAGCGCCCTCAAATCACTGCCTATTAGCGACGCCCCTTCTGCCTCCGCGTACGGCAGGCTGCCGTAACTGTCGGAAGCCAGGGCCACTATGGACCCGAACCGCAGCAAGTCGTCACCCGGCTCGTCAAATCGGATGTCGTTGTAACCCCGAATCTCCGCGTCCTGCTGCCTCGTTTCTCCACTGATGGGCGTGACCCACCTGACATGCACGTCACCCAGCCTGATGGGCTGTCCATTCTGGCCTCCGGCCCTGTGAGTCAGCCGTATTTCGTAGAAGACGGTTGTGGCAGTTCCTGAGGGAATCTCCGCGAACTCATTCCGGTTCTCCTCGAAGGCCTGGTCTGTAGTTACTCGGTTCTCGTACCCGACAAGCCGCCACGAATCAACCGCCGCAGGGTCCCACTCCACCTGGGCTCGAGTCTGGTCGGCAAAGGGAGTCGAGATTGTGGTCCAGTTTTCCCGGCTGAACGTGGCCCGAGCCTGGTTTGCATCATCCAGGTACCTGTACCATCCGTTGCCATACTGCGCTAGCTGCTCCAGCAGCTAGTCGTTGTAGTTCTCGATACCCACCCCGATAGTGATAAGCCGCAGCGGATTATTGCTTTGCCGGTCGTCCGCCGTCCGCAGGATTGCAAAGGGGTCCGTCGCATCCACGTTGGCAACCCCGTCCGACATGAGGATCACGTAGTTGTAGGAGTCGGGGCGGTCATACCGCATCCGGTCGGCGATCCGTACGCCCAGGTTGAGTCCGGCCTGTACGTTGGTGCTGTTGTTGGGCCGAAGATTCCCTATGGAATTGGTGACTTCGCGGTCGTCCGGGCTCCGGCTCTCAACCGTGTACCGATCAAGGACGTCATCCGAGAATTGGACGACGGAGATGCGGTCATTGCTCCCCAGGCTATTTCTTATGGAGTCCGCCGCCGCCCGTGCTATTTCCACCCGGTTCCCGCTCGACATTGAGCCCGACGCATCCAGCGCCAGTGTCACGTTGAGGGGCCTGTTGTCATCCCTCACGTCCGGGGCCTGGAACGTTATCCGGGCCAGGTGCATCTCGCTTTGCAACGGGTGCTCCACCAGCGCCGAGGAGATTGCAAAGCTGCTGTTGTCTCTCGGCCGCGCGTACTGGTAGTTGAAAGCGTTGACCCATTCTTCCGCCCTCACGGAGTCTGGGTCGACCTGGTACCCTTCCCTTGCCCAGTTCAGAGCCAGCTGGAACGAGGTCCGGTCGGTGTCCAGGCTGAACGTGGAAGTTCTGTCCCGAGAAGTGGCCATCAATGGGCTGCGGCGGTAGTCCAGGAAAGTTGTCGCCGCGGGCACGGCGGTCGGGGCCGGGGCTGGCGTCAAACTACTCTCCGCAGAGGCCCATTGCGTCGGGGTTGGTTCCGGCATCGCCGTCGCCCCTACCGAATAGGATAAAGCGCTATCTTGACCGGAGTCAGGGCTAGCGGGCATGGCGTCGTCCAGTTCTTCCATCATCGCCGTGGCAAGCGGTGCAGCCCCCACTCCGTATGATTGCGAACCGGACGTAACGGATGCACTATCTTGTTGCTCCCCCATCGCTTCTGGCGTCGCCGTCGCGCTCGCACCGCAGGCGAACCCCACCACCATCAATGTCAATATCAGGGCCATTGCTAAACGTCTAAACAGCATTTCTCGGGCCTCCTTCTCGTCGTGTATAGACTGTTAGACGTTTAGCCCTCTGCTTTTGTTCCCTTTTGCTCCTATCACACCTCTCACCCAAGGACCGGGCATCCCCCGACCTCAGTGTGACATTAACCCATTGACCCACTCAAACATCTTATCTAATAATGCCCTATCTGGCCGCGAGCAATTGCAGCCCGGCCTCTACGCATCTGCCAACACATCCAAAGGACTGCCGAATTGACAAACCGACCCCGCCGCAGCACCCAATCCCCTGCTTCCTTCTACACATCCAAAATGAGTCACAGGAGCAGGAGGAGGTTCGCCAGCTCCCAGGACCTCAATGGCATCGACCAGGAGATCGCCATCATCCGCCTGCGGCTCAGACAAGTCCTGATAAACCACCACGACGACCATGCCCTCTTTTTCAAGACCATCCAGCTTCTCATCCGCGCCGTTTCCGCCCAGACCCGCATCTCCAAGGACTCCCCGGATTCCACCCAGCAGGGCATCGAGAACATTCTCAGGGACGTCGGCCTCAAGTTGGGTCTCGAATGCATCCCCTGGCCCCGAGACTGAATATCCGCCCTGGAGCCCGCCAACCTTTGGGTAGGCGGGCTCCCTCCCCCCAACACCCTTTCCCCTGTCATCCTGATTTCTGAGTCATTCCGAGGCTTCTTCTACTAACATTCCGAGCCCTTTCTACTGTCATTCCTCGCGGGGCCTCGGAATCTGGGGGGGGCAGTATCCCGTCTTATCCCTCCGTCTTTCCGGCCCCCGAGCCGGAATCCATCCCCCTCCCCCATCCCATCCCCCGTATGGGCAGGTCTCGGAGCCTGTCTCAAAAGTCGCCCCACGCCCCACTTCTCGCTTTTTTACGACTTGGATTAGTGCCTACGGAACCCGTCCCATTGGTCAAGAATATCCAATCGGGCTGTGTTTAACGGGCTTATGAGACAGGCCCTCACCTCTGCGACCCCCTCCGTCGTGCCTGTGCAGGCAGGAACCCATCCACAGGTGTGGGGGATTCCGTTCGCCCTGTCGAAGATGCTGAAAGTGCGCCTCTGGCGTGCGCCGAGGCGTGAGCGGAGTCGAAGGGTCTCAAGAACGGAATGGGGTGGCGTCCCCTCCCGCGTGAAAGGGGATGGGTCCGTAGGCTCGCTGAGGAGAGTCGAACACTCGCCAAGGCGAGTGACCTCAACCCCTTGACAGCATTGAAACACTTGTACTATCTTCATCTCCGACTGGCCCGTCATCATCCCACGGCCTAAGGAGGACCCACACACCCAGGGAAGAACACCGGAATCCCGAGGACCCAGCGTCCCAGCCCATCCCGAGAACCGGCCCACGCCGCCCACGGCTCAAGCGAACGACACCATCTCCTCTCCCAAGTACCCCCGGCTACCCCTTCCCACACCCAGGCGATGGAAGACGCCCTGAATAACAAGTTCCCCTGACACCTCTACCACTCTCGTACATGAGAGGTCAAGGTCAGTAAGTCCCGACGCCCCAGGCGAAGCGGGCAGGGCGCTCTCTGTGCGCTCTCGGGGAGGGGCCGGACCGACGTTGAGGACCTTCTCGATGCCCCTCCCCGCCCTAGTCGTTTCCGCCGTTGCTCCCGGCTCCCGGACGCTCCGGCAATGTTGGAATTATTACGCCTGTGGGGCCTCTAGCTGGACCCGGCCCCCTCGGCTGCTCTAACGCAGTACAGCCAACCCCAGTGTAGGAGCCGTGCCGGACCGCCGGCCCCGGTCGTGTCCGTGCTGCAGTCGAGCGTATGGGGTAGCATCAATAGGGCGTCTTCCATCGCCAACCCCCTCCCAAAAAACCGCAAGCAGTCCCAACCCCCACAACTGAATCCCCCACCCCTGCTATAATCGGCTCATCCCCTCCCCCGGAGGCCCCACATGAGACCGCCATTTCAGGTCATAGACTCCGACGGCCACATCAACGAGCCCGAAGAGATCATCGCTACCTACATGCCGCCTCCCTACGACGCCTATCTCCACGCCTGGAAGGCCAATGCGGATGGCGACGTCTACTCCAACAACACCCTGGTTCCCAAGCAGCCCGGCATGGACCCCACAATGGGCGGCGCCCGGGCACGAACGGCCCTTCCGGTTTCCCCTTCCCCTCCGACTGGCTCGCAATCATGGACGAGGCCGGAGTCGAGAAGACCTACCTCTATCCCACTGCCTTCCTTCCCTACTCCATGATGGTCGACCCCGAATACACGGTCGCCGTGACCCGTGCCTACAACTCCTTCATCCACGACCACTGGCTGCAGGTCAACGACAGATTCGGTGCGGTTGCAGTCATGCCCTTGATCAATGCCGAAGAGTCCGCCAAGGAGCTGCGCAGGTCGGTTACCGAGCTCGGGTTTGCGGGGGTATTCACCCCTGCCGTGGGCTACGGACTTATCGGCAGGAAGCAGAACCATCCCTTCTTCGCAGAGGCCCAGGACCTCGACACCACCGTCGCCATCCACGGCGGCCACGCCACGGCCGAATACATCCCCTACACCCGGTTCATCCAGCGCCACGCCGTCGGGTTCCCGGTCTCGCAGATCATCCAGATGACCAGCCTCGCCCTGGAGGGCATCTTCGAGCTGTTCCCCACCCTCCGCGTCGCCTTTCTTGAAGCCGGATGCACCTGGGTGCCTTATATGCTCGACAGGCTCGACGAGGAATGGGAGCTCCGCGGCAAGGTCGAGGCCCCCAACTGCAAGCGCTCCCCCAGCGAGTACCTGCGCGGCAGCAACGTATTCGTCCACCTGGAACCCGACGAAAAACTCCTCCCTCAGACTATCGACATCCTCGGTGACGACGCACTGGTCTACGCCTCCGACTGGCCTCACTGGGACAACGACTTCCCCAACAGCATCGACCACATCTGGGGGAGAGAAGACATCACGGAAGGTCAGAAGCGGGCCATCCTCAGGGACAACCCACTCGCCATGTACGGCATCAGCGACTCGGAAGGAGGCGCTTAATGCCCCGATTCCCCTCTCTGGAATGGTTCGAGGAAGTCCGCCAGATCTTCAACAGCGACGATGTCTTTCAGACAGCCGGCGGCGGCTCCTGCGACGCCATCGTCGGGCTGAAGATAGAAAATGCAATCTACGTCATTGTCTTCGAGGGTTTCGAGTGTAGCTCTGCCCGTCGGGCGGAAGAGGACGACCTTTATGAGGCCGACTTCTACCTGGAAATGACCGGCTACGAGTGGCGGGAGATGATCGTGAATATCTCAGACAATGGCTCAGCAGACCTGGACCATTCCCTTAACAGCCTGGACCTCAACAAGTCCCCCGACAGCCTCGCCCACTCTCTGAACGAAGACGGCTACCGCCTCGACTTCTTCTTCCGCTACAACCAGACCTTCCAGTACTTCTTCGACGCCTCCTCCCGCGTCGAGACGCAGTTCTAGCCTCCGGGGCAAGGCATGGAAGTCGGCTTTCTGCCTCCGGCCCACCAAGATACTCGAGTTGCTACAAGCCACACTCGTCCCCGGAGTCCGCTTACGATATACTGTGCATCACAGCAACTGTGATGCTGTGACCATGAAAAACATCACCGTTTCCATTGACGAACACACCCATCGGCAGGCGCGTGTAAGAGCTGCGGAGCTGGGCACGTCAGTTTCTGCGCTCGTTAGAAGCTACCTCCAGTCGCTGGTAACCGAACCCGTAGAACAACCCGTGGCCAACGGACAAGGCTCAGAGACGCCTCTGGAACGTCGCTGCAGGCTGCTGAAGGAGGCTGTCGAGTCCATAACGGCGGATGGTGGCGGACTGCGCATGAGCGAGAATCTGCCACGGGAAGCGCTTTACGACCGTAATGCGTCTCGTTGATACTAAGCAGAAGCATTGAGGCTGTGACCATGAAGAACATCACCGTATCCATTGATGAACACACCCATCGACAGGCGCGCATAAGGGCAGCGGAACTGGGTACGTCGGTTTCCGCGCTCGTCAGAAACTTCCTGAACCGCCTTGTGGCCAAGCCCCTGGAGGAGAAGGTGACTGAAGAGGAGTCGGAAACTCCCCTCGAACGTCGCCGCAGACTCCTGAGGGAGGTTTTTGCAGATTTCGACGCGCGGGGCATTGGGATACGTATGTCCGAGAACATCTCCCGAGATGAGCTATATGACCGCGATGCGCTTCGTTGATACCAACGTTCTGATCTATGCGGTAAGTGTTGACCCGCAGGAAGCTAGCAAGCGCCTCGTAGCTATGGAGCTATTGGACGAAGGCAACCTCGCTGTATCGGTACAGGTATTGCAAGAGTTTTACTCGCAGGTTACACGTGTGACCCGACCAATGCCGATGACGCCTCAAGATGCCCTAAAGTTTTTGGAGCCAATTTTGGATTTCCAAATCCACCCCGTCACCCTGGAAATCTTCCATTCCGCAATCGCAATCTCCCAACGCTTCCAATTGTCATATTGGGACGGCGCAATCCTCGCCGCGGCCCGAGCCCTCGGCTGTGACGCCGTCTACTCCGAAGACATGAGCTCTGAGCAGGACTACGACGGCCTTCGTGTCATAAACCCATTCGCATCTCCATAACCCTCCCTTGACCCCACCCCCCACCCCACCCTAAACTCCCCCAAAATCAAGCGTCCCTATCCTTCCGGAGGCACACTCATGTCCACTAACGAGTCCAGAAAATACGTCATAGTCGGCGCGGGCATTCATGGCCTCAGCGCCGCGTGGCACCTGGCAATGGATCTCAAGAGCCGCGGCCAAGGCTCTGGCAGGGACATACTGGTCCTCGAAAAGAGCCACGTCGGGGCGGGGGCGACAGGCGTAGCCTGCGGCAACGTCCGGAACTTCTACATGACCGAGGCCCTGCACCCCATACTCAAGCACAGCGTCGACGTCTGGATGAAGGACCCGATCAACTTCGGCTTCCAGCAGGTTGGCTACGTCTCCTGCGGCGAGGCCAACCAGACCCCCGACTTCGAGAAGATGCACAAGTCCCACCAGTCAGTGGACTACACTTCCAACCTGTACGTGGGCAAGGAGGCCCGAGACTTCCTCACGTCCATTTGGCCCGACTTCAAAACCGAGGGCATAGACGTGGCCCTGGACGAACGTCTCAGTGGTTACGTCGGCACCCGAAACGTTCTCCGTGGTTTGGTGGAGAAATGTGAGCAATACGGGGTCGAGATCCGAACGGGCGTCGAGGTCACGGGCTACGACACCCGGGCCGGTAGCGTTAAGGCAATAACCACAAACCAGGGCGAAATCGACTGCGACGCGGTCATCTGGGCCCTCGGCGCCTGGACTCCAAAGCACTGGGCCATGCTCGGCAAGCCCTCCCACATCGACTGCTCTTACCCCGACGGCTCCATAGTCAACAAGGACATGTGGACCTTCTGGCGACTCCGGGAAGGTGAGGTCTACTTCGACGAGCCCTATATAACCCCGGAGGGCAAGAATCCCCCCATCCTTCATATCGAGAAGATGAGCGCCCCCGTCTACGACGAACGCACGGGCGAGATGCTCCGGGACTACCTGTACGTCTACTTCAAGAACGCCAACGAGCGCATGGAGAGGCCCGGCCTCCAGGGCGGCATCACACCCGTCAAGATCGGGCCCGACGCCGTTGTAGACCCCTACGGGCACGCCAACGAGCTTTACCAGGCCGAGCCCGAGTTCGCAGACTACTTCTGCGCCGCCATGGGCGCGACCATGTCCCGCTTCGAAGGCATCAGGTCGTCATTCAAGCAACGGCCCAACGGGGGCATTGGCGCTTTCACACCCGACAACCTGCCCGTTCTCGACTGGGTGGCCCCTAACGTCTACATGATCGAAGACAGCAACCACGGCTTCAAGATGATCGGGATAGGCAAGCTGGTGTCCAAGCTCCTGATGGGCGAGAACGTCCCGGACCTGAAACCCTTCGCCTTCAGCCGCTACGCCGAGGGGAAAACCTTCGGCAGCAACAACAGCCACTCGCCATGGGTGTAGAAGAACTACAGGCCAGATTGGACTCAGGCCCCGTTCTGATATTGGACGGCGCAGTCGGGACAGAGCTCGAAAAAATGGGTGTGCCCATGCACGGAGAAGTCTGGTGTGCCGCAGCGCTCGACACCCATCCCGACGCCGTACGCCAACTCCATGAGGACTACATCAACGCCGGCGCCGACATCATAACGTCCAACTCCTACGCATCCTCGCCTCACAATCTGGAGTCCGCGGGCCTCGGGGACCGGGCCGTAGAACTGAATGAGTTGGCCATCAAGCTGGTCAGGGAGGCAATCGCCAACACAGCCCCGAGCAGGCCCATATGGGTTGCCGGTTCCATGTCCAGCTTCGGGGTGTACGCCATCAGCCGGAGAGGGCGCGGCCTTTTGCCGTTACCCGTGCTGGAAGAGAGCTACCGGCGCCAGGCCCACGCCTTGGCAGAAGCCGGAGCCGACTTCCTCCTCCTCGAAATGATTCGGGAGGCGGAACACGGCGCCGCGCTCCTGAGAGCGGCCCTTGAGACCGGGCTTCCGGTGTGGGTCGGGCTTAGTTGCAGCCTTACCCCCGAGGGTGAAGTCCACATGTTGTCAGAGGTTGAGCCAACTGCACCCTCGGAGCTCGACTTCCTGGAAACCCTTGCCGAGGTGATGTCAATCGGCGGTTCCCTGCTGGCCGTAATGCACAGCGATGTGCCCTGCATCAGTCCGGCGCTGAAGGCTGCGCGCTCAAAATGGCAAGGCCCTCTCGCTGCCTACGCCAACTCCGGCACCTTTTTCGTAGTATCCAAGCCCGGTTTCGGGAAGGTAGTTCCCCCGGATATCTACGTGCAACGCGTGCAAGAGTGGGTAGACCTGGGCACCCGGGTCGTAGGCGGCTGCTGCGGTGTGGGGCGGGAGCACATCCGCCTGATAAGCGAGGCTTTCGGCAGTGCATCGCTGAAATAGTCAACATTGCAGGGACTCCACGAAGCGTAGCTCAGCGCGACGCGGGTAGTTTCCCTGGTGAAGTGGTTGTTTGTACAATTGCTGCTCCGAGAGATCTGTCATACTGATAGCAATACAGCCGTTTTATTGCGGTAGTTGTGCTTCCTAGGCCTGCCGTTACCCGATGTTAAGTAGGAATATTTTGGGGGGGTTGAGCAATGATGGTAAGCACACTAGAACCAAAATCTTGCCCTGCTTTTGACGGCATTTACGATGTTCCTGAGGCGGCAAGATATCTAAAGGCCGCTACGCACGGAGACGCTGTCTATCCTGTCAGTTCTACCAAGCTCATCAGGTGGATTCGTCGTGGCCTTGCATCAGAAGAACTTGCCACAATGCATGGTGTGGAATTGTTGATTGCTTTTGAAGACCTTGTTTCGATGCGTGTTATCGCTGCCCTAAGATCAGTGGGTGTAAGCTGGTTCGAGATAAAAAAAACAGAACAGTGGTTACGGAATGAAACTGGAGTTCAACGCCCATTCGCCACGGAGATCATATGGGCAGGTCAGGGTCAGATATTCGCCGACTGGACTGGTCGTTTACTGTCAGCAAGCAGGCATGGCCAGATGGCGCTTGAAGTCCTCCGCCAGTATCTAATTCCGATTCATGGTCTGGAATTTGCGGACTCTTCCATTGTTGCAACTTCTTGGGAACCCCTGACCGGCATACTCCTTGAACCCCAAATACAGTTCGGAGCACCGTGCATTAAAGGCACTCGGATTCCCACACGGACTATCTCGGGAATGATCACGGCTGGAGACCCGGTGAGCTGGATAACTGCCGCATTTGGCATCTCGGACGACGAAGTGGATGCAGCCTGTGAATGGGAATCCCGACTCCGATCCAAGTAATCAGCTCTTCGTGCTCGATGAGTCGCTGACGCCAGCAGTAACTAAAGCTCTGCAGGAAGTCGGGTACAGGTTTGTTGACGTACAGACTGCAATTGGGAGGAGAGGGGTAACTGACCCAGAGATAATTGAGTGGTGCAAAGAACACCAAGCAGTCTGGGTACATGCCGACGACCGTGCTAGAAAACAACACAAAGTACGTTTACAGACCAGCGGCATTAGAACTCTATGGGTATATCGGACGCAGGGTCAAATGACTGGTAGAGAGCAATTGCGGATTCTTGCCTACGTGTTGCCGCTTCTGATCCGGGAATGGGATTTGCATCCTGCACCGAGACATTACAGAGCGTCCGCAACTAATTCATTCTCTAAACCCACTTTGAAGACTATATCAATTTGAAGCCAAGAAGTGGGCAGCAACTCGGCGCTCGGGTCGTAGGCGGCTGCTGTGGGGTTGGGCGGGAGCACATCCGCCTGATCAGCGAGGCGCTGCGAACGGCCTAAACACCAGAAATGCCGGTGGGGTTCCCTCTACCCCACCCCCCAGTCAATCCCATTCCGCAGAATCTGCACGTACTCCTCAACGTCCCAACTGGCCCTGAAGGCAGAGGGCATCGACGCCGGGTCCTCGACAGTCTCGTCGTAGGCGTGGTTGGTCTGGCTGGCCGGCGAGTGGCAGTGTCCCAGCGCAACGTAGGCCACTCCACCCTTGCCTACGTCCCTGGTGTATCCCATGACCCGCGTCTTCCCGTCGGCCTGAAGTGACGTGTCTTCGTCGTAGACAAACCCGTAGCCCGAGTGGTCCGGGCCAAGCTCTGCCGAAAGGACCACGTCCGTCTCATTCGGGTGCTGGACTTCGATCATGTACGGTTCGTCAATGGTCATGAAGGAAGAGGGGAGCCCGCGTGTCAAAGGGTTGTCCGCCCCCGAGACGTCCACACGGAATCTCCTGGTCTGCGGGTGGCTGATGAAGAAGCTTCCGAGGGTGTCGTGGTGCTCGGACTTGATCATGCGCCTGCGGGTCTCGCCCTCCACGCGCTTCGCCTTGCCGCCGCTGGTCCCGTGCAACCCGACCCATCTGCCCCCGTCCTCCATCCACCGCCGCACCAACTGGTTCTGATCACCGTCCAGGTGGGGCCCGGCAGTATAGGTGAGCATTAAGGCTGTGCCCGGAAGCCAGCGGTGAATATCGGTAAAGTCGTTGCCGACAGTAGCCTGCACACCCCTCTCTTCCAGCAACTCAAGAAGCCGGATACGGGCGTAGTCCATGTCGTGTCCCGCCAACGCCCCCACCGGATAGCCCCCGGTAATCATGTGCACGCGGCCCGGCTGAACTTCTCTCATTTCTCGCTCCTTACCTGCTAACTTTCCTACTACGGATACTGTGCACTTAGCCGGTCTCATTCAGGTCAGCAAACCTTGACTGGACTGTTTGCGAAGATTGGCCATGGCAACTCGACAATATGCTTCCATCCGAATGCCGCGGCGCCTGTGAGCGAGTTCCTGGAAAAGTTCTGTCAAAAGCTCTTCATCGGTGCGGGGTATGCCATCGGACATGACCCATTGAATAAGGGACATCAACTGCCCCTGGGTGTACTCAGTCACAGTCAGGCCTTGCCGGACCGGGGGCCTCGGACCCCGAGGAGCGCCCTTCATGGTTGTTAGATCGGGTTGTTCGGTACTAGCTGAAGTTTCGATATTTTTACCCTAGTCGTAAGAATCTTGATTTCCGGAGGTGCGAACAACCTCTTCCCAGGCAGCAATGACTTTCTATGCTTCCCGTTAGGTCAGGTCTCCTAGCATCCACGCCCTCTTGTGCCTAGTCCTCCAGGGTCGTGATGTCTCCGGGGTCAAGGCCCAGCTCTCGTGCCTTGAGCAGCCGGCGCATAATCTTGCCCGACCGCGTCTTAGGAAGTACGGGCGTGAAGTCGATCTCCGTCGGAACGGCTATCGGGCCCAGCTCCTTACGCACGTGGAGTTTCAACGCCTTCACCATTTCATCCGATCCCGACTCCCCCGCCCTCAGCGTCACGAACCCCTTGATCTGCTCTCCCTTTATCTCATCCGGCTTCCCGATTACCGCCGCCTCCGCTACCGCCGGGTGCGACACCAGCGCACTCTCCACCTCCGCCGAGCCTATCCGGTGCCCAGCCACGTTCAGCACGTCGTCCGCCCTGCCGACAACCATGTAGTAGTTGTCGGCATCCCGCAGTGCCACGTCTCCGGAGAAGTAGAATCCGGGGATGGTGTTCCAGTCCTTGTCATATCGTGACGCGTCGCCGTAGACGGTACGGAAGAAGCTGGGGAAAGGGCGCTTTATGACTAGGAAGCCACCCTTGTCTGGCTCCGTGATCGGCACACCCTCCCTGTCGACGATATCCATCTCGACCCCCGGGAGCGGCCTCCCGACTCTGCCCGGCTTCACCTTCATGATCGGCAAGGTCCCCAGGCACGGGCCACCCGTCTCGGTCTGCCACCAGTTATCGACGATGTAGCCCCACTCTCCGTTCCCACACAGGTGCTCGTAGGCCCACTTCTGGGCCTCGGGGTTCAGGGGCTCGCCGGCGCAGGTCAGCAGGCGAAGGGAGCGAAGGTCGTAGTTCTTGGCATAGCTCTCGCCGTAGCGCATCAACATCCTTAGTACCGTGGGCGCGGTGAACATGACGTTGACGCCATATTTTTCGATAACGTTGTAGAAGGCGCCCGGGTCTGGGTAGTCGGGCGCTCCTTCCTTGAAGACGGTCGTCGCCCCGTACAGAAGCGGCGCATACACGATGTAGCTGTGCCCAACAACCCACCCGATGTCCGACGTGCACCAGTAGACGTCGTCCTCTTTCATGTCCCAGAAAGCCCGGAAGTGGTAATACGTCCCGACCATAAATCCGCCGTGGACATGGACCACACCCTTGGGCTTCCCGGTAGTGCCGCTGGTGTAGAGGATGAATAGGGGGTCTTCGGCGTTCATCACCTCGGGTTCGCAGTAGACATCCCCGCTCGCCAGAAGCTCATCGAAGTCGACCTCTTTCTCCATCAGGGCGGTGTCCTTCGTCTCCCGACGCCACACCACGATGTGCTTCAGGTGGTCGATATCTTTCGACGCTTCGTCGCTTATATCCTTCAGTGCCACGGGCTTGCCCCGCCTGTAGCCGAAGTCGGCGGTTATGACGACTTTTGCCTCAGCGTCCAGGATCCTCTGCCGCAGCGCCCCGACGCTGAATCCCGCATACACCACGCTATGCACCGCCCCAATCCGGGCGCAGGCCAGCATGGATATGGCTCCCTCGGGAGTCAGTGGCATGTATACGATAACCTTGTCACCCTTCCCGACCCCCAGGCTCCTCAGCCCGTTGGCCATCCGGTTGACCAGCTGGGCAAGCCGCCCGTAGGTGAGCACCTTCTCCGACCCATCCTCCCCTATCCACACGAAGGCCGCCTTGTTCTTGCGGCCGTCTTTCAGATGCCGATCCAGGCAGTTGTAGGTTATGTTGCATTCGCCGTCCGGGAACCACTTGAAGTTGGGGTAGTCCCATTCGAAAACCCGGGTCCAGGGCTTGTACCAGTCCAGCTCCGACGCCACCTCCGACCAGAACCCCTCCGGGTCCTCAGTGGAGCGTTTGTACTCGCTTTCGTAGTCCTGAATGTTGGCGTTTTCGACCAGCCAGGCAGGCGGCTCTATCTCGCTCGTCTCCTGCAGCAGGTGGTCGATCTGTCTTTGCTCTACCACAATGTCACTCCCGTTCAGGCAGGGTTCAAAAGGCCGCAAAAGGGTCTGGGACATGTTAGCAGTTATCAGAGGTGCGCGAAACGGGGCATCAGAGGAACTCAGCTTAGGACTACCGCCCCCCGCCCCACTACTGCTAATATGTCCCCGCTACCCGACAAATCCAGGAGACTTTAATGACTGAAAAAAACGTAGGTATTGTTAACGTTCCCGGCGACGCCCGAGCCATCGTGGACGGCATCAAAGAACTCGAAAACGCCGGAATCCCCGCCGTCTGGCTCACCACCGGCGCACCCGGCCCCGACGCCCTTACCATCTTCTCCGCAGCAGCCGCCATCACTGACACCATAAAGATGGGCACCGCCATAACCCCCACCTGGGGCCAGCACCCAGTCTATTCCGTCCAGCAGATCCAGGTCATCGCCAACCTTGCCCCCGGCAGGCTCCGGTTTGGGGTCGGGCCGAGCGGCAAGGGCGGGATGATCAAGACCTACGGCGCCGACTTCCGGCAGCCCGTGACCAACATGCGGGAATATATCCAGGTCGCCAAGTCGCTGCTTCAGCAGGGAGAGGTCGATTTCGATGGGAGCCACTACCGGGCCCGAGCCATGATCAGCCCCTCGATTCCCGATGTCCCGGTGATCGGCTCGGCCCTTGGCACGGGCGCTTTCCGCGCTTGCGGAGAGGTCGCCGACGGTGCGATAAGCTGGCTCTGTCCGCCTCCCTACCTCAATAACTACGGCCGCCCAGCTCTCGAAGAAGGGGCCCGTAACGCAGGCCGCCCCACCCCACCCCTCTTCGCCCACTTCGTGACCTGTCTTCACGAAGACGTCGACGAGGTGCGGGCCGCCGTCCGGCAGGACTTCACCTACTTCGCCTCCGCCGAATTCTATATCAACATGTTCGCCGCTGCGGGGTTCCCAGGAGTCAGCAGGGAGACCGGCCTTTCGGACGAACTGATTGACTCGTTTACTTTCTACGGCGACCAGAACGCCATCGCCTCCAGCATCCAGGGGCTTTTCGATGACGGAGCCGGCGAGGTCTACGCATCCATCGTCACCCCGGGCCCCGACGCCGTAGCTTCCAGGCAGCGCACTGTGGCCGCGCTGAGCGAGATCAACAAGAGCCTGTAGTCGAGCCCGGTTAGACAACTGACGGGGGTCGGGACCCTTATCCACAGAGGAAGGAGGCATCTCATGGCCGAATCTCCCATGAACATGCAGGACTACGAAGAGACATACGCCTCCTTCCGTCTGGACGTGCCGGAGTTCTACAACTTCGCCTTCGACGTGGTGGACAAGTGGGCCGAGGACCGCACCAAGCTCGCTCTTCTTACCATCGACTCCGACGGCGAAACCGCCCAACACCACACCTTCTGGGACCTGAAGGTCCAGTCCAACCGATTCGCCAACATCCTCCGGGCCCAGGGGATCAAGAAAGGCGACCGTGCCTTCCTCATGCTTCCACGCAACCCCGAGTGGTACGTCGCGCTTCTCGGGATGATCAAGCTCGGGGTCCTGCCGATGCCCGCTACCACCATGTGTACACCGAAGGACATCGAGTACCGGATCAACGCCTCCGACGCCGCCATAGTCATAACGGATGTCGAGAACGCCTCGAAGGTAGACCAGGTTGCAGGCCAATGCCCCTCCCAGAAGTGCCTGATGACCACCCGCGGCAGCAGGACCGGCTGGCTCTCCTATGACGACGAGATGGCTCAAGCCTCACCTCATCTCGAAGATGTCGAGCCCACGCGCAGTGACGACCCCCTCATGGTCTATTTCACCTCCGGTACCGTGGGCTACCCCAAGATGGTGCTACACACCCAGGCTTCCTACGGCATTGCCCACGTCATCACCGCCAAGTTCTGGCACGATCTCCGCTCCACCGACATGCAGTGGACCAT
This sequence comes from Dehalococcoidia bacterium, assembly GCA_965222055.1. Taxonomy (GTDB): domain Bacteria; phylum Chloroflexota; class Dehalococcoidia; order Plut-88900; family Plut-88900; genus Plut-88900. The sequence continues at coordinate 2,342,276 of CBDCTF010000007.1, forward strand.
CTCCGACACCGGTTGGGCCAAGACTGCCTACGGCAAGCTCTTCGGACAGTGGACCCAGGGCGCTACGGTCGTCCAGCACGACGCCAAGGGGCGCTTCGACCCCAAGGTAACCCTGAACATCCTCGGCGAGTTCGGCGTCACCTCCTTCTGCGCCCCGCCGACCGTCTACCGACTCTTGGTTCTCGAAGACCTGCAACAATATGACCTGTCCGGCCTGCGGCACTGCACCAGCGCGGGCGAGCCGCTTAACCCGGAGGTCATCAAGCAGTGGGAGGACGGCACGGGGCTCACCATCTACGACGGCTACGGCCAGACCGAGTCGGTCCTCCTAGTCGGCAACTACCGATGCCTGCCCGTCATCCCCGGCTCAATGGGCAAGCCGACTCCCGGCTTCCAGGTTTCCATAGTCAACGAAGAAGGTGTCGAGCTTCCGACTGGAGAGGAAGGTCAGATCGCCGTGCGCGTCAAACCGGAACGACCCGTCGGGCTGTTCCGTGAGTACTGGCGCAACGAGGAGACCACCCGGGGCGTCTTCCAGGGCGACTGGTACTACACCGGAGACAAAGCCTACAAGGACGAGGACGGTTACTACTATTTCGTGGGTCGGGCGGACGACGTGATAATCTCCGCGGGCTATCGCATTGGACCTTTTGAGGTGGAAAGCGCGCTCATCAAGCATCCGGCTGTCGCGGAGTCGGCGGTCGTGGCCAGCCCTCACCCCGTACGCGGAGACATCGTCAAGGCTTTCGTCATCCTGAGCCCCGGCCACGTCCCCTCCGATGAGCTGGTCATCAGCCTCCAGGACCACGTCAAGCAGTCCACCGCACCCTACAAATACCCTCGTGAAATAGAGTTCGTCACCGAGCTCCCGAAGACCATAAGCGGCAAAATCCGCCGCGTCGAGCTCAGGCAACGTGAGCTCCAGCGCTATGCCAAAGATGCCTAGCCCTCTACATTGGCCCTATAGTCTCTTCCTGCAAGCCGGGAGAACAACATGACCCCCGAGACCAGTCCCCTAGTGCCCGAGACTTTCGGCCCACTTCAGGGCGTCAAGATCCTGTCCAGCGGCACCATCATTGCACAGCCCTTCGCCGCCCTCCTCGCCGCCGAGATGGGGGCGGAGGTAATCCAGATAGAACGGCCCGGCCAGGGAGACCTCGTGTGGCGCAACCTGGAGTTCCCCCTGGAAGGTCCCAATGGAGTGAAGACCGCCAGCGCGTGGGTGCAGGAGCGGCGCAACATGTTCCACGTCTCGCTGGATCTCAGCAAGGCGCGGGGCAAAGAGTTATTCCTCCAGCTCATCGCCCGGTCCGACATCTGGATGGAGTCCTCCAAGCCGGGCGCCTATGACAGGTGGGGCATCGACGATGCGACCGTGCTCAAGGCCAACCCCAGGATCGTGATCTGCCACGTATCCGGCTACGGGCAAAGCGGCCACCCCGACTACCTGGGCCGCGCTTCCTATGACTTCGTTGGCCAGGGCTTCGGCGGCATGATGCATCTCACGGGCTTTGCCGACCCCGAGCCTCCAGTCCGTGCCGTGCCCTGGACCGCCGACTACATAACCGCCGGTTTCTGCCTCTGGTCCTCGCTCGCCGGATACATCCACGCCCAGCGCACGGGGCAAGGGCAGGTTATAGACCTCGCCCAATACGAAGCCATCCACAAGATTCTCGCCGGCACCATGGTTGCCTACTACGAGATGGGCCTGAACCGCGGCCGCTCAGGCAACAAGGCAGGCCTCTTCCAGCCCTATGACGTGTTCCATGCCAAGGACGGCTGGGTAATCATAGCCGCCGTTGGCACACCCTACGGCCGCGTCTGCGAGGTGCTGGGCCTAGACCCGAAAGAGGAGAAGTGGCAGAAGGCCCACCAAGGGGTCTATACACCCGAAGGCTTGGAGTTCGACGCCATCCTCCGCGCCTGGGCCGAAGAGCGCACCGTCCAGCAGATAGTCGACACTATGAACGAGGCCCAGGTCGCTGCCTGTCCAATCATGACGCCCTCGGACACCGCCAAAGACCCTCACTACGAGTTGCGGGACATGCACGTGGAGTGGGAAGACGTGCAGCTTGGCCGCAAGGTCAAGGGCACGGGGGTCGTGCCCAAGTTCTCGGAGACGCCGGGCAAGATCTGGCGAGGCTCCGTGGGTCTCGGCCACGACAACGAGCTGATTTTCTCAAAGCTGTTGGACCTCAGCGCCGATGAAATTGCGGCCCTAAAGCAGGAAGGTATAACTTAGGACTTACCATGCCGGACGCCACCCGACTCGATAATCAAGTTGCCATAGTCACAGGCGCCGCCCGAGGCATAGGCCGGGGCATCGCCCTCGTCCTCGCCGAGGCCGGAGCTTCAATAGTCATCGGTGACCTTTTGGACTCCTCGGAGACCGTTCGATTAGTTGAAGATCTCGGCGGAAAGGCGGTCTCCATGCAGATGGACACCAGCCGCCCCGAGGATGCTCAGGGCCTTGTAGACCTAGCCCTCAACACCTTCGGACGGTTGGACATACTGGTCAACGACGCCGGTATCGATGCCCCCGACGGAAACGTCTGGGACCTCCCCGACGAGGAGTGGACGCGGGTCATCGACGTGAACCTGAGCGGGGTCTTCTACTGTTCCAAGGCCGCTCTTCAACCCATGCTCAAGGCAGGCCAAGGCGCAATCGTCAACATCTCATCCCAGTCGGCGCGTATCGGGTCCCAAGGCATGTCCCCCGCATACAACACTTCAAAAGCGGGAGTGCTCGGCCTGACCATGGCCTTCTCCGCTCAAGTGGCCGACAAAGGAGTGCGGGTCAACGCCGTGACCCCCGGCCTGGTGCGCTCCAAAGAATTCGGCTGGTCCAAGGAAGAGGACGAAGGGAAGACCGCCGAGTACCCGATGGGCCTCGGCGCGCCCAAGGACATCGGAGAGGCGGTCAGATATCTGGCCAGCCCCGCGTCTCGATGGGTCTCAGGGACTGCATTGCACATCGCGGGCGGGTATCAAAAGGGATCTAGCTGGTTCTAGCCACTCCACACAACCAAGGAAATCACACCATGACAACCGCGTTCCCTAGCAAGGACTCCCTGCGAATCTGCTTCGCCCACGTCGCCTACGCCCTCTCCGAGACCCTCCAAAAGCGCAACACCGGCATCTCCAGCTTCCAACTATGGGACGCCGACTCCCTCAAAGCCCGCTCCGACTATGATGTTCTCGTGATCTCCGGGCTCTGGAACAACGACATACTCGCCAGCGCACCCGACCTCCGCTTCTTACAGTCCATCGGCGCGGGCTACGACCAGTTCCCCCTGGACGAGCTCCGCAGCCGGGGCATCCGGCTCGCCAACGCCAGCGGCGTCAACAAGAACGCCGTCAGCGAACATACCTTCTCCCTGATCTTGTCCTTGACCCGACACCTGAAGTCGGGAGCAAGGAACCAGCGGGACCGCTTCTGGCGGGGGATGATCTCGGAGATTCCGAAGCGGGAGGACGAGCTTGCGGGCAAGACCATGGGGATTGTCGGGATGGGGGCTATCGGGTCACGGGTTGCCAAGATCGCCAAGGCCTTCGACATGACGGTGCTCGCCACGAAGCGAAACCCCGCTACCGCCCAGGGCCCCGCCGACAAGGTCGTCACCCCGGACCACATAGACGAACTCCTCACCGAATCCGACTTTCTCGTGCTCACCTGCTCGCTGAACGACCAGACCCGTGGCCTCATCAACGCCGACTCCCTCTCTCGAATGAAGCCCACAGCCTGCCTTATCAACATGGCCCGCGGCGGGTGTGTCGACGAAGGGGCCTTGGTGGACTCCCTGAACAACGGCGTCATTGCAGGCGCGGGACTGGACGTCGTCGAGCAGGAACCCCTCCCCGCCGATAGTCCATTGTGGGACATGGACAACGTGGTCCTCACTCCCCACTCCGGCGGCGAGACCCAGGCCTACGAGGACAACGTCATCGACATCCTCCTCGAAAACGTCAACCGACTCACCTCCGGCCAGACCGACCTCCTCAATCAAGTCCTGTAGCATTCCCCTCATTGAAAATGAGGGGTGAATGTATTTGCTTCCGGGGACTACTGGACGGGCGAGAAGGATGCGGGGAGCATGATCTTGTTGTTCATGTTAACAATGACCGGGCCAATGGGCGGAGGCCAGTCTCCGGCGGCCACTGCGGCGGCCCGGGTCTCGACCCGGTGATTCATGTCCTTGTACGGCCAGATGTGGATCAGCTTGTTGAGGAGACCCATGTCCGTGTATCCGGCAAAGAAAAGGTTCGAGTGTTTCTGCCTGTCGGGGAGCTTGGCTCCAAACCCCTCCATAATCTTGGGCATGGAGCCCGGTTCGGCGTCGTAGTAGCGCATCTCGTAGACGGGGCCGTAGTTGCCGGGCTCAATCGGCTTCTGGAAAGGTCCGGGCATGACAATCTCGCTCTCCATCTTGACGATCAGATGGCTGCCCTTGGGGGGCCAGTTGGGATTCGCGGCAGCGGCGGCCCTGATCTCGGACCTCTGCTGCACGTCTTCATAGCCCCATACGTGAATAACCTGGTTCAGGGGCCCGACCTCGGTGTGCCAGAAAGCAGCGAGCTTTGAATACTTCTCCCGATGGGGAAGGGCCCCGCCAAAGATTTCTTCGAACTTGGGGACACCCCCCGGCTTCAGGGTATAGGTGCGGAATTCGTAGATCATTTTCTCCTCCATAATGTTCAGGTGACGACACAGGACGAGGGTAGTTTATCAGAGAGGAATGATTGGGCCGAGGGTAGTGCCCTCGGCCCGGTCATTCTGCGCAGGATGCCTCGGGTCTTTGCCCGTTTTAGTGTGCAGGCGAGAAGGATGATGGCGCCATGATTTTGTTGTTCATGGTAACCAGGAACTTCCCGGTAGCTGGGGGCCAGTCCCCCGCCGCGACCGACGCCGCCCGGGTCTCGGCGCGGTGATTCAGGTCGTCATAGGGCCAGATGTGTATCAGCTTGTTCAGCGACCCCATATCCGTGTACCCGCAGAAGAACAGCGGCGAGTATTTCAGCCTTCCGGGGAGTTTGGCGCCCCAGATATCCATGATCTGGGGCATGGAGCCGGGCAGGGTGTCGTAGTAGCGCATTTCGTAGACGTGGCCGTAGTGGCCGGGCTCGATAGGCTTCTGGAACGGCGCGGGGATGACTATCTCGGTCTCCATCTTCACGATATATGCGTCATCGCCGGCTGGAGGCCAGTTCGGGTCCGCGGCAGCAGCGGCCCGGACCTCGGCCCTGTGCTTCATGTCATCGTAGCCCCAGACGTGAATGATCTGGTTCAGAGGCCCGATATCCGTGTGCCAGCAGGCGGTGAGCTTGGAATACTTCTCCCTATGGGGCAGGGCATTGGCGAAACTCTCCTCGAACTTGCCCATGCTCCCGACGGTCAAGGTGTACGTGCGAAATTCGTAGATCATGGTTTCCTCCAGGGTGATTGAATAGGGGCGTGTGACATGGGGAGTTTATCAGAAGGTGGCCGGGCCGGGCGGGTGGTAGAATCCGAGAAGACATAGCTAGTTTGGGAGAGATATATGTCCAAAGACCTGTTTAACCTATCGGGCAGAGTAGCCATTGTCACCGGGGCATCCTCGGGGCTGGGGGTGACCTTCGCCGAGACCCTCGCCGATGCCGGGGCCGATGTCGTCATCTGCGCCCGCCGCCTGGAGAAGCTTGAGGAGACCGGCCGGAAGGTGCGGGAGCTCGGGGCCCGGTGCCTGGTAGTCCAGACCGACGTCACCAAGGCCGAGCAGGTGGATAACCTGGTCGAACGCACTATGGAGACCTTCGGCAAGATCGACATCCTGGTCAACAACGCCGGGGCCTTCTTCAAGGGCTCCAAAATCGCCGAAGACCTGGACTTCGATGCGGTGCAGAAGGTGATGGAGGCAAACCTGACCAGCGCGGCCCTATGCTCTCACCGTGCCGGGCTGAAGATGCTCGACCAGGGCTACGGGCGGATCATCAACATTGCATCCGTGCTGGGGGTGGTCGGGGGAGTGCCCGAGGACTACTCCTATGCGTATTCCATCTCGAAGCACGGGATGGTGGGGCTGACCAAGGCCCTCGCCCTGCAATGGGCCAAGAAGGGGATCACGGCCAACGCCATCGGCCCCGCCTATTTCGAGACAGAATTGACGGAGTTCCTGTCAGAGGAGTTCACCGGCCTCGCCGAGCGCACGCCTATGGGTCGCATGGGAAAACCCGAAGAGCTAAAGACCGCCCTGCTCTTCCTCGCCGCCGAGACCTCCAGCTACATCACGGGCCAGCTAATTCTCGTGGATGGGGGCTGGACGGTTTGGTAGAGGGGCTAGGGAAGCTCTACAAAAGCTCCTGGTGCCATCTCATTCAGTGCATCCAAGATTTCGGCAGCCCGCAGTTCAATAGTAGGCCACCTAGGCGAGGGTAAGACCAGCACTGCAAATGTTCTGTCGGCGAGATTTTGCTGGTGGCGGATGTTCTTGTCGGTAGTGATCAGAACCTCGTAACCGGCAGCTTCCACCTCATCCAACAAGTCGCCGTTGTCCAAGGTATGCCATCCAAGTTCATAGGCCGTATTCACCACATGTTCGGAGAGATGGCGACGCAGAGGAACCGGCACGCCTTGATCAAAGATAATCTTCACGAAAGGCGAGAGTTGACCAGAGCTCTCGACTCGTGTTCGAGAACGGCCTCCACCTGCCACCTCTCGACGCCCGGGAACCACTCGAGAAAGTCATCCACCGAGGCTCCGGCCATCAGGTTCTCAAAAAGGGCGTGCGCCGGCACCCGTGAACCGCGGAACACCCAAGCCCCACTGAGCCTTTCACTGCGGCGCTCCACAGCAGCACAGGACTCCCAATAATCGTTGGCAATTGCATGAGTGGGCATTACTTCATCGCCGTTCTTCATAAGACGATTATAGGTCGGTAAATTTGTCAGGGTCAACGAAGCGCCCACGGCATGTAACTGGCATATAGCCCGCTACAAAGAGGGGAGGCCTCACCTTGCGGTACGGCCTCCCCTCTTTTCTGATAAAAATGCGGCCCTACTGCCTCGGCAGCCCCAGGCCACGGGTGGCAATGATGTTCATCTGTATCTCGTTGGTGCCACCGGCTATGGTGCTGGACCGGCTAAAGAGGTAGTTCTTCTCGATAAAACCCTTCAGGGGCGCGTGCTTCGAGCCTTCGGTTAGCTGCCCGTGCAACCCGAGCACCTGCATCGCCGTGTCGAAGGCACGCTGCTCGGTGGAGGAGCCGCACAGCTTGTCTATCGAGGCCTCCTTGTTAGGCACCTCACCCTTGCTCTGAATGTGGACCACCTGGTAGGAGAGCATGTAGGCGATCTCCACCTCGATTGCCATCTCCGCCAGCTTGTTGCGTACCACCGGATGCTGGATCAGGGGCTTGCCCCCGACCATGGTCTCCGAGGCGAACTTGACCGTTTCATCAAGGCAGCGCCGCGCCGACGCCGAGTGTGAAAGGGAGGACCGCTCGAAGTCCAGCAGGGTCATGCCCGCGTACCAGCCCCTGTTTATCTCCCCTACCACGTTCTCCTTCGGAATACGCACGTTGTCGAAGAACGTCTCGTTGAAGGGGTGCCCACCCGACATATCGATAATAGGTCGGACTGATACCCCAGGCGTCTTCATGTCGGCGAGAAACATGGTGATACCCCGATGCTTGGGGGCCTCGGGGTCGGTACGGGCCAGCAGCAGTACCCAGTCCGAGTAGTGGGCCTGGGATGTCCAGATCTTCTGACCATTTATCACCCACTCGTCGCCTTCCAAGACCGCTCGGGTCCCGAGGGACGCAAGGTCGGAGCCCGACTCGGGCTCCGAGTAGCCCTGGCACCAGACCACCTCGCCTCGGGCGATGCCGCTCAGGTGCTGTTTCTTCTGTTCCTCCGTACCGTGGACCATGATAGCCGGGCCAATGTAGCCGATGCCTTCACCGTCGCGGCCGGGAGCGTAGGCGTAGGACCATTCATCGGTGAAGATAGCCTGCTGCATGTGGGTCGCGCCCCCGCCGCCGTACTCCTTGGGCCAGGAGAGGGCGAGCCAGCCCTGGTCGGCCAGCTTCTTGCGCATGGTCTTCTCCTCATCCCACCACTCTTCACTCCCCTCGACGGCGAACGTGTCGTCGGCCCACTCTTTGGAGAGAAAGTCCTTTACCTCCTGCCGAAAGTCCTGCTCTTCTGCTGTGAATTGGTATTTCATGGTTCCCCCCTTGAACCGGGTGCCCTTTAACCCGTAACGCCTCCCATAGTATCATCGAATACTCATTCATTCGACTAGCCAAGGAGCCCCTCCCCAATATCCAACATGAAACTTGAACTAGCCAACTACCCCGTAGAGCGAATCATCCTGGGAGACGAGACCCGGTACCTGGACGGCGATCTCCACGTCAACCCCGACGTCGTACGTGACATGATGTTCGACGAAACATTCTTCGACGACATTAAGGTCCATGTTGCTCATCCCGGAGACTCGACTCGCATCATTCACGTCGTTGACGTAGCTGAGCCCGGGCATAAGCAGGCAGGTACAGGGTGCGTATTCCCCGGTGTGCTTGGCCCACCCGCTCAAGCCGGCAACGGTAGAACGGCGCGGCTGAGCGGAATGGCCGTCGTATCAACTTCGACCCCTGCTGCGGGTGAGGGCTATTACTGGAGAGAGGCGATAATGGACATGTCGGGGCCGGGGACCCGCTATTCCCCCTTCTCCGAAAATGCCAATCTGGTCCTGGAGTTGTCCCCCAGGGAACCGGGCCCCGAGATTCCTGCGGAAGATGTAGAGATGATTAACACCATCCGCGGGTCGATATACAGCCAGAAGTTGAACCTGGCGCTCAGGAAAGCCCAGATGGGGCTGGCGTCCTATCTCGCAGAGACGGTCTTGGGCTCCGAGCCGGCCTCCGTAGACACCTACGAGCTAACGGAATTTGACCCGGCCCTGCCCAAAGTGGCCTACGCCTGCCAGGTAATGGGAGAAACACTCTACGGTGTCTCGATAGGTTGGCAGCCGACCTGGCTCCACCCGAACGAGCTGATGGATGGCGCCATCTACCGTCCCTTCAATACCCCCGGCGCAGTAAGGACGACCATTTACCATCATCAGAACAATTCATTGATAAAGGACTTGTACCAACGTCACGGCAAGGACCTCAATTTTCTGGGCGTTCTCCTAGTCCCCGCGGGTCCGGAAACGCTGAGCGAAAAGGAGCTGGGCACGGGCTACGCCACCAAGCTCCTCAAAATGTGGGATGCAGACGGTGTCGTGATCTCCTGGATGGGTGGTGGGCACCTGGCAGTCGACCCCATGCTCTTGATAAGAAACTGCGAACGGGCCGGGATCAGTGCATCCCTCCTGAGTCCCGAGATGGCTCGCACTCCCGACGACTCGGGCTTCGTGTACTTCGCACAAGAAGCCGAGGCCATCGTAAGCACCGGCAACTACGAAGAACAGGTCATCCTCCCGGCCGTAGATTGCGTCATTGGCGGAGAATCGATCTTCGTGTCTGGAGACGATCCAAAGGAAGAGTTAACCGTCCACATCACCCAGATCCTAGGTTCTACCCAGACATTCGGCATGGGCAGGCTGTCCGGGACAGCGTATTAAGGGGGATGGGGCAGCATCAACCGGGGAACCGAGTTTGATTTAGGTGCTCCCGGGGCCTTAGCCAGATACGTCGGCCCCAGGGATCTCGGGCTTGGGGTCGGGTGGGGTAGGTAGAGTGGGATTTCTCGGCGATACGACAAGCCGGGGCACGGTCCCGGAATACCCATTATGAAACTTGAAATAGCCAACTTCCCCGTCGAGCGCATCGTCCTGGGAGACGAGACCCGATACACGGACGGCGAACTACGGGTCAACCCCGAGGACGTCCGCTCCCGGATGTACGACGAAGAATTCTTCAACGACATTTCAGTCCACGTCGCCCATCCCGGAGAGTCGACCCGCCTCATCCATATCGTCGACGTAGTGGAGCCTCGATACAAGCAGTCGGGACCCGGGTGCGTTTTCCCGGGCGTCCTTGGGCCTCCGGTGCAGGTTGGAACTGGAAGAACCGCCCGTCTCAACGGCATGGCCGTAGTATCTACCTCTGGACCCGCAGCCGGTGAGAGCCAATACTGGCGCGAGGCTATCCTTGACATGTCGGGGCCGGGAGGCCGGTATTCCCACTTCTCACAAACGGCCAACCTCGTCGTGGAGATGTCTCCCAAAGACCCGGGGCCCGAGACACCGCCGGAAGACATGGAAACCCTGAACACGCTGCGGGGATCTGTTTACAGCCAGAGAATGAACGTGGCGCTCAGGAAAGCGCAAATAGCTCTCGCCTCATATCTCGCCGAGACGGTCTCGGGCTTCTCGCCTGCCTCTGTAGATACCTATGAGCTTACGGATGTTGACCCCTCACTCCCCAAGGTAGTTTACGGTTGTCAGGTGGTTAGGGACCTGATCTACGGCATCCCCCCAGCAACTGTTGTGATAGTCAAGCGGATATTGGGTTCCAATGAGCTTGTTGTTTGAGCATGGCGTTGAGGATAGTTAGTAGTTTTCTCATGCAGGCTGTAATGGCGACCTTCTTTGGCTTGCCCGCCTCCACGAGGCGAGTGTAGAATTCCTTGAGGACTGGGTTGAAGCGCACGGCGACGAGGGTGGGCATGTAGAGGGCGGCCCTGACGGTAGCCCGACCGCCCCAGCAGGTGCGTGAACCGCGCATCTTACCGCTGTCCCGGGCGAGTGGGGCTACGCCAACGAGGGCGGCGATCTCTCTGCGGTTGAGCTTACCCAACTCTGGCAAGCCTGCCAGGAGACTGTAAGTGGCGACTGGTCCTATGCCGGGGACGGTCCTGAGAAGGATAACCTGCTCACGCCACAGCTCTGATTTGTGCAGCCTCTCCTTGAGGTCTCGGTCTATCTGATCCAGGGCCTCGTTGAGCAGATCAATGATCCCCTCTATGCTCTTTCTGACGACGGGGTTTGCGTTCTCCAGTCTGTTCTTCTCCCTGGTCTTCATACCGACGAGCTGGCGGCGTCTTGATACCAACGCATCCAACTCAAGGGACTCAGGGCTTTTGGGAGGTTGTGGGCGCAGATCGCTGACCTCACTGAAGTGTGCGATCATGCCTGCATCCAACCGGTCGGTCTTGGCGAGCATCCCTTGGGAGCGTGCGAAGTCCCGGACATGTCTCGGATTCAGGACGGTAGTAGGGACCCCCTCATTACCCAGGGCTGCGGTCAAAGCCCTCTCGTAGCCCCCTGTGGCCTCCATAGCCACTAAGGCTGGCTTCAAGGCCACCAAGCGGGTTACCAGTTCTCTAATCCCCTCCTGGTCCTGATTGAAGCGCCAACATTCTCCCGTGGGTCTCACCGCCACATCCCCCCACCCCTTGGACACATCAATTCCTACGTATGCTCTCCGATTACCAGCCATGTTTCTCCTTTGGCCCATCCTTGCCGATACGGGCTTGCGTTGGCCCAGGCAACTGTTCGGGCTCTATGATTAACTTATCGGGGCGACCACGCTGAGGCACGGTCTCCTAACCAAGGATGAATCGGCCTACCCCGACCTACCTATCAATATACAAGGATGGCAGCCGACCCTGCTTCACCCCAACGAGTTGATGGATGGCGCCGTCTTCCGTCTTTCCAATTACCTCGCCTCAACTAGGACTACCATATACGATCAGCAGAACCATCCCTTGGTAAAGGACCTGTACCAACGGCATGGCATTGACCTGAATTTTCTGGGTGTGCTCCTGATACCGGCGGGAGACGAAAAACTGAGCGAGAAAGAGCTTTCCGCCGGGTACGCCGCCAAGCTCCTCAGGATGCTGCACGCAGACGGAGTCGTCATTTCCTGGATGGGCGGTGGTCACTTGGCCATCGATCCCATGCTCTTGATAAGGAATTGCGAAAGAGCCGGTATAAGTGCCTCCCTGCTGAGCCCCGAGATGGCCCGCACCCCCGACGACACCGGTTTCGTTTATTTTGCCCCCGAGGCCGAGGCAATCGTGAGTACGGGTAACTTCGAAGAGCAAGTTGTTTTGCCGGGTGTCGAATCCGTCATAGGTGGGAAATCGCTTCTCATGTCCGGTGACGATCCACAGGGGGAGCTAACCGTTCGCATCGGGCAGATTCTCGGCGCCACCCAGACCTTTGGGAAGGGCAAGTTGTCCGGGATTGCATATTAGGCAGTATGGAGTAATATCGACGCGGGAATCGGGTAGAATAGGGCCTCCAGCCTATTCACAGAATATTTTGGGATAGCCATATACGGGGGAGACCATGACCACCACAGACTACGAGCCCAACGTCGTACTTGCCACTGTAGAATTTGACACCATCGGCACCCGGCCCATCAGGCACGACGGTGTGGACAAGGTCACGGGCCGAGCCCAATACGGCGCCGACTTCCAGGCCAGCGATCTGCTCCACGGCAAGATCCTTCGCAGCCCCCACGCCCACGCTCGCATCATCTCTATAGACACTTCCAAGGCCAAGGCCTACCCGGGCGTCAAGGCCGTGGTCACCGCCGCCGACTTCCCCGCGGGCGAACAAGTGGGACAGATGCAGATGGGCGAGATCAGCATGAGCCTACGCTTCATGCGGGATAACGTCCTCGCCAGCAAGAAGGTGTTATACCCTGGACACCCCATAGCCGGGGTAGCGGCGGTGAACGCCCACGTGGCTGAGGAGGCCGTTAATCTCATGGACGTCGAATATGAGATCCTCGGACCCGTGCCCACTGTCCTGGACGCTATTAGGGAAGGCGCTCCCCTCCTGCACGATGACCTGAAGACCGAAGAATTTGGTCAGAAGACGGACAAGGTCAGCAACATAGCCAGCCACTTCCAGCACACTATGGGAGACGTGGAAAAGGCATTTGCCGAGGCGGACTACGTGGTCGAGCGTGAGTTCGACACCAAGACCGTTCACCAGGGCTACATCGAGCTCCACAACGCCACCGCGTTCTGGAACCGGGATGGCCGGGTCACGATCTGGTGCAGCACCCAGGGCCCCTTCGAGGTTCGGGACGCAACTGCCGGCATCCTGGGGCTGGACGTATCGCAGGTCAACCTCGTGCCCATGGAAATAGGCGGGGGGTTCGGGGGCAAGTTCGAACCCTACGGAGACCCCGTGGCCGCCCTCCTTTCCAAGAAGACAGGACACCCCGTCAAGATAGTCATGACCCGTCTGGAAGAGATCGAGAGCACGGGCCCGACCCCCGGCTCCTACATCAAGGTCAAGATGGGCGCCACCAAAGAGGGCAAACTTGTCGCGGCGCAGGCTTACATGGCATACGAAGCGGGGGCATACCCCGGCTCTCCTATAGGCGCCGGCGCTCTGTGCATCTTCGGCCCCTACGACATCCCAAACGTCCTGATAGACGGGCTGGATGTCGTGGTGAATAAACCGAAGACCGCTGCCTACCGGGCCCCAGGCGCCACCAACGCCTCCTTCGCATCCGAGACCATCGTCGACGAGCTGGCGGCCATGGTGGGCATGGACCCCATTGACTTCCGCATGAACAACGCTTCCAGGGAGGGCACCAGAAGGGCCGACAGCGTGCCCCACCCCAAGGTTGGCTGCATCGAAGTGCTCCAGGCAATGAAGGACCACCCCCACTGGAACGCCCCTCTGGAGGGCGAGAACCGGGGCCGTGGTGTGGGGCTCGGGTTCTGGATGAACTTCGGCGGTCCGGCCAGCTGCACGATCAAGGTCAACGCCGACGGCACCGTGGCCCTCCGGGAAGGCTCTCCCGACATCGGAGGCACAAGGACTACGATTGCCATGCAGGCCGCCGAGGCGCTGGGCATATCGGCGGATAGGGTGGTGCCGGGTATCGTGGACACCGACTCGGTGGGCTACACCAACGGCACGGGCGGCAGCAGCGTCACCTTCAAGCAAGGGTTGGCCGCTTACGAAGCGGCCCAGCACGTCAAGCAGCAGATGATAGACCGTGCCGCGAAAATCTGGGCACTCGAGCCCGATTCCATTAAGTTCGAAAAGGGTGTCTTCTTTTCCGAATCTGACCCCGAGCTGAAGATGACCTTCGCTGAGCTAGCCTCCAAGATCGAAGAAACGGGTGAGCCGATTGTCGGTGTCGGCAACGTGCAAGCTACCAAGGCCGGAGCCTCATTCGCCGGCTCCATCGCCGACGTGGAGGTCGACCCGGAGACCGGAAAAGTGAAGATACTGCGCTTCACCATGATCCAGGACGTGGGCAAGGCCGTACACCCCAGCTACGTCGAGGGGCAGCTGCAAGGCGGAGGGGCCCAGGGCATCGGGTGGGCGATGAACGAGGAGTACTTCCTCAACGACAAGGGCCAGGTCCTCAACTCAAGCCTGCTTGACTACCGGCTCCCCACCAGCCTCGACCTCCCGATGATTGACACCGTAATCGTAGAGGTACCGAACCCCGGCCACCCATTCGGTGTGCGGGGGGTCGGTGAGGCGAACATCATCCCGCCTGCCGGGGCCTTGGGCAACGCCATTGCCAACGCCATCGGCGTCAGGATGGCGAACCTGCCGATGAACCCGACCGCCATACGGGAAGCCATCGGGCGCAAGGGCTAGGAACGGCAATCGTCATGCGATTCGACAGCAACGTCTTCTATCACCCGTTGCAGGTCTACCCCGTGGACCGGATGCTGGACGAGTGGCGGCAGACGGTAAAGCTCTACGATCAGACCGGTTTCACCGGGGTCTGGATTGGGGAGCACCACTTCTGGCACTCGGGGTTCCACGTGGCTGCCCCGAGCCCCGTGCAGGTATGCACCCACCTGGCCTCGATCACCGAGCGGCTGCGCGTCGCACAGAGCGCCTGCATTCTCCCCGACTACCACCCCATCCGGCTGGCCGAGGAGTTGGCCATGCTCGACCAGATGACCAAGGGCAGGCTGGACGTGGGCGTGGCCCGAGGCACCAACAGCCCCGCCTGCATCCAGTTCAACATCGACGCCGACCGCCGGAACAAGGAGCGGAACTACGCCCTTTTCAAAGAGACACTGGAAATCATGATCAAGGCGTGGACTGAAGACGCCCTGGTCCACAAAGGCGAGTTCTATACATTCCCCGTGCCCGGCTGGACGGAGAAAGACCCGCGCATCTACACCGGCGACACTTCGCACTACGGCCCCAACGGGGAGCTCATTGGGCTTGGCGTAGTGCCCAAGCCCTACCAGAAACCCCACCCCCCGATCTACCAGGCGGCGGACTCCACCGAGTCCTATATGTTCGCTGCTGAAAAGGGGATTTCGGTCACAGGGTTCGGGCGCACTTTCGACGGGCTGAGAGAGGCATGGACAGCCTACCGGGACACGGCTTCACGGGTGTCGGGCCGTGAGGTCCCGATGGGCGAGACTGCCAACGGCCACACACTTAACATCATGAGGATGTTCTACATGGCCGAAACCCAGGAGCAGGCCGAGAAAGAAGCCCGCGAGGGAATCAACGCCCACTACGAGATCACATTCGGGCTGAGCCGCAACTGGGGTCGGAGCGGGGCAATTGCCAAGGGCGAGGAAATTAGCGCCGAGCAGATGAACATGGATTGGTTCGACTTCGCCATGTCCAAGGACGTCATCCTAGTCGGCACACCGGAGACCGTCGCCGAAAAGATAGAGAGGCTTCAAAACGAGCTCAACTGCCGGCACGTCACCCTCTGGCCCAACCCCTCCTTCCTGCCCTTCGAAAAAGTGTACCACAGCCTGGAGTTGTTCTCCGAACGGGTCATCCCATACTTCGAGAAGAAGCGGGCCCCTGCCCCCGTGGGATAGACGTGCTCCTCAACACAACTAAACATTCGATAGAGAAAACTTAGAAAATCTGGAAAAGGGAGACCAAAGTTCATGGCTGACGATCGAGTCCTGATAGTAGACGGAGCACAGCATCACAAGTGGACCCGGGAAACCTTCGAGGACATCCGCCAGGGTGACATCAGCGCAGTCAACATCACGCTTGCCATCTGGGAGAACGCCCGAGAGACGCTCGCCGAGATCGGGCAATGGTACCGCCGCTTCGACCAGTTCTCGGACCTCATAATGCCCGTCTACACCTCGGACGACATCAGGGCCGCCTTCGAGGCCAAGAAAACCGGAATCCTCTTCGGCTTTCAGAACACGTCGCCCCTCGAAGACAACATCGAGTTTGTAGCAGTCTTCGCCAAGCTCGGGGTCCGGGTTATGCAGCTCACCTACAACACTCAGAACCTGATCGGATGCGGTTGCTACGAGCCCAACGACAGCGGACTAACCTACTTCGGAGCGGACGTGATAACCGAGATGAACCGCCACGGCGTCGTCATTGACCTCTCCCACACCGGCGAACGGACTTCAAAGGACGCCATCGAGGCCTCTACGCAGCCGGTGGCAATCACCCACGCCAACCCGACCTGGTGGAAGGACGTCCAGCGCAACAAGTCCGATGACATGATGAGGGCCCTTGCTGAGAACGGCGGCGTGATGGGCCTGGGCACCTACCCCAACCTCTTCGCTCCCGACGGCACCCTGGAGCAGTTCTGCGACATGGTGGCACGCACCGTAGACTTCATGGGCATCGACCATGTTGGTCTGGGAAGCGACCACAACACCGGCTTCCTCCCCGACGAAAAGCGTTATTGGGCCCGTGGCCGCTGGTCACGGGAAGTGCCAAAGTTCATGAGCGCTAAGGGCTTCCACAGCCCCAAGTGGCCCGAGATAGACTGGCCCGAATGGTGTCAGAAGCCGTCGGGCATCGGGCTCATCCCCAATGGCCTCCGTGAGAATGGCTTCAACAATGAAGAGGTCTCCAAGATCATGGGCGGCAACTACCTGCGAGTGTTCGACCAGGTGAGTGCCGGAGCGAGCTAGCAGATTTCGGGTGACGGCCAGTCAGGTAGGGAGCGTGCCTGTCTACCGCGACCGTCGGGACTTCGTCATCCAGCCCGGAGACTCCGGCAAGGCAGAAGACTATCCTGTTAACCCGGCGTATGGGAGTTAGCCAGGTCACGGGGGATGTAAATGACTGACAACTCCAGTCTGATGGCGTACTTGGTCCCGAGGCCTACGGGGCAAGTTGAAAATGCCGCTACCGAGGCCCTGGGTTACATTCTGAACAGGTCGGACGGGTCAATGCAGGCGTTAAACGACCTCCTCCGGGAGGATAGCTTTGCCATTGAGCCGATTGTCAGAGTGGAGACCCAGGTGTCTTACGAAGATCGCTCCCGCCCCGACATGGCCGGGTACGACAAGCGCAACGCAACGCGCTTACTTGTCGAGGCGAAGTTCGACGCCCCGCTCCTCGAAGGTCAAGCTAGTGGGTACAGCCGACTGCTTGACCAACCCGGCCCGGCGGCCCTGCTGTTCATAGTTCCCGAACGCAGAATACCGACGGTGTGGGCAGAGATAGAACGGCAGATGGAAGGGCAGAGCAAATTGGAACCAATCGGCTCGCTCCCAGCAGTGCGAAGAGCTAAGGTGCTTTGGACTGAACCAAGTGACACGGAGTTGCAGTTGGTTTTGATCGGCTGGGTTCGATTGCTCGAAAGGATGGGCGCCATGGCAGGCGATGATGGCATCAAATCAGACATTAAGGGATTCGCCGCAACTTCACAACGATACGGCTACGGCCGGTATTGCCGCTTCTCTGGTGTGTCAGAATCTTGTGGGCTCTGGTTCGGAATCAACCATGAGCGATGGGCCAGGGACGGAAATACTCCGTTGTGGCTCAGAGTCTTGGGCCTTACTGAAGCCATGATGGATGACATTGTCAAGGAACTGAATGTACAGGTGCGCGACGAGTGGATTCCAATCCATCTCAAAACGGGCGTGGAGTACGACAAGGTCCTGGACGATGTGGTGTCGCAATTGAAAAAGATAGCCGAGGTTGCAAGGAATCATCTGCCAAGTGAGTAATCGCCTTCCGGATCGGGCCCCGGAAATTAAGCCCGCATGAGACTTATCCTTAAAGGGGCTTCAAGACCTTGAGGTTCGACGGCAACGTCTTCTACCACCTGCTCGAGCGATACCCGCCCGACGTGCTGATGGAGGAGTGGCGGGAGGAAGCCACCCTCTTCGATCAGGCCGGCTTCACCACGATATGGATCGGGGAGCAGCACTTCTGGATTGCAGCCCCCAACCCGATTCTGATCAACACGCACCTGGCGACTCACACCAAGCGGCTCAGGGTCGGGCAGAGCGCCTGCGTCCTCCCCGACTGGCACCCGATCCGCCTAGCCGAGGACCTGGCCCTCCTGGACAACATGACCCGCGGCAGGCTGGACGTCGGCATCGCACGGGGTGTTAACACCCTGGCCGGGATCACTTTCAACGCCGACGCCGACCGGAGGGACCAGGCTCGTAACTACGCCCTGTTCAGCGAGACGCTGGACGTGCTTATCAAGGCTTGGACCGAGGATGCCTTTGTTCATCAAGGCCGGTTCTACAACTTCCCTCCGAAGGGATGGAAGGAGGAGGGATTGCGGATTTACTCGGACGATCCGGCGCACTATAGCCCGGACGGCGAGATCCTCGCATTGCCCGTTAGGCCAAAGCCCTACCAGAAACCCCACCCTCCGATCTGGCAGGCCGCCGACTCCACCGCCTCCTACGCCTTCGCCGCCGAGCGAGGCCACGCCACCACCTGTCTTAGCCGTTCCTTCGAAGGCGTCAGGGAAGCCTGGACAACCTACCGAGATACGGCATCCCGGGTCTGGGGTCGGGACGTTCCCCTGGGCCGCAGCGCCGATGGCAAGACTCTCAACGTCATGCGCACCTGTTACGTCGCCGAGACCCAGGAGCAGGCAGAGAAAGAGGCGCGGGAAGGCATTAACCGTTGGTATGACGTTACGACTGGCCTTAACCCCAGCCGTGGCAAGCAATCGTGCGTCGCCTCGTGGGAGGAGCTCAAAGACCGGGACCTCAACGCCGAGTGGTTCGACTTCCTACAGGAGAAGGAGATCATCTGGGTCGGGTCTCCGGAATACGTCGCCGAGAGGATAGACCACCTCCGCACCGAGCTTAACTGCGAACACGTCACCCTATGGCCCAACCCCGTCGGCCTACCTTACAAAAAGGTGATGCACAGCCTCGAACTATTCTCCGAGCGGGTCATGCCGATGTTCGAGTCACGGGAGCCTGTGCCTGCAACATCACAATCGTCGTAGCAAGGGGTATGTGGAAATGAGTATGGGTACAATCGGGGTGGAGGTGTCGGGCCGTAACGCGACCGAAATCATCGAGCAAATACAACGGTTGGAGGATCTGGGCGTCAAGGCTGCATGGGCCACTTCCGGTGGAGACTCGGACCCCATAACCCTGCTGGCCGTGGCGGCCATGCAGACCGAGTCCATACTCCTCGGCACATCCATCGTCCCAACCTGGCCCCGCCACCCGATTACCATCGCCCAGCAGGCCAACGTGCTCGCCAATCTGGCCCCGGGTCGATTTCGTGTCGGAGTTGGACCAAGCCACTACTCGGAAATGTACGAGCCCTTCCGGTTCAACTTCCGAAAGCCCCTAACCAACCTGCGGGAATACCTGCGGATCGTGAAGCCTTTGCTCCAAAAAGGCTCCGTAGACTTCGACGGTGAGCAGTACCACGCCCATGTCGCCGCAGCAGACGCGTTCCCCGACATGCCCGTCATGGCCTCGGCGCTCAGGCCCCGGTCCTTCCGGCTCTGCGGTGAGGAGGCCGACGGAGCCATCAGTTGGGTCTGCCCGCTTGCTTATTTGCGGGACTCGGCGCTCCCCGCCATGAGGGAGGGTGCCGAATCCGCCGGACGCCCGACACCCCCGCTAATCGCTCATGCCGTGGTCTCGGTGCATGAAAACTATGACGAAGTCAAAGAGGCTGCACTGGAAGAGATGGCGTACTATCCCACCGCGCCCTTCTACCAGCAGATGTTCGCCATGGCCGGGTACCCCGAGGCCGAGGAACTGAATGGCTGGAGCGACCGGATGCTCAAGGAGATCGTGATATCCGGCTCCGAGGATGAGGCCGCTCGAAGGCTGGAGCAGTTCTTCGACGCGGGCGCCGGGGAAGTGCTTGTCTCCATCATACCCGCAGGCCCCGACAAGCGAGCCTCGTGGGAGCGGACGGCCAAACTCCTCGCGAGTCTTTAGTCTTCCCAGTAGGGTGTGTAGCCGGCCGTGGTGAGCTGGTCAAGGCCCGTGGCCGTAACCTGGTACATGTCCTCAACTTTGACGACTACGGTCTCCCCGTTCACCTCCACTGAGGTCTCAGGCTCCAGGCAGATCACCATTCCCTCTTCAAGCTGTGCGTCGACCATCATCATGTCCGGGCGGTAGATGATGGGAAGCTCGCAGGCCCGAAGCCCGGTCCCGTGGCCCAGGGAGTAAGGAGTGGTCGGGTAGCCGGATTTTGCCAGCAGGTCGTTGACGGTCCGGTCCAGGTGGGAGACGCGGACACCGGGCTTGGCCTCGGCTTCCGTGGCCCGGTGGGACTCCATCAGCACCTTCCATGCCTTCTGCACGGACTCGGGCGGCTCACCCACGAAACCCGTCCTGCACATGTCGGAGCCGTACCCGCCCTTTACGTAGCACCCCCAGTCGAACGCCATCGTCCCGCCTTCCTCCATCTTGCTCCCCCTCGGAAACCAGCCAGCAGTAAGCTGGCTTTCACCCTTGATGCAGACGTTATGGGTGATGAACTCGGCGCCCTGGGCCCGCATCGTACCGTCAATGGCCGACAGCACCTCGAAGTCCAGCGCTCCTTCCTGCATGGCCTTCAGTCCCGCGTCCCCTCCCATTGATGCAATTTCGGCGCTGGAGCGGATCAGCTTGATCTCTTCCGAGTGCTTCACCTGGCGGGCAAGGGCCAGCGGCATGTAGGCGTCCAGGAAAGTGGCCTCCGACATCATTTGCTTCATGCCATCCCACAGCTGGAACGGCATGGCGTCGACCCCCACTCGCCGTGCCCCGAGGCTGCGCAGTTTGCGGGAAAGGATGTCGACCCAGATCTCGGACTGGGTGATACTGGACACCCATGAGGGCGTCGGTACGAACTCCTTGATCCAGGGCAGGTCGGGCATCGGCTTGTCTACCACCCGGTCGACATAGGGAATGTAGAGGTAAGCCTCGCCTTCCTGCGTCACAATTGCTACGAACCAGTCGTAGGATTCACAGATCAGGAAGACGCCGAAGTCCGTGGCATAGCGGATGTTGTCGTGGCCCATGAGGACGAGGGCGTCAACGTTGGCGTCCTTCATCACCTGGGCGACCCTCTCGGTGCGGTACTTGCGAAGGCCGTCCCAATCGATATCCGGGTAAGAGTACATGCTCACCTCCCGCCAAGTCTTTCTGCCGCTATTCTATGGCTTTTCGGCGTCGGGGGGCTAGGCGCGCGGTGATACACTAGCCACCGAGACCGGTGCGATACCACAAGCACTAAGGAGCATCCAATTGAGCATTGAGGAGCGGGCCGAGCGCATCTACAACGACGCCATCGCCATAGACGGGTTGAACATCAGCAATTGGGAGAGCCCGGCGGTATTCCGGAGCCTGAGCAACGGCAACCTCACGGCCATCAACGCCACCATCGCCGTCTGGGAGGGTTTCGAGGAGACTATGGACCATGTGGCAGGCTGGAAGCGCCGCTTCCGTGAGATGCCCGACACCCTCTCTCAGGTCCGGTCGGTCGACGACATATTACGCGCCAAGGATGAGGGAAAGGTGGGGATTATCCTCGGGTTTCAGAACGCCTCACCCATCGAGAACAAGCTCGACAGGCTGGAGCTCTTTCACGACCTGGGAGTAGGGGTGATCCAGGTCACATATAACGAACGGAACCTGCTCGGCAACGGCTGCTGGGAACGCACAGACGAAGGGCTTAGCAACTTTGGGGAGGACGCCGTCCGGGAGATGAACCGGCTGGGGATACTGATCGACCTCTCTCACGTCGGGGACCGGACCACCCTGGAGACGGCAGAGTTGTCGGATAAACCCGTCTCGGCGACCCACGCTAACGCCCGCTCCTTCTTCGAGCACGTCCGCAACAAGACCGACGACGCCCTAAAGCTCATCGCCGAGAAGGGTGGCGTTATCGGGGCCAACGCGTTCCCTCCTTTCCTGCCCAAGAGCTTCGAATCGACCCTATCCGACTACGTGGACGCGATTGACGACCTGGTGGACAGGATAGGAATAGACCACGTTGCCATTGGCACCGACTACACCCAGGACCAGTCCAACTCCTTCTTCGACTGGCTGTTCTCCCAACAGGGAACCAAGATCCGCCCCCACCCTGTTCCCTACCCCTCGCCCCTACTCCACCCCAAGGGCATGGAAACTCCCGACCGCTTCTCCAACATCGCCCTTGAGCTTCTGAACCGGGGATACGGCGAGGAGGACATTCGGAAGGTATTGGGTGGCAACTGGGTGCGTCTGCTGCGGGAAGTGTGGGCTGATTAGGCTATGATCGCCAAGCGTGACACGTTTCGGGCCCTGGGGTCCGCGGACACAGACCGCGGAGGGGATTAGGTCCAGATGATGGACTGCTGCCGAGCCAGGCGCAGGCGACGGCGGCAATCTAGTCCGAATCGGCAAATAAGCCGGTACTATACCTCTTTGGCGGTCAGTCCTTGATACAAAACGCTCCACCCACCGGGCGGCGCTTGCTCGTGATCGGCTCCCTGACCTCGGGCCACGCCATCAGCTTCTCAACGATCATCACCATTGGGCTGTTGCTGCCCTACATCGCCCCGGACCTGGACCTGTCTCCCTTGGAACAGGGTGTGTTGGGTGCCTCGGCAACGTTGGCGGTTCTCTTCCTGAATATACCAACCGCCTGGATTGCATCCCGATACCGGCCCTGGAGAGTCGCTAGCCTGGGGTTGATCATCGTGTCCGGGTTCACGCTGTTGCAAGGCTGGGCCCCGGGCTTCGTTCTCCTCCTCTTGGGAAGGTTCGGCATGTCCATAGCCTTTGCCCAAACGGAGGCCGCTACCGCCTTGGTCGTCCAGCAATGGTCGACTCGCAGGCAGGTTGCCCCGACTAACGGCATGATGATCTCAGGCGGAGACATAGTCATCGGCATCGCATTCCTGATGACGCCGTTTCTACTCGGTTGGCTGGACGGATGGCGAAACGTCATGTACATGTGGGCGGGCCTTAGCTTTCTCACCGCGGCCGCCTGGATGGTGCTGGGTGGGGAGCGTCAGACCCCAGAGTACGTCGAGCGGTTCCGTTCTCAACAAGGGAACCCTCTTGCCAGCATTCTCAAATACAAGGAACTTTGGATCTTGGGCGTGGGTATGGCGGGTGGGATGGCCATGGAGAGCGCTTACAGCATATTCTGGCCGACCTTCGCACAGCAGGAGGTGTCGGTCGACCCTAAGATTGTCGGGCTTGGGATGGCCCTGTACATGTTCGCAGCCGCTCCCGCCGAGCTGCTTGTGGTATCCCTGCGTTTTCTTCAGAACAAGCAGCTGACAGTGATGGCCGTGACCGGGGTGGTCACAATGGGCACACACATGGCCCTCCTCTTCACCGGGTCGGAGGTGCTGATAGTCCTCATCAACGTGTTCCGTGGGTTTTCCATCTGCTACTTCCCCGTAATCATCACCATGGTCTACCAGTTGCCCGGCATCAAGCCCCGAGAGGTGGCCATAGGACTCGCCTTCATCTACACCGTGATGAACACAGGCTCAGCCGTAGGGCCCCTGATCGTCGGCGGTATCGTGCAGGTAACTGGCGATCTGCAGATGGCCCTCTTCGTCACAACGCTGCTCCCCCTTTCCCTCGTGGGGTCGGCCTTGTTGCTCAAACCGAGGCTCGGCCGCCACTTAAGCGAGGAGTCCGCGGTGGCGTAGGTGGGCCGGGTCAACTCGGCTCCCGTGCGTGGTATAGTCACCCCTCAGACTGACCAATCTTAGCCTTCGGAGGCGCGCCATGAGTGATATCGACAAAGTGCTGGAAACGTGCAAGACCGTCGCCGTGGTTGGCCTCTCCCCCCGCCCCGATCGGGACAGCAACGGAGTAGCCCAATACATTCAGGAGCATGGGTACAGGATCATACCTGTCAACCCCACGGCCCAGGAGATTCTCGGAGAAAAGTGCTATCCCGACCTCGCCTCAATTCCTGAGCCCGTGGACGTGGTCGACATCTTCCGCCGCTCCGAAGAGGTCCCGACCATCGTCGCCGATGCAATAAAAATCGGGGCCCGGGCCATCTGGATGCAAAAGGGCGTGGTCAGCGAAGATGGAGCCTCGGCAGCGCGGGAAGCGGGCCTCATGGTAGTCATGGACGAATGCATCGAATGCGAGGTGCGGGCTCGGGTGGGGGGTTAGGGGTCGGTAATGAGGTATAGAACCGAAACATGCGGAGACTAGAATTGAGAATCTGGCCGAAGAGTCAGACAAGGCGTGCCCTAATAGCGGTAGCTCTGATTTTGATTGCCGTTGCTCTGCTGTACTTTATATTGGTCGACGAATGGTCAAGTAGCGGTACATTCCGACGGTGGGCTGACATTTTCCAGTCGATCGTGACTATCCTTGCAATCACAATCGGTGGCATTTTCGCTCTGCTCAAGTTGCAGGCATTCAGGGATTTTGATCCCCATCTAACAATTATACATAAGGTTACCCACAGACTTGTCGGTGACAGTTACATACACATCGACGTCACGGCTACTCTTCAAAACAGTTCGAAAGTGCAAATCGAGCTCAATAAAGGCTTCTTTCGCTTGCAGCAGATTTCACCGCTCTCAGACGAGGAAGTTGAAGAGTTGTATTCTCAGGTATTCAGCGAACAAATATACGCGGAGATGCAATGGCCTAAGCTTGATGAAGTTGAGCGCGCTTGGGTTAAAGGCGAGCTAGTTGTCGAGCCGGGAGAATCACATCCCGAAACATACGAATTCATAATTTCGAAGAATGTACATGCTGTTCTCATATACACGTATTTTTACAACTCGAAGTTTGCGATGGGTAAGCGGACTGCTCAGGGGTGGCACGCTACGACAGTACATGATATCTTTAAGGCTGACAGTTCTGAGCGTGTGTCGACGGTTAGGTGACCATGGCCTCCACGAAAAAACTCTCCGGCGCAGTTATAAAATTAGGAACTGGACCTCGACCCGCTCCGCCTAAATTGGACAATGCCGGCAAGCCCCCAGGAGCCAACCCGAGCAAGAAGACTTAGTATCTTTAACTGTCTGATAGTGTTGATGCCCCGCTTTGGAAAAGCGGGGCATTGTATTAGTCAATAGCCTACTGTGAGCAACAGATAGCATCGCAAGTTAGAACTCCACCCCCCAATTGACACCACCACCCCGCTAAAGGTATGTTTTGTGCCGTTTCCGGCCCGTGCCCCGCGGATGACCCAGCCATGCCCCAAGCAGACCTCATATTCCACAACGGCCCGATCTTAACCGTCGACGCACAGGACACGGTCTCCCAGGCCGCGGCGGTGACCGGCAACAAGATTTCCGCCGTAGGTTCTGCGGAAGAAGTGTTGGCGTCCAAGGGTAACGGTACCCGCGTCGTAGACTTGGCCGGCAGGGCTCTCGTGCCCGGATTCAACGACGCCCACACCCATCTGGAACTCACCAGCCTGGGCCTCGGGCTCGCCGTCAGCTGCCACACCCCACCCCACGAGAGTATCGAGGATATCCTTACCACGCTGAGTGAGCACGCCGCAGGCGTGCCAAAAGGCGAGTGGATCATCTCCCAGGGCAGCCTATTTCAGGACATGCGCCTCCGGGAGAAGCGCTACCCCGACCGCCACGATCTGGACCGCGTCAGCGTCGATCATCCCATCCTGTTTAAGACCAGCTACCACATGGTGATAGTCAACAGTAAGGTGTTAGAGATCGCAGGCATAACCTCTGATACCCCCGACCCCCAGGGCGGCATCATCGAAAGGGACTCCTCCGGCGAGCCCACGGGCCGCATGAAGGACATGTACCACCGGCTTCCAGTCCCTATGCCCGACTACGAAACGGTCAAGGACGCCATCCGACGCACTGTCCACGGCCGCTTCCTGGCCAACGGCGTAACAACCGTCCAGGAGATGTCCGAGACCGTGGCGGGCCTCGGGGCTATGCGGGAGCTCATAGACTCCGGCGAGATGCCCCTCAGACTGAGCGTCTATATCCACGTGCCCGGCACCCTGCCCCTGGACAACGTGCTTAATGGAGAGATCGGAGACTTCGAGTTCGACGACGCTTGGCTCAGGCTCGGAGGGGTAAAGCTTTTCATTGACGGCGGGTTTTCCGCAAGGGCCGCCGCCCTCCGAGACCCCTACGAAGGCTACCCGGACATCACCGGAAAGCTCGGCTACGAAGACCGGGAGTTCAGAAGGATCGTGCGCAAGGTGCACCGGGCCGGACTCCAGCTGCGGATGCACACCAACGGCGACCGGGCCATCAAGCAGCTTATAGATGCCTTCGAGACGGTATTCGGCATTCCGGCGGGAGTCGGAGAGGACTGGCCCTACCGGCATCGCGCCGAGCACGTAGGCAACGTTCTCCTCCGCGACGACCTGACCATTTCGCGCTTGGCAAGTGCCAAGATCCTGCCGGTACCCAACCCCGCGTTCATCTACAGCGTCGCCGAGTTTGTTGCCCCATATCTAGGCCCAGAGCGCAGCCATCCATCATTCCGCTTCAGGACCCTTTTGGACGCCGGGTTCCGAGTCCCGGGCAGCTCGGATTGCACGGGCACCGACCCCTGGCTCGTCAATCCCATGTTCGGCATCTGGTGCATGGTCAACCGGCGCACATACTCCGGGGATCTTCTGGAACCCGAAGAGAAGATCACCGTCGCCGAGGCCATACGCATTTACACCTACAACTCCGCCTACGCCGAGTTCCAGGAAGAGGTCAAAGGGTCCATCGAGGAAGGGAAGCTGGCCGACCTCGTGGTGCTGGACCGTGACCCGATCACCGCGCCCGAAGAGACGTTGAAGGACATACGCGTCGACCAAACGTGGGTAGACGGCAACCTAGTTTTCAGTAGAGACCACGAATAAGGAGAGCAGCAATGGGTGATCAAGAGGAGCGAGGCCCCAATCACATCAAAAACTACGAGCTCGGGCCCATGGAGCCATACGGGAACTATCCCCAATCTCTACTGGACACATTCAGAGTGAAATCGCTCCTGAGCCCCGGTGCGCACCTCAAAACAGAAGACGCCCACGCCGGCCTGCTGGAGATCGCCCCCGGCACCGACTACGCGGCCCACGTGCACGCCTGGCCCGAGGCGTATTTCATAATCAAGGGGACCGCGGATTGCGTCTGGGGCGAAGACTCGTTCACCGCAGGACCCGGCACCATGATCTACGGCCCTCCCAACACCTCTCACGCCATGGTTATCACCGGCGACGAACCCATGCTGGCCCTGGTCTTCAGCTGGGCCCCGGGCGGCGACCGAGGAGTCTTTGCCGAAGATGGAAAACTGATTTAATCAACCAGGAAAAGTAACCGGCTAATGAAATTCAGCTACTACCTGCCCTGCTACTATACGGACAAGTCCAAGCCCGCCTCCGAGCTCTACGCCGAGGCCGAATACCAGGCCCAGTACGCCGAGGAACTCGGGTACGACGCAATCGTCATACCCGAGCACTATTTCATGAACTACCTGGCCTGCCCGAACCTGCTGATGTTCGCGGTCAGGGTGTCGCAGTTGGTGAAGCTGCGGATCATGTCGGCGGTCATACCCATCCCCTTGTATCACCCGCTAAGGCTCGCCCAGGACATCGCCTTCGCCGACGTGCTGTCGGGGGGCAGGCTGGAGATTGGGCTGGGGCGCGGGGCTTTCGTACACGAGTTTGAGCGGCTGCAGATACCCCGTGACCAAAACCGCGCCATGTTCAACGAATGCCTGGACATCATGATCAAGGCCTGGACCTCGGAGGATGACTTTTCCTACGAGGGTTCGTTCTGGCAGTTCCCGGAAACCACGGTCCTGCCCCGGCCCCTCCAGCAGCCCCACCCCCCAATCTGGATGTCGGGCCAGTCTGACCTCTCCGTCCAGTACGCCGTGTCCCACGGCTACAAGCTGATGAATACACCCTTGCGGAGCGGGTTCGAGGCCCTGGAGGAAACCTACGAGGTCTACTCGGATGCGCTCGAAGAGTGGGGCAGAACGGAGGAGGAGTGCCCGCTCTTGATTCTTCGCAACGCCTTCGTCTCAGAGGACAAGGACGTTCTGGAGCGGCAGGCTCAGAACTTGCACCTCAACCACCAGCAATTCGTGACCGTGTACACAGGCCCGAGCGTTGTAAAGGAAGGCATGATTGAGCCGCAGAACGTCCCCTACGAGCCGTGGGAGGTGTTCGACAACGTCATCAGTGGCACACCCGACGAAGCGATTCAAAAAGTCGAGCAGTACCGAGACCTGGGGATCAAGTACCTCTGCCTGAACATGGGCTTTGGCGGCAGCCAAGAGGAGGTGCTGGAATCCATGCGCCTCTTCTCCGAGCAGGTGATGCCCCAATTCCCGGACTAGGCTCTGCTAACGCCCAGACCCAACCGTCCAAGGGCACAATCCCATTATTTCGCATACGCCCTAGCCGTTCCTTTGGGCAAAGCGCTTGGGATGAGTTGAACGACCGCCGCAGCGATGCGTCAGCCCTTACGTCGGCTCTTCTCTCTTAGCTTGATGAAATCTATAAGTTGTGCGACGTCCATCCGGCCAATGGGCCCCGACGCGTACATGGATCCTATGACAGTATTCCGCCGCACCAGAAACTCCATAGGTTCTACGAACCGCCCATAGTCTTTGAGTTCCGCCCACATCGGTGCAAGAGGTCCGACGCTCTCCTCGGTAACTCCGTAGGCGATAGGGAAGGTGAGGCCCTCCTCTTCGGCCATCCGAGCCGCCGTCTCGCGGTCCTCTATCGTCGCCCCGATTACCGATACTCCTAGCTTGTCCAACTCCTCGCGGCTTTTCTCGTAGGAGGCTAACTGCACCCTGCAGTAAGGTCACCACTCGCCCCTGTAGAACAGCAGGGCGAGGTAACGTCCTGGTATCTGCTCCGGGAGTGTAATGATAGAGCCATCCGTGAGGTTGAGCTTGATTGTCGGAAAGCGATCGCCTTGTATCAGTTTCTCGGCCATAACAATTCTCCTGGTGGTGCGTGCGGGTGTCATCTGCGCCTGCAGGATACTAAATGTCTCGTACAACTATCACAATAATCTAGATTCGCGCCTGTTGATAGCCCATCCCACTTTGCCATACTTCTGCAAATTCCCGGCTGGGTGATATGGCTGCAATGGCGCTGGCAGGCAATGTAAACTCCGAATCAAGGCCTTAGAAACGGAATGAAATCCCAATATCAACACAACTTGGTAATGAGGCTGGTCGTGTATAATGCCAACCGGAAGCCGAGCCCCGGAATAGGTGTTTTTCAAGCGTGACGAGGGAGCAGGCAATGACAAATTTGAAAGTAGTCCACTATCTAAACCAGTTCTTCGCCGGTGTGGGGGGTGAAGAGAAGGCCAATGTTGGCCCCGGAGCCCGAGAAGGCGCCGTCGGGCCCGGCATGGCCCTGAACCAGGCCTTGGGAAACGCTGGTGAGGTCATCGGCACCGTCTACTGCGGCGACAACTACATCTCCGAAAACCCCGAGGCGGCGACCGAAGAGGTCGTCGAGCTTATATCTCAGTTCAAACCCGATATCGTAATTGCCGGGCCGGGATTCGGCTCCGGACGCTACGGGTTGGCCTGTGGTCAGGTATGCCTGGCAGTTAAAGAGAATCTCAAAATCCCTGCCCTTACCGGCGTCCACAAGGACAGCCCCGCTGCCGAGACCTACAAGGGTAAAGTCCTGATGGCCTCCACCAAAGACTCGGCAGCCGGTATGGTCGAGGCAATGACTGTAATCGCACGGCTCGCCTCCAAGCTGGCCGACAAAGAAGAGTTGGGTCCGGCCATGGAAGAAGGCTACTTACCTACTGGACGACGCATAAACCGCTTCTCCGACAAGACCGCTGCGGAGCGGGCCGTGGACATGTTGATGCGCAAGCTCCGGGGCGAAGACCCGAAGACCGAATGGCCTCTCCCCAAGTACGAGCAAGTTGCTCCCGCACAGGCCCTCGCCAGTGCCGGGAACGCCACCATAGCCATCGTCACTGAGGGCGGAATCGTACACAGGGGCAACCCCGAGAAGCTGGAATCGGGCTGGGCCACCAAGTGGGTCAAGTTCGACACGGCCGAAGAGCCTCAGATGACTCCGGACAAGTTCCAGAGTATCCACGGCGGTTTCGACACCACCACCGCCAGCGCCGAGCCCAACCGGATGGTTCCCCTGGACGCCGCCCGCGAGCTGGAGTCCGAGGGGACAATCGGCAAGCTGCACGACTACGTCTACAGCACCACGGGCAACATGGGGCCAATAGCCAGCTTCAAGCAGTTCGGGGAGGAGATAGCTGCCGAGCTCACCTCGGCTGGGGTCCAGGGAGTGATTCTAACCGCAACCTGAGGCACCGGAACGCGTAGCGGCGCTACGCTTCAGAAAGAGCTTGAGAGGGCCGGCCTCCCGACCGCTCTCGTCACCACCCTGTTCAATCTCGCGGAGGGAGTCGGGGCCAGTCGTATCGTCAAGGGCAAGGCCATCCCACACCCTCTCGGAGACCCGAGCCAGACCTACGAGGGCGAAAAGCAACTGCGTAAGGAGATGCTGAAGAAGGCCCTTGAGGCCCTGGAGACAGAGGTCGTATCGCCCACGGTTTTCACTACCTAGCAACCACATGACTATCCAATCTCCCGCATTCACAAGCAACGGCCAGGACTCGGCACCGGTTATCAAGGGAGTGGCCTACTGCCTGGCCCACGTCCCTGACCTGGTGCGCCTCGGGTCCAAGCCGTCCCGGGACATACCCATCGAGCCCACCGTTCTGGACATGATTCATCGGCACCTGCGGAACTTCGACGACGCTGTGGCCTACCCTCCCCACCAGGTATTCATCGGCAACATGCGCCCCGACGACTTGAAGGATGTTCCCAAGCCGTGGTTCGATAACCTGACCGCCGATGCCAAAAGGACCGGCCCATTCGGCGAGGTTATGCCCCAGGCCGAGTTCTACGGCTTGATGAAAATGTGCGACCAGTTCGACCTGATGTTCCTCGAAGAGGGCTTCCTCGAAGAGGCCCGCACTGCGATGTCGGCCCACCCCCTCATCACCAAAGAAGACCTGGACAACCTCGGTAAGGCCTCGCCTATCTCCGAGATCGAAAAGGCTATAAACGAAGAGGAAGCCCTTCCCCTTTACATGGACAAGACTCGATTAGTCGGGTGCCTGCGAAGGGGCCACGAGGAGGATAAGTCCCTCGTCGCTGACTTCCTCATCGAAAACCTCGCTGCCAAGGCCTCCGCCGTACTCGCCCTCAGACACCTCTGCAACACTGCTACCGATACTCCCCCCGAGAACATAGACTATCTGCTCGGCTGCGGCGAAGAGGCCATCGGTGATAGATACAACCGGGGCGGTGGAAACCTCGCCAAGGCCGTCGGAGAGATGTGCGGTTGCCTGAACGCCACCGGGTCGGACGTCAAGGCCTTTTGCTGCGCCCCGAACCACGCCATAATCGTCGGCGGCGCCCTCATCAAGTCGGGCGTGTTCGAAAACGTGGCGATGGTGGCTGGCGGCTCCTTCGCCAAGCTTGGCATGAAGTACCGCGGCCACGTGACTCATGAAATGCCCGTGCTCGAAGACGTCCTGGCGTCCATTGCAATACTCCTGGGCCCTGACGACGGTGAGAACCCCCACATACGTCTCGATATGATAGGCAAGCACAATATTTCGTCCGGTACGTCAAACCAGGCCATTACACAGGCCGTGGTCCTGGACCCCCTGAAGAAACACGGCCTCAAGATAACCGATATCGACCGCTTCGCCACCGAGCTGCACAACCCGGAGATCACCGAGCCACAGGGCAGCGGCAACACGCCCAGGACCAATTACCGGATGCTGGGCGGCATGGCGGTCAAGGAGTCGGAGATCGAGGCCTCTGAGCTGGACCAGTTCGTCGATAAACACGGGATGCTCGGATTCGCCCCGACGCAGGGGCACATAGCTTCGGCAGTTCCTTTCCTGGGCCACGCCCGGGAGATGATCATATCGGGAGAGATCAACCGGGCCATGTTCTACGCCAAGGGGAGCCTGTTCCTGGGCCGCATGACCCAGCTCTCGGACGGTATATCCTTCATGATGGAACGCAACGGCGGCCAGTGACCTGTATCCAGGTGTAGCATTAAGCCGTTTCGACGCTATTTTAAGATTGGTTAGAACGTTTACTGAAACTCAGGAGGTGCGCCTTGGATTTTAAAGGTATGAAGGTGATCGCCATAGGAGAGCGGGACGGAGTCCAGGGCCCAGCAATAGCCGCGGTGGTACGCAGCGCAGGCGCGGAGGTGATCCTGGAACAGACCCAGTGCTTCGTCTGAACTGCCGCAGGCGCCATGGACCTGGATGGTCAGGCAGAGATTAAGAAGGCTATAGAATCCAACGGCAAGGACAACGTTATAGTGGTCCTCGGTTCGCCCGACGCTAACAGCGCCGAGCTATACGCCGAGACCGTTACCCACGGTGACCCGAGCTGGGCCGGCCCCTTGGCAGGCGTGCCCCTCGGACTGCCGGTCTACCACGTTGTGGAACCCATGGTCAAAGACGCTGTGGATCCCGGGACCTACGATGAGCAGGTCGGGGTCATGGACGTGGCCCTGGAGAAAGACCTCATCACCGCCGCCCTGGACAAGGTGCGCAACAAGATCTAACCCAGACCCCTCTCCACAACCCCAATTCCGTGCGTAGGGAAGAGTTCCTGTCCCCTCTCCCTCGATGGGAGAGGGCTAGGGTGAGGGTGATCCTAGGATAACGTGGCTGGAGTGAGGGTGATCCCAAGGACGAGATACCTCTCCCAAGGGAAAGAGGAAACCGGGCCCGAGGCGTTCTACCCGTCAAGACACCGAAGGAGGCGCTACTATGGAGAACAGGAAGAGAGTCGGAATGATGATGCCCTCGGCGGACGGTACCGCCGAGCCTGACTTTCAGATGGTACTCGGGCCCAAAGGCGTGGCCGTGCACGGGCATCGGCTCTGGCAGGACAACAACCGCCACGACCCCGAAGAGCACTTCGGTAAGATGAACTCGGAGATCGAGTCCGCTGCCCGGTACTTGTCCTCCGTCCGCCTGGACGCCATAGCCTACACTTGCACCACCGGCAGCTTCTTCAAGGGGCCCGGGTGGGACCAGGAGATGCTGCAGAAGATTAAGAGCGCGTCAGGGGTGGAGGCTTTCGCAACTACTCCTTCGGTAGTGAAGGCCCTGCAGTTCAAGGGTGCCCGCAAGATCTCGGCCATCACTCCTTACCCGGAATGGAACAACATAAAGCTCAGGGAATACATGGAAGCAATGGGCTTCGAAGTCCTTAACGTCGACGCCCACCCCAAGCCCTCCCTGGGCGAGATCATGGCCTACGAGCAGGAACCCGACGAGATAGTCGAGTACGGCATCGAGAAGTGCGACCCAGACGCTGACGTCCTCTTCTGCTCCTGCACCGACTGGCGGTCCATGGAGGCCGCCGAACGGCTGGAGAAGGAGACCGGCAAGCCGGTGGTCACATCGAACCAGGCCACCATCTGGCTCATCCTCCAGCACCTTGGCATCAACGAGCCGGTCAATGGCTTCGGCAGTCTGCTTGAGACCCTCGCCCCGGCCTAACTACTGGCAGGGGTACAACTAAAGTCTTCCTTTCCCTGACTCAACCTGCCTAGCCAGCGGGTGCGAATTCCGCTTTTTGGACTTACCCAATCTCCAGCGGATTCAGAACCGACAGGCCTTCTAGTCTGGCGGCATCGCAAAGGCGGGCGTCTGCACAGACAAAGGTGACAGGTGGAGGTACACCGTGACGGGCGGCCAGACAACCGGCAAGCTGAATGGCATCGTAAGCCTTTAGCGGGTGACGGTCCAGCAACCGAGCAGCCTCTTCAATAACCTCAGACCCCGATGGCTGAATCAAGAAGAGCGACACCCGGTCTTCTTCAATCTGCTTTAGTATCAGGCTGGCGTCCGATCCAGGAATATCATCCTCCCTCTCGCGTCTGTGAATTGCAGAACGGGCCTCGACCGGGGTGAGGTCCAAAATGATCAAACGATTTTCCTCATCGCCTCGGGCCAAGGACAGCGCTTTGGCAGTCCCCTCTTCCTGCACGTAAAGCTTGAGCAGTGCGCTCGTGTCTAAGTAGAAGCTCGCCATCGGTCTGAGATCAGCGCCTATCGCTGATTACAGTGTCGGAGATAGCGCCGCCTCGAATACGTATCGGCTTGAATGACGTCCTGAGCGAGGGCTTATCCGTTTGAAACCGAGGATGACCACGATTGATCCGTATCGCCGTGACTGGGCGCATCGGCTCTTTAGGGTTGATCACCTGGCTGGTCAGGACCAGGTCCTCGTCCGTGGCTCGGCGCAGCGCCGAGACTCTATTACTCGAATATCGCGCCCAGGCATAGTCACACTTGGGAAGGATCTGCTCCCGGAACCACTCCAGCCCCACGAAGGGCTGCATCCGTTCTGCAGTCCTGAGCTCGTCGATAAGCTGGTCCAGTGCCGTTTCACTGTCGTATTCGTGCGTCTCTTCCCCGGAATTAGAGATGCCGTCTTCTTCTTCGGAAGGTACACGTTGAGATTCATCCAGCGGCACGAACCTGATGGCCACTTCGCAGGTGTCCGGATTGAAGTAGCTGGCTGATGCATCCTCTCGGATCTTCCTGCCCACCTTCCCGTTAGGACCTACGTTGCGGATCCCGACTTTAGCTCTGTGGGTATCCAGCGGAAGGTGGCGTAGCCCCTCTAATTCATCTGGAAGCGGCACACTGGACAGCTTGGCCAGACTGTCTTCTATCTTCTTCTGTACATCCCTGACTTGCACTACTCAACCCCCTGCGCGAGTTGGACGAATACTGTATCGTACAAATAATAATACCCAATTAACTAGATATTAATTAGATACTCACTCACGATATGCTTTGACTGATTTCTTGTCAACTCACTCCCCCCATCCCCCGGATTGCTTTTGTCTGCTATTATCCTAATTGGCAAAGTCGAGGGGCTGAGCTACACCCTTGGATATCTAAGGAGGCACGTCCATGAACCCAAGAAGAAGAATTGGATTGATCATGCCGGCCCAGGACTCGACCAGCGAGCCCGATTTCTCAATGGCCCTGGGCTTGAAGGACTACTCCATCCACGCTCAGCGTATTTGGGATGGCTTCGACATCTCCGGCGCAGCACGCATGGACAGGATGAACACCGAGATCGATACTGCCGCCAAGTACCTGACCCAGGCAGAAGTCGACGCCGTTGCCTACTGCTGCACCACCGGCAGCTTCTACCGGGGCCCGGGCTGGGATGTGGAGATCATCGAAAAGCTGGAGGCCGCATCGGGAGTTCCCGCCGTTGCCACCACGCCCTCCGTCGCCGCCGCCCTTTCCCACATCGGGGCCAAGAAGATATCAGTAGTCACCCCGTACCCTCAGTGGAACAACGACAGGCTGCGGGAATACTTCACGGCCAAGGGATTCAAGGTGCTGAATGTCGATACCCCTGCTGACGCGTCGGTGTTCGGGTTCAACATGTGCAACCACGACCCGGATACCGTCCTCGAATACGGCGTAAAGCACTGCCTCCCGGAGGCCGACACCCTCCTGGTCTCCTGCACCGGCTGGCGTTCCCTGGAGGTCGTCGAGGAGTTGGAGGCCCGCACGGGGAAGATGGTGGTGACGGCAAACCAAGCCTCAATCTGGTGCCTGCTGAACAAGATGGGCTGGGATGCTTCAATAAGCGGCTGCGGCGCTCTTTTGTCCAGTCGAGCCCCGGCAGCAGTGGGGTAGACGCGGAGCAAATTAGCTAATCGGAAGCGAGGTGCGTGTTGGCGGAATACAAGGTCATCTCAGCAGACTCTCACCTGAACGAGCCCCAGGAGGTCTACGATCGCCTCCCCGCCGAGTACAGGGCCCGCGCCCCCCGCATTGAGGTGCGGGACGACCAGCGTTACATCATCGTCGAGGGCCAGGGCCCGGCCCGTATTGAGGCGCCCAACCCCCTCAAGGAAGATGATATGAACCGCTATTGGCGGGACGACGAAGAGGTGGGCCGCGTCATGCACCGGGCCGGAGGCACGGACATCCCCCTCCGTCTCACCGACCAGGAAACCGACGGCGTCAGCGCCGAGGTCATCTATCCCCACGGCACGTTCCACACCTTCTCCTCCAAAGACCCGGGATTCCAGCTGGCTTTGTCCAGGGTTTACAACGACTACTACAATGAAGTCTTCGGCCCGCACCCGGACCGCTTCGTAGTCTCCGCGGTCGTTCCAACTCTGGATATCGACAATGCAGTTGAAGAAGCGACCCGGGTGGCTAACATGGGCTTTCGCTCGGCATCCATACCAATAAGCATGCCCATGCAGCCCTACAATGACTCCGTCTATGAACCCTTCTGGTCGGCAGTCGCTGATGTGGGGATACCCTTGGCCCTCCATGTTTTCACCGATGGACCAACCGGCGAAGACGCCCCCACGGAAGTCAAGCGCTCTCGTCCGGGAGAGGACCTGGCCGGAGAAGTCGTAGAGATGGCTGCCGCCATGAAGCCTCTCTGCCTGCTGGTGGCTTCCGGCGTGCTGGAACGACACCCGGGCCTGAAGTTCGTGCTGGTCGAGTGCGGAATCGGCTGGCTGGCCTGGGTCCTCCAGACCCTCGATGAGATGCACGAGAAGCGACACATGTGGATCGAGCCCCGCCTCCCGGACAGGCCCAGCGATTACTTCCGCAGGCAGGGCGGCGCCACTTTCGGCGATGACTTGGTCGGGCTCAGAATGCGGGACGTGACGGGTGTCGAGAGCCTTCTCTGGGGCAGTGACTACCCTCACGACGAGGGAACCTTCCCCCATTCCAGGGAGGTTATTGAGCGCACATTCAAGGACGTTCCTGAAAATGAAAAACGGATGATTGTCGGTGGGAACGCCGAGAGAATTTACGGCTTCTAGTCTAATACGGAGACCGCTCCCCTTCCTGGTTTTGGCGGTTGCCCTGCTGCTGCTCATTGCCTGCCGACAGCCTTTTGACCCTGGCTTCAAGTTCGTCCTAGTCTCCCAGGAGATCGCGGTTGAGCAGGCCCGGTTCGCCTTCGTTCTCCTGGACCAGTCTGAACACGCCATCGAAGATGCCCGTGTCAGCGTCGACTTCCTGCCCCCTGGCGACTACCCTGCGCCCCCGCTAACGAATGCCGTTTACAGAAAGAACGTATTGGACGACGTCCGGATGTCGGCCTCGAAGTGGTATGACGCCGACGTGGAGGTTCGTGGCATCTACGCCGTGGACCAGCCTCCCTTCGACAGGCCCGGTGAATGGGAGTTAAAGGTGTATGTCACGCATGGCAATAGTGAATCGCCAGTGGAGATAGACGCAGTGGTGCAGGTGCTGGAAGAGAGCTCAACGCCGAGATTAGGCGAAAGAGTCTCGCCCAGCGAGCCCTGGGTCTTTCTGGTCGACGCCTCGGGCCGCCTTACGGCCAAGTTCGAAGGTATCGTCACTTTCGAAGAGCTGGATGAGGCTATCAGGGCTACACTGGCCCGGGGCTAGCGCCTAGTGGAACAGGCAGACCCAGATAGCGGTGTTCTGGTACCAGTCCGTGTCATCCCCTGCCGACTCTGAGTAGTCGTACCCCGTAACCGGCTTCCCGCTAAGCGCGTTCTCAGCCACGGCGTATGACCCCCCGAACAGGATCGCCAGCACGATCAACAGATGTATCGTCGGAAGGATGAGTAGTTTCTTATTCAAGGTCCTGCACCAAGCCGCGAGGGACCAACCTTGAGAGAATCATAACACTTGGGAAAGGGAGAATGAGCAGGCGCGCAACACGCGCCTATGGTCAGGTTCCTTGGGGCGGTGAGGCGGGGTCCAGGGGCGCAGAGCGGGTGGCGGAGCAAACCACCTTTACTTTTCCGGCCCGAGTCCTCAAAGCCTCTTTCAGGTCCAGGGGGTGTAGCGCGTACACGTCGTAGGCAAGGCGCAGCTTACGCATCAGGTTTATGAGAAGCCAGCTTGCATCGAAGTGCCACCACCGGAGCCCATGCTGCGCCGACCGCGGTGAGGCGTGATGGGTGTTGTGACCCCCCTCCCCGAATCCCAGCAACCCTACTAGCCAATGGTTAGTGCTCCGGTCATTGGTGTTGAAGGGTCGGCCCCCAAACACGTGGCAAACCGAGTTCACCGACCACGTCACGTGATGTGTCAGGAACACCCGGACCAGCCCTGCCCACAGCAGTGCGCTCCATCCGCCGATTAGGTAGGGTATCACGAGGCTCAGGGCACACCAGATCAAGCTGGTGCGATGGATGAAGACCATGGTCCGGTCGTTGACCAGGTCCCGGGCCCACTTGTTGTTGTCGGGCCTCTTCGTCCCGAACATCCAGCCGACCTGCGCATGGACGAACCCCTTCAGCAGATTGCTGCTCAGTTGAGGGCTGTGGATGTCCCCTTCCTGATCGGAATAGGCGTGGTGCTTCCGGTGAATGGCAACCCATGATATCGGACCGCCCTGCCAGGACATTGTTCCGAGGATGACCAGGAGCAGTTTTAGCGGCGTATGGGTCTTGAAGCTTCCATGGGCCAGGTACCGGTGAAACCCGATGGTCACCCCAAGCCCCACCAGGACGTACATTACTAAGAGCAGGGTCAAGTCTAGCCAGTCCACCAGACTGCCCCAAGCCGCATATATCGCATATACCGTCGCTGCCAATGGCACGAACACTAGTATGCTAATGGCCACCTTTTGGTACAGGTTCTCAACGCGGCTCGTTTGCCCAGTGGTGTCTTTGCGGAACGGGTCAGCCGTAAGTTTCCTAGATATCATCTTCTATTTTCCGCGCGCTGCTTCGGGGCTCTACTTGCTGGAGTTCGATGGGCCTCCGGGCTTTAGCTCAATCGTTCCGGCACACCGCTAAATTCTGTGCCTTAGTCTCCCGCCAAGCCTTTACGCTCGACTTTTATCGGTCCAGCGCCTCGAAGACCTGCAGGTCGTAGCTCAACAGGTGGGGTCGCATCTCTGCGTCGTCCACATAGATGGACGCGGGGATCTCGTCGGGGCCGGACGGCTTGATTACGGGCTGAGTCCACTCGACGTAGGCCACGTCGGGGTCGCTGCCAAATCCACCTACGTAGATGGTCGCCTTGGCCCGGCCGTTCTTCTCGTATGCTGCGCAAATCTTATCCAGAGAGGCCGCGACATCCCGGGCTTTTCCAGGCTTCGTGCGACACACTCTTCTCAATAGGTACATAACCGCTCCTCCAAATGCTTGTTTAACTGTATCCGCCGACCATTTATGTTATCACAGGAGTCCGGCCCACGGCGTCCCTATAACCCCAGAATGTTTCCCTTTTCATCAACATCCAGGGCGCGGGGCGAGGCCGGAAGCCCGGGCATCGTGACCATGGTCCCCGCCAAAGGGTATATAAATCCCGCCCCCGCCGACGCCCGCACGTCCGAAATCTCAAATGTGTAGCCCGAGGGCCGACCCTTGAGCCTTGCGTTGTGGGAGATCGACAGGTTGGTCTTCGCCATGCAGACAGGCCACTTACCCCAGCCCATGTCCTGGTAGGTCTTAAGCCTCCTGCGGGCAACCGGAGCCCATGCCACGTCATCTGCGTTGTACACCTTTTGGGCCAGGGCCAAGACCTTATCCTCGGTGGAGGCTTCTTCGGGGTACAGGTACGAAATCTCCGGCTTGTCGCCCGCGCTCGCATCCATGACGGCTCGGGCCAACTCCAAGCATCCGTCTCCACCTTCGGTGAAGCCCCGGCTCTCGGCAGACCGAACGCCATCAAGGCCTGCCACTGCATTGCGTACGGTGGCTATCTCTTCATCGGTGTCGGCAGGGAAGCGGTTGACGGCAACCACCACGGGCAGGTTGAAGCTGCGTATCATCCCGATAAGGTGAAGCAGGTTGGGCATACCCTCGACAACGGCCTTCGGATTGCCCTTGTCTAGCTGGGCCAGAGGGACCCCGGCATGCGACTTAAGCGCCTTGACCGACGCCACGATCACCGCGGCATGGGGCTCGACGTCGTTGAACCGGGCCTTGATGTGCATGAACTTCTCAAAGCCCAGGTCGGCTCCAAAACCCGCTTCCGTGACTACGTAGTCCGCCAGCGCAAGGGCCATCTTGTCCGCAACCACCGAGCTGCAGCCGTGGGCGATGTTGCCGAAAGGCCCCGCATGGACCATCACGGGCTGACCCTCGGCTGTCTGCACGAGGTTGGGCAGAATGGCGTAGCGAAGCAGCGACATCATGGACCCTACCGCACCCACGTCATCCGCAGTAACCGGCTTACCGGCCCGCGTGAAACCGACAACTATGCGGGAGATGCGGGCCCTCAGGTCCTCCAGCCCCGAGGCCAGGGCCAGTATGGCCATCACCTCCGAGGCGGTCACGATATCGAACCCCGTCTCCCGCACCGGAGCGTTGGCATCCCCACCGATGCCCGTCATTATCGAGCGCAGGGCCCGGTCTTCGACATCCGTTACCCTTCGCCATGTGATGTCCTCAGCCCCGAAGCCTTCGATCTGGCCCCGCTGCACGACGTTGTCCGTGAGAGCAGCCAGCAGGTTGTGCGCCGAGCCCACCGCATGGGCATCTCCGGTGAAGTGGATGTTGATCTCGTCATCGGGCATGACGGTGGTCTTGCCGCCACCCGTGCCTCCACCCTTGATCCCGAATATCGGGCCAAGGGACGGCTCCCTCAGGTTGGCGATCACCTTTTCACCCAGCTTGCCCAGGCCTTGGGTCAGCCCCACCGTGACCGTGGTCTTTCCTTCACCTGCTCGGGTGGGGGTTATCCCCGTGACCACTATCATCTTGCCCCGAGGGCCCGACGTATCTACGGATTCCAGGGGGATCTTGGCCTTGTAGTGGCCGTAGGGAACTATCGATTTTTCGTCGAGGCCAATGGTGGCCGCGATCTCTTGAATGGGCCGCATCCCTGTTTACCTCTGTCTACTCCCCTCGTCTGGAGACGATTGGGAGCTTGACGTAGGGCTGGTTCTTGGAGCCGTCGATTGGGCGCCGCTCCAGAAACGCGGTCCTGCGCTCCATGCACTCTTCGGAGGCCATGTAGTCGGGTATGTGCCTCTGCACGGGTCCGACATCCGGCAGGATGTGATCGTTGTATTCCAGGAAGGATATCTTCTGCATCTGCAGGATTACCGGGCTGACGTTCTTGATCAGTTTGATCCACCGGTCTACCTCGGACCACAGCTGGTCGGGCTCGACCACCTTGTTGACCAGTCCCATGTCGAAGGCTTCCTGGGCCGTGTACTGCTGACAGACCATCCAGATCTCCCGCCCCCTCTTCTGCCCGACCCGTCCGGCCAGCTCGGCAACCGTGTGGCCCGCGGCCGGGCTGCCGACCCGGGGCCCGGTCTGCCCGAACCGAGACCGCGTCGTGGCAATTGTGAAGTCCGACTGGTAGGCGAGGATGTTCCCCGACCCTATTGCGAAGCCGTCCACCGCCGCTATGACTGGCATCGGCATCTGCGGCACTACGCTGTGCAGGTCGACTTTGGCCGTACCGGAGTACATTGCGCTCTCCACGTCGGGGTCGTAGGACTGGTCGTTGCCGGTGCAGAAGCCATTGGGTCCTGCGCCGGAAATTACCACTACCCGGACCGAGCTGTCGCCCGCAGCGTCAAGCAGAGCCGTGGCGATCTCGTCCATGGTAATGCCCCGCTTGGCGTTGTAGGTATCGGGGCGGTTTATCAACAGCCAGGCAACGCCGTCATCCTTGTGGTAGACGATGTCGTTGTAGGCGTCGGAGTTGATGACGGGGTCCCTGTAGTTGGTGAACTTCTGGTCGATCATGTCGATGGCCCCGGAGGCTACCTGCAGCAGTTCGCCGGCAGAGTAGTCGCCCTGGGTAGGCCCCGTAATGGCGTCGGCGCCCATCTCTGCGTTGACGCCACCGCGGCCATTCAACCACCGGGTGTAGCCTCGCATGAAGTCGTGGACGGCGGGACAGGTCTTGTGGCTGAAATCTATCCTGTTCCCCGACGAAAGGTCGTCCACGGTCACGGCAAATGCTGCGTTGCCGCTGCCGCCCGACTTGAGGCTCAGGTTGAACCTTACACCAGCCGGCTGATAGTCGTTGCTGGCCTCGAAATTGATATTAGCGGACATATGGGACCACCTCCATAAGTTTGACTAGGACTCGGGCAAAATCTTCGTGATTGCCTTGCGGGCGATGATACCACACGCACCCTTTCACTTACTCGCCGAAAGGCCCTGTGTATCAGTTACACAGGGCCTCCTGTTTAGAGGGAATGCCCTGCCTGGGACACTTCTATACCCATCAGCCGAGCCGCCGTCCCACCAAGGATATCTGCGCGCTGTTCGTCGGTCAGGAAATCGCAGTGCCGTCGGAACTGGTCCAGGCACTGGGTATAGGTGCAGAACCGGCCCACCATAGGCATGTCCGAGCCCCAGATCAGCCGGTCAGCCCCGACATGCTCTACGCATTCTTGTATCGCCGATTCAGTTTCCTTCCAAGGGTACTCCCACCGCCTCCCCACCTGTATCACGATCACAATCTGCATATAGCAATTAGGCGACTGGAACGGCTCCCAAATTTCTTCGGGGAAGACGATCTTGTCATCTTCCATAAAGGGCATCCAGGGCAGGCCGTGAGTAATTATCGTCGTCAGGTGAGGGTAACGCTCCATCCAGCGCATTAGGACTCGCTGC
The DNA here is from genome assembly GCA_965222055.1 of Dehalococcoidia bacterium. Lineage (GTDB taxonomy): Bacteria > Chloroflexota > Dehalococcoidia > Plut-88900 > Plut-88900 > Plut-88900. The sequence goes on from CBDCTF010000007.1 coordinate 2,385,000, forward strand.
TCTTCCATATAGGCGTCGGTCCAGGAGGCTTCGTAAGCGCCGCCCGCCCTGCCCCCGATTAACGTGAAATAGACCGGCACGTTACGCTCGGCCAGGGCATCCCAGAAGGGCCGCATGGGGCCGTCGTCCCAAGGCTCTTCATGTCCCACCTCTACGCCCCCGCTTGGCGCGTAGTAGTAGCCGGGGATGAACTGATACCCGACCACCCCACCCGCCGCCAGCTCCCGGTCCAGGGCCTTGATGGCGGCGTCCGGATCGTTGGGTATTGAGGCTTCTCTTAGGTAGACGGTGCGCCGGAACCGGTCCGGGAACTGTGTGGTGATGTCCCTCATGTAGGCGTTGAGGTGGGTCGGGTGGCCCATGGTCGGATAGGTGTGCAGAACGCCCATGTCTATGCCTGCATGGTCCATCTCCGCCAGCATAACCTCGGCGGTGCACTCCAGGTTGTGCAGCATGGGCGGGGTATGCTGCTTGGCGTATATCTCGCCCTCGTATTCCCAGGCGATGTTGCCGTTGTGCCGAGTCCAGCGTACGTCCCTAAGCTCTCCCGTCTCCGGGTCGACGAGAACCGAGTTGTCAAAAACCTTCCGGTCCCTAACCCGCCACACCGGCTGGTAGTGTCCCCCGTACTCCGACTGTAGCATCCGCATCTTCTCGGCCAGGGTGTCGTAACCCTGCGGAAGGTCCATCTGGGGAAAGCAGTAGTTGTGGCCGTCTATGATCATGGTTGCCTCCGGTGTTGGAGCGTTTCTGACCGAGTGTTAGTGTACTAACCAAGAAAGAGCGCCAGGATAAGCGTCACGCCGGCAAGCCCGGCAACTTCTCCCCAATCCCCAGCCGGTCTATGGTTGCCCGCACGCGAGCCCATGTGGAGTCCTCCACCTCCACCCCCCGAGCCTGCCGTTCCCTTCGGGTCCGCGCCTCGAGCTCACCAGGGTAAAGGATTTCATCGAATCCCTGCATGAGAGGGGTATCCTTCACGTAGTTGATAGTCCAGTCGACATCCTTGGCTATTTCGGATGATGGCCTCAATTTGCTTATGTCAATAACTATGATTGTGGAGTCACCCACGGACTGCCCCGTGCCCTCAAATGAAATGGGCGCGTCCTGGCCCATCATCCTTCCTAGCAGGAATACGAACATGCTCAGGGCGAACCCCTTGTGTCCCATGCTCAGCCCGCCCAAAGGCAGAACGGTGCCTCCGTCGAAGTAGTCTTGAGGGTTGCTGCTGGGTTTACCCTCTGAGTCCAGTAGCCACTCACCCGGCAGTGATTTTGAGCGAGCCTGGTACACCCTTACCTTACCTACCGCCGTCGCCGAGGTGGCGAAATCTAAGAGGATAGTGCGGCCCTCGGTGTGCGGGAATGCCATCGACATAGGGTTCGTCCCTAAGCGTCCCTTGATACCGCCGAAGGGCGCCACCCCAAAGTCATTGTCCAGCTGGTTTCCGCCGAACATGATTGCGGTCATCCCCTCCTTCGCCGCCATCTCCGGGTATGTGCCAAAGCGCCCCGAATGCGCTATATTGCACATAGTCACCATCGCAATTCCATACTCCCTCGCCAGCCGTATCGCCGTCTCCGTCGCGAACTTCGCCCCGACCTGCCCGAAGACCCCATGTCCGTCTACCTTTGCAATGGCATTATGTTCATATGCAATGGTCGGTTCCGCCCGAGGGTCCACGCGTCCTTCCTCTATTCGCTGTACGTAGTCGGGGATGCGAAGCAGGCCGTGAGAATCGTGACCGGTAAGGTTGGCGTCGGCCAGGTGAACGGCTACGGTCTCCGCGTTTTCCTCCGTTGTTCCTGCCGCGATAAGTATCTCGTAGACTACGTCCCTTAACTGCTGACCTGTGAGTATTGGCATCGGTTGCGCTCCCGTATTCTCGGGTCTTGATGGCCGGTATTGTACACGGCATCCGCCCCTTGCCGACGAAAATTAAGTAGAATGCCGTTGGCATTTACCGTCGCGCGGATTCCTTACTATCGAAGTCGTCAAGACACTACGTCAGGAGGCAACAAGTGACTACCGAGGAAAAGCTGACCATGTCTTTGGGAGAGGCGATGTTCTCCCAGAGGGCAATAAGGCGCTTCAAGCCCGACCCCATCCCCGATGAAGACCTGCACGCCGCTCTCGAGGCCGCCACCAAGGCCCCGAGCGGGTCGAACCTGCAGCCCTGGCGCTTCATAGTGATCCGGGACCCCGAATTGAAGGAAAAGTTCGGAAAGCTCTACTACGAGGCCTGGTGGGCCAAGCGCCGGGACCAAGGGATCTTTCCCAAGGACATTCCGCCGGGCAAGGGCACCATTCAGTCGGCCAGAAACTTGGCCGACGAGATAGGCCAAGCCCCCGTCATCGTCCTTGTCTGCGCTACCTCCCAGGGCCCCGCTTCAATGGCCTCCGTGATCCCTGCAGCGCAGAACCTGCTTCTCGCCGCCCGGGGCCAGGGTATCGGGGGCGTCCTGACCACACTCCACCCGGAAGTCGACGAGCGTGTCCAACAGTTGCTCAACATGCCCGCCGAGGCCCAGGTCGTCTACTGCGTCCCCCTCGGCTACCCGAGAGGCCGCTTCGGCCCCACCCAACGCAAACCCCTCTCAGAGGTCGTCGCCTACGACGGTTGGAACTAACAAGTGGATTAGGGGAATTCTGTCCCATCCGTCTTAATGGGCCTCTAATAATCGATCAGGGGGCATCGGGGCCGCTCGTGCTGTCGAAGATCCGCCTCTGGCGGGAGCCCGTCGAAGTATGAGCGGGGGAGGAATCATATCCCCTCTCCCTTGACTTGATTAGACCTTTGCATAACCGTCATCCCTGAGTAGCAGGCTCACGAAATATGGCCATCCATCTCCAAGGGTGGGGCATTCCGCTCGCCCTGAGCTCAGTCGAAGGGTCTCAAGAGCGGAATGGGCGGGGTGTCCCAGCCCCACGCCAGTTGTTATGCAAAGGCCTCTCACTGGGCCGTAGGCTAGATGGGGAGAGTCGAAAATGCTGAAAGTGCGCCTTTGGCGTGCGCCGAGGCGTGAGAGGGCTAGGGCCGCAGGCTCGCCGAGGAGAGTCGAAGACTCGCTGAGGAGAGTGAGGGTGATCCTCTAAAGCACGGGCGCACGACTATGATGCCGTACAAGTCCCCTAGTGCGAAGGGGCGGGGCTGGCAGCCGCAACCCCCTCATCCGCCGCAACGGCGCCCTTGAGGGCAGCTATCGCCACCTCTATCTGGCTGTCGTCGGGGCGCCGAGTCGTGAGCATCTGGAGCAGCAACCCCGGACCTAGCAGCGCTTTCAGAAACCGGTTCGCCGAATAGCGCCCGTGAATCCGCAATATCTCGTAGGAGATACCCGCGATTACCGGCAAAAGCGCTATCCGGGACACGATCCTGAGCCACAACGGCGGATGCCCGAGGGCCAGGAACACGAGAATCGCGATCAGCACGACCAGCAGAAGGAACGCCGTGCCGCATCTCGGGTGCAGGGTGGTGTACTTACGCACGTTGTCGACGCTCAGTTCCTCGTCGTGTTCCATGGCGTGGATCGACATGTGCTCGGCGCCGTGGTAGGCGAAAACCCGCTGGATATCCTTCATCCTGCCAATCAGGAGGATGTATCCGAGAAACAGGCCCAGCCGCACCCCGCCTTCTATCACATTTAGCAGAGCCGCCGAGCTTATGCGGTCGTCAAGCCACTCGTTGAGAAAGACCGGCCCGACAAAGAACACGGCAATCCCAAAAACGAGGCCTACTGCCAGGGTGACCCACAGCATCACGTCGGTCCCCGTGCCGCTCTTCTCCCCCTCCCTGCCTTCCTGCTCATCTATGGCAACCTGGGCCGAGTACATCAGGGCCCGGGTCCCGATAACCATCACCTCTAAAAGTGTGATGAATCCCCGAACGAATGGGACCTTCTTCAACGTGCCCGTAAAGAGTCCCTGTATCGGGTCGGTCTTGAGCTGAATCTCGTTGTCGGGGCGGCGCACCGCAATGGCGATGTTGTTCTTGCCCCGGATCATCACCCCTTCAATGACGGCCTGCCCGCCGTAGGGGACCCGTTTTGCCAACTCTTCTCCTTAAATCAAAAGAGGGAGCACATAAGCTCCCTCAAGTGGTCGGACCGGACTAAGGTTACTTGATCCCGTACCTTCTATTGAACTGTTCGACCCTGCCGCCGCTGTCGATAATCCGCTGCTGGCCGGTGAAGAAGGGGTGGCACTTGCTGCAAAGCTCCAGCCTGATCTCCGACTTGGTGGACCCGGTCTCGAAGATAGTGCCGCAACTTCCACAGGTCACGGTGCAGAGTTGGTACGTCGGGTGTAACTCAGTTTTCATGCTTAAGCGTCCTGGACCGGGTTGATGCTGACTTTCTTGCGGTACTTGGAATGGCGCTGAAACTCGACCTTACCGTCCTTAAGGGCGAACAGGGTGTGGTCCCTCCCGACGCCCACGTTGGTCCCGGGATGTATCTTCGTTCCCCGCTGCCTCACGATGATGGAGCCCGCAGTCACGAGCTCGCCACCGTACCGTTTCACCCCGAGCCTCTGGCCCTGGCTGTCCCGGCCGTTTCTGCTACTGCCGCCGCCCTTCTTATGAGCCATTACGCTACACTTTCGTCCTTCGCAGGCTCCTTGGCGGCCCTAGATCCCGGGGCTTGGCCTGCGTTTATTCCTTCTATCGCGACTTTCGTGTGGTCCTGGCGGTGTCCCGTCTTACGGCGGTACCTCACCTTGGATTTGTACTTGAAGACAATGACCTTTTTATCGCGCCCTTGCTCCAGCACCCGAGCCTTGACCTTGGCCCCGGACACCGTCGGCGCCCCGACTCTAACGGCGCCGCCTTCGGAAACGAGCAGTACCTGATCGAACTCCACGGCGCTGCCCGGTTCAAGGGCTAGTTTGTCCAGCACGACAGTGTCGCCCACTGAGGCCCTGTACTGTCTGCTCCCCGACTGGAAGATGACGTAGTCTTTTATTTCATTCACAACCCTCGAATTCTACTTCAATAATTAATCGCCTGTCAAAGCGGGTGTTTTGCTATACTTTCTCCCGGCAAACACAAAGCGCGCCCATGCCGCGGGAAGACACTATTGGCCAATCTAAGCGTTCCGTCCAACTCGACCCTGTTTAAGATATTCTTGGCCCTTCTGTTCCTGGTCATCGGGGGAGTTGCCGGAACCTTCAGCTACCTGGGATTCGTTGAGCTGCAACAACTCAATCAGTCCATCACCGAGGACCGGGACCGTCTGGCCCGATTGGAAAGCGCCCCCACCCCCACCCCCCAGCCGACCGTTACTCCTCAGCCCGCGCTCACGCCCCAACCCGTCCCCACTCCTCAGCCCGCGCCCACGCCCCAACCCGTCCCTACTCCTCAGCCTACTCCTACGGCTCAGCCAACTACTACTCCCCAACCCGCCCCCACACCCCAGCCCACGCCGTCACCTCAGCCGATGCCCACACCCCAGCCCATCCCCACTCCTCAACCCACCTCTACCCCGATAACTTTGCCACCCACCGTCACCCCGATAAGCCTGCCCCCCTCCCCCACGCCCGTACCCACGTGGAACGATCTGTACACGCAAATCAGGCGCTCCGTGGTTAAGGTGGAAACTACCGGGGGCAGCGGGACCGGTTGGGTGTATGAGGAAGGATGGCTGGTCACGGCAGCCCATGTCGTCAAGGGTTACAGGACTGTGACCGTTCACTATCAAGACTCGGAAGGTCAAGAGCAGTCCGCCATGGTGAACGTGCTGGGCAGAGACCGGCTCCGTGACATCGCAGCCATTGAGCTAAAGGACATTGACCTCCCGCCCATCCCGGGCCGGCGAGATGTGGAAGCCAAGGATGGCGGCGAGGCTGTTATAACTGTGGGCTATTCATCCAACCCGCCAATAGGATGGCCGAGCACCAGGGTTGGCATCCTTACTACCGTCTCCGAATTTTCTTGGCTCGAAAACCTAAAGGCCATCGAGACCGACGCCTCATTTGACCCGGGTGATTCGGGAGGCCCGATCTTAGACCTCAATGGCAACGTCCTGGGCATAGCCCAGGCAGTGCAATTCAGGACATCCTCGGGCCAGAGGGTACAGGGTAGGCAGTTGGCTGTAGGCATTCGGGAAGTCGAAGCCGTATGGCAGCAGCTCAAGCGGAATGAGCGCCTGAACCAGGGCTCTGACTACTGGATATATCGCCGCTCTGAAGGTCCCGAATAGTAAGATATCCCTGACCTCTCCTCCCTCAATGTTCTGCGACCTGGCGTTGCCTCTCGTACATATAGCCTGTAACGAAACTAACGGTTTCCCACAAGGAGTATCTCAACATGTCTAACGATCTGTCTGGAAAAGTCGTCATCGTTACCGGGGGTGGCTCCGGCATTGGAAAGTCGGCCGTCATGCTGCTGGCCCGGGAAGGGGCCAAGGTCATGATCGCCGACATCGACGAGCAGGCTGGGCAAGAGACGGCTGCGCTCATCCGAGCCCAGGGCGGGGAGTCCGGCTTCGTCCGGACGGACGTGTCTCGGGAATCGGACGTCGAGACAATGGTCGCCCGCACCGTCGAGGCTTTCGGCAGGCTGGATTGCGCCTTCAACAACGCCGGCATCCTCGAAGAGGGCAGCCCCGACGTCACAGGCTACTCTCTGGAACTCTGGAACCGGGTTATAAGCATCAACCTGACTGGCGTTTGGCTTTGCATGAAACACGAAATCCCGGAGATGCTCAAGCAGGACGGTGGAGCCATCGTCAACAACGCATCGGTCGCAAGCCTAGTCGGGCTCCCCGGTGCGACCGCGTTGGTCGCCAGCAAACACGGCGTCGTCGGGCTCACGAAGAATGCAGCCCTCGAATACGCTGAGCGCGGAATCCGGGTCAACGCCGTGTGCCCGAGCTTCATCAAGACCCCGATACTCGAGCCCTACTTCGCCGCCCACCCCGAAGAAGAGATGGAGATGATTCGCAAAGAGCCGATCGGCAGGATGGGCGCCCCCGAAGAGGTCGCCGAGGCCGCAGTCTGGCTCCTCTCAGACGCTGCATCCTTCGTCACCGGCCACTCGATGGTCGTAGACGGCGGCTACACCGCTATGTAGACTACTTCTCATACCCCCGTTCGAAAATCCCCCGGGGGTGGGGCCATTCCGTTCGCCCTGTCGAAGATGTTGCAAGTGCGCCTTTGGCGTGCGCCGAGGCGTGAGCGGAGTCGAAGGGTCTCAAGAACGGAATGGGTGAGGGGCACATCCCTCAGGAGGCAACGTTATGCTGCGATCCAAATGGACTTCTCAAGGCATGGTTATGGAAGACGTCGATCCCGGCCCCCTTGCCCCGGGCCACGTCCGACTCAACGTGAGCGCCTGCGGCATCTGCGGCTCGGATCTCCACATCTACGGAGGCCGCAGCCCCAGGCAACACGATGTCGTCATGGGCCATGAGATCGTCGGGACTATTATCGACGGAGGCGCCGGCCTCCCCGATTCTCTCTACGCCATCGAGCCCCTGGACGCCTGTCTGAACTGCAACTACTGCGCTGCCGGCGCCACCAACATCTGCCCCAACATGAAATTCATCGGTGTCAATGAACCGGGTGGCCTCGCCGAGTCCATCGACGTGCCTGCCCACACCCTCCACCCCGTCCCCGACTCCCTGTCCCCGCTTCTGGCCTCTATGGTCGAGCCCATGGCCTGCTCCTACCGGGGCATTGCGCTGGGTAGGCTGAAGATCGAAAGCCGGGTGCTGGTCTTGGGTGCCGGGACCATCGGCCTCTTCGCAGGACTCCTGGCCCGGGACCGCGCCGCCGAGGTCGCCATTACCGCCCGGCACCCCCAGCAGGCCGATGCAGCCCGAAGGCTGGGCCTCACTCCCCTCGGCGAAAACGAGTGGGAGGATTGGGCCCGTGACCGCGGCCCCGACGTGGTCATCGAGACCGTCGGCGGCGAGGCTGACACAATTAACGACGCCATCAAAGCCGCCCAGCCCGAGGCCCGTATCGTAATCGTCGGCATATTCACGGCCCCGTCTCAGGTCGACGGACTGGCGTTGGTCGTGAAAGAGGTGGACATCGTGGGGTCGAGCATGTACGGCGTCGGGGCGCACGGCCGAGAGTTCGCCTCCACCATCGAAGCCCTAGCCCGCTACTCCTCGGAGGTCGGCTTCATGCAGACCCACCAGTACCCCCTAAGCTCCGTAACCGAGGCCTTCGACACAGCCCTAGACAAGTCCACCGGAGCCATAAAGGTCACCGTGCTACCGGATTAACGGGACACAGTCCCCCGTCATTCCCCACCCCAATCGGGAATCCATCCCCAGGGGCGAGGCCGCTCACCCTGAGGCACTCGAAGGGTCGAGCCGGGCGGGGCCGAGGCTAGAGCCAAACTCTCACCAAGGAGCGTGAGGGTGCTCCTTATCCTCCGTCATTCCCGACCCCGATCGGGCTGCAAGTGCGCCTCAGGCGTGAATCCATCCCCAGGGGCGGGGCCGCTCACCCTTCTTGCTCGACGGTCGGTGCGCTGCTCAGACCACTCCCCATTCTCGTCGAATACAACCCGCGACTTTTTACCTCCGTGAATCTGGGGCTCCCGGGCCAACTTGCGCCTCAACAGGTCTATTGGTCCTCCCTCATCCACTAGTGACTCCGGCAGACCCAACACGTCCACCAGAAGCCGCCTATCTAGCTCTGCCCGCGCCGGGTCTTCGTCTATCTGGTCGAAGGGAAGGAAGCGCAGCCCTTTCATCATATTGAACGCGTCTTTTGCCTCGCCCAACTGCTTCTTTGTCAACGTTCGCACATCTAGCGTAGGAATGTTGGGAATGCCAGTCACGGTAGTTCTTCCGCGGCCCGCTTGCGTCTTGTTGGTCGCCCACCAGTGCATCAACAATCCCAGGGTCGAGTTGCACCATAGCGCAAACGCGTACTCGTGCTTCTGTTCTTCAAATATGACCGATGGCCATGCCATTCCACCAATGCATCGCCGCTCCGTCATCGCCACAATCAGCGCTTGTGAGTTGAACCGCAGGTCGCGGTTGTAGTGAGTTCGGGTAGCTTTCACCCATATTTGCGCAGCCTTATCAGTGATTTGATCTTCAGTCATCTTTCCTGATGCTGCCTTTATTCTACCCTCGGAGTCAGGCTTTACTATTAGACTTCGTTCGAGCCTGGCGTCGTGGGCCCAGAGCATCGGATAGGTGGGCACGGGGCTAACTGCTGGTTTAATTAACTCAAAAGGACCGCGAAGAGTCCCGTCGCGCAATTGTTCATTGATATCTCGATCCACAGTGCCACGTTCAGCTATGTCACCCAATCGGGTGATCGGCAACGTTATATCCGCCTTGCCAGGTTCTCCAACTTGAAGAAGCCTACCGTGCTCAAAGTGATACGAAACCTGTGCCAGGTCTCCATCTGCTATTCCTCCCAACGGCCATGGCCCAACCTGTGGTAACGGAGCGTCGATGATTGTGCCGTGCGAGTCCCCACCTAACTCCACGTGCGTAATACCACCGGCATCTTCCAGTCTCCGAACCTTACCAGATCCTCTCAACCGTAGGATTTTCGCAGCAATCAATTCCGCGGCTGCCGTGGACTGCACCTGCTGACTCAGCAACACAAAGGACGCCCGTTTCTTTTCAGACCCGCCTGAGTCACTTTCATTTAATTCAATACGCTCTCCTACAAATAAGCATTCGGCCATGCCAGTGTCGGCGGAGAACGATGAGTCGTAGCTGCCCGCCCCGGCAATAGTGACGATAATGATGTTGTCGTATTCGTCACGCCAGCGCTTACGTACCGATTCCCACGATTTACCACTGATTGCGCTAAAAGGCAGGACCATGGCAACCGAGCCACCCTTGCGCGCTTTGCGGTGTGCGATCTCTATGAAATAGGAGGCTTCACCGGCATTACCATGGGATGGTGAATCACCTAGTAGTTTCTTCACCCGAGCTGACATCGCCGCTTGCACCTTGGGAGTAGTTTCAAAACCAGCGAAGGCGGGTATAGGGACATCAGCACTCTTACCTTCATGGTTAGTCGGTCTAGTAAATGGCGGGTTCATAATCACCAGATCAAACTTGCCATGCCCTACCCTATTCACTACATCTTGCACTTCCTCAGGAGACCTGCCCCCAGCCGACACCGCCGCTGCCGTGTCCATTAAGCCTTGCTGTACGCTTTCAGCTAAGAGTTCAAGCGAGCCTACCGCAACATTGCCGTCACCTTGCTCTCCATATGGCATCGTCAACAGGCATTCACCGTCAAAGGGGGTGTCGGGGTGGCTTCCGGCAAGCATGGCCGCAGTAAGGTGCACTCCGATGTTGAGCACATCCAAGCCTACCAGCCCGTACCGCATCATCGGCCCGTGGAGCTTGCGCGGGTCTCCGCCGTGCAACTCGTGGAGCAAAGACATCCGCTGGTACGCCATCGAAAGCAGTGTCCCCGTCCCGCAGGCGAAGTCGCCGATCTGGGCCCCTGTCAGCGTTTCTTCGTCTCCCCAGTCCGCCCCACCCGGTGGCTTGTCAGCCGGCAACGCCAGAGCAGCGAGCAGCGCCGCCGCCTCTGGGCGCGTGTAATAGGTAGCAAGGAATTGTCTATCGGCAATGAGTCTTTGAAACACTGTACCCATCAGGTCGTGAGACCGTGTTACACCACCCGCAACCAACTTCTGTCCCGTATGCCACAGCCGGTCCAGCACTGCGTGGGCCGTGTGGGCAGGCATTAGGCCCAGCATCTCTTTGGCGGACCAGAATATCGGCCAGTAGTTGACGCGCAGGATGCGTTCCCACTCCAAACAAAGGTCGGCGTGGGCGAACAAGCCTCCCGGACGGAAGTGGGCGACGGGTCGCACTGCGCGTTCAGAGCCTCCCTCGCTCTCTTCAACTAGGAATTCGGCCTCTGCCAGGGACTCATGGAAAACTAGTGCATTAGCTATAACGATCATCACCATTCTGCGTGTCTGGCCTTCGGCATCATCATCCTGACCCAGAACCTTAGCTGCTCGCGCTCCCAATTCACCTCCGTATTTGTGCCTCCGCGTAAATTCGTCCCCTGCAGTCCGCACTCCATTCTCAAGTTCAGTAGCCAGAGCCTCGATCCTGGGTGGAGGCACCGCCGCCCGCTGCACCAGCATCGCCAGGTCCCTCACCCCGCCCTTTATCCACCCCTCCGTGGGCAAGCGGTCCGGTACATCTGTCTCCTGACGCGTATACAGTGCATATTCCAAACTTTCTGTGCGCCTAACAGCTTCTCGTAACTTGGGGCCGTCAAGCGAGTGAAGCTCAGCAGGATAGACAAGTGCGATCGCTGTTTCTATCTGCCTTCCGGTCTTGGCAACCGTAAGCCCTAACCGCGCCTTTGCATCCCCTTCCGCTCCCGCATGGCTGCTGCGTTCAGCTTCAATGACGACAGGCCATCCGCTCGCCTCTTCCACGAGGATGTCGGGGCGGCCACCTTCTTTCAGGATGTTGCCGGTCCGTTCGCTACGCGCATTCCAACTTCTGCGAAGCTCGTTTAGGACCTCGCCCAGTGCGATGTTTAGCGTTTGTTCGTGTGTGCTGTCCGTCAAATCACAACCTATTTGAGCCTACTCAAACATGGGTACAGTATTTGCCTTGAGTCAGGCCTGTCAACCGAGCTATCATCCAAAAAGAGGGGCCGACCCCCTTCATGAGGACCGGCCCTCAGGCTTCCCACCCCACCGCCCATTACACCCCGCCCCCCACCCGCAACCCACCCACCCATCCCCGCCCCCGACACGGGAACCCTTCCAACGGAGAAGGGAATTCCGTTCGCCCTGCCGCAGATCCGCTGAGGCGGGAGCGGAGTCTAAGCCTGTCCTGAGGCTCTCGAAGGGGGTCTCAAGTACGGAATGGCGTGGAGTCCCCACCCGCGTGAAAGAGGATGGGGCCGAAGACTCGCCGAGGCAAGTGACACGAACTCCTTGACTCGATACAAACATATGTACTATATTCACCCCCGACAGGCCCGTCACACACCCTAATCCCAAGGAGGAACCAAAACCCAGGGGGAAGCCCAGCCCCGGCCCCCGCGAGGACTCAACGTCCCAGCCCATCCCAAAGGGCGGCCCACGCCGCCCCTCGGCTCAAGCGAAAGCCGCCATCTCCTCATACCTAAGGCCCCGGCTCACCCTTCCCCCAACCATCCAGGCGATGGAAGGTCCATCGACTCTAAGCAGTATGTAGGCTTGCGTGACCAGCCTACTCGACGCACCATTCATCCGGCGCGTTCGAGTCAATGCTATGCGCATAGCCCGCGAATATACGAGCCCTTCTATGCAGGGCTGGCTAGGGGCCTTCGTGCCCCCAGCAGACTCCACCGCCGTTCCCTTCGGAGATCCCCACCCACCCAGCGGCGGAAGTGAGTAGGCGCTCCCATCCCTCCGAATGGTCGAGCGCAGGCTTGTGGACGAGAACTCCCCACTCACCTCGTCCGCCACAGCAGGGCCACGTGGGGTAATCGCAGGCTGGCCCCCCGCCCCGTGCCCAAGAGTCCCGGACCTTCCATCGCCTACCCCCTCCCAACAAACAAAACCGAAACCCCCGACTTACAACCAAATATCACCCCTCCCTCCCCCCATGTATAATCCCCCCTAGGGAGGAAACCTGACCATGCGAGAACACCCGCTAGTTGACGTCGACAGCCACGTCCTTGAGCCCATGTCCGTCTGGCAGGACTACCTTGAACCCGACCTCAAGCCCCGCGCTATCCGCTGGTCCACCGACGACAACGGGCGCGAGCTAATGCTCATCGACGGAAAGCCCGCTCGCCAGTTCATGCTCCGCAACGGCTGGATGGGCAGCCCCGAGATCCCCGGAGGACGAGCCTTCGAAGACCGCGTCACCACCTCCCTCGGCGCGGCCAATGGCGCCGACCGCGTCCGCATGCTCGACGGCGAGGGCATCGACATCACCCTCCTTTACCCCACGCTAGGCATCCAGTGGGAACCCGAGTTCGAGGACTACATGCTCGCCGCCGCCCACGCCCGCGCCTACAACTCCTGGATCGCCGACCTCTGCAAGCCCCACTCAGACCGCCTGGTTCCCGTGGCCCATGTCGTCGCCTCGGACGTCCAGGAGGGAGCGGCGGAGCTGAAGCGGGCCGCGGGGCTTGGGGCCAAGGGCGGCATGGTCAGCGGCAGGCCCATCAACGGCATCCCCTACGGAGACCCCTACTATGACCCCCTCTGGGCACAGGCCCAGGAGACCCGCATACCCCTGGCCCTCCACGTCATGGGCTACCCCAAGCACCTCGGCTACGACATGTACCCCGACACCAGCCCTAAGATCGCCTGGTGGGGCTTCGTCACCCTCGGCCTGGAGGTCATTATCGGTCTGACGACGCTCTTCCAAGGGGCCGTCTTCGAACGGTTCCCTGACCTGCGCATCGTGGTACTGGAAGCGGGGTCGGGGTGGCTGCCTTATTGGCTCGACAGGATGGACGAATACACAGAGCTCTTCACCTACGCCACGTCGCTATCGATGAAGCCGACCGAATACTTCAAACGACAGTGCTGGATCTCCTTCGAGCCCAGCGAAGAGATGATGCCCGAGACTATGGATTTCATCGGCGTCGACAAATTCATGTGGGCCGCCGACTACCCCCACACCGACTCCGTCGCCGACCCAGTCCGCCTCCTAACGAAAATGCTCGCGCCCCTCTCCCAGGAAGACCGATGGAAAGTCCTCGGCGACACCGCCGTCAAAATCTACGGCCTTTAATGATTCTCTCCCTCAATGAAACCCTTGCATAACCCCGAAGGAGAGGATGAGGGGTGGCGTCCTATACCCTCTCCCTCAATGGGTCGTAGATGCTGCAAGTGCGCCTTTGGCGTGCGCCGAGGCTCAAAGAGGGCTAGGGCCGTAGACTCCCTGAGGAGAGTGAGGGTGTTCCTCCGTCATTCCGGCCCCCGAGCCGGAATCCAGGGTCGGTAAATCAGGATTGGATAGCATGTCTGGTCTTCCGAATATGGCCCCGCACCGTGAGTTGCGTAAAGGTCTCTCAATGGGTGAGGGTGCTCCCCATTCTGTTATTGCGAACGCTTGCTATTGCAATTGCTCGCATCTATAATTTCCCCAAGGCTTAAGCGCCACCATAGAAATCGGCGCAGAGAAAGGAAAAGCCAATGGTAAAGATATACAACGTTCACAAAGCGATTGAAAACCTGATCCCCATAGTCAACCGAGGCGAGAATACCCCCGAAGAAGTGGTAGTCTCAGGCTTCGAGATTCTCGGCAGGGGCGACTTCCACGATGCAGCCATAAACCTCGGCGCCTTCAACGGCGACGCTGGATGGGAAAGGCATGTCCAGGGTGACGAGATCGTACACATTGTGGCCGGCGAGACGGCAATCCATCTGCTGGTGGACGGCGAACGGCAGACCCTGCAGGTCAGCGCAGGCGACCTTCTGGTCGTGCCTCAAGGCACATGGCATCGCTTGCAGTCCGAAAAGGGGGTGACCGTCCTGACCGCAACCCCCGAGGGCCACGAAGACCACGCCTTCGTCGACGACCCGCGAACTTTGTATCCCTGCTAGGTTTGTGCATCCGGAGGGTCAGTTCCCTCCTTTGACTCTAGTGTGGGGTGGAGACGCATTGTCTCCACCCCACACTATTTTCCATCGTTCCGGCCCCCGAGCCGACTCACGGAATACGGCCCATCCCCCCATGCTAAACTCCACTCCACATGCCCGCCCTCCGACTCGTCTGTATAATTCCCCTCATGACAATACTTACAGCGTGCGGCAGCGACTCCCTAATCGAATGGGGCTACACCGGCCCCGGCGCCCCCGAGCGCTGGGCCTCCCTCTCCCCCGACTTCGCCGCCTGCGCCAACGGCAAGCAGCAATCCCCCATCGACATCACCGGCTACCAAGCTGGCGGCCCCGGCCCCATCTCCTTCTCATACGCCACCACCGAGGCAACCCTCCGCAACGACGGCAGGCAAGTTCACGCCGACTACGCCCCCGGCGACACTGCCATGCTCGGAGGTCGGGAATTCAAGCTGAAGTCGGTGCACTTTCACTCGCCCTCGGAACACCTGGTGGACGGCGAGAGCTTCGCCGCCGAGTTTCACTTGGTCCACGCCGACTCCAATGGTAGCCCAGCGGTGGTCGGACTCCTGTTTACGCTCGGAGACCCCAGCCCCGTGGCACAGTCGATTCTCGACGCCACCCCACCCCCCGATGGCACTGCCAATGCCTCAATTCCCCTCAAAGACTCCCTCCCCACCGATTTCTCCTACTACCGCTACGCCGGCTCCAAGACCACTCCACCGTGTGACGAGCCCGTCGACTGGCACGTCCTACGCCAGCCGATGACCATATCCCAGGAGCAGGTAGATGGAATGCTTTCGCTGAGTGGCGGCCCCAACAACCGGCCCGTCCAACTGATAGGCGACCGCGTCATTAGAATCGGCGGTGCGCCTTAGTAAGGGACTAGGGTGTGAGGGCGTAGGACTCCTACGGAATCACGTTGCCGGCGATCAGGGTGCTGGCCGCGGCAAACATGCCTCCTGGCCCGTGAGCGATGCCCACCTTGGCATCCTTCACCTGCCGCTCCCCTGCCTCGCCCCGCAGCTGACGCGTCAACTCGATCAGCGTGAATATCCCGTACATCCCCGAGTGGGTGTAGGACAGACCACCCCCGTTGGTGTTCATCGGGAACTCGCCGCCCGGCGCAGTTCTCTGCCCCTCGACGAACGGCCCGCTCTCCCCAGGCCCCACAAAGCCCAGGTCCTCCAGCGCCAGCATCGGCGTGAAGGAGAACGCGTCGTACAGCTCCGCCACGTCTATGTCCGAGTGCTTCACCCCGGCCATATCGAATGCAGCCTTCCCCGACTTCCGTGCGCAGTCGGAGGTCGTCATGTCCCTCATCATGCTCACGCGCTCGTGTGAGACCGCCTCACCCGTCCCGAGAACGTATACGGGCTTGTGCTTCAGGTCCTTGGCCCGGTCCGCGGTGGTGAGCGCTATCGCTCCTCCGGCGTCTGTAACCAGGCAGCACATCAGCAGGGTGAAGGGCCAGCAGATCATCCGGGCATCCATCACGTCCTGGATGGTGATGGGGTCTTTCATCCGGGCCATGGGGTGCATCATCGCCCATTTCCGCGTCGCCACCGACACTTCCGCCAACTGCTCCCGCGTCGTGCCGTATTTGTGCATATGCCGGGTCACGGGTATCGAGAAAGTAGTAGTCGGGCCGAAGACCCCGAACGGGTCTTCGAACTGGCCGTTGTGGGTCGCGCTTTCATCTGCAAAACCGGGCAGGCCCATGCGGGAGCGGCCGCTTTCGCCGTGGCTGATGACCGCTGTGTTGATCAAGCCCGCGCTCAGGGCCAGCATCGCGTGCTCCACGTGCATGATGAAGGAGCACCCCCCGACAATCGTGCTGTCCGCGTAGCGGGGCATGACGCCAAGGTACTCACACAGGTCGTTCACCGTCGTCTCGGGGGACCCGCCCGCCATGAACAGCCCGTCCACGTCGCTCAGCTTAAGCCCCGCATCATCAAGGGCATTTCGTATCGACTCGGCGTGCAGCGTGAGCACCGACTTATCGGGCAGCTTGCCCATCTCGTCGGACTCCGACGCTCCGACTATGGCGACCTTACCGCGCAAATCTTTCGGGGCCATGTCAGTCTCCTTATCGCGTCAAAAGGCTCATGCGGGCCGGAACTGTGGCAGCGTCACTTCGTCGGTCACGTCAAGGTAGGCGATCTCGACGGCCATGTCGCAGTGGACCTTCTCCGGGTCGGGCTCGATATCGATGAGGTTGCTCATCATCCGAGGCCCCTCTTCCAGCTCGACAACGGCAATGACGTAGGGGTCCGACCCGAAGCCGGGGGCCGGCCTGTGATTTATCACGAACGAGTAAAGCGTCCCCTTCCCGCTGGCCTCAAACCACTCCACTTTTTTCGAAAAGCAGTGGGGGCAGAAGGGGCGGGGATAGAAATACGCCTTACTACAGTCCTTGCAGCGCTGTATGAGCAGCTTATGCTCCTTCAGCGCATCCCAGTAGGGCTTGGTCTCGGGGGTTGGTGAGGGCAGGGGTCGATTAGTATCCGCCAATGGGGCCACCTCCCTGGGCATCCGTTGGGAATTCGAACGGAGCTATCCTATCGCCCACCCGTTCCCGGTGTCAATCTAATATACTCGTTCGGTAGGTTAGTGACACACCGGCGTTTTCTTCAGTCCTCCAGAGGCAGATCCACCCAAGGCGGATGTTCCATCTTCGATTGTGGGGTTTCGGTTTCCGTTCTGTCTGTTGGGATGGGGTCGGCGATGGAAGGCGCTTGCTGGATTCGGCTCCCTATATTTAGATAATGCGGGCATGGAGGCGTCCCGGGAACGTGGGGACGGGGCTCCGCCGCCGCCTAGACCTGGAAGTATGGTCGGACATACGGGTCCGTCATCCATCATAGGCTCCAATGAAGGTTGGCTGCGCTGTCCGCCGGAGGCGGGTGCAGGAAGGGGAAAGTCCAGGGTCAGTTCCCCTCGCAGGAGTAGTGGGTATCCGGTTCGCCGCCTGTATCCAGGAGCCGGGAGTGGCGGACAGTCCAGTTTTATTTGAGGAAGCGGACGGAGAGCCGAGCGGACCTCGGCTACGGGCCGCCCCGTTCCGCTCCATGGGACGAGAGCTCCGAAAGGAGCCATAGGGACAATTACGGTCCAGGGCGTCTTCCATCGCCTGGGGGTCAGGGAAGGGGGCGCGGGGCCCGGTAAGAGGAGATGGCGTCGTTTGCTTGTGCCGTGGGGCGACGTCTGGGCCGCCCTTTGGGATGGGCTTGGACGTTGAGTCCTCGGGGGTCGGGTGGGCTTCCCTAGTTTTTGGTTCCTCCTTAAGGTGGTTGAGGGTAGTGGTCGGGTCTAGACTGGCCCAATAATAGAACATGTGTCTTATAAAGTCAAGGGGGATATGTCACACTTCTATGTGAACGTGATCATCCGACCTCCCCTTACCCCTTGTGTCATCCCGAGGCCCCGGGAAGAATCTAACGCGTCACCCGCACCG
This sequence comes from Dehalococcoidia bacterium, assembly GCA_965222055.1. Taxonomy (GTDB): domain Bacteria; phylum Chloroflexota; class Dehalococcoidia; order Plut-88900; family Plut-88900; genus Plut-88900. The sequence continues at coordinate 2,402,990 of CBDCTF010000007.1, forward strand.
ATCACCCTTTCTCTACTAAGTCCCGCAGGCCGATGGTGCTTATCGTGCGCCTATGGCGTGAGCCCATCCCCTGGGGAGCTTTTAGACAACTAATACCTTATAGTCATATAAGTTGTATGGTTACAAGCATCTAACGCTTTCTGGCCGCACGTGGATGAATGTCACCGAGTTCGCGGTTATTTAGCTCAAAGGTAGCCCCTGCCCCAGACCATAATGCAAGAATTCGGGCACACCCTGGAGACTCCGGACTTTTGGGGAACATATACTAGAATGGATTTGGCTCCCATAGTCGATGTAGGAAAGAAAAGCTGAGTCATGCGAATGTTGTATAGGAAGCGATTACGTTTGGTAAAGCTCGTGGGTCTGAGCGCGGCCCTAGTGTTCCTTGTGCTCTTTGCACCGGCGTGTGGCGGTGCCGAGAGTGAGGTGGAGACCACGCGGGGTAATAGCGGTAGTTCGGCATGGGGTGAGATAACCGACGGTGTCCCTTACGCAGGACAGGTAACTATGGAGGAGGAGATAGTATACGCAGAGGCGGTGGCCCGCGTTAACTACAGGTCCGCCAGGCAGACCATTGAGGAAATACGGCTGGGCGACCCCGACCGGTATTCCACCCTGTATGCCAACTCCCTGGAAATTACCTTTGAAGTTGTTGAATATCTCATGGGAAGTGGAGGATCGGAGATAAAGGCGGTTGTCTATGACCGGGACGGATGGCGTTACACGCGTGCGGAAGTGGAGGCCCTCAATGAGAACCTGATTCCCTTGCGAACTACGGTATGGGACGACCGGGAAGCCATCGTTTTTCTACATTCAGGTCACCGCGTGGTAAGCACCTTTGACGACGCCGACCAATATTGGATGGCCTCTTTCCGCAACAACGGAGAGGACGGCTACACGGTAGCCAGCAGGTGGGTGAAAGCGTGGCTTCCCGATGCCGCAGCGCCGGACTCGGAGGGTGGCACATCGCAAACCGAGCAACGGTTCCTGATAAACCTGTCAAGCACATCCGGCGCGGGCGTGCAAGGTGACACGATGACTCTTAGTGAATTGAAGGCCCTAACGACAAGGATACAAAATGAGCTTACCGCTGGGGGTACGGAAGAGCACGCCAGGTGCGTTCGTGAAAAGTACTTTGTGTCGAGATATCAACAATACCGCAAGAATCTGATTGAGAACGAATGGGGTAAAGACTACAACCACCAACACGAGAAAGAAATAACTTCGGGTGCGCCAGCCGGAACCGAAGTGTACGTCGATAGAACGGCTGAAGATTTTGATGGGGACCCCATACCAGACTCGCTCGATATTGATGTTGTGTTATTGCATTCGGGGCAGGATGCGGCTTTGTTTGACAAGGCGTGGCCACGCAACGCTATTATAGGACGGCCACTCCCTCAAGGCACCTACCGGTTCTATTGGGCTGTCCAGGGCACACGTTTTGCGTTGTGTGATGGTCTACCGGAACTCCTCAAAACCAGGAACGAGGTAATCGTAACCGTCACCGCTTCCAAGGGCACCCTCCACGAAGCCTTCTTTGATCCTATCACCCTCGCCTCGGGCGTAGGCGCAGACTCTTCCAACGGCGTCCTCAATCCTGCATCCTTCACGGTGGACGGCACTTCAACATCCATCACCGGCCTCAAGTGGGAGAGCGGTTCCGTCGTCCTATCCCTATCCCCCTATTCCTCCCTCTCAGGCCACAAGCTGGACTTCATAGAGCTGGACGGCTCTGTATCCCTCTCACTACCCGCGTCCTCCGCCACAGAGGACGCCACCGCCGGCACCCTCACCTGGTCCGTCTCAGACCAGCCCTGGCACAACGGCGACTTGCTCATGCTGCGCATCTTTCCCCACAACTGACCCACCCCTAAACTCACTTCCCCCACCCCGGCACAGACCGAAAATACGCCTATGGCGTGAGCCCATCCCTGGAAACCTTTTAGGCAACTAATACGCTATAGTCATATAAGTTGTATGGTCCACAAGCATCTAGCGCTTTCTGGCTGCATGTGGATGTATGTCACCGAGTTCACGGTTATTTAGCTCAAAGGTAGCCCCTGCCCCCGACCATGATGCACGAGTTTGGCCACGGTGCCGGACTGGAGGATACCGACACTCTCGACCAGGACGTATACGGCAATTGCGTCACATCGTACTTGCCGGAGACCATTGACGACCGCCACTTCGTGCTGACCGAATGCGATGAGAGGCAGTTAAACCAGACCCAGCGGCTAGGCGCTACCGAGTAGATCAAGGCAGGGCGCAGTTATGACTAAGTTTCAAGTAAAGCGGTCTTTAACTCTAGCGGCAATGCTGCTCACGCTGCTTGCTTTATTTTATTTCTCTTGCACCTCGGATGCCGAACCAGAACCTGACGATGATGGCATCAATGAGATCTCGAACTTCAGCGGCATTGGGTATGACGGCGAACAGACTATGGCAGAGCTAACCCTGCGCTCTGAGGTTATTGCTCGTGTGCGCTTTAACGCTGCTGAGCAGACCACAGAGATGCTGCGGTATCGCACCTCAACTCCCAACAACTTTCGCGAGTATTACACAGGCGCACTGGTTGTCACTTTTGACGTGAAGGAGTACCTAAAGGGAAGCGGCGGCGCTCAAATCCGGGCAGTGCTTCTTGACGGAGATAGCGGACGCCGCACAGAGGCCGAGGCAAGGGCTGCTGCTGGAGACCTGCTGGCTTTTCGCGACAAGCAGTACGACGACCGGGATGCTATTGTCTTCTTAGCCAAAGGACCGCTTATCCCCAGGTTACAGGAAGTGAGCGATCTGTACTTCCTCGCGTACCTAAGAGCAAACGGTCGGCTCGCATACACCGTCGAAAGCAAGTCGGCAAAGGCGTGGCTTCCGGCTACGCCTGCACAAGGTGGCGGCGGGGACGGGAGAGCAGTTGGCGCCGGCGGCGCTAGTAGTGACTCACAGTTATTTATAACAAGGGTCTCAGACACTGGCGGCGGAGGAGGTGGCGCCAGTGGTGCAAGTGGCGCCAGAGGACAATCGGGTGCACAGCAGGAGTCCATGACTCTTAGCGAGCTAAAGACATTCATTAACAACGTGGAAGCTCAGGTAACAGCAGGCGGAGGAACTGAAAGATACCGCGAATGTCTTATCAAGAAACACTGGGAGTTGAGCAGAGTTACATTGCAACAAGACGGAAGAGCTAAAGCTAATATTCCGTGGGAGCAGCAGTATCCGCGAAGCCTGGCCTCTGGCAGTCCCGCAGGGTCTGAGGTCTACGAGGGCGGTAACATGCTGATTCTTAAAGACACGACCAAATCCAATGAGCCAACGTGGTCGGAAGTTGCAGTAATCAAGTCGGGGCAGGACGCGAGCCTATTCAACCATACGTGGCCGCTCATTGCCACGACCACGCGGCCCCTGCCAGCCGGAGAGTATCGCTTCTATTGGGCTGAGCAACCTGAGTTATATGCGCTTTGTGACGCCCTGCCCGAAGCCGAGAAGACTCGGGATGAAATTGTGGTTACAGTCACTGCACCCCCCAACACCCTCCACGAAGCTTTCTTTGACCCCGTCTCCCTCGCCTCGGGCGTAGGCGCAGACTCTTCCAACGGCGTCCTCAACCCTGCATCCTTCACGGTGGACGGTACTTCAACCTCCATCACCGGCCTCAAGTGGGAAAGCGGTTCCGTCGTCCTATCCCTATCCCCCTATTCCTCCCTCTCAGGCCACAAGCTTGACTTCATAGACCTCGACGGCTCCGTATCCCTCTCACTACCCGCGTCCTCCGCCACAGAGGACGCCACCGCAGGCACTCTCACCTGGTCCGTCTCAGACCAGCCGTGGGACAACGGCGACTTACTCATGCTGCGCATCTTTCCCCACAACTGACCCACCCCTAAACTCACTTCCCCCACCCCGGCACAGACCGAAAATACGCCTATGGCGTGAGCCCATCCCTGGAAACCTTTTAGGCAACTAATACGCTATAGTCATATAAGTTGTATGGTCCACAAGCATCTAGCGCTTTCTGGCTGCATGTGGATGTATGTCACCGAGTTCACGGTTATTTAGCTCAAAGGTAGCCTCTGCCCCCGACCATGATGCACGAGTTTGGCCACGGTGCCGGACTGGAGGATACCGACACTCTCGACCAGGACGTATACGGCGACTGCGTTACGTCGCATTCGCTGGAAAACATCACGGAAACCCATGACAAGATTACTGATTGCGATGCCAGATACCTCAACCAGAACCAAAGTCAAAATAGCTAGATGGGAGAGGGTTGTGTCATGACCAGTTTGCAAAAGAGGCAGTCTCTAGCTCTGGCGGTAGCCACCGCACTGACCCTCGTCTTGCTCTACGTTGGTTGCGGGCCTGCTGATGAACCGGAGCCGGCGCCGGGAGCAAACGGCCAAGTATCGGGGTTTGGCGAGTATGGCGTTGCGTACACGGGCGAGACCTCCATGGAGGAATTGGCGCTGCGCTCCGAAGTCATAGCTCGCGTCCGGTTCAACGCAGCGCAGCAGACCATTGAAAGGTTGCAGTATACCCTCCCCGATGGCATTACCTCCGATGTGTATGCAGCAGCACTAATCGTAACCTTTGACGTTCTGGAATACCTGAAGGGGAACGGCGGGAGCCAAGTGAGGGCAGTCCTTGTTGATGGAGATTGGCAAGAATACACGGAGGCGGAGGTAAGGGCTAGGGACGAAGATCTTCTAGCGTTCCGAGACAAGCAATGGGATGACCGGGAGGCTATTGTATTCCTCACTAAAGCGCCGCTGGTCCCCAGAACCTTGCAAGTTAGCGACCTCTACCACATGGCATTTCTAAGGGCCAACGGAGAGCACGCATACACTGTCAGCAGCAAGTGGGAAAAGGCGTGGCTCCCGGATGCGGCCCCACCATCCTCAAACGGGCGGGCCGCCGGCGCCTCTGGTGATGCGCAACGATTCTTAACGAACGTCCTGGGCGGCGGAAGCGGGGCGAGCAGACGATCCAACGGCCAGTTGGAGTCCATGACCCTTGGGGAGCTAAAGACGTTCATAGCCAACCTGGAGGCGCAGGTAACAGCAGGCGGGGGCAGTGAAGAATATAGAAAATGTCTTATTGACAAATACTATTGGAAACGCTCTTTTGAGGATTGGAGGGCACGCGTAGCTGCAGACGGACGTGAGTATCCGGAACAGTTTGCCCGGGAACTGGCTTCGGGTAGTCCGGCAGGGTCCGAGGTCTATGAGGGCGGCAACATGTTGACTCTTACAGACACGTCCAAGGCCAATGAGCCAACGTGGTCAGATGTTGCAGTAATCAAGTCAGGGCAAGACGCGAGCCTATTCAACCATACGTGGCCGCTCATTGCCACGACCACGCGGCCCCTGCCAGCCAGGGAATATCGCTTCTTCTGGGCTGAACAAAACCGGTTTTTAGCGCTTTGCGACGCCCTATCCGACGACCACAAGACTCGCGATGAGGTTGTACTCACAGTGACCGCCCCCGAGAACACCCTGCACGAAGCCTTCTTTGACCCCGTCACCCTCGCCTCCGGCGTAGGCGCAGACTCTTCCAACGGCCTCCTCAATCCTGCGTCTTTCTCCGTGGACGGCACATCAACTTCTATCACCGGCCTCAAGTGGGAGAGCGGATCCGTCGTCCTATCCTTATCCCCCTATTCCTCCCTCTCAGGCCACAAGCTGGACTTCATAGAGCTCGATGGTTCTGTGGGCCTTTCTCTGGAAGTTTCCTCAGCAACCGAGGATACCGTCGCCGGTACCTTCACCTGGCCTGCCGCGACCCAACCCTGGCATGACGGCGACATGCTCATGCTGCGTATTGCTACTTTGACAGTCACACCGGACCCCACTCCCGTTCCCACAGCTGAGCCCACTCCCATTCCCACAGCAGGCATAACCGTTACTCTATCACCCCGCCCTGCCGGCTCTCGGAACCTCACCAACTTGTCCATTCAATGGAACGATCCAGCCGCTTGCGATAGCAGGTACCTAGTCGGCATTTACAACAGCTCTGGCACAACCATCCACCGCTTTTATGGCTACCACCCCGCTCCGGATACCACCAGTCTGGAAAGAAAAATGGGCCTGCCATGGGACAGCATCGCCGACTTCGACTGGCTTGTCCGTGTCTCCTGCTCTCCTTCGGGTGGGGATCAGACTATCGTTGGAGAAGCGGAGCTCCGCTCCGGGTTGCCCTAAGCGCCCTGGAAGACCGAATCGCCGAGAACCTCTCTAGGCCGAACGGCCAATAAATGTCCGCGCCCGCCCTCCGTGCTGCGGCCTGACTCCCCCACCCCCCACCTAACTTTCCGCGCCCTCGTGCGTTTACTCACTTGAACGCACCAATCTTGCTACCTTATCCTCATATGGCTACCATAGCGCTCGAACGGAGACTCTATGCCCATGCGTAATGCTATGAAAAAAAAGACTGCCCGTTTGGCCCTTCTCTCAGTCCTAGCCCTCGCCATGATCGCCCTCCTGGTCGCCGCCGCCTGCGGCTCGAGCGACGACGGCCCCACCCTCCAGCCCACCTCCACACCCATCCCCACCGCCCCGGCCACGCTTGCCACCGCCACACCTGTCCCGGACTCGCCCGCAGGTACGGGCGGTGAGTTTACCCGACTCTTCTCCGACCCACCCACCCTGGACCCCGCCCTCACCTCCGACACCAGCTCCGCATTTGTAGTCATAGAGGTATTCAGCGGCCTCGTCACCATCGACGCCGACCTCAACATCGTCCCCGACATCGCCACTAGGTGGGACCTCAGCAACGACGAGCGGACCTTCACCTTCCACCTGAGAAACGATGTCAAGTTCCACGATGGCAAGCCCGTAACCGCCCACGACTTCAAATTCTCGATGGAGCGGGCCCTTGACCCCGCCACCGAGTCCACCGTCGCCGACCTCTACCTGAACGACATCGTAGGCGCCTCCGCCAAGCTCAAAGGCACGGCCAACAGCGTCAGCGGAATACGCGTCCTTGACGACTATACCCTCGAAATCACCATCGACGCCCCGAAGCCCTATTTCCTCGCCAAGCTTACCTACTCCACCGCCTTCGTCGTCGACCAGGAGAACGTTGAGTCTGGCCCCGACTGGACTTCCCGGCCCAACGGCACCGGCGCCTTCCGCCTCGCCGAGTGGGAAATCGGCGAGCGCATCCGGCTCGAAAGGAACGACCTCTACTACAAAGAACCCGCCCACCTGGACGCCGTCAACCTACTTCTCAGCGGCGGAGTCGGCATGACCATGTACGAAAACAACGAGATCGACTTCACGGGCGTCGGCCTCGCCGACATAGACCGTGTCCTCGACCCCACGGAGGAGATCAACCGGGACCTGCAGATCACGCCCCCCGACTACAGCGTCAGCTACTTCGGTCTCAATACCCAGATGGCCCCCTTCGACGACATCAAGGTACGTAAGGCCCTGGCCCTGGCCATTAATAAAGAGCTTATCGCCGAGGCCGTGCTGTCCAATCTCGTCGTCCCCGCCTACGGCATCCTGCCCCCGGGATTCCCGGGCCACAACCAGAACCTGCAGGGCATCCGCTTCGACATCGAAGAGGCGATGAGGACACTGGCCGAGTCCAGCTATGGCCGCGGTGACCCCGCAATCGCCGAGCTGCTCATGCAGGCCGACACTGCCCTCGACGACGAGTCCCGCATCGCCGCCCTCAGCGAGGCTTCTAGGTTGGCCGCCGCAAAGTTGCCGACCATAATCCTGTCCGTCCCCGGTGGCGGTGGGGCCGTGGGCCTCGATACCGAGGTTGTGCTGGCCATCTGGCATGAGCTCCTCGGAGTCAACGTCGAGGTCCAGCAGTCCGAGTTCGCCACGTTCCTGAACGACGTGGACCGTCGCCGCTACCAGATGTTCACCCTTGGATGGGTCGTCGACTACCCGGACCCCCAGAACTTCCTGGACATCCTCTTCCACTCCGAAAGCGCCAACAATCACACCGGCTTCACAAACCCGGAGGTCGACAGGCTGCTGGAACAGGCCCGCACCGAGAAGGACGTCGAGACCCGCATCTCCCTTTACCAGCAGGCCGAGCAGCTCATAGTCAACGATGTGCCCTGGATCCCCCGCTGGTACGAAGGCGACCGCTACATCCTCATCAAGCCCCACGTCAAAGGCTACGTCCTCTCCCCCCTCCCCATACCCAAACTCAGGTTTATTTACATAGAGCCTGAATAGTCAAAGGTAATTGGACCCCTACCGTGTGGTATCCTTTCCACACGGTAGGGTGTTGGCCGGGAGAGCCAAAGAGGGTTGCTTTGCGTTCACGCACAGTTAAGAACTTGGATGAAGGGTCAGGGGAACTCCCGCGAGACCTCGCAGACGCCCTCGCCGACCTTGCAGACGCGAGCGAAGAGGCCCGGGAGGACGGACTCCCCATCCCAGAGCAGCAATTACTTGATGCCTCTGAGCAAATCCTGAGAAAGCTTTACGATATCTGGCCCCACCGCTTCGAAGTCTACCCCGACCAGGATGGAGCGATTGCTATCGATGCACGTAATGACCGTGGGTCTGCGGTCTTGGTCTTGTGCGAACCCGGAGGGGAGGTGCTTTGCTTGGTGCACACTCACGGCGAGCAGCAGAGCAACAGGTATCCCTCGACTGAAGACCTTCCGGATGATTTTCTGTCTGGAGCCTTTTCCTCTCTGGAGTTAGCGTCCGGCTAGCTCCTATGCCAGTCCCCGAAACCATCGCCGAATGGGAAAATCTAGGCCGGGGAATCTATTCGAGAAGCACCGCCAAACGTGCCAGCAGAAACCGCACACCATACAACGTGTTTCTGCCCCCGTCAGGGGGAATGAGCATTTCGGTCGACAGATTAAGTGTTGCTCCGCTTGAAGAAGCTATTACGATAGCCAAGCAACGGGCTGCAAACCGAGAAGGCGAGTTTCGGGGATGGGCGACTGTTACGGCCAACGCGGCCTGTAAAGAGGGTCGCACAGTAGTTGCCTCCCCCATAGAAGGCGAAAATCCCTATCACTCGGACATTGTTTTGCCTGCCGCCGTTGCCAATGATCGCAAGATGCAGAAGCACCACGCTCTAGCCCTCGCAAGTCGCTCCAGTTGGCGCGAAGGCCCGAATCCCGTCTAAGATAGATGCTAAGTTCTTCGCACTATGAAAAGACCACACTAGTCACCCCCCGGAGGCGTAGATGAAGGCCTACATCCTTCGCAGGATGCTCTGGATCCCCGTAGTCCTTCTCGTCGTGTCCTTCGTGACCTTTGCCCTCGGCAACTACGGGCCTGGCGACCCCGTGTCCGTTCTAGCCGGTCAGCACCGGGACCCCGATGTCATTGCCCGCATTAAAGAACAGCGCGGCCTCGACGACCCCTTCTTCGTACAGTATGGGCGTTACGTATGGAACGCCGTGCAGGGAGACCTCGGAGAGAGTTTCACCTTCCGCGGCGAACGCGTCTCCAGCCTAATCACCGGCAAGATATGGGTGTCGGCCCAGCTGGGCATCGCAGCGACGATAATTTCGGTGTTTGGAGGGGTGCCCCTGGGCCTGACCGCGGCACTGAACCAGGGCCGCTGGATAGACCCGGTCATCGTCGCCACCACGCTACTCTTTGTCTCGGTACCCGTCCTGGTCACCGCGCCCTTGCTCGCCCTGATATTTGTCGTATGGCTGGACATATTGCCCAGCGGCGGTTGGGGCGGCTTCTTCGACATACGTATACTCATGCCCGCCTTCGTAATGGGAGTGCCGGGCATCGCCATAATGACAAGGCTGATGAGGGCCAGCACCCTGGACGTCCTGGGCCAGGACTACATTCGCACCGCCCGAGCCAAGGGCCTGCGCGAATGGACCGTCCGCCGCCGACACATCGCACGAAACTCCATCATTCCCATAGTTACCGTCATTGGCCTCTCTCTGGGCGACCTTGTGACCGGCGCATTCATTACCGAGCAACTGTACGGCATCCCGGGTATCGGCAAGCTGGCCATCGACTCCATATTCAACCGGGACTTTCCGGTCATCATGGCCCTCGTGCTGCTCATTGCTGTGTCCTTTGTCCTTGCCAACCTGCTGGTCGACGTTCTCTACGCCTTCCTCGACCCCCGGATCAAGTATGACTAACCCGCTGCAGCTCCTGAGCGGACTGGGTCGCCGACTCCTCAAAAGGGACTCCATCAACGCAAGGCCGGAAGGCCCTGTCTCCACCACCGAAGGGCGCGGTGGTCCCTGGGCCCAGGCCTGGAGCCGGCTGCTCCACAAAAAGGTCGCGTTTGGAGCGCTCATTGTTGTCGTCCTTCTCTATGGCGTGGGCGCCCTCGCCCCGTTAACCGCCCCCCGAGACTACCGGGAGACTCCGTCAACTAACCTGGAAGAATTGCCTGGCTTCCAGGGCCTCGTAATGTCTCCCAACTGGTCGGATGACTCGACTTTGTACAACTACACCCCCGTAGGCGTTTTTCGCTCCGAAAACGCAGGAGGCAGCTGGACTCAGGTAGTTTCAGGGCTGGGAGCTGTCAACGTGGACGTGCTGGTGCCGGTCCCGCCCGAAGGGCCTGAAGAGGTGGTCTACGCCGGTACGCCTCAGGGGGTTTTCGTATCCCGGGACGGCGCCTCTTCCTGGGCCTCTGCGAACGTCGGCCTCCCGGACAATCTCGGCATCAATCACATCGCTGTGTCCCCTATCTTCAACACGGACGGGACTCTGATTGCCGCCCTGTCCGGAGGCCTGTTCAGGAGCGCAAACCGGGGCATGACCTGGACAAACGTCAGCAATGGCTTCCAGGGCGACTCTCCTGCTGCATCTCATGTCGTCTTCTCCCCCAACTTCGTTAACGACACCACGGTCTTCGCCACCGTTACCGAGCGCAAGACCGGCTCCTTCCGCACCGTCGAGGAGATCTACCGCTCCACCGACAGCGGGGTGACCTGGACCCAGGTCTACGAGGGCAGAGCGGGCACGTCCCGTGAAACCAGGATGGCCATATCGCCTGCCTTCGCCCGAGACGGCACCCTGTACGTGTCCACTTCCCAAGGATTGCTCCGCTCTCGGGATGGGGGCCAAACATGGGAGGTGATTGACGAAAGTTTGGGGAGCCACCAGGTCATCGCCCTCCATATCTCCCCCGACTTCGGGTCCGACAACACCATCTTTGCCAACACCAGCAGCCTGGGTATTTACCGCTCCGTCAATGGAGGCGTGTCCTGGGGCACAGTAACCACCGGCCTGAGCATCACCAAGGCCGAGGGCCTGGCCATCTCCCCCAACTTCGGCAACGACGCCACGCTATTTGCCGGCACCGTGGACGGCGGCCTATTCATCTCCACAAACGGAGGCGACCTCTGGACCGAACTCGCCTCCACGGACCTCATCGAAGGGCCGTCCATTTTCAATTGGCCCCCCAGCTTCGAGCATCCCCTTGGCACCGACAGGATCGGCCGCGACATGCTGAGCCGGGTTATCTACGGCGTCCGCACCACGGTGATCATCACCTTGGCCTCAGTGCTAACGGGATCGCTGCTGATTGGTGTGTTCATGGGTGCCGCCGCGGGTTATTTTGGCCGCCGCGTCGACACCATAATCATGCGGACCGGCGATATATTTCTCGCATTCCCCGGCATCCTGCTGATCATCCTCATTGCGGCCACGGTCAAGCCGAGGGTAGTGGAGTGGACGAGGGGGTTCGAAGACTGGTCCGGCATCGATGGGATAGTAAGGTCGGGGGCCGTGGACTACTTTGTAGTGTTCGCGTCGCTGACCCTGTTCAGCTGGGTCGGCATGGCCCGGCTGGTCAGAGGCCAGGTGCTGTCGCTGAAGGAGAGCCAGTACGTGGAGGCGGCTAGGGCCATGGGTGCCTCGAACCTGCGCATCGTCTTCCGGCACCTGCTCCCGAACGCTATCAGCCCGGTCATCGTATCTGTCTCGATGGGTATGGGTGCTGTGGCGGGATCGGAAGTGGTGCTGAGTTGGTTAGGGATCGGAATCCAGCCCCCGAACCCGAGCCTCGGGCGCATGATCCTCGAAAACTTCGGAATATCCAACCTCTCCATCCTCCGCGACGACCCCCACCTCCTCCTCGTCCCTGCCGTCACTATAGCCATCCTCATCTACGCTTGGAACCTCCTCGGAGACGGCCTCAACGACGTTCTGAACCCTAGGACTCGGTAGGGGGAATTTGTAGGCGCACACGATTCTCAGTATAATGTAGCCACATATATGAGTGCTATATGACTACACCGGAGACAATTAGTGACCACCTATAGCGTACGCGAGTTCAAAGCCAAAGTCAGCGAGATACTTCGTGATCTGAAAGAAGGTGAAGAAGTAATAATCACGCGGCGTGGTCAGCCATGCGGCAAACTCACACCCATGCCTCCCTCGGACAGCAAGAAGCCTTCACTGGCCACTCTTCGCGGTGCCTTTCCCGACCTCCCAGATGCAACCTATCAGGATTTCCTCGACATCAAGAAAATATGGAATCCCCACAGCCAACTATTAGACGAGACCGAAGCCCCTCGTGCTCAATAACCATACCTGGTTCTTGGTCGACACCCACGCTCTCTGGTGGTATCTCCACTCCCCTGACCGCCTGTCTCCGGCAGCTTCCGCCATCTTCCGATTGGCTGAGACCGGCAATGCCAACATTGTAGTTCCAGTGATCGTCGTAGCCGAATTCCACTTTCTTTCTGTAAAGTTTGGCCGAGCCCTAGCTCCCACTGTCCTTCTTGATACTTTAGAAAGTGTGGCTGGCATTCGGATGTCGGAGCTGGGAAGAGCGCAAATTGAGCGGGTCGCTGACTTTCCGGAGATTCCCGATATCCACGACCGCCTAATCGCCGCGGAATCAGCTGCATTTGACATGCCCCTCGTGACAAAGGACGCTATCTTATCGGCTTTAGCCCAGATACAGACCATCTGGTAGCCTAGCCGAGACGCCCCGCCGAGCAGCTTGCCCCTACAAATTCACAATCGCAGAACTGGACGCAATCAACGGCACGTCCTGCTGGGCCTCGTCCGCAAGTCCGACCCGGTACACTGTCAGCCCGTGCTCTCCGGCTGGAGCGCCATCCACCACCCTGAATGTCAACGTTGCCAGGGTCCCGGCATCCGTCGGGGCTGAGGTTGCTCCCCTCCGAGCCAGGGCGAAGACTAACTGTCCAATCTCCCGGTCCGCCGACTCCACACCCACCAGTGGCGAAGCACCCAGCAACTCACCCACAGACATTCCCTCGTAGGCGAACACCTGCGTGTCATAGTTAATCGTCACTTCCGCCGCGCTGATTCCCAGTCCCTTGGGATCGACTTCCACGTCCACCGTGAAGCTGCCACCTGATTCGGCGTCTATGTTGGACGGCGTAAGGATGACGATCACAGCGTTGTCATCTCCACCCCCGCACCCCGAGACTACGATCAGCATCACCAGCGCCCCGAGGATTGCTGCTGCCAACGATATTTTGGCTATTCTCTTCATATCGTGTTGCTCACGGGGAGGGTAGCTGCGCGCCTAGGATCGCCAGGTCCAGGTAGTTGACTACGTTGTCATTGTTCAGGTCCGCCGTTGCGTCGAAATCCGCCTCCCCGGAAATTGTCCCGTAAGCTTGGCGCAACTGCTCCAGCGCCAGCTCTCCATTTTCAATCTCGATCTCGCCGGTCGAGTCTGGAGAAGGCGTCGCCGTGGGAGCGCCGAGGGGAGCCCGGGTGGGGATGGGAGTGGGTGTCGTCGAATCGGGCCGGTTGCCTATCCTCTCCATAGACACCGGAGGCACACCTAAGCTCTCCCTCCACATGTTGTCGAGAGTGATCAGGTCGATTCCATAGACCTTCTCCAGGGTGTCCTCGAAATTGAGCTGGCCCTCCCGAAACTCCCTGAGGAGCTCGCTCATCTTTGCCGTCCCGAAGGTCCTTATCATAAAGTCCACAACCTGACGGGAGTGGCCGTAAAACACGATAACAGCATCCGGCTCTCCGGGCCGGTTGGCAAGCTGGACCAGGGGGTAGAGGGTGTCCGTCCTGACGGCGCGGAGCACCGCCAGATCGTAAGAGAAGCCCGGCTCAATGTTGCCATACTCGGCGAGCCCCTCATTCAGCCAGTCCGGGACCCGTTTCCCCGGCCCCTCCGCCGCTTGCGCAATGAGGAGGTGCGTCACTTCATGGGATACGATTCCTTTGATCTGGCTGTCGAACCCGTTTATCAGAAGCACCCCCTCCTTGCCGTGGGCCTGCCCCTGGGTCACCAGACCGCTGGAGCTGGTCCGGCTGATGAATGGCAGCGCATCCTTCATCTGCACCGGGTTGTTGTACATCACTATGTTGATGTTTCGAGTCAGTGAAGTCTCCAGCAGCCGACCCATGTTTCTCAAGGTCTCCACTGAAGTGTCCAGCACCGTTTCGGCCCGCGTCTGCACGGGCCCGTTGTAGTAGACGGTCACGTTCTCCCGGGTCACGGTGTCCCACTCGAAACGGGAGTCGGTGTAGACAAACTCAGTAACCTCCGTCTCCGCCGAGTTGCCGTCCTCGTCCTCCAGGATCCATCTGTATGATATGACGGCGCCCGGAGGTATGTAGGTGCTGCTCCCGCCTCGAGTCCTCAGCGTGAACTCTGCAGTCGAAGGGTTGCCATCCTCGAACTCTACGGGTTCCACCCGTCTCGAGTCCTGTCCTACTATCAAGAATGTCAGGTTGACGCGGGACACGGACCTATCGGTGGAGAACTCCAGGGAAAAGGCCATGTCCTCCGGGAAGTTGGTCTCGACCGACTGCTCCCCGAACTCGACCCAGTCGTTGTCAGCCGAAGCTCCTGCGCTTAGTCCGGCCCACAACACTCCCGCAGCAATGACAACCACCGCAGCTATCCAAATACGGCTGTATCTTAGTTGTGCCATCGGTCCGTTAACGTCCCGCCATTAGGGGCTTGCCATGCTTCGTATCAGGGCTATGGCAAGGTTTACGACATCACCCAACAGGCCCGAGTCCACGAACTCCAGTGTGTCTTCGGTGGTATTGACCCGGGAAAGGTCGTCTCCGAAGAAGAACACGAAGGGTATCTCCACCGACTGGAATACAACGTGGTCACTGATAAGTCCCTCGGGCTCTCGCCCCGGGGTGATAGTGACTCCAAGCTCCGTACCCAGCCGCAAGACCTCCAGTTGAAACGCCGGCTCTCCAGCGATAATAGCCCTTTCACCGCTCCCAACATCGTCCAGGTTGATCATCGCAAGCACGCTGCCCGTGTTATCACCTATGACGTTCGAAACGTAGCGCTGGCTGCCTATGAGGCCTACCTCCTCCCCGCCGAAGGCCACGAATGTCACGTCCACGGCAAGGTCGTCGTCCTTGAGGGCTCGGGCGATGGTGAGCAAGGCCGCCGTCCCTGAAGCGTTGTCGTTCGCTCCGACCGACTCGGTGTCCGTATCGAAGTGGGCCCCGACTATAATGGTCGGTGCCCCATCTATGGATCCCTTTTTGGTCGCCACTACGTTGCGGCTCTCTCGGTCTTCCGTCTCCACCTTGACCCTTACCGTCACCTCCCCCGACTCCATCATCGCCAGAAGGGCCTGCCCGTTTTCCTGGCTTATTGAAAGCGCCGGTATCTGTCCGGCCGTTTGAAGGGTGCCTGCAAAGTTCTCCGGCTCGTTGTTGTAGATTATGACCGCCGAAGCGCCCGCCACCCGAGCGTTACTGGCTTTAACTTCAAAGTCGGTCTCTCCCCGCCCGATTAACGCTACTGCACCGTCCAACCCATCCTCGGGGAAGTCTTCCGCCCTGCCTACACCTGCATGTTCCAGCCTCCCTTCCACGTCCCCGAAACCCGTACGGTACATGAACAGCGATTCGATTACCTGCTCCTCCTCGCCCGTGACCCTCAGCCAGGGTTCATCACTGCTTATTAACCTCAGATCGAAGCCCCTGACCTCTGCCTCGTAGCCAAAACTGCTAAGCTCGGCGGCAATGAATTCCGCCGCCGCAAGCTCTCCGTCCGTCGTAGCATTTCGTTCCGCGTAATCAGAGACTATGGTTTCCACGTATCCATAGGCGATATCACCCAAGTCAGATGCGAAGGAAACGGCAGTGGGCACGTTAACGCCCGGGGCGGAGATGGGGGTTGAGGTTGGTATTGCAATGGTGGGGGTCGGCGTGCCTGTCGTATCAATTGCATGGGGCGTGAGGACCTGCGCCTCAGTAGTTGCAGTGGCATCCCCACCGCCACCGCATGCGGCCGCAAGCAGTACTGCCAGAATTGTAGCGGCCAAGATTTTCAATCTGATCATCTAAACCTACGTCCTGTGTCCTCGGTGGACACAGTGGAGTTTGGGACTAGTGGGGCTCATCAAACAATAACGCACGTACAGTCATTTAGTTGCGCCCACTCAGCATACAATAATGGGAAACTGCAGTGCAGTTTCCCATTATTCACCTGGAGTACGTTAGGGAACTATTCCCCCCGACTTGCCGGCCCCCGGGCCGACTTCTTCGGCGCTCCGGTGTATTTTTCATCCGGGAACAGCTCCTCACCGGGAGCCCCGCCCTCGCCAGCCACCGTGCTCATCGGCTCCTCGCCCGCTTCCATCTTGCGAAGAAACTCTTCGCTCACGAAGAACAGTCATATACAGAACCCATCTCGGGCTATGTCCTCGTGGTGCCTCTCGCAGGGGCAGATCTTCATGCGATCCCGATCCGGGTCGCCTTCTACGATCATTCAGGGACAGTAGCGGTAGCCGAATTTCACCTCGTTTTTGGCTAGCCCCTTCTGCACCTCATCGACGATCTCCGGGTCGGAGTAGAACTCGTAGGGTCCCTTCTCAACGTACTTCTCGGACATCTTCACGGCGCCCTTCAGGGCCTGCTCGAAGGTCTTCTTCTTCAACCTCGTTCCTCCTTTGCGCTAGGGCCTATATTCCAATTATACCCCACCCCTTCCCCCAAAACCCGTATAATCAGCGTACGCACTCAACCCCTAGCCACTCACGGGAGGCAGTCATGACAGCGTCCAACCTCTCCAACTGGGGCCGCTGGGGCCCCGACGACCAGATCGGCGTACTAAACCTTCTCCAGGGCCGAGGCAATGTCCTCAAGGCCTTTAGCATGGTGAAGGAAGGGAAGATATACAGCCTTGCCGTGCCCCTTGAGAAGGACGGGCCCCAGATGCCCACCTTCCACAAGACCTGGCGAGTCTCCCACGTCGCCAAGCGCAAGGACCCCGACCTCTCCATCATCGACGACGTCATAGTCATGGAGACCCACTCCGGCACCCACATCGACGCCTTAGGCCACGTCTGGGCCGAGGGCCAGTTCTACAACGGCTTCTCCTCCGACGAGTACGCCAGCAGCCGGGGCGTCGAGCGGACGGGCATCGAGAACGTCCGCCACATCATCGGGCGCGGCGTGATGCTGGACGTGGCCGCCTACAGGGGAGTCGACCACCTCCAGGAAGCCGAGGCCATCACGCCGGAAGACCTGGACGGTGCGGCCAAGACCCAGGGGATCACCCTGGAACCCGGAGACGTGGTAATGATCCGCACCGGCTGGTACACCCTCTTCGAAAAGGATCGTGCCCGATGGGCCTCCTCCTTCCCCGGCCCCGACGCCTCCGTCCTCCCCTGGCTTAAGGAGAACGACGTCTGCGCCATCGGCACCGACCACCCAACCTGCGAGCGCAGGATCAAAGTTGGCAGCCCCGAGGGTGGGCTACCTCTTCACCGTTACGCCCTCAGGGACCTCGGAGTCTACATCCTCGAAAACCTGGACCTGGAGGGCCTGGCCCGGGACAACGTCTACGAGTTTCTGTTCATCGGCGCACCCCTTCGCCTGACTCACGCCACCGGTTCCCCCTGGAACCCCCTGGCCATCATATAGAGAGGGCCTGTTATGACTAAGGAAAAGCTTTCCAACTGGGGCCGCTGGGGCCCCGACGACCAGATAGGCGTCCTGAATCTGCTCCAGAACTCTTCCTCCGTACTTGATGCTATAAAGCTGGTAAAGAAGGGGGATGTATACAGCCTCGCCGTGCCACTGGAGAAGGACGGGCCACAGTTCCCCCTCTTCCACAAGACTTGGCGCGTCTCCCATTGGCAGCATCTCCACGACCCCGACCTCGACATCATCGACGATGTGATTGCCATGGAGACCCACTCCGGCTCTCACATCGACGGGCTAGGACACTCCTGGCACGACGGACAGTTCTACAACGGGTTCTCCTCCGACAAGTACGCCAGTAGCCGGGGCGTCGAGCGCCTTGGCATCGAGAACGTGAAGCACATCTTCGGCCGCGGCGTAATGCTCGATGTCGCCGCCTATAAGGGCGTCGACCACCTTGGCCCCACCGAGCCCGTCACCGCCGATGACCTTGACAGGGTCGCCGAAGTCCAGGGAATCGAGTTCAAGCCCGGGGATGTTGTTCTGGTTCGGACGGGCTGGTACAGGCTCTTCTACTCCGACAGGGAACGCTGGTCCCAGTCTTTCCCCGGGCCCGACGGTTCGGTGTTGGCATGGCTGAAGAAGCACGACGTGGTAGCCATAGGGACGGACCACCCTGCGTGTGAGCGCTACGAAAACCTTGAAGATCCCGTGGATACGCCCCTGCACCGACATGGGCTCCGGGACCTGGGCGTCTATCTCCTCGAAAACATGGACCTGGAAGAACTGGCCCGGGACAAAGTCTACGAGTTCCTCTTCGTCGGTACTCCACTGCGCATCACCCATGGCACAGGCTCGCC
Organism: Dehalococcoidia bacterium; assembly: GCA_965222055.1. Lineage (GTDB taxonomy): Bacteria > Chloroflexota > Dehalococcoidia > Plut-88900 > Plut-88900 > Plut-88900. The sequence continues at coordinate 2,421,675 of CBDCTF010000007.1, forward strand.
CTGGAACCCTTTGGCAATAGCATGAGTGTCTCGTCCGCAAAGCGGGTGCCCCGCGCCATGACAATCGCCGGCTCCGACTCCGGCGGTGGCGCTGGCATCCAGGCCGACCTCAAGACCTTCGCCGCGCTTGGTGTCTACGGGACATCTGTAATCACAGCGGTCACCGCCCAGAACACCATCTCCGTAGACGGTATCGCAGAGCTGTCACCGGACATGGTCTCGGCCCAAATCGACGCCGTAATGTCCGACATCGGGACCGACGCCGTGAAGACCGGTATGCTCGCCCACAGTGGGATCATCGAGGCCGTCGCCGAGCGAATCCAGGCCCTTGACATGCCCAACGTGGTCGTCGACCCCGTTATGGTCGCCAAGAGCGGCGACCGCCTCCTCAGGGAAGAAGCGGTGGACGCCTACCGCACCCGGCTTATACCCAGGGCCCTGGTAGTCACCCCCAACATCCCCGAAGCAGAGGCCCTCGTCGGCTTCACTATCGAAACCGATGACGACGTTCGCCGCGCCGCCAGGACCATCGCGGATATGGGAGCCAGCAACATAGTCATCAAGGGCGGTCACCGGGAAGGCCCCGTCACGGACGTTCTATACTCCGAGGGCCGGTTCCACGATTTCACTTCGGCTAGGATAGAGTCAAAGAACACCCACGGCACGGGCTGCACATTCGCCTCGGCCATCGCTGCGCACTTGGCCCGGGGCTGCACTGTCGAGGAGGCCGTGTTTCATGCCAAGGAATATGTCTCGGCCGCCATAGAAGCCGCGTTTCCTATAGGCCAGGGACACGGGCCCCTGAATCACTTCCACGCTCTGTGGGGCCCTTCGCAAAACGCTCGTCCCGTAGCGCGAAACAGGAACCCATCCCCTCCTCCCCACCGTGCTATCATAGCAACCCCATGACCACCACCGCCGATGTAACCCAAGTCTTCGCCGACGCCCGAGCAATGCACTCCGCCGCCCTCGCCCGACTAGCCGAAGGAGACATCAGGGACGCATCTGAAAAGGCGTGGTGTGCCGTCAGACGGGCCACCGACGCCTTGGTGCTTGCCCACACTGGTGAATTGCCGGAACGTGACTTTCTAGAGCTCAGCAGGCCGTGATGTAGGTGGTACTGATGGGCGGTGCTAGTTGGGACCACATGTCGGTTGTACCGGACGCGTGCGTTTACAGGTTGGCGGGGTTTTAGGAGATTCATGTAGTCGCGACCCGTTGGTAGTGTTAAACTTGGCAGACGCAAGTAGTCTCCTTTCGAATGCCCAATCACGTCATGGCAGGTGAAAATGGCGGGTGAAGCAGAACTAACCATAATATCGCTGGGTGGTGGTGTGCAGAGTTCTGTGCTATCGTTGATGGCCGCAGAAGGCTTAATTAAACCCATGCCCGATTTTGCCGTGTTCGCGGACACCGGTTGGGAGCCTGAAGGAGTCTATCGGCATATAGATTGGCTCGCCAGACAACTCCCATTTCCAATACGGCGTGTTGGCAAGCATAGCATCCGAGAAGACATCTTGGCCGGCACTAACTCCACGGGCCAACCGTTTACTTCCATCCCTGCATTCGTGCGCTCATTTAACGGAAGAACAGGGATTGTCAGGCGACAGTGCACCCGAGAATACAAACTTTCCCCTATTGAGGAAGAATTACGAGACTTGATTGGTTTAGGCTTCGGAGAACGTGTTCCCATCGGCATGTTCGTTGAACTCTGGATAGGCATAAGCGTAGATGAAGTAATCAGGATGAAGCCCAGCCGACAAAAATGGATAGACAATCGCTGGCCACTCATTGAACAAAGGCTGTCTCGTTCAGACTGCTTGGATTGGTTCAGCGAGAGATTCCCGGGCCGCATACTGCCACGGAGCGCTTGTATAGGTTGTCCGTACCACACTGACGCTGAATGGGCGCATATGAAACACCATGATCCGAGTTCATGGGCCGATGCGGTATATGTAGACAATGCACTGCGTTCAACGACACGAGCCGAGCGTTTCGATGGCGAGATGTATCTACATAACAGCATGACTCCCCTGAGCAAGGTTAACCTTCTACCTGTCTCAAAGAAATTGACGACGTTCGGTGATGAATGTGAAGGACTGTGTGGGGTTTGACAAAGCGCTCATCGCTTGCGTCGTGGCTGCCCTTCGATCGTGTCGTAATCCTTTCACCTATAATTTCCATAACAGCATCTGCAGAAGGAAGCAGGGGTTATATACTTTCTGGGTCCGAGGCCTCTGCCTTTACGTTGGTATGAGTGGTGATATTAGACAACGCATGTATGCGCATCGGATGAATGAGCACAACGTTAGGTTAGACCGTTACTTCTCTGTGTTCTCCAGTGAAATTGAAGTTGCATACATATCTTTGCAAAGCAAAACAAGGCAAGAGTGTCATCTGTTGGAGAGAAAAGCCATAAGAGTATTACGCCCAGTGACTAATATTGCTCATGCCAGTAGCTAAACTGAAGTTTTAGGAGAATATCTATGCCAACCACTGTTCCTGCATTGCAAGGGAAATTCGGTAACATCAAATACTACGCCACCACCATGAATGTGGGGGAACCCGTTAGAGCTGTCAGGTTCCCAAAAGAAATACCAGGTTGGGAAGATCTGTCAATCGAGGACCGTTACCAAAGGGACATTAACATTGATCGGGTTAAAAAGGAGATCGCCCCATACTTTGCACTGGACGAATACCGCTTCTCTGGTGCGCTGGTTTTGGCTGTAAAGTCAGAAAGTAGTGAGATGGTGTTCGAGAGTCTTTCAGATTTCAGCAAGAGCAGTGGGATTCCCGCCCTTTACAAAAGCGCAGCCACGGACATGGGATTCCTAACTTTGCCAGGCGACGAGACACTAATTCCGTTGGACGGTCAACACCGAGTCAAAGCCTTCAAATTCGCCATAGACGGGGCGGACGATAGCAACCGTCCAATAGGATTCAAAAGCAACCCAACATTGGCAGGCGACAAGGTCGTAGTTATATTGGTGTCTTTCGAGACTACGCAGGCACGACGCATATTCAGCAAGATAAACCGGTATGCAAAGCCAACGTCAAAAGCAGACAACCTAATCACGGACGATGATGACGGTATGGCGGTTATGACGAGGGAGCTGTTGGGAGAAGAGGGAGTGATTAATACTCGATTGGTCAGAATTGGCGCTAACACTCTAAACAAGAGCGCTCCCGAGTTCACAACACTGGCTACATTCTATGATGCTAACGAGGCCATCGTGAGTGGCTTGGAAGTGGCGGCAAAGGGCAAACCGGCCCGAATGTCCGAAGAGGAGAGGGAGATATTTATTGATTTGGTCCGACCTATATGGGAAAGATTATTGAGTAAAGTTGACCTATGGAAGAGTGCTGTTGCCGACCCTTCCGAAAACGGCGATGCTAAGCGCATGGAGATTCGCGAGCAGACCTTACTTGGCAAGCCAATTGGCCAACTTCCACTCATTCGCGCCTATATGCTTATGCGTAAAAGGTGTGATGGAGTTTCCGAGGACGAGCTATGCAACCGCTTAAATCTAATCTCTTGGGGTGTCAACGATCCTATGTGGCATGGTGTACTGATGAACCCCAATGGTCGTGTTATGTCCGGCAAGAACACCGTAAACCGTGCTACTGAGTTCATTGCACACTTGGGCGGTGCTCCCTTGACCGAGGAAGAGCAGAAGAGGCTGCTAGAGCACATCCACGGTGAGGAATGGGAAAGTCATGAGTTGCCATCTCCCGTGGCATAGTCAGGCATCGTCGGGGTGAGTCCTATGCACGACCCACTCAGCTCCACATAGATTCCAAACGTTCTCTCTTAAACGTATTCGTTAGACACCCCCACACCCCTCGGCTATAATTGACCCTCAAGAAATCCTGTTATCCGGGGAGGTGGACCTGAGAGTCAACACCCGATTCTTCGCCATGTACCGGGAACGGGCCGGGCTCAAGGAGGAGGACCTCCACCTCGATGAAGGCGCAACCTCTGCTCGACTCGTTGAGCGGCTCTCGGAGTTGCACCCGGGCCTGTTCGAAGGTGGGGGAAGGCTCGTGGTGGCCGTCAATGGAGAGTACGTCCCCATGGACCATGTTCTCGCTGACGGCGACGAAGTTGCCCTGATACCGCCCGTAAGCGGAGGCCGGAGTTGATCAAGATAACCGAACAGCCCATCGACGCCGCTGAGTTCATCGCCGCGGTCAACCGTAAGCAAAATGGCGGCCTCGCCGTCTTTCTAGGCACGGTGCGCGACTTCACTGGCCCGGCCCGCCTCGCCTACATGGAGTACGACGCCTACAAAGAGATGGCCGAGAAGAAGATGGCCCAGATCGTAGATGAGGCCCGGGCCCGCTGGGACACCCCGGACATCGCCGTGGCCCACCGATTCGGGCGGCTGGAGCTTACCGAGCCCAGCGTCATAATCGCCGTAGGCACCCCCCACCGCGCCGATGCCTTCGAGGCCTGCAGATACGTCATCGACCGCATAAAAGAAGAAGTCCCTATCTGGAAGAAAGAGGTGGACGAGCACGGGCAGGGCGAGTGGGTCGAGGGCTGTGTGCCGTCCGTCAGAGAACCCGTCTCCCATTAGCGGAGGGATCGCATAGAGGTCTAGTGCGGGCGCCTGCTAAGCGCTTATCTGGGGAAACCTGGATCGTGGGTTCGAATCCCACTCCCTCCGCCACTACACCTTCTATCCTTGGTTCATATTGTCCCAGAACATCCTTATTCCATAGCTGAGCAACTCTCACAGGGTGCCTAAACGTGCCAGGTGGTTCCTCCAGTTCCCACCTCAAGTGTGGTAATATTTGTGGGAACATTTAGCGACGGAGAGGGACATCTGTGACACTTTCCGCGACGAGGATCAGGGCCCCTAAGGAGCCGGGACGTTACTCCGATGGCGGAGGCCTACACCTGTACATCAGCAGAGCGGGACGAAAGTCTTGGGTCTTGCGCATTACCGTAGACGGACGCCGACGCGATATCGGCCTCGGCGGATACCCGTCCGTTAGCCTGGCTCGAGCTCGCGAGAAGGCGGCGGATAACCGCGCCGCTGTGGCAGAGGGTCGGGATCCTGTGGCCGAGAAGCATGCGCCTTCGATGCCTACCTTCAGGGAAGCCGCCCATGCCGTCCATGAGGCCAACAAACCCCGCTGGCGCAATCCCAGGCACGCCTCAGGCTGGATTCAGACTTTGGAACGTCACGCTATGCCGGCGTTGGGTAACAAACCCCTGGACCGGATAGACCGCGGAGGCGTGCTGCAAGTCCTCTCTCCGATATGGACAACTCGTCCGGAGACGGCCCGTCGGGTTCGTCAACGGATGAGGACCGTCTTCAAATGGGCAATGGCGCACGGCTTCATGGAGTCCAATCCGGCGGGTGAAGCCATCGATGGTGCCTTGCCCCCTATGCCGAAGGTGAGAGCCCACTTCAGGGCGCTGCCCTACCAGGAAGTCAAGTCGGCTCTCGATACGGTTGCAGCATCCCAGGCCTCGATGTCCGCCAAGTTATGCTTCCGATTCCTGGTTCTCACGGCGGCACGCTCCGGTGAAGCCAGGGGCGCAACTTGGGATGAGATAGACCCCGAGGACCAGGCGTGGCGGATTCCGTCTGAACGGATGAAGGCAGGCATGGAGCACCGGGTGCCCCTGAGCGGGCAGGCCCTCGATCTGCTTGGCGAAGCATCTGCCCTGCGTGAAGACACCGGCCTAGTGTTCCCATCGCAGACATTCCCCACGTCTTCGACTGCTTCTGCCGTACTGACCAGTCTCGCAGTCGTCGGATAGGGGCACTGGTCTGGATTTGGCCATCACCCGGGCTGTCGTCGAAACGCAAGGCGGTTCAATTATCGTGACAAGTGACGGGCTTGGACAGGGTGTCACCGTGACTATTCGCCTACCTTGGATAGACGAGAATCATCGTGATCGGCCGTGGACTCCGACCACGTAAACAGCGACTGATGAGGTAACAGTTATTAATGCAGTACGCGTGAACAGGAAATGGTGGGCCCGGGTTCCTTGTAATTGATAGTTTGCAGTCCGCCCCGGCAATGGTCTGTTAAGAAATCTACAACCCATGATAGGCCGGTAGCTAAAAAGAGGGGAGCCAGCCTGTATGGCAGCTTGCCATTTTCGAAAACCATTCTTACTCTGAGACATTGAAATCGAGGCAGCCTCGACTAAGTGATAGCCCAGCGCGGTAAATATTGCGTCAATATCTAACAACAAACGCAATGGATGGCCACGGAATAGTTCGACCGGCCCTCTAGGAGGTCTCTCAACTGGTCCAGGAGGCGGACTCTCGACCAGTCCCGGCGATGGAGCGTCCACGGGTCCAGGTGGAGGAATGTCCACAGGACCAGGCGGCGGTTTGTCTACGGGTCCTACACCTTACTAGAGCAACATACCACCAAGAAGGGTGTTCTTAGAGTATCTACCGGTGCATGACTACCATGCCGCGCATGGTAGCCTCAAAGATTCATGGGGTCTATAAGCGAACGTCATGTCCACTCTTTCACTTTGTGTTGCAACTGATATGAGCATCGGTATCGACGCTCCGTCAGCCTTTAGGCAGGTGACTGGAGATTCCTAGATTACTGCAGGATATTCCACTTCAGCAGAGCCCAGGGAACTGATTTTCTGGATGGGGTCCGGCGGGCGTCAGGGACAAGGCGCAATAGTGTGCATCGCATTCGGGCGTCTTCGATGTAGGGAAATTAGACCATACATTGCGAGCTAGGATGCATTGGGTTTTGTTGATATTGTCGCCATTTCGATCGTCTAACCACAACAATAGGTGGCAAACGCCTGCGCCCCACAGGTCCACCACCCACCGGAAAGTTCGCAGTACAGTACGCTTAGGTGTACCTAATGGAACTCGAACTTAGGCCAATCAAGCAAGTGCTGTGCCTGGATGAAATAACCGCTTGAAGGCAATGGAAAACAATCCCCATTGCTTCTAATCTAGTCTCTTACCCCACATGCTAAAATACTCAATGCCCGAGAGACTTCGGCCGGCATCCAGATTCCGATGGGAATGCAGACAAGCGGGCTTATAATCCCCATGAGGATCAGCGAGGAATAATAGGGGTATGGGGGATTGCCTTGAAGGTCCTGCAGGTCATACACGGCTATCCGATGCGGTACAACGCCGGCTCGGAAGTGTATACCCAAGGCTTGGCCCATGCCCTGGCCGAACGTCACGAGGTGCACGTCTTCACTCGCGAGGAGAACACGTTTCTCCCTGAATACGCACGGCAAAAAGAGCCCGACCCTGCCGTCCCCCGAATCACTCTCCACGTAGTGAACATGGCCCGGGCAAGGGGCGGGTACCGTCACCAGGCCGTCGACGACGCCTTTTCCGAAATCCTTGATGAGATTCGACCCGATATCGTTCACATCGGGCATCTGAATCACCTCTCGACTTCCCTTGTATTCTCTGCCAGGGACCGCCGCATTCCGGTTGTCTTCACACTCCACGACTACTGGCTGATGTGCCTTAGGGGGCAGTTCATACAGATCTACCCCAAGTACCCGTCGCAGACCCATGGGCGGTCTGCGACGGCCAGGACGACAGGAAATGCGCCGTGCATTGCTATCGCTGCTACTTCGGGGGAGACCCTGTGACGTATGAATCGGACATTGCCTACTGGACCGGTTGGGTAGGGCGTCGCATGACGCACATAAGGGAGGTATGCAACGCGGTGGACGTCTTCATAGCGCCTTCCATGTACCTGCTGAGACGCTTCAGAGACGAATTCGGCATCCCCCCAGGCAAAACTCCGCTATCTGGACTATGGGTTTCACCTCAAGAGGCTTAAGGGCAGGGAGCGCCGCGTCGGGGAGCCCTTCACTTTCGGCTACATCGGCACGCACATACCAGCCAAGGGAATAGATCGGATGATAGAGGCCTTCGGCCTGGTATCCGGCGCGTGAACACTCCGCATCTGGGGTCGGGACCGGGGCGCCGAGACCGCTGGCCTCAAGGCCCTCGCTCAATCGCTGCCGAAAGGTGTCGGTATCCGCAACTTCGTGGAGCGCATCGAGGTGGTTGGAGCCGAGGCCACGCTGACATACACAGTCCCCATGCCGACGGACGATGCGACCAGCGAATCGGCCCCGGTTCTCGATTTTGTCCAGTCCGGCCCACCAAACTTGACGATAGACAGAACCATCTTCGAGATGTGGCTGTCCCTGTCGCACTCGCCAAAGTCTCTTACTGCGCGGTCATAGCAATGGAGGCACCAATGCCGGCCATATGCTCAACCACGTATCCCATCGGATCGTCGCGAACCAGATCGGCATCCCACCGGTACGTGGAGAGCAGGCGCTGCACCCAGTCGGGAGTGGTGTCGCCAGCCTGCTCCGCCAGTTGCCAGCCGTTCTTGCGCTATACCGGACTCAGCAGTCCTCGAAGATAGTCCGAAACCCGCCGCCGGGACTCTTGCCGCCGGAACCTCCCCGCGATGCACCAGTGTACCTGATCAATGCCGTCGGCCCACCGGCCCACTTCCGCCATTTCATCCCCTTGGCCTGCCACAGCCTCACCTCATCAACACTCAACTGCCCTAATTCTACCGGCTCTTAAACTACGGCTGTAGTACTAGTGCTGCAGCCGCACTAACACCGATTTGGCTCTTTCGGTCTCAAATTCGGCATAGTTTCGTTAGTATTTGAGCCGTTGGTCCTAGCCGGACGTTGCGATTTCAGGACCATCCGACACCACGAGCGACTACCTGGGGCTCTAGTGCTACGCTGAGAGCGCTGCGACGACACCCTCTTTTTCCCTGGCCCTGATACAGTCAGCTCACCGATCGCTTTGACTATGTTCGGGTGCTGCAATCCAGATACGAGGAAGGTCCACCGGCACGCCCGCTGCGTATTCGTCGTGATCTCCTCCTTCTCCGCAGCCGTGAACGTCCGTCCCGTCACCCTCTCAAGTGCTTCTATGTTCAGCTCAACCTGCTGTGCCAGGAGCCCGTCGATCGCCCCACCGAGCTCCAGAACCTCATCGATTGCTGCCTCCCGCTCTTCAAGGGTCAGGTGCTCGGCTACTTCGCCGATTAGCAACGTGTCCAGCTTGGCGTGCTGCGCCTCTTCTATCCAATGAAACCTCAAGAGATCCCGGAACAGCCCATCCAGGTCCGAGTCGTCGCGCACATGCTCTATGTAGTGGAGCTGGGTGAACCATTCGATAATCGCGGTCAAGATCATGACAGCCAGCTTCGACTTGCTCCGAACTACTTTCGCCACCTCTTCCCTACCAGGGATTAAGCCGCACTCACTGCCAAAACCCCGGCCGAAGAGTTCAACCGATCTCCGAAACAGCTCCTGATGCTTGAGTTCTTCCTCAGCGAACCGCAACAACGAGCGGGCCCTGACTTCATCTCCATAGACATCCTTCATAGCCTCTTCCGTGATGGTGGGGATGATAAACTCCTCCACGAACGCGAAGATGTGGCAGTAGCCGTTACCCATAATCTGATTCAACTGAAGCTTCTCGTTGTCGTTCAAACATCCGATCTCGTCTACACCGGTCAGCCTGTTGGGCAGAAAGCGTTTCGAGAAGTCGAAATTCTTGTCGGCCAAGACATTGTCTTCCACCCAGGAGACCCTCTTCGAGATGTCCAGACACTCTTGGTACGTGTAGTTGTGTGAAAGCATGGGCTTCTCCTCCTTGTAATAGGCCTTTCGCTGGGATTCTCCATACTCAACTGACTGGATCCAACACCAACACAATAACATAGGTGACAGCCATAGGGCTTTCACTCGCGAATGCGGGCAAACTTTCTATCAAGCTCGCAGATCCATCCGGGGAGCGGTCTGAACTAGACATCCTGGCACCGATGGGCCGCTCGGCCCGTACATTTAGTAATCCCGGTCGGCAGCAATGCCGAAGGGGGCGCTCTATGGTCCTGCTGATGTCTCTGTGGCACTGACGGTGTACCAAACCGCCAAACTGACCCAACGCAGCCGGTTGCAGCTCCAACCAAAGCCTCAGCGTGAAGGTTCTTGGTTTCGTATCGTTTGGTGAGCCCAATACTACAGCCGGACTAACACTGGCTCGGTACTTTCGGCCTCAAATTCAGCTTAGTTTCATTGGGCTTGGATAGGTTGGCCGTAGCTAGACGTTGCGGTTTCAGGATAGTCCGACACCCCATGCGGCAATCTGCGGTTGTAGTACTAAAGGAGAATCAATGGCATCCGGTCGTGGGTCGGCCTGGGCAGGTCGTTTGCCGTGATGATGGCGCATTAAGGGATGCGGTTGCCGTCAGGGTGCTTCCATACATACCGCCGCCCGGCGAAGGGGGGCCTTATAGGGGAGCTCACGAATGAGCGGCCCTATAAGGCCCACCTACGGGGACTCGAACTTTATTCTGACAACTGATCGCGAATTCAGCTGGAACCCAGATCTGCCACCCACGAGTACCGCAACATTTCGTTGCTGTTGCTTCTCAGGTATGACCGTAGGCCGAGACCATCAGGCTCACAAGGGTGGTGCGAAGAAGCCCACGGTCATTACCGGGCCGTTGTAGCCGGTAGGCGACATGCAGATCATCACCTAGCACGCCTCGTTCCTCAGGCGACATAGGGCTACCGGCGTCTGGAAGATATGGGGCACTGGGCGAGATTTGAGACGCTGCGTGACTGCGAACGTAACAGTGACAGGCTTTTGGACGGCATGGTCGCTCACACGCCGCATGTGCCCATCCTGTCCCCAGTGCTGGCGGAGGTGCTCCCCACTCGTCCTGTGAGCCTTGGCCGCGAGTAGGTCGAGCCAGTCTAACCCGCAGCATGTCCTGGCGCCGCGCAAGCTCCGCGACTTGGCAGTGGAAGTGCCTGGGACACTTGCTCGTGACGCGCGGCGTTCAGGCGACATCCAGCGGCATCGACGGATCGGCGGCGTACTCTGACATTGAGGCGTCGTACACCGCTATGTCCCGGTAGCCCAGCAGCGAGAGGACGAAGGCGTCACTGGATGCGGCGATGCCGCCGCCGCAGTAGGTGACCACGCGCCGAGTCCTGTCCGCGCCCGCCTCTTCAAACAATGACGCCAGCTCCTCCGCCGGGCGGTAGAGGCCGGTCTCGGCATCGGTCAGCTCCGCCGCCGGCACGTTGGCCGAGCCGGGGATGTGCCCGGGACGCCCGTAGATCCGCCCTCCGTCCGCGCCCGAGTGTTGCTCTCGTCCCAGCGCGTTTATCAGGCAGCTACCATCCACACCGCCGGACTCGACGAACGCCATGACCTCGCCCAGGTCGGCGAACCTGGCTGTATCGACGGTCGGCGTGAAGACGGTGGATTGGTGCGTCGCCGCATCAGTCGACGCGGACCTGCCCTCAGCGATCCAGCGACGCCAGCCGCCGTCCAGCACCGTCGCACCATGGCAGCCCATTGACCGGAACATCCACCACAGCCTCGCGGCCCACATCGAACCTGACCGATCGTAGAGGATCAGCTTCGACGACTCCGAGATTCCGTGCCGTCCGGCCGCCTCGGCAAACGCTTCGGCCGAGGGCATCATGAAACGGAAGCGTTGATCGTTATCGGAGAAGTCGCCCTGCAGGTCCAGGAATCCCGCGCCGGGAACGTGTCCCGCCTCGTACTCGCCTCGTCCCGACTCGACGCGATAGCCGCCGCCGTCGCGGGGACGGAGGAAGACGGTCGTCTCGAAGACGCGGACGTCGTCGTCCGCCAGGTGTTCCGCCAACCAATCGGTCGAAACGAGGAACTCCGGATTTGCGAAGGCCATGATCATCTCCAGCCAGTCTGGGCTTGTCTTGAGGTCGCCCGTTCGCAGTCCAGTATCCGCCCCCCGCCACGCGCCTGCAACTTGCTTCTGCCGGAACAAGAGAGACCGAGTCAACCTACGAGGTCCACTATCCTGAGCCTGGCTATTGCTACAGGGCAATCTACATTTCGGAAATGGCACTGGGTTCAGTCAAGTAAGATCTACCCAGCCGAATTCGAACCTGCAGTGTGTTACATGACTTCTGCGGTGTCTCTCAAATGGAAATCCCGCACCGAAGAGTTCGCGGGATAGCGCAACACGGTTCGCCAACTTGCATCTCTACACATTGCCGAGTGGACGATTCCCTTCTTTTCAAGGAAAATCCAACTATCGCTTGACCTGCAATTCTATCGAACGATTCGTAAGAGATCCTGAAGCAATGAATATGTCAACGTTCATCCGGCGCATGCCCAAGGCGGAGCTCCACGTTCATCTGGAGTCCACTATGGAGCCAGGGCTGCGGTTGTCGTTGACAGGCGCGCCCGGTATATTGGGGACGAAGACCGAGATCTTTAGGAATGTCTAGCCCGAGTCGTCGTCTTAGCGTCTTATATGCGCTTACGCCCCGGAATTGCCGGGCTTCGTAGCGGGGTAAAAGACCCTGACAGCCCGACAGGCTCAGTGTCATGTCACGGTAGGCCGGGTCCTGCCATCCAGTCTCCGACCTGGATTTAACTGGCGGGACGTCTGGCTGTATTCATCAGCGCTGCTGTCAGGGATTGCTTCTGACCAGCTGTTCGTGGGAATCCGCAGAGTGGGACCGGCCATTTGCCGGAGTGGTAATAACAGGAGGGTGTGATGGCGTTGAACAAGCTGATATCGGCCGATTCTCATGTGATCGAGCCGCCTGATGTCTGGACGGAAAGGATAGACCCGGAGTTCAGGGACCGGGCCCCGAGACTGGTCTGGACGGGCAGCACTCATACCTGGTTCATTGATGGGGATATGCCGGCGGGGCCGGGGGGCGAAGTGCTCTCCGAAGCGGGCAAGAGGTATGACGATCCGGACTCCATGAGCATCGATTCCAGCTTCGATGGAGTCCGGCGAGGGGCCTACGACCCTCACGCCCGCCTAAGGGACCTGGAGGTGGACGGGGTGGTTGGGGAAGTCGTTATCCCTACGGTCCCCACCAGGTTCTACAGCCTTCCCCTGGACGCCGAGTTCCTCTCCGCCTGCTTCAGGGCCATGAACGACTGGATGGCGGATTTCTGCAGGCCGTATCCCGACGTATTGAAGGGCCTCGGATTGATCAACGTAGACGACGTTGAAGATGGCGTAGGGGAATTCGACCGGTGCCTCGATATGGGGTTGGAGTCCGTCCTGGTGACCTCATTCCCGGGCGAAGACAAGATGTACTACCAGCCTGAGTACCGCCCGCTGTGGGAAAGGGCACAGGAAACCGGAAGACCTCTGGTCATGCATACCACCACGCAACGCCACGGGCCGGGCAGCCCGCCGACCGTTTTTGCCCGGACAGGCTTTGCGGTGCAGGGAGCCGCCTCGGGGTTCGACCCGGTCGACTGGGCTCTTCGGTCCATTTCCGCCATGATCTTCGGTCGAGTATTCGAACGCTATCCGGGGGTAAAGCTGGCGCTGATAGAGTTCGAGATGGGATGGGCGCCCTACTATCTGGAGCGTATGGACCGGACGTACAGCGACCTGCGTTACACCCAAGAGGCCCACTTCAAGGACGGGAAGAAACCCAGCGATTTCTGGCACTCCAACGTGTTCGTCAACTTCACTGAGGACCGGGTCGGAATGATGCATCGAGACGTGATAGGCGTCGACAACATCATGTGGGGATCCGACTACCCCCACAGAGAGTCGACGTGGCCCCGTTCTCAGCAGGTCCTGGGCGAGATTCTGAAAGATATTCCGCTAGAGGAACAGACAAAGTTCGTCTACTCAAACGCCGCAAAAATCTTTAGATTCAACAAATAGTTTACCCGCTCCCGGTGTGCTATATGACATTAAGACTTCTCTCTTAATCCTGGAGTCCAGGGGGTTGCGGAAATCAAATAGACCAAACAGGGCGGAGGATGGGTCAAACATAGTAGAGTTACAGTGGCGGCATGAGCTCGAATATCGCCTGACTCACGATGGAAAAGGGGGGTGACTAACCGTGAGAATGGAGGGTGAGGTGGCCATAGTCACCGGAGGACCCAGGGGGATCGGCGATGCGATAGCCATGCTCTTACCTGCGGAAACAAAGAGGAGTCGATAGTGGAGTTTGAACGAGTAGTCAAGGACGGCGTCGTGGTGACTTCCAGCCACACCATGAGGGCCGACGTCGGGATCGTTGGGGAAAGAATCGCAGCCGTGGGCCCCGGCCTGTCCGTCGAAGGTGCTGAGGTGATATCTGCCGAGAACTGTCTCGTGCTTCCGGGCTGTATCGACGTCCACACTCACCTCGACGATGCGTACGACGGCCTTCGTACCTCAGACGACTTCGAAAGTGGGACAATCGCTGCGGCTTGGGGCGGGACTACTACCATTATTGACTTTGCGACCCAACTGAGGGGGCAGAGGCTTCAAGAGGGACTGGATGCTTGGCACGAGAAGGCGGAATCCCGAGCGGCCATAGACTATGCATTTCATCTTATTGTCAGTGAGCTTTCACAGAACCAGCTCGGCGATGTGAATGGGTTGGTATCAAACGAAGGCGTGACGAGCTTCAAGCTGTTTATGGCGTATCCCGGGACCTTCATGCTGGACGATACGGCCATTCTCAAAATGTTGCTGCAGACCAAGGAGACCGGGGCACTGGTCTGTATACATGCGGAAAACGGCGGCATTATCGATGTCCTTGTAAATCAGGCCCTGGCCGACGGTCACTTCGAACCAAAGTACCACGCCGCTACAAGGCCGATGAGCACCGAAGTAGAAGCTTCGCGCAGGGCAATCCTACTTGCTGAGATAGCCGGAGTGCCCATTTACATCGTACACCTCTCGGCGGCGGGCGCTCTAGAGGAGGTCAGGGAGGCACGAGCACGCGGGCTGCCTGTATATGCCGAGACCTGCCCCCAATACCTATTTCTCTCTGAGAGAGAGTACGAGCGGCCCGGCTTTGAGGGCGCAAAATACGTTATGGCCCCACCGCTTCGCCCCCCAGGGAACGAAGAAGAGCTTTGGAAAGGTCTGGCCAGTGAGGATCTGCAAATTGTTTCAACAGACCATTCTTCATTCTGTTTCCACGATCCTCGGGGCAAGAGGCTGGGCATAGACAACTTTTCCAGCATACCTTTTGGAGCGCCGGGTATCGAAAACAGGCTTGAGTTAATGCACCAAGGTGTCAACCAGGACAAGATAACTTTGAACCGTCTGGTCGACATTCTGGCTACTACGCCGGCCAAGACATTTGGTCTTTATCCGCGGAAGGGGGCCATACAGGCCGGCAGTGACGCCGATCTGGTTATCTTCGACCCAACTAAGAAAAAACTGATAAGCAGTGATACCCATCACATGCAAGTTGACTACAACCCATATGAAGGCTTCGAAATTACTGGCGCTGTGAAAACGGTTTTTCTTCGGGGAGAGACAATAGTCGCGGATGACAAGTTCCTGGGGAGGCCTGGCAAAGGAAGGTTCATCAAGAGAGTTCCGGTCGACTTGGGCAACGGGTAGTCAGTAGAGCCCCGTTAACTTTAGCCTTGGACTGTGGTTTAGACCGAGCCCCGCAGCGCACCGTATTCGGTCATAGTATTGCCACCGTCCACCACGAAAGTCGCGCCTGTTACAAAGGCCGCATCGTCCGAGGCTAGGAAAACCACCATCGGGGCGACGTCCATAGGCATGCCAACTCTCGGCAACGGCTGTCTACCCAACCGATCTTTGACGACATCAGGCTGCTGCCAGTATTCGTCCGGAGCGTCGCCAATCATGGCTATGTCTCCAGGGACTATGCTATTGACCCGAATGCTCTCACTACCGTAGTCCAACGCGGCTTTTTTGGTAAGCATTATCACGCCACCCTTGGAGGCGTGATACGCCACTCCTCCCCGGTGGCTGGCGGCTACCCCCCAGATCGAAGAGTTGTTGATGATTGAGCCGCCACCATTCCTAATCATGGCGGGAACCGCATACTTAATTCCCAGAAAAACCCCCTTGAGGTTGATGTCTATGCAGCGGTCCCAGTCCTCTTCCGGTTCGTCGGCCAATTTACCCCAAGTGACGATACCGGCATTATTGAAAAGCACGTCCAGCTTGCCGTAGGAATTAACAGCCGTTGCGATCATTCGTTGGACATCTCCAGAATCCGAGACATCAGTCCGGACAAAGGTGGCCTGTCCCCCGTCTGATCGGATCTCTTCAATCAACGACTCTCCAGCTTCGGCGGTGCGGCCGGCGGCCACGACCTTTGCTCCCTCGCGGGCGAAAAGCTGGGCGGTAGCCCGTCCTATGCCAAAGGTGGCGCCGGTAATGATCGCTACTTTACCTTCGAGTCTCATAGCCTCTTTCCAACTACGGAACCATCCTCAACGGGCGGCCAAGAACTCCAACTCCACCAGAAATTCGGGTCTGAAGAGCCCGTCTACAATCTTCAGGGTGCCCGCCGCGGGCCGAGGTTCTACATCCTTGAAGAATTCTTCCCAGACCTGCATTATGCCTGCTTCATTCTTTGCATAGTCGGCGTCTTTGGTAACGCAGATGTCGATCCTGATGACATCTGATAGGCTCCATCCTTTTTGCTCCAGTAGTGCCTCGGCTTGTTCGAATATACCCCTGGTCTGTCCTACCGGGTCTCCGGGGTGTAGACAGTTGTCTTCGGCATCGCCGTCCACCCTTCCCGTGAGCACGAACAGCTCGGAAAAATCAGAAACTATGAGCCCCCAGTTGAAATGGTGACTGCTGTCTGGTGCGACTTTCGAATGCGCGGCTTCTTTCTTGGCCACGGCTCTCCTCTCTGGCCAGGTAGTCAATTTAGAATGAAGTCTTCCGCCAGATGTCTAGAAGTCTCAACCTTTAGTCCCACCCCATTCCCCTCTGCAGCGCATCAGCAACCTTAATTAACAGCCCGTCTTCAAAATGTTTGGCCACGAGCATCAACCCCACGGGCAACCCTTTCACTTTCGCACAGGGAAGCGAGATGGCAGGATGTCCCGAAGCATTGAAGGGGGCGCAGTTCTTGGACACGACTGCACCGCGGTCAATCCTGGTTACCCAATCCTGGTCAGGATCGTACTTGAAGG
This sequence comes from Dehalococcoidia bacterium, assembly GCA_965222055.1. Taxonomy (GTDB): domain Bacteria; phylum Chloroflexota; class Dehalococcoidia; order Plut-88900; family Plut-88900; genus Plut-88900. The sequence continues at coordinate 2,438,642 of CBDCTF010000007.1, forward strand.
GCAGGGTTGGGACCGTAGGCATCGCAATGAGGTCCACCTCCGAAAGCATGTCGTCATATGCCTTCCTCAAAGCAGGCCTGAGGTTCTGAGATTTGGCGTAGGCCCAGCCTCCGTAACGCTCGCGGAGGTAGCTGCCCAATAGCAGGGTCAACTTTACATCGGGCGGAAGACTGTTCGCCCTGGACTCTAGTCCCTCCCTTATGGCAGTGCCCAGCCCAGAGTCATAGTAGCCCAGGTGGTTGTAGCCGAGCCCCGACGTCTGGAGAAGAGCGGTCGCACCTTCGGGGATCACCCCTCGGTATATAGCCAGTGAGCTCAAATGATACGGTATGGAGACATCCGTGGTCTCGATTCCCAGGCTGGCTACACCCGCCAATGCCCTGCGAACGGCTTCGTCAACCTCCTCTTCCGAGTCATCAGTGCCGAATCCCTCTTTTACAATGCCTATTCGCACCCCTGTTACATCCTGGCCGAGAAAATCAGTAAAATCTTGGCGAGGAACGTGCCCTTGTCTCTGGTCCAAGGGGTCTTTACCGGCGATAACTTCCAACATCAGGGCAACTTTATCAACGGAACGGGCCATGGGCCCTACGTGGTCGAAGGTGGTCTCCCCGGATACTATTCCTGTGTAAGGGACGAGACCGAAGGTGGGTTTGAGTCCCACCACTCCACACCAAGCCGCCGGTATCCTGATCGAACCACCCTGATCACAACCCAAAGTGACGTCGATATCGTTATAGAAAAGAGCGGCGCCCGAACCTGCAGAGGAGCCGCCTGCCAAATATTCAGTGTTGTGCGGGTTACATACCGGGCCGAACACGCTTGTCTCACCGCTGCCCGACCAGGCAAAGTCGTCCATGTTCAGCATGGCGACGATGTTTCCACCCTCGTCTAGAATTCGCTGTACTACCGTCGCATCGGTGTCGGGAATATAGCCCGAAAGAAAATGGGAGCCGCAGGTCATAGGCATCCCAGATACCGAGATGTTGTCCTTCAGGCCAACCCTGACTCCGGACAGCTTGCCTGAACCGGAGCCTTTGACCATGCATCGGCGCAGGATAGCGTTGTAGGGATCTTCGCCAGGGCCGGGCCTTTGCCCGAAGTCCCGAGGTCCCGTAACTGGTGCTGGGATGGCTGAAAACAGCTGGTCGAGGGCCTCCAGCTGACTGAATATCCCTTGGAGCAGGATGCTAAACCCCTCCAACTCCTCTTCCGTTAGGTCAAGGTAGTTCTTGGACGCGGCATTAAGCAAATCTTGCTTTTTGGGTGGCGATATGTCCATTATTTTTCCGATGGGATATCGGATTGGACCTTCCAGGGATGGTGGTCGTCATCCTCCACTTCAAAGTCCCATGCCATTATCCTGTCGGGCCTAAAATACATCACGATGCGATTCTCGGAAGTTGCCGCCAGAGTATATTCGGCGTACTTGGTCCCTTCCTCGTACCCGTAGTAATTGATGGCTATTCGCCGGTCTAATTCGGCGGCGCCCTCATCGGTGAACTGGGCCGAACCTTCCAGAACGACCTCCTTATAGGCCGCCTTAGAGGCGTCGTCTTTCGTTAACCAGCGGGCGTCTTCGGTGGCGACGATGGCCAATGAGACACGCGGGTCTCGCCGGGCGTTTCTATATTTGACACGGGTATCGGTGAGGCTTATGCGGACCAAGTCATCCTCTTCATCATACTCGTACCATACGACGGTCAGATGAGGAGTACCGTTCTTTCGCAACGTACCCAGAACGGCAGGGTTGGGTCGCTTGATGAAGGTCTTTAGAGGTTCACTCACCTCTCTGACCGATGTCAGCCTCTTTGCCAACGTTCTACTCCGGATGGGCCGTTCCTAGGGCTACGCATTCCCAGAACGTCGCAGCCCTGTTCAGTGGTGGTTTGTCCAGGGATTGACTGCTAAAGGCACGCTGAGCACGGGTCCCGGTCCAGCTGATACCGGGACCCGTGCTACAACACTTTATCACTTCTGCTTTGGCACGCCTATTCGTATTTCAAGATTATCTGGTTTGTAGGATAGTAGACCAGCGTTCCTGGGCGGCATCTGCGGTGGCCCCGGCCCAGGATGAATCGAGGAAGAGGCCGTACTGGGCATTGTCGGGGGCAGTGGGTAGGGCGTCCCGAATGTGGTCCCAGGCACTGTCAGCCAGTAGCGGCAGGGCCTTCTGGTTCACGGGCCCATAGGGGATGTAGAGGGACTCCTGGGCGTTGACATCCGGGAAGGACGTCCACGCCAGGAAGAGTTGGGCCATCTCCCATCTCTCGGCGTCAAGTTCTTTCAGCCCATTGGGTACGAAGTAGTAGTCGGCGTCCATGACGTGCCCACACTCCCAGCAGATGTTGATGGGAGCATCGTCTGAGACTACGGCGTCGTAGATACGACCGTTCCAGGTGGTGCAGAGGTCCAGTTCACCGGCTATCAGTAGGGCGGGACAATCGGAGCCGCTGTCCCAGGTGATGAAGTCGCTGCCGGCACGGGAAACGAAGTCGTCGAGGTAGGCCCAGGCTTCCTCCATCTGGGCGTCGGTGAGGCTGGAGAGCGAAGCAAGGGCGCCAGGGTTTTCGAAGACCTCGGGGTGCTGGGCTATGTAGGCGAGGTGCGGGTTGATCTGCCAGAAGCTCCACATACCCCGCTTGCCAGGGAATTCTTCCAGGTCGAAAAAGTCGGCCATTTTAGAGGGCTGGGGGCCGGAATCGGGGAAGGACTCGGTGCTGTAGGCGACCACGGTGGAAAAGATGTCTCCGCCACCGGCGATGTAGGGTTTACCCGCCTCCACCAGATCGGGGAAGTGGTCTCGTAGGTCGATGACGGAGTAGTCGAGCTCAGCGGCGTGGCCCGAGCGGCCAAGCTGGATGGCGACGTCAATGCCCCAGACTCCAATGTCCACGGTGATGTTGCCAGTCTCCGACATGCCGCGGATCTGGCCGACGATTGAGGAGGTGGTGTCCTCAATGATCTCGATGCCGAACTGGTCCTGGAAGGGGATGTAATAGGCCTTGCGGTGGGCGGCTTGCCAAGCGCCGCCGCCGTCCAGGATGCTGATGCTCTTGCCCCTGTACTTCCCTAGTTCAGCCTCTATCTCGGCCCTGGTGGCAGGAGCATCTTCGGTCCACTCACTCCTCGGCCTCAGTGTCGTGCCAGGAGCTTCGGGTTGTTCCTGTCCCAGCAGGATAGAAGACCAGCGTTCCTGGGCGGCATCTGCGGTAGCGCCGGCCCAGGAGGAGTCGAGGAAGAGGCCGTACTGGGCGTTGTCGGGGGCAGTGGGCAGGGCGTCCCGAATGTGGTCCCAGGCACTGTCAGCCAGTAGCGGCAGGGCCTTCTGGTTCACGGGCCCATAGGGGATGTAGAGGGACTCCTGGGCGTTGACATCCGGGAAGGACGTCCACGCCAGGAAGAGTTGGGCCATCTCCCATCTCTCGGCGTCAAGTTCTTTCAGCCCATTGGGTACGAAGTAGTAGTCGGCGTCCATGACGTGCCCACACTCCCAGCAGATGTTGATGGGAGCATCGTCTGAGACTACGGCGTCGTAGATACGACCGTTCCAGGTGGTGCAGAGGTCCAGTTCACCGGCTATCAGTAGGGCGGGACAATCGGAGCCGCTGTCCCAGGTGATGAAGTCGCTGCCGGCACGGGAGACGAAGTCGTCGAGGTAGGCCCAGGCTTCCTCCATCTGGGCGTCGGTGAGGCTGGAGAGCGAAGCAAGGGCGCCAGGGTTTTCGAAGACCTCGGGGTGCTGGGCTATGTAGGCGAGGTGCGGGTTGATCTGCCAGAAGCTCCACATACCCCGCTTGCCAGGGAATTCTTCCAGGTCGAAAAAGTCGGCCATTTTAGAGGGCTGGGGGCCGGAATCGGGGAAGGACTCGGTGCTGTAGGCGACCACGGTGGAAAAGATGTCTCCGCCACCGGCGATGTAGGGTTTACCCGCCTCCACCAGATCGGGGAAGTGGTCTCGTAGGTCGATGACGGAGTAGTCGAGCTCAGCGGCGTGGCCCGAGCGGCCAAGCTGGATGGCGACGTCAATGCCCCAGACTCCAATGTCTACGGTGATGTTGCCAGTCTCCGACATGCCGCGGATCTGGCCGACGATTGAGGAGGCGGTGTCCTCTATGATCTCGATGCCGAACTGGTCCTGGAAGGGGATGTAATAGGCCTTGCGGTGGGCGGCTTGCCAAGCACCGCCGCCGTCCAGAATGCTGATGCTCTTGCCCCTGTACTTCCCTAGTTCAGCCTCTATCTCGGCCCTGGTGGCAGGAGCATCTTCGGTCCACTCACTCCTCGGCCTCAGTGTAGTACCAGGTGCTTCGGGCGTGGGAGCTACCGCGACGGAAGTAGCCGTATCGGGAATTTCTTCTGGATCATCGTCACCGCATGTTGCGAATATCAGCAGGGCCAGCAACATGATGCTTAGAATTCCGATGTACAGGAGCCGTTTTTGCCAAGGCCCCTTCCGATTAGTCATGAATCGTTTCACTGCATTCTCCTCTCAGACAACGGCCCCTATCGCACGATAATTACACTAACCGGACCTGTGCGCTTCACATATGAAATTCCTCTTTTGTACATACATTCGAAATATAGGGCAGCAAACGCGAACCAAAGAATTTGCCAATGATTGAACGGTGACCGGGGTAATGGGCTTTTGCCCGAAGGCAAGGAAGGGACAATCAGGTCAGCCTGGCTAGTACCGCGGAACCAAGATATCAGGAATCTAAGCAAGTAGACTACGAGCCAAGCCCACACTCACCTCCAGACTTCCCTACCTAAGCATTGCGCGATGCTAACACAGTGTCTCCCATCACTACAACAATACGAATTTTGTCGAAACCGATCTGTCGTTTGAGGTAACGTCAGTCCATGTTTCGACCCAAGAACAAGGTCGGAGGTCTCCGTAAACTGATGGTCATGGTGCACTAAATGCCTAATTCCCCAAATGGGGAAGCACATATATATTTATTTGCCAAAGTATTTCCTATAGATCGATAATCGGTCCTTGAGTTGGACTTTGAGAGTTTGCTGCCCATCCTTGTGATAGGGCAGGGACTCCGCACCCTGCCAATCATCATCCAGCTTGATGCAGTTGAATCCAAAATCGGCAAGAATCGCCGCAACCTTTTGGAAATTATAGATTTCCTTCTGTTTTGCAGTGAGTTCATCGTACGTGATCCGCTGTAGTTCCAAGGCTCTGCCCGGTTGTCCATGTACTTTGAGAGAACCCTTCAGCAGTTCCTATTCCCTATACCCATTTTGCATGCAAGAGGCAGACATCTGGGGATCAAGGATGGCACAAACTAAGGGTATCAGAGCAAGCACGATTATCTATGCCCGCCACCACTTCCAGAACGAGAGACGGGTTAGTCCCCGAACAACATCTGCCGCACCTCTTTGGGCGCGTCTCGTGAAACTCCCTCGTGATACAGGATGATCTTCCACTGTCCTTCGACGTTTCTGAGAACGAAGGTGTTGTTGTCCCGAAAGCTTATGGCGTTCCCTTCGAACTGGGCCTCTATGGACACGTAGCAGTGTACGAATGCCGCTTCGCCCAGCACATCCGCCACGATGTCGGTTAGCGTCCACTGTGAACCTGCCATACCTTGAGTCTGCTCGGCGTAGGCCTGTCTGATGGCTGCTAAGTCCGGTAAAGCGTGGCTGTAGTCCGGGGCCATGAACACCGGTTGTGCATAGGACGGGTCCCACAGCGATATCACCCCTTCCGCATCACCGGCCGCCATGGCCGCCCTCCAGTCCTCGATCACCGCCAGGACCCGCTCCTTTTCCCTCTCTGATGTTGGCACAGGCTTCCTCTCTATAGTTGTCGGTGCCGCTGAGCACCGAGCTTTCATGTTCACACCCAGCACTCCAACCCGTGGCTCGTGAACCAATGATCGATCGCCTCCCCACCCACGGCGTCTATAGTGCTTTCCGAACCGGCCCCCGCGACCCTCTATGCTACCAATGAAGGTCCCATTCCGGCTCCATGCCTATGGCCCGAGGGCCTATCTGACAGATAGTGGCGATCAACAGATATCGGGCCTTGCGCCTCAGTCGTCAGCACAAGCAACCGCCGAATTTCACCAATTGCTCATGCCTCAGGCTTGCATAGTCTGCACTTCAGCACTGCCAGAATGATTTGAGCTATTAACGATGGCATACTGCCAGAGTCAAGTGCAACTAGGTTATGTTTTGTCTAGGCTAGGGGGAAGCCGTAGAGCCTGGCTGCATTCTCACCTACTATTTTCCGCTTTTCTTCCTCGGGCAGCTTCTGGAAGGTGCGATCGATAACTTCCCTGGAATGAGGGAAGGTTCCTTCATCGTGAGGATAGTCGCTTCCCCACAACAGGGAGTCCACGCCCGTTACGTCCCTGTTTCTCAGCCCCACCTCATCTTCCCCAAAGGTTACGAATCCCTGCCGCCTCCAGTATTCGCTTGGCTTCAACTCCAGCTTCGGCTGCTGCCACATGTGCCGCTTTTCGTAGAGTTCATCCAACACGTTCAAAAACCACGCCACCCAACCTATCCCACACTCCACCAATACAAACTTAAGCTCAGGGTGCCTCTCCAAAACTCCTGCCGAAGTCAACATTGCCAAAGGGCTCATCGCCTCTGCCATGCCCAGGGCTATGTAAAAGAGGACTGCCCCGTAAGAGTTCTCCTCCCCCAAGTCCTCCGGTATCTGGTTCTCACCCCTGGTGAATACGTGAAAACTGATCGGAATGCCCACGTCGTCCATCAAGTCCCAGAACGGTTCGTAGTCAGGCCTGTTATACGGCAGTTTCGGCATGATTACCGGCAGTGACAACGACCGGAATCCCAGCCTTGCCACCCTTTGGACTTCCTCTGTAGCCGCCGCAATGTCCGCCATGGGGATAGTCGCCGACGGCACAAGTTTGTCATAGGATCCATGGAATACCTCGTGATACCAATCGTTATACAGTCGAGAGAAGGCAACTTGGTATCCTGGGTCCGGAGAAGCCAGGGCATTGAATATGCCGTTAGGGTAGATAATCTCGCCTGTTACGCCGTCCTCTTTCAGGTCGGCCAATCTCAGTGGGATGTCGGTACCGGCCTCCCGCCCGTATCCTGTGCCATCCTCCGCGCGGAACTCCCGGCGCTTGTCCTCTTCCGTAAGCTGGGCCGTGGCAATATCCTGCCTTACGGGCCGTTGGCCCTCTTGGATATAGTAGAGTCCACCATTTCTTTCCTCCAACCGCGGAGCTCGTCTTTGGTATTCCTCCGGCAACCGTTGGAAAAGTTCATCCGGCTCCGAGGCATGCGAGTCCGCTGAAATTATCAACATATCCGACATATCTCACCCGCTTTCCGGCTCTTGCCCTTGATCTTATTCCGTCATATAGAAGATCTGCCTACTCTTCGCCACCCAGCCTTCTTAACCCCTACCACTTAGCACCCAGGCGTACTTGGCATCAAAACCGACGTTTACAGCCTCATTTACACGCAAATCCGTTCGGTCAGACCCGTGAAGCTGAATTCTCAGATCACCGTAGTCTTTCACACTGGCGATTAGGTTGGTGTATGGTCCTGCATAGACTACTTCCTGTATGACCGCTTCTATGACAACCTCGGGCGCTTCTCCTGCGAACGACCCCACCCTCCAATGCTCAGGCCTAACCGCGAACGTCAATTCCGCACCGGGACTCAACGCTTCCACATAGCTGTGATGGCCGTCGACGGGAATACTCACCTCTCCCATTGGCGACCGAACTCGCACCACGCCCGATGCGGTCTCCACAATTTCGCCGGAAATGAGGTTGTTGTCGCCCATGAAAGTAGCTGAGAACCTTGACATCGGGTAGCGATATATTCGGTCAGGCGAGCCGTGGTCCTCGATGACGCCATTTGCCATGACGATAATGCTGTCCGCAACATTCATGGCTTCCTCTTGGTCATGCGTGACATGGACGAATGTGATGCCCACCTGCTGCTGGATATTTTTTAGCTCCCTTTGCATCTGCCTTCTCAAGGCTGCGTCCAGAGCACCGAGAGGTTCATCCAGCAGGAGAATGTCCGGACGGGTGACGAGGGAGCGGGCTAGCGCCACACGTTGTCTCTCTCCTCCCGAAAGCTCGTGGGGCCGACGCTGGTCCAAACCTTCCAGCCCGACCAGTTTCAATATGGCCAGCGCCCGCTCTATCCTTTGCGCCTTTTCTACTTTGCGCATTTTCAGGCCGAATTCGACGTTCGATATCACACTCATGTGTGGGAACAAGGCATAGTCCTGGAATACGGTCGCCGTGTTTCTCTTGAAGGGCGGAATTTCGTTGACGGTCATCTCATTGATCAGAATGTCGCCCGAGGTTGGGGTCTCGAAACCCCCGATCATGAGCAGAAGCGTAGTTTTGCCGCTGCCACTGGGACCTACCAGCACCTGATATTGGCCCTTCTCAACCTCGAAGGTGACGTTGTCTACGGCCCTGACCTGCCCGAAGTGCTTGCTGAATCCTCTAAGTGCCAAAATACTCAATGAAGCGTCCCTTCTTGCCTTGATCCAGAAAGCGTTTGAACTGTCTCCCCGGCTACTGCCGCACCCTAATCTTGCTGTAAATCAAGAAGGCGATGAAAGTGGCGGCTAACGAAATTACAAGAACGAAGGTCCCTACGGCATTTATGGTAGGGTCCAGTCCGCTGCGCAACATTTCATATATCCTAACGGGCAGCGTCCCCTCGAAGCCGGATAGGAAGAATGCCATGATAAATTCGTCCCACGAGAACGTGAAAATAAGGAAGAATGACGCTACGACCGAGGGCAGGATTACTGGAATAGTTACATGTACCAGCGCCTTCGCGGTATTGGCGCCCAGGTCCATCGCCGCGCTCTCCAGGTTGATTTGGTATCTGTTCAGCTGTGCGTACAGCAGGGACATAGAGATGGGAGCGAAGAGCGTCGTCTGCGCGATCCAGACGGCCAGAAGAGACCTGGCAATGCCGATCTCGGTAAAGAAGATTAGTGTGCCCAGGGCAATAATGGTATAGGAAACTGTGATTGGCAAAACTAGGTAGACATGGACAAGGTTCTTAAGGGGAAAGTCGTACCTCGCCAGACCATACGCCGCCAGGAACCCAAGGAACGTGGTGCTGAGCCCTGTGACTATGCCCAGGAAAAAGCTCCGCACTAGCGCACGCATCAGAACGTCGTTGGCGAACATCTCTGCGTACCACTCCAGTGTGAAGCCCGTGAGCGGAAGCCGCGGAAACCTTGCCGAATTGAACGAAAAGATGATCAACACCAGTATTGGCGTCAGGATGAACAGAGCCGCCAATAGCAGGTAGCCGTAGAAGAAACCATTTGTCACAAGGCGCTTAGGTCGCATTTTTGACTTACCTGAAATCCCCCTACAGCTTTGTCAGCTTTACCCATCTGGAAAAAGCGAGAAAAATCGCCACCGAGATTATGACCATCACAACGCCTACCATTGCACCCTCTGCGTAGTCGGCCCGCCCGGAGACTGCATCCACCAGGGTCAAGGGCAAGACCGAGGTGACGTTGCCGCCCAGTATCTTTGGAGTCACGTAATCCCCAAAGGTGAAGATGGCGGTGAAGAAGGCCCCGACCAGGACGCCGGGCATCGACATGGGTAGCGTCACGTGAAGGAAAGTCCTGAATTCACCCGCTCCCAGGTCCCGGGCCGCCCTAAAGTAGGAGGGGCTAATCTGGACCAGGCTGGCGTATATCGTGAATGTCAGCAACATTATGAAGAAATGCAGCCATCCCACCATCACGGTTGCGCTTGAGTACACCAAGTCCAGTGGAGTTTCGATGATTCCCAGCCAAATCAGGAACTTGTTCACGATCCCGTTCTCGCTTAGGACCGTCAACCAGCTGTATGACCGGATTACGTAGCTTGTCCAGAAGGGAATAATCAGTGTGATCAGGACCAAGATCTGAAATCGCTTCGGGATCTTGAAGGCGATACCGTATGCAACCGGATATGCCAGCACCACGCTGAGCACAACTGTAAGAATCGTTAGGATTGCCGAGTTTTTCAGTGCGCTATGGAAGGTGCTCCGGGTGAAAAAGTCCTGGTAGTTTTCGAAGGTCCAAGTGGACTCCACCCGGTAATCGACGTAAGTCCAAAGGCTATAGACGACCATAACCGCCAGAGGGGTTGCAAAGAACAACAGCGACCACGCTACTGGCGGTACGAAACCTATAACCTTGGCCTGGGACAGCTTCGAAAACAGGACCGAGGGTCTACTCACTCTTGCCTCCGGAACGTCCGCGCCTCACATGTCGTAGCTTCTCTTGTATCGGCCCCTTGTGGAATTCCGGCTGAGCCAAGAACCGAGCCACCTCGCCCGGCGCCTGAGCCTCGGCTCAAGGTGCGCATGAAGCGTTTCAATTGATCGGAATGGTCGTCCCTTTGTTCTTGGCACCGTCAACTGCAGGACTCGACCCCAGTCACATTAAGGTATTGAGGTTGAGAAAGACCATCCCCGAATGCCCTCAATTGCGGATGATAGACGCAAAGTCGGCCTCCTATCTTTCATTGACATCTGCGGGTGGGTAGTAATCCGGCCAACTTCTCTCCAAAAACTCTGCCTGATTGTCCCACTTGAGGATACTAAGCTCCTCTACTGAGAGAAAGTCGCGAGCTGCCGCATTGGTCGGCATACCCCAGAATATTTCGTTGACGGCCACTCTTGAGTTTCCTTCAGGTGAAATGATGTATTGGACCAGCAGTTCCGCCAGTTCCCTATTCTCCGTACCCCTGCCGATACCGACGCCTTCCATCCATCTGACACCACCCTCGTCGGGCAGGACCCAGTCTACCGGCAACCCATCGGTAATAAGGCCCGAGACTACCCACTCTGCACCGTGAATTACCCAAGCGCTTTCACTAGCCAACGCCTGTTGCAGATCTGCGACATATCCAACAACCTTTAGATCATTGGCCTTGATTTTTCCAAGCAAGTCCTTGATTTCCTCTTCTTGCTCCATAGTCATGGGGCCGGGCTCATAACCCAGGTGGATGCCAAGTACCGCATAAACGCTGAATGCGCCATCCCAAAGGCCTATTTTGCCCTCATATTTGGGGTTCCAGAAGATGTTCCAGGACTTTGCATCCTCCTCATCGACGTAATCGGTGTTGTAAGCCACCGCCATAAAGCCGTACTTAGTCGGGATCAGATATGTTTCGCCTTCGAACGCGCCTTCGTTTTCCTTGAGCACCTTCGGGAAAAACGTCGAGGTATCGAACCGGCTCATGTCCAAGGGCTCCAAAATATCGTTCTCGACCAACAACTGCACCGTGGGCACATCGGTGACTATCACATCATAGAATCCGGACGGTGAAGCCTTCGTTAGTGGGATAACCTCTGTAGCGACACCCGTCTCTTTGACGTTAACGGTGACGCCATACATCTCCCGGAATGGGTCCAAAACTTCGTCATTGAAGTGGTCACCCCAACCCAACACGTTTAGAGTTTGTCCTTCGAACCTGTCCATCGCTTCCGAGTCCGATGACTCGGGGGGGAAGTGGCTTCTACAGGACGAGTGGTGGCCGTCGCTTCCGGTGGTGTCGTGGCCTCGGCGCCTCCACAGGCTCCCACCACTAGAATCAGCATTAAGAGCAGGCTGATTGCGGAAAACACTGCAATACGTCTGTGTGATCGTTTGAATTCTTGCATGTCAGTACCTCTGTATGTCTCCGATGCTTGGCCACAACTTTGCAGATAAGGTTAGGAATATTGACGATTCCGATGTACAGGAGCCGTCCTTGCCAAGATGTCTTCTGTTTAGTTGCTATTTAGTTCACTCAATCCTCCTGTCACACAAGGATCGCATTACTCCGAGAACTCCCCCAAACCAATCTGTAGGCTTCACCTACAGCACTTCTGTTTGCCGCAGGTAATGAACATGGAGTGGACTAAAAGAAGCACAGCGTTGCCTATTGCTGAATCGTATCAGACGCAATACGCGACAAGCCAAGGGAGGAAGATGGAACTCAGGCCTGCTCAGCCACGACCACGGGACGGCAAAGGGGAGAGTCAGCTAAGGGGACGAGAAGAAAAGACGTATTCACCTCCATACATCCCTACCGCGGCCTCGCGCGATGCCAGCACAGTGTCTTCCGCAACTGCAAGTTTTGTTGAAAAGCAATTGTCGTTTGAGGTAGCGTCAGTCTGTGTCTCGACTCCAAAACAGGGTCGGAGGTCTCCCCGTTATCATTGTCATAGGCCACGTTTTTGGGACAGAAATGCCTGCTTTAACCTCCTCGCCGCAGGCGGCGAGTAGCACGGATGTCTTCTATGAAACTCAGGAGCCCCTCATCTGGACTGGAATCCTTAAGTGGATCACCTATCCGATCCTTGCAGCGGGAACTTCCAGCGGAAGAGTCGAGTTATAGCGACCCCGGTCCAACCGAAGTAGGATTCGAACTAGTAAAAAGCGGGGCTGTTTCAAATACAGTTAGAGCTCCTAGCTGGAATTCAATTCTGCTGCCCCAGAGTAGTGCAAAGTTTGTTGCCTATTGCGTAACAGGCGTGACTGTTTAGGTCAGCGACCCAAGCGTATACGAGATGCTTTGTATCAACGACCTGAATCTCATTTACAGCCCCATCCACATCTCTAGGATGGCGCTTCCCGCCCTCAAACACGGTTCATTGTACAAAGCTCGAATCGAAGATATAACCGTTGCAGTTTACTTAAGAGTCAGCACGATTGACTTAGCAAGCGGGATCTAAATCGAGAGCCCACGAATAAGAAGACTGTTCGAAACTAATGAGCAACGAGCATGAATTTAATCCAACAAGCCGCGGAAGAGAATGTGTGACAAAGCCTTGATCAATCGCCAACATTTGTCGGTATTGCTCCGCGTGGTTCACTGCTTGAGAGGGCAGTCGTGTTGACTGAGACAAGAGACCAAGTTGCCGCTGGATCTGGGTCCCACAGTGTCGTAGTCCTGGACATACAGCGCTTTCAGGGCCGTTAATTCAATCAGTCCGTTAGGTAGGTATCCGTCCGGCCCTAACCTGTCGAGATAGAGTCTACTCACCCGAGGTGGTGAGCCCCGCAGTGAATCGGTGTCGACACCTACCCACATCTCAATAGGAAGGTGCTCAGACCAGTTCAATGTCTCACTCTCCGAGAGCTCGTCCTTCACCTTCAATAACACTTCGCAGTCGTGGACCAGTCCCGGGGTGTTGGCTGGGTCCCCCACCGCATCTCCTACGCCACATGGACCGGGAGGGTTAGGTATGCCGGTGAATAAATGCGTCCAGAGGCCCGGAATTTGGTCACTAACTACTCTAACCTGGATGTCCTACTTTGTCCTGGGGCTCAGCCCGCCAAGGAAGTGTTCGATTTGCCCCTCATTGTTGGTGATTCCAGGGCTGCCTGAGAACGTCCAATTGGAAGTAACTGTCTCATCGTACACAGATGGGATGTGTCGTAATCCGTATGATCGGAAGTCCGCTTCCTCCGTTTGATCCGGTGCTGTCCATGTTACGGTCAGATAACCCCCTCCCGATGTCACAGACCGGAATTGTGGCGGCTCGAATTATCGAGCCGCCACAATTCCGCAGTCATCCGGGTCATCAGCCAGCACAAACGCCGGCGACCAGTTGGAGAGGACAACTCCGTCGTATCCGCGTTCAACGATTCGTACTGTTAGCACCACTCTATCCAGATGCGCCCACAGGCGATCCCACAGGGAGCTCTGCCCGACCCTGATAATCGATCCGTCTTGGCTCATGTGCCCAGGCCCAACATCAAGTGACTCCCGATGAACTGATATGAGTTTACGAAACTCGAGGGTAAAGTGTTGTGCCTCCGACATACCCTCGACAAGGAGCTGCAATGTCGTCTCGTGGGAACGCTGCGAGTCGCGTATGATGCAGGACGGCGCCACAGGACTGAGTGACCTAATGGAAATAGGGTATTCCGGATAGGAAGCTTCAGGAACCTGATGCTCTGCCGATTGTCGCGTGTTGCTGAACGGGTTCCAATATATGAGCAATCTTCCCCGATTGATGTCGCTTAAATACAGGTTGTCGTTGTCGTCAAATGCTGCAGCATAAAACATCGATCCGAAGTCATGCAGGAAGGATGTGGGCAGTCCTTCGGGGCCCAAGGGGTCCTCATAGACGGCTGCGAACCGGGGACAAACATAGGCATTGTATCCAACTGCCATCCTGTTCTTGCTGTCAAACGCCGGCTCCCAAGTAGCTGCAGCAAATTCCCCCCAGCGCGCGCTACTGTATCGCGGGAACACTTCTCTCTGTTCCCATGGGTCGGCCCACAGATTGTTTGGACCCACGGCCGACCGCATAAAAACTTTCATCGCTGTTGGCGCGAGGATTGGCTCCGTATTGTTGGTGGGTGTCGCCTCTGCTGAATAGATCAAAAGCCGCCGATTTCCGCTGACCTCCAGCGCGTGGTCCGAGACATATAGGTTGCCAAGATTGTCTATGGACAGCGCTCCGGGAAAGCAGAGCACGTTGGAGTTTTCTCCTTTCTCGAATGCTGAGGTGTCCGCTTCCGGGAAAAGCCCCCGATTACATGCATTGCCTTCGGCATCTTTCTGACCGAGGACCACGTCCACGACTGGATCGGTCAAAGGATTGCGGATTCGAAGGACTCAATGGTTATCGGTATCGCTCAACCATAGAAAATCGCCATTACCCACAGGCGCAATCCCAAATACTCTATGTCCGAGCCTGGTTCGATGGTTAGCGCCAAGCACAGAGAAAGAAGCTGTCTCAATCCAGGTAGTGTGCAGTGGTGCTGAGTATTCGGTTAGGGGTAATTGGTAAACATCCAGGAAGCCTCTGCCCTCGAATCCCAGTACCCACAATCTGCCTGCCTATCCACTTTTATTTTTCCGCAGCAGAAGTGCCACTCTTCAACAGCAAACTCATCACCAATCACCCCGTCGGCGGGTTTCCCGTTACTTAAGGTGTCCAGTCCGTTCCAAAAGAGCAGCCTGTTGCGGTCGGCAACAATCAATTGGTCTCTCCACGTAGCCACTCCCCTCGCGGAGTGAAGCCCTATTCTGTCCTTGCAGTTGGAATTAGGCGGTGGGTAGAAGAGACGCATGTCAGCCGTACCCATCGAGCCATCCTCACCGTCTAACATAAGGGTGGAAAGGCGGAGGACATCCGCAGTGTCCTGATAGACGGGAACAAGCACATTGCCTACGCCATCGAATCCGACACTACCAGAGATCGGGCACATTCGTGGATTGCCGGGAAGCTCGGTCAACGACCCGCCACACGTACGGTCCGGCACATATTGGTCTTTACCCAGAATCTGAACTACCGAGACTCCAGCAGGGTCCCACAACTCAACCATGAAGTTCCCCGCATCCACTATCCAAACTCCGCGATCCAGAGGATCGATTTCGAGGGACGTAGGACGGTGGAAGTCCGATCCAAATTCAATAGAGGCCAGCATTCCGGACCTGAACGGGGGTTTGAAGACCAGTATCCTGTCGTTAATCGTGTCGGCAACGTAAACCCATCCGGCGTCACTTACCCTCACCGCTGAAGGCCCGTGCAACTCATCAAGAGCGTCTCCGGCCCCCATACCGTGGAAATCGGGTTGCCCCAAGACCAGATCGGGGACCTCGGCTATCTCACCGCTATTAGGGTCCGCGGAGAAACGCAGAACACGGTTGTTTCCGCCATCCGCTACCCACATATTCCCGCTCTCATCGATTTCTACGCCGTTGCCGTACCAGTTCGTAAGCAACTGATTGGTGGCTGAGTGAAAACAGAGCGTTTCGGCCGTTGGCCTACCGAAATCACCCCGATTGCAGGTCATGCCCGAGAAATCCTCCTGTCCCCAGAGCCTATCGGCCACATTGTCTTCCTCGAAGGGGTTCTCGTACTTCAGAATCCTATTGTTCCGGGAATCCGGGACGTAGAGGTTGCTGAGTTCATCCACAGCCATGGTCACAAATGAATGGGCCTCGCCAGGGCTTTGGGAATGGTCCAGTATTCCACACAGTGTTTCGGCCATTGGACGGGCTCGTACCGGAAAGCTCTGAACGTTACTTTCGCCGTTACAAGCAGAGTGGTCATATCCGGACGGCTGACCGATTACGACATCGGCTGTGCAAGGTCCGCCCCCCTCGTAACACCTCTCGAGACCCATTCCCAGGATACGATTGTTGGCGGAATCCCAAACGTAGGCCCTTCCGGGGCCGACGGCCGTGTCGATTACGACTCCGCCAGGATTGAAGACCTTGTATGGCACAACCGAACTTTCGCCTGTTTGAGAGAAGTCCTTCTCTCCGATGACCACATCTGCCCATAGGTCACCGGCAAGTCCTCGAATCGGTGATGTAGGCGGAAAGGGGCTTGGAGTCCCGCAACTGGATAAGTCGTGAGCCAAAATAAAATCGCTTGCCCACTCTGAAGGTAGACCCGGTGACTCTTTCGAAACAATCCGGACCTCAAGCGCACCTGTGCTCCCAATCGCAATTGTTGCTCGACCAGGGTCATATCAATCATGGTGCATCTCGGATCCCGCCAATCAACTTCCTGGTAGAACAGGGCGCTCTCGCGGCCTGTGGTTACATCGAGGAATTGAACCGCTTTCTCTTCGTACAACAACAAATCCTCACCAGTAATTGTGAGGAGGCGATCACCGGCCTTATTCGATTCCCGCAACACGCAATGTGGGGGTTTGGGATCCAGCGAACGTATAACCGGTACCGCTGCCTGTGCATGTGCCGTTTTCGAAGAGACGACTTCAAAGGCAGAAAACAGGGCCAGCAAGGACAAGAGCGCGCCTGAGGCTACCAACAGATGAATCAATGCACGACCTGTCAGGGCATAGCCTTTTTCAGACGATCGATTATCCGGTGAGAACCCTGACGTCGATAACCTCGAGATTTGCGTATATCGAGAGCTTCGTTTTGGCCTTTCGCGAATGGTGGAGAAAGTCTCCCATTCTGCAGTTGTGATGGTATCCCAAACGTGGAGGGAGGCCGAGGCTGGGTGGATTGTGATATGGACGCCCTAGGTCCCTCGCGGGGCCTAGGGATAACGCAGGCGTGGGGTTGGTCTCTTGGGTACAGGGCTCTTCGATCCTCCAATGGCGGACTTTCCTAGCCAATATACAAGGCTGAGGGCACACCACACAAAACTCGAACCGCTTGAGTGGCAGTTGCCGCTCCCGCAAGAGTCAGTGAGAATGACCATCCAGATCAACAGCCCAGGAATAAGACATTTGTTCGTGTCCATTGTGCAATCGGCATGAACATTCACGGCACACAATAAAAACGAAATGCTCAGGTACTCGTGGGCGGTGGACTTGAGGCCAGCACGTAGTCGGACGACACCATTCGTGGGGGGTGCCATCGTTCTCGAGAAGGACCCGTCGTCTCCCCCCTCGGCATCACGAGTCTAATGGGCGGTTCGAGCCTCCTGGGATGGGTTAGACAGGGTTGAGAGCCAGCCTCGGTGGTCACCCAATCGAAGCGAAGGGCTGGTGGCCCAGCGGCGCAACTGCACCCTCGGTCTCGTGTCTCCACTTGGTTGGGAAGGATCGCCACCGTCAACTCGAAGACGGTTCTGTCTATGGTCAAAATAGGCCCACCTGCGTGGAATCAAACCCTGCCAAACTTCTCTGAATAAGTTAATATTACGAGTAGCCATGTAATGGGAGTTATCCAAAGGGATTCACTTTTTCATAACTGGTATTTCACCGCCGCAAACTCACAACTCTACAACAAATTCAAAAGTTCTGGTACAGTCTCCTTTGGCCACCAACGTGGAGTCATACTGATCACTTGCGCTGATAGGGTGGTAACTAATGTGGGAACTAATAGTCGGAACCCGTGCTTTTATAGCTAAATGCTAACCCCACTCCTCCGCCACTACCTCAATCACTGAATCGTGCATGGTAATTTCGCCGACTCATGCTTGAAACATCACAAATAAGGGGCCTCATGGACAGGTCGGCGCTCATTGTCATCGACATGCAGCACGACTTCCTGGACCCCGATTCGCCCTACGCCTGCGCCGACGCCGACCCCCTGATCGAAAACACCCGACGCCTCTGCGACGCCATGCGCTCCCGTGGTGCCCCGATCATCTACACCCGTGAAGTCCACCGCGCCAACGGAGTAGACCGCGGTCGTGAGGGCGACTCCGAACCCGTCCACTGTGTCGAGGGCACCCACGGAGTCGAGATCGTGCCCCAACTCACGCCCCACAACGGCGACTATATAGTCGACAAGCGCAGGTTCAGCTCCTTCTTCCAGACCGACCTCGCGGGTCTTCTCAACGGCCTCCGCGCCGAGCTTATCGTCGTCTCGGGAGTCACCGCCAATGCCTGCGTGCTCACCACCGTGATAGACGCCTATCAATACGACTTCCATACCGTTACTATTCAGGACTGCGTTTCCAGCAAGGTAGGCCTCCTCCTGGATGAAAACTACAACGACATGATGCGGCTCTACAAATTCTATTCGAACCCCCTTCGCCTTGATAGCTTCCTGGCCCTTCTGGAGGACTGACTAGTGCCCGGCTACCACATTTGGACCGTTGGATGCCAGATGAACGAGGCGGACTCCGAGCGCCTCGCCAGCGCGCTCGAAAAGATCGGCTGCGACCTCTCTCCGCGCATCGAGGACGCCGATATCATCGTCCTGAACAGCTGCGTTGTCAGGCAAGGCGTCGAGGACAAGGTCGCCGGCCGCCTCGACTCCCTCAAACCCCTCAAGCGGGAAGACCCCAACCGGACCATCGCACTCATGGGTTGCATGGTCGGGCCCCGGGACGAATCGCTGAAGAAGCGCTTCCCCCATGTCGACCTCTTTCTCAGGCCCCAGGGTTACGACCCACTGATCCGACGCCTGTCCGATGATGACGGCACGTGTCTCGATAACCTCGGTCCCCTCATCCCCACCCAGCCCAAGATTAGCGTCAACGTGCCCATCATCCACGGCTGCGATAAGTTCTGCACCTTCTGCATCATCCCCTACCGCCGAGGCCGCGAGCGCAGCCGCCCCATTCCCGAACTCGTCGAAGAAGTGTCGGCGCTTGGACAACGTGGCGTTAAAGAGGTGACCCTCCTCGGCCAGAACGTAGATTCCTACGGCCAGGACCTCCCTGATGACTCGGACCTCGCCAATCTCCTCACGGAGCTGGACCCCATCGAAGGCATAGAGCGCATCCGCTTCCTCACTTCTCACCCCAACGACATGAGCCAGAAGCTCATAGACTCCGTTGCATCACTGCCCAAGGTATGCGAGCACATCAACCTCCCCATCCAGGCCGGTGACGACGAGGTTCTGGCGACCATGCACCGTGGGTACACCTCGGCCGACTATCTGGAGTTGACCGGGCGCATCCGAGACACCATCCCCGGCGTCTCCATGAGCACCGACATCATCGTCGGTTTCGCCAACGAGACCGAGGCCCAGTTCCAGCACACCGTCGACATCCTGGAAGAGGTCCGGTTCGACAAGGTACACGTCGCCCCCTACTCCGTGCGGCCCGGCACCATCGCCTTCCGCAAGATTGATGACTCGCTCGAACAGGACGAAAAAATGCGCCGCCTCCACGTAATCGAGGAGGTGCAGAAGCGCATCGCCGGGGAGCTTAACGAACCGCTTCTCGGGACAGAGCAGGAAGTCCTGGTCGAAAGGCGTCACAAGGGCAAGTGGCAAGGCCGCACCCGTACCAACAAGCTGGTCTTCGTTCCCATTGAGGACGATCACCTCATCGGCAAGATGGTCAACGCGAGAATCGACAAGACCGGCCCCTGGTCCCTACAAGGGGTCCCGGTCCCAACCTTTGTGCCGGCTGGATAGGCAACCTGGCCTTCCTTACGTTTCCTCTATCTGAAAGCGGTGAGTTGGTGAGGTCGCTACATCAGTGGAGCGCATGATTTGACAAAGGCAGACGATCTTCTCGATTCCCTCAGAAGCGCCGGATACAGGCTCACGCCCCAGCGGGTGATGATCCTTTCCGCCATCGCTTCCAGCCCTGGACACATGACCGCAGAGGATATCCACGAAAAGGTCAAGAAGTCCTACCGGTTCATAGATATCGCCACCGTCTACCGGACCATCCAGCTGCTAAAGAAGCAACGTTTGCTCGTCGAGATTGACCTTGGGAGTGGGGCCTACCAGTACGAAATGACTCACGACCAGCCCCACCACCACATCGTCTGCCGAGACTGCGGCTCGACCCTGGACATAGACCACCACCGCTTCCTGGAGCCCGTCCGGATTGCCCTCCAACAGGAGTATGAGTTCGAAGCAGACCTGGACCACTTCGCCATATTCGGCATCTGCAGCCAGTGCCGCTCCAAAAGCTCGGGCTGATACGGCCAATGCAGGTAGATTCGGAAATGCCCCTTCCCCCCGACTCAAGCTCATCAGCATCCAGCCTCGTGGCTGGGTCCTCTTATGCTCAACTTGTCGACATGGGAGCGGCAAGTGGGGTAACCTGTTCCGTGCCTGTCCCATATGTGCTGAACGAGTACACCCTGTTGACACTGGTCAGCGGCAGGACTAAAATTTCCTCGCTTTAGCACTCGGCTTAATTGAGTGCCAGCCCTATCTCGGAGGAGCGAATGCCTTTATACGACTACGAATGTTTGGTTAACGGCCACGTGTTCGAGGTGCGTCAAAAGGTAATCGAAGTAGGCAACGCCTCCTGCCCCACCTGCTCGTCCGACTCTCGACGCATCTTCCACTCCGTTCCCATCCTATTCAAGGGCTCCGGCTTCTACTCCACCGACCACCGCAAAGGTCAGGCCAGCTCCTCCAACGGTAAGGAGGAATCCTCATCCGAATCCAAGTCCGAGTCTGATTCCTCTTCCAAGTCCAAATCCGAGTCTTCCTCTTCCGATAAGTCCTCCGAGAAGAGCACCGACAAGGTCGCCTCCAAGACCGACAGCTAGTCCCCTTTGAAGGTTCTCCTCCAAAGGGTCTCACGCGCCTCGGTTACGATTGATGGCGACACCGCAGGAAGCATTGCCACCGGGCTAACCCTTTTCATCTGCGTTGAGCAGGATGACACCGAGCAAGACGCCGACTATCTCAAGGAAAAGTGTCTCAACCTAAGGATCTTCCCCGACGAAGAGGGGCGGTTCGATAGGTCGGTGGTGGATGTGGGTGGCGGCCTCCTAATAATCAGCCAATTCACTCTGGCCGCCGACACCCGCAAGGGCCGCAGGCCCAGCTTCACCCGCGCCGCTCCACCCGAAATCGCCGAGCCCATGGTCGAGTATTTCATAACCGCTTGCCGGGCCTCGGGTCTAAGGGTAGAGACCGGCAAATTCGGAGCCTACATGCAGGTATCCCTCTGCAACGACGGCCCCGTCACCATCTGGCTGGACAGCCGGGACAGACTGGCGCCCCGGCGAAACTCTTAACCCAGCCCCCCTTGCAGCAATTGGGCAGCATTCCTATCCCCTCCCCCTCAATGAGACCTTTGAATAACCTTCATTCCCATCCCTGAACCGGCTCACGAAGTACGGTCTTTCCATTCCTAGGTGCGGGGTATTCCGCTCGCCCTGAGCCGAGTCGAAGGGTTTCAAGAGCGGAATGGGCGGGGCTTCTCGGCCCCAACTCGAAGTTACGCAAAGGTCTCTCGATGGGTCGTAGATGCGACGAGGCGTGAGAGGACTAGGGCCGTAGGCTCGCTGAGGAGAGCCGTAGGTCCGCCTCTGGAGGATCGAAGACTCGCCGAGGAGAGTGAGGGTGTTCCAAGCAGTAAACCCCTACCCCACGAAATTCCTAGGCGGGCTGATCGGCACCCCCTCCGCGAAGCGGCTCGGCCGCAACGCATCGATATCTATCGACGTCTTACCATCTATTATCAACTCTGATATCAGCTTCCCGCTCATCGGTCCCATCGCAAACCCGTGCCCCGAGAATCCCGCCGCCACTATGTAACCCTTCGGCTTATCCACCGCACCGAACACAGGCAGCATGTCCGGCGTCAGATCGATTAAGCCCGCCCATGCCCTCTCCTCCCGCACGCCCTTCAACCAAGGCACAGTCTCCCCGAGTAGCCTCAGCCCCTCATCCACCGTTTGTCGGTTTACCCTCGGCTCGACATCCGACCTCAGAGGCCAGGGCCGTCCGATTCGAGAGACCAGGGGAGTCCTGGCATGGAAGCTCCTGAACAGTGCACGGCCCACGTGGAAACGGACCAGCTTATGGTGCCGGATGATTTGAGGAAGCCACATCCGGATGTTGTCAAATGTGTCCCGAGTCACGTCGTAGTCCCGGGAGTGATTGTAGCCCCGGGAAAAGATGATCCCTCCGCCCGGCTCCTGCCTGAACCCCGAGTTCGGGCCACGCACGAAGGGCATAATTCTCCTGGAGACAGGTTCCGTTATCGCCTGCGTCTGCCGGATTATCCGCACCGGGAACCGATGGCCTACCTTCCTGCCCACGTGGTTAGCCCACACCCCCGCCGCATTCACAATATAGGGCGCGTCGATTCTGCCCATGTCCGTACGGACCGAAGTGACCTGTCCATCACTGGTATCGATGTCCAGGGCCGCGCAGTTGGTCAGTACCTCCACCCCCAACTCCCGTGCTGCCATCTCGAAGGCTTTGGTGCTTCTCGCCGGGTCTGCGTGGCCGTCGGTCGGCGAGTAGAGAGCCCCTAGCGCCGGGGCATTGAGCCCGGGGACCAACTCCCGGCACTCCTCGGGGCTTATTGCGTATGAATCGACCCCGTACTCCTTAGCCAGCCGAGCTCCCCGCTCGATCTCCTTCATATCCGCTTCGTTCTCAACATATAGCAGGTTGCCGCCGCTCACGTAACCGATGTCGGCCCCCAGCTCCTTTTCCAGTCCCTCCCACATCTTGATGCACTCCAGCATGAAGGGATATTCCACCGGGTTCCGGCCCTGTACCCGCACCCCTCCCGTGTTCCGCCCCGAGGCCTCCCCAGCAGTCTCCCCTTTCTCCACCACCGTCACCCTCTTACCCCGCTTGGCCAGGTGATAGGCCGCTGCGCAGCCCGTGATTCCACCACCGATGATCACGACGTCAGCGTCTCTACGCTTGCTCATGGCCTGAATCCTCCAACCTACGCTCCAACTCCTCGACCCGTCGCTTCAACTCGCGTTCCCTCTGCCAACCCTCGGTTGCGTCCCTCATTATCGCCGCCACCCCCTCGACCTCGCCGTCATCTCCCTTGATCAGTACCACGGTGAACTCCAGTGATATCCGGCTGCCATCCCGCCGAATGCCTGGCACCGAAAGCAGCCTGTCCCCGTACTGGGTCTCCCCAATCTCGACTACCCGCTGGTAGCCTTCCCAGTGCCTCTCCCTGAGCCGCTCCGGCACAATCAGATCGAGAGTAGACCCCAACGCCTCCGACTCCCCATACCCGAAAATCCGCTCCGCTCCCCCATTCCACAACCGGATCTTTCCTTCCCCGTCAGCAAATACGATCGCATCGCTCGAACCTGCGAATATCTGCTTTAACATCCGGAGCTTGCCTGCTTCCTCGTTCAAGTCTTACCCTTCGATAATTATGTTATTTTGAAGCCACCGTGCCCGATGTTCCCCCGATTCCCGACCATTGTCAAACCGACCCCGGCCATTCCCAATAGTCTTCTAAAGGAGCCCCGACATGACCGGAGAGTTCCGTTTCTGCCCCATGTGCCGTACAGACCTAACACCCAAGACTCGAGGTGGCAGACCCCGGCCTCACTGCCGGGAATGTGGCTACGTCCAGTACCGCAATCCCGTAGCTGGGGTAGCCGTGATATGCCGCAGAGGACGGGGGATATTGATGGGGCGAAGGGCCTCTGGGCAAAGTCGGGGAGGGGAATGGTGCATCCCCTGCGGCTACGTAGAATGGGGTGAGGATATACGAGAGGCCGCCAAGCGGGAGATGCTCGAGGAAACTGGACTAATCATCGAGGTCGGGCCCGTCTACGACGTCCACTCCAATTTCCACGACCCCAAGTCCCTCACCGTCGGCGTCTGGTTAACCGGGACAATCGTCGGAGGCACGATGAACGCCTCCGACGATGTGGATATTGTAGATTTCTTCCCCCTGGACGAAATCCCCGAGCCCCTAGCCTTCCCCACCGACAGCCTCATCCTAGACAGGCTGCGCCGGGAAGGATTCCCCGACGGGCTTTAACAATAGCCTGAATAAATTGTGCCCTAGTCCGTTGCCCTGACTTTGTCTGAGGGTCTACCAAACGGACTAGGGCACAATACTTAAGCCCTTTGCTTATTTAGATGGCCATTGGTTCGGCTCCGTAAACCGCCTACCCACTCACCCCCAGCTCCGACTCAAACTCCGTCAGGGAGCGGTCCAGAGCGTCCAGAATCTCGTCCACCTGCTCCTTGGTTGCGATCATGGCAGGAGCGATGAACATGGGCAGTCCCCGATTAAGGTTTTGCGGCCGCCTCGGTCCCCAGAGACTGGAGTAGAGGGCAAGTCCGTTCTTGAGGGCTATCGACTGGAAACGCTCTTCGGCGTTTATTTCGGGTGAGAAGAACTCCAGGGTCTCCTTGTTGCTGACCAGTTCGGGCACCATGAGCATTCCCTGGCCCCGGATGTCGGTTATGGTCGGGTGGTCGAGAAGGGCCTTGCCCTGCTCATGCATGTACGCCCCGACCTCCGCCGAGTGCTCCACCAGCCCGTCCTTTTCAATAATGTCTATCACTTCAATACCGACGGCGCAGGCCACCGCATGCCCCGAGTAGGTGTACCCGTGGGTGAAGTGTCCTCCGTCTGCGAAGGCGTCGTTGACTTCGTCGGAGACAGTCACTGCAGCCAATGGTGCGTAGCAACTCCCTATTCCCTTGGCCGTGACCATCACGTCAGCCTCTACGTCGTAGTGCTCCATCCCGAACCACTTACCGGTCCGGCCCCACCCCGTAATCACCTCGTCGATAATCAGGAGCACGTTGTATCGGTCGCATATCTCGCGGATGGCCTGCCAGTACTCGGGAGGAGGCACGAGCCCGTAGTCCCGACCTTGGGCCAGGGGTGTGGCTATGAACGCGGCCACATACTGCTCACCTGCGTAGTAGATCGCCTCTTCCAACTCCTGGGCGCACTGCACCGCATAGTCCTTGGGGTCCATCCGGGGCGGCGTTTCCCTCTCGCTGTGCTGCTTGATGTGGGGCCAGTCCGTCAGCATGGGAGTGTAGGCATTCCGGTTGCCGGCCACCCCCGCCACAGAGAGCGCTCCCAGGCTCATCCCGTGGTAGCTCTCATAGCGGGATATGACGATGTATTTCTCAGAATTGCCACGATTCAAGTGATATTCGCGCGCCACCTTTATCGCCGACTCCACAGCCTCAGACCCACCCGAGGCCAGGAAGGTCGTGTTCAGGCTTCCGGGCGCTTTCTGGCTGATCCGCTCACACAATTCGGCCCGAGGCCGGTTGGACATGATCGGGTGACAATAAGCGAACTTTTCCGCCTGCTTTGTCATCGCCTCGATTATGCGTGGGTCCCCGTGCCCCAGGTTGACCGCCATCGGCCCCCCCGACGCGTCGATGTACCGGTTGCCGTCCTCGTCATACAGATAGATGCCCTCCGCCCTTTCCAGGACGGGGGTGAATGGATGATAGGAAAAGGCACGATTCCAAATTCCCTCGGGCTCCCTGATAGTTGGTCGCGGGTTTTCCGTAAGCGTCATGTCCCCTGCCTCCTGTCCCGGGCCGGTGCCTCGGGTCTAAAACTCGCCCATTTCCTAACTTCCATTGTCTTAAAGTGTGGGGGATGGCTCATCGAAGGCTTGGCCTAACCTCTCGGCCTTCATGCGACGTTTGTTCCATCCTTCCCATTTGGCCTGCAATGCGATCTGCCCTTCCGACCGACCGATCCTCATTCCCTCTGCTAGGGCCTCGGTTCGGCCCTGTTGTCGCCCCTCTATCCTCCCCTTGTCCCGCCCCTTTTCATGGGCATTCTCTAGCGCCTCAGCCGCGGCCCGCTCTTTGGCCAGTTGCTTCTGCTTTCTATTCTCGAACCACTCGTCCAGTCTTTCAGCCAGTACCATTCCGGTAGTCCCCCGCCCAGGAACGTGGCCTATAAGGAAGGCGGCGGCTCATCAAAGGGTTCTCCCAGCGTCTCCGCCTCTATCCTCCGCTCGTTCCAAGCCTGCCACAAAGACCCGATTTCAGCCCGCGTCTTAACTTCTGCCTCCTCCCGTGCCTTGGCTACTGCCTCGGCTATCTGCCTCTCACGCCTCTTGTCAAACCATTCTTCCAGTCTCTCTGCCAATACCATCCCATTCCTCCAAACCTCGGTAACGATTAGCGAACCCGCCACCGACGCTATAACCAGCCGCCCCACCCCTGCCCACGCCGCCAGGGCCGTATCTAGTATCCCATCGGCCTTGTTCACATGGACCTCTGCATATGTTACCAGCCCACCGCCAATCAATGCCAGAGTTATGAACACGATGAAGTATAGACCCTTCGTCTCCCTGCTCACGCTCCATATCGAATCTCTACCCTTCTGTTCCTGCTTATCTAACATTTATCCACTTGATGAGGCTTATCGTCAGTATATTTGTGTTACACACTGTGATCGACCAACGTTCAAACTCTACAGGTCACTGTCAAGGGCATTCCGATTTAGGGCATCCACAAATAACTGACAGCCGTGCCCGCTGACGGTATCATTCCCCCATCCGGGCCCCGGGGCCCGCACTCTCAACTGCCGGAGGCCGTCACATGGAAGCGCCCCTCAAAGGTATCCGAGTCCTCGAGGTCGCCAATTGGCTCGCCATTCCCTCCTGTGCCGCCATGATGGCCGACATGGGCGCCGACGTTATCAAAGTGGAAGCCCTGCAGGGCGATACCTTCCGCACAGAGATCCGGGACGCCGACTTCGGCAAGGCATTCCCCATCAGCTACGCCTTCGAGCTCGATAACCGGGGTAAGCGTTCGATTGCCCTCAATCTCGCCCGACCCAAGGCAGTCGAGGCCGTGCACAAGCTCGCCTCCAAAGCCGATGTCTTCATGACCAACCTGATCCCCCGCCGCCAGGAAGCCTTCAACCTCACCTACGAAGAGCTTTCAAAGGACCACTCCAGCCTGATCTATGTCTCCTTTAACGGCTACGGCACCGAAGGCCCCGACAAGGACCGAACCGGCTTCGACTACACCGCCTTCTGGACTCGGTCCGGCGCTATGTCCCTCTTCAGCCGGCCTGGCAAGGAGCCCGTCAACCTGCGCTCCGGATTCGGCGACCACACCAGCTCTCCCATGCTCCTCGCCGGGGTAATGACCGCACTGTGGGCCAGGGAGAAGACGGGACGGGGGCAGAAGGTGGCCTGCTCCTTGCTCAACATGGGCCTATGGGTCATAGGCGGAGACCTTTCCCGCTCCCTCTACGCCCAGCAGCACCCGTTCCAGTGGACTCGGGAAGAGTCGCCGAACCCGCTCCAGAACACTTACCAAACGGGAGACGGGAAGTGGATAAACATGGTCTCGCCCAATACCAACGAGAAGTGGGCCAGGTTCTGCCGAGCCCTGGAGCGCGACGACCTTATTACCGATGAACGATACTCTGAGCCGCTCGCCCGGCGCGCCAACGCCCGAGAACTGATACCCGAACTCGACCGTGTCCTTGCTCGCAACACCCTCGATGAACTCGCCCCGCGCCTTGATGCCCAAGGCGTCATCTGGGCTCCGATGCAGGACCTCATGGACGTTATGTCCGACCCTCAAGTCCGCGCCAACGACTTCATCGTTACCGTCGATCACCCCACCCACGGCCCCTACGAAACCCTCGCTACACCCCTTAAGTTCAGCGAAAGCGAGATCAAACCACGGGGCGCAGCCCCCGAGATGGGCCAACATACGGAACAGGTTTTAGTCGACGAGCTCGGCTACTCCTGGGATGACGTGGAATCCCTAAGAGAAGACGGCGCAATAAACTAACGGTTATGGCGGGGCCCATCCGGTAACCGCCGGATTCGGAGCTACCGTTGACAAGTCGTGAATCAGAGCTAATATAGATGTCAGATATATATATGCAGACGATATATAGGAAGCAGATATATCCTTTCAAAGAATAGTGACGCTATGGCTATCTCCGCAGTCAGACCCTCCCGACACCGACTCCGGCGCCCCAACGCCGAGGCGTTAATCTGGCTGTTAACCGGCACCCTCCTCCTGACCGGCTCCCTCGTCCCCGACGCCAACGCAGACATGGTCAGAAATGTCGGTTGGGGCATTCTCAAAATCTTGCCGGTGCTTGCCATCGCCTCGCTGCTTGCCGGAGCGCTGACTCTGGGCAACTGGTCTGACCGCGCACTCTCTTGGCTGAAGGGCAGTACCCTGCGCTCGATACTGATCGCGAGCTTAATCGGAGCAGTAACGCCCGTATGTGGCCTTGGCGTCCTTCCTCTCATTGCCTCCCTCCTGCGCCGAGGCGTTCCCCTTGCACCCATCATGGCTTTCTGGGTCTCATCACCGGTCACCGACCCCAGCATGATGATAATCACCGGCGGAATCATCGGCCCTGATTTCGCAATCGCCAAGACCATTGCTGCATTCTCCATCGGCCTTTTCGCCGGAGTGGTGACCGCAGGTCTGCCCGGCTTCCGAGGCTCGGTCAATGAGCTGATGCGTACCGAGGCCCTGGAACAGTACGGCTGCTGTGAAGCGGATCGCTCCCGGTTCTGGCCCGAGGTGATGAGTAACACACGCCTCGCACTGCGATGGCTTGCCTTGGCCCTCGTATTGGAAGTCTTCCTCCAGAGGCTGGTCCCGGACGAGTGGATTATGTCCCTGTTCGGCAACGAGGCCGGAGCGTCGGTCCCGCTCGCCGTCCTAGTCGGTGCGCCCATGTACCTCGACGGCTACGCTTCTTTGCCCCTCGTTCGAGGCCTGCTTGAAATGGGAATGAGCTTCGGTGCAGCCCTGGCACTGATGGTCTCCGGAGCAGCCATTAGCCTATATGCCGCCGTGGCAGTCATCTCCGTAGTCCGCGCCCGAGTCTTCGCCCTCTACGTAGTCCTTGCCCTGCTGGGAGCCTGCATGGTCGGCTACGCGGCTAACTTAGTCGTCTAGCACCCCTTCGTCATTCCTGCCCCCGAGCCGGCTGCAAGTGCGCCTCTGGCGTGAATCCATCCCCGGTGCGGGGCCGCTCACCCTGTCGCACATGGAACATCCGCCTGTCGAGATCCGCTAAGTCGGAAGCCCCGTCGAAGAGTCGAGCAGCCCTGGCGCTGACGGTCTCCGGAGCCGCCATCAGCCTGTATGCCGCCGTGGCTGTCGTTTCCGTCGTCCGGGCCCGAGTCTTCGCCCTCTACGTCGTCCTCGCCTTACTCGGAGCCTGCATGGTCGGCTACGCAGCTAACTTAGTCGTCTAGCTCCCCTTCGCCATTCCGGCCGACCAGAGCCGGTCGAAGATGTCGAAGATGCGCCTGGGCGTGCGCCGAGGCGTGAATCCATCCCCGGGGCGGGGCCGCTCATCCTGAGCGCGATGAAAGTCCGCCGAGGCGGATCGAAGGGTCGAGCCTGGGGCGGCTCGCCACTGCAAATTCATCGCGCTCGCCCCTCCCCCCTTACGCAATCGTGAATATTGGCTCCCCCAGAGCCTCCTCATCAACGGTTATCCCCGCCCCCTCGCCCGCAGCCTCGCCATCAGATAAGCCATGTCCCGATCACCCTTAATCGAATTGCAGGCCGCGCACAGCAACTGAAGGTTTTCCAGGTGGTCCGTTCCGCCCTTGGATCGTGGTACCACGTGATCGATTGTGAGATTGGGGAAGGGGAACAGAATTTTGCACCCGGCGCACTGCCCCTCCTGCCGACCGAACAGCACGTGCTTCTGCTTCCTGTACGGGATCGGAGTCTCGATATCCGTGCGCCGAGGAATATCCGTCCGGGCGGTGACCAGCCTGCTGTGGAACAGGTCTCCCATGAACTCCCGCAGCCGCATATTCACCAGCTCGGCTGCCTTCGGCGATATATCTATCCCCATCCACTTCCTCCCCAGCTTCTCCGCCGCCACGCAAGCCGTGGCGCAACCACAGAACGGGTCGAGAACCACGTCTCCGGGATTGGAAGACGCTCTGATGACACGTTCCAGCAGGGCCAGGGGCTTCTGGGTTGGGTAACCGGTACGTTCATTGCCTGCAGCAATTGGCACGTCATTCCACGTATCGCTTATGGGAATCCCTGGCTGTTCATCGAGATACCGTTTTAGCCGTGGAATGCCTTTCCCACCGCGCGGAACAACAATTAACTCCTTTCGGTCTGCCTCCTTCATCCGCTCTTTCGTCCACCTCCATACCCTTGTTACACCCTTGAATTCATACGTCAAATTCGGACGGTCTGGATTAGGATTGAGCAGACTGGTCAACTGATACCTACGCCCGGTCTCCTTTTCAATCAGCTTGTACTGCTCGTGGGCGCGGGGATTCACCGTATAAGCAGGATTCCAAGTGATATCGCCCTTACTGCCATAAACAATAATGACATCATGATTCGATGCAAATCGAGTAAATGCCAAGCCTTTAGGATGGGAGCGCCTCCATATAATCTCATTCTGAAATTGTGCTGCCCCGAATATCGAGTCCATCAACAGCTTGAGATAATGGGAGGCCGTCGGGTCGCAGTGCAGATAGATGGAGCCGCTCTCCTTCAGCGCTCGCCTCATCTCCAGCAGCCGCACGGCCATCATGCACAGGTAGGACTGCATCCCCTTCCCGTGGGTCAACCCCGCCGTCTCTATCACCTTGTACATCGCCGGCTGCTCGTCCGCGATCAAGCCCATCCATGCTGTGTCCAAGTCCGAAAGCGTCCACGTGTCCTTGAACGCCGCCCCCGCCGCCCGCGAACCGACCGGTGCGGCGTAGTTCCGGTTCGAGTTGAACGGCGGGTCCAGGTAGATGAGGTCCACGCTGTCGGAGTTCAAACCCCGCAAAATGTCGAGGTTGTCCCCCGTCCAAATCGTCTTGTCCACAAAATTAGGCTCAGGCATGAGCTTAGTTTATAATAACTAGAGCATACGTTCAACAATGCGAAGACCGCCTATCTCCCCCACCTGAAAGGGGATGGGGCCCTAGGCTCGCTGAGGAGAGTCGAACACTCGCCTCGGCGAGTGACATCCGCCCATTGCCCCACCCCCACCCCACCCGTCTATAATGTCCCATGTCGGTCCTCATCCTTCCCCCCTTCCACATCGCCCGCGCCTCTTCCCAGGGATGGCCTGAAAAATTTTCTCCCGGATCAATCAAACAGGCACGGATTTTTAATTGATACAATCAAAGGCCTCGTCATGACAGCCCTCAAACCCCACCCCTTCAAGCCAAACCTTGCGCCCTTGACACGGATGTAGCGTAACAATAACCTTTCTACACAATCCCCTCCCCGAATAACGCTCAGGAGCAGCAACACATGCCGATGGTCCTCGAAGGTATAACGGTCATCGAGTTGGCCACAGGCCAGCAGGGGCCTGTAGCCGGCGCCCTCCTAGCCGACATGGGCGCCGACGTCATTAAGATCGAGGACAAGGTCCTCGGCGACCCGGGCCGCAATATCCGCACCGAGACCCCCGGCCAGGAGCCCTTCCCTCTTTCTTACTACTTCGAAAACAACAACCGCAACAAGCGCGGTGTCGCCCTCGACTACGGCACCGAGGCCGGACGGGAAGTTGTTCGCAATCTCGTCTCCCGCGCCGACATATTCCTCTCCAATTTCCCCATTCCCACCCTCGCCGACATGGGCCTCGACTACCCGAGACTCTCCGCCGCCAACGAAAAGCTGATCTACGCCGTCTCCACAGGCATGGGCCCGACAGGTCCCGACAAGGACAAGCCCATCAACGACATCGCCGCTCAGTTCCTCGGCGGCATCCTCAGTCACGGGAACTCGGATGGCCCTATTCCCTTCTGGGGTGGCATGGCCAACCAGGAAGACGCGCTTCTGCTGGCCTTCGGCATAGTGACCGCCCTTATAACCCGCGAGCGGCATGGGGTCGGGCAGGAAGTCTATTCCGCCTTGCTCGGCAGTCAAATTAACTGGGCCGCCCTCAACGTCCAGAGCAACATCTTCAACAAGAAAGAGCCCTGGGGCATGAGGAAGGAGTCTCCCCTTAGCCCCTTCTGGAACTACTATCAGACCAGGGACGGCGGGTGGCTCTGTCTCGGTTTCCTCCAAGAAAGCCGAGACTGGCATACCCTTTGCCAGGTCCTGGAACGCGAGGATCTCGAATTCGACCCCCGCTTCGATTCCAACCCGAAGCGCACCAAGGAAAACAACCACGTACTGATTCCCATCATGCGTGAGTCCTTCGCCCAGAAGACCCTCGCCGAGTGGGAAGAGATTCTGGGCAAGCATGACCTGGGGTGGTCCAAGCTGAATGACTATGAAACGCTCACCGATGACCCCCAGGTTGTGGCGAACGACTATGTCGTAGACTTCGAGCACCCCAAGGTTGGGCCTGTGCAATTGGTCGGCATCCCCGTCCGGCTGCAGGAGACCCCGGGCAGTGTGCGGACTCCCGCCCCCGAGCTTGGCCAGCACACCGAAGAAGTCCTGAACGGCATGGGAGGATACGGACCCGAGGACCTGCAAAAGCTGCGGGACCAGGGCGCCATCTGATAGCGAGGAGGAACGGCAAATGGTAATGGCACTGGAAGGAATCCGAGTCGTAGACATGACCGTCTGGCACCACGGGCCGGGCGGCGGCACGTTCCTCGCCGACATGGGCGCCGAGGTTATCAAGGTCGAGGAGCGCCTGTCCGGCGATCCCGGCCGTCACGGCGGCTCCCTGGGCGGCGTCGAGAACGACCTAGGACTCTCCTACTACTTCGAGAACAACAACCGGGACAAGAAGAGCCTCGCCATCAACTTGAAGACCGAGAAGGGTCACGAGGTCATCTCCCGGCTCCTCAAGAAGTCCGACATTTTCCTCTCCAATATGCGTAAAAGCGGCCTCGGGCGCCTGGGCCTCAGCTACGACGAGGTGAAGGAGATCAACCCTGACATCGTCTATGCTCACGGCTCGGGGCAGGGGGACAAGGGCCCCCTGCTGAATCGGCAGTCGAACGACATCATCGGCCAGTTCTGGGGCGCCTACGTCAGCTACGGCTCCGCCGAGGGCCCCATGTCCGTCTGGTCCGACTTCGCCGACCGCGGCGGAGCGGTCATGCTCGCCTATGGCGCAGCCTTGGCCTTTCTCGGCCGGGAGAGGCACGGCATCTCACAGGAGGTCAATACCTCCCTCCTTGGCGGACAGGTATATCTAGGTGCCCTCAACTTCCAGCAGCGCCTCTTCGAAGACAAGGCCGTCAGTCCTCTCTCCAACGGTGAGGGCCACCTACCCAATCCCCTCTACAACATCTATCAGGATAAAGACGGGGCATGGTTCTGCATCGGCGCCGAGGGCACCGACGAGGAATGGGGCTCTCTCTGCCAGGCCGTCGGCTCACCCGGCCTGGAAACCGACCCCCGCTTCGACACCCAAGCCAAGCGCACCAACGGCAGTTCAACCGACCTATTCGAAATCCTAAGGGCCCGCTTCGCCGAGGAGACCATCGAGCATTGGGCTCCGGCCCTTGATGCGACAAACCTCACCTGGGCCCGCCTCCGCAGGTATATCGAGGTCATCAACGACCCCCACGTCCTCGAAAACGAATTCATCGCCGAGCTTGACCACCCCAACAAGGGCAAGCTCCACTACGTCGGCCTCCCCGTCAAGCTGAGCAAGACACCCGGTAAGCTGCGCATGCCCGCCCCCGACCTCGGCCAGCACACCGAAGAGATCCTCACCGAGATCTGCGACTACTCCTGGGATGAGGTCATAGACATGAAGCTCGCCGAGATAGTGAACTAGGCTTCATCGCTCCTTCCCGATGGGGGTAAAATGCCTTGTGGGTGGTCGGCTGAAATCTGCTGCATTTGCGACTGCCCGGATGGTCGAGTAAATGGTTGCAAACAAGAGCCCCAAAGTTAGAGACTCCCTCGCAATCGAGGAAGCAAGGCGTTTGTCCCTCGCAAATAAGATGCTGGCTGAGAGAGGAAAACGCCCCAAGGTATCGCGAGATGAGATCAGGAGGATGCGGGACGAAGGTCGGTATTAGTGGCCATCGTCATAGACGCGTCCGTGGCCCTGGCTTGGTGCTTTCCCGACGAGGAGACCCCCGAGGCTGTAGACAATGTAGCATCCCTCATTGCTGGAGAGCAGGCTATCGTACCGGGAATTTTCTGGTATGAGGTCCGCAACATCCTTGTCCGT
Source organism: Dehalococcoidia bacterium (assembly GCA_965222055.1). Classification (GTDB taxonomy): domain Bacteria; phylum Chloroflexota; class Dehalococcoidia; order Plut-88900; family Plut-88900; genus Plut-88900. The sequence goes on from CBDCTF010000007.1 coordinate 2,472,821, forward strand.
GCCGAACGGCGAGGGCGCATCGAATCCCAGGATACCGGACACTTCCTCAGTCGACTTGACGCTCTTGGCATCGTAATAGACAGGGAGCACAACGAAGAAGTCGTTCTCGCATTGGCAAGGCGTCACCAACTCACCGTCTACGATGCCGCCTATCTTGAGACCGCTCTGCGACGCCAAGCTAGAATCGCAACCCTCGACAACGCCCTTGCCGCTGCCTCAGTCAGAGAGTCCGTCGAAAACCTCATCGGCTAGTACAAGCCCGGCAACGGATTTCCTTCTAGCCCGCCGTTCTGCTTGACTCCTTTTAGGGTCTACGTTGTTCGGTGACTGTAGAGTGGTGGACGGACCCGTCGGCGCCCGACACGTATAATTGGTTAGACCCTCTATACATCTGCCACAGAGACCCCCATGCGCTACCCCTGGGCCAACATCCTCCTCCTCTTCATCCTTTCCGACATGCTCTCCGGCTTCTTCGGCCTCATCTCGGGCTCCGAAGACCGCGCCATCTACATCCAAATCCACCGAGTCTCCGGCTACGGCATACTCGCCGTGCTTGCCTGGAAGGTCGCCAATATCGCTCGCTCCTTCAAGTGGCCGAAGAAGAAGCCCGTCCGCATCGCCTCCCTGGCCTTGGCGGTAGTCTTGGTAGTGACCCTCGCCCTTGGCCTCGTATGGTCCATCTTCGGCAACTTCAGCTGGTGGATGTTCAGCGGTGTGAACTGGCACATCTACGCCGGCGTTGTGCTCGCTCCCCTGCTTCTCTGGCACGGCTGGTACATGTTCCGAGGCCCGCCCATTTCCTTCTGGGCCGAGCGCCGTTCAGTGCTAAGGCTCGGCAGCCTCGCCGTTGCCGGTTTCCTCGCATGGCAGCTTTCCGAAGGCATAGCTCGGGCGGGGTCACTAGCCGGCTCTGCCAGGCGCTTCACCGGGTCCTACGAAGCAGGCAGTTTCTCTGGAAACGACTACCCGGTCGTCTCCTGGCTCAACGATCGCCCCCAACCCATCAACCCCGAAAGCTGGACATTAAGGGTATTCGGTGAGGTTGAACGGGAGCTAATCCTCACCTACGCAGACCTCACTCGCCTCTCCGAAGAGACCGCGACCATCGACTGCGCCGGAGGCTGGTTTTCCAAGCAGCGCTGGGACGGAGTCCCACTCTCCCGAGTCCTCTCCCAGTACGCTTAGTTGCCCCCGGCCGACGTGGATTCGAATGGGTAAGGTGGGTCACCGAAATCGAAATCACCGAGACCCCATCCTGGTGGCAGCCACCCCTCCCCACCCAATAGCTTGCCTGTGGCAGGCGTCCTCCTACAACCCGGCCAACGCCCCCGGCAACTCCGCCAGCTTCGCCACGCACGCGTCCGGCGTCGCCGGCACGTGGTCCCAGCTAGCCCCGCCTATGAGCACCGCCCGCATCCCGACCCGCTGCGCCCCCAATATGTCCGTCTCCGGCCTGTCCCCCACGTGCACCGAATTCTCAGCCTGCACCCCAATAGCTTGCAATGTATCCAGGAACAGGCTAGGGGCTGGTTTGGCCAGTCTTTCCTCGTCTGAAAAGGTGAGGTGCCTCAAATATTGAGCGATCCCGATGTCGGCGAGGAACTTGCGAGCCAGGCTGCCCGGCGTCGTCCCCGAGTTGCAGATCAACCCGAGCTTGTACCCTTCATCGGTGAGCGTGGAGAGAGTCTCCAATACCCCAGGCATCAATGCCGGAGGATGCTCGAGAAACGCATGCAGGTGCCTCTCCGAGACCCGTTCCTTCCCTTCAGCCACCAGCGATTTCGAAAGGCCCGGCTCTATCGAGTCCAGGAAGTCGTCGAGCTGCACGTCGAAGGCCGTGTCCAGGCCCCGTATCCGAACGTTCTCAAACTTCTGCTGTGAGTCCCAATAGACCTTCGCCACCTTCTCCTTCGTGCAGTTCACCCCGTACCCTGACAGGATGTGTGTCGTAGCATCGATTCGCTTTTTCGCCCGAGCCACACCACCCCCCGCCACGTCCACAATCAGCGTATTCCACAGGTCGAAAGTAATGCCTTCTATCGCGCTGTTTCTCATGTCCCTATTCAGTCAGCCTTTCCCGCGCCGTGGGGCGGTGTCCCAACTCCATTCGCTCTGGTCCCCCCATAGTACCGCCCTTGACTCATCTCGCAGTCCCCAAAATGGAAGGGGGCGGGTGTTTTCCCGCCCCCTAGTATTCGATGACGGTTGTTATCGGATAACCCTTGATACGGTCTCGACCTCCCAAGTCTTTTAGCTCGACCAGGAACGCCAGTCCCGCCACAACCCCACCCAGCTCCTCAACCAGCCTCACCGTCGCCTCCGCCGTGCCCCCGGTCGCCAACAGATCGTCGACTACCAGCACCTTGTCGCCCACCGAAACCGCATCTCGATGCAATTCCATTGAATTAGACCCATACTCCAGATCGTAGCTCACCTTCACAGTCTCCCTTGGCAGCTTCCCCTCTTTCCTGACCGGCAGCAGCGGCTTGTCCATTTCCAAGGCCAGTGGCGCAGCGATCAGGAATCCCCGAGCGTCTATCGCCGCGAAAGCGTCTACCTCTGTGCCTGCGATACTTTCCTTAATCAGGTTTAGAGCGTGACGAAAGGCGGAGGGGTGTTGAAGGAGGGGAGTGATGTCTCGAAACAGGATGCCCGGCTTCGGAAAGTCGGGAACGTCGGCGATGTATTGTTTCAGGTCCATTCGTGGCAAATTCCGTGGGTCGTAATTCGCCACGAATGTACATCAACAGATTTCGGGGTGTCAATCGGGAGGGTGTAGTGTAGGTCTAAGTGTAACTGGTAAGATGAAGTAAATGCCTCGCAGTCCTTGGTTATAATCCAGCAGAGTTCGTAGGCATAGCAGTTAACTTGGTGAGCGCCTTGTATCCCACAAAGGAAGAATTCGAAGAGATGCTGCAAACCTGCAGTCTTGATCACATTATTGAAGACCATTTATTCACCGGCATGCCATTTTCCTTTTCAGACCGTCCTGAAATCCACGGACGGATGGTTAGGGAGATTTCGCGTGGGTTGAAAGTTCCACAGGAAGACATCTGTGTTATAGGTAGCGCGCGTATCGGTTTCAGCCTTTCGCCTTACAAATTCGGATCACCATTTAATAAACATTCGGACGTAGACATCATTGTTGTATCACCATCGTTGTTTGACCCGAGTTGGATAGACATACTCACAAATCGGCAGGCTAGTTGGTCCTCCTTGAGGCACTTTACACAAGCTCATCTAAAAGAGCATCACGAGAAACACCACGTTTATCGTGGTTGGATTTACCCAGGTTTGGTGGCTGAAGCCTTGGATATTGGTGAACGGTGGCAAACAACCTTCAACAGCTTATCGCGAATACCATTTCTATCTAGCCGTACTATAGGGGGTAGGCTTTACCGAACCTGGGAACACGCCAGAGCCTATCATCGGTGGAGTCTTGGGAAGATCCGGAGCAAAATTGTGGGCCGATACAACGCAGGATAGGAAAGTAATGAGATACACCGCAACTAGTCATCCAATCTCTTGGTTCACTGAGAGGGATAGCGAAGGCAACCTGACCTTACAGCCTAGATTTCAACGCCGCCGTGTTTGGACGGACCGCCAGAAATCTAATCTCATAGAGTCAATATTACTCCAATTACCCGTGCCAGAAATCTATATGCAAGTTAGTACAGGGCCCGATGGTAGAAGTGAATACATCGTGGTCGATGGTCAGCAACGCGTCAGTGCGATTCTTGAGTTTGTCGGTGTCAACTCTAGGGAGCCTTTTGAATTGCGATACCTGGATCAGAACTCCTTGTGGCTGAGGTATACCTTTAGCGATTTGACGGATGAACAGAAAGCTACGTTCTATGGTCATTCTATGGCCGTACGCTATCTGCAGGACGCCCAATATGACGAAATCGAGGATCTGTTTCGTAGGCTCAATAAGTATCTGACACCACTGAATCCTCAAGAGCTGAGAAACGCAACATATAGGGGTCCCTTCCTACGGCTCTCAGAGTCCATCGCTGAAGATTCATTTTGGTCAGAGAATCGCCTAGCAACTCCAGATGCCATCCGCAGAATGCGTGATATCGAATTCGTAAGTGATCTGGTAATAGGTGTGCTGCACGGACCACAGAGTGCGAGTTCCAAAACGTTGGATGATTATTATTCGATGTACGAAGACTATGAACGTGAATTCCCAGGGCAACGGGAGTCCAAGCGAAGATTCTTACGTACACTGGAACTCATACAAGAAATATTGCCTGATATCCGAACGACTAGGTGGGCAAACAAGACTGACTTCTACAGTCTATTCATTTCTACAGCCCACCAGTTACGTGACCATTTACTTCCGGGGGACCAATTTGAAAACATACGTCAGGCACTTAACGAGTTTGCATGTGATATCACCGCATACCAACAAAATGAAAGAGCATCTGTTCGACAACAGGTTAAAAATTACGTAGAGGCAATACGTAGGGGTAGTTCTGATAAACATAGAAGGGGTATACGGCACCAAGCTCTACTTGAAGTGGTGTCCCCGTTCTACAGACAACGTACATCATGACAAACTACGCTGGCTATAAGTTGTATCTCGGAGATGCCCTAGAGTGGCTCCCAAATATCAGCCCACAGACAATTCACTCGGTTGTGACAGATCCCCCTTTCGGCCTCATTGAATACACTCCTGACCAACTAGAAAAGCGGCGCAATGGCAATGGCGGCATATGGAGGTTACCCAGGAGTCACGACGGCAGCAAGAGACAGCCTGCACCCAGATTTACAGTTCTCTCTCAAACTCAGCATCTGAAAATACAGCAATTCTTCGAGAAACTGGTGGGTCAACTCTACAGAGTCATGGTGCCAGGAGGTCATATATTCGTTGCCTCAAATCCCCTGGTCACACATCTCATTGATTTCGCCTTCATACAAGGCTGTTTCGAAAAGCGTGGGCACATTGTACGCATAGTTCGGACGCTACGAGGTGGTGACAGACCCAAGAATGCTCATAACGAATTTCCTGAAGTCTCGGTGATCCCTAGGGGATCTTGGGAGCCATGGCTACTGTTCCGTAAGCCATGTGAAGGACGCGTACAGGATAATCTCCGCAAGTGGAAAACTGGGGGTCTTCGGCGTCCTACTGCTGCCATTCCATTTAAGGACTTAATTCACTCGTCCCCTGCACGTGGACGTGAGCGCAGGGTAGCGCCTCACCCATCACTCAAGCCACAGGCATTTATACGTCAGTTGGTTAGAGCGTCTCTTCCGTTAGGGGAAGGCACCTTATTAGATCCTTTCATGGGATCTGGATCTACTATTGCAGCTGCATCTCGTTTGGGTATATCGAGTATTGGTATAGAGACTAACAAAGAGTATTTTCTTATGGCAGAGCATTCGATTCCTCTTTTAGCCTCATTGGATGTCGACATATAGCTCACTTATGAATTTAGTCTATCGCCTAAACGTCCTGCTTTCCCTCCCCCACCACCCCTCGCTATAATCGCCCCACACCACCCCCCACCCGAAAGGCCCGGCTATGACTACAAATCCCCGTATGAAGTTCGGCGTCTCCATAGGCCAGGAGCGGGTCACGTGGCCGGAAATCGAAGAGGCCGCCGTTCTAATTGAGGAGCTGGGCTTCGACTCTCTCTGGTGCCACGACCACCTCATCCCCTCAGACCCCGGCCGCAACGAAGGCCCGTGCCTCGAGGCTTGGGCATTGCTCGGGGCCTTAGCCCGCATGACTAAGAACATTTCTATCGGCCCGATGGTCATCGGTAACACCTACCGCAACCCAGTACTCCTCGCCAAGTCCGCCACCACCGTCGACATCATCAGCGGCGGACGTCTCATCTTCGGAATCGGCGCCGGGTGGTTCGAGATGGAGCATACCGCCTACGACTTCCCCTTCTACACCGTCGGCGAGAGGATCAGACGACTCGATGACTCCGTCGAGCTTATCAAGAAGCTCTGGACAAGCGACGGGCCCGTCAACCACTCGGGCAAGTATTATTCCTTAACCGACGCCCCATTCAACCCCCAACCCGTCCAGCAGCCCCATCCTCCTATCCTCATCGCCGGCGGCGGAGAAAAGCGCACCCTCCGCGTAGTGGCCAAGTGGGCGGACATGATGAACGTCCACGGGGCGGCTGAGACAGTCGCCCACAAGTATCGCGTCCTCGAAGAGCACTGCCAACGGGTAGGGCGCAACTCCGCCGAGATCGTGAAGTCTGCCAACGGCGCCTTCATCCCGCCCGAGAAGATGGACGACTGGGCCATGTACATGGACCGGCTTTCCAAGACCATGCCTGAGCAGATGAAGGCCCGGAGTAGCGGCGCTGTAGTCGGGGACATGGACACCATCAGGGATTGGGTCCGCGGCCACTCTGAGGTCGGGACCCAGCACATTATTTTCACCATGCGCTCCCCCTACCCCCTGGAGTCCCTCAGAACCTTCGCCCGAAAAATCATGCCGGAGTTCAGATAGGAGAAGCGCAATGGCCGAGCACAGAGACATCCCATTTCCCGTCGAGGAGTACAGGGCTCGTCTGACTTCAGTCCAGGAGCGGATGCGCTCCCGAGACATAGACATCCTCCTCGCATACACCCCGGAGAACATTAACTACCTCACCGGTTACAACACCACCGGCTATTATGTCTACCAGTGCCTACTGGTACCCGCCGACCGTGACCCGATCATGGTCACCCGTGAGCTGGAGACCGACAACGTCACAATGGGCACCTGGCTCGACGACTACCGCATCTTCTCCGATACCGAAGACCCTGTGGTGACCACCTGCAACGCCATCACCGAGTTTGGATACGCCGACAAACGCGTCGGCTTCGAATCAACTTCCTGGTTCCTCCAACTCCGTGACTACCAGCAGACCGTCTCCCTCCTCCCCAACGCCGAGATCAAGGACGGTGGCAACATTGTCGAGGAGAGCCGAGTTGTGAAGTCCGCCCTGGAAATTGAGGCTATCAGGGAAGCCGCTCATATAGTCTCCAAGGGCATGCAGTCGGGCATCGACGCTGCCCGGCCCGGTGTCACCGACAACTACGTCGCCGGTGAGCTCACCCGCACCCTCTACGCCGAGGGCAGCATCTACTTCGCAGGTCAGCCTTACGTCGCCTCCGGCAGGCGCACTAGCCGAGGCCACATCACCTTCGCCAACGTCACCCTGGAGCCGGGCGACCCCGTCTTCTTCGAAATATCCGCCAACGTGAAGCGCTACAGCGCCTCTCTAATGCGCACCATCTCCCTCGGCCCGCCTGATGACGAGGTCAAACGTGTGGCCGAGGCCTCCATAGCCGGGCTTACCGCCGCCGTGGAGAACATGGGCCCCGGCATGACTTCCCACGACGCCGACGCCTTCTGCCGCGACGCCATCACAAAGGCCGGTTATGGCCACCTGTTTAACCATCGCACGGGCTATTCCATCGGTGTCGGCTACCCGCCGGGATGGGGCGAGGGCCATATCATGGATATCAAGCCCGACGACCAACGCGTCCTAAAGCCGGGCATGACATTCCACCTCACTCCTGCCCTTCTAATACCGGGCGTCGCAGGTCCCGGCTTCAGCGAGACCGTCCTTATCACCGACAACGGCGCTGAGACCCTCACCAGCTTCCCCAGGGAGTTCCTTGTCAAGCAGATCTAATCCCGAGAACCTTCTACTATGTCCTCGAAAAAGCCTATCGAATTCGCCTGTTTGGTAGGAGCTTCCAACACCTACTGGCCCGAGTTTCGCCGCATGTGCGAGACCGTCGAGGACTTGGGTTTCGATCATCTCTGGGTTGCTGACGTCCTTACACCCCCAGACGCCGACTTATCACATGGCCCGGTCCTCGAATGCTGGAGCCTGCTCTCCGCCGTAGCCTCCTTCACCCGGAACATTCCCATCGGGCCTTTGGTTTGCGACAACACCTACCGGCACCCCGTCATGCTCGCCAAAATCGCAGCTACCGTTGACATCATGAGCGAAGGCAGGCTCACCTACGGCATAGGGGCGGGGTGGGCCACGGAGGAACACCGAGCCTATGGCATTCCCTTCGATTCCATCGGCGCCCGCGTAGCCCAAATGGAGGAGGCAGTCCAGTTGACCAAACTGCTGTGGCATTCCCCCGACCCCGTAACCTTCCACGGACGCCACTACACCCTGGAAAACGCCCCCTTCAACCCCAAGCCCGTGCAGAAACCCCACCCCCCTATCATGATCGCCGGCGGAGGCGAGAAGCTAACCCTCCGCGCCGTGGCGCGGCACGCCGACCAGATGAATATCTATGGTGACCCGGAGCTCGTTGCTCACAAATTCGACGTCCTTCGCCAACACTGCATCGACGCAGGCCGTAACTTCGACGATATCAAGAAGACTGTTCTCGTCCAGTTCGTACCTCCCGAGCGGCAGAAGGCATGGGACGACTTCGTCGCTAAGCTCGCCATCGATCAGCCCGACCTCCTCGTACGAGGCCAGAGCCAAGCCATGACCGGCGACGTGGACGATTGGCGCGAGTGGGTACAAGCCCGCGCCGACATCGGCGTCGACCAGGTTATCATCAACCTCTATACTCCATACTTGTACGACGCAGTAGCTCGCTTCGCCAAAGAGGTAGTCCCCGCCTTCCGCTAAAATGACCTCCCTCTCCTTGTAGGGGCGACTGGCCGGTCGCCCGTCCCAGCTGGAGCACAATATGACAAAGGTAAAGTTCGGCCCCATCTACACCCGCATCGAAGACATCATGGGGCCCGTGGAACTCGCCGAGAAGGCCGAGTCCTGGGGTTACGACTCCTTCTGGGTCCCCGACTACGTCCTCAAGCCCCGCCTGGACGCCCTCATCGTCCTCGGCGCCGCGGCCCAACGCACCTCCACCATCCAACTCGGCACCGCCGTCATGGTCCTTCCCTACAAGGACCCTCTTCAACTCTCAAAGTCGGCCCTGTCAGTGGATGTGCTTTCCAACGGGAGGCTCCTCTTGGGCGTCGGCATCGGCGCCAACCCGAGGGAGTTTGACGTGATGGGACTCGACATCCGATACCGGGGCCGCGTCTCCGATGAGCGCCTGGACATCATGTCCCATATCCTGGATGGCGAGACCGTCACCCACCACGGACGCTTCCACTCCTTCGAAGACGTTGCCATCGGCCCTCCTTCCATCAGCAAGCCCCGGATACCCATCTGGCTTGGGGCCCATTGCGGCACCGGCTGGGCGGAGGGCACCCTTCGACGCACCGGCAAGTACGGCGACGGATTCATCCCGACCGAGGCCACCATCGAGCAGTACAAAGACGCCATGGACCGCATCTCCCGATACGCAGAAGACGCGGGCCGAGACCCCTCCTCCATCGAATGGGGGATCTTCATCTTCATAATCATGGAAGACTCCCGCGAGATCGCCGAGCGCAAGGGTTTCGCAGAGCTCGCCGACAGGCTGGACCGGGACTACCCCTTAGTCCATGGTCGTGCAGCCGCAGCAGGAACCGTCGACGAATGCATCGAGGCCATCCAGGCCTACGTCGACATCGGCGTCACCCACTTCATCTTCGATTCCGCCTCCCCCGCCGAAGAAATCGTCGAACAATACGAACGCGCCGCCAAGGAAATAGTCCCCCACTTCCGCTAACCTGTCCCGCGGGACTGGGATAATGTCCGATCCCCTCCCCTGTTGGAGGGGCCGGGGCCGCTCGTGCTGAGGCTCTCGAAGTATGAGCGGGGGGGAGAGGCCCTGTCCCCTCTCCCTAGACGGGCCGTAGGCTCGCTGAGGAGAGTGAGAGTGAAGTCCCCCTCACCAACGGAAACACCTCTCGCGCAAACCGCTCATACTGCTCCATCATCTGCTCCGGCGGGACACCCGCATTCATCACGAAGTGTGTAACCCCCGCATCGATGTACTCTTGAATAGCCTCAGCACAGTCCTCGGCGTTACCCGACACGTTCGCCTCCCCCCGCACCGCCGCCGTATGGCTCCGACGCCGGTTGGACTCCGCTTCCAGGGTCTTCCACGCCCGCTCCCGGTCATCATCCAGGCAGAACCAGAGCACCGTCCCAAACTCCAGCGCGTCCGGGTCTCGGCCAAACCCTTTTGCGTAGGCGCGCACCTTGTCACGCACTGCCCCGTATTCGGACACGGGGATCAGGGTCGGTATGAAGCCGTCCGCAAGCCTTCCCGCCCTCACGAGCGTCGATTCTACGAGGCCATTTCTCCACAACGGCCCCGTCCAAATCGGAGGGTGAGGATGCTGCACGGGTTCCGGCCCCACGACCACGCCCTCCATCTGATGAAACTTGCCCCGGTGGGTCACACTCTCCTCCGAAAGCAGTCGTCGCAGCAAAGCCAGCTTCTCGTCGGCCATCGCTCCCCGTTGGTGAATGTCCAGCCCCATGGCGTCGAACTCTTCCTTACGGCTCCCTACCCCCAGCCCCAATATTAGCCGACCCTTCGATAGCGCGTCTACGGTAGCTACAGTCTTGGCAAGAGCGAGGGGGTGCCGGTACGGAAGGACAATCACTGCCGTTGCCAACAGGATGCGCTCCGTCTTCTGGGACGCCGCCGCCAGGAGCGTCATTGGGTCGGGAGTTGACCCCAGGGCGAAGTCCGTCACCCAAAAGGAGTCGTACCCCGACGTCTCCGCCCGGACCGCCATGTTTACGCCCTCCGATTGGGTCGTAGATGTGCGAATGCATTATCCCGAATTTCATTTCTTCAACACCTCCACTTCGCAAAACCCCTCTTGCATGTCATTCCGAGGCCCCGCTCTGAAAGTCCGCCGAGGCGGAAGAAATCTAAGGCATTAGGCTGAAGCCATCCTCTCACCGCAGCTCCAAAGCCACTTCGTCAGCATAGGCACACATCCAACCTGTTGAGGTCATCCAATAAAAGGAAAGGGTTGGCGCATAGTGCCAACCCTTTCCTTTTATTGGTCATTTCAGATTGTAGCCGGTGAACTTACCCCTACAGCTTCGCCACGAACTTCTGTATCCCCTCCACACCCTTCTCCAGGTTCTCCATGCTCGTAGCGAAGGATATCCGCACAAATCCCTCTCCGTATTTCCCGAAGGAAATGCCCGGAAGCACCGCCACTCCGTTCTCGTAGAGCAATCGATCCCCGAACTGCTGCGCCGAAAGTCCTAGGTCCGAAACGTTGGGGAACAGGTAAAACGCCCCTTCGGGCTTGAAGCACCGGATACCGTCTATCTCGTTCAGGGCGTCGCAGGTCATGTCCCGCCGTCTGCGGAACTCCGCGACCATCTCTCGAGGCTCTTCCTTGGAGCCTTCTAATGCCGCGACGCCCGCCTTCTGCACAAAGGGCGCCGTACAAGAGACGCTGTTCACCATCAGCTTCGAGATATGGGGCACCAACTCCGGCGGGAACACACCGTACCCGAGCCTCCACCCAGTCATGGCGTAGGTCTTCGAAAAGCCGTCCAGGATTATGGAACGCTCCAGCATCCCCGGCAGCTCGGCAATGCTCGTGTGAGTGCTGTCATATACTATGTCCCTGTACATCTCGTCAGAGAGCACCAGGATGTCGTGCTCCCTTGCCATTTCCGCAATGGCCTCTAAATCCTCTTTGTCCATCATCCCACCCGTCGGGTTGTGGGGCGAGTTCAGGATGATCAGCCGTGTGCGGGAGGTTATGGATCGCCTCACCTCATCCAGGTCGGGTTTGAACCCTTCCTCTTCGTACAGGCGCATGGGTACAGGCGTAGCCCCCGAGAATTTGATCATCGACTCGTAGATCGGGAATCCGGGGTTCGGGTATATGACCTCGTCCCCTTCTTCCACGAGGGCAGTCAGAGTGTAGAACATTATCGGCTTTGCGCCCGGCGTGACGATAACGTTGTCTGGCGAAACGTCAATGCCCCGGGTCTCGGATGTATGCTTCGCCACCGCAGCACGGACATCAGGCAGGCCGGCGGCGGGCCCATAGTGGGTGAATCCACCATCTAAGGCATCCTTTGCCGCACCGATAATGTGGCCGGGGGTGTCGAAATCTGGCTCTCCTAGCTCAAGGTGCACCACATCGACACCCGTGGCGGCCAGGGCGTTGGCCTTTACCAGGACCTCGAACGCGGTCTCGGTCCCCAGCTTGCTCATTCTTGAGGCCAGTTTCATTTCGGGTGCTCCTCCCAAGTCGCATTTGTCGTGGCTGACGGGTCATTGATTATATCATGGCGCAGTTTACATCCACCCCGCCCACCGAATCTTTTCCCCTATACCCGTAGGGGTGGGTTTCGTGCCCGCCCTGGGCTTGTGGCATACGCAGCTTCAGCCTACCCTCCGACGCACTGAAGGAGTGCATCCCCTGACATACTCCCGGCCTTTCCGTTAAAATGGCCCCCAACTCCCCGCCCCGAAAGGGTCTTGCCATGACCAAAGTGCAGTTCGGCCCCCTCTATACCACGATGGAAAAATACATCGGCCCTGTGGCATTCGCGAAGAAGGCCGAGGACTGGGGCTACGACTACTACTGGGTCCCCGACTACGTGACCCTCAGCCCCATGGACGCCTTCGTTCTCCTCTCCGCCGTCGCCCAGAACACCACCACCCTCAGACTGGGCACCGCCGTGGTCGTCGTTCCATTTAGGACCCCCTTCCAGCTGGCAAAGGCCTCGGCCACCGTGGACGTGCTGTCGGGTGGCCGGTTCACCCTCGGCGTGGGCATTGGCGGTGCCGTGCCCCGGGACTTCGATGTCGCCCAGGTCGACATGCGAAAGCGCGGCCGTATCTCCAACGAGACCCTGGACATCACCCGAAGGCTCCTCACCGAAGAGAACGTCAGCCATCGGGGCCACTACTACTCCTTCGACGACCTCACCATGGAGCCGAGGCCCGTCCAGGAGTCAGGTATCCCCATCTGGATCGGCTCTATCTGCAACAACGGATTCCCCAACGGCGTCATCGACCGCGCTGCTCGCTACGGGGATGGCTTCTACCCCGCCGACACCTCCATCCCGGAGTTCCAGAAGGCCCAGGAACGTATCAGGGCCCGCGCCGCCGAGATCGGACGCGACCCTGACTCCATAAAGTGGGGGCTCCTCGCCTGGACTTGCCCTGGAGGTTCGAAGGAGGAGGCCCGGCAGACCGCCAGCCGGGAGATCAGCAAGCGTCTGGGGTCCGAGTGGGACGTACAGGCAGAGAACGGCTATATCCTCGGCACGCCCGAGGAAATGGCCGAGACCCTTCAGCGCTACGTCGATATCGGCGTCACCAATTTCGTCATCGACCCTGCCTGTGCCCCCGCCGACATGCTCGAAATGTTTGAAGTCTTCGCCAAAGAGGTCATACCCCACTTCAGGACCGGCGACAATTCATGAGCGGCTTGGATTTCGGCGTCACTCTGTTCGACTCCAACGAGCGGAGCGCAATGCAGCAGGCAATCGACGCCGAGGCCTGGGGATACTCAATATTCTGGGCCCCCGAGTTCCTCGGCATACCCACGATGGAGCCATTCGCCGTTCTTTCCGCCGTTGCCCAGCACACCAAGACCATCAAGCTCGGGACCGGGATCGCGGGTCTGGCCGTTCGCAGCCCTGTCCAGCTCGCCAAGGCCGCGGTGACCACGGACATCCTCTCCAACGGCCGGTTGGTCCTTGGATTGGGATTGGGGGGACTTATCCCCATAGACCTGGAGGTTGAGAACATCCCCAATCTCCGGGAACGTGGCCGAGTCTCCAACGAACGCCTCGAAATCCTTTACCGTCTCTTCACCGAGCGCACCGTCTCCCATTCCGGCAATTACTACAACTTTGAGAACTTCACCCTCGGCCCCGACCCCGTACAGAAACCCCACGTCCCCATCTGGATCGGGGCCCGTTACCTGGGAAAGCTGACAGAGGCCGCCCTGAGACGGGCCGGGACCTACGCCGACGTGTTCATATTCCCCGCCGACACCCCCACCACCTACTATCCCTACGCCAAGGATAAGATCCGTGCCTATGCCGAGGCCGCAGGCCGTGACCCCGACGCCATGCGATACGCCAGCACCATGTGGACATGCCTCGGCTCCTCCCGAGAGCAGGCCACGGCGGTTGCCAACCGGATAATACCGGAGATGCTTAGTGTGCCCTGGGTGGTCCCGGATAACGCCTGCTACGGTATGGGCACTCCCGAGGACTGCATCGAGACTGCCGAAGAGTTCGCTGACCTGGGCGTCTCACACATCCTCATGAATCCATGCTGCGATTACGAAGAGGTTACCACCCAGACCGAACAGTTCGGACGAGAAGTAAACTCCCATTTCAGATCGGGTGTTCCCTCGTGACCGTCATGGAGTTCGGCGTAACTCAAATCGGCGGCAATGAGCGGAACGCCGTGCAGCAGGGAATCGATGCCGAAGCCTGGGGCTACGCCATATTCTGGGCCCCCGAGTTCCTGGCAATCCCCACCCTGGAGCCCTTCGCTGTCCTTTCTGCGGCCGCTCAACACACCAAGACCATCAGGCTCGGCACGGGCGTCGCTGGCTTGGCTCTTCGTAGTCCTATCCAGCTCGCCAAGGCCGCCGTAACCACCGACATCCTATCCGATGGCCGGCTGGTTCTCGGCCTGGGACTCGGTGGAGTCGTTCCCAAGGACCTGGAGGTCGAAGGAATCCCCAATCTCCGGGAGCGGGGCCGAGTCTCCAACGAACGCCTCGAAATCCTATATCGCCTCTTCACCGAGAAGTCCGTCTCCCATTCCGGCGACTACTACAAGTTCGAGGACTTCACCCTCTCCCCCGACTCCGTTCAAAAGCCCCACGTACCTATCTGGATCGGGGCCCGATGGACTGGCAAAATTGCCGACGCCGCCCTTAAGCGCGCCGGGACATACGCCAACGTGTTCATCTTCCCCGCCGACACCCCCACAAGCTACTACCCCTACGCCAAGGAAAAGGTCCGCTCCTACGCGGAAACCGCAGGGCGAGACCCTGACGCCATTGGCTACGCCGGGACTATGTGGACCTGCCTCGGCCCCACACGCGAACAGGCCAAGGCCACCGCCAACCGGGTAATCCCCAAGATGCTTAGCGTGCCGTGGGTAGTCCAGGATAACGCCTGCTACGGCCTCGGGACCCCCGAGGATTGCATAGCAACCGCGGAAGAGTTCGCCGACCTAGGCGTCTCCCACCTCATCCTCGCCCCCTGCTGTGATCCCGAAGAAACCACTGCCCAGACCGAACAATTCGGCCGCGAAATGATCCCACATCTCAAAGGTGCTTACTAATGAGCAAGCTGCAGTTCGGCCCCCTCTTTTTCCCGACCAAAGAAGGCCCCGAGGCCCTTGAACTCGCCCGCATGGCCGACGATCTCGGCTATGACTACTTCTGGGTGCCGGACTACGTGACCCTACCCTACCTGGACGCTTTCGTCCTTCTGGCAGCCGCCGCCCGGGAAACGAAGAACGTGAGGCTCGGAACCGCCGTGACCCTCGCCCCCTTCCGCTCCCCCTTCCAGATGTTCAAGGACGCCGCCTCCGTGGACGTCCTATCGGACGGTAGACTCACCTTGGGCGTAGGCATCGGCGCCGTGCCCCGTGACTTCGAAATAGCCCAGGTCGACTTTCACAAGCGCGGAAGAATCTCCGACGAGTACATTGACATAACCCGCAGGCTCCTCGCCGGGGAGAACGTAGACTACGACGGTGAGTTCTACAGCTTCAAGAACCTCACGATGGGCCCTCGACCCGTACAGCAGCCCGTCCCCATCTGGATAGGCGCTAACGGCATGACCGGATTCCCCAAAGGCGTGTTGCGCAGGGCCGGGCGCCTGGGCGATGGCTTCTTCCCCACTGAGACCCCCGTAGAACGGTTCCGGGAGGCTCAGGCCACCATCAAAGGCCATGCCGAAGCCGCAGGCCGGGACCCGGAGTCAATCGGCTGGGGACTCCTGACCTGGGGTGCGCTCGCCGACAGCCGGGAGGAAGGCATTAAGACCGCCGAAAGGGAAATAGGGGCTCGACTCAACAAGGTGCACACCGTAAATCCGGACGGTGGTTACGCCGTTGGCCGCCCCGAGGACATGATCGCGACCATCGAATCCTTTGCGGAAATCGGCGTCACCAACTTCGTCCTCGACCCCGGCTGCCACCCCCGCGACATCCGCACCCTCGTCGAGACCTTCGCCAAAGAGGTAATGCCCCACTTCCGCAAATAGCCAACTTGTCCGGGGGAATAAAGGGAATCTGTGACATGAGCTTGAATATAGGCATCCACGCCGGCCCCCAGGACTGCTCCTATGAAGACCTGAAACGTCTTTGGCACTTTGCCGATTCATCGGGCTTCTATTGGGTCTCCGTTTGGGACCACTTCTACGAAACCCCCGTCATCGACGGTCGATACCCATGTTTCGAAGGCGTCTCCATAATGACCGCCCTCGCCGCGGAGACGGAAAACGTACGGGTCGGCTGCCTGGTTTTTGGCATGGGCAACCGGAACCCGGGCCTTCTGGCAAAGGCAGCAGTAACCATCGACCACGTTAGCAACGGTCGATTGGAGCTAGGCATCGGCTACGGTCCCTGGGAGCCCGAATACCGGGCCTACGGCCTCGAGTTCCCCCCAATGAAGACCCAGATGGACATCCTTGAAGAAGGCACCCAGATCATCCGCTTGATGCTGCACAACGAGACCACCACCTTCGAAGGCAAGCATTTCCAGGTCAGGGACGCCCACGTGTTCCCCAGGCCAGTGCAAGACTCACCGAGATTGTGGATAGCTGGGATCGGCGAGAAGCGAGTCCTCCCCATGACTGCCCGCTACGCCGACGGCTGGAACGCCACCTATATCCCCACCGAGGCTTTTAAATCCAAGTCCCAGTTGCTCGACAGGTTGTGCGAAGCCGAAGGCCGGGACCCGACTGAGATCGTGCGCTCGGCCAACGTAGGCTTCTACATGGGTGCCGACGAACAGGCTGCCCAGCAAAAACGTCGGGAGTTTGAAGAGAAGTGGGCTCGCGGTGAGTCGGGCCCCAATGACCCTACGTTCGATAGTAACAGGGACTACCTGACGGAGTTCGGGAAGGGAATGATCTTCGGGACAGCCAACGAAGCCATCGAGCGTATCGGCGCCCTAGCCGACGCCGGCGCCGACCAGGTCAACATCTCCGTCCGCGCCCCCTTCGACTGGGAAGGCCTCCAGGCCTTCGTAGAAGACGTAATACCGGCCTTTAGCTAGCCACCCTCCACATGCTCCCATCCCGTCTCTTCCAATAAAAGGGGCTGTTATACTTGCTTTGTGTCAGAATGTAAGAGTAGCCGTCTAATATTCTAGAATAACCCAGGCTTACTTAGGGACAACCATGGCTCTAACCACCGAACCCGAAATCATATTCGAAGTCAGTGAGGACGAAATCGACGGTGGCTACTCTGCCAGCGCTTTAGAGTATGGCATACACACTCAGGCCGACACCCTTGATGAGCTGCGCCGTAATATCAGGGAAGCCGTAGAGTGCTACTTCGACCCTACAATGAGTCGGCCGGCAGTGGTATGTCTTCGGTTCGTACGGGATGAAATCCTCGCGTTGTGAAGCTGCCGCGTAACTTAAGCGGCCCAGACTTGGAAAAAGCGCTTCGGCGCATTGGCTATCAGGCCACCAGGCAACGCGGTTCTCATGTGCGAGTAACTACCCAAGTTAATGGCGAGCATCACGAAGTGATACCACGTCATAGTCCAATCAGGACCAAAACGCTATCGAGCATTCTGAAGAGCATTGCAAACCATCACGGATTGACCGTGGAAGAATTGCTGCAACGGCTTGATTTGTAATGCCCACTTACCCCTACCTTGAATCACCCCCCACCACCACCCGATCCACAAACTCCTTAGCCATCCCCAAATAAGAGTCCGGGTCCAGCAGCCGATCAATCTCGGCCTCCGACAGGACATTCGTCACCCTCTCATCCTCCATCAACAGCTCCTTGAGCCACCGACCCTCTTCGAACGCTTTTTGCGCCGCCTCGTAGACCACGTCGTGGGCCGTGAACCGGCCCAGCGACCCCGCCAGCCCGATCATCACCGCCTCCGACATGATCAGCCCCCGGCTGTGGTCCAGGTTCCGGCGCATCTGCTCGGGCTTCACCTGCAGGTTCTCGAAAATCACGCTTGACAGGTTCAGAACGCCCGCCGCCAGGATGCACCCCTCAGAAATGAAGTGCCATTCGCTGTGCAACACCGCCGAGTCTCGCTCGTCCTCGTGCTCCAGCCCTTCCAGCGCAACGCCTGCCAGCCCGCGAATAGTACGAGCCACTGCGATAACCTGCTCCGACCACGTCGGGTTCCGCTTCTGGGGCATTGTGCTGCTCCCGACCTGCCCCGGCCCGAACTTCTCCTCCAGCTCGCCCATCTCTGTTCGCTGCATCAGCACGACTTCGTGGGTCATTTTCGCCAGGCTGCCCGCTATCATGGAAAGCACCACCACGAACTCCACGAGGTTGTCCCTCGCCGAATGCCATGTAATGACAGGATTGCCGAGTCCCAGATCTTTCATCAGCGCATCCCGCACCTCCGACGCCCGCTCCCCGAGCGATGACAGCGTCCCCGCTCCCCCACTGAACTGCCCCACCAGCAACCTAGGCTCGCACTCCTTCATCCGTTGAATGTGCCTACTCATCTCGTCCGCCCACACTGCTACCTTGTACCCGAATGTGATCGGCAACGCCTGCTGTCCATGCGTCCGCCCCGCCATCAGCGTCCCTCGATGCTCCTTCGCCAAACTCATCAAGGCCTGTTCTACACGGCCCAGATCCCGCATCAGGATCGGCAGGGCCTCCTTCAGCTGAAGCACCATTCCCGTGTCCATGATGTCCTGGGTTGTTGCACCCCAGTGGATATACTCCCCCGAGTCCCCCGGACAGTGCCGCTCAAGCTCCTTGATTACCGGCACGATCGGGTGTCGGGTCACGTCCATGTCCCGCTTGATCGCCTCGATGCTCATCTCATCGGCATTACAGTGGGCCACTATTGCGTCTGCGGCTTCCTGTGGAACAACCCCCAACCGCCCCTCCACCCGGGCAAGCGCCGCTTCCACGTCCAGCCACCTCTGGAGCTGGTTGCGCTCCTCGAATATAGCCCGCATCTCGTCGGTGCCGAACAGGTCTTTAAAGAAAGCAGAATCAAGGGGAGTAGAGCCCATTACGTGTTCCTTTCGATGTACAGAGTACGTTGCTGATGTCCGCCTAGACTAATGCCGCCTGCGAGGTATGGCAACAGGAGCAAGAATCCCTACCTCGTCCGTATAGCAGGTGTCACGGTCGCTTGTGCTATACTAATTTGTATCCCAAACGTAATACATTCCAGAGGTTAGCGTCGGAGCAGCAAAATGGCCAAAACAGCAATGGTCCGGGCCCGTGTGGAACCGGAATTGAAGCGCCGTGCTGAGGAGCTCTTCTCGGAGTTGGGGCTGTCCACGACGCAGGCGATCACCCTGTTCTATAAACAGGTCGCCATGCACCAGGGATTGCCTTTCTCAATAAGGATTCCCAACGCCGAGACAATTGAGGCGATGCGGCAAGCTCAAGAGCATGACGGCCTTGTTGAATACTCCAGCCTTGAGGACCTAAAGCGCAGCCTTTCCGATTCTTAGATGCGTCTCCTCTCCACGAGGCAGTTCAGGAGAGACGTCAACCGGGCCCGTAGGTGGGGCAAGCCCATCGATAAGCTTTGGGATTTGGTCGACTTACTGTTATCCGACAAGCCATTACCACAGCGATGCAGGCTGCATCGCCTGTCCAGTGAGTGGTCTCACTGTTGGGAATGCCATATCGAGCCGGATTGGTTGTTGATGTGGACGCCAGAAGAGGATGCTCTGGTACTGGTACGCACAGGCTCTCACTCCGACCTGTTTGAGTGAGCCATCTTTTCTCGTAACCTCCCCCCTTATTCTTCCTGTCTGTCCCGACCTCAAATCCCCCCACCCAACCCCTCGCGCTATAATGTCCCCACCCAACCCCACAGGAGGACCCCGACATGAAGAAAGAGGTCGTCAACTCACCCAAGATCGGCAAGGCTTTTTCCGGCACCACCTGTCACGCCACCAAGGCCGGCGGCTTTCTGTTCATCACAGGCCAGGTCGCCAACCCCCCGGACGTCGGCGGCAACCCCCACTCCACCCCCGAGATGGGCGGAATCGAGCAGCAGGCCACCCAGGTCATGGAGAACCTCAAGGCCATCCTCGAAGAGGCCGGGACGTCTTTCGACAACGTTCTCAAGCGCAACGTCTATCTGACCCACATCAACGACTTCGACCCCGTCTATAAGGTCATGCAGACGTACCTCACTTCGCCCATGGCCAGCACCGGCATACTCGCCGGCCTCATCCCCCCCAGCGCCCGACTCGAGATTGAACTCATAGCCGTCATCCCCGACTAAACCCCCATTCACCCACTCACAGATAGGAGAATTCCTACATGTTCATCCGCCTGCACCACGTCGGCCTCCTGGTCAATGACCTGAACGAGACCAGGAAGCTCTACTGCGACCACTTTGGCCTTAAGGCTGGCCGTGAATTCGACCTCGTGGAAGAAGACGTTCGCATCCTTAACATCCCTATCGGCGAAAGCATGATCGAGGTCAATCAGGTCATTAACCACGACAGCGGCGTTGGGAAGTACCTCGAAAAGAGGGGTGACGGCCTCCATCACATCTGCCTGGAGTCCGACAACCTGGACGCCGACATTGAGATGCTCAAACCCCTCGGCTACGACTTGGTCAAGCCCATCGGCTCCAACGACTACGGCTTCCGAGTCGGCTGGATTCACCCCAAGCAGGCGCAGGGCGTCCTCATCGAGCTCTGGGAGAACCCCAAAGGCAAACCCGACATCTCCCGTTCGTAGCCCGGCGTTAGTTACCCGTACAACCCGTCCGTCTTGGCGGCCATTATGAAGTCGTTGCGGTGCAGGTTCCGTATCTTGTGCGTCCACCAGGTCACCCGGACCTTGCCCCACTCGGTCACCAGTCTCGGGTGGTGCCCCTCGGCGTCTGCCGCGCTCCCCACGGTCTCGGTGAACGCCAGCGCATCCCCAAAGTTCGAAAACTTGAACGTGCGGTCCAGTTTGGGAATTCCCCCCTCGTCTATCAACTCCCACTCCGACACCTGCGGGTGAAGCTCGGCTATCTCCTCTTCAGTGACATGAGGCGCATCCCTCCGACAAGCCACGCACCGCTCCTGTGTTAATACTGTCAACGCTATCTCCTACAGTGACTACAAGGTCCCTCTGAAGCCGACGCCTATTCCCCTGTCATTCCGAGGCCCCGCGAGGAATCTAAGGCGCTTAATCGCAATTCCTGCTATGCCTTGGCTAGGCATACTGTAATAAACGCTTTGACACGACCCTGAGATCTATAGTTTCCGTTTCTTGTAAGATCCCCATCAGGCCTATTGCTCATTTAAACACGCAATTCATGTGGCGTGCTGGATGCATCAAGCGCACTGCGCCGGAATTCCCCTTGATACCCCTCGTCTTCTACGATATATTACATCGGCTGATAGCCGTAACAACCTGAATTTCGGCTCAACCTTTACCAACCCGGGTGATTTCTATGGCATACGCCGAGCAAGACAGCATAGCGGCCGACATGCAATTCAAGAGCCCCAGCGGGCTTACCATCAAGACCACTGGCAACACCGTCTTCCTGGACGCCGACAGCATGTACGTCCACGAAGTCGAAATCGCCGATGGCGAGTGGACCGGCGAAAAATTCCTCCTCAACTTGGACTTCGCCGTAGCCCTTTCTTAGCCTCCTTCTCCGTTCACATCGCCTGAGCCGAGGGGCTTTGGCCTATCATTCCTCATCCATTCTGACCCCACCCAATCGCTGTCTTTGGCCTTAGCAAAGGTCGGTCGTCTCGAACTCCCTGATACGCTCGGAAATTCCGCCTAACCAGTCTATGAGAGCGCCTATCTGGCTATCCCCGAGACCCTGACTTATGCGACAAGCAAGCTCATTCTTTAGTCCCACTGGCACAAACACGCCGATATCAAGCGCCTCTTTTTGGAGAAGTTCATACACCTCTGTGGGAATGTTGGTCTTCTCGTTTAAGGAAGCGAAATCCGTGTAGATAGATTGTTTGTACACCGAGGAAGGCGGATAACCATAACAGATTGCAATGGCGCTTCCCTTGGAGATGGCATTGAGCGAGAACCCCTTCCTACCCCATTTAACCCGCATGCTCTTCTGTTGAGCCAAGGCCAGAACTCTTTCAAAGACGCGTAATCCGTCGTCATTCAACGAGCCCAAGAATTCCCTTTCGTTAGTTAGGCTCTGACGCTTCTTGTACTCCGCTGCAGCCTCGCGGTCTTCTGTCAGCAGCACGGTATCTTCCTGGGCAATTTGCGGGGTTGCGTCCGTGCCGGGCATCACCAGAAGTAGAACCTCAACTTGCTCGGGGTCGATTTCGAAGAACTCTCGGGAAGGGTTAACTCTGTATGGGTCAAAGGCAATATGCAATGCGTTCTCTATTTCAGCAGCCTCTTTCCCTTCAATCCGGCGTGCTATGGTGCACTCAAAGGGGAGTGGCACTCCTGTGGAGTAAAGCTCGTTCATCCTGCGCTGTACGTCAGCCCTATCCGTCATACCAATCTTCACCATTCCCGGCATGGCCGGATTGGTTAGAACATAAACTATGTTGGGCATCTTCGCTTCTCCTGCCAGCCATCTCAAACTAGTGCCAATTAGCTATAGATCAGAATCCCATACCCTAAACCCACTCCACTATAGTTAGACGGCGACGAAGCCCGTTCACACCCCCCCACCCCCTCAAAAAACCGCACCGCCATCTTGTTCGCCGCCCCCTCGAACATCCGCCCCCCAAGCCACCCCAACCCCCCACCCAACTTCACCTCGACTCGGTACTTCACAATCGTTCCCTCCCCCGACGGTGAAAGCCACAACTCTCCGTCCCCCGACACCGGCCCCAATGGCCCCTCCCCCGAGATCAGCACCCGGCTATACGAATTCGGCGTCTCTTCACGGAATCTAATCTCTCCCTCGTAGCTGGCCTGCATCCCTCCGAACTCCGCCTCGAAGACTGCCCTGAATATCCCATCGTCAACCCTCTCGACGCCCTTGCATGCGGGGATGGACCGAGCCAGGGTGTCGGGATCGTGTAGGGCAGTCCATACCTCTCCCGTCGAGCCTGGGAGGGTCAATGCGCCTTCTATCTTCAAACCTTCTCCATCACAACGCCCGCACAACCTCGCCCCTCAGCCGCTCCACCCAATCGGCTATCAACCTGTTGGACATCACCCTCACCCCCGACACCGCCATCATCCGATACACCCACCCCCGACTCACCTTGCTTCTACTCGACGGATCGAGCCACTCTTTATTTTTCGCTAGCGCCGCCAACGTCCCCAGTCCCATCAGCAACGGCCAAGCGACAGCCAACCGGAGCCGATAATGCGTTTTCGGAATGGCGTGAAGGTACTTGGCGGCAGCTTGGTAGTGTTCCAGCGCCCTGTTGATGCCCCACACCAGCGCGGGCCTCGCCCTGGCGCTTGCCCTGGCATCGAGCAAGTCCCCCGCCGAGAGCCCACACCCTTCAAGCGCCTCCCTTGGCAAGTAGCACCGACCCAAACGCAGGTCCTTCGGCACGTCCCTCAGGATATTCGTCAACTGAAGCGCTTTCCCGAACCTGACTCCCTTCTCACTCATCTCCCTGGCATCCCAGCCCTCGAGCCCGTGATTGTGGTCCATGCTAATCTCGGTCCAGAACTGGCCCACGCAACCCGCCACCAGGTAGGTATATTCATCCAGCTCCTCCGCCGTTTCAAAGCCCGACACCCCCTCCTCGTGGAAATACGTCAGGTCCATCTCCATGCCCTGGGTCAACGTCACAACGACCTGCCGTATCCGAAACCGGTCCATCTCCCCAAGACCCTCAAGCATCGATATGACCTTCGACATCGACTTGATCAGCTCTCTTTCCGCTCGCCCCGACTTCGCTGCAAGTCCGCCGAGGCGGGACAAAGATTCCACCCCAACCGACCGCACTAACTCTTCTATCTTCACCGCATCCCCTGGCCCATCCACTTGCCTCCGAAAGTCGAGGAGAGCCTCCAGACGATCATCAGCTGAGGTCGTTTTAGTATCGGCTATCGTGTCCGCTGTCCTGGCCAGCAAATAGGCGAGTCCCACGGGAGTCCTGAGGTTTCCGGGGAGTATGCGAAGAGTGAGATAGAAGGCTCGGGATGTCCCCTTCAGCACGGGCCCCAGCAAATGGGCCTGTTCCTCCGGCGTTACGGGTGGCAGCCTTCCCCCGACCCTCGTTTCTTCCATGTCCCCAACTGCCATTTTAGCTAGGCTAAGCCTAGACCGACCCGCTCATGCCGAGCCCGCTAAAAGTCCGCTTAAGGAGTATCGAAATAATCGCGTTGTCGCCACACCGCGCCTGCAGAAGCCCCCGCACCCCCACCCCTACCCCACCAGCCCCGAGGCCACCTTCATCCCAATCAGCATGCTCGTCAGATTCGTGTTGGCCAAGGGTATTAGCGGGATTATCGAGGCATCCGCAACGTACAAGTTTTCCATCCCACGCACCCTTCCCCGGGCATCTACCACCGACCCGGCATCCGACTCGGGCCCCATCTTGCACGTCCCCGACGCATGGCTATAGTTCACTATCGACTCCCGAAGCTGGCCTACTATCTCATCGTCTGTCTGCTTGCTTCCCCAAGATTCAAGCTCGCTTTCGATAAGCGAGGACATCGGCGCCGCCTGTGCAACCCTGCGGAGAAGCCTGAGTCCGTATATCAGGGCAGCCTTGTCCCGGCCCCCTTCGTCGGTCAGGTAGTTGGTTGCAATTCTGGGGGAAGCGTTCGGGTCCCGGCTCGTAATCCACACCCGGCCACGGGACCGGGCCGCCATGTGACAGACGAACCCTTGCAGGGTGCGGGACTCCAGCGTCCTGGGCACCTGACTCGGCAGCAAATGCAGATCGAAGGGCAGGTCTTCCTGGCACACGGGGCTCCGGGCCCGCAGAATCACCTGGCCTCGGTACATGCTATCCTCCCCCAGGTCCCGAACCACCCGCTCCCAACCCTCTTCTGTCGGCATGTAGCTGATATAGAAAGACGGGTGGTCGTGCAGGTTGCGCCCGACACCCTCTATCACCGCCGATTCCGGGATGCCGAGCTCCTTCAACACCTCCCGCGGCCCCACCCCCGACCTCATCAAAATCGGCGGTGTCCCGTGGGACCCCGTGGAGAGCAAAATCGTGTCTGCCCGAAGCTCCACATCTTCCCCCCGAGACTTCACGATCAGCGCCTCGGCCCTCACGCCTTCAATAACCACCCTGTCGACCATCGTGTGGTCCCAGATAGTCAGATTGGGGTTGTCCCGCACCGGGTCGAGGAATGCAAACGCCGCGTTCCAGCGCTCAGTGTCCTTGACGTTCCCATGATAGGAGGCGACTCCCTCGCCAGGTTCCGGCCCGCCCATGTCCACCACCCTACCGAAACCCTCGTTAAGGCTCGCCTTTATAAACGCCCGTTGGTACAGCGAAAGCTCCTCTTCCTGCATCCTCTTCGTGTACAACGGCCCCTGTGTGCCCCTGTAAGGCGTCACCGAGTCCTCTGCCGTCCCCTCGATCTGTTGTATCAGTGGGAAAAGGTCTTCATATCTCCAGCCGGGATTGCCGGCCTCGGCCCAGGCATCGTAGTCCCGGGGCACGCCCCAGATCGCCGCGCAATCGTTGTGGGAAGAGCACCCGCCAATAACCTTCGCCCGAAGCTCTATGAACTTGGACCCATCGAGTCGTTCCGCGTAATAGCCCCAGTCGTGGCTGTCTGGATCGAACCGGGGATCGAGAAGGTCTTTAGGCCAACGTCCCTCGGCCTTCGGCCCGTAGTCGGGCCCCGCCTCCAGCAATGCCACCGAAAGCCCCGCACGGCACAGTGCATTCGCCGCAGCACACCCCGCCGACCCCCCACCCGCAACTATTACGTCGTAGCGCAGCTTTTTCATGGTTGGATGCAGGGTAAGTGGTTCTAGAACCCAAGCCGTTCGATATGCTCTATCAGCTGTTTTACGGTCGCCTCTCCGGCCCGCGGCCCGGGCTGCCGTACCCCCGGATTCCCTATCAGTCCCCGGTAATGGAGCGCATTCTTCCGGATGCTCAGGTCTATACCCTCCTGTATCTCGAACAAGACCAGCGGCAGCCATTCATAGAAAAGTTTTTCAGCTTCCTCCTTCTCTCCCTCCGCCATGTGCCGGCAGATCCGCACAAGCGTCTCCGGGAACGCGAAACCCGTCATCGCCCCCGACGCCCCCTGCGCTAGCTCGTCGATCAGGAAAAGGCCCCCCAACCCCCCAAACAGTGACAGTCTGTCGCCGGCTAGAGCCTTTATCGCTCGAATCTTCGGCGGCGTGGGTGGCGCCTCGATCTTGCAGTACTGCACCGACGGTATGTTGTCGGCCAGCCGCATGAAGAACTCCGGCGGCATGTGTACTCCCGTGGTCTTCGGATAGTCCTGCACGACTAAGTCGATGTCGACCGCCTCCGCCAGCCGGTAATAATGAGCGTATACGGCTTCCAGGTTGGTCTTTGGCATCGGCGGAGGCGCGACCATAACCGCATCTGCGCCCATCTCCTTGGCTTCCCGGGTCCGTGCAATGGCAACCATTGTGCTCGGCCCGGACGTTCCCAGCGTTACCGGCATCCCGTTCGCCGCCGAGATCACCGCCTCTGCCACCCCCCTCCCCTCAGCGTCGGTCAAGCGGTGTGCTTCTCCCATTACACCAAGGGCCACCACACCCTCGCACCCCGACTCCCGCGCCTTGCCGACAAGGTTCGGGATGCTCGCCTCGTCCACCGTTTCGTCTTCGTTGAACGGCGTAGCCAGCATCCAGTGTACGCCTTTGAGCTTTGTAGCCATACGAGACCTCCCTGCCGGGGACTCACCCCCATGGGCCGATCCTTCTGGGGATGAACCGCATTATGTTTGACCCCCTTCACGGGTGTCAACATTGCCGCATTTGACTGCACATCCTTCTATCATCATGTGATTACTGGCACCTAGACTCTGCCTTTTACGAGAAGACGCTAGCACATCACTAATCTTGGCAGCCGTCGCATTTTTTCACATCAAACCTTGAAGGTGTCTGGGGTGGAGTGGGTACGCTTGACGACGTTAATACCGATGATACAATGATCTTAGCGTCTGGGAGGAGTCGCCAAGCGTCTTCACTCGGGGCTTTAGCCCCGAACCTAGTCGCTTTCTTTTACCTGTCATGCACCTCTGCTACATTGACGAGTCCGGCACTCCGGACGTTCCTGGTAATACATCCCATTACGTCCTGGCTGCCTTGGCATTCCCTGATCGATATTGGAAGAGCCATCACGCGCAGTTGGAGGAAATCAAGCACAGATATGACTTGGCGCAGACGGAGGTTCACGTTGCCTGGATGTTAAGACCTTACATTGAGCAACAGTCAATCCCGGACTTCGATTCTATGACTCCTCTAAAACGGCGTTCGGAAGTGCTAAGAGCGCGTACGGCTGAGTTGCTTCGGCTACAACGAGATAACCGCAAACAATACAAGCAAACCAAAAAGAATTACCTGAAGACCCAACCCTATATTCACCTGACTTATGACGAAAGACGAAACGCGGTAACGGAACTGGCGAGACGTATTGCAGGGTGGGGCGCTGCCCGCCTTTTTGCCGAATGCATAGACAAAGTGCACTTTGACCCTGTTCGATCCAAAAACAAAATTGATGAACAAGCCTTTGAGCAAATAGTGTCCAGATTTGAGCAATTCCTACAGAACACTGAAGGCGGATGCGGCATACTTGTTCATGACAACAATGAAACTGTCGCAAAAAGGCATACAGACATCATGAAGAAGTTCCTCCAAACTGGAACTCTCTGGACACAAATAAATCATGTCATTGAAACTCCTATGTTTGTCGATAGCCAGCTGACCGGAATGGTCCAGCTAGCCGACCTGTGCGCCTATTCCATAAGACGCTATCTTGAAAATTCAGAGACTGAGCTTTTTGATCTGGTTTTCCAGAGAGCTGATAGAATCGGCGCCACGTCCGTTGGAGTCAGGCACTTCACCAAGCCCGATTGCACTTGCAAGATTTGCGTTTCTCACACTCCTTAGTTCTGTTCCTATAGCCCTTCCCCCCCTCCGCCCACTTCCCCACCCCCTTGCATCCCCCCGCCTCCCCACCCTATCCTTCCCCATGGATGAACGTCCTTACAAAGCCGCCGGAGGCCCTAACCTAGTGACCCTCGCCACCAGCCCCGATACCACCCTCGCCCGAGACCTCGCCGCCGAGCTCGAAAGACGCGTCTCCGGCGAAGTCCGCCTCGACGATTTCTCCCGCACCCTCTACAGCACCGACGCCAGCATCTACCAAATGAAACCCGTCGGTGTCGTCACTCCCCGTGATGCCGACGACGTCGTAGCAGTCGTCGAGCTCGCCAATCGGGAGGGCATCCCCGTCCTGCCCCGGGGCGCTGGCACAAGCCTATCCGGCCAGACCGTCAACCACGCAATCGTCCTGGACTTCAGCAGGCATATGAATCGGCTCCTGGAGGTGAACCCGGAGGAGGGTTGGGCCCGAGTGGAACCGGGCATCGTAGTTGCGGCCCTCAACCGGCAGGTTGCCGGCCATCGCCTCCACTACGCCCCAGACCCCTCGACAGTGAACCGCGCCACCGTTGGCGGCGGCATAGGCAACAACTCTTGCGGCACCCACTCCGTCCTCTTCGGCAAGACCATCGATCAGGTCCTGGAGCTCGACACCATCCTCTCTGACGGCACAAGAGCGCGTCTAGGCCCCATATCACCAAGTGGCTTGGAATACAAGCTCTCGGGGCCCGGCCTGCTCGGCCATGTCTACCGGGAGACGTCTCGCCTCGCCGAGGCCAACCGCGCAGAGATCGAAGCCCGCTACCCCAAGATCATGCGCCGCGTCAGCGGCTACAACCTCGACGAATTCCTGGACCCGGATCCCTTCAACCTTGCACGTATCATCGTAGGCTCCGAAGGCACCCTCTGCACCATCACTGAGGCCAAGGTCAAGCTCGAACCCTTGCCCAACGCCACCGGCGTCGCCGCCCTCCACTTCGAGGACATCTTCCAAGCCTGCGACTCCACGCCCGCAATCATCGAACACGGACCTTCCGCCGTGGAGTTCATAGACGATATGATCATCCGGCAGACTCGTGCATCCCTCGGACTCAAGCGCTACATAGACTTCCTGCAGGGCGACCCTGGCGGCCTTGTCCTGGTGGAGTTCTTCGGCGATTCGGAGGCGGAGGTCAGGTCCAAGCTGGAGAGCTTCAAGGCCGATATGGAGCGCAAGAGGCTCGGCTACGCCTGCGTCAACCTTCTCGCAAAGGAGGACCAGGCCAAGGCTTGGGCCGTCCGCAAAGCGGGTCTCGGGCTGCTCATGGGAGTCCGCGGCGACGCCAAGCCCATCCCCTTCGTTGAGGATACAGCCGTGGATCCCAACCAACTCGGAGAGTTTGGCCGCCGCTTCGACCAGATCGTCCAAGCCCACCATACCACTGCCTCCTACTACGGCCACGCCAGCGTCGGCTGCCTCCACATCCGACCCCTGGTCAACCTCAAAAATGACTCCGGCATCCAACAGATGGAGTCCATCGCCGAGGCTATAACCGACCTCGTCCTCGAGTTCGGCGGCTCCCTCAGCGGCGAACACGGCGACGGAATAGTTCGCGGCGTCTGGACTGAGAAGATGTTTGGCCGGAAGATCTACGACTCCTTCGTCGAGCTTAAAGACGCCTTCGACCCCAAGCGCATAATGAACCCCGGCAAGATCATCGAGTGCCCCCCCATGTCCGAGAACCTGCGCTACGGCACTGAGTACCGGGCCCAGAGCCTCAACACCCGCATGGACTTCTCGACTTTCGAAGGCTACGCCGGGGCCGTCGAGATGTGCAACGGTATGGGTGAGTGCCGGAAGTCGGACGGCGTCATGTGCCCCTCTTTCCAGGCCACCCGTGAAGAGGAACACTCCACCCGTGGACGCGCCAACCTCTTGCGGGCGACCCTCTCCGGCGCCCTGGCCCACGACACCATGATCAGCAAGCGCCTCCACGACGCCCTTGACCTCTGTCTCGAGTGCAAGGGCTGCAAGGCCGAGTGCCCCTCCAACGTGGACATGGCCAAGCTCAAATATGAGTTTCTGGAACGGTACAACGCCGCCAACGGCACGCCCCTCCGGGCCCGGATCTTTTCCGAGATAAGCCTGATAAACCGGCTGGGTTCCGCTCTCGCCCCCTTCTCGAACTGGCTCGCCAACTTCCCCGGAGTCCGAAACCTCAACCACCGGTTCCTCGGCATCCACAAGAACCGCTCTCTGCCTCCCTTCGCCAGCCCCGGCCTCGGGCAATGGTTCAAAAACCACCAACCCCTCAGCTCCGGTTCCCGAGGCGAGGTCATCCTCTTCAACGACACTTTTATGACTTATAACTACCCGTCCGTCGGCATAGCTGCCGTCGAGTTGCTGGAGCTGGCTGGTTACAAGGTGCGCCTCGCTAACGTGCGATGCTGTGGTCGACCCATGATTTCCAAGGGACTGTTAAAGCGCGCCCGAGGCAACGCCCGCTACAACGTCGACCGTCTGTTTGAAGCCGCCTCCAAAGGCACTCCCATAATCGGCTGCGAGCCCAGCTGCCTTCTCGCCTTCCGTGATGAATACCCCGACCTCCTCCAGGACGGCAAGTCCAAAGTAGTGGCCGAAAACAGCTTCATGATCGACGAGTTCCTGGCCAAGATATCGGAAGAGGGAGCCTTGGATTTGTCCTTCTCAGGACAACCGCGGAAAGTGCTATTCCACGGACACTGTCATCAGAAGGCCCTGGTCGGGGTAGAAGCAGCCAAGACCGCCCTCTCTCTCGCCCCCGGCCACCAGGTGGAAGTGATCGACTCCGGGTGCTGCGGCATGGCTGGAGCTTTCGGCTACGAAAAGGAGCACTACGACCTATCGATGCAGATAGGCGGCATGAAGCTCTTCCCAGCCATCGAGGCCAAGGGTCAGGAGTGGGACGTGGCGGTCATGGGCGTTTCCTGCCGACAGCAGATCGAGCACGGCACTGGCCGCCGCGCCCGGCACCTCGTCGAAGTCCTCCGCGACTCCGTCCTCACCGAAGGAATCCCCCTGGCCTGACCTTCGGTACTCCTATAGTCATTCCCGCGGAGGCAGGCCGCAGGTGCTGAAAGTGCGCCTATGGCGTGCGCCGTAACGTGAATCCACAGGCGGGGTCCAGGGGAAGGCGCCCTATCCGTCATTCCTGCGGAGGCAGGAATCCAGAGGTGTGGCGCGGAAGCAGGGGCCTAGACCAGCGGCACTACCTCGGTAGCGAAACGCTCTATCTGCTCCCGCTGGTACTCCGCAGACGCCGACCCCCGATAGCTGAAGTCCAGAAGTAAGTGGTCCACACCCGCGTCCAGAAAGCCCCTCACCCTCTCCGCACACTTCTCCGGGGAGCCGACTATCGTCATATCTTCCGGCTTCACCCCCGTCGCAGTCAGCCGAATACACTCCCGCAGCTGCGGTACGACCTCGCTCTCAACCTTACTCTCGTCGTCCACTATCGCCACAAAGTTCATCAGGCTGATCTTTAGGAAAGACCCAGTCCTCCGGTTCTCCTCTTCGATTGCCGGCATCCATTGCTCCCTTATCTCCTCGACGGGCATCGGGGCGGGGAGAATATGGGTGGCATACCGAGCCGCTCTCGGTATCGAGGGAAGGCCCCCGCCGTACCATATCGGCGGGTAGGGCTTCTGCACGGGCTTTGGGTCCAGCGTCACGCCCGAAAGCTGGTAATACTTGCCGTCGTGATCGACGCCGTCCTCTGTCCAGAGTCGGGTGATCACTTCCATCTGCTCGTCCGTGACCCGGGCCCTGCGTTTGTGGTGCTCCTCCACCCCGGCCATTTTGAAGTCCCACGGCGACCATCCCATGCACATCCCCGGTATCAGCCTCCCCCCGGAGATCACGTCGATGGTCGAGAGGTTCTTGGCCCAGAAATAGGGCGGGAGCAGGGGCAAGATGAGCGAATGGATCCCGAGGCGGAGTTTGCTGGTGACTGCAAAGAGGGACGGGAGTAAAGCCAGGGGGTCGAACAGGTGGT
Source organism: Dehalococcoidia bacterium (assembly GCA_965222055.1). GTDB lineage: Bacteria > Chloroflexota > Dehalococcoidia > Plut-88900 > Plut-88900 > Plut-88900. Next base: position 2,504,900 of record CBDCTF010000007.1, read on the forward strand.
GACTGCTGAACTGGTCGAACATCGGGGCGTGAGGCAGGGTCATGTGGTAGGGGAATCCGGCGGAGTAGTACCCCAGCCGGTCCAGCTGCCTCACCACATCCGACAGCGAGTCCAGTGTAGGGGGCGTCGCGCCCCACCCGTACAAATACGCGCTATACCTGCTTATGTCACCCATGTACTAAGCCCATATCCTTTCTCGGAAGGAACTACCCTCACATAACTCGTATTGGAGGGGCTGGGGCCGCTCGTGCTGAGGCTCTCGAAGTATGAGCGGGGGGGAGTCTTATACCCTCTCCCTTGATGGGAGAGGGCTAGGGTGAGGGTGATCCCCAATATATACGGCCATTGTCCTTTAGGGAAGGAAAGGTCCGCTACGCCCTGGCCTTCATCCTCTCGGAAAGCATCTCGCCACCCATGGACCAATTCTCGCCGGCGGTTTCCGTGATGATAACGTGGACCGACTCCGCCGAGGGAGTGCCCGCTATGTTGACCATGGCGTCGGTCATAGCCTTGACCAGGTCCGATTTCTGGGTCTCGCTCCGGCCTGGCAGCATCTCTACTCTGACTATAGGCATATCCGTCCTCCTTGATATGATGGGACCCTCAGAATCGGGAACGTGGAAATATTATCAGGATGAGTCGGATGACGCTACCGAGGCGGCAACGAGAAGGGAAACGCCACCGAGGGATTCCTGTCCAGCAAGCGGCGCCATAGTGCTTGTCCCATCTCCTCGGCCCGTGCCATGATGTCTTCCTCGTCGATGGTCAACAGCTTCCCGTCCTTCATCAGCCATCGTCCGTCGACCATTACGACTTCCACGTCGGCGGCCTGCCCGTTGTGTATGTACGCCGACACGATCCGGTGGTTCGGCGCCAGATGGGGCCTGAACGTGTCTATCATAAACAGGTCGGCCTTCTTCCCTACCTCCAGGCTGCCCACCTGAGCCCCTAGCCCCAGGGCACGGGCGCTCCCCATAGTCCCCCACTCCAATACCTGCTCCGGTTGCGGCGACATCGGAGTGTGCCGGCGAACCCGCTCGGCGAATAGGCCCGTCCTCAACACGTGGAGCATGTTCTCGTCCATGTTGTCCGACCCCATCCCGATGTTAGAACCAGCCTCTTCCAATTCCCTAGCCGGGGCTGCCGCTCCTCGCCGTGCGGCAATAGCCGGGTTGAACGATACATTTGTCCGCGTCTGCCCCATCAACGCGATCTCCGAATCATCCAGGTAGCGGCAGTGCGCGGCAACCACCCTCGGGCCCAAGGCTCCGTTGACGTACAGGTACTGGGTCGGCCTCACGCCCCTGGTCCGCATCACCGCTTGTATCTCGTCATAGCTTTCGCTCAGGTGGACCGTCATCCCGATGTCATATCGGTCAGCCGTCTGGCGGCACTCCTGCAAGAGCTCCGGCGAGCAGTATTCGGGAGTCGACGGGGAAGTCATGCACGTTACTCGACCCTCGGCTCCGCCATTCCACCCCTCGATTAGCTCTACACTCTTCCGCATTCCCTCGTCTGCCTTGGCCGGGATGTAGCTGTACTCGCTCCTGCGAACAAGTTCCATGTCCACGTCTTCTACGTACTCCGCCAGTGCCATCCGCATTCCCGTTTCGGAGAGACTTTGGGCATAGTTCGCTATGTCCTTCTCGATCTCCAGCACGCATGTCGCCCCACTCCGTATCGACTCTATAGCCCCGAGCACGGCAAAGATGTTCTCTTCTTCTATGCCCATCAGGGCTCGGGTATCCTCTGGGAACCTGAGGGTAGTGGGAAAGCCCGTGTCCTCCAGTATGCCCCGGTTAGCCGTCTTAAGCAGGTGAGTGTGGGCGTTTATCAGGCCCGGAAACACCGCCTTTCTCCGACCATCCACCACCTCCGCCCCCGGGAACCGCGCCCACACCTCGTCCGAATTTCCCAGCGCCACAATCTTCCCGTCCTCAATCGCAATCGCCGAGTCGTGAAGAATTGTCCTCCCGGGCCCTCCCGTCACGATGGTCGTATTCTTAATAACCGTTGCAATCATCTCCGACCTGTAATCCGAATTTTCCGCTTTTCTGCTCGACATTCCTGCGTAGGCAGGCCGCAGGTGTGCTGTAGCTTAAACCCATCCCCTCCGCCAACCGGGCTATAATAACCCCAACCCATGATCAGCAACAGACTATTACAAATCCCGGTCTTCCTCCTGGCTCTCGGCTTCCTAGTCGCGGCCGCTTGCGCCAGTCCCCCCGCTACTGAGGAGCCCCCCACCCCCACATCAGCCCCGACGCAAGAAGCCCCACCTCCCACCCTCATCCCCACAGTCACCCCGGAGGCGGAGGCAGACCCAAACTCGAGGCTCGGCATCAAGGAAACCCCCAACCCCGACGGCCTGCCTATCGGATCTGAGATCGGCTACCTTGCCCCCGACTTCCGGCTGGAGACCGAAGAGGGTGAGGTGGTTGTACTCAGCGATTTCCGCGGCCGTCCCGTCTTCATCAACTTCTTCGCCGTCTGGTGTGGCCCCTGCCGCTTCGAAATGCCTGAGATCGAGAGTGTCTACAACTCCCTCGGGGACGACCTAGTGGTGCTTACGGTGGATGTCCGGGAGTCGGCCGAGAGGGTCAAAGCCTACAAGGAGCTGCTGGGACTCACCATGCCGACGGTCATGGACACCCACCGGCAAGTCGCCACCGCATACCAGGTCCCGGGCCTGCCATGGACCTTCATTCTGGACGATAAGGGCGTAGTCCGGCACATAAAGTTCGGCGCATTCCTCAGCAGGGAAGAGCTAATCGCCGCCTTGGGGATCGTCGGCATCACCGAAGATACCGACTCCGGCTAGGCTACACTCGGCTCGGCGAATCGTTCGACCTTGATCTCCTTGGCCCTGTCCCGCGCCTGCCAGAGATCGTAGGCCATCTGCATTCCCAGCCAGGTCTCCGGCGTAGAGCCAAACGCCTTAGAAAATCGGATCGCCATGTCCACCGATACGCGTGACCTCCCATTCAGCACGTACGAGAGCGCTTGTCGCGTAACACCCAAACCCTTCGCGGCCTCCGTTACCGTTAACCCCAGAGCCTTCAGACAATCGTACTTAACTATCTCGCCAGGATGGCATGGGTTCGCCATTGGCATCATCTCACCTCCCATTTAGCGGTCATCCTACGACACCACCGCCGCCGACACCACATACACCGGATCGCAGTAAATCCCGAGCCTTGGGCTGATATCCTTCGCTTCAGGCTCCCCCCACCCTCCCGACCTACGGAAATACGCCCCCACCAGCCGCCCCCGGTCTTTGTCCGAAAGCGCCTTCCATATCGCCGTCGCCTTTGTCGGGAACATCCGGTTCGAAAAGATCACATGGAACCGGGCCCCGGGCTTCAGTGCCCGGGCCACCTCCCTGAAAACCTGTTCAGGCTTTGTCATGTACTGCACCGATACCGTCAATATCGCCGCATCTAAAGTGTCGTCTCGGAAAGGCAGTGTAGGGTTGGCATTCAAATCGTGTACGACCGACTCATCAAGCTGAGGATTCTCCCGCATCTCCACTGCATTTAGCCCCAGCCCGACCACCCTCCCCCTCGGCTGGCCTTCCGGGAGATGCGACCTCCAGCTGCTCATCAGGTCCAGTAGCACCCCGCCCGAGGGCAGCACCCCCGACAGGTACTCCCCAATCGCCTCAATAGCGAACTGATCGATGTGGACTACCAGCCGTGGCTCGGTGTAGAACACGGCATCCGGCCTCTCGTCGTCCCTGCGAAAGTGTTCAGGCCCGAATGGGGACTCAGGTTGCTCTGGCATGACTGTTCAGGAATCTTCCCTTACGCATTTGGCCCGCGGCTAGCTCTCTGTCCCTTGTCTCGGTTTCCGGAGCAACACTGAGCTCAGCACTAGGGTCAGTGGCATGAATGAGGTGTAGAGCAAAGCTCGCTGCAGGTCCCCGGTGGCCTCCTGGATGAATCCCACCATCAGGGGCCCGATAGCCGCTCCTAAGGAGATCGCTATCCGCAGAAAGGCCTGGCTCACGGCCACTTCTCTCGGCTTGATGTTGGGCAGATAGAACACCATGCCCATTATCACGGCAAAGAACGCCGAGAACACTCCCTTGAGTATCGTTAAAAGGATCACCAGTCCCGCAGGTTCGGTGTAGAGCAGGAGCACGATTAGCACGAATTTGGCGACGCCGCACACCGCCAGGACAAGGGACCTGTGCCGGTTGAAAAACCCCACTGCGTTTACGCCTATCGAGCTCGGTGCCGCAGCAAGCGCCGAGGCCCCCACTGCTATCCCCACCATTGTCCCCGAGAGGTGTAGCCGGCTCTCTGCCAAGGTCGGCCAGAACACGTTGAAGGCCATCTCCGCCAGGACCACTCCCACCAACCCGATGCTGGCGTACCACAGCTCCCGGTATTTCAGGACGCTCTTCAGCGGTGTGCCTTCCTGGGAAGGCGCTCCTTTTCGCTCCTCCCCCGTCCCCCGGTTCCTGCCAAGGACCAGCCAGGCCAGGGTCAGGGCCAGGCACACGAAGCCCCACACGTTCAGCGCTCTTCTCCAGTCCCCTGTCCAGACCACGATCAGCGGTGTAAGGAACGACACGATCCCCATCATCAAGTCCACGCTTCCAACAAGGATGCCGTTGGTCATGGCCAGTTGGCGTCTGCTGGACCACTGTTGAATCAACAGCACCCTCGGGGCCTGCGTGAACATCGTGCCCAGTGCCAGGCACCCCCTCCCGAGGAGCAGCACCGCAAACACCGGGGCCCGAGCCTGGATGAAGATCGACCCCGCAACTAAAAGCAGCGCGAAGGCGAGCATCCGCCGCGGCTTGAACCGGGAACTCCATGTGTTGATAGGCATCACCAGCACCAGGTTGGTGATCAGCGCAGAGGAGCCCACCAACCCCTGCATCGTCGGCGACAGCCCAAGCTCTTTGGAGATGTCCGGCAGGAGCAGGCCGATAAAGAAGAGCATCGCCATGGACGTGGAAACGCCCGAGGCCATCGCCCCAATCACCACCCATCGGTAACGGGGGATCGCATCCTGGGCGGCGAGACGGTGCGTGGACGATTCTTGAGAGATGACTGCCATGGTTACGACAGCCATTATAGGGGCAACGGCTAGATGACCCCCGACTCCCGGAACTCAGTCACTTCATCCCAGTCATACCCGCAAACCTCGGTCAGCACCTCCTCCGTGTGCTGCCCGAACTCTGGGGCCGCAGTCCCTACCCTCGCTGGAGTCTTGGAGAATTTGATTGGCGGTCCCGTGGTCTTGGTAGCCCCCATCGTCGGGTGCTCAGTGTCTACCACGTACTCGTTGGCCAACACCTGGGGGTCCTTCGCCGACTCCGCAACCGTATTGACCAGCGTGTAGACGAACTTAACCTTCTTCTGCACGAACAGGTCGGCCCACGCCGGCCTCGGCCTCGCTGCAAATGTCTCAATCAGGATGTCTCTGAATGCAGCCGCATTCTCCAGTCTGCCAGGCAGCGCGTTGAACCGCGGGTCGTCGACTAATGCACCCAGCTCCAGGACGGAGCAAAATTCCTGCCATACCCGTTCCGGATGCGGCTCGTTGAGCATTATCCACTGGCCGTCGGCGCACCGGTACCAGTTGACGAACGGGTCTAACGACGCACGGCTCGATGTCCCAAACGTGGCGTCGTTTTTCCAGAGGTACATGTGGAAGTTGTCGTGCTGCAGGTGTATGGCGCTCCCTAGCATCGAGGCTTCCACCGCCTGCCCCACCCCCTGCCTCTCCCTGGCAATCAGCGCCGCCATTATCCCGTAGGTCAGCATAGTCGCGCCCATCTGGTCGAAAGTCCCTCCCCCAACAATCAAAGGCTCCCCGCCCTCGGCATTACCCATGCGGAACATGTATCCGCTGTGCGCCTGTATCGAGGAATCGTACCCGTGCTTGTTCGCCAGCGGGCCCCGAGTACCGTAGGCCGTGTTGATCGCCCATATCAGCTTGGGGTTTATAGCCGAAAGGGCCTCGTAGTCCACGCCCAGCCGCTCAACCACGTCCATGGTGAAGTTGGTGAAGAAAACGTCGGCCTTGGATATAAGCCGGCGGAGCACTTCCTTCCCCTGGGCGCTTTTCAAGTTTAGTGTGATTGCCCGCTTGCCGCGGTTCACCATCTCGAACCAGAGAGCCCGGCCACCGGGGATCTCCAGGTTGTGCCCGAAGGCCTGCGTCACTCCCCTGCTCGGGTCGCCGGTCACGGGTTGCTCTATCTTGATCACGTCCGCCCCCAAGTCCCCGAGCATGTATCCCGCACCCCCGCCATTGTGCCAGACGGCCAGTTCTATGACCCGTATCCCGGTCAGGGGCCCCATAGGTCGCACCTCTTTTCCATTCGCCGAGTCCATGTTGCGCCCCTTTTCCGTCTACTAAAAATTGCCCGGAATGATAGACCTACACCAATCTTTCAGCAACAACCGAAATTCGCCCCAGACCGGTATTGCGCGCGCACCGCAATTGCATTTATATTGAGGGTACACTCAGAAAGGAGGTGGTCAATTGGATATTGATGATAAACGGACTGGTGAGGTGTCTGTAACGTAGACGGTTTGACACGTAGGGGGCGTCCCCCTGGGTTCCGTTTGCGGAATCCGTGCAGACGCCGGGCCCCGAAGCTCCCGGGTTGTCCACCGGGACGGCCATAGGCCGAAGTGCTTCGGGGCTTTCTCTTTCCCCATCCCCACCCCCCCACAAGTCATTCCGGCCTCCGAGCCGGTATCCAGAGGGGTGGTGCCGCTCATCCTGAGCTAAGTCGAAGGGTCGAGCGGGAGGGACACGCCCTTGCTTTGTGAAAACAATCCATTGAGGTGCTCACCCCCTCCCCGCCGACACCAGCCTCGCCACCCTCTCCCGGTCCACCGGATTCGAAACCACTCCATCCACCTTCACGCTCGTCCCCACTATCACCCCGTCTGCCCATTCCATGTAGGCCCCGATATTCTCTTCCGTCACCCCGCTCCCGACCAGCACCGGCGTCCCCTCAGGCACCGCCTCCTTTACCGCCCTTACGTCCGACATGTCTGCCTCCTCCCCCGTGAATGGCCCAGTCACGATCAAGGCGTCGGCTAGTCCTCTGTGAACCGACGCCTTCGCCGCGTCCCGGATATCCTGCTCGCCGAGGGGCACTGCGTGCTTCACCAACACGTCGGCCAGCAGTTTCACGTCCGCCCCCAGCCCCGACCGCCGTCTCACCGTCTCCGCAGCGCCACCTTCGATGATCCCCTGATCGGTGACCATTACGCCCGTGTGCACGTTCACCCGGATGAACTTTCCCCCCGTGGCCGTGGCCAACCCGAGGGCCGCTATCGGGTCGTTACGAAGCACGTTCACCCCAAAGGGCACGTCAACGCTCTTGGCGACTCTGTCGATGACGACAGCCATCGCTGCAATGGCCTCAGGCGGTACTGGGCCTGTTAGAAAAGGAACATCCCCGAAATTTTCGAATATCACGGCATCTATGCCACCCCGGGCCAGGGCCTCGGCATCCCGCATGGCATGACCCACGACCTCGTCAAGGTCTCCCTGCCAACCAGGACTACCGGGCAGCGCCAGCAGGTGCACCACCCCGATAATCTCCTTACGGCTTCCGGTTCCCTCGCTTAATACAGGCATGACTCCTCCCCCCAAAGGCTATCCCGCCCCCATGCTTTTGCACAACCCTCCCCCACCCACGCTCACCCGTCATTTCGGCCCCCGAGCCGGAATCCATCCCGTCCCATTTTTCAACTTGTCGTCATGCCTATCTAATGCTATCTTCACTACATGACAAGCCTACATGTGAGAAACGTGCCACGAGACCCCCACGAAAGCCTTTGGCGTCACGCCCTGGATGCCCCTCTTCCAAACTCGGATAACACGCCTGTGGAGTATGCCGATGTCCTAGGACATGCCTATCTGGCCTTCGCCAAGGACGACCACCGGAAGAATGGTGGGTGCTATTTCACGCCCGCCGCCATCGGCAGGTTCATGGCAGAGTGCCACTCCTACTCGGAGCCGCACCTACGAGTTTTGGATCCAGGAAGCGGGACGGGCGTCCTATCGGCTGCGGTATGCGAAGCGGCCTCCGAAAGCGATACCGTCAAGAGCCTGCACGTTGACGCCTACGAAACCGATCCGGTATTGGCAGACCTCACGCGCCTCACCCTCGCCTTCTCACGCGAATGGCTCGGTCTGCGCGGCATAGCTCTTACATTCGACGTGGTGCGTAGGGACTTCGTTTTGGAGCACGCGGCCACCCTGAATGCTACGTCCAACTCCGATGGACATGGCTGGGGCTTCGACGACCTGCGCCATAGGTATGGCCTCGTGATTTCCAATCCGCCCTACTTCAAGATAGGGAAGGACGACCCGCGAGCCGTCGCATGGTCGTCTGTCGTACACGGGCAACCCAATATCTACACCTTGTTCATGGCGGTCTTCGCTGAACTCCTGTCGGAGTCAGGCAAGCTTGTATGCATCGTGCCAAGGAGCTTCGCATCGGGGCCGTACTTCAGGAGATTTCGCCAAGTCTTCTTCCGGCGCGTGGCTCCTACGGCTATCCACCTCTTTGAGTCCAGGAAGGATGTGTTCAAGAGCCAGACGGTGCTCCAGGAGAACCTAGTGCTCACGGCTCGGAGGCGGACGGACGGCGAGGCCCTCAATGAAGGTCAAGTGCTCGTATCTCACAGCAAGGCGGTCGAAGATCTAGCTGACCGCAAACGTCTTCTGGTCGGGCTGGACTCCATCCTGGACCTCGGGAGCAAGAATAAGGAATTGTGCATCCCCGTTTGCTCGCAGGACTTGGCTCTGGTACGGGTCGTCCGTACCTGGCCCGAAACGCTGGGGTCTCTTGGCTTGGACATCTCTACCGGTCGTGTCGTGCCGTTCAGGGCCACTCAGTTCTTGGCTCATTCCGCTTCTGGGTCGTCCACGGCCCCCCTTCTGTGGATGCACCATGTGAGACCCATGCGCGTAGAATGGCCGTCTGCGGGAACTCACAAACCACAGTGGGTCAAGGCTGTCCCCAAATCCGCAAAGCTCCTGATAAGGGACGAGACCTACGTCCTTCTGAGACGTTTTAGCGCCAAAGAGGAGAAGCGTCGGCTGGTGGCTGCTCCTTTGGTGCGGGGTTGCCTGAACGCTGGCATGGTGGGACTGGAGAATCATCTGAACTACGTTCGCGGGGTTTCGAGGCCCTTAGATGAGGAATTGGCCCGCGGACTCGCAGCCCTCCTTAACTCGGTCTTCCTGGATCGGTATTTCCGCATGTCCAACGGAAACACTCAGGTCAGCGCCACTGAGATGAGGGCCATGCCGCTCCCTAACGAACGTGACATTCGCTTAATCGGAATGAAAGCGCGCGAGCGCCTCCGTTCCAAGACGAACCTTCCTATGATTGACGCACTCGTCTCCGAGATTCTCAACCTCTCCCCTGACTATGAGTTGACGCCAGCAGCGATATGAGCAAGATTGACGAGTCGCGGGACATCTTGGAGAAGCTTGGGCTGCCTCCGGCCCAGAGGAACGACATATCTTGCCTGACCCTGTTGGCCCTTTCCGGACTGTCTGAGAACTCTGCCTGGAGCCGAGCTTCCAAGCCGTCCTTGACTATTCATCAAATCCTTGGATTTATGAGGGATGCGTACGGGAAGGATTACGCAGAGAATACGCGGGAGACCGTGCGCCGTCAGGTCATTCACCAGTTCGAGCAAGCGCGGCTAGTCGACCGAAATCCCGACGCCCCGGACCTCCCTACCAACAGCCCCAGAACTCATTACGGCCTCACCGACGAAGCGCTGAAGGTGCTCCGGTCCTATCAAAGCAACCTTTGGGAATCAGAACTGCACGCCTTCCTCTCCAGCCAAGGCACCCTCTTGGAGATATATCAGCGGCGTCGCCGGATGCGGGAGATACCCATCCGCACCTCGACCGGAGAGGAGATTCGCCTGTCCCCCGGCAAGCACAACAGGCTGCAAGCCTTGGTGGTGTCGGACTTTGGACCAAGGTTCGCGCCGGGGGCCACCCTGCTGTACATGGGCGATGCCGCCAGCAAGCTACTGCACCTGGAACGGGAGAAGCTAGATCGGCTCAGGATTCCGATTACCGAGCACGATAAACTCCCCGACGTGGTGCTCTACGATGAGAAGCGGAACTGGTTGTTCTTGGTTGAGGCTGTCACATCGCATAGCCCCGTGAGCCCCAAGCGAGTTGAAGAGTTGGAAGCCACCCTAAAGGACTGCGTTGCTACGCGGCTGTATCTCAGTGCCTTCCCGGACTTTCGGCAGTTCAAGCAGCATGCGGGCAACATTGCTTGGGAGACTGAGGTTTGGATAGCCGAGATACCTGACCACTTGATTCATTTCGACGGGGACAAATTCCTCGGCACGAATAGAATGGCTAACCATGATCTTTAGTTAGTGTTCCCTGTGGTTACCCCCCAAAAGTGACACCACCCCCTTGACCTAATCGGAACATCTGTACTATATTGCCCTCCAGGCCCGACTCCCCAACGTCGGCCCTAATCAGGAAAGGACCAAAGGAGTCCCATGAGTCGCACCAGCCTTCATAGGCCCCGTCGTAACCGAGTGGTATGGGACCGCCCGGCCACAGGCACGCGCCTTTTCACTTGCCCCTTTCCACCCAACATCCCCCTACACTTCCCCCACTACAAGCGCTGCCCCAAGGCCCATCGCCTCCGCCTCAGCAGCGATCAATCACTGTCCCCCCCGGTCCACGTGACCGGCTATGGAAGGTCCCCGGACATTGTCCGGCTTGCCCTTTTCAAAGGCAACTGCCGGATAGGCGCCCCTCTCACCGGGCGCAGTGGATCCGCCCTCGGCGCATCCAAGGAGCCCAAATATCCCGGGCTCAGGCTAAGGGCCATCACGCCCTTGCAGGACTACACCGTCGTCCCTCTCGGAGAACCCCTTTCACCCGGCGACGGCAGTCAGTTACCGCTCCCACCACCCCTCCGAGTGGCCGAGCGCAATTCCCCCTCACCGGACTCCACCGTCGTAGCCCTCGGAGAGGCCATGCCACACAGCGACGGCAGAGAGTCCACGCCCCCATATCTCCGTATGGCCGGGCACTTCTGGTGGTCGAGACTGCCCCACACCGAGATTCTCTCGCGTCTCTTCCACATCCTCTCAGAAGCACGGGGCTGTCGCAGAGCCGGCGTCGATGTGCAACATCCGCTGTGGCGGACAACACCCATCGGTACAGGCGTCGCCGTCTTACTGCGCAACCGTCCGGGACCTTCCATCCCCGCCCCCTCCCGTTTTCTCCGTCATTCCTGCGGAGGCAGGTCGCAGATGCGCCAAGGCGTGAATCCATCCCCGGAAGGGCAGGGGCCCCGCTCCTCGGGGCGTACCCTCCCCTCCCCCTCCCTCCCCCTTGTCCACTTCCCCAGTAGGGACGACCGGCCAGTCGCCCAGGGTGTGTGGATGCCCCGAATGGGGCATCCACACACCCTTCTCCCACAACTGAACCCCAACCCTCTTTTGTTGCCCGGCCCAACGTCTGGTAGAATCATCTCCACACCCGGGTACCCGGACGCAGACCGTTAGCGAGGGGTTAGGCGCAATGGTAGTAACTACACGAAGAGAACGACAAATCCCGGCCGTCCGCGTCCCCGATGTCCAGGACGAGTCCTACGGCGCAACGCAAATAGGCCCCTTTGACTACGTTCCCAAGGTCGGGTTCCGTGAGTACTGGTACCCCTGCGTCTGGACCAAGGAAGTGGGTCGCAAGCCCAAGAACATCAAGATGCTCGGGGATGAGCTCGTCCTGTTCCGGGGCAAGAACGGCAAAATAGTTGCCCTCAACGAATGGTGCCCCCACCGTGGCGCCCGACTCTCCCGGGGCTTCTGTGAGTTCGAAGGGACCGTCACCTGTCCCTACCACGGCTACACTTTCGACGAGACGGGTAAGTGCGTCGCCGGCCTCATCGAGAGCACCGAGTCCCCCCTGGTCAACAAGATGCGCACCCGCGTCTACCCCACCGCCGAGTGGCAGGGCATAGTCCTGGTCTGGATGGGCGAGACCGACCCTGTTCCCTTCGAAGAAGACCTCCCCTACGAGTTCTCCGACTCGACCCTCACAGGACGTAAATACACCAGGGTCAAGACGTGGGAAACCAACTGGACCGAGCCCATGAACCAGGGCATTGACTACCACGAGTTCTACCTCCACCGCGGCCTCAACTTCTGGCGATTCGTCGATTACCGCTTACCCTTCTGGCGGCCCAAGTCCGTCTCCACCGGCGGCACCGAGATCGTCTCCGAAGGCGAAGACAACATCTGGGTCAAGACCGCCGAGGCCAAGTTCGGCCACGCCGAATACCCCGGCCTTGGCAAATGGCCCCGAAAGACCTGGTGGCGTAAGCTCTCCGCACCCAAGACCCCCAACGCAGGCATGATCGCCACCGCCACGGGAGAAAAGGCCTGGGCCACCTACAACCACAACCTCCAGCTCCCAACCAAGATCAGGGTTTGCATCGGCAGCCTCGTGCACCTGAGATGGGGCGTCCCCGTCGACGAGCAAAACACACGGGTCTGGACTTTCACCGTCTGCAAGACCCCCAAGACCTCCCTCGGAAAGTTCTGGATGGACGTCTGGTACTACCTCTGGAACAAGCCCGCCCGGGTTGTCGCCATCAACGAAAAGGAAGACCTGATAGTCTTCAAGAGCGAGCACATCAACCTGGAGCGGCCCCAGAAACTCGGCCTCCTGGACCGGGGCCTGATCCTCTTCCGCCGAAACTTGGCCAAGCGCTCCCGAGACTTCCAGCGCCTCGGCGGCGCCCGAGGCTGCCTAAAACAGGAACCCGACCCCACAATGGTCCGTAAGTGGGCGCGTAACCACCGCTAGCCCCACCTCTCCTCCCCTAAGAGTCAAACCCGGGAATGCTTGAAGCATTCCCGGGTTTCTTTCTCTTCTCTGGCATCGCCGGAGGCCCCACTCCCACCCCGCCGGTGTTAGGATTGCCCGCATCATGGCACAAGCAGTACCGCGGATGGCGAATTCGCTCCAAAGCCCCATTTACGGATGGGTAGTTATCCTCACCTGGATGGCGATCCACATGTGGGGGTATCTGGTCATGGAGACCCTGGGCCTTTTCCTGCCATCCATGCGTGAGGAGCTTAATCTCACCCCCGTCCGGGAGGGCCTCCTCGGGGCAGCGCCCCAGCTGACGGTCCTCATTTTGTCCATCCCTTTCGGGCTCTACCTTTCCCGGTTTCCTCCCAAGCTGCTCACCCTGGTCTCCATCGTTGCAGCAATCTGCGTGATCTTCTTTCAGGCTTGGGCTCCAGTCTACGGCTTAGTCCTGCTGGCGAGATTACTATACGGCCTCTCCATAACCCTTAGAGAACCGGCCCGGACCCTGCTTCTCAGGATGTGGATACGGCCCCGGCAGATTCTGATTGCCAACGCCTCTATTGAGCTGCTCTGGGGCATCGGCGCGGCGTTATTTATCCTCATACCGGTCATCCTGAAGGCTCTGGACGACGATTGGCGCAAGACTATGCAGGTCCTCGGCTATGCAACCATTGCTTTAGCCGTGGTCTGGTTCGTCGTAGGTAGAGAGCGTCCCATGCCCGACGCCGAGACCGAAAGGGAAAGTAAGGAGCCCGTATCCATCAGGAGCGCCCTTCGCTACAAGGAGCTGTGGCTCTTGGCCATCGGATTGGTGGGAGTTGAGATGACCTTTTCCTCCTTTGCCACCTTCTGGCCCAGCCACATGAAAGATACATACGGTATTGATATCCAGACTTCGGCCCTGATCTGGGCCATCGGCGGCATGGTTGCCGGTCCCTCCGGCCTGGGTATCAACCTTATGGTCAACAAGACTGGTAAGCGTAGAACGGCTCTGCGTGTGGGCGGAGCGTTGATTTCGGTGACTACCGTAGCCCTACTCTATTCCGGGTCTTTCCCGGTCTTGGTGGTCTTATCACTGCTACACGGCCTCAGCTTCACTTTCTTCCCGGTTATATTCACCATACCCTTCCAATTGAAGGGCATCCGGACCCGGGAGATCGCCGTGGCGATGGGATTCTTAAGGACGGCTTTGATGGTGGGAGCTATGAGCGGCCCCATAGCGGCGGGGGTACTTCACGAAATCTCCGACGACCGGCGCTTAGCCCTGACCATCGTGGGTATGGCCGGAGTAACACTGACCATCGCGGCCTTCTTCCTCCCCGCCGAATGGGACCGCCGCCCCCGAGAGCTGGCCTGACCGGCTCTTGGGTTAGTAGGTCCGCCCCTTCCACCCCCCGCCCCTCCTCATCCAGGACCTCCACCCCGATTCCACGGTCATCAGTGTGTACAGAAGGCCCGCTATAGGCAGCAATGGTCCCCACCAACGGTTCAGCCCGTACCATTTCAACATCGGCGTGTATATCGCCGACATTAGCCCCCATCCCCCCGCCCCCGACACCAACAGGACACACGTCGGCGCGTCCCATACCCCCACGGCAGCTAACCCTATCCCCGCACTCATCGCCGCCGGCGGCCCGAGATACAGCCACGCCATCCCCAAAATCGTACCCGCCAGAAGGACCGGCGAGCGACGTAGCTGTACGTAAGCCGTCCTCGCAACCATGTCCCAAATGCCTATGAGTCCGTCATAGGGCCGGATGCTTTGCACCTCCTGGCTCATCCCCAACCACAATCTCCCCCGACCCTCGGGCCCGCGTACCAACCGAGCAAGAGTACAGTCGTCAATTATCGCGTCCCTCATCGATTCAAACCCCCCACCCTCCACCAGCCGTTCTCTCCTCACCAGCACACATCCTCCCGCCGCGGCTGCCGTACTCTTCTCGTGATTGTTCACCCAGCGAAATGGATATAGCTTCCCGAAGAAGAACACAAAGGCTGGTATGAGAAGCCTGTCCCAGAAGGTAGACACATGCAGCTTCGCCATCACCGAGACCATATCCAACCCCTCTTCCTCCGCCCGCGCCACGAGAGACGCCAACACATCCGGTCTGTGGGCTATATCCGCATCGGTGAACCAGAAATATTCATGGTCGACTGTCTTCGCTGCCTCGACGCCCTGCTGAAGAGCCCAAACCTTCCCCGCCCACCCCTCGGGTCTTTCCTTACCCATCACCACTTTGAAGGAAAACCCTTTGTAGGCTTCTCTGGCGGCGGCCTTAGCGATATCAGCAGTTCCATCCGAACTCCGGTCGTCAACTAGATAGACCGACACAGGACCCGGGTAGCGTTGGGCAAGGACTGTTGGAATTGTTTGACTAATGACCTCGGACTCATTCCGGGCCGGGATCACCGCCACGACCCCCGGCCAGGAACCGCGTTCCTTGGCCTTTAGAACTTCCAGCCGTTGGTCCGTCGCCCAGAACCGGCCCCTGAAAAGCGTAAGCCAGCCCCAGGCAAGTAATGCGGAAACTGAAAGACCGGCCCCAACCCACACCCCGACTTCCATGCTCATCGACCTAGTTTAGCGCAGCAGAGACATGCCCTAGTCCGGCACGCCGTCGAAGGATGCCATTTTGTCCAGATAATGCTGAGGGTCCGACGTGGAAGGTGAGTTTTTGAACGCCTCGTCAACCATCTTGTCGTACTTCGGGTCAAGCTCCGCCATCTTAGTCTCGGCAGACTTGTGGAAGGCGAAGGTTGAAAACCGCCGCTCTGCCCCAGCCTCCCCACACCCCTCGCAAGCGACCGTTTCAGGCGGCGAGTAGTTCCGCCAGTAACGGCTGGTCACATGCTGACACCCGAGGCACTTGTATTCGTACAGTGGCATAAGGTCTACCTAAGCGGCGAAGACTGTCTCCACCTGGGCGGATGCGTCTAAGTAGGCTTGGAACGAAAGGTGATATCGAAGAAATGATTGCCGCAGAAAGTCATCCTTGACCCGCAAAATCCCTCCCTCCCGCATCAGGTCCAGGGTGTTGAGGCTATGCTCCCCATCTGCCTTGCCGTTGGACTTGATGTTGCTGAGCAACTCCCGCCACTCCTCCGAAGACATCTCAAGGTAGAAGTCCAAGTCCGCCAGCCCCTCGACACCAATTTCGGACACTTCCTCGCAGGAGAACGCCTCGAACTTCAGGGAGAAGGCCTTGTCCCCTACCTTCACTCCCATGTTCGCATCACAGTTGCCCAGTGCCCGGAACTCCTTGCTCCGGTTCACAGTCTCCTTGACCTCATCGAACCACTCGACGGACGGAAAAACAGGCATCTTAATCTCCCCTCCGCTCACGATGTTAAGTGTCCGATTCTCGAGGTGTCAACCGCACCCGGCCTCGTGGGCAGGTGACAACAGATACGGGGCCTGTTAGATTTCTCTCAAGCCGCACTAGGAGAACCGCACTCATGCTCAACGCCAATGTCCAAGAGGCCTTGGAAAAAGACCTCATCATCGATATCACCACCACTGGCAAGAAGAGCGGCTCACCCCGCCGGGGCGAGATCTGGTTCCATAACTTGGACGGCATCCTATACATCGCCGGCCTGCTCTTGCCCGGGTCCCGGGCTTGGTATGCCAATATCCTCAACGACCCTCGATTGACCTTCCGTCTCAAAGGGACTACAAAAGCCGACCTGCCCGCCCTTGCTACCCCCATTACCGACGCTGCGGAAAGACACAAAGTCTTGGAGCGGATATGCGATAACTTGGGTGAGCCGGAGCTTCTCGAAGCCCGAGTCGCTGAATCTCCTTTGATAAGAGTACACGTCGAAGGCGGATAAGCTCCAACTTCAAACCGAATCGGCTGGACCGTTGCCCCCGCATAGGAGAACCGCAGTCATGCTCAACGCCAATGTCCAAGAGGCCTTGGGAAAAGACCTCATCATAGATATCACAACCACCGGCAGAAAGAGTGGCGACGCCCGTCGGGTCGAGATATGGTTCCATAATCTGGATGGCATCCTCTACATTACGGGCCTCCCCGGCACCCGAGGCTGGTACGCCAACATCCTCGTCGACCCCCGCATGACCTTTCACCTCAAAGAAACAGCCGTCGCCGATCTCTCCGCCCTCGCCACCCCCATCACCGACCCCACCGAAAAGCACAGGGTCCTTCATGCCATCTGCTCGAAACAGGGCACCTTGGACCAGCTCGATGACCGCGTCTCTGGCGCGCCTCTCATCAAGGTAGACCTCAAAGCCGTCTAGCGACTTCTCTAATGGCGTCATTCCTGTAAGTGTTAGGTAATTCGTTGACAGATTGGTATAAGGGACTGACACCAATCTGGAGGCGAAGATGCGAGATAACAGCAAGGATCTCACCCTTGAACGTAACTACATTCAGAAGTGGCGGTTCCTCATCCATGAGTACCAACTGGTCAAGGCCGGGAAGCATCCCCGATTCCGATTCGTTCAGGACTTCTACTCCTTCCACGGCACTAGCCGTCAGACCTTTGCCAAGTACTACAACCGGTTCCTCCTCTCCCCCTCCGACAACGCCTTCCTCCCCCGTAAGCGGGGCCCCAGGTGGAAGTCCCGCCGCACCATCCCCCTCATCGAGCAGAAGGTCATCAACGAACGCCTCAACGGTACCAACCGTTACGAGATCTATGCCATACTCAAACCCATTCTTAAACACAACACCCCTAAGCCATCCACCATCTACGCCATCACCAGACGCCACGGTCTCAATAGGCTCACAAAGCCGATGCAGCAATCGAAGCGCAAGATCATCAAGACCCGGGCAGGAGAGCTGGGCAACCTGGACAGCCACTACCTCAGCCGGGATACCATTGTGGGCACCAAGCACCGCTACTACCTGGTGGGCCTCATCGACGCCTACACCCGTCTGGCCTGGGCCGAAGTGGTCGGAGACATCAAGAGTCTCTCCGTTATGTTTGCTGTATTGAAGTCCATCAACTTCCTCAACGCGGAGTACGGCATCCAATTCGAGGCTATCCTCACCGACAACGGCCCCGAGATGGCCTCCCCCAGGAACACCGAGGGCCACCCTATGGAGCGCATGCTCAAGGAACTGGGCATAAAGCACCGCTACACCCGCCCCTATCGGCCCCAGACCAACGGGAAGGTAGAGCGGTTCTGGAGAACATTGAACGAGGACCTGCTGGAGGGGACAACCTTCGAGTCGATCTCGGAACTGAAGGATGAGCTTCAGCAGTACCTGATCTACTACAATACTCAACGACCCCACCAGGCAATGGACGGAAAGACCCCTTTGGAAACCCTTAAAGCTCTTTAATTCTGTCAACGAATTACCTGACTTCTACACTTCCGAGGCTCCGCGAGGAATCCAGAGGGGTGGGGCCGCTCACCCTGAGCAGAGTCGAAGGGTCGAGCGGGGGGGTGCGCACGCTAAGCCTTACTAAGTACGAGCCACCCGAAACCCCCTTCCCGTTTGACCCCACACCCCCATCACCGATAGCATAAAGCCGCGCCCCGACCCAAAGTTGAGGGAGGAAAACATCCCATGCCGGGACCCGTCATAGACATAGACAGCCACATCTGGGAAAACCTGCCCCTCATGGCCGAGTATCTGGACCCCAAGTACAGAGACCTCGCCCTCTCCATCGAAGTCGACGAGCGCGGCCTGGAATACATGAGCGTCGAGGGCCGAAGGCCCCATAACCTCTTCCTCCGGGAGGGCCGGTTCGGTCGCATGGCCGCGGGCAAGTCCATCAAGGAGAAGAGGGACCTCTACTTGAAGCCGGGAGCCGTGACCTACGAGCAGGGCTTGGTCAACGTTCCCGCCTCCCACCAACCCGGCCCCCGAGTCCAAGTCCTCGATCAGGAAGGTATCGACACCTCTTTCATCTACCCGACCCTCGGCCTCCACTGGGAAACCGACGTTCGAGACACCAAAGTCGCCGCCGCCTACGCCCGTGCCTACAACGAATACGTCTTCGACTTCTGCAGCGACTTCCCAGACCGCCTCAAACCCATCGCTCACATCACCCTGCTGGACATAGCAGAAGGCACCGCTGAGTTGCGCCGGGTTGCGGAGAGAGGTGTAACCGCCGCACTCATAAGTGGCTTCCCCCTGAACGGCCGCTCCTACGGAGACCCCGCTTTTGACCCCTTTTGGGCGGCCGCGGAAGAGCTTCAAATACCCGTGACCCTGCACGTTGTCGGCGGGCTCTACCCCTTCTACAACCCTAACTTCCCCAACACCACCCTAAATGACCTCCCCGACTCCGATATCTGGTATTTCGTGCTTCAGGAGCCCCCCGCCGTTCACCTCGGCTTCGGCAGCATGATCTCCGGACGCGTCTTCGACAGGTTCCCCGACCTCAAGGTCGTGCTGCTCGAGACGGGCAGTGCCTGGATGCTCTACTGGTTCGAAAGGATGGACGGCATACTCGATGCCTTCCCCGGAACCAATGAGATGTCAATGTACCCCACCGAGTATTTTAAGCGCCAGGTCTGGACCTCCATGGACCCCGACGAAGAGCTCGCCCCCCTGGTGGTCGAGAGGTTCGGGTCTAACAAGTTCATGTGGGGCGCCGATTTCCCCCACTCGGAGGGCATGCTCGGCGCCGTCGATGAGTTGAGAGCGAGCCTGAAACCCCTTCCCCCCGACGCCCAGGCCAACATTCTGGGCCTCAACGCGATAGATCTCTATCGCCTCACACCCTAGCCAAGGCACCCCCCTCCCAAGTAGAGCAGGTATCGTGCCTGTCCTCCCGCCTAAGAGCAGGCCCCGTACCCCCGCCCTCTCCCAATTTGACTATCCCCATACTGCTCCATATAATCCAAAACCATAAATAGCGTCATTGGCCGTTGCAGAAAGGTGACCCCGGATCCCGCTGCCGAGTCCTGAATAGACGCCCAGAATCACTGTCCTCCCCCCTCTTCACCACCTTTCCCGGCCTGATGAGCTACTTAGGTAACACGTACCGTCCCTGGGTGTTCGCTCCTATCCTGGAGGTGGATTATGGACGATCCATAGCGGCAATTAAGCCGCCTGGGGAAAGATGCGTGCATCTTCCTAACGCTTCTACTAGCACTTCGGAGGAGAATTTAAAGTATGCGACACACGATCTCGTCATATAAGAAAAAGAAATGGCTGGCATTGAGCCTCGTGTCCCTAGCCTTGGTGGCACTACTTATCGTTGCAGCCTGCGGAGAGTCCGCCACGGCGACCCCGGAACCCGAGGAGGCGATGCCCGAGCCCACTCCCACCGCCATGATGGAGGAAGAGCCCGATGAGCCTTCCACAGGTTTGAGACCACTAAGCGAATGGACCGTCGATAACCCCGCCACCCACGAGGAGATTGAGGCGGCGCTGTCGGCCCACGAGGGCGGCTCCTTCACCTTCGTTTCCTGGGGAGGCTCTTACCAGGAGATGCAACGCCAGGCGTTCCTGATCCCCTTCGCCGAGAAGTTCGGCGTGAACATCATTGAAGACGGCCCTCCCGACTACGCCAAGGTACGGGCCATGGCCCACACCGGCAATGTAACTTGGGACATAGTCGATGGCTCCGGCCAGGCCGGCGTCACCATGGGTCTCGAGGGCGTGCTGGAAGAGCTAGATGAGTCCATCATCAACAAGGAAGACCTGTTCCCCCACATCCGTGACGCGCCGTGGATCGGTGGCGGCGGCTCCGCCTACTCCATGGTCCTGATGTACAGCAATGACACCTACCCGGACGGCGGGCCTCAGCCCTCCAGCTGGGCCGACTACCTGGACAAGGATAAGTTCCCCGGCATACGCGGAATGATTCCCCAGGACTGGAACTGGAAGCACATGGTGCGCTGGGCCCACCTGGCCACCGACCCCACGCTGATTGAGACCGAGGAAGGCAGGGCTTCGCTATCAGCCATGTCTCCCGAGCAGCTGGATACCGGCTGGCAGATAGTTGAAGAGCAGTTCATCCCAGTTATCGACATCTTTACTGCCGGCATCTACGAATGCATCGCCTTCCTCGACTCCGGGGAGGTTGACATCTGCCAGGGGGACAACGGAGCCGCATTCAATGGCATCGTGGAGGAAGATTTCAATGTCGGGGCCTGCTGGGAGTGCGGGCACGACGTGCTGACCGACAACTGGTGGGTTATCAAAGGCATCAAGGAGGAGGACCCGCAGAGGTGGGAGCTCATTAACCTGTTCTTCGCTTGGACCCAGCACCCGGAAATTGCGGCAAGCCAGGCGCTCTACCAGCCCTTCGGGCCGACCAACCTGAAGTCGGCGCCCTACCTCGATGCGCCTGAGTTCGACAGAATAAGGCCGTACCTGCCCACCGCCGACGCCAACCTTCCCTACGCCATCCTCATGGACGAGGCTGCTGACGGGGAGATTGGTGGAGCACAGGCGGAAATCTGGTTCGAAGTGCAGGGCAAGAATTAAATAGTTGCAAGCAAGCCTAAAGTCGGGGGGCCGGTCATTCGACTGGCCCCCCGAGTTAGTAATCCATCCTGTTGGGGCTCACCTTGCCCCGTCGGTTCTTGGCAAGGGCGTAGCCATGCCTCGGCATTCACCCCTTTCGGGAGGCAGCTTATAAACTATCCATAGTGGCAGACAAGCTATCTGCAGGAAGCGCCCGGCCCTTCCGAAAGTATCGGTTAGCATTAGCTGAGAGGTTTGAATATGACACATCCCGTTCCTGTCTATAGAAGTAAGAAGTGGCTGGTCCTCGGGCTCCTATCCTTGGCCCTCGTCGCACTCCTAATCGTTGCCGCTTGCGGGGAGTCAGCCACGGCTACTCCTGAGGCGGAGGAGGCAATGCCCGAGCCTACGCCGACAGCGATGATGGAGGAAGAGCCGGATGAACCATCCACCGGTCTGCGCCCCATAGGCGAATGGACCGCAGACAGTCCCGGCACCCATGAAGAAGTAGTGGCAGCTCTGGTGGCCCACCGCGGCGGCAGCTTCACCTTCGTATCCTGGGGATCAGCCTACCAGGCCATGCAGCGCCAGGCCTTCCTGGTTCCCTTCGCCACGGAGTTCGGCGTCGAAATTATCGAAGACGGCCCCCCCGACTACGCCAAGGTCAGGGCCATGGCCCACACTGGCAACATCACCTGGGACATCATCGATGGCTCCGGTCAGGCTTCCATCACAATGGGCCTCGAAGGAGTCCTCGAAGAGCTCAATCCCGCCATCGTCGACAAAAGTGACCTGTTCCCCCACATCAGGGACGCCCCTTGGATCGGTGGCGGAGGCTCCGCATTCTCCCACTTGTTCATGTGGAGCACGGACACTTACGGCGATAACGGACCCAAGACCATGGCCGACATCTTCGATGCGGAAGCGTTTCCCGGCCGACGGGGATTGGTTGGTGCGGACTGGGCCTGGAAGCACAGGGTCCGCTTCGCACTGCTCATGGATAATCCCACTCTCTTGGACACGGAAGAGGGCCGCGCAACCCTCTCGGCTATGAGTCCCGAGGAGCTCGACGAGGCATGGCAGTTAGTCAGGGACCGAATAGTCCCCATTACTGATGTGTTTTACCCAGGTACCGAGTGTACGGCGTTGATCAGTTCGGGCGATCTCGACATTTGCGAGACCGACAACGGTGTCGGATTCGATGCTATCGTGAACAGCGAACTGAACGCCTACCTCTGCTGGGAGTGTGGCCACGACGTGCTCACCGACAACTGGTGGTCCCCCAGGGGGCTGGCAGAGCAGGAGCCCAAGAGATGGGAACTGATCAACCTGTTCTTCGCCTGGGCCCAGAACCCCGAAATTGCGGCCAGCCAAGCCCTCTACCAGCCTTACGGGCCCACGAACCTCAAGTCTGCTCCGTTCCTCGCAGCGCCTGAATTCGACGCCCACAGGCCCTACCTGCCCACTGCGGACGCCAACCTCCCCTACGCCATCCTCATGGACGAGGCGTCGGATGGAGCCATTGGCGGAGCACAGGCAGAAATCTGGTTCGAAGTTCAGGGCAAGAATTAAATAGTCCTAGGCAAGTTTAAAGTGTGGGGGGCCGGTCATACGGCCGGCCTCCCACAATAGTTACTCGCACCTTGGGCTCTCACCCTCTCTCGACCGGCCTTTAGAAAGACCACAGCCGTTCCCGGCCATGTTACCCGTTCTGGAGGTAGTTTATGGACCATTCGTAGCGGCCGATAAGCCGCCTGCAGGAAGACCAGCATCGCTTCCTGTGAATTTGATTAGCGTGGGCTTTGACTAGCAGTGGAGGAGAGGTTTGACTATGAATTATCTGACCCCAATATATGGAAGTAAGAAATGGCTGGTCCTCGGGCTCCTATCCTTGGCCCTCGTCGCACTCCTGATCGTTGCCGCTTGCGGGGAGTCAGCCACGGCTACTCCTGAGACGGAGGAGGCAATGCCCGAGCCTACGCCCACAGCGATGATGGAGGGAGAGTCGGATGAACCATCCACCGGTCTGCGCCCCGTAAGCGAATGGACCGTCGACAATCCGGGCACCCATGAGGAAGTAGTGGCAGCTCTCGCGGCCCACCGCGGCGGGACCTTCACCTTTGCATCCTGGGGCGGGGCATACCAGGCCATGCAGCGCCAGGCCTTCCTGGTACCCTTCGCCACGGAATTCGGCGTTGAAGTCGTTGAGGACGGTCCTCCCGACTACGCCAAGGTAAGGGCCATGGCCCACACTGGCAACATAACCTGGGACATCATTGACGGCTCCGGTCAGGCTTCAATCACAATGGGCCTGGAGGGAGTCCTGGAAGAGCTAAACTTGGCCATCGTGGATAAGACAGATCTATTCCCCCACATCCGTGACGCCCCCTGGATCGGCGGCGGAGGTTCCGCCTTCTCCCACATGGTAATGTGGAGCAAGGACACCTACGGTGACGACGGCCCCAAGACCATGGCCGATGCTTTTGACAAGGAGAAGTTCCCCGGACGCAGAGGCATCTTCTCCCAGGACTGGGCCTGGAAGCACCGTGTACGCTTCGGACTACTCATCGATGACCCTACCCTCCTCGACACCGAAGAGGGCAGAGCTAGCCTCTCCGCCATGAGCCCCGAGGAGATCGAAAGAGCTTGGCAAGTCGTCGAAGAGCGAATGATTCCCAATACCGACGTCTTATTCGCCGGCGTCAGCGACTGCCCGGCCCTCATTCAGTCCGGCGAACTGGACGTTTGCGAGACTGACAACGGAGTCGGCTTTGACGCCGTCGTCAATACTGACCTTAACGCCCACCTCTGTTGGGAGTGCGGTCACGATGTGCTGACCGACAACTGGTGGTCCCCCAAGGGCCTCGCCGAACAGGAACCCGAGCGCTGGGAGTTGATAAACCTCTTCTTCGCTTGGTCGCAGCACCCTGAGATCGCCGCAAGTCAGGCGCTCTACCAGCCCTACGGCCCCACTAACCTGAAGTCGGGCCCCTTCCTCGCAGCGCCGGAATTCGACACTCACCGGCCCTACCTGCCCACCGCCGACGCCAACCTCCCCTACGCCATCCTCATGGATGAGGCCTCAGACGGCATGATCGGTGGAGCGCAAGCAGAGATCTGGTTCGAAGTTCAAGGCAAGAATTAGCGGGTACTAAGCAAGCTAGAAAAAAAGAGGGGGCCGGTCGCACGACCGGCCCCCTTGCTTTCACATTCTAGGAATTCAGATTACCCTCGCCTTACCTCTTCTCCGCTCCAAATGCACCAGTAATAGGCTCAAGTCCGAAGTCCCCACCCCCGGCACCCGAGACGCCTGCCCCACCGTCAACGGTAGAAACTTGCTCAGGTTTTCCCGCGCCTCGTTGGACAGGCCCCGCACCTCGGTGTAGTCAACGCCACTGGGTATAGGGCGCAGTTCCAGCTTGCGTATCCGCTCCACCTCCCGACTCTGTCTAGCTATGTAGTCCCGGTACTTGGCCTCTACCTCCACCTGGCTCCTGCACTCCTCATCCAACTCCCGGTCCCCGAGCCCCAACGCCAGAGCGGTGTCGTAATCGACCTCCGGGCGCCGTAGAAACTCTAAAGTCGTCACCGCTTTCCGGACGGGCGCCAAACCCCGACTCTCCAGGTACGTATCCATTCTCCCGTCCTGCGGCAAATACGTCCCACCCAACCTCCCCAACTCCCGTGCAACCCTCTCTCGCTTCTTCTCCACCATGCCGTATTGATCTGCGCTTAGAAGGCCCACCTCATACCCGATAGGAGCGAGCCTCTGGTCGGCGTTGTCCTGCCTCAGGAGCAGCCGGTGCTCGGCCCGAGACGTGAGCATTCTGTACGGCTCGAAGTGGTCCCGGGTCACCAGGTCGTCGATCATCACACCCAGATACGCCTGGTCCCGACGCAAGATCAGGGGCGCCCGACCCTTGACCTTCAGCGCTGCGTTTATCCCTGCCACGATCCCCTGCCCCGCCGCCTCCTCGTACCCCGAGGTCCCGCACACCTGGCCTGCCAGGAACAGGTTGGACACCAGTTTCGACTCCATTGTGGCGTTGATCTGGTCCGTCAGCACAAAGTCGTACTCAATGGCGTACCCGGGCTTCAGAATCACAGCCCGCTCCAACCCCGCTATCGACCTAACGAATGCTTCCTGCACATCCTCGGGCAGACTGGTGTTCGCGCCTTGCAGGTAGACCTCGTTGGTCTCCCAGCCCTCAGGCTCCAGGAACAACCCGTGGGAGTCCTTGTGAGCAAACCGCACCACCTTGTCCTCGATGGACGGGCAGTACCGTGGCCCGACCCCCTCTATCGACCCGTTGAACATCGGGGCCCTGTCCAGGTTGGCCGTTATCACCTCGTGGGTCTTCGGGTTCGTGCTGACCAGGTAGCACGCCATCTGTGGCCGCCACCCCGACACCGGACCCCGCGGATAGACCGGGTTCGGCGTCGGAAAGCTCAGGCTATCGTCATCGCATCCCCAGAAGCTGAAGTGAAGTGGAGTCGGGCTCCCAGGTTGTAGTCGAGCCTTTTCGAAGTTGATGCTCCGGGCGTCGAGTCTCGGCGGCGTGCCCGTCTTGTGCCTCCCCAGCTCAAAGCCTAGATTTCTCAGCGACATAGATATCTCCGTGGCCGCCGGCTCCCCCGCCCTCCCCCCCGTGTACGCCCTGTCTCCCATGATGATCTTCCCCGCGAGAGACGTCCCTGTCGTCAGAATCACAGTCCTGCCAAAGTAGTCCTGACCAGACTTCGTCTCCAGCCGCATCACCCCACCCCTCCCCTCACTCATGTCATTCCGAGGCTCCGCGAGGAATCTAGAACTCGCCCCAGCACCTCTGCTTCCCCACCCCCCTCCGTCATCCCCACCCCCGAGCCGGGATCCATCCCCTCCTCCCGGCCTTATTCCCGTAACCAAGGCCTCCCGAACAGTTAGGTTCTCCTGCCGCTCCATTGTCTTCCGCATCTCACTTGCATAAAGACCCTTGTCCGATTGCGCCCGAAGGGCCTGCACCGCGGGCCCCCTGCCGGTATTTAGCATCCTGATCTGTATGAAGGTCTTGTCTGTGTTACGCCCCATCTCGCCGCCCAGCGCATCTACCTCCCGAGCCAGGTGTCCCTTCGCCGGCCCCCCGATGGACGGATTGCACGGCATGAGAGCAATGTGGGCCAGCTTCATTGTCAGCACCAGGGTGTCACAGCCCATCCGGGCCGCGCCCAATGCCGCCTCGCACCCCGCGTGGCCCGCTCCAATAACTATTACGTCGTATACCTTCACCATTTCGCCGCCAATCTTAATCTTCCCCCTTCCCCCTGTCTAACCTCCCATCTCCTATCCCTTGCTGATCCCTCTGTACGACTGTCATTCCGAGGCTCCGCGAGGAATCTGGGGCGGGGCCGCTCGTGCTTAGCTTATCGAAGTATGAGCGGGGGGCGCAGGCTAGCCTCCAAACCAGAATTGTACCCCCCATCCCCCCGACGCTATAATTTCCCTATGACAATCCAAACCTCGCCCGCTCAAAAGGCAGCGCCGGCCGCAACCTCAGCGACCCGAAAGTCCAGAGTTGCAGCCGTATTCACCACCCCCGAGACCGTTTTAGACGACTACGTTCGCCTCGCCGAGTTGGCGGGCATGGAAGACCACCTCCCCAAAGACCTCCCCACCCTCCTGAAGATCAACATCTCCTGGCAATACTTCTACCCCGCCTGCTCCACCCCACCCTGGCAGATAGAGGGCGCCGTCAAGGCCCTCCAGGCAAACGGCTACACCGACCTAATCGCCGCGCACAACGGCACCGTGGTCGTCGACGCCCGGGAAGGCGAGGTCCGCAACAAGCAGAAGGTCGTCACCGATAAGTACAACCTACCCAACATGCACCTTGAGGAAGACCCCGTCCGCTGGATCGAGTACCGGCCCAAGGCCAAGATGCTCGCCCTCGACGACATCTTCCCCGACGGCATCCAGATCCCCGAGCCCTTCATTGGCAAGAACGTAGTCCAGCTCCCCACCATGAAGACCCACGTCTTCACCAGGATGACTGGGGCCATGAAAAACGCCTTC
Source organism: Dehalococcoidia bacterium (assembly GCA_965222055.1). Lineage (GTDB taxonomy): Bacteria > Chloroflexota > Dehalococcoidia > Plut-88900 > Plut-88900 > Plut-88900. The sequence goes on from CBDCTF010000007.1 coordinate 2,532,203, forward strand.
GGTGGGCTGCTCAACAGGAAGCGCCACTACACCCACTCCGTCATCCACGAGACCCTCGTCGACCTCCTCGCCATCCAGAAGGAGATACACCCCGGCATCTTCGCCATGATGGACGGCTCATTTGCCGGAGACGGCCCTGGCCCCCGAGCCATGCGGTGGCACGTCAAGAACCTGCTATTGGCCAGCGCCGATCAGGTGGCGATAGACGCCGTGGCCGCCCGGCTCATGGGCTTCGACCCCATGTCCATCAAGTTCATACGCCTAGCCCACGACGCGGGTTTAGGGTGCGGAGACCCGAGGGAGATAGAGATCGCGGGAGAAGACCTGTCGGGGGTGAACTGGGGGTTCAGCGGGTCGGAAAATACCTTTGCCAGTAGGGGCCAGAAGCTGATTTACTGGGGCCCTCTCAAGCCCATGGAGAAGCTGTTACTGCGCTCGCCCCTGGTGCCCTGGGCCTATCTGGCGTCTAACCTGTACCACAACGTCTTCTGGATGAATCTGATCGGGAAGCGCCGTATCAGGGAGGCTATGAAGACGGACTGGGGCAAGTTGTTCCAAAGCTATTGAGCGCTGCTGCCGCCCTCTTCCTCGTCGAAGTCCTCGTCGCTGAACACCCCAATCTCCCGGCCTTGGTACACCGCGACTATGAAGTCGCCTCGAGACGCGTCCGCCGTCATAACCAGTTCCTCGTCGATTGTATCGATGAGCTCCTGGACGCCCTCCTGGGTTATGTTCTCAAGTACGCAGAGCGTAGCGTGTACCACGCTGGCGCCAAAGTGCAGATCGACCCGTCCCGCCGAGCTCTCGTCGTCGATGATCGTATACGTCTCGGAGTGCGGGGTGCGGCATTCTCTTTCGAAGCGGTAGGGGGCCATGTGCGGTGTTTCCTCTCTGATCTAGGGCCGGACGTGACCGCGGCCCAGAATTATCCACTTGTAGGAAGTCATCTCCCGAAGCCCCATCGGGCCCCGAGCGTGCAACTTCTGCGTGCTGATCCCCACCTCCGCCCCGAGGCCGAACTGGCCGCCATCGGTGAAGCGGGTGCTGGCATTTACAAATACCGCCGCCGCGTCCACCTCGTCCAGGAACCTCTGGGCCGCCGAGTAGTCCTCGGTGATTATCGCCTCTGAATGCCCCGACCCATAGGTCTCTACGTGGTTCAGGGCCTCGTCCAGCCCGTCGACAACTTTGACTGAAGCGACAAGGGCAAGAAACTCCGTACCCCAGTCGGATTCGGTTGCGGGGATAGACCGGGCCTCGGGCACGTTCCGGAGCAGGTCAAGGGCCCTTTCGTCGCACCGTATCTCGACGCCCTTTTCACTCCAGGCGCGGGCGATTCGAGGTAAGTATTCGTGGGCGACGGCGGAGTGCACGATGAGGGTGTCCAGGGCGTTGCAGGTGGAGGGGCGTTGTACCTTGGCATTGTAGGCTATGGCCACCGCACTGTCCAGATTGGCCGACTTGTCCACGTATGTGTGGCACACCCCCACCCCACCCTCGACCACCGGCATAGAAGCGTTCTCGCTGACATAGCGTATGAACTGCTCACTACCCCTGGGCACCAGCAGGTCGATCAACCCCTTCATGCCGAGCATCTCGCCGACTAGGGCCCGGTCCGTCGACTCGACGAACTGTACAGCCTCGCCCGGCCCTCCGGCCTCGACCAGGCTCTCCCTCACAATTGAGGAGAGGATAAGGTTCGACCTGATGGCCTCCTTGCCGCCCCTCAGCAGCACCGCGTTGCCCGACTTGAGGCACAGACAAGATATGTCTATGGTGACATTCGGGCGGCTTTCATATATGGCCCCGATCAGGCCCAATGGCACACGCCTCTTCCCGACCTGAAGTCCGTTGGGCAGCGTCCTCATGTCAAAGGTCTCACCGACGGGGTCGAGCAGCACGGCAATGCCCTCAACATCCGCAGCGAGAGCTTGAATACGCTCGGGCGTAAGCAGAAGTCGGTCCAGCAGGGCATCCGACAATCCTGTCGCTACACCCGTCTCGCAGTCCCGACGGTTGGCAGCGACAATATCCTCCTGCTTTTCGAGGAGAGTTCGCGCTATGTTCCTCAGGGCCCGGTCCTTCACCACACTGCTCGCCCTCCCCAACTCCCGCCCCGCCCCCCGAGCCGCCAAAGCCTGCGCCCTAAGGTCTTGTTTTACGCTCGTAGTCATAACAGCCCATCATTTATCTTGCATACTATTGATCAGCATTCTCAATTTCCTGTCTAAAGCATCGGGGCCGAACCAGTTCGGATCGTCTTGGATGAGTACTGTAGGAGTGCGCGGGATTACATTATCGGAGGCAATAGTGACCGGCAAGCACAAACGCCAATCATCATACGAATTCCTTATGAGCTCCTTTTCAGTGCTGACCTTGTAATACGTCTTAATCCATGCAACGGCCTCTGGTTTATCAATCAACTGCAAACCGGGTTGCAGAGATTTACCCATGAACAAGGAGTTGGACACATTGCAAAGCAACAGGTCAAATTCCCCTACCAAATATCTATCATTGGTAGTTGATTGGAGTCCCAGGTTGCTGCGGGACTTGTGACACTTCACTTTGAAATGAGCGCTTGGGATATTCCTCGTTTCTACTCGGAAACTCCCCCGAACCGCATTCTTAGTTTCAACCTTTAGGCGGACACCTGTCCGTCTAAAGGTAATGCTAACATCCTCATCGCTTTTGCCTGGCTGAGGATTAAGGTTCAGTTTATCGACACTCCATTCCCTAGGGTCAAGCGTATGCTTAAGAAATGCCGCCCCAACGTACTCAGTGGCCTTACCCCTAATCATCGGAAGAACTTTTTGGTCTTCTAAAATGTCGAGTAAGTTTTCACGCGGAATGTTGTACGTATCACAATACTCCTTAATGCTTCGGTAGACGTGTAAAGCTTCGTCTTGTTCTACTTCGTTAACCATAGTAGTTTCGGATAAAGAGTTCCCGTCCCTGGTATCTAGCCCTCTTGAATCCGTCCTTCATGTTCACGCCATTCCTCTGATCATCTGTCCGATTTATGGTGTAGTTCCACTGTTGTCCTCTAATGTCCGCGGCCCATCGGTAAAGGCGCCTCACTTCCGGATGGTCATCATACGTCAAGAGGAACTGGAGTCGATCAGAGTGCCGTCTTAGACATGCAGAGAGCTTCTCGTGATCACTGAAGCTGAAGGTGCAGTTATAAAATTTCTGTTGGTCTGCGTCGAAGTAAGGAGGATCCACAAACACAAAGCAACCCGAGGGCAATGCATTGAAGACCTGCTCAAAATCGAAGGATAGTAGATGTACATCTTGAAGCTTATCCGACACGGTACGCAGGTGGGGAGGCCAGTTTTCAGGACGCATTGAATATTTTTTTCCGAACCCCCAGTAACAGTTCTCTGGTCGCATGATTCCGCTATATGAAATGCGATTCAAGTAGTACCATCGAAAGGCACGCTCCAAATCTGTTTCAGGCTTGTAATGGTTCTTGTAGTAATTATGCAGATCTTTGGTGGCTGGTATGCCCTTAAGCAAAGATATTAAACCCTCTACGTTATCCCGAATGTGTATGAGCGTGTTCATTACTTCTTCGTCAAGATCGTTTAGAAGATTCCATTCTGCCTTGGTCTTTGCGAAGAAGATGGACGCCCCGCCCGCAAACGGTTCGCAATAATGGGAATGCGGAGGAATGACGTCTAGGATTAGACGTCGTGCATAGAATTTTCCTCCGGGATAGCGGAATGGGGAGTTGGACTTCCCAGAACGGGGAGCGCGGGTAGAGCCAAGGAACTTGACCGGCAAAACACCCTGTATTGCGCTATTGGGTGACCCAGCAGGCAATTTATTCTCCTAAAATGCGAACCAAATCGTCAACAACGCCCAAGTCTGCAGCTGCGTCAGTAATATAACATGCGGGCTCAAATCATTCAGGGTTGCTCAGTGAATTTCTTACCCCCCTACAGCAACGCCAAATTATCCCTATGCACCAGCTCCGCCCCGTACTCATACCCGAGAACTTCTAAGATATCCCCCGACTGCCGCCCCGCTATCGCCTTCGCATCCCCCGCCCCATAGTTCGCCAGCCCACACGCGATCCGGTTGCCGTCCCCGTCCAGAATGATAACCACGTCCCCCCGCTCGAAGCTCCCCGACACCTCCACCACACCCGCGGGCAGCAGGCTCTTACCACCCCTCTTTATCGCCGACACCGCACCCCCGTCCACCCTCACCGAACCCCGGGAGTTCAGCCCGCTTAGCATCCACCGCTTCCGGCTCTCCATCTTCGTCGTCTGGCTGGGGAAGAAAGTGCCCAAGCCCTCGCCACGGGCCAAGCGGGGTATCACGTCCTCCATCCGACCCTTGGCAATCACCACGTCCACCCCTGAAGTCGTAGCCAGGCTCGCCGCCTGCAACTTCGTTACCATCCCCCCGACTGCCTCCGCGCTCTTCGTACCCTGGGCCAGCGATGTAATCGATTCATCGATCGTCTCGACCCTGGAGATGAGCTTTGCGTCGGGGTCGAGACTCGGGTCCGATGTATACAACCCCGCTACGTCCGAAAGGATCATCAGCAGGTCCGCGTCCACCAGGTTCGCCACCATCGCCGATAGATTGTCGTTGTCCCCAAACCGCGTCCCCTTGATCTCCTCTACGGCAACAACATCGTTCTCGTTAACAATTGGCTGCACCCCGAGCTCCAGCAAGGTGTTTAGGGTGTTCCGTACGTTCAGGTACCCCAGCCTGTCCGACAGGTCCCCCCTAGACACCAGGGCCTGCGCCACGGTTATCCCGTGCTCCCCGAACAGCCTGTCGTACGCCTGCATCAACCGCCCCTGCCCCACCGACGCCAGCACTTGTTTCAGAGGCACGCCCCTGTGCTCCGGCACCCGACCCAAAATCTCCCGCCCGGACGCCATCGCCCCCGACGACACCAGCACCACTTCCATCCCTTCCCGCCTGATCGCCGCTATCTGCCCAACCAGCGAGGCCATGCATCCCAGGTCGAGCCCTCGGTCGGGCCCCGCAAGCAGGTTGCTCCCCAGCTTCACCACTACCCTACGGTATGCGACTGAGACATTACGTCCGCGGACGGATGTTGAGTTGTCGTTGGACTTAGCCATATGCGCTTGAAGCAGGGAGGCGAGTATATCACCCACCCATCAAAACGGTGGTGGGAAAGAGCGCAGCCCTTTCCCACCACACAACAGGTCTACTCCCAGGCCGCGTTCCTACCTCCCGTTGGCCCCATCCTCATCGGCGCTGGCGGCCAGGTTCATAAAAGGCTTGAGAACGTTGGTGAACTCCATCGGGAAAATGAACTTGGTGGAGGGACTGGCCCCGATCTCCTTCAACGTCTCGAAGTATTGGAGGCTCATCGTCTTCGCATCCACCCCCTGGGCTACCTTGTATATCTGGTCCAGCGCATTGCTGAATCCCTCGGCGTTGAGAATCGCCGCCTGCCTATTGCCCTCAGCCTTCAAAATCTCTGCCTGTCTCTCCCCCTCGGCAGTGAGGATTGCAGCCTGCTTCTGGCCCTCGGCGACAGTGATGTTGGCCTCTTTCTGGCCGTCCGCCTCTGTGACTACGGCTCGGCGTTCCCGCTCGGCAGCCATCTGTCTGTTCATAGCGTGCTGAATCTCGACGGGCGGGTCTATCTCCCGGATCTCGACCGCCGTTACCTTCACTCCCCAGCGGCTGGTGACCTCATCCAGCTTGACCCGGAGAACCATGTTGATCTGCTCCCTTTTGGCGAGGACGTCATCCAGGGGTATGTCGCCGATTACGGCCCTTAGGGTCGTCGTGGCCATACCTACTATCGCCGCTCGGAAGTCCTGGACCTCTATGACCGACTTCTCTGCCTCATGGTCCACGACCTTGTAGTAGATCAAAAAGTCGATTCCTATCGGGGCGTTGTCCTTGGTTATGTTGGTCTGCCTCGCCACGTCAATCACGTCTTCCCGCAGGTCGACCTTCTGGAAGCTGTCTACAAACGGGATCAGGAGGCGCAAACCCGCGCCCTTCAACCCGAAGAACTTCCCCAGCCTGAAGGGGACCATCCTTTCGTACTGCTTTACGATGATTACTGGGAACAATACCGGCGTAGCCATTGAAGGCTCCTTTCTAATTCACGCCTTGCGGACTTTGATAGTCAGACCATCGACTTCGACGACCTCCACCTTATCACCGACCCCTATCGACCCCTCCCCCGACGACACCGCACTCCACGTCTCGCTCTTCAACTGCACGTTCCCCACGGGGTTCAACTCCGAGAGAACTTGTCCCGTCTGCCCGATAAGTAGCTCCACGCCCGAAGCATATTTCAGCTTTCGCGTCCTTACCAACGCCCCGACGACCACCAGGGCGAATACCGCCATCATCCCGGAGAGTATGGCCACAAGCCAGAAGCTGATCCTGAGTACCGGGGCACCCGGCCAGTCCGGCTCCCCGACCGAGAATAGCAGCAACGCCCCCAACACAAACGCGATCACTCCCCCCACCCCCAGAATCCCTATTCCCGGCGCCTGGATCTCCAGGAAGATCAGGATGGCTGCCAGGCCCAGCAGCACTATGCCGGCCCAGTTGAACGGGAGTGCCCCAAGGGCCACCAGCCCTACGATTAGTGCCAGCGCCCCGACGACCCCGGGAACAATCAGTCCCGGGCTGAGAAGCTCCACGAAGAGGCCTATTGCGCCAAACGTCAGGAGTAGACCGATAACGTTCGGATTGGCGACGAAGGAGAAGAACTTCTCAGCGAGGTTCATATCCACCTCCCGCACGACCAGCCCCTCGGTCCGCATTGTAACCGTCCCTAACGCCGTCTCCGTCTCCCGTCCGTCCAGCTGTTCAAGCAGGTCCTGCATGTCCACAGCCACGAAATCTACCAAGCCAACTTCCACCGCCACCGATGCCGTGTACGCCTCCGCCTCCGTGATCGTCTTCGTAAGTGCTTCCTTGTCACGGCCTCGCTTTTCGGCAATGCCCTCGGCCATAGCCACGGTTATGTTGATAGCCTTTTCGGATAAAGTCTCGGGCAGGTCTTCTCCGTCCGCGGCAACCGGCGAAGCCGCCCCGATGGAAGTGCCCTCGGCCATCACCGCGAAGTTAGCCGCCGCCGTCACAAACGTCCCCGCCGAGGCCGCAAATGCGCCCGGTGGATAGACGTACACCGCCACAGGCACCTCCGCCCCGAGCAGCCTCTCCACAATCTTTTCCGTGGAGGAAAGCAGTCCTCCCGGCGTGTCCAGCTTGATGACTGCCAACGCCGCCCCGTCGACCTCCGCCATCTCGATGCCGCGGGAAAAATAGCGCTCCGCGTTTGGGCCTATATCTCCGTCATAGGTGAGTACGTAGACTTGCTCTTCCGGGCTCTGAGCGAGGGCGGGACTAATCAGCAACGCCAGTCCTGCAACCAACATCGCCACCGCGAGGAACAGCCTTGCCCACCTAAACACCGCCATACTGACAATTATACAACCCCTCCCCGCACACCACCGTTATTGAGACAAAGAGACCGAATCGGCCCTAAAGCCGAATCAGTCTCCTTTTCCTCCCAAGCTCCTCTACAAATCCTCTCACCGAGAGTGCTCCTCTAATCCTCATTATGTTGCCTAATTGCCCGGAAAATGATACTATGTTCGTGCCTAAAGTGAAGGATTTCTACGTTTCTCTTCAGTTACCTTGACCCGTCCGTCAAGACCTCGTTTCCCACATGCCCATAGTAGGTATAACCGCATCTAGGAAAGCCAAAGGGGCCCGTTATATCAGGGTCTTGGAGAAAGTCGGCGCTGAACCCGTCATCCTCCGCCCCGACTCCACGGCCCACCTACCCACCGTCCTCGATAGCGTAGACGGCCTCCTCCTGTCCGGCGGCGAAGACATCGACCCCCACTACTACGAAGAGCCCTTCCTGGACGCGACCCCCGACAAAGAACGGGACGCCTTCGAATTGCCCCTGCTGAAAGAGGCCTTGAAGCGGGATATGCCCGTATTCGGCGTCTGCCGTGGCATGGAGGCCCTGAACGTTGTGATGGGTGGCAAACTTACCCGGAAAATCAAAGGGCACCGCTCGCCCGACTTGGTCAAGTCCGTATTCCACGACGTGTATGTGGCCCCCGGCAGCCGCTTGGGTGCGATCTTCGGCGGCGCCCCGATTCTGCGTGTCAACAGCAGGCATCACCAGGGATTCACCCAGTCCCAGAAGGCCCCCGGACTCCTGGCCTCCGCTTACGTCCTCGATGGCGACCTGATAGAGGCTGTGGAGTCCCTTTCCCACACTTGGGTGTTCGGAGTCCAATGGCACCCCGAAAGAGAGTCCGAAAACCACCCCAAAAACCTGAACCTGTTCCACGCCCTCGCCGAAGCATCGGACAGGTTCGCTAAGAACACAAGCTAGAGGTCTACGATGGTAACCGACATCGGAAGAGTCAGGCCTATCAAAATCGAAGACGAGATGCGGGGCTCTTACCTGGACTACGCGATGAGCGTCATCGTGTCCCGGGCCCTGCCTGACGTGCGCGACGGCCTGAAACCCGTCCATCGCCGCATCCTCTACGCCATGAACGACCTCCACCTCAACCCCAACAGCGCCTACAAGAAGAGCGCTCGTATCGTCGGTGAGGTCCTCGGTAAATACCACCCCCACAGCGACAGCCCCGTATACGACGCTATGGTCCGCATGGCCCAGGAATTCTCCATGCGCTACATGCTCGTCGACGGGCAGGGTAACTTCGGCAGCGTCGACAACGACCCACCCGCAGCCATGCGCTACACCGAGGCCCGCCTCGCACAGGTCGCCACCGAGATGCTAGCCGACATCGACATGGAGACCGTCGATTTCACACCCAATTTCGACGACAGCCTCAGCGAACCCACCGTCCTCCCCGCCCGGGTCCCCAACCTCCTTATGAACGGAAGCTCCGGCATCGCCGTCGGTATGGCCACCAACATCCCGCCCCACAATCTCGGCGAGCTGAGCGACGCCCTCGTCAAACTCATCGACGACCCCGACACCTCCATCGACGACCTTATGGATAGCGTCCACGGCCCCGACTTCCCCACACGAGCCGAGATCTGGGGCCGAGAGGGTATCCGCAACGCCTACACCACCGGCCGCGGCAAGATAATAGTTCGCGCCAAGGCCGACATCGTAGAGACCAATAAGGGCAAACGCAGTCAGATTATCGTCACCGAGCTTCCCTTTCAGCTCAACAAGGCGTCCCTCGTCGAAAAGATCGCCGACCTCGTCCGGGACCGCCGGATCGAGGGCATTACCGAGATACGAGACGAGTCGGACCGCGAAGGCCTACGGGTGGTCATCGAGCTTCGAAAGGACCAGTACCCGGACGTGGTGCTCAACAACCTCTACCAGAACACCCCGATGCAGTCCTCCTATTTCATCAACATGCTCGCCCTGGTGGACGGCGCCCCCCGGGTCATCGGGTTAAAGTCCGCCCTGCAGAGCTTCATTGAGTTCCGGCGGGAAGTCATAGTGCGGCGCTCCCGCTTCGAGCTGCGCAAGGCTCGGGAACGGGCTCACATCCTGGAGGGCTTCAAGATCGCCCTCGACAACCTGGATGCCATAATCGCCACAATCCGCCAGTCCCCGACCGTCGAGGACGCCCGCAACAACTTGATCCAGTTCTTCAACCTGACCCAGGTCCAGGCCCAGGCTATCCTCGACATGCAGCTGCGCCGTATCGCCCAGCTCGAGCGCCAGAAGATCGACGAGGAATACGCCGACACCATAAAGAAGATCAACTACCTCGAAGACCTGCTGGATAACCCCCGCAAGGTCATGTTCCTCATCAGGGACGACGTGCTGGAGATAAAAGCCAAGTACGCCGACCCTCGCCGCACCGTAATAATCGATGAGGAAGCAGGCGCCTTCTCCAATGAAGATCTGATTCCCCATCAGGAGGTTGTCGTGACTCTGAGTCACGGCGGCTACGTCAAGCGGATGCCCAAGGAGACTTATCGTGTCCAAAGGCGCGGTGGAAGGGGCGTCGCCGGCATGGAGACCCGCGCCGACGACGTCGTGCAACACATGATGCTCGCCGACACCCACGACATCCTCCTGTTCTTCACCAACAAGGGCAGGGTCACATCCATCAAGTGCCATAGGGTCCCCCCCGCCCAATCCCGCACCGCCAAGGGACTGCACGTCAACAACCTGATCAACATGGAGCAGGGCGAAATGATCACCGCCCCCATCCAGGTGAAGGATTTCGAGGCTGATAGATTCGTGCTCATGGCCAGTAAGCATGGCGCCATCAAGAAGACACCCTTGCAGGCATTCGCCAATATCCGTAGCAATGGGCTAAACGCCCTAAAATTGAGGCAAGGAGATGAACTGGTGTCCGTAGCCCTCGCCAAGGACGAGGACGATTACGTAATTGTCACGCAACAGGGCCAAGCCATACGAGCTAAGGCCAGTCTACTACGAAGCGCGTCCCGGTATAGCGGTGGGGTCAAGGGCATCACGTTGTTGGGAAGCGACAAAGCAATTGCTATGGACATAGTCCTTCGCGATCATCACCTAATTGTGGTGTCCAAAAACGGATTTGGTAAATTGACACTCCTAAGTTCCTATCGCACTAAAGGGCGAGGTGCTCAGGGTGTACGAACGTTCAAGGTCAACGAAAAGACGGGCCCCTTAGTGGCCGCAAGAGTCGTGAACCGAGCCCACGAACTCATGGTGATATCGAAACAGGGTACGGTCTTCCGCACGACACTAGAGGAGATCTCAGAGCAGGGTAGAGACACCCAGGGAGTCCATATAATGAGGCCCGACACAGGCGACAGCGTCGCCTCTCTTGCCTGCTCCGAAGGCCAGACGGAACTGGTTAACGGGGCCGGGTCCAACGGCCACATCCCGTCGAAGTAGAGGAAAAATAATGAAACTGATATTCATCCACGGGGCTGGCGGCTCGCCCCAATCCTACTACTACCAGACCCGCCACTTCGAAGGGTCCGAAGCCGTCGCCCTCCCCGGCCACCCAGAGGGCACGCTCTGCAAGACCATCCCCGCCTACACCGAATGGCTCCGAGGCTACATCTGGGGCAAGGGCTACGAGGATGTGGTCCTCTGCGGCCACTCCATGGGTGGTGGCATCACCCTCCAGTACGCCCTCCTCTACCCGGAAGAGCTTAAGGGCATCATCACCATCGGCAGCGGCGCACGCCTTCGCGTCCACCCCGCTTACCTCGCCGAGGACCAGGAAGGCATCAGGGACCCCGGACCCTGGAACCAGGCCGCCATCGATGGAGCCGCCGACTACACTCCCGCCGTCCGAGACATCGTTACCCGCGAGAAGCTGGAGGTCGGCCCCGCCGCCGCCTACAACGACATGACTGCCTGCGACCAGTTCGACATCATGGACCGGGTCTCGGAGATCAAGCTTCCTACCCTCGCTATCTGTGGCACCGAAGACGTCATGACTCCCGTGGTCTACACCCGTTACCTGGAAAAGAACCTCGACAACTGCCGCACCCTCATCATCGAAGGCGCAACCCACAGCGTCCTCCTCGAACGCCCCGACCTAGTCAACCCCGCCATCGAAGAATTCATCTCGGGCCTGGGGTAGCCAGGACTACCACTAGGAGTGGAATGACGGGCTATACTAAGATTGGGTGACTTGGATAAGTCCCGAGAGGGATTGGGTCTGGGTCTGTTCATTGTGCTTTCCCTAACCTGCCTCGGGTTTGTGATTTGGCATGAGGCAACGGATGGCGAAACGGTAGGAGCGTTGCACGCACTGCTATCCGTACTGGAGCGGATGGCAGCGGTTCTAGTAACCTTGAGCTTGTCAATATATGCCTCTGTGGAGGGAGCTGCGATGCTGTACGAAAAATATGCCAAAAGGCGCTTTCAGGAAGGCCGACAGGAGGGCGTGGAGGAAGGGCGAGAGGAGATGGAGATGGAGTGGCGCTCATGGCTGGACCGCCGCGACGAGGCCCTTGCCGCGGGCAAACGGTTCGACGAGCCCCGTCCCAAGGCTAAGACATTTAAGAACGGCCAATAATCCACCTTGGTTAGTTCCCTTTAGACAAAATTGCCCTCAAAAATACTGCGACCCTTAAACAGCGTCGCTATTCGTACAACCTGAGTTTGGTTAAGACCATCCTCGATCAATAGGCTAGTAGGCCTGCCTTCTACCCCCTCCTCATCCACCTCGGCGCCCACCAGTTCAAGTCCCCCAGCACCTTCATAAGCGACGGTACCAACAGAGCCCTCACCACCGTGCTGTCGAGGAATATCGCCAGCGCGATCCCTAACCCCAGAGCCTTAATGATTATGATGTCCCCGAAGGTGAACGACCCCGCGACCAGTATTAACACCAGGGCCGCACTCGTTATGATCCGTCCCGTCTTCTCCAACCCCAATGCCACGCTGGACGCATTGTCTCCCGACTCATCATAGATCTCCTTGATACGCGTCAACAGAAACACCTCGTAGTCCATGGAGAGGCCAAACAGGATGGTGAACAGAAGAATGGGTAGGGTGGCTTCCAGAAATCCCGTCGACGTGAAGTTGAGCAGCCCCTCCAGGTGCCCCTGCTGGAAGATGAAGACCAGTGCCCCGTAGCTGGCGAACACGCTCATCCCGTTCATAACCAGCGCCTTCAACGGGATCACCAAAGACCTGAAAAGCACGGTCAATACGATATATACCGAGACCGTCACCAGCGCAAGGGCCCACGGGAAGGCGTCGTACATCGCGTCCACGGCATCCATCAAACTGGCCGTCGCCCCCGACACCAGGAACTCACCTTCTCCCTCGTATGCCCTGAGGCTACGCACCGTGTCCCGCGCCTCGTCCGAGTTCATCTCGTAGACGGTGTAGATGCTGACCATCGTGACCCGGCCGCCGCCAAACTCCTCCAGCGCCGATGCCAGCTCCGGCGACCCCCTTGCCTCCGTGTTGGAGTACAGGGCCTGATACTGATCCAACGTCCACCCAGGCCCGCCATCCACGATGCTCTCCACCCTGGTCACCCCCGGAAGTTCCCTCGCCATCTGAGAATACCTGTGGAGCGCAGCCACGTTGTCCGGGTTAACGACTTCTTCCTCGAACCGGGCGGCCACCAGTATCGGTACAAGTGCCCCTTCCCCAAGCTCCTCTGCTACCTTCTCCCACCCTTGCCTCGACTCCGCCTCCTCCGGTAGCACGCTGGCCCACTGGATGCCCAGCTTCACCTGCAGGAACGGGAGTCCCAACGCCAGCAGCACGACAATTACTGGGACCATTACCAGCAGAGGACGTCGGGTAACCCACGACGCCAGGGTTCTCCAGAACCGGCCGTTCCGGTAGAGGCGCGCGGGAAGGATGGGCAGCGCGTCTATCCGCCTCCCGATCACCGAGAGCAGCGCCGGCACCAACGTGAGCGCCACCACTACCGACGCCGCAATCACCACAATCCCCCCAATACCGATGGAACGCAGCATCGAAAGCTCGAAGATTAGAAGACCCGTGAGGCCCAATCCGGTCGTAATCCCAGAAAATAGGATCGCCCTACCCGCCGTCGCCACAGTCACCGCCACGCTTTCCTCCACATCTCTATCCGAGAGCTCCTCCCGGTACCTGCTCACCATCAACAGCGAATAGTCGATGGCCGCGCCTACCCCCAGCAGGGTCGCCGTGTTCATCGCAAAGACCGACATCGGGGTTACGAGGCCCAGCAGATATATAACTGCCAACGTGATCCCAAGTCCCATCGCCCCGATGGCTACCGGCGCGGCTACCGAGACCACTGTCCTAAAGATGAGCAGCAGGACCAGCACCACCACCGGGAAGGTGATGATTTCGGCACGCCTGAGGTCCCGGCCCGTGTACTCGTTGATGTCCGAAAAGATCGCCGAGCCCCCGGTTACCCACACGTCCAGTTCGACGTCAGGAATCGAGTCCCGTATCTTGGGCACCTCGTCGAGCACGTCGTCCAGGGGAATGTCCAACCCGGCAATGGCAAAGGTGGTTCGCCCATCGGGTGAGACCAAGTTTGGGTTGCCAGTCGCGAAGAAGCTGTCGACCCTGGCTACACCCGGATAACGGCCCACCGCGGAGAGAACGGTCTGGGCGCGTGCCTCGTATACGGGGTCTTGTACGGTGAGGCTATCGTGGGATAAGACCAGGATGAATACGGCCTCGTTGAGAATGCCTTCCTCTTCGAGGATCTTGAAAGCGCGCCGAGCCTCGGTATCCTGCTCCCCAAACCCCGACGTAAGCACCGACCCAACTCTCGGCGCAAGCACCACGACCCCGGCAAGCACAACCACCCAAAACACAATGACCAGCCAGCGGTATCTGTAGGTCCAACGGCCCAAACGGTAGAAGAGAGAAGTATGGATATCGCGGGCCAGGATTACACCTCCGGGGGTTTCGCCTTCAAATTATAACAATGCCCCCCTCCCACCGAGCCAAATAGTTGCAGGAGATGCTGATCTACAGCATCTCCTGCAACGCAATAAACCGGGTGGATGGGGGGAACCAAATCGTCGCTCTGGGACGGGAGTGAGCGGGGGCTTGCCCCATGCCCTAGAATTTAAGCATGCCATCCAGGCCCGAGATTGAGTACGTCGCAGACCCCGACACCCTGCAACGCATCACCAACGACATACTTCGCAGCCCCTTTGTCAGCGTCGACACCGAGTCCAACGGCTTCTTCCGCTACCCCGAACGCGTCTGCCTAGTCCAGATGGCCACCGACACCGGCTGCTACCTGGTCGACCCCCTTGCCGTCGATACTGCCGAACTCCTCGGCAGCATTCTCCATGACCCTTCCATCAAGAAGATCCTCCACAGTGGAGATAACGACATCCGTACGCTGGACAGGGAATGGGGCCTCACCATCGTCAATCTCTACGATACCTCCATCGGGGCAAGGCTTCTCGGGCTGCAGAAGCTGGGTCTCGGCAATGTCGCCGAGGAGGTCATCGGACTGAAGCTGACCAAGGACAAGCGCCTCCAACGCGCCGACTGGGGCCTTAGACCCCTGTCCGATGAGGCCCTGGAATACGCCGCCTCCGATGTGCTTCACCTCAAACGGCTCATGGACGAGCTCGTTCGCCGCACAGACGCCCTCGGGCGCAGCGAGTGGGCCGAAGAAGAGTGCCGCCGATTTGAGGATGTGCGCTATTCGCCCCCCGATGAACCGGCAAAGGCCTTCATATCCATCAAGGGAAACTCAGGGCTGGACGGCAGGGGCTTGGCTATACTACGTGAGCTTGCCGTTTTCCGGGAATCTGCGGCGCTCAAACTGGGCCGCCCGACCTTCCGCGTAATGCCCGACCAAGCCCTGGCGGCGATAGCCCAGGACCCGAATGCCGACCTCAAAAGCATCTCGGGAATCGGGCAATTCGGGGTACGTAGGTATGGCAAGGCAATATCCAGGGCGGTGGCCAAGGGCATGGCGTCTGATCCCGTGGACCGGCGCGCCTTCCGAAAGCCCTCCCCCCCGAGGCCATCCCACGAGCAGATGTCCAACCTCAAACAGCTTAAAGTCTGGCGCTCAGCACAGGCAAAGGAGTTGTCACTGGACCAGTCACTTATATGGCCCGCCGACAGCCTGGACAGACTGGCTCGCAACCCCTCAACACTCGACGAAGAAATACACGCCCCCGAGGTGCGTCGATGGCAGGTCTCCGAATTCTCCGAGTCCTTGCGCCACACCGCCAAACGCCTCCACCCCACCGGCTGACCCACCCCCTTCCCTCCCCTTTCCCACCTCCCCTTCTCCGTCATCCTGCCTAGGCAGAAATCCATCCCAGGGCGGCGTGGGGCCGCTCACCCTGTCGCAGATCCGCTGAGGCGGAAGCCGAGTCGAAGGGTCGAGCGGGGGCGGCCTTGTAATGCCAACGCTTCATGGTTACCCAACGCCACCCACCGCCCCTTCTCCCCTGTCATCCCGGCCCCCGAGCCGGGATCCATCCCCTCCCTCCAAGTCGGCATCTAACCCCCGTACACTGTGACACATGGCATATCTTCCACAGCCAAGGTTAGATTGCTGTCATTCCGCGGCCCCGCGAGGAATCTAGGACTTGCCCATTCACACCCTGCCGCCCCCCATGCCCCTCATCTACACTCATCCGAATGATTTAGCCAATGCTGACCCCGAGATATAATGTTCACAAGTTACGCACAAGCGAACGTCGTTTATAAGCACTGGGAAGGGCAGGACCAATTATGACCGCCTGGGAGACATGCAGCGCCGTCGAACGAGACCCTCAGAGGATGGGCGGCATTTGGGTGTTTCGAGGCACACGGGTGCCGGTGTATTCCCTCTTCGAAAACCTCAAGGATGGCGCGTCGGTTGGTGAGTTCTTGGAGTGGTTTCCCAGTGTCAATAGGTCGCAGGTGGAAGCCGTACTGGATAGTGAGAGGGAGAGTCTGGTCAAACCGACCTTCTAATGAAGGTCCTCTTCGATGAGAATATCCCTGCCCCCCTACGGCATCATTTGACTGGTCATTCTGTAGAAACAGTTCAAGATCGTGGCTGGGAGGGGATACACAATGGACTTCTGCTGGATAGGGCCGAGGATAACGGCTACGAATTGCTGATCACCGCCGACCAGAGCATCAGGCATCAGCAGACCATTGCGGGTAGACAATTGGCCGTGCTCGTCTTGCTCTCCAATTCATGGCCCAGAATCCGGAATGTCACGAAAGATATCCTGGCTACGGTCAATCACATGGATGCCGGAGACCTCATAGAGCTACCTATTCGCCGAAGTGGGGCTATCACCGAATTCTAGCCTCTTAACCCACCCCTCCCCACCCCCCTCCTTCTCCGTCATCCCGGCCCCCCAGCCGGGATCCATCCCCCCCTCCCCACCCCTCTGTCATTCCGCGGCCCCGCGCTGAAAGTCCGCCGAGGCGGGAGGAATCTAGGACTTACCCACTCACGTGCCCCTAAATCCCCTCCCCCAGATTCTCCAATATCTTGGTAATCGAATACCCCCGATTCAGGGCATAAAAATGGATGCCCTCAACCTCGTTAGCCTTCAAATCGGCAATTTGAGCAGTGGCCAACTCGATCCCCAGCTCCCGCACCGCATGATCATCCTGCCCCAGCTGGTCTAGCCGATCATCGATCTCCCGGGGTATGGCTGAGCCGCACAACGCCGTGAAGCGGCGTATCTGTGCCCCGCTCAATATGGGCAACACCCCCGCCAGCACTGGCACCCCTATCCCCAACGCCCGCGCCATCTCCAAAAACCGGTAAAAGTCCGAGTTGTCGTAGAACAGCTGGGTTATCAGGTACTCAGCCCCCTCATCCACCTTGCGCTTCACGTACTCTATGTCCGTGCGAAGGTCCGGGGCCTCGGGGTGGCCCTCCGGGTAGCACGCCGCAGCGATACCGAAGTCAAAATTGCCACGTATGTGCCTGAGCAGGTCGGTCGCATGTGGAAACCCGTTCTCAACGGGCGAAAAAGCATCCTCCCCCCGAGGCGGATCGCCCCGCAGGGCAATCACGTTCTCGATGCCCCCGGCCTCGTATCGAGCCAGAACTTGGTGGACCTCATCCCGGGACTGCGCAGAGCAGGTAACGTGGGCCATGACCAGCAGCCGCTCCTCCTCCTTGATCCGCAGTGCCAACTCCTCAGTCATGACTTTGGTCGAGCCGCCCGCCCCGTAAGTCATCGACACGAAGTCGGGCGTGAAGCGTTTGAGGTTGTTAATTGTCCTGAAGAGGGAAGACACCCCCGCGGGTGTCTTGGGAGGAAAGAACTCGAACGAGAGGGTGGGGCGGGTAGAGAGGATGTCGATAATCTTCATGCGGGCCGTTGCCCCAACTCGCTTTTCTAGCCGGTAACGACCGCGATATCATATTCCATGCCCGCGTGGTTTAGCCATCGGGCGAGGTAGTCAGCGAAGCTGCGTCGCACCACAACATCGTAGGTGGGTGTATCGTCGACTTGAATGATAAGGGCATTGGACTTGGCTATGTGGCTCTGGGCGCACTGCCCGACCCCAAACACCCGAGGATGGAGGTCCAACGGGCATCCCTTGTTCAGCAGGTCTCGCGCCCGTGCCCCGCGCAGCCTGATGATCGTCTGTCCGCCCGAAATATCGTTAATCGAGGCATGAAGCCCGGCCAACGCCTCCTCCAGCTTGGCAGGAAGGGCATCCTTGTTATCGGGCGGTGAGACAACCAGCCATTCATCAGGCCCCAGCCAGGCTATCACCACCTCCCCGATTCGTGACACCGTGTTGGGCTCAATCGGTGCCCGCGCCCCAATAACCTGCTCGACTCCGGCCTGAAACGCCTCGTCGGCCCCATCTCCTCGCAGGTTGACATGCCCCCAGAAGGCCCGCTCCCCCATCTCGACGCCCCGTGATGGGTCGGAATCCGTAGGCGGATGCTCGATCAGGAACTCCACCAGGGGAGACCCCCGGCGCATTTCGCTGGACTCGCTAGACATTCTGCCGCTCGTTCTTAGGATCGTAGAACACAGGATCGGTTACCCTCGCCGTTATCGAATTGCCGTCGTTGAGCGGTATGTACACCCGTTCCCCTATTCGCGCTCTGCCTCCCTTGACCAGGGCCATGGCAAAAGGATGTCCAAGAGATGCGCTGTAATAGCTCGAAGTCACGTGCCCTATCATCTTGATGGGAATCGGGCCCCGAGGATCTTCCACTATCTGGGCCCCGTCCGGTATCACCCTGACCGGATACTCCGATTTCAGCCCCACCAGTTGCTTCCGGTCCTTTCTCACAATGTCCGGCCGGGACAGCGACCTCTTCCCCAAAAAGTCCTTCCGGTTCGACACCAGCCAGTCCAGCCCCAGGTCCGACGGCGTTACCGTCCCGTCAGTGTCCTGCCCGACGATTATGAACGACTTTTCAGCACGCAAGATGTGCATCGTCTCCGTGCCATAGGGCGTAATCCCGAACTCCGCTCCCGCCTCCATCACCGACTCCCATACATGAAGCCCGTAATCGGCAGGCACGTTAATCTCGAAGGTGAGCTCTCCGCTGAAGCTGATTCGGAACACTCGTGCAGGGACCCCAGCCACGGTTCCCTCCCGGTATGATAGGAACGGGAAAGCCTCATGTGAAAATTCGATATCGCTGCATATCTTGGCCACCGTGTCCCGGGCCCTCGGCCCTACAACGGACATCGTAGACCACTGATCGGTGACGGAAGTGAGATACACCTGCAGTTCAGGCCATTCGGTCTGCAGCCACTGTTCCAGCCAGGTCATGACGTTCGCTGCACCACCGGTGGTGGTGAACATGTGAAAGCGTCCCGGTGAGATGCGGGCGGAGACGCCGTCGTCCATCACCATCCCATCCTCCCCGAGCATCAGCCCATATCGCGCCCGCCCCTCCCCTAGCTTAAGCCAGTTGTTGGAATACATCCGGTTCAGGAACTCCGCAGCATCCCGCCCCCGAACGTCGATCTTCCCCAGGGTCGACTGGTCCAATATAGCCACGGCATTCCGAGCGGCGAGGCATTCCCGGTTCAGCGCATCCTGCATCGACTCCCCAGTATTCGGGTAATACCACGGCCTCTTCCACTGCCCTACATTTTCGAACAGAGCCCCGTGGGCCACGTGCCAGGGATGAATCGCCGTCTTCCTCACCGGGTCGAGCATCTCTCCCACCTCCCCACCCGCAATCGCCCCCAAGGTAACCGGCGCATAGGGTTGCCGGAACGTAACGGTCCCCACGTCGGTGATGCCCTTCCCCAGATGGTCGGCCAGCACTCCCATCCCAATGACGTTGCCCAGCTTCCCCTGGTCCGTCCCGAACCCGAGAGTCGTGTATCGGTTCAGAAGCGGCACCGAATCATACCCCTCATTGGCTGCCAATACCACGTCGCCCGCGCTCACGTCCTCTTGCAGATCGATGAACTGCTTGTGTTCGTGGACCGGGTCCTTGCGGGAAGGTACCAGCCAAACGGTCTTGGGAGGCTCTTCCGTCACGTCGTCGGTTGCCGGAAGCGGGGTCTGAACAACGCCGTCCCCGAAACCCGCGTCCCGAGCTGCCCCCGCACCCACGGCTAGTCCGTCCCCAATGCAAGATTCCAGGTCGAAAGCGCCCGCACACGCCCCCGCACTTCGCTCCCGCTGCACCGATTCACCCGGCACGAATGCGCCGAGATTCTCGTCGAATCTAGTCCTCCCTCCCGACTGTGAGTGAAGGTGGACCGTCGGGTTCCACCCCCCCGACACCGCAAGCAGATCGCAGTCTATGGTCTTGGCATCCCCCCGCACCCCCGTGCCCCTCTGGTCCAGGTCCATGATCACCACGCCCTTCACCTTCTTCACACCCTTAACATCCACAACGGCATGGCTTCCAATAACACGGATTCCCTTGTCCCGCGCGCTGGCAGGTAGTGCACCCTGGGGATTGGGACGGAGGTCTACCACCGCCCTGATTTCCGCACCGGCGTCGGCCAGGTCAAGGGCAGTGCGATATCCGCTGTCGTTGTTCGTGAACAGCACGACTCTGCGACCAGGCAAGACTGCATAACGATTGATGTAGCTCGACACAGCAGAGGCGAGCATCACCCCCGGCATGTCATTGTTTGGAAATATCAGTGGCCTCTCGAAAGAGCCCGAGGCTATAACCACCTGTTTCGCCCGGACTCTCCAGATGCGCTGGTTGGGGTGGTGGGGATGGGAAGCGGCCTGTTTCGGGGTGAAAGACTGAGCTATCGCAAGGAAATTGTGGTCGTAATAGCCGAACACCGAGCTCCGAGGCAACAACTTCACTTCCGGCATCTCCGAGAGTTGCCTGACAGCAGCCTTAATCCAAAGCTCGGCGGGCTGCCCATCTATCGTACGACGAGAGGACAAGAGGTCCCCTCCAAACTCTGCGCCGTCGTCTGCCAATATGACCCGAGCCCCCGTCGCCCCCGCCTCCAGCGCCGCCGCTAGTCCCGCCGGCCCTCCCCCGGCAATCAGAACGTCGCAATGGGCATTCATCCGGTCGTATTTGTCGGGGTCCGGGACCCGAGGTGACTCCCCAAGTCCCGCGGCCTTGCGAATGACTCCCTCATATGTACTCCACATCCTGCGAGGCCACATGAATGTCTTGTAATAGAAGCCCGGAGGCAGGAATCGGGTCAGCTTGCTGTTAATGGCGGCGATGTCACGATTCGCACTGGGCCAGCAGTTGACGCTCTTCATGACCATGCCATCGGAGAGTTGCACCTCCGTGGCCCGGAGGTTGGGTGTGGTTCGCGCTCCCGTGCCGACTTGCAGCAGCGCGTTCGGCTCCTCCAGCCCCGCCCCCACGATCCCACGAGGCCGGTGGTACTTGAAGCTCCGCCCGACCAGGTGCACCCCATTGGCCAGCAGCGCCGACGCCGCAGTGTCGCCTTCACAACCGCGATAGGTGCGCCCATTGAAAACAAAGATCAGCGGCCTGCCGCGGTTGATGCGGCCCCCGCTATCAAGGCGGAAGGGTTGAGGCTTATTTCGAGCCATCTCGCTCCTGCTCCCCCGCCCCCGGCGGTTGCTCACCCGTCTTGTAAACCGACTTGATTACGTAGCTGACCGTATCTCTCTCCGCGTTGAACCAGCGCCGGCACCCGGCGCTGTGCATCCACCTCTCGCGGTAGAGGCCGCTGGTGTTGGTCTGACCAAACAGGTATTGACCCCATTCCTCGTCGGAAAGCTGGTCCGGGGTCATGGGCCGGGCTATGTGCGCCTCTCCGCCATAGGAGAACTCGGTCTCTTCCCGTGGTCCGCAATATGGGCATTCTATGTACAGCATAATCGTGTCCCGATGCTTAGTGCGCCACCGCCGCCGCGCCATGCTCGTCGATAAGCTCTCCCGTGACGAACCTGTCCAGGGTGAAAGGAGCATTCAGTTCGTGGGGCTGGTCCTGAGCTATCGTGTGCGCGTATACCCACCCCGACCCTGGCGTCGACTTGAATCCGCCCGTGCCCCAGCCACAGTTGACGTAGAGTCCCTTGACCGGAGTCTTCCCGATAATCGGGCTCGCGTCGGGGCAGATGTCCACGGCTCCGCCCCAGTGTCTCAGAAGCCGCAACCGGCTGAATATCGGGAACATCTCTACTACCGCCTCGACAGTCTCCTCCACAACGGAGTAGCTGCCCCTCATCCCGTAGCCACTATAGGAGTCAATCCCTGCCCCGATGATCAGTTCCCCCTTATCGGTCTGGCTGACATAGGCGTGTACGGCATTGGACATTACAACGCTATCAATGATCGGCTTGATTGGCTCCGAGACCAGGGCCTGTAAAGGGTGCGTAGATATGGGAAGCCGGATACCCGCCATGTCGGCGAGAACGGTGCTGTTGCCCGCTACGGCCAGGGCCACCTTCCCGGCCTTTATCACACCCCGAGTTGTATCGACCCCCGTGACCTCTCCATTGGTGACCTGAATGCCGGTCACTTCGCAGTTCTGGATGATGTCGACCCCGCGGGCGTCCGCCGCCCGTGCGAAACCCCAGGCAACGGCGTCATGACGCGCCGTCCCTCCCCTCTTCTGGTACGAGGCCCCCAGCACGGGATACCGTATGTCCGGCGAGGTGTTGAGGACCGGCACCAGCTCCGCGACCTGTCGCGTATCCAGAAGCTCGGCGTCAATGCCGTTGAGCTTGTTGGAGTTGACCCGACGAGCCGTGTCCCGAAGCTCCTGGAGGTTGTGGCACAGGTTAAGCACTCCCCGCTGGCTGAACATCAAGTTGAAATTCAGCTCCTGGCTCAGGCCCTCCCACAGCTTCATCGCGTGCTCGTATAGGAAGGAAGTCTCGTCCCACAGGTAGTTGGACCGGACTATCGTCGTGTTCCTCCCGACACTCCCGCCCCCCAGATAGCCCTTCTCCACCACCGCCACATCCGTAATCCCGTGATTCTTAGCCAGGTAGTAGGCCGTCGCCAGCCCGTGCCCCCCGGCACCCACGATTACAGCGTCGTAGCGCTCTTTAGGCTGAGGACTGCGCCACACTCGAGGCCAGTTCTCGTGGTGGCTGAACGAGTTACGTATCAGATTTAGGAAAGAATAGTTCTTCATATACGAATGCCAAATCCTTGCGGAAAGCAGACGCGATCATATTTGTACACCGTTCCCAATGTCAATCAACCGAAGTGTTATCCGTAAATATCCGACAGCGCCTGTCATCCTCTCCGCAATGGCGGTTGTAGGCCGAGGCTCAGGTGAGGCCGGTGGAAGTGGTGGCGGTGGGGAAATTCCTCTCACAGCGTAATGAAACCTCGTGGCGTTTCCAACATCCACTGAAACTATTACTATATGTTTTATGAGAAACGCTGCCATGCAACTTCGCAAACTATCCAATGGGCTGAAGGCCGCGTACCGTGGGTCGAACGTCGCCGGTCGCGTGCAGCACTTCGATGGATGGCTCGATAGAGCGTCTGCCAATGATGCCGACGCCAAGGCCTACGACCACGCCGCAACCGTCAAGGAATACTACGACCTTTGCAGCGAGTTCATGGTGTTCGGTTGGGGCGAATCCCTGCACTTCGCCCCGCTATCGCCCAGGGAGAGCGTGGAAGACTCCAAGATCCGGCATCAGCGACTCATGATAGCCAAGCTGGAACTGCGCGAGGGGATGACGGTGGTCGATGTCGGTTGCGGGATCGGCGGCCCGATGCGCAATGTCGTCCGTGAGTCCGGTGTCAGGGTCGTCGGGGTCAACAGCAATGAAATCCAGCTGGACAAGGCGAAATCGTTGAACTCCGAGGCAGGTCTCGACCACATGGTCGACTACCTTGCTTGCAGCTTCATGGACATGGGCGCCATCGCGGACGGCACGTTCGACCGCGCCTACGCTATCGAATCGACCTGCCATGCGCCGGACAAGGCGGGCGCGTTCGCCGAGATATACCGCGTGCTGAAACCCGGGGCCCTTTTTTGGGGTCAGGAAATGTGCATGACGGACAAGTTCGACCCCAACGATAATCGTCACCAGGCTATCAAGCGGGACCTGATGCATGGCATCGCGCTCAAGGATATCGCGACCATGAGCGAGGTGAACCGAGCCCTCGAAAAGGTTGGATTTTCGGTCGTCGAGGGGAAGGACCGGGCCATTGATGAGAACATTCTGATCACGCCGTGGTATCAGCCCATGGAGACGCGGTGCAGGACCCTGAACAACGCTCTCCGTAGGACCCCCCTTGGCCGCAAGGTGTTCATCGGGGCATTCAGGCTGGCCGAGGCGCTGAGAGTGTTCCCGAAAGGCTCCACGGATGTGGCCGGACTGCTTGATCGGACCGCCAACGCCTGTGTCGCGGGCGGCGGGGCCGGAATCTTCTCGCCATTGTACTGCTTCCTGGCTCGCAAACCCCTTTAGCGAAGTGTTGTCCGTAAATATCCGATAGTCGCTGTCCTCCTCTCCCCAGCGGCGTTTGTAGACCGAGGCTCAGGTGAGGCTGGCGGTGCCGGAAACTCTTGTATGGCCGTCCCCCAACAGCCCTGGCGCAACGCCCGCCCCCTCCAGCTTGCGGCTCGACCTAACCCCTGTCATGAATCCGTACCCCACACCCCCAACAATGCCATGGGATGGTATGCCGACGCTCCCGTCCGGCCTACGTTGATGTCAACTCCCATCTCTACCCAGTCCTCCCGGTCCAGTGCATCGACGAACGTCACCACTAACCGCACTGGATGATCCTTCAGAGCCATCTCATCCAGGGTCGGGGGCATCACCAACACCTGCTCTCCTCCCATCGGTCTCAGTGGCATCTCGAATAACCTCCACTCAGAACTTCTCACCTCCAAATTTACGCTGATGCATAAACCCCCACTCCCTTTTGAGACAGGCTCAGCCGCTCGCCCTGTCGAAGATGCGCCGTGGCGTGAGCCCCGTCGAAGGGTCTCAAGAGCGGAATGGGCAGGGCTTCCTCCCTCAGACGGCCCTCCGTAAGGGCGATTCGGGAATCACCCTCCCTCCCCCTCCCCTATTGAAAACCCCTCACCCTTCCCATTACCATAGCCCCACCCCTCACCCAAGGAGCGACCTATGGCCGGATTTACATGGGAAGCCGCCCGAACCAAGCTCGTCGAGGCCCGGGAGCGCGCTCTACAACTCGGCGGCCCCGATTCCGTCGCCCGCCAGCGCGCCGCTGGACGCTGGACCATCCGCGAGCGCATCGACCACATCACAGACCCCGGTTCCTTCCTAGAAGTCGGCACCGTTGCCGTCCATGAGCGCTTCGACCCCGACGGTAACCGCCTTCCGGACACCGCATCCGGCTACGTCATGGGCCTCGGCCAGATCGATGGCCGGGACGTGGCGGTTGGCGGAGAGGACTTCACCGTCGAAGGCGGTGTAATTGACACCCAACATGATCGACTCAAGGGCGGCATGGCTGGCTTCATTGAAGAGCTCGCCCACGAATATCGCATCCCCCTCGTCATGCTCATGGAAGGCGTCGGAGGCGGTGTTGGCTGGGAAGCTCACCAAGGTCACGCTCCCCTTGTCAGCGGCCACAAAATCGACGTTTCCTACAAGCTAATGGGAGAGGTCCCGGTAATGGCCGCAGCCATGGGCGCCTGCGCGGGGGTCACCGGCGCCCGAGTCGCCGTCTCCCACTTCAGCGTCATGACCAAGGCCGCCTGCATCTTCGCCGGAGGTCCTCCCCTCGTCGAGCGGGCCTTGGGTCATCGTATCGACAAGTTCGTGCTGGGCGGGGTCGAGGTCCACGCAGTCATCTCCGGTGTCGTGGATAACATCGCCGAGGACGACGCCGACGCCATACGCCAGATCAAGACCGTCCTCAGTTACCTCCCCCAAAACGTCTGGGAGATGCCTCCTTACGTCCCCACCGACGACCCCCCCGAACGCCAGGATGAGGTCCTCCTCGAAATCATGCCCGAGGACCAAAGGGCCGCCTACGACGTTAGGGACGTCATCGAGGTCGTTGCCGACCGCGGCTCCTTCTTCGAAATCGGCGGCCACCGTGCCCCGGCCTTCGTTTGCGGCTTCGCCCGTTTCGGAGGCTACCCCGTCGGCATTCTCGCCAACAATCCCATGCACCTCGGCGGCGCTCTCGACGGCCCGGGCTCCGAGAAAAAGACCCGCTTCATAGACTTCTGCGACACCTTCCACATGCCCATGATCTACTTCGTCGACGTACCCGGCTTCATGATCGGCCCCGACGCCGAGAGGGAGGGTACTCTCCGCAAAGGGATGCGCGCCCTCCAGGCCCTTCATGACGCCAACGTTCCCATGGTCTCGGTCTATCTGCACAAGTGCTACGGCATGGCCGGCCTCGCCACGGGCAACGCCAGCCGACTGAACCTCCGCCTCGCATGGCCCACTGCCGAGTGGGGAGACATGCCCATCGAGGGCGGCGTCTTTTCAGCCCACCGGCGCCAGATCCAGGCATCAGACGACCCCGCCGCCTACATCGCCCAGATCGAGGACCGCATGCGTAAGGCCGCATCCCCCTGGAAGACCGCCGAGGCCTTCGGAGTGGAGGAGATGATTGACCCCACCGAGACCCGCGGCATAATTATCCGATTCCTCAAAGCCGCTCAGGGCGTTATCAAGCAAACCCTCGGCCCCAACCCCAGATACGGAGCGCGGCTCTAGCTAATGGATGAAACCGCCCGACCCAAGGAGCGACCTATGGCCGGATTTACATGGGAAGCAGCCCGAGCCAAGCTCGTCGAGGCCCGGGAGCGCGCTCTTAAGCTCGGAGGCCCTGAGACCATCGCCCGGCAGCGTGCTGCAGGTCGCTGGACCATCCGAGAGCGTATCGACCACATCACCGACCCCCGTTCCTTCCTCGAAGTCGGTACCGTAGCCGTCCATGAGCGCTTCGACCCCGACGGCAACCGCCTTCCACCCACCGCTTCCGGCTACGTCATGGGCCTCGGGCAGGTCAATGGCCGGGACGTTGCCGTAGGCGGAGAGGACTTCACCGTCGAAGGCGGTGTACTTGAGATCCACCATGACCGCCTCAAGGGCGGTATGGCCGGCTTCGTTGAAGATCTCGCCCACGAATATCGCATCCCACTTGTCATGCTTATGGAAGGCGTCGGAGGCGGAATCGGGTGGGAGGCTCACCAGGGCCACTCTCCCCTCGTCAGCGGCATCAATATCGATCCTGCCTACAAGCTAATGGGAGAGGTCCCGGTAATGGCCGCAGCCATGGGCGCCTGCGCGGGGGTCACCGGCGCCCGACTCGTCGTCTCCCACTTCAGCGTAATGACCAAGGCCGCCTGCATCTTCGCCGGAGGTCCTCCCCTTGTCGAGCGGGCCCTCGGCCACCGTATCGACAAGTTCGTCCTCGGCGGGGCAGAAGTCCACGCAGTCATCTCCGGTGTGGTAGACAACATCGCCGAGGACGACGCCGACGCCATTCGCCAGATCAAGACCGTCCTCAGCTACCTCCCGCAGAACGTCTGGGAGATGCCCCCCTACGTACCCACCGACGACCCCCCCGACCGCCAGGACGAGGTCCTCCTCGAAATTATGCCCGAGGACCCAAAAGCCGCCTACGACGTACGTGACATCATCGAGGTCATCGCCGACCGCGGCTCCTTCTTCGAAATAGGCGGCCACCGTGCCCCGGCCTTCGTTTGCGGCTTCGCCCGTTTCGGAGGCTACCCCGTCGGCATTCTCGCCAACAATCCCATGCACCTCGGCGGCGCTCTCGACGGCCCGGGCTCCGAGAAGAAGACTCGCTTCATAGAGTTCTGCGACACCTTCCACATGCCCATGATCTACTTCGTCGACGTACCCGGCTTCATGATCGGCCCCGACGCCGAGAGGGAGGGTACTCTCCGCAAAGGGATGCGCGCCCTCCAGGCCCTTCATGACGCCAACGTTCCCATGGTCTCGGTCTATCTGCACAAGTGCTACGGCATGGCCGGCCTCGCCACGGGCAACGCCAGCCGACTGAACCTCCGCCTCGCATGGCCCACTGCCGAGTGGGGAGACATGCCCATCGAGGGCGGCGTCTTTTCAGCCCACCGGCGCCAGATCCAGGCATCAGACGACCCCGCCGCCTACATCGCCCAGATCGAGGACCGCATGCGTAAGGCCGCATCCCCCTGGAAGACCGCCGAGGCCTTCGGAGTGGAGGAGATGATTGACCCCACCGAGACCCGCGGCATAATTATCCGATTCCTCAAAGCCGCTCAGGGCGTTATCAAGCAAACCCTCGGCCCCAACCCCAGATACGGAGCGCGGCTCTAGCTAATGGACTCTCCTACCGCCTCCCAATCGTCAAACGAGGGCCGCACTCTCCTTGCCGCAACCACAGTATCCGGCCACGGACTGAAACACCTCTACGCCGCCGCCTTCATGATCGTCCTCCCGGAGATCAAGAACGGACTCATGCTGTCCAACCTGGCCGCCGGCGCACTCGTCACCGCACGAGACGTCTCTGCCGGCGTCTCCACAATGCCCTCCGGCTTCCTCGCCGATCGGTTCAGCAGCAAATGGTCGATAATTCTGACCATCTCCTTGGCCCTGCTAGCTATCGGTTATCTCGCCGCCGGTACCCTGGAAACCTACTGGGCCGTAGCCATCACAATCAGCCTTTTTGGTATCGGCGTCTCCCTTTGGCACCCCTCAGCCATCGCTTCCTTGTCCGCCCGATTCCCCACTAGGAGAGGGTTCGCCATCTCCCTCCACGGATCAGGCGGCTCTGCCGGCGAGATCCTCGGGCCCCTCATCGCCGGTGGCTTGCTTCTGCTGATCACCTGGCCCACCCTGCTGCAATTCAGCTTCATCCCCGCCGCCCTTGCCGCCTTCTTCGTATGGTTTGCCCTCAGGAATCTCAAAGGCCAACCGGGTGTATCCTCCCTCAAGGAGTATTTCGCTACCTCCGGCGTTCTGCTGAAGAACCGCGCATTTATCGCCGTGGTCATCCTCTCCGGCTTCCGCTCTATGAGCAATCACGTCATCACAACCTTCGTCCCAATCTATCTGCGCGAAGACCTCGAGTTTTCATCCTTGGAGGTCGGTATCTACGCATCGATGCTGCAGGCAATAGGCATAGCTACCCACCCCATCATGGGCTACATTTCAGATAAGTATGGCCGAAAAATGGCCCTTGTCCCGGGCATGATTTTCTTCGGGCTCCTCTGCATCGCCCTCGCCTACGCCTCCGAGGGCCCACAGCTGATCCTCACCATCATCGCTATCGGTGCAGTGATGTTCACTTTCCACCACATCTTCGTCGCCTACGCAATAGACCTCTCTCCCCCCGGCGTCCACGGCACCTCCGTGGCCCTCGTCTACACCGGTTCCATGCTCTTCGGAGGTATCGGTGCGATCCTCGGCGGCCTCCTTGCAGACAAAGTCTCCCTCCCGTCAACCTTCATTTTCGCCGGTATCGTCGTAATAGCCGCCGCACTCCTGTTGATCTTCGTCCCCACCCGCAACAACCCGGATTCCGTGGCCGCCGCCCGCGCGTAGTGTACGGACGCGCCATGCCTCCTTAAACAGAGGTATCAACGATGGACCCCTCCACCGAACCCCCCACTCGCGAATCTGGCCCTAAACTGCTCGTAGTCACCCTGGTCGCGGGCCACGGGCTAAAGCACCTGTACGGCGCCGCCTTCGCTGTGGTCTTTCCCGAAATCAAGGCCGGGTTGGGGCTTAGCAACCTCGCAGCCGGGGCCCTGGTCATGTCCCGGGACGTCAGCAGTGGCGCTGCCGCAATGCCCGGCGGCTTCATCGCCGACCGCTACAGCAGCAAGCGGCCGCTGTTCCTGATGGCAGCCATGATGCTGGTCGCCTTCGGCTACTTGGCCTCCGGGTCTCTGCAAACGTACTACGCCATAGCGTTGGCCGTGATCCTGGTCGGCGTGGGCACTTCCATGTGGCACCCTACCGCCATAGCCGCACTATCAGCCCGTTTCCCCGAAAGAAGAGGCTTGGCCCTCACCATGCACGGGGCTGGGGCGAGTGTGGGAGAGGTACTGGGCCCCCTGGTGGCAGGAGTGCTCCTGCAACGCATCCTGTGGCCTCGGCTTCTCCAGTACAGTTTCCTCCCCGCCGCCCTCGC
Organism: Dehalococcoidia bacterium; assembly: GCA_965222055.1. Lineage (GTDB taxonomy): Bacteria > Chloroflexota > Dehalococcoidia > Plut-88900 > Plut-88900 > Plut-88900. Next base: position 2,562,145 of record CBDCTF010000007.1, read on the forward strand.
CGCGATTGTCATATGGCTCGCCCTACGAGGCCTGAAAGGTCAGCAGGGCGCCTCTTCCATCAAAGAATATTTTTCGGCTGCTGCCCCGCTGCTCAAGAACCGGCGTCTGATGGCCGTGGTGACACTGTGCGGCATAGTCAGCATGGGCGACTACGCCATGACAACCTTCCTGCCGATATATCTTAGGGAGCACCTCGAGTTTTCGACCTTCAAAGTTGGCGTGTACATCTCCCTTCTCCACACCGTCGGCATAGCAACCCATCCGATCATGGGATTGGTATCGGACAGGTACGGTCGCAAGTCGGTGCTCGTGCCTGAACTGACAACCTTCGGCCTCCTCTGCGTAGCGCTGGCCTACGCCGACCCAGGGATTCAACTGCTCCTTACCATTATTGCCATCGCCGCGGTCACGTTCACCTACCTCCCCATTTTCGTCGCCACAGCCATAGACCTGTCGCCGCCTGGAGTTCACGGCACATCCGTTGGCCTGGTCTATACGGCGTCCATGGCGATCGGCGCATTCGGAGCCGTGATAGGCGGCCTCATCGCCGACCACATATCAATACAGTCGACTTTCGTATTCGCCGGCATCACCATAGTAGCTGCGGCCATGGTCCTCATCATCATCCCCACCCGCTCCCCCCACCCCCCTGGATAAAGAACTGTGGCTGATGTTGCCAGTCAACGTCAGCCACGATTACAGCCTTTTCCCCAGCGTGGGACAGAAATCCTTCCACTCCCTCCCCCCACCCCCATCCCCCGTGTCATCCCGCGGCCCCGCGAGGGATCTAGGACTTGCCCACTCACGTCCCTCCTTAACACCCCATCCCCTCCCGCCGTGCCCGCTGCAAGTGGAACACCCCCAAGTGACATCACCCCATTGACCACAACCGAACCTTTACCCTATCTTCCCCTCATCCCCGAACCCAAACCCCCAAGAAACTTCCATTCCGTGAAAATAGGCTATCTCCTCCCCTGGACGAGACCTTCATATAACCCCGATGGTGAGAGTGAGGGGCGGTGTACTACCCCCTCTCCCTCGATGCGACCTTTGCATAACCACTGTTGGAGGGGCTGGGGCCGCTCGTGCTGAGGCTCTCGAAGTATGAGCGGGGGCGGAGGTTAAGTGATCTGGATGGCACAAACGATACAACCTGCAGTTACGCAAAGGGCTTTCTATGGGTGGTGGATGCTGCAAATGCGCCTTTGGCGTGCGCCAAGGCATGAGAGGGCTAGGGCCGTAGGCTCGCTGAGGAGAGTCGAAGATTCGCCGAGGAGAGTGAGGGTCATCCGAGGAGTACCAAGGGCAAGGCGTGTAGTCCTGCAAAGTCTCTGGGAGGTCTGAATAACACTCCCGTCCGACAAGACAGACAATCAAAATCCGTGCCTGTCCCCCGCAGACAATCATATCCAAAGCCGAATCCCTTTGATTGTCCACTCCCGACTTTGATTGTAACTTGTCAACTGCAGCCGACCGCTTGAAGTACACAGAGGCCAGTAGAAGAACCTCGGCTTTATGCTAAAATCGCCCCACACCACCCCCAACGGAGTTGCACCATGACCACCGACACCTTCTGGACAGACCTGAGAGAAGAAATTCAAAGCGAGTCCGTCGTTAACCACCCCATCTACATCGACCTGGTCAACGGCGCCCTTAAGCCAAACACCATCGCCGAGCTCTGCGCCCAGCTTAAGCACACCGTAGAGGAGGGCATCTCCTCCCTCTCTCTCATCATCCCCCAAGCCCCGAGGCACATCCGCATGGAACTCGCCGAGAACCTCTTCGGCGAATTGACCGGTACTCCTGAAGTGCCTTCCCACTGGGAGCTGGCCATCCGGGCCGGGGCTGCCGCCGGTTTCTCGGAAGAGGACGTCGACGCACGTCCCATGATCCCCGAGACCAAGGTCTACCCCGACACCGTCTCCGCCTACGCCATGCGCGGCAGGTGGGTTGAAGCTCTCAGCTTCGTGTCGATGGGCATCGAGGATATGTTCACCGAGTTCTGCGACGGCGTCACAAAGGGGCTCATCGACAAGTACGGCTACACCGAGCCCCAGGCTTCCTACTTCGCCGTCCACGTCGGCGCCGATGAGGTCCACGCAGAGACCGGCTGGAACACCGCCGCCGCTCATGCCACCACCCCCGAGCAAAAGGCTTCCGTACGGCGCGCAGCCCTTGAAGGCCGTAACATGTGGTGGAACATGTACTCCGCCGTCTACAAGATGGGCGAAGGCAAAGACGCCCCCGTCCTCAGGCTGGACGCCTAGCCGCTTCCGTACGCCCTTTCCCCACCCCTCCCATCTCCCCTCCGTCATTCCGGCCGCCGAGAGCCGGTCGAAGATGCTGAAAGTGCGCCTTTGGCGTGCGCCTAGGCGTGAATCCATCCCCGTGTGGGGCCGCTCACCCTGTCGGAGATCCGCCGAGGCGGGAGCCGAGTCGAAGGGTCGGGCGGTGGGTGGTCCCAGTCTGTTAATCCGTCGTGGTCGTCCTGATTCCCAACCGAGTCCCTTCTCCCCTGTCATTCCGAGGCTCCGCGAGGAATCTCAAACGTCGTCTTAACCCATCTACGCCCCACCCACCCCAACCGCGCCCATCCCTACCCCACCCCGCGCACCCTCAAACCAGGCCTACCCGCCGTCATCCCCAGCACCTCCAGCTTCGCACTCCGAGGCAATGCCGATCTCTCATTCAACCTGCCCCCCTCCACCGAGGCCACCGCTACCCCGTTCTGGTACACCACCAAGTTCCCCATCGCCGCCGGCACCCGTGGCCCGGGGCTGATTATCCCCACCAAGTTCAACGGGTCGCACGCCGACACCTGCACGTACCGCCCCGACCCCTCCTGCTTCCGCGTCGAGCGCAGCATTTCGATGGCTTCAGGTAGCGCAAACTGCTCCCCCACGTGCCCCGATATGAACCTGCCTCCCCTGATCTTCCCCTGCGCCTCGGCCTGCCGGTATATTCTCACCAGCTCTCGCCACGGTGGCGCCATCGGCTCACGGGCCAGCATTTCATAGAACATCACACCATAACGTCGGAGCAGTTGGAACGCCCTCTCCGTCGCCGACCTCTCGCTATCTCCCAAGGGTTGGAGCAGGGACCAACGGGTCGTCGAAGGCCGATTCCTCGCCCTCCTTCGCAATCGGGTGCTACGGCGCATATTCGGAGGCGGACCGTTATTTACGTGGCGCAGGGGTGTGAATCCGTCCGCCGTGGCCCGACCCGCCGCCACCAGTTGCCACAGACCGTCCTTCACCTCCGAAGGCAACCGTCTGCTCAACTTGGCAATGTCCGACTGGAATGAGGCCCCGCGCTTCGTGAGGACGTTCAGGATATCCCGAGCCGCTCCACCCAGTCCCTGATCATCTTCGGGAGTCGGGTCCAGTAGCCAATCAAGGTTTTCCCGAAGCCCCAACGTTATCGGCCCGTTCCTCGTCAGTCCCACCTTGGATATGGGCTGATCGGGTGCGTGGCGGTGCTGTGTCATACGGCCCCACACCACCTCCCCTCCAAAGCACAGGTCATCCAGCATCGTAGGCTCGTACCCTGCCACCCGCGCCTTCAGCAAGTGCGGCTCCCAAGCGCCCGCCGCCGCCTCGAACCCCTGCAGCTGCTCGATAACCTCAATCAGCCCCGACTCTCCACTCAACATCTTGTCCGGCTCCACGTGCTGCCAGCGCAGCAGGAACCGCATGAACACCGACTCCGAGACCGGTTCGATCTCCCGCCTCAGCCTCGATATCGTCGCCCGGTGTATCCGGGCCAGGATACGCCTGTCGCAGTACTCCTCGCCGATAACCCCCGGCCTGAATGACCCTCTCAACACCTGTCCCTCCGATTCCAGCTGCGCCAATGCTGCCCTTACCGTCCCCTCAGGCAATGCCAGCATCTCCCCGATCTCCTCGGCAGTCTGTGGCCCCGAAACCTCTGTCCGGCCCCGCACCAACCTCACCACCCCTTCCCCGGGATATGCATCCGGATCGCTCAAGAAACGTTCCGGTGGTCTTGGATACAGGTCCGCTTCCGGGTATGCAGGCATCACCTCCCGTAACGTCTCGACTGCCACCCACGCCCGAGACCCGTCCGCCCTCCGAAATGTCGTCACTCTCCCCGAGTCCAATAGCTCTTCCAACCACTCTTTAACGACTCCACCATCTCCACCTCCATACCTCACCGCAATCTCACCATCCGAGATCAGCCCGACGCTCAATAGCAGGTCGTGCATCTCGTCGGCGTCCCGTGCCGGTGGCCACGCATCCGCCGCAGCCGCAGCTATCGCCTCCGGGTCCAAAGAGGCCAGGTCTCGCGAGTCCTCCGGCAGCGCCCGCCTCAGCGATACCGCCCTGGACCTCCGCTCCTCCAATGGGGCGTCGTCCAGAAAGGCGTAGGGCATCGCATTCAATATCTGATGGGAGAACACCGAGGGCTGAGGCGTGTCCCGTGCGAATACCTCTACAACGCCGCTCTCTATATCTCCCAGCAGCCGGGTCAACCCTTCCAGGTCCATAGCCTCGGTCAAGCAGTCCCGCACCGTCTCGAATACCAGTGGGTGGTCCGGCACTTCGATATCGGCTGTCGGGGCGTTGTCCTGGCACTGCACCTGCGCCGGAAACACAGACGCCAAAAGGTCCTCGGACCTCATCCGCACCAACGGAGCCGGCACCTTCTTTCCACCCGAGAACTTGATAATAGCCAAGGCCCGCGTAGCGTTCCAACGCCATCTCGTCTGGAACAGGGGTGCCTGCAACGCCGCCTGCGTCAAAACCTTCTCGACGTTCTTGGTGCTCAGATAGCTGAACAGCTCCTCCAGCGGGAACGACAAGTTCGGCCCTAACGAGAAGTTGATTCCGTCATCCGTCGCCGCCGCCTGAAGCTCGAAGTCGAAGCTCCGGCATATCTGCTTCCGCAGCGCCATCCCCCAGGCCCGGTTCACCCGCGCCCCGAGCGGCGAATGTATCACCACCTGCGTCCCACCCGACTCGTCGAAGAACCGCTCGGCGTATATCTTGTTCCCCGACGGTACGCCTCCCAGCACCCGCCTCCCCTCATCTACGTATTCGACCACTTGCCGAGCCGCCTCCCCTCCCACCCCCGACTCATCCGTCACCCAGCCTTCCGCTCTATCCTTGTCTCCCAGCCGCTCTTCGATCCCGCCGCGCAGTTCCGTAATCTCCTCCGAAAGCTCCCATGTCCGACCCGGCGCCTCTCCTAACCAGAAAGGAATCGATGGCGGCAGGCCTTGGGCATCCTCCACCCGTACCCGGCCACTCTCTACCCTGCGGATACGCCACGGCGTGTTGCCCAGCAAGAATATGTCGCCGGCCATACTCTCTATTGCGAAGTCTTCATTGACGGTTCCTACGAATACACCTTCGGGGTCTGCCACAACGTCGTAGTCTGCGGTGTCTGGAATCGCGCCCCCGCTCGTCAATGCAGGTATCCGAGCCCCTCTCCTACCCTTCAACTTGCCCGCCACCCCGTCCCGATGCAGGTGCGCCGTCCTCCTTCCTTCCCTCGGGGCCACCCCCTCGGCCAACATCTTCACCACCTGGTCATACTTCTCTCTCGGCAAGTCCCGGTACGGATACGCTTTGCGGATCACCTCAAAGAGTTCGTCTTCGTCCCACTCCTCCGCCACGCAACCGGCTACTATCTGCTGGGCTAGCACGTCCAGCGGCCAAGACGGGATTGACAGGGTGTCCAGGTTCTGCCGGCGCACGGCCCGAGCCAAGGCGATGCACTCCACCAACTCGTCACGGGTCAACGGGAACATCCGACCCTTGGGCGTCCCCTTAATCGTGTGCCCGGAGCGCCCCACTCTCTGCAACAGCAACCCAATAGACCGCGGCGACCCTATCTGGCAGACCAGGTCCACCAGTCCCACGTCGATGCCCAACTCCAAAGAGGCCGTGGCCACGCATATCTTCGTCTTGCCCGCTTTCAGTGCCTGCTCCGCCTGGAACCGCCTCTCCCGCGACATACTGCCATGGTGTGCCGCTATCGCCTCTTCCCCGAGCCGCTCCGTTAGCTGATGCGCCACTCTTTCCACCAACCGCCGCGTGTTGACGAAGACCAGCGTAGTCTCGTGCCCCTCGGCCAGTTCCACTACCCTGTCCAGCGTCTCCGCCCACAACTCGTGGCTCGCAATCGGCCCTAGCTCCGAACCCGGCATCTCGATAGCCAGGTCAATCTTCCGTGCGTGCCCCGCATTCACTATCAGGCAGTCGGGATTCCTCTTCTCATCAATATGAGCGTTACCGACCAGGAACCGCGCCACCTCTTCTATCGGCCTCTGTGTCGCCGACAGCCCGATCCTCGTCACCGGGCCCTCGGCCAGCGCACACAGCCTCTCCATCGAAAGACTCAGGTGCGACCCCCTTTTGTCGTCAGCCACCGCATGAATCTCGTCGATGATTAGCGTCTTCACCCCCCTCAGCCCCTGCCTTCCACTCTTGGAAGTCAGCAAGATGTACAGCGACTCGGGTGTGGTGATCAGGATATGCGGCGGCCTCTTGGCCATGCTCTGCCGCTGCGAGGCTTTCGTGTCCCCAGTCCTCAGCCCCACCCGGATCTCCGGCGCCGCTATCCCCATCTCCTCCGCTTTCGCCGTTATCTCCGAAAGCGGTCCCGCCAGGTTCCTTTCGATGTCATTGGAAAGCGCCTTCAACGGGGAGACGTACACTATCTGCGTCACGTCCTCCAGCCCCGAGTCCAGCCCTTCCCATATCAGGTCGTCAATGCACTTCAGGAAAGCAGCCAGCGTTTTACCCGACCCCGTCGGCGCCGAGATCAGCGTGTGCTTCCCTTGCGCTATCGACACCCAACCCTGCGCCTGAGCCTCCGTCGGCCCCTCAAATCTCCCCTCAAACCAGGCCTTTACAACAGGGTGAAATCCACTCATCTCCATCCCCGAATGTTAACACACCCCACCCCTACCCCTTGTATTTCATTTTGACGATGTGTCCACTATAGTTTACAATACGTGTTGGTACATATGAACCTCCAGATTATTGAAAGCAATACATTTACTGGGTGGTTTAGCAGGCTTAGAGATACCACTGCCAAATTAAAGATTGACGCACGCATGAGGAGTGTGGCCGAAGGCAACTTGGGCGACACGCGGGCCGTAGGATACGGTGTTTTTGAGCTACGCATCCACTACGGACCCGGCTATCGTCTTTACTTCATCCGAAACGGCCCAAATATCATCGTGCTACTTTGTGGTGGCGATAAGTCCAGCCAACGCCGAGATATAGAACGTGCACGCCAATTGGCTAGAGAATGGGGGTAAATGTGAAGTTACCGGACGGATACACATATTGGGACCCTACCAAACGTCTCAAGGACATAGACTACGCCCGACTCTATGTTGAAGCCTGCTCTGAAGAAGACCCCGGCGACGGCAACGTCATACGAGCCTCCTTGCAAGACGTTACCCGAGCCCAAAACATGACCGGGCTCGCCCAACAGGTCGGCATGAGCAGGGCCGGCCTCTATAAAGCCCTTTCCCCCAACGGCAACCCCAGCTTCGCCACCATAATGCGCCTCACCCGAGCCTTGGGAATGCAGGTCGTCATTCGTCCTCAACCCACCGAGCAATCCCCACACCCCTCCACCGAGCCCGAGCCTGAAGATTCGCCTCTATCCGCCAAGACAGAGTCCATCTCCTCTCCCTCTCAACAAGCCAAATCCGCCATCGGGTAAGTCTGCCCGTATAATCTATTCCCTAAGTTAGCGAAACCCCATCCCCGCTTGTGCTACGATTCCCCCATGGACAACCCCATCGTAATTATCATCATCGACGGCTTTGACCCCGAGTATCTCCAGGCCTGCAATACCCCGAACATCGACGAGGTTTGCGCCAAGGGTTTCCTGAAAATCGGCCGCTCCATGATGCCGTCCGTCACCAACGTTAACAACGTCTCCCTCGTCACCGGACTCTATCCCGAGTCCCACGGCATCAACTGCAACTACTGGCTCGACACCGACACCGGCCTTGAGACCTACATGGAGTCCGCCGACTTCATCCTCGCCGAGACCCTCTTCCAGAAGGCCGCATCGCTCGGCAAGCGCACCCTGATGGTCTCCTCTAAGGACAAGCTCCGCACCCTCATCGGCGCTCACGCCACCGTCGGTTTCTCCTCGGAGCAGCCCCTGGAAGAGGCAGTATCCGTTCTCGGCCCCCCACCCCCCATCTACTCCCTCGAAGTCAACGGCTGGATAGTCCAGGCCGCCGATCACTTAATGTCTAAGACCCCCTTCGACGTCGTCTACATCGCCACCACCGACTACGCGATGCACACCTTTCCCCCCGATCACCCCGAGTCCCAACGCCACATGACCATCCTCGACGACACAATTGGCGAACTTCTTTCCAACCACCCCGACACCACCCTCCTCCTGACCGCCGACCACGGCATGTCTGCCAAGGAGCATATGGTAGATCTGAAAAGCATCCTCGCAGCCCGTGGCATAGGCTCCAACCCAGTCCCCATAATCAAAGATCGGTATGTCCTTCAGCATTCCAATCTGGGGGGCTGCACTTTCGTTTATCTGGACGATAAGAACGAGGCCGAAGCCCTGGCCATCCTCCGCGAGACTCCCGGCGTCCACAGCGCCTTCAGCCATGACGAGGCCGTGCTCGAATACCGCCTCCACCCCGGCAGGCTTGGCAACATCTTTGTCAACGCCGAGAAGAACTACGTCTTCGGTGACCCGACCCAGATCGAAATGCGCCCCGGCCTCCGCTCCCACGCCTCCATCCACGAACGCGATATCCCTCTCATCGCTTACAACTCAGACGTCAACCCCGACACAATCGAGGAAAACCGACACTTGGGCCAATACGCCCTGGCCAAGCTCCTCTCCTGACCCCTCTTCCTCCACACCCCACCCTCAAATGTGCGAGCTTTGCTTGTCAATATGTTTTTCGAAAATGAAGGTTAGTTCTACTAGAACCCCTTAGTACAGGGGGGGTCGCGCTCGGTGGAGGGAAGCGCCAGAAGGGGATTACCCTATTGAGAAATAACCTTCCGGCACATGCCGTCTGGTAGACTACACTTATCCTTGCAGTACGGCCAGCCTATTGTGCAATGTTTCAATTCCCCTCTGTGCATATTGTGCTATTGGGCCTTGACCTCGAGACCGGCCCCCCGTTCATCGCTAATGCGCCCCCGGCTATACAACGATATGAACGGCCAACTTTTAGAGGGTGCCTCAGAACAGAGAGAGGAAACATTTCAGAAGGGGTTGCGGGGCATGGCGCTAAGGCTCTGCGCTACATGCCGGGACCGGGGGGCAGGGAGGGGCAGAAGTATTAACAAAACGATATATGCTTTGGGTGGAAATGGCAGAATGCGGTCTGCCTGCGTGCTCGTGTTGCTGGTCTGCAGTATCGCGTTGACGGTGTGCGGCGGTGAGCAGAATGAAGTAGCGAACCAGGAGCATGTTGTGACACCAAGCCCTACGCCGGAAAAGGAATACGTGACGCCAAGTCCTACGCCGGAACAAGACCGCTTCATCGCCATAAGCAGTGGGCATCACCACACCTGCGCGCTTAGAGCAAACGGGACCGTGGTGTGCTGGGGCAACAGCGACTATTGGCCCTCATCCCCTACTCCTGACGATAGGTTCATAGCTATCAGTAGTGGAGCTCGCCATACATGTGCCCTCCGAGAGGATGGCTCTCCCGCATGTTGGGGATTGGAGAGGAATGGACTGCAAGATTGGATTTCTCTTCCGGCGGATGAGGCGTTCGTCACCATCAGCAGCGGAAACTGGCACACTTGTGCGCTACGAGAGGATGGAGCCGCAACATGCTGGGGTGACGACAGGAGTGAACAATCATCGCCGCCCGCTAATCAGAGGTTTATCGCAGTAACTAGCAGTTTCGACTATACATGTGGGATTCGCGAGGACACTGCCGCTGTATGCTGGGGAGAAGTCAAGGACCAACCCGTCTTGCACTTACAAGAAAAATGGATATCAATAAGTGGCGGTTTCAGCGATGCGTGCGGGTTAACAATTGATGGCGCCGTTACTTGCTGGGATAAATATACAGGCGCAATGTACCACCCATTGCCAGGCCGGAAGCTCTCTTACCTAGGCAGCCATACCAGCCATGCATATTACCAGTATCGCTGCGGGATTGGATTGGATGCTTCGGCGACATGTTGGTCATCCGAGCGCCAAGGCCACTCTGTCAAGATTTACCCGATGCCTTCAGATCAAAAGTTCATAGACATTAGCACAGGCTTGTCGCACGCCTGCGGAGTGCTTGAAGACGGCTCGATATCCTGTTGGGGAAGCAACCGAAGCTATCAGTCAATGCCACCGACACTTACCATGCCTACTCCGGTACCGCCGGTCTCTGAAATGTGTGGGGGTGGCCTCGCCGTGCAGAAAGGATCGGGCTGCATCGCTGAAGAATTTGGCGACATCCGTACATTTGTAGTCACTCAGTCGGGACGCGGCGATGTATACGACAATACTGGCACATTATTGGAATCTCAATACGGGTGGATAGACTTTTCTTACTCAGTTATAAACGGTGAGGAGCAAACATACGTAGTTCTCAGCGCCCATGCGAATCCGGATGGCAGCTGGACTGTCGACGTAGTATCGGAGTGGCGGTGAAAGAGCAAAAGGGAGAAGCGGTCGTACGCATTCGAGTAGCGCCGATCGCAGACTAAGTAGAGCGTCGGACCCGCTGGTTAGTTCCAGTCAATTCACACACCGTTCCCCGTTGGCAACGTTTTGACGGATCAGGGCATCTATACGATGAGGCCTTCTAGCTAAGACACCAAACCGGCATTCACGCTTAAATGTCGTATATAGGTGAGGACTAGGGATCACAGTGTCGTCCTACCGGTCACCAAGCTGTCTGCCGTTCCCGCTCGGAAGACTTGAGATACGCCATGGCCTGATCCACTATGTCAATCCCCACAATGTCGCTCCACGCCTGGGTGATCTGCTGGAACGCGGGCCCCGGCACCCCAGCCCCGATCTTAATCCCGTTTAGGGACACCACGGGGGATATGTGGCTGGGAGTCGTGGTAATGAACGCTTCGTCGGCTTTGTAGACGTCGAAGGGCGTGTAGTCTCCCTCCTCCGTCTTGAACCCAAGAGTCGAGGCTATCTCCAAAACCGAGTCCATGGTGATGCCCCCCAGTACGTTCCGACGGTTGGGAACGTGTATAGTCCCCCGCTGCAGGAACAGGAAGTTGGCGCCACTGCTTTCGGCCACGTTGCCGTCGTAGTCAAGCATGAGCGGCAGGGCCTCCGGGTCCACCGCCTGCGCCTCGAACTGGGCTACCATGTGGTTCATCTTGTTGGATATCTTCGCCTTGGGAGAGAGACTCTGTGGCGGCGTGCGGCGGGTTGCTGGTGTGATCATCCTGATGCCGTCACGATACCACTTGGCATACATCGCAAACGCCAGTGCCTCCGTGTATATGACAACCGTAGGCACTAGCTCCGCCTGCCGAGTCGGCTCTACCACACCCCGGCTGATTATGTGAGTAACGCCCACGTCCTCCGGCCCCGACCGCTGAAAGTTGGTTTCCACCAGCTCAAAAGTCGCAGTCTCCAGGGTGTCTATGTCGATGCGCGGGTCGATTCTCGTGTACTTGAGTGACCAGTAGAGCCGGTCCAGGTGCTCGCGCAGTTTCCAGATCTTACCGTTGAAAGTGCGGGCCATCTCGTAGACGCCATCTCCCCATCGGAATCCCCTGTCGAATACCGACACGGAAGCCTGGCTTGCCGGAACAAGCTCTCCATTGATGTAGACCAGGGACTCTCGTGCGTCTTCCATAACTTCCTCGCTTTTTTAGTATCAGTTTCTCAGGTACTTGGGTGATCGTGCGTACTTTACCCGCTATCATCGAGCATGAACAGGTCATGTGTCGGCCCACATTCAGGATTCAATTTACAACATCTCCGTTTGCCAGATCAGTTAGGATAAATTATAGTAACAGCGCTTTTCCCAAGCATACAGATAATGCCGATATTGGCCACCGTATAAAAGCAAAGTGTTTGTTAGAGCGAAGGGAGAAAACATGGCCACAGGTGCAATGACCCAAGATCAACGTCGTGCATTGTTCCAACAACTGAAGTCAGAGACTCGGCAGGACATAGCAGATGCAAAGGATGCCATTGAAAGGGCGTTAGAGAGATACAAAAATCATGGTGAATATATTGCTAGCCAGGGAGATGTATCAAGGGAGAAAACCAGGGATATCGAAGATCAGCTAGCAGGGTTTGTTGCTAAACTAAAGGAGGGATACAAGACGTTTCGGGATGATGTCCTTGATGAGTTGTAGTAAAGCATGGTGTCCAAGGCATCCCAATAACTGAGAATAGCTAAAGCCAACATAGAACCTAAGACTACGGTATCGCAAAACAGACGCTCCCATATGGGGGCGTCTGTTTATTATGTTTCGTGGTGGAGATTGGCGGTGCCCGTAAGCCATGACCGTGTTGACGCTCGGAGGCGGCGGCATATATTCTAGTCTTGCTTTCCGCGGCTATGAGGGAGGGACTGCGTTCATGGTAAAGAGCACGGCAGAGGTCGTGATAATAGGCGGGGGTGTGATGGGCGCCAGCACTGCCTATCACCTTGCAAAACGCGGCGTCACGGACGTCGTCCTCGTCGAACAACGATACCTCGCCTCCGGCCCGACAGGCCGCTCCCTGGCCAACCTCCGCCCCTATCACGGCGTGGAAGAGACCGTAAAGATCATCCACGAGTCCTCGAAGATATACCTTAATTTCGACGAGATCATCGGTGGCGGGGGGCAGTTCCGCAACGTGGGCCGGGTCTGGGCCGAACCCGAGTCCAACAGGGACCTTATGCAGAAAATGGTAGCGCTAACCGGCAAAGTCGGCATGCGAAGCGAGTGCCTTGATCCAGCCCAGCTAGCCGAAATGGTCCCCGGCCTGAACACCGAGGGCCTGGGCTCCATCGTTTATTTCCCCGACGCCGGTTACTCAAACCCGGGAGGCGTGACGGAAGCGTTCGCAGCACGGGCCCGGGAACAGGGAGTGCAGATAAACGAGGAGACTAAGGTCACTGGAATCAGGCTTTCGGCTGGGCGTGTTCAGTCGGTTGAAACCTACAAGGGGACCATTTCCGCGCCGATCGTGATAAATGCTGCGGGGATCTGGGGCCCGGCTATCGGGCGGATGGTGGGTATCGACCTCCCTATCACCCCGACTCGGGGCCAGGGCGTCATCTACCAGAGGCACTGGTCCATGCCCGAGTTCAGACCCATCTTCCACGACGGGCGCAGCGACTACATCTTCAGGTGCGAACCCGGCAACCTCATCAACGTATTGAACACGCTGGAAATCCGGGATGACGCGGAGATGGTGGACCCCGACACTATGCCCGAAGACGCTGCGCCGGAACTTGTAGACCGGCACCGTATAGAAGGGTCGCAGGCCCTGCCGGCGCTGCAGAAGGCAACGCACCGGGGCGGCTACTCCTGCGCATATGACATCACCCCCGACGACTCCCCCATCTTCGAGGAGAGCGAGGAGGTCGGAGGGTTCTACAACATGGTCGGCTGGAGCGGGTTGGGGATGCAGCAAGCCCCGGTGGCTGGAGACCTGATGGCCGAGCTAATCACCACGGGCACGACTACCCTTGTGGACATGTCCATCTTCTCGCTACGCCGCTTCCGAGAAGGCAAGTCCCTGGCCTCGGCGTGGCTGTTCAAGGAAATCGGCCTGCACTAAACGAACTCAAGGAGCAAAATTGATGGTAAATCTGCCCAATGACGCAAAAGCGATGTTCCAGAGCAAGAACTTCGCCCACGTGACTTCTCTAATGAAGGACGGATCGCCACAGGCATCCGCCGTATGGTGTGAGGCCGTGGGGAACGACATAGTGATCAACTGCGACGAGAAGACGATCAAGGTCAAAAACTTTCGGCGAGACCCCCGTGCCGCAGTCTCGATCATCGGCCAGGACAAGCCCTACGAAGCCGTCTTTGTCCGGGGCCGGGTCACCGAGATCAGGCCCGACCTCGAGGGCAAGCACATCGACAAGCTGGCCAAGAAATACCTCGGCCTGGACGAGTACCCCTTCCACCAGCCCGGCGAGGAGCGACGCGTAGTGGTCATCTCCCCCGACTCCGTCGGTACCCTCCACAGCCCCCTGACAAACTGCTAGCGGGCTAGTCTAGGACGGCTACCGCCTCCACTTCAAGCATGTACTCGGGCTTGAAGAAACCCGCAACCACGGTCGTGCTGGTGTAGGCGCCGGGCTTCAGGTATCGGTCCCTCACCCTCCTGACCGCCGGGCCGTGGGCCCGGTCCACCAGGTAGGACTTGATTCTGACCACCTTGTCCCAGGAAACCCCGACTCCCCTCAGGATATCGTCAAGGTTCTTGTAGACCTGGGCAGCCTGGGCGTCGAAGTCCCCTGCACCGACCGTCTCGTCCTGCGAGTTCCTGCCCACTTGGCCCTGAACGTAGAGAGTGTTTCCCGCCCTCACGGCGTGGGCTACACCCGGTGATACCGAAACCCCGGGCACCGTGAACGACTCATGCTGCGCCATCGACGCTATGATCTCCGACTCGATCATCCACTCTGGCCCTACAAGGCCGCACACCACCGACGTCGCAGCAACTTGGCCGGGACGGTGGTAGCGGTAGCGGACGTCCCGGTAGTCGCCGATCACATCGTGCCGGGTGACGTATCCGTGGCTCCAGACCACGTTCGTCCAATCGGCCCCGTTGGCCTTGAGGATGTTGTCGAAGTTCTTGTAGACCGCCTCGGTCTGAGCAACGAAATCACCTTTGCCTATGGTTTCCGCTTCATGGGACGCTACGTTCCCGAGCTTACCGCCCGACAGAACAGGCTGCTTACCTGCAATAGGCTGCTGACCGGTAACGTAGATAGTGTCCCCAACCCGGACGGAATGAGGAGAGCCCAGAGGGACGAAGGTGTCCGGCACGTTGCTGAGGCTGAACTTCGGCTGACCGATATAGGCTATTAGGTCGACCTCTATAAGCAAGTCGGAGAGGAGCAGAGGCATGGATACCGTGGCGCCTGCTCTCTGGTAGTAAGGCAGATACTGAAAATGCACCTCCCGCGCCTTCTGCCGGTCCTCGGGGTTGGCGAGGTAGGTGTTGTACTTGACTACGTCGTTCCACGTGGCCCCGGCGGCCGCCAGTATCGCTTCCAGGTTCTGATATACTTGGTGCGCCTGAGCCTCAACGTTTCCCTTGCCCACGATCTCGCCGTCCGGCCCCCGAGCCACAATCCCCGAGGTGTACAGAACGTTGCCCGCCTTGATTCCGTGGGCGAACTTCAGGGCCTCTGTGGAATAGATGCCTTCGGCGGTGATCTGCTCTTTAGTCATGGCAAACTCCTGGGGAAATAAGTGTGTCGCAAAACATATTGAGGTGACGGCCTGATGTCAACCGTGGCCCGTGCCTCAGAATCCCAGGGCCGACTTCGCAAGCAGGCTCCCGGAAGCCGCCAGCATCATCACCGTTAGCGCCGCGATGAGCGCCCTTTCGGGGATTCGGGTCGTGAGCCGGCTCCCGACTATCACTGCGGGCACCGCTCCGATACTCAGGAACAACACCGTACTCCAGTCCACCAGGTCCTGGCTCAGATATCCCAGGGTTCCGATTACCATCAGCGCCAGCGACACCCCAATCGTCGTACCCACCACCTTGTCCGCAGAGATGCGGTATATCAGTAGCACGGGTGCGGTCATCAGTGTGCCGGCACCCACCGAGGTTGCGCCCATGATCAGCCCCAATATACCCCCCACCCCCGACCCCGCTAACCATTTCTTAGGGCCCAACCCATTTCCTTCCTCCTCCACGCTCCTGCGTTTCAGCCTTATCTGTACGATCAGAAGAGCAGCCCCTATGAGTACCAGCAACCCGATGCTGAGGTTCACCCACACTTCCAGCGAATCACCATATTCGGCGAAGAGGCGCGAAAGAAGTGCCACGCCAACCACAGCGCCCGGAACGCCGCCCAAAAGCAGTGCAGCCCCGACACGATAGTTAAACGTGCCCTGCTTGCTGTGCTGGATGAAACCCGCCAGCTTGACGGCGGCGGTAAACGGAAACGTCGTGGCTATGGCTTCCACCGTGGAGAAGCCGAGGAAGAACACGAGGCTCGGGACCGCCAGCGCCGCCCCACCCACCCCCGTCACCCCGACGGCAAAACCCAGCCCCGCCCCAAGCGCTATTTCAACCGCTATATCTATGGAATTACCTCAATATTCGGGGCTCTGATTCTCCCACAGTCCGCCGCTGCGACCATTCTACCCGCTCCCTGCGCGGGTCAGTTTGGCGAGGCCGAAGGTCAGTGTACGCGCGCCAACACATCCAGCTGGTGGGCGATGTAAACCAGCTCCCAACTCTCCACTTGTGAGTGACGCACGCTGGCCCACTCTGCCAAAGATTGAGGATCGAGCTCTTGGTTCGACTGTAGCGCCCCCTGTACCGTATCGATGATCGCGTGGAGGAAAATATCGTCGTCCCCCGAGTAGCCGTCGACACTGGGGTACACCACCCAGTCGGAAGGGCCCGCGTCCAAAACCTGCGCTCCAATTCTCCTCAGCCCCGAGAAAAGCCTCCGCCCTGTACGGCTGTCCCCCGAGGGATTGCCGTCGGCCACCCTCTCATCCATCGTTCGGTGGTAGAGGGCCTCTATCCGAGCGTCCAACTCCGCATCGATAATCGGGTCAAAGATGGTGCCCCCGTCGAAATTGATGCAGAGATAGATTAGTCCCCCAGGCCTGAGCGACGCACCGATCAACGGCAAGACGCTATCCAGGTCCACGAGGTCGAGAAACGCCTGGGCTATCACGAAATCGTAGGCCCCGCGGATGTCGGGCTTTTTAAGAACATCGACGACATTTGCGGCTTCGAATGATAGGTCCATTGAGACCCCCGCCCCCGAGAACCGCAGCCCCCCCTCCCCCATCTCCTCAACAGAAAGATCCCGCCCTCGACCCCAGGGTGGTAACCTCCTCGTAGCCTCCGCCACGTTCCCAGGTTCCAAATCGACGGCTCTGTATCGGCAGTCCGTTAACAGCCCCCGTTCGATCACCCTCTGCACCATCGAACCGATACCCGCGCCCAGTTCCAACACATCCGTTGGTCGGGTCCTGGGCAGCGCGCGGGCCAGCGAGTCCCAAACCCGAGGGTTCAGAGACCTGTCATCAATGGACTTCTTGGCCGCAAGATATCGGTGGTAGTCGGAGGTGCCTGGGTTGGGCACTGCGCAATCCTCAGCGGGCGCTTTTCAGGAGGAAACGGCGGATGGTCTCTGTACTTTGCCGCCATGTAGGGTGAGCGGCGTAGGTGTTCAGGGCCGCCTGTCCCATTTCGGCCAGCAGGGCCCGGTCCTGGATCAGTCGAGTTACGTGCTGGGAAAGCCCCGCTACGTCAACGGGTGCGATGAGAAAGCCGTTGACGCCGTGCTGGACGGTTTCGGACGCAGCCCCGGAAGTCGTCGCCAGAGCCGGGAGCCCGAATCCCATCCCCTCCATGTAAACGATGCCGAACCCTTCATAGGTGGACGGGACGGCCAGGACATGGCATTTCCGAAACACGTCTGCCAGGGCCTCGTCATCCAGCGCACCCCTGAAAGTAACCCTGTTGGACAGGCCTTTCTTAGAGACCAATAACCTGACCTTCGAGGCATAGGTGGGGTTGGCGTCCGGCCCTACCACGTCGAGACGCCACCCGGGCCCCGATATAGCCAGGGCCGATACCAAGGTGTGAAGCCCCTTGCGCGGTATCAGGTTTCCAAGAAACAGGAGACGAAGAGGACCGGCAGCGCTGGCTCGTTCGATGACATTCAGGGGTGTGATGGCCGGATTGAGCCGGTCGCCCCCCGGATAGGCAATGACATTGGACTTTAGCCTGCCAATCGCATTGGCGACGTCAGCCCTGGTCGTTCGGCTGTTGAATACGAAGCCGTCCACCGAGGAAAGGTAGCGGGTCTCGGCCCACCGGTAGACAGGCATTGCCCAACGGGAATGGGCCTCTTTGGACCGCAGATGATGGACGATTGACACGATTGGGAGACCCCGAAGAGCCCCGTTCAGCCGGAATAGCGAGGGATGGTTAAGCTCATCCTGCAAAAGCAGGTCTAACCCCAACCCCGCAATCTTCCTGCGCAAACTGCCCGAGAAATTATGCGTCAGCAGACGCGGGTATCTGTGCCAGGGCAGCGAGATGATCTCCACCTCGTCCCCCGACTCCCGCAGATATTCCACCAGCTTACGGTCGTACAGGAAACCGCCCGACATGGTGGACAGGTCGCCGTAAACGACCAGGCCAATGTGCATCAGAGCACGAGCCGGTAGGATGCCCAGGCGTCGGCGTCTTCGTACATCTTGACGGTGATGGTGGCGAGGCCCGCGGTCTTGATTGAGCCGGCGAGAGACTGACAAGCTATACGCGAAAAGTGCTCGATGCTGGGATTCAACCCTTCGAACTCGTCGAAGTCGTTCAGCGTGCGGTCTTCGTAGCGGTCAACCATGTCTTCCAGGTGAGTTGTAATGTCAACAATGTCGACCAGGAAGCCGTGCTCGTCTAGCTCAGGCCCCTCTAGCAGCGCCTCTATCTCAAAGTGATGAGAGTTGAGGTCATTCTCGGGTCCCCAGTCCCCACCCACCAGGTAGTGCTGGGCTATAAAGTCCCGTCTGACCGATACCGTGTACATTGGCGCGCCTCCCGTTAAGGAATCAGTTGTCGTAGGTAAAAAGAACTTGAAGGGCGTTGGCCGGGTCCCGGTCCAGCAGCTCGTAAGCAGCCCCGGCGTCGCTTAGAGGAAACGTGTGGGACACGAGACGGGACGGACGCAGCTTTTTTATCATCGACCATGCAAGATCGAACCGGCGCGCCTTCGACCACCGCCCCGACCATTCAGGAGCAATCGTGCTCACCTGGCTGCTGATAAGCCTGATGCGGTCTCTGTGAAACCGCCCCCCGAGGTCCAGCCGAGACTCCTTGGTCCCATACCAGGACCCGACCACAATCCGCCCGTTGTACCCGGCAGTCTTTACCGCTTGGTCCAAGACCGCGGGGTTGCCCGAAAGCTCGAAGGATAGGTCCGCACCCCTGTAGTCCCGACTCCCTTGAAGCGCTTGCATGAGACCCCTGTCGTCCGGCGTGAGGCTTGCAGTTGCTCCCAAGGCTACCGACTCCCGTCTGCGCCTTTCGTGTTGGTCTACCGTCACCAGGCTGGCCAGTGGCATTTCCGAAAGCAGGGCAGTGACCAGAAGCCCCACCACCCCCTGCCCGAATACCGCCACCTGCTCCCCGATGGAAGGTTGACCATCCATCACGAGGTTCACAGCGGTCTCCATGGTGGGCAAAAAGGCAGCGTCCTCCGGCGAAATGCCCTCAGGCGCCTTTATCAGTTCTGATCCCGGAGAGATAAAACTGCTTTCATGGGGACGGAACGAGAACACCAAGTCCCCCGGCCCCACACCCGCCTCGCCCGAACCCACCTCTTCCACTCTCCCGACCGCCGCATAGCCGTACTTGATTGGATACTGAAAAGTCCCGTTCAATGCCGCAATTGACTCATCGACCGGCATCTCGCCGGGCATCTGTCCCCGGTACAAAAGCAACTCCGTGCCGGAGCTGATAGCCGAGACTAAGGTCTTGACTAACGCCTCACCGGGTCCAGGGGATCCGAGAACCGAGCGTTGGACCTCGACGCGGTATGGGGCAGTGAAAACTAGGGCGGCGTGGGACATCGGGTCATCCCTCGAGGGGACGGTCCCAGACAGGGTCCCCCCAGATGACCATGTCGTCGCCCACCTTCTTGTAGCCCGTGTTGGCTAACCTGGGGAACTCGGGGTAGGCGCCTTCCATTGGCTTGACCGCCCTCATGCCGCCCAGGACAACAGGCGCGACAGTGAGCACCACGTGGTCGACCAACCGCTCGGTGAAGAAGCTGGTAATGACCCGAGCCCCCCCTTCCACCATGACGCTCCCGACAGACTCGCTGGCAAGGAGGGCCAGAAGGGCAGACAAATCGACCCAACCCCTGATGTTGGACGGAAGGCACAGGACACGGGCCCCTGCTTCCTCCAGGGCCTTTATCCTATCTGTAGATGCCTGCTCCGTGGTTGCGATCCAGGGCCGCAGGTTGCTGCCGCCAAGGAGTTGTGCGTCAATTGGAAACCTCAGCTTGCTGTCCAGGATTACGGGTTGGGGCTGCACCCCTTTAGCGAGCCTGACGGTTAACCCCGGGTCATCCGCTAGCACGGTCCCTATGCCGACCAATATGGCATCGTGGACACCCCGAACACTGTGGGTCATCGCCTCCGACTCCGGACTGCTGAGACGGATTGGGATGCCCGGCTTCACGGCAATACAGCCGTCGAGGCTCTGGGCATAGGACAGGGTTACCGAGGGAAGACCCGACTCGGCGTTGCGCCTCCTTGTCTCACGAGGTATGTGAGATGTCCCATTGGCCCCCGACTCCCTTTGCTTCGGCAGGGATGGTAAGTCCAGGATATGGCCGAGACGGGAAGCCTTGGTCTCTATATAACCCTTGTTTTCAACGGTGATACGCGGCTGAAGGGCCTCCCTGGAGGACACCTCGATGCCGAACTTCTTCAACCCGTCGATCTTTGAAGGATTATTGGTGAGCACCCGGACGGACTTGACGCCGATGTCCTTCAGGATGAGGGCGGCGACCTCGTAGTCGCGCAGGTCGGCGCCATGACCCAGGAGGATGTTGGCGTCGACAGTATCGTAGCCCACGTCCTGCAGGTTGTAAGCCTTTAACTTTTCCAGTAGCCCGATACCGCGGCCTTCCTGGCGCAGATAAAGGACCACACCCTGCCCCTCCACCGCTATGCGCTGAATGGAAAGGTTGAGCTGGCTGCCGCAATCGCAGCGCATGGAGCCAAGGACGTCTCCGGTAAAGCATTCGGAGTGGACGCGCACCAGCACGTCTTCCCCATCCGTTACGTCACCCGTGACTAGAGCGACGTGCTCCTTGTCGTCCAGGTTGTTCGAGTAATAGAAGAGACGGAACTCGGCGACAGGAGTGGGGATTCGGGCGGTAACTTTTCTTTCGATGGTCAGCGTTTGCATGTTCAACTACAGGTCATGGAAAAATAACGGGTACGAAGGCGGTTGGATAGGGTGTCCGGCAAAGCTCCACTCTAATCGACAGTCGGGTCTCGTTATTCGTGGTTATCGTGGAATGCCGGGTTACGAGTCTACTCCGCGATAGACGACATTGTCTCTCAAAATAGCACACTCAAGCCAATTATCATACTGAGACAACAGACCTGTCAAATTGAGAGGAGAGCAAAGTCCCGATCTTGTATAGAAACGAGAGTCGAGACTACGGAACGAAGATAGGCTGCGTCCAGGCCCGAGACCCGTCTGAGCCAAGCACCCGAGCCCTAACGTATCCCTCGTCCCCCCGCACGTCGTAGGAAGACCGGAGCCCGTACTCACGGTCCAGCACTCGCCCTCCCCGCGTGACAAACTCGGTGTCGTAGGCCATGTGCCACTCTTGGCAGATTGCAAGCTCAATTCTGTCCGGAGTGATGACCAGCTCGTCCAGCACAACACCCGTGGACGCATAGAAGGCCCCCGTCTCCAGGGCTTCCACTACAGTGTCCCGCTCCAGCGCTGGTGCATCGACTATCACCCACCCTCTGCCAGGATTGGCCAGGCTCGGCTTGAAGTCACCTTGAAAGTGGTGGGAATCATCCACCGCTACGCCGTATATGGGTCGGCCGGCGGTGAGAACCATGTCCCAGATCTCCTCACAGCCCGGTCGTCCTCCACCCCCATAGTTGTTGAGTAC
Source organism: Dehalococcoidia bacterium (assembly GCA_965222055.1). GTDB lineage: Bacteria > Chloroflexota > Dehalococcoidia > Plut-88900 > Plut-88900 > Plut-88900. The sequence goes on from CBDCTF010000007.1 coordinate 2,583,972, forward strand.
ATTATTGCCGTTGAATATCTCCAGCAGGTTCGCCCCCGAGACCTGCACTATGTGCCGGTCGTCGTAGGCCCAGGTGTAGTTGGGATGGTTCAGGGAGACGATTCCACCGGCTGCGTGGACGGCATCGATGTTGGCCTGCAGGGTCGGGACGATTTCGCCGGCGTCCACGGGCTCCACGTAACTCCTGATCCCAATCGCACCCAGGTGAATCGATGTCTCCCCACGGTTCAGCCCCACCGAGACCTCTTCCCCGGAGATCATCAAAGGCCCTTGCGACGCTCCGGCCCCGCGCTCTAAAAGCGTCACGTGGTTATGGTCGGTCAGTACCAGGAAGTCGTAGCCGTTTCGCCGATACCAGTCCACGGCGACTTCGGGCTCGGAGTCACCGTCGGAGCGGGTGGTGTGGGTGTGTATGTTTCCCTTGAACCACACCGTGCTAGTTGTGGCAGCCCCTGGCAGTGATGTCCCAGACGGCTTCCACGGCGCCATCGCGCACGGCGACGTACTGGTCCCAGCGATTGGTCAGCATGTCCTGCTGCCCGCTGATGAGCGCCAACTTATCCCCGACTTCCGGCAGCGTGCCTCCATCGCACTTGAAGACTATGTGCTCCTCGTGCAGTGCTTCTGCAGTCAGATGCGGCATGTCTTCGACAAAGGGCTTGACTCCTCCCGGCGAAGCAAGCGCCCGTGACCCGACATCCGCCACAACTATCCCCGCTCTCGGAGCGCTAACTACCGTGCACAGGATCTTTGCAGCGTAGCGAAGGTCGTCCATATAGTCGAAGTTGTGGGACATCAGGGCATACGTACCCCCTTCGACCTCCGTGACGCCGGGAATGGTGGCGGCAACGTCGATAGTGAAGGTCTCCCCCGATGACACAACCTCTACGGGGATGCCCTCGGCTTCTATGGCGTCCTTTACGTCGAGGCACTGCTGGATGTATTTGCGGCCCCAGATGTAGCGGGTCTCCCTGTCGGGCGAGCCGTCCAGCGTCTGGTGACTCATCACACCCTTGAAATCGACCCCCGGCAGCGAGTGGGCAAGCTTGGCCAGCTCGACACCCTGCTCCTTGTCTCGAATGCCTGCCCGGCCCATCGACGTGTCGACTTCAATCACCACCCCGATGTTGACACCTCTCTCGGAGGCTATCCGAGATAGATTCCGAACGTTCTCCGCGTTATCTATTCCAACCGTAACCTTGGCCCTTTCAGCCACTGAGCACAGGCGGGTTATCTTGTCATCGGTGACCACCTGGTTCGGGATGAGAATATCGTCAATGCCGCCTTCGGTCATAACCTCCGCCTCAGCAACCTTGGCCGTGCAGACCCCACCGACCGTGCCACCCTCCCGGATCTGCAGATGTGCCACGATCGGGCTCTTGGTATTCTTCACGTGGGCCCGCATCTTGCATTGGGAGTCCTTGTAGGTCTCCGCAACAAAGCGGTAGTTGTGCTCCAGTGCCTCCATGTCGATCATGAGGCATGGCGTGTCGAGCTCTTGAATCGAAGTGCCGACGGCGGGTCTGTAGTTCTCCAAGGTTTACCTCCGTGAGGCCAGGGCCTACCTGTAAAGCCCCCGACCCGTGATCTGCCAGACCGTCTCCAGCTTCCCGTCCCTGACCGCATGCATATAGTCGTACAGGTTTGCGCACGTCCCGATATCCGATGGGACAATCCAGACGTGGTCGCCCATATGCAGCTTCTCAGCCTCATCATCGTGGAGCGTAAGGCTGCCATGCTCGGCGCTGAGCGATTTAAGGGTTGCGTTGACTTCGACATCCAAAGCGGCCGGGCCCGTGTCGGCTCCCACCGCCTTCTGACCGGTGTCGGTGATGGCTAGACCCGGCATCGGTCGGCTGGTTACCGTGGCCATGATCCGGGCAGCTGGTTTGAGCTTGGGTCGTTGAGGTGCGTACCGGCTATCCAGCAGAGCGTAGGCCCCCGCACAGACCTCGGTGATGCCCGGGACGGCGCCCATGATCTCGTAGTTATGCGTCCCGCCCGCCGATAGCACCTCTACGTTCAGCCCCGACTCCTCCGCCATCCTCTTGGTCTCAACCAACATTGAGGCAACATCCTGAGATTCATCGGCTAGCTTGCCAGGGTCATCGGAGGAAAGCCGACCCTCGTAGGTGGCAAACCCGGCAAATGCAAAGCCCTCAAGCCGCTCAACAGCTTGGGCAATGTCGACAGCCGCTTGCCCTGGTTCGACACCGCAGACGTGCAGACCGGTGTCTATTCCCACAATCGCCCGAAGGGTGACTCCGAGGGACGCTGCGGCGCTGGAGATCGCCTCGGCGTTGCGTGCGTTGTCCACGTAGACGGTTATTGAGACGCGTCGCGCCAAGCGGCACAACCTCTCGATCTTCAGGCCGGTGACTATCGGATTGGCCACGAAAATGTCTCTGATGCCGGCGTTGGCGAAATGCTCTGCCAGTCCGACCGTGTTCACCGAAATCCCCCCCACCGTCCCCTCCGAGGCCAATTGCAAGCTCGCTATCGCCGGACACCGGTGCGCCTCAACGTGGGGCCTCAGCCCCGCATCCCGCTCCCGAAAGAAGGAGTGTACCGTCTCAATGTTCTGGTCCAGAGCATCGAGATCAATAACGAGGGCAGGCGTGTCCAACTCTTCGACTGGCGTGCCGGGTGCTTTAAAAATCGGGCGTTCCATAGCTGCTCAGATCACTCTCGTTTGCGGGATTGAGGAAGTTGAAAGGTGTGCCGAGGATAGCATACCAACCATAGAGCGTCCACAGACGGGCCGGCCTATCAGTAACCTAACCTCTGTCTCTCATCGTTTGAAGAATGGGCACCTCGTCCAATTTATCCCCGAGGTCATCCCAAATTATCCCCAGGGGTCTGTGGAACTCCCCATCACAGCGTACCAACTCCTCCGGCGTTCCAATGTAGTCGAGAGAGATGTCGTGGGGAGTCATGGGCAGGTCTTCCGACAAAAGCTGCACAGGATGAACGGTAGTGATTATCGGAGTGCGCTCAGATATCAGGCCGAGGGTCAGGGCAACGGCGTATTCAAGGTCCGAAAACCCGCCGCCCTTGCCCAGCCGAGCCCCTTCCCTGTTCACAGCCACCGACCCGCAGACAATCAGGTCTATGGGCTGCATCTCATCAGGGTGTACCAGCCTGCCCAGCTGTGCAGCTCCCTTGATGCTGCTGGCGAGCCGGTAGTCGCTGATACGGGCCGGGTCCAGCTCAATGAAGCACTTCTCCTGCGTGAGCCGGGGCACGGCCATGTAGACAGTCTTGCCCTGCTCTAGGGCCAGCCTTCTCAAGGGTCTCTGAGGCAGGTCGGGGTTCGACTTTATCACCCGGGCTTTCTTCCAGACCTCCAACTCGGCAAGCTGAAGATGTGCACGCCCCGACCCCGTGAAGTTTGGTATCCGACCCACGGCCCCCGGAAATGCGGCGACCCCCGCATCCCTCATCGACTGCCACACGTCCTTCCTTATTTCGTCCTTGTCTCTCATTTCATGTCTCCGCCCAAATTATAGTCTCGTCCCCTCCAGCAAAGCAGGTCGGTCCACCGCGTCTCTGTGATATATTCGCCGGCATGAGTATCCCCTTTCAGACCACTGTCATAGGCAGCCTCCCCAAACCGACCTGGCTTTATGATTCTTCCGGCTTTTCTACGAAAGTGAAAGGGCTGCACGGGAAGGGCGGTACGTGGGCCTATTCGGGGGAGGAGCTTCGGGAGGCGCATAACGATGCCGTTAGGCTTGCCATCGGTATGCAGGAGTCAGCGGGGCTTGACGAGATAACCGACGGCGAGCAGAGACGCGAGTCCTACCTGAGCTACGTGGTGCGAAGGCTAAACGGTTTCGACTACGAGAATTTTGGGGAGAAGTGGATAAGAGGCGGAAGACGCTTGGCCCAGGTGGGCCGATGCACCGGCCCCGTCACCTGGCCGGGTCCTATGCTGGTCGAAGACCTGCGCTTCACGATTAAACACTCTCGCACACCAGTCAAGATAACCCTCCCAGGCCCGATGACCGTCTGCGATTCCATCCTCGACGAATTCTACGGCAACGAAGAAGCCATGGCCATGGCCGTCGCTGATGCACTGAACATGGAGGCGAAAGCCCTGGCGTCGGAGGGCGCATCGGTAGTCCAGTTCGACGAACCGGTCTTCAGCCGATACCCGGATAAGGTTCTTGCCTGGGGTATCGAGGCCCTGGACAGATCGGCACACGGGGTAAAGGCTCAAACCGCAGTGCACGTGTGCTACAGCTATCCCCTTCCCGGAGTCTCCCGCCCCATAGTGCCTAGCTACCCGACAATCCTGCCGGCCCTCGAGCGCTCTTCAATAAATCAATTGGCCCTGGAATTCGAAGCGCCTATGCTCCCCGTCGATCTCCTGGCCCTCTGCCCATCCAAGACGGTGCTCTTCGGCTGCGTAGCCAACACCTCGGAAGAGGTGGAAGATGCAGATCAAATAGCCAATCGACTCTTGGAAGCCGCCAAGTGCCATCCTGCAGAGCAACTGAAAGCCGCCCCCGATTGCGGGCTCGTTCCACTGAGCGGGTCATCAGCCAGAAGTAAATTGAGGGCTATGGTGGAAGGAGCTCGGCTAGCAAGAGCGAGGCTGACTAAGAAGTCTCCCGAGGATTGAAGGCATTGGAGTCTGGGGGATAACCCGTCATTCGTCGTCTTAGTAGTCTATGAACGGAATCGACCTGTCTTTCTCTCGGCGACTCGGGATTTCGAGATTGGTTCCGCGTGGCGTATTTTCAACAAGCCATTGTCCAAGAGGCTTACGCGGCAAGGCGTCAGCCTTGGGAGGAGAATCGTGGCCCGGCAATACGCTCTCGGGAACAACGACGATCATCGCCATCCCCGACTCCGCCAGCTCCTTCATCACGTCCAGAACTTCCTTAATCATCTCCGGGGCCAGCGCCGATGTCGGCTCGTCGAACAGCATGACTAGCTTCTTAAGGAGATGTTCCTCAAGGCGCATTATACCTAGGTCTTCGATGTGTACAGGCTGTACATATCAAGCTAATATGGCGCCAACTGGGGGAGACACCATGTCGGAAAAAGAACACGACCACGATGATCACGACCACGACTCCCACGCCGGCCACGATGATCATGCCGAGCACGACGATCACGCCGGCCATGACCATGCCGCCGAGCTAAGGGGCGCCAGCCGCCGGAGCTTAGCCTTTGCACTGACGCTCATTTCCAGCTACATGGTCGCCGAGGTAGTCGGCGGCCTCCTCTCCGGCAGCCTGGCCCTCCTCGCCGACGCGGGTCACATGCTCACCGATGCACTATCTATAGTCTTGGCCCTGGTAGCCATGTGGATCGGCGAGCGGGCTTCATCGGCCACCCGTACTTTCGGCTACTACAGGACAGAGGTCCTCGCCGCATTGGCCAACGTGATCGGCCTGTGGCTAATTGCCGCCTGGATATGCGTGGAGGCGTACCACCGCTTCCACGAACTGAGCGCAGGACACTTGGATGTGGAGGGGCCTCTGGTGCTCTACGTAGGGCTGGGGGGTCTTGCAGTCAATATAGTGGCAGCTTTCCTGCTGCACCGGGCCTCGGGGCACAGCCTTAACGTGGAAGGGGCATTCCAGCACGTGTTGGCGGACCTCCTCGGCTCGGTGGGCGTGGTGATTTCCGCAGCATTGATAATGGGATTTGGATGGACTATCGCCGACCCGATCATCAGCATCGTCATCGTCGCCCTGATCCTGAACGGCACCCGTGGCCTGATCGCCAGGATAGTTAACGTGCTGCTCGAAGGCGCCCCCGAGCACCTGGACGTCTACAAACTCTGCAGCGACATCGAAGAAGTTGAAGGTGTGACCTTTATCCACGATGTTCACGTGTGGACAATAACCTCCGGAATGGTCGCATTCACTGCGCACGTGCTTGTGGATCCCTCCCACCCCGGAGACAGGGACAGCCTGTTAAGACGGATCAAGGACCTGGCGCACGAGAACTTTGGCATCAACCACGCCACGGTGCAGCTGGAAGAATCAATCATAGGATGCAAGGAAGACCATCACGTCGACCATCTTGTATCCAGAGCTCGTGTCAGGCCCAAGGGTAAGAAGCGAAAGTGGCTCCCCATCTAGCGCGGCCGCACCAATGTTGATAAACAACTAACGCCCCCGTCTGAGACGGGGGCGTTGTTCTATCGCTATCTGGGCCTTGCAGCCCAATCACGTTCCTGAGTCTAACTAAGCTGCGTGGCCGTGGTGCTCGTGCCCATCACATTCATGGGCGTCGTGGACGTGGCCCGCCTCGTCGCCGTGGTGCTCATGGGTGTCGCACTCATGGGACCCGTGGCCGTGGTCATCTGCATGGTGCTCGTGGCCATCGCACTCGTGGGAGTCGTGGACATGTCCGGTCTCCTCGCCGTGGTGCTCGTGCCCGTCGCACTCGTGAGATTCGTGACTTTGCATCTGGTGTACCTCCTGAGGTCTTCCTTTCGGACCCTTTACTCCCGACAAGCTTGGGAACTTCTTAGGTTACTAGATGTAAATATCTAATGCCTGCCAATGGACACGCAATAGCTTAAGTTTATTACTGGAATAGTAGGACTGTACTAGCAGGAGGCTACCCCTGACACGGCTGTCTATCCCTTGTTCCATTTCTTATAGAGGATCGGCCGTCTCCACTCGGTCCTAAGCTCCAGATCTTGCCCAGAGTTTCGATTGTCTGGGCACCCAAGGTGTCAATGTCAACCTCCGGCCTTGGCGAATATGCGCTTCTTTACAATCGCTGACACGGCGAAGAAACCGGTCGCTACCAGGGCCATGGCGGGCCCCGACGGCAGATCTGCATAGTAGGAAAGATAAAGACCCGCGATCGCAGACATCGCGCCAACCACCGCCCCTATGACCATTACCCCCACAAAACGTCTCGCCAGCATGTACCCCGCCGCCGCAGGCGTGATCAGCATCGCCATCACCAGAACTATGCCTGCGGCCTGGATACCAATCACGATGACAAGTGCAAGAAGTGCAAGAAGCACATATTCTATGAGCCTGGTCTTTATGCCAACCACTGCAGCCCCCACAGCGTCGAACGTCGTGTAGACCAGCTGACGGTGAAAGGCGTACAACCCCACCAGCGCCAGCGCCGTCAGGACCAGCGATACATATACGTCCGTCTGTGAAACTCCGAGTACTTGCCCAAGAAGCAAGTCCTCTATGTCAACGTTGATATTCGTCGCCCTGGAAAGCATCACTAGTCCCAGCGCGAACATGCCCGCGAAGATTATTCCGATCGAGGTGTCCTCGCTGACCCCCGTGCGCCGGCTGACAGCCCCCATCAGCAACGCGATCAGAATTCCCGCCGGCACCGCTGCGAAGAAAGGACTGATACCGAGCAGGAAGGCCACGACCATCGCGGGAAGCACGGAGTGGGCGAGGGCATCTCCCATGAAGGAGCGGCCTTGAGTGATCACATAGGCCCCCAGGATCGGGCACATCACCCCCACGAGCGCCGATACAATCAGTGCCCGCACCATGAAGCTGTATTCGAAAGGCCCGAATATGTAGTCCATCACCCGCCCCCGAGTGTCGGGTCGAAGTGGTTGACGGCAAACTCAACGCCATGAGAGCCATAAAGCTCTTCAAGGACCTCTGGGGTGAACGCCACATCGGGCGGGCCCTGGGCGCAAACGTGGTGATTGATGCAAAGGATCTGATCGAATCGTTGGGCCATGTTGGTGAGGTCGTGGGTTGCCAGTAGGACTACCCGGCCCTCGTCCCGAAGGGTCTGGAGCACCCCGATAATCCCCTCCTGCGCCCCGACGTCTACCCCGCTGAAAGCCTCGTCCAGCAGGATGATGCTGGCCTCCTGTGCCAGGGCCCGCGCGATGAAGACCCGCTGGCGCTGCCCTCCGGACAGCTCCGTGACGAGAGACTTGCGCCTCTCCCACAGGTCCACTCGGTCCAGGCAGTAGCGTACCATCTCCCGGTCCTGTCTCCCCGGCTGCCTGAACCACCCGATATTCCAGCCTCGCCCCATGGTAACCACGTCCTGGACCGTGGCAGGAAACTGCCAGTTGATCTTGTCTCGCTGCGGCACATAGGCTACTCCACCATTTTCGTTGGCGGAGCCATGAAGCTTCACCGTGCCTTTGCTAAGTGGCAGCAGGCCGACTATAGCCTCGAACAGGGTGCTCTTCCCCGCCCCATTGGGCCCCAGGACTCCCATCAGAGTGCCCGGCCCCACGGAGAATGTGACCTCAGTTAACGCGGTGTGGCCGCCGCGCATCACCGTCACGTCTTCCATGCTTATACCCGGATCGGAAACCGTCTTCACCATCTGCCGTCCTGCCTTGTCGTTGCCTTTATACCGCCGACACTTACTTGAGAGTCTTGACTATGCGCTCGACATTCGTGCGTACCATGTCCATGTAAGTCTCCGCCCCACTCCCATCTACCCCGAGAGACCCGGAATAGAGTCGTATAAGCTCCGCCCCCGTCTCTTCGGCAATGGACGTGGCTAACCGCTCGCTCACTGTCGCCTCTCCGAACACCGCGGGCACGTTGTACTTCTCCACCACTTCAACAAGTTCCGTGAGGTGCTCCGCCGACGGCTCCGCTTCCGTGGTGGTGGACAATATAACGCCCACCACTTCAAACCCGTACCTGTCTGCGAAGTACCCAAAGCTGTCGTGGGAGGTCACAAGAAACCTTTGGGAATCCGGAACGGAAGTAACCTGCTCTTGCGTCCATTCGTCCAACTCGTCCAACTGAGCGTTGTATTCGGAAGCCTTTGCAACATAGCCATCAGCGCCTTCAGGGTCCAGGACTGAGAGACGGGCTACGATTTCGTTAACCGCTAGCTTCACCCGGAGCGGATCGAACCAGAAGTGCGGGTCCTCCACACCATGCCCGTGACCCTCGTGCCCTTCCTCCTCCCCTGAGACAAGGTGTTCGATTTCCTCAATGGCTTCATCAGGGGCCATTGCGCCACTGTCTACCTGATCAATTATTGCCTGGACCATAGCAGCAGCTTCCTCTTCTCCGCCACCTTCTTCTTCGGTGCTACCGAGGAGGACCCTTATCTCTTCAATGGCGGCCTCGAGCGTTAGCTCACCTTCTTCCACCCCATGTACGGCCTCACCGATGTGCTCAAGAAGCCCCAGGTCTTCCTTGTGAGATTCAGCGAACTCAATAGGCTCTATGGCGTCGCCGAGTTCAATGATGGTGGAGGGGTCCCGAGACGCATTCTCCAGCAGTTCCTTCAACCAGGATCCTTCAAGGCTGAGCCCGACACTGAATACAATATCGGCATCCGCGATCTTGGCAACGTCCCTGGCCCCCGGCTGAAACCCGTGGGGGTCGGCCCCTGTGGGTACCAGGCTGAACACCTCTACTCGGTCACCGCCCACGTTCTGCGCCCAGTCTGCAATGAAGCTGGTAGTAGTGACCACCTGGACCACGGCGAACTCTCCCCCACCGTCCGGGTCATCCCCACCCGAGCACCCTGCAACCACCGCAATTGCCAATAGGCCCGCCAGGACGAGCGTCAGAGCAATAACTGAAAGATGAAATCTATTGGCATACAATATCATGTGCAGTATTTCTCACTTGATATTCAGTATCTATAGCCAGTCGTTTAAGGGCAATCACCTTGGCTCGTACAACATCATAAAGTCATCTAAATCTCTTGTCAAGCAGTGCCAATGACCTGTAGCAGCCAGGGGAGCAGTGGCAATAAACACTTATTGCGATTCAATATCATTATAGCGTTTACTTCAAAAGTTCAGGGATTCAACAACAGGGCATCAAGAGCTAATTCCTGCGCCCCACCCCACCCCCGACTTCCCAGTATGCTTCCCTATTTCCTTCGTTTATTCATGTACAGCGTCCATATACAGGTCTAGAATTCCGGCCCGTATATCTTTCAACCTTCAACTTAATAAGGAACAGTCCATGTCACCCCAGTCCCTCTCGAGACGCAACTTCGTAAAAATGTCCGCGGCCACCCTCGCCGCGGCCGCCTTCGGGATCTACTCCTTTCCCAATGGCAGAGAAGTCGTCCAGGCCGCGGGGCCCCGTATAGCCCGCGTAACCCGCTCCTATACCAGCCAACGCATTGCCTCCCTCTCGACCCTCGAGGAGGGCCAACCCATCGACTTCACATACCCCTTTGAGGCGCACAACAACTTCGTCGTTAAGCTCGGAAGGGACGCTTGGGACGGCGTCGGCCCCGACCACGACATCGTCGCCTTCAACTATCTCTGCACCCACATGGGTGGCCCCATGCAGAACACCTACCGCCACCAATACGGGACCCTGGGCCCCTGCCCATTCCACTTCAGCCGATTCGACTTATCCAAGTACGGCATTTTGGTCCTGGGGCAGGCCACCCAGAGCCTCCCCCAGATCGTCTTGTCCGTAGAAGGTGGCGAGATATACGCAGAAGGAGTCACCGGGCTCGTTTACGGAGTTCACGACAACCTTGCAACTTCGCCCAACAGCGAAACATAACCCTTGGCATTTTGAGGACCCAATGACTGACCACCGAGAAGAACACGACAATCGGGTGGTGGACGGTGAGGAGAAAGAAGCCCTTTGGCTCAAGGCCCGGAACGCAGGCCTCTCACGTAGAACCTTCCTCGCCCTGCTGGCCGCAGGAGGCGCCGCTGCCGTCCTCGCGGCTTGTGGCGTATCGCTAACACCCACCCCACCCCCTCACCCACTGCGGCCCCCCTGCCCCCTGAACGAGTTGCCGGCGTGGTCCTCCCTCCAGTCAACGCCAAGGTAGTGCCGACAGCCTCCGATCTACTGCGTCGTCGGCTGCGCTTATAAGGCCTACATCTGGCCCGTCGGCACCGAGGGCGGGCCTTCCGCCTCCGAGAACGCCCTCCACACCGACTTTCCCGTAGGCGCCTTAACAGGCAAGTGGATTTCGCCCAATATGCAGAACATCGTCACCATTCGCGGCGAGCCCCACCACGTCCTCGTCATTCCGGACGGAGACGCCACGGTCGTAAACGTAGGCGGAGACCACAGCGTGCGCGGCGGCACCCTCGCCCAGAAGCTCTACAATCCCAACACTCCCACCCGGGACCGGTTGCAGCACCCTCGCCTGCGCATCGGCGACAGCATGATAGACATTCCCTGGGACGACGCCCGCTCCCGAGGTATCGAAAGCGGCGACCTGGTCTCCGTCGAGAATGACCGCGTCCTAACCCAGACCGGAGGCCGTGCCCGCGGCCGCTTCGAGGCCGTCGCCTACGTCACCGATCAGGTCCGCCCCGGAGTCACCTGCGGCTACTTCAACTTCCGTCAGGGCCGCCTCGATACCGCAGTCAACAGCGTCTCCCCCGGCCAGGCCGACCCCATAAACAACCGCTACCGCTACAAGCTCGGCAAGGGTCGGGTCACCCGCATCGGCGTTTCCGATGTAAAGGACAAAATCTCCTTCCTCCCCCGCAACCTGATTTGATTCCCTTCCCCATTCGCACTGGGGCATCAATGGGCGAATAAACCCGGGGCTGGGGTGCCGGGGCGGGTGGCAATAGGTATGAATTTACCCTCGGGCTGAAAGTGTATAATGTGCTTGGAGTGCCACCTGGTATTTGCCCTGAAAACGGTTAGATATGGGCCCTACAACAACCTCCACAAAACCCCCCCCACCCTCCCGACGCCCCCCGTGGCTGAAGGTCCGCCTCAAGACCGGCCCCAACTACCTGGAGCTTAAGTCGCTTATGAGGAAGATGTCCCTCAACACGGTCTGTGAGGAGGCTGGCTGCCCCAACATCTTCGAATGCTGGCAGAACCGCACGGCTACCTTCATGATTCTTGGTGACGTCTGCACCCGAGCCTGCCGCTTCTGCGCCGTAACCAGTGGCAAGCCCACCTGGAACGACCCCCTTGAACCCGAGCGCGTCGCCCGAGCCGTCGAGAAGATGAACCTGTCCCACGTCGTTATTACATCCGTGGCCCGGGACGATCTGCCCGACGGCGGCGCCTCTGCATTCGGACAGGTGATAACTAAGACCCGGGTCCGCAACCCGGACACCCGTATCGAGGTTCTTATACCCGACTTTGGCGGCTCCGAGTCCAGCCTGGACACCGTCCTCGCAGCCGGACCCGATATTCTTAATCACAACATCGAAACAATCGCCCGGCTTCAGAAGGTTGTTCGCTCGCGGGCCACATACGAAAGATCGTTGCAGCTACTGGAGAGGGCAAAGACCAAGTCGCCGGATAAGCTGACCAAGTCCGGCATGATGTTGGGTGTCGGTGAGGAGGTTGAAGAGATACTGCAGTCCATGCACGACCTGCATAACGTCGGCTGCGACATTCTCACCATCGGCCAGTATCTCCGCCCCTCCGAGTCCCACCTCCCCATAGCTCGCTACTACACCCCCGAGGAGTTCGCCGAGTTGAAGGAAGAAGGCCGGAGGATGGGCTTCCGCCACGTCGAGTCCGGCCCATTGGTCCGTAGCTCCTACCACGCTCACGAGCAGATCTAGGTAGTATCCTCTAAGCATGAAAAGTTATGACATAGTCGTCATTGGTGGGGGCCCGGGGGGCTACATGGCCGCCATCCGCGGGGCTCAGCTCGGCCTCCGCGCGGCCATAGTCGAAAAGGAAGAAATCGGGGGCCTGTGCCTGAACTGGGGCTGCATACCCAGCAAGGCCCTCCTCCGCAACGCCGAGGTTCTCTCTCTCTTCCACCGAGCCAATGAGTTCGGCATATCCTTCGACAACCTCACCGTCGACTATGGCAAGGCCGTCGACCGCAGCCGACAGGTCGTGAAGAGACTGGTGGGCGGCCTAAAGTCCCTTATGAAACGCTACGGAATCGATGTTATCCCCGGACTGGCCTCGGTTCCGGCCCCCGGCCGCGTGTTGGTCGATGGCCAGGAAGAGATCGAAGCCGGTAACATCATCGTCGCCACCGGTGCCCTTAACAAAGGCTTGCCAAGCCTCCCCGTTGACGGCAAACATATCATCACCACCCGCGAAGCCCTTGCGATGAAGGAGCTTCCCGGACGCACTGCCATCGTCGGGGGCGGCGCCGCGGGCGCCGAGTTCGCCTACCTCTGGTCCACCTACGGCTGCGAGGTTACCATCATCGAACTCCTCCCCCACCTCCTCCCCAATGAAGATCCTGAGATCAGCGAAACCCTCGAAAAGTCCTTCCAGAAGCAGGGCATCAATATCATGACCGGCTCCCGTGTCGAGGCCTCCGACTTCACCAACGGCGTCGGCGCCCTCACCGTATCCACCGGCCCCGACACCTCCCAGGTCTACTGCGACAAAGTCCTCGTTGCCGTAGGGTTGGAGGGCAACGTCGCAGGTACCGGCCTGCCGGAGCTCGGCATCGAGATGCGCAACGGCTTCATCGCCGTCAACGACGAGATGCGCACCAATATTTCTAATGTATTTGCCGTCGGAGACGTCACCGGCGCTCCTCTCCTCGCCCACACGGCCTTCGCCCAGGGCCACATCGCCGTCGAGACCATCGCCGGCCTCCCGACAACCAAGCTGGTCTCCGAAAACATACCCAGGGCCACCTACTGCCAACCCCAAGTCGCCAGCGTCGGTATTACCGAAGCCCAGGCCCGAGAGCGCGGCCTTGATGTCAAGGTCGGCAAGTTCCCGTTTATGGCCAGCGGAAAAGCCCTTGGGTTGGGTGACAGGGAGGGGTTCGTAAAAGTCGTAGCCGGGGCAGAATACGGCGAGATACTGGGAGCCCATATGATCGGGCCGGAAGTTACGGAGCTTTTGGGAGAGGTGTCGGTGGCCCAGGCCCTTGATGCTACGGTCGAGGACATCGGCCTTGCGGTACACCCCCACCCCACCCTTTCCGAAGCCCTTAAAGAAGCAGCCCTGGCAGCAATGGGCCAGGCTATTCACATGTAGCGGGAAGCGGAGCAGGCCATGAAAGTACTCAGCAAGCCCATCATGGAAAAATGGCAGTATACGGACCTCCTCCGGCAGATGCTGCTTATCCGCAGATTTGAGGAGAAGGCCGCAGAAATGTACATGAGAGGCAAAATCGGCGGCTTTCTGCATCTGTACATAGGCGAAGAGGCCATGGCCGTAGGCTCCATTTCCACTCTGAAACCCCAGGACTACATAGTCAGCCATTACAGGGAGCACGGCCACGCCCTCGCCCGTGGCATCGAGCCCCGGCGCATAATGGCCGAGCTCTTCGGCCGTTCCACCGGCACCAGCAAGGGCAAGGGCGGCTCCATGCACCTGTTCGATGCCCAGCGCGGCTTTCTGGGCGGCTACGCCATAGTCGGCGGAATGATGCCTATCGCCGTGGGCCTCGGCCTCGCAGCCCAGCAGCAGGGCAACGATAGTGTGACCCTCTGCTTCTTCGGGGACGGCGCAGTCAACGAGGGCGAGTTCCACGAGTCCCTCAACCTCGCCGCCCTCTGGAACCTCCCCGTAGTCTTCTTCTGCGAAAACAACGGCTATGGCATGGGCTCCCCCATCTCCGACACCTTCGCCGGCACCGATATCTTCCGCTTCGCCCCCGTCTACGGCATCAACACCCCCGGCAAGATCGACGGCATGGACGTTTTCGAGGTAATGGAAGCGACCAGCGAGGCCGTCGACCGCGCCCGCAAGGGCCAGGGGCCCACTTTCATTGAGGCGATCTCCTACCGCTTCCGAGGCCATTCCATGGCCGACCCCATGGTCTACCGCAAGAAGACCGAGGAAGAGGAGTGGCGCAACAAGGGCCCCATTGTTCGCATGAAACGCCACATGGAAGAGCTTGGCCTGCTGGACGAAACCGAAATGAAGGCCCTGGAAACCGAGATTGACGAAGTTATTGAGGACGCCGTCCAGTTCGCCGACCAGAGCCCCGTCCTTCCCTACGAATCCATCTCCGACGACGTATACGCCTAGGCGCCCACCTACATGGCACCAATCACTTACAGGAAAGCCATCAGCCGGGTCCTTAAGGAGACCCTGGACAACGACCCCCGCGCCTTCATGATGGGCGAGGATATCGGCACCTATGAAGGGGCCTACGCCGTCACCAAGGGCTTCCTGGACAAGTACGGCCGAGAGAGGATTAAGGACACGCCCATATCCGAATCGGTGATAGTGGGCGCGGGTATCGGCGCTGCAATGGGAGGCTCCCGCCCCATCGTCGAGCTCATGACCATCAACTTCAGCCTGCTGGCCATCGACCAGATCGTCAACAGCGCCGCCAAGCTCCACTACATGTCCGGCGGCCAGGTCACCGTGCCCCTGGTAATTCGTACCGTCAGCGGTGGTGGCAACCAGCTCGCCGCCTCCCACTCCCAGAGCCTCGAGGGCTGGTATGCCCACGTCCCCGGTCTCTTCGTAGTCGCACCCTCCACCCCCGCCGACGCCATAGGCCTTTTCAGGACCGCCTACCGCGACCCCAACACCGTTATGTTCATCGAGCACTCTCTTCTCTACGGGTCCAGAGGCGAAGTCCCCGACGACCCCGACTTCACCATCCCCTTCGGCAAGGCCGACATCAAGCGCGAGGGCTCGGACGTCACCATCATCACCTACTCCAGGATGACCAGGGTCTCCCTGGACGCCGCCGAGAAGCTCGCCGAGGAAGGCATAGAGGCCGAGGTCGTGGATCTCCGCAGCCTGCGCCCCATGGACACCGAAACGATCGTCGAATCGGTGAAAAAGACCAGCCGGGCCGTCGTCGTCGAGGAAGGTTGGAAGGCCATGGGCATCGGTGCCGAGGTCTCCGCCCGTATCATGGAAAACGCCCTCGAATACCTCGATGCTCCCGTCCAAAGGGTCGCCTCTCTCGACATTCCCATGCCCTACGCCCGTTCCCTGGAGCAGGCCGCCATGCCCAGCGACGCCCGAGTCATAGAGGCAGTCCACCGCCTTTTCTAGCTTTTCGCGCCCTTCTGCGCATCCGCAAGCGCAAAGATTTCATAGGAGGCAGACCATTGGCCACCGACGTAATAATGCCCCAGATGGGCTTCGATATGGAGGAGGGCACCGTCGTCCGCTGGCTCAAGGCGGAGGGTGATAACGTCGACAGGGGCGAACCCATCGTCGAGGTGGAGACCGACAAGGCAACCGTAGAAGTCGAGTCCTTCGCCTCCGGTCTACTGCGTCGAATCGTAGTCACCGAGGGCATCACCGTGCCAGTGGGCCAAGTCATTGGCATCATCGCCTCCGCCGACGAAGCCCTTCCCACCATCGAGACCCCCGTCTCCATGCCCGACACCCTGGCCAAACCTGTCACCGCAAGATCAGAAGCCCCCGCCCCGGAACCCTCCCCAGCCGTGGAAGGTGCTAAAGGCGGCCGCATTCTGGTATCCCCCTTGGCAAAACGCATAGCCGAGGAGAAGGGCGTAGACCTTTCCACGGTCACGGGCACCGGCCCCAAGGGCAGGATCACCAAGGAGGACGTCCTGGCCGCCGCTGAGGCAGACCAGGCCCCGGCCCCCGCGCCGTCGGCAGTGGCGGATGTCACCGAGCTCTCCAAGATGCGCCAGACCATCGCCCGGCGCATGACCCAGAGCAAGCAGGAGATGCCTCACTTCTACGTCACCGCCAGCATAGACATGGCCCGGGCCATGGCCCTCCGCGAGGAACTGAACGAGCTCTGGGCCGGCGAGGCCCGCCTCACCGTCAACGACCTTATCATCAAGGCTTCGGCCCTGGCCTTAGCCAAGTTCCCTGCCTTCAACTCCCACTACGCCGACGGCAAGATAAAGCACAACCCTTCGCTCAACATCGGCGTCGCCATAGCTCTGGAAGACGGCCTCATAGCCCCCGCGATACTTGACTGCGGAGGCAAGAGCCTGAAAGATATCTCGGCGGCCAGCCGGGACCTGAGCGCCCGTGCCCGAAATGGTGTCCTCAAGCCCCAGGAGTACACCGAGGCCACCATTGCCATCAGTAACCTCGGCATGTTCCAGATCGATAACTTTATCGCCATCATCAACCCCAAACAGAGCGCCAGCATCGCCGTGGGAAGCGTGACCAAGCAGCCCGTCGTCCGGGACGGCCAGATCACCATCGCCGACATCATGCAGTGCACCATCTCCGCCGACCACCGCGTCGTCAATGGTGCAGAAGCCGCCCAGTTCGTCAACGAAATCAAAAGCTACCTGGAAAGACCCGCCAGCCTCCTCCTCTAACCCCTCAAATCCACCCAATTCCACAGCGGTCAGGGGCGTTCTCTTATCCCCTCTCCCTTGACGAGACCTTTGCATAACCACTGTTGGAGGGGCTGGGGCCGCTCGTGCTGAGGCTCTCGAAGTATGAGCGGGGGCGGAAGGTTGAGTGATCTGGATGGTACAAACGATACAAGCTGCAGTTGCGCAAAGGGGCCTTGACGGGAGAGGGCTTGGGTGAGGATGAAGTCGCTATCTCGAACAACTAGCGCATAAAATGACCCCTCCCCCCAAGCCGCTACAATGTATCCAGTTTGTCGCCGCCAACTATCGAACAGGAACTACATTCCCATGAAAATCAAATCCGTCCACGCTGCCCCGATAACCAACGACAGGGTCCTATCCGGTCCAGAGACTCCCAAGGCCGACTGGTATCGTGAAATGTCCACCAGGGGCGGGATATGGGCCCCAGGGCGGTTCCCGCCCTGGGGACACGTCGCCTGCGTCGTCACCGCCGAGGACGGAACGTGGGGCCTGGGAATGACCAGCAACGCCGGCCCCGTCGCCTCCATCATCAACGACCATTACGCAGCCTTCCTCACCGATGAGAACTGCATGGCCACCGAGAGGCTATGGACCATGATGGTCGACTCCTCCGTCCACTACAGCGCCGCCGGCCTCGCGGGCTACGCCATCAGCGCCGTGGACCTCGCCATCTGGGACCTCAAGGGCAAGCTGCTTGGAAGACCTGTTTACGAGATACTGGGTGGCCCGGTTAAAGATGCTCTCTTCTGCTACGCCACCGGCGCCGACATCGAGTGGTTCAAGGAGCTCGGCTACCGAGCAGCCAAGCTCGGCCTCCCCGCCACCGACACCCATGACCCCGGCATCATCGGAGAGACGGAAGAGATAATCGCCGCCGCCCGCGACCTCCTTGGCCCCGGCCGGGATCTGATGCTCGACTGCTATGGCGTCGAGTCCGACCAGGACTTCATCGTCCGCCTCGCCGAGCGCCTGCGGCCCTACCGGCTCAAGTGGATTGAGGACTACCTGCTGCCGGAAGACCTTCAGAGCTACCGCTCGGTGCGAAAGAGACTACCTTGGCAGACCCTTGCCTCGGGAGAGCGCTGGTATATGCTCGCCCCCTTCTCCGCCGCTGCCGCCATGCACCTGGTCGACATCCTCCAGCCCGACATCCGCTACGTCGGCGGCATGACCGCCGCAGTCAAAATATGCCACCTCGCCGAGGCGGCAGGGATACAGGTCATGCCCCATCTGGCCGGCGGCGACTCCTACGGCCAGCACCTCGCCTACGCGATGCCCGCCGCCACCTGGGCCGAGTGCCTGGTAATCACCGCCCCCGGTGAGCCGCAGAATGACGGCTACCGCACGAATCCCGGCATGACATTCCCCAAGGACGGCATGCTGGTACCCTCCGACGCGCCGGGATTCGGCATTGAACTCTCGCTGACCGATATCGAGGATGCGACCCGCTAGACGTTGTAGATGCGGGCGGCGTTGCCAGCTACGATCTTCTCTTTCTCTTCCTGGGTGCAGTCCGCCAGAGTGCTCTCGATAAACTCCCGTGACTTGGGGAACGTGCCCTCGGTGTGGGGGTAGTCGGATCCCCACATGATGTTGTCCACGCCAATGATGTCCCTATGCGTGATGCCCAGGGCGTCCTCCTGGAAGTCTACGAAGCAGTTGGAGTGGAAAACGTCGCTGGGCACCATGCCGTTCTTCAGTCTGAACCCCTCGCGCCCCGCCGCCCGCTCGTTGTAGCTGTAGTTCATCCGCTCTATCCAGTAGGGCGCCCAGTTCAGCTCGTGCTCCGCCACCCCGACCCTCAGATTGGGGTACCGTTCGAACACGCCGCTTAATATCATCTCCGTCAGCGAGACCCGTACCCAGAAGTCGGCATTGTCCAGCATCAGGGTGGAGAAGTTGAAGGCGTCCAGCTCTCGGTCCCACCCCCGCCCCGCCATGACCCTCGCCGTCGAGATATGCAGTCCCAGCGGCATCCCCAGGTCCTGGGCGGTGGCCCATAACGGCTCATTCGCTTCATCGAAATAGGGCCTCGCCGACATGTACTCCGGGATCGCCGCGCCGACAAAACCTAGCTTCGCACACCGCTTCAGTTCCTCTACCCCGACCGACACGTCGTCAATGTTTATCGTGGCGATTCCCTTCAGCCGACGCGGCTGGGCCTGGCAGTACTCCGCTGCGAACCCGTTGTAGGCCCGCAGTATCGCCGAGAGCAGTTCGCTCCCCTCCACGAACGCGTACAGGAAGATGGTCAGGCTCGGATATACGATTCCCACGTCTACCCCGTCGAAGTCCATATCCTTTATGGCCTCTTCCGGGATGTAGGCCCCCGGCCTCGCATTCTCCCAGGCGTCCACGGTCTGCAGCGATTCGGCGTCCTCAAACCGCTTCCCGGCCTGGCTCGCCATGCTTGTGACGTTGAAGGTCGGCCGGCCTTCTACGAACCAGAACTGCCCGTTCTCCGTGTCCCGCATGGCCGGGGCCTGGTCCCGGAACCCCGGCTCCATCCTATCAAGCCACAAATTAGGCGGCTCAACGATGTGATTGTCCGATGAAATAACCCTGTAGTCCGCCATCATCTTCCCTCCATTTCACTCCAACTCTGCGTTCGCCAGTACCTGCCCATAATATATCATCCTCCGGTCCCTCTTTTCGTTCTCGTCCCATCCTTCCCCCGCAGTGGCGACTCCCGTGGTCGCCCTCCCCTACCTCCTCCGTCATTCCGGCCCCAGAACCGGCTGTCAGTGCGCCTATGCCGTGAAGTCATCCCCACGGGCGGGGCCGCTCGTGCTGAGCCCGTCGAAGTATGAGCGGGGGGTGCCCACGTAAGAGCAATACCACGTGATTGCCTCCCCCACCCACCCCCCTTAACCTCGTCATCCCGGCCCCAGAACCGGCTGTTAGTGCGCCTATGCCATGAAGCCATCCCCACGGGCGGGGCCGCTCGTGCTGCTGAAAGTGCGCCTTTGGAGCATCGCAGATCCACCGAGGCCAGAACCGGCTGTTAGTCCTCCTATGCCGTGAAGTCATCCCCACGGGCGGGGCCGCTCGTGCTGAGCCCGTCGAAGTATGAGCGGGGTGGATGCCCGCGTAGGAGCAATACCACGTGATTGCCTCCCCCACCCACCCCCCCTAACCTCGTCATCCCGGCCCCAGAACCGGCTGTTAGTGCGCCTATGCCATGAAGCCATCCCCACGGGCGGGGCCGCTCGTGCTGAGCCCGTCGAAGTATGAGCGGGGGGTGCCCACGTAAGAGCAATACCACGTGATTGCCTCCCCCACCCACCCCCCCTCTACAATCCCCTCCCTCCCCACATATCAAGAAGTGACATCCACCCCTTGCCCCAACCCCACCCCATACCCGTAAAATGGCCTATGCCTTTACACGTCCCGTCACCCATCCTCCGGCCTCATTTACTAACCCCGGCCCCAAAACCCCGGGTTCTTACAGACAATCAAACATCGTGCCTGTCCGCCGCAAACATTCATACCCAAAGCCGGTTTCCTTTGATTGACCGCGATTTTTTTGATTGTAACCTGTCAACTGGCCCATATGCCTTGAACGAGGACCTTACCTTGCGACGCCCAATCCCTGCGTGCTAGAGTAAATCCCGCCTCTGGAAGCCCGCGGTAAGGTGTCGAGGTTTCCTATTTCGGGTTGTCTGATGAAGCAGGGTTCATACGGAGTGAAGAGATGACCTACAACATAATATCGGGCGATGGGCATGTCGACCTTAACTGGCTGCCCCACGACCTCTTTGTGGACAACGCTCCGGCCCAGTGGAAGGACAAGATGCCCCACGTAGAGGACTCTTCCTCGGGTCCCGTGTGGAAGGCCAACGGCAGGATTATGACCGCCGTAGGCGTGTTTAGGGCAGAATCCTGGACAAACCCCGCCGGTTTCTACAGGGAGAAGCGGCTGGAAGAAGTCGGCTTCTCCGCCGACTCCCGCCGAGGCATCTATCACCCCTCCAACCCCGAACTCCGTATCAAGGACCAGGACCTCGATGGCATCGCCGCTGAGGTGATCTACGGCATGGCCTTCGGCCCCGACCAGATTCGTGACATGGAGACCCGCTCCCTCGTCTATCGCATCTATAACGACTGGGCCGCCTCCTTCGCCAGGTACAATCCGGAACGGCTGGCCTGCCTGGCCTGCCTTCCCCACCACAATCCCCAGGCCGCCGCCGCCGAACTCAGAAGGGCCGCAGGCCTGGGCCTTAAGGGCGCCGAGTTACGCGCCGGCCTCGCCTCCATCCCCATCTTCTACAAGGAGTGGGACATCCTGTGGGAGGCCTCGGTGGAATGCAATATGCCCATCTCCTTCCACCTCCTCGAAAACCTGCCCAAGACTAAAGAGCCCAAGGAGAGGGAGTATTCCGACATCTACTGGACCGTCCTGCTTACCATGGCCCAGATGGACGGCATCGAGCACCTCAGCAGCATCATCATGTCGGGGGCTTGCGAAAGGTTCCCGGATTTCAAGTTCGTCCTCGGCGAAGCGGGTATCGGCTGGATTCCCTATGTCATAGACCGTATGGACCACGAGAGTGAAGGCATCAAGAGCCTGAGCATGAAACCCAGCGCCTACTGGTACAGACAGGGCTTCTCCACCTTCCAGAAAGAGGGCATCGTAGGAGATATCCTTTCGCTTGTCGGAGAGGACAACGTCCTGTGGGGCAACGACTACCCCCACAACGACTGCGTATGGCCCGACTCCCTCGAAACCATCGAGTTCAGCTTGAAGGGCCTTAAAGACGAAAACGCCCGCCGTAAAGTGATCTGCGAAAACACAGGCCGACTCTACGGATTCCTCAACTAACCCACTCGGTCCATAGCCTTCCACTTATGTCCATAACCATCGGCATCGACATCGGCGGCACCTTCACGGATGTGGTGTCCCTGGACAACGAATCGGGCGAGTTGCAGTACACCAAGGTCCACTCGACTCCCCCCAGACTCGTCGACGGCTTCATGAAGGGCGCAGACAGCGTCCGAAGACTGGCCTCCGCCTCCTTCGCCGACGTGTCCCGCATCGCCCACGGCACGACCATCGGCACCAACGCAATCCTTGAGGCCCGCGGCTCGACCATCGGCATCCTTACCACCAAGGGTTTCGAGGATGTCCTCACCATCGGGCGCCAGAAGCGTTCCGACATGTACGACGTCTTCATTGAGCCCGAGACCCCCGTCTTCCTCGCCCCTCGCCGCCGGATAATGGGTATCCAGGAGCGTATCTACGCCAACGGCGGCGTTGACGTTCCTCTCAACAAAGCCGAGGTTGCCGCAGCCGTCGAGACCCTGGTCACCGAGCACAATGTCGAAGCCATAGCCGTCTGCTACCTATTCTCTTTCGCCAACGCCACTCACGAAGAGCGGACCCGGGATATCATCCTCGAAGCCTACCCCGATCTCAGAGTATCCCTCTCCTCCGAGCTCGACCCCCGGTTCCGGGAGTACGAGCGCCTCTGCCTCACCGCCTTCGACGCCTATCTCAGGCCCGTGCTCGAACGCTACATCCAGCAAGTCAGGGACTCCCTCTCCGAAAGCGGCGTCAAGGCCCGGCTCCACATCATCCACTCCCGCGGCGGCATCACCAGTGACGAGACCATCCTCTCCAACACCGTATCCACGGTCCTTTCGGGGCCCGCGGCCGGGGTAATCGGTGGCGTCCACGCCGGCAAGCTGAGCGACCTCACCGACCTCATCACCCTGGACATGGGCGGCACCAGCTGCGACATCTCCCTGGTGGACAAGGGCAAGCCCGTCCTCTCCAACGAGGGCAAGATCGCAAAGTACCCCCTGCGCCAGCCAATGCTCGATATCAACACCATCGGGGCGGGTGGCGGCAGCATAGCCTGGGTGGACGGCAGCGGAGCCCTGAGGGTCGGGCCCCGGAGCGCGGGCGCCTCGCCCGGCCCCGCAGCCTACGGCATGGGCGGGACCGAGCCTACCGTAACCGACGCCAGCCTCCTCCTCGGCTACCTGGACCCCGGCAACTTCGCCGGCGGTTCCATGAAGTTGTCGGTGGAAAAGGCGGAAGAGGCAGTCCGCACCTACATCGCCGGACCCCTCGGCATCGACGTCCTGGACGCCGCCCATGGTATTCACACCATAGTCAACAACCACATGGCCGACGAAGTCCGCCTGGTTTCCGTCTTCCGCGGCTACGACCCCCGGAACTTCTCCCTGGTGGCCCTCGGGGGCGCGGGGCCCGTGCACGCGGGTCGGCTGGCAGAGCAGACCAACATAGGCAAGGTCCTGGTCCCTCTCAACCCGGGCGTTCTCTCAGCATTCGGGCTCCTCGTTGCCAACCTGGAACACGAAAGGGCCCGAACTTTCCGAGTCAAAGCAATCGACGCCATCCCCGCCGAACTGCAAATGGCTTTCGACGCTCTGGAAGCCGCCTGCCGCTCCCAGATGGACAGGGACGCAGTCCCCGGACGCCCGGTTATTACGGCCAAGTCCGTGGAGGTGCGCTACGTAGGACAGTCCTACGAATTGGAGGTTCCACTCGCAGGCAAGGATGTGGACGACAAAGTCATAGCCCAGGTTATTGAAGACTTCCACGCCCTCCACGAAAGGGTCTACGGCCACCGTGACTCGGATGATCTGGTAGAACTCGTAACCTTACGCGTTGTCCTGTCCCAGGCGCCTGGGCGCGTGCCGGGTGGTGCGGTGCTGGTAACGTCCCAGGGTGAGCCTTCTCCACGGACTACCCGCAAAGCCTACTTCCCCGAGGCCGGCGGCCTCATCGACACCCCCATCTACGACCGTGACGCCCTCGGTGCGGGTGCCGTGCTGCAAGGCCCCGCCATCGTTCAGCAGCTGGACACCACCACCGTCGTCTACCCCGGCAGCTCTGCCACCATCGACGCCCACGGCAACCTCATAATCGAGATTAGCTGACTCGCACCTCCCTTTAGGCCATTCTCCCCATGCTATAATTTTCTTGAATCCCCTAGGGAGAAACCCTTGCCCGACAACACCTTTCCTGTATTCGTCAACGCTCACACTCATAGCCACTCGATGCCGTTCAAGGGGTCGGTAGCCTCTGCCCCCTTTGACATCTGGATTGCCTACCGACTGGCCTCAAATGTCGGCAGGCTCTCTGCACCTGAGCAAGTCGCCTGCGCCCTGGCCTGTGGCTTGGAGAACCTGAACGCCGGTAACGCCGCCATCATCGACCACCTCTACTCCCCGATTACCGAAGAGAACGTCTACGGCGTAGCGGAAGCCTACGAGTCCCTCGGCATAAGGGCCTGGGTCTTCCCCAACATCGACAACCTCCCCGTCGGCATCTACACCCGGCGCTTCTACCCCAAATACCCCAAGGCCATCCCCGACGATTCGCTCCCGGAAGAAGTCCTTGCCCGGATCGAACCCCTCCCATTCGAGCCTCGGCTTGAAGCCCTCGTCGAGCTGATTAAGGGCTGGAGCGGCAAGCGGGTACAGATTGGCCTCGCCCTCGGCAACGCCGTCTGGTGCACCGACGCCCTCCTAGAAGCCGCCAGGGACACCCTTGCAAAGCTAGACGTCCCCCTCGAAATCCACGTCGAAGAGTCCCCCGTCCAGCGCGAAGCCGCCATGCACCAGTGGGGGATGAGCGGAGTCCAGAGACTGGACAAGTTCGGGCTGCTTACGGAACGGACGCTGGCCGCACACTGTGTGCAGGTGTCCCGGGAAGACATCGATCTGCTCGCCGACCGTGGAGTCTCCGTCTCCCACAATCCCCTGAGCAACATGAAGCTGCAGAACGGCATCACCCCCATAGGCACGATGCTGCGGGAGGGCGTGAACGTGGCCCTTGGAAGCGATGGCTCCAACTCTGGCGACGAACAGGGGCTCGGCCCTGTTATGAGGCTGGTAGCCTCTCTGGCTCGGCTCAACGGCCTACAACAGGTGAGCAAAGACATCGAGCCTCAGGTCGTCAAACTGGGCAGCGCCAACGGCCACCGACTCTGGTTCCCCCAGGAGATCGGCAGCGACCGCATTGAGTACTCGGGCCCCGTGGACCCTGTCAAGCTTGTCTGGACCAACGCCGCATCCAACATCGAGGAAGTCTACATTGACGATGAGCCGACCCTAGAAAACGCTCGCTCCGTATTTGATCAGTCCAACGCCGCGGCTACCATTGCAGATCTGGCCAAGAACGCCATCAGCCCCGAGGGAGAAGAGCTGGTACGCCAAATTCACCCCCTCCTACAGTGGTACGCCCAATCCAAGTGAGAAAGTGTATTCGGAATGGCAACTAAGACCGACGTAATAGTCGTAGGCGGAGGAATCTCCGGCTGCGCTACCGCCTACAACCTCGCCAAGCGTGGCGCCCACGTCATCCTGCTGGAGAAAGGCCAGATCGCCGACGAGGCTTCAGGCAGAACTTGGGGGGCCGTCCGCCGCCAGGGCCGCCAGGCCGCAGAGGTTCCCCTGGCCATTGAGAGCCTGAAGCTCTGGGACAAGCTCAGCGAAGACCTGGGCACCGAGACCCATTTCATTCGCGGCGGCAACATTCTTCTAGCCTCTAACGCCAAAGAGCTCGCCGACTTCGAGAACACCGTCAGAATCACCAGGGAGTATGGCCTGGAATCCTACATAGTGGACCGCAAGCGGGCCCAGGAGATACTGCCCGGGCTTTCGGGCAAGTTCATCGGCGGTATGTACTCACCCAGCGACGGCTATGCCCACCCCGTTAAGACCACCAATGCCTTCGCCAGGGCCGCCCAGGAGAATGGCGCCACGGTGCGTACCGGCTGCTCGGTGGAGCGTATCGAGACTTCCGGCGGGCAGGTCAAGGGCGTCATAACCGAACGCGGCGAGAAGATAGAGGCCGACGTAGTGGTCAACGCCGCCGGCGTCTGGGCCCCCCGCCTGGCCAGGACCTGCGACGTGAGGGTCCCGGTACGGGTAGTCCGGACCCATGTCACAATCACGGAACCCAGGCCCGAATATCGCGCCCCACTGGTCTGGTCTCCCAGGGTCTCCTTCCGCCCCACCGCCGACGGCAACATCCTCCTCGGCGCTGGCTCCGCCCTCAAGGCCGACCATGACATAGATCTCACCTCGGTTATGGACCTGAAGTACTTCCTTCCGGGCTTTAGCCAGTTCAGGAGGCAGATAGCCTTCCATGTCGGGAGCCAACTCCTGAACGATGTGCTTAGTCACGTGCCCGGCACGGTGCAGAACCGGAAGTTCTTCTCGACTACCGTGGGCGTGGAGCCCGAGGTGAACTGGACCACTATCAAGCGCATGCGCAGGGCCTTCTTCGAGCACATGCCCCACCTGAGCGGCCTGCGATTCGTAAAGACCTGGGCCGGCCTCATCGACATCACCCCCGACATCCTGCCCGTCCTGGGAGAGGCGCCGGGAGTCAAGGGACTGATCCTGGCCACCGGCTTCAGTGGTCACGGCTTCGCCCTCGGCCCGATCACCGGCAAGCTTATCTCCGAGCTTATCCTGGACGGCACCCCCTCGTTGTCCCTCTACGACTTCCGCCTCACCCGCTTCGCCGAGCAGGGAGTCGGCAAGATCCGAAGGCTACAGTAACCGGGGCCCGGCTACCCGGCCTAGGTCAGATATTCATCACCTATCTGGCCCAGGTCTTCCAGTTGCCTGTACCGTTCAGCGGACATGCCCACAAGCTCCCGGTACACGTATTCGTTGTGCTCTCCCAGGCACGGAGCAGGTCTCCGGATGCGATTGGGAAAGCCCGAGATTTGTCCAATGATTCCCGGATACCGGTGCGTCCCCGCCTCCGGATGGGTGACCTCCTGGAAGAAGTCGAGGGTCTCCAACTGCGGGTCCTCGTATGCTTGTTCGGTATTGTGGACCATCCCGGCTGGTACACCTGACGCCTGAAGCCTCTCCATCACCTCTCTTGAAGTGAGACCCTCCGTCCACTCACCAATATGAGCGTTGATCTCCTCCTGGCATCTCCACCGACCCAGCACGTGAGAGAACTTTCGATCCGACGCCCACGCTGGCTGCCCCATTGCCCGCACCAGCCCTTCCCATTCCTCGTCGCTACCCACACTGATCGAGACCCACAGGTCGTCCCCCGAGCACCGGTACACGTTATGCGGCGCCATGGACGTGTCCGCGTTCCCAATGGCCGACTGGACGCGCCCGTTCATCGTGTAGTCCACGAAGGCCTCGGCCAGGAAGGGCACCAGGCCCTCAGACAGGGGAGCGTCGATTAGCTGGCCCTCGCCTGTGGCCTGTAGGTGCCGCAGGGCTATTAGTATCGAGAATGCAGTGGTAATTCCCGCCACCGCGTCCGAGGGATACACGTCGTCCTTCAGGGACGGGTCGATGTCGCCGTAACTGCGGACCCAGGTATGACCTATAAATCCCTCGATATGGGAACCCCAAGCCCTCATCTCCTTGTAGGGGCCGGTCTGTCCGTAACCGGGCATTCTGGCCATAATCAGGTCGGGTTTGATCTTGCGAAGGTCGGAATAGTCTAGCGAGGAATCATTCAACATCGAGGGTGGGTTGTTCTCCAGCACGACATCCGAAATGGACACGAGATCGAGCAGCAGTTCCCGGCCCTCCTCCCGGGACTCGTTGAGGGTAATTCCCAACTTGTTCCTATTCAGAGCGTTGAATCCCACGTACCGGTTCCACGGCCTCTCGCCCCCGTCCCAGTCCGGGTAGGCCCTTGACCACATCCGGTCCCCCTCAGGTACTACGCCCTTCTGACCCACAGACAGGCCCCGCGTGCCGACAGGGAAGCGCTCCAGACTCTCTACCTGTATCACCTCGGCGCCCCAGTCGGCCAGTAAGGTCCCGGCATAGGGCCCGGCCCACGCCTGCGTAATGGCCACCACGCGTATCCCTTCCAGGGGCAGGGGCTCCTTTCCATTCTGAAATTGCCCAACCACCTACACCACCCCCACCCGCCGCAGCCTGCTCAACTCCGCCCTGGAATAGCCTAGCTCCCCGCAGTAGATCTCCCGGTTGTGCTCTCCCAAACGGGGCG
This sequence comes from Dehalococcoidia bacterium, assembly GCA_965222055.1. Taxonomy (GTDB): domain Bacteria; phylum Chloroflexota; class Dehalococcoidia; order Plut-88900; family Plut-88900; genus Plut-88900. Next base: position 2,612,084 of record CBDCTF010000007.1, read on the forward strand.
CGGGCCTCGTGGTCTCCATCGGAGTTCGGGATAGCTGCGCCGGTCTGAGGGGAAAAGGTTGTACCCCCATTTCGGGATGCTCCACCTCAATCCACGGACGTCGGACCAGCATATGTGCGTCCTGATGGAGCGACTCGTGCGTGTGGACGGGCCCGATCATCACCCCGTGTCGCAATCCCGCGTAGACGATCTCATCGGTGGAATGCTGAAGCGCCCATAGCAGGAACTCTTCATTTACCATGGCGAGCCGTTGCTCCGGGTCGGCAAACTCCTGGTTTTCTACAAGGTCGGGTTTGCCTACCATGGTCATGATTTTCTTCAGCCGACTGGGGGTGGTTGGATTAAGGGTGTTGGCATATCCGTCCAGGGTCGGTACCACTCCGGCCCCGGCAAGTACTATTCCCCGCGTTCGCTCCGCTATCTGGCCGGTGTAGGCGTAGTGGAGCAGGACCGGCACCCAGCGGTCGGCGGTGCCGGCCTGGGTCTCCATAGTAGAAAGATCAACACGGCTGCCAACTCCCGATCGGTCCCGCGAGCGGACGGCCACCATTGTCAGGAGGGCTGCTACAACACCCGCCTGAAATTGGACTATCCTGCCACCTGCTTTGACCGGTTCCCTATCCAGGGCGCCGCTGATGTACAGAGGCCCTGATAGGCCGGATGATATAAGTTCAGATGCTTTGTAGTATTTGTAAGGACCCGTGCGTCCAAAGTTACTGAGGGAGACCATAACCAGATCAGGGTTAACTTCGCCCAGGGTCTCGTAGCCCAGGCCCCGGGCTTCAATCGCTCCGGGGCCCCAGTCCTCGATAATGACATCAGCGTCCTTCGTAAGGCCGAGCATCATCCTCCGCCCCGCCCCCGACTCCAAGTCCAGCGTCACGCTGCGTTTGCCGCAGTTCACGTGATTGTGCAATACGCCCCGCTCAGGATGTGGAATGTCCCTGTAGAACGGGCCGATGCCCCTAAGGGTATTGCCTGTACCGGGCGTCTCCATGTGAATCACGTCGGCCCCATATGCACAGAGGGATCGGGCGCAGTACGCCCCCGGCAGATTGCTGGATAGGTCCAGGACACGCAGGTCGTATAGAGGAGTGTGGGCGTTTGACAACTTTGCCTTCACCGGGAGGTAGGACGGCTAATACAGCCGACCCATAAGTTTGGTCGCACCACCCGGGTTGCTGGCCCCGTACATCTGCCGGGCCTCGACCTCTATCTCCCCCGAGGCCTCCTGGTCCCCGTGCAGCACCCGGCTCCCGCCTATCACCCTGTCCATGGCGGGAAGTTTCACCTTGTGGTGGCTGTCCCCAGCAATCACCAGGGCGTCGGCCTCGGGTACCCAGTGCGTAAATCCGGGGTCTCCCTCCCCTACCGTCATCTCCCCCGCCCCGATGGCCGTGCTAATCCCCGCCTCTTCACACATCCGGCAGATCATCATCGTCTCGACGCTCGGATGTCCGTCGCTAAGAGGTGCGATGATCGCCGCATCCGCGCCCAGCATCTTTGCCGTACGTACCACGCTCCCCGCTTCCAGTTCCTTATTTTCAAGCGTGTACGGAAAAGCGGAGTAGAAGAGGACGCCGAGGAAGTTGAGATCGACACCATGCCGCGAATATAGCTCCTCCACAATATCGTTAAGCTGGTAGCTGTAGGTCGAGTCACGAAAGTTGGCAGCTATCAGGAATCCGAAGTTCAGCACTGCTCCGTCCATCATCTCGTTAGGGTGCATCGGCACCACCCAGTTCCGCGTAGTGGAGAACGAGCCGTAGAAGCTGGCCGACAAGCTCTTGCACAGGTACACGACTCCCGGAAGTCCCGGGTCCACTGGCCCGAGTTCGTAGGCCTGTGTGTGGTCGGGCGTCATGCCCTTCACTTTCCCAGCGAGGAACTTGGCCGCCTTCAGGCACAGTTGCCGTGTGGCCTTCATTCTAAACTCGGCATCACGGGTCCGGGTATCGACTATGAACTGCTTTCGTCTCGCCGGGTCGAGCTCCTTCCCTCCCGCTTTCGGGATGAAGTGCAGCACCAGGTTGACGGTTCGGGAGAAAGGCGAGAATTCCGCCCCAGGCCCGGACATGTCGATGATTGCCTCGCGGGCATACCAGTACTCCTCTCCAACGAAAGGTTCAGCCGTCCCGATTACTGTCATCCCCGCCAATCTGTTCGTCGTGCCGCTGCCCACCTGAGTCGGTGACCCGAGCCGCCCCGGAAACACCGTCCCCGGCCCCGACGCCTTGCCCCTTGGTTCAACCACGTCTACGGCATGCACTATCCGGGTACTCTCCCCCGGCCTCGCCACCTCCATCCGGATGTCCTCAATGTATGGGTCCGGTAGAAGGTGTTCCTTCAACTCGTTTTCGTTGACGTACAGCGTCTTCGCCGAAAGACGCGTCTCCGAGGAGAATTCCACATCGTCAACTTGGAGGGATGCCAGTTCAAGCCGCATTTCGTCCCCTTCGTCTAGTAGAGCCTCGCCGACAAACGCGTCGGCCCCATCGGCGCCGAGAGCCCGTAAAGATTCCGCACCTGTATCTCCACCTCGGCGTCGGCCCTTCCCAAGCCGTTCAACAGCTCCGTGCCCCCTATAACCCTTTCCACGGCCGGCAGCTTCATCGTCTCCCTGTCATTCCCCGACACCACCATCGCATCCGCCTCCGGCACCCAGTGATTCAGGCCCGGCTCCCCCGCACCCGTCACCAGCTGCGATACCCCAACAGTCACCCTTATCCCGGACCGTTCGCACTTCTGACACACCATCATGAAGGCCACCCCGCTGTGCCCGCTCCTGAACGGAGATATGATCGCCGCATCCGCCCCGACCGCGTGGGCCAGCTTCACCGCGCTGTCGCTCTCACGCTCCTTGTGCTCCAATTTCGCTGAGTTGCCCGTGAAAAAGACTACTCCAGCGAAGTTCAGGTCTTTCCCGTGCCGACTATACAACTCCTCAATTATCGAGTTGTTCTGGTGGAAGTAGGTGCAGTCCCGGATCGCCGGCTCGACAAAACGGTCGGACAGCACCAGGATGCCGTCCATGATCTCGTTGGGATGAAGAAGCATGGCGTGGTCGGAGGAGTAGTCAGACCAGCCGTACAGGGACGATCCGACGTTGTGGTGGATGTATACGACCTTCGGGAGGTCTTCCTCTGAAGGAGTGAGGTCGTAGGAAGTTACATTGTCCGGTGCAACCTCGTGCGCTGCCCGGGCCAGGTATTCGGCGGCCCGGACGGTTAGAAGCCTCGTCGCCTCAATGGCACGCTTCCCCTCGTCGTCCCAGGCATCAACCTGGAAGTTCTCCTTCTCCCGCGCCCGCGCCCCCTCCCCCGACTGCTCCTGCACGAACTTCACCACCAGGTTAACTGTCTTGGAAAATGGGCAAAGCTCGGCCCCCGGCCCCGACATCTCTATAACCCCTTCCCGAAAGGCCCAGTGGTCCTCTCCTGCGAAGGGCTCTGCCACCCCGACCACCGCGACCCTGTTTAAGCGGAGCGTTCTCCCCTCACCTGCGCCCAATGGCGGGCCCATGAGTCCAGGGAAGACGCGGCCCGGACCCGGGGCCTTGGCCCTCGGCTCCACCACGTCCAACGCATGAATAATCCGGACGGATTCGCCGGGTCTGGCTATGTCGAGCTCGATGGCCTCAAACGGCGAGACCTTGGAAAGGTGGTCCAGAAGAGCGGCTTTGTCTACGTGGAGAACGCCATTCACTAGGCCGTCCGCATCGGAAAAGACAACGTCCTTGACATCGTAGGAGGCCAGTTCCAGGTGCATGAGATCCACCTCGACGCATCGGCGCCGCTGCCGGGATTAGGGGGCTGATTATAGCACGGCTATGACATGCTTTCGTTGACAGCCCCCTTACCTCGTGGCTAAGATTGTCCACGCTGAAGAGGGCCCTGAAATTCGGGGCCGTCAGCCACTCAAACCCGCTGTCGACCAGTCAATCAAACGACCCATGCCCGGCAGGATACCCGGCTCCTTTCGAGAAGCGAACTATGTTTGACCAAGCGCTTGAAGGTGTAAAGGTCCTAGACCTTACCCAGTACATCGCCGGGCCCTACTGCACCAAGCTCATGGCCGACTACGGCGCAGACGTCATCAAGGTCGAAAGACCTGACGGCGGAGACCCTGCCCGGCGCCTCGGCCCCTTCTACGAAGACGACCCCCACCACGAAAAGAGCGGTCTCTTCCTCCACCTCAACACCAACAAGAGGAGCGTCACCCTAAATCTGAAGGTGACATCCGGCCGTTTCATCCTCCACGAACTGGTCAAGGAAGCCGACATCCTGGTCGAGAACTACGCCCCCGGTGTAATGGACGCCTGGGGCCTCGGCTACGATGCTCTCTCTGAAATCAATCCCCGTCTCGTCATGACTTCCATCAGCAACTTCGGGCAATCGGGGCCCTACCGGGACTACAAGGCCTCCGAGCTGGTCCTCTTCGGCATGGGCGGCGAGATGCACTCAATTGGCATGGAAGGCCGCGAACCCCTCAAGCAGGGCGGCAACGTCGCCCAGTACGAGGCCGGGGCCGCTGCAGCCGCCGTCACTATGGGCGCTCTCTGGGCCGCCGACCGCGATGACGAAGGTCAGCACCTGGACATCTCTATTTTTGAGACCCAGCTCGGGGGAGTGGACCGCCGTCACGCTGCGCTGATGGCCTACGCCTATTCGGGGCGGATAAGCGTGCAGCAGGCCGGCTGGGCTGGACCCGCCTTTGCCTCCGGCACCCTGCCCTGCAAGGACGGATATATCGAGATGGCCGGCGGAGGGCACCTCTTCCCCAGAGTCGTCAAGATGCTAGGCAACCCCGAGTTCCTGCAAGACCCCAAGTGGCTGGAGCCCGGCGCGGGCGCCGACCCCGAGCTACAGGAAGAGCTCAACGAGTTCTTCATTCCCTGGCTTATGGAGCGCACCAAGCGCGAGATATGGGCGGAAGGGCAGAAAGCCCGAGTCCTCTGCGGCCCCCTCTATTCCATGCCCGACCTGCTTCACGACCCCCAGTTCACCGGCAGGGCTTTCTGGACGAAGCTCGACCACTCCCACACAGGCCCCATCTCCTATCCGGGCGCTCCGACCCGGATGGCCGAGACCCCGCGCCAGATGAGACGCCCCTCCCCTGAGCTCGGCCAGCACCTGGAAGAGGTGTACGGGCGCCTGGGCTACAGCAGGGATGACCTGACAAGGCTCCGGGAGAGGGGCGTCATCTAACCAATGGCATTGCAGGTCAATGGAAAGGTGAAGAGCGCGTCCAGGCTCCCCCTGGAAGGCATTCGCATACTCGATTTCTGCGTCGTATGGGCCGGCCCATTCGCCACCCAGATCCTCGCCGACCTCGGTGCCGAGGTCATCAAGGTGGAGAATATCCACCACTGGCAGCCGATGACACGGGGTTTCGTAGCGAGGCCCCCAAAGAACACTGTCCCTAATCTTCTGCCCATGCTAGGTGGCTATCCCGACAACGATCCCGGCCCCCGACCCTGGAACCGCTGCCCCGGATTCAACAACCTGTTCCGCAACAAGAAGAGCGTGACCATCGACCTCAAGCAGCCCAGGGGCAGGGAGATGCTCGAACGCCTCATAAAAGAGTGCGATATTTTCTACGAGAACAACGTCACCGAGACCATGGAGAAGCTGAATATCAGCTACGACATGCTCAAGGCTATCCGCCCCGACATCATCATGGTCCGAGTGCCCGCATACGGCAGCGTCGGGCCCTACAGGAACTACCGGGCACTCGGCGTGCACCTGGAATCGGTGATAGGACACTCGCTCATCCGGGGTTACCGGGACTCCGACCCCTCAACCAACAGCGCCATCTATATGGGCGACTACGCCGCAGGCGTCCAGGGTGCATTCGCCGTTATGGCCGCTCTCCACTACCGGAAGCGGACAGGCAAGGGCCAGTTCATCGAGTTGTCTCAAGCCGAGAACGCAGTGTCCTTCCTTGCAGAGGCGGTTATGGACTACACGCTCAACGGTCGGCTTCAGGGAACGCAGGGGAACAGGAATCACTTCGGCTCGGCCCCGTGCGGCGCGTTCCCGGCTAAAGGCGAAAACTGCTGGATCAACATTACCATCTCCACAGACTCCGAATGGCGCGGCTTGTGCGAGGCTATGGGCAATCCCGACTGGTGCAAGGAAGAGCGCTACTCCGACCAGTACTCCCGCTGGAAGAACGCGGACCAACTCGAAGAGGAATTGGCCCAATGGACTGTCCAGCATGACAAGTACGAGGGGTTCCATCTGCTCCAAAGTCACGGTGTCCCTGCGGGCCCCGTCATGCACGCCGGAGACGCACACTCAGATCCCCACGTGAAGGAACGGAACTTCTTCAACAGGATCACCCACCCGGAAGCGGGCACCCACAACTACCCCGGCTTTATTTTTAACATGTCCCGTACCCCGCCCGTGGTCCGAAACCCTCCCTGCCGTCTGGGGGAGCACAATGAATACGTCTACAAAGAAATATTAAAGGTCTCGGACCGGGAATACGCGGAACTGGAGGCCGAAGGCCACATAGGCATGGACTTCGACCCCGAAATCCAGTGACCGGTCCATACAAGGAGGAATCGATGGCGAAGCAAGACCGGGTCGGATTCGTCGGCCTGGGGATAATGGGGAAGGCTCAGGCCTCCAACATCCTCAAGGCGGGTTTCCCTCTAATCGTCTACAACAGGACCCGGAGCAAGGCCGAGGAACTGGGAGAGATGGGCGCCAACGTCGCCGACTCCCCAGCCGACGTCGCACGCAACAGCGACGTCACCATAACCATGGTCAGCGATTCCCCCGACGTTGAGGAGGTCATTCTCGGGCCGGGCGGAGTCATAGAAACCGCCGCCGAGGGCTCCGTCGTCATCGATATGAGTTCTATATCACCTCAGATCACTCAGGATATCGCCAAAGCCCTGGGCGAGAAGGGCGTCAGCATGCTTGATGCCCCGGTCAGTGGCGGGTCCTGGGGCGCTATCCAGGGCACCCTGTCCATTATGGTCGGAGGAGACAAGCCGGTCTTCGATCGCTGCATGCCCGTATTCGAAGCTATGGGCAAGACAATCATCTACACCGGCGCCAACGGCATGGGTCAGGTGACCAAGCTGGTGAACCAGATTATCGTCGGCGGGACACTCGCGGCAGTCTGCGAGGGGCTGGTGTTCGGGGCGAAGGCCGGCATAGACCTTGGCCCCGTGTTCGAAGCCGTCGCCGGCGGGGCCGCAGGCTCATGGCAACTCCAGAACCTGGGCTCCCGCGTTCTCAAAAGGGACTTCGACCCCGGGTTCATGGTCAAGCTCATGCACAAGGACCTCCGCCTGATCAGCGAGGCAGGCCGGGAGATGCAGCTTCCTCTGCCGCTAACCGGTTTGATCCAGCAGTTTTACAACGTCCTCCAGAACGACGGCTACGGCAACGAGGGTACGCAGGCCTACGTGAAGGTCCTGGAAAAGCTTGCCGGAGTCGAGGCGCGGGGCTAGGAGCTTGCCGTGAAGATGCACTTCGGCGTCGGAATGGGGGGTACCCTCACCACAAAGAACGTGGGGGAGCACGCCAAGGTCGTCGAGGACAGCGGTTTCTCCTACCTCACGCTGGTCGACTCCCCGATCAGGTCCCGAGACGTCCACATAATGATGACCCTGGCCGCCCAGGCAACGAACCGGATCAAGATAGGGCACGGGGTCGTGGACCCGGTGACCATCCACCCCTCGGTAATCGCCAATATGACGGCCACCATCAACGAGCTGTCCGATGGGCGGGCGTTCATTGGTCTGGGTACGGGTAATCCCATAGTGAAGAACCGGAAGAAGGTCACCCACGCCGTCATGCGCGAGGCTGTTCACTTCATGCGAAAGTTCATGGCCGGTGAAGAAGCCGAGTTCCAGGGAGTCAAGATGCGCTCCTTCTGGATTGGCGAACCCCTGCCCATCTACCTCTCGGCCCACGGGCCCAGGACCATGCAGCTTGCCGGCGAAATCGCCGACGGACTGATCTCCCTCTGCACCGACCCCGTGTACGTCGAATGGGAGCTTAACCAGCTGCGCAAAGGCGCAGAAAGGGCCGGACGAGACTTTTCCAAGATAGACACTTGGGCCCGCACCATGCTCTACGTCGCCGACTCCAAGGAGGCCGCCCGACGGGAGACCTCCGCCTACCCCTCCAGCTACGCAGACCTCTGCGACATGCTCGAAAGGGACGACTCCAACGTCGCTGAACTGCGGGAAGCCCTCGAAGCCAACGAACCCGGCTCCGTCCATGCCCTAATCAACGACTCCCGCGTTTTCGCCCAGGCCCTGGACCCGGACGTCGCCGAGAGGGTCGATGCTCCCCATTCCCACGTCGTAACCCAGCGCCTCATCGACTTCTACCACATCTCCGGCTCCCCCTCCGAAATGTGCGAAAGGATCGAGAGACTGGGAGACCTCGGCATAAAGACCATCTCCATGACCGCCTACACCCTTATCGACAAGATAGGCATGTTCCGCAAGGTCGGCGACCAGATCATTCCCCGCTTCTCCCAGTGAACCGGATTCCGGGGGTCCTGCCCTCGGCCAACTTGACAGCCTGAATCCTCCCCCACTATCCTAGTGTCACCCAGTGGGCCTTGCGGTAGCATGTCTGCCTAGGAGGCGGAGGCTTCGTCGTAGGGCTTGCAAGTTGCCTGTTCCCTAAGCGGAGTTTATCAAAGTTCAACCAGCATTCAGGAGGGCCTTGTATGAAGTTAGGAAAACACACATATAGCAGACCCGGCCGCGGAAAGCTGACGCTTGCCTTGGTGGGCCTTGCTCTGGTTGCATTGCTCGTAGCGGCGGCCTGTGGCGCGACCGCGACAGCTACCCCGGAGCCGGCCGCGACAGCCGTTCCGGCTACTGCTACACCCGTACCGGAAGCAACGGCTACAACTGAGCCACCCCCCGGCCCCCGAGCCATGGCCGAGTGGACGCTGGACAACCCGGCAACCCTTGAAGAGATAGAAGCTGCCGTGGAGTCCCACCGCGGCGAGTCGCTCGTCTTCGCCACCTGGGGCGGCGCCTACGAAGCGGCCCAGCTGCAGGCCTACATCACCCCCTTCCAGGACCAGTTCGGTGTGCAAGTCGTTACCGACACAATGGCCTATGCCAAGGTCAGAGCCCAGGTAGAAACCGGCAACCTCCAATGGCACGTGCTGGATTACGGCGGACAGGCCGCCTGGCAAGCTGCGACCGATGGCTACCTGGAACCGCTGGACTTCAGCATCATCGACACCCGGGACTTCCTGGAAGCCGGTAGGTCCGACTACTTCGGCGGTGGCGGCATCACCTGGTCCAACGTGGTCGCCTACAGCCTTGAGACCGTGGACGAGAAATGGGGCGGGCGTCATCCCCAGACCATGACTGACGTGTTCGACTTGGAAGGCTTCCCGGGCGCACGCTCCCTTGCCGCACCGGAGTGGAGCTGGAAGACCAGCCTTAGATTCGCACTTCTCTCCAGGTACCCGGAACTTCTGGACTCATCCGAAGGCCGAGCCTCTCTCACACGGCTGTCCGACGAGCAGATTGTAGAGGCCTACGAGGTCATGGATATGATCGGCCCCGAGATCAAGGTATGGTGGAGTTCGGGTACAGACTGCCCGGCCAACCTGATATCCCGGGAGATCGACCTTTGCACGGCTTGGAACGGACGTATCTACGACGCCTCGTCCCAGGGTGAGGCGGTTGCCATTTGCTGGACCTGCGGGCACATGATAAACACCGACTCCTGGGCAATACCCAGAGGCCTGAAAGACCAGGACGCCAACGTGTTTGAACTGGCCCATCTCTTCATGGCCTGGACCTCCTTCCCCGAGAGGAACGCCGAGCTTTCCAAGTACATCAGCTACGGCCCAATGAACTTGGCCGCCGTTCCCGTCCTCAACGGCCCGGATTTCGATGAGGTGAGAGCCCACCTTCCCACTTCAGCGGGCAACGTCCCCTACGCCATCGTCGAAGACGAAAACCATGATGGTCAGGTAGGTAGTGTCATGGGCGAACAGTGGGTCGCTTGGCAGCAGTCCCTTACGAACTAGACCCCGTTTCACCTGCATAGCGATAGAAGGGGCCCCCGGCAATGCCGGGGGCCCCTTGATTTCCCCCGGTCAATCGTCCCCAAACGCCGCCGGCGCTACGCCGGAGAAATCGGCAAAATTCTCGCCGTGAACCCGCTTGATAACCCATATTCTTTATGTCAAAATCAGAGGAGAATCCGATACCGGAGGGTGTAGAACAACCCAACAAATCCATTACAGCAGTCCCGCTGGGGAGGGTGCCATAAGGGCCGGGGGCCAACGGGACTAAAAGTCAAATCCAATTTCGCAAAGTAGGTGGCGGTCTACGTGACTGCCTCTTTGCTTTTTTGCGGTTCTTCCCTGGCCCATGCTAGATCAGATAAGACAACAGATAAGCCCCCCTCCGCCACCCGTCGAGGAGATAAGGTCACACCTTCACAGGGGAGACCTGCATCAGGCGGTAATTGCCCTGGAGGCGCTTCAGCCGCCTGAGAGGGCGTCGGTCCTCTTTCAGATCGGCGCTAAGTCCAGGCAGCTCCTCTTCTCGGGCCTCACCCACGAGGCTGCAGGCCGCGTCCTGTCCGTCTTGGATGTGGGTGACGCCATGGAAATCATCCGGGGAGCGGACCCCGTTCTGGTCGCCCTTTGGCTCGACCACGCAGGCGCTACTGCCGCTGCCCAGATAATCCGGGAATTCCCCGCGCCCCTTGCCAGCAGGGTACTGGACGCCGTCTCCAACCCCGAGGCTCTCGTCCCCCTAATAGAACAGTCCGAAAGCGCCGCGGGCACGCTCATGACCCCTGAGTTCATCGCCTTCAAGGAGTGGATGTCCGTATCCGAGGCCATGGCATGGCTCCGAAAGACCCGCCCTTCTATAGAAACCACCGACCGTGTCTACATCGTCGACATGTGGGACCGTCTCACGGGTGCAGCCGCCATGAGCGACCTCATCATGGCCGAACCCGACTCTCCCATGCAAGACATGATGGACTCAAGGCTCATCTATGTGGCGCCGGGCACCCGCCAGGAGGAATGCACTCGACTGATGCTCCGGCACAAACTGTCCAGCATTCCCGTGACCGACGAACACGGCACCCTCCTCGGCGCCATCTCGATGAACCAGGCCGTGGACGCGATGGAAGAGAAGGTAACCAAGGACATGTACAGGTTGGCGGCCCTGTCCCAGCCGGAGCGGCTCGCGACCCCCGTCTCGGCTTCCATCAGAAACCGGCTTCCCTGGCTTGTGCTGAATCTGGTCACCATCGGCATCGGTGCAGTGGTGATCAGCCTCTTCGAATCAACCATAGCCAAGATGGTGATACTGGCCGCCTTCATCCCCGTCGTGGCGAGCCAGGGGGGCGTGGGGGGCGCTCAGACCATCACACTTATGGTCAGGGGTCTCGCCTTGGGCGACATCGGCTTCCGGGACTCCAGAAAGGCGCTGGTCAAGGAGTTCGTGCTGGGGATGACCAACGGCCTGGCGCTCGGTGTGATGGTAGGGGTCGTGTCCTACTTGTGGAAGGACAGCATCGTCCTGGGTTTGTCCCTGGGCATTGCCATGCTGGGAACTATGGTGATGGCCGGGGTCAGTGGTGTAGCCGTGCCTCTTGGCCTTAAGCTCTTCAGGGTGGACCCAGCCGTAGCCTCAATGGTGTTCGTAACTACGATAACCGACATATGCGGCTTCCTGCTGTTCCTGGGACTGGCAGGCATACTGCTCAATGCCTGGGGCTAAGGCCGGGCACGAAGAAGCCGCCGGGGCTCCGAGCGGTCTATCCCGGCGACAGCTGGATCTCTTCGCCGTCTACCCTGACCTGGTAGGTGGAGATGCTATCTTGGGCCGGCATGGCAAGCGCCTCTCCGGTAGTCATGTCGAACTCCGCCCCGTGCCACGGGCAGACCACAATGTTTCCCTCTACGTCGCCCTCGTCTAAGGGACCTCCTGCGTGAGGGCACTCCGCCCCGAAGGCATAGTACTCCCCGTTCACGTTGGCTACCGCCACGTCCTCGTCGTCAACCTCCACCAGGATCATCTTCCCCGGCTCGATGTCCGAGGTCTTTGCAACGGTCACAAATTCAGCCATCTGGGTATCCTCTTCCTACAGTCGGTAGCCTTCGTGTCGTTGTGCGGGAGTCATAGGAAAAGCCCCTGCCGGTAGGGGCTTCAAAACGTCCGTCCCAATCTAAGCCGGATATATTCTTGTTAGGGTTCTGCGATAAAGAACTGGCAGTTGTGAGCCCCGCCCACGACCGAGCATTCAAGCATCACATCCCGTGACAGGACCTCTTTCAGGAAAGCGACCTCCATGTCGCATATGTCTGCGCACTCGTTGGCCACTTGCAGATAGGGGCAATTATGTGCGGTGACCAGGAAACCGTTCTCGCCCTTCTCCCACGTTGCCAGGGACCCGATCTTGTTCATTATCCGGGTCGCACCCTTGATCCGGTCGCCCAGGTCTTCCGACTGCACCTCATCGGCGTTGGACGCGGCGATCTCCTCCCCAACCAGCTTCAGCACCTCTTTCACGGAGTCATTGCCGTAAAGCTTGCGCATATTGCTGATCAGGCTGACGGCCAAGTGGTCGTAGTCCTTCGGGAAGAGTTCCTGGGCTTGATCGGTGAGGGTGTAGACGATGCGGGGGCGTCCCGCGCGACCTGTACGCAACTCCCGGCCCTTGACCAGGTTGCCGCGCTCCAGGACGTTGATGTGGGCCCTGACGGTGACGGACATAACTTGCAGCTTACGGCCCAACTGATCGACACTCATGCCGCCGTTGAACTTGATGCAGTCCAGAATCTGCCTTCGCGTATGCTGCATTTCGAACCGTGTTTCTTCTTGCTTCAAGTGGGCCCCCGCCACCCTTGGCGCCCATTGGATATGATGAAGATACTATACACGCTACGGAAATCAAGTCAAACGCCTGCCTCTGTTCAGCCGCTGTGTGGCAGGTGAGGTCAGAGCAACTTTGGCCCGCCTCACCTTCAACCGTCGTCTTCCGCATCCTCCTTTTGAAGTCGGTCATCCTGACCAATGCGCCAGGCGTTTTCGGGCAAGAATTCTCACTTGGTTTCCATGAAGGGATCTCGTTCTTACACGTTACCGTGTATAATCAAGCCATGACTGAAGAGAATCCCGGGTCCCGGGACTGGAACGCCGACGCCGTAAGGGAGCTCAGGAGCCGTATGGGGTTGACCCAGCGGCAGATGGCCCGGCGCCTCGGCGTCCGGCAGCAGACCGTCAGCGAGTGGGAGACGGGGATCTACGCTCCGAGGGGCGCTTCCGTCACCCTCCTGCGTATGGTCTCCGAGGAAGGCGGCCCCGCCTACAACACGGACCCACCCGGAGAGCGGAAGGATGAATAGACCTAAGTGAATACGGGTCCTACCATATCCAGGCCGCCTCACGAAGAACTGCTATACGGCGTGTGGGCCCAGCGCGGTTTCGACTCGAGAAGGCTCCGCACCGTAGATGGTGCGCGTACCCAGGCTGTCTTCCCCGGCCGGCGCAACGGCGGCGCGGGCCCCGACTTCCTGGATGCGTCCGTCGACGTTGAGGGACGCGGTCTGCTCCGGGGAGACGTGGAAATCCACGTCCGCGCCCGGGACTGGATGTCCCACGGCCATCACCGGGACCCGGCCTACAACGGCGTCGTCCTCCACGTAGTCTGGGAGGCCGACTCCCTCTGGACTGAACGGGAGGACGGCCAGCACGTCCCAACTGCCCCCCTCAAGGGCTGCCTGCAGGCGTCCATAGAGGCGTACTCGGAGGATGGAGTCACGGGAACACCACCCTCTGGAGGGTGTGATGAGATAGCCTCGGCGCTGGGCCCCGAGGCGCTGGCTCGGCTCCTGAACGAGGCGGGGGACGAACGCTTCGCAGCCAAGGCCGTCCGGTTCCAGGGAGAGATGGCTGTCTGGCCGCCGTCGGAGGTCCTCTACCAGGGCATGATGCGTGCCCTGGGCTACAGCAAGAACCGGGGTCCCTTTCTAGCCTTGGCCCGGCTGCTCCCATGGTCCACGGTGGAAGCCTTGGCCGCATCAGCGCCGCAGGAGGAGCGACCCCTGGCCATAGCCGCCTGGCTCCTGGGCACGGCGGGCCTGCTACAGGGCGCGGGGTCTGACATTGAAGACGTATGGCGCCGGTCCCTGCTTACCAGGGAGATGCGGCCCTCGGACTGGCAGCTTGCCGGCGTGAGACCGGCGAACCACCCCTCCCGCAGGATCCTGGGCGCGGGAGACGCGCTGGCCCGTTTCACCGACGAAGGGCTGTTGGAGGGGTTCGAAAGGGCGCTTCTGATCGCCGCCCATCACGAGGACCCCGGCTTGCTTATAGACCTGACCTCCGCACCGCCCGCCATAGGCAGCGAGCGCGCCCGTGAGATGGTGGTGAACGTCGTTCTCCCATTCTTCCGGGCCTTCGGGCTCGAACGGAGAGACGAGGCCTTGGGAGGGGCGGCATCGTTCCTCTTCGAACTGGCGCCTCCGGGGCCCGGCAACCGGAAACTGAAGGACATGTCTGCGCAGCTGGGCATCGGGAGACCCTTCGGGGTGCCAATGACAGCCCGCAAGGAGCAGGGCCTCGTCCATCTCATAGAGGGGCCATGCCGTCACGGCTGGTGTGCCGAATGCCCCCTGGGCCAGGCTGTCCCGAGGCATGTGGCGCTGACCGCCGCGTCCTGACCGACAGGCGGTATAATACCCAGGTCATGCTCGTGCTCGGCATAGAGACCTCCTGCGACGAGACCGCCGCCTCCGTCGTTGAGGACGGCGCCCTCGTCCTCTCCAACGTCATATCCACCCAGGTGGATATCCACGCGCGGTATGGCGGCGTAGTCCCGGAGGTCGCCTCCCGGCAGCACATGCTTCAAATAGTACCGGTAGTCGACTTGGCCCTCGATCAGGCGGAGGTCGGCTGGGACGACGTCGACGCCATCGCCGTGACCAAAGGGCCGGGATTGGCGGGATCGCTACTCGTCGGCGTGAGCATGGCCAAGGCCCTCGCCCTGGCCCACGGACTGCCCCTGCTCGGAGTCAATCACCTGGAGGGCCACGTCTACGCCAACTGGCTGGTCAAGGAAGGCCCGACGGACGCGGGCCCCGAGCTTCCCTGCCTCTGCCTCATCGCCTCCGGCGGCCACACCGACCTCGTCTTGATGCGGGACCATGGCGACTACCTGCTGCTGGGCCGCACCCGTGACGACGCCGCCGGTGAGTCTTTCGACAAGGTGGCCCGGGTCCTGGGCCTCGGGTACCCTGGCGGACCCGTCGTCGAGCGGGTCGCCCGCAAGGGCAGTCAACCCAAGAATTTCCCAAGGGCCTGGCTCAAGGGAAGCGACGACTTCTCCTTCAGTGGCCTCAAGACGGCGGTGATACGGGCCTCAAGGGAGATGGGCCTGGCCGTGGACAGCATCGACGACCGGGTGGATACCACCGACCCCGATCCCCTCCTCGCCGACGTCGCCGCCGGGTTTCAGGAAGCCGTGGTGGACGTGCTGGTGGAGAAGACCGCCCGTGCGGCCAAACGAGAAGGCGTGTGCAGCGTCCTCCTCTCGGGCGGGGTTGCGGCCAACGGCGCCCTTCGTTCGGCCATGATCGAAGGTAGCCCAGTGGAAACGAGTTGCCCGCCGCCCGTCTTCTGCACCGACAACGCTGCAATGATCGCCGCCTGCGCCTACCGCCGCCTGCTCTCCGGCGAGCGCTCCGGCTGGGACCTGGAAGTTCATCCCAACCTCCCCATGGCCCGGCCCCTTACCTCGTAGAGCACCCAAAAGCTCCCGGCCCAAGCATATATCTCCCTCTTGAAAAGAAACGCTCGCTCTGTCGGCAATCCGACAGAGCGATCATTTCCACTCTTTAAGGGGATGTGGGAGACGTTTAGTTCAGATTGTAGAGCCGGGCACAGTTGTCCCAGAGCACGGCCTTTTTCATATCCTCGCTGAGGGGCATCTCCAGGAACGCCTCCGTAGCGTGGGGGTACTTGGAGTCGCTATGGGGGTAGTCGGTGGAAAATACCGCAACGTCCCCGAGACCGAATTCAGACAGATATCGGCCCGTGATCTCGTCCGCCTCGAAGGATACGAACCCCTGCCGCTTGAAGTACTCCGTAGGGGTCATGGTTAGCCCCACCCCCTGGTTCATGCCCATGAGCTCGTCGTGCTCGTCCATGCGCCACAGCAGCCACGGCAGCCAGGAACAGTTGCCTTCAAGAAAGCCGATCCTCAGGTTGGGAAATCGCTCCATCACGCCGCCGCCGATGGTATCCACCACGCTGATCATCATCTCCATGGGGTGGCTGCAGACGTGGTACATGGCATAGTTCGGGAAGCGGTTGCCGATCTGGTTCATTGCGGTGGTTGCGCCCTCGTGGAATCCCATGGTCACGTCCCGTGCCTCGAGTTCCCGCCAGAGGGGATCGTAGTAGGGATCGTGCCAGTTGCGGCCGTTGACCACATTGGGGCGCATGAACGCTGCTCTGAATCCGAGCGAGTCTACGGACTGGCGCACCTCTTCCACAGCCGACTCAACATCGAATGGGGATATCATGGCCGCTCCCCATGTGCGCTGCGGGGCCGGGGCGCAGAAGTCGCTCATCCACCGGGTATAGGCTCTGGCTATTGCGTCGGCCAGCCCCGGGTCCATTGTGTCAAGGGCTAGGGCAAAGAGGCCGCGGCTGGGATAGAGAAAAGCCACGTCTATCCCCTCTGCATCCATGGCCCTCACCTGGGAGGCGGAGTCCCAGCCGTTGGAGTACGGGTCGGCGTAGACCCGCTGGAAGTCCTTCTCCTCGATGATCTCCTTGCCCATGTCGCCCGTGTCTGCCGGATGGAGATGTCCCTCCACCAGCACTTGCATGTCTCCCAGATAGCGGTCGAACCCCTGCGGGGCCCGGTCCCTGAACTCGGGGTCGATGTAGTTCTGCCACAGGTCCGTAGGCTCGATGACGTGCATGTCAGAATCCATAACCTTAAAACCGTTCCTGGCCATTTCAAACCCCCTTGTAAAGATCCGGGTGGAGCGAATGCCCCTCCCGAAACCCGTGTCTACGAATAGTTCCCGATTCCCATATGCGATTCAGAGAGGCAGCGCCGGAGGCTGCCAGCCCCCCAGCCCCGACTCTATGGCCCCGGCAGCGGCCAGCACGATGTCCTCGCGCCAGGGGAGCGCTCCGAACTGCACCCCGATGGGCAGCCCTTCAGGCGAGGTCCCTGCTCTCACCACGCAGCCCGGCCACCCCGTCAGATTGTACGGCCTGGTGTAGACGGCATCCGGGTAATCGTCTTTGTTGGCCTCGCCATGAGGCAGGGCCGGAGCGGAGCCCGTCGGCGACAGTATCAGGTCGCAGGTGTCCATGAAAGCTAACATCTCACCCCGCACCCGGTCCAACTCCTCCATCAAGGCCATCAGCTCCGCCGACGAAATCGGCTGGGCCTTCGTCATGCGCTCCACCAGCACCGGGTCCACATTTACCGTCCCGGCCTTCTCCAGTTGACGGCGCAGCCAGGAGTAACCGTCGGCGGAGCTAAGGCGGTCGCACAGGCCGTTCACCCTCGCCATGCCCGGGACCACTCCCTCCCGAACATCCACCCCCACTTCCCTTAAGACTGCCGCCGCGTTTTCCACGGCCGCCACCGTCTCCTTGTCCGGCTCAACGTCCCCGATCCCCGTGAAGTACAGACAACGTAGGCCGTGCAGCGACACTGAGTCGGGTCCATTTAAGGGCATCGGTACTATTGCCGGGTCCCGCCCGTCGACCCCCGATATGACTGGTAGAGCGAGCCACAGGTCATCGACATACCTCGCCATCGGCCCGACCTGGTTCAGGGCATTGAGCGCCCCCATGCCATGGGGAGGCACGTGCCCTGCACGGGAAACCCGGCCCTGGGTCGGCTTCAGCCCGGCGATGCCGCAGTAGTGGGCGGGCATCCGGATGCTGCCAGCGCTGTCAGTCCCGATATCCAGGGGCGAGCCACCTGCGGCAATTATGGCCGCCGCACCACCGCTGCTCCCGCTGGGACTCCTAGACAGGTCGTAGGGATTGTTGGTACGGCCGTAGACAAAGTTATTGCTCTCCCAAGTCATGGTCAGTTCCGGCGTGTTGCTCTTGCCCATGAGCACTATCCCGGCCCCCTTCAGCCGGGCTACGACCGTCGCGTCCTCATCGGGCACGAAATCCGACCTGCCCTCGGTCCCGGCCGCAGTGACCATCCCGGCCGTCTCCAGCGAATCCTTGATGGTTATGGGCAGGCCATGCAGAGGGCCCCTGCTCTCGCCCCGCGCCGACTCCCGGTCCCGCTCATTAGCCGTTGCCAACGCCCCCTCCACATCGACCAGTACCACGGCGTTGATTGTGGGATTCACCTCTTTGATACGGGCGAGGTGGACTTCGGTCAACTCTTTCGAGGAGACCTCACGCTTTCGCAGAGCATCAATCATGTCCCGGGCGGGTTGATAAAACAACTCGTCCATCGACTCTCGTCCTTTCGCACCAAAAGGGTCCGCCACCGGGAACAGGGAGGAGTTGGATGGTCGGGGCGCCGGGATTCGAACCCGGGACCTCATCGTCCCGAACGATGCGCGCTACCGGACTGCGCCACGCCCCGAGCTAAGGGAGGATACTGGGCCATTATAACGGTCTAGTGGCTTCCGTCCAAATGCCAATGTCCCCCGCTTGATTGATGCATCTGCCAAAGTGTCCGCCCCATCATCCACATATCTTCCCTTACAAGGCTCAGGGGATGGGTTAAAATACCCCACTGAAATGAGCGAGTCACTGAACAAGATAACGGTCCGGGCCCCTGCCACCACGGCTAACATGGGCCCGGGGTTCGACTCCCTGGGCATGGCCCTGGAGGTCTTCAACACCATATCCATCGAACGGTCGGACCAATTCTCCATCAGAATCACCGGTAACGGCACCGTGGAGTTGAGCACGGGCCCCGATAACATGGTGTATCGAGGCGTCGCCGCCGTCTACAGCGCTGCCGGCGCCGAACTCCCTACCTTGGCCGTCGCCTGCCACAACGAGATTCCCCTGCGCAGGGGTCTCGGCAGCAGCGCCGCAGCCATCGCAGGAGGCATGGTCGCCGCAAATCTGATCCTCGGCGGGCCGCTGCCCTTGGAAGAGCTGCTCCGCCTCGCCGACGCCATAGAAGGCCACCCCGACAATGTCGCCCCCGCCCTGTTCGGCGGCTGTCAAATCGTCATCCGGCAGGGTGAGCGGCTCATCTCCGTTCCCTGTCCCGTCGACGAAGGCCTCAGCGCCGTCCTCCTGGTCCCCGACGTTGAAATCCCCACCGACAAAGCCCGCGCCGTCATGCCCAAGCAAATACCCATGCAGGACGCTGTCCACAACATCGGACGCGCCGCCCTGCTGGCCCTTGCCCTCAGCCGCGGCGACGCGAAATACCTCGCCCTCGCCACCCAGGACGTGCTCCACCAGCCCTACCGGGCTCCCCTGTTCCCACCCATGACCGGCATTTTCGGCGCCGCGATGGATGCCGGGGCCCGTGGCGTCTTCTTGTCTGGCAGCGGCTCCACCATTCTGGCCCTTGCAGAATCCCGACTGGACACCATCGCCGAGGCTATGCTTCTGGAGGCCACTCAGCATGGGGTGAGCGCATCTACTCGCATCACCCGGCCCTCCACCGCCGGGGTGTCCGTAGTGCCCGAAGGAGAGGCCTAGGTCATGGCCCTGCTGGTACAGAAATACGGCGGCACCTCAGTCGCCGACTCCACCCGTATCGTCAACGTCGCCAAGCGCATCGCCGCCGCCGCCGAAGCCGGCAATCAAGTCGTATCCGTGGTGTCGGCTATGGGCAACACCACCGACCGGCTCATAGAGCTCGCTCACGAGATCACTGCCGAGCCCAGCCCCCGGGAGCTCGACTTCCTCCTATCCACCGGCGAGATCGTATCTTGCACCCTGCTTGCCATGGCCCTCAGGGAGCTCGGGGCCAAGGCCATCAGCCTCAGCGGCGCCCAGGCCGGCATACAGACCGACGCTTCCCACAGCCGCGCCCGAATCGAGCAGGTGGAGACCCGCCGAGTCCTCGGCGAGTTGGAGAAGGGCAATATCGTCATCGTCGCCGGCTTTCAGGGCATGACTACCGACATGGAGACCACCACCCTGGGCCGCGGCGGCTCCGACACCACCGCCGTCGCCCTCGCCGCCGCCCTCAAGGCCGAGCGCTGCGAAATATACACCGACGTCTCCGGCGTCTTCACCGCCGACCCGCGGGTCGTGCCCAACGCCCGGAAACTGGTGGACCTCAGCTTCGAGGAGATGCTCGAGCTGGCCAGCTACGGCGCCGGCGTGCTCCACCCCCGGTCGGTGGAGCTCGGGGCATTCTACGGCATACCTATCCTGGTCGCATCCAGCTTCAGCAGCGAGCAGGGCACACTGATCCACGGAGGCGAGCCCATGGAATCCAGAAACAGACTTAGCGGAATAGCCCATGACCTCGACACGGCAAAGATCACAGTCATGGGCATACCCGACCGCCCTGGTATCGCCGCCTCCCTATTCGAGCCCCTCGCCCGCGCCGGCATCAGCGTCGACACCATTGTCCAGAACGCCGGCGCGGACAACATCACAGACCTCACCTTCACCGTTTCCCGGCGAGACCTGGCCGCATCCCAGGAGATCATCCGCCCCGTCGCCGAGAGCCTCGGGGGACAGGGCATCGTCGCCAACGCTGAACTGGGCAAGGTCAGTATCATCGGCAACGGAATGCAGGACGCTCCCGGCTATGCAGCCCGGATGTTCACCGCCCTCTATAGGGCCGGAATCAACATTCAGATGATCACCACCTCCGAAATCCGTATCACCTGCATTGTCGAACGGGCCGACACCACGAAGGCCGTCCAAGTCCTCTACGACGCCTTCTACGTGGAAGGGGCGGAGCTATAGCCTTCCCTGAAAGCGGCCCTCTCCTCTCCGTCATCGTCCCGGCCTTCAACGAAGAGGCCCGGATCGGTGACTCCCTCTCTAAAATCACCGCCTACTTGGCCCAGCAGACCTATTCCTGGGAGGTAATCGTCGTTGACGACGGCAGCTCCGACTCCACCGCACGCCTCGTGACGGACGCAGCCTCCCGAATCCAGGGTGTCCGCCTCATATCTCAGCCTCACCGCGGCAAGGGCCACGCCGTCCGTGTGGGGATACAGGCCGCCGCCGGAGAATATCGTTTCCAGTGCGACGCCGACCTATCCATGCCGATTGAGCAGTTGTCCCGCTTCCTTACTTCTGCGTTCGTCGGACCCGGCATAGCCATAGGCTCCCGGTCGGCCCCCGGGGCCCGCAGACTCGGTGAGCCGCCCATGCGCAAGCTCATGGGCAAAGCCTTTAATCTTCTCGTCAGGCTGGGCGGCGCCGGTTTCACTGACACCCAATGCGGCTTCAAGTGCTTCGCGGGTACTCGGGCCCACGCACTGTTCGATGTGCAACTTCTGGACGGTTTCGGCTCCGACGTGGAGGTGCTCTACTTGGCCCGACGCGCCGGCATCCCAGTGGTGGAAGTCCCAATAGACTGGCATTACCGTATCGGCAGCAAGGTGCGCCCAGTCCGGGATACTCTCCACATGCTCGCCGACCTGGCGGCAATTAGATTCAATGCTCTCCGCGGACGCTATCGCACCCGGTGACACCCTGATCGCTTCATCTACCCAGCCCTGGAGCCGCATTCCATCCCCCCAATCCCTCTTGAAGCATAGGCTATGGCCGGTTGGCAGAACCAACCAACCATAACCAATTTCTCGCGGTATGGGGTGGGGAGTGGAAAGAAATCCAAAAAATTGTGCCAAAAGCCCCTTGCGCTGTCCAGAATTTGTTTGCAAAATTGCCCCTGCGTTGAGAGAACCCTCATGAAAACCGTTCGAGACATATTCGAAAAGAGCAAAGTCATAGCCGTTGTGGGCCTCTCTCCCAAGCCGGAGAGGGACAGCCACGAGGTGGCCAAGTACCTGCAGGACCAGGGATATCGCATCGTGCCCGTCAACCCCAGGGCCGATACCATCCTTGGCGAAAAGTCTTACCCCGACCTCGCTTCCATCCCCGGAAAGGTCGACGTAGTTGACATCTTCCGCAGGTCGGATGATGTGCCCCCCGTTGTCGATCAGGCCATCGACATTGGCGCTAAGGCCGTGTGGATGCAGCTTGGCATTGTTAACGAAGATGCTGCCGCCAAGGCCCGGGAGGCGGGTCTGGGAGTCGTAATGGATCGCTGCATGCTCGTAGAGCACCGGAATTTGGTTTCCTAGAATTCCTGCCGGCGCTGAGCGCCGGATGCCCGGTTCCCGAGTCCTCGGCTAACAAATCTTGATTCCCACACTGGACAACCATGCGAACAACATCTGGTAATACCCTAATCGCCCGCACCCGCCCCGCCGCCCTGGCCCGCAGCGCCATAGAAATGGCCACCAAGAGTCGATGGGCCGACGCCCTTGACCTGAACCGCCAGATCCTCGAACGCGATCCCGCCGACTGCGCCGCCTGGAACCGGATGGCCAAGGCCCTCGTACAGCTAGGCCGCTATTCCGGGGCACGGGACGCTTTCGCCGAGACCCTTAGGCTCGACCCAGCCAACGGCATAGCCCGCAGGAACCTCGAAAAGTTGGAGGGCCTGTCGGAGGGTGGGGCGGGGTGCCGGATCATCACGGCGGAAATGTCCCCCCAGCAGTTCATTGAAGATACGGGCAAGTCCAGCGTCACGGACCTTGTAAAACTGGGCGACCCCGAGACGTTGAAACGGCTCGTGAGCGGACAATCGGTCGAGTTGCGGGTACAGGACGGGAACCTATCCGTGGATACCCTGAACGGTGACTATGTCGGGCAGGTGGAGCCGAAGCTTGCCTTCCGGTTGTCGGAGCTGGTCAGGGGAGGTAACAAGTATCAGGGGGCTATCACCAGCGCAAGAGAAGGCCACGTGAAGGTGATGCTCCGGGAAACCCTCGTGGCCCCGGACCAGGAGGGCAAGAGGTCCTTCCCTTCAAAGTCGGCGGACGGCTTCCGGCCATACATGAAAAGCAGGGCTGGGCTTCATGAGTCAGAGGCCTCACCGGATTGGCAAAAGGACTACGACGAGCTGGAGGGCACCCAAGCCTGGATCAAGGACTACGAGGAGCCCGACGAGGACCCCCTGGACGCCACTCCTCCCCACGGCATCCGCATCGAAAACGATCAAAAAGACTCCCTCGAAGAAGAGGAGGAGTAGTCCGGCTGCACCTTCTTCCGCAACCCTCCTTCTGTGAAATTCGACCTTTAGAAAGCCTCGGCACTCCGTGCTGGGGCTCTCTTGTATTCGTTTAATTCGTGAGGATGGGGCCCCCTCCCGCCACCGATGTAAAATAGATGGTAAACTCTCTACCCGAACGAGGTGGCCTTTTGCCCCAGCCTAAAGCCTTCCAGGATTTCCTCGCCGCGTACCCCACCCTCCAGGCAATCGGCAACACGCCGATGGTCAAACTGGACCTACCGCTAGACTTCGGCAGCGCCGAGATCCTGGCCAAATACGAGCAACTCAACCCCGGCGGCTCCATAAAAGACCGGCCCGTACTCAGGATGCTTGTAGAGGCCATGATGTCCGGCCAACTAACCCGGGACAAGGTGGTCCTGGACTCGACCTCCGGAAACGCAGGCATCGCCTACGCCATGATCGGCGCGATCCTCGGCTGCAAGGTCCAGTTGGTCATGCCCGCCAACGCCAGTGAGGAGCGCAAGAAACGCATCCGCGCCCACGGCGCCGACATAGTGCTCACCGACTCCCTTCTCGGCTACGACGAGAGCCTCCGTGAAGTCCGCAGACGCTTCGACGAGAATCCCGACGCCTATTTTTTCTGCGACCAGTACAAGAACGGCAACAACTGGCTGGCCCACTATGAAAGCACCGCCGAAGAGATAATGGCCCAGGCCTCCGGTATCACCCACTTCGTAGCGGGCGTGGGAACGGGAGGCACCATAACGGGCGTCGGTAGGCGGCTCAAAAAGGATAATCCGGCCATAAAGGTCATCTGCATAGTGCCCGGAGACTGGCGGGGTGTAGAGGGCCTGAAGCCTCTCGGCGAAGGGGCTATAGTGCCGGAGATTCTCGACGAGACCATCATCGACGAACGTATCGAGATTGATGTAGATGCTGCCCACGACATGTCCCGGCTCTTGGCCTCCAGGGGTATATTCGTGGGTCAGTCCTCGGGGGCCTACCTCCAGGGCGCCTGCCAGGTGGCCCAACGTGAGAAGCAAGGCCGAATCGTCACCATCTTCAATGACATCGGCGAGAGATACTTCTCGACCGGCATGTGGGACTAGAGCTCCCCCTTCTCTCTTGACAACCCTGCCCTCTTCCTCAATAGTGACCCTATGACTCCAGCCACAGCCACCTACACCGAAGATATCATCCCCGTAGCCGGCACCGACCTCCAGGTGCTCAAGGCCGGTTCGGGCCCTCCCCTCATCATCCTCCACGACGAGATGGGACAACACGCCTGGCTCCGCTACCAGCAGGCCCTGTCTGAGCATTTCGAAGTCTCGGTCCCCTCCCACCCCGGCTACGGCAAGTCGACGCAACTCGACTGGATAATGACCATGCGGGACATGGCCAACTGGTACCTCCAGGCCTTCGACGACCTCGGTATTCGGGAGGCCAACGTCATCGGTCTGTCCCTCGGGGGCTGGCTTGCGGCCACCATAGCCGCATTCTGCCCTCACCATTTCAAGAAGATGGTCCTGGTCGGAGCCGCGGGCATCAAACCCCCGGAGGGTGAAATATTCGACATGTTCATGGAGACGGCCTCCGACTACATCAAGCTCACCGTCGCCGACCACTTCGCCACGGAAGAGTTCCGCACTGTCTGCCCCGACACCCCTTCCCCCGAGCTTGCCGAAGCCTGGGAGGTCGCCCGGGAGCAGTCGGTGCGACTCAGCTGGCGGCCCTACATGCACGACCCCGCCCTTCCCCACCTCCTGGGTCGCGCCGCAAGCATTCCCACTCTTCTGGTCTGGGGCGCACAGGACGCAATCGTACCTGTCAGCGCTGGCCGGGCGTACAAAGAGGCCATACCTGGCTCCGAGCTGGTAGTTATCGAAGGCTCAGGCCACCGCCCCGAGATAGAAGCCCCCGACGAGTTCCTTAAGCTGGTCCTGGACTTCTTCAAAGACAGTTAGCCCCAGTCCCCCGTGTATAATCTCTCGCGCGGGACCGTTGTAGCGGGCAGGAGGACGCCATGTTCATAGGTCACTTTACAGAGAGACCCTACCAGGACCCAAAGTCCGGCTATTTCGGGGCTACCGGCCTGCCCATCAAGGACCTGACCCTCAGCAACGAAATCTACGACCCGGAGGTCGGCGCCGACCTCTATAACCGCTACCTCGACGAAAAAATCTACGCCGACGAAGCGGGGTTCGACGGCCTCATGCTCAACGAGCACCACTCCACTCCCTTCTGCATGGGCGGCGCCACCAACGTCGAGGCCGCCATCCTCGCCCGCATCACCAAGAACGCCAAGATCGTCCTCCTCGGCAACATCCTTCCCCTCTGGGACGACCCCCTCTGGCTGGTCGAGCAGCTTGCCATGATCGACCTCATCTCCCACGGTCGCCTTATCCCCGGATGGGTGCGAGGCACGGGGCGGGAGATGGTCTCCCACAACATCCCCCCCGCCTACAACTGGGAGCGCTTCCAGGAGGCCCATGAGTTCATCATTAAAGCCTGGACCACCTCGGGGCCCTTTCGCTGGGAGGGAAAGCACTACCACTACCGCTACGTCAACCCGTGGGTCAAGCCCTACCAGAAGCCCCATCCTCCCATCTGGCTCCCGGGCGTAGTGAGCCGGGACTCCCTGATGTGGGCGGCGGAAAAGCGCTTCCCCTACGTCATGCTCGCCACGAAGTTGGAGCCCACCCGGCAGGCATTCCAGCTCTACCACGAACGGGCCGCCGAGCTAGGCTATCAGTCGGGGCCCCAGAACATAGGCTACCTCTGGAAGGTCCACGTCGACGAGACGGAAGTTCTCGCCGAAGAGGCCGCCCGCAAGTACGTCCAGGGCCCGAGCAACCCGTTCCTCGCCGGCAACGAGGGTACAACCAACCTCGCCCTCGCCTCTCTCCCCGGCATGACCTCTCGAAGGCGCGTCCTCCCCACCCGGACCGCCGCCACCAAGTACCGCGGCGGCGTAGAGAGCGTCCCCTACGAGGAGCAGATCCAGAACTACAGCATTTCCGCAGGCACCCCCAAAACCGTACTCCCCAAGATCCGACGCGTCCTCGAAACGCTGCGCCCCGGCATCGTGATTTTCTGGGACGGCGACGGCGCAATGACTCACGAGGAGCAGATGCGGAGCCTCCGCCTAATGAAGGAAGAGGTTATCCCAGCCGTCCGGGAGATGGCCGCCGAGCTTGACCTCCCCGGCCCCACGGAGGTCGACCCTGCAACCGGCCAAAAGATAGCGTCCAACGGCGCTCTGGCTCACGCCGGCTAGTCTGCCCTTTCCTGGGAATACCCAACGGAGCAATTTGCCAACCGTCATTCCTGTGGAGGCAGGCTGAAAGTGCGCTGAGGCGTGAATCCATCCCTCGCCTATAAGGGGGACTAAGGGGTTGATTGACGGAGCCAAACTCACCTCACACAATCGCCAGCGGGTTCCACGGTGACCCCGACGCCCCCGTCATCCGCAAGGGTGCCCCTATGAACAGGAACTCGTAGACCTGGTCCCGGGCCAGTTCCTCCAGGTCCAGGCTCTCCATCAAGTAGATCCCCAGGTCCCGCAGCGCGTACCGATGCAGTGGCGCCGAGTTGTACGTGGGGGGCTTTGCCTCAACCGTAGGGTGGTCCGCCCCGAGAGCGCAGATGTCCCGCTCCATAAGCCACGGCTTCAGGCTTCCGTCCGGCCCCGGAAATTGGGAACTCCATAGTACCCTGTCCCTTTCGAAGAGGGTGTACCAGCCCGTGCGCACCAGTACGATATCCCCCGTCTCGATGCTCACGCCCTGTGCTTTAGCGGCGCCGTCCAGGTCCTCTCCAGTGACCGTGTACTCCGGCCCGATGTGCTCGATGCCCATGTAAGCCGGCAGGTCCAGCATGATTCCCCGGCCCACCATGTGCCGCACGTTCTCTATCCCGTTCTTCCCGACTCCCCGGCTCGTGATCTCGGTTTCCGGGTGGCCGTTGTACATCTCGGCCTCGGCCCACACGTGTCCCAGGGCATCGATGTGCGTCCCGGAGTGGACCTCCATAGTCACCATGTCATCCACAAAGCTGATCTCCGGGTCTTCCATGTGCCAGAAGTGGTGGGTCTTCCAGGTCTTGTGGAAATCCGGGAGCTGGGGCCCGTCCCGCTCAAGGGGCACGGCGAGACTGTATATCTTGGCCCTTTTGACCAGTTGGAAGGCCTTAAGCATCCTTTCCGGAGTTAGCAGGTTCAGAGGCCCCAACTGGTCCTCCAGGCCCCATCTTCCCCAGCTATTCCCCTCACTCTCAGCCATAGTAGCCTCCTCATTTTTGTGACAAGCCTCGAACCTTTTACCCCATTATGATAAAGCCGCCCCGAGCGTCGTGCTCGGGGCGGCTTTATCATGCATTCTGTTGTAGGAGCCTATTTCTGCCTTCCCCGTAACTCTTCAAAGACCTGCTCCGGTGTCGCATCAACGGAGGCAAGCAGGACCAGGGTGTGAAACCAGAGGTCGGCTACCTCGCTCACCGTACGCTCGCGCCCTTCGTCCAGGGCGGCAATGACCGCCTCCCCAGCCTCCTCGACCACCTTCTTGCCGATCTTGCGGGGCCCCTTCTTAAGCAGTTTGGCCACGTAGCTGCCCTTGGGTTTGTCCCGTTTCCTCTGCTCGATCAACTGAAAAAGTTCGGCCAACATATCTCCCGGCGGCCGCTCGAACTCGGGAGTCTCGTTCGGAAGCCCCTCAAAGAAACAGCTCGTCTCGCCTGTGTGGCAGGCCGGGCCCGTGGGCTCCGCCGCAATGAGCAGAGCATCCCCGTCGCAGTCAACGCTGATGCTGCGCACGTTCAGGTAGTTGCCCGAAGTCTCACCTTTGTGCCATAGCTCCTGCCGGCTCCGACTGTAGAACCACACCTGCCCGGAGGCCCGAGTCCTCTCCAGCGACTCTTGATTCATGTAGGCAAGGGTCAGCACTCGCCCCGTGTCGGCGTCCTGCACTATCGCGGGCACCAGTCCCTTGTCGTCAAGCTTGATCATCCACTGATTCCTCCTGCACAGCAGGTCTGCTGGGCACTCCTCGCACCGTTAAGTACTCTTTTGCCTGGGCTATGGTATAGGTCCCATAGTGGAAGATACTGGCCGCCAGCGCCGCGTCCGCCTTGCCGTCTACCAAGGCGTCGTGCAGGTGGGCCAAATTGCCCGCTCCTCCACTGGCTATCAGAGGCACCGGCACCGACTCCGAAATGAGCCGGTTCAGCTCCAGGTCGTAACCCGTCTGCTGGCCGTCGGCGTCCATACTGGTTACCAGCAGTTCGCCTGCGCCCAGTTCCGCGACTCTGGCCGCCCACTTCAGGGCGTCGATGCCCGTGGGCCGCCTCCCTCCGTGGGTGTACACCTCCCACCGGGACCCGGGCCCCAAGCCCAGGTCGTCTTCCCGTTCAGAGCGGGCTCCGTCTACCCGCTTTGCGTCAATCGCCGCCACTATGCACTGGCTTCCGAATGCCCGTGCACCCTCCTCGATGATCCGTGGGTCCAGCACTCCCGCCGTGTTGACCGCCGTCTTGTCAGCCCCCGCGTCCAGGATACGGCGCATGTCCTCCGTAGTCCTGATGCCGCCGCCCACGGTAAGGGGTATGAAAACCTGCTCCGACACTCGGTTCACAACGTCAATCATGATGTTCCGCTCGTCGGAGCTTGCCGTGATGTCTAGGAAAACCAGTTCGTCGGCACCCTCGGCATCATAGAAGGCCGCCATCTCGGCCGGGTCTCCGGCATCCCTGAGATTGAGGAAGCTCACACCCTTGACGACCCGCCCCCGGTCTACGTCCAGGCATGGGATTATCCGCTTGGTAAGCATGGGGGTTGCGTTAGGCGGGGACGCCGGAGAGGCAACGCATAACCTGGTCGGTAAATTCGGTCGTTGACGCCGAGCCGCCCTGGTCGGAGGTCAGAGTTCCACCGTCCAGGTAGGTGTCCCCGATGGCGCACTCGATCCGGTCGGCGATCACGTCTTCGCCCAAGTGTCTCATCATCATGGCCGAGGTCAGTATAAATGCGGTGGGATTGGCTAGTCCCTTGCCTGCGCCCTCCGGCCAGCTACCGTGCGTCGCCTCGAACACCGCACAATTCTCCCCTAGGTTCGCCCCCGGCACCAGACCCAGCCCCCCGACCAGTCCTGCCGCCAGGTCCGAGATGATGTCCCCGTACAGGTTCTCCATCACCAGCACGTCGAACCGTCCCGGTTTTAGCACTAAGTGATGGCAAGCCGCGTCCACGATCATCTCCGTGTATTCGATTTGCGGGTACTCCTTGGCCACCCCCCGGCAGCAGTTCAGAAACAGGCCGTCTGAGAGCTTCATTATGTTCGCCTTGTGCACCGCGGTCACCAGCTTACGGCCGTGGGCCTCGGCGTATTCGAATGCGAATCGGGCTATGCGGGTCGACGCTGCTCTTGTAATAACCTTTACGCTCTGGACAACACCGGGTACAATTTCAAGCTCCAAGCCCGCGTAAAGATCCTCTGTATTCTCTCGTACTACGACCAGATCGACGTCCTGATACAGGCTTCGTGCACCGGGCAAGCTCTTGACAGGCCTCAGGCAGGCATAAAGGTCCAGGCTCTTCCTAACCGTAACGTTGAGGCTCGGGTAGCCCTCGGCGCTGGGTGTGGTGACGGGACCCTTCAGGGCTACGCCGTTTTTCTGTATGGACGCCAAGGCTTGGCCCGGGAGAAGTACGCCGTACTGCTCTCTCGCCGCCACCCCGATCTCCTGCCTGTCCCACTCAATACACGCACCTGCGGCCTCCAGCACCCCCACCGCCGCTGCCGCCACCTCCGGCCCGATCCCGTCTCCCTCGATAAGGGTGATGTTATATGTTTTCTCGCTCATTGCGCACATTATCGGCCCACTGGCAGGGGGATTCAATGGGGTGGTGTCTGCCAATGCAATAGCGAAAGAGAACGCCTATTGAAAGAGGAGTCTAAGGTCCCGGCTTCCATGCACAATCCTTACCACCTCTACACCATATTCACGCGGGGCATGGAAGATCAAAAAGCGGGTATTTGGGACTGCATAGCTGCGTAACCCGTAGGCTAATTCAGGCTGGGCCTTACCAATGTGAGGCTGCTGCGCCAACAGCAGGAAGGTCCGGTACAATCTGTCCAGCAGCCTGTTGGCCACTTCCTCATTGGCTGCACTGTCGTATTAGCCCCATATCTGGTCAAGGTCCCGTATTGCCGGGGAGGCAACTCGGTAAAGGGGCATCAAGCGTTGCAGGATCCGCGCCCCTCTATCCCTCTCGACCTCACGTCATCGAACAGTTTGTGGAGTGTTTCATCAGTGAATTCTGAGTAGTCGCCCTTCCGAAGAGCTTCCATACCCTCACGCACCCTCCCCTGGACATCGTCCATCTCTACTGCCAACGACTCGTCGTGCTCATCAAGAAGTGCGAGCGCTTTAGCCATCACCGCGTCCGGCGACGGGTAGTTGCCAGATTTTACCTTTCGCTCGATATGCTCCAGGTACCGTTCGTCTATCGACATTTGCATGGCATTAAACGCATTCGAGATGCTCAGACCTATCGGCAGGTACTCCTTTCTGAAATTGTAATCCTAGGGCCTGAAGTGTCGCAAGCAACTTGTCATCTGCGCGGACATTCGCCAACCACAAAAAGCCAACCCCTTTTCCAAAAAGGGCGCCAGGGCATTACAATCCCCCCATGATCATCGACTTCCATGCCCACATCTTCCCCGACAGCGTCCGAAACGACCGGACACCCTACCTCGAACGCGACGCCACTTTCTCTCACCTCTACTCCGACCCCAAAGCCAGTCTCAGTTCCGCCGAGGATCTCGTCGAGAAAATGGACCGGGACGGCATAGACATTGCCGTGACCCTCGGCATGGGCTGGCAGGTCCACGATTTCGCCGTAGAGGCTAACGACTACATCCTTGAGTCAGGCAGGGTCTTCCCCGACCGCCTAGTCCCCTTTTGCACCGTCAACCCTGCCCTCGGCGATGAGGCGGTCGCAGAGATAGAAAGGTGCGCGGACCTCGGGGCCCGAGGCATCGGCGAGCTTCACTCCTACGCCCAGGGCTACCGGCTAGACGACGAACGAGTCATGGCACCCATAATGGAAGTCGCCATTGCCCGAGACCTAATCGTCCTCACTCACTCCTCAGAGCCCGTGGGTCACGTCTACGCGGGCAAGGGCACCGTCACCCCTGACGAACTGTGCCGCTTCATCGAAATGTTCCCCAAGGCCAAGATCGTCTGTGCTCACTGGGGCGGAGGCCTCCCCTTCTATGCCCTCATGCCAGAGGTCTCCGAGGCCATGCGCAACGTCTACTTCGACTCCGCCGCCTCCCCCTTCCTATACACGCCCAACGTCTTCACCAACGCCGTCAACCTCGTCGGCCCTGACAAGGTCCTCTTCGGCACCGACTACCCCCTCATCTCCCACAAAAGGCTATTGGCTCAAGTTGAAACCCAGTCCCTTGACCCCGAGACCAAGGCCGCGGTCCTGGGGGGCAATGCCCGGAGGCTCTTGGGGCTCTAATTCTCAAGAGTACGGACCAAAGGAATTCCTTAATGA
Source organism: Dehalococcoidia bacterium (assembly GCA_965222055.1). GTDB lineage: Bacteria > Chloroflexota > Dehalococcoidia > Plut-88900 > Plut-88900 > Plut-88900. Next base: position 2,643,848 of record CBDCTF010000007.1, read on the forward strand.
ACGAACTGCCTGATATTAAGGCCCTAGGCACCTACTATGATTTTGCCAACGCTGACTTTGACCGCATGAACAGTTATTTCGATCAGATAGACGCCAAAGCGGGTATTCTTGTGGGATTTGTAGCAGGCATACCCATTGCCAGCTTGGGGTTCGCCTTTGGATTAGGCAAAGGCGAACTAGAGATTGTAGCCGCTGTATTAGGTGGACTGGGGTTAGCGGCCTTTTTGGCAGCAGGCTTTCAATTGGTCAGGGCAGTGCGGGTGAGGGAGGTAAAATTCGGTGTGCCGCACACTGAGTTGCGCCAGCATGCTCAAACCTACGGAGAGGAGGCCGTGAAAGAATGGATTGCAGACTTATTCGTAAAGTCTTCGGAACACAACTTTAGCGTTATTCAAACAAAGGTCAAACATCTACAGGCAATATTCCCTTTTCTCGCAGTTGAAGTGCTCTTATTCCTAGCTGCAAGCGCATACTTGCTTGTGGGCAAGCTATAGGCCCCTCTTGCCCGAAAGAGGCTCTCCGGGCGGCGGCTTATTCGGAATGTTATCGGATTGCGAGGATGATTTACCCGAGGATGATTCTGGGGAGGTGTTCCCGGACTGTGAAGATGACTTGCTCATCATCGTCTCCTGATTAATTGCAAAAATAATGTACTCCCATTATAGGATCAATTACGGCATTTTGCAGGACCCCTACTAGATCTGTGCACATCCTTCCCTCATCAGTCCCAGCACCCCTTCTTCCCTAACCCAAGTGTCCGAGATTAGTTCATTCGAAGTACTCGTCTTCTTCAAACTTCGTCCACCCAGCGAAAACGGGAAACGGCATAGGAAGATCGCCCTCGGGGTCATTCACCTTGAATGATATCCTTTCGCTGTAGAAAATATCCCTGATGGACATAGACAACCCCGACGTTTCAATGCAGTTCTCGCACTCGATTGGGAACCCCTGCGTCGACTTTGGATTGACGAATAAGACCTCTATTTGGGAATCCCCGCCCCTGCTCTCAATGCGATAATCTGTCGAGTAAATCTCCCATTCGTATTTGGCGTGCCCGTCTTCCGCGTACTGTGCCCAGAGACGAATGCCGTTGAAAAAATCTAGAATTACACCCTTTCTGGGGCTGGCGTCCTTGGAGGGCTCGAACTGGCGAAATGAACGGCCGCTTAGCTCCGACTTTATTCGCTCCTCTTCCGGCCCGACAACGGGTTCCCGAGCGCTACTATCGCATGAGAGCATTATGGCCAGTGCAGATATAAAGACCACTACTGCAAGTGCTCGTTTCATCATTCTATTCCCCTAATCTAATTCTAAAACACCGTTTAATTAAGGTGGCTCATCATCATTAGTCCTAACGACGATATCCGGCTGAACACCCTCCCCGACCTCCTCCGCCCGGGCCTCGACCTCGTTTTCGTAGGCATCAACCCCGGCAGCTACTCCGCGGCCAAGGGCCACTACTACGCCCGGCCCGGCAACCTTTTCTGGTGGGCCTTGAGTGAATCGGGCCTGATAGACGGACCCGCAACCCCCGACATGGACGCCTCCCTCCTTGACAGAGGCATAGGCTTCACCGACGTCGCCAAACGTCCATCCAACGCCGCCGCCGACCTTCCCCGCTCCGAGTTCGCTGCCGGTGCCTCCCTCTTGATCGAGAAACTAGAGCACTTCCAACCCTTGGTAGCCTGCTTCAACGGAATATCAGCCTACGCCCACTGCTTCGGACCGGGCGCCTCCCCCGGCCCTCGCCCCGAACTCATTGGCAGTACACGAATATACGTCCTTCCTTCCACTAGCCGCCGTAACGCCCACTACCAGAAGAACGACATCCTCCACTGGTTCCGGGGCCTCAAAGAATTCCTCCAACAGGTACGGGAGCAGTCCGTTGACCCGCACCCCTAAAGACCCACGCCCCGCCGCGACGCGCACTTTCATCGCCATAGAGATACCCGATAAGGTGAAAGACCTGATTGCATCCCACGTCGAGCGATTGAAGGGCCTTGTGCCCCAGGGCGTCAAATGGGTCGACCCTCAAACCTGCCACCTAACTCTCGCATTCCTCGGCAACGTGCCTGATGCCCACCTCTCCACCCTCTTCCGCATAGTCGATGCCGTAGCCTCCGACTCCCCACCCCTCCGCCTGAAGACAGGCCTGTTGGGCGCTTTCCCCGACCCTCGCCGACCCAAGGTACTCTGGATCGGTCTGGAGGGCGACACGCAACTCCTGGCTCTCACCCAGCGCCGCTTACAGGACGCCCTGGAGGCCGACGGTTTCCCCCAAGAACAACGTGCCTTCAAGCCCCACATCACTCTCGGCCGAGCACGTGGCAAGGGCCTCATCCCCCTCCCCGAGACCGCCCTAAATGGTCAGGCAGAGGATGCGCTGGCCTTCGAAGTCCTGGATATCGTACTTATGTCTAGCATGCTCACCCCTAGCGGTCCGATCCACACTCCACTTCACAGCGCCCTTCAATCGGCGCAATGCCAAATCTCCTGACCGGGAACGACACCCTGCGCCTGTGCGCGAGGTTGACGATGGGATAGGGGAATGTAAGATAGGAGCCGTGGGTTAGGGTGGGTTCGTTACGATTGGAGAAAGATCGGGAGGAAGACGTTATGCCACCGAAAAAAGCGCCGTTTATAACGAAACCGTACAGCGGGTACCTGCACAGGGAGGTGCCGGATGACGATGCCGAGCTTACCCGCGTAGGGCCCGGCACCCCGATGGGCGAGTACCTCCGCCGGTTCTGGCAGCCCCTCCTCCTGAGTGAGCAGATAACCGACCTGCCGGTGCCGATCACGAGGTTCGACGAAGAACTAGTCGCCTTTCGTGATGGGGATGGACGGGTCGGCATCGTGGAATCCCACTGCTCTCATCGCGGTACTTCACTGGAATACGGTAAGGTCGAGCAGCGAGGCATCCGATGCTGCTATCACGGATGGCTCTACGACATAGACGGAAGGATACTCGAAACCCCCGGTGAGCCCGAGACCAGTACCCTGAAGGACCGCCTTTGCCACGGGGCCTACCCGGCCATCGAGTACGGCGGTCTGGTATTCGCCTACATGGGCCCCCCGGACGAGACTCCTGAGTTCCCCAACTTCGATATATTCAGTTCCCCCGGTTATCACCTCGAGCCCGGTGTCCACCTCAAACCTACCGAGGATGGGATTATTCCCAACCTGAAGCCCTGTAACTGGCTCCAGGTTATGGACAACCTGCTGGACCCCGTCCACGAGGAGTTCCTCCACGCCACCATTTCGGGCATACATTTCGTGGACAAGAGCGGCGCCCCCATAGAGGAGCTGGCCATCAACGGAGAGCTCGCCTTCGTGGAAAGTCCCACCGGCATCATCACTATGGATGTCCGCCGCGTGAGCCCCGACACTGTATGGGTGCGTAACATCGAGTTCCTGTGGCCCAACTTGGGATGCCTGGGCGCCCCGCCTACGCTTCCCTACGAGTGGGGCCCTGATGAACAGGAGTTCCACGATCTCCCCACCACCCTGTTGTGGACCGTTCCCGTGGACGACTACAACTGCGTGGAGATCGACTTCTACCTAGTGCCCGACGGAGCAAAGGTGCCCCCCGAAAGACGGTTCTCACTGGCCCAGCGTGCCAACCGCGGAGGCCGTGAGTACGATGACATGCAGCGAGGCCCGGGTGACTTCGAGGCCATGATCAGCCAAAGGTCCATCGCCGTGCATGCAATGGAGCACCTGGGAGCCGAAGACCGGGGGGTAACCATGTACCGCAAGGGCCTCAGGCGGCGGGTGCGGATGCTGAAGAAAGAAGAGTCACCACCTGAGATAGCGGTCATGGCAGGCAAGATGGTGAACACATTCGGCGGCGACACACTGCTCCGCGTCCCGGAGGCGGAGGACAGGGCCAAGGACAAGAAACTGCTCAAGCAATTGGGTATCGAGATGGCGGAGCGGTACTTGAGAGAGCTTCCCAACCATCCGGGGAACGGGACATCTTAGGGATGACCCAGTTCCACCAACTGGTTTCGGACATGCCTCTTCCTCCAGGATTTCACCTGGAGGAAGAGTTGGAAGCACGCGGGATGAGTCAAAAGGAACTCGCAGCAAGAATGCGAAGACGCCCCAAGTAATAAACGAGATAATCAAAGCTAAGAAGTCGATTACCCCGGAGACCGCGATTGGGCTGGAGAAGGCCCTGGGCATCGACGCCCATTTCTGGTCCAACCTCGAATCCAGTTACCGTTTGGCGCTTGCTCGGAATCGTGATAAAGAAACACATTCGGCTGTGGCCAACGGATAATGGTCCCCGCCTTTGTCTTTCATTCAGAAAGTGATTATTATTACAATCGCTTTTCGAGGCCCATCGTGACCACTAAGGAGGAGTTCTAAATGCCGCCCTTTGCCTTCTTCAAAGGAGATTTCGTGCCGCTGGCCGAGGCCAAGGTCGGAATCATGACCCACGCCCTCAACTACGGCACCGCCGTCTTCGAAGGCATTCGCGGCAACTGGAACCAGGAAGACAGGCAGATCTACCTCTTCCGTGTCAAAGAGCACTTTGAGCGGCTTCACAAGAGTGCCCGAATCCTCAATATGACATTGGCCTACTCCGTAGACGAGCTCTTTGACATCACCCTGAAGCTTGTCGAGATGTGCGGGTTCGAGGAGGACATCTACGTCCGGCCCATGGTCTACCAGAGTGGGGAGGTGCTGGGGGTCCGGTCCCATGACGTGGAGAACGACTTCTTCATCTTCGTCGCTCCCTTCGGGCCCTACTTCAGCGGGGACGAGGGGATCCGCTGCTGCATTTCTAGCTGGCGCAGGCCACTGGACACCATGATTCCCCCCCGAGCCAAGGTCACCGGCATTTACGTGAACAGCGCCATGGCCAAGACAGAGGCCATGCTCAACGGCTTCGACGAGGGCATCATGCTCACCCAGGACGGGCACGTCTGCGAGGGCAGCGGTGAGAACCTGTTCGTAGTGGATCACGGGACATTGGTCACTCCATCCCCCGCCGACAGCGTCCTCTTGGGAATTACCCGAAGCACCGTCATGGAGATCGCTGAAAAGGAGCTGGGGATGCCCACCTGGGAACGCCAGGTAGACCGGAGCGAACTCTATTCCGCCTCCGAAGTGTTCCTGACAGGTACCGCAGCCCACATCACGCCCGTCATCGAGATCGACCATCGGTCCATAGGTGACGGAAAGGTGGGCCCCGTGACGCGGCAGCTTTCCAACACCTACGTGGACATCATCCGGGGCAAGAACGAAAAGTACGGCTCCTGGTGCACTCCGGTATACGGTAGCTGACGCCAGTCCCCCACAGATAAAGGAAAACGGCTGGTGCGCTGAGCGCACCAGCCGTTTTTGCTCTTAGGTATTTCCCCTAATTCAGGCTGTACAGCCGCGCGCAATTGTCCCAGAGGATCTTCTTGCGGGACTCATCGCTGACGCCTTCCATTTCCATGAAAGTATCGGTTGCATGGGGGAACTTGCAGTCGGAGTGGGGGTAGTCGGTGGTGAATACCAGGTGCTCATCCCCATAGTACCTGATTACGTCGGTGACCATGTATTCATCCACGTCAACAGAGATGAAGCACTGCCTCCTGAACAAGTCGCTGGGCTTCTCCGAAAGGTTGATGACGCCGTCCAACCCCTCATACAGCTCATACCGTTCATCAAGCCGGTAGAGAAGCCAGGGCAGCCAGCTGCAGTTGCCTTCCAGTATGGCGACAGTCATCTTGGGAAAGCGGTCCAGGATGCCTCCGGCGGTCATGTAGATGGTCGCCAGCATATCTTCCATCGGCTGGTCGAATGTCTCCCCTAGCCACGTCAGTTTATCGAGAGTCGCGAACCGGTTGGACCAGTGGACCTGATTAGGGGAGAAGCTGGGATGGAATGTGACGGGAAGATCGAGGTCCTGCGCCTCTTCCCATACGGGGTCGAAATAGGGCTCCGGCAGTTGCCGCCCAAGCACCGGCTCTGGTGTTAAGCAGGACGCCACGTGTCCAAGATCTTTCTTGATTCTCCGCATCTCCTGTGCCGCCAAGGTTACGTCGTGGAGTGTGATCAGACCGGCGGCCTTCATTCTGGCCGGGTCCTCGCTGCAGAAATCGGTGATCCAGTCGTTCCAGGCCTTGTTCAGGTCGTTGGCGTATTCAGGCTCGTGGGCGTCGTCGGTATGGAGGGGAAGTGTGCGGAACATGACTGCCACGTCGATGCCCTCCATCTCCATTGCCTGGAGCTGGGACACGGAGTCGAAGTCCCTGTCGCTGCCTATCTTGAATCTGTCGGCAACCCTGGAGTCGAGGTCCGGGGTGTTGGTGTTCTGGGTTCTTCGAATGCGTTCTCCCTGGGCCGTCGTGTAGCGCACACCTCCGTATGGGTGGGGCCGCGAGCCCCTGGGAATCCGGTCACCCCACTTCGGGTCCATATAGGTGGTGTAAAGGTCAGCCGGCTCCAGTACGTGCAGGTCGGAGTCCATTACCTTGTAACCGTTCTTGCCCATAGCTTCTCCTCCTCGTTTCCGCTAAAAAATCACCTGCACCATCCCGAGTGGGTTGCTTGCCACCTCCGGCACCCGAGCGTGCGGCCCTGCCTTGAACGCGCCCGATTCTAGGCAAGGGGAAGGGGCACTGTCAATGCGGCTAGCCACAACCTCCGACCCTGCGCTATAATAAAAGCCCGTTTGTTCCTTTTGAGCGGTTTGGGCCCCGTGGTGTAGCGGACTAACATGCCACCCTGTCACGGTGGAGATCGCCGGTTCGAATCCGGTCGGGGTCGCCAGTCCGTACAAAAGCTAGAACCGTTTCCCATTCATTCTTAAGACCGTTCGGTGGTATGGGGACGGCATAGGTGTCGATGGGGATACTTTCAAGCCTTGGCCTCGGGCCAATACCGCCAACTTCTCTCACCAGAAGCCCGCAGCTTCTTTCCATGCCTTCACTTGGATCACCACCTCTCCCCCCAACACTCTCTTGGGCCGCTGCGGCGCCGTAGCCTGCCGCTTCACTCCCTGCCAGCGCACATACCCCCACGAGGCTGCCTCCCTCGCTCCACCCAGCGTTTTACCGTCCGTCGATCTATCCCCAACCGTCAGGCCGTTTCCGAATAGTTCTCTCCACATGCTTTCAAAGTCTTAATGATCGCTACTCTCGCCATATTTCATTCTATCTGCCTGTGCTATATGTTGTGAGATATCAAGACCTTAGTGCTCCACTGAAACAGTTTTGCTACCCTATCGCGTAGCTTATGACACACCTCCGCACGACTCAAAAATAACCCTATTGCTAACCAGCAAGTAATCGATTTCATTGAGGAGCCGCGATGATTTATGAAGTCTTTACCTACACCTTGATGCCGGGCAGCATCACCCAGTACGAAGAGCTTTTCGCCGCAGCCCTACCCCACAGAGAGAGGTTTTCCAAGCTCGGAGCATTCTGGCACACCGAAATTGGGCCTTTGAATCAGGCGATTCACGTCTGGCCTTACGAAAGCATCGAATTGCGCACTTCCATTCGGGAACAAGTGCGCAATTCCATTCGAGAGGAAGCAGGGAAAGATCCCAACTGGCCCCCTGCCTATGACCCGGACATATTTGTAATTACGAACTCTGAAATCCTCGTACCCGCACCATTCATGCGTCCGCTCGGCGGCGACCAGGCCTTGGGGAATTTCTACGAGATGCGCTCATACACATATAAGAGGGGCAGCATCAGTAAGGTCATCGACATATGGGCAGATGCCATCCCTCATCGTGAAAAGCACTCTCCTCTGGCAGCTGCGATGTACGCAGACGTAGGCGGGCTGAACAAATGGATTCACATCTGGCCTTACACCGACATGGAACAACGGGACCGGATCCGAACTGAGGCCTCAAAGAGCCCGCATTGGCCACCCCCCACCCGAGAATGGCTGGTAAATCAAGAAACCAAGATTATGGTTCCTTCGGCCTTCTCTCCGATGCATTAAGTCGTTTGAGAGTTCGGAGCATTGCGCTTAGAGGAAAGCTCTGTGACTAGCGCCAGGACGGGAATCAACAACGAAGAGTCACCTTGCCTTGGGCACATCCTGTACTCATAAAGCCGCATTGCTGCCAAATGGTTACACCCTTCGCATTAAGAATGCCTAGGCCCTAGTGCACCTCGAGTTTCCTACCTTCGTCCGAAGAACGCTGTATCACGTCCAGAAGCAGGTGCCGTTCCACAGCCAGATTGAAATCTGGCCCTACTTCACTCCCTTCCCGGATCGCCTTAGCCAAGATTAGGTACAACTGGCCGATAAGGGCTGCTGCGTCAAACGGTTCCCTCTCCGGTATCTTCCCCGGGACTTGAATCAACCGGTCTGGAACGGTCAGCTTCTCCATTGCCGGAACAGTCATCTTCTCCAGTCCGGTTGGTCTGACTACCTTTTTATTACCCCGTACTCCCCGGAGTTGGATGTTTCCGAATTGAGGCCAATCTTGGGAGGAGGCCACCACCGTGCCTTCCCGTCCGTAGACCTCCATCCTCCACCCGGTACCGTGCCAGGGTACGTTGCCGATGTGGGCTGAGGCCACTCCCCCTCCGGCCAGCACGCCGTTTATCAACACATTGTCCGATGCAGTTACTGGAACTGTCTTTCCAACTTCCCGTGTCTCCCACTCCGTCACCTGGGTCGCGACCTTGGCGGACAGTTCCCGGAACTCCCCGACGCAGTAACATAATATGTCGATGACATGGCAAGTAACTCCCGCCTGGGTATCGGTGCCCATCTCCCGATCTGCCATCCAGGCCATGTCTCGTCCCCGCTGCAGCAGGCCCGGATAGGACATGGTCATGTTGCAGGCCAACACCTCGCCCACGTACCCCTGCGCCAGTAGGTCCCTCAAGTGCAGCACAGCCGGAGCGCCCCTCGCCTGGAGACTCACCATGTGCCGAACACCCTTGGCCCGGGCCAAAGTGGCCATCTCCTCCGTCTCGGCCAGGTTGGCCCCCAACGGCGATTCGCAGAATACATGCTTTCCTGCTTCCAGGGCGGCCATGACCATATCGTAGTGCCAGGGCACGCGTACAGAGACGGAAACCAGGTCGATATCCGGATGTTTCACCATCTCGCGAAAATCGTGAAAAGCCATCCCGGCGCCGTAGGCTTTCTTGGATTCCTGCGCTGTATCGGGGCGGGAAGTGCACACGGCTGTCAACTCATAGTCGGGCAGGGCCAGAATAGCCGGCAAATGGGCCCGCATGCCCCATCCATACTGGGCGTTGGCGCCGATGATTCCAATGCGGATTTTGTCGTTCGACATGGCAGACTCCATTTCGCAGGACACTGACCTCTTGGGGGAACAGACCAAGGTAAGCCATCTTCTGTGGCCCCATCTCCCTCTTAAGGCCACAGCACAAACTCGCTATGCAGTGGTAGGCGGGGCCATAGGCAACGTAACTTTGGATGTGGCGGCATTGTAGAAAGCGATCCAAATACCGCCTTGATGCCAAGGAGCCCCAAGCGAACCTGGGGCTCCTGAGTATTAAAGCATCTAAAACCCCAACACCGGGGCCGACGTGCTCCCTTGGGGGTGAGCTTAGCCCCTGCCGTTGCGCAAGAGCCTGCCAGGCAATGCTCCTGTTGGCACACCATCCTCGAAGGTCACTTCGCCATTGACCATGATCCAGTTATAGCCATTGGCCCTCTGGATCCGACGCCACTCGCCACCGGGCAGGTCCTCGGCAATTTCGGTGGGTAGAGCCTCCAGTTTGTCCAGGTCATACACCACAATATCCGCTGGCGCACCCTCACGGATAACCCCCCTGTCCTTAAAGCCACCGAGGTGGGCGGGCAGATAGCTCAACTTATAGTGAGCATCTTCCAGGGTCATCACCTTCTCGTCTCTAACCAGCCAAGTTAATGTATCCGTTGGATAGATCCCTCCGGTAAAGAATTTAATGTGGGCGCCACCATCGGATGTCCCAGCGACGACGTGGGGAGAGTCCAGCACCTCTGCGGTATATTTGGCGACATTGCGGCCCTGCGTATCGCCGAGGAATTCAGTCGCCAAATCGTCCTCGACACACATGTCCAACAGGGCGTCGATAACGTGTTTGCCTTGCTCGTCAGCAATGTCCTGTACGGTCCGCCCGACACGTTTACCGGAAGCCTCGGTCTCGTTGGGAGCCAAGGCGATCAGTCTGCCATCAACAACATTGACTACGAATGATTTCATGCGCAGTTCGGGGTCGGTGATGCCGCGACCTCCATCATGCTCATATTCGTAACCATGCGTGTCACAAACGAACCTGTCATCTTCATTACCAACACAACCGCCCTGGTGAGGACATACCAGGGATAGCAGCTTGTACCCGTCACGAGTGTTAACCAGGAAGTAATCCACACCGGCAACATTCACCTTGGCTGGCAACTTGGAGAAATCAGACTCGGCGCCGATATCAATCTTGACCTTGCGAGGCAGTACCTGCAGGCCACCGACGGATCCACGGGTCGCTTGAGTAGGTCGTACGCCCGTCTCCCACTCTTCCTTAAGCAACCGTCTTACTTCCGGATCCTGCATCTTCGCCTTGCGTTCATCCTTCGTCCCCAGGGTCACGTCGCGCCAGGCGGGTGCGTCGTCGAACAGGTTCCAGTCTTCGAACGTAAAGAGAAATCCAGCTCTAAATGTACCGCCTTGGCCGTATATCCGCAGGCCTCGCTCGGAGCAGCTCGCCAGCCAGCGGATCCGCTCTCGATGCTGCTCTGGATGGACGGCGTTGGCTGTTACTGCCTGGTACAGGATGGGGCGCTTGGCCGCCTCTGCAACTTTTTCGAAGAATGACCGGGATTCATCGCCCAATGGCCTGCCTTCTTCACCGGTTTCCTGGTAAGAAAGCTCGATGAATCCCTCGTCGCGGTCGCCCAGGATTTTGGCGAAGGTGAGAATCTCGTCCTCTGTCAGCAAGTCGGTGATCATGGGTGTGCCATCGTAGTCCCGCTGTACTGAATTTGCTCCGAGGACCTGGGCCGACCAGCCGCAGGCGCCCGCATCCATGGCCTCGTTTACCAGCCGGACCATTTCCTGAAGCTCCGCATCGGTAGGCCGTCGCTTCTTGGCCTCATCCCATCCCATTACCCAGGCGTAAAGGGGTGTCAGGGGCACGTAGGTAAGGCAGTTCAACCCCTTTGGAATGCGCGAGAGCGTATCCATGAACTCGGGAAAAGTCACCCAGTCCCAGATCATGCCAGCCTTCATGGCATCGTATGGAATGGCCTCGTTGCGGGTCATACAGAGCATGGCTCTGTCTCGGTCTTCAACGCGGGATGGGGCGAACCCGAAACCGCAGTTACCTAATGCCACCGAGGTCACTCCATGCCAGCCCGACAGCGTGCAGTAAGGGTCCCATTGAATCTGAGCGTCGTAATGAGTGTGCAGGTCTACAAACCCCGGGGCCACAATGCGGCCTTGGGCATCAAGTACTTTGTCCGCCGTACCGCCCTTCAGGCCACCGACTTTGACGATAAACCCGTCTTTGATCGCGATATCGCTGTTGTATCTCGGCGTCCTGGTACCGTCTACGACCGTGCCACCTCTGATGATAATGTCATAGTCCGCCATCAGCTATCCCCCTACAATGCTCATATTGCCAATTATGGTCGCTTCAACGAGTGTAATGTTTACGGATTTTAGTATCAACTTAGAGCCATAATATAGTGTAGTAATTCCCTATGGTGGAGGAATTGAGTGAATCGGAGAGCGGTTGACGCGCTCAAGGTGCCGTAATATAGTCCGAGTCATCCAAAAGGGCGCATGTTCAGCAAAATCCTTTTAATCTGAGAAGTATCTAATCACACGGTTGGGTAAGGAAATTCGGTAGGAACTGACATGGTCACCAATATAATGGAACGGAGGTGGAGATATGGCTAACTATGACATCATCATCAAGGGTGGCACGGTCGTAGACGGTACGCGCGTGCCTCGCTACATAAGCGACATCGCAATCAAAGACGGGATTATCGCCATGATCGGCGGCTTTGTGGGTAGCACGGCAGACAAAGTGCTGGATGCAAGGGGTCTGATTGTAGCGCCCGGCTTTATTGACCTGCACACTCATTACGACGCTCAAATCTTTTGGGACCCTTACTGCACCCTGTCCGGCTGACACAGCGTTACCTCTGTAGCGCTGGGCAATTGCGGTTTCGGCTTCGCCCCATCGAGGGTGGAGGACCGGGACCGGTGCATGCTCAGCTTGACACGGAACGAGGCTATACCCTATGCCGCGATGAAAGAAGGAATGACTTGGGATTGGGTGACCTTCCCCGAGTTCATGGATACCCTCGCGCGTATTCCAAAGGGAGTGAATTGCCTTACCTATGTGCCCCTGACACCTCTTTATGCATGGGTGATGGGATGGGATGAGGCGAAGAAGCGACGGCCCACCGATGCGGTGCTTCAGGAAATGGTCCGGCTGGTCAACGAGGCTATGGATGCTGGAGCCTGCGGCTGGTCGGCCCAGATCCTAGGCAAAACCTCAGTGCAGCGGGATTACGATGGTACGCCTATGATCACCGACTTGCTATCGGAATACGAGCTGCTCACTTTTGCCAAGGTATTAGCCGATCGCGACGAAGGATTCATCGAGCTGTCTTACGAGGAAACCGGTGAAGAAGGTCGGCCTCTGGCAGAGCAAACCAGGAACTTCTACGAGAAAATCGCCAAGGTAGCCAAGCGGCCCATAATTTACCAGGCAGTTACGCCCAACGCCGTCCATCCAGAGCAGCATCGTGCTCGGCTTCGCTGGTTACAGCAATGTGCTGAGCAAGGGATATGGATATACGGCCAGGGAGCTACATACCGGGGTGGCTTCGAGCTCACTTTCGAGGACTGGAACTTCTTCGATGAAACGCCCGTTTGGCGCGAGGTTACTCTGGGAACGCATGACGAACGCAAGGCGAAGATGGAGGATCCCGAGATGCGGCGCAAGCTGCGGGAAGAATGGGACTCCGGAACGAGGCCGATCAGCGTTATCGCAGGATCTGTTGGGAGCTTGATCGTTGAAGAGACGGCCAGGCCGGAGTACGAGCACTATGCCGGCCTTACCGTCCAGGACATCGCCGACAGGGAAGGCAAGCACGTTATCGACGCTCTCCTTGACCTCGTCGTAGCCGACGATCTGGGCACCGAGTTCATCGCCGCGGCCCAGGGCCGTGACGTCGCACAGTACACGGCAGAGGTGCTCGACTCGCCGCACATCGTTGCCGGAATATCAGACGGTGGAGCGCACGTTAAATTCAGGACCGCCGGAAATTACTCGACGGATATGCTTGCCTGGTTGGTAAGAGACGAAAAGGTAATGACCCTTGAAGATGCTCACTTCAAGTTGAGCTACCTGCCGGCCCACTGCGGTGGCTTCAAGGACCGGGGAGTTATCCGTGAGGGTGCGCCAGCGGATATTTTGGTGTACGACCTAGACAAGCTGGAGATCCTGCCCTCCGAAATTGCCGCGGACCTGCCCGGTGGTGATTGGCGGCGGATCCAGAAGGCCAATGGCTACAACTGGATTATGGTCAATGGCGAGGTCACCTTCGAGGACGGTGTGCCAACAGGAGCATTGCCCGGCAGGCTCCTGCGCAACGGCAAGAGCTGAGTTCACACGCAAGGGAGCACGTCGGCCCCGGTGTCGGAGTTTTACATGCTGTAATGCTTAGGAGCCCCAGGTTCTCTTGGGGCTCCTCGGCATCAAGGCGAACTTCGGATGCCTTTCTACGATTCCGCCACGCCGAGAGTTATTTTGCCTATGGCCCCGTTTTCCGCTACGCGGTGGGCCTGTGCCGCAGCCTCCATAAGGAAGTGGGAGCCCGGAAGACGATCCAGCTTGTCCTGACCCCCATGCGGTCAATACCCTGTGAAATATAGCACAATATCGATCATTTAGGCATATTTCACGTCAAGCTTGACAATTCAAGGATAATCCATGTAGCGTTGCCGACGCCGAGTTAATATCAATGCGCCAGTGCGACATTTCCGTTTATTCCCATGTAGCTTCCCAAAAGTGTACGCCCGTCGCATAAATGGAGGAGATTATTATGAGATCTAAGGTAGCTAGTAGGCATTGGTTTCTGATCCTGCTTGCCGTGGCCCTGGTGTCCGTCCTATTCGTCGTGGCCTGTGGCGATGGCGATCCCGAGCCCACTGCCGTACCCCAGGACACAGCGGCTGCTGAGGCCGCTGCAGAGGCAGCAATGGCCGCGGAAGCCGCCCTGTCAGAGGCGGAGGCCGCCCTATCAGAGGCAGCAATGGCCGCGGCCGCGGCCGCCAAGGCTGCTGAGGAAGCTGTCGCCTTGGCTTCAGAGCTCGCTGCCGCTGCCCAGGCTGCCGCCGAGGCCGCCGGCACCGCTGATTCCGCGGCTGTTATGGCCGCCCAAGAGGCCGCCGCTCAGGCCGTGGCCGCTGCCGAAGCCGCCGCTGACCAGGCAGCAGAACTCGCCAGGATTGCCGCCGAAGCACAACAGGCCGCTATGGCCGAGGAAGACTCCCCTATTGAGCCTAAGTACGGCGGGTCTCTGAGGGTTGGGGCTGTGGTAGCGGTTGGTTCGCAGGACCCAACCCAGGCAACTGCACATCTACACATCACAATCCTGATGCAAACTTATGACAGATTGCTCACCTTCGGTAGAGATCTGACCTTGCAGCCAGAGTTGGCCACGTCATGGGAGGCCAACGAAGACTTCACCTCCTACACCTTACACCTGCGCAGAGGGGTGAAGTTCCACCACGGGAAGGACTTCAAGGCGGAGGACGTTATCTACACGTATCGACGGCTGCTGTCTCCCGAGATAGATTCCCCCGTGCGGGGTTCATTGTTGGTTATCGAAGATATGGCTGCCGTCAACGATTACACCATCCGGTTTGACCTCTCCAGGCCCAACGCACTGTTCCTGAACGAGCTAATCGCCTACCAGGCCAGCATAGTCCCATCCGAAATTGACGGCGAAGAGCTCCCATTGCTTACGGATAAGTTTGCTAATCAGACTTACGGCACGGGTCCCTTCATGCTGGTGGAGCAGCTGCAGGGCGAACGTTCGACGCTGGTGAGGAACCCGAACTACTGGCGGCAGGGATACCCATACCTGGATGAGATGGTATTCCTCAACATTCGCGAGCAAGCTGCGCGCCTCGAGGCCCTTAAGGCTGGCGACATCGACCTCATGACCCAGCTGGATATCTCGGCCATCCCTGCACTTGAGGGCGAACCAGACATCAAGCTGATGGAGGTCGCCACGTCCGGCTGGATAGGAATGCCAATGAGGAACGACATCCCGCCTTTCGACAACAAGCTGGTACGACAGGCAATGCAAGCCGCGACCGACCGGGAGCTCATCAGGCAAACCGCACTGGGAGGTAGAGGCGCAATTGCCTACGACCACCCCGTTCCACCCAACCACCCCCTGTTCTCGGCTGAAGCGGCCGCAAAGGTGCGGTACGACCCCGACCGCGCCAGGGAGCTGCTGGCGGAGGCCGGTTACCCGGACGGGATCGACGTGACGCTGTTCACGAGTGACGTAGGGGCAGGCGTGACCGACATGGCCGTGGCATTCCAACAAAGCGCTGCACCTGCGGGCATCCGGGTGGCAATCGAAGAAAGACCCTCAGAGACGTTTTGGGGAGACGTGTGGAGCGTCGAGCCGTTTACAGTTTTGTGGGCGTTTGGCGGACCTCACCCGAGCCGAAATGTCGACCTTTGGTACCTCTCCACATCTGCGTGGAACGCGCAGAGATACCAAAACCATGCTTTTGACGACCTGGTAGCGAGATCCAAGGCGCAGGACCCTGAAGCGGAGAAGGAGTCCTACGTGGAGATCCAAAACATTTTGATCGACGACGTACCGCAGCTCTTAGTAGCATTCTTGCCGCAGTTGTCCGCCGCGCGCAGCAACATATTCGGTGCGGAGCCCCACCCGCTTGGCTGGGACTACCTGCGGGACGCATGGATCGATGAATAGTCCGTTGGCCGGGGTCTAGCTTCAGTTCTACCCGAAACGGGCCCCCGGCTTGAATGCCAAGCCGGGGGCCGAGTTTTGTGACAGCGCGAGCGCCTTCCGAATGGCGATGCACTTCCTCTTTTGCATCGGCGATTACAGCACCCAAGTCGATACTAAATTGGCACAGTTAAGACAGGCCGATAACGTAGTGAACCTGAGACCCGATTGTCTGGCCGTGGATAAGTGTCGGGGGAGGCGCTTACGCAAGTCGGGGCCACTTCCTGCACATGGCTCTTTATCCGCGGGTCGAGCGTCCCGGATGTTGTGGTCAGGTCACTGAACACATGTTGCGTTTCATAACGGTGCGTCTAGGACTGATCGTAATCACCCTGTTGGTGGTTTCCGTAGTCATATTCGGCGTCACAGAGATGCTGCCAGGTGATGCTGCCGTGATACTTCTGGGACGGGGCGCGACGGAGCGGAATCTCGAGGTTAAACGGGAAGAGCTGGGCCTCAACCGTCCAGTTCCCGTGCGGTACGGGGACTGGATCTGGGGTGCCTTGCAAGGGGACTTCGGCGATTCCCTGATTCAAAAACGGCCGGTCACGGAAATTATAGGGCACCGGCTTCTGCCATCCATATACCTTGCTGTCTTCGCCTTTACCATAGCGGTGCCTCCTGCAGTGTTGGTCGGGATATGGGCCGGAGTGCGACCCAACAGCATAGGGGACCGGGTTGTGAGCGCTGTTGGCATGGTCGGAATATCCCTACCGGAATTCGTCACAGGCCTGCTGCTGATAATTATCTTCTCGTCCGAACTGGGCTGGCTGCCAACGACCAGCGCCATACCCCGCGGCGAGAGTCCGTTAACCAGCCCGGAGATCCTGGTCCTTCCAACGCTAACGCTGACCGGCGTTGTATTCGCTTACATCATGCGAATGACGCGTGCCAACGTTATGGAGGTCATAGAGAGCAGCTACGTGCGGACGGCGGTGTTGAAGGGACTCCCGATGAGGACGGTCATATTCCGGCACGTAGTTCCCAATTCAATGTTGCCAACCATCAGCATAGTTGCCGCCATGAGCGGGTGGCTCCTGGCCGGCCTGATCATCGTCGAGAACGTGTTTTCCTACCCGGGCCTGGGGCAACTTCTATTGAATTCGATCGAAAGCCGTGACGCGCCCCTGCTGCAAGCCCTCACGCTGATAATTGCCATGACGTATACCGTGAGCAACCTGTTGGCAGACCTTAGCTATGCCTTCCTTGACCCCAGGATAAGGTACGCCTGATGGCATTTGTGCAGACTACAGGCAGAATGCCCGACTCCTTCCGACCCATGTTCCTGACCATGGTCCGGGGAACCAGGGAGTTCTTGCGTCTTTCCCTGTCCACAACGTCGGGGCGGATAGGGCTGCCCCTAGTAGCGGCCCACGCATTCGTAGCGATATTCGGTTCGATGGTTGCACCTTACGCCTTCGATGAGTTCCACGTGCCTCCCCTCTTTCCTGCCGAGGACCAACTCGCGGCGCCGAACTGGACCTACTTGTTGGGAACGGACCAGTTCGGGCGCGACGTTTTCAGCCGCGTGTTGTCCGGGGCGGGTTCACTGGTAGGGATTTCTCTGGCCGGGGCTCTGTTGGGCATTTTTCTGGGCACGGTCATTGGGATGAGCAGCAGCTACAGGGGAGGCAGGGTGGACGAGGTGGTGATGCGGATCATGGATGGGGCGTTGGCATTTCCTGGTCTGCTGCTGGCCCTGCTGGTGCTGACCACACTCGGGGCCAGGGAGGCCCCTTGGGAGTGGCTCGACGATAACTGGGAGGGGCTGCTGATCATACTTACGGTTGGCATCGTCCATGCGCCGAGCATTTCCCGCGTGTTGCGAAGCGTCACGTTAAAGGCAAAGAACCAGGAATTTGTGATGAGCGCCCGGCTGCGTGGAGAGTCTGCAGCCTACATCATATTCAGGGAGATCCTGCCTAATGCACTGCCTGTGCTAGCGGTCGAACTGTCGGTGCGGCTAAGCTATTCCATCCTGATCGTGTCCACGCTTGGATTCCTGGGCCTGGGCGTTCAGCCGCCCTCGCCCGACTGGGGGCGAATGATCGGCGAGGGACGACAGTACATAAGCGCTGCGCCATGGATGACGTTCGCGCCCGCCGGGGCAGTAGCCACCTTGGTTGTGGGCGTCAATCTGCTGACCGACGGCATAAAACAGGCCAGTGGACTGCCAAGGGAGATCATCAGGTGAGCACCCAGTCTATCCCGTCAATGCCTCTGCTCCGGGTGGAGAACCTGGCCGTCACATTCTTCACGCCCCGGGGCACGGTCCACGCGGTCAGGGACGCATCGCTGGAGGTGCATCGTGGAGAAGTGATGGGGGTGGTAGGCGAGTCGGGATGCGGCAAGTCGACCACTGCCTTCGCCGTCATGGGCTACCTGCCGGGCACTACACGGGTAGACGGCAGGATACTGTTCGAAGGCCGGGATGTTGCGCAAATGGACGCGTCGGAACTGCGCCATCTGCGGGGCAACCGCATAGCGATGGTGTACCAAGACCCGGCGACGTCGTTGAATCCGACCATGAAGGTGGGGGCACAGGTCCATGAGGTGCTCAGCCGGCACCTGAACATGGATGCCCAGCAGAGTCACCGCCGCACAGTGGAGCTTTTCGAGAGCGTGCGATTGGCTGACCCGGAGTCTATTGGGCGGCGGTATCCCCACGAGCTCAGCGGAGGCCAGCAGCAGCGGGTGGTCATCGCCATGGCGTTGGCCTGTGAACCGGACCTGCTGATCATGGACGAGCCGACGACAGGACTGGACGTCACCACGGAAGCAACGATCCTGGAGCTCGTGGTGGACTTGAAGCAGCGCATCAACGCAGGCATCCTGTATGTGACCCACAACCTGGGAGTGATCGCCGCCGTGGCCGACCGAGTGGCAGTGATGTACGGCGGCGAGACAGTTGAGGAGTCCCCGGTTCGAGAGCTGTTCAAATCCCCTAAGCATCCCTATACGGTGGGCCTGCTGAGTTGCGTCCCCACACCCCCCGCGGAGTCTGGAGCAACCATACAGCTCAGTAGCATCCCGGGTTCAGTCTTCCCCGCAGCCAAGCCTGCGCCGAGCGCTTGCCTATTCATGTCACGATGCCCTCTGGCCCAAGAGCGATGTGGTAACCAATCGCCGCCGGTTGTGGACACAGGGTCCGGGCGCCTCTCTCGGTGTTTGTATTCGGGTGATGTTAACCGGGAAACTTGGGGAGAGCAGCAGACTAACGTGGAAATAGGTCGCGCCCAGGCAAAACCTGTATTGACCGCAAGACGTCTCCGCCGTTTCTACGGAAGTTGGGGACGCAAGTACCTACTATTTGGCCCCCGAGTCCGGCCGCCTGTCCGCGCCGTTAATGAAGTTGATTTCGACGTCGGGCTGGGACGGACATTGGGGATCGTGGGTGAAAGTGGCTCCGGCAAGACCACGGTTGCCCAGGCTATCGTGGGACTGGTTCCCCGAGACCGGGGCGAGCTCAAACTACGAGAGCAGGACCTGGCGCCCGATGTCGGCAAGCGCACCCGAACTCAACAGGCGGCCATGCGCATGGTGTTCCAGAACCCGACCGCCTCCCTCAATCCCAAGCTTGCTGTCCGACACGCCATTATCCGAGCCCTGCGCAAGTTCTCGGGACTTAACAAACGGGAGAGCCGGCAGCGTGCCGGGGAGTTGCTACAGGCCGTGGGGCTGGACCCTGGGTACTTGAACCGGCGCCCTGGGGAGTTGAGCGGTGGAGAGCAACAGCGCGTGGCCCTGGCCGGAGCCTTCGCCGCCTCCCCGGACATCATCGTAGCCGACGAAGCGGTCTCCGCATTGGACGTATCCGTCCAAGCCCAGGTACTGAACCTGCTTCGGTCCCATCAACAGCAAACGAACACATCCTATGTATTCATCACCCACGACCTGGGCGTGGTGCGTTACCTCTCCGACGATATTCTTGTACTGTATGCGGGGCACGTGGCCGAGTCGGGTCCGGCAAAGAAGGTACTGGCGACGCCATCCCACCCCTACACCGAAGCTTTGATGTCGGCGGCGCCCGTACCTGATCCCGACGCCCAGCCGGCGACAATCCGGCTACCGGGATTCGTGCCCACAATGCGGGCCCAATTCCAGGGTTGCTTCTTCGCTGGGCGTTGCCCTCGAAAGATAGGACCCGTATGCGACGAAACCCCACCACCCGCGCGTACTTCCGACGGTGGAGATCACGTGATTTATTGCCATATTCCTCTGGAAGAGTTGTCCCGGCTGCAAGTTGACGGCGTAAAGTCTTTACGGCCTGTCAAGTAAGATCCATTTGTGGGGAGCCAAACCCCGGGCAGATAGTTTTCGGTTCTACTCCATAGCAGGGTTTGGAAGTTTAACGAGACGTTAGAATACGAGCGGGGTTGCCGCGCATCTCATAGCAAGACCGCTAAAGGCCGCAAACCCCGCCCTTCACTCCGTGAAGGGGTTTACCTTTCACCGAAGCTACCACCTCCTTTCTGTGTGCCCATATTGGGACTACGGACTTAACACAAGACTTGGGATTTCCAAACCCTGCTATGCAGTAGAACCATTATCTTGACGGAGTTATACCCCTTACCAACGGCAGGACCTCACGTGCGAACTGCTCGTACTGCTGCATTGTCTGAGAGGGCGGGACAGCCGCATACATCACGAAGTGCGTAACCCCCGCATCCACGTATTCCTGTATCGCAGCTGCGCAGTCCTCTGCATACCCCGAGACATTCGCCTGCCCCCGAATCGTCGGCCTATCACTCCGCCAACGGTCGGACTCCGATTCAAGGATCTTCCACGCCCGCTCCCGGTCGTCGTCCAGGCAGAACCAGAGCACTGTCCCAAACTCTATGTCATCCGGGTCCCGACCGGCCTGCTCTGCGTAAGCGTGCACTTTCTCCCGCTCGGCTGCGTATCGAGAGGCCGGTACCGAGGATGGTATGAACCCGTCCCCGAGCCTTCCCGTCCTTCTGACCGTCGCTTCTACGAGTCCGTTTTTCCACAGCGGCCCCAGCCATATCGGAGGGTGAGGCCGCTGCACGGGCTTCGGCCCCACGTCTACATTCTCCACCTCATGAAACTCGCCTCGGTAGGTCACCCTTTCCTCCGAAAGCAGCCGGCGCAGCAACGCCAGCTTCTCATCCGCCATCCTCCCGCGTTGGTGGATATCCAACCCCATGGCATCGAACTCTTTCTTGTTGCTTCCAACCCCGAGCCCCAGTGCCAATCTCCCGTTCGATAGAATGTCTATGGTGGCGACGGTCTTGGCGAGGGCAACAGGGTGCCGGTACGGAAGCGCCATCACCGCCGTCGCCAGCAGAATGCGCTCCGTTCTTTGAGACGCCGCCGCCAGGACCGCCATCGGGTCGGGAGTGGGGCCAAGAGCGAAGTCGGTGGTCCAAAAGGAATCGTATCCCAGCCCCTCGGCCCGTACGGCCATGTCAACAGTCTTATTCGCGTCAAAGATGTCAGAATGCATTATCCCGAATTTCATGTCAGCAATACCGCGCTGTCTCCTCTACCTCAATTGGAGAGGCCTATGGTGAGTGTGCTTGCAAGGGCACCCTTCATATCACACGCCCCGAGCCCGTACATTCTCCCGCCTTGGACTTTGTCTTCAAAGGGGAGGATAGTACCCATCGACACTACAGGCTGGGTGTTGCAATACTATCAAAAGGGCAATACCTTATTGGCCCGGGGCCCGAGCGATTCGAGAAGAGATGTAGACCATTAGACCCTGTAGGTATTCAACTTGAACCTTTACCCCGAGCCCCACCCACGTAACTAAGTAAGAACTAGGAGTTAATAATGGGTACCTTTCGACTATATACCGGGGAAGATGGCCAGTCCCACATCGAGACCATTAGCCTGGCGGAGGCGCCTGCCTGGACCCATGGTGTGGAAACTACACAGATTAGCTTCCAGGAACAACCTGTGGGCAACTACCTGGACTGGCATCCTGCGCCGAGACGCCAATTCGTGATCATACTCTCGGGGCGGCTGGAGATTGGGTTGGGCGACGGGAGCAAGCACGTATTTGGGCCCGGCGACGCCCGATTGGTGGAAGACATCACGGGACAGGGGCATACGACGGGGGTGTACGGCGACGAGGCGTGCGTCACGGCTACTATTCCACTCAAGGACCAATAGCGGCTGAGATGGGAAAGTAGACCTGCTCAAGAGCTTAGCAAAAGTTGAACGGGGGAGGGGCGGTGGCACGGGTTAGCCCGTGCCACCGCCCCCTAATTTGCTAGCTGCTCATCCAAAAGCCAAAGGCTGTCAGAAAGCGGGTTGCCTAAACTCCCGGCGCCCTACTGGGTTGCCAGGATGTACTGCTCCTCTGCCCAGGGCAGGATTTCTCCCAGGTAGACCTCATCCAGCATGATCCCGAAGGGAGCATTAGCCCCGGAAGTGGGCAGATGGTCCCGTACCTCGTCAAATTCGGGGCCGTCCAACAACGGAATGGCCTTCCGGTTGACCGGCCCGTATGAGATGTACTTGGATAGTTCTGCATTAATTTCGGGGAAGGTTATCCAGGCGATGAACAGGTTGGCCAGCTCGTACCTTTCGGGATGCAGTTCTTTCATTCCGTTGACCAGGGCGAATCCACTCAAGTTGATGATGTGGCCGCATTCCCAGCAAACCCGGATGGGTGCGCCTTCCTTGGCCGCATCGAAGATTCGACCGTTATAGGCGCTGCACATTTCCACTTCCCCGCTTATGAGCAGCTCGGGGCATTGTGACCCGCTTTGCCAGTAGATAATGTCGCTGGCCGCTTCGTCTGCCCAATCGGCAAACCACTGGAAGTCTTCTTCGATCTGCTCTCGGCTTGGCGTGTTAGCAGCCTGTTTGCCCTCCGGCGAATTCAGCAGCTCGGGTTCACGGGCCAGCCTCATGAACTGGATGTGTCCTCCCCACGCCACGGCGTGGCGGAGGGCCCGGCGGCCGGGGAATTTCTCCAGATCGTAGAAGTCTGCCCATGACTTGGGACCGCTGTCGCCGGGATATACATCGGTGTTGTAGGCCATGACGATGGACCAGGTAACGTCTCCGCCGCCCATGTAGGGAGAGAGTTCCTTGATGGGGTCCAGCAGGTCCCGGGTGTCGACCACGCTCAAGTCCAGCTCATCCAGGCTGTCGGTCTTGAGGACAGCCGTGGCGTCCGCAACGCCGAGGGTAGACACGTCCCACTCTATATTGCCCGTTTCCGCAGCGGCTACCCATTTAGCCTGATTCGGGGTGGGGGTATCCTCGATCACTTCGATGCCGAATTGTTCCAACAAAGGAATGAAGTAGGCCTGTCTCGCTGCGGCCGTGTAGGCGCCTCCCGGCCCGAGGACAATGATGCTCTCGCCCCGGTACTTCTCCAATTCTGCTTCTATTTCGGCCAGAGTTGCGGGGTTTTCCACCGTCCATTCATCCCTTGGCCTCAACGTCGATACCGGCTCCGGTTCGGTCGGCTCTTCCGTTGCACTCACCACCTGCCCGGGGACCGCTGTGGCCGTGGGCTGGGGGGCGGCGGTGGGTTGAGGGGCGGCGGTCGGTTGGGGTTCTTCGGTGGTGGTGTCGGGCTCCGGAGTTGCGGTGGCGGCCTCTCCACAAGCGACCACGACAAGCATGGCTACTAATAGAAGGGACAGGATGCTGAATACCATCCCCTTTGCTGTCGCAATCCGCTTCACTCTATGGGCGTAAAACATATCAAAGCCTCCGTCCGGTCCAGCATTCATGCCATTATTCCACGGACCTACTCTAATGCCGGGTTTGCCGTGGGTTATAGGCTTATTACGGGCCTCCTTTGATCCAGCAATCTTACCTGTTCAAGCTGTTACTATACATGGATTGTAGTGTCTGCACCACCCTAAGAAACAGAAGGGACTAGATCAACCTATCTATGGGGCGAAATGAAATTTGAACAATGGGCACAATGTCGGCAATAGCCTTCCATGGAGAGCTTCAAATGATTGTCACCCCCATGTATTTTAGGGATGCGGGCGACACATATGCGAAGCCGCCTTCTACGATTGCATAAATCGATAATCACGGTTAACAGGGCAGGAAACTACCGGAAAAGAGGAGGAAATGGCAGATCAACAGCTACATTGGGAATATGGGATTAGAACGGAAGCCCATTCAGACAAGGGCCAAGTCTCCGGTCCCGTAATCCTGGGAGAAAACCGCTTCACGTACAGCGTATCCGGCGGCAACTGGGGCAACCTCCCCGACGGTTGGACCTATAAGGAAGGCACCTCTGTCGACGTGGATTCTAAGGACCAAGTCTACGTATTCAACCGGGGAACGTGTCCCATGATCGTCTTCGATTCGGAAGGAAACGTCTTGAGGACGTGGGGCGATGGCGTGTTCAGCAACCCACACGGCGTTACCATCGCCCCCGACGACACGGTGTTTTGCGTCGACAACGGTGACAGCACGGTCCGACAACTCACTCCCGAAGGCAAGGTGCTCATGACCATCGGCACCCCAAACTGCCCTAGCCCCAAGATGAGCGGCATACCCTTCTCTAAACCTGCTCACGTGGCCTTCGACAAGAGGACCGGCGATTTCTACGTCGCGGATGGCTACTCCAACGCACGGGTCCACAAATACACCCCAGATGGAAAACTCCTCTTTTCCTGGGGCGAATCAGGTACCGCCGAGGGCCAGTTCAACATAGTCCACAACCTGGCCGTCGACAGCAATGGATGGGTATACGTCGCTGATCGCGAAAACCACAGGATTCAGGTATTCAGTTCCGAAGGGAAGTTCGAGACTCAGTGGGTCAACCTATCCCGGGCCGCTGCGATCTACATAGATGACCGATCTGGAGAGGAACTGGTCTACATTGGCGAATATTTCTGCGGCATCGGGTCCAATGACACGGGCACCGACCTAGGCCCCCGCATTACAGTGATGAGCACCAGGGGCGAGGTCTTGGCCAGAATAGGGCGGGAAAGCTACGGATCGCAGACCGGCCGATTCTATGCTCCCCACGGCATCGCAGTAGATTCGAAGGGCGATATCTATGTCGCTGAGGTCTCCTGGAGCGACTACGGCAGCGTCATGGACCCGCCGCGTGAACTCCGCTCCATGCAGAAGCTGGTTAAGGTGCAGGGGTAGAGATTCGGCCAAGGCGCCATCGCCCATGTAGTCGACAGCGTATTCTGCAGACTGATCGGCGGCGTCCGAAGAAGCGGAGCGCCGCCCCTGGAAACTCGTTGTTGGCTAGCCAACCATGTCGTAGCTGCGGAGCAGTTTGCCGGGCAACGCCCCGGTGCATTCGCTATCCTCGAAGGTGACCGTGCCGTTGACTATGGTATAGTGAAGCCCCGTGGGTTTTTGGACTAAGCGGCGTTCCCCACCTGGGAAGTCGTTGGCGAAGATGGGCTTGTCGTATACGAAGCCAAGCTCCTCGAGATTGTAGACAATTATGTCGGCCCAGTTCCCTACCCGGAGCGTACCCCGGTCCTTGAAATCGGTTATCCAGGCCGGCAGCGCACTCATCTTGTAGTGGGCCTGCTCTAAAGTCATGATCTGTCTGTCTCGGATCCAGAGACTCAGCCAATAGATAGGCCACGTGCTGTGAGTGTTGAACTTGGTGTGGGCGCCGCCATCAGAGACCGAGATGTGGGCATAAGGATCAAGGAGTGCGGGTTTCCGCGCCTTCACCTCTTCCGGGCTATCCTCCGGAGGAAGAATGAACTCAGTCTGGAGCTCCTCGTCTAAAGCCAGGTCCAGGAAGGCGTCCAACGGGTGTTTCCCCTGGAGTTTAGCCACCTCTTCAACTGCCATTCCTTCGTACTGCTCGTTCCTCTCCTGGAACACCTGTAACACCCTCATCCTGGCCCAGTCGGTCATGCGATAGGCCGGTGATGAAGCGGATTCCGAGCGTTTCGCGTCTTCCACATCTTGCTTCATTGCCGAACGTGTTTTAGTGTCCCTTAGCTTTACAGACCGCTCCTTGACGTCGCCCACCAGGGGCTGAATCCAGTTGGGCATGAAGTCGTACAGGTTGAATTCCGCCAGTTTAAACTCCATCGCAGG
This sequence comes from Dehalococcoidia bacterium, assembly GCA_965222055.1. GTDB lineage: Bacteria > Chloroflexota > Dehalococcoidia > Plut-88900 > Plut-88900 > Plut-88900. Next base: position 2,669,867 of record CBDCTF010000007.1, read on the forward strand.
GGCCGTGCTCGTCTGCTGCATCATCAGAGGGAGCCCTTCCCGGCGGCATGAGTCCACCCAAGCCAACCCGTCATCATTAGCGTTCAGCAAGCTGAATGGTCGACCGCTCACCCTCATCATATCGGCAGTCAGGTCAAGGACCGACCCGCGCTCCTCCTGGTTGAGGCCCAAGCCCAGTGTCAGCCCCATGTGGCCCACTCCGAATTCCCCTAGAACTTCTGACAGAGCAAGGAACTCCTCCTCGGATGCCACGTGGCTGGGAAGGGAACCGCCGTCCTCCGGACGGTCTTCGTAGTTTTTGTTGAAGGAGAATCCGAATGCTCCGGCCTCCATCGCCTCGTGGAAGATCTGCTTCATCTCGTTTAGCTCTGCATCCGTGACCGAAGTCCTCTCCCTGGCGGGCAACATGCCAAGCACGTAACCGCGCATGGGTGAGAATGGGAACACCGGACCCACGTTAACGCCCAGTCCCTGGCGGTCCAAACTGTCCATATATTCCGGGAATGTCTCCCAGTCCCAGCGAAGTCCAAGGCGCATCGACTCCAGTGGAATGGCCTCTATGCGGTTCATCATCCGCATGTTCAGGTCCCTGTCCTCGGGCCTGGTTGGCGCGAAGCCAAAGCCGCATTCGCCAATGGTCAGGGAAGTCACTCCGAACCAGCCGGACAGCGATGCATAGGGGTCCCAGTTTAGCTGGGCATCGTAATGAGTGTGCATGTCGATGGCTCCGGGTGCCACAATGCAGTCCCGGGCGTCGATCTCTTTGGCGCCTCCAGCGCTGATCCTGCCGCTGATTTTGGCCACTCTTCCGTTCTTGACCGCCAAATCAGCCCGGTACCGGGGAATGCCCGTCCCGTCCACAATGGTGCCGCCACGGATAACCAGGTCGTATTCAGACATGGCGTTGCTCCCTTTCCAATTCGGCTATCAGGGAAGTTAGGACGCGCTCAGGAATGAAGCGATATTATCACAGATCGGCGACCTCACAAAAATCCATCCATCACGCGCTCTGTAATCCATTCATCCTTCCCTTGGGACGATGTATGTAGCCATGCTTCAACCAGTGCCAGTGTAAGCAATGCACATCATATAAAGATTGAGCGCGGTAGTGGTTTTGGTTCCCTGGACACGTTCTGCACCTTGCCATAAGCTAGGGTCAGCCCCAATCCACGGGCCGAGAACAGTGATCTTTAGGCGATTCTCAGGGGGTTAATGTGGCGAAGTACAAGATCGTGGCGCAGGGGCGTCCCAACCTTACTGGCGACTTCGCATTCGAGATTGAGGGGCTGCAGGGCGTTGATGTCCAGCTTATGGAAGCTAACGCCGTGTCAGATGAAGAGTTTCTGGAGTCTGCGAAAGACGCCGACGCCCTCATAGTCAGGGGCATGCCCGTTACGGAGAAGGTGATTAATGGACTGGAGAGGTGCAAAATTATCGCTCTGGGCAGCGTGGGCACCGATCTAGTCGACATTCGGGCGGCCACCGCCAGGGGCATCCCGGTAACCAACTGCCCCGACACCTTCATCCAGGAGGTTGCCGAGCACACCGCGGCGCTAATCCTGGCCGCTCACCGCCGCCTACTGCTCATGGACAAAATGGTCCGGGAGCAGCGCTGGTCGGAGGGACGTCCGACCTTATACCAGTTGCCTCGGCTGTACGGGCAGACCTTGGGGCTGATCTCCTTTGGAAACATCCCCAGGGCTGTTGTGCCATTGATGAAGCCGTTTGGCTTACGCATCCTCGCCTACGATCCCTTCGTCAAGGAGACTACAATACTCCAACATGGCGCGGAGCCGGTCAGCTTGACAGAGTTGCTGCAAAAATCGGACATCGTCTCAAACCATCTGCCCGGGACCGGTGGCACGACCCGGATGATCGGCGAGGAGCAGTTCAAGCTGATGAAGCCCGATGCAATCTTCGTGAACACCGGCAGGGGCGCGACCGTGGACGAAGCAGCCATGATACGGGCCCTGGACGAAGGTTGGATAGCACATGCGGCGCTGGACGTCCTGGAAAAGGAACCCCCTGCCCCCGGCAATCCCCTGCTCGGTATGGAGAACGTGACACTGACGGCCCACGTGGCATCGGCATCCTCCAGGTTCGAGGTAGGTTCCAGGCGTCGGGTTGGACGGGAGATCGCACTGGTGTTGGGCGGCCGCTGGCCCCTGTCCTGTGTCAATCCGTCGGTGCTGGACAGCTCGGGACTTCGGAAGTGGCAACCCTCGCCATAGTCGGCCACATACCCAGCCGATCAGTGAGACCCGTCTGGGCCTTGCCCCCTCAGGAAGGGTTTTTGGACCCTGAAGGAGGAAATTTATGAACGTGATTGAGACCGTCGCCGCAGTCCTGAAAATGGAAGGCGTAGAGTGGGTTTCATGTTTCCCCTCCAACCAACTCATAGAATTGGTTGCCAGAGAAGGCATCCGTCCCATCATGTTCAGACAGGAGCGCGGTGCAATCATGGCCGCCGATGGATTCAGCCGTGTCAATGGCCGGAAGAAATTCGGTGTGGTAATTACCCAGGGAGGCCCCGGGGCGGAAAATTCCATGGGTGGCATCGCTCAGGCGTACGCCGACAACGTTCCCATCCTGTACCTTCCTGCAGGCCCAGCCCTGGCCCGATACGCCGTCCGACCCGAGTTCTCCCCCGTGCGCTCTTATCAGAGCGTCTCCAAACGCGGCGAAGTCATCACCCAACCGGATCAGGTTGCCGGCGTAATGCGCCGTGCGTTTCATGCCCTCCGTAACGGACCTCCCGGTCCGGTGATTGTCGAAATCCCCGAGGATATCGGTGGGCAGGAGGTCCTGGATGGGACGCCTGACTATCAACCGCCCCGCAGGTCGCTTCAACGCCCTTCAGCCAACGATGTCAAGGATGCTGTCAGACTGCTCTTGGATGCCAAAAAGCCGGTCATATGGTCCGGTATGGGAGTACTGCTTTCAGGTGCAACCGAAGAGTTGAAAGAGTTGGCCGAGCTCACCCGCATTCCGGTGTATTGCACCATGCCCGGCAAGTCCTCCTTTGATGAGCGCCACCCCCTTTCTCTCGGCTCAGGCAGTGGAGCAACTACCTTGCCCGCCCGGCGATGGATACAAGAGTCCGACGTTCTCTTCGCCGTCGGCTCAAGTATGACCAGGACACCTTATGGACAGCCCATTCCCGAAGGCAAGACCATCATCCATAACGTCGAAGGTATTGAAGACATCAACAAGGACTATTCGGTCACCGTTGGCCTTCCCGGAGACGCCAAGCTCACCTTGCAGATGATGATCGAGGAGGCTAAGGGGATAATCGGGAACAGCGGGCGCAAAGGGCATAATCAGGTTAGTGTTGCAATAGCTGAGATCAGAGAGCAATGGCTCGCCGAGTGGAAGCCGCTATTGGAATCCGACGAAGTGCCCATCAACACCTACAGGGTAATCGGTGAGTTGGACAGGACCCTGGACAGGGAGAACAGCATCGTTACACATGACGCAGGCGCTCCCCGGGACTCGATCATGCCCTTTTACACAGCAACCGTCCCACATAGCTACATAGGATGGGGTAAGAGTACCCACCTCGGCTACGGAATCCCGTTGATGATTGGCGCCAAGCTCGCCAAGCCCGACAAATTCTGTCTCAACCTGATGGGAGACGGCGCTTTCGGTATGTCCGGTCTCGACATCGAGACCTCTGTCCGGGCCAATGCCCCAATCACGACTGTTGTCTTGAACAACGGCGGCATGGCTACCTATCCGGGAGGTTATCCAACAGCGAGGGAACGTTTCGGCGCCACCGAGATGACCGGCGACTACGCCAAGATAGCCGAAGGCCTGGGAGCAGTGGGCATTACCGTCACTGACCCCTCTGACGTAGCCCCATCTCTTATGAAAGCTCGACAGCTAAATGCGGACGGGGCCACGGTGTTGCTGGACATTCATACGAACATGGAAGGTCGAAAATCGCGCTTCCACTGAACAACTCCAGACTTGTCATCTCAAGCTCCATACTGGCTGAAACACGCGGGTGTAACGGCCCGTAGCAGGCTCAACCACGTCTAGGGCTTCCAATTATCCTGCTGTTCAATGGGGTAATCCAGAAGCTCTATCAAGCTTTCCTTGATGTATCAACAGAGGAGATGGACCCGTATTGCATCTGCCGACTCGTCGGAGAAATCGCCGCAAATTGGTATTCATACTGCTCATCTCCGTCCTATCCCTCCTGGCAGTCCTCAACTTCAGTGTGGCCTGGTACTTGTCCGGGGTGCTGAAAGACCGTGCGCTGGAGGTGAGGGAATACAAGCTGGAGTACAACCTCACAGCCTCCGCTTTTGGTCAGGACCTCGTAAGGCTGGAGAACGGCCCTGACCGTGGGGCGTGGAGGCGTCCCGGCAAGTGGGGACTCAGCTGGGACACCGGAAGCGGAATGATCGGAGACATCGTGGAGGACGGAGACGGCTTCCTGGTCCGACAATTCACGATTGGACAGGGAGACCCACCGAGCTCCTCCCCAGTCTTCGTGTCGGGCAGCATCTACCCGAACGATCCTTTCCTCGCATTTGGCATCGAGTACGCAAAGGTTCAATACGAGACCCCGTTGGGAAGTCAGGACGCATGGAGGTTTGAAGGAGAAGACGACACATGGGCCATATTTGTCCACGGACATCGCGGAACTCCGGGAGACGGCCTGCCCTCATTGCCCGTCCTACATGACCTAGGCTTCCCGGCCCTATTCATCACCTACCGTAACGACAAAGGACAACCCCAGGACCCAAGCGGCTTCTACCAGTTCGGGCTGACTGAATGGCAAGACCTTCACGCCGCAGTGGAGTACGTCCTGTCTCAGCCAGGCGCCAGGAACGTTGTCCTGATTGGTCATAGCATGGGCGGCAGCATAATCGCAAAGTTCCTCTACGAGTCTCCGTTGGCCGGCTCGGTGACCGGCGCTGTTTTCGACTCGCCCATGATGGACTTTAAAGCGCCGGTGGACCGCGGAGCTAGTAAATTCCATCTGCCTGGTTTCTTGACCGCTACCGTGAAATGGCTAACCACGCTTCGGTTCGGCTTGGACTGGGAGGCCATGGACTACCTGAAGAATGCAGACCGGCTCGACGTCCCTATCCTGCTGATTCACGGTAAGAACGACACCTACGTGCCTATCGAGACAAGCAACAAGCTGGCCGAACTCCGTCCCGATCTTGTAACCTTCAATGTCTATCCGAACGCCACTCATACCAACGCATGGAACGTAGACTCCGCGCGCTACGAGCGAGAGCTCAGAGAGTTTCTCCTAAGGGTCATAAAGTGACGCAGGTGAGAATTCAGGCCCTCGGCTCTAGTCATGCCGCCCGCCACAACCAGTGCCGCGGGCCTGGCATCTAACCAACTACGGTAGATTGGCCTCAACAGCTAGACCGCTGAACTAAACCTTATCGAAAAGGTTCTGTCATTTATGCGGTCGGGGTCGCCAGACTTCCTGGCCCGAACCCTCTTCTCTCTTACCGCTTGCCTATAATGCCCCGTGCACTGGTAAACTGGTATGTAACGGCGTCCCACCCCACCCCGAGTCCCCCGCCGCGAATAACAAGCCATGCCACCGCTCCTACAGGTCAAAAACCTAAAGACCTACTTCTACACCGAGGACGGTGTGGTCAAGGCCGTCGACGGCATCTCCTATTCTCTCCGAGCCGGGGAAACAATGGGTCTTGTCGGAGAGAGCGGGTGCGGCAAGACCGTGAGTGCGCTCTCCCTGATGCGTCTCATCCCTTCCCCTCCAGGCAAGATCGTCGAAGGCGAGGTCCTTCTCGACGGCACGGACCTGCTCAAGCTCAGCAACGACCAGATGAGACGCCGACGCGGCAAGGACATTGCCATTATCTTCCAGGAGCCCATGACGTCTCTCAACCCCGTCCTCACCATTGGCCGTCAGCTCACCGAGGCCCTCGAAATGCACCTCGGCCTCTCCGGAAGAGCCGCCAACACCCGCGCCGGTGAGCTCCTCGAAGAAGTCGGCATAGCCGACCCCGGACGTAGGCTCGACAACTATCCTCACCACATGAGCGGTGGTATGAGGCAACGCGTCATGGTCGCCATGGCCCTCAGTTGCGAGCCCAAGGTCCTCCTCGCCGACGAACCCACCACCGCCGTCGACGTCACCATCCAGGCCCAACTCCTCGAGCTCATCAGCCGACTCTCCAAGGAACGCGGCGCCGCCGTAGTTATCATCACGCACAACCTCGGCGTCGTAGCCCGCTACGCCGATTCCGTCAACGTTATGTACGCCGGCAGAATCGTCGAAAGTTCCTCCGCTCACAACGTCTACGGGACCCCCCGCCACCCCTACACCCTCGGCCTCCTCGCCTCCGTCCCTCGCCTCGACGAGTCCATCAGGGAGCAACTCGTTCCCATCGAGGGCACACCCCCCGACCTTGCCCATCTCGCGCCCGGATGCTCATTCCGCCCCCGATGTGCCTTTGCCATCGACGCTTGCGCTCACACCGACCCGCTCCTGGAGCTGAAGCGGCCCGGACACTCCGCAGCATGCCTCGTAGACGTCGCCCGTCGCACCCCGGAGCCCGTATTATGATCTTCCCCGACCCCTACGTCCTCCTCGATGTCCGTGACCTGCAGATGCACTTCCCCGTCAGCAAGGGCGTCATATTCCAGTCTAAGGTGGGCGCAATCAAGGCCGTCGACGGCGTGTCCTTCCAGATCATGCGCGGCGAGACACTCGGCCTCGTCGGCGAAAGCGGCTGCGGCAAGACCACCATCGGCAGGTGCATCCTCCAGCTGCTCAGGCCCACCGGCGGTGAAGTCCGCTTCCGGGGCCAGGACCTCACCCAGCTCTCCGGCAGGGCAATGCGTCCCCTCAGGAAAGAGCTTCAGGTCATCTTCCAGGACCCCTACGGCTCCCTGAACCCCCGCATGACCGTCGGCGCCATTGTCGAAGAGCCCCTCATCATCCACAAGATTGGCGACCGCAACGAGCGTAAGGCCAGGATGCAGGAGCTGTTCGAGGTCGTGGGCCTCAATCCCAACATGATGGACCGCTACCCCTACGAGTTCAGCGGCGGCCAGCGCCAGAGGATTGGCATTGCCCGCGCGCTGGCCGTAAACCCGACCTTCATCGTCTGCGACGAGCCCGTCTCCGCTCTCGACGTCTCCATTCAGGCCCAGGTCATCAACCTGCTCCGTTCCCTCCAGGAGCGCTTCGACCTCACCTACCTCTTCATCGCCCACGACCTGTCCGTCGTGAGGCACATCTCCGACCGAGTCGCGGTAATGTACCTGGGCAAGATCGTCGAGATAACCGGCAGGGACGAGCTCTACCGAGACCCCAAGCACCCCTACACCCGAGCTCTTCTCTCCGCCGTACCCATCCCCGACCCCGTAGTCGAGGCCTCCCGAGAGCGCATTATCCTCACCGGCGACGTACCCAGCCCCATCGACCCCCCAAAAGGTTGCTCCTTCCATCCCCGCTGCCCCTTCGCCATGGACGTCTGCCGGGAAATCACCCCCGTCCTAAAGCAGACCGCCCAGGGCCACTCCGTCGCCTGCCACCTCTACTAAATCACCGTCCTCCTTGATCAGGAAAAGTCAGAAACTGCACAGGGGCTTCTGGCCTTTCAGTTCTTTTGGGCAGTAGAGATGAGATGTCCTCTCTGTGGTAAATAAATAATCTCTTTGGGTGGTGCGATGGGGGCACGCCCTACAACGGCAAGTTATATAGCCCTATCGCATTCTCTCCTGCCACCTTCCTCTGGTCCTCCTCCGGCAGCGCTGACAGCGTCTTCTTCAGGTTAATAACCGGGTCCAGTGGAGAATCCGAGTGCGGGTAGTCATACGCCCACATCACCTTGTTAGCTCCCAGCAGCCCGATTATCACCGCCCCGATCTCATCGTCCGGGTCCATGTCTATCCACCCCTGCCGGTAGAAATAGTAGCTGGGCTTCTCAGTCATCGCCGTCGTAAACCCCAGCGCCTCGAACTTCTCGTCCATCCGCTGCAGCAGCCACGGCATCCACCCGCACCCCGACTCCAGGATCAACACCTTCATCTCTGGAAACCGGTCGAACGCCGACTCCTGGAAGAAGCTCATATACCCCAGCGGCAGGTCCACGCCGTTGGTCGCGAAGGTCCACCAGCTGGGCATCCTGAACTCGGGGTACAGAATGTTCCCCCCGCTCGTCCCCCCCGAGGACGGATGCAGGCTCAAAGGCACTCCCTGCTCCTGGAACTCGGCCCACAAGGGGTCCCAGTAGCTCCGCCCATAGGCCACGTCCCCCGGCGGCAGCGAAGGCGCCATCACCGCCCGGGACCCCTGCCCCGACGTCCTCCTAAGCTCCTTAACGCTCTCCCCCACGTCGGTCCAGGGCAGCAGAACGCAAGGGTACAGCCTTCCTGGCTGGGAGTTGCAGAAATCGATTATCCAATCGTTATAGACGCGGCAATAAGCCGCCGCCAGCCCCGGGTCTTCCGTGGTACCCATCCAGGACAGCCCCAGCGACGGAAACAGGAATGATGCGTCGATTCCTTCCTGGTCCATGAGCTTCACCCGCTCTCCCGGGTCGCAGGCTCCGGGTGCCATGGCCCGGCCGTCGTCGTAGCTCACGTCGTGCTTCTCAAAAATATGCTCTTTACGCCACTCCGCACTCTTCCCGATGGTCGCCAGGTTCGCCGAGGTAGACTTCACCAGCTTGCCGTGCACCTGCCCGTCTATGACCCAGTAGTCCAGCCCTTCCTCGTCCTTCTTGAACTGCATCGCCCGGTCCCGGTACTCCGGCTCCAGGTTCTCCTTCCACAAGTCGGGGGGTTCCAGGATGTGGCCGTCTATATCCACGAACTTCATTACGGGCCCTCCTTGCAGGTACCTTTACTAGTCGGGTTTATTGGACATGATACCACCCGTATGCGAAAGGGCGCGCCCGAAGACGCGCCCTTGATTGCTGCAAAGGATACCCTACCCAAAAAGCCGAGTATTCTCTATGAAATGGTGCCCCTGGGGTGACTCGAACACCCGACACACGGTTTAGGAAACCGTTGCTCTATCCTCTGAGCTACAGGGGCACGGCAGGCATTATAAAGCCAAAACCCCCGGCTTGCCTCGTCTTATCGGTGTGCTTCGTTGCCTAGTTGACAGGTTCTTCCTGAGTTGAATAAGAAGATGAGCGCTCTGCGATGGAAGCCAGTCTTTCACCGAGCCGATCCTCGGCCATATCGAGATCATACTGGCTCTGCAGTCCCATCCAGAACTCCCTGGAGTTCCCAAAGAAGCGTGAAAGCAGGAGGGCCGTCTCGGCAGTTATGGAACGCTCACCGTGAACGATCGCATGAATTCGCCTCGGGTCCACGCCGATGCTCTTTGCCAAATGGTACTGGCTGATATTCATCGGCAACAGAAATTCCTCGTTCAGGATTTCCCCTGGATGAATAGGGGATAGCTTAACCTCGGATGCCTCTATGGTGTATATGGTCAACATACCCTCCTTACCAGTCACCACATTCAGTGATAATCGACTAATTCCACTTCATAGGCGTCGTTATTATTCCAAACAAAGCAGACACGCCATCTGTCGTTTATCCGAATGCTGTGCTGCCCCGACCTATCACCGACCAGAACTTCCAAACGATTTCCCGGCGGCACTCTTAAGTCATTCAAATCCGCCGCATTGTTCAGCATCACCAGCTTACGCTGGCTCCGACGTTGGATTTCCATCGGAAGCCTTCGAACGCGCTGACGTTCCGCTATGGCTTGTGTGACTCTGTCTCGAAAGCTCCTGATCACTTAGGGTGAATAATAGCACAATACGCTATTAGTGCCAAACGCTATGCCACCATTATCAGTCTCACTCAAACAAGAACTCCCACATACGCATTGGCCCCCGGCTCAGTTCATGAGCGGTGCCACACTGAATATCACAGAGAAGGGCTTGCAGTAGTAATAACGCTCATCTGCGCATTCACGTCTATGTCGGCGGGCACCGGGTAGTTCTGGTTGCCTATGTTCCCTTTCAGCCTGCCCAAGTCGTGATAACCGTTTTCCTTGATTTCGCTAACCCTCATCGGGTCCTCGTGGACTGACAGCAGAACGTGCAATCTGGGCCCATTGGTCACGTTTATGTCCTCGAGCCTGAGCAGATGGCTGCCATCCGGAGCCTCGAATATGATGGCCTTGCCGCTCCCTCGGTGAAAGCTGTCGGCGTCCCTGAAGTTTCCAGTCTTCAGCATGACCGCCTCCCCGCCTTCCTCCTCCATCATCATCTCGGGCATCGCCTCCATCATTGGCGCATCATCCATAGCCGCCACCACGGCCATAGTCAATCCGAGCAGTGTGGGCATCAGGCGTGCATGCCCGATTATCCTTGCATCTCTGCCTGGTAGCCCCCCACTCGTTCCAGTAGATCATCTTCCGGGCTGGCAGCCGCTTGGCGGGCCTGAAATCTTCACCCTTGTAGTACGCCACGGGGAGAAGCGCAGCCTGAGTCACGTTCTCCGGAATACCCAGAAGTTCCGCAACTTCCTTCTCATTGGGAAGGTGCAGCGTTGTCCACGCGGCCCCCAGCCCCCGAGCCCTGAGCGCCAGCATCAGGGACCACGCCGCCGGCAATATCGAACCGTACAGGCTGGCCTGCGCCGTCACACCTTCATTCTCCACCCGTCCGTCGCAGCAAGCCAGTACCAGCGCCGGGGCCCGGTGCATATTCTCGGCTAGATGCGTCGCCGAGTCCCTGATCAGGCCTCCCCGTTGCGCCCTGGGATCATCAGCCTCGTAATTTGGCGGGTCTTCGTCCCTCATCGCCCGGTAGGGGTAATATCCCCTTTTGTAACAGTCCCCCACTGCCATCTTCTTCTCGGGGTCCGTGACCACCATGAAATGCCAATGCTGCTGGTTGGATCCCGTGGGCGCCTGCATCGCAATCTCGATGCACCGCTCCAGAACCTCCGGTTCCACCTCCCTGTCGAAGTCCAGCCTCTTCCGCACCGTCCTAGTAGTAGTCAACAGCTTATCTACCACTGCAATGTCTATGTCCATCTTCCTTCCTCCGATTTTTCAGATTCGCAGGGGTCAAAGCCCCTGAATAAAATCTAGCACATCTCTCCCTTCCCGTCTCCCATTCCTGCATCTTTCCCCGGCTGAGCAGGAAGGGCATCCCTCCCCTCTCTGCTATAATCGCACCATTCCCAACTGCGGCGCGATCGCAAAGGAGGCCCGACTTGACTCCACCCGCACAGACTCACGAAAAAGACCTTGTTGGCACCCAGGTAGTCGACTTCGAGCAGAGGGTCGACATCAATCGCCTCCGCCAAGACCGGCTCCAAAGACTCCAGTCCGAGATGGTCGCCGCCGACCTCGAAGCGCTCCTCCTGTTCGACCCAGTCAATATCCGCTACGCCATCGGCTCCCGGCTCAACGAGACTTTCGGCCTCCGCTTCAAGGGTGCCCACGCCCTCATCCCCCAGGAGGGTCGCCCCGTCTTATTCGACTCCAACGAGCTCCACGCACAGCTCTTTTCCCAGGACGCGGAAGTCATGCCGGCCGTCGGCGTCGAATTCTGGATGACGGGCGACTACACCCGTGACAACACTCTCAGATGGGCCCAGGTACTCAGAGATGCCCTCAACTCTCTCGGTATCTCTTCCAGCCGACTCGGCATCGATAGACTTGACGCTTTTACTATCAACGCGCTTCTGGACCGCGAGTTCTCCTTGGCCGACGGTCTGGAGCCCCTCTCTCGCGCCCGTTCCATTAAGACCGCCGACGAAATCTCCTTAATCCGCCAGTCCTGCGCCATCGCCGACGTCGGCCTCGCCAAGGTCAAGGAAGCCATCAAGCCCGGCGTCACCGAGAACGACCTCTTCGCCCTCCTATTGCACTACAACGTCTCCCGGGGCGGTGAGCGCATCGATGGCAAGCTCCTTACCGCGGGTGGCAACACCAACCCCTGGATCAAGCGCGACGCCTCCGACCGCCTCGTCATGCCCGGCAATCTCGTCGCCATAGACACCGACATGGCCGGGCCCCTCGGCTATTTCGCCGATATCTCCCGCACCTACCTCTGCGGCGATGTACAGCCTAACGAGGAGCAGATGGACGCCTACAAGCGGGCCTACGACTACATCTACTCCACCATCCCCTATTTCGTGCCCGGCGCATCCTTCGCAGAGGTCGCCGAGAAGGCCCCCACCATTCCCCCCGAGTACAACCGCAACCGCTACCCCCTTATGGCCCACGGCGCAGGTATGTCCGACGAATGGCCCGCCATCTACTTCAAGGACCCCCGCCCCGACGAACCCTCCAACTACTCCGGCAAGATCAAGGAGAACATGGTCATCTGCATGGAGGCCAGCTTCGGCCGCGAGCACGGCACGGAGCAGGTCAAGCTGGAGGAGCAGCTTCTCATCAAGGCGGACGGGCCCGAGATTCTCTCCCAGGCCCCCTTCGACTGGCGTTTCATGGACTAAGCGCTTGACTTCCGCAAGCCCGACCCCCGGAGGCTAATCATGTCGCCTAAGCAATTTCATGAAAAAGACGTTCTCGGCCGCCAGGTCGTCGACTTCGAGGAGCGCATCGACGTCCAACGTATGCGCCGCGACCGCATCGCGCGCCTTCAGGCCGAGATCGCCAAGGCCGACCTCGGCGCCCTCCTCCTCTGGGACCCCGTCAACATGCGCTACGCCTCAGGCACCAGGCTCATGGAGAGCTTCATGCTCCGCCACAAGAACAAGTCGGTCCTCGTGCCCCGAGAGGGCAAGCCTATCATCTTGCAACCCGGCCGCCTTGAAGCTTCCATAGTTGGCGATGATGCCGACACCCGCTGGATCCACACCTTCGAGTTCTGGCAGTGCGGTACTTACACCATGGCCGCTACTCTCAAGTGGGCCGAAGAGTTCAAGGCTCTTCTTGATGAGCTCGGCATCGCCGGTGAGAAGCTCGGCATCGACCGCATGGACCCCGACAGCATCCTGGCTCTAACCGATCTCGGAGTCCGCGTAGAGGGTGCCCTGGCGCCCGTCGGCTGGGCCCGAGCCATAAAGACCCCCGACGAAATCGCCGCTATCCGACAGGCCTGCGCCATCGCCGACGTCGCCGTCTCCCGCGTCCGCGATGCCATAATCCCCGGCGTCACCGAGAACAAGCTCTACTCCATCATGTCCGGCACCAACCTTGAGTACGGCGGCGAACGCATCGACGGCAAGCTCCTCGCCTCAGGGGGCAACACCAACCCCTGGCTCCACCGGGAGGCCACCGAGCGCGTCGTCCTGCCCGGCAACCTCGTCGCAATGGATACCGACATGGCCGGGCCCCTCGGCTACTTCGCCGATATCTCCCGCACCTACCTCTGCGGCGACGTCAAGCCCAACGAGGAGCAGCTCGACGCCTACAAGCGCGCCTATGAGTTCGTCCAGACCGGCATTCCCAAGTTCGTTCCCGGCGCTTCCTTCATCGACATCGCCAACTCCATGCCCGAGGTCCCCGACGAATACAAGCGCAATCGCTACGTCGTCCTGGCCCACGGCGCAGGCATGTCCGACGAGTGGCCCGCCCTCTACTTCCCCGACATGAACGACACCGGTTTCGGTAACGACGTGGGTGAGGTACAGGAGAACATGGTCATATGCATGGAGGCCAGCTTCGGCCGCGAGAACGGCACGGAGCAGGTCAAGCTGGAAGAGCAGCTTCTCATCACCAAGAACGGCCCCGAGATCATGGCCCAGGCCCCCTATGACTGGCGTCTCGTCCCCACGGAAGTCTAACCCTCGATAAGGCAATCACCCTTATGACTCGACCCACCCTTCAGGACATCTACAAGGCACGCGCCCTTCTCGCCAACTATATGTCCCCCACTCCCCTCCACCACTACCCCGGCCTCGACTCCCTAATCGGCTCCGAGACCTACGTCAAACACGAAAATCACACCCGGCTCGGCGCGTTCAAGATTCGCGGCGCCCTCAACACGATGTCCCAGCTCAGCCCCGAGCAGAAGGAGCGTGGCGTAGTAGTTGCGTCCTCCGGTAACTTCGGCCAAGGGATGGCCTATGCGGGCCGCATATTCGGTGCGAAGGCCATCGTCGTTCTGCCGGAAAACCCCAACCCCTCTAAGGTCGAGGCTATCAAATCCTTCGGCGCAGAGGTAGTCCTTAGCGACACCGTCTACGACGCCGATCCCGCCGCCATCCGCTCAATCGTCTCCGAACGCGGCTGCGAATACGTCAGCGACTCCACCGACTCCCGTTTCATGGCCGGCAGCGGCGCTATCATGCTCGAAATCCTGGACCAGCTCCCCGATGTCGACGTGGTCATCCTCCCCGTAGGGGGCGGAGGCCTCGCCTCCGGCATATCCGTCGCCGCCAAGGGCCTCAAACCCGACGTTCAGGTCATCGCCGTGTGTAGCGCTCAGGCCGCATCACCCTACCTCTCATGGAAGCAGGGCATGTTGGTCGACGCCCCCATTACCACCTTCGCCGAAGGGATCGGCGTCAAGGTCACCGACGAGATTCCCTTCCGAATAATGTGCGACCTCCTGGACGATTTCGTAACCGTCACCGACGATGAAATCCGCCAGGCCATCGCCCTCCTCCTCGAGAAGACCCACAATCTCGCCGAGGGCGCGGGCGCAGCGCCCCTAGCCGCCGCCCTCAAGCTCAAGGATAGGCTCCAAGGCAAGAAGGTCGCCCTCATCCAGTCCGGCGGCAACGCTTCCATTGAAGAGCTCAAAGCATCCCTTGGTGCGACCCGATGAAATACACAACCGGCATCCAGGCCATCACCAAGGCCCATGCTTTGCTCAAGCGGTACATGTCCCCCACCCCCCTCCACCACTACCCCGGTCTGGACGCCCTCCTCGGCTCCGAGACCTACGTCAAGCACGAAAACCACACCGCCATCGGCTCCTTCAAAATCAGGGGTGGCCTAAATGCCATCGCCAACCTCACGCCGGAACAGTTGAAGAAGGGCGTTGCGGTTGCGTCTACCGGCAACTTTGGTCAGTCCGTAGCCTATGCCAGTCGACTCTTCGGCTGCCACGCCGTCATCGCTCTGCCCTCCAATCCCAACCCCGGCAAGGCCGAGGCCATCCGAAACTTCGGCGCGGAACTCATGACCTACGGCGCAGACTACGACGAAGCCCGGGCCCACCTCCAGACCATCGCTGACGAGAAGGGCTACCGCCTCTTCAACGACGCCGAAGACCACGATTTCGTTTCCGGCCTCGGTACCTGCATGGTCGAAATCCTCCAGGACCTCCCCGACGCAGAGGTCGTCATCGTGCCCATCGGCGGCGCTGGCTTCGCTTCTAGCCTCTGCATAGCAGGCAAGGCCATCAGGCCCGACCTTGAAATCATCGGTGTCTCCTCCGAGGCAGCACTATCCCCTTACTTGTCCTGGAAAGAGGGCCGGCTCGTCGACTCCCCAACCACCACCTTCGCCGAGGGCATCTCCGTCCGAGTCTCCTTCGACGGCTCCCAGGCCGTCATCCGTGGCCTCCTCGACGACTACGTCCTCGTCTCCGAAGACGACATCCGCCGCGCCGTCGTCCAGATGCTCGAAAAAACCCACAACCTCGCCGAGGGCGCAGGCGCAGCCCCCCTCGCCGCCGCCCAAGCCCTGAAAGACCGAATCAAGGGCCGCAAGACCGTCCTAATCCTCAGCGGCGGAAACCTCTCCCTCACCCACCTCAAAGAGTGCCTCGCCCTCTATTCCTAATTCCCCCCTACCTCCAAACCCGCGTCATACCCTACATATTTCCTCACCGCCCCCCAAGCCGGTCTAAGATGCTGTAAGTGGGCCTGTGGCGTGCGCCGAGGCGTGAATCCTTCCCCAGGTGGGGCCGCTCACCCTGAGCCGAGTCGAAGGGTCGAGCGGGGAGGTGGCCCCGTAATGACAAAACCCTCGTGGTTACCCGACACCACCCCACCCCCTTCTCCCCCGTCATTCCGAGACCCCGCGAGGAACCCAAGGCACCCCTCACCCCCACCACCTAACCCAAAGCCACACACTCTATCCCTAGATTCTATTCCCTGCCCCCCGATAGCATTGCAACAGAGAAACCAACCACCGTTCCCCATTCAGCTTTCCTTCTCCCCCCGTACTAACCCAGGGGCCTAGACAGGCACCTAATCCTTTTTGTCCAAGCCCCTATCCTTCCCTTCTTACCAGCACTGACCTAGGAGCATGCACAGGCGCATAATCCTTGTCCAGTCCCCTAACCTTCTCTTCCCTTCTTACCAGTACTGAACTAGGGGCGTGCATAGGCGCAAAGCGCCTATGCACGCCCCTGTTCTTATCTCCCCCTCTCCCTTAAAGGCCCTAAGGGAGAGGGGGATAAAGGGGGTGAGGGTTCCTATCCCCTCCCCCCATGGGGTCTACAGGGGCCCACCCCCTGCTATAATCCCTCCATGCCCAAGACCCCTCCCATGTACACCGGCTTCGGAGACGGTGGCCAGACCGGCCTCCTCTACGGCGGCCGAGTCTCCAAGGCCGACCCCCGCTGCGAGGCCTACGGCGCACTCGACGAAGCCGTATCCGCCATGGGTCTCGGACGCGCCCTCTCCCCTAAACAGGATGTCCAGGAAATCCTCCTTGCCCTCCAGAGAGAGTCCTTCACTGTGGGCGGCGAGATCGCCATCGACACCGACTTCTATCCCAAATTCCTCAAGCACTTCCAGAAAGTCACCGCCGACATGGTCGACAAGCTTGAGGAAACCACCGACGCCCTCTCCGAGAAAATAGAGCTTCCTCGAGAGTTCATCATGCCCGGCGGCTCACCCGCCGGCGCAGCCATCGACCTGGCCCGCTCAACCGTCCGCCGCGCCGAGCGCCGCACCGTCGAGCTCATGGACAACGGCATCCTCACCAACACCGAGATCCCCCGATACCTCAACCGCCTCAGCTCCCTACTCTTCGTCCTCGCCCGCTACGAAGAGACCACTTAACCCTAGGCCCTACTCACCCTTCGACAGGTTCAAGCTGTGCCGGTGCCCGTACCCGCACCGAATACACTATCCATATCACAATCGCATAGAAGGCGGATTCGACAATACTGACCACGACGGCGCCTCCTGTCCACCACGCCCAATGAAAATCAATATTAGCTGCATACCCTGCAATAGATGCCGCCCATGCCACCCCGAACAGCACTGCAATCCCCTTTCGTCCTATAGCCTTTTCGGTGTCCACGCGTTTAAGCGCCCACACCGCTACGAGAGTCAACACAATTGTTGCCAATGACACCACCAATGGGCTGATTCTATCTACGATGGATAATAAAAGACTGTACTGAATGACTCCGGCAATGCTTGCACCTGGGAATGCCGCTATCCCAATGAGCACTAGAGCCTTGTCAAAGCCGCCTCGGGACGCTCTTCTCGCGAGCCATACAAGAAACACAGCCTTGATCGCAGATTGCACCAGTCCCGCCAACGCCAAGAAAAGCACATACCAGCCGTACGACCCTCGAGTAACGTAATCATAAATGCCAGCTTGTACTAAGGAGAAACCTATGCCGAGAGCTGCCCCTACCAACGAGTATTGCCACACCAGCTTGAGCATCGGGCGCTGCAACCGTCTAACCCACCTGTACGAAATCGCCAACACTGCAAAGCTAGCTATGAAGACCGGTAAGTTAGACCATCCGTAGTTTCCGTAGATGAAAAAGCCAACAGCTATTTGCACGAGGGAGCCCACTATAGATGCAACCACCCCCCATCCCAAAAAACAGCCAAAGCTCCCACCTGTACTCCCGCACTTTCCCCAACACGGCCGCCCCCGGACCCCTCACCCCAACCCGCCGACCCTCGACAGCAGCATCTCAAGAAACCGCTCCCCCTCCACCCGAGAAGCCACCCGGCAGTTAGGCTTCGGTTGCGCACCTCCCGGGAGACGATAGGGCACCGTCATCCCCCGTGTCAGGCCTTCCCTAACTTCTACGTAAATCCGACGCGGGGCCGCTGTCATCAGCGATGGGTCGATTACCACAGCGGTCGCCATCGGGTCGTGCATGTACGTCCCGTCGAATCCGCTCTGTACCTGCGTGAAGTCCATGTAGAATTGGCAGCAATCGTAGGCGAAACGGCCCGCCCTGCCTCCCTTCTCCACAAACCACTCCTTCGCCGCGCTGCGCATCAGCCCTATACCGTGAGTCGCATCCGTGGGCACCAGGGTAAACGCTATACCCGACTCCAGGATTACATCCAACGACTCCGGGTCCACGTAGGTGTTGAACTCCGCCGCGTAAATCGGCTCGATGTTCCCCGCCGCATCCACCGCACCCCCCATGTTCACTATCTCTCCCGCCTGCGCCATCTTCTCAGGAAATTCCTGTATGACCCTTGCCACGTTGGTTAAGGGCCCCGTGGCTACTACCGTCACCTCACCGGCCCTCTCGGCTACCATCTCCGCCATAGCCTCCACTGCCCCCATTTCAGACACCAGTCCCCAGTCGAGCTCAGGGTAGTAATCGTCTCCCAGGTCCCCCAGCCCGTCTTCACCGTGTACCGCCGCCGCCATGTACAGTTCCTTCACCAGCGGCGCCGACTCCCCCTTGAACACCGGCGGCCTCTTCTCTTCCTCCACAAACGACAGTATCCGAAGCACATTCTTCGTGCAATTGTCCACATGTGCGTTGCCGCTTACCGTCGTAATTCCGATCACCTTCACCTCCGGCGAGGCCAGGGCCAGCAGAATCGCCAATGCATCGTCGACACCTGCGTCCACGTCTAAAATGATGGGTCTAGGCATTGAAGTATCCTCCATGTATGTAACAACCAGAGCATCCGTTGGGGTATATTGCCCCCGTAGCAGTCCTTGATTAGGGAGAATCTTATCATCAAGCCCATCATCGTAGCGGGCGGCATCAACATGGACCTGATCGCCTCCACCGAAAGGATGCCCAGGCCCGGCGAAACCGTGTTCGCGACGGGTCTCACCCGAGTCCCGGGCGGCAAGGGCCTTAACCAGGCCATCGCCGCCCGACGCCTCGGCCTCGCTCCCGTCTACATGCTCGGAAGCGTCGGCAACGACCCGTTCGGCGGCGAGCTCCTCGAGTTCATGCGGGCCGAGGATATCGAGACCGCGGGCGTAACCTCATCACCCGACCCCACAGGCGTCGCCCTTATCACCGTCGACTCCAACGCCGAGAACGCCATTGTCGTTGCCACGGGTGCCAACTCTCGCTTCGCCCCCGATACCCTCGAACCCCTCACTACCCACATAGCCAATGCAGGCGTAGCCCTCGTTCAGCTTGAAATACCCGTCGAGACTATCCGCCGCTTCCTCACCATCGCCTCCGAGTCCGGCGTGACCACAATACTCAACACCGCCCCCGCCCTGCCCCTCCCCGACTCCCTGATCTCCCTCGTCGATATCCTGTGCCTCAACGAGACAGAGCTCTCCGAGATGACTCAGACTCCCATCGATTCCACAGACCGCGAAGCACTGGTATCAGTTGCCCGTATGCTCCTGGCCCGTGGCCCTCGGACCGTGATAGTCACCCTCGGCGCTGCCGGAGCCCTCACCGTCACCCCCGGCGATGACTACCTGACCCCCGCCCCCACCGTCCACGCCCTGGACCCTACCGGCGCCGGCGATTGCTTCCTCGGGGCCCTGGCCTCCCGCCTCAACGAAGGCGCCTCACTCTCCGACGCCATTACCTTCGCCAACCAAGCCGCCTCCCTCTCCGTGCAGCGCCCCGGCGCAAGCTCCTCGATCCCCCACCGCACAGAACTCGAAGTCCTCTAGCTCCATACGCCATCCCTTGCCCCTCAACGGGACTTTTGCATAACCGTCAGTACCGCCCCTGAACCGGCTCACGAAGTTCGGCCTTTCCATCCCCAAGGGCGGGGTATTCCGCTCGCCCTGAGCTGAGTCGAAGGGTCTCAAGAGCGGAATGGGTGGGGTGTCCCGGCCCTACTCTACGAGTCACGCAAAGGTCCCTTGATGTGTCGCAGATGCGCTGAGGCGTGACCTTTGCATAACCGTCAGTACCGCCCCTGAACCGGCTCACGAAGTTCGGCCTTTCCATCCCCAAGGGCGGGGTATTCCGCTCGCCCTGAGCTGAGTCGAAGGGTCTCAAGAGCGGAATGGGCGGGGTGTCCCGGCCCTACGCCACGAGTTACGCAGGGGTCCCTCAATGTGTCGTAGATGCGCCAAGGCGTGAGGGGGGCCAGAGTCTGCCCCTCCCGTAGGGGCGATTGGGCAATCGCCTTCACGCCCAGCACGTTTCTCACCCCGCAACCAGCCCAAGCCCCCTACCGAGCCCGGTACTCAGGCTTCCTCTTCTCCGAAAACGCCCGCGGCCCCTCCTTGCTGTCCTTACTCTCGTAAAGCGCGCTCATCAGCGTGTGTACCAGGTGCAGACCCTCGCTATGAGGCATATTCGAACCCCGATAGGCCAACTCCTTAGTGACCCTAACCGACAGAGGTGCGTTCTCGCAGATCCTCCGTGCTATCGACTCCGCCGTCGGCATCAATTCTTCCTGGGGCACGATCCGGCTGACCAGCCCGATCCGCAGTGCCTTCTCTGAATCTATGAAATCCCCCGTCAGCAGAATCTCCATAGCCTCCGCCATTCCAACCATCTTCGGCAGACGCATCGCCCCATACCCGTGCAGTAACCCCCATCTCACCTCCGGCGACCCGAACGATGCACTCTCCGACGCAATCCTGATATCGCAGGCAAGGGCCAACTCCAGCCCTCCGGCTAAACAATACCCATTGACTGCCGCAATGAACGGCTTCACAGACATCGGTTGGTCGTAGTGCTTGAACATCGTGTACGGCTGTCCCGGCCCTTCCATCTCCCGGTTCACGTATTCCTTCAGGTCGCCCCCGGCGCTGAACGCCTTGTCACCGGCCCCCGTGACAATTGCCACCCAGACATCCGGGTCCCGGTCCAATTGCTCTATGGCGTCGGCCAGCTTTTCCTTCAACTCCTGGTTCATCGCGTTCATCGCCCGCGGCCTGTTGAGGGTGATATACGCAATCCTGTCCCGCACTTCGTAATCTAAAACCATGACACCCCTCTCTGATATCCCCCGGTCAGCTGTACCGCCGTTCCCGACACCCACCTCGCCGCCGGGCTCGCAAGGTGCCGAATCATTTCCCCTATGTCCCGCGGCGTCCCGATACCCAGGGGGTACTCCAGCAGCGCCTCGGCTTTTCTCTCCTCGCTCCATCCCGGCTCCCGAGAATCGATCGCACCAGGCATCAGCGCCACCACCCTTATCCCCTTGTCAGCCACCTGTATCGCAAACTCCATCGTCATGCCCAGAAGCGCCGCCTTGCTAGCGTTGTACGCTGGCGACATCCCCGGCTCCCCCACCCGCGCCGCCTGGGAGCTCATGCTAACGATGAACCCCTTGCCACCCTTCATCATCGGACCCAACGCCGCCCTGGAGCAGTAGAATACCCCGTTTACGTTCACGTCTATCACCCGACGCCATTCCTCGTCCGGCAGGTCCCACGCGTTGCCCCTCGGCGCATCTATCCCAGCGTTGTTCACCAGGATGTCCAGCCGACCGTACTCCTCGACCGCCCGCGCCACCAGCGCTTCCGCCTCCCGAGGTTGGCTCGTGTCCATAACCATGCTCACCGCCTCCCCACCCATCCCCCTTATCTCCGACACCGGCCTGTCCGCTGGCTGAATGTCTCCAATCACTATCTTCACGCCCGCCTCCGCCAGGACGTGCGCTATGCCTCTCCCGATTCCTTGCGCCGCGCCCGTCACTATCGCCACTTCGCCGGTTATGTCACTGCTCTCGCCCATCTGCTTCTCCCTTGGCCCTGCTAGTCTCCGATCAACGGTGCTTCCGCAGATACCCGCGCCCCTAGTAACCCCGCATACTCTTCCTCCCCCAATCCCAGCATGTCGCAGAACACCCGGCGGTTGTGCTCGCCATACCGGGGTGCCGGTGCATGGCTCCCTCCCGGCGTCTTCGACATCTTGAACGGTATGCCAAAGTGCGGGTATTCCCCCACCGACGCATGGTCCGTCGTCTCGAAAAACCCTCTCTCTTTGAAGTGCGGGTCTTCGAACAGGTCGTTTGCCTTGGCGACGATTCCGCACTGCACACCCACCCCTTGCAGCCGAGCCATCACATCCCTTGCCTCCAGCCCCGACGTCCACGCGTTTATCGCCTCGTCAATCTCTTCTTGCAATCGAAATCTGCTCAAGATATGCCGATATCGTTGCTCTTCAAGCAGGTCTTCCCGACCCATTGCCCGGCACAACGACTCCCATTCTGCGTCGCTCCCCGCCGAGATCGCCACCCACTCATCCTCGCCCTTGCAACGGTACGCTCCTTGCGGTGTCCTGGAAGGGTGCCGGTTCCCAATACGCTTCCGCACCCGGCCGTTCATCGTGTAGTCCAGGACTGCGTCACCCAGCAGGCCGATGTAGCCCTCCTGCTGAGACAGGTCCATCCGAGCCCCTTTGCCCGTCCGCCGCCTCCTCTCCAAAGCAGCCAGCGCCGCATACACCCCCCACATCCCCGACGCCGGGTCCGTGAACGCCCCCGAAGAACGTACGGGCGGCCCGTCGGGGTGTCCTGTCAAATAGGAAAGCCCTGTCATCCCTTCCAGGGCCTCTCCAAAGCACACGTAGTCCCTGTAAGGCCCCGACCGCCCGAAGGAGGGCATGCTGATCATTATCAGGTCCGGCCTCACCTTCATCAGGTCATCGTAGTCCAGCCGCAGATTACCCATCACCCGTGCGCTGTAGTTCTCGATTACAACATCCGCAATCGAGACTAGCTCCAGCATAAGGTCCCGGCCCCGCTCAGTCTGCAGGTCCAGAGCAATACTGTCCTTGTTCCGGTTTCCCATATGAAAATAGGAGCCCCGGTTATGTGGGTCCTCCGTATCCTCTATCCCGTCCGGTGGAAGCATGTACCTCACTGCATCCACGTATACGGTCGCCTCGACCCGTATCACCTCCGCCCCCAGCGACCCCATGAGCTGCGTCGCGTACGGCCCTGCCCAATACCGGGTCAGATCAACGATTCTTACGTCGCTTAACGGCAGATGTTTCAATTCAAGCTCCCATCCCTAGATCACCCGCCCCGACCCCAGCATCGCCATCTCCCTCGTAGATATCCCCAATCTCTGCTGATAAACCTCCCGGTTCGCCTCACCCAGTGCCGGAGCCATTTCCAGTGCAGGCGTCTCCTCCCCCATCACCGTCAGCCCCGTGCCGGGAAACGCAATATCCCCAAACTTCGGGTGCTCCAACGTCTTGAAGAACCCACGTTCTGTCAGGTGCTGGTCTCTTAGCATGTCCTTCGTTGTGGAGACCTTTGCACACGGGATCCTTAGCAACTGTGAAAGCTCAAAAGCTTCATCCGTCTCCTGCTCGATAAGCCAGGCGCCAATGGCGTCCCAAACCGTCTGCTTTACCTCTTCCGGGATGGCCCTCGAAAGCGCAGATCCGAACGAGTCCACCAAATCCGGGTGCCCTATCATCTCAAACAGCGACTGCCTTTGCTGCTGCGTTAGTGAGGTCACGATCATGTAGCCGTCCTTGGTCTGGTACATGTCGCACAGGGGCGTCGGCGGCGAGAGTGTACTCCCCGTCCTGCCCCTCACCACCCCCTGGTACGTGTACAGGACGAGCGTTGTCTCCAGGAAATTCGCTGCCACCTCCAGCATCGACACGTCCACCTGCTGCCCCTCCCCCGACACCTCCCGCCAATGCAGGGCTGAAAGCGCCGCTATCGTCCCCGCCATCCCGGACTTGAACTGAGGCAGTAACCCGCCTGACGGCACAGGCTCCTGGTCGGGGAACCCGGTGGGGTACATCAGCCCGCTTATCGCGTGCTCAATCAACTCGTTTGCCTTGTACCCCGCATACGGCCCCCACTGCCCGAAATCCGATAGCGAAATCTGTACCAGCCCCGGATTCCTGGAGCCCAATTCCTTATATCCGAGCCCCATCTCTTCCATAAACCCCGGATCGAAGCTCTCCACCAGCACGTCCGCCTCTTGAGCAAGGCGCCGGAAAATCCGCCTCCCCGATGCTCTGGTAAGGTCTAGGGTTATGCTCCGCTTACCGCTGTTCAGGTAGAGAAACAGACCGCTGCTCTCTCGCCCCGGTAGATCGTTGAAAAACGGCGCCAAAGCCCGCACCGGGTCCCCCGAAACCGGGGGCTCCACCTTCAAGACCTCCGCCCCTCCCCGCCCCAGCAGCCTCGCACAAAACGCCCCCCCGATGCCGTTGCTGACGTCGAGGACCATTAAATGGGAAAGCCAAGTATCCATTTTTACGCTGCTGGGGAAAGTGCTCTCTCCAGCAGCTCCATCTCCTGCCTACAATGCGGGCGTCACATGCGCAAAATGCATGTGACGCCCGGTTTTTGCGTTTTCTTTTGAGGGGGTGAGAGTCTCCCCCCTTGTCCCTAATACCCTATTGCATCCAGCGACGCGTCCACCGCGTCCACGTACGCATCCATCTCCTCGTGTCCCATCACCGTCGAGATGCAGCTCAGCCCCCGGCCCGCGTAGATAATCCCGTGCCCCAGCATCTCGTGGGTGAACTTGTTGAACGTTTCCTGCCCCGGCCCGGAGGCCGAGAAGTCCCGGAAATCGTTCATCTCTTTGTCCGTCAGGTGGAGCCAGAACAGAGATCCCGTGCCCGTGATCTGCGCCGGCGCTTCTTTCCGCAAAATCAGATCGTTCAGCT
This sequence comes from Dehalococcoidia bacterium, assembly GCA_965222055.1. GTDB lineage: Bacteria > Chloroflexota > Dehalococcoidia > Plut-88900 > Plut-88900 > Plut-88900. Next base: position 2,694,517 of record CBDCTF010000007.1, read on the forward strand.
TGCCTCTCACGTAGTCGCCCAGCCCGCCTATTCGGTCAAACGCCTCCGGCGTCATCATCTTCATCGCCGTCAGGCCCGCTGTCATCGTCACCGGGTTCGCGTTGAAAGTGCCTCCGTGATGGACCTGGTGCCCCGACCTGTGGTCGAAGACTTCCATCACGTCGTCAGTGCCTGCCACCGCCCCCACCGGGAACCCACCCCCGATTATTTTAGCCAGCGCTGTTATGTCCGGCTTGATCCCATGTTGTTCCAACGCTCCCTTATAGGAGAGCCGGAAGCTGATGACTTCGTCCGAGATCAGAAGTATCCCGTAGTCCTGCGTTATTCGTCTTATCGATTCCAGGAACCCCGGCTTGGGCGGAATCCACCCGAGCGCCGCAGGCAAAGGGTCGATAATCACCGCCGCCAACTCGTCCTTGTGCTGCTCTATGATCGAGGCACAAGCGTCAATGTTGTTCCAGGGCATCGCGATCACTTCTTCCGTGACCGCAGGCGATACGCTCCGCTCCGACACGCTTGTCGGCATAACCGGGTCGCCCCACTCGCCGGGGTTGGCGGACTCGCTCACCTGGGCGTAGTCGTAGCTCCCGTGGTACGCTCCCTCGATCTTGGCGATCTTGTACTTGCCCGTCCGGGCCCGAGCCGCCTTGATCGACAGCATCACCGCCTCGCTCCCCGAGTTGCAGAACCGTATCTTGTCGATGGAGTCGATCCGGTCAACCAGCAGGTTCGCCAGTTCCAGCTCGGGCTCCGTCGGCATCGCAAAGGCCGTCCCCTTCTCCAGCTGCTTGCTGACGGCTTCCACGATAGCCGGGTGCGCGTGCCCGTGGATCAGAGATGTCATGTTATTGATGAAGTCCAGCCGCTCTTCCCCTTCCACGTCCTTCACCTTGAACCCGTTCGCACTGCTCACGTAGATCGGGTACGGATTCATCGTCACCGAGTGTCGGCTGTTTCCCCCCGGCAGCACCCTCAGGCCCTGCTCGTAGAGCTGTTTGGACCGCGACGCTTCGGACCTGTACGCGATAGTCTCGGGGCCTTTGCCGGTCATGGGATACCTCCTAGTAATAAAGCCCCTATCCAAGGGCTGAAAAAGAATATCAGACCCCCCAACCCCACGCAACGTCCCATATGGTCCCATCTCCCTCAATGAGACCCTTAATAAAACCGAGGGAGAGGTTGAGGCGCGGTGTCTTATACCATCTCCCTCTATGAGACCTTTGGATAACCTCTCTCGGTGGGGCCGGGGCCGCTCGTGCTGAGGCTCTCGAAGTATGAGCGGGGGGTGGAGGTCAATTGATCTGGACAGTACACCGGAGGCAATCTGTAGTTATGCAAAGGTCTTTCGACGGGTGAGGGTGCTCCTCTCTATCCACACTCCCCGTAGGGGCTGGTCTCGGAGCCTGTCTCATAAGTCCGTTAAACACAGTCGGATTGGATATTATTGACCAATGCGACGGGTGCTGTAGGCACGAATCCAAGTCGTAAAAAAGCAAGCAGTGGGGCATGGGGCGACTTTTGAGACAGGCTCCTCGTGCCTGCCCTCCCCCGCCACCTTATATGTGGCTCCACAAAATCATCGCCCGTCATTCCTGCGGAGACAGACCGCAGTTGCTGAAAGTGCGCCTATGGCGTGCGCAGAGGCGTGAATCCATCCCCCGCTTTCTTCACCTCCAGAATCCTCCCCAAGAGAAGCCTGGCTCCACCACCTTATGAGTGGTGTCACAGAATTACCGCCCGTCATTCCTGCGGAGGCAGGAATCCATCCCCCGCTTTCTTCACCTCCAGAATCCTCCCCAAGAAAGGTAGGAAACTGGATTTATCACTGCACACTAGCTATTGTTCAGTCTACCCAGATCATCATACGGATACTGTCATGACTGAATGGCCCCTACAAGATGCAAAGAATAACTTCAGCGCGCTGGTAAACACCGCCCTAGCCGGGGAGCCGTAGCTCATTACCCGACGTGGGCAACCCGCAGTAGTCGTTCTGTCCGCTGAGGAGTACGAGCGCCTTCGCCGTCTGGAGAAAACCAACGCCCCGACTCTCGGTGAATTGCTTCTTGAAATGCCGCAGGACGATCAGGAATACGAGCGATTCTCCCTCGCAGGACGACCTCCCTTTCCCAGTCATCCCGAGGCCCCGCGAGGGATCTAGGGCGTCGACTTACCAGCCACCTCACTTGCTGCCAGTCACACTACCCCACCACTTGACTTCCCCCTACCGAAACCCCACCATCACCTCTTTCGCAAACCGCTCTACCTGCGATATCCCCTCTTCCGGCGGACACACGACGTTCATCACAAACTCCGTCATCCCCCTCCCCCCGTCATCCCGGCGCTAAGCCGCCAGCAAGCGTGCCATCCGTCTATGGATGATGCGCCTCTGCCGTGAATCCATCCCCCCTGGGAGGGGCCGCTCACCCTGAGCATGCTGTAAGTCCGCTGAGGCGGATCGAAGGGTCGAGCGGGGGGAGGCCCCACACTGCCACCCCCCCATCCGTCTTTCCTGCGGAGGCAGGAACCCATCCCTCCTGAAGGCGCACCCCCCGCCGAGCCGGGCCCCCATTCCCCGTAGGGGCGGTTCGTGGAGTCTGTTTCATAAGTTATAGGCATATGGAGTAGGCTATGCTGGACAAGGTAGACAGCGTCATAAGGAGGTGACTGGGGATGCCACATCGACCGATGAACCGGGAACAGGTATGGATGTTGCCGCCGAGTCTCGACGAGATGCTGGGGGCCGGTCATTCTGCTCGATTTGTTGCTGAGTTCGTCGATGCCTTGGATGGAGAGGGCTGGGCAGCGATTGGGATTGATAGAGACGGGGAGGCGATGGGAGCGCCGGCCTACCATCCCCGTGCGCTGTTGGGTGTGTGGCTGTACGGCTTCATGACCGGTGTGCGATCAAGCCGCAAGCTGGAGGCGGCCTGCTGCGACCAGATACCGTACCTTTGGCTGACGGGCTGCCAGCGCCCGGACCACGTGACGTTGTGGCGGTTTTACAGCTCGCATCGGGATGGTATGAGGAAGCTGCTCAAGCGGACGGTGCAGACGGCGGTTAATATGGACCTGGTGGAGATGGCGGTGCAGGCGGTGGACGGGACGAAGATTAGAGCGAATGCGGCAAAGGACCGGACCTACGACGCCGCTGGGTTGCGCCGTCTGTTGGGCCGTTTGGAAGGTGCGATAGACGAGTTGGAAGCGCAGAACGAGGCTGGGGAGGAGTCGGCTATCGGCCATCTGCCGGAGAGGTTGCAAGACCGCAAGGCATTGCGTGAGCGGGTGCGTGAGACGGTGCACAGACTTGCCGATCGGGATGGGCAAAAGCAGATCAACCTGACCGATCAGGACGCCCGGATGATGAAGACGCGACAGGGTTATGCGGTGGCCTACAACGCCCAGGCGATGGTCTCTACGGTAGCAGCGGCTGAGGGTAAAGCGCCCGGCATGCTGATCACGGCAGTTGATGTGGTGAACGACATATCCGACAGACGGCAATTGGGTGCGATGATGGAGAAGGCTGAGGAGACGTTGGGACAAAGGACGGAGATGACGTTGGCGGATGCGGGCTATCACTCCGGGAACAATCTACAGGAGTGCGCCCTAAGAGGCCAACGGGTGGTGATGCCTGAGTCGCAGGACCGGGCGCTGCAGAGCCCGTATCACAAAGACCGTTTCACCTACGACGAGGCGAGCGACAGCTACCGTTGCCCCGAGGGCCGGTTGCTGCGCTTCACTCGCACCAAGCGCACTCGCAACACAGCAATGCGGCTCTACCGGGCATCAGGGGCCGTGTGCCGGGCCTGCCCGGCCTTCGGGGTCTGTACGAAAGACAAGCGTCATGGGCGTGCCCTGGAGATCGGTTCCCACGACGCTGCGTTGCGTCGACACCGGGCCTGGATGTCCACCGAAGAAGCCAAGGGTGCGTATAAACAGAGAATGCAACTGGTAGAACCGGTCTTCGGGATCATCAAGGAGCAACAGCAAGCCCACAGGTTCCTGTTGCGTGGCTTAACCAACGTCTCGGCTGAATGGAGCCTGCTCGCCACAGCCTTCAACTTGCGCACCCTGTGGAGGATACGGCGAGCCGCAGCTACCTGGACAAAGCATTGGGTAGCCGAGGGCGCATACTCGGCCTATCGGGCGCTTCAGACGGCAATCGTGGGCACAGTCAGCCCCCTGCTTCGATTAATGCGGCTCCGCCATCAGCCAGCCCGACCAAGCCAACTCCCCACGTCAAGCACAACCTACATCTGAAACAGACTCCGCGAACCGCCCTGACCTCCGCGAAAACTCACCATCCGCCTCTGCCGCATCAAGCCATGTCCCCCAAATGTGACATCAACCCCTTGACGACAATCGTACATATGTACTATATTCACCTCCGACTGGCCCGTCACTCACCCTAACCCCAAAGGAGGAACCAAAACCCAAGGGGAACCCAGCCCCGGCCCACAACGAGGACTCAACGTCCAAGCCCATCCCAAAGAGCGACGCGCGCCGCCCCACGGCTCAAGCAAACGACGCCATCTCCTCTACTAAAGGCCCCGGCTCACCCTTCCCCCACCACCCAGGCGATGGAAGACGCCCTGGACCGTACTTGAAAGTCTCCTTACGGAGCATCCCATCCCATGGAGCGGAACGGGGCGGCCCGTAGCCGAGGTCCGCTCGGCTCTCCGTCCGCTTCCTCAAATAAAACTGGACTGTCCGCCACTCCCGGCTCCTGGATACAGGCGGCGAACCGGATACCCCGTACTCCTGCGAGGGGAACTGACCCTGGACTTTCCCCTTACTGCATCCGCCCCCGGCGGACAGCGCAGCCAACCCTCATTGGAGCCTATGACGGATGACGGACCCGTACGTCCGACCATACTTCCAGGTCTAGGCGGCGGCGGAACCCCGTCCCCACGTTTCCGGGACGCCTCCATGCCCGCATTATCTAAATATAGGGAGCCTAATCCAGCAAGCGTCTTCCATCGCCAACCCACCAACAAACGACATACCAAACAAGACCCCACAATCAAAGATGGAACATCCGCCTTGGGCGGGTCCGCCTCAAGAGGACCGAATACCCCCTACCGAAACCCCACCATCACCTCTTTCGCAAACCGCTCCACCTGCGATATCCCCTCCTCCGGCCGACACACGATGTTCAACACAAACTCCGTCACCCCGACGTCTACGAACGCCTGCACCATCTTACGCATCTGGTCCGGCGTTCCCAGCAGGTGAGGAGCATCGGCAGGCACGGTTGTAGAACTGCCATATCTCCGGGTAAACACCCCCGATGCTATCTCCGCCGACTCCTCAGCGCTCCCCGAGAAGCACAGGAACAGGTGCATCACCCTAGTCATCGCCGAGTCCTCTCGCCCCGACTCCCGCGCATGCTCCTCCGCCCGCTCGAACATCGCCTTCGCCTCCTCGGGTGTCTTGCTCACAGGGATCAGCGAGTTGGCAAACCTCCCCGCTCTCCGTACAACCGACGCTACCCCACCCCCCACGTGGATCGGCGGGTGAGGCTTCTGCACCGGCTTGGGGAGTAGCTGGTAGTCGTCCAAGTCGAAGTGCTTCCCATGGAACGTCACCGAGTCCTCGGTCCACAGCCTCTTTATAATTTCCAGGGCCTCGTCCGACCTGCTCGCCCTCTCCCGAACGTTGCCTCCGTAGGCCGCGAAGTCCGGCGACTCGTTCCCCACGCCAACCCCCAGCACCGCTCTTCCTCCGGACAGGATGTCCAGGCTCGCCACCGTCTGCGCCACCATCACAGGGTTCCTCAACGGCAGCAGCATCACGGACGTTCCCACCATCAGCTTGCTCGTATGGGCCGCCATGAACGACAACGCCGTGAAGCACTCCAACGCCGGCGCCCCCGACCCTATGTTCTCCGTCACCCAAATCGAGTCTAACCCCAGCTCTTCAACCTTCTGAGCGTAAGCCGGAAGGTCCGTGAAGTCTGCCCGTTCCGGATAAGTCACCCCGAAATTGATGTCTGACATGTTAATTCACCTCTGCTATTTGAAATGCGGCATGATCTCCCGCGCCACTCTCTCCACCGTCGCCGGGACCTCGTCCGCCGGACACACCGGGTCGAGAATAACGTGCGTCGCCCCGGCTGCCTCGTATTCCTTCAACACCCTCATGCACTCCTCTACCGTCCCCAGAATGGCGTTCACCCCTGCGTGAATATGGTAGACCGGGTACGTGTATCGAGCCAGCAACGTCGCCTTTGCTACTTCCAGTGCACTCTCCGCAGAATCCCCGAAGTTCACGTACAGGTAAATCCCATTCGCAAACTCTCTCGACTCCCTCCCCCACTCTCGCCGGTATCCCTCAATCTTCCCGTACATCTCCGCCGTGTCTCCCGGCGCCGTGTGTGCCGGTATAAACCCGTCGCCCCACCTCCCCGCCCGCCGAAGCACGGCCGGAGCATCCCCCCCGACCCAGATCGGCGGATAGGGACGTTGATATGGCCTCGCCCCCAGGGCGTAGTCCGAAAACTGCGAGAACTTGCCTTCAAAGGTGACTGGCTCCCCAGTCCAAAGCTTGGTTATTATCTCCAGCGTTTCGTCGCACCGCTTGCCCCGCTCGCTCAAGGGCACACTGTAGGCCTTGTATCCTTCTGTCGCGTTCCCCCCCGACCCTACCCCAAGTATGAATCGCCCTTCCGAGAGTTGGTCGACCGTCGCCACCGCGTGGGCGAATCCAACTGGATTCCGGAGAGGCAGCAGCACCACGGCAGGGCCTATTGTGATCCGCTCCGTATACGCTGCGAACTGGCTCAGGACCACCATAGGCTCCAACGCCTCCGGTCCGCTGTGAACGTTTTCCGTCACCCATAGTGAGTCGTACCCCACGGATTCAACCAGCCGCGCCGACTCCCGCACCTGCACACCGTCCTGGTATTGTGCGAAGCATATCCCAAACTTCATCTGTCTATTTGCCCTTGTCTCCTCTCCCCGAGACCCGTCCATCAGCTCATCAAAAAGCCGTGCTTCAGCGGATCGTCAGGGTCTATTACAAACTGGTGCATCGCCGTCACGTATGCCGATCCCGTCAGCTCAGGCACTATCGCCGGGTAGTCCCCGACCTTGGTCTCTCCTATCGCCCGAGCCCGGAACAGCGTCCCAATGTAGCTTTCGTAAACAAATTCCTCACCCTTGCCTATCTTACCGTCCGCATACATCACCGCCAGCCGAGAGCAAGTCCCCGTCCCGCACGGCGACCGGTCGATGCTCCCCGGCGGTATTACCACGACGTTCTTGGAATCCGCCTCTGGATGTGTAGGTGGCCCATAGAACTGCACCTGCATTGTGCCCCCAAAGTAGGACTGCTCTCGGCCATTCGGCTCAGGGTGCACTATATCCAACTGCTCCAGGGCGTCATCCCTTATGCCGATCCCCGAGGCTATGATCTTCTCCAACTCCCCCTCCCCAAGTGTCAGCCCCACCGACTCCGCAGGCACGAGCAGGTAGTACATCCCCCCATAAGCCACGTCCAACACGACTTCCCCAAACTCCCTCGTCTTTAGGCTCACGTCCTTCTCGTACAGGAACGCCGGCACGTTCTGGAATGTCACCGATTTCGCCCTTTCCCCCTCCACCAACACCCGCGCCTCAATGAGCCCCGCCAACGTCTCCAAGTTTATCCTGGTTACCGGCTCTTGGACCTCCACCATCCCCGTCTCCACCAGCACCGTACACGTCGCTATCGTGCAGTGGCCGCACATCGGCACGTAACCCTGCGGCTCCAGGATGATCATCCCCACGTCCGCCCCCGGCATCGACGCTTCCGTTATCACCGTCGCGCACATACCGCTGTGTCCCCGGGGCTCGAACAGCACCGCCGTCCGAAGGTGGTCCATCTCGTCCCGCAGGTACTGAGTCTTCTCCACAACCGACTTGCCGGGAATAATAGGAAAACCGCCGGTTATCACCCTTAGGGGACACCCGGCGGCGTGTGCCTCAACACTACTTATAACATTCGATAAATTCATATCTTCCTATCCCCTTCCCCCCGCCCCCCTTCCGTCATTCCGGCCCCCGAGCCGGTCGAAGATGCGCCGAGGCGTGAATCCATCCCTCCCCCTCTCCCTTGACTAGACCTTTGCATGACCCTTATTCCGAGCGGCGGAGGGGTGGTCCAGTCCCTTCTCCCTCGATGGGAGAGGGCTAGGGTGAGGGTGTTCCGTCATTCCCGACCCTGAACCGGCTCACGAACTACTGCGATTCCATTCCTAGGGGCGGGGTATTCCGCTCGCCGGGAGCCGAGTCGAAGAGTCGAAACAGCGGAATGGGCGGGGCTTCTCGACCCCAACCCAGAGCTATGCAAAGGTCTCTTGATGGGAGAGGGCTAGGCTGCAGATAACAATCACCTACAACTGATACGCCACATCCACCCCCGACATCTCCCCCAACTCCCCGTCCCTCGACACGTAGAACTCCAACCTTATCCCGTCCGGGTCCAGCAGGAAGAAGCTCCGTTTCGTCGATGAGTCGATGCTCGCCTCCGGCTCTATGCCCTTGGCCCTCACCGCTGCCTCTGCCGCTTCCACTTCCTCCTCGCTCTTCAACTCAAACCCGACGTGGTGCATCCCCGGCTCCCGGCCCTCAGTCAAAGGCAGTATCACCAGGTCATGCCTGGCCAGCGGCCCCGTGAACACGGTGTATGACCCGTCCGACCCTGCGTGTGCAACCTCCAGCCCAGCCACGTCCTTGTAGAAATCCACCAGTCCCTCGTAGTCTTGGGCCACCAGCGCTCCGTGTCCCACCTGCCTGCTGGGGATTATCGCCCCAGGGTAAGGCACGAGGTCGGGGTGGACAGCGTACCTGGCGTCCGTGCTTCGCTCTGCCGTCTGCGGTGTCCACTTGACCGTCAACACTTCCGTATTCCCATCCCGCCACACTTCTCGCCAGTCCTTGGCGACATCAGCGTAGAACTCATGATAGTTGCCCTCAGGATCAAAAAGATAAACGCTGTGCGAAACTTGGTGGTCCGCCGTCCGGTGGATCGGCAGCCCCGACTCCAGCGCCCGCTCATAAGCCTCTAGCAACACGAGCTCATTCTCCATCTCCCACCCGAAGTGGTTCAGCCCGGGCCTCATGCCGCGTTTGTCTGATATCAGACTCGACCCGTCCCCAGCCTTCCGGGCCCTCTGAGATATCTCGATCAGGGCAACGTCGTGATGCGAGTTTCCGTTGCTCAGGAATCCGGCCTTGATAGGCGGCTCTCTGAACACCTCGCTGAGTCCGCACACCTTTGTGTAGAACTCCATCGAGCGTTCCAGCTCCCCAACGAACAAATTCGCATGCCCCAGCCGCCGAGGCCTGAACATCACACTCTTTTCACCCATCTCATCTTCTCCTATCGATGCACTCAACTTCTCAAAGAGAGATCCATAATCAGCAGGACTTACTCGCGCTATCTTGCTTTATTCTCATTCCACCTATAGTAACCACTACCAGTAATCACGCCTAACACGCTATATACGGTTGGCAGTCTGCGTCCATGGTACAGCCTTGTCCGCAATTTTATAAGGCCCTGATGAAAGAGCAAAATGGCAGACAAATCAATAATTCCTGTAAGACCTATGTAGATTCTAGGCCCTTCATTCGCTGTAATGTCTGGTGTGGCATAAATGATTGCAATGGCTGATGCTAAGACGACGAATGTAGCGAAGATGACGGTCTTGCGTCGACCGTATTTAACCATCACGAGGATAGTAGCCAGGACTATCAACGCGGGGCAGCCTATAAGCACTCCAGTTTGCACCGGTGAAATTGCAAACAAGTACTCGACGGAAGGAGAGACTATGAGGGTAATCAATTCCGCTCCGCTGCGCGCCTCGTTCTCACCATCCAGCCTTAGCCAAGGCAGAAAGAATGTACCTCCGAGCATTAGCGCAACTACGAAGGTGATCCATCGCATCAGAAGCGTTAAAGCTTCTTGCAAGTTTTTGGATGACGAGGGCATTCAGTTTGATCTGCTGGGATCAAATGGTGAATCGGTAATTTTCCGAATATCCTCCGACGCGATTTGAAATTGCTCTAGCTCATCTCCCAGCGATAGAATCTCAGTTGGCACATCGCTGAATGCACCTACGTCGAATGAAAATTCTGAGCGCAGTTTTATTTTTTGTAGGTCCGTATCCAGGTCACTGAGGCGGTTCATGATATCTAAAGCTTCCGCACGAACACTATGGGCTCGATCTCTCCATAGGCTGTAGAGCTCAAAGTCCGCATGGTCATCCGCTTCTGGTGCCCGAAGTTCCTCGGTATGGTATTTTTCCGTCAGGGCCTTCTGCGCCGAAAAATAAGCCTCAGCCCGTTCCTCTGCAGCGACGATAGCGGCGTCGAATTTCTGAAAGGCAATCCGGGTCTGGGCGTAACGGGGTGACCACTCCTCAATCAATGTGGTTATGTCGGAAATCTGTTCAATGCCGGAGGTTACGAAGGCCCGAGTCGTGTCAAGAGATTCGCCCATATTTTCAGTCTGGTGATTAACCCTAGCCATGCTAGCGTCAAAGTGGGCAGCCTCCGTAATATTGAATTTACCGTAGGCTATCCAGCCAATACAGGCCAAGATGGTAACAATGCTGATGGTGAGGGTGAAAGTAAAGAATCTTCTAAGCATCTAACAGTTATCCCTCTACAACCCGTGCACCTTCGCCACATTCCCCCCGACCAGCTTCTCCTGGTCTTCATTCGAAAGACCGTCCAGTATCCGTTCCAGCGAAGCGTGCGCGTCCAGCCCTATCGACCGGATATGCGGGAAGTCCGACCCCCACATCACCCCATCCGCCCCAATGTGATTTACCGCGTCCCGCCCGAACGGGTCATCGATCATCCCGTGCCACATCCTTTTCTTTATGTAGTCGCTGGCCAGCATGTCCAGCTTCTCCATCGGCATCCGGTGCGCCGCCGCCCCTTGCACCTGGTCCATGCGGAACATGAACATCGGCACCCAGGATATCTCCCACTCCGCGCAGATCAGCTTCAGTTTCGGGAAACGGTCCAATATCCGCCCGAAGATGAAATCGTCGGCCAGCGTGGTAGTCAGCTCCAGGAACAGATCGACCCACGTGCTAGGCGCCCTCTCCATGTCTTCCCTGGTGTGGAAGTGTAAGGGGTCCGGCACCCGACCCGTGATCGAGTGCAAAGTGATGGAAATCCCAGCGTCCTCCGCCGCCGCCCAGAACGGGTCGTAGTATTTGTCCCTGTACGGCTTCGACCCCTCAGGCGGAACGACGTTGATCATCGCACCCTTAAGGCCCTTTTTCGTTACCCGTTCCAGCTCCGCCAACCCCCAATCCACGTCCTCCATAGGCACCGCCCCGATCCCGATCAACGTCTTGGGACTGTACGACACGAACTCCGCCAACCAGTCGTTATATGTCTGCGCCGCCGCCCGTACCACTTCCCGGTCCCGACCCTGCATCGCCAGCATCATCAGTGTTGGGTTGAGCACCTCCGCCTGGACCTTGGCCTCCTGCTGGAACTTGACTCGCTTCGCCGGGTCCTTGCCCGCGTCGACCAACTCACCCATGTCCGCCATCTCGGCTTCGGTCTCGTCGATCTTCAGATATTGCGCACCCGTATAGAAGAAGCGGCCCTTCTTCCCCAGGTGCTCATCGACGATGCGCGGCGTCCGCTCTCCGTATTTAGCCCCGATCGCGTTCCACCACAGGTCCGTCGGCTCGACAACATGGGAATCCGCCGAAATTACTCTCTCAAACTTCACTAAATTCCTCCGTCCTTCCCCTCTCCCTTTAAGGGAGTCGTAGATGCTGCAAGTGCGCCTCTGGCGTGAGCGCGCTGGAACCTGCCCTGAGCTTGTCGAAGGGGTGAGGGTGTTCCCATCCCCTGTCATACCAGCCTCTAACCCGGAACCTATCCCTCCCCCCACCACCGCCCGATTCTACCCAAAAACCCCCCACCCTTCAATCAAGCCTACCCTTACCTTCCCGTAGGTGCGACCGGCTGGTCGCCCACCCTACCGAACAATGACCTCCGCATGGGCTACCCCACAATATGTTACCCATGTCCCCAATTTATGTGTTACCTATCTGCCCGGTCTGTACCGTCCTCTCCCCTATCCCTTGGTGGGTCGCAGATGCGCCGAGGCGTGAAAGGGCTAGGGTCGAAGACTCGCCGAGGAGAGCCGTAGGCTCGCTGAGGAGAGTGAGGGTGATTCCTCTCCCCCTCAATCCCCAAATATATCCAAAGGCAGAAACGCCGACACGCACACGTTCGGCAGGTCCACCACCTCGCTCACCTTGAAGTCCACCGCCACGCTGCAGATTATGTACGCCTGCTCCCGACTGTACCCCCGCTCCATCAGCAGGTTGATCATGTTCAGAAGCGCCTGTCTCGTGGCGAGAGTGACGTTGCCGGACTCGTTCCGACCGTCCTCTATCGGCATCCCCGTAGTCGCTATGAACCGTTTCGGCGCTGCCATCTCCGGCGACGTCCAGTACTGGTCCGACTCGAATATCGGGAACCGGATGTTACTCCTCTCTGCTGCGCCCTCTCTTATCCGGAACTTGGCATGTATCGCCGCCGACATCTCGACTGCCGTCCCACAGCACTCGCTGTCCCCCTGCGCGAAATGCCCGTCCCCCGCCGAGAACAACCCACCTTCTACAAATACCGGGCACAGTAAACGAACGCCCCTCGTCAGCTGTTTAATGTCCATGTTGCCGCCGTTCTCCCTCGGTGGCATAGTCCTAAGTCCCTCCGATGCCACGGGGTCCCAGGATGGCACCGCTCCCGTCTTCTCCGGCGGCAGTGCAGTCCCTCCTGCCATCGCCGCCCTTGCCTCCCTCTCCCGACACGCCTCCATCAAGGCCCGGGAAGGAGCCACGCCTATGGTACCCATGAACGACGCCTCAGGGATCCGCACGTTGGGAATTTGCTCCGACACCGCATGTTTCCCGTCCATTGACCATTTTGCCAGGAACGGCTCGCCATACAGGTCGGCAATAAACCCGAAGCCCGGTTTAATGCTCGTGAAACCGAAAGTACCGGGCACGATGTCGATGATGTCGATTTCCAGGAGGTCGCCGGGCTTGGCGCCCTTCACGTACACGGGCCCCGAAAGCGGGTGCACTACATCGCGGCTAAACCCAAGCAGTGACTCTGACGTAGAGTCGGGGGTGCACTGCCCGTCCGAGGCGTCCCGAGTCTCGAGGTACACCTCTTCCTCAGGCTCGACCTCAAGCGCCGGCGGGATGTCCGGATGCCAACGGTTGTGCCCCTTCTCCGGCTCCTCCCCACACCTCTTCGAATAATCCAGTTCTATGCTCTTCATTTTCCCCTCTCCATTCCTAAGCTTTGCTGCCTGTCATTCCGAGGCCCTTTTTCTCTGTCATTCCGCAGCCCCGCGCTGAAAGTCCGCTGTGGCGGAAGGAATCTAGGACTTCCCCAACCAACATCCTCACCTTAACCATGCATCCCCTCTCCTCCCCCCTTGGGTCGACCCTCTGGTCACCCTCCCCACCGAACAACAACCCCCGCAGGGGCAATACCACGATGTGTTACCCATGTCCCCGGTTTATGTGTTACCTATCTGCCCGGTCTGTGCCGTCCTGTCCCCTCTCTCTCCCAAGACCTTTTCTAACTACCCTCCCCCATACCCTCGCCACCCCTCTTTCACCGAACCCCTCCGTACCTGTCATCCCGAGAGCCTTTTTCTCTGACATTCCGCGGCCCCGCGCTGAAAGTCCGCTGTGGCGGAAGGAATCTAGGACTTTACCAACCAACATCCCTCCCCCGACCACGCATCCCCTCCCCATTCCCTCTTGCCAAAATAAGGCAGTTGGAGGGATCAAATCGGGAGGCGGGGAGAATCCGCTCATCCTGAGCCAAGTCGAAGGGTCGAGCGGATTCCGGGTGGGGGCCTCTCCCACTACCCCTCAAATATATCCAAAGGCAGAAACGCCGACACGCACACGTTCGGCAGGTCCACAACTTCGCTCACCTTGAAGTCGACAGCCACGCTCGTTATGCAGTATGCCTGCTCCCTGGAGTACCCCCGCTCCATAATTATCCCGATCATGTTCAGCAGCGCCTGCCTAGTCGCCAACGTGATGTTCCCCGACTCGTTCCGGCCATCCTCTATTGGCATCCCCGTCGTCGCTATGAACCTCTTTGGCGCCGCCATCTCCGGCGACGTCCAGTACTGGTCCGACTCGAATATCGGGAACCGGATGTTCCGTCTTTCGGCCGCTCCCTCCCTTATCCGAAATCGAGCGTGGATCGCCGCCGCCATCTCCACCGCCGTCCCGCACGTCTCCCCGTCCCCCTGCGCAAAGTGTCCGTCTCCCACCGAGAACATCCCCCCGTCCACGAACACGGGGCACAGCAGCCGCACGCCCTTGGTCAGCTGCTTGATGTCCATGTTGCCGCCGTTTTCCCTCGGCGGAATCGTCCTCAGCCCCTCCGATGCCACCGGCTCCCACATCGGCGCCGCTCCCGCCTTGTCGGGCGGCTCCGCGAACCCACCCGCCTCCGCCGCCCGAGCTTCCCTCTCCCGCCACTCCTCCATAGCTGCCCTGGACGGCGCAACCCCGATAGTTCCCATGAACGACGTCTCCGGTATCCGCACCCCCGGTAGCTGCTCCGACACCGCATGTTTCCCGTCCATCGACCATTTCACCAGGAATGGGTCCGTATACAGGTCCGACAGAAACCCGAAATGCGGCAATATCCCCGTGAACCCGAACCTCCCAGGCGCTATGTCGATGATTTCGATCTCCAGCAAGTCCCCCGGCTTTGCACCCTTCACGTACACGGGCCCCGTCATCGGGTGCACCACACCACCGTCAATTCCCGGCACATCTGCCAATGTCGACTCCGGGGTTATCTGCCCATCCAGCGCGTCCCTGGTCTGCAGGTAGACCTCTTCCTCAGGCTCGACCTCCAGCGCTGGCGGAATATCCGGGTGCCAGCGGTTGTGGACCTTCTCCTGCTCCTCCCAGCACCTCTTCGAATAGTCCATCTCAATTCTTTTCATTTTTGCCCCTCCATTCCGAGACTTTGCCAATCATCTATTCCGAACCCCCACATCACCCCTCCGTCATTCCCGTGCCCCGACACGGGATTCCATCCCCACTCCTCTTTCTCCGAATCCCTCTTTACCTGTCACACCGAGGCCCTTTTCTCTGTCATTCCGAGGCCCCGCGCTGAAAGTCCGCCGAGGCGGGAGGAATCTAGGACTTGCCCCCTCACGATCTTCCTGACCTCCCATCCCCCCGCTCCCGAAAGCTATACTACTATCTAGTCCACCCAATGGAAACGGGCATAAACTCATGGTGAAGTTCGGCATCCAGGTCCCCGCTGGCCGAGAGGGCATCTACATACCCTCCGGCTTCTCTACCCCGGAGCAGCTCATGGGCCTGTTCACCCAGGCCGAGTCCCTCGGCTTCTATTCCGCCTGGGGCAACGACCACCTCAACACGCCCAGGGGCGCCCGCTATCGCTACGGCCAGCCTCCCAACGTCTACGAAATTCTCATCACCCTTGCCAGCGCTGCCGCTATCACGAAGCGTATCAGGCTCGGAGTCGCCGCCCTGACCCTGCCCCAGCGTGAACCCGTGGCCCTCGCCAAGCAGGTCGCTACTCTGGATGTATTCAGCAAGGGCCGTGTGTCCCTGGCCGTAGGCATCGGCCACTACCGCGACGAATTCGTCAGCGTGAGACCTCGGCAGAGACATGCCCATCGCGGCGAGATGTTCGAAGAGGCCCTCGAAGCCCTACACCTGATCTTCACCCAAGATCCCGCCAGCTTCTCCGGCAAGCACTATGAGTTCGAAGATATCTCCCTGCACCCCAAACCGCTCCAGGCCCCCTTCCCCATCTACATCACGGGCACGGGGCCCAAGACCCCGGAGCGCGTCGTCAAATGGGGCACGGGCTGGATGCTGACTAACGTGGGGGATCAGACCCTCGGCGAGCGCATAGATGCGGTCAAGCGCCTCGCCGAAAACGCAGGCCGAGACCCCTCCACCCTAGAAATGGCCCACACCATAGCCCTCCGAGTGGACCCTACCCACGAGAAAGCCGTCGACAGATTCCAAAACAGCCTGCTCATGAACGGGCCCCGTGGCCTGGGCAGCAAGTCCTACCGCTTCACCAAGTGCGTCGGCGCCCCATCCGAAGTCGCCGAGCAGATACGGAACATCTGCCGGGAAGGAATTGACCACATCATAATCCAGGACTTCTCCGTCGACACCTTCTCCGAAATGCAGGAGCAGATTCAACTCTTCGGAGAAGAGGTCCTGCCCCTCTTCTCCTGATCTACCCCATGCAGACCCTTATCCGACAGGCTTGACCAATCCCCGTAGGGGCGATTCGCGAATCGCCCTCCCCAGTGTTGCCAACACCCGTCCTCGCCATTCCCACCCCTGAACCGGCTCACGAAGTATGGCCTTTCCATTCCCAGGGGCAGGGTATTCCGCTCGCCCTGTCGAAGATGCGCCGTGGTGTGAGCCGAGTCGAAGGGTCTCAAGAGCGGAATGGGCGGGGGCTCTCCATACCCCGACATACCCTTTTCTGTGTCATTCCGAGGCTCCGCGAGGAATCTAGGACTTGCCCCAGCACCAACTGTCCCGCCACTCCCACACCCCGACACAAGAATCCATCCCCTATTCCCTAATGTGATACAGCCCCGTTATGGCTGGAGGGCGTTATCCCCTACAACCCATATAACCCAACCGCATTCTCCCCCAAGACCTTACGCTGGTCGTCTTCCGGCAGTGCTTCCAGCGTCTTCCTGAGTTCGTTGACCGGGTCCGGCACACCGTCCGCATGGGGATAGTCCGAAGCCCAGATGAACCTGTCCGCCCCGACGTGCGATATCACCGCCGGGGCAAAGTGTTCGTCGGGGTCCAGCGAGATCCAGCATTGCTCCTTGAAATACTCGCTGGGGGGCCGCTTGCACCCGGTCGTGAACCCGGCTATCTCGAACTTCTCGTCCATCCTATCGAGCCACCAGGGCAGCCATCCGCACCCCGACTCCAATATCACTATCTTCAACCCCGGAAACTTCTCAAAAACACCACCTTGGAATAGAGACGCTACTGCCAAAGGCATATCCAGTACCGCAGTGGTCAGATGCCACCAGTAGGTGTCCGAATAGGTGATCTTGTAATAGCCCTGGATGACTCCCGGAGCTTTGACGCTATCGTGTGGATGGATGGTCACCGGCAGCCCCGACTCCTGGGCCTCGGCCCAAAACGGATCGTAGAGAGAGTCCCCGTACGGCCGTCCCTCCGGGGCTTCCATACCGATATTGACCGCCCTGGCCCCGAGCCCCGCCACTCTCTGAAACTCGGCAACCGCAAGCTCTACGTCGAGCATTGAAAGGTGAGGAATCGGAATTAGCCTGTCCGGACAGGGCTCGCAAAAGTCCACGATCCACCGGTTATAGGCTCGGGCATACGCCGCCGACAGTTCCGGGTCCTTCCACTCCGACTGCGTCTGAACGATGATTGTGTGGTAGAGCACCGCAACGTCGATCCCATCCCCGTCCAGCGCCTTGATCCGTTCATGGGAGTCGCAGGACCCGGGAGCCATCTTCAGACCGTCGGCGTAGCTGAATGCACCTGGTTTCAGGCTGTTCTCCAGCCTCCACTCCATCGACTTACCCACGGATGCCACGTTCCCCAACGTTCCCACCGCTCCCGCCTCCGATGGCTTCCCATCAATCTCGATATACTCAAGACCCGCCTCGTTAATAGCGATTCGAATGGCGCGGTCTTTGTGCTCGGGCTCCAGGTACTCCTCCCACAGGCCGGGAGGCTCCAGCACGTGCCCATCCGCATCCACGATCTTGGGCTTGCCATTCGTACACGTCATCGTCCAAATCTCCTAATGCGTCCCATCCTCTCCCTTGACGAGACCTTTGCATAAGATGTGTTGGAGGGGCCTGGGCCGCTCGTGCTGAGGCTCTCGAAGTATGAGCGGGGGCGGAGGTTAAGCGATCTGGATGGCCCCACTAGCGTGATATGTAGTTACGCAAAGGGCTGTCGACGGGGAGAGGGCTAGAGTAAGGGGGACCCCCCTACAACCCGTACAACGCTATCGCATTCTCCCCCATGATCTTCCGCTGGTCCGACTCCGGCAGCGCGCTCAGATTCTCCTTCAACTCCCTCACAGGGTCAGCGCTGCTGTCGCTATGCGGAAAGTCACCCGCCCACAGGAACCTGTCCGCTCCGAGCAATTCTATCGGGCGATGGGCTTCCTTCTCTTCCGGCTCCATATCAATCCAGCACTGCCGCTTGAAATACTCCGTCGGCTTCATCTTCATACCCGTAGTGAACCCGAAAAGCTCGTAGTACTCGTCCATCCGCTCCAGCCAGTGTGGCAGCCACCCGCTCCCCGACTCCGTAACCACCAGCTTGAATCCCGGAAACCGCTCGAACACGCCTCCCTGGAAGAACGACGTAAACCCCAGCTTCACGTCCTCCGCCGCCCACATGTACACCCACCACGTCACCGTGTGGTCCGACTGCGGGTACAGCTCATTCCCGAAATGCCGCGGGTTACCCGTCGCGTGCAGCGACACCGGCATGTCGAGTTCCTGGCACACGTCCCACAGCGGATCGAAGTACGCATCGCCATACGAGCCACCGTTCGTTGGCCGACCGTAGACCATCAGCCCCTTCGCCCCCTGCCCCTTCACCCGCCTCACCTCCTCGACAGCCCTCACCATGTCCCGCAGTGGAACATGGGCCACGTGTGCCAGCCGTTCGGGGCTCGTACTGCAGAACTCGGAGATCCAGTCGTTGTAGACCCGGGCGTAAGCCAGTGCGAGGTCCGCATCAGGACACACCGTCTCCCACGTCAGTCCCAACGTCGGGTAAAGGATCACAGTGTCTATCCCCCGCTGGTCCAGCACCTTCACGTGCTCATCAGGGTCGTAGGCCCCCGGAGGCCGACCCTCTGCATACCCGACTTTCCCAGGTGTCAGATAGTCCTCTATCGGGTGCGGACGGTCTGGCTGGCCCGCGCCCGCCCTTCCGAAAATCCCTCCGTCCAGGAAATAGCCGTGGTGGTGCGCATTGTCCACGCACATGTACTCCCAGCCCTTCTCATCCTTCTCAAAACGCAGCGCTCGGTCCTTGTACTTCGCCTCGATATTCTCGACCCAAAGGTCCGGCGGCTCCAGCACGTGGCTGTCTATGTCAATAAGCCTACCCTCAGCCATAATCCGGTAACCTCCCACTATATTCCGTCATTCCTGTGCAGACAGGCTGAAAATGCGCCTATGGCGTGCGCCCATCCTCTCCTACGGCCAACTCTCCCCGCTCATCCTGCGTTGCTGCAAGTCCGCCTCTGGAGGATCGAAGGGTCGAGCAAATGCGCTCATTCGCCCCCCATGTCATCCCGAGGCTCCGCGAGGGATCTAGGACTTGCCCCTTCACGTCAGTCTCTACCTCCCCACCCACCCCCGACCCATTCGCAGATTCGCCAAAGCGTTAGAAGGCTGGGGCTTGTCCTAAGCTTCTTAAAGACCTGAGGGCTTTCCCCTCCCCCCTAAGAAGCCAGCTTATACAACTCTAACGCGTTCCCCCCAAACACCTTCAACTGGTCCTCTTCCGGAAGCGGCGCAAGGTTCTCCTTCAACTCGTTCACCGGGTCCAGTATCGAGTCAGAGTGCGGGAAGTCGTAGGCCCACATGAACCTGTCCGCTCCCAGCACCTCGATGCTGAGCTGGGCCAGCCTCTCGTCCGGGTCCATGGCTATGTACCCTTGCCGCTTGAAATACGTGCTCGGGATCTCCTTCATCGGCGTGGTGAAGCCGTTGATCTCGAACTTCTCGTCCATCCGGTCCAGCCACCACACAATCCACCCGATCCCCGACTCCAGTACCACCACCTTTAAGTCCGGGAACCTGTCGAACGTACCCTCGGCGAAGAAGCTGCTGAAGTTCAGCTTAACCGTCTCGCCGCCGTACAGGAACAGCATCCAGGCGCTCATGTCCTCGGGGTTGGGGTAGGCGACACTCGTAACCGAGGTGCTTCCGGTAGCGGGGTGGATGGTTATCGGAATGTCCAGGTCCTGGGCCTCGGCCCAAAGGGGATCGAAGTAGGAGTTGCCGTAGGGAGGGCCGGCAGGAGAGTCGGAGCCTATCATCGCCGCCTTGGTCCCGAGGGCGACGGTGCGCCTGAGCTCCTTTATGGCCTCGTTGACGTCCTTCATAGGTATGTGGGACACAGGGACGAGCCGGGTGGGGTGAGGGCGGCAGAAGTCGAAGACCCAGTCGTTGTAGGCGCGGCAGTTGGCGGCGGCCACCTTGGGGTCGGCGCAGTCGTTCTCCCAGAGGAGGCCGAGGGACGGGTAGACCATCGTCATGTCGATCTTCTCTTCATCCATCACCTTGATCCGTTCGTCAGGATCGAAGCCGCCGGGCACCATCGCTTCGTCCCAGCTGATACGCCCCGGTTCCAGGTAGGGCCTAGCATCCTTCCCGATTGCCCCCAGTGCCCCGAGGCCGCCGTTGCGCCCGAACCACGACTTGACGCCGTCAACGTTCAGGTATTCCAGCCCATTCTCGTCTTTCGATATCTTCAGCGCGTGATCCCGGTACTCCGGGTCGATGTAGTCCAGCCACAGGTTCGAAGGCTCCATAATATGACCATCTATGTCCACGAATGTAGCTTCCATTTCCTGTCTCCTTTATTGCCTATTTGCCCTTCACGATTGACGCGAATCTTACTTCACATCTCTTCCTTACACAACGAAAACCCCATACACTTTTCCCCCGCTCATCCTGAGCCCGTCGAAGGACGAGAAGGTTCCAGGTGGATATTCCTTCCGACGGCGGTCTTGAAGAATCCCTGGGGAGGGCGATTCGGGAATCGCCCTCCCCAGGGTTGCCGATAACCGTCCTCGCCATGCCCGCCCCTGAACCGGCTCGCTAAGCATGACCTTTCCATTCCCAGGGGCCGGGCATTCCGCTCACCCTGTCGTAGATCCGCCGAGGCGGGAGGCTCTCGAAGGGTCGAGCGAGAGGCGGCTCAGCACTGCCAAGACGTCGCGTCCACCATGCCCTCTCCCTCGACAAGACCTTTGTATTACCGTCATTCCGGCCCCCGAGCCGGAATCCATCCCCTCCTTGGTAACAACGTATCGAAAAATTGAAGCGCAAATTCTTGATGTGTCTATTTTATTGGGGTCGGAGAAGGCATTCTGTCCCCTCTCCCTCTACGAGACCTTTGCATAACCCGTGCCGGAGGGGCCGGGGCCGCTCGTGCTGAGGCTCTCGAAGTATGAGCGGGGGGAGGGAGGTAAGGTGATCTGGATGGCACCACTGGCGTGATCAGCAGTTACGCAAAGCTCCCTCGACGGGTCGTAGATGCTGCAAGTGCGCCTTAGGCGTGCGCCGAGGCGTGAGAGGACTAGGGCCGTAGGCTCTCCGAGGAGAGCCGTAGGTCCGCCTCTGGAGGATCGAAGACTCGCCGAGGAGAGCGAGGGTGATGTCCTCTACACCCCCAGCTTGTACAACTCCACCGCATTCCCACCAAACACCTTCAGCTGGTCCTCCTCCGACAACCCCGCCAGGTTCTCCTCCAACTCCCTCACCGGGTCCAGTATCGAGTCCGAGTGCGGAAAATCGTAAGCCCACATGAACTTGTCCGCGCCCAGGACCTCGATGCTGAACTTGGCCAGCCTCTCATCCGGGTCCATCAATATGAACCCCTGCCTCTTGAAATAGGTGCTCGGGACTTCCTGCATGGGCGTCGTGAACCCGTTGACCTCGAACTTCTCGTCGAGCCTGTCCAGCCACCAGACCAGCCACCCGATACCCGCCTCCAGTATCACGACCTTCAGGTCTGGAAACTTGTCGAAAGTCCCGTGATTGAAGAGGCTGGTGAAGTTCATCTTCACGTTCTCGCCCCCGTGGATGTTCACCCACCACACTGTCAACTCTTCCCTGTTGGGGTACGCCACCGAGGTCAGAGACCCCTTCCCCGTCGATGGGTGAATGGTTATCGGCATGTCCATCGCCTGGGCCTCCGCCCAGAACGGGTAGTAGTACGAGTGACCGTAGGTCCTGTCCTCGTGAAAGTCCGACCCCACCATCATCGCCTTAGCCCCGAGAGCCGCCGTCCTCTTCATCTCCTTAATCGCCTCACCGACATCGCCCATCGGGATGTGCGCGACCGGGACCAGCCGCTCCGGCGCCCCGCCACAGAAGTCGAACACCCAATTGTTGTATGCCCTACAGTTGGCCGCCGCGACTCTGTAGTCTTCGCAGTCGTACTCCCACAGCAACCCCAGCGACGGATAAACCATCGTGACGTCTATCCGCTCGGCGTCCATCACCTTCACCCGCTCGCCGGAGATGTACCCTCCCGGGACCATCGCCTCCTCCCAGGAGATCCGGCCCGGCTCCAGGTATGGCCTCACGTCCTGCCCGATAGCTCCCAGCGCCCCCAATGAGCCCCCTCGCCCGAAGTACGACTTCTTCCCATCCACATTGAGGAACTCCAACCCGTCCTCGTCCTCCGATATCCTCAACGCATGCTCTCGGTACTCCGGCTCGATATAGTCGAGCCACAGGTTGGACGGCTCCATGATGTGTCCGTCTATATCAACAAACTTCGCTCGCACACTTTACCTCACTATGACTAGAACACTAACCGACGGGACCCAACTCCATCCCTAGACCTATCTACAAGAATCGCAAAATAGTTCCAGGAGGGTATGTACCTTTCTTTTTCCGAGTCCCATTCTTTACTTCAATCTCTCCATCCTTCTCCATAGGATTCAGTGTCTTGAGTTTCAGATGCCCTGAGTGAAAACCTGTCTCATCAGACTTAGCAAAATCAACTATATCTTCGATCCTTACCCAGTCTCGGAATGCATATTTGTTTTTGAGTTGCATACGAAGAGGAGCTAAGTCCAATAATTCCTCTCCCAAGGTAAATTGCAAATCTTGCCCACCTCGAAAGCGATAGTCACCGGATGGTGCTACCTTCCAAACGGCCCGCTTCATTTTGTCGCATCCTTCTAAATTTTGAGTGCCGAAATAGATGGCATAAATCAGCTCCTGGCCCTCATATAATTCAAAGTGGAGGACGTACTTAGCGCCAGCTCGCTTCAGCTGACTTTTGTACAAATCGAAATCAAACTCTCTTCTTGTTTTTTTGTCCTTTATGACGCTACCATCCCGCCATTCAGTACAACCAAATAGATCGTCAAGATTCGATGCGAAATGCGGATGTAACCTGAACCGATTGATATCTCTTTCCATAAAAGAAATGTAAACTTCGGATTTGGGATTAGACAGGATACGATTTATAGTCTTCATCGGGGTCTCGGATACACCAAATGGATCAATCATGACGAAAGACGGTGCCAGGCTCCTGTTTTGTTCGTCTATGTCGTTTAACACTTCAGTAAGTGCTTCATCAAAGCTGGCGTTGTGTATATGATAGGAACAATTTGAGGGAATGTTGGGTTTGATTTGCTCTAGTACGCCTTCCAAATGTTTGAATCTATTTGTATTTTTCTCTATGAACAGATAAATTATTTCATTCTTCATGCGACTAAGGGCATCATGCTCAGTTAAAGCACGTAGTGCTATGACTGGCGAACCATCTTCACCTCCAGAGTATTGCCCAGGTCCTGCAAATGCATCTATGAATAGAACCCTGCCATTAGATGTACTCATGATGGGCAGCCAAGCATCCATATAATGCCGTAGTACAAGATGTTTTCCTTTGGTGTGAGGGTCAAGAGGCCAAAGTGTTGTTTGGGGTGGCATTTGTGATTCCTAAGATTTACTCTGGGTAATCATTCCATGAACACCCATCCAAAATCGCTTCCGCTCCAGAGCGTTTCCCCATCTTTCCTCCCAGTTGCTTTAGAAAGAAAGGGACATCTGCTTTCAAGGCCTGATCCCGAATCTGACGCGCCCAATCCAACTCCATCGGTCGTGCCCTAGCCCCGCTCTCGCCGCCCACAATTATCCAATCAAGCTCTCCCTTATTCAGCCACGGCGACAAGTCAACTGGGCCCAAAAGAGGCTCGGCCGATACAAAGCGTACATTCGCCGGCAATCGAGCCAATACCGTCAGCCTCGGGGCATACTTCTGATTTTCGACTGATGTACCCATCCATACATTCTGGGGCCACCCATTTGGAAAGAGTCTCTGTGCCGACTGCCACCACGCAGCAGCCAGCCCCGGCCTCTTGGTCAATACTTGGAATTTGTGGTCTTGCGCTTCGGCGGCTTCCTGCATTACCAAGAACACTTCGCTTATAAACTCGAAAGGCACCTTCGGGTGGAATAGGTCAGCCATGCTATTAACAAAGACCCGACGCGGCTTTTTCCAAGACAAAGGCATAAATAAGCGTTCGCGCATTATCTGTACCCTGTCTGGAGCCAGGTCATAGCCCGGAACCCCCATTGCCCTTAAACGCGGGTAAAGCGTGAACATGTAACAATTGTCACAGCCTGGCGATACCTTGCTGCATCCGGTTACGGGATTCCAGGTAGCATCTGTCCACTCGATTTTGGAAGATGTCATCTTGGTGCTCCGAGCTTGCTTTCTTCAGACGTGAACTTTTCAATTTGTTTGCAGATTACTTTTGTTATTTCACAGACTCCGCGGGTTTGCCACAGTCACATTCTCAACAAACTTTGCCTATGCTTCACCGGAGAATCTATCCTTGGATAATGTTGGCAAGTGAATGTAAGATTTAACATGTACATTTGTTCCAATATACACTGCTAATCTTACCATAGAGCGCGGTGCACCTCAATGAAAACTTACTTGAGTGCTGTACCCCTCACCACCTGCCAAGGCCAGAACCGGGCTTCCTTAAGCCCCCCCCTCAAAACACCGCCAGCGGATTCGCCGGACTCCCCGTCGCCCCCCGAAACCTGAGCGGCGCAACCACCATCATAAACTCCCACCGACCCCGCTCCGCACACGCTTGGGCCACCTCTTCAAGGTTCATGTTGTCGATTAGCCACAGCCCTAGCGCGGGTATCCCCACCTCGTGGATCGGCTCCCCGATGTCGCATACCCGCTCGGCGAAACCTCGTTGTTCTGGTCGCCGCCCAGCATCGCTATGCCCCTCTCACGGAACCACGGCAGACACGACACGTGCGGCCCGGGTTTCGGGTCCGACGTGTCGGTTACGATGCCGTCGTAGTACCGAGCCAGGTGCCCTGTCCTGATCATCAGAATGTCCCCCGATTCCACTCTCACACCCTCAGACGCCTCCGCCTCTTCCAATATCTCAGGTGTTATCGCCACTGGTGTCTCAATCCGGTCTTCGCCCCGTAGCCTCGCTATGTCCAACAGCACCCCCCTCGTCACCACCCCCTGAGAAAGCAGAGTGATCGACTCCGCTTCTGCCCCATTCTCGCTGTTCACCAGTGTGGACGGGAAGCCGTTGTACATCTTCCCGCCCGTGAACACGTGGCACAGCGCGTCCACGTGGGTGATACAGTTGCCGTGATACGCCATCCCCAGGAAGTCCCCCGACCATGTGGCATCCCCACCTGCCTCCCCCGTCGCCACCATGTAGTGCAGCACCCGGGACGTGTGCTCCCCCGGCATATCCGTCTTGATTGTCCAGGCGCAGGACACCGACACCCCATCCCTCACCAGCCCCGCTGCTTGCCGCCTCTTCTCATCCGTCACTAGGTTCAGCGTCCCCAGCTGGTCCTCTTGCCCCCAGCGTCCCCAATTCGAGCACGTCTCGGCATACCCCAGGACCTCTTCTTCGGTCGGTAAACGAGTTTCTGCCATTTTCATTCTCCAGACTAGGCTTTCATTGAGCCGAACATCGGTTGACTCATATTAGGTAACCCGTTACCCGTGTCAAGGCGGGTGTCCGTCACTGTCCCGTATAGTACACTAGACAAATGCAAGCCCCCGTCACCCGAAAATCGGGCCGCAAGATGGACGCCCATCTCCTCCGGATGGCCGAGTTTATCGGCTTCACCGAGGAGGACGCCCAGCTAATCCGCTCCACCGGCCCAACCGTCATCGCCCGCGCCGACGAGGTCACCAAGGTCGTATACGACCACCTCCTCGAGCAGCCCGGCACCCACGACTTCTTTCGCAAACCCGATGGCTCCATCGACGAGGAGCGCGTCGAAAACCGGCGCAAGGGCCTCGCCCGGTGGCTTGCCCGCACCGCCGACGCCAAGCTCGACTACTCCTTCGCCTGGCACATGGTCGCCATGGGCATTTCTCACAGCCACAGGATGCAAAAGCCCATGGGCCGGGTCCCGGGGCCTTTCATGGTCGGCACAATGAGCTTCGTCCAGACCACCGTCAGCGCGATTCTGCTCGAAGACCTGGAAGACAATGACCTCGCCACCCGAGCCGCCATCGCCTGGAACAAGCTGCTAATGCTGGAGCTAGACCTCCTCCTCACTGGCTACTATTCCGCCACCCCACCCCCCGACCAAGCCCCCTAACGCTCCGCCCCCTGCTTCACCTGTCATTCCGCGGCCCCGCACTGAAAGTGGAACATCCGCCTGGCTGAAAGTCCGCCCTAGGCGGAGAGGATCCGCCGAGGCGGGAGGAATCTAGGACTTGCCCACTCACCTTTTACCCAACCATTCCGAAGGGCCGAGCTTTTGCAATACATTGTGTCCCTTATAATCACACCCCTCGTAGGGGTGGTTCGCGGAGTCTGTTTCATAAGTTATAGGCATATGGAGTAGGCTATGCTGGACAAGGTAGACAGCGTCATAAGGAGGTGACTGGGGATGCCACATCGACCGATGAACCGGGAACAGGTATGGATGTTGCCGCCGAGTCTCGACGAGATGCTGGGGGCCGGTCATTCTGCTCGATTTGTTGCTGAGTTCGTCGATGCCTTGGATGGAGAGGGCTGGGCAGCGATTGGGATTGATAGAGACGGGGAGGCGATGGGAGCGCCGGCCTACCATCCCCGTGCGCTGTTGGGTGTGTGGCTGTACGGCTTCATGACCGGTGTGCGATCAAGCCGCAAGCTGGAGGCGGCCTGCTGCGACCAGATACCGTACCTTTGGCTGACGGGCTGCCAGCGCCCGGACCACGTGACGTTGTGGCGGTTTTACAGCTCGCATCGGGATGGTATGAGGAAGCTGCTCAAGCGGACGGTGCAGACGGCGGTTAATATGGACCTGGTGGAGATGGCGGTGCAGGCGGTGGACGGGACGAAGATTAGAGCGAATGCGGCAAAGGACCGGACCTACGACGCCGCTGGGTTGCGCCGTCTGTTGGGCCGTTTGGAAGGTGCGATAGACGAGTTGGAAGCGCAGAACGAGGCTGGGGAGGAGTCGGCTATCGGCCATCTGCCGGAGAGGTTGCAAGACCGCAAGGCATTGCGTGAGCGGGTGCGTGAGACGGTGCACAGACTTGCCGATCGGGATGGGCAAAAGCAGATCAACCTGACCGATCAGGACGCCCGGATGATGAAGACGCGACAGGGTTATGCGGTGGCCTACAACGCCCAGGCGATGGTCTCTACGGTAGCAGCGGCTGAGGGTAAAGCGCCCGGCATGCTGATCACGGCAGTTGATGTGGTGAACGACATATCCGACAGACGGCAATTGGGTGCGATGATGGAGAAGGCTGAGGAGACGTTGGGACAAAGGACGGAGATGACGTTGGCGGATGCGGGCTATCACTCCGGGAACAATCTACAGGAGTGCGCCCTAAGAGGCCAACGGGTGGTGATGCCTGAGTCGCAGGACCGGGCGCTGCAGAGCCCGTATCACAAAGACCGTTTCACCTACGACGAGGCGAGCGACAGCTACCGTTGCCCCGAGGGCCGGTTGCTGCGCTTCACTCGCACCAAGCGCACTCGCAACACAGCAATGCGGCTCTACCGGGCATCAGGGGCCGTGTGCCGGGCCTGCCCGGCCTTCGGGGTCTGTACGAAAGACAAGCGTCATGGGCGTGCCCTGGAGATCGGTTCCCACGACGCTGCGTTGCGTCGACACCGGGCCTGGATGTCCACCGAAGAAGCCAAGGGTGCGTATAAACAGAGAATGCAACTGGTAGAACCGGTCTTCGGGATCATCAAGGAGCAACAGCAAGCCCACAGGTTCCTGTTGCGTGGCTTAACCAACGTCTCGGCTGAATGGAGCCTGCTCGCCACAGCCTTCAACTTGCGCACCCTGTGGAGGATACGGCGAGCCGCAGCTACCTGGACAAAGCATTGGGTAGCCGAGGGCGCATACTCGGCCTATCGGGCGCTTCAGACGGCAATCGTGGGCACAGTCAGCCCCCTGCTTCGATTAATGCGGCTCCGCCATCAGCCAGCCTGACCAAGCCAACTCCCCACGTCAAGCACAACCTACATCTGAAACAGACTCCGCGAACCGCCCCTACAGGGGGCTGGGGTCCCGGCTCGGCGGGGGGTGCGCCTTCAGGAGGGATGGATTCTCTAAACTCACAAACGAAGTGCAACACTCGGTTAAGGTGTTGTCATGGGAAAGAGTTATGGACATGTCACCATTGAAGAGAGGTGTGAGATTGCCCGACTACAAGCCTCGGGATACTCGGTCCGCCAAATCGCGGCAAGTCTGGATCGCTCGGCATCTACAGTGGCTAGGGAGCTAAAGCGCAATGGTTCAAGAACCCTGGGATACCAGGCTAGGTATGCGGACCAGCAGGCCCATGCCCGGCGCTGGCAGGGCTCCCGGTTGGAGCGGGACAGGGGTCTGCGGGAACAGGTGCTCTGTCGGCTCAAGCAGGGCTGGTCTCCGGAGCAGGTGGCGGGTCGGCTGGCGATGGAGTCAGGCAAGAGGGTCATCTCCCATGAGAGCATCTACCGCTTCATATACGCCCAGATGGCTCGGAAGAAGGACTATGGGTGGAGACACTACCTACCTCGAGCCAAGTCGAAGCGGGGCTGGCGAGGCCGCAAAGGGGGCAGTCCTGCCTCCTTCATGGCTATGCGGCGCCCGATTGCCGAGCGTCCCCAGAGTGCTGCTGACCGCCGCACTCCCGGGCATTGGGAGGCGGACCTGATGCTGTTCAGTACCTATGGACATGCGGTGCTGACCATGCACGAACGCTATTCCCGCATCCTCATAGCGCTCAGGCCCCCTGGCAAGGCATCCAGGCCCATCGCCGGTGCGATGTCGCAGGTGCTCGGTCAGATGCCGCCTGAATGGCGCCGGACGGTGACCTTTGACAACGGGACCGAGTTTGCACTCCATTACTGGCTCCACGAACTGGGCATCGAGACCTTCTTCTGCGATACCCACTCCCCCTGGCAGAAGGGAGGGGTGGAGAACGCCATAGGCCGGTTGCGGCGGACACTGCCCCGCAAGACGGACTTGGCGACGTTGCCGCAGGAGCGGTTTACGCAGATGATTCAGGCCTACAATAATACCCCGCGCAAGTGCCTGGGCTACAGGACTCCGGCAGAGATCTTTTTTGAAAGCGTGTTGCACTTGAAATGTGAATCCACATTCCTGCCTCCGCAGGAATGGCGGGGGGGGGCGGGGGGTGGGAGGGCTTCAATAGAGCCCCAAGGTAACGTTCCCGATCTTGTCGGGATGGTGGACTAACGCCTACCAAACCACTCCCTAGCCATATTCGTCCAGTTCCTCCTCCGAAAGCGACTGGCGGCGGAACACGCGCACTCCCTGATTGGCCCAGGCGTCATCAAGGCCCGAGCAGATGTCGAGGCCGTGGACTTCAAAGGCGAAGTTGTTGTCGAGGGGGGTTAGGTGGGGCATGGGGGGATTATATTCAATGGAGGGGTTTGGGGGGGGATCTGTAGGCCTAAGCGTGCGGCCTGTGAACCTTTGTTTACTAGCTCTCCCCAATTGGGGGTCAACGTGGTCCTAGACATCCCGAATTTGGAAATTCTCGGCATAAGATTTAGCTTTGATAGGAATGAGTAACTCGCAGAAATCACGAGTCG
Source organism: Dehalococcoidia bacterium (assembly GCA_965222055.1). Classification (GTDB taxonomy): domain Bacteria; phylum Chloroflexota; class Dehalococcoidia; order Plut-88900; family Plut-88900; genus Plut-88900. Next base: position 2,724,414 of record CBDCTF010000007.1, read on the forward strand.
AGAATGAACTTCGGGAAGAGTTCTTTTGATTCTGTGAGGTTTGTCGCGGAAATTGTGGAGCAGGAAGCTTACGAGATCCCTGCCTGCTGTGAAGTCTGGTGGCAGTTATTGGTTGGGTATATATGCTGGAGATCGCTTGTTCGCGGCGGCCATCAGCGCCTTGTCTACACCTTTTCTCTTACTGTTAGACATGGTTGGCATGTATAGTGCATCCACGTGAGCAAAGGTAATCTCATCAGGAGAATCAACTATTACAAATGCCCCAGTGTCCATTAGTTCCTTCTCACTAACCGCAAGAACTGCCGCCGAAAGTTTCTCACTGTTTTGGATGTATTCCCCGTGGCAACGAGCCGCCGTGGTGCGAACTCCATCGTTCAAGGACAGCCCGTAATGGCAACCAGTATCCTTTAGAATAAAGGATCCCAGTAGAGCTCGTCCGTCCTGAAAGTGATTCGGATGTACCTGGCGAAAATATGGGCCTTCAGTGGTTATGACCTGGTTGTCATGAGGGCAAACCGCAGGTGTTCCCACGCTTCCTCCGTATCCAGGTCAATTTCCCTAAGTAGAGGGTTATAGCTTTCATTGGCAGGCCAAGGATCGTACCAGCCCTTATGCTCCTCGGCGTCAATCGTCAAGGTATTGCACTCGCTATCAGATTGCCAAGACGCAACAAACAAACCATCTTCTAAGTCATATCCGATGAAGGGCTGAGGCAAATGGATGCCCCAATAAGACCTCATTACCTCTTTTAGCCACTCTGCTTGCTGCCGCCGATCAAGGAGAAGGTTCTCATCTCCATGCTCTTCCAGTATCAGCTCGTCGATACGGTCTGCCACCGAAGTCTGCGGAGAGAAATATCTGTCCCGATAGTACCAAAAGCCAGGGGGAGCAATCTTGTTGACTAGAACCTGATCTATTATCGCCTGTAGCACTACGTCTGCATCTGCAGGTTTCGGCAAGCTAAGCTCATTTGAGTAGCTTGGGTTACTAGTCGGGACAATGTATGAGAAGCGCCCATGTGTGTTGGATTGCCGTTGTACCGGCATTGAACCGGCCGCATAAATGCAGACGTTCTTACCCAAAGCGGGGTTCCACGTCGCTGGCAATTCGGCCGAGTCATAGCACAACGCTGTTTCTAGTGGATTGATCTGCCAAGCGTAGTCAGAAGAAATTATGTCAGGAAAATCTTCGCGATACACCAAGACTGGCCTTGGAATAGTTGACCCATTGATTGCAGCAGTCCTAGTACTGTTCCGGTTGAAGATTGGGACGGGAAGGTTTGTCATAGCGATCACCGACCGAGGCGATTCATTGATTCTTGAACGCTTGCTATAGTTTGAATAATCGCTTCCGCTACTTGTCCACCATCGGGCAATGGCTTTTGTGCATTGTGTAGATTGACATTGATGAAGACTCTCGAAGTCTGCTTTTCCTGGAATCGCGGGTCGAGATTGTACGTCCATTGGCCCAATGTGTCGACGAAGATCATTCGGCAAGAACCACCGACAAACTGACTATCCGGCAGCGCCAACTGCTCACTTCTGAGCAATCGTTCTCCCAAGAACTGAAACGCTGTCGGACTAACGTCTTGGTCGAATACCATTTCAGCATTGTAACCAAAATCGTATCGAGAGCTCTTGAGATTTAGCCCAGCGTTCAGAGCACAATCTACAACATGTCCGAAGCGGCTAGCCTCTGTCTCCAGATTAGAGATAGATGGGAACTCTCGAGTGACATTGGATCGCACCGGCGACAAGTTGAGGATTATGCGATCGCGGTCTAGATTAAGTATTCGGGCTTGCTGGGATTGTCCGGTAGTCGCATCAACAGATAGGCCGCCACCGCGTCGAATTTCGACATCCACGCCACTCTGAAAGGAGCGGAGCGCACCGTCTGACGGCAGTAGTTCCAGACCGACTATAACAAAGCTGAAGTTGATAATTTCACGCAGCTTTACTGGCATTTCCTGCCTTTCTTCGAGCTTGAACCGTTGATTTTGGGCATAGCTGTCAACATCAATGCATGAACGCGCGAACCGGGCTCCTTACCCAAAACTTTAGTGGACGTAAATCTAGTTTACCATCAGCATGCTGTCAACAGGATTGCTACTACCGATGATTAGGAAACTCTAGTTTTCGTATTCGAATCTAAGCTTTTCGTTACGGAAGTTGTCGATAGCCTTGCACAGCGATATTTCTGCAACTTAAAGGGGGCCACGATGTCCAGCCGATGCTTTCAGGATTCGCTAACGCACCGGGCAAAGCGCGTTTGGATGTCTGACAGCATCCGACCGGTCCGGTCTCCCTCTGGACCCAATGGGAAGTGAAGTTTGATGTACAACAACCAACTTACAACTTACTCTTCGAAAACAAATTGCCGTTCCTTATAACCACCGAGGTTGATACTTGAGTATTAGATAATTCTGGTCCAAGGGTTACCGGAGGCCTCCTTGACGCCCCTTGGAGGGCTAACTTAGTCTAGGCTGGATTTTGGTGGGGTCTATTCGAGAGCGAGCACGGTTTGATGGGCTGGAAAGAGCACTACAAGAGCAACACGGTCACCGCCGACGAAGCGGTGTCGATGGTCAGCCCGGGCGACAACCTGGGATAGGTGTGGCGGCCGGAGCGGTAACCGGAGCCGTTGGAAGCATGGTGGCAGGCTAGGAAGGCGAGAGACCGCAGGCTTCGTCGCGGCTCGCCTTCAGTTCTTCGATCGGAGCGACGGAACTCACATAGATGAACTGCGCTCTGGCGTCGTCGATATCGACGGCGGTGGGGAACATCATGAGCATGCTTTGCTCGAAGACTCCAGTCTCCCCCTGGGCCCAGCAGTCCCAAGTCTGAGCGAGGATGTCCTCCTTGCTCTCGCCGCCTCCGCAGGCGGCCAAGAGCAGGACGGACGCCAAGATACACATAAGTAGAATGGCGATAGACAGAAAGGGTTGGGAGTGGATTCTCAATGTTCGCTCCTGATAGTAGTTGGCCTGCCGCCGGAAGATCCTGCCACAGGCTCCGGCCTGCGCCCCAGATTGTCTTTCAATCGAGGTTTGTCTCCAATCGGAACCAAATAGAATACACCTCTTACCGCTCAGGGAACGAAATCAGCCCAGATCAACGCCTTTGACATTACCCGACAGCCCAGCCTTTGGTCAATATGATTGAGGGATTGGATTCTGATTGGGTGAGCATGGACCGGGCCTATCTTCGCCAGGCCGCAGCTATTGTCGGGACCAGGTTACTTTGGCAGAGGCTTATGGCTACGCCGCCAAATACCTTGCCTGCGCCAGGCTGGCGACCCTCTCCAATGGTGAAGTTTCTTGATTTTGTCCAGTTTGGTGGGCCATCCTGGGCTCGAAACAGGGACCTTAGTCTTATGAAGACTGCGCTCTAACCACCTGAGCTAATGGCCCGTGAACGGGTATTATGGCGAGGGGGTGGGGTGGGGGGAGAGTGTACGCGACGGAATGGCGAGGGTGTGCCGCCCCCCGCTCGACCCTTCGAGTGCCTCAGGGTGAGCGGCCCCACCCAGGGCAACACGAGGGTTAGCCCCTACGGGGGAGGGGATGGATTCACGCCTCGGCGCACGCCAAAGGCGCACTTTTGCAGCATCTTCGACCGGCTCTCGGGGGCCGGAATGACGGGCGGGGGGGTTGTGGGGTATTTCCTGTTGGGGGCGGTCGGGCGGTTAGTCGCCGTCCTGTTTGAACTCCTCGGCGGGGGGCGAGTAGACATCAACAAAAACCACGGGCTCGTCCCCCAGGATTTCTCCACCGTGGACCACGTTTCCCGGGGCATGCCACATGTCTCCGGGTCCGATTTCCGCTACTTCTTCCCCGACGGTGAGGCGCATCCGGCCGCTCACCATGAAGCTGAACTGTTCCCGTTCATGGGAGTGGAGGGAGTAGGTGGAGCCGGGCTGGAACTCGGCCCATATGAGTTGCATGTTCTTGCCATTCACCACTTTTCCGGATATCCCCGGATAGCGATCATCGGGAGGCCAGGATTCCACGTTGTCCCAGTTGAATATCTTCCCTTGGCTCATTAGAGGTCTCCTTTTCTGATTCGCGACAGTCGGGAGGCGGTTAGATCTCGGGCTCCCAAATCACCTGGTGTGTGTTCGCGGCAAGCTTATCACACGGACTGTTGAGGTGGGGGGGGTGGGGGGAGAGTGTACGCGACGGAATGGCGATGCGGGGCCGCCCCACGCTCGACCCTTCGACGGTGCTCAGGGTGAGCGGCCCCACCCAGGGCAACCACAAGGGTTTGCCTCTACGGGGGAGGGGATGGATTCCGGCTCTCGGCGGCCGGAATGACGGGCGGGAAGGGAGGGGATCGGCTTAGACGTGCGCCAGGCGTTGCGCTACGGCTCCTTGACTACGATTGCCCGCCCAACTTAGGCTACGCAACACCCTAGCGGTCTCTTCGAGAGCGAGCACGGTTTGATGGGCTGGAAAGAGCACTACAAGAGCAACACGGTCACCGCCGACGAAGCGGTGTCGATGGTCAGCCCGGGTGACAACCTGGCGATCAGCGTATACCCCAAACCTACCGTTCTGATGGATGCTCTGGTTTCACACCACGAGCAGCTGGATGATCTACGAATATTCGATGTTGCCCCCAGCTACGACCCGGGCTGGCTTCACGCCGATTTCGAGGGCTCGTTCAGATACAATCCCTCCATGTTCCTGTGACCTTTGGCTCGGCCGGCCTACTACGAGCACCGTATAGATTTTGCTCCCGTGATCTTTACGACGGACTTACAGCCGTACAAAGAGTCCAATAGAGGCCCAAGGCTCGACGTAACCCTGATGGTCTGCTCGCCCCCCGACGACCGGGGCTTCTGCAGCTTCGGAAAGGACCTGTGGAACAAGCGGAGTTTTGCCAAACACGCCCGGATAGTCCTAGCCCAAGTGGATGACTCTCTCATCCGCACCTATGGGGACAACTACATACACATCTCTGAAATCGATCGCTTCGTCGAGTATTCGCGTCCCGAGCTGTCTCTCGAAGAATCGAAGGAGATGATCTCTAACGTGGAGGACCCCCTGGTTCGAGCGGAGCTGGAGCGGCTGGCGCCCCGGTTGAGTGGAAACGCCAGGTACGACCATCTGCCTCGCTTGTGCGGCGGTACTCTCAAGCAGGTACAGGAGATGGCCAGGCTCCTGGCTAACGCGGAGCAGCCGAGTGAGGAAGACAGAAAGATAGGCCAGTACGTGGCTGAGCTGGTCAGGGATGGGGATACCATCCAGATCGGGGTCGGCACGCCGAGCGCCTATCTACCCGGACTGGGGACATTCGATGAGAAGCGGGACCTGGGCTGGCACTCGGAGATGACGGCCCCAGGCATAGTCAGCCTCATCAAAAAGGGAATCATCACCAGCGAACGTAAGAACGTTAATACCGGTATAGCCGTGTTCACCGCCCTGGCCGGCTGCACTGCCGAAGAGGTGCCCTTCGCCCACAACAATCCCCTCATCGAGCTGCGAGACGCAGAGTACGTGGTCAGCATCAACACCGTCTCTTCCCACGACAACTACATTGCCATCAACAACGCCATTTCAATAGACTTCTCCGGGCAGATAAACTCGGAGAGTATTGGAAGCCGTCAATGGACCGGAACCGGCGGCCAACCGGAGCTTCATATGGGAGCCGTTATATCAAAGGGTGGCAGGGCCATCACGCTTCTGCGGTCGACGGCGGCTGGAGGCGCCGTGTCCCGCATCGTGCCTCAGCATCCGGAGGGGGCGGTGGTAACCGTTCCCCGCACCTTTGCCGATACCATAGTAACCGAGTACGGCGTAGCTCAGCTCCTTGGTAAATCTATCCGGGAGAGGGCACGGGAGCTGATAGCCGTCGCCCACCCAAACTTCAGGGCTGACCTCCAGAAGGCGGCCGAAAGGCTCTATTACCCCTAGACCCCGGCCCTAAGAGTGTCCCGTTGCAAGCTATCACAAAAGGCACACGCCCTTATCCACCCTGTCCTCAGAAGGGTCTCGGGCCAGGGGGACGTTACTGAACGCTTACGGAACTCGAAAACAGTTTTATGAAATCAAGTAGGAGGAGGACTGCATGCCGGTTATCGAGTACGAGGTGAGAGACAAGATCGCATATGTGACCCTGAACAGGCCCCGTTCTCTCAACGCAATCAACAAAGAGATGGCTCGGGTCTGGAACGAAGTTTGGGTGCGATTTCGAGACGATGACGACGCCTGGACAGCCATTCTCACCGGAGCCGGGGACAGGTCTTTCTGCTCCGGCGCCGACCTCAAGGAGATGAGGTCCCATTACGATAGCGGCACCCGCGAAAGCAGCCCCTTCGGCGGGGGCCCCAGGCCGCTGCGCCCATCGGAAGAGCTAGGAGTCTGGAAACCGATAATCGCGGCCATCAACGGTTGGGTGATGGGGGGTGGGGTGGTCTTCGCAATGGACTGCGACATACGTATAGCGTCCGAAAGAGCGGTATTCGGTTTGCCGGAGGTGGAGCTGGGGATAGTTACTACCTGGTGGGGCACCGTGAGGGCCAGGGCCCACATGTCCTTTGGCAGGGCACTGGAGTTTCTGCTCACCGGCAATCATGTCACGGCTCAACAGGCCGAGCAGTGGGGGTTCGTGAACCACGTCGTCCCTCATGACCAGCTGATGAGCAAGGCAGAGGAGATGGCTCGCAAGATCAACAGCAACGGCCCCCTGGCAGTCCGGGGGATCAAAGAGGTCTCCTATAGAAGCCTGCTGGACGGAATCCGGGAGGCGGGCCGGCTGGAAGACGTGATCAGTGTCATCGCCGCGCAGAGCGAGGACGTTCAGGAAGGTGTGCGGGCATGGCTGGAGAAGCGCCCGCCCGAGTTCAAGGGCCGTTAGGAGACCGCTGGGTTCAAGAGCATATGGGAGTCGGGGATGAGGGGAGGGGTGGTGGGCCTAATCGTACCGTACTGCGAACTTTTCGGTGGGCCGTCTAAATATGAAGGCCGGATCGTAGAACGCTACCTAGTTTCGAGGCGGGTTGCTACTACTCATACCAGCCCGACCCAAATAGCAGCCCGTCATGCCGCACAATCCAAGTGTGCTTCTGACGGTTCTCGCCCGATACCGGGTTGAGCAACACATAGTCCACCCAATGACCCGCCTCAGTGGCGCTCTGCAAGTCGTCGCCATAGAAATACCCCGTGGCGTCCACACGGAGGCTGGGATCACGCCCTCGAAACTGCGGGTTATGGTGGGCTATCGCGTAGCCGTCTGGGTCGATGATGAAGACGTACCACTGGCCGTCAACACTCTCCTTGGCGTTGTAGTAGGCGACGGTCTCCTCCAGGCCTAGGGCGACGTAGAGGTTCATGGCCTGCCGCACGAAGGCCTTGGTGTAGGCGGGGGCATCGGACTTGCCGGGGCCGCGTTCGTACCAGCCGGAGCCGAAGGTAATGCCGTCGTGGATGATCACCCAGGAGTGCTTGGTCTCCACAACGCCAGAGACGGGATTGGCATAAGTGTAGTCGAACCAGGCGCCGTCCTGGTCCGCGGAGGCGGCGACGGCGGACCCGGTGGGATACGAGTTGGGCCCGAGACCCTGGGAGACGTGCTTGCCCACCAGGTCGGGGTTGGGGGCATGAGCGAGGATGGTCTGGTTCTCATCGAAGATGAAGACGTACCACTGGCCGTCGATGCTCTCCCTGGCGTTGTAGTAGGCGACGGTCTCCTCCAGGCCGAGGGCGACGTAGAGGTTCGTGGCCTGCTGCACGAAGGCCTTGGTGTAGGCGGGGGCGTCTGACTTGCCGGGGCCGCGTTCGTACCAGCCGGAGCCGAAGGTAATGCCGTCGTGGATGATCACCCAGGAGTGCTTGGTCTCCACAACGCCAGAGGCGGGATTGGTATAGGTGTAGTCGAACCAGGCGCCGTCCTGGTCGGCGGAGGCGGCGACGGCGGACCCGGTGGGGTAGGAGTTGGGTCCGAGAGCCTGGGAGACGTTCTTGCCCACCAGGTCGAGGTCGGCGGCATGAGCGAGGATGGTCTGGTTCTCATCGATGATGAAGACGTACCACTGGCCGTCAACACTCTCCTTGGCGTTGTAGTAGGCGACGGTCTCCTCCAGGCCTAGGGCGACGTAGAGGTTCATGGCCTGCCGCACGAAGGCCTTGGTGTAGGCGGGGGCATCGGACTTGCCGGGGCCGCGTTCGTACCAGCCGGAGCCGAAGGTAATGCCGTCGTGGATGATCACCCAGGAGTGCTTGGTCTCCACAACGCCAGAGACGGGATTGGCATAAGTGTAGTCGAACCAGGCGCCGTCCTGGTCCGCGGAGGCGGCGACGGCGGACCCGGTGGGATACGAGTTGGGCCCGAGACCCTGGGAGACGTGCTTGCCCACCAGGTCGGGGTTGGGGGCATGAGCGAGGATGGTCTGGTTCTCATCGAAGATGAAGACGTACCACTGGCCGTCGATGCTCTCCCTGGCGTTGTAGTAGGCGACGGTCTCCTCCAGGCCGAGGGCGACGTAGAGGTTCGTGGCCTGCTGCACGAAGGCCTTGGTGTAGGCGAGGGCGTCGGACTTGCCGGGGCCGCGTTCGTACCAGCCAGAGCCGAAGGTAATGCCGTCGTGGATCACCATCCAGGAGTGCTTGGTCTCCACAATGCCAGAGGCGGGATTGGTATAGGTGTAGTCGAACCAGGCGCCGTCCTGGTCGGCGGAGGCGGCGACGGCGGACCCGGTGGGGTAGGAGTTGGGTCCGAGAGCCTGGGAGACGTTCTTGCCCACCAGGTCGGGGTCGGCGGCATGAGCGATGATGGTATGGTTCTCATCGATCATGAAGACGTACCACTGGCCGTCAACACTCTCCTTGGTGTTGTAGTAGGCGACGGTGGCATCTAGTCCTTCCGATTCGTATCTGCTGATGGCGTCTCTTACTAGGAACTTGGTGTAGTCGGCGGGCGTCGACTTGGGAGGTACGGTCGCCGTGGCATAACCCGTGTCCAACTGTTCCTGTATTTGCTCAATGAGAGACGCGAGGGTGGCCTCATCCACGAGGGCGGGTGCGCCCGCGGGCCCTGGAGGTCCGGCTGGTCCGGGTGCGCCTGAGGAGCCCTGCGGCCCGGGAGGCCCCTGCCCCCCAGCGGGCCCGGCGGCTCCCTGGCAGGCAGCAATTGACAGGATAAAAGCGATGATCGGGATTACTGTGATTAGGGCGCGCATTGTCAGATCTCCTGTTTGCGACGGGCGGCGCCGGACCTTACGGTGGCGAATACTGCCGCTGCGCCGGAAGTGTCCGAGTCAAACTTCAGCCCGCGGAAGCGCATACGCCGCTGCCAAGTCGTTGTTGCTCTGTGTGGCCCAATCGACGTACTCAAAATCGGAATGGGCAGTGGCCGTGCCCTCATCGGTTTTCCACGCGATAATGAAATCATAAGCCGGTTGCCCGATCATATTAAGCGTGCTGAGCGTAGCATTCAACCGCCTCGCTATCACCCTGACGGAGTCGCCCGGCGTGATGGTAGTAGTGGGGCCGGTCCATTCCGGTAGGAAACGGACTTGGCGGGGATGCAAGGTGACGAAAATCGTGGGGGAGGGGTAGAATGTTTATGCTAGGCACCTCGGCTATGGCGGCCTCAAACGCGGGCGCTGCTGCAGTCGGGGCCGGGTCGCCTGCTGTCTCTAGTTCAGGCAATCGCTTATCGAACGCCCAGCGAACATCTCCAAAATTCATTGGTTGAAGACCGACTTCTATCATAGACGGTTACTATATCACAGGTGTGTTATTCAAGCCTTTTTGTGTACGAGTATTGTGTCGATTTGTCCCCAGGCGTTACAAATTACGACTGACCGGGCCGGTGCGTAGAGGCACGGAAGACCGGGGCTTGCGCAGTTCACAGGGACTGCGGCTGCTGCCGTACTTGCTGGCAGAAGGGGCAGCCGCCGCCAGGAAGCAGCGGGGCCGGATACCGAAGGAGGCGGGAGGGTGGCCGCAGACTGGCTTGTGAAGCACCACTCACGGTCAGCGGAGGCCGGATAGCGGCCATGTCAGCCTGGAAAGAGGGTGAACCTCAACACGAAAGTTCTTGATTTTGTCAAGTTTGGTGGGCCATCCTGGACTCGAACCAGGGACCTCAGTCTTATCAGGACTGCGCTCTAACCACCTGAGCTAATGGCCCGTGAACCGATATTATATCAAGGGCGCGGGGTGGGGCGCTATTCGGGCAGGGGTGTCCCCCACTCCCGCTCATACTTCGACGGGCTCAGCACGAACGGCCCCACCCTTGGTTTCACGCTACGGCGCACCTTCGGCCTGCACGCCAGAGGCGCATCTGCGATCTCCGCAGGAGTGAAGGAGGGGGATTCACCCTCACCCTAGCCCTCTCCCATCGAGGGAGAGGGGACAGGACTCCGCCCCCGCTCGACCCTTCGAGTGCCTCAGGGTGAGCGGCCCCACGGCCCCGGAATCACACCTCCGCAGGAATGACGGGGAGTCGGTTACCACCAGAAGCTGGGGGCGGGGGTGAGGATCTCGGCGCCGTCTGCGGTTACCAGGATGTTGTCTTCGTAGCCCGCGACGCCGACACCCGCCTTCGACAGAAAGGCCTCGATGCCGAAGGTCATGTTCTCCCGGAAAATCTCGTCTGTCTCCAAGCCGATCCGCAAGGACGGTCGCTCCCAAAAAAGGCCGATACCGTGGCCGAATAGGGGGAACATCTCGGCGAGCTGGTTTTCCTCGGTGCCGGCCTTCTGCATCAGGTCGACGCCTATCTTGACGACCTCGTCGATGCGTACGCCGGGTTTGATGGCCTTGATGATGCCGTCGACGATGCCGTAGCAGTTTTCGATGAGATCACGCTGGTCTGGGGTCGGGGCCCGTCCGGCGACGGCCGTGCGCCCGGGGTCCATCCAGTAGCCCTGGTAGACGGCGCCGTAGACCCAGCCGCGCACCATGTCTCCGGGCTCTGCGCCGTCCAGGCTGAAGCCGGAGATAGGGGATCGGGTGAAATAGTAGATGGAGTCGCCGTGGGAAACGGGGATCATGTGGAAGCGGCCCCCAGCCTTGGTGATCACGTAGGCGGCGTCGGCGGCAGCCTCGGCCTCGGTCTTACCCTGGACCAGGCCCTCCATGAGCCGAGAGATGGCGTCGGTCATGGTCTGGCCAGCGTTGCGGTATAGCTCGACCTCCTGGTCGCTCTTGACCTGCCGGACCTCGCGGACAAGCTCGTCCTCGGGCATCCACTCGATTGCGGGGGACTGCTGTTCCATCTGCTTGGCGTACTTCATGGGCAGGAAGTCGGTGCCGATAAGCGCGGTGCGGCCCTCGACGCCGAGCCTCTTGAGGGCCTCGGTGACGCCGAAAATCGGGTCGGTGTGGCCCTCGGCATTATCGACGGCGAGCTGGTCCATGTCGAAGCTGGGCATATCCATGATGAGCTCGGGCTCCTGGCCCCGGTGGAGGATGACCGCGCCGTAGGAGCGGGCCTGCTGGTGCCCCTCGACATCCAGGGAGTGGCCGGAGAGGTTGGAGTAATAGTTGGTTAGGTAGAGAAGGTCGCCGTGGCGTTCGTAGTTGCCGGCGGTCTTGCCCCAGATGACGGCGGTCTCGTAGCCCTTCTCGGCCATCGAGTCGTAGACAGCCTTCCATCGGCGTTCGTACTCGTCCTGGGAGAAGTAGGTGTTCTTGGGCATGATGGCCTCCACGGGGTCGGGGATGGGGTCATGGTAGCACAGGGGGATTGGGGTGGGGAGGGGTGTGGCCTACTGTAAGATTAAGGGACTACGAGGCAAGGATATGGACAAGTTCTCGGTAAATGTACAGGTGGGCGACGTTCAGGGTGGCAAGTGGCTCGACGTCGAGGCACTGGTGGACACAGGCGCTACGCACACCGTCATTCCAGAGGAGACGGCTACTGCATTGGGCATCGAGAGGCTGGAGTCGGCGCCCTTTCAACTAGCCGATGACCGGACGGTGGAATACGAAGTGGGAGAGGCTAGGGTACGGCTGGGAGATCGGGAAAGGACGGTGTTAGTGGTGGTCGGGGAGTCGAGGGTGGGGCCGTTGCTGGGTGCGACGACCTTAGAGTTGTTCAACGTAGCAGTTGACCCAGTCGGGAGACGGTTGATTCGGGTGCCGGGGTTGATGAAGGGGGGACTGCATTCTTCCTTGCTTGCACTTCGTCACAATCCCCTGATTTGATATTGTACGCCACTCTCCATTATATGAGTGGCAATCTGTTCATTGGCGAATTCGACGGCCTCGTAGAGATCGACTAAGTCCTTAATGGTATCCACATACAAGATCCCATTGAGGGCGTTATGATTTCTTAATTCCTCAAGAGTCAACTTGTTCCGCTTGACGCGGTTGCAACTGGGATGCAAAAGGGCGAGATTATAGAGTTCATCATTCCCATGTTTGCCTTCGGAAGCTTTACGGGCACGGATGTGGTCAACCTCCAAAAGGGTGTCGTCTAGTGTTCCGTTGGGCCGACGGGGCTCGTAACCGCATCCCCAACACACCGGACCGAATTTTTCAACAAGCATAGCTTTGGCTTCGTCTTTGGAGTAGCGGCCCGACCAGGACGCCGACCGGGTGGTCTTTTTCACTTTCCGCTTCACCTGTGCCAAGTTGTGGAACGGCTCGGGGTCTTTGTCGTTGCGTTTTGGCAGATTCTTCAGACCGATGGTAAACGACTTAGCTTTGGCCAACTCGGGTTGACTGCCCGCCAATGCGTTCGTAGTGGCTTCCGTCATGTCACTCAGTGCAATGCCGTTCAACGCGAACCGTCGCTTTAACATAGTCCATGAGCGGTACGCTATGTCGCAGGCAATCCATTGACGCCCCAGTCGTTCAGCGGCCACGGCCGTCGTAGCGCACCCCGCGAAGATATCGAGAACCACGTCGCCCGGGTTGCTAGAAGCCTTGATGACATGTTCATACAGTTCCAATGGCTTTTGCGTCGTATAGCCTGTTCTCTCTCTTCCTGAAGCCATTGGGATATCTTTGATGAAGTCGGTAGCGGCTATACCGTTCGTAGCGGCTAGGTATGTTTTGATTTCCGGTAGATAAGTGTCCGAGTGTATGACTAATCCCTTTTCATCCAAAGCATCAAGTTTGGCTTGCACAGTTGGGTAATCATTCGGCCATCCGGGGATGAAGTCCGACTCTATAATCCACTGGTGCATGATTCCCTTCGTTGGTGTTGCCCAGTGTCGATTATGTCGGCTTGGCTCATAGTGGAGCCAGCGCATCCCTGATTCACCAGTCCTTATTTGCGCCGCATGTAGAGGTAGCCGTCGATATTTCCCTCTGCCGTCACCATCATCATATCGATAATGCTGGTCGACATACACTGGGTCATGCGGTTGATATTGCTGATTCCAAATGTAGCTCTTCCCCTTGGTGTAATAGAGCAGGTGGTCAGTTACCCTTCCATATTTTTTGGAATCTGATTTCCCTCCACTTCGATTCCAAATCAGTTCGTTCCGAAAGTTCTCTGCCCCAAACACGGCATCCAGCAGCATCCTCAAATAGCTATTCGCATGGTCGTCGCAGTGAACGTAGATACTACCTGCGGACTTTAGAACCCTGCGACTCTCAATGAGTCTGACAGCCATGAATGCGATGTACGCAGCTTCGTTTTCAGACGCACACGCTTCGACAGCATTGATGACCGCAAACACGGGCGGGTAGTCATCTTCAATCTGATTAAGCCAGTCGGGGTGAACATTCGCATCCCATGTCCAGATGTCCTTCACTGTCGTATCTCGTCCTTCGTCATGTAAGACGCCATGTTTGAAAGCGAGATTCTTTTCCTCGTCTATCTCCGCATCAGTGATTGGTGGCTTGGGTTTACCGGTGAACGTTTCGTTGGCGGCAAAGGGAGGATCTATGGCGATGAGGTCTATGCACTCGTTGTTCAAGGAGCGTAGGAAGGGAAGGTTGTCCATTATCACAAGGGTGCGGTTTTTGACGTTCAATCTGCTCATTGGGGGGCGCTCCGCTTGGGACCGGGCTAATTGCGGGCCATCGCGTATTTGTTACAAGGGGGCGATTATATCGCAAACATAAGTTCTAGTGTACCTTTGGAATAGGGAGGACTGGAGGAATGGATGGATTCTCTAAACTCACAAACGAAGTGCAACACTCGGTTAAGGTGTTGTCATGGGAAAGAGTTATGGACATGTCACCATTGAAGAGAGGTGTGAGATTGCCCGACTACAAGCCTCGGGATACTCGGTCCGCCAAATCGCGGCAAGTCTGGATCGCTCGGCATCTACAGTGGCTAGGGAGCTAAAGCGCAATGGTTCAAGAACCCTGGGATACCAGGCTAGGTATGCGGACCAGCAGGCCCATGCCCGGCGCTGGCAGGGCTCCCGGTTGGAGCGGGACAGGGGTCTGCGGGAACAGGTGCTCTGTCGGCTCAAGCAGGGCTGGTCTCCGGAGCAGGTGGCGGGTCGGCTGGCGATGGAGTCAGGCAAGAGGGTCATCTCCCATGAGAGCATCTACCGCTTCATATACGCCCAGATGGCTCGGAAGAAGGACTATGGGTGGAGACACTACCTACCTCGAGCCAAGTCGAAGCGGGGCTGGCGAGGCCGCAAAGGGGGCAGTCCTGCCTCCTTCATGGCTATGCGGCGCCCGATTGCCGAGCGTCCCCAGAGTGCTGCTGACCGCCGCACTCCCGGGCATTGGGAGGCGGACCTGATGCTGTTCAGTACCTATGGACATGCGGTGCTGACCATGCACGAACGCTATTCCCGCATCCTCATAGCGCTCAGGCCCCCTGGCAAGGCATCCAGGCCCATCGCCGGTGCGATGTCGCAGGTGCTCGGTCAGATGCCGCCTGAATGGCGCCGGACGGTGACCTTTGACAACGGGACCGAGTTTGCACTCCATTACTGGCTCCACGAACTGGGCATCGAGACCTTCTTCTGCGATACCCACTCCCCCTGGCAGAAGGGAGGGGTGGAGAACGCCATAGGCCGGTTGCGGCGGACACTGCCCCGCAAGACGGACTTGGCGACGTTGCCGCAGGAGCGGTTTACGCAGATGATTCAGGCCTACAATAATACCCCGCGCAAGTGCCTGGGCTACAGGACTCCGGCAGAGATCTTTTTTGAAAGCGTGTTGCACTTGAAATGTGAATCCACACTCCTGCCTCCGCAGGAATGACGGAGTGTTAGGGCGCGCGGAAGCACGTCGGGTGGTGGTCGTTGACTTGGCCGGTGGCCTGCATGTGGGAGTAGACGACGATGGGGCCCATGAACTTGAAGCCCCGGGCGCGGAGATCTTTGGAAAGAGCCTCGGACTCGGGGGGCTGGGCGGGCATGTGCTCGTGGTCCCTGCGCAGGGTCTCGTGGCCCGTGAACTGCCAGATGTAGTGGTCGAAGGAACCGATCTCTCTCTGAACCTCCAGGAAGCGTCGGGCGTTGTTGACGATGGCCTCGATCTTGCGTCGGTTTCGGACGATTCCCGCGTCGGACATCAGTCGCTCGATATCGGCTTCGGTGTAGGCGGCGACCTTCACGGGGTCGAAGCTGGCGAAGGCTTTGCGGAAGTTCTCCCGCTTGTCGAGGATGGTCTTCCAGGAGAGGCCGGACTGCATACTCTCCAGGCAGAGGAACTCGAACTGCTTGCGGTCGTCGTGGACGGGGATGCCCCATTCGTTGTCGTGGTAGGACATCATTAGGGGGTCGTCGGGGGAGCCGAAGCAGCGGGTGCGGGTATCTTCGGGCATGTCGGGCCTCCGGGGTGGGGGGGATAAGTTTAGCGTGAGTGGGCAAGTCCTAGATCCCTCGCGGGGCCTTGGGATGACACGGGGGTGCTGGGGTGACACGGGGGTTGGCGACCACCGGGTCGGTCCTGCGGGGGAAGGGATCACCCTCACCCCCTCGGGGGGACTCGGGGCAGGCTGTACCGGCTCTAGCCCTCTCCCGTCGAGAGACCTTTGCATAACTACAGATTGCTTATGTTGTACGACTCAGATCGCATGACCTCCACCCCCGCTCATACTTCGAGAGCCTCAGCACGAGCGGCCCAGGCCCCTCCAATGCGGGTTATGCAAGTGTCTCGTCGAGGGAGAGGGAATGGAAATTAGGAGCTAACGTCGACGGTAGGTGTCTTTCTCCCTACGTCGAACGGCACTTACTACAACTACTTGCTCGGCATCGTCAATCAGGTAAATTATTCTCCAGGGACCGACGCGCAATCGGTATGATCTCTCTCGGATCTTGATGGCGCCGTACGGTCGAGGGTTACTTGACAAAGTTGTAATACGCTCGTCCACGCGTCTGAAGTCATCGTTGGACAGGTTGTCCAAATCGCGACTAGCGCGGGAGGACAGCCTTACTTCATAGCTAGGACTCTGACTCAAGCCTACGGTCCCGGTATTCGGTGTAGGGGGTAGTGCCTTCGATGCCGCGGAGGTTGTATTCTTCTTCTGCCTCCTCCGCTATTGCCAAGTCCTCGGCGCTCTGGATGTCTTCGGGGGCTGGCGGCGATGCACCTATATCTTTCATCGCAGACCTTTCTTTTGGACCCATCTCACTCCTCCGTACCGGTCATTGCAGCTACTTCAATGACGCCCCGACAACTTTCACACATATAGTGAACTTCTGATCAGAAGTTTACACCCGGCAAAAAGGTTTATAGGGCACCGGCCTGGTAGAGGATTTCTCCGTCTATGACGGTCATGGCTACGGAGAGGTCGCGGATCTTTTCACCGGGGGTGTTTAGGATGTCGCCGTCGATGAGGGTGAAATCGGCGGCCTTGCCGACCTCGATGGAGCCCTTCTCGTTTTCGAGGAAGACGCTGTGGGCGGCGTTTATGGTGTAGCCACGTATGGCGTCCTCGACGCTGATGCGCTCGTCCTTGCCCATGTCTTGCCCTTCCATCGTGACCCGGGACACGGCGGCCGAGATGTTGTCCAAGGGTCTGAATGAGACAACTGGGGAGTCGGTGCTGAGAACGATGGGGATGCCAAGGTCAAGCTCCGAGCGGAGGGGGATGAGTTTGCGCGCCCTCTCGGGGCCGAGGTTCGTCAGGAAGCCGTCGCCGTTGTAGTAGAGGTAGGAGGGCTGGGATATTGCCAGGATGCCGAGCTTGGCCATGCGCTCCAGGTACTCGATGGGGTAGCCGCAGTGCTCGATGCGGTGGCGGTGGTCTTCCCGGGGGTGCTCTTTCAGGATCTGCTCCCACGCCCCGACAATCTGGTCCATGGCCTCGTCGCCCTGGCCGTGGGTGCCGGTGTGGAGCCCCGAGGTGTGGGCATCTTCGAGCAGGTCCTTCAGCTCGTCGCGGTCCCAGTAGGTGTAGCCGTAGGTGTCGGGGGGGTTGATGTAGGGGCTCTTGAAGGCCGCGGTGCAGCCGATGAGGGAGCCGTCCGAGTAGCACTTGATGGTGCCGCCGGAGAGATATTTGTCGCCCATGAAGCCCAGGACGCCGAGGGCCTTGACGTCCTTCAGGTGGTTGGACAGATACATGCAGTGGGTCTTGACAGTGAGAAGGCCGCGGTTGCGGGCCTCTACGTAGGCGGGCATTTCTCGGGCGGTGACCTGAGCGTCGACGATGGAGGTGAGGCCCTCCTTGTGGTATGCCTTACAGGTGTCCCCGATGATGTCGACGAGCTCGCTGACGGGGGTGTCCAGTCCGGGGTCGGGGCCGTGGTTTCCGACATCGACCGCGCCCTTGATGACCTCCCTCTGCGCCGAGTCGAGCAGCATACCCGTGACCCGACCCTTTTCATCCCGAACGAACCGGCCGCCCTTGGGGTCCTGGACGTTGTCGTCGATACCGGCCTGCTCCAGTGCGATTGAGTTTACTAGCGCGAAGTGGCCGGAGGTGTGGACGATGACGACGGGATGCCTGCTGCTGACCTCGTCGATCTCCCAGCGGGTGGGCATGCTGGCGCCCGGGTACTTGGCGTAGTCCATGCCCCAGCCGCGTATCCACTCGCCCTCGGGGGTCTCTTCGGCGGCGTTGGCTATGCCGGAGGAAAGCTCCTGGACGGAGCCTACAACGGGGTACCGGGCGTCGAGCTGCTGCATGGTCGACCCGACGTGGACCATATGGTTGTGCGCGTCCATTAGGCCGGGAAGGAGGGTCTTGCCACCGATCTCGACGATCTTGGTGTCGGGAGGGAGGTGCTTGCGTACCTCCTCGGCGGGGCCGACGCGCCGGATACGGCCCTCGTTGGCGTAGACGCCGGTGACTATGGAGTTCCTGGGGTCGGAAGTGAATATCTTGCCGCCGAGAAAGGCTATGCCGGGCATGTTTGTCTCCGATTTATTGAGGTGCTTGCGTACGCGAACGCTAAGACTATGTGACGATTTAGACTACCAATCCCCGCCCCCCGCTCATACTTCGAGAGCCTCAGCACGTGCGGCCCCTCACCACCCTTGGATTCCCGTATTGAAGCAGGGGAATGACCGTTATATCAAAGGCTTATCCTATGCGTTCAGCGGTTAGGAGATGGGGGGCCGGGCTTCGGTCCAGGGGAAGGCTTCTTCGTAGGCGGCGGAGGCTCGGAGGACGGTGGCTTCGTCGCCGGTCTGGCCGATGACGTGGAGACCGACAGGCATTCCGTCTGAGAAGCCGCAGGGGATGCTGGCGGCGGTCTGGCCGCTCATGTTGATGGGGAAGGTGAAGGGTATGTAGCCGAGATGTGGCGGCAGCCTCTTGCCGTTGACTTCCTGGGGCGCCTGCCCGACGGGGAAGGCTACCGTGGGCATGGTAGGACTCATCAGCAGGTCGTACTCGTCGAGGAGCTCTTCAAACCGGAGCTTGACCAGGTTCACCTGGTTGAGGGCCTGGGCCAAGGCGGCTCCACTCGTGGCCTTGCCCTGCTCCAGGCTGTAGCGGCCATAGGAAGTGAGTTCTGCGACGTTGGAGTTGAGGAGGTGGCCGTAGGAGCTGTAGGCGGCTGTGCTGAACATGGTCCAGAAGGCTCGGAAGGGGTTGTCCAGGCCGACGTCCACTTCCTCGACGGTTGCGCCGAGTGACTCAAAATTGCGGGCGGCGGCTTCGGAGATGCGTAGTACGTCGGGATCGACGGGAGCATAGCCGTAGTCGGGAGTCCAGCCGATCTTGAGGCCTTTGACGCCGTCATTCAGGCCGGACACGAAGTCCGGGACGGGGGCCTTGAGGGACATGGGGTCCCGTGCGTCGTGGCCCGAGAGGACCTGCAGAAGGATGGCGGAGTCCTTGACGGTGCGGGACATGGGGCCCGACTGGGAGAATAGGTTGGCGGTGGCAGGGCCTCGGCCCACGCTGCCGTAGCGGGGCACCCTGAGCTGGGTGGGCTTGATGCCATAGACGCCGCAGAAGCTGGCGGGGATACGGATCGAGCCTCCGCCGTCGGAGCCCGTCGCGATGGAGCAGAGGCCGGCGATGAGGGCCGCGCCCGCACCGCCGCTGGAGCCGCCGCTGGTACGCTCGGTGTTCCAGGGGTTTCGGCAGGCGTCACCGAGGAGGTTCTCGGTGGTGCCGGACTGACCGAACTCCGGGGTGTTGGTCTTGCCGAGGATGATCGCCCCCGCCTGCCGGACTCGCTCTACGGCGACGGAGTCTTCGTCGGGGACGTGGTCTCGGAAGACGTAGCAGCCCATAGTGCTGCGGATGCCCTTTGAGAACTCCAGGTCCTTGATGGAGATGGGGACGCCGTGCAGGGGCCCGAGGTCGTCGCCGCGGGCCACGGCGTCTTCGGCCTCTGCGGCCGTCTCCCGGGCGAGGTCTGCAGTCACGGTCAGATACGAGTTGAGTTTCGGGTCAAGGGACTGGATGCGGTCCAGAAAGAGGTCTACGAGCTCTCGGGGGGAGACTTCCTTGGAAGCAACCATGTCCCGGACTTTCCAGGCTGGTGCGAAGGCAAGATCGGCGGCGTTCATGGGGCACCTCCGGTGGGGTGGGGGGTTAACGTGGTTTGGGGAATGGTAACACGGGGTGAGGGGAAGAGGCATAGGTGGATAGCTATCCCAGGTAAGGTCTTATTGACTAGGGTTGGCCGCAATCAGACGCCCGTCTTCACCCTCTAAGACAAGATGCTTGAAGCCCGTTCCGTCAGCTGAAATGACATATAGGCTTTCAAAGAAAGGATGTCTCCCTATTCGCGCCCGCGTCGAGTAGTCTAAGATAGCCATACGGCTGCGGTCGGGAGACCAAGCCATCTCAAGGCCACTGGAGTAATAGTTATCGGAGGAACTGCATCTAGGCAGAACAGGCCATCTTGCTATCAATTCAGGTTGAGACTCCCCGTCTGCATTTACCGAATAAACTTTGGTATTCCACAAACTAGGCGCGTCGTCCTTCGGAATTTCGTGACAAGTAACAAATTCTACTTTTGAGCCGTCTTCAGACCATGCCAGAGCTCTGGTATTAACTATGTGTTCACCCGGCGCTTCAGGTCTTGGTTGAATGGGAATATGGCGTATATCAGAACTGCCACCTAACTCTGCAATGGCAAGAGTCGGCTTCTCCACCATGTTTTCGAATCCGTCATTCATCATGAAAGCTAAGTATCGGCCGTCAGGAGACCACGCAAGATGACTCGCAGACCTGCTAATCATCCTCAAGCCTGACCCATCGGAGTTGACAACATGCAGCACCCAATCGTTTGAACGTCCCTCCTGAGATGAGGGTAAATACACCCAGAACGCAATCCGGTCGCTGCCTGGCGACCACACTGGCACCTCCGACTGAACAGTCTCCATTCCCGGCGTCAAATTACGCACGCCTGAACCATCTTCGTCCATAACGGACAGATTGAATTGCAGATGAAAAGGTGTATCACGATCCGAATGAAAAGCTATTCTCATGCCATCGGGGGACCAGATGGGATTCGATTCATGGGACTCTTCAGACGTGAGCCTCTTGTAGTCTGTGCCGTCGATATTCGAGGTTGCGATGTCCCAGCTATGGACCTTAGTGAATACGCCGTTACCGTGCCGGAGAGTCATGTATGCAACCCTAGGCTCAACAGGTGAAACATCTGACGAATACTGGTAGTCCAAATTCCCACCTACCAGTGATTCCGGCACCATTGATCTAAGGTCCGTACCGCCCACGTCTATTACGTATCGACCGAATACGATATGCTGTCCGTCCGGCGTCCAGCTTAGAGTAAAGCGAGGCTGAGCACGATCCAATTCGTACCCCAGGGTGTTTCCGTAAGGTTCGCCGTCGGCACAAACGCTCACCGCACCCAGACCTGTGAATGCAGCAACGGCTATGATCAAGGCGGCTGACCACTTACTGGAAATCACTGTGTGCACCTAGATTACGCACCTAATGCAGCACTTTTGATGCAGTGATGTGGAGGGCTATGGAGAGCTGAGATATTTCCCGCCATCTCTCTATCGCAAAGAGCTATAGACCACTCTGGCCCTAGGTGGGGGGTTAGTGTGGTTTGGGGAATGGTAACACGGGGTGAGGGGGGTGGGGGATGAGGTGGCTTTGATGCTTGAGGCTTCACTGCTCCCCTGTCTCGCAGCGCTCCAATCCACTCCTCTTGACCCATAGGTCGGACAATTCGATGGGAACACATCCGCTGAAGTTATTGTTAGCGATGCTCAGGAACGTCAAATTACTAAGTCTGGTCATCTCCCCAGGTATATTCCCACCGAGGTTGTTGCCTTGAAGCTGTAGGGCCTGTAATCCAGCCAGGTCTCCTAATTCCGAGGGGATGGAACCAATAAGATTGTTGGACGATAGGTCCAGTCGTTCAAGTTTTTTGAGATTGCTTATCTCCGGGGGGATAGGGCCGGTCAATCCAAAGAACAGTCCGGTATTGTTGCCGCCAGAAAGAGCTAATCTTCTCAACTCAGTCAACCGGCCCAACTCCGGGGGAATGCTCCCGGTGATCTCTTTGTCCTGAAGAGCGACTTCGACGACGCGGGGCGGCGAGTTGCGAACGGTAATTCCTTCCCATTTTCCTATCGGTTTGTTCTCAGCCCAATCCAACTCAGAAGTACCTGCCAGGACGTCCCGGCTCTTCAAAAGAGCTTCGCAGTCCTGCACGAGGCCGGTGTTGGAATCGGGATCCGGGACCACGGATTCCTGGGAGCATATCTTTAGATCAACGGCCTTTGCATCCCGCACTTGGTTAGCCGCAACTATGTCCCCCTTGTCATAATCCCATGTCACCAGCCTTCTAACGCGAGACCCATCTCGAGCGATGGTGAAGACTATTGAACCGTCACTGAGAGCAATGCTGGACCCGTCCGGGGACCATGCCACTAGATTTGTCCAGCTGCCTCTAAAGATTGTGCGGGTTGCTCCATCTGCCACCCTGACGAGAATTCCTTGAGAGGTGATAATTTCCTGTCCATCGGGAGACCAGTCCAAGTACTCCACCCTCTCAGGCCATGACGCCAGTCGCCTAAGGTCTGTCCCGTCGGGCTTCACTACGTATAAGCCATTGTTTTCGCGTAGGGCCGCATCGTCATAACCTAGCGCGAATGCCAACTGGTCCCCATTGGGGGACCAAGATAGATTGGATATGGAATTCGTCCATTTTGGGGGAACGGGTGCAGCAAACGTCTCCAAGAGGCCTGTTTCATCGGGCTTGAGGGAGTACAGGACCGCACCTGAACCTACTTGCGCGACGAAGGCGATTGTCTGTCCATCGGGAGACCACTGGGGCCCGCGTCCCATCTTATATCCGATTCTTGCGCGAAGGTTTGCCTGTAGCTCAATTGAGCCGTCAGCCCTTATGATCCCAAGTTCTTCATTCCCAGAGACATTGTCGATAAAGGCAATACGGGTTCCATCGGGAGACCAAGCCGGAGAACCGCCTAGCAGCCCCTCCTTCTGCGTCAGCCGACGTTGGTCCGAGCCGTCAAGGTTAGAAGTCTCCAAGTCTAGCCCCCTCCCATCCTGGTGCCTAGAAGTAACGTAAACGAGCCGGGTCCCGTCCGGGGAAATGGTATGTCCCATCTCGATAAAGTAATCGTCATAATTAGACTTGGATATTCTTTTCACCTCAGACCCGTCGGCCCGCATGACGTAAGCAGAACCTTCTCCCTCGGAGTTTAGAACTGGCCTAAATACAATCTGTTCACCGTCGGGCGTCCACTCTAGTGAAGATTCCAAGATCGTTTGGTAGAGCACGGCAGTCCGCCAATACTCCTCTTTATAATAAGAAACATCCTGCAGCGAGCATCTCAACGCGGAGGCAAGTGCAAGAAGTATCGCCAAAGCGAACAGAATCTGCCCCAATAACACCGGTCTTGATTTTTCAGTTCCCACAGTTATTCCACCTATGGAGACCATAACGTCCGAAGTAACTGATAGATAGCCATTCGTCAAATGCGTGACGCCAAGGAAAGGTAGAATGTCAGGGTGCCAGCGCCCGAATAACCTTTTTAGCCTTCTCCGCCGCTCCAACCCCCGAGGTGCGGGGGGCGATGATGGGGAGGGTGACGCCCGCGTCTCGGTAGGCTTGTATGCGCTCTTTGCATTCTTCCGGGGCGCCGATGATGGCGAGGGAGCGGAGCATGGAGTCGGGTACGAGGGACTCGAGGTCCGGGCCGCGTTTGCCTTCCAGGAAAGCCTTGCGGATGGCTGCGGCCTCGTCGGGGAAGCCGTTTTGGGCAAGGGCCCGGTTGTAGCGGGGGAAGAAACCGGCATAGAAGGCTGTTGCCCGGCGGATGCCCTCAAGGTCGGCGGGGCCTTCGGTGGAGACTACGGTGGTTATGAGGTCGGCGATGGCTATGTCCTTGGGGTCACGGCCTGCGGCACGCGCTCCTTCGGCTACGGTTGTGGCGGCTTTCTCTGCGCCGGACAGGGTGGTCCAGGTGAGGATAGTTCCGTCGGTGATTTCGCCGCAGGTGCGGAGCATCTTGTCGAATACGGCGGCGGCGTAGATGGGGACCTCGGGGTGGAGGGTGGGAAGCCAGAAGTCGAACCTGTCGATGTCCAGAACCGACCCTTTATAGGAGACCTCGCCGTCTCGGAGGAGGGTGCGGATGACGTCGATGTATTCCCTGAGGCGGGTGATGGGCTTTTCGTAGGGGACGCTGTGCTCCCCCTCGACCTGGACCTTGTGGCTGGAGCCGAGGCCCAGGATGAACCTGCCCTGGGAGAAGTGGTCGAGGCAGGCGGCGGCCATGGCGATTGTCGGGGCGCTTCGCACGAAGACGCTGATGATGGATGTGCCGAGCTTGATCCTCTCGGTGGCGAGGGCGCAGGCGGTAAGGGTCGTAAACTGGTCGCCGCCGTGGCCCTCGGAGAGCCAGAAGGAGTCGTAGCCGAGGTCATCGGCGAGTCGGCAGCACTCGACGACTTCCAAGGGGGTCATGTCCTGGCCGCTGAGGCCGATGCCTAGGGGGGTTTTCATGGTGGGGTGATTATACGGGAAGGGGGTACCACCCACCCCTTCAAATAATTTGTTGCTGCCCGCCCTATGGCTGGGGGGGAGGGAATGCTGGTGGTGGGCGAAGTCTGGAGGTGATGAATGTGGGGGATGGATTCCTGCCTACGCAGGAATGACCGGGGTGGGCGAAGTCTGGAGGTGATGAATGTGGGGGATGGATTCCTGCCTACGCAGGAATGACCGGGGTGGGCGAAGTCTGGAGGTGATGAAAATGGGGGATGGATTCCTGCCTACGCAGGAATGACGGGGGGCCAGGACGTCTCTTTAGTCACACTATCTCGTCATACAGGTCTGACCAATCCGGGTTCTTTCTCTCAATCAACCTGATTTTCCACGCCCTCTTCCATCTCTTTATGTCCTTTTCTCTACTGATGGCCCCTTCCATCGACTCGTGCACCTCATACCAGACTAACTCATGCACTCCATGGAGCTTCGTAAATCCTTTTACCATGTCGTTTTTGTGTTCCCAGACTCGGCGCACGAGGTTCGATGTTACGCCGACATACAGGGTCCTGTTCTGTCTACTTGCAAGGATGTAGACGCATGGCACTTTCATATTTGTGTATCTTGCACTCCGGGCACATGGATTATAAGGAAGGAGGGGGATGTTAGAAGGCGTGAGTGGGCAAGTCCTAGATCCCTCTCGGGGCGTCGGGATGACACAGGGGGCAAGAGTTGATGCCCTCGGCGCTCATACTTCGGCGGGCTTCCTCCGCAGGCGGATCTTCGACAGCACGAGCGGGTGAGTGTCGTTTCGGAGTTAAGGAATCACCCTCACTCTCCTCAGCGAGCCTACGGCCCTAGCCCTCTCACGCCTCGGCGCATCTACGGCCCATCAAGGGAGAGAGGATTTGTGGGGATTTTGGGAATGGGAGTGCTTGACGGGAACGGGGAAGTCAAGTATTACGGGTGAGAGGATTTGGGGTGCGAGGATTTGGGATGTGCACTTTCCGACCAGCTATTGACCAGGCGCAGGGAATGCGGGAACGCATATGAATCTAGCCGACTCCATATCAGCTGTAGTGCAGAGCATAGTGCTGCCATACGGCTACACACTATCCATATGGTCGGCAGGGATATTGGCGGTCTTCAGGTACGGGGCACCGAAGCGGGTGGACCCGTTGTTGTTCGTTGTGGGAGCAGTGATCGGATTCATGGTGTTCAACATTCCGACCTACTGGGCGATTTCGGGGCAGCAGGAGCAGTTAACTGTTCAGGTGCCAACTGTGGCGCTGCTGAACATCGTGCCCCTGGCGGCCGTAGTAGTATCCACGCTGCTGATGCGGCTAATCCGAAACGAGTGGTTGGGCTATTTCCTGAGCGGGTTCAGTGCGACGGTGGTTTACATCGGCAGCCTTAGCCTGCTGCTCTGGGGCCTGGGCTAGCCGCGCTTCGGGAGCTGAGGGATGAGCCAGGATAGGAAGGAGTCGGCGCTGCGGGACTGGATGAGCACTCTCCCGGGCCCCGTGAGCTCGACTACCAAACCTTCGCCGCTGAACAGGGTCGACTTCAATCCTCCGACTCGAGTCACCCGGTAGTTGACTGTTTCGTCGAAGGCTACCATGTGGCCGGTGTCGACTATGTATTTCTCTCCGTTGCCAAGCTCCTTGATGTGGATCGCGCCGTAGCTGGATAGGAAGAGGTCGCCGGAGCCCTGGACACGGATCAGGAAGAGTCCTTCCTTGGAAAAGAAGGTCTTAGCGCCGCCCCACTGGGTGTCGACGGACAAGGACTTGGAAGAGGCCATGTAAGAGCCGGACTGGACCATAAGAGTCTGGTTGCGCATGTCCGTGTAGAAAACGTCGCCGGGGAGGGGAGGCGCTAGGGTGATCTCGCCGGGCTCGTCGGCGTGGAAGGTGTTGAGGAAGAAACTTTCATTGGTCAGGAACTTGCGGGCGAGGCCTCCGAGTAGGCCCCCGCCGCGGGTGGAGGTCTCGATGCTGATGCCGGGGGACATGCTGACCATGGCGCCGGACTCGGCGACTATCTCTTCGCCGCGCTCCATGTCGAGGACGGCCAGGGAGTAGGAGGGTTTGTACAGGATTTCGTGTTTCACTTTTGGGCCTCTTTTCGAAAATACCACTTAGGGGTCTCTTTATATTGTAACTCTACGATACGGGGGCGGGTACAACGTTCGACTGAGAGGATGGTGTATCATGGCCTCATCCCGAGAAAAAGCGCAGCCTCGAAACCCGGCGCGCAGGAGGTTAAGACATGGAATATGAGTTGATCATCTACGACAAGGCGGACGGGATTGCTACCATTACCCTGAACCGCCCAAAACAGCTGAACGCACTCAACCACCAGACCTTTGACGAGATGTTCGATGCGCTTGCGGACGCGGCTTCGGACGCGGAGGTGCGGGTGCTGGTGCTGAAGGGCGCGGGTCGGGCGTTCAGTGCGGGGGACGACCTGAAGGGCATGGGCAAGACCTCTCGTAGGATAGGTACGGACAAGTTTTCCGTCCAATTGGAGGGACCGCCGGGGATGGTCAAGGCGTTGCGGGGCTTCCTGAAACCGGTGATAGCACAGCTGCACGGATACGCCCTCGGCGGGGCGTTTGAGGTAGCACTGGCAGCGGACCTCATCATCACCGCGGAGGACGCGAGACTCGGGATTCCGTACGTGCAGCGGGGACTGGCGTCGGGGACTTACTCGTTACTGATGGCCGCCGGGTATCGGAAGGCCTGTGAGATTCTGTTTCTGGGGGACTGGATAAGCGGCAAGGAGGCGGAGCGGATAGGTCTAGTAAACAAGGCGGTCCCCGCTGAGGATCTGGACGAGGCCGTGGCTGAGTGGGCCGGGAGGCTGGCCAAGGGCGCCACGACGTCCATCGCCTACATGAAGAAGTCGATGAATGCGTTCATCGACTGGGATAGGGGTCTCACTTTACAGACACTGATAGAGCAGCCTGTTTCGGACACGGAGGATGCGCAGGAGGGGAAACGGTCTTTCATGGAGAAGCGGGAGCCGGAGTTTAAGGGGCGGTAGGGCCATGGCGACCACGAGGCTCGTCTCTACGGGGGAGGGATCACCCCCACGCCCCGCTCATACTTCGACTAAGCTCCCGCCTCGGCGGATCTGCGGCAGCACGAGCGGGCCCCGCCCCAAGAGGAAAACTTGAGATATCAGAAAATGCAGTGCATTTTCTGATATCTCTTTTCTAATGGGGGAGGGGAGGGGGAAGGGTTTGGTGAGGTATGTGAGCGGACAGGTTCTAGATCCCTCGCGGGGCCTCGGGATGACAGGTTAGACGTGAGAGGGTGAGGCGGACGCGACGGATTGGCAGTGCGGGGTCACCTCCCCCCCGCCCCCAAGGGATTCACCCTCACTCTCCTCAGCGAGCCTATGACCCTAGCCTTCTTACGCCTCGGCGCACGCCAAAGGCGGACCTCCGGCCCCTCTAGGGAGAGGGTAAAGGAGCGAAGCGGCCTTTCGAGAGGAGGTCTTCGAGGAGGAGGGCGAGGCCTTGCTCGGAGGCGGGGAGGGTTACGTGGTTGGCGGTGGACTTGACCTTTTCGGAGGCGTTGCCCATAGCCACACCGAGGCCCGCCCACTCGATCATATCGATGTCGTTGGGGCTGTCCCCGACGGCAACGACTTCTTCTCTTTTCACCCCCAGAGACCGTGCCAAGTGGCCGAGTGCCGCTCCCTTGCTCCCATCAGGGTGGCCGATTTCGCAGAGGTGATCGTAGGTGTGCATGGCGGCCAAGGCGCCGTTGAAGTGGGCATCCACCACGGCCGTAACGTCACTTATGGGCCCTGCGTCTCCGGTGACGACTATCTTGGTCGGAGGAGACTGGACGTTTCGGACGAGGTCTGAAACGGGATCGGCTTCGATTTTCAGGACTTTTTCGTACTGGCGCACGGTCTCGGTCATCTCACGTACATAGAAGTGGTCTCGCACGAATATGTAAGGGTTGAGGCCTCGGTCTTCGAGGAGACGAATTAGCCGGTGGGCGAGGTGTAGAGGAATGGGCGTCTCGCGGACGATCTCGTGGGTGACGGGGTTGGAGGTGAATGCGCCCTGGTAGCAGATTATGGGAAGGGTGATGCCCAGGGCCCGGCTGAAGGGCAGGGAGGAGTTGTACATGCGGCCCGTGGCCAGGGTCACCCCAGCCCCGGTCTCCAGGACCCTTGCGACGGCCCGCTTGGTGCGCTCGGTCAGGGGGGTGTCGGACTGGCGGTCGTGGATGGTGCCGTCGATGTCTAAGGCGAGGAGTCTGTAGGTCATAGTGTTGTCGGTTGGGGGGCGGGGAGGGGGGCGAAGCGGCCTTTCGAGAGGAGGTCTTCGATGAGGAGGGCGAGTCCTTGCTCGGATACAGGCTTGGCTACGAGATCGGCGGAGGACTTGACCTTCTCGGAGGAGTTGCCCATAGCCACCCCGAGCCCCGCCCATTGGATCATGTCGACGTCATTGGGGCTGTCCCCGACGGCAACTACTTCCTCCCTCTTTACGCCGAGCGATGAGGCCAGATGACCGAGGGCCGCGCCCTTGCTTCCGTCCGGGTGGCCGATTTCGCAGAGGTAGTCGTAAGTGTGCATCGCGGCGATGGCGCCGTTGAAGTGGGAGTCCACCATGGCCGTGACGCCGCCTATAAGCTCGGCGTCACCGACAACAACGATCTTGGTGGGCGATTCCTGGATGCCGTGGACGAGATCGGACACGACCTCAGCCTTGATCTTGAGGAACTCTTCCGACTGGCGCACAGCATCGGTCATTTCACGCACGTAGAAATGGTCCCGGACGTATACATAGGGGTTCAATCCACGATCTTCGAGGAGACGAATTAGCCGGCGGGCAAGGGGTA
The DNA here is from genome assembly GCA_965222055.1 of Dehalococcoidia bacterium. Lineage (GTDB taxonomy): Bacteria > Chloroflexota > Dehalococcoidia > Plut-88900 > Plut-88900 > Plut-88900. The sequence goes on from CBDCTF010000007.1 coordinate 2,753,552, forward strand.
GGGGTACTGGGGTCTCCCGGACGATCTCATTGGTAACGGGGTTGGACGTAAGGGAGCCCTGGTAGGAAATTATGGGCAGGGTTAGGCCCAGGTCCCGGCTGAAGGGGATGGCGGAGTTGCTCGTGCGCCCCGTGGCCAAAGTCACTCCCGCTCCGGTCTCCAAAACGCTACCTATGGCTCGCTTGGTCCGCTCGGTGAGGGGAATGTCGGTCTGGCGATCGAGGAGGGTGCCGTCGATGTCCAGGGCGAGGAGTCTGTAGGTCATTGTGGTGAGGGGGCGTCAGCGGGGAGGGATGACAGGAATCTGGCCAGCTCGTCGATGGGGAAGTCGGGCATCTCTCGCTCCCCCTCGGAGGTGATCATCACCAAGCCCTGCTCAGCAGGCGTCACGACGCCGATTTGAGTAACGGGGATCGCAACACGCTCCAGGCCGGCGGTTACGGCGGCGACATGCTCGGGAGCCAGGGTCATTACCAGGGCACCGGAGGCGAGGAGGCCAAGGGGGTCGAGATCCAGGCTTTGGCAGAAGGCGCGGGTCTCGGGGAGGATGGGGATAGCGTCGAGGTTGATCCTGACGCCCGTGCCTGCAGCCCATCCGATCTCCCGCAGGCCGGTGACCAGGCCACCCTCGGTGGGGTCGTGCATGGAGTGTATCTCTCCCGCGGCCCGGGCGGTGCGTGCGTCCTTCAAGACGCTTATGCCGGGGTCGTAGAGGAAGCCCCGGGCCGTCTCAATAGCAGAGTCAGGGACTCCGTTGGCGGCGAGGATGGATGCAGATTCACGGGCCAGGACGGCTGACCCTTCTATGGCGATGGCTTTGGAGAGGAGAATGGCGTCACCTACCTGGGCGGCGGAGGTGGGGGTAAGGTCGGAGGGGTGGGCCTCGCCGAGCATTGCGCCCATGACTATGGGCCTGCGGATGTCGTAGGTGACCTCGGTATGGCCGCCGATCAGGGAGACCCCGATGTCTTTGCAGGCGTCGGCGATCTGGCGGAAGACCTCCTCGATTTGGGACTCGGGCATGTTCTCGGGGACGAGGAGGGTGGCAAGGAACCATCGGGGCTCTGCGCCCGTGGCCGCGATGTCGTTGGCATTGACGTGGACGGAGTACCAGCCTATCTCGTCGGAGGCGAAGGTGATGGGGTCGGTCTTGGCAACCAGGACGCGGTCCTCGGACATCGAGATAACGGCAGCGTCCTCGCCGATACCCGGCCCGATGAGGACACGGGGGTCGGTGATAGGGGCGTCGGAGAGGAGACGGTGAAGGAGGTCGGGGGGGAGTTTACCTATTCGCATGATGCGAGGGGATGATAACACGGGGAAGGTGGGTGCTCCCCTGGTCTCACCACAGGATGAATCGGTGCCCGCCCACCGGAGGCCGATCTTCGGTCCACTTGCCTTTCGGGACTTGAGGCGAAAGGGTCAGATCCTGGCGTCGAGTCTGCTGAGTTGTCCTGACCACTGGAGGATGCGGTCATCGGCGGTTACGAGGCTATGGCCCTCGAGGGCGGTTGCGACGATGATACGGTCAGCGGGATCTCCGTGCAATCCGGTCAGGAGAGCCGCCCTGGCTGCTATGACGCCATTGACCGGTATTTCAGCGATGCCGTCCCGGACCACCTTTTCTCGCCAGGAATCCAGATCCTGTCCAAGGTCAAGTCTGCCTTTCTGGGCCCGCATCCCGGCTTCCCAGAAGGATATGGCGGAAATTGCGGCGTTGCCCTTGCGCAATGCCGTTTCCACTTCACCCAGCGCGTCGCGTCCCAGCCTACGGTCGCCCGTCCGCAGCCAGACGACAACGTGGGTGTCAAGGAGTATCAAAAAAGGTCCTGATCGCTATCTTCCGGGTCTTCGAACCACTCGGCCGGCATAGGAGAAACGATGTCGCCGAGTATCTTGATTTTCCCCTTGTCGGCACCGAAGAAAGTGTCGGGCCGCTTGCGGTAGGGGGCGAGCCTGGAGACGGGGCGGCCATTCTTGGTTATGATGATCTCCTGTCCACTCTCGGCTACCTCATCCATGAGCTTCAAGCATTTGGCCTTGAACTCAGAGGCCTTTATAATCCTAACTCCCGTAGCCATGCCGTCATTCATGGTCATCGACCCGCTCCCGATTCTAGGATGCTTAAATGATACCATGGTTATGACCATAGTCATATTTCTTTTATACAACCCGGGCCAGTTGAAGAACGAGAACTCCGTACGCAAGCCCTTTTGCCAGAGGGTGACAGGAGGCTATGGGCGGCCGGTTAGGATGTCCAGGAGGCGGCGGCTTTGGAAGCGCATGACCCAGATTACGCTGGCGGCGGCGAGGCCTGCGGCGGCGAGTAACAGGGCCAATCCGACGAACTTGATGGGCTCCACCCAACGGTCCATAGCCTCCAGGGTCCCGAGGGTGGAGAGTAGGGGGTCGCCGGGGGTCGCAGGATTTAGCTCGGCGGCGATGGAGTGGTCCCAGTAGCCGGAGGCAATCAAGCCCTGAAAGACACCCAGAACGAGGGCCGCAACCAATACGGAGAGGCCGGCCAATGTGAAGAGGGGGAAGAGTCGGGCGGTGATCGGGGGGCCGGGCAGGATTACGGTGACGCCGAGGGACTGCTGCACCGTGGCACCGGAGACCCGGAGACTGCCGAGGATGATAGTGAAGAGCTGGAGAACGCTCGCGAGGACCAGCCCGATGCCGAGGAAATTGAGCTCCGGGAGCCAGGCCCCGACGGATTCCATGAAAATCCTCTTTTCCACGATGTCCGTGCCTGAAGCCGCTGCCTCGCGCTCCGCCAGAGAGAATGCGAAGTAGTCGGCGGCAACCAGGCCGTTGATGACGCCGAGGACAAAGGCGGCGGCGGAGAGTATCAGACCCATGAACATGAGGGGCGCCCACAGTCGGACGGCCAGGGTCTGGCTGCGGGTAAAGCCGACTGCCGGACGTGCTATGGCTTCGGCGGCGCTTTCGAGGGTGGTCATTGTCGCTCCTTGGCGTCGGGGGCGGGCCTACCTATGATTCGGCTCCAATGTCCAAGTTTTCCTTGCTCCTGAGTGAGGGGAGTATCAGGGCGGATACGGTCATTCTGAGCCTTACGGCGGCGACCCAGCGCCAGAGGAGAAGGCCCACGCCAACCATCATCAGGGTGATCCCCTGGTAGGGCAGCAGGGCGAGCCACTCGGCGCGGGAGGCGAGGTCGGCTTGATGACGGGCAATGGGGTCGGTGGGTGGGGCGGAAGTGCGGGTATCGAGGGAGGATGAGTACACGACATTGGACGTTTCCGAGGCGTCGACCCAGAAGAAGACGGTGAGGCCGATGATGGCCAGGCCGGCGGCGATGAGGAAAAGGGCGGCGAGGGTCAGGAGGGGGCCTCGGAAGGCCTCCTTTTCCAGTTTCTCTATGGCCGGTTGAGAGATCATAGTGGGCAGCGCGTGCGGAGAGCGGGCCCAAGGCCCATCGGGGAATTATAAGGGTGTGGGGAAGGGGTTACACCTTCTCGGTTTGTGGGTGAGTCTTTGATATACCTAAGGCGTACTTTCAGCGCATGACAGACGCGGGGATTAACCTGGTCTTCTCAGCCCTGGATTCCTGCCTCCGCAGGAATGACGGTTATACAAAGGGCGCACCTCGGCGCACGCGTAAGGCGCACTTACAGTCGGCTCTGGGGATGGGGTGGCGGAGGGATGGAAGATAGATCAGGAGGGGCCGGGTTTGGCGCCCCAGTGGAGGGCGACGATGCCCATGTTCATTCGCCGGTAGCCGACCTGTTCGAGGCCGGCGGCCCGGAGGAGATCGGCGAGGCCGTCGGCGTCGGGGAAGCGATCTATGGACTCGGACAGGTAAGAATATGAGGAGCGGTCGTCGGCTAGCATGTGGCCAAGCAGGGGGACGAAACGGCGAACATAAAAGTTTACGAGGGGTTTAAGAGGCGACCGGCCTTTGACCGGGCTGAGCTCTAGGACGGCGACACGGCCCCCGGGTCGGACTACACGAACCATCTCCGAAATGCATTTTTCAAGGTCTTCCACGTTACGAAGCGCGAAGCTGGATACGGCGCAGAGGAAGGAATCGTCTGCAAATGGGAGGGAAAGGGCGTCGGCCTCCAGGAAGGAGACGGGGCACCCGAGGGAACGCTCTTTAGCCTTGCGGCAAGCAACTTTCAACATGGGTCTTGAGAGGTCGATTCCCAGGACGGAAGTGACGTTGGCCTGTTCTCCGAGGGTGAAGGCGAGGTCGCCTGTGCCAGTGGCGACGTCCAAGCCGGGGCCCTGGCCCTGCGCAGCGCCTACAGCGTTGGCGGCAGCCCTCTTCCAGCATCCATGCCTACCCAGGGTGATTATCGTGTTAAGGATGTCGTAGCGGCGGGCGAGGCGGGAGAACATCCTCTCGACGTCTCGGGCGGGGGGGCCTTTGGGTGTAGACATGTTATCTATGGGGATGGGAGGGGAAGGATGATCTGTATTTCGTCGGGGGGGCCGGCGGCTTCGTAGGCGTCCTGGAGCCAGCACAGGCCGACGTAGGCTGCGGTTATTGCGTCGAGCTCGTCGTGGACGCGCTTGCGCTCAGGGCCTTCGAACCGGATGCCGAGTCCATTGAGCCCTGCGAGCAGGGCGTCTTCACCCCGCTGCTTTCTCGGGAGACCTAGCCTGTCCTGGGCTGCGCCGGGGTATACCTCGATCACCTTGACACCCATGGACTCCAAGGTCTCCCGGAGTCGAATAGACCGCAGCGTGAGATTGACCATGGAGGGAAGCAGAGTCCAGAAGGGGTGGTACCCCATGCGGGAGACGGCCCTATCGGCGGAGCGGACGATGCCATGGACGGAGCAGGCGCAGGAGGGGTCGGCGCAGCAGCGGCCCTTGGGGAGGGAGAGGGGCGCGTCGATGGCGACGACGTCTGGCTGGGTCTCGTGGATGGCCTGGAGGATGTCGGCGTCGGTCCTTACTATACGAGATTCCGCTGAAAGGCTCTCATTGATAATGGCCAGACCGGACCTCTTGCGTTCGGAGCCGCTGGGGTCGAGGCCGAGGGAGATCAAAGGCGGCCTCGGGGGGTAGGATTCTGCCTGCCGCCGGACGCTCGGGCGTAAAGGACGGTGGGAGGGAGAGGCTGCGGGGGTTTCATGCCGTTTTCTTTTAGTGGGTTTCGAAGTCGTTGTACTTGGAAGCGATACCCATCTCTATAATGGTGTAAGTTTCAAAAAGCGTCTGCTCTAATTGGTCGGTGATTGAAACTGCCCGAAAGGTCATGGCGCGCACTCTCTCCCGCTGTCGGCGGTACTCCTCTTTGTTATCTTTTGCAATGTCTTCCGCCTTACCTTTCGGATCGTTCAGCGCTTCTCTCAACAATTTGAAGGCGAATGTAGCTGAATGCCAGTCCGAACTGTCCGCTCCATGGTCCTGAATACGTCTCCGCATGTTGTTGGAACGGCCTACGTAAATCGGCTCGCCATTTTCATACAAAACATAGATGCCATTTTGAGGGGCTTTGCGATTGTCTTGACAGCTCAGATCCTTGCTCTCTTTGAGCTCTTCCATAAGCGGCTTCATCTTATCTATGGCATCCCAAAAGACCGTGTCCATATTATGTGCAGTCTTCCGCCGTGTTGTATTGCCTATGTCGGCTAATTGGGCGTAGTTGTCATTTCTCCAACTATCCCATATACGTAAGTGACGTACAATCGCTGCCTGATAGTGCCCAGTCTATCGTCAAAGGCTGCGACGCTAGACCTATTGCGTTCGGAGCCGCTGGGGTCGAGGCCGAGGGAGATCAAAGGCGGCCTCGGGTGACGGGGCCGTCCCAATATTGAGTGCTCGGGACTCGGGGGTCAGTCTTCAAGGGTAGAGGTGTCGCCCTCGGGCAAGCCAAGCTCACGAGCCTTGAGTAGGCGGCGCATAATTTTGCCGCTGCGGGTCTTGGGCAGATTGTCGATGAAGTCGATCTCCCGTGGCGCGATGCCCGCGGAGAGCTTATTACGGGCAAAGCGCATGAGCTCGCGGCGGAGGGCCTCGGTCGGCTCGTAGCCGTCCTTGAGGGATACGAAGGCCTTGACGATCTCCATGGCGATGGGGTCGGGCTTGCCGATGACACCGGCCTCGGCGACGGCGGGGTGCTCGATGAGGGCGCTCTCCACCTCGAAGGGGCCTACCAGGTGTCCGGCGGTGTTGATCACGTCGTCGGCCCTGCCGACGAACCAGAAGTAGCCGTCGTCATCCATTCGAGCCTTGTCGCCGGTGATGTACCAGCCGTTCTGGAAGCGGGAGTTGTACCGCTCCTCGTTGCCCCAATAGGTCTTGAACATGGAGGGCCAGCCGGGCCGGATGGCGAGGTGGCCCTCTTCGCCGACGGGGAGCTCGTTGTAATCGTCGTCAAGGATGCCGGCGGTGATGCCGGGTGTGGGACGGCCCATGGAGCCGGGCTTGATATCCTGGATGGGATAGTTGGAGATGAGGATGGAGCCGGTCTCGGTCTGCCACCATGTGTCATGGAAGGGCATGCCGAAGACGCGTTCGCTCCAAATCACGGCTTCGGGGTTGAGGGGCTCGCCGACACTGGTGATGTAACGGAGGGAGGAGAGGTCGTGGCGCTTGACCACTTCATCACCCGCCTTCATGAGCATACGGATGGCAGTCGGAGCGGTGTACCAGACGGTGACCTTGTATTTGTCAATGACCCTGTACCAGCCGGAGGCCCCGAAGCCGCCTTCGTAGATGATCTGGGTGACGCCGTTGGTCCAGGGGGCGACCATTCCGTAGGAGGTGCCGGTTACCCAGCCGGGGTCGGCGGTGCACCAGTAGATGTCGTCAGGCTGAAGATCGAGGGCCCACTTGCCTGTTGCGTACTGTTGATACGTGGCTCGGTGGGCGTGGGCCGCGCCCTTGGGCTTGCCCGTGGTCCCCGAGGTGTAGTGCATGATGTCGTAGTCTTCCTCGGTGGTGCGGACGATGTCGAAGTCCTCAGAGGCACCGGACATGGCCTCTTCGTAGCTGACGTCTCCCTCGTCCAGAGACCCTTCGTCGCGGTTGTTCTTGTTGACGATGATTATGTGCTTCAGGTCAGGGAGGTCACCGAGGATGCCCGAAATCTTCTTGCGAAGTTTGGGGCTGGTGATGAGGACCTTGGCGCCAGAGTCGAGGAGACGGTCCTTTACGGGGTCGGGGCCGAAGGCGGAGAAGAGGGGCCCGGCGATAGCGCCGGCCTTGAGGATGCCGAAGAAGGCGAAGTAGAGCTCCGGGACCCGGTCCATGAATATGAAAACGCGGTCCCCTAGCTCGACGCCGAGGTCAGAGAGGATGTTGGCGAACTTGTTGGACTGGGCCTGGAAGTCGGCGAAGGTGTAGGTTTCCTCCTCGCCGTTGGAGCCGAGCCAGTGAAAGGCGACCTTGGAGCCGTTCCCGTGGGCCACGTGACGGTCGATGGCCTCATAGGCGAGGTTTAGTCCACCGCCGGGGAGGCCGTCAATCTCGGCCTTGATGGTGTCCCAGGAGAAATTGTCGCGGGCGGCCTGGTAGTCGGGGATATTAGGGACGACCTGCATTTCACTGAGAGCGGGCTTGGCGATAAGGTTGTCGGCCATGGGGTCCACCTCCCTGGGGGCGCGGGTTTGGGGCCTGCGCGGATTCTACACAGCCCAGAATCTAATGCAAGGGGTCGGGAGTAGTCAACGCGGGGGAACTCAAATCGGGCTTGGGACAAATGGTTATAGCATCGGATGACCTATAATTACAGGATGCACGATTGGGACCAATTGACTGGCAAGGAACTAAAACTCCTTCATGCTCGATTAGAGCATTATATTGCCAGCCTGTATCAGTCGAAGAGTCTAGGAAAAGCAATATCCGAAGACATCGGCACTCTTGATGCACTCATTGATGAAGCTACGTTTCAACGTAATTATGTATCAGGGCAATTATTACATCACAGATTGGAATCCAGGCGGCGACCTGTGGCACAACGGGGCGGCCCAAGAAAGACCGTGTTTCTTTTCCTTGACGAATGTGGAGGGCATGCCACAAACAGAGTTGACACGAAATTCCCCGTTTTCTGTCTGTGCGGGTTAGTGGTAGATGCAGACAAATATCGGAAACAGTTAGCCCCGCGTTGGAGCGGGTTCAAGGCCAAATACCTCGGCGCAATAGACCAGAGGATCCATGAGCCTTCGTTCCGGCGTAAACGCTTGAAGTACTGGTTAAATTCTTACGGAAGGCATGATCCCGAGGACTTTATCAAAACGTTGGACAGCATTTTGCGTGAAGCGGATTATAGGGTGATAACAACGGTAATCAAAAAGGAAGAGTATAGACAATTCCTTTTTGAATCACCTACACAGGTATTCTTGCCAACTTCGCAATACCACATAGCATTGGACTTTATCTTGGAAAGGTTCGTGCACTATTTGCACTATGAGGCAGCGGATGCAGAAGGATTGGTGATTGCAGAGCGAATCGGCCCCAAGGAGACATCCCAACTGATGCACGAATACAATCGGCTAAAAATAGAAGGTACACAGTACATCAGCCCAAGCTGGTTCAGATACCAGCTTGCGGAAAACGTTATGTTTGGGGACAAGGAGGACTTTATTCCAGGGCTGGAAATTACTGACGTGATAGCTCGCCCCATCGCCGAGAAAGTTCTCGCGCCCCACACCGATCCGACAAGATGGAACCCGATAAGAGAGAAGTTCTACGATGGGGGGCAGGATAGGCCAGAGAGTTACGGTTTAAAAGCGTTTCCTACGCCTGTTTCAAAAGAGCTCTTTAAAAGCTGAGCGGCCATCCTAGGATAGCCGCTACCGCCGACTAGGGTTACCTAGCCCACTTGCACTTAGCGTAACGCTAAAGTGCTGCGTTTGTCAATTACGTTCCGTCACACCCTTTATCCCACTGCTGGCAGATCAGGCGTCCTGCAGGAACTCGTTGTAGTCTACGAGCTTGCGGTAGGCGTTGGCACTGCGGTGGAAGGTCGGAAAGGAGGGTATACCCCGAGCCATTAGTTCTTCCCTGAGCCTGATAGCCTCGACTTCCTGGTCGACGGGGCAGACGGTAGTGAAGTAGGGCTTCTTCGTCCGCTCCCGGTGGTTGGCGATAAGGTTGTCGGCCATGGGGTCCACCTCCCTGGAGGCGCGGGTTTGGGGCCTGCGCGGATTCTACACAGCCCAGAATCTAATGCAAGGGGTCGGGGGTAGTCAACGCGGGGGCGTCACTGAGGATGGAACATCTGCATGAGTTCGTCGAGGACTTGGTGCATAACGGGGAATTGGGCGCGGGTGAGGTCTTCTCTGATAACCTCATGCCCGGTGGCGGAGTTGAAGACATGGCGGTGATAGATGTCGGGTTCGTCAGCATGCATGTTGTCGTACCGTAGGACATTGTGTTTGCGAGGGAAGTGGGCGTTGTAGCGAAAGCAGGATATACGAACTCTACGGGCGCGAGTCCGATCGAGATCGCCAATCTTGGTTATTTCAACGACAAGGCCATTTGTACAAACTACGAGGCCTTGTATCTTTATTCGGTCATAGCGAGAGCGGGGTTGAACGGTGATCTCAAAGGGCAAGGAATACTGCCCTGCGCGGACGAAGGGATGAGAATCGAGGTGCTTCTGATGAAGAAAGAGGTAATTGGCTAGGGAGTTCCAGTTGTGGGGGTCTCCCCCAGGAGATGCTTCAAACTCAGCCATTCAAAAGCCCACTTAGATATTTCGTTGGTCTCACGGATAACGCCGGCCTGGAGGCAAGTCATCATGACTTCCGAAGACATTTCGTAGCGGCGTTCGTAGACCCGGATTTTGCGGCGGATGCGGCTCTCGATGCGCGGGCCATTCGTAGAAGCCTGGGCCTCGGCGATACGGATTTCTTCCCGGACTTGGGCCATTAGCTCCTCGTCCGTCTTCGTCCGGGTTTTCGTATCCTTAGCGGGGGCTACCATGGCCGACTCCTTCGGCTTGTGGGCTGCGGCTGAGCCTGCATTATACTCTCCACTGAGGGAGGGCTGCACAAGAGAGAGCGGGCCCAGAGAGCTTACGCGTCCTGCAGGAACTCGTTGTAGTCTACGAGCTTGCGGTAGGCGTTGGCGCTCCGGTGGAATGTCGGGAATGAGGGTATGCCCCGAGTCATGAGCTCTTCCCTGAGCCTGATAGCCTCGACTTCCTGGTCGACGGGGCAGACGGTGGTGAAGTAGGGCTTCTTGGTCCGGTCCCGGTGGTTGGCGAGGATGTTGATCAGGTTTTCGACGTAGCCTTCGCCCATCGCCTCGCGGCGGTCGAGGAGAGAGGTTGTTAGCTCAGTGGTGATGGCATCGACCTCCGGGTCTCTTTCGAGGATGTCGAGGATGCGGACGAGGACCGTCAGGTCGGGGAGGTTGGAGCTGATGTCCAGGGGGTTACGGTAGCTGGCGCCGATGATAGTGAAGAAGCCGGATAGCTCTTCGTAGCTGGACTCGCTGAGGGGGCCGATGGTGAAGCCCTGCTTGGCGAAAGCGTCGGCGGCGGCGACGGACTGGCCGCCGGTAAGGGCCATGATTCCCATGCGCTCGCCGGTGGAGGGGGCGATATACAGGAGGCCCTTGAGCACGTCGACGATCTCTTCGAGGCTGTTGACGCTGATGGCGCCGGCCTGCCGGACGAGGGACTCCCAGATGGTGTTCTCGGTGGCGAGGGAAGCGGTGTGGGAGGAGACGGCCCGGGCCCCGTCCGCGGTCTGGCCACCCTTCCAGATGACGACGGGCTTTCGCTTGCATACGTCCTTGAGAACTTCGAAGAAGCGGCGGCCGTTCTTGACGCCCTCGACGTACATGCCGACCATCTTGGTCTCGGGGTCCTGGCCGAGGTATTCGAGGTAGTCCGGGACGTCGAGGACGATGGCGTTGCCCAGGCTCACGAGCTTGCTGACCTTCACCCCGTGCGTGCGCCCGAGCAGGCTGAAGTACATGCTCTGGGTGCCGCTCTGGCCGATGAAGCCGACGGGGCCAGCCTCGCCGGCGTACTGCTGGGTCGTAAAGCGAACGCCACAGCCGGGGATGAACAGGCCCATGCAGTTGGGCCCGACAAGCATGAAGTTAGCCTCGCGAGCCATCTCGGTGAGCTGCTTCTGCAGGGCTATGCCCTCCTCCTCGGCGGTCTCTGCGAAGCCGGAGGTGAAGAACGTAGCGCCTCCGACGCCCTTGTCGATACACTGCTGGAGGACCATTGGGGCAAACCTGCGGGGGACGGAGACGATGACGAAGTCGATATCGCCGGGGACGTCCATGAGGCTCTTGTAGTTCTGGACGCCCATGGCCTCAATGTTGGGGATCTCCCGCTCGTCGATCTGGACGGAGTAGACGGGGCCCTTGAAGGTGCTCATGGAGTTGAGCCAGGAGTAGCCGAGGGCCTGCTTGTCTCCGATGACGACGGCAGTCTTGGGGTTGAAAAGCCGGTCGAACTTGGCGACGTCGATGGTCATTATCCGGCCTTCTCTTCGAGGATAATACGTGCGTCGACGGCGGTGAGGCCGTCCTTGTAGGCGAAGATGGGGTTGAGGTCGATCTCCTTAATCTCGTCGTGCTGCTGGACGAACTCGGAGAGCTTTAGGAGGGTGTCTTCGAGCTTCTCGATGTCGGCGGGCTCCTGGCCTCGGTAGCCATTGAGGACGGGGAAGCCCTTGATTTCGTGGATCATGCTGCGGGCGTCCCGACGGGTGAGGGGGACGATGCGGAAGGCGACGTCCTTGAGGATTTCGACCATGATGCCGCCGAGGCCAAACATGAGGACGGGCCCGAACTGGGAGTCCTTGGACATGCCGATGATGACCTCCGTGCCGGGGCGGGCCATGCCCTGTACGGATACGCCTTCGATGACGGCGCCGGGCTGGTTGGCGTTGATGGAGGCGACGATGTCGTCGTAGGCGGCGGCGGTCTCGGCGGCGTCCTTGAGGCCGAGCTTCACGCCGCCCATGTCGCTCTTGTGGACGACGTCTGGGGAGATGACCTTGAGCACGACGGGGTAGCCGATGTTTCCGGCCTGCTCGACGGCCTGGTCACGGGAGGTGGCGAGGGTGGCCTGGGTAGTCTCAATGCCGGCGTCGCGAAGCACCTGCTTGGACTCGACTTCGTTGAGGAAAATGCGGCCCTCGTCACGGGCCCGGTGCAGGGTCTGGCTCTCGGTCATGGGGGGTCTCCTCCGATTAAAGGCGGACTGTCAGCCTACGGCTTGTGCCGTGAGGGAGAATAACAACGGGGTTGGTCGGGTGTCAACGCGGGGGCGGAGTTATTCAGTTGGGGTTGGGTTTTGCTTGATTTGTTTGGGAGGGGGCAGGCGATGGAAGGTCCGAGACTAGCATCCAGGCCGGGGGTTGTTGCCGGGCCGTCGGCCCCGGGCTGGCTTATCCCCACACGTTGTCGGCCGCGGTCAGGGTTGTGTGGGGCCGATCCCACCGGCAGCGGCGCTTGACCGGACCGATGACGGGGAAGATACCGCCTGAGGCAGACTTTCATAACCGGCGTCCTGGTGCATCCGCCGGGTAGACGGATGGCAGGGACGGTGGGACAAACAAGGACACGAGGGCCTTGCTAAACCGGGGGTCGGTTGACCTACCGGGAAAACCGGCGCGCAATGGGCCGGGGTAAACGCACCCGATGATGGGGAGCGTTGAATCGGCAGGGGCGTCGTTGGACGGGGCCTGCCGAGCATAGTCTGTGGATCTTCCATCGCCTGGATTGCGGGGGAAGGTGAGCCTGGGCCTTTGGTATGAGGAGATGGCGTCGTTCGCTTGAGCCGGGCACTACTGACGCAGCGTCACGGGATGGGCTTAGACGTTGAGTCCTCGGGGCCGGGGCTGGGATTCCCCCTGGGTTGTGGTTCCTCCTTGAGATAGTTAGGGTGGTGTTCGAACGGTGAGGATAGTAGCACGGTTGTTCAGGTAAGGTCAAGGGGTTGATGTCACTCGCCGAGGCGAGCCTACGGCCCCATCCCCAGTGAAAGGAGAGGGGGGTGGGGTGGGGGGAAGGGGGTGGTGTCACGGGTGGGGGGGAGGGCATCAACCCCCGGCATTGATTTCCCAGCGAAGTTTTTTCGGTGTCAAGCCAAAAGCATTGATTACTGAGAATAGGGCATGAGGTTCCGTGACGATCTGCAAACTGTCACGGAACCTCAGCCGATAAATCAGTTTACATAGAAGGTATTGAATGAATAGTCGGCTAGTTGTTTGCCACTCTGGAAGCGATCGGCAGTGAAGCTATATGTAATGCTCACTGCTATATCGTTATCTAACAGATAAATCATGCGGATAATCCGATATGGGAAAAGCGACATCTGGAATAAAACGGACGGAGAACCCTGTAAGGTTCGCACTGTTTCCCTAGTGATGTTTTCCACGCCCGCAGGGATAAGCACCGAAGACTCAATAAAGTCGGCGTACTCGGTCAGGGATAAACCGCCTGCTCCGATCGCAAATAGGTCCTCGGCGGCGATAAGCATATAGCTGCTCGTATCTGGCTGCAAGGCATAAAATACTTCACCTACTGTCTCATCTACTTCCCCTTCAGACCAAGCTTCCGGCACCTGTATTGAGAAGTAACCCCAAGGATCTTGGAAAACTATCATGTCTCCAAAGCGGCTATCCACTATCTGAGGACTAGGTGGCACAGTTACCGTTTCCGTACCTCTCCTTGCCGGTTCTATCGACAAGTAATAGCCACCTATGTTATTGCCGACAGCCTCCGTGACTGCGATGACATACTCTCCGATGTGAGGCCCCCGATATACGAGTTCGGAGTTAGTGCCATACAGCCCACTGCCGCTGTCGTCATCGAAGACGATTTGATTATTGCGGGATTTGGGGAAGTCAACGTAAATCAAAGTATCAACGTTGATATAATCCGTAGAAATCCTTATTGTTTCACTCTGATTTAGGCGTATCGAATACCAGTCCCAGTCAGAGAAGTGGTCGAAGCTGCCAGCAATTGTATCTCCTACATCGATAGTACGACCGTCATCGGGGTCGTTAAGGAGTCTCAGCCTGACACTGCTTGACAAGTCAAAGCCAGACGAGTCCCCTGACGCCATCTCGACTTGGAGGAAGTGGACACCGCTTGTCAACAACTCCACAGATCCGTACTCGATCCCTGTGTAAGCGTCATCCACTTGTAAAATCGAACCAAACGGGTCAGCCACATAGAACCATCCATCGCCTGGGCCTTCGATTGTTGCCTCAAATATGGTCCCCGCTGTTGCATCGAATACATAGGTCCTTGCGTCCCAATAGTTGCGCAAATCGACGTCCACCTCAAAGCTGCCACGTCCGACCGGAAGCCGACGGTCACCAAGCCCGGACGTGAATTCACCTTGAGCCAGTCTTTCTACGATTGGCATGATGTCGGCAGATGATGATGCCAATCCGAAACCTGCCTCGCTGAAAGAAAATGTGGAGATACCTACTACATCGCCCCTGGAGTCGACCAGCACCCCACCGCTCTGGCCGCCTGCGATTGCAGCATCCGTTTGGAAGTAAGTCATTCCAAGACGCTCCCATTCGCGGAAGCGAGAGAGGATTCCGCGGGTGATGGTCGGCTGCGGGAACAGTTCTACTTCGGCCGGATAACCGATGAGAAGTAATTCGGACCCGAGGGAAGTGTTCTCTCCATCTGCCAGCTTGAGTGGCTGAGCGGATACGTCTACTGGCCCCAATACTGCCAAGTCCGCCATCGGGTCCCATCCTATTACCGGAACATTCTCCAACTCTGTTCCATCAGGGAAGACAACCCAGACCGATTCGTAAGGCCATACCACGTGGTAGTTGGTGATTACGTAGCCACCTTGAACAAGAACTCCGCTGCCCGTAGCCGCAGTCGTCTCGATGAACGCTACTGAAGGGGAAATCCGTTCATACACTTCAGAAGCTGACAATTCCGCAGAAGGTGTCTGCGTGGGCGTGGGGACGGGCGTGGGTGTCGACGTGGGGACGGGCGTGGGTGTCGACGTGGGGACGGGCGTGGGTGTCGACGTGGGGACGGGCGTAGGTGTCGGCGTGGGGACGGGTGTTGTCGTCGGAGTGGGGACAGGTGAGGGCGTCGGGGAAGGGGTAGGGGAGGCGGTAGGAACTGGGAGAGGAGTTGGGGCGGGAATGGAGATTGGCTCGGACGTAGGGGTGTCAACCGCTACAGAAGTTGGAGCATGGGCAGGGGTAGCAGTTGGTTGGACTGTTGATGTGCTAGTAGGTGAGGGGGAGGACTGCTCATCCGCAGGAGCACCGCCGCCACAGGCGATCACCACAACTAGAACAAATGTCACGACCAATGTAGTGGTTGTGGCTATGGTTCTAGTCATATCGGTCTTTCTGTTTGTATTTTTGAGATTGTAGCACGTCAAGATGAGCTCATATCCATTTGACGTCGAATTAACAGGAACTCACACATGACACCCTAGAGTGACAGTTGGAATTCCCAAGCCCCACTTCGGCGATTTGAGCTTTGCTAATTATGAAACATGTTGGAGATGGTATAGATTCCTCGCGGGGCCTCGGAATGACGGGGGAGAAGGGGGTGGGGTGGTCGGGGGGTGAGTAGCATCCAGGACGTTAGGGCGATTGGCCAATCGCCCCTACGGGAGGGGACACCACCCCCATTCCGTTCTTGAGACCCTTCGACTCCGCTCAGGGCGAACGGCACCTCCCCTGGATTCCGGCTCGGGGGTGGGGAGGGTGAGGTGCGAGGGGGTTAGGAGGTCCAGACTCGGGTGTTGGGTTTGAAGGCGGCCCAGGCGAACCAGAAGTGGTTGGCGTGGATTATGGGGGTGAGGGTCTCGCCTTCTAAGGAGCCGTCGACGGCGCGGCCGAGGACGTTCCAGGTCGAGCCGGTCTCTTCGTCGATGAAGGCGCCGGAGTCGGGGCGGAAGGTGAGGGTCTGGTCGCCGAGGCGTCGGTCGTAGACGCCGGTGGCGCCCACGTCCCGGGAGGAGGCGATGTTGCTGCCGTCCAGCGCCGACGCAGTGCCCATCGAGAAGAGGACCACTACCGGCGTCCCACCTATATCGTCGTTGACCACGGGGGTCTCCTCCAGCCTGAGGAAGGGGTAGGCCACCGACTCTCCACCAAGCTCCACGGCCGCTACACGCTCCACGGGGCGGAGGCGTTCGTCCTCGGGGCCGACGAACAGGAAGGGCGAGGAGTCGATGTCGTCGTAGCCGGTGTAGGGGTTGCGGCCGTACTGGCGGGTGAAGCCCGTGTCCCGGGTGAGTACCTGGCCGTCAGGATAGTTCTCTCGAAAGTCGGCCCAGGAGATGATTGAGGCGGGGACCTGGGGGAGCCGGGTGCCGGTTAGCTTGCCGACGATAGCCTCGCCGAGAATCTGCTGCCACCAGCTATCGGTGTCCCGGTCGTACATGATGAGGTCGCTGTAGCGGAGGAGGCCGCTGACGCCGAAGGAGTTGATGGTGTTGCCCATGCGGCGTTCGAAGGCGATGGCGGAGTTGCAGAGGGGGCAGAAGGTGACGATGACAGGGTTCCCGCCGACGATGTCGTTGACGATCTCGTGCCAGGTCATAATCTGGAGGGGGTAGGCACGGGCGTCGCCGCCGATCTGGAGGGCGATAACGGGTTCGCGGTCGGCGAGCCAGTCGGGGTCGTCGGATACGGGCGCGAACTTGGGGTTGTCGATAGACGGGATCCCGTCGCGGACCTGTCCAAGGAGGATTTCGGTATAGTCGATGGAGTGCTTGGAGAAGTCGGTGCGCCAGGGGTTTCTGCCGGTGGGGTCGGATTGAGCGAAGTAGGCGGCAGGGTCGAAGTCGGGGGTGGGGACGGGCGTGGGTGTCGCCGAGGGCCGGGTGGGGAGGGGGGTCTCGGCGTCGGGCTCAGGCCAGGGCTGTTCGGGGGCCTCGGGGGTGGGGGAATCACCCTCACCCTCACCCACTCCCATCGAGGGAGAGGGGGTTGGGGAGGAGCCGCCGCAGGCGGCGATTATGAGGAGCGCTATGAGGAGGGTGGTTATCGGGAGGAGGAGTTTGGTCGGTGGCATGGTGGGGGTCAGCGTTTGAAGGTGTTGATGGCCTTTGAGTCAGATCCGCGGTGGGCAGACGCCTTTGATTCCTCGCGGAGCCTCGGAATGACACGGCAATTGGGGTCGGCTCGGCAGTAAGGTAGGCTGTCCTTAATGAACGAGTGCGCTAGTTTTCGAGGGCGAGGAGGACCCGTTCGCGGATGCTTTCACGGGTGTCGAAGCCCAGCTTTCGGTCGACGATGACGCCGTTGATGTCGAGGTAGTAGGTGGTGGGCATGGCGAGGACCTGGTACGCCTTGACGATCTGGTCGTCCTTGGGGAGGTAGAGCAGGGGGTAGGTGACGCCCCGGGCCACGGCGAAGGGATCGCCCTGGGAGGAGGTCTCCTGGTTATTCACGCCGAGGATGACCACGTCGTCGCTGAACTCCTGGGCGACGGCTTCGAGGTCGGGCATCTCTTCGAGGCAGAAGTTGCACCAGCTGGCCCAGAAGTTGACGACCACGGCCTTCTCGCCGAGGAAGGAGTCCAGGCTGACGACCTCACCGGCGGCGTTGACGAGCATGAAGTTGGGTGCGGCGTCTCCGACGGCGGGCCCGACCTCGTAATCGCCTTCGCCGAGGTTGGTGTTGTCGGCGGCGCCGAGCATGATCATGGAGCCGTCCTCGGTCATTGCAGAGGGGTCCGAGGCGAAGGGGTTGCTGAGAGCGATGACGATGGCAGCGATGCCGGCCAGGCCGATGGCGAAGATTATCCTCTTTTGGAGTTGGGAGAGAGCCTTAAGGTTCAACATGGCAAGGTCAATGATAGCGCACGGGGGGGGAGATAGGGGGGCTTAGGGGGGGAGGGGGTGGGTACTATTTGGAAGTCTGCAGGCAGGAGCCGTACATCTTCAGCAAATCCTTGGGGATGCATCCGATGATTTCGTTGTCCTCAAGGTCTATGTAGCCGAGATTTGGCAAGTTAGTCAACTCCAGAGGGAACAGTCCTTCCAAGTTGTTGTGGCCCAGGTACAGTCCGTCAAGGTTAAAAAGATTGCCCAGCTCAGGCGGTATCTCTCCGCTTAACTGATTGTATCTGAGAGATAATTCGTACACGTTGGCGAGTCGACCCAGTTCCGGTGGTATCTCACCATTTAAACGATTTTGCTCCAGGTTAAGGTATTCCAAAAAAGTGAGGTTACCCAGTTCCGGCGGTATCTCGCCGGTCAACCTGTTAAGACGAAGACTTAGCAGTCTGAGGTTTGATAATTTGCCCAACTCAGGTGGTATCTCGCCAGTCAACCGGTTGCCCCCGAGATGCAGGTATTCCAGGTTGGTCAGGTTGCCTAACTCCGGCGGTATCTCGCCGGTCAACCGGTTGAAGCTGAGATCGAGCCGTTTCAGGCTTGAGAGATTACCCAGGTCCGGGGGTATAGCTCCCTTTAGGCCCAGGAAATCAACCTCCAGTTTGATAACGCGGCCGCTATCATCGGTAGTGACGCCTCGCCACGCATCCAAAGGGCCGTTAGTCAGCCAGCCGTTGTTGTATGTCCAGCCCGGGCCGCCAGTGGAAGCGTAGAGGGCCACGAGGGCGGCTCGGTCAGTTTCAGCGGATGGCGGCGGCGGGGTGGAGGAAGGGATGCCAGAAGGGGTGGGTGAAGCCTCCAAGGGGCCGGACTGACCGCAGGCCACGGTTATGATACCCAGGGCGCATAGCAAGGTTGCCAGCCCTGCTAACCTGGTCACCGATACCCATCTGTATCTTGTAGTAAGCATTACTCCGGCTCCCGAACGGAAACGACTACCTCATCAGTCGTTTCTCCGTATGTTAAATACAAAAGGTTATCCTTCCTCAGTTGCTGGGGACTGGGGTATAGGAAGTGCGGAACCACGAGAATTCGTAGTCGATTACGGCCTCTCCATTCCTGTTCAGTACGTTGTAGTAGGTGATTAGCCGGTCAGTGCCCCCTGTGACTCTTCCATAGGACTGGCACATCAGCATCGTGTCGGTACGCTCCAGTTGCCCTACACGTAGATAGAACTCCTCGATCCTCACATCCTCCTCCTGCGACATGGCGACGACCCGGTCAATAAGCCAAGGGGTATCGTATCGGAGAAAGGCGAACACGGTGGGAGCGGGAGTGGGGGTGGGGGTGGGAGCGGGAACCAAGTGACACCAAGGGATTGCAAGCGCGTAGAGATCGCTAGCCTTTCCGGATGTTAGTTCTGAGGGTTTGCAACCTTCAAACTGATTCACCGACAGTGTGAGTACGGAAAGATTGTCAAGCTTAATCAGTTCAGCCGGTAAATTCCCCGTCAGCTGATTATTACGCAGTTCCAGCGTTTCCAGATTGGCAAGGCCTCCCAGTTCGGCAGGTATATTCCCCGTCAGTTGGTTGTAACTCAGGTCCAAGTTTCTCAGATAGGTAAGGTTTCCCAGTTCCGGCGGGATATGCCCCCTCAGCCCATTGCTCCCGAGATATATTCCTATTACGCGGCCGCTTTCGTCTGTTGTGACGCCTCGCCATGAACGCAAAGGTGCATTGGTGCGCCAACTGTCGTTGCGTCGCCAGTTGGGCCCACGGGTGGCCTCATACAAGGCCTCGAGAGCAGCCCTGTCGGTGCTGTCATCGAAGGTTGGGGCAGCAGTGGGGGTGGGGGTGTCGGAGAGGGGGGTAGGCGTTGGGGTGGAGATGTCAGGGGTAGAGGTGTCAGGGATGGGGGTATGGGTGGACGTGGCGACGATACAGGGGGGAAGGTTTACAGCCGGATTTAACGATTGGGGGCCGCTGGGCAGGCAACCGGTGAACTGATTGCCTGTCAGGTCCACATGCAAAACGCCCGGGATAGCACCCAACTCGGCAGGTATTTGTCCGGCTAATCTGTTGTTGGATAGAAGCAAGGCATCCAGCTTATGCAGGTCACTCAATTCGGACGGTATGCTCCCACTGAACTCATTGTCCCGAAGAAATAGGACTTCCAGGTTGGAGAGGTTGCCCAGTTCAGGCGGCAGTTGTCCGCTCAACTTGTTGTTGTATAGGACGAGGGAATGCAGGTTGGTGAGATTACCCAGTTCCGGTGGCAGCTTCCCGCTCAACTCATCGTTGACGATGCTCAAGAACCTCAACTGATCGAGGTTGCCCAACTCCGGCGGCAACTCTCCGCTCAGTCCGTTGCCGGAGAGACTCAGGTCATAGACACGGCCATTTTCATAGCCGGCCCTTACTCCAAACCATTGCTCCAGTGGCGCGTCGGTGAGCCAGTTGTCATTCCGTTTCCAGTTGGGACCGTCGGTGGCCTGGTAGAGGGCCACGAGGGCGAGCCTGTCGGTGCTGGAGTCGAAGGATGGTACGGGTGTGGGGCTGGGGTCGGGAGCGCAGAACGAGGTTGACTTATAGTCTGGAAACACATACTCAAGCTGATGGGGGATGCAACCTCCGATGGCATTACCCCCGTATTTCAGCACTCTAAGGTTCCTGAGCTTGCCGAGCTCCGGCGGTATTTCTCCGCTCAATTCGTTGTATCCAAGGTCCAGTTCTTTCAGATTGGAGAGATTGCCAAGTTCGGGCGGTATCTCCCCTCTTATCAACAGGTTGTCGGTAATTCTCAGGACTTCGAGGTTATCCAATCTGCCCAGTTCAGGCGGTATTCCTCCCCTGAGGATGTTGTAGCTGATATCCAAGACTTTCAGATTAGGGAGGTTTCCCAATTGAGGCGGTATTCGTCCACGTAGGTTGTTATCCCTGAGGTCCAGTTCCGTCAAACTGAAAAGGGTTGCCAACTCCGAGGGTATCTCGCCATGCAGCCCATTCAGATACAAGTCCAGTACGGTGACGCGGCCTCTGGCGTCGGTGGTGACGCCGTACCATTCAGCCAATGGGGCATCTGTTAGCCAGTTGTCGCTTTGTTCCCAATTGGGACCGTCGGTGGCTTCGTACAGCGCCACTAAGGCTACCCTGTCGGTGGCCGGGGACGCTTCTAATACGATAGTGCGATCTTGTTGACCACACGCCACCACCACAACGGTCAAGGTGCAAAGCACGACTACCAGACCTGCAACCCTGATCACTGGCATAAATTTGTGTAAAGCAGTCAAGGCTCTAACTCTCAGGGGGTAAACAGTCAGTTTACCATCCGAAGTTAGATCGGGCAAATCAGATGGTCTGGATATGAGGCGAGTTATCATTTAAGCAGGGAATAGTGAGCATGAGGTGCGAGGATGGCAAAGAAGCTGAATATCGAGATCGAATACTGCGCAGGGTTGGGGTACTTGGGGGAGGCAGTGCGCGTGATGCAGGCGGTGATGAGGGAGCACGACTACGACATTCACAGCTTCAAGTTCGTCGTGGGAGAAGAGGGGAAGTTCGACGTTAGAATCGACGGGGAGTTGGTGTTCTCCAGACAGGAGTCGGGTCGGTTCCCGGGGGCCGGGGAGATAGAGGGCGCCGTTAGGGCTCGGCTGGCGGACGGGGCGTGGAATGACGAGTGGCACTGGGTGAGATATAATGTCTTTCGCTTTTGGAGGGTGGTCATAGACCTTAGCCGAAGAAAGGGGGTGGGGTACGGATGGCGAAGAAGCTGAACGTCGAGATCGAATACTGCACTATGTGAAACTACCTCCCCGAAGCCGTCAGTCTGACGGAAGAGGTGATGAGGGAGTACGATTACGACATCGAGACCTTCAAGATTGTCACTGCCAAAGAGGGCAAGTTCGAGGTCACGATCGACGGTGAGCTGGTGTTCTCCAAGCTGGAGACAGGCCGGTTCCCGAGCAACGAAGAGATAAAGGAAGCCATAAAGGCTCGGCTGCCCCAGCAAGAGGGCGCTTTGCCTTTGTTCCGGTCGTCCTAACCCAATACTGAACACGCTATCGGCGAAGACGGAGACGAGTAGGGGCACGACCCTCCACAGGCGGGTGTTCCACGCTGCGGTCAGCGAGCCTGGTCCGGTGAAAGCAGGCCCGGAGCCCGGCCCCGAGAATCCCTCCCGAGCCGCCACCCGAAATCCGTTTAGCGGTCAGTAGGCGTGGCCGGAGCCGCTCCACGTTACCGGGGCGAGGGCATAGGCCTTGTATTTCTGGGCTCGTGTCCTGATGAGAAGGTCCGCCGCAGGCGGACAATTAGGGTGGTACCGCGGGTTGTATCCCGTCCCTTTAGGGGCGGGATTTTTTGTTGGGCTCCGAAGGGGGGACGGGAGTGGGCAAGTCCTAGATTCCTCCCGCCCCGGCGGACTTTCAGCGTGGGGCCTCGGAATGACAGGGGGTATGGGGTGGTATGGCGTCGGGTAACCACGAACGGTTGCCATTACGGGGCCACCCCCCCTCCCGCTCGACCCTTCGAGAGCCTCAGGGTGAGCGGCCCCTGCCGGGGATGGATCCCGGCTCGGGGGCTGGGATGACGGAGGGGGAGGGATGACGATTAAAGACAGGCAACAGACTTGTAGAGTGAATGACTAAAGAGATGAGCGAAATGATGTTCAAACCGGTATCGAGCAAGGTGAGTTTTCCGGAGCTGGAGACGCGGGTGCTGAAGTTCTGGAAGGACCGGGATATTGCGAACCGGTCGGTGGAGGAGCGTCGGGACAGGCCTCAGTACGTGATGTTCGAAGGGCCGCCGACGGCCAACGCCGGCCCCGGCATCCACCACGTCCTGTCTCGGGTCTTCAAGGACATCATGCCCCGCTACAAGACGATGAAGGGCTTCTGCGCGCCTCGCAAGGCCGGGTGGGATACCCACGGCCTGCCCGTCGAACTGGAGGTCGAGAAGAGTCTCGGCATTACGCGGAAGGCGCAGATCGAGGAGCACGGGATCGCCGAGTTCAACGCCGCCTGTAAGCAGAACGTGATGCGATACGTGAAGGAATGGGAGGCGCTCACAGACCGCATCGGCTTCTGGATCGACATGGAGCATCCCTACGTCACCTTCGAAACCTCGTATATCGAGTCGATGTGGTGGATCCTGAAGCAGCTCTGGGACCGGAGCCTGATCTACGAGGCATATAGGTCGATCTGGCACTGCCCCCGCTGCGTCACATCCCTGAGCGACCACGAGGTGGCCCAAGGCTACAACGACAAAACGAAGGACGTGGCCATATTCGTAAAGTTCAGGGTCGACCTGGAGGACGACGATTACAGCAATGCGGCTCGCACCCTCATTGGCGGGTCCCCCCTTCCGACCTCCATCCTAGCCTGGACCACCACCCCCTGGACTCTTCCCGGCAACACGGCCCTGGCCGTCGACCCCGACGCGGACTACACAGTCGTCCAGGACAAGGCGGAGGGCGCCATTCCCGAACGGCTGATCCTGGCCGAGGCCCTCATCGGAAAGCTGCTTCCGAAGGGCTATCAGACTCTCGGGACGGTGAAGGGCAGCGACCTGGCGGGGATCGGATACAAGGCCCTTTACAACCCGGTGGCCTACCGGGTCCCGGGTATTGGCAAGTTTGCCGAGGGCCGGGTGCAGAGGGGCGCCAGCTACACGCCGGGGCAGACAGCGACATTTCATGTTGTCGGCGGGGACTTCGTGAGCCTGGACGAGGGGACGGGGGTGGTGCACATCGCTCCGGCCTTCGGAGAGGACGACTTCAAGATAGGGGCGTCGGCGGGGTTGTATTTTGTCCAGCACGTCGATTTGCAGGGCGGAATGCTCGGGGACTTCCCCTTCGCAGGGAAGTTCGTGAAGGACGCCGACGCTGATATCATCGACGACCTCACGGCCCGGGAACTGATGTTCCGGAGCACCCAGATAGTCCACACCTACCCCTTCTGCTGGCGGTGCAACTCGCCGCTGGTCTACTACGCCAAGAGCTCCTGGTACATCAACACCACGGCCATCAAAGACACGCTGCTGGACAACAACGACAAGGTGAACTGGTACCCCGGCCACATCCAGTGGGGCCGGTTCGGGGAGTGGCTGAGGAACGTGCATGACTGGGCCATTTCGAGGGAGCGCTACTGGGGCACCCCGATACCCTTCTGGCAGTGCGACTCATGTGAGAAATACGAGTGCATAGGCTCGATAGCCGACCTCCGTTCGAAGAAGGCCATGCGCGGCATCACCGAGCCCCTGGACCTCCACCGCCCCAACGTCGACGAGATCTACTACGAATGCGGAGACTGCGGCGGCACGATGGGCCGCATCCTGGAAGTGATGGACGTCTGGTTCGACTCGGGGGCGATGCCCATCGCGCAGTGGCACTACCCGTTTGAGAACGAGGACATGCGAAAGGACGGTCGGTTCCCCGCCGACTACATATGCGAAGCCGTCGACCAGACGCGAGGCTGGTTTTACAGCCTCCACGCCATCTCTTCCCTGGTGTTCGGCGAGCCGTGCTTCCGCAACGTCATCTGTCTCGGGCACATCCTTGATGAGAATGGGGAGAAGATGAGCAAGTCCAAGGGGAACGTGGTGAAGCCGTGGTCGGTGCTCGACGCCCAGGGCGCAGACGCCCTTCGGTGGTACCTGTACACGGCCTCGCCGCCGGGCAACCCGCGTCGGTTCTCGGGTGAGTTGGTACAGGAAGCCATCCGGAAGTTCATGCTCACCCTGTGGAACACCTACTCGTTCTTCGTCACCTACGCCAACATCGACGGCTATCAGCCAAGTGGGGAGAGGAACGGGACACGAGCCTCGGGGCTGGACAGGTGGATAGAGTCGGAGTTGCACAGGCTGGTCAAGGACGTGACCGACTCGCTGGACAACTACGATCCGACAAACGCGGGCCGCAGGATCGAAGGTTTTGTCGACGTGCTGTCCAACTGGTACGTGCGTCGGAGCCGACGCCGCTTCTGGAAGAGTGAGAACGACGCCGAGAAACAGTCGGCCTACGACACCCTATACGGCTGCCTGGTCACCCTGTCCAAGCTCATCGCGCCCTTCACCCCGTTCCTGGCGGAAGAGCTCTATCGGAACCTGGTCTACGCAGTTGATTCTTCTGCCCCTGAGAGCGTTCACCTGGCCTGGTTCCCCGAGGCCGACGAGTCGCTCATAGACCCCGCCCTCAACGACGAGGCTCGGCTGGCAATGAAGATCAGCAGCCTGGGCCGCGCGGCCCGGAGCAAGGCGGGCATCAAGGTACGTCAGCCGCTGGCGTCGGTGAAGGTTATGGTGCGGGACGCGGGGGAGAGGGAGGCCCTGCGGCGCAGCTTCGACCAGGTGGGCGAGGAGTTGAACGTCAAGGCCCTGGAGTTCGCCGAGTCACCGTCAGAGCTGTACGACTACAAGGTCTCAGCGAACACGTCGGCGCTCGGGCCCAAGTACGGCAAGGACACCCCCAAGATCGCCAAAGGTCTCGGAGAGATGGATTCCAGGGAGGTGGCGGAAGCGGTGAACGCGGGGCACAGCGTCGAGGTAGCCGGGTTCACCCTGGAACCGGAGGAGGTGAATCTGCAGGCGGTGGAGAAAGAGGGGTTGTCAGTGGCGGCGGAGGGGGAGTACGTGGTCGCGGTGCCGACGACGGTGTCGGAGGAGCTGGCGAGGGAGGGAATGGCGAGGGAGCTGGTGCACAGGCTGCAGACCATGCGTCGGTCGGCGGGCTTCGAAGTGGTCGATCAGATAGTGAGCTACATTAGTGGGGATGAGTCAGTGATGGAGACCGTGGCCACCTTCGAAGCATACATCAAGCAGGAGACCCTATCCCGTGAAATTCTCACGTCCACGCCCCCACCTGATGCCTTTAAGGAGACCCACAACCTGGACGGCCGGGAGGTGGTGTTGGGGGTGGTGAAGGTGGGGTAGGGAGGCACTGCCAGAGGCTCAGGGAGTATATTGAGTCCCACCCGCCCACTCTGTTGTTGAGTCATGGGTGAGGCGTGAGCGGGCAAGTCCTAGATCCCTCGCGGGGCCTCGGGATGACAGTGTAAAAGGCGTCGGGTGGGGAGTGGGGGAAACCACGCCGCATTGACAACGCGCGCCACACCCCGCTCGACCCTTCGAGGGCCTCAGCAACTGTTGTGATAGTCAAGCGGATATTGGGTTCCAATGAGCTTGTTGTTTGAGCATGGCATTGAGGATGGTGAGTAGTTTTCTCATGCAGGCTGTAATGGCGACCTTCTTTGGCTTGCCCGCCTCCACGAGGCGAGTGTAGAATTCCTTGAGGACTGGGTTGAAGCGCACGGCGACGAGGGTGGGCATGTAGAGGGCGGCCCTGACGGTAGCCCGACCGCCCCAGCAGGTGCGTGAACCGCGCATCTTACCGCTGTCCCGGGCGAGTGGGGCTACGCCAACGAGGGCGGCGATCTCTCTGCGGTTGAGCTTACCCAACTCTGGCAAGCCTGCCAGGAGACTGTAAGTGGCGACTGGTCCTATGCCGGGGACGGTCCTGAGAAGGATAACCTGCTCACGCCACAGTTCTGATTTGTGCAGCCTCTCCTTGAGGTCTCGGTCTATCTGATCCAGGGCCTCGTCGAGCAGATCAATGATCCCCTCTATGCTCTTTCTGACGACGGGGTTTGCGTTCTCCAGTCTGTTCTTCTCCCTGGTCTTCATACCGACGAGCTGGCGGCGTCTTGATACCAACGCATCCAACTCAAGGGACTCAGGGCTTTTGGGAGGTTGTGGGCGCAGATCGCTGACCTCACTGAAGTGTGCGATCATGCCTGCATCCAACCGGTCGGTCTTGGCGAGCATCCCTTGGGAGCGTGCGAAGTCCCGGACATGTCTCGGATTCAGGACGGTAGTAGGGACCCCCTCATTACCCAGGGCTGCGGTCAAAGCCCTCTCGTAGCCCCCTGTGGCCTCCATAGCCACTAAGGCTGGCTTCAAGGCCACCAAGCGGGTTACCAGTTCTCTAATCCCCTCCTGGTCCTGATTGAAGCGCCAACATTCTCCCGTGGGTCTCACCGCCACATCCCCCCACCCCTTGGACACATCAATTCCTACGTATGCTCTCCGATTACCAGCCATGTTTCTCCTTTGGCCCATCCTTGCCGATACGGGCTTGCGTTGGCCCAGGCAACTGTTCGGGCTCTATGATTAACTTATCGGGGCGACCACGCTGAGGCACGGTCTCCTAACCAAGGATGAATCGGCCTACCCCGACCTACCTATCAATATACAAGGATGAGCGGCCCCTCCTGGGGATGGATTCCGGCTCTCGGCGGCCGGAATGAAGGGTGGGGGATGAATGGAGGGTGAGGGGCTAGATCCAGCGCCGACGGAAGGCCGAGACGAGGGCTATGAAGATCAGCGTTGCGAATATAGTGAGCAAACCCCAGTTAACGACGCGGTCAAAGAGAGGGTTGATAACGGCAGTAGCCAGGACTATGAACAACGTGATTGCCGCTGCCCAGAGGAGGGCTCGGGACCAGGGGCGGGGGATTGGGGGCTTTGATTTAGGCATATTAGCTAAACAGTGCGGCGACGTTTCTGCGCTGTATCTTGCCGGTGGCCGTGCGCGGAAGGGTGTCGACTATGTGTACGGTCTTGGGGACCTTGAAATCGATTAGGTACTTTTGGCAGAAGGCTTGGATGTCCTCCTGCGTAACGTCTCCGTTGACCACGATAGCGGCGTGGACTTCTTCGCCGAATTTTTCGTCAGGGACGCCGAAGCATATGGCGTCCTGCACGGCGGGATGCTGGGCAAGGACTGCGTCGACCTCCAGGGGAGCGATCTTCTCGCCGCCGCGGTTGATCAGCTCCTTCAACCGACCCGTGATGCTGAGGTATCCGAGATCGTCGAGGAAGCCCTGGTCGCCTGTCCTGAACCAGCCGCCGGTAAAGGAGGAGGCGTTGGCCCGTGGGTTGTTGCGGTAGCCCTTCATGACGTTGGGCCCCATGATCACGACTTCGCCCCGGTCCCCGTCTGCGAACATAGCCCCGGCCTCGTCCATGATGGCGATCCGGACGCCGGTGCCCTGGCCCACAGTCCCAGCAAAGCGCTGAGCCGGAGGCAGGGGGTTGGAGGACATCTGGTGGGATGCCTCGGTCATGCCGTAGGCCTCAAGCACTGGGGAGTCGAAGCGGGCCTCCATCCCTTCCAGTACCGCGGGAGCCAGGGCTGCGCTGCAGGAGCGGATGAACCTGAAAGTGCCCCGGGGAGCGTTGTCGCTGTCGGCGCGGGAGAGGAGGATCTGGTGCATGGTCGGGACGCCGGAATACCAGGTGGCGGCCTGCTCCAGGGCCACGGGCCAGAAGTTGCTGGCGCTGAATCGGCTCGGGACGATGGTCGTGCCTCCGCTTGCGAAGGTGGAGAAAAGGACGCCGATGAGACCGTGGACGTGGAAGAGGGGCATTATCATCAGGGCCCTGTCCTCTTCCGAGAGGCCGTAGGTACCCACGATGTTGTCGAGGGACGATGCGAGATTAGCGTGGCTGAGGGGGACGCCCTTGGGTCGGCTGGTAGTGCCGCTGGTGTGGAGGAAGAGCGCTATGTCGTCGGGGGAGGGGCCTTCGGGCTGGCCCTTGCCCTCTAGTGTTGTGCCTTCCCGTGTCAGGCGGACTGCGCCGTCACCCGAGTCCTGGGCCTCTATGCAGAGAAGCCCGAGCCGTTGGGCCGCTCCCCGCGCCGGATGCTCTTCCGGCGGGAGTATGGCCAGTGAAGCGCCTGCATCTTCCATATAGAAACGATACTCGTCTTCGGTGTAGTTGGGGTTGAGGGGGGCGGCGACCGCTCCCAGCCGGGCCACGGCTAGGAATGTGGCTACGAACCGGATGTCGTTGCCCAGGACTATTGAAGCGGCCTGACCCTGGGAGAGGCCTGCGGCAGACAGGGTCGAGGCCAACTCTTCGACCTGGTCTCGGAGCTGCCGGTAAGTCAGGCTCGGGCCGTTGGGCGTTACTATGGCGGCTTTGTCTGGGGCCCCGGCGTCGAGCAGTTGGGCTAGGGTCTGCATGTCTGCGGTCTCCTGATAGTGGGCATGAATGAGACAGCGTAGATGATAGCAGGCATTAAGGATTCGTGCACAATATGGACTGTTTACCGGTGTCGCTAGAACTGAGGGACAACCCGTTCGGCGATTATTTGAGCGTGCTCGATGAGATTGTAGACGGGGTTGAACATGATCATGTCCAACCCTTCCTCGGCCAGGGGCCCGAGCTTATCGACGATCTCGTCCACGGAGCCGATTAGGGAGACAGTCATCCCGAGTTCGGCGCTGTGGTAGTGGTTAAGGAACCATTGCTGGATCTTTCTGTTGGCGGACTCCCTGTCATCGTCGATGGCCAAGTAGACCCGTTTGGAGATGGGGAAGGCGGCAGGGTCTCGGCCGTTCTCTTCGAGGGCAGAGCGCAGCTTGGCGAGAACCTTCCTGAATGCAGCGATATCTGAGGCGTTTGCGGCGCCTGCCCCCATGAACCCGTCGCCCATTCTGGCTGCGCGCTCTACCGCGGAGTCG
The DNA here is from genome assembly GCA_965222055.1 of Dehalococcoidia bacterium. Lineage (GTDB taxonomy): Bacteria > Chloroflexota > Dehalococcoidia > Plut-88900 > Plut-88900 > Plut-88900. The sequence goes on from CBDCTF010000007.1 coordinate 2,782,811, forward strand.
GCGGAAGCGCCGAACCAGATCGGGATGTGGGGTTTCTGGACGGGCTTTGGGTTTATGGAGACGTTTTCCAGCTTCCAGAAGTTGTTTTGGAAGTCGACGCTGGGCTCGGCCCACAGCCTGCGGATCAGGGTGACGGCATCTTCGAAGCGGGCAATCCGGTGGGAGGCGTCGAATCCGAAGGCCGGGTAGGATTCACCGTCCCCGCCTATTCCCACTCCCAGGATGAGCCGACCTCCCGAGATCTGGTCCAGGCTCGCCGAAATCTTGGCCACATTCACGGGATTGTGGTAGGGAAGGACGACGACGGAGATGCCGAGCTTGATGGTTCGGGTGCAGGACGCGGCGAAAGCGAGGAGGGTGAAAGGATCCAGGTTGGGACTCGTGGCAAAGACACCATGCTGGGTCCAGACGCTTTCATAGCCGAGAGCCTCGACCAGGGTAAGGTGCTCCCGTATGAGGCCCAAGTCCGTAGGCCCGGGCGGGAACATCTGGGGAACGGCAATGCCGACGGTGGTGTGGTCTCCTGTTACTAGTTGGTTCATTGCCTCTGTCTCCATGTTTCTCAGGCCCGCCTACCGGAACCTGGGAAGGACTTCCTTGCCGAGGATCTCCAGCTGCCGCATAGCGTTGGCGTGGGGCATCCCGGGCCACTGTACCCGTATGTTCAGGTGGTTGATACCAAGCTCGTCGCGGTAGCGCTGGATCTCGCGGACCACTTCCTCGGGATTGCCGATAAGGAAGCGGTCCCGTGCCAGTTGGTCGAATGGGACGGAGAAGGACTCGCCTTCGGGCATGGCCTTGTCCTGTCCCCAGGCGGCGTAGGCCGCGTACTTGCTCTCGAGGTAGGGTCGGCTTTCGGCGTAGGCGGTTGCGGAATCGGGGGCCACGTATAGCTCGCGCATCATGGGTAGGGTGGCAGGCATGGGGTGGCCGGCCTCTGCGGCGATTTTGCGGTAGTAATCAAGCTGGCCGGAGATCATTCCGATGGTGGCGTGGGGATTGATGACCCAGGGATATCCCCAGCGAGCAGCCCTGGCGATGGCCGGAGGCCCGTTGGCGGCTACCCAGATGGGTGGATGGGGTTTCTGAACGGGCCGAGTGGCGACCCGGACTTTGGGAACTTGGTAATAGGCGCCGTTGTACTCCACCTCGTCCTCGGTCCAGAGGAGGCGGATGATTTCCATGGCTTCAATGAGGCGGGGGATGCGTTCGGAGCGTTGGATACCGAAGGCGGTGTACTCCTCGTCTCTGTACCCGATCCCGATTCCGAGGACGAAGCGGCCGCCGGACATGGCGTCGAGGGTAGCGCAGGTCTCGGCGACGTCCACAGGGTTGAGAAGAGGGATTAGGAGCACCGTGGCCGCGATCTCCATGCCCTCAGCGTCGGCGGTTAGTCTGGCGAGGAGGGGGATGATGGCGCTCATCTGGTATGGGTGGGAGAGGTAGTGCTGGCCGGCACATATCATGTCGAATCCGGCTTCGCGGGCGAGGCGGGTCTGTTCGGAGGCCTCGGCGATGCGCTGAGAGACGGACTCGCCGGCCGGGTGCTGGGCGTTGATGAATAGACCGAATTTCACATCGTGTCCTTTGATCAGCCGTCTGAAGGCCGGGCGGATATGAGAATCTCGACGGCGACTTCGTCTGTGACGCTGACGAAGCTCCCGACGTTGGGGGCGGTCATCCCGAAGTCGGACCAGAGGAAGGAGGTGCGCCCGAGAATATGCACCACGTCGCCGTCATCACGGGCCTCGACCTGGAAGATGACAGGGGCCTGGACGCCTTTGATTTCGAGCTGGCCGGTTATCTCTATGGAGACCTCCTCGCCGTTGGAGAAGCCTTCGGGGAGGGGACGAGCGTCGGGTAGGGTGAAGGTGGCTATAGGGTCGTTCGGGAACATCCTCTCCCGGATGTAGCGGTCTCGGCGAGACTGGTCGCTTTCGAGCTCGTGGAGCTGGATGTTGATAACTGAGAGCCGACCGTCGAAGTGGACTTCACCGGAAAGGGCCGTGGTGCGGACTACGGCGTCGTTGGGAAGGGGAAGGCTGGACAGCTTCTCCTCGACGGTGAAAGTCGCCTCCGAACCTTTGCCGACAACGTAGGTTACGCCTTCGTATGAGCCGGGGTCGGCGGGTGGGGGCTCGGTGGGGGTGGGTGTATCAACGGGAACTGCTGTAGGGGCCGGGGTATCGGCGGGGGCTGACGTAGGCGTGGGGTCCGGGGCGGGGGTAGAAGTTGAGCGTTCTACGTTGACGTCGACAGAGCCGCAGGCTGCGACGATAAGGAGAAACAGGCCCAAGGCGACGGCAAAGACCTTAGCTCGTGTCAGGGTTACGGGCATTCAGAACCTCCGGTCCAGCTAGAGGGAATCAAAGTACATGTATGGGGCCGGTTGTACAAGGCCCGACTTCGGGGGGAGCTCCAGCCTACCGGACTCCTCGTCGCCTACGTTGGCAAGAGGTATCGCCAGGGCGAGAACCACCACCACTGCAGCCGGAGCGGCCCACCAGCGCAATGGCGAGGGGTCGCGGCCAAATAGAGGAGTCAAGACGCCTGTGATAAGGCAAACGATGATGACCAGCGGAAGGGCGAAAGGGATCAGATTGTCCAACTGGACGGCGAAGGCTGACAGGAGCATGGATCCGACGGTCACGGATGAAACGCCCCAAAGAATCCCGAACTTTTTGGGTCGGCCCTCCGTGTTGATAAGCATTCGCCACATAAGCCCCGAGATCAGGCCTACGATAAGGGCGGCGACGGCCACCGAGGCCGAGTTTAGGAGGGAGTCGTCCGGAGATTTGAGTGGTAGGGAGACCAGCACGGCTACAATGGCTGCGAGGGCCCCTGCGGTAATGCCTGCATTCATAAGTTCAAATTATAAGGGAAAGAAGGATGCTACTCCCCCACCCCAAAGGTCTAAATGGCTGGATATTGCATTCTTATCAGATGGAACATAACGTCTTCCTATATTCCCTGCATTCTAAGCCTTGAAAGGCAAATGCTCTGATATACTCACACTTCTCGTAAATGGATTGTTGCCGTGGACTTTGACACTTACGAACTCGATCCTTCCATATATGACGAGATGTTCCTGCCGGACGGCTCCCCAAGGGAGCACTGTCGGCAGATATACGAGACTCTGACCCAACTTTCCGCTGAAGAGCTTCACAATATCCAGGAGCGCGTCATGCGCTCGTTCTCGACGGAGGGGATTACCTTTGTTGTCTACGGGGACGAAGAGGCGGACGAGCGGATTATTCCCATCGACTGCGTGCCCCGGGCCATGTCCAGCGCGGACTGGGACAACCTCGAAAAGGGTCTGACGCAGAGGCTCAAGGCTCTCAACGCGTTTCTGGAGGACGTGTACGGCGAGGCTCGTATCATCCGGGACGGAGTGATTCCCGCGGATGTGGTGATGGGCTGTCCGCAGTTCCGAACCGAGATGCGAGGATTCTCCGCGCCTTACGGGACTTGGGTAGGCATATGCGGCACCGACTTGGTGCGGACGAACGACGGTTGGAAAGTGTTGGAGGACAACCTTCGGGTGCCCTCGGGCGTTTCCTACATGCTGGCCAACCGGAAGGCGGCCAAAGCCAGCCTGAGGCGGCTGTACCGGACGTCTCGGGTGCGGGATGTAGAACACTATGGGCGTGCGTTGCGGGAGACGTTGTTGGAGCTCGCGCCAAGCGGCCGCACGGACCCGACCATCGTGCTTCTGACGCCCGGGGTCTATAACTCTGCATTCTACGAGCACATATTTTTGGCGCAGGAGATAGGCGCAGAGCTGGTGGAGGGGCAAGACCTGGCGGTTAAAGAAGGCATGGTCTACATGCGCACGACCAATGGCCTGAAACGGGTGGACATAGTGTATCGACGGGTGGACGACGATTTCCTGGACCCGCTGGTCTTTCGAGAAGATTCGCTGCTGGGGGCGCCGGGGCTGGTACATGCCTACAAGCTGGGCAACGTGGCCCTGGTGAACGCGCCCGGGACGGGTGTAGCGGACGACAAGAGCGTCTACGCCTACGTACCCGACATGGTGCGGTTCTATCTTAATGAGGAGCCGATTCTCCAGAACGTGGATACGCGGCTCTGTCGCCGCCCCGAGGACCTGGAGTACACTCTGGACAACCTTCAGGATTTGGTGGTGAAGCAAGTGGGAGGTTCCGGGGGATACGGAATGCTGATAGGCCCGCACTCGACGGCTGAGGAACGGGAGGCGTACGCGGCGGAGGTACGGGCAGACCCGGCAAACTATATTTCGCAGCCGGTGCTCGCACTGTCGAGAGCGCCCTGCCTTATCGAAGAGCAGTTCGAGCCGCGGCACGTGGACCTAAGACCCTTTGTGTTGCACGGACAGAAGACCCGGCTGGTTCCTGGGGCCTTCTGCCGGGTGGCGCTGCGTCGCGGGAGCTTGGTGGTGAACTCCAGCCAAGGGGGTGGTGGCAAGGACTTCTGGGTATTGGAAGATTGACGAAAACGTTGATTAGAGACCCCAAGACTGAAACATTGCGAGGAGGTCTAGAGACATGGTTGTGATTCGCAGCCCCAGGATACTAATTGCTTTGGTTGCGCTGTTTACAGCTGGGATCTTCCTAGCCCGGCCGGCGATTGCCCATGCCGCGGGAGTGGATGAGGAATCGCAGTTCATCTTGAACACGTTTGCGTTCCTTCTCTGGGGAGCCCTGGTGATGTGGATGTGTGCGGGCTTCACCATGCTGGAATCGGGGTCGGTGAGAACAAAGAACGCATCGACGATCTGCCTCAAGAATATCGGCATATATTCGATAGCGGGGCTGGCGTTTTTCTTCATCGGCTACAATCTGATGTACACGAATGTGGGGGACGTGGGTTTGTGGGGGAAGTTTGAATTCCTGTATGGGCCATCCGCGGATGAAATCGCTTTGGTGGGTGGGGATGAGAGTGCAGTGGGAGCGGTGATCGGCAACGGCTACTCCGTGATGTCGGACTGGTTCTTCCAGATGGTGTTCGTGGCGACGGCTGCGTCAATAGTATCGGGAGCTATAGCTGAGCGGGTAAAGCTGCTGCCCTTCTTCATATTCACATTAGCGTTGACGGCGTTCATTTACCCAATAGTCGGGGCGTGGACGTGGGGCGGTGGCTGGTTAGCCCAGGCGGGGTTCTCCGACTTTGCGGGCTCTACGATAGTGCACAGCACGGGAGGCTGGGCAGCCTTGGCGGGGATATTGCTGGTTGGCCCGAGGCTCGGGAAGTTCCGGAAAGATGGCCGGGTGAAACCGACCCCGCCGTCCAACGTGCTCCTGGTCACCCTTGGAGTATTCATCCTGTGGCTGGGCTGGTTTGGGTTCAATGGAGGCTCACAGCTGGCGCTCGGGAGCGCGCTGGATGCCGTGGCAATGAGTGTGGTGCTGGTAAACACGAACCTGGCGGCTGCGGCCGGTGTGGTTACGGCACTGGCCGTATCGAGGCCAATCTTGGGACGGTTAGACCTGTTTGCAGGGCTTAACGGCGCGATAGCAGGACTGGTGGCGATCACGGCAGGCCCGTCGAGCACGGACCACTTCTGGGCGATCGTCGTCGGGGCGATAGGCGGGTTGGTATGCACCGCAGGCATCAAGCTTCTGGAGAAGCTGAAGCTGGACGACGTGGTGGGCGCTATCCCGGCTCACCTGTTTGCAGGAATATGGGGCACGCTGGCGGTGACCTTCACCTCTGGTGGTCAGTTCCACATCCAGTTGATGGGGATAGCTGCGGTAGGCGGCTTCGTGTTTGCCTCGGCGTTTAGCGTGTGGTGGGCAATGGAGAAGGCGCTGGGTGTGCGGATATCCAGGCAGGTTGAGGAGCTGGGGCAGGATGTCGGGGAGCTGGGGCTGGAGTCCTATCCCGAGTTCGTTCTAATGCCCGAGGAGTTCGACGACGAACAGGAGGAACCGAGAAAGACCAATGCTCTCGCGTAGCGCTCAAGGACTGTACTGGATGGGGCGCTACCTTGAGCGGGCGCGTCACCTGAGCAGACTGCTGCAATTGCAGTCGGAGGCGTTGGTGGACCGGCCGGTGCGGGAAATCTACTTCGGGTGGAGGCGTATCTATGCCTGTGTCGGGAGGGCGCCCCCGGGGGGCAGCCTGGAGGTCAGCGACGATGACGACTTCATCCTCGCCGATTCCTTCACCCTGGTGGACGACTTGACCTTCGAACGCTCGAACCCGGGGTCGGTGTGGCAGTGCTTCTGGATGGGCAGGGAGAATGCCCGGCAGATGCGCAACCGCATAAGCGGGGAGATGTGGACGTCCCTGAACCTGTCCTATCTACGGATCCAAAAGATGGGAATACAGGACATCTGGGCCACATCCCCACAAGGGTTCTATGCAGAGACGATTGCGGACATAAACAGGTTCGAAGGGGTGGCGCTGACCACGATGTACCGCGACGACGGCTGGCGCTTCATGCAGCTGGGGAGCACCATGGAGCGGGCCCAGCTATTGGTGTCGCTCCTTCTCGCACATATGGCTGCAGAAGCCACGGGTGAGGAAAATTCGGACTATGATTGGCTGAGCCTTTTACGAATACACAATGCATTCGACGCATACGGGCAAAAGTATGGGGTCGAAGTGCAGGCGAGCCAGGTGTTGGATTTGCTGGTGGCCGATCCGCAGTTACCCAGCTCTTTGAGCCGGTCATTGGACCGTGCCTCTGAGGTTTTGTCGGGGTTCGGGCCCGCACCCGACGAGGGTTCAAGTGCAGCAGCCCGCCGGCTCGTGGGCTGGCTGGGAGCGCTTGTTAACTATGACTGGCCGGACCGGGAGAACCACCAGGAGTTTCTACAGCAAATGGGAGACCAGTGCCGAGTCTTGCACGATCTGGTTACTTCAACGTACTTCGAATATGAGTTGGTGTGATTGCCCAGCCCCTTCCACTTAACCAGGAGATAAAGACCAAGGGCCCGCACAACGTGCGGGCCCTTGGTCTTTAGTCGATTCAATCTTGAAGCGTTGTGGTTATTCTTCGCGGCACTTTACCAGAGTAAGGTGGTTGCGGCTGTTTTCGCGTCTATAAGTGAGTTCGTCCATCATGGTTCGGGCCAGGTATACGCCGAGGCCGCCAACATGACGTTCTTCGAGGGGTGAGTTGATGTCGGGTTCGGGAGCGTCATTGAGTGGATCAAAGGCGCGGCCTTCGTCTGTGATGTCGATAGTAACGGAGTTGGCGTCTGAATTGAAGTTGAGCTCGATCTCATGATCGTTGTCATCGTAGCCGTAGTCAATGATGTTGAGGACAAGCTCTTCAATGACGAGGTTGATGCGGAAAAGGAGGTCGGTGGACCAGTCCTCGTCGGTGGAGAATGCCTCTACGGCGGAGGCGATGCCGTCGAGCTCTTCGCGGTCGGACTTGACCTTAAGGGACAGCTTCGCGCTCAAGGCTCAGGACTCGCTCCGTCGGCAGGCCAGGCAGGTGATGTCGTCGGATTGGGGGGTGTCGCCTGCGAATGCGCTGACGGCTTCGAATATGGCTGCATTGGTCTCTTTAGGATTCCTGGGTGGGACATTGGCAAAGAGATCGCGGAGCCGGTCCAGGCCGAACTCTTCGCCTTCGGCGTTCATAGCCTCGGTGACGCCGTCGGTGTATAGGACAATGGTGTCCCCGGGGTCAAGGATGACGGAACTCTCTTCGTATTGGAACTTTGGGGCTACGCCGAGGGCGATTCCCCCGGTGGCCGGAAGAAGCGTGGAAGCGCCGTCCGGATGGACAATGATGGGAGGATTGTGGCCGCCATTGGCATAGTTCAACAGGCCGTTGGAGGGATTAAAGACGGCGTATAAGAGGGTGACGAACATAGCGGCCTCGTTCTCCTCGTTGAGGAGATCGTTGACTTCGGTCAGGACGGCCCCCGGGGCGCCGACGCCTATGGCTGAGCCCTTGAGAAGGGTGAGGGTGGACATCATGAATAAAGCGGCGGGAACACCCTTATCCGAGACATCGGCCACAGAGAGGCCGATGCGGCCGTTATCAAGGCGCAGGACGTCGTAAAAGTCCCCGCCTACTTCCCGGGCGGCCTGCATGTGGCCGTCTATCTCGTAATAGTCGCTGATGGGGAACTCGGTCGGCAGGACGGACTGTTGGATCTTTTGGGCAACGTCGAGTTCGTTCTGGAGAGCTACGAGCTTATCGCGCGAGGCCAGGGCCTCGCGCCATTCCATCATATGGCGCAGGGTGCGTTCTATGGTGACCCTGAGGTCCTGGAAGTCGATGGGTTTTGTGACGAAGTCAAATGCGCCGCGGTTCATCGCTGTACGGATGTTTTTCATGTCGCCGTAGGCGGAGACCATGACGGCTCGGATTTTGGGGTCAACCTGGGGGATTTGCTCCAGGAGGGTGAGGCCGTCCATGCCGGGCATGTTAATGTCCGAAAGGACCATATCAACATCTTCGTGCTCGTTGAGGCGTGCCAAGGCTTCATTGCCATCGTGAGCGAAGACAAATTCGTATTGGCCGCTGCGGATGTCGCGGCGCATACGCTGGAGCATGAGGGGCTCGAGGTCCGGTTCGTCGTCTACTACGAGGATTTTGTAAGGGGGCTGCATAGCCATTGGATGTTGTCCTGTGACCTATGCGTAGCTAACGTCCGGGTCCTTGCGCTGGGATTGGGTAGCAAATTGATCCCGGGGCGCGGGCTGACGTTAGCCGTTGATAGCGGAGAGCGCATCGGCTTGGGTGCGGTGGGTCGGGATGATCTTGTCGAAGCCGCTGATCTGGAATACCTCTCCAATGGACTCTGAGAGAGCGCAGATGCCGAACTTGGAGGATGACCTTTGCAGCTTCTTGGATACTAGCAATATCACTCTGAGCCCAGCACTACTGATGTAGGTGAGATTCTCCATGTCCAGGATAAGGGCGGCCACTTCGCCTTCCAGAAAGGTTTCCAGGGCATCCTGAAATTCTCGGGCGTTGCTGCCGTCTATGCGCCCAGCAGCCTTTGCGATGAGGGTCCCGGACTTCTTTTCTCCCTGTATCGTCAGATTCTTAGTGTCGGCGACCGCCCAAGTGGCCGCTCCATCTTCCTGACCGTTGGTATCCATTGAGACCGTCTCCCTAGATGGCTATGCAACACCCGACGCCACTGCCCTGGGCACGGCTCCTTGCCGGAGGGCTAAGCGAGGGTGCGGTTTAGAACTACGAATTCTTCATTCGGGATTATAGCATCTCTATGTTAAGATAGAATACTGCCTGTGCAATGCAATCGAGGGTAGGGGGACACGCCCGCTACCAGTGGATCGACTCTTCCGCGTACACGCGGTCGGGCAATGTGTAGCGTATCCCTTCCTCGTCGAATAATGAAGCGCTGAGCAGGGCCGTGAATTTGGAGAAGTTACTTTCTTCGCGGCGGCCCGGCAGCAGCTTGTTCAGGATGTGGCCGTAGCGCTGCTGCGTCCTGAACCACCATACAGCGCCAAAGGGGGAGAGGGGTGGATACATCAGCGATTCGGCGAACTCTTTTCCGATGAGTCCGCGGGACAAGCGGTACACATACCGGGCCAGGCTGCGGCGGGCCTGCGGCTCGATGGCCCCGGCAATCAATGGGGCCGAGTTAATCAGCGAGTGAGCCATCACGACCGATTCGATTGGGGAATCGGCCTCGCACATAAGGGCGATTTCCCACAGCCTCAAAGCTTCATCGGCATCCTGGAATAGGATGGTTTGAGGGATGCCCATTATGTGACCGCTGTAGCGCCAAACGGCGATGAAGCTATCGTACTCCTCCTTATTGTAAGTGGCGCCGAGGGTCTTCATGTGCTTGAGCAGCCTTGCCGAGAAAGCGGCAATGGCGTAGCCCAAGTGAGCGGCGCTGATGGGCTCTCCCCAAGCTTCCTTATCCCAGTCTTCCGAATTGTTGAGGAGGCGTCTAAGCCGTGCGTGAACTATCCTGATGCGGAGGGAAAGCTTCCACCCGTCCCCATGCCTGTACATGCCGCCGGGGAGGAATATCTCCATCATGTGACGGTTGTTCTGCCCCAGACGGCTGATGCCCTGGTCACGCAGACGCCCGGTAATGAAGAAGGATTTTGCGATGTTGGTTGTAAAGCCTTCAATGAGAACTCCTGCAACGAATGCCGCCAAGATTATCTGCGAGTTTCTGTAAAACATGCGGACACTCGGGGCGAATGCAGAATAGTCGAGCCACTCCGGCGGGGTTTCCGCTTCTTTGAAAAATCTTCGCAGGGAGTCCGGGGCGTCTCTCAGGGCCTCCTCATCTTCCTCATTCATGGCCGCTTTAATGAGCCTCTCTGATTCAGATGCGCTGAACTCTGCGAGGTCAGCCGCCATCTCTTCGCCCAGAGGGTCTCCAATAAGGGTGTGTGCGACGTATTTGTCTGCGATATCGGGCGCAATAGCTCGGGCCTTTTCGTAACCAATTGTGTAGTCAGTCGGCATTTTCATAGGCGGTAACACCTCCTTGTAAGGCTTGACCATGAACACTGGAGGTTTGAATTTCTTCCGCTTCTATTCTCAGGTCTGGGAGCCAGTTCAGCCAGGACGGCAGGTACCAGTTGCGTTTGCCGAGCATATCCATGCTGGCCGGGACGAGAATCGAACGCACGAGTGTGGCGTCCAGCAACACGGCTACGGAAAGCCCAAACCCGACCTGCTGATTGATTATGGTCTTGCCGCTGGCGAAAGCGCCGAAAACGGCGACCATTATAAGGGCGGCTCCGGTGATCAAACCGGCGGTGGAGCGGAGACCGTAGGCCACGGCCTCGGCGTTGTCGCCGGTCTGGTCATACCGCTCTCGGATGCGGCTCAGGAGGAAGACGTGGTAGTCCATGGACAGGCCGAAGAGGATTGAGAATAGGAAGAGGGGAATCCAGACGTCGATGACCTCCGCGTGCTGGAACCCGAGAAAGTCGGCGCCACCCTTCTGGAATACCAGGACCATGAGGCCGTAGGCGGTGCCCACGGATAGGAGGTTCATTAGGACGGCCTTGATGGGGATGACTATCGAGCGGAAAACCAGCATTAGCACCAGGAAGCTGAAACCCAGTACGAATGCGAAGACGATGGGCGTGTACCGTTGGACTATGGAGTATACGTCCGTGGCTTCCGCGCTAATGCCGCCGACAAAGACCTCAGCGTCGACCCCATCGAAAGCGTCGGGGATGTACTGGTCTCGGATGGTATTGACGACGACGACGGCTTCTTGGGTGCGGGGTTCGCCGGGGATGAGCACGCTGAAGAGGGCGAGGTCTCGGGGATCGTTGACGGTCTCGCCGGGAACGACTTGCAGGCCCTGATGGGCGGCCAGAGAGGCCTGAAGCGCGTCTATGGCCTGCCTGACCGCGGGGCTGTCGATATCGCCGTCGATGACTATTTCGGTGGGGTTGACTAGGCCGAAGGAGAAGCGCTCTTCCATCACGAAGAAGGCTTCTCGGGTCTGGGTCCCTTCGGGGAAGGCGTCGACGCCGTTGAGGCCTGTTTCGATATCGAAATAGAAATAGGTAGCGGCAACCATGGGTGCGGCTACGATAATGAAGCTGAGGACCGGAGACTTGGTAACAATGCGGGTTATAAGCTCCCAGAAGCCCTGCCCGGAGGACTCTGAGGGCGCGATTCTAGATTTGCCGAAGAAGGGTATGGGCAGGTGGTTGATTCTCGGGCCCATGATCGCAAGGTTGGCGGGCAGAAGGGTGAGGGTGGCCGCCAACGCGACTAGTACGACCAGAATTGCCCCAATAGCCAGGGACTGAAAGAAGGAGAAGGGAACAATCAGGATGCCACATAGGGCGATGACGACGGTGATGCCGCTGAACAGGACGGTGCGGCCGGCGGTTGCGCCGGCCCGCTCGATGGCCGGCTTGGTGTCGAGGCCGCGGGCAAGCTCATCCCGGTAGCGGGAGATTATGACGAGGGAATAGTCAATCCCGACGGCCAGCCCGATCATGATGATCATGAGGGTGACGAAGATGGTCAGATCGAAGACCTGTCCGACGAGGGCCGTGATGCCGAGGGCAACGGCGATGGCGGCGATGGACAGTCCGATGGGCATGAGGGCGGCGGCGATTGTGCCGAAGAGGACGATGAGAATAAGGAGGGCGATGGGAAGGCCGACGCGTTCTCCCCTCCTCAAGTCGTTTTCGGACAACTCGTTCGGGCCCGAGGGCCAGGACTTGGGCGGCCACCTCTTGGACTTTGGGTAGGAATGAGGGATCGTCTACGGTGACGGAGTCCGACTGAAAAATAATTAATTCGGTTACAGGTTTGGGGCCGCGGAGCCGGTCTTCCAGGAGGCGGTCGGCGCGTTCAGACCCGGCACTGCTGCTGAGCTTAAACTCGGTGGTGGTGGCCCTGTCGAGGAAGTCGGTAAGAGGCGGAGGCCAAGGGGCAATTTCGGCGTCAACAGCAAACCCGCCCGCAACCAGCCCTATAACAGCCCAGATGGCAATGATCAAAAACGGCTTGCGCGCGCTAATGCGGGCCAAGTATTCAGTCAAGCCTTCATCCTCCGGACCGTCATAGAAGACACTCCCGTGCCGGGCATTATAGCACTAGGACTAAACCGCTTATCCCGACATCATAAAATGGGATGTTCGGCAGCCTGTATATTGAATATGATACCCTCGCAAAATGAGGGTTAACGCGGCGTATCTTCCGCAGTGTCGGCAGATCGTGCTCCTGATCCCAAGCATGAAACGGGCCCGGCGAACGAGCGGTAAAGGAGAAGGTATGGAAGCTCTAAAGAAAATGGGTGGGGCTAACATGGTGGGCATTGCCGTGGTAGTGGCCGTCTATTTCATCATCGGTCCGCTCCTCCCCGACTCCTTCGATGCACTGAGCGTCTGGAGGATTCTGAACATCCTGATGGTCGTCGCGCTGGGAGTGGCGCTCCTCTTCAACTATGATCGGAAGCGCAGGGAGGGCGGCCGGGACGCGGGAGAGCCGGTGACCCGCAAATACCTGGAAGTCAACCTGCTGTTCTACCTCACCGCGGGCATCACGATCCTTTTCCTGCACAACTGGTTTGCCCTCCTGGGATTAGGCTCCGACAACCTGGGCGGCCCCGACGCGAGCGGGAATCACCAGAGGTGGATAATCTGGGCGGTTGTGGACGTGATGCTGCCCATAACCCTGGGCGTAACGGGCTGCAACATGTGGAGCGATTCGTCCTTTTCCAAGTCCAAAGCCTAACCTACAGAGGTTCCGCCTGTGGGCAGACGAGAAGTCTGCCGGCGCGGCTCTGCTGGGCTATACTGTCATCCGGACCAGACAGGTCAGAGTCGATCCCTATTACGCGCAGGAGCCCACGTTAACTCGGCTACCGGTGGGGCATTCTGGTACTGAGGGAAGGGCCCGTACATTGCGAGGCGAGGTGGGCTTAACGAGAACTAGCCTACCCCCAATGTGTAAGTTCTGTTAAAGTTTCCTGAGCGAGACACATAGCTGACCCAGACAGGTTTCGGCGCGGGAGCGTCGACGACCAACTTTAGAGGAGAGGGGGGAATATGGCACTTCGCATTAACGACACGGCCCCGGATTTCACGGCGAACACCAGTTCCGGCTCGGTCAACTTTCACGAGTGGATCGGAGACGGATGGGCAATGCTCTTTTCACATCCAAAGGACTTTACGCCGGTCTGTGCGACCGAGCTAGGACACGTGGCAAGCGTCAAAGGCGAGTTCGAGAAGCGCGGCTGCAAGGTCATAGGCCTGAGCGTCGACAAGGTGGAAGACCACCAGCGTTGGGCTTCGGACATCGAGGACCTGGCCGGGACACCGCTTAATTTCCCCATCATCGCCGACGATGACCTGAACGTGGCCAAGATGTATGACATGCTGCCCGCGTCGGAGGGAGATTCCTCCGAGGGGAGAACGGCTGCGAACAATGCTACGGTACGGTCGGTGTTCCTGATTGGGCCGGACAAGAAGATCAAGATGAGCCTGACCTACCCGATGAGCACGGGCCGCAACTTCGACGAGCTGCTCCGGGTAATCGACTCCTGCCAACTGACCGCGAACCACAAGGTGGCAACCCCTGCCAACTGGACTAAGGGCGAGGACGTCATCATTGTTCCGGCAGTGAACAACGAGGCGGCTAAAGACCTGTTCCCGGACGGCTGGGAAACTGTGAAGCCCTATCTGCGAAAGGTGAAAGACCCGAGCGCATAGCGGCATAGTCTCCCCATCCATAGCATTTGAATTAACTGCCGACTGGTCTGACCAGTCGGCAGTTACTTTTTTCTGCGGGGAGCAGGGAATAAGCAAGAGGCGCTGACCGAGACGCCTAGCGTCTTTTGTTGCAGGAGGGCGGACAAATATCAAGGACGTGATCTGAATAAGGGTGCGTATAATGGGCGGATGATGGGGTTATTCAGGGAGGTTAGGTCCCATCTCGGCCTGCTCCTGGTCTTGGCGGTGGCTCTTGGTGGACTGTTTTTCCTCTTCGAGCTTTTTGGCGGGCTCACCAGCGACGGACCAAGGGACCTGCTAACTACCAAGGACGCGGCTGACTCAACCGCGGAGATACCGAGCGGCGCAGGCCTGATTGCCGTGGTGGCGCCGGCCATGAGCATCCTGCTGGGACTCGCAGCTCTCCTTCTGCTTAAGCGCCGATTCAAAGATCGCGAGGGGCGTCGGTGGACGGCCGTGCTGCTTGGTGGAGCAGTGGCGGTGGGGTTGCTGGGCACGGGTGTTTACCTAGTCGTTTCCACGGTATTCGGTGGGGGCTTACCCTTCGGCGGGGTGGACTACGGAGAACATCCGGTCAAGACCGAGGGCGTGGCGCCGTTAGGGTTGACGCTGCTGGCCGCATTCGTAGTGACGGTTGGCCTGGTTGCGGTAACAAAGCCCAAGCTTCTGCCCATACCTCTTCTGGCGTGGCTGACAGCAGCCCTGGTATTCGGCATGTTCGGCTCCGACGCAATATACGGGGTCAACCTTTTCAAACACCACTCGGTGATGGAGACGACGCCCGATTACACGGGTGCCTTGAACGTCTACTGGAGTCCCGCAACCGGCACCATTGAGGGAGAAGGGCTGCCGGGCTTGTCGGGCCAGCCAGGCCAGTCGACCCAGCAGGACCAAGCATCGAGTGAATTGGACTACTTCGACATGCTGATACACGGGAGCCCAGAGGAGAGGATCGAGGCTGTGTCTGAGCTCGCGGGCATGGCTGACCCGATAGTAGTCCCGGCTCTGGTTGAGGCGCTGGGGGACAGTCACGAGGACGTAAGGACGGCGGCGGAGTCGGCGCTGATTGAGGCATTGGCAGGCGATGACCCAGAAGTGAGGGCTGCGGCGGAGTCGGCGTTGGTTGAGGCATTGGGGGGCGGAGACCTAGAAGTGAGGTTTGGCGCAGAGCAGATCCTGATGGATCTGGAAGCCTCAATGACACCGCTGGAGAGCGGCGCGGCATTGGTCTATATAGGCGACCAAATCTTCTGGGCACCAGGGACGAGCGCAAGCCGGGTGTCAACTCTGGACAACAGGCCTGTATTCGAGGTGAGGGGCGCAAGCGCAACGGGATATCTACGCACGGACGCAGGAGACGAGTACACGGGGCAAGGATGGACGAGGATCGACCCTGTGGAACTGGCTTACGCGGCACGAACGCCGACCCGCCAGCTGGTATACGCGGTGCTAGTAGAGGACGGGGACGTAGACATCCTGCCGTGGGAAGACGCAGGAGTCTCCCTGCTGCCCTGGCCGGAGAGCCCGGCTGAAGAAACGAGCCGGCAGCGGATAACCATTTCGGCCCATGAACCGGGGCGAAAGGTGCCGGCGGGGGCGATGCCCACCACTATCGGTGCGGAATTCTTTGATACGGACGGGCGGTACAGACCTTTCAGCGGGACTTTCTCAACGGACATAGAGGTCGACGAGTACAGTTGGATGTCCAGCGTGCATCGGTTCTCGGAAGATAAGCTACTGGTGGCGCAGGCGTACACGGACCCCATAGCACTTGGACTGCCGGAAAACGTACCCGAAAGGGTGAGTCTGCTGGCAGAGGAGATTACCGGAGAATATGAGTCGGTGTATGAGAAGGCGAGGGCCTTGGCGTGGCATCTGCGAGATAACTACGAATACGCGTTCGCAACGGAGGACGACGAAGCCCTTCCCGAGGGCCGCGATGCGGTGGACTGGTTCCTCTTTGAGACCGGGAAAGGAACATGCGGCCAGTTCAGCAGTGCGTTCGTGGTTATGGCCAGATCGGTGGGGATACCGGCGCGCGTTGTGTCCGGGTGGGTGATGAGCGAAGAGGTGGACCGGCAAACGGTCTACGCGGACCAGGCGCACCAATGGGCGGAGGTTGCATTCGAAGGAATAGGTTGGAGAAGGTTCGAACCGACACCATTTGACGGAGCGCCCTTCCGGGCCACGGTGATGGAGGCATGGGAAGACGAACTGGACCGGCTGAGCGATAAGCTTCTCACCAATCCCGACCTCGACGAGCGCTTGGGTGCGATCAATGAACTGCTGGAGTACTCCGAGACCGCACCCGAAACATTAACGGACGTGAGCGACCCGCTTATAGAGGCGCTAGGTGGCGACGAGGCGGCCCAGGTCCGGGCCAAAGCCGCAGAGGCCCTAGGAGATGAAGGACACCGGAACGCTGTAGATCCCCTGATATCCGCACTGCATGAGGATGAGGCGGAAGAGGTGCGGGCCGAAGCTGTAAAGGCCCTGGCAACATTGAAGGGCGAGAAAGCAGTCGACGCGCTAATAAAGGCGCTGAAGGAGGATGCGTCCGCACTCGTTAGAAGGCTGTCAATTGGCGGTTTAGCGAGTCTGGGAGATCCGAAAGCAATAGGGCCACTGATGGAGGCTCTTTCAGACCCCAGCCCGGAGGTGAGGGAAGCAGCGGAGGCAGCACTGAAGGAGCTTGGGGCCGATGTCACCCGGTTAGAGAATGGGGGTCTCGTGGGGTCGGTGGAGGATGAAGTGCTGTCTTTCGGTGCGGGGACCACCACGATGCAGGCGGCAATGCCGTCACACTTGCCGGTGTTCGAGGTGAGTGGCGCTCGGAAACTCAACTATCTGCGCACTGCAACGGGGGATGTGTACGAAAACGGGGGGTGGACGCAATCGGACCCGGTGGAAGCGCCATACGAAGGGATAGAACAGCTGGTGGAAGTGGCGTCAAGTGCGCGGAGCGAGACTACTCGGCCCGCGCCGCCGGGATCTTCCACCTCTCGCTATCAGACGGGCCAGACTACCGAGCTGTCGGTCATTGTTTCGCCAGCAAATGATGGGGCAGTTATAGCAGCGGGTGTAATACCGGGGTCGCTGGACATGCGGTTCGTATTTGAACCTGGAGTGTACTTCCCGTATAGCAGCACGGTCCGCATCGAAGACGAGGCTGAGCGTGTCGTGTGGTCTGCACGGGCAGTGGAATTCGAGGACGAGGTGTTGAGGGCGGCTGGGGCGTATGAGGACGCTGTATACACACAGTTGCCCGAAACCGTGCCGGGACGGGTAGCCGAACTGGCGAGGCAGATCACGGATGGTTATTCCGGGACGTATGCCCAGGCAAAGGCTATTGAGCAATACCTGAGAGAGACTTACGCGTACGCGTTTGCAGAATCGGGAGCTGGTGGGCCTCCGGCAGGCCGAGACCCGGTGGACTGGTTCCTATTTGAAAGCAGGGAAGGCACCTGCGGCCAGTTCAGCAGCGCCTTCGTAGTGCTGGCAAGATCGGTAGGTATACCTGCGCGGGTGGTGTCGGGCTGGGCGATTGGGCAGACCGGCGAAACGCAGACGGTGTATCTGGACCAGGCGCACCAGTGGGCGGAGGTGGCCTTGGATGAGCTCGGTTGGGTGTCTTTCGAGCCTACGGCATCGGGACCACCGTCCCGGACGCCGGGCTTCCATGTCGAGGAAACAGATGCAGAGGATGGGGAAGAGGGCGAAGGAAGCGACGATGCCGCAGCAGGAGACGCTCAATCGGCAATACCGGAGTCGGAAATACAGGTGATCACTGAGGAGATAGATGAGAACTTGGATATTCTGGACGAAGACAGCGGTGTAGGCCTATTCAACCTGGAATGGCTCCTTGGGGACACGAGGCCGGGTTATGGGGAAGCGGCACGGGAAATCCTGGAGAAGCGGGGGGCGTCGATCACTACCCTGGAGAACGGCGCTTCTCTGGTGGTGTACGAGAATCAGGGATATTGGGTACCCGGCACTACTACGGCTCAATCTGGTGGGCTTGCCCATAATCCCATATTCCAGGTCGACGGCGCGGGTCACACAAACCGTCTGCGGACAGCAGTAGGAGACTTGTACCAGAATGGCCGATGGCATCAATTGCACCCGGTCGGGTTCTGAGTCACTCCAAATGAGAACGTGCCGGAGGCAGTGTTGAGGGAAATGGAAAATCCGGACAGCGAGTTTTCTCGACTTCCTCCCGAACGGCTTGATATCTCATTGCTGGCCGGCTTTCAGGCAACACCCTTTGCAACGTATACGGACGTTATTCGCATGACTCCCATTGGCTCGCTGGAGAAGTTCCCCAAAGGTCCACTGGCGACCTCCCTCCAAGTCAATAGCATCGATACCGTGAGTTTCTTATGGGCCTACAATGCAACGCATTACTCCGCAGAATCAGTGTCCGAGTACACATGGACATCCAAGATCCCCGTCTACTCCGAGGCACAGCTCAGGCAGGCTTCCGTATCGTCAGACCCAACCTACACCCAGTTACCCTCCAGCATCCCGGACAGAGTCCGCCTGAAGGCGGAGGAGGTTACAAGTGGATACAGCAGTCCCTACCTGAAGGCCAAGGCGCTGGAGCGATATCTGAGCACCGCTTACCCTTATGCGTTTGCCGATTCGTCTGACGACGCACCCCCTGAGGGCCGGGACCCGGTTGACTGGTTCCTGTTCGATCATCGGGAGGGGACATGTGGGGTGTACAGCAGTGCATTCGTGGTAATGGCAAGGTCGGTGGGGATACCGGCGCGGGTGGTGTCGGGCTGGATGATAGTGAAGGCCCCCGGCGGCCAAACAGTGTATTCGGACCAGGGGCACCAGTGGGCGGAGGTGGCGTTTGAGGGGATTGGATGGGTGACCTTCGAACCAACGGGATCGGGTGGCGCACCTTCCCGAGTGATCCAAGCCAGGGGCGATCTAGTCCATTCACAGGGTGGTCCGATAAAGCGCGGGACTGTAATCGAGATCGACCAATGGCCCAGGGAGACGCGGAAAGGGCTGCCGTTCGACATAGGCGGGAAGGTGAACACGCTCTCTGGCGCTCCGGTGGACGGGATGGAGGTGGAGATATTCATAAACGAGGAGAAGGAACAAGGTGGCTGGAGGCTGGGGACTACGGAAACGGAAGACGGCCGGTTCGAGATTGAGGTACTGGTGCCGGATAGCTTCGAAGAGGGAAGCTACCAGCTAATCGCCCACGCCAGGAGTAACGACGACTACGAGGAGTCCTGGAGCGACCCGGAAATAGGGGTGTATTCGGGGACTGAGCTGGAGTTTAGCGGCCCATCGGAGATCTCGGTAGACGCGGAGGGGACTTTCCGGGGGAGGTTGACGGAGGAAGCGGGAGACCCAGTGGGTGGCCGTACGATTCGCGTGAACATACAGGGACTAGCCCCGTTCCAAGTGACGACGGATGACCGAGGCGCCTTCAGTTTCACAAGGGCGTTTGGTCGGACGGGGCAGCGGTCGGTGGCGGTGACGTTTGAGCAGGAAGGGTACATGCTGGGGAACGAGGCCAACTTAGACGTGATGGTCACGATGCCGAGTGTGCTGACTATCGACGCTGTGGACAACGTGCGTGTCGGGGAGGATTTCGTCATAAACGGCACGTTGAGGAACATTCGCGGAGGGGTGTTAGCCAGGCAGTCAATCGAAGTTGCCCTGCCGGATGGGGAGGTGGCCTCGGTCCAGACCCGGGAGCGGGGTGAGTTTACAGTAAGAGGTTCGATGGAGCGGCGAGGGGTCTATGGCATCCAGGCCTCTTTTGCGGGGGGTGGCATTCTTGAACCCAGTAAGAGCGGATATACGCTCAGCGTATTCGAACCGGTGTTCCTTGAGCTAAGTGGTGACAGAGAAGTACAGGTCGGGGAAGAATACGTGATCAATGGCACGTTGATGGATTCCAACGGGGCCCCCTTGGCATTGAAGCAGATCGAGATCACCTTGCCTGGAGAGGTCAAGACATCGGCCCTGACCGACGAACAGGGCGTATTCCAAATGAATGCCGTAGCGGAGCGGTCGGGGAGATTCGGCATTGAAGCGGCGTTTTCTGGTGAGGAGGTCCTTGAGCCAGGCAGGGCCGGCTACACGCTGAGCGTGACCGAGCCCGTCTTCCTGGAATTGAGCGGGGACAGAGAGGTACAGGTTGGGGAGGAGTACGTGATCAGGGGGTCGCTGAAGGATAGCCGTGGAACGCCGTTGTCTCAAAGGCAAGTCGACGTCACCCTGCCCGAGGGGGTCGTGACCTCAGTACTGACCGATGAGCTGGGCGAGTTCGAGTTGAAGGGTGTATCGGACCAGCCGGGAAGGTATGCAATTGAGGCGTCCTTCACGGGAGACGACCTTCTGGAGCCGGGCAGGAGCGGATATACCCTTAGTGTGGTAGAGATCGTCCTCCTGGACCTGAGTGGTGACAGGGTAGTGCGGGTGGGTGCATCTTACCGGCTCGAGGGAACGCTAGCAGGGACGGACGGTGAAGGACTGGAAGGTCACACTCTGATGGTGAGCGCGGGTCGGGGGGAGCCGGTGGAAGTGGTTACAAGTCTCCTGGGGTCATTTCTTTGGGAAACGACGTTCGAAGAGGAAGCGGAAACTGATCTCAAGGTGAAATTTGCCGGTACGGACGAGCTTGCACCCATCCAGGCCACTCTGTCGGTGACGGTAGGGAGGGCGGAGATCGTGGTGGAGAAGCCTGAGCCCGTGGCCCGGGGCGAGAGCATAACGCTAAGAGGTGTGACGCTGATAAGCGGCCAAACTGTGCCGGGCATGGGCATTGAGGTGAACGGAGAAGAGTTGGCGCGCACGAATGCGGTGGGGGCTTTCGTGGTGCGGATGCCCGTCCCGTCGGATGCGGAGCTGGGGGAGATGGAGTTGGAGGTGTCGGCGTTGGAGCTTGAGGCTGAGATAAAGGTCTCGGTGAGAGTAATGGCGACGACGAGCTTGTTGGTGACGCCCGTGGAAGAAGTGAGGGCCGGCCGGTTGGTGCAGGTGGAAGCGAGGCTTCTGGACGATCATGGAGTCGGGATTCCGGGCGCTGCGGTCCACTACGCGGGAGATGGGTCCGCGGTGACGGATGAGCTTGGCGTGGCGCTGTTGATGGTTAACGTCCCTGACGAAGAAGGACTAACTATCGTACCGCTGAGAGTCAGCTACGAGGGAGACGGTACAAACCTCCCGGTCTCCTATCTGGCGAGCCTGCAAGTCAGGAGTGGGGGACTGGGTTGGCTGGTCTGGACGCTTCTGCCGGTGTTGCTGGTTCTAGGCGCCGGGGCAGGCTACCTGGGAAGCCGACGCTTTGGGAGGAGCACGGTCTTGGCATCCGCCAGGCCCTCGGGAGCCGCTGCGGTTGCCTCGGGTCCACCACTCTCGACCGAAGAGGTTGTGCAGTCGGCGCGGCTGGAGATGAGCTTCGTGGAACCGTCCCCGGATGGGAAGAACGCGTGGCAGGTGGGGGAGGAAGTAAAGGTGTGGTGCAGGTTGACTGATGAGTCGGGGAGGGGGATTGCGGATGCAGAGATCCGGGTGGTGTGGGGTAAGGAGGAAGCGCAGATGGAACTGGTGACGGACCGGAGGGGCCGATGCTCGACGGCTTGGACGGGTCCCGAGCCGGGAATGTACCGGGTCACGGCAGGGTTTGCGGGCACAGAACGGTTCTCGTCAGCGGAAGCATTAGAAGAATTCGAGCTTCGGCTGTTGATGCCGACTCGTCTGGAGGTCTCGTTCGTCAAACCGGCGGAAGACCTGCCGGAGGTCTGGGGTGTCGGGGAGGAAGTGAGGACCGCCTTTGCATTGCTGGATGACACGGGGCGGGGGCTGAAGGGACGGTCAATTCGAGTCGTAATCGGTGACACGGGTGAAGCAGAGGATATGGTAACGGACGGCGAAGGACGCTGCGAGTCGGTCTGGAGAGGGGACGACCTGGGAGTCCATCAGGTAGGGGCGGAATTCGCAGGAGACGAGGGGCATCTGCCATCGGAGGGGCGTGGTCAGTTCGAGGTGGTGGAGTTCAGGGATGACATAGTCAAGCGGTACAACTTGTTCCTGGCGGGAATGCGGCGGAGAGTGCCAGGTATATCTGGTAAGGCCACCCCTCGGGAGGTGGAGTCGGTAGTGGTTGCGAGCGGACTTTCCCTGGACCAGAGAGCCCTGGAGGAACTGATAGCCCGTTTCGAAGAGGCGGACTACAGCGAACATGATATAGGCAGGCGGCAGTTCGAGGCGGCATACCGCGCCTGGCGTCGGTTGGAGGGGGAATAGGCGGGGATGAAGATAGACGCCCGGCTTAGAGTCTCGCTACTGCACACGGCGGCCATCGTGGCTGCGGCGTCGGCACTTTGGATATTCGAAGTGCTGCGATTGCCGGACACGGGCTTCGCCTTTCAGGTGCTGCTGGGGCCCGTGCTGGCCGCTGCCTTCATCTCTATGGTAGTGAGTCTGCTGCCTTGGATACAGCCCAAAGATAGACTGAGGCAGGCCCTGAGACTCCCGGAAGAATTCAGGGCAAGGACAGGGCTGGCGCTTAGGATCGCGGTACGGTTGCTGAGGGCCGGGGCCTGGCTGGCGATCTTGATGAGTGCAGGTCTATCCCTTGCCGGGACTCGGCCCGACCCGGGAACCTACTACAATTTGATCGGTGGGTTGACCGGGATATTCGTGTTTGTGGCGGTGGTACGGGCGTCGAGCGTCCGATTCCCGGTTGCCAGCCACATCTTCCCTGTCCCCTGGGTCCGGCTCATAGCGTTTGTCTTCGTCTACGTGATACTTCACGCGGGCTGGCTGACCGAGCACGGTTTCCCCAACCGAGATCTGCAAGTTGCCCTGTGGTTGGCCCTGGCAGCCAGCTATGCGGGCGGAAGGCTCGGCGGTACGGCGCAGATGATGGGGCAGTCTAACGAGAGGAGATGGTGGATCCCGCCTCCGGTGGTAGTCAAAGGGGCAGGGACTCTGCTCGCTGGATTGAGTGGAGGGCTGTTCGTTTGGGGCGCCCTTGGTTCCCTGCCGAATGTAAGCGCGTATCCGATGAGCAGGTGGCCGCATCTGCTCATCGGATACGCGACGCAACCCCATTTCGGCCAGCTCTACGAGGCGCGGCACCTGGCTGGGCTGTTCGCTGCGGGGTTGTACTTTGTTATTAGGCTGCCCGCGGGGGCGCGGGACTCGGGCTGGACGGACTATATGCCTCTGTCCAAGGCCGTGGGATACAGCACGGTAGGGGCGGTGGTCTGGCTCATGGGCGCGGAGATAGCAGAGTTGGGACACGGGTTCCCGTTGCTGGGAGCGGCGGTAGCCTGCGGCTTTTTCGCGGCGGGACTGTCTTTCATGGCCCGATACTACACTTCCAACCCGGTGTGGACTGTGAACGCCGTGGCCCGGCTGCTGGCGAAGTCCGTATACAGGACCGCGTTCCTGGGAGCGTTCCTGGCGCTCTACGGCTTGCTGGTACGTCCCTTGGTGTACGACGTGATGTGGTTCGCTCCGATATATGAATGGATGGCGGTGGTGCTCTTCGCTGCCATTGCGATAAATCGGATGAGAAGCCACGCGAGACAGCAGGTGCTCCCCGAAGGAGGCCCTCCAGCGGAATGGCCGCACTGGTCTCGGCACGTACAGACTGTGGAGGAGCGGCGAGACCTGCGCCTCGACGGACTGGTGGACCTGCAGAAGCAGTACGTCGAGACGGGAAGGTGGGGCTATCTCTGGAGGTACATGCTGGGGTTGCTCCTTCGCAATCGAACGCCCCTGGAAGAGATCCCAGCCGTGTTCGAGCCCATGAGACGCAACCTCGAGACCTCAACTGGGTGGGACCCGTGGCCTCGAAAGCGGGTCCGAGCCATTCGGAGGCGGTCCTCGGCGCTAGCTGAATCGTTGAGCCGCATGGATGCTGCCCTCAAGCGGAGCCCCGAGCCCCTGCCGGAGATAGAAGAAGAGCGAGTTAGGGAAATGAGCAGGCCTATTGTCGAGGACGGCTCGCAGTCCGAGACACTGGCCGTGACCCTTGCCGCGGCCTATTGGCAGAGGGGCGCACCCCTGGATTTGGCTGTAGCGCTTTGGTTCCCAGTGCTCACAATAACGGATGGGGGTCGGGGTGGTCCGTTCTCCTTGCTGCGGTCGAGGGAAGGCGTGGACCAGGGGCAGAAGGAGCGGCGGACTCGGATAATCGATGCAGCGCTGTCTCACCTGTTTGGAGATGGAAAGGCTGGCGAGTTGCCACTAGCTGTTCTGGCAGCTCCAGCGCCAGTCTACCATCGGTTGGGGCGCTACTTCGCGTCGAATATTCCACAAGGAGAGGCCATAGAGGTGCTGTCGGAGGATGGAGCGAATTGGAGGGTGAGAGCGGGGGACGACCAGCAGAGCTGTACAACACCGGCGGGGGCCGCGCGGCGGCGCATTCTGCCGGGAGACTAGGGCCGGAGAGACAAAATGGACAAGAGCAAGAGTCAAATTGAGGTAGAAGAGGCGGGGCCGGTCTGCGACAGGATCATAGACCGGGTATCGGAGGTCTTTGTCGGGAACCGGCTGCTGTTGAGGAAGCTGCTGGCTGCGGCCCTGGCCAACGGCCACGTCTTGTTCGAGGACTACCCGGGGCTGGGGAAGACGCTTCTGGCCAAGGTGTTCACCAAGGTTATAGGCAGCGAGACGAAAAGGGTGCAGTTCACGCCAGACCTGCTGCCAGCAGACATTCTGGGGGCGAAGGTGTGGCGTCAGAATACGGGGGTTTTCGAGCTGATCCAGGGACCGGTGTTCACCAACGTTCTACTGGCTGACGAAATCAACCGCGCACCTCCCAAGACACAGGCCGCGTTGCTGGAAGCGATGGAAGAGCGGCAGGTCACCATCGATGGAGATACTCTGCCCCTGCAGCCACCCTTCCTGGTAATCGCCACGCAGAACCCGATTGAACAGGAGGGAACATATCCTCTTCCCGAGGCACAACTGGACAGATTCCTGTTCAGGCTCGGGACGGGATATCCGACCAACCAAGAACAGGAAAGCAGCATCCTGCAACGACGCATCCAGTGGCAGAAGGACGACCCGACCGAAGACGTGGAACCCGTGCTCGATGCGCATAGCTTCGTCGGGTTGCAGCGGATCGTAGAGAAAAACGTGTATGTGGACCAGGTGATGATCGACTACATCACACAGGTCGTGCGGTTGACGCGGAAGCACCCCCACGTGTCCCTGGGCGTAAGTCCTCGGGGGGGCCTCGCTCTGCTGAAGGTGTCCCGGAGTATGGCGTTGATCCACGGAAGAGACTTCGTCATACCGGACGACGTGAAAATGGTGGCGTCGGAAGCACTAGGACACCGCATGATCCTGAACATCGAGGCAACGTTGCAGGGTATGAGACCTGAGTCGGTAATAGACGAAGTCGTGGCGCAAGTCCCGGTTCCGACCGAGCTGGGCCGCAGGAACGGCGCCTAATGCTCTCTGCGCTGCCGGCCCGGTGGCTGGCTCTGGCATTCCTTCTGCTGGCCCTGGCCCTGGTGTTCGGGAACCCTATCCTGCTGGCAGGCTCGGTATTCGTGCTTCTCATAGTCCTGCTGGGCACTCTGCTGACACCCCCGGGGGGGATTGAGGTGGAGCGAGAAATGACGCGCTTGGTTTGCTGGGCGGGGGACAGGCTGGAGGTTCGGCGCAGGGTGCACGTGAGATCGGGGCTAGGAACGCTGTATGTGCACGATGAACTTCCGGCGGAAATGGAGGTGGTGGAGGGGAACAATTTTAGGGCGGTGTGGAAGTGGCCCGGGCCCAAAACCTACGACCTTTCCTACGAGTTCCTTTGTCCGAAGAGAGGGCTGTACGAGCTGGGAGAGACGTTGTGGGACACGGAGGGCCCCCTGGGGCTTCAGCGCCGGAACCGCGGCACGGCGGGCGAAACGCAGGAGTTTTCGGTGGTGCCCCGCATTCAGGCGGTGCGCCGGCTCAAGGAGGTCCGTGCGAGGGCGCACACCCGCTTTTTCAGGACGGATTTGGCTGCTCAGGGCCCCTCCACAACAGATTTCAAGGACCTGAGGCCCTACTCCCCCGGCGACCCTATGCGGATCGTCAACTGGAAGGCGAGCGCACGAAACTCCTACGGCGCCAATCCCCTGCTGGTAAATCAGTACGAGGCTGAGGGACGTAAGGCGATCTGGATCTTCCTGGACGGGGCCGAGTACATGGAAGTGGGTACTACGCTGTCGTCGGTGATAGACCATGCGGTGGAGGCCGCAGGCAGCATAGCCCAGTACTATCTGTCCCAGGGGTACACGCTGGGGGCGTACATCTACAACACCCCGAACGATATCCTGACGCCGGACCTGGGCCGCAAACAGTTCAAACGTCTTACAGATATGCTGACCACCCTTCAGCCGGGACCAGCGAGGCAGGACCTGTCGGCGGCGGTGGAGTGGTGCAAGAGCTTTCTGTACCGGCTTCAGCCGGAGGTATACGCCATTACGCGCCTGGACGTTCACTACCCTCGTGACGGGAGTCAGGCCCAGTCCATCGACGGGCTCGTTGCGGGGATAAGACGCCTGGTAGCGCTGAGGCCCCGGACCCGCAACTTGAACCGTGTCAGGGTGGTGCATGTGGAAGCGGCGGGAGTCAGGCAGGGAGAAGCGGCTATGGAGGCCCGCACGCAAGCCCTGATGCGATGGGAAGCCCGGCAGCTGTACAAGCCGATCCGGGACGTCGGGGCTTCTGTGGTGTCATGGGACCCGGCAGAGCAGGACTTCACTACTACACTCATGCAACACATATACCTGGGAGCGTGAGACGATGGTGAGATTCTGGATTGTGGAGACGGCGCTGCTGGGGTACCTGCTCGGGGTGGCGGGGTGGATGATTTGGCAGACCGGAGGAGCGGCGGTGGACGTGGAGAAGGGATGGGAGTGGCTACTGGAGATACGGGAGTGGGAGGACTGGGGGTCGACGGTGTTCTCCCTGGTCCTGGCCGCGATATTCGGACTGCCGATAGGGCTTTACTGGGTGCTCCAGGCCCGAGGAATGCAACGGGTGTCGTTCTGGCTGGCGTGCATCGTGGCTCTTGCACCGCAGATGCCTGCGGCCCTTTCGTACAACCGGGTGGACTGGCTGTCGTTCTGGAAATATCCGATGTTTACGACAGAGATACCTCAGTACCTGGTGGCACTGCTGCTACTGGTGTCGCTGCTTCTGCTAGCGGCATTGCACAGGACTGCGGACCTTAGGCGACTGAAGAGGAAGTTGGCGGAACTGCGACTGGAGAGCGACGAGCAGGGCGTGGTGGTGAGAAACGAGGCGTTGGTGCTGGGAGCCGTGGCCGGGGGAAGCCTGGGTATAACGGGGGCGCTGCTGATGGTCGGGATGGGGGTGTCGCAGTTTGGGGGAACGCTGGGGCAGTCGCCGTGGCCGGTGGTGAGTATCGGGGTGGCGGTGATGGTGCTTTTGGCGATGGTTGTGGCGCTGTGGCTGCGGCTGGTGGGAACGGCCCAACCCCCAACCCCATAGGCTACCGACCAGCTAAATCAGTAAATTGACGGGTGAGGCCGCTCACTGGTGGGCTTGGAAACTCTTACGATGCTCCATTGCAATAAGGGCCTCTTTGCGACCCAGACCCCATCTGTAACCCCCGAGAGAGCCGTCCTTTCGCACCGCACGATGACAGGGGATGACCAGAGCCACGGGATTCGAGGCGCAAGCGTTGCCGACGGCCCGGCCGGCGTTTCCGGTCAAGCCGATGTCTAGGGCCATCTGCTGGTAGGAGCGGGTCTGGCCGTAGGGGATGGACTGCAACATATGCCAGACTCGGCGTTGAAAGGCCGTGGCTTGTATGTCGAGTGGTAAATCGAGACCCAGCCGCTCTCCCTCCAGGTATTCCAGCACTAACCCCAGCCAGCCCCGCAGGGCCTCGTCGCCTTCCTGGAATTCGGCTGCTGGGAACTCTGCCTGCAGGTCCTTCAGCAGAGCGGAGGGATCGTCGCCCAGCTTCACTGAGCATATCCCCTTCCCGGTTGCCGCTACCAGCAGAGCGCCCAGGGGCGATTCCGCAACCAGGTATCCGATGGTCGTTCCTGCACCACCCCTTTTGTACCGGCCGGGGGTCATGCCGAATTGGCCGTCGGCGTCTTCGTAGAGTCGGCTGGAGGAGCTAAACCCGGAGTCGAACAGTGCTGTTGTAACTGGGCTACCGTCCCGGACCAGGGACTTGAATCGTTCCAGCCTGCCGGCGTGGGCGTACTGCCGAGGCGTCAAGCCCGTTTCCTTCTTGAAGATACGCTGCAGGTGGGAGGCGCTGACGCCGCCGGCATGGCTCAACTGGGCAAGGGAAGGCAGGCCATCGGGGTGCTCGTCGAGGTGAGAGTCGATCTCATGGCAGACATTCTTCACGAGATCGCTATTGCGCTTTTCTTGTCGTGTCTGGTCTGGGAGGCAGCGCAGGCAGGCCCGGTAACCCGCCGACTGGGCCTCTTTGGAATCTGCAAAGAATCTAACGTTGGCTCGATTGGGTAGGCGGCTGGGGCAGATGGGGCGACAGTAA
Source organism: Dehalococcoidia bacterium (assembly GCA_965222055.1). GTDB lineage: Bacteria > Chloroflexota > Dehalococcoidia > Plut-88900 > Plut-88900 > Plut-88900. The sequence goes on from CBDCTF010000007.1 coordinate 2,811,486, forward strand.
ATGCCGGTGGAGCTAACGGCGTAGACAAAGGAGCCGTCGTATGTCGGGTCTCGTTGCTGAACGGCATGCCACAAGAGGTCGGGGCTGGTCTTCTCTAAGGGTCTCTGAATTGTCGTCATCAGCGCCTCCTGGATTCACACCAAGATTAAACGAAGACGGATGCCGATTCTATCCGGTTCGCATCATCGAATTTGTTAGCGCTGTCGAAGAGGCGACGGTCAGGGTTGGGCCGGTGGGGTTGGCGGCGCGATGGGCGCTGACGGGACATAGCCCACCATTTCGACGAACCCCCTGCCCGATACATCGATCCCACCCTTGCTGCCCGTCGCCGCTACTGCTCCCTCCCAGTAGATCACGGGTATGAAAGTGCTGATGGCGAACTCGGCCTCTTCTATGACTGGAGTCAGCACGAGGCCAATGTCCAGGGAGTCGACGAGCAGGTTCCAGCCCATAGGGTAGACGCCTTGGGTTTCGGGGCTGGTCCAGGTCCCGGTGGGTTCCAGGGAGATGTCGGTGGCGGGCAGATGTATCGGGGGGGAGTCTGTCGGGACGTAGGTGCCGTAGGCGGCGATGTGCTTTCGGCCAGCCTGCTCCCAGACCAATGAGACCATGAGGTCGGAGCCGTCGTCCAGATTGAGGCTGACCCAGTCCCAGCCGATCTCCGCGGTGGTGAAGTCACCCCACTGATGGTCAAACCAGGAAACTCCGGTCACGGGAAGGGAGTCCCCGGATACCGACACCGTTCCCGAGGTCTCGAGGTCGGTTCGGGAGTAGTAGTAGGTCTTGCCTGCTATGCCCAGGTCGACCAGCCCGGTGTCGTGATGAAGGACGGCGGGCTTCCGAGAATCTGCCTCGAGCTCCACCGTGTAGTCCCCGATTTGGAACGAGAGATGATACGTCTGGCTGTCTCCGCTCATGCGCCAGCCGGCTATGGAGAGGTCAAACTCACCTGAGGTGGTCTCCAGGATGGGCAGGTCGGGTTGCTCCGCGATCAGGTGGAGATCCATGTCATGGTCTGCCCAGCTGAGCTGTGCCAACCGGGGGGTGAAGCCGCCCTCCAATACCGACTGGAATGTCACGAAATGATAGCTGAATACCCGTCCACCCTCCGTTGCAACGTGACCGTTGAAGTACCACCACTCCAGGGGAGAGGCATGGACGCCTTCGTCGTGGGGCAGCTGCATAGCCCTGTCGTATATGGGCGTGGGCGTAGATTCGGGAGGTGGGCTAGGCGAAGGGGGTGGGGTGGGGAATGGAAGCGCTGTTGACGCTGGTGTGGGTGCGGGAATTCGAGCAGGTGTCGGGGATGGCGAGTCGGTAGATGCTCCGCCACATGCTACCAAAAGAGTGACTAAGAGGGCTGTCGCAAACAGGAATAGGATGGAGGCTGCCGGGCGTAAAGGGCGCATAGCTACGTAAATTATGCCACAGCTTCATCCGGCGATAGAGCGCCGACCCCGGAGGTCACAGGGGGAGGGCCGGACCCACCTCCCGCAGAAGCTTGCGCCTATGCTTGACGTCGGGGAGGGCGCGGGACACGAAGTCCCAGAAATCGGTGGAGTGGGCCTTTACGGTCAGGTGTGCGAGCTCGTGGACGACGATGTATTCGACCACCTCGGGCGGGAGCATCATGGTGCGCCAGCTGAATCGGAGGGTGCCGTCGGGGGCGCAGCTTCCCCAACGGCTGTGCTGGCTCCCGATGAGCACCCGAGACCTCTCCCCCACGCCGAGTCGGGGCCACCAGAGATCTACTCCTTCACCAATGTGTTCCTCGGCGCGGGCCCTGTACCACGCGGCGAGGGCTTGCAGGATGCTCTCTTGGCGCACATCTCTTTCGAGAGTGGGGCGCACGGAGACCTGAAACTTACCTTGGTGGAGGCTGACTTGGGTCGAAGAAGTAACTCCGTCCTCGACGATCATCTCGACGTTGCGGCCAAGGTAGGGGAGGGTCTCGCCGGTGACGAAGCGCCTGGGAAGCGGCTCTTCCGGCAGCTCGGACATTCTTTTGACGATCCACGGCGCCCGATTGAGCACGATGTCCCGAATCTCGGCGTCGGATGTCCTGGAGGGGGCGGCCACGAGGACTCCCTGGGGGGTCAGCCTGATCTCGACGGTCTTCTTGCGCCGCGGGCTGCGGCGTACGTGGTATTCGATGGTGGTTCCGTTTAAGGAAACTTGGCCTTGGCCCCGCGTGGGGAGCCTTCTGTGATTTCCCTTGTTGCTTGGCGGCTTCTTCAATTCACTGAGGACTATAAGGCATTGGCGATGTCGGGGCTGCTGGCCAGGCCCGAGAACAGGACCACCCCATCCTTCTCAGTGAGGGGCGCAACGCCGAGCATCGCGCCGCTGCAAGAGGTGCCGAGGATGATCTTGATTCCGTCCACGTTGGTGAGCTTGTTGTAGGCGGTGATGGCGTCCTGGGCGCTGCACTTAGAGTCCTCGACGACGAACTCCAACAAGCGGCCATCGATGCCACCGGCGGCGTTGATCTCGTCGAGGGCCATCTGCTTGGACTGGAGGGCGACCGTGCCATAGGTCTCGCCGGCACCGGTGAGGGACTCCATGACGCCAATTCGGAAGGTATCGGGTTCGCCGCTGCCACAGGCGCTTACCAGCAGGGCGAGGAGGGCTGGGAGTGTGATGATGGGGAGTTTATTGATTGTTGCGATCATGCAGGCACGAATTTTGATTGTTTCAGGGGAAATTCTTTCCTGGGGGGTGGGGGTAGGGGGAGAGGGGAGGGGCGAGGGGGGAGGGGCGGCTAAGGGCATGGGTCATTATAGGAGGGTGGGGTGGGGTTTGGGCAAGGGGTTCGTGTCACAGGGGGGAGGGGTGCACATCGGATGCACCCTGAAGAATACCGGGCTGTGCAATCGACTAAAGCGTTGACTCAAGTTATTGGGGACTGGTTACGAAATCCCCTCCACTCTCTAACAGTTTGAAGAAATCTCTATCCGTAACTATGGGGTACTCCTCACTGGAGGTGAACATCCAAAGTCTAGGTTGATTTATCACGATCACACCTACCACTTCATAGACTTCTTCACCATTAATCCCGCATTCAATCTTAAGAGAATTCACTCTATTCTTGAACCAATTTGTCTGCGCGTGCAGTTTCCGCATATGTGTTTGAAATTTTTGTAATTCCGCCCAATTTTTGTTAGGCGTCAAACTAGGATCTTCGGTGTCTTTTGCCTCGACCAATACAAAACGCTTAAATCTTCGGTCTACAACGAATACATCCACTGGTCCAAATCCGGCACCTCCAGGGATTTGCTCAACACCTATAGAGCGTTTCTCCTTCACAGTATCGAGTTTTTGGTGTTTGCTTTCAGCCGCTATTCTGTCTCTAAAGTCGTTGCCAAGATTCGTTTGAATTCCCCCGATTGTCCTCATTACAGGACCATCTTCTGTCAATCTTTGTATGCGAAATTGTCCTCCAACGAAATTGCCAACAAACCTCATCGCTGATGCTGACACTGTTTCTATGCCGTAGATGCAAAGTGGTGACGCTTCCCGGTGCTGGCTGAGGACTACAGGTCTCCGGAAAAGCCTGGAGTCCCGCTTTGCCAAAGCTCCCGGACGTAGTGCGTCCAAACTATCGCGAAGAACAGTTTCTCTGGAAAGTGCATGGTCGGTAATCAAGGAATCAAACTGAGCTTGCTCAATTTTCCATTGGCGCGACAAATGCTCAGATAATTCCTGCTTTGAAATTACTCTTATATATTCGTGATAATCGAACGATTCAATTAGAGCTCGATAGTATCTGAGCCAATCGCTCAAGCTATAGCCGAGCTCTGTTGTCATTGGGGCGTCTAGCTCCTGGAACCACTCGTTCTCATCAATATCTACATTGCTCCGTCTTGCGAATGCAATATCCATCCACTCCCTTTCGGACTCGAGTTGCCATGTAGAGGTAGCTCTGAGATAGTTCTGTACTGCATATCTCCCCTGAGGTGTTGGTCTAGATGATGCAGTGAAATCCTCCGATATCACGAATTCATAAGGTAGAACACCGTGATGTATTTGGTCCCATCCGGTATCCCATGCAAGGATGATCCGAGTAAGTTCGAGCAAGTGATCTATTTGTGAATCGTTAACTGCAACGTCAGTGGGCTCACAAATCTTGAGACAAATCTCGATTAGCCACTTAATCGACTCAGTATAAGGTGAAATCTCCAGCCACTCAGCATCGAGGTGATTTGTTGATTCTGAGTACCCTGCCAGCATTAGTTGAGGAATACGTTCATATCTTCGCTTATTCATGTATCCCAGAAATTGTTCCAATCTTGTGTATAGGGCTACACAAAGGTTAGCTACATCTGCCCCATCCAGATGTTCCAGCAGTGCATTGATCAAGTGGTCGTAGACTCGCTTGACTGATTCGAAGATATTCGCGTCGAGAGTGTGATAGCGGCCTGGTGTTAGGCCAGAGAGTTGAACAAAGGAGCGTTCGAGTTCTCTGGCGGCCCTGACATGATCATCAGATGGAAATCTAGGTCGAGGCAAATTAGCGAAGCTCGACGGAACAGGGATCGAGAAAATGAACTGCTCATTCGGTTGTCCCGGCAGTATAAGGCCCATGATCGAAGACTCCCGTTTCAAGCTCCTGTCATGAAGGCAAGTTGCTTTTGTACGTTACGCTAATGGGAATAAGAATAATTACATTGGCGGAATTGGGAAGAGAACCTTGGTGGCAACGGCTGGGTTCGAACCAGCGACCTAGGCCTTATGAAGACCCCGCTCTAACCGCTGAGCTACGTTGCCGAGGATGAACGTCGGGGCAGGGCGGAAAATAATCTAGCACCTGCGCCCCAGCCCGTCAATCGGGTCGTGTCACATTTGGGGGCATCGGAGCTGTCCTGCCCTTCATAGTGAGTGCTGCACACGGATGGATTCCTGTCTCCTCAGGAATGACGGTTGTGCAAATGTCGCGTTGAGAGAGGGGGGTAGGACGCTCCCTGCCCATTCCGCTCTTGAGACCCTTCGAGAGCCTCAGGGCGAGCGGAATCCCCACCTCTGGATTCCCGTTTTCACGGAAATGACGGTGTAGGGTGCCTAGGCCCGGGCGTTCCAGAGTTGGATGGTGAGTTCCATGTGGCCGATGTGCTGGGAAAGCTCGTCGATGGTGTGGACGAGGACCCACCTGTTGATCTGAGGGCCTAGGGTGTCGACGGCGCTCTGCTCGGTGAGGGTGGCGGGGTCGAGGTTGGCGAGGATGTCAGCGGCGATGGATCGGGTCTCGGAGATAACGTCGGCGATGGTCCTGCGGGTCCCCCAGAAGTTGATCTCACCGTTGGCGTCGACTTGGGCCACGAACTCGGTGTCCCGCTGCCGGCCTACGTCTTTGCCCGTCAAGCCTTGGGCCACCCACCATCGGACGACCCCGCACATGTGGGCGGCAATGGCCGCTACGGAGTTGGTGTCGGCGTCCAGGGGTTCCCAGTTGGCGGCCTCGGCGGAGAGGGAGGCAGCGTGGTTGTCCGCCTTCTCCAACAGCATGTCTATGAAATCGGCGTAGCCTTCAATTTCGGGGTCCATGGTTGTGCCTCCAGATGCTCTTTAGTAAGTGTATCTTGCATCTCTTGTGCGATCCAAATCAACTAACCACCACCCCCGCTCATACTTCGAGAGCCTCAGCACGAGCGGCCCCGGCCCCTCCAACAGAGTCTATGCAAAGGTCTCATTGAGGGAGAGGGGACAGGACACTCCCCACCCCCATTCCGCTCTTGAGACCCTTCGACCCGGCTCAGGGCGAGCGGAATCCCTGCCCCTGGATTCCCGATCGGAGTCGGGAATGACGGAGGTTGGGGTCTACTATCCTAGGCCTTTGCGGAGGTCCTGGAACATGGTCTCGGCGAGGCTTGTGACATCCGGGAGGGAAGAGTGGGCGGTGACGTCGTTCTGGAGGGGAGTGATGGAGATGTAGTCGTTGGAAACGGCCCAGATGTCGGTGCCGGGCTGGATGGTCCAGTTGGGCCTTGTGCGGTTGATCCAGTAGTGGAGGCGTCGGGGGTCGTTGCCTTCCTCGACGACCTCAGTGTAGGAGCCGTCGGCGAGCCGGGTGACCTGTACGCCCTTCAACTGGTCCAGGGGTTTGTTGGGGACGTTGACGTTGATGAGTGCTCGGGGCGGGAGTTTGCCGTCCCGGGCCTTGGCGGCAATGAGGTAGGCCATGCGGGCCGCGACCGCGAAGTGAACGTCGTACAGAGCGGTGACGGAGACAGCGAGGGAGGGGATGCCGCGGAAGAAGCCGTGCAATGCAGCCCCGACGGTGCCTGAAACGAAGACGTCGTTCCCCAGGTTGGAGCCCGTGTTGATGCCGGAGACGAGCAGGTCTATCTTCCCTTCGACCAGCTTCTCGGTGGCGAGAATGACGCTGTCGCCGGGTGTTCCCTCGACGGCGTAGGACTTGATGCCTTCCCGGTTGAGCATGGTCGGGGCCATGCGTACGGCGTGGTGCAGGGTAACGGAGCTCCCGACGCCGCTCTGCTGCCTGTCGGGGGCGACGACTACCACCTCGCCTATCTCTTTAAGGCTTTCAGCGAGGGCCCAGAGGCCGGGGGATGATATGCCGTCGTCGTTGGTGACCAGTATCTTCAAGGTCGGGGGTGCTCCGTGTTCTGGGGTGGGGAATGCGGGAAGAGTTTAGCATAGTGGGGGGTGGGGATTGGACGGACGCGACGGATTGGCGGTGCGTGGCCCCCCCGCTCGACCCTTCGACGGGGCTCAGGATGAGCGGCCCCGCTGCCCCAGGGACGGCAACCACGAGGGTTTGCCCCTACGGGGGAGGGATGAAAAGACAGATCAGATGGAGAAGGGGAGGTTGTCTATCAGGCGGGTCTTGCCTATTTGGACGGCAAGGAGGGCGAGGGCGCCGTCCTCTACGGTAGTGAGGTCTTCGAGGGTGTCGGGGTGGGCGATGGTTGCGTAGTCGAGGCGGGCGAGGGGTTCCTCGCCGATGATGCGGGACATCTCGGCCTTGATCCCGGGGCAGGAGAGCGTGCCCTCGCGGAAGAGGGACTGCGCGGTGTTGAGTGCTTTCCAGAGGACGGTTGCGGCCTGACGCTGGTCGGGGTCCAGGTAGACGTTTCTGCTGCTGATGGCCAGGCCGTCGGGCTCCCTGACGGTCGGGACGCCGACCACCTCCAGGTCGAAGTCCAGGTCCTGGACCATCCGCTTGATGATGACGAGTTGCTGGGCGTCCTTTTGCCCGAAGTAGGCCCTGTTGGGCTTGACGATATGGAATAGCTTGGCCACGATGGTCGCCACGCCGACAAAATGACCGGGCCTCGATGCTCCTTCGTGGAGGGTGGCTATGGGGCCGGGGTCGACCTTGGTCTCGGCACCCGGTCGGTACATCTCCTCAGGCGTGGGAGTGAAGACCAGACTGACACCGGCGGCCTCGAGCATGCTGAGGTCGCGGTCTAGGTCACGGGGGTAGAAGGTGAAGTCCTCGCCGGCGCCGAACTGAGTCGGGTTGACGAAGATTGAGGTGGCTACGACGTCATTCTCGGCAGCGGCGCGCTCGACGAGGGCCATGTGTCCCCGGTGTAGGAATCCCATGGTAGGGACCAGGCCTAGGGTGCCGGAGGCCGAGGCTCGGGCTGTTCGGAAGGCGGTGATGGTGGTTAGGACTTGCATTGGGGGCAAGTGTAAGCGCTTTTGGGTGTGTCGGGACATATCTAGCCGTATTGGCTGACCTTGGCCCTACCCCGCTCATACTTCGAGAGCCTCCCGCCTTGGCGGATCTTCGACAGCACGAGCGGCCCCGCCCCTGGATTCGCGCTCCGGCGCACTCAGTGCCCTTCGAGGGAAAAGTGTAGGCGCTTTTGGGTGTGTCGGGACATGCCTAGCCGTATTGGCTGACCTTGGCCCCACCCCGCTCATACTTCGAGAGCCTCAGCACGAGCGGCCCCACCGCCCCAGGGCGCCCACAAGGGACGTCCCTACGGGGGGCACCATTCCATTCCGCTCTTGAGACCCTTCGACTCCGCTCAGGGCGAGCGGAATGCCTCCCCACCCCGGCCCTGGATTCCTGCGGAGGCAGGAATGACGGACAAATGAGGGCCGGCTTGTTAGGCGTATTGCATGAGCTCGGAGAGGACGCTGGGGTCCATGGTGAAGCTCTGCTTCTCGGTGGGGAAACTAGAGCCCCGGACGTCGTCCCGGTAGCGGGCTATGGCGTCGGCGGTGGAGCTGCCGACGGACGCGTAGGTTCGAGCGTGCCTGGGCGTGTAGTCGGGGCAGGTGGCGAGGATGTCGTTAATCACCTGTACCTGGCCGTCGCAGTAGACACCGGCGCCGATGCCGATGGTGGGGACGGAGACGCGCTCGGTGATGAGTTGGGCCAAGGGGGCGGGGACGCATTCGAGAACTATGGAAAATGCACCTGCATCCTCAAGGGCCTTGGCATCCCTGAGAAGCTGGGCTGCTTTCTCGGGGGTCTTGCCCTGGCAGCGGTAGCCGCCGAGCTGGTTCACCGACTGGGGCGTGAGCCCGATGTGCCCCATGACCGGGATGCCGTTCTCGACGATGTGGTGGACGGTGTCTGCGACGGACTCGCCGCCCTCGAGCTTGACGGCCTGAGCGCCGCCCTCCTGGAGAAGTCTCGCGGCGTTCGTCAGGGCTTCCTTCTTCCCTTGCCGGTAGCTCATGAAGGGTAAATCGGAGACGATGAGGGAGTGTTTGGCGCCCCGGGCCACGGCCTTGGTGTGGTGGACCATGTCGTCCATGGTGACGAAGACGGTGGACTCGTAGCCGAGGACGACCATGCCGAGGCTATCGCCGACGAGGATCATGGGGATGCTCAGCTCGTCGAGCAGCTTGGCAGTCGGGTAGTCGTAGGCGGTGAGCATGGGGATCTTCTCGCCGTTCCGCTTCATCTTGATGATGGATGCCGTGGTGGTTCTCATTCGATTCTCCTTGCCATGCACCTTGCTACCTACGGGCCAGGGTCTCCTCCCGGAAAGGAAGGGAGAGAGAGTTATATCTGAGGGACACCCTCAGACTCCCGGCAAAGGGGCCGAGCCCCTCTGCACACGCCGTATTTCGGTAGGCTATCAATACTCCAGGAACCCTTGCTATGCACCTTGCTACCTACGGGCCAGGGTCTCCTCCCGGAAAGGAAGGGAGAGAGAGTTATATCTGAGGGACACCCTCAGACTCCCGGCAAAGGGGCCGAGCCCCTCTGCACACGCCGTATTTCGGTAGGCTGTCAATACTCCAGGAACCCTTGCTATGCACCTTGCTACCTACGGGCCAGGGTCTCCTCCCGGAAAGGAAGGGAGAGAGAGTTATATCTGAGGGAGACCCTCAGACTCCCGGCAAAGGGGCTCTGCCCCTCTGCACACGCCGTATTTCGGTAGGCTATCAATTCTCCAGGAACCCGTTTAGACGTTATCCTTCAAGTCCGATACTGAGGGCACGCCCCCCAGGCCCGAGGCCTCGACGATGCCTTTGACTACGGCATTGCTAAGCGCCCGCGCGGCGGCAACACCGAAGGGGGTGACGTCGGGGACGGGGGGGCCTTTGCCGGTGGAGAGGGCGAAGACGACGTCGCCGTCATACATGGTGTGGGCGGGGCGTATGGCCATGGCGAGGCCGTCGTGGGCCATCTGGGCGACCTTGTTGGCCTGCTCCTTGGTGAGAGGGGCGTCGGTGGCGATGACGGCCAGGGTGGTGTTGTGCAAGGCCGAGGCCTCTGCGGAGGCAGCTGCGCTCTCCAATAGATCGACGCTGTCCAGGAAGCCGAGGCCATCGTTGTCTCGGGGGCCGGCGACCAGGCGTCCGGTCTCGGCGTCTACGATGCTGCCAAGTGCGTTGACTGCGACAAGGGCTCCGACGACGTAACCGCCAACCCGGCGGCTGGAGCAGCCGAGGCCGCCCTTCACAGCACGGTCGGGGCCGAGGGCCTTGCCAACGGTCGCGCCCGTGCCTGCACCCACGGAGCCCTGGGCTGGGGGGGTGGAGTCGGCGGAGGCGCAGGCCTGGTAGCCGTGCTCGGGGCGGGGGCGGATGGTCGGGTCGCCGATGGCAAGGTCGAAGAGGATGGCCGAGGCCACTATAGGTACGACGCCGACACCCACGGGAAACCCGATGCCACGCTCTTCGAGGTAGGTCATCACCCCGTCGGAGGCGGCTAGGCCGTAGGCGCTGCCTCCGCTAAGGACGACGGCGTGGGCCTGCTGGACGAGGTTAAGGGGTCGAAGAAGGTCGGTCTCACGGGTGCCGGGTGCGGCGCCGCGAACGTCAACGCCGCCGACCGCGCCTCCTGGGCAGAGGACCACGGTGCAGCCGGTGACGGCTACCGGGTCGGTGTAATGACCGACCCGGACACCTGGTACGTCGGTAATCGTGTCGTACAACAAAAACCCCCGCAACCCGACCGCGAGGATTCGCTATACCTGTATGTACAACCCGGTCCGGCTCTTATGGATGCCGGCCAATGGGTCTATGTAGGACTGGGGACTGAAACGCTTACCGCCGCTCGCGGTCGGCTGCTGATTCCATTCTACTCCGCGCGCGAGTCGGGGTTCAAGTCAATGCAGCCGTTCGGGATGATGGGGGATGTTACTCGTCGAAAAGAGGGAGTTTTGATTGCTTCTGATTGAATCAAATAAAAAGTCGTGCCTGTTTGATTGATCCGGGGAGAATTTTTCCTGGACCCGCATTCCCTCACACGGAAGGGGCGGGGGTTGTGGGAGGCGAATGGTGATGATGGGCATGGGGCATTATAGGGGTGGTGGGGTGGGGAGGATCAAGGGGCTGATGTCACAGGGGGGATGTGTAGTTTGACTCACCCTTCGAGGAATTCAGGGAGGCACTTTCAACGGGCTCAGGATGAGTGGGAGGCTGATGTGAGTGGGCAAGTCCTAGATTCCTCGCGGAGCCGCGGAATGACAGGGAAAAGGGTGTGAGAGGGTTTGGCAAACGTTGTTCCACCTCCCCCCCCCCCGCTCATACTTCGACGGGCCTCCCGCCTCGGCGGATCCTCCACAGGCGGATGTTCCATCTGCGACAGCACGAGCGGCCCCGGGGCACGGGGGTCACCCTCACCCCCTCGGGGGACTCGGGGCATCTACGACCCATCAAGGAAGAGGGGACAGGGGCCCCTCCCCAGATTCCTCGCGGAGCCGCGGAATGACAGGAGAATGGGAGTGGGGATATTGGGTTCGGTTGACACTCCCAAAGGGTGGACTTACCATTTAGCGTGGTTAGAGGTGCGCCTTTGGCACTCGAGGCCGGGCGGTTAGCTCAGTTGGTTAGAGCGCTTGCTTCACACGCAAGAGGTCACTGGTTCGAGTCCAGTATCGCCCACCATGAGGGTGCAGGTAAGGGCCGAAGTGGCGGAACGGCAGACGCGCTGCGTTCAGGGCGCAGTGTCCCAAAAGGACGTGTGGGTTCAAATCCCACCTTCGGCACCAACACTCGTAAGGTTGGCATCGGTAGTTGAAATAGCGGACGGTAAAGTGTCTGCGACGATAGTGCGCTTGTAGCTCAGTTGGATAGAGCGCTGCCCTGCGGAGGCAGAGGTCGTGGGTTCGAGCCCCGCCAAGCGCACCACTTCTCCCGGTATTTGGGCGATTAGCTCAGTTGGTTAGAGCGCTTGCCTTACAAGCAAGAGGTCACTGGTTCGAGCCCAGTATCGCCCACCAGACTTGACAAAATCAAGAACCTTCACGCTGAGGTTCAGGTTGGCCTTGTAGATATAGAGCTGTCACGACGCTTCATCCGACCGGTCTTGACCTCCGAGCTACAGCGGGACAGAGGTTCTGCCGGGGGGATAGGCAGCACGCGGGTACGATGGCATAGCTGGCTTTGCAAACCCAGCTATGGTTTACGGCGTAACCGGATCGTAGCTGCCGTCCGGCAGTATCACCGGCAATGCGTATCGAGGGTTGGTCAGCAGGTCATAGATATCCGGGTCTTTCGATTTGAGCTGCTCGGTAGTGCAGGCCGCCCACTCCCTTGAAATATCTCTACACCGCTGAGCGTCGCTTTGGGCGCCCATGATCGTCGTAAGCGCCCAGTAGAAGTATTCGCTTATCATACAAGCGTAGTTGCAGGTGAGATCAAGATAGGTGTACCACGCACCCGCTGGATACTCTCCACCCGGAGGGAGGGCGCATGGGCCATTCCCGTCATCCCCGCAATCGGCAGCTTGCCTCTCCTGAAAATGCCCGCCCCTGGCGGTGTCCATGTATGCGGCTATAGTCGAAGCCGCTTCCTCGCCAAACACATCCGGGTAGGCATGCGAGTAGCCAACCGAACTTATCAGGTGCAGGATTTCCTCCAGGCTGGCGTCGAATCCGCGCCCAGGCTTGGTTTCCGACCCGTAGAGACCCTGCACACGGATATCTCCTTGCTCCACCATCTCCAGGAAACTGTCGGGCACCTGATCGTACAGTGACTCCATCTCGGCTTCGGTCTTGGTCATGAGGAGCGAAGCGTTTGCCTGAGTCATTGCCATAACGATATCGGGGTTGTCCGGCTCTCCGTCTGCGTCATTGTCCAGGTACTCCGCCATCACGTTTGACGCATGGACCACTTTGGCGTCCGGCGTGCCGGCGGTAGCGAATATGTTGACGCCAAACACATTTGCATACTTCGGGAATACGTCGGAGAGGAACTGCCAATGGGCGGGGATGTCCTGGAGGTCTGTGTTCGCTCTCGACGACATGGCGGACGACGCGGTTGCCGTTGCGTTCCCAATGGGCGCCATTGATTGAGGCGTGGCTGAAGGCTCGGCGGCCGTCCCACCACAACTCGCCAACGCCGGGAGCAGCGCTACGGACACCAGAAGCAGCCAGACGGACTTATTAAGACGCATCCATTCGCACCTGGTTGGCATGTTACAGCGATTCCGCGGTCGCGTCTGTGGCAGTCCGGGTTCCATGCATCATTGTCCCTTTCGCAACGGCAATCATGCCGCTTGATTCTCACGTTTATGCAGAGCCCCACGCTATGCCGCAGCCCGACCAACCCTCGGGGTCTCCCTTGGGGGGTTCAGTCTCCAAACGCATCTCACGTTGAAGATTTCCTCAGGCCGGCCAGACCACCGGAAATTGCACTGGGGCACTCCTCCTACCAGAGCGTCGGCTTATTGACCATCAGGTAGAGGGAGATGATTGGCAACACGGTTGCCAGTGTTCCCCAAGTGTACCACTGGTGGAGCGCCGAGAAGAATTCTGCGGGCAGCGGCGAATCGGCCTGGCCCGACGGTCCAGAGAGCGTCAGCATGCGGCGCTGAAGGCGGAGGAGAATGCCCACCCATACGAGTCCGGAGATTGTGAACAGCATCAAGGAAACCGTTATCCAGGATATCTCATGAAACCCTGTCCATCCGCCCCAGCGCGCAGCGGCCATCGCAAGGCCGTTCAGCAGCACGAGGAGCAAGCCGGGCAGAGTGAACAGCAGGTCAGCGCGGGTAACGGATTTGGCGGCGAAGTGCAGAACATCGCGGTTCTTCATGCGTCCCGCCATGAGCATCCATGCGGCGGTCACGCTGATGTTGCCCAGAAAGACCACCACTCCCACTATGTGCAGGAGCAGGTGCCACTGATACGGGTACAGCGGCAGGGATGCAACCACCGCCGCGACGGCTAGGAGCCCATAGGCCAGCAACTCGTTTCTGTGGAAGTACTGCATGGTCACACCTCCTCAGTGAACGCAACACCCTCAAAGGTCATGCAGACAGTGCAACGACACAAGACGGAGAACCTCTGCGCTGGGGGACGGCCTGGCTCTGGAGGTAAGAGATTGCCCCTGATCGCTTCAGGCATCGGCCCAGCCTTCGAACAAGACCTCTGCCTGCTCAAGGACGGTGACCGTTGCCTTCTCCTGCTTGTCGGGCGGGTAGCCGTGCTTGCGCAGGATGCGCTTGACCATCGCCCGGAGCTTGGCTCGGACGTTCTCCCGCAATGTCCAGTCTATGGTGACGTTGCCGCGGACGGTCTGGACCAACTCTTGGGCGATGGCGCGTAGCGTGTCATCCCCCATCACCTGCACCGCACTATCGTTGGTCTCCAGCGCGTCGTAGAACGCCAGCTCGTCTTCGGACAGCCCCAGCCGCCCGCCGCGGGCGTTGGCCTCTCGCATGTCTCTGGCAAGCTGGATCAACTCCTCGATGACCTGCGCCGCCTCTATAGCCCGATTCTGGTAGCGCCGCAGCGTTTGCTCCAGCATCTCGGCGAAGGAGCGCGCCTGCACCACGTTCTTGCGGCGGCGGATATGCAACTCCCCCTTGAGCAGCTTCTGGAGCAACTCTACGGCGAGGTTGCGGTGGGGCATCCCGCGCACCTCGGCGAGGAACTCGTCGGACAACACCGAGATGTTCGGCTTGTCGAGCCCCGCGGCGGCGAAGATGTCCAGCACACCTTCCGAGGCCACCGCCCGGGAGATGATTTGCCGCACGGCGTGGTCGACCTCCTCCTCGGGCCGCGCCTCACCAGGGGCGCGCTTCATCAGCTGCGCCCGTACTGCCTGGAAGAACCCCACATCGTCGCGAATGCGCAGGATCTCCTCGTGTGGCGTGGCCAGCGCGAAGGCTTGAGTGAGATCCCGCACCGCGTTCAGGCAACGATCTTTGCCGTTCTCCTGCGCTAGGACGTGCTCCTGCGCAGCGGGCAGCAGTCCCAAGCGTTCTTGCGGCATTCCCGTAGTCCACTTGGACCAATCGAAACCGTGGAACAGGGCGCAGCAGACCTCGTGCTTTTCCCGCATGACCGCCACTGCCTCTTCCTTGGCGGGCGCTGTTTGCCCCTTGCCGCCGCTCTCGGTATAGGTCACTGTGGCTTCCCTGAGGTCCTGGGCCAGGCCCAAATAGTCCACCACCAGGCCGCCCGGCTTGTCCCTGAACACACGGTTGACTCTGGCGATGGCCTGCATCAGCCCGTGGCCGCGCATCGGCTTGTCCACGTACATGGTGTGGAGGCTGGGCGCGTCGAAGCCGGTGAGCCACATGTCGCGCACCAGCACGATGAGAAAGGGGTCGTCAGGGTCCCGGAACCGTTGGGCCAGCGCCTCCCGACGCGGCTTGTTCCTGACGTGGGGCTGCCAATCGAGCGGGTCAGAGGCGGAGCCGGTCATGATGACCTTGATCGCGCCTTTAGCGTCATCGTCGTCGCGCCAATCGGGGCGCAGGCGCACCAACTCCCGGTAGAGGTCAATGCAGATGCGCCGGCTCATGCAGACGACCATCGCCTTGCCCGCCAGCGCCTCCAGTCGCTGCTCGAAGTGGGTCACGATGTCCTCAGCAACCTGCTTGACCCGCCTCTCCGCTCCGACGATGGCTTCCAGCTGCGCCCACTTCGTCTTCAGCCGCTCCTTGCGCTCCACTTCCTCGCCCTCAGTGGCCTCCTCGAAGTCTGGGTCTATGGACGGCATCTCATCCGGGTCCAGGGCCAGCTTGGCGAGGCGGCTCTCGTAGTAGATGGGCACCGTGGCCCCATCCTCCACGGAACGTTGAATGTCGTAGATGCTGATGTAGTCGCCGAACACGGCGCGCGTATTGGCGTCCTGAAGCTCTATGGGCGTTCCCGTGAACCCGACGAAGGAGGCGTTGGGCAGGGCGTCCCGCATGTGCCGGGCGTAGCCGTCGATGAAGTCGTACTGGCTGCGGTGCGCCTCGTCCGCGATGACCACGATGTTGCGCCTCTCCGATAGCGTCGGGTGGGAGTCGCCCTTCTCTTCAGGGAAGAACTTCTGGATGGTCGTGAAGACTACTCCCCCGGCGTTCACTGACAACTTGCTTCGCAGGTCGGTGCGGCTCGCGGCCTGGGTCGGCGGCTGGCGCAGGATGTCCTGGCAGCGGGAGAAGGTGCCGAAGAGTTGGTCGTCCAGGTCGTTGCGGTCGGTGAGAACGACGATGGTGGGATTGGCCATCGCTGGCTCGCGGACGATGGCCCCGGCGTAGAAGGCCATGGTCAAGCTCTTGCCGGAGCCCTGCGTGTGCCAGACCACGCCGATGCGCCTATCGCCGGGGTCGCCGCCGGGTTTGCGGCCCGACTCGTAGCGGCCGCGCTCCTCGGCAGCGCGCCGGCCCCCCGCTTGGAGCTCTGCCGCGCGCAGAGTCTCGGTCACCGCTATCTGGACGGCGTGAAGCTGGTGATAGCCGGCCATCTTCTTGACCAGCGCTCCGCCGCCGTCGTCCTCGAACACGATGAAGTCGCGCAGGAGGGACAGGAAGCGCGCAGGCTCGCAGACGCCCTCCAGCATCACCTGCAGATCGAGCATAGCCGGGTCCGCCAGCCCCTCGCCCGAAATCGTGCGCCACGGCTTGAACCACTCCCGCCCGGCGGTGAACGTTCCGATGCGCGCCTGCGTCCCGTCGGAGACCATCAGTATCTCGTTCATGGAGAACAGCGACGGCAACTCCGCCTTGTAGGTCTGGAGCTGTTGCCAGGCCGTCCATATGGTGGCGTCCTCGTCGGCCGGGTTCTTGAGTTCGACGACGCCCAGGGGCAGGCCGTTGACGAACAGCACGACATCGGGGCGGCGCGTGTCCCTGTTCTCCGTCACCGTGAACTGGTTGACGGCCAGCCAGTCGTTGGCCGCCGGGTGGTCGAAGTCGACGGCCCGCACGTGGTCCCCGCGCACCCTTCCTTCCGCCGCTCGATATTCGACTTCCACGCCGTTCACGAGCATCCGGTGGAAGGCGCGGTTGCGGGTTTCCAGCGTTGCGCCTTCCGGGCGGATCAGCCTGCGGAAGGCATCCTCGAGCGCAGAGGCCGGAAGGCCGGGATTCAGTAGGGCGAGCGTATCCCTCAACCGACGCCCCAGCACGACCTGCCCGAAGTCGGCGCGCTCCGCATTGGGCGCACCGGGGCCGATATCCGGCCCGTGGGCCACCCTCCAGCCGAGCCCCTCCAGCCAGGCGAGGGCGGCCTCCTCAACGTCGGCTTCGGTGATGGTGGTCATGGCTTGCCCCAAGGGTTCACGGTTTCGACGTCCAAACCGTCGAAATCGGTAACGTTTCGGGTTGCAACCACCAAGTTATTGACCTTTGCGGTTCCTGCAATGAGTGCATCTCCCAGATGCAACGCCCGGCCTTCTCGGTGCGTACGCGCCTGGAACGTGGCTGCCCACACGGCCTCCGGAGTATCGACGGGCAACACGCGCTGATCAAAGTCCTCCAGCAGGTTGGTCAGCCAGGCTCTCAATTCGTCAAGGCGGCGGCCTTCCGGGAGAAGCTGCACACCCAATTCAAGCTCTTCGACAACTATGGCCGACAGCCAAATATCATCGTGAGCGTCAAGAAAGTTGATGACGCCTGGGTGCGGGCTTCGTTTTACCAGCTCTGAGACCACGTTGGTGTCAAGCAGGTATCCGCTCATTCGGCTGTTTCGGAGGTGAACGGTATCCGGAGTCCGCTTCCGCGGCGGCTCGGGATAGAAAGCTCAACTCCTCGTGGGGTATTCTCAACCAGCCATTTGCCGAGGGACTTGCGCTCCGGCGTGTGCGTCTGCCATACGTGCTCAGGCACCACGACGAAGGGCCTTCGCACGCCGATGCGCTGGGGCCCCTCCTCTTCGGCGAGCCGAAGAATCTCTGAAAGGCTGGCCTTGGCCTCAGCCACGGTCCAGATTCGGGAAGGCTTGGGGCTAAGCACTGTACCAGACTCCCTCCGAAACGTTGTACTGGTCTAGTATAGACTATATCCGCCCATCCCGCAAAGAACGCTTCCCGCAGGCGCTTTCACCGGGCCTGGCCCGAGCCCCTCCAGCCAGTCGAGCGCGGCCTGTTCAACATCGGCTTCGGTGATGGTGGTCATGGAGGGGTCCTCAAGTCGAACGTAACGCCCAGCCCGCGCAGCATATCGACCGTATTGCAGACTTCAACATCAAAGGTCCTGCACAAGTTGGGGAGGGGCACTTTCTTTCTGGTGTTCTCGTTGTACACTTCGTTAGTAACCACGATGGCATTCTGAGTCTTGGCGTATGCCGCTAGCCAGCCATCCGCTGCCCGAGCAAACTCGTGCTTCGCTGCTGGTAAGAACTGAGCATTCGATTGAACCCACCTATGCATCTCGGAGAATACGTTCACTGTTTCGTGATGCCTTGTGGAGGCGAAGGCATCGTGCCAGTATTTTTTGAGCCAAGCGACGAGTTCTTTCGGACTCTTGATCTCATCGCGCACCCTATCGACGCTAAGAAGTCTCTTCTCTTGACAGTAGCGTTCAAGACATGCCCAGAATCCTGGATGAATGTCTATTGGATAGTGATCGCGCCAAGCGGCTATGAAGACATTTGCATCAAGCAAATATCTCATCGAAAAGCCGAGCTGTGACGAGAAGGAACTGGTCACAGTGGGAATCCCATCTTCTCGGGCATGCTTGAGAAGGTGTCTCCCTTCAGACCTGTAAGGCTATAGGCATCCGTATAGGGCAATCGGCCTTCTTTGACCGCGCGACTCACAGCACTGCCGAAACGAGCGCCTACACGCCAGAGTTGGTTGTTCCAGAAATCCCCGCCACCTCTTTTGTCCTTCGATTGGGTCCCTCCCCAGTTCCTTGCCTTGTTCTCATGATAGTATTTGAAAAACATCTCTCGCGTTGTGAGCCCGGAATCCAGAGCCCGACGGGCTGCTACGACTGTGCTAACTTTGAAGTGTTTGGCGAGGTCCTGGTAGGGATCTACAGATTGACTGGCAGTGTTCCATCGCTTGTGTAAGTCCTCACGCGGTACCAGAAATTCCGCTGCTATCCTGTTGCAGATTTCCTCAGTCGCATGGTCTGATGGACCTAAGTCCTCGAACTTGGACAATCCGGACTCACCCACAAGGATGTGAGACAATTCATGCGCCAAAGTGAATATCTGGGCGGTCTTGTAGTCAGCGTTGTTGACGAAAATAAATGGTGCGTATTCATCGACCAATGCAAATCCTTGGAATTCCTCAATATCCAACTTACGGTGCGTGTTGTTCCCCACAACTCCATTGAAGGCAACCAACACGCCGGCGGACTCAATACGGTCCCGAAGCGTTCGCAATGCATTAGTCCAGCTTCCTTCCTCCGCCGCCCAACCCTCGCTGAGTTGCAGCGCCTCGTCCATCGCAGCGGCAACTTGCGCTGGATGTGAGTCCAAAGTGAACGCCCCGACGAATTTCAACGAAGGATCTTCTTGGGCAATCATCTCCTCCCTCATCCATGCCTGACGTAATTGCATCTGGTAGACGGTATCCAGAAGGTTGGGGCTGGGTCGTTGAGGCGAAACTCCGGCCCGAGTCCGAAAGTCCGCGATGGGCAGATTGTCATCGGGTGGCTCTGCCAGATAGAGATAGCCGACGGGGGTATAGGTGTGCTTAGCTAGGTCATCCACCTTGTTGAAGTTGATCCTGCCTGAGCACTCCCATTCCATTACTTCCTGATTTTGGAGTTTGAGACGGGTTGCGAGTTGGTCATGATTGAAACCGGCTCGCTCCCGTGCCCATCTCAGAACTGCGGGTTGCAACGTTATGCTCTCGTCTAGCTTTGGCATCAGTTAGGATCTCCCCGATTTACTTTACGCGTAGGATGACCCACCTCCCCCAACACCAGCCTCGGCAACAACGCATCCCGCAGTGCGGCAAGGGTGTGTGATTCGCGTTGATTCATCTGTGTCTTCCCCAAGATGGCCTGAGTGAATCGCTCGAATTTGTGAATCACCGGTTTCGACGGCAATACGGTGGGAAGTGCCAACACTGCCTCCGCCGGTGCACGTTGGTGACTCTTAGATGTTCCCGTTACTAGCGAGCCTAATTGTTGCCGGAACGCAGGAGAACGTCCCAGACAATAGACAAAACATGTGCCAAATGGCTGTCGAGGTCGGAGAACCAGAAACTCGGTCGAACAGACGGCCCGCTCGCCAGATTCTACGTCTGTCAGCCAAACACGCTCAATGTCCGGGTTCAGTTTGGATAGAAGGATAACACCTGGCGGCACACGTGACTTAGCACTCTTGATGTTTTCTCCCTGCTCCTGCTTCGGCATTCGCCCATCATCGAAGGCGGGGATACTGAAATGACTGAACACTGTTTCAGGCGATGATAACGGATTCTCTTGGTCGCGAAGCAACTCAACAACCTCCCCCAACCCCCGGACCCCCCACCCCTCCGGGATGGGCCCCAACTCCGAGTCCGCCAGCCGCTCCGGGAACAGCGACCACACCTCCGGCGGCAGGTAGGGCGCCCGACCCTCCATCTTGGCCCGCGTTGGGCCGAAGTCGACGAACCAGTCCTGGAAGATGGCGCGGGCCATCGACTCCAGCGTCTCGTTCATGCGGCGGTTCAGCTCGATCTTGTCATCGAGCGTCCCCAGCACGTGGGCGATGGCTCGCTGGGTGGGGAGGGGTGGGTAAACAATTGGAACATCGCTGAGTATTTTAGTATTCAGTGACGGCATTGTAGCCCCTACGGCGATTGACCTAACATATTCCTGAAATGTTGCCAAACCAAAGAAGTAGGAAAGGTAACCAGAGTCGATCTTTCTGGAGTCTGGTCGCACCCGTAAGCAACGGCCCGAGAACAGCCACCCCTCTTCCTCCTTGCGCACTAAAGCACGCCGGTCCACGGACCCAACGCGGCTGAAGACTATGTCGCCCTCTTGAAGGGCGTATCTTGATAGCCGTACTCTGTCGCAATCTGACACATAGGGCAAATCCTGGGTAGTAATACGGTTCTGTCCCAAATGTTCCACTGTGATAATGGGCGTTCCCACTGGAACATAGTCTCTTTGATGAAGTTGACTTCCGAACGGCCCTGTCTGAATGCCGCTTCTAGTGACGCAGAGATTCGACAAAGAATCTACCAGAGAGTCGGCTGAAAACCTACCGTAGATAGTTTCGCGCCACTCACCTGCCGCCGTGTGCTTGGCCCCCTCCTGAACGACCACGTAGTCCCGCTCTATCTCTTGATGAAATCTTTTAGGCAATCCCGCCCAGTCGTGGGCCTGTACCAAGATGGGGATGTTGGATTCCCGGACCGCCTCAATCAGGTCCAGGAATTCTGTGCCCAAGGACTCCAGCGAGGGGCTGCGCACCACCAGGTCCAGGTCGCTCCCTTCGTGGCTCTCGCCGTTGACGCGGCTGCCGTACGCCCAGACCTCGGCCTCGGGCACATGCTTGCTCAGCAGCGCCTCGACCATACGGCGGTAGCGGGACGGGAGCGACAGCCTGTCAATCATCGGCGTCTTCCCCAACTACGCGGGCCAGTTCCTTGGCGTCGCCGATGAAATCCGGCAGCAACTTCAACGTGGTCTCAGCGAACCCCTCGCCATAATTGTGGGCCGTGTCGTTCCGGTTGTCCCGATAGACGAACCAGCGTTCGCTGGCTTCCACGGTGATGAGACCGTGCTTCGCAGCGTGCCGAAAGGCGTCCTTGAAGGTCAGCCGGTCAGCCTGCCTGTTGCTGGCGAAATAGGGCTGTAGTCGCTTCTTCAGCAGGCTACCCGACTGCTCCAGCACGATCTCGAACTCCTTCACCGCAGCTGCGCGAAAGATTTCATAGAGTGTATCGCCGGGTTCGCGCTGCTGTAGCTGATCGAAGGCTGACTCCAGGGTGTTGATGCAGCGGGTGAGGAAGTCCGTATTGATGCCCATAGGGCTACGCATCCTCGGCGGATTCCCCCGAGCCCTCATCATCCGAAAAGGGATTGAGCACGCGGACGCCCGTCGGCTCGAAATGGCGCACGTTGCGGGTGACCACTGTGAGGCCATTGACGAGGGCCGTGGCTGCGATCAGCAGGTCAACATTGAAGTGACCGATGTCCCCGGACATTCGCCCCCAAAGCCTGGCAGCAGCTGAGTCCACCTCAATGATCCGGTCTGTAAAGGAGACCGTTGTTTGGTCCATCCAAGCGGCGAGGTCACGAGCAAAAGCCGGGTCTCGGCGTCTCTGCTGTGCCAAGCCGCGCTCCATCTCGGCCAGGGTCACGACGCTGATGAACACATCGGTCGGCCGCTGGGCCTGTAGCCACAGAGCAGGAGCCGGGTGGCGGTCGGGCCTGCGCAGCAGCGACACCACATCGGTATCCAGAAGGAACATCAGAACTCCAGCGCACGGTGAGCCAGCGGAATTCGTTCAAACTCGAATTCGCCGCCGCTGTTTGGGATGGCCAGCAGGTGTTCGACAAAGGACATGGCGTCCTCCGGCGGGTGTTTGCGCAACTGCTCGTACTCTTTCACCGATAACACCACCACGGCGGGCTTGCCGCGCCGGGTCACCTGCTGGGGTTCCCCGGCAAGGGCGGCGTCGACCACCGCGCTGAACCGATTCTTGGCGTCCTGGAGAGCCCACTGTGCCATGGTCTACCTCCTAGCTAGATAAACTATCTAGATTATACGAGCCCTGTTCACCAGCCGACAAGACATGGGCTATTTTCCTGGCCCGAACCCCAGGCGCGCCAGGTTCTCCTCAATGGCAGCGTCCAGCCTGGCGGCCTCGGCCTGCTGCTCCCGCCACTGAGCGGAGAGCCGAGCCATCTTCTCCGAGAAGGGTTCGCCGTCGTCCTCCTGCGCCTCCGCGCCGACGTAGCGGCCTGGGGTGAGCACATGGCCGTGCTTGCGAATCTCCTCCACCGTGGCGCTCCTGCAGAAGCCGGGGGCGTCGGCGTATCCAGCATCCCGTGTGCCGCGCCAGTCGTGGTAGGTATCCACAATGCGGCCGATGTCCTCCGGCGACAGGTCCCGGCGTGTGCGGTCGGTCATGTGCCCCAGCTTGCGGGCGTCGATGAACAGCGTCTCGCCACGGCGAGCCTCGTCGCCCGCGCCGCGCCCTCGGCGCAGGAACCAGAGGCAGGCGGGTATCTGCGTGGAGCGGAACAGCTGCCCCGGCAGGGCGACGATGCAGTCCACGAGGCCGGCCTCGATGATGTTCTTGCGTATCTCCCCCTCCCCCGACTGGTTCGAAGACATGGAGCCGTTGGCCAGCACGAACCCGGCTATACCGTGCGGCGCCAGGTGGTGGAGGAAGTGCTGCACCCAGGCGAAGTTGGCGTTGCCCGCCGGCGGAACGCCGTACTCCCACCGCTTGTCGTCCCGCAGCCGCTCGCCGCCCCAGTCGGAGACGTTGAAGGGCGGATTGGCCAGGATGTAGCCGGCCCGCAGGTCGGGGTGACGGTCGTTGTGGAAGCTGTCGCCGTGCTCGATCCGCCCCTCGATGCCCCGGATCGCCAGGTTCATCCTCGCCATACGCCAGGTGGTGTAGTTGGACTCCTGGCCATAGATGGAGATGTCGCCCTTGGCTTTGCCCCCGTTCCCGTTGCCGCTGGAATGAGCGCGAATGAACTCCATCGACTGGACGAACATGCCGGAGGAGCCGCAGCAGGGGTCATACACCCGGCCCTGGTACGGCTCCAGCATCTCCACCAGGAGCCGTACGACGCTGCGCGGGGTGTAGAACTCGCCGCCCTTCCTGCCCTCGGCCAGGGCGAACTGCTCCAGGAAATACTCGTAGACGCCGCCCAGCACGTCCGTGGCGCGGGCCTCGGCCCCGCCCACCTTGATGTTGCTCACCAGGTCAACCACCTGCCCCAGCCGGGTCTTGTCCAGGGCGGGCCGAGCGTAGTCCTTGGGCAGCACGTCCTTGAGGGCGGGGTTGTCCCGCTCGATGGCGGTCATGGCGTCGTCCACGGCGCGGCCGATGGACGGCTGGCGGGCCTGGGCTTGCAACGCGGTCCAACGGGCCTCAGGCGGCACCCAGAAGATGCTCTGGGCGCGGTACTCGTCGGGGTCCTCCGGGTCTGCGCCTTCCACGGTCTCGGCCTCCAGCTTGGCGTGGGCCTCCTCGAAGGCGTCGGAGATGTATTTGAGGAAGATGAGGCCGAGCGCCACGTGCTTGTACTCGGCGGCGTCCATGCTGCCCCGGAGAGCGTCGGCCATGCGCCACAGCTCGGACCTGTGGTCCGTCGGTTCGGCGTCCCTGTTGGGGGTCGCTCGTCTTCCTCGGGCTGTCGTCATGATGCCTCACCCCTTCGTTTGCCTTTGGAACGCCACCGGTCCACCTCGCGCAGGGCGTTCTTGCCCCCTGGCCCGTAGCCATGCTTCACCAGGAACCCGGGGACGCCGCCGTACTCGACGGAGATCACCGCGGACTCGGCGGTTTTGTCGTGGCCGGGCAGGAAGAAGGAGCCGATTGCCGTCTCCGCGCCGCAGCCGCACCAGCACTCGCCGGTCGGCAGCAGGCGTTTGGTTGAAGCCATTCTCATATCTCCCGAAGCGAAATTATGTGTATGGTCTTGGGTGCTGTTCAAGGATACGTTCCTAGGCGCTACCGAGTCAATGCGGAATGGGGAGTCGCAGCCGCTCTAACCAGCAACCCTTTCGCCCCCACCACAAGATTGGACTCGACACAATGACTTGCAAGGCATTACATACGCCGTTTTTCCCGTTCACAATGGGATGTTGGGTAACTGCTTACTAAAGCAATGCGCAATTATGGCACAGCGAAGGAATGAGGACCCTAACTTGGCCCTCTCTGTCCGACAGCTGCTCGACTCCCTCAGCCGGATGCCGTTCGTCGATTCGGTGGAATTGGCAGGCATCCTGGGCGAGGCTCACTCGACCGTCCATCGCGCCCTGACCGGCCTGCTGGCTGGCGACATCGCTGGACGGGTGAGCCACGGCACCGCCCATCTGCCGTCGAGCCAGAGATATTACCTGACTGCCAAGGGAATCGGCGAAGCCGCCCAATTGCTCGGCTTCGACACCCCTTCGGACTTCGTGCGCGCCTACCCGGTGTCCAGGGAGTGGCTGGCGCTGCTCATTCGCCGGATGTACGCGGTGGCCGCCGTCTACCGTCTGGCCTCCACAATGTCCCCCAGCATCAACGGGCTCCGGTCGCACGTGGAGTTCCACCGCCGGGGCCGCTTCGATGCCACGCTCACCCTATCCGGGGGCCGCAGCTTCGGCGTGGTCCGCCAGGGCCAGGCCCTGCGTCGCAGATCACTCTACGACCGCCTGCGAGCCATAACAGAGTACGACTACACACGACGCCCCGACACCGTCCTGATCTTGGTTCCGAGCGTCTGGGAGGAAAGGCTGACGGGGAGGTTCTGCGAGCAACTGAATCTCAGGGACTCCTACATCGCCGTGGAGTCGCGGGAGGCGCTCGAAAGACGGGACCGCCGCGTCTGGTGTCAAACCACGGGGTTGTTCGGCAGCTCGCACCATATCCTTGATTACGTATGCTCCCCCGGTAGCCCCGGCGGAAGGCTTCGAACGGAGTCGCCGAGTCGGAAGCGGGCATCGCTACCCCATCCTGAGCGGATGGCGCAGGCTGCGCCGGCCATCGGCCTCAGCCCGGCTGAGAAGCGGACGCTCGACCTCGTGACCGACCACCCGATGATCCCCCGAGAGCACCTTGCCCACTCGCTCGGCGTTTCTGAGGGACGGCTCAGCCAGATCATGCACAACCTCGTCGATACCTAGGGTCTCATCGAGCGTCATGGAAAACGTGGCGACGTTCGCTACACGCTGTCCGCCGAGGGCATACGCTACGTCACCCACAGGGATCGCGCCCAGCTCCCCACCACGCGAGGCATCTGGAGCACGGACCTCACCACCGACAAACAGGGGCGCAAGCGCCACCTTGGCCACCGCATCGAGACGTGGGCGCGACAAACGAAGCACGCCGACGGCATCACCTGGTTCCTCTCGAAGCTTGAGGCTGAGACCAGGGCCGACCCCGACAGCGAGCTCTTGTGGTCCGTCCCCACCGCCAGGGCCGACCGGGCCTACAACTGGGGCGATTCGGCCATCGCACCCGACGCCGTTGGGCACCTGTTCGCCGGCAGCCTTCACGTGCCGTTCTATCTTGAGCACGAGCTACGCGCCCGCCACCCCAGGGGAGTCATCGCCCGCCTGAAGCCCTACACGAGCTACTACTGGTCGCCCGAGCATAAAGACGACCAGCCGCCGTTCCCCACAACGCTCTTCGTCGTGGACAATGAGGAGATTGAGGACACCTACGTGCACACGGCGGCCCTGATGAGCCTGATGTCGCTGCCCATCCTCGTGTCGTGCATCCCCGTGCTGTCCGCCGCAGGAATACTTGGCCGGTCATGGCGTCCACTGTGGGAACCGGAGTCTCAGAGACTGCCCCTGTCCGGGCTGAGCGACTACCAATGGGACTCACTCTACCACCGGATGCGTCACCGTCCTGTAGAGGGGAGATAGCGCCGATGCGTCGCTATCTCCCCTCTATGCTGGATGGGTGGTACAAAATGGGACAACCGGCCTGATTTCCGGGGGCTTCCAGGGACCGATTCACCCCCAAATCAGCTACGAAACGGGGTTGACGTGTCGCCTGACCAGTCAGGGGTAAAAATGGGAAGCTGTGCTAAAATAAAGGGCAAGTCCGAGTACATTTTGTACCCCCGATACAACCGCTGACGTGTCATCCGATAGGAAGGGAAAAGCGATGAATGAGCCTGTCCGCTGGGTCACGAAAGCGGAGGCGGCTGGGGAGCTGGACATATCCCTCTCGACCCTGGACCGGAAGATCAGGAGTGGAGAGGTCGAGGTGGTCAGGGAGGGCCTCCGGGTCTACGTGCGGATGCAGGGGGCGGAGTATCTGAGCGACGCGGAGCTACTGCGCCGGGCCATCTCCAGGGAGGACGAGCTTCAGCGTACCGTGCGCCAGTTGGAGCAAAACGTGTCGGAGTTGACGCTTAGAGCATCCGAGTTGGAGCGGGAGCGAGACGAGGCCAGGGAGTCCGCATCCGCCGGCAGACGGCCGTATCAGGAGCTTGAGAGGGCGTACCAGAAGGAGGTCGCCGCGCACAAGGAGACGAATGCGCTGTTCAACATGGCCCGCGTGACCGCCTTCGTGCTGTTGGCGCTGCTGATCGCCAGCGTTCTCGTGTGGTGGTTTGTGCTGAGGTAGGGGTCTGTCCTGACACTCCGAGAATGTCCGCTTCTGCCCAGAGTCCCATTTCCGTGTACACCCCCTGACTGCAATCGGCGGCCAATCCGATGGGCCAACCTGGGCCGACGTCCCCGCCGACGCACCGGGAACCCGTGCCGGGCTGAAGGCCCTGGGAGACCGGCTTCGAGACCCTGAGCGACCCGACATCAAACCCCGCAACGTGGTTGACCTGTTACCACCCCACGACCTCGGCGAGCAGTGCGCCAACGCCATTCAGCGGGGCTAGGAGCGCCTAAGCCAGCCGCAAAACCGCCATGTCTTGCACCCCCACTTCAATCGCCTTTTCCGGGGCCTAATGTCATTGAGACGCCGCTCCCACGGGCCTGCCGATGTCATGCCCCACGTTTGGCGATGTCATTGCGGTCCGGAACGCACCCTTTCTAAAAGTGTTCACTGTTTACGTCCAGTAGAGGGGCGATTTACCCCCGTTTCGGCTACGAAATCACGACTCTGTACGCTCTGTTACGGAACTCCAACTCCTGTACACCCCCAATACTGCGTTGAAGGGGCCGAAAGAAAGAGAGCCTATGGCACCCCGCATCCCTGCGCAGCCCTATGAAGGGACGGCCTGTAAGGGGCCGCATCCCTGCGCAGAGCTATGAGAGGTCTCATTCCGCGTTGCGATTGTGCACACTCTACTGCGAGAGCCGCGATCCGATGAGTCGCGGCAAACCGCAGAGAGGGAAAGAGTTGGCGCGGAGACCATCGAACAATCGCCGGGCGACGGCGCACTCCGCCGAGCAGCGGGAGGCGGTCCGGCGCGGGCTGCGCATCCTGGCCCGGATCATCGCCCGCGCTCACCTGCGGCGTCAGGCGTCCCGGTCCGGGGCTGCGCCGGAGCCGCCGGCGGAGGGCGAGGACGCAGACTGAGCGGCTCACGGGAACCGGCGTCGAGCCTTCAGACCATGCTCTCAATTCACGCCCGCAAACCCCACCGGCATTTTGTCCACTTCCGTAGCCGGCGTTGTCCACTTCCGCCCGACTCGCCGGCCGGCACTTTGTCCACTCTCGTAGCTGAGGCTGTCCTATAGGAGTGGAAGGAGCACCGGAATCGGATTGCTTGCTCCGATGTGGCAGGCAGCGCCGTTCACCCCGATTTCAGCTATGGAATCGCCCACCCTGCAACTTGCCGCCCCGTGCGATCTCCTGTACACCTGTAGAGCACCCCAAGCGACACCGCGAATCCCGCGCCTCGTAAGGAGGGCTTGTGCGCAAGCCCGTGAAGCGGGCTGTGACTCCCATCCTACGGGCTGTCCAGGCCGTCGCCGGGGTGCTTGCGCTAGAGTCACTAACTCACTACAATGTATGTGTCCATCCTTGACCAAGCAGCTAAGACGGGGAGGAACGACATGGCCGTAGACAGAAAAGAGAAGTACCGAGAGTTGGTGATTCGGGGTAAGTACCAGAGGTTATACACGTACCTGTCCAGCCTTCAGACCCAGGAGTGGAGGGCCTCCTTCAGCGAGGTCGAGGCGGTCATCGGATTCGAACTGCCTCCGTCCGCACGACTACACCGGGCATGGTGGGGGAATCAGCGGAACGGCAACGGCCACAGCCACTCCCTTGCTTGGAGCATCGCCGGATGGGAGACGGCGGACGTCGATATGGACGCCGAGGCGCTGCTGTTCCGGCGAACACACCCCAGTCCTGTAGCCAGGCTTCCGCTCGACCAGGCATGGCCTGTCCACCCCACAGCCGTGTGGCCGGAAGGTCTGAGTCTCAGGCGAGAGGACCTCTATGAGGAAAGGGTTTAGCTCCGCCATGTTCATCGATACCAACGTGCTGGTGAACTCCCGTATCCCCCACGCGCCAGACCACGATGCCGCCCGGACAAGTCTGGAACGCGCTTTTCGCGACCCTGAACCGTTGAGGATCAGCCGTCAGGTAATACGCGAGTACCTGTCCGTCATCACTCGGCCGCAGACCTGGCCAGTGGGCATCACACGGGAGGAAGCCCTGGATGACGTGAGCAGACTGATTGGCAGCTTCGAGATACTTGAGGATGGCCCCGTCGTGACCGGGTCGCTCGTGGCGCTCTGCCGCGAAGTTCCCGTTGGTGGACGGCAGATTCACGACGCCAACATCGTGGCGACGATGCTCGCCCACGGAGAGCACCGACTGCTGACGTTCAACGCATCAGACTTTCGACGTTTCGGGGACCGAATAGAGCTGGTGGGCAGTTAGGAAGCGTACTGCGCTAGAAACCAACAGCAGTTGCCCCGACCAAAAGGCATCGCAAAGGAGGACAGCATGAAGAACCATCTACAGCCGCTCACCCCGGCAGCGCTCTACGCCAGGGTCTCCAGCGACCGGCAGGACGTGGACCTGTCCGTGTCCGCCCAGCTGCGGGCGCTCAGGGACTACGCCAAGGCCAACGGCTACTCCGCAGCCCGCGAGTACGTGGACGAGGCCGAAAGCGGACGCGTCGCCGACAGGCCCCAGTTCAGGGAGATGATCGACGAGGGCAGCAAGCCCAACGCTCCGTTCGAGATAATCCTCGTCTGGAAGTTCAGCCGCTTCACCCGCAAGCGCGAGCACGCCGTCGCCTTCAAGTCCATGCTCCGGCGCAAGGGGATTCGCGTGGTGTCCATCACCGAGCACGCCGACGACTCGCCCACGGGGAAGCTCATGGAGGCCATCATCGAGAGCGTCGACGAGTTCTACAGCGAAAATCTTGCCCAAGAGGTTGTCCGGGGTATGCGGGAGGCCGCGTCACGGGGCTTCTTCCTTGCTCCCATTGCCCCCTTCGGCTACACCCGCGTCAAGATCAGCGACGGAGCGAAGGAGCGTCCCACGTTGGAGGTTGACCCCGCCACCGCTCCGGTAGTGAAGGAGATATTCGAGAGCTCACTCAGTGGCAACGGCCTCAAGGAGATATGCAAGACTTTGAACGGCCGGGGCATCACCAACAGGGGCAAACGCTGGAACAAAGGCGGACTCCACTACCTGCTCACCAATGAAGCCTACACCGGCGCCGCCGTCTGGGGCAGGACCAGCAAGGGAGAGAAGGCCCAGGACCCTGTACGTGTTGAGGGAGCGTGGCCGGCGCTGGTGTCGAGGGAGTTGTTCGACGCCGTTCAGGAAGCGATGCGGGACCGTGCTCCAAAGGTGCAGAGGCCCGCGAGAGTGGGAAGCAGGTTCCTGCTGAGCGGTTTGCTGAAGTGCGGTGTGTGCGGCAGGCCCTACAGAGCCCAGGGAGCCAAGAGCGGCCAGTTCGCCTACTACATCTGCGGCACCCTGTTCACGGAGGGCGCAGGGACGTGCAGCGCCCGCTACCTGAACGCCCCCAGGCTGGAGGCGTTCGTAGTGGAGAAGATCAGGGAGCGGATTCTGACCGAGGAGACCATCGTCGAACTGGTGACGATGGTGGCTGAGGAGATCGACGCGATGGCCGGCGAGCTGTCCGGCAGGTTGGAAGTGGTAGAGGCGGAGCTAGGAGACGTGAGGAAGCGGCTTGAGAAGCTCTACGAGGCCATTGAGACCAGCGAGTTGACGTTGGAGGTCCTGTCGGCCCCGCATCCTGTCTCTGAGGCACCGCGAGGAGCAGTTGGAGGCTGCGCGAGATGATGCCGAGCGCCAGCTTGAACAGCGCAGGGTGGAGCTGCCCATCACCGAGGAGATCAAGGAGTATGTAGCGGACTTCCGAGACTTCCTGCGGGAGGGGACTATCCCCGAGTGCAAGGCGCTCATCCGCAACTTCGTGGAGGACATCGAGGTCAACGGAGACGAGGCCGTTCTGACGTACACCATCCCCATGCCGAACGATGGTGTGACCTCGGAATCGGCCTCGGTTCTTGATTTCGTCAAGTCCGGCCCACCAAACTTGACGGTAGACAGAACCGAGCCGTTCAGCGCCATCTCCTCGGCGTCTCTCCCCGGTATGGGGCTGTCGTCGGGCATCGGAATCGTGTAGCGCACCACGGCGTTGTCGGGCATGACGACGATCTCCTTGACGAAGCTCTCGATGAAGGCCCTGCGCTCCGTCAGCTCGCTCTCGTTGAGGAACATGCTCAAGTCCAGGGCGTAGGCCGTGATGGTCTCCACGTCGTCCAAGACCTCCCTGCGCTGGGAGAGCATCGTCCTCGCATCCTCCGCCGTGGCTTCAAGCCTCTCCTGACGCTCCCGGTGCTCTCTGATGCGGGGCTTGAAGTCCTCGATGTCCAGGTCGGTGGTCTCCGCCAGGTCGTAGAGCCGTCCCAGCCTGCGCTTCACGTCCACCAGCTCCGCCTCTATGGTCTCCAGCCTCTGCCGCTGCTCCTTGGCCACCCCGTCCATCTCCTCGTCCACCAGCTTCACCAACGCCCGGATGTTGGAGTCGGTGAGCACGTTCTCCCGAATCTTCCCCACCACTTTCTCCTCGAATCGCCGGGCGTTGAGCCTGGGGGCGTCGCAGGTGCCACTGCCCCGCTTGAGGAGGGACTGGCAGACGTAGTAGGCGAACTTCCCGCTCTTGGCGTCCTGGCCGGAGAGGGCGCGGTTGCACGCCTTGCACCGGACGAGGCCGCTGAGGAGATAGGTGCTGCCCACTCTTCGGGGATGGCTCCTCCTGGGAGCGCGGGAGCGCAGCTTCCGGTTCACGCGGCGGAACTGGGCCTTGGAGACGATGGCGGGGAATGCCTTCTCCACGCGCACCGGCTCCGCCTTGTCCTTGGCGTCGACGCCCCAGACCAACGTTCCCGTGTACACCTCGTTTTTCAGAATGATGTGGACGCCGTTCTTGGACCAGAGCCTACCGGTGGGGTTGGCGATGCCCTCGTCGTTGAGGGTGCGGGTGATTTCCAGGATGCCCCTGCCCGCCTCGGCCATCCCGAAGATGCGGTTCACGACGGCCGCAGTTGTGGGGTTGGGTTCCAGGGTAGGCCGCTTCTTGGCCCCGTCCTGCACCATGACCTTGCTGAAGCCGTAGGGAACCCTGCTGGCGACCCAGAAGCCTCTGGAGGCGGCTTCCCTCATGCCCCGGACAACTTCCTGCGCCAAATTTTCGCTGTAGAACTCATCCACGCTCTCGATGATGCCCTCAAGGAGCCTGCCGGTGGCGGAGTCGTCGGCCTGCTCGGTGATGGAGACCACCCTGACGCCCTTGCGCCGGAGCATCGACTTGAAGGCGACGGCGTGCTCCCGCTTCCTGGTGAAGCGGCTGAACTTCCAGACCAATATCTCCTTGAAGGGGGCCTCGGGCTTGGCGGCCTCGTCCAGCATCTTCCTGAACTGCGGCCTATCCGCTATCAGTCCGCTCTCGGCCTCGTCGATGTACTCGCGGGCGACGTGGTAGCCGTTCTTCTCGGCATAGTCCCTGAGCGCCCGCAGCTGGGCGGCCACGGACAGGTCCACGTCCTGGCGGTCGCTGGATACTCTGGCGTAGAGGGCGGCCGGTATCAGATCGAGTCGGTCATTCATCGCTCTCTCCTCCCTGTCTCTTCCTGCTCGGTAGTAATGCGGGAGCGCAGCCGTTCCAGCCGCTCCCGTCTTCGCCACTCCCTCTCCTCCATGAACAGGCGTATACCCTGTCTGAGCAGCTCGCTCACGGAGAGGTCGTCCTCCTTCATCACCCGGCGCACCTGCGCCTCCATCTCCGGGGGCAGGGAGAAGGTGATGGTCTTGGATCGCCTGGGGGTGGTCACTCCTTCAGTCTCCTGTTGTAGTATATTGTCTTATTATACACTATCAGGACTGGCCCGCAACCCCTACCAGGGAGGAGTGGCCACGGGGTTTCGGCACTGCAACAATTGTCACGTTTCAACCTGTTGGGGGCAGACACGGTAAGGGTAGGAATGCCCTTTTGTCCCCCTATAGGAAGTCATAGGAACGGACTGGGGCCGGTGGTGGAACATGCTTCTGTTGCCATCAGGGTGCTGGTCATCAAGGTGCTGAGTGAGGCTGGTGTCGCTACGAGCCAAAGCTGAAGTGCAACGGAGAAGTGAGGTGGACGGGGACTCCCCTGACGTGTCAGCTCTGCGCCAAATTGCAATCATGCGGGCGCAAGGGGTTTGGGTGACGTGTCGCGTCGGGAAGATGGTCCCAGCAGCCATGCTGGGACACCCCCTACAGGAAGTGGTCGGAACGGCTGGGGCGGTCATTCCGTCACCTGATGCATCAAGGACAGCGGCCTTCTGTCGAGGGAGTGCGGCGGCGGAAGAACCCATGCCTCCCCCAGGATGCCATCCTCGGCGAGGGCCTCGACGTTGGAGGTGATGATGGGGACTCCCTTCACCGTGTCGGCGACGTCGAGGAAGGCGTTCTCGTTGTCGGGGGACTCGAAGACGAAGAGCACCCGGGGCAGGCGGCCCTCGTGGTCTCGCTTCGCCCATCCGCTGTCGAAGTAGCGCTGGTAGGACTTCAGGCGGGAGCGGGCACGCTTCGGCGTGGTGGCTCGCCTCTCGAACTCCAGCAGGTACGGACGCCACCGGCCTTCGTATTCCAGAGTGAAGGATGCGTCTGGGTGTATGACGTAGGTGATCCAGTCATAGCGGTAGCCGATGCTGGATCGGGACGTGGGCAGGAGGTCGAACAGGTCGTGGTCCGGGGAGCGGGCGACCTCGGCGGACAGGGCGGCGGCGAAGTCGACGACGCCGGCGTGATGCCGCATCTGGGAGGCGAGGGCGCGCACGGCAGTTCCTGCGTAGACGCCGGAGTTCAGATACAGAGGCTCGGCACTCCACCGGTCGAGGGTCAGACCCACAGCGGCCCGGTCCCTGCGGGCCAGGTAGGTCAGCCCCTCGTCGGTGAGCATGCGCAGGGTATCGTCAGTCCGCACGAGGCCGTGTTGGGAGAGAGAACGGAGGACCTGGTTGACCCGGCGCAGGGTGACGCCTCCCATCAGTCCTGCGAGCTGCCCACGGGTGCACAGGGGCCAGGCGGACAGCAGGTCGAGGGCGTCCTTCTCGGCGCGGGTCAGCTGCACCGAGAGGGCCGGTTTGAGTTGCTCAGTGGGTTCCGGCATGGCGGACTGCACGCCGGAGGAGTACAGGGCGCTGGGCTTCGGCTTGGGCCTGTCTCGGAGAAAGGAGTAGGACGAGTCCAGCAGACGCTCCGCCAGCGCTAGGATGCCCGCCAGGGATGCGTCGGCGTCGATGCGCACCGCCTTGCCCAGGCCGCTCCCGCACTGCTGCCAGACGACTCCCGTGTGGTCTCCGGCCAGAAACTCCTCTTCCGTCGTCACGAACGTCCTTAGATGCTCCGACGGGTCGCCCAGGGAACGGATGGCCCTGCGGGTGGCCTGGTCTGCGTGGGTCAGCACGAGGGTGACGAAGGGCCTATCTCCGCTGTCCAGCCTCTCGATGCTCCTGAGGCGGTAGCGGAGTCTGGACGTGGGCAGCGCCGGTCCCTGGCGAATCACGCCGATGGTGCGGCCCCCTGAGAGGGACAGCAGCATGTCGTAGGGGCCGTTGCGGTAGTGGTCCACGCGCACCGGGTCGTCGTGCGGGTCGGCGTCGGCGACCATGGCGGCGACGCGGTGGAGCACGGCCACGGCATCCAGCCGCTCGGTAAGCAGCCGGAACCACTGCTTCGACACAGGGTAGGCCCGCAACATGTGCGCCCGGCCTTTCGTGGCTGCGCCAGCGGCGGTGACGCCCTTCTCAGTGGGGAAGTACCGGCGCTGCGGGCGAGTCCCCAACGCGCTCAGGTGATGCGGCACGGAGTCCACGAGGCCCCGTTCGGTCAGCTTCTTCAGCCGGTCGCGGAGCGTGGAGGCGGGGATGCGTCCAAAGCGCGACAGCTCCTCCACGGTGGCTAGGGGCGTGGCGCACAGCAGTAGGAGCGCCTCCTCGAGACCCTGGCGCAGGTGACGCAACGCAGGGTCCGGCCGCAGGCCCTCCAGGTCGATGATGATTTCCAGCGTGGCCGCTTCAATCGCTTGGACCCTCCCGCCGACGGAGTTCAGGACGGCGGAGGGCACGGCGCGCCCCACGTGGCCGCGTTCGAGGAAGCGCCACAGGGTGTGGCGGGACACGCCAAGGTCCTCTGCTGTCTTCCTCCGCCCATGCTGTCGCTCGTAGGCGCGCACGTAGTCCCGGACCGCTCTGTTAAGGCGCGGTCCGGCCTGTGTCGTGCCGTTCAACGTCTGCGTCCGTGGCTCCGTAACAATCAATCGCCTGCTCCCGTCCGCAATGGGCCAACATCCTATCTTGGAGGGTAAAGTCGTTGAAGGTAATGCACTGCAAGCCATTGTGTAGAACGCGGTTTTATGGTAGGGACGGCGGCCTTGAAGCACCCGTCTGGGCAGACAGGCAACGGACGCTGTTCTCCCAGACAAATTTCATGGCCGAGGAGCCGGAGAAGCCTAGGGGCCGCAAGCGCAAGCCTCAGCTCGCGACCCTCTCGATGTTAGGGTGGGCGCTAATCCCGGAGAGAAGGAGATAGTCGGTGCGAGGCACTAGTGTCTTGCACCAAGGGGGAGCCACCGCAGCCTTCGGGGGCCTCCCTAGACGGCCGGTGTAGATGGCGTCTTCTGCCTTTTCTGAGCTGAAGTAGTGCTTATATGTGCAAGCTCTTTTGTTGCCATGACGAAGCAGACATAGGATGGACACTGAATCGTTAGACTGCCTCACGTCGGAGTCCTGCAAGCTAGAGACGCCTTTCATCCCCGCTGGTATAATCACGCTATTCTACGAAAGCCACTACTGAAAGTGGCGGATCTTCCATACCCAACCCCAACGAGTCCTGCCGCGACCAAGAGAATGCGCTCTAATCGCAGGTCGGACACGAGGCCTGAAGTCTTGCTCCGGTCCGCCCTACATCGGAGCGGATTCAGGTTCAGAAAGGACTACGCTATTCGGTTGGCAGCTGGCAAAGTCGTCTACCCCGACATCGCATTCACGTGGCAGCGGGTACTGGTTTTCGTCGATGGATGTTTTTGGCACTTCTGCCCTGACCATGGGACAGTGCCGAAGTCCAATCAGGCCTATTGGCTACCCAAGCTGAATCAGAACATCGCAAGGGACAAGAGTGTAACCGAGGCTTTACTATCAGAGGGCTGGCGGGTAATCAGGATTTGGGAGCATGTGCATCCTGTTGCCGCAGCCCTGCAGATTACGGAAGAGCTAGTCGTCTAGCTATGGCTGTCCCATTCCCATTCGCTGATCTGACGGATCAGTTCAGAAATTCGTCCTGCATCCGCGTGGCGCTCTAGGAACTCCCTGTAGTTCGCCTCTGAATCAGCTATCAGTTGCTGGTAAGTGACCACTCGTGCTCCGATTTGCGCAAGCGTTCGGGCGGTTACGTCGCGCTCGGCGGGATCAGTCCACTCTCGCAAATCTCTACCAACGACGCATACAAGATCAAGCGGTTTTCGTTGCTCCTCGTGTTGTCTAGCGAGCTTTTGGAAAGCCATACGGTATTTGTTCAATTGCCCGTGCACGTCATTTGTGCTGAGAATTCTGTCTGTTCTTTTCAGCTCGACTATGACGTGTTTGCCTTGAGTCGTGGCGTACTTGATGTCGATACGACCCAACCGTTCCTCTTTGGTCAAAGTTCCTTCTACATCTTCGAACATCTTCGTGACAGATTTCTCCATGTAGGAGGGTACAGTTTCAGTTGCCCTCTCCCAACCCGGGTCAAGCAGCCAGAGGTGTGTGAAAATGTGCTCTTGCAGGACCTTCTCAAGAGCGTTGTCGTCCACAGCCTTCGCCAGCGCCTCTATCACTCGGAGACGCTCCACCACGATCCTATGGTAAAGAGTGGCTTCCAGATCATCCAAATCGTAGAATATCTTGCCGATACTTGATATGTCTTGTTCGGAAAGTGAGTCCAGTTTGTCTAGTTGTTCCTTGTGCCGGAGAGTCTCAAAGGCGATCACACCGTTCTGCAATAGTACCTTACGTTGGTCATCTTCTAGGTTTAGTTGATTGATCTTTCCAAATATTGCTCTCGCCTTCCGTCGATGGTCTGAACCCAGCTTCTTAAACCATGCGTCAATCGCGGGAATTTGCCTTGCCACCTCTTCGCCCTTCTTATTCCGTAGGTCTGTCCACTTGCTTTGAATCTCCTTTAACTCGCTACCTATGAAGGTTTTCAAGGCAATGTATCTGGAGTCGTCCTCAATAATCTTTTGACGACTGCTAGTAGCAATGTCTGCTTGACTATCAATGTCGAGGAAATCGGCATAAAGCTCCCCGAATACGTAGCTTGCGTATACGCCGCCTTCACCAAACTGCTCAAGAATATCTTCCTGTGCTAACTTCTCCCTGACGAATAATACGATCTTGTTGATGCTCTCCTGATCCTCTTTCCCGCCTTCCTTTAGATCACCTGAGCGGAAGGATGTGCCAATCCAACCTGTGAGGGACAGCCCTCTGCCGGAGTCAACCACGCCTGACCGGGTGAAACGCTCTGCGAGCCTATTGCACTGCGACTCAAATGTGGGGTTGGAATCTCCATACTCCCAGAGATACTGCACCTTGTGGAAATAGTCTCTATCCTGTGCGACTACCGTAGCACCATCTATGACGACCTCGAAGTTGTACGTGACTCCCCTGATGCCGAACCGCCTCGCTAGGCGACGGCGAAGGTTCTTTGCGGCTTGCCCAATATCTTTCTTCAAGTCGGTGAGTATTATCCTAGTTCCGCGTTCTACCTCGACGTCAGCAGACGCTATTGGGCGAGGGTTGTAGACAGCCGACTCTTCTTTGATCTGCTCCCTAATGTCCTCGCTGGACATTAGGCATCCAGCTTTTTGTCCATCCTTTGCCGTATGCACTTGAAACTCATTGGCAATAGCGAAGAGGGAGAGTTTGCCGATCCCCTTCCTGCCCATGACCGGACGCTTGAATATCGGGGTGATCGAGTTCCCCTCGGCGTCCCGGGTCAGCAATGTTCCATGCTCATCGAATTCGTCTTGTTCTTCTCGTCGGTGATAGCCTACGTGAAGGTATCGGGCGTTGATCTCGTTAACTTCTCCGTGTACGAGCATGCCTTGACCATCGTCGGTGATGATGATGCGCCCATCTTTCTGGTCGACTTCGATTGTGACTTTGGTTGCGTCAGCGTCCCATGATTTGGCCACGACTTCAGCCAGGACTGCGGGAACGTTGCTGTAGAGATTGATTCCTAGCTCGTTCAGCACGTGGAGGCTCAACGTCATGCGATACGTAGTGTCCCTAGCCTGGGTCATTTATGTCCTCCAAGTGCGTGATGATGGACTTGCCGATGGCCTCTCCAAGCCTTACAGGAACTGCGTTCCCTATCAGACGGGCAACTGACGATATGCGTATTTGATCCCCGTCGGGAACGAACGAGTAGTCCTCTGGGAATGTTTGGAAGAGCGCGCCTTCCCGCAGAGAAATAGCTCGATTCTGGTCGGGATGGCCGAAGCGCCCATTGCCGAATCCGTGGAATTGGGTCGTAATCGTTGGGGCCGGGCGATCCCATTGCATTCGCCCGTATACGCTCGGATACGTACGTCCGCTTTCTCGTGCGTGGCAAGCCGCGCGAAGAGAGTCATCCCAGTCGCGCCAAGTTCCTCCGGGCTTGGAACTGCGTATGCGGTCAAGGTTCCTCTGAGACAGTCCACTTGATTTGTGCAGAGGGTCAGTCCCGGCCGTGGTTCCCGCCGCTATGCCCTCCAGATGTTGGATCGTGTCCCCGACGGTTACGAATTCTCCATCGGCGTGAGTCGGTGGGACGAATTCGATGTCGCCTAGTTTCGAAGCCAAGAGCACTAAGCGGGACCTCGTTTGTGGAACGCCATATTCAGCGCACCGAACGATGTAGTGCTTGTAGCAATAACCTCCACTTTCGAGGACAGACAGGAAGTCGTCGAAGACGGAGTATTTGGCAAGGCGGGGAACATTCTCCATGGTTACGAGTTCTGGCTGCAACTCCCTAACTATCTCCCCGAATTTGTCGAGCAGCTGCCATTGAGGGTTGCTTGCCTTGCTGCCCCGCGTATACGTAGAGAATGGCTGGCAAGGAGCGCAGCCCGCAAGAACCCTTACTTGTCCTTCAGTGAAGAGAGAAGCTATGAAATCTGATGTCAGTTCAGAGACATTGTACTCGTAGAAGTCCGCTTTGACGTTCTCCTCGAAGGGGTGCTTGCAGGCAGGGTCTACGTCGATTCCTCCACAGATCGTTACGCCTGCCTTCTGCATCCCATAGGACAATCCCCCAGCGCCACAGAAGAGATCGACCGCAGCAGGTAGCGACGAATGCTTGGCCGACCTCACGTCACTCATCTATTGGCCAACCCTGTTCCCGACACACTGGCCGGTCTCGTAGGCGTCAAGTAGGTCGCGGCGAAGACCATCTCGGAGAGCCATCGGCGGAACGAATCGTTGTCGCTGAATTGCTTGAACAACTCGGTGTGGTCTGCGAGAAGCTCGGTCATGGCCCGCTCCAGGGCCTTGTCGTGTTCTATTCGCGCGTTCTGTTGGTCGGAGTTGGCCATCGCGTTCTGGTAGGCTCTGTCCCCGGCAACCTTCGCGGGCAACTCTTCGGCAATTACCTTCTCGATCTTGTCCTGGTCCTTCCACTCGATGTTGCCGAAGCGATCGTTGAACTCCCTGATGATGTTGGAGAGCCGCTCCATATCCGGTTCCGGCTGCTGCCCGCCGCCACTGGTGGATACCGGCTCAATCTCGGCGTCCTCGTCGGGAAGCTGGATGTCCTGCACCGCCTGCTTCTCCACCCGATAGCTGTCCATGTCGATGGATTCGAGAATCCCCTTCGACAGGTCGTCTTCAATGGGGGCGGGCAGCTTGGGGACGAGGAAGGTCAGGAAGATGGAAAGCTTCTCCCACTCGGCGTTGGAGTAGGGCAGGATTGCGGCCAGGAACCCGTAAGTCCGGAGGAACGCCTTGGCCTTGCCCTTGAAGTCCACCTGGCCGTCCTCGTCCAACTGCTCCCGGTAGAGCGAGACACAGGCGTCCAAGATGGGATCGAGTTGGTCGCGGTCGGCCTTGGACAGGAACAGATCCACCAACTCGTGCAACTGCGCCGGGTCGTAGACCTGATAGCCGTCGAGTGCCGCCTTAAGGTCGTGCAGCCTGTCCGGGTCGGTCTCTTCCGCCAGGACCGTGGTCCGGTAGTAGTCGGCGAAGGCCTCCTGGATCGTGTCGGCGTCGTTGTTGAAGTCCAGCACGAAGGCGTCGTGCTTCTTGGGGTGTGCTCGGTTGAGACGCGACAGCGTTTGCACCGCTTTGACGCCAGACAAAATCTTGTCCACGTACATCGTGTGCAGCAGCGGCTCATCGTAGCCGGTCTGGAACTTGTCGGCGCAGACCAGGAAGCGGTACGGCTCTTCCTGAATCCTGTCGGCAATTAGGTTGGATGAGAAGCCATTGAGGGACGCTTCTGTGACCTTGATGCCTTCGTACTCGTGCTCTCCGGAGAAGGCGGCGATTGCCTGATATGGACTCTTACGCTCCTTCAGGTACTCCTGGATGGCGTAGAAGTAGCTGATGGCCCGCTGGATGCTGCTAGTGACCACCATGGCCCGTGCCTGACCACCTACCTTTTGCAGGCCGACCACATGCTCGTGGAAGTGGTCTACCATGATCTCCGCCTTGAGGCGAATAGCGTGCTCGTTGTCCTCCACGTAGCGACGCAGCTTCTTCCCGGCGCGCTTGGTGTCGAACTCCGGGTCTCCCTCCGCCGTCTTGACCAGCCGGTAGTAGCTGTCCACCGGAGTGTAGTGTGCAAGCACGTCGATGATGAACCCCTCCTGGATTGCCTGCTTCATCGTGTAGACGTGAAATGGGAGGTGCCTTGTGTTCCCGCCCTCCGGCGAGGGGTCGCCGAAGATTTCTAGGGTCTTGTTCTTGGGGGTGGCGGTGAAGGCGAAGTAGCTGGCGTTGGCCAG
Source organism: Dehalococcoidia bacterium (assembly GCA_965222055.1). Classification (GTDB taxonomy): domain Bacteria; phylum Chloroflexota; class Dehalococcoidia; order Plut-88900; family Plut-88900; genus Plut-88900. The sequence continues at coordinate 2,852,182 of CBDCTF010000007.1, forward strand.
CAGCTTCTTGCTCTCCATCAGCCGGTTAATCTTGTCTTCGGTGGTATCGTCTTCGGCCTCTGAACCGGCCTCTCCCAGCGCCATGGACACCGACGCCGAAGTACGTCCGCCCTGGCTTGAATGGGCCTCGTCGATGATGATGGCGAACTTCCGCCCTCGGTGCTCGCTGCCGATAGCGTCAAGGATGAACGGGAACTTCTGGACGGTGGTAATGACGATCCGCTTGCCATCCTGAAGCAGGGTGCGGAGATGGCCGGAGCTTTCGGCGTGGCCCACGGTGGAGCCTACCTGGGCGAACTGCTTGATGGTGTCCCGTATCTGCTTGTCCAGCACTCTGCGGTCCGTAACCACAATCACCGAGTCGAAAAGCGCGCTGCCGTCCCGTTCCAGTCCAATCAGCTGGTGGGCCAGCCACGCGATGGAGTTCGACTTGCCGCTGCCCGCCGAGTGCTGAATCAGATACTTGGGGCCGACTCCCCTGGTGGATGCGTCAGCCAAGAGCCTGCGCACCACGTCCAACTGGTGGTAGCGAGGCCATATCTGATCCCGCTTCTTGCGCCCCGTCTTGTCATCCTTCGTCTCCACGGTCTGGGCGTAGTTCTCGATGATGTTGGTCAGCCCGTCGCGGGTGAGGACCTGCTTCCACAGATAGTCGGTCTTGAGGCCGTTGGGGTTCGGGGGATTGCCCGCGCCGTCGTTCCAACCTTGGTTGAAGGGCAGGAACCACGACTCCTTGCCCTTGAGGTGGGCGCAGAACTTCACCTCGTGGTCGTCCACGGCGAAGTGGACCAGGCAGCGGCCAAGCTCAAAGAGCTTCTCACTGGAGTTGCGGTCCCGCTTGTACTGCTCGACGGCATCTTCCACAGTCTGCTTTGTCAGGCTGTTCTTCAGTTCGAAGGTGGCGACGGGCAGGCCGTTGATGAACAGGCACAGGTCCAGGGCAAGCCGGGCTTGGTCCCGGCTGTAGCGGAGCTGCCTCGTTACGCTGAACCGGTTCTGCCCGTACTGGACCTGAGCCTTCTCGTTCCCCAGCGACGGCGTGCCGTACATCAGGTCGATCTGGTGCGGCCCATGCTTGATGCCCTTGCGCAGCACGTCAATGGTTCCTCGCCGGGTGATTTCCCCTTGCAGCCGGGCCAGGAACTTGCGCCGCGTCGGGCTGTCCTGGCCAATGTCCAGCGACTCGGCGGCAACGGGCTGGGCGGCGTGGAGGAAGGCGGAGAGCTGGGCGAGGTCCACGCAGTACTCCCGGTCGTAGTCCTGCGGGTCGCCGCATATCCAGCCCGCGCCGTAACTGGCCGGTCGCTCGTGAACCATGCCGCCCTGCGGTGAGTCGCAGGCGGCACCCGTTAGCGCTGCGCAGATGAGGCGTTCGAGGCCCCTCTCACTGGTGTCGGTGGTCACGCTATCCCTCGCCTCTCATCGGGATGGAGACTTCCCTCACCTCACCGGGCCCTATTCCTGCCAATGCCTCGCGGACAGCCTCGGTCCGCCGCGCGATGCGCGGCCATCCGGTGTCCATCAGTACGACAATGGCCACGCGCCTGTTTGCCATGTTTTGCTGGCGCCGCATGTTCTGATCGGTAGTTATCAGGACGTCGTACTCAGCTTCTTCAGCCATGACCAGCAAGTCCCCGTTGGACAACCTGTCCCAGCCGTGTTGCCGAGCCTCGTCGACCTCATGCCCAAAGAGTCGGCGGCGCAACTGGCGGGGTGTTCCGTTATCGAACAGTATCCGCATACACAACCTTGCTGCGGAGGTCTTTTGCGACGTGCTCCAGAACCGCCCTCACCTCCGATTCTTCCACCCCACCGAACCACTCGATGAAATCGTAGATCGTCGCGCCCTCCGCAAGGTTCTCAAAGAGGACGTACAACGGCAGCCGCGTGTCCTTGAACACCCAGGCCCCGCTTACCTTGCCGGCCACGCTTTCGACCGCCGGGCACTTGCTCCAGTCCGTCATACGGTCACCTCGCTTTCGATTGCCAAGTCTTCTATCAGTCCTTCCGTGTCGTGGGTGGCTCCGTTGAGGCCCTCTCCGAATGGCCCGCTCTCCTCTATCGGGTCCTGGTCCTCGTCCTCGGCCTCCTCCGGCAGCTGGGCCGCCGCCGACCGCACGTCCAGCTTGCCCGTCACCACGTCGGCGATGAGCCGCGTGCGGTACTCCTGCACTAGCTCGATCTGGCGTCGGGCGCGGGCGATGGCGGCGTCAATGTCGGCAGTGGCCCTGTCCAGATGCTCGACGATGGCGGCTTGTTCGGGTAGGGGTGGGAGGGGGAAAGGTGCTCCAAAGAAGGCTTCGTCGGTCAATTGTAGCCGAGAAATCCAAATGCCTTTTGAGCGTACTTGCAACTCCCACTGAAAGGGGATTGAACGGACTAATAGATGGATAAAGCGAGCGTTGGCCTTTGGCAGCGGGCGATAGACGCCATATGCGGAACTGACAATGCCGTGGTGCTTCGAAACGCCTAAGCCATGCGCCCAAGCCCACAGGCTGTTGATCACGAGGTCTCCTGGCCAACATAGCTTGTAGCCCACATATGATTCCGCCTGGAACATGGTGACGTTAGCAGATTTCCTTGGGACGACGCCCCGCTGAGCAGAGACGGTTAGCAATTCCTCGTCCCCTGTTGTCGAGCGTATATCGACGGGAACCAGCAACGCTTTGCCTCGGGGTACCTCCCAATGCTCCGGCACGTCGCCCAGCCACTCGATGCCGGAGGGCTTGAGGCGGACGTCGGGGGCGAGGCCGCGGGTGACGGCCCGGCTAACGACGGCCTGCCGCTCCTCCTCCAGCAGCGCGATGAGCTTCCGCTTGGCGCCAACGTAGCGCCGGATGCGCCGGTACACGTGGTTCAGGTAGCGCACGATGGTGGCTTGCTCGGGGAGGGGTGGGAGGGGGATTTGCATATCGCCGACAAACTGCCAATCTGCACGAGGCATCTTGGCCCCAAAGGTCGCAGAGTCTATCGTATCTATCACAGGCTTCGAGCGAAGTAACTACTCAAGATAGCGTGGCGACAATTGGGCACCATGGGATCGGAGCACCAAGAACTCACCCACGCAAACTCCACTGCGCTTTGGACATGTGACCTTAGCCAGGTAGGGACGTAGTTTGCCAAAAAGCACATCCTGGGCTTGAAACCGCTTCACCTGCCCGCTAGGGCTAACGCCATTGGCGGCATTACTGAACCGCCCCGTCCAACCCTCAACCTGTTCAAGAGCAAGGTAAAGGTCACCGGGATCTGGTTCCCTCGTCAGGTCAACGACGTCTGTCGCGTGACCCTTCAGCCGCCGCACTTCCCAATGGCTCGGCGACATGCCGAGCCACGGGACGGCGGAGGGCTTGTAGGCAGGGTAGGGGCTATATCGAGCACTGCCCATTATGCCGGTCCTCCGGGTTCACTTGAGTAGTCGTATATTTTCGCCAAGTACGGTTCCCTCAAACGTTCCAACTCACTTATGGCTGTAGCTTGCTTAGCCTGAAATTGTCCTTTCTCGTGATCCCAAACCCAGTGAGGCAGCCGGAGAAGCGGCTCCGGTAGGCTTGCAACGTCGGCTAGCGGATTGAGGTAGAGTTGAACGAATGGGCGGAAATGAGGAGAAACAGCCAAGGCTCCCTTTAGGTGTCTGTATCGAAGGTTTCCACCACGGTCACACCAGACTCCGCCTAGCATTTGTTCTGTTCCATATTCAGCGGTGCCTATTGAACCGTTGTCTCGCAAATAACTATAACCGGTGACGCGCTCCGGGCCTAGCAGTAATGCCTCTGCCATGACAACTCCACGAGTCATTCCGACTTCAACCGCTACGATTAGCGGGTCAAAATCGCCGCTGTCATACTTCTTAGCCTTCCTTGTTATTGCCTCCTGGACGCGTTTGTTGTCGTCGCTCCAGCCAACACGGGTAACCTTTACTCCTCGGTGATATTTGCGTATCCGTTTCCCGAGGTCACTAAAGCTTGGCACTAGATCGACGTCTAAGTGCCACTTGCCATATTCAATTGAGTGGTGAGGCGCTGTGTCTATCCCCCCGAACGCAACAGATTGTTGAACCTCCAAAGGATCATACTCGTTCATCAGCTTCTGAATCGGAGTCGTCACTTCTCTCTTTGGCAACGTCTTGGACAGCCTCTCCCAATTTGTTGTTACGTAAAGACAGAACCGACTCAAGTCCAGTGACTGCAGATCGGCTATTACCTTTTCTTCGTTCGGGTCTTTCCAAGCCTTCCTAGGATTAACTACGGTAGCTTCGACAAAACAGGCCATTCCCCCCTGATGAACTCGGAAATCCGGCGTCCGTTCGCTGTTGTCGATATCGAATTTTTCCCAAGCACAACCAATAGTGGAGAAGATTTCGCCAATCAGTCCTTCAAACTTGCGGGACTTTTCTTGCTCTACGTCTTGCTTGCTCACCAGTGCCCACCTCCAACAATCTCCGCCAGCAGGCCCTCCATCTCCCGTTCCAGCGCCAGGATGTCGGCCCGCATCTCCCCTAAGGGGCGAAGCGGCTTTGGTTTGTAGGCGGGGTAGGGGCTGGATGTGGTTATAAGCATGTTGGCGAACCTATAGGTCAAGCTGTTCCAGGAGTTCTTCAACTGTCAGTCCGTGATGCACGGCGATGCTCTTCAGAATGCTCGATAGCGTTTTCGTTCGGATGGGCCTATGGCGCGGGATCACTTCATGATGTTCACCATTGACTTGCGTAGTTACCCGCACGTGAGAACCGCGCTGCCGCGTAGCTTCATAGCCCAAACGCTGAAGCGCCCGCTCCAAACGCTCTCCTGTCACATCACGCGGCAGTTTCACGGCGCGAGGACCTCATCACGAACGAAGTGAAGGCGAATCAACGCCGGCCGTTGCATTGAGGCGTCAAAGTAGCATTCGACCGCTTCCTTGACGTTCCGCCGAAGCTCCTCAACCGTCTCGCCATCGGTGTGTATGCCGTACCCCAACGCGCTGGCCGAGTATCCGCCGTCGGTCTCGTCCTCGCTGACTTCAAATATGATCTCGGATATGGCAATGGACATTGCGCTCTTCTCCTCTCTTCTCTTGAGTGCGGCGACTACCGAACAATCTCCGCCAGCAGACCCTCAGTCTCCTGCTCCAATGCCAGTATATCCGCCCGTATCTCCTCCAGCGGGCGGAGGGGCTGGGGCTTGTAGAAGTGGCGTGTGAAGCTGATCTCGTAGCCCACCTTCACACTGTCCGGCGCGTACCAGGCGTCGGGGGCGTAGGGCAGGACTTCTCGGCGCAGGAAGGCGTCAATGCCGCCGTCTTCCAGCAGGGGGACCTGCTCGGTGTCCCGCAGGTCGGGGTCCGGCTCGTACTCGACTACGGCGGGCCTGCCGTCGATGGTGGCAGGGAATAGGCCGTGAAGCGGGTCAGTCTCGACATCCGTCTTGTGAACCTTCCTGATGACCGGCGGCGCGGTTTCCGACCGATGGGCCTCGTCCTTGAGGGACTTGATTTCCTTGGCGGTGTAGGCGTGTTCAGGATCAATCCCCTCCAATCTCAAGGGCCGCTCGACGGTCACCTTCCAGTAGCCGAATGCGGCGTTGGGGAATATCTTCGATTGCTCCGTCTCCTCGAAGGTGAGGAAGACATCGCAGATGCGCTGTATGTCCTCGTCGGAGAGCTTGCAGTTCTTGCTGCCGAGGTTCTTGCGCAGCGGCCGATGCCACTGGGTGGCGTCGATGAGCTGCACCCGGCCCCGCCGATGCTCCGGCTTGCGGTTGCTCAGCGCCCAGATGTAGGTTGCGATGCCGGTGTTGTAGAACATGTTGAGCGGCAGGGCGACAATGGCCTCCAGCCAGTCGTTCTCGATGATCCAGCGGCGGATGTTGCTCTCGCCCTGACCGGCGTCGCCGGTGAAGAGGGAGCTGCCGTTGTGCACCTCGGCGATGCGGCTGCCCAGCGGCGTATCGCGCTTCATCTTGCTCAGCATGTTGGCAAGGAACATCATCTGGCCGTCGCTGGAGCGGGTGATGAGGGAGTAGTCCGGGGCGCCGCCGTGCCCCACCACGAAGCGCGGGTCCGTGATGCCCGACTTGCCGCCCATGCGCTCCAGGTCGGTCTTCCAGGATTTGCCATAGGGCGGATTGGAGAGCATGAAGTCGAACTCGCGGGCTGGGAAGGCGTCGGCGGAGAGGGTGGAGCCGTACTGCATGTTGTCGGCCTCGGCGCCCTCGCCCTTGAGGATGAGGTCGGCCTTGCTGATAGCGTAGGTCTCCGGGTTGACCTCTTGGCCGTACAGATGGACAGACACTTCCTTGTCCTGCTCGCTGGCCAGCTGCGTCACCGTCTCCTCCGCGACCGTCAACATCCCGCCGGTGCCACACGCGCCGTCGTAGACGAGGTAGGTGCCGGAGCGCACCTGGTCGGCAACCGGCAGGAAAACGAGCCGGGCCATGAGCTGCACCACATCCCTCGGGGTGAAGTGCTCCCCGGCCTCCTCGTTGTTCTCCTCATTGAAGCGCCGGATGAGCTCCTCGAAGACGGTGCCCATGGCGTGGTTGTCGAGACCCTCTAGACGCACCGAGCCGTCGCCGTTCAGGACGGGGCGCGGGCTGAGGTTGACGGAGCTGTCCAAGAACTTCTCCAGCAGGAATCCCAGCGCGTCAGCCTCCATCAGCGTGGGAATCTGGTTGCGGAACTTGAACTTCTCCAGAACCTCTTGGACGTTCGGCGAGAAGCCGTCCAGGTACGCCTCGAAGTTGGCACGGAGCCTCTGCTGCTGGCCGATAGAGGTCAGGTCACGGAGCCGGAAGGAAGAGGTGTTGTAGAAGGCCTCGCCGGAGGCCTGGCGCAGCGCCTGGTCCTGGTTTGTTATGCCGGCGGCGTCCAACATGGCCTTGCTGCGGAGCGCCTCGTCCTTGGTCGGTTCCAGAACGGCGTCGAGGCGGCGGATGACCATCATGGGCAGGATGACGTCGCGGTACTTGCCGCGGACGTACACGTCGCGGAGGACGTCGTCCGCGATGCTCCATATGAAGCTGCTGATGTTCAGAGCGCTCACCGATTTGCCCCTGCTGCCGCCCTTTGGTTTCGGCTCATGCTGTCGTCTCCGGGCTTCTCATGCTCCTATAGGCTGCTTTGACCATCTGGTCCAGGGCGACGGCGGCCTGCTCGTTGAGGCGGGGGTCGGAGTGCAGGCACGACGAAATCACTGCCAGAGGTTCAGGTTCTATCTTGAGATGACCACCTCTGACGAACCTGTCCACATCCAGCCCTGACCACGCCGCCAACGCTGCGAGACCGTTCACGTCGGGGTGCTTGCCTTGGGACATGCGGCTCAAGGTGGAGGCGCTGATGCCGCACTCTTCCGCCACCTGCTTCCAGGTACATTGGCGGGCCTGTCTCTCTGCGTCCAGAGCGGCGAAGAAGGCGTCGCCATCGAACCTCGCTGTCTTGGCCATGAGCCTCTCCTTCGTGGGTCCACATCCCAGATAGTCATCACCGGTAGTGGAATGGATCACCTATTCGATTATCGCAACTGCATGATATGATTGCAATAGCCGTCAGGGACTGAGGAGGTTCACCCCCCGACAACTCCGTGGTGAAGAAGGGGAAGGATGACCGACAGGCAATAGGGCTACTACGGCCGTGCGACGTTGAATCTCAGCTTTTACCCTGTCATGCAGGTGATCAAGCGGTTAGCGTGGGCTCACAGCTCCAGCAGCATCTCAAAGACGGTTCTGCCTACCGTCAACTTAGGCCCACCATTCATCCTGCGGGAAAACGTCTGATGCGTCACAGCAGAGGTGTGAGCTAAATGACACTGGAAATGCGCGGACAATGCGAGCATTGCAGTGTGGAGCTTGCACCAGGGGGTCGGCGTTTATCTGCTCCTATGAGTGCACGTTCTGCCCTCTATGCACTGCAACGATGGACCACAACCGTCCGAACTGCGGGGGCGAGTTGGTTGCGCGGCCTCGGCGGGGGTGAGGGGGGACACAAACCGACCACCATTCTCTTGTGCAGAGGGCGTACATACAAGAATAATCGCCGTTCGTTAGTCTCCGTCTCTTATGGACTACATAGTGTAAGTAGAATATGACGATCGTAAGCGAGGCTTAACTCTAGATGTCTCCAAAACTGGAAACTCTATTTACGAGGTATGAGGCAGACCACTTGCGGTTATCGCCGAACACCAAAAGGGGTTTCGTGTGTCCAATCTGTTTGAAGTTGTTTGCGCGGACGGAGAATCTCAGTGGGGACCTCGCAATCGAACACATAGTACCCGAGGCTTTAGATGGACGCGTGACGACTCTAACGTGTCGGGTATGCAACAACACAGATGGTGCCCAATTCGACCACCATCTTGTACAGCGGGTGCGGCTGGAAGGAAGAAAGAAGCCTCTGGCCGCAGGTGTCGAATTCTGCGGGGCCAAATTTCGGGCTGAGGTTCATTTACCGGACCCGTCCGACGATGCTATAAAGATCTATGGCATCCGGAAACAATCAAATCCTCGCGAGGTTGAGAAATTCAGCAGATTGCTCTCGGAAGGAGTGTGGGACGGGCGGATGCTAAACCTGGGCTTTGAACTGCAATACGCGCCAGCGCTTGCCGCCGCGGCCCTATTGCGATCTGCATACCTCTTAATGTTTCGCCTCTTTGGGTACCGTTACGTGTATGACAGCAGCGCGGCAGTGATTCGAAAGACGCTAGCTAAGCCCTTGGTGGAAACGGAGGCGCTAAAGGGCATTTCATGGCGAGTAAATGTTCGCCCTCCGACCAATACCGGTGTTTCGATAGTAACTAAACCGAAAGAGCTTCGATCATTCATGGCATTTCTCACGCTAGACAAAAGCCAAGATCATGTCTCGGCTATAGCCCTGCCGCCCCCAAATACAGGGACGGAGTTTTTCCGTCTTATTGATAGAGCTGAATCACCAAGGAGGTGTACTACGTCCTCTTGGCTTTCTGGAGACCATGTACGGATTATGCCTTTGGATGAAGTGTGGCAGTATGTAATCAGCAAAGATGCTAACGACCCGGTGGGTCTGTAGGATGGTAAAGAGAACTAAGAGGCAAGAAATTGGGGGGATAGCCAGCCAAGGGCGGCTACTGGACGTGGGATTCTAAGCTGAAGGAATGGCGACGACTATAAATTGGGAACAATAGCAGCGAACAACAGAATTCAGGTGGGTGTTAAGGATGGGCGTTTGGTGACTTTGGCAGACGTTGCGCGCGGGGAAAGAGACCTGACTTGCTACACATGCGGAGACAAACTAGCGGTCAAAGACGGTCGCGGATTGAGCGTTTCCGGGAGAGGTAGACGCCACCAGGCCCGTAGAAAACACTTCTCTCATGTTGCCAACAGCAAGTGCCACGGAGAGGGCCCAGCGCATTATCAGGTGAAAACCGCCCTGTGCCAGGCAATTAACCGCGCGTTGAAAATGCCAATGGAAGACCGCAACACTCATGGCCGAATCAATTACAGTTGCCCAGACCCTGATTATGGCCCAAAGGACATGATCAAGTCCGCCCCTGGGAGCAGTGGCCTGAACCAAGAGTTCGAGCAACTGAGGCATGGGTATCACCAATATGACCTTCTCCACTGTTACGACGGCTTTGAGTTCTACAAACCACCCGCTTTGGACCGGGCCGAATGTGAAGTATGGCTCGACGGGAGAAGAACCCGCGCAGATATAGCTGGCAAAGATAAGGACGGGAGTGTGTTGTGGGTAATTGAGATTAAGCGCACTAGCTTAAGCCATGCCGCCATTGAGCACGCTCAGGAAAAGGGCATTCCTTTGTTCGTAATCGATTTAACCCAACTGCCTCAAACCACCGAGGAAGACCCATTGACGGAGACAAGGTGCTGGGACTATTGCATCCTTGCGGAGAATCTAGCTAGAGGGTTTTATCCATCTGTTACCGAATCATATAATGCCGCCTGCGAACGCAAGGCGTTCGGAATGGGGCCAGACGACCATACTTGGTCAAAGATGTGCTCCACGAATGCGGCGAAATGCTATGCCCCGACACGGCGTATATGTTCGCGCACGGAATCGACCACCTTCAGATGTACACGGATCCGGCCCACCGGGCTAACAGCCATGTATCGTCCCACTAGAGTTTCGCCAGAGTCTTGAATCTCTCTGCAATCGTTCTGGTGTTTTGTCGGCCGAGCAAAGGCAAATCTGCAGCGGTGTGTCAGATGAGAGGGGTCGGGTGGGCTGATATGATGAAGGCAAGGGTGGCAGTGAATGGCGACGAACAGCGCGGCGACAACCGCTAAGCGCTTCGATGAGTTGACTTGGGATCGGGACGCCATGGAAGCGGGGATAGGCGGATCTTGCTGATTCTTTGGGTCGGGGCTGGGGGCGTGGTCGGGGCGATGGCGCGCTACCTGGTGGTGGTGTGGGTGAATGGGGGGCTGGGCGGGTCGGGGTTTCCCTATGGGACCCTGGCTGTGAACGCAGTGGGCTGTTTCCTGATCGGCCTGATTGTGGGGTTCGCGGAGGCGCATAAGCCGCTGAGCTCCGAGGTCCAGGCATTCCTGATCATAGGCGTGCTCGGGGGGTTTACGACGTTCTCGGCGTTCGGTATCGATACGATCAGGTTGTTCAGAGACCACGCCTACTTCGCCGGTTCAGCTAACGTGTTACTCCAGGTGGCGATCGGGCTGACCGCAGTGGTGGTCGGGCTTAGGGTCGGGCAGGCACTCAGGGCCGTGTGGTAGCCAGGGAACACTACCGATCGGCCAGTCGCGCCCAAGTTCGACGGGCGCGACTGGCATTTTCGTATGTGAGGGACTCGGTCCCTAGCGAGTGTTGGCTAGTTGACGTTGGCGCTGGTGGTCTATAACCACATGCTTTGGCCGACTACTACAAGCCATGACACCCCGATGGAGGCGAAGTAGGCGGTGTGCCAGATGAGGGGTGTTGGGCCTTTTCCTTCGGCGAACCTTGCCACAGACTGAACCCTAGGCTAGAGTCGAGCTGGTAATCCCTTACGAGGAGGACTTTGGCGATGGTTGATGGGCGAGCTTTGGCGGAGGCGGAGGGGTGGGGGCCGCCCTTTCTTGTCGGGGAGTATAAGGACCGTGTGGAGAAGGTGTGGCGGGAGATGGCTCGGCGGGAGATCGACGTTCTATTGGTCTCGTCTCCGCCCAACATCACCTACCTGACGGGCTACGACATGATCTGGTACTACCTGACCAGTCCCGTCAGCGTAGCCGTCCACGCCGATTCCGGGCAGACCCTCTTCTTCGAGGTTCCCTACCATCAGCCGACCGTCGAGTGGCACGCCGTGGTAGATGACGCCGAGTACTTCGGGGATGGGCAATCTCCCGCCGAGCATATAGTCAGCTCTCTAAAGGGGCGGGGCTGGCTGAAGGGCAACGTGGGTGTCGAGGACTGGAGCCGGGCACCGAGCGGGGTGGTAATCAACGAGATAAGGCAGGGCTTCGCTGATGCCGGCGCAAATGTCGTGGACGGCTCGTGGGTCGTGGACCGGGTCAGGTTGATCAAGTCGGCTCTGGAGATAGAGGTGATGAGGAAGGCCGCCTCCATAGCGGACAAAGCCATGGAAACGGTCCGCAGTTCCATACGCTCCGGCGTGATGGAAACAGAGCTGGCGGGGGTGGCGCTCCACGCAATGATGAAAGAGGGTGGAGGAGACCCGGCCATCCGCGCTGCGGTGAGGTCCGGGCCGAGGTTTGCGGCTCGGCACTCGGCGCCGAGCCATCGGAAGCTGCAGCAGGGCGACCTGGTCTGGATCAACCACTGCGGGTCCTATCATCGGTACCACGCTGACCTGGGTCGGCTCTTCTCGCTAGGCGAGCCTTCTCCGAAGTGGCGAGAGCTGATGGACAAGACCTGCGGCAGCGTCGAACACGTGATAAGGTCGGTCCGACCGGGCGACCCCACAGGGGTGGCTCAGAAAGCCATGGACGAGTACGCGGACTCGATGGGGCTGCGGCCCTACGTTGCCTACGTGAGCGGCTACAACATGGGGATCGCCATACCTCCCGATTGGGTCGGGCACACGTTTATCGACCCGGACGCGGGCTTCGAGACTGCGAGCTACGATCCGGGGATGATCACGAACTACGAAAACCTGTTCACGGTTTTCGATCCCGACCCCGGCTGGAAGAGGGGCACGGGCGGCGGCTTCATCGAGACGATCCTTATGACCGACACGGGCCTCGAGACGCTCTCAGGGTTGGACAGGAACGTGACGGTTATCGAATAGGTCGGGGGGGGGCCAGCCCCAGATCCCTCGCGGGGCCTCGGGATGACACGGGTGGGGGGGGGGGGCTGGGGGGATTAGCTCAGTTGGTGAAGGGGTTGGCTTACGATGGAGAGGTCGGGGGGTGGGGTCCGGTATCGGTGACCAGCGCGCACGGTAGATACCACCATTTTCGAGATGTGGCTGGGCAGCCTGTCAAGGCACCGAGGCCTCTCGATTCCTGCATTGTGATGCGGTGGGGTGGGGGAACGTAAAGAGCGTCACGCTAACTCGACCTACTTACGCATCCGCTTCTCCCTGCGTCTCCCCCTTGGGCATCAGGACCCTCGACATATTCCACTCCTTGCTGACAGCAACAGCTGGTCTTAGCTTGGGAGCAGGACTGTCACTTCGCCAATTGTCCAGCCTCCGGGGTTCACCCCAGAATTGGCAATTGGCTGAAGCCTACGCTGTTACTTCTTCTATCTCGAACCCCATCCCCCGCCAGAAATTCCAAACTTCGTCAAAATACCCGTCCAAATATGGAAACTCTTCATCCAAATATAGTCTCAGTATCTCTTTTCCTGCATTCGTTAGGTCATACATTCCAATTCCAATAGCACGATCCGAATTGGTAGAGCGCAGCGATAGAATTCGGTTGCCATGCGAAAAGCGAACTGTCTCCCCATCGAGGTGGAGCGTGAGCAAGATTCCATGAGGGCGCTCTTGGAGCAGACCAAGGGATTGGAATTCTCCGAAAGTATGGTAGTTCACCCCCACTTCACCTGACCCAAATGAAAGGAACTCTGGCGAATACAAGTTTGGATTTTTGCCTAAGACCAAAAAGCAACTGTCATCACCGGGGTCAGCACCTCGCCAAGCTACAGCCCTGAGTTTCAGGAACTCACGAAGATCATTAGGTGACAGGTCTTTCGCTACTGAAACTGCCCGACTAGATACCGATCCTGGTTCGCTCACCTCCTCAGCAAGGATGCGGCCAAGTAGATCACGGAGTTCTTCAGTAGTAATGAATCTGGATGCCTCTAAAGCGGCGCCAATGACAGATGGGTCCTGTTCGGCGCGCAGCATGAAATGGTGCTCGAAATGTTCTGAGGGAGAGAGTTGTTGAGCTTTCTCAAGTACCGCTGCGACATTCTCTCTGATCCCAAACGCAAATGCCGTAGCCAAATATCGTGCAGCCGTAGGAGACCATCCTAAACGGTGCGTCCAAAATTCCAAGGATTGTTCCCCAAGTGCGAGTTTTCCCTCTCCTGTTGCCTTTACCTCTTCACGCAGCTTCCACTTCGCGGGGATAAACCCAAGTAAGTGTTTCAGTATTCCGATGCCTCCTTCAAGAGCTGTCAACACGAACAACTGGCGCCTTCATTGAGCAGCGTTTGGGATAGTGTAATTTGGGCGGACAAGTCCAATCATTTTCTTGGTTATAGTGGCTTCATCTCTGCAGATAGGGACTAGGCAACGTGATCTGCTCCCCATTTTCTATTCGAGCCACATTGCGAGTCTTGTAGAGCTCTGGACATGGATGCGACGACGGCCAGAAGGGACAGTACTGCGACGGACAGGGCCTTGAGCCTCCGGCTCGCTTGTCGGGATGTCATTGTGCCCTCCCTAATGGTGAGAACCATCCTCCGGCGACCATTCTTGGCCTGCCCATCATGCTGGCAATCTGGGCAGTGGTGTTACTTGGGGCCATGCTGTCTCTGGTCCGGGTTGCCACCTGTCGGGAACCAGACTCATACCTCCCATCCATGGGCTGGTCAGGAGCTGTTCTAGACCTTTGGACACGCAAGGTCACTAGGATTGAGCAAATACTCGGTCAATTCTCGCAATGCTCATGTAGGCATTGTACAACCACCCGATAGGCTGACAAACTAGGTCGGGCTGCTGACTCGGATCCTGGCGCTCACCCGCAAAGAGGTTTACAGGTTGATGCGCGCCTACTGGCATTCGAGCGTGGGTGCTGCTGGCACGACTAAGCTGAGTCGTCGACTCAGAGGCAACTAGGACGGCCTCGGGCGGAAGGATGCGTACGAGCTACGGCGCAACAATCTAGGACTAAGCGAGCTGGTGTAGAAGACGCAGGATCACGGGAATGCGGTTGTGTATAGGTGCGAGCAGGTGATTTGCCGCGGTTGTACTGATGGTGCCCGAAGGGTTGCGGTTGCCGCCAGGGTGCTTCCATACATACCACCGCCCTGCGAAAGAGACCCTATAGGGGCGCTCACATATGAGGGTCCCTATAGGCCAACCAAGCTGGAAAAAAGCGAGAGGTTTTACGTTGAGGTTCGAGTCGGGCGTGTAGGGCGGAGGGATTCCCTGTAGTATCGAGCGCAAGTGGAACAAGCCGGGATGGAAGGTGACCTATGGTGGCTGTGATTGCAACGCTGGTAGCCCTTGCGGCCATTGGTTTGTTGTTCGTGCTGGACCCTGGCGGGGCTATCGCCGAGAGTGGCTTCCCCGATTACCGGGAAATGGACTGGACGCAGTTGACGGCCTGGGGCTTCCGGTTGATTGGAGTGGGCGTCGGGCTGCTGCTCTCGCTGTTGCTGTGGCGCAAGTTCCGGTCTTGGAAAGAGATCAAGTATCCTCGCTCATTGGAGCCGGTAACCCGGCAGCCGAGCGAACTGTCGGCGGCGGCTGTATCGGCGCTGGAAGACCGGACGGTCAGCGACCGAACGCTGCTGGCGGCGATAGTCGAGATGTGCCAGCGGGGCACGCTGAAAATCGAGTGCGTCAGAACAGGGAGCAGCTACCGGTACCGGCTTTCGAAGAAGGGGCCCACGCAGTTTGACTGGGAGCAGTTGATATGCAACAGATTGCCAGCGCGCCCCACAACGGTCCAAGAGTTGCATGACGTGATAAACGAGCGGGAGGATGTCATCGGCGACCAGTTGGGGAAGTACCTCCAGGGCCGAGGACTCTTCAATGACAACCCGATGCGGGTAATGAGGAAACATGGAAGTGATGGATTCGAACTGGAAGCATTGGCCGGGATTCTGATCGGCGTTGGCGGCGGGTTTTGGACGGCTTTATGGCTGTCCCAATGGTGGGCGAACTCCCTGATCGGCGCGGCGATCGGCTTCATATATTTGTTGGTTGCGACGCCGACGAACGTGGGTAAGCTGACGCCAACGGAGGCTGGGGCATATGAGATAGGTCAGTGGCTTGGTTTGAAAGAATCCCTGCCCGGACCTGACCGGGAGGAAGGCCGGGACGAATCCGACTCCATGTTGGCCTATGCTATCGCACTGGATGCGGCCAAGCCCTGGCTGGACGTCTCGGCGCCGGCTCCATCATGGTTCGGCTCAGGTGAGTCAGCCTCCTTGGAGGCTCACCACCTGGGCGTCGCCTATCACGGCTTTATGTCCGCACCGGCGTGGGGCCTCGCCGGCCGGTCCGTAGGCGCGGTAGAAGCGGCTGGGGGGCGGCCAGGCGACGAGGCAGAGCAGAAACGATTACAGGAGTTTATGCCTTACATCGAGCAGGCTGAAAAGACGGCGAACAGCGAGGTAGGTGGCGGAACGGTGTATAAGAGACTACAAACTGAGGGCGTCACGCCTGAGACGGAGACGGGAGGGGAAACAACGGCAGCCTCCCCGGGTTCGCTGGTGGACTATCGGAAGTACCGGGTTCCGGGGCAGGTGGAGGAGCCGCCGAAGAGCGGAGGGGGGTGCGGCAGGTGCTGCAAGTGGGTGGTCGGGCTGCTCGGCGTAGGGGTGCTGGTAGCGGCGGCCGTGGTTGGCTATAACCTGGTCTCGCCGGCTGTCGAACCGTGTCCGGCGGACTCTCCGACTATCCCGCCACCCGGGCCGTTACTTGTGCTGCTTGACGTGTACTTGGATGAGTGCGTGAGCGTTGACGGGGATGTGGTGTCGCAGGACGTCGGCGAGCTGGTGGTAGAGATGGACCGGGGAGATTACGTGCAGTGGGTGCTGGTCCTGGGACCGGAGGATGTCTTCCAGCGGGCTTTCGTAGGCGGCTGGGTGCACGTGGCCGGAAGGATCGGGGAGGATGAGGAAGCGGGATACGTGGTCCATTACGGATTGGACCGCGGGTGGTGGGGGAATCTCAGGGAGAACCTTCCAGGGGAGGTTTTCACGCCTTAGGGGTGGCCCACCAGGGTCTGACAATGTCGAGAACCTTCAGGCTTTAGTTCATTGTTGAACTATGGGCCGATTCTGCTCCTCACCCAGCCAAACGAGCGACGAATATAACGACCGATTGGTTACTGGACAAGGTATAAGTGGCGGGGCAGGCCTTGCACTCCTTCATTTTACTGAGGCAAAGGAATCCATTGGTCTCGCTCTTGTGCTTGACCCCCCACCGGTGGAGTTGTTACTTTATGGTAGCACGGTGGTTGACCTTTCAAACCTATCAAGACGTGCTTGATTTCGCCCCCCTGAGAGGTTGGATGACAGGAGATACCTCTGGTTGGATAGGTTGCCTTGCGTTAAACCGAGTTGCCGTTGGCGACTGCCTTGACCTTATCCCCAAATTACCTGACCAGTCGATAGATATCGTTGTTACTAGCCCGCCGTATTGGGGGCAGCGGCTTGACGGAGGCATCGGGGTGATTCCTGATCCGCGAGAATACCTACGGTGCCTGTCTGAAGTATTCTTGGCAATCCTTAGCAAGCTGAAACCTCATGGAATCCTATGGATAAACATGGGTGATGCTTATAACACTCCAGTCAATTGGCGCTTGGAAGACTTGAAATATAGCAGTCTTGGTGGGCAGTCCAATGGTCAGTTGCATTCTAACAATTCTGCATACACGAAGCCCCGTGGGAAGCGCAGAGCCTTTACCGACTCTCAGACCATGTGGCTGAAATATGGAAATTTATTGGCTTTGCCGTATCGGTTAGTAATAGACTTATCCGATAAGGGATACATCTTCCGAGGTGAGGTAATCTGGCGCAAGAAGAACCCGATGCCCGAGGGAAAAGCTCGCCGTCCCCACAGAAGCCACGAGGCGATTTACCTATTTGCGAAATCCGAACAGCACTATTTCCGAAGAAAACCTCCCGTGGGTACCTTTTGGGAGTTTGGCAACGATAAGATCGGCGGATTACCACACTTCTCGCGCTTCCCTTTGGCGCTTCCAAGGCAATGCATTGCCGCCTACGGATCCACGGGAGCGGATGTCATAGTACTCGACCCTTTTGCTGGCTCGGGGTCCACCGGCATAGCGGCATTGGAGTCTGGATGTTCTTTTATAGGCTTCGAAATAGATGGCGCTCAGGCCCAAGCTGCGAATGACCGATTAGCTAAGATATTCGCAGAACACAGTTTAGCCGCCCGATGATGCCTCAATGACAACTTATCACACACGAAAGACGCCGGATTATTCTCCGCTACTAGTCCATTTTACTAGAGATGGAAAACAGAGAAGAATGGTCAGGGAAAAAGATGTTCCTTCTGAACATCCACTTCACCAGCATAAACAGAGCAGTGCAATCGATAGGTTGGCTAATATTCTTGCGACAAAAACTATATATTCATCCCCTATGCCTCTCGCCGGAGATGCGTCCGCAGTCTGTTTCACAGAATGCGTCTGGGATGCATTAATGGCACACGGAAATAGATACAGTTCCTACGGAGTCGTGTTCTCAAAGAGGACGGTTTTCCAAGCCGGAGGAGGTCCCGCTCTCTATATACGGGGAGACATATTGCAGAGCGAAGTTGATAGACTTCCCCAATCATTGAAGGCATTCGTCGTGCCGTTCGATCCAGGGGGACTAGTGCAGGAAGGAGTGATCCAAGACTGGATTCACGAAAGAGAGTGGCGGTTGCCTGCAGCGTTAACTTTTGAATACGCCGATGTCAGGTACGTATTGGTAGAATCTATCGAAGATGCGGATAGGATTATGCAACTAGTCGGGACTATTAACTTACCGGCAGACAAGTTCATTCCAATGGAAGTTTATCGAACTATCCGAGAGGCGTGGAGCGCTCCGTAAATGGCGACGTTCTATCGAAAAATCTACAAAATAGCCGATCTGTTGCGTCTCTACGCAAGGAATAAGTTGGTTCTACAGCCAAAATTCCAGCGCCGCCTAGCTTGGGAGGAGGTAGCTCGGTCATACCTAATGGATACAGTCCTTCGCGGTTTTCCAATGCCGAAGATTTATCTCAGAGGGGTCGTTACGAACTCTACTCAATTCCAATATGAGGTAGTCGATGGGCAACAGCGACTGGCAGCCATTATCGCTTTCTACAATGGGCATATCCGTATAGACTCAAAGCACCATAACAAGTTTGGTGGCCTTACTTTCGTAGAATTGCCAGAGCCTGTCCAAGTGGCTTTTCTTGAATATGAGATTTCTACCGAAATCATGGAAGACGCCAGCGATCCAGAAGTGTGGGCTATGTTTGAAAGACTCAACACTTACACTTTGGTTCTTAACAGGCAGGAAAAGCTCAACGCTAGGTGGTTTGGGTGGTTCAAGCAGACAGCGTACAATTTGGCAGCTGAGGGGCGGTCGCTAGAGGCTTGGGAATTTATGAAGATATTCAACAGCCAGCAAATAGCTAGAATGAAAGAAGTTGAACTAACCTCTGACATTGTGGTTGCTGTTGTGAGAGGAATCTCAGACATTAGCATGATTGCTAATCTATACAAAGAATTCGACAACGAGTTCCCGAAACGCGAAGGGGTGGAGCTGTTATTCAGGAATGCCTTGCTATTTATTCGGGACCAACTTGGTATAGTTGTGCGTGACACAAGGTTTCGGCGCAGGGCTTGGTTCTATAGCCTGATGGTATCCGCATGTGACGTGCTTGAAGGTATTCCAGGGGGCCTGGGTCCGAGCTCCCTGCAACCCGCGGACTCCGTGAGCACAAGGATGCGGAACCTTCATGACGTGCTTAAGTTACCTGAGCCGCCAATGGGGTTATCTGATTTGCATTCAACCCTTTCTCGGTCTACTAGCCATGTCCGGGAGCGTCATATACGCCACGAGCATTTCTACAATTTATTGACCCTCCCTGATGCAGCCTGGGATGATCGTTGGCAACAGTTGGGTGGTGCCGAGGTCACTAAAAGATTCCGATTGCTTTGACACGGAGAGCGTAGGTCCCCGTGTCTCCACCCACTAACGACGGGCAAGAACCTTTCCGATTATTTAGCCCCGCCGGCTGACCTCGTTTGAGCTTGTCGACCTCAGACTTTACGGTCTCGTGAATCAGGGCGTGGTTGACGACTACGCCGAGGCCGAAGTTTTCTTCGAATAGCATTCCCGGGCGGTGGGTCTGGGTACTGATTGATACTTTTCCAAGTAGCCGCCGTCAGACGTCATGGTGTGGACGTTGACGATTGAGGTGGATTCTTAGCAGCCACACAACCGTTCCGGCCGGCTCAGGTGGAGGCTCGGCCGCGGCGGATGGCTCGGCCGGGCAGGGCCCCGGTGTGCTCGCCGCCATCCACCACCACACGGCCGTTTACCAGGACATGCTCGATCCCCGTGGGAAACTGCCTCGGCTGGTGGCGCGTGGACGGAGACTTGACCGTGGCCGGGTCGAAGACCACGATGTCGGCCTTCATGTTGTCCAGGAGAAGGCCCCGGTCGGGAATGCCCAGGCGCAGCGCCGCGAAGGACGTCATCTTCCTGACCGCCTCCTCCAGAGTGATGGACCCTTCGTCGCGAACGTAGTGGGCGAGGATGGTCGGGAAGGTGCCGTAGGTCCGCGGGCTGGGATAGTCCCCCAGCAGAAGACCGTCCGTTCCCACCATCGTGAGAGGATGGGTCATGAAGTCGGGCAAGGTAGAAAGGTTCGGCCCAGGGGACACGTAGGAGGTCTGAAGGTCTTCGTCGAGGAGGAGGTCGCACAGTGTGTCGACCTCGCTCTTTCCCACCATCTCAGCCACCTCGGCCACGGAGCGTCCCTCAAATTTCTGATTGTGGGGATGCTTGAAGTAAGTCAGCCAAAGGTCGCTCCATGACCCGGTGCCCCTAGCACGGACCTCGTCCCGCAGACGCTCCCGTCCTTCATCGGAACGCAGGACCTCCTTCAGCTTTCTCGGGCCTCCGTTGTGGGCCCACTGGGGAATCAGGATCAACGCCCGGGTGCTGCTGTACTCGTAGGGATAACAGTCCATGGTCACGTCCTGCCCGCCGTCGACGGACCCCTCCACCAGGTCCAGGAGCTGACGGGCACTTCCCGGATGGGTGATCCGCTGATAAAAGTGGGTGAGATGGCAAGGAAGAGCCGCCCTTTGGCCGATCTCCAGCGCTTCTTTAACCGGGTCCAGAAACCGATCGCCGAGAGTGTTGCGCAGGTGGGTGTGATAGATGCCCCCTAGGCGGGCGGCCTCCTCGGCGAGGCTGACGAGCTCATCGGTGTCGGCGTAGCTTCCCGGGGGATAGTCGAGACCGGTGGACAGGCCAAAGGCGCCCTCCTCCAGTCCTTCGCGCATCATCGCTCTCATGTTGGCGAGATCGGCGTCGGTGGCCGGTTTTTCGTCCCACCCCATGGCGCATATTCGAATGGGGGAGTTGCCGATGACGTAGGCGATGTTCACGGCCACCTTGTCATCGAACATGGACAGGTACTCCGCCACCGTAGACCAACGGCCCGGGAGGGGCGGCGACCCGTCCAAGCCCGAGTTCAGCTCGACGAAGTCCAGAAAGTCATCGTGAGACGTGAAGGGCGCGTAGGAGTTGCCGTCGACTCCCACCAACTCGGTGGTGATACCCTGGCGGACCTTGGGATGGTGCTCGGGTTCGGCCAGGATTACGAGACCGGTATGGGCGTGCATGTCGATAAACCCGGGGCAGACCACCTTGCCGGTGGCGTCGATGACCCGAAGGGCCTCGATATGCGAGTAGTCTCCTCGGAGTATGACGACGTTCTCACCCTGAACGCCAACTCCGGCGTAGAAGCCAGGGTTGCCCGTACCGTCGACCACCAGTCCGTTCTTGATCAAGATGTCCAACAAGGGCCGACCTCCTCCAGTCATAGGTGAAACGCGATGGGAGGAAGTTAGCACCTGGGGCGTCGGAATGGCAACAATCGCTCAGAAGGAGGGCATGGGCGATGAGCGATGGCCGAGCCCTGGGGCGGCTACTGGGCCATGTACCCGCCGTCGGGGGTCATGGTGTGCCCAGTGACGAAGGATGCGGCGTCGGAACATAGCCAGACGACGGCCTCGGCGATCTCTTCGGGCATACCCATTCTTCCCATAGGAGTCTGGGAGACCATCTTTCGTTCCAACTCGGGATTTGCGTCGATGCCAGGCTGGGTCATCGGTGTGCGGATGTAGCCGGGACAGACGGCGTTGATTCGTATACCGGCTGTTGCATACTCCAATGCTGCGGTCTTGGTGATCCCGACAACCCCGTGTTTGGCGGCGTTATAAGCTATGTAGCCTGCCGCGCCCGCCAGTCCGTAGATGGAGGCCGTGTTTACTATCGCTCCACTGCCCTGCTTCTCCATAACGGGAATCTCGTACTTCATGCAGAGCCAGACGCCCTTCAGGTTGACGTTAATTATTCGGTCCCATTCTTCCTCGGGGTAATCGGCGGTTTTGGCGACGTTACCGCCGATACCGGCGTTGTTGAAAGCACAGTCCAGCCTGCCGTAGGTCTGCACTATTCTGTTTATGACCGAGGCTACTTCGTTCGCCTTGGTGACGTCGAGCTCGAAGACTGCCGCGGTGCCTCCTATGTCTTCTATCATGCGGGCCGTCTCTGCCGCGCCGGTCGGCTCCCGGTCTGCAATCGCAACCCTGGCCCCTTCCCGGGCGAAAGCGAGGCTCGTGGCTCGGCCTATACCGGAACTGCCACCTGTAACCAGCGCCACTTTATCTTTAAAGCCATCCGTCATTTGCAAGCTCCTTTATACAGGTGAGCAACGACACGGGGGTCGTTGGTGTTGTGCACGTTTGTAGCACGGGCCGGAGGACTATGGATGCTAGCTTATGAACGACAGAATAAGTCTGGGCTATTGAGAAGACAACTGCGAAGGGAGGTGGGGGGTGGGGGCTGGGATCGGACATCATTAGTGTCAGAGCAGCCTCTTGTTCCCTTTGCGAGAGAGGTGATACGCTCTCGCAACTAGTTTCAGAGCATAGTCCGCAGCCTTCCACAAGTTAGTCTAACTAGGGTGACTAACTCCAGTTCGCCACAAACGTCGGTCTTTTGCGAGTAATGCCACGTCGATCCATACGCGTTCAACAGCACCTTCTAAAGGCACGCGACGCGGCCCTAGCTGCGGTCGAAAACTACAATAAGCCCGGAACCTATTTTCGTACTCGCACCTTCGTTCTCCTGATGACTGTTGCATGGACATCATGTTTCCACGCATTCTTCTACGCCAAGAAAGTTAATCCATGGTATGTAAAGAGTGGTACTGGTAAGGGTACTCGCTATGATCGTGTTGATGGCGAACCGAAGCATTGGGAGTTGTCGAAATGTGCGAGGGAGTATTGGGGTAGCCAAGATCCCGCTCCTCGGAAAAATATAGAATTCTTCCTAGGACTCAGAAACAAAATAGAGCATAGTTACTACGCAGAACTCGATCCCGCGCTTTACGGCGAGTGCCAGGCGATGCTCATGAATTTTGAGGATGTGCTAGTCAGGGAATTCGGACCCGATATGGCTTTGCTAGACGAGATCGGAGTTGCTCTACAATTTTCTGCGCTAAGGCCTCAGCAGCAGGAGGTGGCACTGCGACGCCTTCAAAGTGCGGCCCTAGGCGACGTTAGAGACTATATTCAGACCTTTCGTGCAGGCCTTGCTCCAGAAATCCTGGACAGTTCTCAGTTTTCGCTTCGCGTATTCCTTATCCCCAAACTGGAGAACAACCCCAATGTAGCCGATCTTTCTGTAGAGTTCGTCCCGTATGACCCCAGTAACCCTATAGCAATGGAAGAGCTACGGAAAATCACCGCATTGATTAGAGAAAAGAGGGTTCCTGTAGCGAGCAAGGGGCTCCTGAAACCGAAGGCCGTAGTGGTGCAAGTCCAAGAAAGTCTTTCGTTCAAGTTCACCCAGGACACTCACACGCGCTGTTGGAGATACTATAAAGTGCGGCCACCTGGAGGCAGTGAGCAACCAGAGAACACAAAGGCCGACTTTTGCATATACGATGAGTTAGCCAATGGCTACGGCTACACCGATGCTTGGGTGAAGTACCTCTGCAGGCAGCTCGCCGACCCTGCTGAGTTCTTAGTTGTGACAGGCAGGGCCCCTACGTCGATCTCCGGTACTGAAGGCCCACCTTAGCCAGGCTGAGAGCGCAATACTCCTTCTCCCAGCTACATCTGCTAGCCGTCTAGGATCGGCCATCAATGTTGTCGGTAGGCAGTGGTGCGCTCTGTAGGGCAGCCGCTGCTGCGTCGGTGGGTTCCGCGGGTAAGGCTGTCTTCGGGCATAATGTTGGTATAGACGCGATGGTGCATTGCCGGGAGCAACGACTAATCCCCTCGTAAGGATAGTGCCATCCGCCTCGAGACCCGGAACAGCGCCCGAACAAGGGATTACCGGAGGTTTTATGACTGCCACAGCTAAACACCGCAGCGCCCAGAAAGACGTAATGCTGCACTTCGAGACTACGGCGGCGCGGCTCGGGTTGGACGCCGGGACATGCCTGATGCTGCGTGAACCGTGGCGCGACTTGAGGGTATCGCTGCCGGTGCGGATGGACGACGGGCGCATTGAAGTGTTCAAGGGATATCGTGTGCAGCACAACGGGGCTCGGGGGCCTTACAAGGGAGGCGTGCGATACCATCCCCTGGCCGACGAGGACGAGGTGCGGGCGCTGGCGTCTTTGATGACCTGGAAGACCGCACTGCTGGACCTGCCCTTCGGCGGGGCCAAGGGCGGCATTCAACTTGACCCCCACGCCCTGAGCGAGCGGGAACTCAATGCAGTCACCCGACGCTACACTCAGAACATTGAACACCTTCTGGGTCCCTACCGGGACATTCCCGCTCCCGACCTGGGTACCAACGCCAACACCATGGCCTGGATTATGGACGAATATAGCAAGATCCACGGCTACACGCTGCCGGTTGTGACCGGCAAGCCGGTGGAGGTCGGCGGGTCGCTTGGGAGGGAACAGGCCACGGGGCGGGGGGCCCTGTACGTGCTGCAGGAGGCGGCCAAGGACATGTCGCTGGACTTGGCCAAGGCCCGGATAACCGTCCAGGGTTTCGGCAACGTGGGGTCGTGGTTCTGCCGGCTTGCCCATCAGGCAGGCTCGCAGATCGTGGCAGTGGCCGACGTTCGGGGCGCGGTACACAACAGTGCCGGATTGAACATTCCCGAGGTGGTCGAGTATGTGTCCAGCAATGGCTCGGTGGAGGGGTTTCCCGGGGGCGAGCGGTGTGCACCGGGCGACATCATGGAAATGGATGCCGACGTTTTCGTTCCCGCTGCTATCGAAAACGTGATTGGAGAGGAAGAGGCTCGTCGACTCCCGGTGCGATTAGTCCTGGAGGCTGCCAACCATCCCACCACTCCCGAAGGAGACACGATATTGCAGGAAAGGGGAGTGCAGGTATTGCCCGACCTCCTGGTGAACGCAGGCGGCGTTACGGTTTCCTACTTCGAGTGGACGCAAAACATCCAGCAGTTCGACTGGAGCGAGGAGCGGGTCAACGAAGAGCTGTACAAGCGGATTGTGCCGGCCTACCACGGCGTAGCCGACAGGGCCCAAGAAAGCGGGCTGTCGCTGAGGCAGGCAGCCTTCGATATTGGGGTGGAGCGGGTGGCCCGCACGGTACAGCTGAGGGGTTTCGTTTAGCCGGGGCTCGGGAGGGCAAGGGGCGTTTTTCTTCCAGGCAAGCCAGTTCTGCCCGCGCGACATCAAGGGATATGACGGCCCCGTTTTGGCACGGAAAGGCCTCAAGGCCCTACCCCGCGAGTCGGCTAGTTGCTGTCGCCGTTGCCCGAAGCCCGCATCCACACGCTCTGGCCGACGATCACCAGCCACGATACCCCGGCGGAGGCGAAGTAGGCAGTGTGCGAGAAAAGGGCATCCGGGCGGTTCGCCGTAACGACGTTCGAGAAGGCGAATACGGTGAATATGATGGCGCTGATGAAGAGCCCCAGCAGTATCCACGGCTGACGCGCTGCCGAACCGGTTCGCATGAAGAACTGTATCAAGGCCCATAAGAAGATGACCCCGACGAGCAGTTCAAAGGCCGCCGTGAAGTAGAAGGCAAACTCGCCGAGACTCGTGCCCCAACCCATCTTGTCCAGGGTGACGGTGAAGAAGTTTGTGTCGCCCTTCTCGGCGAATTTCACGCCGATATGGACGCCGGGAATCACCTTGGCTAATCCGTTGGCGAGCCAGAAAAGCATCCAGAAGATGACTACCCCAAGCTCGAGGGACCCGACCCTCACCATGTACTTCTTCAAACCATCCATCTAGCGGCCTCCTTTTGCTATAGAAGCGTTAGGATCCCGATGGCCGGATTATGCGGGATTTGTGGATGTGGGACAATGGTTTAGTTGGGCTAGTCGTGGGGGGTGGGGAAGCGGAGGGGTTCTTGGCCGATAGCCCAGTAGTGTGGGGGCATTTTCTCATCTTAAGGTTTACAGACGACAGTCTCTCCTCCAATGATTTAGACGGTCAAGCGACCACTGATTACGATTCAGGCCGCTTAGCTAAGGAAATTACTTGCTAGCTGCAAGCTAAATCCAACCATGAGGCATCCCAAGCCAATACGAGACATTCGCCTGTAGTAACGATGTTCCCTTTTTGCCTCTTCGTCGCGCTTACCACCTCCAAATATGATAATTGTACCTCCTTTCTCTCTGACATCCGCCGGCAAGCCATACTTGAACAACAAGATGACACCGACGATGTCTAGGATCAGGCCTACAGAGCTAACAATGTCGGCGCTGTTCATGACTCGTTACTCCTACTCCAGTGAGCTAGCCAATGTTTGCAGTGCAGCACCGTTCTGCACACCATTCCGCCAGAGCAAAGGCAAGCTGGATTAGGTGGGGCGCCCGCCTCTTCATCCGCTGACGGACAGGCAGAGCCGACCGTGTGACTACGGTTATGAAGTACGCACCCGCCTAGGCACAGGTGTATTCCTTAAGGCGAATGGAGGGGTGGGAGTTGGGCGTTGGGAGGTTGTGCAACGGCTTATGTGAGTGCGCTGGTTCCGATGGTTTGGTCTTTGTTCAGTTTGCCGACTGCCGCCTTTATGGTCTCGGTTATGGCGTCATGGGGGACTACGACGCCTAGGCCGGAGTTCTCTTCGAATATCATTCTCGGGCGGTCGGTCTGGGTGCTGACTGCGATTTCCTGATAAGGGATATAGGCGGAGACCATGCCAATCAGTCCAGACCTGCAGTTAGGTTTTGTTCCCTCAATAGTGAGGGTCTCGGGCTTGAGGAGGACAGGGCCTCCACTGTTGCCGGGATAAATGGAAGCGTCTATCAGGAATGTTTGAGCATTGCCCTTAATCCAGTCCTGGGCGCGGGCGATGATTCCCTGGCGCACGATTGCGTAGTTCCGTTCATCGCCTGCTTCCCCCAGAGGAAAGCCCAAAACAAAGACCCCGTCGCCTTCGCTCACATCGATTGCACGCAGTTCATCACGGGTGTAAGTGTGCTCACCGGCGGCGAAGAAAAAGAACTCGATGCCGTCTGCCCGTAGCCGGTCGGCATTGACGGGCAGGACCGCCACGTCCGCCTCCTGGTCAATTGTCCAGGACGTAGAACCGTTGGCCTCTTTCAATAGAATCGGGTAAGTATGGGAGACGGCGCCCATCGGTCTGTTGAAGCGCGCATGCATCGTCGTGCCACGATCTCGAGCCTTGGTGAAAACGTGCCGATTGGTTACAAGAAAGGTCCAGTATGTGGGCATACCGTTTTGGTCTGTAGCCTGGGTGGGATACCCATACATGAACCCAGTCCCCATAAATCGAACTTGTTGGTCCTGGGACTGCATTCCCAAGGCAACAACCGAGTTCATAAAGGAAGGAGGGATTAAGGCCATTGTGTCACCTGCTTTTCACTTAGCTGCAAATCCTCGGCCTTCAAATGCCCCCAAACGAGCGGGTTAGACAGTTCAGGTTCCTAGAGCACTCTCTATTCTCAATTAGATTATACGCCCGGCTGTTTTGGCCACTGAGGTGGGTGGGGGTGGGTGGGGCGCAGGACGTCGTGGGTGGTCAATACTCCCTACACCAAGAATCCCCACCAATGAGTTCGCGATGCTGTACACTTGGCCCGCCTCGCCAGCATAGTAGTGCGAACTTTCAGGCAGCCTGGGTTCAATTGGCTTCAGTAAATCCCGAAAACGAAAACGTCCTCTACGAACCGGACGAAAACCCCCCACACCTGGTAACCCTGGGGGTGGGGGCCCAGTCTGCGGCGATCATGGTGACGCGTGTGGTGGTGACGGTGGTCATTGTGGCGCGGATAGCTGAGCAACCGGAGAGCTACATCTCCTGGGGCGTGTTTGCGGCCCTGGTGGTAAGCGGGGTCATCACAGTGCTGCAGGCCGTCAAGGTCGGGCGTGTAGGGGCGGGGCACGTGCTAATTATGGGCACGTCCGGGGCGTACATAGCCGTCTGCGCAGAAGCGCTGATCGAGGCGGGCCCCGCAACCATGGCGAGCCTCATCCTAGTCTCATCCCTGTTTCAGATCCTGCTGGCTTCCCGACTATCGCTGCTTAGGCGGATATTCACGCCGGTGGTGTCGGGCACGGTAATCATGCTGATCGCTGTCACGATCATGCCGGTGATGTTCGAAATCCTGGATGACGTCCCGGAAGGCGTTTCCAGAGGGGCCGCTCCCATTTCGGTGGGTGTGACCATTCTCGTGGTGGCGGGGCTCGTGCTGAGGGGTCCCCCGGCCTGGCGGTTGTGGTCACCGATAATCGGAATAGTGGTGGGCTCCTTAGCGGGTGCACCCTTCGGGCTGTACGACGTGGAACAGATAGCGGACGCGTCGTGGGTGGGAGTACCGATGGGATCGTGGCCGGGGCTGGACTTAACCCCGGGCACGGAGTTCTGGGCGCTGCTTCCTGCTTTCGTATTGTTCACTGCTGTCAGCTCCATAGGAACAATCGGGAATTCTGTGGCCATTCAGAGGGCGTCCCGGCGCTCGCCACGGGCGACGGATTTCCGGGTGGTGCAGGGGGCGCTGAACGCCGACGGAGTGGGGAAACTCCTATCGGGCATTGCCGGGACGCTGCCCAGCACGCCCCACGGAACGAGCGTCGCCATCGCCGAGGTGACGGGAGTCTCGGCCCGGCGGGTTGGGGTCGTCATCGGAGTCATCTTCGTGGCAGTGGCTTTCTTCCCAAAGTTTACGGCAGTGTTGATAGCGATCCCGTCCCCCGTGGCCGCCAGTTTCTTGATGGTTCTAATCGGGTTGCTGTTCGTGCAGGGAATGAGGGTCATAATTCAGGACGGGGTCGATCACCGGAAGGCTGTCCTTGTAGGGATGTCTTTTTGGCTGGGAACGGGATTCCAGAACGGATGGATATTCCCTGAACTGCTGGGCGAAGGGTTTCTGGGCATTCTGCTGGGCAACGGGATGACTGCGGGGGCGCTGATTGCGATAGCAATGATGGTGTTCCTGGAGTTGACAAGCCCCCGACGCAAACGTTTGCGGGTTGCCCTGGACATAGAATCCCTGCCAAAGCTGAAGGATTTCCTTGAGGAGTTTGCAACGAAGGCCGGGTGGGATTCCGAGTCGATGCAGCGGCTGACATTGGTCGGGGAAGAGACGTTGACCAGCCTGCTTTCCGCAGAAGGCGACGACGTGGATAGGGACAACCCACATAGCTTAAGTGTGAGCGCGCGGGTGACAGGGGGAGGGGCGGAGCTGGAGTTTGTGTCGACGGTAGGGGAGGAAAATCTGGAGGACAGGCTGGCATACGTGGGAGGATCAGTGGAAAGCGCTGACACTCGTGAAATATCCTTCCGACTGCTGCGTCATTATGCGTCGTCGTTACGCCACCAGAAGTATCACGGAATGGACATAGTCACGGTACAGGTGAACAAGACTCGGTAGTGGTCCGGTTCCCTGGACCCTATGACTTGCGGGGAGTACTGCCCTTGTTGACCTTCGCCCATGTGTCCCTGAGCGAGACCGTGCGGTTGAACACCGGCGCTCCCGGCCCGGAGTCCGGGTCCACGGCGAAGTAGCCAAGCCGCTCGAACTGGAACCTTTCGCCCGGGCGGGCGTCGGCGAGGCAGGGCTCGACCTTGGCGTCGGCGATGACCTCCAGCGAATCGGGGTTCAGGGTCGAAAGAAATTCATCCTCCTCATCGGGGCGCTCCGACGTGAACAGGTGCTCGTACAGCCGCACCTCTGCCTCCACGGCGTGCCTCGCCGAGACCCAATGGATCGTGCCCTTCACCTTCCGGCCGTCGGGCGACTGTCCACCCCGCGTCTCTGGGTCGTAGGTGCAGCGCAGCTCGACGACCTCACCGGCGTCGTCTTTGACCACCTCTGTGCAGGTGATGAAGTAGCCGTACCGCAGTCGCACCTCGCGTCCGGGGGCGAGGCGGAAGAATTTCTTTGGCGGGTCTTCCATGAAGTCGTCCCGCTCGATGTACAGCTCACGGGAGAAGGGCACCTTGCGGGCTCCCGCGTCGGGGTCTTCCGGGTTGTTGACCGCGTCTAAATGCTCGACCTGATCATCGGGGTAGTTTTCGATAACCACTTTGAGGGGCCTGAGTACAGCCAGCACCCGAGACGCTCGAGCGTTCAGGTCGTCGCGGATGGCGTGTTCCAGCAGGGCAATTTCAATGACGTTCTGCCTCTTGGCAACCCCGACAAGCTCGCAGAACCTGCGTATGGACTCCGGCGTATACCCGCGCCTGCGAAGACCGGAGAGGGTCGGCATCCGAGGGTCGTCCCAGCCGCTCACATGATCCTCGTTCACGAGCTGGGCGAGCTTGCGCTTGCTCATCACCGTATGGCTCAGGTTCAGCCGCGCAAACTCGATTTGCTGCGGGTGGTATACGTCCAGGGAGTCGAGGAGCCAGTCGTAGAGGGGGCGATGGTCCTCGTACTCCATTGTGCAGATCGAGTGGGTGACGCCTTCCACGGAGTCCGACTGCCCGTGGGCGAAGTCGTACATGGGGTAGACCACCCACTTATCGCCCGTGCGGTGATGCGGCGTCTTCAGGACCCGGTAGAGGACGGGGTCCCGCATGTTGATATTGCCCGAGGCCATGTCGATTTTGGCGCGGAGGACTCGTTGGCCTTCGTCGGTCTCGCCGTTCTTCATGCCCTGGAACAGGGCGAGGTTTTCCTCGACCGAGCGATTTCTGTAGGGGCTCTCGGCACCCGGTTCGGTGAGGGTGCCCCGGTATTTGCGAATCTGCTCCTGGTCCAGGTCGTCCACGTAGGCCTGGCCCTTCTTGATCAGGTCGATTGCGAAGTCGTAGAGCTTGTCGAAGTGGTCGGAGGCGAAGTAGAGGTGCTCGCCCCAGTCCCAACCGAGCCAGCGGACGTCCTCCAGGATGCCGTCGACGAACTCCTCTTCCTCTTTGGCCGGATTGGTGTCGTCGAAGCGCATGTGGCAGCGGCCGCCGTACTCCTGGGCCAGCCCGAAGTTGAGGCACATGGACTTGGCGTGGCCGATGTGAAGGTAGCCGTTGGGCTCGGGGGGGAAGCGTGTCACGACGTTCCCGCCGAACCGCCCCGACTTTCCGTCGGCCTCCACCGCGGCCCTGACAAAGTCCGACGATGTTTTTGTTTCCTGCACGGTGTTGCCTTGGTTACTCACGCGGACCCTCTGCTCCCGAATCTCTATATTGGCTCATATAGTAGCGTATGGGAGGTGGGGTGCATCGGATACGGAGAAGGGGGCGGCTCGATTGGGGGGGCCAACTGCGGGTGGAATGTTCAATTTCCGTTCGGGGTTTGGGGCATGACTTTTGATTGATGCGCGGACTCAGGCGTGATCTTTGATTGTTGCAGAAATTTTATACCAAGATCGGGGGGGTTTCCTTGGCCGTTTGAGTTCGGGGGGCTGAAGGGCTTTGACGGTGCGATGGAGTTTCTGCATGGCGGGGTCGGTGAGTTGGAGGGAGTGGAGGGAAAGGCGGTCCATAAAGGCGGAGAGGGCGAGGGCGGAGGCGAGCCTGGCTTCCTGGGGGTCCCCTTCGACGGGGCGGCGGGTGTGGGGGACGAGGGCGAGGATGGCGGCAAGTTCCCGCATGCGCCGGGAGTTTCTGCCGTGCTTGAAGGCGTTGTAGTTTCCTTTGGGTGCGCCGGCTCCGGGCCGGCGGCCTCCTCGGGGCATGGGCGACCTCCTAGGGGTGGGTATATTCAGGTCTATGGGTGGGGGAAGGGGTGTGGACGCCCCACTCGGGGCGCCCACACTCTGGGCGACTGGCCGGTCGTCCCTACTGGGGAAGTGGACAAGGGGGAAGGAGAGGGAGGCGATGGAAGGTCCGTGACTCTTAAGCAGTAAGACTACGACACCTGCGTCGATGCCTATGATCCGCCTCAGCGAATGGTTCACATCAACGGCAATCCTGCTGTATCCCCACACATGTCTGAGGAGACGTGTCAAGTTCGAGGTAGTCTCTGTGTGGGGCTTATCCATCCGACAGCAGCGCTCGACCGAGCTGAGGGACGGTAATACTGACCCGATGCCGCGGTCGGCCGAGGGGATGACTCGGATTGTGACAGCGGTAGGGTCCTGCAAGGGCACGACGACCCTTAGCCTGAGCCCGGCAAAAGCGGGCTCCTTGAATTCGCCGTGGGCGAATCCACTGCGCCCGGTGAGTGGGGCGCCTGTTCGGCAGTGGCCCTGTGAGGGGGCATGCCGCACATAGTCAATGGAACTTCCATCGCCTGATAGGGGGATTCCTGGGGACACGGTGTAGGAAGAGGATGATTGGAGGAGGCGCGTGCCGTTGGCCGGGCGGTCCCATACCGCTCGGTTACGACGGGGCCTATGAAGGCTAGTGCGACTCATGGGACTCCTTTGGTCCTTTCCTGATTAGGGCCGACGTGGGGTGTCGGTGAACTGGGAGAGACTTAGTACAAATGTTTTGATTGGGTCAAGGGGGTGACGTCACTCGCCGAGGCGGGTCGCGACCCACCCCTACGGGAAGGGGGAGGGGAGGAAAGGTGAGGATTTGGGGGGTGGGGGAGGGTGGGGTGAGCCCGACGGATGGTCGCTCTGCATTGGCGAGGGGCGTTGTCACCAAGTAGATGTCGACCTGATTAGGTAGTGAGTGTGCCATAGATTAGAGCGTCCCAACGACGTGAATTGTATACAGTGTCATGCACTGCTGGGGCTGCTAAAATCAACACCTATGGATTTCTCTTTGCGTTTCAATAGTTTTCTTAGGATCCAGTCTCGTACCTGTTTACGAATGCCTTTTAGCGTAAGACCGAACCAACGATTTAGTAACGTTAGCGCTCCTACCATGACAATAAATGGGACGGCCATTATTCCGGCTATGGAAGATACGGTCAAAGAAACAATTACACTAGCTGCAATGTCCCCAACCATAAGGAGCCCAATCAGGACAGCTAGAATGTTCGCATATATCTCTGCCTGTCTGCTACACTGCCAATATACATTCTTCTTAAGCTTGCTATAGCGATTATAGGATGTCGTTAATTCTTCACGTGTCCTTTCGTGCTCTTTTTGCTCCGCAGCGAGTTTATTAGCTTCCTCTTTTTTTATCTCATTAGACACACGTTCTAAGGTCTCAGTGACGGTCTCCTCAGTCAGAGCAGTGTCATCGCCAAGTGTCAGATGCATAAGCTCACGGTGTACTAGAGGGCTGGCCCTAAGTAATTCATGATCCCGGACTGTTATGGTTCCACGCTCTTGAAGCCTTTCGATTTCCTTCAAGTACTTGCCCAATAGTGCCTTTGAAGGCTCTAGAGCAGCATAGGAGAAAGCAAGCAACTGAGTCATTGGGATTGAGGGTGCACCCATGGGAGCTTTCAACCATGCAATGTTTGCTAAGGTGAATTCATGGATTACGCTTGATACATTTCTCGATGACATATGCTGTTGTCCAAAATCCCAAGCAGCCCTCGCAAAGCCACGGTTACTTGTTACCAGGACGGCGTGGGAATCTTCAATGGATGATGCTGGATTATCTCCTCTTAGTGCGTATATGCTCCTTACGGAATTGATATCGTACTCCTTAGCACGAGGATTGTAGTACTGCACTTCTTCATCGAGAGCATATTCGAACATGGTTTCATCTATCTGGAATTTCTTAATGTACTTGGGAGTTACATGTATTTCTATCCCGGCTTTGGCAAGGTTCTCGTCGACGGACTCCGCAAGTAACAGAATATCTGACTTCGTCAGGCTTAGCTTTCTGGCTTCATATACTATTGCCCCACGAGGGTCCAGGTCATACAGGTGGGTAAAGGCACTGTAGAGGACACTCCGTAGCTCATCGCGAGAATGAGAAAAGGCAGCGACTCTGCCCTTGAGATTAGTAATGAGGTCAATAAGTTCCTTCACTGCGGCATGCTTCGCTTCGCCGTGGCTTCCAAGGCTACTCACGAGTAGGGGTGTATCAAGGAAAAAGATGACATTCCGGTAATTGCTGGTGGAGCTCTGGAGGTCAGGACACATCAATGCGTTAGCCAGCATGTGTCCCTGCACTAATATAAGAAAACTATCGAAACGCTCCGGACTTGTTGCTTGTAAGTGATGAACGTAGTCACTGACTAATACGATCCTGGAAGGATGTGCACCATTAAGGTCGGGGATAGCTGTACCTCGTAAGTAGGAGCGCAAGCACTGAATATTGAAGTTCGACAAGAATGTACATATCGCCTCTACGGCCGCTTCTTCGTTGGAAAGTGGCTTTGCAGTTTCCTTAGAGAATGCTAGCAATTCATTCACTACTGCTTGAATATGACGTCGTGCTTCCGCTTGTTTGGACTCGATCTGAGGATCCGGCACATTACCGGATTTGCGGTATATTCCACTGTCTCTCTTAATGAAATTCTGCTTTGCGATACGTCTCAAGACAATACCAACAATGTGTTCGGGAATCTCTAGGCCGAAGTCGTCTCTAATTGATTGGCAGACTCCTTTACCTGTGATGGGCCCATCGTTGTGATGAAACAAAACCTGGAGAACGAAAGGCTTGAGGTAGTCGAAGTAATCTCTCCCTTGATCAATATTTACTTTCAGTATTGCTAAGCTAGTAAGAGTGTTGGTGGTCATCAAGTCTTCCTGAGACTGCGGAGATTGATTCAGCCCCTAGCCCTGAATCTAATCTATGCCGGTGATGGCGAGGGGAACTGGGCTATCATAAGGATCCTAAGCGGCCACAAGTATGGTTCCGATTATACCCTGTCCTCTGAATAGGCTGAACCATGGCCTTACCGCTCAGTGGGAGCCTGACATCATCCACGGTTCCCCTCCTCTACATTAAAGAACATTCAGCCAAGATTCTCGTTACCATATATATAGGACCTTTTTTTCCGGGAGCCGGCAAAGGAACAACCGAGACCCGATGACTTCACCCATTTCAAAACCCCACCACTCACACAAACCCGCCTTTAGACTCACCCTTCTAGCCGTGGCCGGCCTCCTGGCCCTCGCTCTAGTCGTGGCTTGCGGTGGGGCGTCGGCTACCGAGGCCGTTCCAACACCCACCTCGACTTCAATCCCCACCGCCACCCCCGCGTCGACAGTTACGTCTGCGGCCACGCTCGCTTCAACGCAGGAGCCTACTTCTGCTCCCACCTCCACATCTGACCCCCTTGGCACCAAGGTGTGGGATACGGCGGTGATGCTGGCGCAGGAGTTGAGCCCGAGGGAGAGCGCGACGGATGAGGAGCTGAGGGCGGCGGAGTTTCTGGCGGACCAGTTCTCGGGGTGGGGGTATGACGTGGGGCTGCAGGACTTTGAGGCGGTAGAGATTGGGCGCGCCAATCGGCTGGTAGTCCTTGGGCCGGGGGATGCCGTGGCGGGGCTGTCGCGGCTCGGGTACAGGGAGGGGGACAGGGTCTGGTTGTTTGCCTTTCCGGTGGACCCGTCATCCCTGGCAGCGGATGCGTACGAGGTGGAGGGGGCAATGGCGTACGCGGGTCGGGGGACGGGAGAGGACTTCTCGGGGATCGATCTACAAGGCAAGATCGCGCTGATAGAGGGGGGTGGGGGGGTGTCGCTGATGGAGAAAGTGGAGGGCGCAGGGGAGGCCGGGGCGGAAGCGGCGGTGATATTTAACGAGGAGGCCAACGCCGGAGCATCCTGGGACAGGGTATTTCGAGACACGAGGATTCCGGCAATCGGGATCGGAAATCGGGAGGGGCGGGGGTTGTTGCGGGCCTTGGAAACGGGGGGCAACCTGGAGGTGAGGGTCTCCAAATCGCCGCTAGCGCTTCAGCCGTCCCGGAACGTCGTCGCCGAGCTGAACAATGACATAGAAGACGACGAGACGCTTGTAATCGGCGCGCACTATGACACGACACCCAACTCTCCGGGTGCAAATGACAACGGCAGCGGGGTCGCAGCGGCCCTGGTCGTTGCGGAAGAGTTGTCGGACGATGAGCTTCCCTTCGACCTTAGGTTCGTGCTATTCGGGTCGGAGGAGATAGGGCTTAACGGCAGCTTCGCGTATGTCGGGGGGCTGGGGGGAGGGGGAGTCGGAAAACATATTGGCGATGATCAACCTGGACGTGGTTGGTACGGGTGAGCTGACGGGCATCGGGACTGAAAGTATGGTGGAACTGGCAGTGGAGACGGCGGCGGACATTGGTTTCGACCTGGGCACTGTGGACCTTGGCGCTGGCTACGGCTCCGACCACATAGCCTTCATGCTGGCGGGCATCGACGTTATCTTCCTGTTCGCCGATGACGTGACCTACATCAACTCTCCCCTGGACACGCTGGAGCACCTGCAAGCCAAGCCTCTCGCACAGAGTGTCGAGTTGACGCTGGAAGTGATTGGGCGGCTGGCCGACTTGGAATGATGAATAGCGGAAAGTAGGGCTATTTGGAGTCGGGCGGGGGTTATCAGATGGGTTGGGGGTGGGATAGAATTGTGACAAATCGCTCGGTTCCTCGGAGGGAGAGGACAGTAAAATGCTTAGATTTGCCGAAGAGATCATCCTGATCCTGTTGGACGACGAGGATGGCAAGTTCGTGCGCGTTCCCAGATGGTCCCTCAACTACGCCCTGGCCGGGGGTGTGCTGATGGACCTGGCGATGGAGAACCGCATCGACACGGACATTGAGAACCTGATGCTGATCGACGCCACGCCTGTCGGGGACAGCCTGCTCGACCCGGTGCTGGCCGAGATAGCGGCGGAGGGACAGAAGGACATCCGTTCCTGGCTTGAACTCATCGCCGAGAAGGCTTCCGACATCCGGGAGGAGGCGCTGACCCGGCTGGTGGCCAGCGGCATCCTGGAACGGCAGGACGACCGTTTTATGTGGATGTTCAGATCTCGGCGCTATCCTATGATCGATGGTGAGGCGGAGCGCGAGGTGAAGCTGCGCATCATGGAGGTCCTGTTCAGTGACGTAATCCCCGACCCCCGGGACATTATGATCATCTGCCTGGTGGATGCGTGCGGCATCTTCAAGGAACTGCTGTCCGGGCGGGAATTGGGGCAGGTCGCGCCTCGGGTTGAGATGGTCCGGAAGCTGGACCTCATCGGTCAGGCGATGTCGCAGGCGATCAGGGATATCGAACTGACGGTGATATCGTCGATGCAGCCGCATCTTTACTAGGGGCACACCGAAAAGGAAAGATAAAGCGCCGATTGGCCTAGCTAGTCGGCGCTTTTTTGTATGGGGGTAGGGGGGTGCAAGGGGGAATTACCCTCACTCTCCTCAGCGAGTCTTCGGCTCTAGCCCTCTCACGCCTCGGCGCATCTACGACCCATCGAGAGGCTTTTGCGTAACTCCGGATTGCCTCCGCTGTACTGTCCAGATCACGTGACCTCCACCACCCCGCTCATACTTCGAGAGCCTCAGCACGAGCGGCCCCGGCCCCACCGAGAGAGGTTAGGCAAAGGTCTCATCGAGGGAGAGGGGACTGGACCTCCCCTCCGCCCCAGATTCCTCGCGGAGCCTCGGAATGACAGTTAGGCAAAGGTCTCATCAAAGGAGAGGGGATGCATTCCCCAGCACTGGATTCCGGCTCGGGGGCCGGGATGACTAGGGAGAACCAGGGTTTGGAGGTTACTGGCTGAAGGAGCTGATGGCGTCTTCCTGGGAGTCGCTGATCTGGATGATCTGATCGAAGCCGCTGACCGAGAAAAGCTCCCTGACCTGCCCCTGGAGGGAGCAGATTGCAAAGTTTGCGCCCTTGTTCTGCATGTCCTTGGCGACGAGCAGAAGCACACGCAGTCCGGCGCTGCTGATGTAGACCAGCGCCCCGAGGTCCAAGACCATCGACTTGTCGCCCTCCTGGACTGCGCCCTGCAAGGAAGACTGGAACGCGGCGGCGTTATTGCCGTCGACGGACCCTCCAACCAAGGCTATCAGATTGCCGTCTTGTCTCTGGACTTCTACATTCATGGTCGGCCTCCCGAAAGGCTAGTGAACGCTCTTTTTCTTAGTTAAGTGACTGTTACGGCATTTGCCTGGGAGTGATGTGGGCCCCCAAGCTCTTGGGAGTATCCGAATTTGAGCAAGGCGTGCAATGTTTCCTCACTACTCCTGTCCGTAGGTGATAGAGGATAGTAGGACAAAGGGAATTGGTCAATCAGCGATGCCATTCGGCGATGTTCCACATCTCGCTGTCCCAGCCGTTGATACGCACCCCCTTTAGGGTGTCGGAGTGGGCGGAAACGAT
This sequence comes from Dehalococcoidia bacterium, assembly GCA_965222055.1. Classification (GTDB taxonomy): domain Bacteria; phylum Chloroflexota; class Dehalococcoidia; order Plut-88900; family Plut-88900; genus Plut-88900. Next base: position 2,890,116 of record CBDCTF010000007.1, read on the forward strand.
GCCACGGTTCACCAGGGGAATCTCGTAATAGGCCTGTACCTGGATGTCATTCATCCGTCTGACCAGGGCGGTGCGGTCCGGGCCGATGGGAGTGTGAGCAAGCTCCTCGACCAGTTCGTCGAACTCCAGATTGCAGGCCCGCGTGGCATTGCCGCCGCCCCAGTTGTTGTCCCGGTCCGGGATTTCCTCGCAGGTCAGGCCCACGAGATACTGCTGAGGGTCGATATCCGGGCCGGAGGCGTACATCTGGACGTCGGCGAAGAAGCGGCTGTAGAGGGCGTCCTTGTCGGCTACGGGATCGCCTCCGAAGAAGACGGCCGCGTCGTGGTGGATGATTTCTGTCTCGATGCCGATCTGACCCCACCAGTCCCGGACGAGGACCTGGGTTTCTTGACGAATGTCATTGGTCGAGGTCTGGAAGGTGATATTCAGGGGAACGCCGTTGTATTCGCGGATGCCGTCGCCGTCGGTGTCGATCACGCCGTTGTCGTCGAGGAGCTTGTTAGCAGCGCCGATGTCCTGGGCCAGGCAGCCGTCGTTTGCGGTGGAAACGTAGCTCGGGGGGCCGACGATGAGGTTGCACGTAGGCTTACCTGCGAAGCCGTAGAGCCGCTCGGATATCAGACTTCGGTCGATGGCAATGGACATGGCCTGGGGAATGGGGGCGAAGGTAAAGAATGGATGGGGATTTGTGCCGTCCAGGTACTCGGAGCGGTCTTCGCCGAGGGCGGGGTCGGGGTTGGTCTGGTTGAGGACGATGCGCTCCACGAGGCTCGAGAATGCGGAGATGACCTTGCCTTTGCCGGCGGCTTCTATTTTGGCCAGGGTCTCGGGATCTACCTGGAGGTTCCAAGCGTAGTCTGCTTCGCCGGATTCCAAAACGGACTTGGCCGCAGTAAGGGCGTCGCCGCCGCCCTTGAGTATGACCCAGTCGAAATAGGGCTTGTCTCCGTAGTAGTGGGGGTTGCGCTCGTAGACGGCCAGTTCGTCGGGGGTGAACTCGACGATGCGGTAGGGGCCCGGGCCCAGGGGGGCGAAATTCTCCTCATCGCAGCCAGCGGCAGCAGCGCCGACACAATCGGCGAACTGGGCTTGGCTAATAACCGGGACCCCGGAACTGACGAAGGGGACGTAGGGGTAGGGGGTGGGGGCGTGGAAGGTTATCTTGACGGTTGAGTCGTCCAGGGCCTCCACGGAAGTTATGTCGGCGAAGGAGCTGTTGGCGGTGCAACCTGTAGCCTCGTCGGTGCAGTAGCTCCAGGTGAAGACCACGTCATGGGCGGTGAGGTCGCTGCCGTCGGACCACTTGAGGTCGTCCTTAAGATTCCAGGTGATTGAGGTGAGGTCCTGGGATATGCCACCGTTCTGGAGGGTGGGAATTTCGTCGGCGAGGGCCGGGACCAGGGTGCCGTCGGGGTCGTAGTAAGCCAAGGGCTGGAGAGTGATGGCACCGGCGTCCCTGTCCTTGAACCCGCCCGAAAGGTAGGGGTTTGGGGTGGAGGGCGCCTGCCAATAGAGGATGGTGAGGGTCTCTTCCCCGCCGCATCGGAAGCTCAGCAGGAGGACAAGGGCGAGGACTATCCCTACTGCGCCAAGGATAACGCGTCTGCGCCTAAGAACATTTTCTACCATTGGCTTAAAACTCCGGTGACTATTGTTTGGGACTGCAATTATAGGCCGGGTCCCGGCGCAGGAGCCGGATACCGGTAGAGGCGAGGAGGAAGGGCAGGGTGGTATCGATGAATACCCAGAGCAGACCATTGTAGCCGGCGGGTACCACCCACTGCGATGAAATCCAGTTCCAGAGGAGGACGAGGAGGAGGACTCCGGAGAAATAGAAAGTAACGTTGGCCTCCAGGTACTCCCGGTCGATAGCCCTATTGGAGGAGTCGGAGTCCCGGCGGCGCTTTGCACCGAAGGCAAACATCAGGACCATGATCACACCGGCTACCATCAGGGGGTCAAGAATCTGCCAGGCGGTCAACCCGGCATCCCCCAACACAGGGGCAGGCTCGGACAAAGAGGAGTAAGCGAACCACCCGCCCCCCAATGGAGGGTCATAGAAGAGGATGGCGATGAAATTGACGGCCACGGCCGCCGCCACCAGGAGCATGTAGACGGCGGCCAGAAGTTTTATGATGCTCATCTCTTTCTCCTATCAGTTAGCCGGTATTTTACGGCTTGAAGGCCACGCACTCTCCAAAGGGGACGGCGCCCGAGGCCGCGGGGTCGGCTTTCCACTCGTCCAGGCTGGCGCTCCATTCGTCGAACTGCTCCTGGGTAGCCAAGCCGAACTTGATGGCTGCTCCTATGACCTGGGGGGAGAGGAGCCAGCCTTTAGCGACACTGTAGAAGAAAGCGATGTCCTTGGGGGTGTCGTAGAAGTCGAAAGAGGCACCGGCGCGGGGTCGGTGAATCCAGCGTTCAGGAAGGCGGCCTTCAACTCCATGCCCATCTTGGGATGACCGCCGTTGCCGACAAGCAGTTTTACGAAAGTATTCCAGGCGCCTTGGTCATCGAAGGGCTGCAGGAAGGCGGCCGTTAGCATCGCTTCACGGGCGGCGATGATGCCGCCGGGTTTGAGTACCCGCTTGACCTCGGCGAGGACGGCGGCGATGTCGGGGACGTGCATCAGGACGGCGTGGCAGTGGGCGGCGTCGAAGAAGTTGTCCTCGAAGGGGAGCTTGGTGACGTCGCCGACGTGGAAGGTTGCGTTGGCGTGGCCGCCTGCCTCGGCGGCGGAGCGAGCGAGGGCGATCTGGGATTCCTCCATGTCGATGCCGTGCACCTCGCCGGGGTCGACGGTGCGTGCGAGTCCGACGGAGATGGTGCCGGGGCCACAGCCGAAGTCGAGGACCCGGTGGCCGGGCTTAAGGTGGGGTAGTAGGTAGGAAGCGTGGGTCTCGGCGCTGCGCTGGTCGAGCATCTGCCGAAACTCCTCGCTATAGCCCATGGTGTATTGGGGGGTTGCGGGGGTGTCGTCGGGCATAAATGTTTGCTCCTCGAATGGATAGGGCCTAAACATATTTTAGAGCAGGGGGGTGGGGGGAGGCTATGAGGGGATGGTGTAGAATCGGGACGCCACCCGCAGCTTGGGGTGGGGCTTGTTGGGAGATGAGACGATGACTATGAAGGAAAGACTTGCGACTGCGATAAACGGCATCTGCGCCGATGGCAAAATCGCCATCCTAGATGAAGCAAGGGCTAGGGCAGAGGCGATAGACCCTATCCTGGAACGCTTAGGATGGGACAGGTTTAGCGAAGACTTCAAGCGCGAATTCTCAGTGTCGAGTGGCCGGGTCGACTACGCCTTGTTTGTCCGTGGCAAACCCGAGGCATTCATAGAAGCGAAACGCCCCAGCGAAGACTTGGACCCCCACCAACGCCAACTGCTCACCTACTCAGCCTTACACGGAGTCCGACTCGCAGCTCTTACCAACGGCCTAAGGTGGTGGTTGTATCTTCCGTTGCAGGTAGGCAATTTCGAGGCCCGGCGATTCTGTCAGTTGCACATATGCAATCAGGACGTCTCAGAGGTCTGCGACCTTCTAATCGAGTTTCTTTCTCGGGAAAACGTCTATTCGGGGGCGGCAGTCAAGAACGCCGAAGCTCGCCTCGCACAATTACAGGAAGCCAAGAAGGTGGATAATGCTCTGCCCCAAGCTTGGGAAGACCTCATTGCTGGGCCGGATGACATGCTTGTAGAGTTGATCAACGAGAAATTGAAGGGTTTGTGCGGAGTAGAGGCGGAACCGGAGCGTATCAAAGGGTTCTTGTCGGGATTGGGTAAGTGGGTTCAAGAGAAAGCAGAGTCGAAAAGTAAGTTCAGCGCACCTAGACAAGAAAATCTGTCAGCGCGCAATCCTTCTGCGGCTCCCGACATAAGCAACAACGTCAATAGACGTAAGAAACCACGTACAACAATCGTAGGTTTTACATTTTGTGGTCAGGAGTTTAGCGTCCGTTCTGGCACAGAGGCTTTGATAACACTAGCCGAGGAGATATACAGGCGACATGGACCTGAATTTGACAGAGTGCGCACTTTGAGTGGTTGGTATTCAGATGCAGACCAACACCCGAAGCAAGCCCCAGTGCAAATCAGCGGTTCGGGTTGGTACGTCTATACCAACATAAGTACAAAAAACAAGAAGGCAAAGTGCCGTGAGCTGGTGAGCCTATTCAAATACCACGAAGAAGATTTGATAATTCGGGCAGAATAGAGATCTCGTTTGTTCATCTGACAATCTTCAGCTGCGCTTCTGGATCAGCCCGAAAGCAAGCTGCACAGGCCCTTGACCCTTGCCTCTCACGTAGGATAGCTTTTGTGAACGGTAGCAACATGCTAGTGAAAATCACGTCAAAGCGACAGGTCACGTTTCCCGCTCGGGTGCTGGATGCGATGGGGGTTCGGCCGGGGGACTGGCTGGAACTGGAGGAGAGCCTCGACGGGTTCATCCTCCGCCCGAGACGTATCGACACGTCGTTGCTAGGAGGGCTGAGCGAGAAGATTCCAGCCGGCCATCCGCCCTTCGACGTCGACAAGTTCCGGGAGGAGGGGTATGAGCCAGCACTTCGGGATTGACGCCTCTGTCCTCACCTACGAGGACTACCGGAATGCCCCTGACGACCAACGGTACGAGCTGCTTGACGGGGCGTTGGTTGTCCTACCGACTCCCAACATCGCTCACCAAAGGGGTCTCGGCGATCTAAGCTTTGCTCTCCATGACTTCGTGCGTGAGAAAAGGGTGGGAGCGGCGTTTTTGCGGGTGGCGGTGGTCCTATCCGATACGAACGTAGTGGAGCCCGACATCGCCTTCGTATCTTCAAGCCGCATGGATATCGTAGAAACCGATAATATCCGCGGCGCGCCCGACCTGGTCGTTGAGATAGTGTCGCCGAACAACCCGGAGAGGGACCTGGTCAGGAAACGGGATATCTATGCCCGGCACGGTGTGGGAGAATATTGGATCGTGGACCCGGAGGCCCGATCAATCCGAGTGATGGCCTTGGAAGGCAACGGCTACCGGATGGCCGGGGAGTACGGAGAGAGGGACGTACTGGAGTCGGGAGCGTTGGAAGGCATCGAGTTGGAAGTGGGGGGAGCATTCTCTGCGCCAACGCCGGAGTCAGGGCAGGGGGCCCAGGCGCTTGGGTGGCGGGGAGGGGCGTCGGGTGTATAATTCCCTTTATTGATACAGGGACGGACAGTGTAAGGAGAACTCAAATGGCGAAATCAAACGGTAAAACTTATGCCGGTGAGGATTTTGGCGACCTGAAGCAGGCGGCAATGGACCACCTGTGGATGCCCTTCTCTCAGTACAACGACCTGCTGAGCAAGGGTGGCCCGACGATTATTGTCGAGGGCGACGGCATTCGCATGACGGATAGTGATGGGAACAGCTACATTGACGCGATCGGGGGGTTGTTCCTGGTGAACGTCGGGCATGGGCGCACAAAGATTGCGGAGGCAGTGGCCGACCAGCTGGGCGCTCTTCACTACGCCAACACCTTCGCGTACCCCGCAGTCCCTACGATCAAGCTGTCGAAGAAGCTGGCCGAGCTGGCCCCCGGAGACCTGAACAGGGTGTTCCTGGCCAGCGGCGGGTCTGAGGCGGTGGATACGGCGCTGAAGATCATACGGCAGTACCACGTGAACAACGGCGAGCCCCGACGTACCAAGTTCATTGCACGCAGGGGTTCTTACCACGGAGTCAGCGTGGGTGCCCTGAGCATGAACAGCGCGCCGACGGTGCACCGGGAAATCTGGGACCCGATGCTGATCAACACCAAGTTCGTCGGGGAGACGGCGGAGGACGTGGAGGAGATGATCAAGTTCGAGGGTCCCGAGACCGTCGCCGGTTTCATCACCGAGCCGATCTCCGTGCCCAAGGGCATGAAGGTCCCCGATGATGACTACTGGCCCAAGGTGCGGGAGATCTGCGACCGGTACGGCGTGCTTATGGTCGCCGACGAGGTGATCACGGGCTTCGGCCGGACGGGCAAGATGTTCGCCATGGAGCACTGGAACGTCACCGCGGACCTGATGACCTTCGCCAAGGGAGTTACGAGCGGTTACCAGCCCGTCGGCGGCGTGATGGTGACCAATAAGGTCTACGACGCCTTCAAGGGTGACGGGGACAAGACGTTCACCCACGGGTACACGTACTCGGGGCACCCGGCAGGGGCGGCAGCGGCGCTGGCCAACCTGGCGATCATCGAGGAAGAGAACCTGGTACAGAACTCGGCGGAGACGGGGGCCTACCTGAAGGGGCAGCTGGAAACGTTGAAAGAGCATTCGATGGTGAGTGAGGTCCACGGGACCGGTCTGCTCCTGTCCATCGAGCTGCTTGAGGACAAGGCCACGGGCAAGCCGTTCCCGAAGGGTGCGCCACAGTTGAAGAGGCTGGTGGAGGAGATGGAGAACCGGGGCATGTTGACCCGCACGGAGCCATTCCTCTACATCGCCCCGCCCCTCACCCTCACCCGGGAAGAGGCGGACGAGATCGTGTCCATCATCGACGAGGCGTTGACGGTGGTTGAAAAAGAAGCTTAGCCGCCAGATTACATAGACTCGGCGCATAGGGGCCGGTCCTCCTTAAGGGGGCCCGGCCCTTCTTTTTTGGGGGTCTCGCTGGATGTCATAGAGGGTGTTTTTGATTGACACAATCGAAAACTCGTGCCTGTATGATTGATCCGAGGGAAAAATTTGCGGCATCTCCCGGGGTAGAGGGTGCGAGAGGGTGGGGGTGTGTGGAGGGGCATTGGCGCTTCCTTAAGTGTCGTATCGGGTGACGGGAGTGGGGCCGGGTAAATATAGTACACGCGTTTCATTAAGGTCAAAGGGGTAATGTCACATTTGGGGGGATGGGGGGGTTACCCCTCTGTAGTAAACTCATTTCCCTATGGCGATTTTGTCGGAAGCGCGCGAACGCGCTTGGAGAAACAGTTGAACCTGGACTACAACGACCCCAAATACGCTGAGGCCGCGGGCCGGATTCTGCAACGACACGCGAAATATGAAGCCGAGGCCAACATAACCAGCGCAATCCGAGACTTTCTCATACTTACGCGATTAGCTAATGCCGATGAGATTGTGGAGGAGAACCCGCCTGAGGGTGAAAGTCGGCTCGCCGTAGATCTAACTGCCCTCGACACGTTCATTGAGATGAAGCGGCGGGTAGGGAGCGCTCAGGGATTCAACCCGGACCCCAAGAACGTCAAGCAGTTGGACGACTACCTGGCCGCATCCCAATTGGAAGGCAAGGCACTGCGCACGGGCATCCTGACAGACGGCAAGCATTGGCTGTTGCGCTGGCCGGGAGCCGGGGAAGTAAAGACCCAGCGGCCGTACGGTTTCGTCCTGGAAGACGCCGAAAGGTGGGTGCCTCTCTACGAGTGGCTGAGGGACGAGGCCCTGGTCTCCCTTGAGAACATCCCTCCCGGCAATAAGAGTATCGAAAAGCATTTTGGCACCCTCAGCCCGGCGTACGAGCGGGATATTGCTGCGCTAAGGAAGCTCTATGAAGGTGTTGCGAATGAGGAAACCATCCGGGTGAAGCGACGCCTATGGGAAGACCTGCTACGCACGGCCCTGGGGGAGATAGCTCAAACCCGCGATCGGATGGATGACCTGTTTATCCGGCACACCTATCTAACGACGGTCATCGGGATAGTGGTGCAGGCGTCGTTCGGGATGGACGTGCGGCTGATGGCAGAGAGTGACCCTGCGGACTTGCTGTTGGGCAGGGAATTCTACAGTCGGACATCTCTGCGAGGGGTGATCGAGTCGGATTTCTTTGCGTGGCCGACGGAAGTGAAGGGTCACGAGCCGTTCCTGAAGACGCTGGCGCGGCGGGTGTGCAAGTTTGACTGGAAGAATGCCCCCAACAACGCGGCGGCGATTCTGTATGAGACGGTCATTCCGCCCGACGAACGAAGGCAGCTAGGCGAATACTACACTCCCGCCTGGCTGGCACGGGCAATGGTCAGGGAGCTGGTAACTGACCCGCTCAGCCAGAAGGTTTGCGACCCGGCCTGTGGGTCAGGCACATTCGTAGCGGAGGCGGTAACTAACCTGCTGGACGCGGCGAACAAAGAAGGGCTGGGAGTGAAGGAGACGCTGGACAAGCTCCGAGACTCGGTGGTGGGGATAGACATACACCCGGTTGCTGTGCACCTGGCGCGATCGGCGTGGGTGCTGGCATCGAGGCCGGCGATAGCGGCCGCGGTCGAGGCTCGGCTGGGAACTGAGTTGTCTGTGCCGGTCTACCTGGGGGACGCCCTTCAGCTGCGCTTCCGCACGGACGACATGTTCGCCGAGCATGTGGTCACCATTAGGGTTGGCGGCGGCGGAGCGAAGGATGAGCCACCGGTGGAGCTGCAGTTCCCCACGAAGCTGGTGGAAAGGGCGGACCAGTTCGACGAATTCATGTTCGCGGTAGCGGAAGATATAGAACAGGGCCGGGACCCGATGCTCACCTTGGATCACTATTTCCCAGTGCCAAGGGCCAAAGTCCCGGAACACCCGAGAAGGGAAGAGTACCTATCCAACATCCTGCCGCGGGAGATTAGCGGCGCAGATAGGGACATGCTGGTGGAAACGGTTAAAACGCTGAAGAAGCTGCACAAGGAGGGAAGAGACCACATTTGGGCCTACTACACCAGGAATGTTGTGCGCCCCGTTGCCTTGGCTCGGCGGCCGGTTGATGTGGTTGTCGGTAACCCACCTTGGCTAAACTACAACCAGACCATCGACGTAATGCGGTCTGCTCTCGAAGGACAAAGCAAGGGAATTTACGGCATCTGGGCAGGGGGCAGGTATGCAACGCATCAGGACGTGGCGGGGTTGTTCTTTGCCAGGGCGGCTCACCTGTATCTAAAGGAAAACGGCGTAATCGGGATGGTGATGCCGCACAGCGCGCTACAGGCTGGGCACTATTCCAAGTGGCGGACGGGGGACTGGAAGCCCAGAAAAGGACAGCGGACCGTGGGAGTGGACTTCACGTTAAAGAATGCGTGGGACTTGGAGAAATTGCAGCCCAACAACTTCTTTCCCGTACCTGCCTCGGTGGTATTTGCGCGTCGGCTAGACGAGGCGTCGGTAGCACGGCCCTTGGCAGGTGAAATATTAAGGTGGGAAGGGCCAGCAGGTGGTGAAGATGTGCGACAGGTGGTTACGTCCATTACGGACACGTCAGAAGGGCACATTTCCCCGTACGGAGCACGTTCACGAAATGGAGCCACCATATACCCACGTGTTCTTTTCTTCGTCAACGAGGTTGAGAATCCCACCAGCATACCTGCCGGACAGACGGTTACGGTGGTCCCGCGCCGCGGCCCTAACGACAAAAAGCCTTGGAGCGGCTTGGAACTGTCGGAGATAACGGATAATACGATAGAAGAGGCGCACTTGTTCCATGTGCACCTTGGCGAAACGATGGCCCCTTTCACTATGCTAAAACCACTCCAAGCACTCCTCCCTTTGAAACGGGAGGATCCTTGGATACCGGTCGAAAAAGGGGGGATCGGTGGGATCCGATTAAGTGGCCTGGAGCGGAGGATGCGGGAGCGCTGGCAAACGATCAACACCCTTTGGGAGGTGAATAAGGCAGCGGCCAACAAATTGAACCTGTTAGAGCAGTTAGATTACTACGGAAAGCTCTCATCTCAGTTGGAGTGGCAGCGAGAACCTAGTGATAGACCAGTCCGAATTGTATACAATTCATCAGGTGTGCCGACTGCAGCACTGGTGAACAATGATGACATATTAGTGGACTATACACTTTTCTGGATTCCCTGTAGAGACGAAATGGAAGCCCACTATCTACTAGCTATAATCAACAGCGATGCCTTGTATGAAGCCGTAAAGTCGTTAATGCCCAAGGGCCAGTTTGGGGCGCGCCACTTGCAAAAACACCTGTGGAAACTGCCTATTCCGGAGTTTGACCTGTCAAACCCATTGCACGGGCAGATATCGGAAGCGGGATCGGCGGCGATGGAAGGGGTCGATAAGGTGTTAGAGAAACTGCGAGAGGAACGGGACAAAGTGACGGTCACGGTGGCGCGCAGGGAGATACGGGGGTGGCTGCGAGCGTCGGATGAGGGGAAAGAGGTGGAGGAGCTGGTGGGGAGGTTGTTGGGGTAGGTGGACGGCCCCGCCCGTGGGGATGGATTCACGCCTGAGGCGCACTTGCAGCCCGATCGGAGTCGGGAATGACGGAGGATAAGGAGCACCCTCACGCCTCGGCGCACGCCAAAGGCGGATGTTCCACTTGCAGCATCTACGACCATCGAGGGGGGGAGGGGGACAGGACACCGCTCCCCATTCCGTTCTTGAGACCCTTCGAGTACCTCAGGGCGAGCGGAATCCCAGCCCCTGGATTCCGGCTCGTGGGTCGGAATGACAGGGTAGCCGAGCCTTCTAATTATGAATGCCTTACAATATTGCGTAACATATTGCTAATGCCTATAAGGTAAGGGTGACACTCATAATGGCATGTGAAGGGGTGTTTTCATGTTTGAATCCAGCATAACGGTGAAGGGTCAGACAACGCTGCCCAAAGCCGTGAGGGAATCTCTGTCGGTGAAGGCGGGGGACAAGGTGCGCTACGTGATCCTGGATGAGGGAGCGCTGATAATGCCGGTCCGGCCCACGAGCCGCCTGTTCGGCAGCTTGAAGTACGACGGTCCGTCGGTGAGCCTGGAAGATATGGACAAGGCCATCGCGGAGGGAGCAACTGAAGGATGACGGCGGTCGACACCAACGTGATCGTACGCTACCTGGTGGCAGACGACCCGGGACAGGCGGAGGCCGCTCGTTCGCTGCTAGAGCAGTTGACTCCCGACAACCCAGGCTTCATATGCCGAGAGGTAGTGATCGAGGCTGCCTGGGCGCTGGAGCGCAGCTACCGGTTTCCCCGCACACGGATTGCCGAGGCACTGATGGACCTGACAGCTTCAGATAGTATCGTAGTCGAGAATGCGGATGATGTCGTTGCGGCGGCGCATCGCTACCGCCTGGGAGGAGCTGGTTTTTCGGACATGATGATACTTGCGGCGGCCGAACGGGTGGAAGCTGCGCCTCTTTACACATTCGACCGGAGACTGGCCCGGATGCAGGGGGCGGTGTTGGTGGGGGGTGCGGGGGGTGGGGCTTCGACGGGGCGGTGACGGGGGTTGAGCAAGGAGTGTGAGGGTGAGATTCTAAGGGGGGGTGGGGGGCTATTTGCGCAGCCATGACAGGTGGAATACGGGACGGCCTCTTTCTGCTATGCTCCGCAAACGGATACGAAGGCTGGGTGTGTGAATTTCTATTTGGGAGGTTTTCATGGCGCAGAGTGAAGCGAATTCCAAAATGGGAGGCGGAGGTTCCGACTACCCAGTGCAGTTATCCGTCGACTATCAGGGGTCGAGAAACCGGCTGTCGGTATTGCTGCGAATAATCCTGGCGATACCAATTCTCGTGGTGGGCGCCTTCATAGGTGGCTACTTCGACACGGGGAACCGGGAACTGAACGAGGCGTTGCTGCCCATCTCTGCCGGCGGGGTTTTGTTTATCGGGCCCCTGTTGATGATCGTGTTCCGTAAGAAGTATCCCAGGTGGTGGTTCGACTGGAACCTGGAGTTGAGCCGGTTCACTTTGAGGGTCTCGGTGTTTCTGCTGGTGCTCCGGGACGAGTATCCCTCCACGGACGAAGAGCAGTCGGCGCATCTGCAGATTGAGTATCCGAACGCCGAGACTGATCTGAACCGGATATTGCCCATCTTCAAGTGGCTGTTGGCCGTTCCGCACTTCATAATTCTCGCCGTTCTTTGGATTCTGGTCATTCCGGTCACGATACTGGCTTGGCTGTTGATCCTGGTCACGGGCCAGTATCCCCAAGCAATGTTCGAGTTCGTGGTTGGCGTGTTGCGGTGGACCAATCGTGTCGGCGCGTACGCCTTCCTGCTGACTACGGACCGGTATCCGCCCTTCCGGTTGAGCGCATAGGGGCGGGGTGTCCGCAAAGGGGCCGACCTTCCTGATGGGGGGTGGGCTTCTTTTTTTGGGGAGGGGAAGCCTTAGCGTCGGGTTTGGCGGGGGGTGGGGCGAAACAGTATGGCAAATAAAGGCGGTGTCGCTTATACTCCCGCCACACAAGCCTTGACAGACCGCTATCGGGCAGCCCCAATAGGTTTGCGCTTGGATATGATATAGTAAGACCATACCAAGGATCGTCTAGCGGGGGGAGAGATCCTTTGCGTAGTAATGACCGATTTGAACTTCTCGTGAGCACCGTCGCGGTCGTACTTGCGCCTGCTGATATACCCCGTTCAGTTAATGTAAGCACATTTAATCTGGAAGGTATTCTTAGGCGACCACTGACTTTTTCTCAGAGCCTGGAAGGCCCGATCATTACCAGTAACCGGGACCAAGTTGAGATACAGTTTTTGTCCAACAAAATTGATGTCAGAGAGTCTAGTGGTGAGATTACTCAGGCAAGAGGCAGAATTCCAAGAATTGCACACAGCATCCTAGACACCTTAAGTGAGATTAAGCCCCAGTCTTACGGTTTGAACTTCATCTTGGAAATTGATGTGAAGCGGCCGCAGGAGTGGCTTGGTGATAACTTGCTGCATCCAGAGCTTTCATCCAAGCTTGAAACAGCCTTTTCTAGCAACCTAGTTACCTTGATCCTCGATCGAACTCCAAAAAAATGGACGATTCGTTTGGAAACTCTTTCTGGCGAGAGACTCAGCGTGAACTTTAACGCCAGCGAGAATACGGACGCCTTGCCTAACCAGGAAATGCTTGGACATGAGATTGAAGAGCAATTTGAATCTTTGAAGGATTTCCTAAATCAGATTGGACTCGAAGCGTGATAGGTACCAGATCGACAGATACCAAGATTCGAACGCCCTATCGCGAAACGAGGCATCGGCAGCCTATTAGAGACATGTGCATATTCAGGACCAACGTGTTTGGGTCCGTCCCGACTACCTTCTACGTTGAGAAGCCAGACGGCTCGCCTGCCTCCCTTAAGGTAGGAAACGCTGATTGGCTCCGTCCTCGTGGTTTGGCTCATGATGTATTGCTTGAACCACTCGGTGCAGTGATTCCCGGTAGTGAAACGGGCGCTATTAGTATACTACCTGATAGAGATACGTCCCAATTCAGGACCAACGTGTTTGGGTCCGTTTCGACTACCTTCTACGATGAGGCTCAAAGCGGCTCGCTGGCCTCCCTCATGGTAGGAGACCCTGATTGGTTCCATCCTCGTAATCTGGTTCATGATGTATTGCTTGAACCGCTGGATGCAGTGATTCCTGGTAGCGAAACGGGTGTTCTTAGTTTACTACCATTGTCAGAGGAATGGTCGAACACGTTGTTCCTATTACCGCCTAGCGGATGGTCCGAAACTAAGGTCGGAGTAGTCTCTGGTGGATGGGTAGGTGTCGGCGTAACTTTCTTCGGACTCGAAGAAGCGTCTATTGACATTGTGCCGGAAGGGGGGGCCTATAATCCTTTCGCTGCGGGCATGGCGAATCAGACTACTGATCCAAATCAGGTCTTGGCAGCCCTTCAGGCAACTAATCAAGATGCAGCAGCTAGGATAAAGAGACTCGCAAACCTAGAACCAGACTGGGATGGTTGTGGCGGCAGGCCCCCAACTGAAGAGGCAATTAAAGCAACTGTTGAGTTGCTGCTCGAAGCACACGGGCTGATCCAAGGTGCGCTAGAGATGCCCTTCATCTCTCCATTGCCGGAAGGGGGACTCGATATTGAATGGGACTTGGACTCTGGTGTAGAGCTAATGTTTGTAATCCCCCCCACAGGATCAGACATCAGGTTTCTCTTGGATGAACCTACTAGTTCGGGCGACATAAACGAATCAGATGGAGTAATCCCGAAGGACACTACTTTGGGTGATTTGATCAACCGTCTGATTCAGTGATATGGGAACATTGCTGGAACAAAGCAATGCGGAAGGGTTTCCACGACCAATTAAAGTAGATGACTTATTTTATAGAGCCATCAATCCACTTTATGTAAGAGAAGGCGGAAAGATAAGTCCAGGTGCATTTTCTAATGCTAGTGAAACGAACGGGATGTCCGTAGATTGGGCTGCTAGGTCTACTCCTCAAGAAACTTTCGATAGATGGCCCCAATGGGGTGACTGTCGTGGTGTTGCCTCCATTACTGTCGGCGTATGTTATCAAAATGATCAGAAGATCGAATATACCCCTAAAGAAGACAACTGTGCGCACTCGGATGTGATAGGCGAGAAATCTGGCCGCATTCGAAAGAACCTTGCAAAGTCTGCCAAGCTCATAATCCCCTCCGACAGAGTATAATCACCACCCCTAGCCCCGACTGTCGTGGAGGTGATTTATGACTGCCGTGCATGAGCCTAACCGATCTCTTGAGCTGAAGGATACTTGGGATGGCCCGTGGCCCGCGACTCGGGCGGTGCCGATGTCGTTCTTTCGTACTCCGCTCGTGAACAACATCGATGAGCTTGATGCGGACGTCGCTTTCCTGGGGGTGCCGTACGACCAGGGCACCTACGCCCGGCCCGGGGCCCGGTTCGGGCCCAACGGCATCCGCTACGTCAACCGCATCTATGACTACATGGACGCCTTCGAGGACAAGGAGGCCCAGGGCTACTTCGATATCGACCGGAAGGAGATGATGCTCCGCGGCGTCACCATGGCCGACTGCGGGGACGTGACTATCATCCCGTCTGACGTCGAGAATAACTACGCCAAGACCACCCACGCAGTGAGGCAGATATTGGCGCGGGGGTCGTTCCCGGTGATTGTCGGGGGAGACCACTCGATCACCTTTCCCGCAGTGCGGGGGTTCGACAGCTACCCCGACCTGGACGTGGTCCACTTCGACGCGCACATAGACTTCAGCCACGAGCTCCAGGGCACTTTCTACCACCACGGCTGCCCGATACGGCGCTGTTTCGACCTGCCGAACGTGAGGAACATAACGTCGCTGGGCATACGCATGGCTCGGGCCGACGTGTACGAGGACGCCATAGCCAAGGGCGTCAAGATAGTCACGACGGACCAGTTCCGGGCCATGGGCCCCGAGGCGGCGATAGCCGAAGTCCCAGCGGGTGGCAACGTCTACCTGACCGTGGATATCGATGCGATGGACCCGGTGCAGATGCCGGGCACGGGCACCCCCGCTCCCGGCGGTCTCTACTACTTCGAGATGCGGGACGCGCTGATAGCGCTGGCTAAGCGGGTGAACATTGTCGGGTGCGACTTCGTGGAGGTGGCCCCGCCCTACGATCACTCGGAGACCACGACTCGGTTCACGGCCAAGCTGATTATTGACCTGTTGGCTGTGCTGTTCCCTTCGAAGTGATGAGCGGGACAGGTCGCCCCCCGCTCGACCCTTCGAGTGCCTCAGGGTGAGCGGCCCCCCCGCCCCAGGGCAACCACGAGGGATTGTCCCTACGGGGGAGGGGGCTCGGCCCCATCTCCCCTCGCCCCTCTGGATTCCTGCCTCCGCAGGAATGACGGTTAGACACAGGAATGACGGGTGGACAAGGGTCTCGTTGAGGGATAGTAGAGAAGGACTGCGATGAAGGTCGGGATTTGCATAGTGCCGTTTGGGACGACGTACCTCGAATGCCGGGAGGCGGCGCTGGCTGCGGAGGCGTCGAGCTTCGAGTCGGTCTGGACGTGGGACCATCTGCTCTCTTTCAACGACGACGAGGAGCCGGTCCTGGAATGCTGGACGCTCCTCGCGGCCCTGGCCGAGGCTACTCAGAGCGTCAAGCTAGGAAGTTTCGTTGCCAACGTGTTGAATCGGGCCCCGGACGTGCTGGCGAAAACCGTCGCCACCGTGCAGCAGATCTCCGGGGGTCGAATCGAACTGGGCATAGGCGCCGGGGCGAGGCCCAAGGAGCAGGTCGGATTCAACAGGCCCTTCCCGGCAGGTAGGGAGCGGGTGGAGCGGGTGGGGGAGGCCGTGGAACTGATGAGGCTCATGTGGACGGGGGAGCGGGTGACCTACCACGGCAAATACTACAGCGCTGAGGGTGTCCTATCGACTCCCGCCCCCGAGCCCGTGCCGCCGGTGATGGTCGCGGGGCTGGGGCCGAGGTCGGCGAGGAACGCTGTGAGAGTGGGGGACGGGTGGAACTGCGAGGCGCCTCGGGGCTGGAACGGCGAGGAGAACCCGAAGTTCAAGCAGCTAAAGCCACTCGTGCTGGAAGAGCTGGCGAGACTCGGGCGGCCCAGGGGCCAGTTCGAGATATCCATCTCCGACAGGCTGGACGACACCGTGTTATCCGATCCCCGGGGCTACGTGGCGCGGATGGAGGAGGAAGGGATCGACAGGATCGTCCTGGACATCTACCCGCCCTTCGACCTGAAGGGGTTGGGGGAGGTGGGGAGGGCGCTGTTCGGGTAGGGTGAGTTACCGCCGCCCACTATCTCGTTCAGCCACTATAAAAGGGTAGACGTTTTGCGCGTCTCGCCCGAGTGGCCGCAGGCGTCGACTCTTCAATGCCAATGGTCGCCGCAGCCAGGGCAATGCCTATCGGCACGAGTGCCGCGGCGGCGGGCACGGACACATGGCCAACCGAACCCTTCGTAACCTCCCACAATCTGGAACCGACCGACATTGTCTCCCAGCTTTCGCTGTAACGGGCGTCCAGTGGCGCCGTGGTGTAGTTCTCGTCGAAGTGCTGCCAGACACCCAATACGGCCACCACGATGACCACGACTGCCAATACTCGGGCCAGCCAGACCGTTTCCCGCGTGGTGTGAACCAGTAGGGCCGTCAGGGCGATGATGATCCCGACAAGTGTCGCCCATGGCACCAGTTGCCAGATTCCGTCCCAATGCCGCTCATAAGCCAGCATCACAGCTACGCCAACGACGCCGAGTACCACCAGCAGCAACAATGTTGCCCGCAACGTTCCGGTCGTTACATCGCTCATAATGGTCCTTATCAGGGCAGTTCCAGCAGGTCGATGATGGAATCGACCAAACCGGGACCCGGCTTGTACTTCGCGAGTTCGCCGCGGAGCTTGGTGAAGTCGGTGTCGTCCATCGGGTACGGACGGTATTCTTCCACCTCGTGAGCCCATTGCTCCGCGTTCAGGATGCCTGCTGCTTCGAACGCCGCCTCCAGCTCCTCGTCGCTGGAGTTATTCGCTGACAGCTTTCCACCTGCCGTGACCGCCTCCCCAGAATCAGCCGCCTCTGCGGAACTGTCAGACTCGGAGCTGCAAGCCACGGCGGCTAGGGTCAACGTAAGCACAACCAGCAGAGCCAGATATTTGAGGATGCTCATTGATATTCCAGTTGCTAGCGAATGACGCATAAACACTCGCTCTGCGGTTTAGAGGCGTTCGGGGAATTTACCACAGCTTCCCCTTCCCAAAAAGCCCCATTGACGTGACAAAATTCTGTTAACAGGGGGGGTGGGGAAGGCGCTGTTCGGGTAGGCTTTAGTGTGGCTTCGGTGCGCTCGACCCTTCGAGAGCCTCAGCAACTGTTGTGATAGTCAAGCGGATATTGGGTTCCAATGAGCTTGTTGTTTGAGCATGGCGTTGAGGATAGTTAGTAGTTTTCTCATGCAGGCTGTAATGGCGACCTTCTTTGGCTTGCCCGCCTCCACGAGGCGAGTGTAGAATTCCTTGAGGACTGGGTTGAAGCGCACGGCGACGAGGGTGGGCATGTAGAGGGCGGCCCTGACGGTAGCCCGACCGCCCCAGCAGGTGCGTGAACCGCGCATCTTACCGCTGTCCCGGGCGAGTGGGCTACGCCAACGAGGGCGGCGATCTCTCTGCGGTTGAGCTTACCCAACTCTGGCAAGCCTGCCAGGAGACTGTAAGTGGCGACTGGTCCTATGCCGGGGACGGTCCTGAGAAGGATAACCTGCTCACGCCACAGCTCTGATTTGTGCAGCCTCTCCTTGAGGTCTCGGTCTATCTGATCCAGGGCCTCGTTGAGCAGATCAATGATCCCCTCTATGCTCTTTCTGACGACGGGGTTTGCGTTCTCCAGTCTGTTCTTCTCCCTGGTCTTCATACCGACGAGCTGGCGGCGTCTTGATACCAACGCATCCAACTCAAGGGACTCAGGGCTTTTGGGAGGTTGTGGGCGCAGATCGCTGACCTCACTGAAGTGTGCGATCATGCCTGCATCCAACCGGTCGGTCTTGGCGAGCATCCCTTGGGAGCGTGCGAAGTCCCGGACATGTCTCGGATTCAGGACGGTAGTAGGGACCCCCTCATTACCCAGGGCTGCGGTCAAAGCCCTCTCGTAGCCCCCTGTGGCCTCCATAGCCACTAAGGCTGGCTTCAAGGCCACCAAGCGGGTTACCAGTTCTCTAATCCCCTCCTGGTCCTGATTGAAGCGCCAACATTCTCCCGTGGGTCTCACCGCCACATCCCCCCACCCCTTGGACACATCAATTCCTACGTATGCTCTCCGATTACCAGCCATGTTTCTCCTTTGGCCCATCCTTGCCGATACGGGCTTGCGTTGGCCCAGGCAACTGTTCGGGCTCTATGATTAACTTATCGGGGCGACCACGCTGAGGCACGGTCTCCTAACCAAGGATGAATCGGCCTACCCCGACCTACCTATCAATATACAAGGGTGAGCGGGTGGGTGGGTGGGGGTCGGAGGGAATCACCCTCACTTCTCCTTAGCGAGCCTACGGCTCTCCTCGGCGAGTCTTAGACCCTAGCCCTCTCACGCCTCGGCGCACGCCAAAGGCGCACTTGCAGCATCTACGACCCGTCAAGGGAGAGGGACGGAACGCCCCACCCCGATCCGCTCTTGAGACCCTTCGAGAGCCTCAGGGCGAGCGGAAACCTAACCTCTGGATTCCTGCGGAGGCAGGAATGACGGATAAACGATCCGACTATCTGAAGCCGGGGGAGAAGACGTTTTGGGTGTTGCCTTCGATGAAGGTGGCGATGTTGTCGAGGGACATCTTGACGCCTGCCAGGGTGGTCTCGGGGGTGTGGGCGGCGACGTGGGATGAGAGGACGACGTTGTCGAGCTCGGTGAAGGGGTGCTTGGCGGGGAGGGGCTCGGTGGAGAAGACGTCGAGACCAGCGGCCTTTATCTTGCCGTCTCGAAGGAACTCATATAGAGCGTCTTCGTCGATGAGGGCGCCCCTGCCTGTGTTCACGACTATGGCGCTGGGCTTCATCATCTCCAGCTGCTTGCGCCCGATGACGTGGTGAGTCTTGTCCGACAGGGCGATGATCGCGGCTACCACGTCGGACTTCTGGCAAAGGGTGTCGACGTCCACGAACTCGACGCCGTACTTGGCTGCCCGCTCGGGTGAAGGGTTCAGCGTCCAGGCTATGACGTCCATGCCGATGAGTCGGCCCAACTCCATGACCCGCTGAGCTATGGGCCCTCCGCCCAGGACCCCGAGGGTCTTGCCGTACAGCTGCACCAGGGGTTCTTTGACCCACTCTCCCTGGCGGATCCGCCTGTCGACCTGGTTCATGTTGCGTGCAGCGGCCAGCATGAGGGCCAGCGTGTGCTCTCCCACGCCGAAGTTGCCGTAGCCCGGGGTGTTGCAGATGGTCACGCCCAGCTCCTTGGCGGCGTCAAGATCGACGTTGTTGACACCTGCGGCCCAGATGGATACGACGCGAAGGTCGGGGCAGCGGGTCATGAGATCTCGGGTGAACTCGGAGGTGGAGAGGATGTTTATCACGGCGTCGGCGCCCTGGCAACGCTGGATGAGGGCCTCGTTGTCGGCGGGGGAGTCGCGGTGGATGACAAACTCGTCGGCGAGGGTGCGGGCGTAGGGCTCGAGGCCGTCCACTTTTATGGTGCTGATACCGTCGTCAACGACTACGAGTTTCTTCATCTTTTGGGAAGGGGACATGCTGGACCTCCTTGGCGGGGCGGGGGGATGGGACGCGGTGATTATGGGGAGGGGGGTGTCAGGGTGTCAACGGGGGGGGTGGGGGGCAGAACAGTGAAGAGGGAATGTATCTGGCAGGGGCTTCCTTAACTAGTACGCACCTGCTAATTGCTTTATGTTATTAGATGCCGTCGGTTATAATGGGGAAAAGGTGATAGTTATGGGAATGTTCTCGGTAACAATAGGCGTGGCTAACATTGAAGGCAATGCATTTCAACGAGTGAAAGCCACGGTTGATACAGGTGCTCACTACTCGCTGATCCCGAGTTCTATACTGCAAAAGGCAGGTGTCAAGCCATACAAGAGCGAGGTGATGGAGATGGCCGATGGGTCATTGAAGGAGTATCCCATCGGAAGAGCGCTCATGTCCTATGATGGCCGCGAGGAAGTGTGCCAGGTGGTTTTTGGTGAGGATAGCGAGCCACTTTTAGGAGCTTTGGCACTGGAGGAGTTTGGCCTGATGGTGGATCCAGTGGGGCGGAAATTGCTTCCACGCCGATTACGTGGGAGACCGTTTTAGTCTGCCTGCAATCTAAGTAGCAAACACACCTCTCCTCGACCAAGAATTGAAAGCGTCCAAGAAGGGCGCTTTATTGATTTCTCCAACAACCCGATCGAAGTTTGCCTGATGTAGCCGCGGTGTGTCAGGCTCTCTGCCGCGATTTCTCCCGGAGCTTGATGAAATGGATAAGCTGGGTGACGTCCATCCGCCCGACCGGGCCCGAGGCGTACATCGAGCCGATCACAAACCCACGCCGCACCAGGAATTCCATGGGCTCGACGGTGTGGCCGTAGCCCTTTTCTTCCCCCCACAAAGGGGCGAGAGGTCCGATGCTCTCTTGCGTGACTCCATAGGCCATGGGGAAGGTTATGCCCTCCTCTTCGGCCATCTGGGCAGCCGTGCCTCGATCCTCAATGGTCGCGCCGATAACGTAGACGCCAAGCTGTTCCAACTCGGCCATGGTTCTCTGATAGGTGGCCAACTGCACCCTGCAGTAGGGTCACCACTCGCCGCGGTAAAAGAGGAGGGCGAAGTAGCGTCCGGGGGCGTCGTCGGGGAGCGTAATAGTCGAGCCGTCCGTTAGGTCCAGCTTGATTTTCGGGAAGCGGTCGCCTTGCAACAGTCTTTCGGGCATGGGGGTTCTCCTTGCGGGTCTCGTTAGTGAATACCTCCCCCCGCTCATACTTCGAGAGCCTCAGCACGAGCTGCCCTTCCACCCTCTGGATTCCCGATCAGAGTCGGGAATGACGGAGTCGAATATTAGTTCCGGGAGTTGGCCTTTTGCTGCATCTGGAAGACCTTGCCCTCGGTCTTGATGGAAGGGGCGATAATCATCTCGGCCTGGTGCATGTCCTTGATGGTCAGGGCGCCGCACATGCCCATGGCCGTGCGCAAAGCCCCGACAAGGTTCATCGTGCCATCGGGGACGGATGAGGGGCCAAGGAGAATCTCTTTCAGCGAGCCACGGGTCCCGACCTTGATTCGGGTGCCCCTGGGGAGGTCGGGGTGGGGGCTGGCCATGCCCCAGTTGTAGCCTCGGCCGGGGGCCTCGTGGGCCTGGGCGAGGGGTGTTCCGAGCATTATGGCGTCGGCGCCGGAGGCTATAGCCTTGCAGATGTCGCCGCCGGTCCTGAGGCCGCCGTCGGTGATGATGGCGACGTCCCGGCCAGTCCTGCGCACGTACTCATCTCGGGCGGCGGCGCATTCGAGGGTTGCGGTGATCTGAGGGACTCCAATGCCCAGCACTTCCCGGCTCGTGCACGCGGCACCGGGCCCGACACCCACCAACAGACCGGCAATCCCGGTCTCCATAAGCTCCAGGGCCGTGTTGAATCCGACCGAGTTGCCGACAACCACGGGTATCGAAAGCTGCTGGCATAGCTCCTGGAATATGAGGCCCTTGTAGCTTCGGGATACGTGTCGGGCGGTGGTGACGGTCGACTGGACGACTAGGATGTCGGCGCCGGCCTCGACGGCAATGGGTGCGACCCTCTTGGTGTTCTGGGGTGTGACGGAAACGGCGCAGACCGCCCCCGCGTCCTTGATGCGGGTGATGCAGCCGGCGATTGCCTGGTCTTTTATGGGTGAGGAGTAGATTTTCTGAAATAGGGGAGTTATCTCGTCTTCGGAGGCGTGGGATATTTCCTCAAGGATGTCCCCAGGGTCTTCGTACCGGCCATGGATGCCTTCCAGGTTGAGCACTCCCAGCCCCCCGAACTCATGCATCATAATGGCCATGTTGGGATCGACGACGCCGTCCATGGCGGAGGCGATCAGGGGTATGGAAAAGGTGTGGGGGCCGAGGGAGAAGGTGGTGTTGGCGAGCTCCGGGTTTATGGTGACCTCTCCCGGAACGATGGCTACTTCTTCGAACCCGTAGGCCCGTCGCAATTCCTTGATCCTGGGACGGTACATTCAGCCTCCGGTTATGGTTAGCCTACACCACGGCCTGTGCGGGGATTGGGGGGAAATATAGCAACCGCATGGGGGCAAGTCAACGCGGGTGCGGGTGTATTTCAACACGCTAATTTTAGCAAAAATAGCGGATGCCAGACGAGGGGTTTGTCAAGCGGGGTAGGTACGCGGGATGTCAATGAGCGGCGAGGGAGCTAAGTCGTGGCGTCATAGACGTCAACTCGTGCAGCCAACCTCATTAGCATGGTAGCTATTCTGTGCATGTCGTGATCCGTTGGCATGCAAATAGAGGCGTGCGACGGCTTATCGGGCTCAAGTGTATAGATTATACTGACATTGGCACCTAATTGCCGAGCTTTATCTCTAATATTTGCTACCTTGAGTACCACAAAACGCCCGTTGCGTTTCAATGTCAGGTGGTTGCTGAGCTCAGCCCTGATGCAATTGACCGCAGCTGGTCTGTCATAGCCCTTGAAGAACTGTAGATGGTTAACCGATAACTCAGGCGGATTCCCTCCTGCAATAAACGCCCCAATTTTGGGGCGTTTAAGTTTATGGTCGTATTGGAGGGGTGAACAGTATCTGGCTACATCATCACTGGCTGGAAGGGGAGCGTTGCGTGGCAAATTAGCAGAGGCGGGGTACGAGGTATCCATATTCGTCTATTATGCGCTGCCGTGAACCACGGACACTGATATCTAACCCTCCAGCGTTAGGGGCTTCGTCGTTTTGGGCAACCAGAACGATTTCTCCGTAACCCGGAAATCCTAGAACCAAGTCCCCACCGTTCATGATTTCCCACTGGGCATACATAACTCCATTTCCGTCAGGTCCAATGGAGGGGTCTTTAAAATCTCTCTCTTCAATGAGAAGCTGCGCCATGTCCCGCAATGAGATTAAGGTGACATTGAAGTTAATGGGTTCCTCACGCATATCATTTATCAGCTTGAGCAGGTCGTCCGCTAGGATAGGGCGTCCGTTATTGCGTATTGACTGAACCACCTCGTTATACTCGTCCGGGAATTCATCTAGGGATTCCCCGAAGTCCACGATGATGAAGATGCGCTCCTCATCATGATATTGTCGGAGCTCAACCTCAATGTCATTGGTTCCTGGGCGTAGCGGTATGAAATAGTCTTGTGTTAAGGCCCCTACGGATGCGAGGTGGGCTACCCCTGGACAGGGAGCCTCCGACGCCATAGCAACCGCGAAGCCGACCGATTTACAATGTGGAGTCTTGTTTGTATACCAGTTATGAAGGCGGCGGTTATCACCCCTAATGCCGAGCCCCGGTGTATCAGTAGTGGCAACCGTTGAGTTCATGCAATGTCTCCTTTAGTGGCAATTTCACGGGCAAAATTGATGAATTCTTCTAATAGCCCTGGCATCTTCTTTATGGAGACGGCACTGTTGCCAGGAACTGTATTGATGTCCAGCGATGCTTTAGTGAGAACCAGTGGGTCGGACGTGCGAAAAACCGGAGTCTGAACGGGTGATATGAGAAGTGAGCCACTGTGATACTCCTCCAGAGTCCACTTGGATAATCTGTTTATCCAGACATGCTGGGCTATTGTGGAGCGCCGCCTTCGGTTAATTTGATATATTAGGTCAGATGCCCCCCGTAAGGCTGGTTCTAGGTGGGGCACATATTTCAGGATTGTGTCTATGCCCTCGCTTAGATTATGGGTGGGCTTTATCAGGACAACCCCCAAAGCCAGCCTAGTAACCAGTGACACTTGCTGCAGAGTGGTGTTCAACGCAGCTTCCAGTAGGGTAACGCCCTGTTCCACCGCGATTAGCCTGGGAACATCATTACCGCGGCCGGTAGATGGTGGTGGCGGGGTCGGCAATACATTCCAATCCAAGCGTTGACGTTGGGTATCCAGAATTAGCCTGTCCTCCCTAAACCCCCCCTGCTCCCTGAGAAATTCCTCGCGCGGCCTTGAATCTTGCGATTCAGGGCTGACCCCCATGAGTGCGCTCCACAGATCTGTCGGCGACGGCTCCGTATCATGAAAGATGGTTAGACGAAGGCTCTCGACACTCCACTCACCAAAAGCGTGAGGTGGTGCGGACTCATTCATCTTTAACCTGCCTAAATTATGCTTTCCTCGAGTTGTAGGGTTCATGGTCTATCGAGTAGATCAGCACGCACCCTATAATCCGAAAGAACAGAAATTGTAAAACGTGGGGAGTTGTTAGGTCAACTCCTTTATTTTAGCAATAATCGGGGCAGGTGGTGGGATTGTGTTGCGGGTGTGCCAAATCTCCCGTGCATACGTGCTTGATTGCCACCGATTCCCCCCTTATATTCGACGGGCCCAACCCCGCTGGTTACTTCTTCGGCCGGGCGGTGTAGTCGCCGAAGGGGCCGTCCCGGTTTAGGAGGGCGGCTCTTAGGCCTTCTTTTTCGGCCATCGCGGTGAAGTTCCTGCGGGAGTCCGAGTAGTGGGTGATGGCCACGGTGTCGAAGGCGAGCTGCTGGGCGACGGCGTGCCCCATGAGGCCCATGACCTTGTTGATCAACGACTTGTGAGGAGCGAGAAGCTCCAGGGGGATGTTGGCCACCCGACCGGCGAGGCGTTTCACCTCGGCGTCCAGATCGTCCGCGGGGACGGCCTGCATGATGAGGCCGATGCGCTCGGCGGTCTTGCCGTCGATTGGGTCGCCGGTCATCATCATGCGCTTGGCCCACTGAGGCCCGACCAGATAGGTCCACATGTGATTTTCGACCGACTCGATGCCACGTACGTCAGGGAGGCCAAAAGTGCTGTTCTCGGCGGCGATGATCATGTCGCAGGAGGTGGCGAGGTCGGTGGCGCCTGCGAGGCAGTAGCCGTGGACCTGGGCGATGATGGGCTTGGAGAGGTTCCAGAGCTTGCCCCACTGCATGTTGGTCTTACGGAAGCGCATGAGCTCGGTGTAGAGGTCGTCGGAGCCGTCGCCGTGGGCGCCTGGGGAAATATCGTAGCCGGCGGAGAAGGCTCGGCCGGCGGCCTTCAGGATGATGGAGCGGACTTCGCGGTCGGCCTCGGCTTCTTCCGCGGCGGCGACTATGTCGTCAATCAAGCCTTCGCTGAGGGCGTTGAGCTTGTCGGGCCGGTTCATCGTAATGGTCGCGACGCGGCCGTCGGTTTCATATAGCACGTTTTCGTAGGGCAAAATACACCTCCGGTTGCGGGCCAGTTTGGGATTGTCGTGGCCCGCGTTTGTCTAAATCCTATCTTAGCCTATGGAAATCCAATAGAAGGGAATGGAGCATGAACGGTCAACCGGCAGCGGCCACCCGTTTCTGTCGCTCACGAACGCTGAAGGGAGTCTGGATGGGCTGGATGACCTCGCGGGCGAGGGTCGCCAGCTGGTCGAACCACATGCTGCCGGGGCAGGCGGGCCTCATAACGAACTTGGTAGCGCCCTGGTCGATGTATTCCTGCACCCGAGCCCGCACCTCGTCCGGGTTCCCGACTGCGGAGATTGCGGAGTCGGGTACATCAGGCCTGCCGTGCAGGAAGGGCCTGGCTATATCCAGGTCGCGGTCGGGGTCGTTGGTGAAGAGGAAGGGGAGGTAGATTCCGAAATGGTCCTCGGGGATCTCCCGGTTGGCCCCGGCGGCATAGCCCTTGATGGCTTTTACTCCCTCGCGGGTCTCCTCGACGGTTATGCTGGACGACAGCCAACCATCGCCCAGGGTCCCGGCCCGTTTATAGGCGGCTCGGGAGCGGCCCCCAATCCAGATGGGCGGGCCTCCGACCTGAGCGGGTTTGGGGGTGACAGAAATGTCCTGGATGGAATAGTACTCGCCCTCGAAGGTGACGCTGTCCTCGGTCCAGAGGCGTTTAATGAGGCGTATGGCCTCGTCTGTGCGGCGGCCTCGGCCTGCCTGCTCAATGCCCGTGGCCCGGAAGTCGGAGGAGGTGGGCGGACCTATACCGACGGCGGGCAGCAACCGGCCGCCGGAGAGCAGGTCAAGGGTGGCCAGCTGCTTGGCGAGTACCACGGGCTGGCGGACCGGGAGGACCAGGACGCTGGTGCCGAACATCATGTTCCGCATCCGGGAGGCCATGAAGGCCATGAAAGTGATCGGCTCCAGTAGGTCGTCCCTGCCGGCTACGCGGTCGCTGAGCCAGATGGAGTCGATGTCCAGGGCCTCGCAGCGGTCGATGAAATCAAGGACGGAGGCCGGGGTGATCGGGCCAAAGGGCCAAGCCCCGAGACCGATGCCTATGCGCACCTTGTGCGGGTTGCCGTTGTAAGTGGAAGTCATGACGAGAAGGCTCCGTTGGGATTATACATTACGGCGGAGGACTCGGCGGGTACGGGGAGAGTTTGGTGTTTCTGAGTCGGGCCAATCTTGTGCTACAATATCGTGCTAAAATATTGGTAAGAATTTCACAAAGTTCTGCGAACCTTTTTTGTGTTCACCAGTCTCATAACTCTACACAACCGATCCTCTGCCACAGAGGGCAGACCAGCAGGAGCCCTTAGGTGACATTCCTTACCGCATTCGCCTTGCGCCGCCCGACCGTTACCCTTCTGGCGATCATTATTGTCCTGGCCTCCGGCGTGCTTTCCTATCGCTTGATGCAGGTGGAGCTGTTCCCGCAGATCGAGTTTCCCCTGGTCACCGTATTTGCATCGTATCCGTCCGCCGACCCGGAGGCCGTTGTCCGAGACGTCACGGACCCGATTGAGCGGGCTATCTCCGGCGCCGATGGGCTGGAGACCGTTCAGTCCACGTCCTCCGAAGGCAGCGTTGCGGTCTTTGCCACATTCGTGTACGGCACGGATATGCCCGCAGCCGAGGCGTTTATTGAGAATGCCCTCAATGGCGTGAACTTCCCGGCTGCCGTGGAAGACCCCACCGTAGGCCGTTTCGATCCTGACGCCTTTCCCGTGATCCAGTTCGGCGTAGTGTCTGACAGGCCACTCGTCGAGGTCCAGGCGCTGGTGCAAGACCTGATCATCCCGGAGATTGAGGACATTGAGGGGGTCTCGCGGGTCCAATTGGTCGGGGACGTTGACCGCAACTTCATCGTCACGGCGGACATTGAGAAGATGTCGGCCAACGGCATATCCCTCTTCCAGGTCTCCTCCGCCCTTCGCGACAACAACGTGACCCTCCCCGCGGGCCTGCTTTTCGATGGGACACAGGCGGTGATTGCAAAGACCACCCACTCCCTGGAGTCGGTGGACGACTTGCGGAACCTGGTCGTGGGTGTGAACGAGGACGGACCGGTGCGGCTATCGGACGTGGCGAACGTTACATTCGGCTCGGGTCGGACCTCCAGCCTCTCCCGCACCAACGGCAAACCGGGCCTCTCCGTCAGCGTGTCCAAGGAGCCGGAAGCCAACACGGTGGACGTCACCACCGCCGTCAACGACGTCCTTGCCAACCTTGACGGCATCCCCGACGACGTCGACGTAATTGTCGTGACCGACCAGGGCCCCGAAATCCAGGGCCAGATAGACAGCCTGGTCCGCGAGGGCACGTTCGGGTTCCTATTTGCGGTTTCGGTTGTATTTGCCTTCATGCTGACCATTCGACCCACGATCGTGCGCGGGTTCTTCAACACGCTGCGCCCCACCGTTGTCATTGGCCTGTCGATACCCCTGAGCGTGTTCACGGGCATCCTGCTTATGAACTGGCAGGACATGACCCTGAACTTCATGACGCTGGGAGGTCTGGCCATCTCCGTGGGCCGGGTCGTAGACGACTCCATCGTGGTGCTGGAGAACGTGTATCGCCACATACAGGGGGGCCGAGAGCGTTGGCGGGCAGCGCTGGAGGCTACGAGGGAGGTCGGGCCTGCCATTTTCGCGTCAACCATGACCACAGTTGTCGTCTTTGTGCCTCTGGCCTTCATTCAAGGACTGGTCGGCTCCTTCTTCCTGCCTTTCGCCCTGACGGTGAGCTTCGCGCTGATTGCCTCCTTGCTGGTTGCGCTGACCGCAGTGCCCGTCCTAGGAGCGTTCCTCCTGCGCCCCGGCGACCTGCCCGAGGGGGCAGGCGACGAGGGAGACCTGCCGATGCAGGAGACCTGGCTGCAGCGTACATACCTCACCATCCTGAAGTGGGCGCTGGGGCATCGTGTGGTGACGCTCCTTGCTGCGGCCGTCATCACCGTCGGGAGCATGGGCCTGATGGCCAACATTCCGATCAACCTCTTCGGCGGCGGCGGGGACCGCTTCTTGCAGATCCAGTTGAGTCTGCCGCCCGGCTCCGGCGTGGAGCAAACGATAGAAGCCGTTACCGAGATCGAAACTCGAGTAGACGAACTGTCCGACGTGTACACGGTGAGCATAGGCGGCGGTGACTTTACCGGTCCCGGTGAAACCGGCGGGCCCACGGGCCTGCAGCAGGCCAGTTTCTTCGTACGCCTTTCAGAAGACGCCCCGGAAGG
This sequence comes from Dehalococcoidia bacterium, assembly GCA_965222055.1. Lineage (GTDB taxonomy): Bacteria > Chloroflexota > Dehalococcoidia > Plut-88900 > Plut-88900 > Plut-88900. Next base: position 2,918,842 of record CBDCTF010000007.1, read on the forward strand.
CATAGCCGAAACGCTGCGGGATGAATTCGAGAAGCCGGGTCAGACGCTGCGCGTGTCCGAGATTTCAGACGGCCCGCCCGCGGGTGGCGTTGAGGCATTCGTCACCGGCCCCAACTACAACCACATTTCTGACGTGACCGAGGAACTGGCAGCCTCCATAGGCGCCATTGACGGAATCGTAAACTTGGAAAGCGACGTGGCGGAGGCTCGACCTGAAGTGGCGATAGAGGTGGACCCGGAAAAGGCGGGCCGCATTGGCCTGACCACACGGCAGGTCGGGCTTCAGCTAAGCCAGTACATCATCGGCCAGCGGGTGACTTCCATCGACGTAGATGGGGAAGCCGTGGACGTGGTACTCACCGGCGACCCCCGAACTACCGGCAGCGTCGACCAGCTTGGGTCGCTCGTTATCGTCGGACCGGGTGGGGCGGCCCTCCTCGGTGATCTGGCCGATACGGTTTTGCGGGAAGGTCCCGTGTCCATAAGCCGGACGGACGGACGTCGGTCGGCGAGCATTACGGCGGATATCGTCTCGGATGACACGCAGGCGGTGGGTGTCCTGGTGGACGAGAGAATTGCGGCGCTGGACCTGCCGCCGGGAGTCGCCGTCAATAGCGGCGGCATCTTCGCGGACATCGAGGAGGGTTTCCGGGCCATCTTCACCGCGATGGCCGTCGGCATCATCCTTGTATACCTCGTCATGGTGGCCAGTTTGGGAAGCCTGAGGAACCCGTTGGTCATCATCCTGACGCTGCCCTTGGCACTCGTTGGCGTGATGGTCGCGCTTACGGTGACGGACCGGGCCCTCGGCCTAGCGGCAATGATGGGCGTCCTGCTGCTAATCGGCATCGTAGTCACCAACGCGATCGTGCTCATCTCCTTTGTGGAGCAGCAACGCGCCAGGGGCCTGACCGTCTATGACGCCCTCATCTCCGGGGCTCGGGTGCGGCTGCGTCCCATCCTGATGACTGCCATAACCACCAGCTTTGCGCTTCTGCCGCTGGCCGTGGAAACCGGAGGCAGCGGCGGCCTAATCAGCGCGGAGCTGGCCACCGTGGTTATCGGAGGCCTGACCAGCTCCACGGCACTGACACTGCTGGTCTTGCCAATCGTCTACATGCTCTTCAACGACAGCATCCCAAGGCAATTGAACCGGCTGCTGCGCCGCAGCGCTCCTGCCCCTGCTGAAGCTCTTCAGCCCGCTGTTGAAGAATAGAGAGAGACTGCGGGTCACTCAGCTATGCAAAGGTCTTATAGCGAGGTAGGGAAAAGAGTTGACATACATATAAGCTTGCTATAAAGTTGAACTCGTACTCCCCCCGTGCGCTTCGGCGGCGGGGCGCAAGGCTGCCGAAAGGCAGCCTTAGCTTTTATTTGGGCACATTCACTCATCCGTACCAACGTCTATATTGACGGCTTCAATCTTTACTATCGTGCCCTGCGGGGTACGCCATATCGCTGGCTAGATTTCGGGAAGCTGGCGTCGTACTTGCTACCCCAGCACAACATAGGCCGGATACGTTATTTCACCGCTCTTGTAGTCAACCGCCCTGGAGACCCCACGCAGCCGCAGCGTCAGCAGACTTATCTTCGTGCCCTACAGACGGTTCCGAACCTGAGCATTCACTACGGACATTTCCTTGTGAATGCCAAGTGGAGACCCTTGGCGCAACAACCGCAAACCGGCCCGCGCACTGTCGAGATACTCAACACCGAGGAGAAGGGCTCCGACGTCAATCTCGCGAGCTACCTGTTGCTGGACGGCTTCGAAAACGACTACGAAATGGCCGTGGTAATCTCCAACGACTCCGACCTCAAGCTTCCCATCAGGATGACTCGAACCAAGCTGGGGAAACAAATCGGGGTCATTGATCCAAGCAACAAGACAAGTTTCGAGCTACGTAAAGCGGCCTCTTGGTACAGGAGGCTGCGCCGAGGTCCCTTGAGCGCTAGCCTGTTCCCCGGCACACTCTCCGACGCCCAGGGCGACTTCACGAAGCCCGTCGGCTGGTAGGTGCGAATACAAGCCGGTGCGGTGGGGGCTCCGACGTGATCTTAAGCGTTGGAGAGCGCCTTCCACTTCGAGCACACTTCAACCGATGCTCGCACATAGACGCCCAGGATAGTTGGTAGAATGGCCTCGGGCGTTATGTAGCCCGGAGGTCTATTTTGAGGAGCGGACAGGGAACAATAACTCCGATAGTTAATGTTTGGCCGGCTGCGTCCCTTGCCCTATTGCTCTTGGCTGTCCTGGCGGCGGGGTGCGGGTCAGAGGCCCCGACTCCCTCCACCACCCTAATCCCACCCCCAACCCCTGCTGAGAAACCTGCGGCGCCAACTCCGACTACCGTAAGAGCGGTAGAAGAGGATGTGGGCCTCGTGGCGGGGGGTGCGGGGCTGGCGGTGCCGCCCGGTTTCGGGGCCAACGTGTTCTTCCTCGGACTTTCCAACCCGACCAGCATTGCGGTGTCGGATGACTGGGTCGTCTACGTGAGCCAGCAGGACGGTGCGATTGCCGCTTTGAGGGATTTGGACTCGGACGGGGAGGCGGACTCGGTGGGGCTGTATGCGCGCGGGTTTCCCGCACCGCTGGGTCTGGCGCACCGGGAAGACACGCTGTACGTATCGAGCAGAGGGTCCGTGACCGCGCTGCGAGACTCGAACGGGGACGGACAGCCCGATGACGTTGAGACGATTGTGTCGGAGCTGCCAACGGGGATTCACCAAAACAACGGCCTGGCCTTTGGGCCCGACGGGAAGATGTACCTGACCCTGGGCTCGACGTGCAACGCCTGCCAGGAGCGGAGTGCATTGAGCGCGTCGGTGTTGCACTTCAATCTCAATGGGACCGGGCGCCGGATCTACGCCAGCGGCCTGCGTAACGTCTACGACATCGCCTTCCACCCCGTGGACGGGACGCTGTTCGGCGCCGACAACGGGAGAGACGAGCTGGAGCTGAACGTCCCCGAGGAGCTGAACCTGCTGGTAGACGGCGGAGACTACGGCTGGGCCGACTGCTGGGGCGTCGGGCAGGGGTCGAATTGCGAGGGCACACTCCCGCCCATCGCCGAGATGGAGCAACGTTCCTCAGCGAACGGGCTGGTCTTCTACACCGGCGGGATGTTTCCTGGGGAATACACCAACGACCTGTTCATCGCCCAGTGGGGCTCCCACCTTCGAGACACGGGGCGGAAGATAGTGCGGGTGGAACTTGAGAGGGATGGGGAGTCTTACAGGGCGGAGGTGTCGGACTTCGCGTTAGGCATCGATAGGCCGCTGGACGTGGCGCAGGCCCCGGATGGGTCTCTGCTGGTCGCGGACTACGGCAGCGGGACGATCTACAGGATTTACTGGAAGAGTCAGTAGGAACATGACTAGCGAGACTGCCGGACCGTACAACATCATCCCAATCGGGAGGGTGGTCTCGTCCGTTGGGGAGGGAGATGAAATGCCCATCGACGGCGTGCCCGCGTCCATTGAGGTTTTCCCTGAATACGGGGCGGGGCTGGCGGGTATAGAGTCGAACACGCATCTGATCATAATGGGCTGGTTTCACAGGGCGGATAGGCAAAGTCTGACTCTTTCGAGGCACGGGGCCCGGGGGAGGAGGGAGAGAATGGATTCACGCCTCGGCGCATCTTCGACCGGCTTGGAGGCCGGAATGATGGAGAAAATTGGCCGGGGGAGGGGCGTGTTCGGGTTGAGGGCGCCGGGAAGGCCGAACCCGATAGGGCTCACCTCGGTGCGGGCGCTGGGAGTCGAGGGCCGGGTGGTGCGGCTGGACCGGCTGGACATGATAGACGGCACGCCGATAGTCGACATCAAGCGGTACTCGCCGGGCTGGGACTCGATATTCTCGGCGAGGACTTCGAGGGACACGGAGCATCCTGGGGACAGGAACAGGGCGTCGTTCCTGCGGGACATGCTTTTCGAGGCGGTCAACTTTCACGGGGTGAGGTGCGTGGGTGCGGCCCTCGGAGCGAGGATGGTCGACCATGCGATACATCACTGGGGCATTGCGAAGAAGGAGGCCGGGCTGAGGGTCGGGTGGGGCCCCGACGGCTGCATCAACGACGCCCTGCAGGCGATAACCGGCGCAACCTCAGGCAACGGGCGGTTGAACTCGGGTGTTGGAAACGATTACGTGCTTTCGTGGGAGGGTAGAGAGTTGCGCTTCAGGCCTCGGGAGGGGTTGGGGGTGAAGGAAGTGTTGAGCGCGGGGCTCGGGGAGGTGATGGGGGTGGGGGAATAGGGCACTTCTGGCCGCTTCAGCGAACGTTCCCCGGCCCCCCGCTCATACTTCGAGAGCCTCCCGCCTCGGCGGATCTACGACAGCACGAGCGGCCCCACACCCCTGCCGGTCCTTTTTTCCGGCCCTAGTCTTCCACGCACGCCGCTCACCCTGAGCGTAGTCGAAGGGTCGAGGGGAGGACTTGCACCCTTGGCCGGTTGAAAGGGCCTGTCCCGCCCCCCGCTCATACTTCGAGAGCCTCCCGCCTCGGCGGATCTACGACAGCACGAGCGGCCCCACACCCCTGCCGGTCCTTTTTTCCGGCCCTAGTCTTCCACGCACGCCGCTCACCCTGAGCGTAGTCGAAGGGTCGAGGGGAGGACTTGCACCCTTGGCCGGTTGAAAGGGCCTGTCCCGCCCCCGCTCATACTTCGAGAGCCTCAGCACGAGCGGCCCCATTGGACCATTTACTTTTCCCCTACGCTTGGCTCCCACACACGCCGCTCAGCCTGAGGCACTCGAAGGGTCGAGCGGGGGACTCGCACCCTTGGCCGGTTGAAAGGGCCTGTCCCGCCCCCCCCCCCGCTCATACTTCGACTAAGCTCAGCACGAGCGGCCCCACCCCCTAGGGAATCACCCTCACTCTCCTCATCGAGCCTTCGACGCTCCTCGGCGAGCCTACGGCCCTAGCCCTTTCACGCCTCAGCGCATCTACAACCCATTGAGGTATAGAGAGAATTTCTTTGGCCCGACACCCTCGGCGTCGGTATAATGGGTTGGTTATGGTGAGTGGAAGACAGACTGCTAAAGTAAGCGGCGTCGCGCTGGCCGGGGGGATGAGCAGGCGACTCGGGAGGAACAAGGCCGTCGAGAAGATCGGCGGGGAATCGCTGATCGAGCGGGTGGTCGGCAGGCTCTCCCAGGTAAGCTCGGAGACGATTGTGGTCGTTGCCGAGGAGTCGCGTGTCGAAGCCCTGGGCCTCCCTCCCTGGGTCAGGACCGCCGCCGACATCTACCCGGACAGCGGGTCCCTGGGCGGCATATTCACCGGCCTCTCGGCGGCAAGGGGCGACTACGGAGTGGTGGTTGCCTGCGACATGCCCTTCCTGAACACCGACCTGCTCCGCTTCATGCTGGATATCGCCTCCGACTATGACGTCGTAGTCCCGAGGCTGAACGGCAGGCCCGAACCCCTGCACGCCGTATATTCGAAGAGCTGCCTTGAGCCAATCGAGCAGCGGCTGAAGCGCAATGACCTGAAGATCGCCCTGTTTTTCGAAGAGGTCAGGGTCGCCTACGTAGAAGAAGACGACATCGATCTTATGGACCCGCACCACCTGAGCTTCTTCAACGTCAACACCCAGGAAGACCTGGACAAGGCCCTGGCCCTTGAGGCGCAGGCTCCGCCGGACGACGACTAGATTCGTCGGGGCCCGGCACGCGAGAGTAACCCGAATGCATGTCTATCATGGCCGAATTTTCGTAATTGACCTCGCCAGCGACAAGTCGAGGTTCGAGCCGCTTTCGGAGGAGGAGCAGGTCTCCTTTATAGGTGGGGCGGGGCTGGGGGCCTGGCTGCTCTACAAGCACTGCCCGCCGGGCGCCGACCCCCTCTCCCCCGAGAACGCACTTATCTTCACCCGCGGCCCGTTTCTCGGGGCGGGGGTACCGGGGTCTTCGAAGATGGCGGTGGCCTGCAAGTCGCCGCTCACGGGGTTCGTGGGCGACTCCCTGTCCTCGGGGCCCGTGGCGGAAGAGCTGTCCCGGATGCCCTTCGACGCGCTGGTGATCAAGGGCAGGGCGTCGGGGCCCGCTTTCCTGCACATCGAGGATGACTCGGTGAGGGTGATGGATGCCGCGTCTCTTGTTGACCTGTCTGCCCAGGAGACGGCAGCGAAGATAAGCTCACTTCTCGGAGAGTCCGACCCCAAAGTAGCGGCCATAGGCCCGGCGGGCGAGGCTCTGGTCAGGTTCGCCTGTATCAGCAACGGTGGTCGGCAGGCGGGCAGGACGGGCGCCGGGGCGGTGATGGGGGCCAAGAATCTGAAGGCCATCGCCTTCAAGGGCAATGCGATCCAACCCCCACCCGCCCCCGAGCTCGCCGAAATGATTGCGAAGCTGGGGCTCGCCATGCAGTCGGAGTCGACAGCAAAATATCGGGGCCCGGGCACCGTTGCCAACCTGGCAAAGCTGAACGCCGCGGGCGCGCTCCCGGCCTACAACTTCCGGCAGTACACGTTCGAAGGTGCGGATTCCCTGAGCGTCGAGAGCCTGGAGCGAAGGCGGAGCCGGGAGTCTGGGTTGGATATGTCACGGGAGTGGGAGCACATCTACTCGGCGAAGGGAGGCGGGACGAAATCCCGGCTGGAGTACGAGAGCCTGTTCGCCTTCGGGCCGCTGTGCGGGATCGATGATCCCGACATAGTGATCCAAGCCGCAGGGTTGTGCGACCGGTTGGGCATTGACACCATAAGCGCCGGTGGCACGATAGCCTGGGCGATGGAGTCCTTCGAACAGGGCGTCCTCACGCGCGCCGACACCAATGGCCTGGACCTGCGCTTCGGGAGCGGGCCCGAGCTCCTCGCTGTTATCGAACAGATAGGCCGGAAGGAGGGTGTCGGGGAGCTTCTGTCGGAGGGCAGCAGAGCAGCAGCGGCCCGCACAGGCGGCGGCTCCGAGGCGTGGGCCATGCACGTCAAGGGACTGGAGATGCCCGGCTTTCACCCAGGCCGGCTGAGACACCTGGCCCTGGCCCTCGCGGTCAGCCCCCGGGGCGCGTGCCACAACAAGGCGTCGGCTTATGACTTCGATCTGAGCGATGTTGCCGCACAACGGGCGGATGCCTCGGAGATCGGGCGGTCGGTCGCAGAGGCCGAGGACTTTGCAGCGGCGCTGGATTCGCTGGTCCTGTCAAAGTTCGTGCGCCGGGTCCTCAACGACTTCTACCCCGAGGCAGCACACATCTACCGCCTGGCCACGGGCCACAACATCGGCGCCGAGGGCTTGAGGAAAGCAGGAGAGCGGATAAACCTGGTCCGCAAGGCGTTCAACGTTCGCGAGGGCTGGAAGCGGGGAGATGACAGCCTTCCACATCGCGTTTTCGAAGGCGGCGCGGTGACTGAATCCGGTCTCGCAGAGACGGTTGCGGGCTACTACGGGGCTCGGGGGTGGGGTGGGGAGGGTGTGCCCTCTCGGGAATCGGTGCGTGGACTCGGCCTGAACATCCCCAACGAAACACCTGTATAATCAGCCCCATTCCCTGCTGGGAGGGGCTTTGGACAGGGAAGAGACAAAAGAGATACTTGGCCGCTTTCCGCGACACAGGACCTACCTGCTGCCGGCTTTGCGCGCTGTCCAGGAAGGGCTTCACTGGATACCCGCGTGGGCCATGGAGGAGATCGGGGCCTACCTACGAGTCCCCAAGAGCGAGGTGCACGGCGTAGCGTCCTCTTTCCCGGAACTCCGGCTGAAGGAGCCGGGACGCTTCGTGTTGAGAGTCTGCACGGGCCTGGCCTGCTACCTGCAGGGCGGCACCCGGGTCCTGGATGCGGTCAGTGGTGAGCTGGGTATCGAGGTCGGGGAGACGACCGACGACGGAGCGCTGACCCTGGAGGAAGCGCCCTGCCTCTTCGTATGTGCCATGGCCCCGACAATGGAGCTTGAAGGCGGGACTTTCGGAAAGCTTACCCCCGAGGACGCGGTGATTCGCCTCCAGTCCGTGCCTCGAAACATGCCATTGCAAAGATGAGCTACTCGGAACTCAAATCGAACGCCGAACGTGAGGCGAGGACCCGCTTCCCCAGGGCCCTTGTCCAGCTGGGCGGTTGCACGCGCACGGTCGGGGCGGGGGCGGTTCTGTCCCTGCTGCAGGCGACGGTGGCTAAGAAGGGGTTGATGACCCCCGTGCGCGTGGCGGGGTGCGACGGCGCGTGCCACGAGGCCCCGGTGGTCATAGTGGAGATGGCCGAGGGGCTCACCTATCGGCTGACCAACGTCGGCCCAGCGGACGTGAACTCGATCCTTAGCTTCTGGCTCGCGGGCTTGGGCGACGCCTCTTCGACTTGGAAGGGCAAACCTGTCCTGTGGCCTCCAACCGACGGCCTACCCGGTTTCTGGAAGGGTCAGGAGCGTCGGGTAATGGAGCACGTCGGGGCGATAGAACCCGGCAACATCGACGATTACGTGGCTCACGGCGGCTACGCCACCCTTAACGAAGTTCTCCACTCCATGACACCCGAGCAGGTGGTTGAAGAGGTCGTGAGGGCCGATCTTCGGGGGAGGGGTGGCGCCTACTTCCCGGCGGGGCGCAAGTGGCAGGGAGCGCGGGCAGCGGGGCCCGGGCCCCGGTATCTCATAGTCAACGCCGAAGAGGGTGAGCCGGGCATATACAAGGACCGGCACGTGATGGAAGGCTCGCCGTTCCTGCTCTTGGAAGGACTGGCCATCGCTGCCTACGCGATAGGTGTGGAAAAGACCTACCTCTACATCAACGGCGAGGCCAATGCTGCTGCGGGACGGATTGAGAACGCTTTGGAGCAGGCCCGAAACAAGGGCTTGGCCGGAGATGGCGTACTTGGCAGCGACTTCAACCTGGACATCGAGGTGAGGCGGGGTGGTGGGGGATACATTCTCGGCGAAGAGAGCGCGCTGATGAACAGCATCGAGGGTCAGCGAAACGTGCCCCGGACCAAACCCCCCTTCCCGGTTGAGTCGGGGCTTTGGGGCAAGCCGACGGTCATAAACAACGTCGAGACTCTATGCAACCTCCCGATGCTGCTTTCCGACGTAGGCGCCGAGCCCTCGCCGGGTACCAAACTGGTATCGTTGAGCGGACGGGTGCGGAGGCCGGGACTCGTGGAAGTTCCAATGGGCGCCACCGTCCGGGAGATCGTGTTCGACATCGGGGGTGGGCCGCCGGATGGCTGCGAGGTCATCGGTGTGGTGGCGGGAGGTCCGTCGGGCGGGCTGCTTAACGAGTCGATGCTGGACGTGCCAATCGGCCCCGGAATGCTGGACCCCGAGGGTGCGGTCCTGGGGTCGGGGGGGATAACGGTGCTGGACACCAGTGTGTCGCCGGTGGAGGTCGTGAGGAGGCTGACGGCGTACAATGCGGCGGAGTCGTGCTCCAAGTGTACGCCCTGCCGAGAGGGCACGAAGCGGATGCTGGACCTGCTGGGCGCAGTGCAACGGGGCGAGGAGGGGAGGTCGGGGCTGGAGAAGCTGGCCTATCTGAACGACGTGGTAGGGTTCGGGTCACTGTGCGGTTTAGGGCAGATGGCTCCGGGCCCCGTGCGGTCGGGGCTGGCGCACTTCAAGGAGGCTTTTGAGGAGGCGGTGGGGAAGTAGGGGAGGCTACTTCGGAAGTATGCTTCCACTATTCACGGGCATCAGCCAATACAGGTTCGTCGTTGTCGTCTTTCTCAGTGAGAATACGAACGTCCGCGCCATTCCGGGAAATGACAACCAACCGACCACTTCCGCCGTAGAATACGATCTTGGATCCGTCAGGTGACCAGCCTGGGTGATAACCCTCTCCGACTTTAATGTGGCCGGAGCCATCCGCATTGGCTACTATTAGGCTTTCCTCTCTTTCCTCTGTTGTAGTAAACAATAGGGAAGATCCATCTGGAGACCATGATAAAGAGCGGACTCCAAACGTTATCCCCGTGATATATTCTTCGCCAGGAAACTCTGCAACTGTCTTAAGTTCAGAGCCGTCGGTATTGACAGTGGTCACATGTACATCCGGGGGATCACCTTCCTTATCCTCAGGGTGCACGTTTAGAACAAATGTCAATTTCCTACCATCGGGCGACCATGTCGGATGTCCTACTATTTCATTCACGTTCTCATACTTCTCACGAATCGGTGATTCATACACTCGAGTCAGCTCCGAGCCGTCCGCTTCTATGACATAAAGCACGTGGCGCAACTGAGGAATAGCTCTTAGGCTCCCAGCAGCATTCTCGTAGCCCGTGAACGACAAGCTCTTACCATCTGGCGACCATACAGGCCCTGCCACATGCCTAGAACGGCTACGTAGGAGCCAACGTAAGTCGGGCCCGTCCGCAGCCATGGTGTATATTCCTATGTCTTCATCAAATTCCCCACTCTCACTGTCTCTGGCAAAGGCAATACGCGTGCCATCGGGCGACCATGCTGGGTACAAATAATTTGGCTCCCTGCCACCTTCCATGAGACGTTGCCGGTCCGAGCCATCTATCTTCCGTGTCTCGATTAGGAAAGGGAGCTTTCTATGGCCCTCGGTGGCAGTATAGACAATGCGCTCACCATCGGGGGAAATGTTAGGGTTGTATCCATGCTTGACAATAAATTGCAGATTTGAACCATCCGGGGCTACGACATAAATCTGATTTTCTCGCTTAGCTTGCGAGTACCAGGAAAAGACAATTTGGCTTCCATCGGCCGACCACTGGTTATATCGCATCGTCGGCCAATATCGGCGTGCATCCTCGAAATTTTCAAGAGCAGCTTCCCTCCCGCGGGGATCGGATTCCCATCCGCACAAGGCGGGGCTGATCCCTAGGGTAAGTATGACGGTCAGGGACAATACCAAAAGCACCTTCCAATTGGGAGCACAGACTCCAGTGATGGTTCTCTTTAGAAATCTCATCTATCGTCTTCGTTCAATGACTTTGCCGCAAAAAGTGTGAATGGTCATTATAGGGTAAGCGCGTATAAGCGGGCAGTTCGTCCAGGAGTCCGCTCGGCCCCCGACTCCACTCCGGGTGAGCGGGGTGAGTGAGCCACAACGGACGGAGTGCTAGAATAAGCGAAGGGGTGCCGACTGAATATCTCTTGGAGTTAAAGCAGTGACCATAAACCTCACAATAGACGGAATGGCCGCCGAGGCACGGGAGGGGAGCTCCATCCTGGAGGTGATAAACGCCGCCGGGGTGTACGTGCCCCAGCTGTGCAAGGACCCGGCCATGCCGGCCATCGGGGCGTGCCGGACGTGCCTTGTGCAGGTCGAGGGCCGACGCGGGTTCCCGGCTTCCTGCCACACCCCCGTCTCCGAAGGCATGGTCGTACACACCAACAGCCCCGAGGTACGGCGCATCCGCCAGGGCATCCTCGACCTGACCCTCGGAATGCTCCCCACCGAGACTCCCGGCCAACCTCTCGCCGAGCACAAGGAGCTGAAAACCGCCTCCAAGTTTCACGATTTACTATCACCCGGATACGAGACCCGTGCCCGGGACCACACCGACGTCAGCAACCCCTTCTTCTCGGTGGAGATGGACGATTGCATCATGTGCGGCCGCTGCGTCGAGGCGTGCCAGAGCCTGCAGGAGATCGGGGCCATTGCCATCCTTGGCAGGGGACAAGACGCGTTCATTGGAACGTACGCCGATGAGCCCATCGGCGAGTCGATCTGCACTTCCTGCGGCTCGTGCGTCGCAGCCTGCCCGACCGGGGCGATAGAGCCGAAGCTGAGTCCCGCCAACGCCGTCAAGCAGACCTCGACGGTGTGCCCCTACTGCGGGGTCGGGTGCGGGATTCTTCTGAACACCGACGCCAGTGACAAGGTCCTATGGGTCGACGATGATCCCAACAACCAGTCGAGCCTCGGCAAGCTGTGCGTCAAGGGCCGGTTCGGGGTGACCTTCGTTAACCACGGCGACCGGCTGACCACGCCCCTCATACGGAAGAACGGAAAACTCACGCCTGCGTCGTGGGACGAGGCCCTGGACCTGACCGCCGACAAGCTGGTTGAGCACCGGGGGGCAACCGCGGCCCTCGCTTCCGCCAAGGCGACCAACGAGGACGGCTACATCCTCCAGAAGTTCATGCGCATGGCGATGGGCACCAACAGCATCGACCACTGCACTCGGCTGTGCCACTCGCCGTCGGTGGAGGCGATGCTGAGGTCTCTCGGGAGCGGGGCGACCAGCAACTCTTACCTGGACTACGAAAAGGCGGGCTGTCTGATCATCGCAGGGTGCGACCCGAGCTCAAATCACCCTGTTGCCGCAACCCGCTTTCGCAAGGCCGTCGACCTGTACGGCGCCAAGCTGATCGTCATTAACCCCAAGCGTATAGATCTCTGCGACTACGCCTACCTGTGGCTCAGGGAGCGCCCGGGAACCGACGTCGCACTCTTCAACGGCATGGCAAAGGTGATCATGGACGAGGGGCTGTGGGACCGGAAGTTCGTCAACGATAGGACCGAAGGGTTCGAGGAGTGGAAGGCGTCGCTGGACAAATACACCCCCGACTTCGTCGAGTCGATAACAAGTGTGCCGAAAGAGCAGATGATCGAGGCGGCGCGCCTCTACGCTAGTCCTCCCTTCAGCGGCTCGTGCTTCGTCTGGGGCATGGGCTTGACCCAGCACACCAACGGCACCGCCAACTGCCACGCCGTGCTGAACCTGGCGCTTGTGTCGGGGCAGATGGGCAAGCCCGGGAACGGGATCTCGCCGCTGCGGGGCCAGAACAACGTCCAGGGCTGCGGCGACGCCGGCTGTACACCCAGCAACCTGCCGGGATACCAGAACTTTGACGACGAGTCGCTGGAGAAGTTCGCTCGGGCCTGGGGCGGACGCATCCCCGAAGAGAAGGGAATGGTGGTCACGGACATGATGAAGGAGGCCGAGGAGGGTCGGCTGAAGGCGATGTACGTCGTCGGGGAGAACCCCCTTCTCAGCGAGCCCGACCTGCGACACGCCCGTGAGGCCATGGAGAACCTCAAATTCCTCGTCGTTCAGGACATCTTCCTACATGAGACCGCAGAAATAGCCGACGTGGTCTTCCCCGCGACCAGCTTCGCCGAGAAAGACGGAACCTTCACCAACAGCGAGCGAAGAGTCCAGCGGGTGCGCAAGGCCATCGACCCCGTGGGGCAGAGCAGGCCCGACTGGGACATCACTAGTGATCTCGCCCGTCGTGTGTACCGGCGCTTGGGGCTCGACGAGTCTCAGTTCGACTTCGGTCATCCCAAGGAAATCTTTGAGGAGATGGCCTCCCTCACGCCGATAATTTCGGGCATAACGTACGAGAGGCTGGACGCGGAGGGCGGCATCCAGTGGCCCTGCCCCACCCCAGACCACCCCGGGACACCCATCCTCTACGAGGAGAGCTTCCCGAGGGGTCTCGGCAAGTTCGTGCCCGTGGAGCAGACGGCGCCCGCCGCGGAGATGCCCAACCGCAGGTTCCCGTTGATCCTCAACACCGGCAGGATGCTGTACCACTGGCACGGCGGCACCATGACCCGGCGGGTGGAAGGGCTGATGGCCCGGGCCCCGGACCTTGAGATATCCATTCACCCCAGGGACGCCAAAAGAGCGGGGATCGGAGACGGGGAAGAGGTGCGGGTGGAGTCGAGGAGGGGTGAGCTGGAGGGTCGGGCTGCGGTGACGGAGGCTGTGCGGGAAGGCGAGATATTCGTACCTTTCGTGAAGCTCCGGGACTCGGCGGCGAACTTCCTGACCAACCGGGCCTTCGATCCCTCGGCGAAGATACCTGAGTACAAGGTCTGCGCCGTCCGCATCGAGTCCAAGTCCTCGCCAAGGAAGGTGAGGAAAGGGCCTCGGGCGATGAGTTCCGTGCTTCGGCCTTAGGGTGGTGGGGGGGCCGCTCGTGCTGAGGCGCGCGAAGTATGAGCGGGGGGTAGGGGAGGTTTGCTAAAGCGGCCTAGGTTGCGAGTTCTCGCTCGACCCTTCGAGAGCCTCAGGGGGAGCGGCGTGAGTGACAGTATCAGTATGGCCTTCCACGTATACATCCTACAGTGTTCCGATGGGTCCTATTACACGGGCCACACTGATGATTTAGAGAGCCGGTTGGAGACTCACAATTCGGGTAGGGTGGATGGCTATACCAAGAATCGAAGGCCGCTGACGTTGGTGTTCTTGCAAGAATTCACTACCCGCGACGAGGCCTTTGCAGCGGAGCGGCAGATAAAGGGCTGGTCTAGAAAAAAGAAGGAGGCCATTATCAGAGACCGTTGGGACTTGCTGCCGAAGTTGTCACAGCGTTACATGCTGGGTCGTTGAAGTACGAGAGTTGCGAGTCCCTCGCTCGACCCTTCGAGAGCCTCAGGGGGAGCGGCGTGAGAGGCAATCACGCGTAGAGGAAAAGGAAATGGCCGTGGTGAGGCCGCTCGTGCTGAGGTACTCGAAGTATGAGCGGGGGCGGGGGAGGTCTGTTGAAGCGACCAGGCTTGCGAGTCTCCGCTCGACCCTTCGAGTGCCTCAGGGTGAGCGGTGTGAGTCAGGACAAAGATGACAAGGAACAAGGTTGAAGGCTTAGAATGGACCCGTGGCACGCACAATAAAGCGCAGCAAAACCTCCTCCTTCGGCACGGTGACCCGTGAAGGCCACGACTCCCGGGCTTTCTACGGCAAGCGCCTCTATGAGGACTTGCGGAACGGGTCTAAGGAGTCGGGGGAATACCGGGAGCACACGCCCGAACAAGTGGACGTCATCCACTGCGCCGACAGCCGGGACATGCACCACCTCCCCGATAACTCGGTGCACCTGATGATCACCTCGCCGCCGTACAACGTCGGCAAGGACTACGACGATGACCTCTCTCTAGCCGAGTACCGGGACCTGCTTTCGGAGGTGCTTCAGGAGACGTACCGGACGCTGGTGCAGGGGGGCCGGGCGTGCGTCAACATAGCGAACGTCGGGCGGACGCCTTACATACCCCTGCACATCTATATCATGGACATCGCCCGTGAGTGCGGGTTCCACATGCGCGGCGAGATCATCTGGGACAAGGGCGCCAGCGCAGGCTCGTCCTGCGCATGGGGCAGCTGGAGGTCGGCGAGCAACCCGGTGCTGCGGGACGTCCACGAATATATCATGGTCTTCTGCAAGGAGACGTACAAGCGTCGGGTGACGGGGGAAAATAGCGTAGGCCGGGACGAGTTCCTGGAATACACGAAGAGCATCTGGCGGTTTCCCGCGGCGAGTGCAAGAAAGGCCAACCACCCCGCCCCCTTCCCCGTCGAGCTTCCGCTGAGATTGATCAACCTGTACTCGTTTATCGGAGAAATCGTGCTGGACCCGTTCATTGGGTCAGGCACGACTGCCGAGGCTGCAGTGAATGCCGACCGCCGGTACGTTGGCTACGAAATCAACCCGGCATATGTTGAACACGCAAAGGCGAGGGTGGGCCAACTGCAAGGTCTGCCGATGAATTTAGCCGGCTGAAGTATCTGCTCGACCCTTCGACTAAGCTCAGGATGAGCGGGGTGGGTGGCGATACGGATCTTAGAGCTGGGGGGCATGGGCGGGGGGCGTGTTGAGGGCCGATGGCCAGTCGCGCGGCAGTCTCTGGCTGAAAATACGC
The DNA here is from genome assembly GCA_965222055.1 of Dehalococcoidia bacterium. Taxonomy (GTDB): domain Bacteria; phylum Chloroflexota; class Dehalococcoidia; order Plut-88900; family Plut-88900; genus Plut-88900. Next base: position 2,934,390 of record CBDCTF010000007.1, read on the forward strand.
TAAACTTTCGCTGATAAATGGATGGATTAGCCGATTCCGGCTCCCGAGCCGGAATCGTAAATAAAGGCGTTCACTTACGATGGCAGATTTCTCAAATGAGTCAGTAATTAAAGAGTTCCGTGAGAACGGCGGCAAGGTCGGCGGCTACTTTGATGGCCTGCCGCTCCTGTTGCTGACGACCACCGGCGCAAAGAGCGGTAAGAAATACGTAAGCCCGATGATTTATCTCGACGACGACGGCCGGATCCATGTGTTCGCGTCAAAAGCGGGCACTCCTACGAGTCCCGGCTGGTACCACAACCTGGTAGCGAACCCTGAAGTGACCGTCGAAGTCGGCGGCGAGAGTTTCCAGGCTAAAGCTACGGTCCTGCACGACCCTGCCCGCGCCGAAGTCTATTCAAAGCAAGCCGCCCTGCTTCCCCAGTTCGCCGAGTACGAGAAGAAGACTACCCGGAAAATTCCGGTCGTTGCTTTAGACCGGGCCAGGTAGGACTCGAGGGAATAGCTTTATAGTGCGTCCACGGCTGCCTGGGCGCAGACCTCGTCCTCCTCACCCGTACCACCCCCGACTCCGCAAGCACCCTCAACGATGCCGTTCCTGATAACGGGTATCGCGCCCTGGCCCGGGATCATGCGACCGTCGTCGGCGGCGATGATGCCTTTGATAGTCGGGTGGTCTGCTCGCTCCATCAGCTGCACGCTGGCTCGGCCAAACGCCGTGGAGGCCGTCGCCTTGCCCTGGGACCCGTAAACGCTGGCCCAGAATGCTCCGTCCATCCGGTCGAAGGATATCAGTCTTCCTCCCCAATCGCAGACGGCGACGCTGATCTTTATTCCCAGCTCGTCCGCCTTGGCGATGGCTACCTCGCACATCTTGTTGGCTTCTGCCAGTGATATACCCATGTTGTGTTCCTCCACTTAGTTTCTGAAAAGCATCCTATATCAGGCCTGCGGTGTTCACAAGGCGATACCTTTGCAGCGCTCGAGCCACCCGGTGTGCTTTGTGCGGCAAACACTGGGGATGGATTCCGGCTTGGGAGCCGGAATGAGGGCAATGACATAGCGACAGTTTGATGCTGTGATGTTATGATGGCTATATGCGCACTACAGTAACTATCGACGACGACGTGCTGGCAGTCGCGCGCGCGCTAGCTGATCGGATGGGGTGTAGCCTCGGGAGCTCTTTGTCGGAGTTGGCGCGTCGCGGTTTCAAGGGAACGGCTAGTGGGGAAGCTCACGGGGATGGCACAGTGTTTGCCGTCGTCGCAGATGCCGAGCCAATCACCAGCGAGGATGTCTACCGAGCGTTGAGCGACTGGCCGTGACCGCGCTGCTGGACGTCAATGTCCTGATAGCCCTCGCTTGGCCCAACCACGTGCACCATGCCGCGGCAAGGGCCTGGTTTGAAGAGCAACGGCATAGAGGATGGGCGACGTGCACCTTGACAGAAGCAGGTTTCGTACGGGTCTCGTGCAACCCGTTGGTGGTTCGGCGCAACGTTACTCCTCTTGATGCCATTGCTGTCATGGAGAGGCTGACGAGGCTAGGAGATCACACATTCTGGCCACTGGACCGGTCCATCCTTCAACTGCCGGAGTCAATCGGTGCGCGTCTTCAGGGTTACCGCCAAGTTACGGATGCAGTACTGCTGGCCGCGGCGATGCAACGAGAAGGACAGCTGGCCACTCTTGATGCAGGGATGGAAGGGTTGGTTGCAGAGAGCGAACGGTCATACTTGTATGTAATTCCGGTGTGAAAAGCGTGCGGACGCGCGGTTTGACACCATTTTTCCGTACGGAATAGAATGCGGACACTTACAGGGGCCGCCGGCCCCGAACCCAAGGGAGGGGTAAATGGCAAATAAGGCCTTCGTTCTCATCGAAACTGCAGTAGGGACGACTAATACCGTCGTCAAGAACCTGAGATCGGTGGAGGGTGTCACCTCCGTAGACGCCGTAGTCGGGCCCTACGACGTGATAGCAGTCCTGGAAGCCCAGGACGTCAACACCATCGGCGAGCTGGTTACCAACAAGGTCCACGCCGTCGGCAGCGTCGTCAAGACCGTGACCTGTCTCGCTGTGTCCTTGCCCTAGCGAACGCGCAGGCCCCTTTCCACGGCCTCACGAACCGGTCACTTGCCCGGTGCGTAGAGACATATGTTGTCGATACACAGGTTAATGGTGTGAATACCACGATAGTAGACGCCGACGCCCACGTGACCGAGCCCCCAGACCTCTGGGAGCGGTACATCGACCCCGAGTACCGTCACCTGGCCATGCAGCTCATGAAGGACGACCAGGGCTTGGAATACCTTTCGGTTAACGGGCAAAAGCCGGTGGGCCTGCTCCTGCAAGGAGGCACCCTGGGCCGGATCTGCTCAATCGACCAGGACCTGGTCCCCCTCCTCACCCCGGGAATGGTCACCTATGAAGAGGGTATCGTGGCAGGCGCCGTGGACCCCCACGAGCGGATCAAGGTTCTGGACGAGGACGGCATAGACGTGGCCGTCCTGTATCCCTCTCTTGGGCTGAGCTGGCAGGCCGAGTGCCGACAGGCGGACGTCGCAGAGGCCTACTGCCGCGCCTACAACGACTGGCTTTTCGACTTTTGCCGGCCCTACCCTCAGCGATTGATTCCCGTAGCCATGATTTCCATGATTGAGGTGGAGGGAGCGGTTTCCGAGTTGGCTCGGGCGGGGGGTCTTGGGGCGAAAGGTATGATGCTGAGCGCCAACTCGGTCAACGGGCGCCCCTATGGAGACGTCTATTTCGACTCGTTCTGGGCCGAGGCCCAGGGCCAGGGAGTTCCAATCGGCCTTCATGTGGTCGGCGACCCCAGTTTCCCCGGCAGCCATCTCTACCCCATCCCCGAGTCGCCGGACTACCCGCCTACCCCCTGGTGGTTCACCAACGTCATGGCTCCCGGTAACGTGATGATCGCCTTTACGACGCTATTCGAAGGCGGCGTCTTCGATCGGTTCCCCAACCTCAAGGTGGCGGCGCTGGAAAGCGGCTGTGGATGGATAGCCTGGTGGCTGGAGCGGATGGACCACACATCCGAGCAGTTCCATTTCACCACTCCCATGAAGCTCATGCCCAGCGAGTATTTTCGAAACCAGTGCTGGATCTCCATGGACCCCGACGAGGACCTGGCGCTGCCAATGATCGAAAGGCTCCAGGCCGACCGGTTCGTCTGGGCGTCCGACTACCCCCACTCCGAAGGCCACTCGGACCCCGTCAACACAATTAAGCAGACCCTCAGCCCCCTCCCGGAGGCCGACCAAGCTAAGGTCCTGGGGGAAAACGCCATCCGGCTTTACAATCTCTAAGGTCGGCAACAAATTAATTGAGAGATTAGATGGATGATATTGCCGGAGTAACGGACGAGATGAATCAGTTATCCTCGGAATCGCAAAGCCCGGAAATTGACAACCGAAGCGATAGCTCTCCCAAGACGGGGATCGTTTACATATTGAGCAACGAGGCGATGCCGGGCTACATAAAAATTGGTATTACGAACGGACATTCACCTATCGACGTCAAACGACGGATGAATGGCTTGGACAGCAGTAATTTGCCATTGCCATTTGAATGCGAGTACGCGGCGGTGGTACCAAACTACGAAAGGGTGGAAAAGGCCCTGCATACCGCTTTCGGAGACTATAGGGTTAATCGACGACGGGAGTTTTTTAAAGACATTGAGGTATTTAGAGTCAAGTCTGTTGTAGACCTCCTGATGATCAAGGATGTGACGCCTGAATTAATTGATGCCGAGGTCGAGGATAGTTTTCCAATTGGGATACGAAGAGAGAAATTCACATTCAAAATGGTAAATGTCCCTGAAGGTGCTACCTTGCAACTTGTTGGGGCCACTGATAAGACATGTACGGTTGCAGGAACCAAAACTGAAGTGGAGTACGATGGGGATCTTTATTCTATGTCTGGTCTAGCAAAAGAACTAAAGCAATCTAAATGGAGTTTGCAAGGCCCTAGATATTGGATATATGAAGACGAAACCTTGCAGATGCGGAGGGAGCGACTCGAAAAAGAAGCCGGAGTCGATGATGAATAACTCGCCCTCCTTATAGAACGCCATCTAACCATACGACTTCCGAAGCGAAGCAAACTTCCAAGGAGAGAAGACATGGACTTGCACCTGACTGAAGAACAGACCGCATTCCGGCAGGAGGTCAGGGACTTCCTCGACAAGGAGCTGCCCTCCGACTGGATTGGCGGCCCCATATCTTTCGCCAACGTCGATCAGGGCACGGAAATGAAGTGGCGGAAGATGCTGGCCGAAAAGGGCTGGAACACCATAGGCTGGCCCAAGGAGTATGGCGGCCAAGGCGCTTCCCCCATGACCCAGCTCATTTTTAACGAGGAGTGGGAGTACCGCGGGGCCCCGGGCCTCGACTCCTTCGGCCTCAACCTCCTGGGCCCGACCCTGATGGTCCACGGCACGGAGGAGCAGAAGAGGGCTTACCTGGGCGACATAGCCAGGGGTGAAGTGGTCTGGTGCCAGGGATTCAGCGAGCCGGGCTCGGGGTCCGACCTTGCGTCTTTGCAGACCCGCGCTGTGGAAGACGGCGATGAATACGTGATCAACGGGCAGAAGATCTGGTCGAGCTACGCGCAGTATGCCGACCACATGTTCCTCCTCGCCCGCACGGACACCAGCGCCGTGAAGCATCGGGGCATAAGCTTCCTCCTTCTGGACATGGACACCCCCGGTATCACCGTGCGGCCCATCCAGGAGATGAGCGGTGAAAGCTCCTTCAACGAGGAGTTCTTCGACAACGTCCGGATTCCGAAGCAGAACGTGCTCGGCGAGGTGAACCGGGGCTGGTATGTGGCCATGACTCTGCTGGACTTCGAGAGGACGGGGATAAACCACCCCGCCGGGGGCAAGCGCATCCTCGACCTTCTCATTCAGTACGCCAAAGAAACGAGCCACAACGGCAAGCCCTTAGCCGCCGACCCCCGGATCCGACACAAGCTCGCCGACGTGGCGGTGTCCCTGGAGACTTCCCGGATGATGGCCTATCGCATCGCCTGGATGCAAGGCGAGGGCATGGTGCCCAACATGGAGGCCTCGTTACTCAGGCTGATAAGCAGCCAGACGTCGCAGAAGTTGGCTCGGGTGGGGATGGAAGTGATGGGGCTAATGGGGCAGCTGGAGAAAGGCTCCAAGTACGCCGAACTCCAGGGATTCGTCTCGCAACAGTACCTGTTCTCGGTGCCCTACACCATCGAGTCGGGCTCACAGGAGATCCAACGCAACGTAGTCGCAACCCGGGGCCTCGGGCTTCCGAGGGGGGCTTAGGGGGGCGTTCAAATCTCCCTGAAGTTATCTACAAGTGAGCTGTTCAGAACTGAACTGAGACGTTCATCCGGTGGCCATTGCAGGTAGTGGATACTCTGTTCTACTTTAATGTAAGCGTGTAGGAACGTCTCCTTAAACCAGTCTGAGGTAGAATGGCGCGCCCAAAGATCATCAAATAAGCAGACATTCACATTCCGCACATAATTCTGTGCTATCCCTTGAAACAGCAGAATCGCACAATTCGTGGACTTATCTCGCTTGCCGTATATACTCTGATGTGCATTGTATATAGTGTTGGTTCAGAACTTAGTTCAAAATATTGCTGAAGAAATCGATCCCTAAGGTATTGACCTCATAGCTGGTGAGCGCATAGGATAGAGGTAGGGAGAAAGCAGTGGCAAACGCGGTAAGCCCCCAACACGGCGGCGTCAGGGGGCAACATGAAGGACTTTGATATGGCGGACTATATAGTCCCACATTAGTCCTTTAGTGGAGCTATGTCGATAGCCCTCGCCGTGCGACCGGCGAGGGCTATTTATTTGGAAACCTGCACTGAGGCAGGGACTCCCAAGGGCGTAGGACTCGGCGACAATATAGTCGCCGGTCTCCTTGGGGTCAAGTCGGGCAAGGTCGATGCCTTCCTGTCTCGGTGACATTAATAAGGAGACAATGTAATGCGAATTAAAACGATACGGCGCACTATCAGGGTGCCCGTAAAAATAAAGATAAAGACCACGATACGACGGGTCCGATAATAGCAGGGCCCTGGGGTGCACACCCCAGGGCCCTTAAAAAAGGTGGAGGGGGAGGTCCGCTGGTGCGAACCTAGGTCTCAAAAACCCATGGATGCTCGGCAGCATTGCGGTTCGATTCCGCCCCCCTCCGCCATGATCGGAACAAATTATCGGTTAATCCTTATTCTTGACAGGCCGGACAAGAGCCATAACTACGCTCTCGAAAGTGTCTTTATTAGGAGGTGGTATAGGCTCGTCCAGTCGGCTAAGTCGCCGCTTATCACCCATCTCTCTCCTTACGTTGAGGTAGGTTTATACCACCTTTATATAGACGAATTGTTGCATCCTTGCTACATCCTGTCAAACAACCCCGTGACAACGGGAGTTGGGTAAAGCCTTCATAAATCCCCTTTGCAACTCTCCTATGATGCGCTGCAGGAGAGTCTCTTCTCCACCCTTCCTTACGGACCAGCGGGCCCGCATCCCTGCCCACCATTCCGAGGTGTCTCTAGAAATCTAAGGTCTTTGCCTGTCCTACGACCAACGTTGAGACGCTATCGCACCAGCGAAACCTGTAGTCCCCCTTCCCCACCCCACCCCCTTCCGCATAGAATGACTATCGCTCGCTAAGCTAGGAGTGTGATTGAAAGGACGGGCGGAATGGATGTAAAGCAAGCCGTGCAGATTGCAAAGCAATATGTTTCGGAGCTCTTCGAGGGTGAACCAATCACTAACGTCGGCTTGGAAGAGGTCGTGTACGAAGACGAATCGGACACGTGGAAAATCACCATCGGCTTTTCTAGACCCTGGCATCGGAAAGAACCCCAGACTGCTGCCGAAATGCTCGGCGGGCCCTTCGAGCGCTCCTATAAAGTGGTCCAAATTGATGACGAGAGCGGCAAGCTCGAGTCTCTGATGGACCGTATCCTCGTAGCCCGAGACTGACCCCGACACCGCCCTGAACTTCGCCCACTTGCGAAACCTGTAAGCGAAGTTGACCCCCCTTTCCCACCCCACCCCCTTCCGCGTAGAATGACCATCGCTCACTGAGCTAGGAGTGTGATTGAAAGGACGGGCGGAATGGACGTAAAACAAGCCGTGCAGATTGCAAAGCAATATGTTTCGGAGCTCTTCGAGGGTGAACCTCTGACAAATGTCGGCCTGGAAGAGGTGGTGTTCGAAGACGAATCGAACGATTGGGCGATAACCATCAGCTTTTCCCGAGACTGGAACCGGACTTCTCCATTTTTCCCCTCCAAGGATGAGGCAAGCCAGCAACGTTACTATAAAGTGATTAGCATTAATGACGCGACCGGTGAGGTGCACTCCCTTACCGACCGGGAAATGGCCGTATCTGACTGAACCTATGCTACCGAACGGCTATTTCATTGATGCCAACCTTTTGGTATTGCACGTAGTGGGCGACGTTGGAAGAGACCTCATTCAAAAGCACAAACGGTCGAAAGAGTTCACCGTCGAAGACTACGAAACGCTGTTGGGCTTGCTCAACTCGGTTGACCGGGTCTTCGTAACTCCCAACACGCTTACCGAAACATCAAATCTGCTGGCCCAACATGGAGAACCCGAGCGCTCCCAGTTTTTCGATGGACTCAGGGCTCTCATTCAAGACAGCAGAGAAGTCGTCGTGGCTAGTGCAAAGGCATCTGCAAACAGTTCCTTTAATCGTCTTGGCCTTACCGACACAGCGCTATTGGAGGCAATATCAGCCAATACGCCTTTGGTCACTACCGATTTCGACCTATTCAACACGGCCTCGAAAAAAGACCCTGATTCCGCCGTGAACTTCACGCATCTCCGAAACCTGTAATCCTCCTCCCGTTTGCCTCCCCTCCCCCTTCCGCATAGAATTGCGGGAGAAGTGCCGTTATTGAGTATTCCGTTCTCGGGCCGCGGGGCTCGACGTAAAGGAGCCGTCATGGATTTCGCACTCACCGCCGAAGAAAAGGTCTTTCAGAAAGAGCTCGCAGATTTCCTGGAAAACGAAATGCCCGAAGGCTGGGACGACCCTCAGCCCGACATCTATGCCGTCGGCAGGCAGGAGATGGAGATGCGCCGCAAGTTCGGCGACAAGGGCTGGCGGACCATGGCCTGGCCCAAGGAGTATGGCGGTCAGGCCGCCACGCCGGTAATGCAGCTTATCTTCAAGGAGATGGTCAGCCACCGTGGCGCGCAGAAGGTCGATGACCAGGGCATCGACTTCATAGGCCCGACCATCATCATCCACGGGACCGAGGAGCAGAAAAAAGAGCACCTGACCCGCATATCCAAAGGCGAAGCCTTCTGGTGCCAGGGATTCAGCGAGCCCGAGGCGGGCTCGGACCTCGCCGGCCTGCAGACCCGCGCCGTCGAGGATGGCGACGACTATGTCATAAACGGCCGCAAGATCTGGACGAGCTTCGCCCACTTGGCTAACTGGATGCACATCCTCACCCGCACCGACCCCGACGCTCCCAAGCACCGGGGCATCACCTACTTCCTGCTGGACATGACCACGCCGGGCATATCCATCCGCCCCCTGATCACCATGGCCGGCCAGCACCACTTCAACGAAGTGACCTTCGACAACGTTCGTGTCCCCAAGAAGAACATGCTGGGCGAAAAGAACCGGGGCTGGTACGCGGCCATGGCGGCGCTGGACTTCGAGAGGTCGGGCATTGAGTACCCGGGCCGAGCCCGGCGACTACTGGAAGACGTGACACGCTACGCCCAGGAAACGAAGATCAACGGCAAGACCCTGATCGAAGAGCCGGGAGTGCAGGGCAAACTGGCCGAGTGCGCCATCGACATCGAAGTGAGCCGTCTGTTGTGCTATCGCATCGCCTGGATGCAGGGGGCGGGCCTTGTCCCCAACCACGAGGCCTCGATAGGCAAGCTCTACGGGTCGGAGATGTGGCTCCGGGTGGCGAACACCTTCACCCACATACTGGGTCTCGGGAGCCAGCTGACCGAGGGTTCCAAGCACGCCCCGCTGGAGGGCGTGATACCCGACTTCTACCTGAACGTCGTGGCCGGAGCCATCTACTCGGGCACATCGGAAGTTCAGAGGGGGATCATCGCGCGTCGGGGGCTGGGGCTGCCTCGGGGGACGTAGATGAATAACCGGGCCTGTAATTCAGACCGGAGGAACAAACATTGAAAGGCCGAGTCCTCAACTACTCCGTCCAGGAAAACGGCGGGGTCATATCCGGAGATGACGGCAATCGCTACACCTTCGAAGGCGGCCAGTGGCGCGAGCAGGCTCTGCCCGTTCAGGGAAGCTATGTAGACTTCCAGGTGGACCAGGACACCGACCATGCAATAAGCATCTACCTCGCAAGAGGGACACAGCCTATCGTCGGCAAGAAAAGTAAAGTCGTGGCTGGGGTGCTGGCCATCCTGTTCGGAGTGCTCGGGGTGCACAAATTCTACCTGGGCTATTCCGGCCAAGGGGCATTTTTGCTTGTCCTGTTCATTCTCGGTATTCCGCTGATGTTTCTATTTGGCATCGGAATCATAGTGTGGCTTGCCGTAGGGATAATCACTCTGGTCGAGGGGATCATCTACCTGACCAAGCCCGACGTTGAATTCGAAGAGACCTACGTAAAGGGCCGCAAGCCCTGGTTTTGAGGGGAAGCAGGCTTCTCTGCTAATTCCTCGCATCCTTTCGTAGCCCACGCTTCTCCTCGCATATCCGCGCCCTTACGTGTCATTCCGAGGCTCCGCGAGAAATCTAGAGCGTTTGTGCCAAAAGCCACAACCGGAATACTATGTCTACATTCTCACCAACTCATCCAGAACTCTCTACATAGGCGTAACCAACGACTTAGTGAGAAGGGTGTATCAGCACAAGCAGAAGCTCGTTGAAGGTTTTACCAAGAAATACAACGTGAACTGGCTGGTCTACTATGAACAGACTCAAGACGTCAAAGCAGCGCTTTTTCGGGAAAGGCAGATAAAGGCGTGGCGTCGGAGCAAGAAGGTGGAGTTGGTTGATGTGATGAATCCAGAATGGAGAGACCTGTCAGCGGGTTGGTATGAGAGTTGCTAGCCGACGTGTTAGATTCCTCGCGGGGCCTCGGAATGACAGTTAGTGACGTGCTTTCCTTAGTCATCCACCTGAGGCTTGATTAAGGACGGCCAGTCTCGTTATATCCCCATGAACTTCGATCTCTCCCCCGAGGAGCGTACCTTCCAGGCCCGCGCCTACCTTCGAGAGGTCACCGACGGCTGGGATATCCCTGTCGACGACGAGGAATACCAGGCCCGCGCCCGAGTCGTGAGGGAGGGGTTGGGGGAGAGGGGGTGGCTCACCCTCAATTGGGGGCCGCCCTATGGTCAGGCTTCACCGGTCAAGGCGGCGATACTTCAGGAAGAGCTGGCCTACTACCTAGTGCCGCGGGCCAACGACCACGGAACGAACCTGACCGGGCCCCTCCTCCTGAGACACGGCACCCCTGAACAGCGAGAGCGTCACCTCGGGCCGTTGGCGGAGGGCCGGGAATGGTGGTGCGTCGGCTTCACGGAACCTCTCGCGGGCAGCGACCTCGCCAACATCAAGACCCGAGCCGAGAAGCGAGACGGCGACTTCGTACTGACCGGCCAGAAGGACTACGGCGAATGGGCCCAACTCTCGGGCTGGTGCCACCTGCTGGCCCGCACCGAGAGAGGGTCGACGGGACGCGACGGGCTGACCTGGTTCCTGCTGGACATGTCGTCACCCGGCCTCTTTCTCAACCCCGTCGAGTACACCACGGGCCGAATCTTCGCCGAAATATTTCTCGACGACGTCGTGGTCCCCGAGTCTGCAATCCTTGGGGAGCGGGGGCGGGGGTGGGACATCGTCGACGAGTTCCTGACGGAAGCCCGGTCCGGCTTCGAGCATATCGGCTGGGCCAGAAGGATGCTCGATTTGGCCGTCGAGTCGGGGCGAGGTGGGGCGGGTCTCAAGCCTCGGCTAGCCGAGGCTTCTGTGGACATCGAAGTTGCCCGTCTGCTATCCTATCGTAGCCTTTGGCCTGGGCGCGAGAGTGCCCAGACTAGGCGTCAGACATCCATCGCCAAACTTTTCAGTTCAGCAGTTTTTCAGAAGGTCGCGGAGACGGCATTCAACCACATAGGGCTCCGGGGACAGGGTGCCCCGGGGCCCGTGCAACATCTGTACTTGGAGTCGTCCGCCGCTTCGATATATCTGGGCACTTCCGAAGTACACCGGACCCTGGTTTCGGGCCTCTCAATGTCCCCTCTCCCTTGATGGGCTGGAAGTACGTCGAGGCGTAAGAGGGCTGCGGTGGAAACGGCTGTACGGTCCCGGCTATCTCAAAATATTCAGAGGGAGCAATCGCTAATGTGTTCTATCGGTGTTCTGTTGAAATGGATAAGCGAGGAAAGCGAACCTATGATGGAATGCCCGGTGAAGGCGGGATACATGACGGTGCGGTGCAGCACGGTCAGCCCGTGCGAGGTGCATAGGTGCAAATCGGCGCAATGTCGGTGTAGGTAGGAGGCAAGTCAATGGAATCATTTATGCCGTACGTGCCGTTCGTAGTCCTGGGCCTGTGGCGGAGGTTAGACAGTGGCCTCCAATGAAGGTAGGGTGAGGGTGATCCGGGCCTAAAACGTTAGTTAAGCAACGTCAGCAGTACGAAGTAGGAGCATCTCATGCAGTTCCGTTTCAGCGAAGAAGACCGCCAGTTTAGATCCGAGCTTACCACCTTCCTTGACGACCAACTGCCCGATGGCTGGTGGGGCGAGGAGGCCTACGACGACAGCGTGTGGCCCTTCACCATTGAGATGAGGAAGAAGCTCGGGGAGAAGGGCTGGCTGGCCATCTCCTGGCCCAAGGAGTATGGCGGTCAGGACGCCTCCCCCGGACAGTCCATGATCTACAGCGAGGAGATGGCCTACAACCGGGCCCCCGGCAAGGACATCCAGGGCGTGGGGTTTATTGGGCCGTGCCTTATGATTCATGGTACGGAGGAGCAGAGGCGCCAGCATCTGAGACCCATATCCGAAGGCAAAGTTACATGGTGCCAGGGCTTCAGCGAGCCCGAGTCGGGCTCCGACCTGGCTTCCCTCCAGACCCGAGCCGTCGAGGACGGCGACGACTTCGTGATCTCCGGGCAGAAGATCTGGTCCAGCGGCGCTCATCAGTCGGACTGGTGCCACCTTCTCGCCCGCACTGACCCCGATGCCCCCAAGCACCGGGGCATCACCTACTTCCTGATCGATATGAAGACGCCCGGCGTGGAAGTGCGCGGTATTACCGATCTCACGGGGCACCACCGTTTCAACGAGATTTTCCTCGACAACGTGCGTGTGCCCAAGGAGAACGTCATCGGCGAGGTGAACAGGGGCTGGTACGCCGCCATGTCCACCCTCGACTTCGAGCGGACGGGCATCGAGAACTCCGCCGACGTCCGAAGGATGGTCGACGACCTGGTCGACTACGCAAAGGCAACTCCCTGGAACGGCGGCACCCTCGCCGAGAACCCGGCGGCAACTACCAAGCTGGCCGAGATGCGCATCAACGCCGAGATTTCGCGGATGCTTTCTTACCGGGTGATGTGGCTGCAGAGCGTCGGGCAGGTGCCCAACTACGAGGCGTCGGTGGCCAAGGCCTTTGGCTCGGAGATGGCCCAGCAGTGCGTTCAGTTGGCGATGCAGCTGCTGGGAATGCGTGGACAACTTGTGGAAGGGTCCAAGTGGGTCCCCTTCAAGGGATACGTGGAACGGGCATATCTGAGCGCCATCAGCCGCACCATAGCCGGCGGCACCAGCGAGGTCCAACGGAACATCATCGCCACCAGGGGCCTCGGCCTGCCCAGAGGCGCTTAGGAGGCCCTCCGTCATTCCGGCCCCCGAGCCGGAATGACGGAGGAGGGGCCGCTCGTGCTGAGGCTCTCTAAGTATGAGCGGGGGGGGGTGGGAGCCCGATAAGGCACCCACAAACATAGCCATGCAATTCACCTTCACACCTGAAGAAACCACCTTCCGACAAGACCTCCGCGAGTTCCTGAAAGCTGAACTCCCCTCCGACTGGAAGGGTGCCGACGAGTACGGCCGCACCGACGACGTAGAGTTCGAGCGACACATGCGCCGACGCCTCATCGAGAAGGACTGGCTGACCATGGCCTGGCCCCGGGAGTACGGCGGCCAGGACGCCTCCAATGTGAAAATGGCCATCTTCGCCGAGGAGATGATGTACCACGAGGCCCCCGGCAAGGACGGCTCCGGTGTCGGGCTCCTGGCCCCGGCCGTCATGCGGCACGGCACCCCTGAGCAAAAGCGCAAGTACCTGCCGCCCATCGCCAAGGGTGAGGTGACCTGGGCCCAGGGTTTCAGCGAACCTGAGTCGGGGTCCGACCTCGCCTCCCTCCAGACCAGGGCCGTGAGAGACGGCGACGATTACCTGATCACCGGCCAGAAGATCTGGTCCAGCGGCGCTCATCTCGCCGACTGGATGTTCGTCCTCGCCCGCACCGACCCCGAGGCCCCCAAGCACCGAGGCATCACCTATTTCCTAGTCGACATGAAGACGCCCGGCATCACCGTCCGGCCCATCATCAACATGGTCGGCGATCACCACTTCAACGAAGAATACTTCGACAACGTCCGGGTCCCGGCGGAGAACATAATCGGGGAGCTGAACCGGGGCTGGTACGTGGCCATGACCACCCTCAACTTCGAGCGTGAAGGCACTACCTACACCGCCCGAGCTCGAAAGCCTCTAGACATGCTCATCGAGCTTGTGAAAGAGGCTCGGGGCAACGGTGTCGAAGCGGCGATGTCTCCCGCTCTGCGCCACCGTCTAGCCGAGAGAGTCCTGGAGACCGAGGTGAGCAGGCTGCTCGCCTACCGGATCGCCTGGATGGTCGACCAGGGGCTCGAGCCCCAGCACGAGGCCTCCATATCCAAGCTCATCAGCAGCGAGCTGTTGATGAGGGTCGCCAACACGGGCATGCAGGTCCTGGGCCTGATGGGCCAGCTCGCCGAGGGCGGCAAGTGGGCCCCGCTAAAGGGCAAACTGCACCGCATGTACCTCTGGAGCATCAGCGAGCCCATAGGCGGCGGCACCTCGGAAATCCAACGCAACATAATCGCCACGAGGGGCCTCGGGCTTCCGAGGGGGACTTAGGCCGTCATTCCGGCCCCCGAGCCGGAATCCAAGGGAGGGACCGCTCGTGCTGAGGCTCTCGAAGTATGAGCGGGGCGTGGAGGTAGCCAAGGTGGCGTCAACATAGTCATGAATTTCACTTTCACCAAAGAAGACACCCTCTTCCGCCGAGACCCCCCGAATCCCCGAAAACCGAGCCGCCTGACCACCGGGCGGACGAAACGCCCACGACCGCCTGGAGACCTGTGATATGCATACAGGTCCGCAAGTCCGTAGGGCATTGATACAATCCCCGATTCTCCCACCTCCGGCATCCGTGCTGGACGCACCCGTGGCCGATGGTGTCGTAATTCAGGTACGGCGGCACGGTAACCCAGAGGGGCCGAGGCTGTTCCTGAGCCACGGCACCGGCTTCGCTACGGATACGTACTTTCCCTTCTGGTCCTTACTCCTTGACCGCTTCGACCTGCTTCTGTTTGACTTCCGTTCCCACGGATGGAACCCCGTGAGTGATAGGCGCCTGCACAACTTCCCAACCTTCGTCAGCGACTACCAGGCCATCCTTCGGGCCGTCGAGCAGCGGTTTGGGCAGAAGCCCGCCGCCGGGGTCTTCCACTCAATGTCAGCCCTCACGGCCCTGCTCTTTGAACAGAAGTTCGGCGGCTTTGCCGGACTGGTGCTGTTCGACCCGCCCGTAATGCCTCCCGGCAAGGAGCCTCAAGACCTTGAGCCGATGGGCTCGCGCCTCGCTGCCGCGACGCGGCGCCGAAAGGAGCGGTTCGAGTCCCGCGATGACTATATCTCGGCCATCGTCAGGAATCATGCCTTTAGACTCCTTCGCCCGGGCGTACCGGCGCTCATGGCTGAAACGCTGCTACGCCCTGCCGACGATGGGAAAGGTTACGAATCGCGCTGCCCCCGAGAGTACGATGCGCAGATCTTTGAGTTCACTTTCGGGTGGTCGATGCAGATAGACTTTGGGCGGGTCGAATGCCCCGTGAAAGTTATAGGCTCCGACCCGACGATGGCGTTAAGCTTCATGCCCAGTACGGACCTGGCTGAACTGTCCGATCTGGATTATGACTTTCTGCCTGATACTACTCACTTTCTGCAGATGGAAGAGCCGGAGCAATGCGTCGCCCTTACAATCGAGGCCCTTGAATCCTGGGGGTTGGCGTAGCCCTGGAAACTTCCTTGCATTAGGCGTGCTGCCGAAATAAAGTTATGGCTCGCAACGTGCATGTCTTGAAGCTTCTCAAAGGTTCTCTGGTCGAGAGAAAGCCGGGGCCGACGGGCACATAATCCCTCCCATCTCCTCTCACTCTACTGGAGGGGCGGCTAGGGTGAGGGTAAAACAAGATTTAGCAATGCACTTCGCCTTCACACCTGAAGAAACCGCCTTCCGACAGGAGCTCCGCGAGTTCCTGAATGCCGAGTTGCCCTCCGACTGGAAGGGTGCCGACGAGGATGGCCGCACCGACGACGTCGAGTTCGAGCGGCACATGCGCCGTCGCCTCATCGAGAAGGAATGGCTCACTATGGCCTGGCCCCGAGAGTACGGCGGGCAGGACGCCTCAAGCGTGAAGTCGGCCATCTTTGCCGAGGAGATGATGTACCACGAGGCCCCCGGCAAGGACAATTGGGGCGTGGGGATGCTGGCCCCGGCCATCATGCACCACGGCACCCTTGAGCAGAAGCGCAAGTATCTGCCACCCATCGCCAACGGAGAGGTGTCCTGGGCCCAGGGGTTCAGCGAGCCTGAGTCGGGCTCCGACCTCGCTTCCCTACAAACCCAGGCCGTTAAGGACGGCTCCGACTACCTGATAACCGGCCAGAAGATCTGGTCCAGCTGCGCCCATCTGTCGGACTGGATGTTCCTCCTCGCCCGCACAGACCCCGAGGCCCCAAAGCATCGGGGCATCACTTTCTTCGTCGTCGACTTGAAGAGCCCCGGCATAACCATGCGGCCGATCATCAACATGGTCGGAGACCATCACTTCAACGAAGAGTATTTCGACAACGTCCGGGTCCCGGCGGAGAACATTGTCGGGGAGCTTAACCGTGGGTGGTACGTGGCCATGACCACCCTGAACTTCGAGCGCGACGGAACTATGTACACCGCCAAGGCCCGAAGGCCCCTCGACATGCTCATCCAGCTTATGAAGGAGGAAGGCACCAACGGTCGCCGCCCAACGATGACGCCTGCCCTGCGCCACCGCCTCGCCGAGAGGGTCCTGGAGACCGAGGTCAGCAGCCTGCTCGCCTACCGGATAGCCTGGATGGTCGACCAGGGGCTAGAGCCTCAGCAGGAGGCCTCCATATCCAAGATGTTCAGCACCGAGCTTCTCCTGAGGGTCGCCAACACGGGGATGCAGGTTCTCGGCCTGATGGGTCAGCTGATCGAGGGGTCCAAGTGGGCCCTGCTCAGGGGCAAACTACGCCGTTTATACTTGTGGAGCATCAGCGAGACCATAGGCGGAGGCACGTCGGAGATACAACGTAATATAATCGCCACGCGGGGGTTGGGTTTGCCGAGGGGGACTTAGGCCCTGAACCGGATCCTCTCCAGTAAGAGATCGCTTAGTTGGCTCGAACCTGTTGCCAGAGGCGGGCACTCACCGTGTATCCCACCACTACGAACATGACGTCGGTCACAGTCCATACGTTGTTGGTAGTCTGTTCAGACAGGTGTACATAGTCGTTGAGGGAGTCGATCCAGTTACCGAAGAAAAGGATTGCGAGAACTACCGCCGCGTAGAAAGCGCAGGCTGCGCCGAGATTCGGCTCTTCCGAACGACGCCGGTGGATGTAGGTGAGCACAACGAAGAAGGTGGCGCCAACAGCCATTATGTATCCGAGGATGTCCAGCATCAGGGAGGTTTCGTCGTAGAGGGAGTTGAAAACGAAGTGGACCAGCGCATAGGTGGCCATCAGTCCCAGAAGCACGGCGAGTGGTCTTCTCAGTACATTCAATCTTTCGTAGAGCATTGCGACGCCACAAGCCTTTCTCCGGTTGGATAGAGCTACCCTACTGACCTGGAAGTAGTCACGTCAAGCGAGTGAGCGACGGGACGAATTGAGAGCGAGCCCATCGGAGTAGGCACGTCGGAGATACAACGTAATATAATCGCCACGCGGGGATTGGGTTTGCCGAGGGGGAGCTAGTGACAGGTTTGTCCATCATTCGCGCGGAGGTTGTAGAGGCGCCTCTGGCGCGTAGGTATTTAGAGGTAGGCCGCCGTGACGTGAGGGGTCTGGATTGAGAGGAAATGAATCTCCAAAACACCATTATGAGCCAGCCCGTTAGAGCGATAGGGAAAGACAGAGAACCCGAGTGTTCTCCGCATCCCTTTGACATTTTGGCAATTTATACTCTGTACCAACTAAGAGCCCGTTGAAACTAGGTGTCTGATGCGATTAAGTGCAATTTATGCATTGATATCCCTCGCGCTGCTCATTGCGGTCAGTACTGGGTGTGAGCGTGGCCCCTACCCCTCACCAGCAGAAGTGCACTCTGCGCAGAGCATACCGGTGTGGACGCCGGATGGGGAGTCTATAGTTTTCTATTATGTTGACCTACATTTACCCTTCATAAGAGGTGGGAAACCGCCCAGGCTCTTTGTAGTTGGTCATGGTGGTTCGGATTTGTATACGTTATCGGATCTATTGCCTGAAGACGAACCATATGACTACGACTTTTTTCCGAGCATTTCACCCGATGGGTCAAGGCTAGCATTCGCCACTTACAGAGGCACGGGCTACAGAGTCTCCCCGGAAATCGCAACATCAGGGTTGGACGGGTCCGACTACAGGAGACTTACAGACAACGGTTGGGTGAAGGATACAAGTCCCGCATGGTCCCCGGATGGGACCCGCATTGCGTTCGTATCATACCGCATGCCTGCCGGATGGGACGAAGACCAGGACTACAATGATGGTCCCGACATTTACACCATGGCTCCGGATGGCTCCGACGTACGAATGGTGAATCCTCCTTCAATCTCTGTCACTCCTGATCCCCCTGCATGGTCTCCCAATGGCCGTTTGATTGCATTCCTTGCGGAGGAGGAAGTCGTGGATGAAGAGGAAAAGGAGAGGCTGGGGCACTCCATGACGGTCCTGTACATTACCTCAGTCGACGGCTCGGATGT
The DNA here is from genome assembly GCA_965222055.1 of Dehalococcoidia bacterium. Lineage (GTDB taxonomy): Bacteria > Chloroflexota > Dehalococcoidia > Plut-88900 > Plut-88900 > Plut-88900. The sequence goes on from CBDCTF010000007.1 coordinate 2,952,710, forward strand.
GAAGAGGATTTCGAGGGCCACCACGCCCCCTGCCTGGTCACCGGACGGTTCACTGATCGCCTTCGGCATTAGCGATGGCGGATACTACGGCCAATACGCTAGGCTGCATACAGTAAGTCACGATGGTACTCGCCTCCGAGAATTGCCAGATTTTTACGATCTAATTGGTCAAACCCTGTCTTGGATGCCAGGTGGGTCGGAGATCACGTTTGCGGGCATACGCAACAGTCTGTCTGAAGATGGTTCTTACACTGCCATTTCCGGATATGGAATACATGCCGTCAAAGAAGATGGTTCAGGCTTTCGTACGATTGCGGAATTGCCGTTGGGGTCGAATGACGTCGCGGTGTGGTCTCCGGACGGCTCCAGGATTGCGTTAATGAAGCCTGACGCAGAGAGCATTGATGCCTCCGGAATACTGCTCTACACGCTGGCAGCAGACGGCTCAGACAGGCGTGACCTGGTGAGAGTAGGATTAGGGGCAATAGTAGCGGAGCATTCAGATTGGCCGGACGTTGTAGATGACATAGCTGGGTGCTCCAAGGGGTTTGTGGTCAGTGACCCGGACGAGAATCCAGGACTGGTTAAGGACTGCCAAACTCTATTGAGCATCAGGAATGTCCTTGCGGGGAATGGGGTCGTGCTGGGATGGAACGATGACATCCCCATAACAGATTGGGTTGGGATTGAAGTGAAAGGTGACCGGCCGAGGGTGACGACATTAAGGATAAACGATGGGGTTCGTGGTGTCATCCCTGCGGAACTGTGGAATCTCACAGAGCTAGAAGTGCTCGACATATGGAATTGCTTCTATTTGACAGGCCCGATACCCCCGGAACTGGGCAAACTGGCAAACCTGAAACGGTTAATTTTGAGGAACAACAATTTGACGGGAGAAATTCCGCCTGAACTGGGTGAACTCGAAAGTCTTGAGTATCTTGATTTGGCAGGCAACGAGTTGAGTGGGTCAATTCCATCAACGCTAGCAGGTTTAGAGAATCTGGAGGAGTTGATGGTTGGAGGTAATGATTTGACTGGATGCATACCCGCTGACCTTATAGCGAATTCTTCACTCGACATTGACCATGTCGAACTGGAACCCTGTCAGTAGATCGGATGAAACTGTATCGGGGCCAATGTTCGCGCTATGTACTTAGGCTCAGCGGCCAGAATGACGAATAGGAACAACGCATGCAATACAAATTCGCCAAAGAAGAAGAGGCCTTCCGACAAGAACTCCGAGACTTCCTCAAGGCCGAGCTACCGCGCAAGTGGCGTTACGGGCTCATTGAGACAGCGGAGGAAGACACGGATCTGGCCAGGGCCATGCGCCGCAAACTGGCCGACCGCGGCTGGCTGACTATGGGCTGGCCCAAGGAGTACGGCGGCCAGGATGCATCACCCATTACCCAGCTGGTCTTCTACGAGGAGATGGCCTACCACCGGGCCCCGGGCAAAGACGCCTTCGGCATAGGCATGCTCGGGCCTGCGCTGATGATGCACGGCACGGAGGAGCAGAAGCGCAAGTACCTACCGGCCATCGCTGAGGGTCGGATCAACTGGTGTCAGGGGTTCAGCGAGCCGGGCTCGGGCTCCGACCTCGCATCCCTCCAGACCCGAGCCGTCGAGGATGGGGACGACTTCGTGATTAGCGGCCAGAAGATTTGGACCAGCGGCGCTCACCACGCCGACCGATTCTTCATGCTCGCCCGCACCAATCCCGAGGCCCCCAAGCACCGCGGCATCACCTTCTTCCTCGGCGACATGTCCGACCCGGGTGTCGAGGTGCGCCCCATTGTGAGCGCCACGGGCCGCCACTCTTTCAACGAGGTATTCTTCGACAACGTACGGGTCAACAAGGCGGACATCGTAGGGGAAGTGAACCGGGGCTGGTACGTGGCCATGACCCTTCTCGGCTTCGAACGCTCCACCGTCGAATGGCCCGCCGCCGCCCGTCGGGCCTTGGAAGAGCTTATCGACTACGCCAAGGAGACCAGGGCCAATGGGTCGAGGCTTGTTGATGACCCACGCGTGCGCCACAAGCTCGCCGCCGCCGCTAACGACATCGAGGTCTCGCGGATGCTCTGCTACCGGGTCGCCTGGCTCGCTTCCCAGGGCCAAGCCCCCGATTCCGCGGGCTCCATCGCTAAGGTCTATAGCACGGCGATGCTCAGGAGGTTCAGCGAAACGGGTATGCAGGTGATGGGCCTGACCGGCCAGCTGAGTGCGGATTCCAAGTACGCGGCGCTGGAAGGCGGAATGAGGCATATGTACCTTGAGAGCATTGGTGTTAATATAGCGGGCGGAACCAGCGAGATACAGAAGAACATAATCGCCACTCGGGGCCTGGGGCTCCCGCGGGGGACTTAGGAGAAGGCTGTCCGTCATTTCTGCATTGGCAGGAATTCACAGTTGGAATATGGGGCTTATACCCATACTAGGATGAAGCAGTCATGACCACTCAGGAAACCACCGCCCCGGAGCGGGTGCCCATAGAACCGCACACGACCCACAGTCGGCGTCTAATGGAGCACGCTGAGGAGCAGTTGGCCGAGGGAGACAGGCTGCAAGCATCCGAAAAGGCTTGGGGCGCCGTAGCCCATCAGATCAAGGCCATTGCCAACCGGCGGGGCTGGAAATACGATAAGCACGTGCAGGCCTACGGGATCGTGGAAAGACTTGCCAATGAGACCGAAGACCCTCAGAAGGTGCGTGACCTTTTTGCGATTGCCAACGGGCTGCACAAGAACTACTACATAGACGCTACTTCCCTGGACCAGATCGAGTACGAGATCGGTCGGGTCAAGACCTTGCTGGACATCTTGACTCGCCGGGAACTCACGAACCCCGCGAAATGAGTAAATAGGCACAAAAGTCTCTAAAATACAGTCCACATAAACAGAAAACGGATACGTCCAAACTGGCAAGGAGGAAGCAAGATGGATCTGGGCCTTAGCGAAGAACAGGAAATGCTCAAACGGACCGCACGGGAGATGCTCGAAGCGGAGTGCCCCAAGACCCTGGTGCGGGACATGGAAGAGGATGAAAAAGGCTACTCGCCGGAACTGTGGCAGAAGCTCGTGGAGCAGGGATTTATGGGCCTGCCCTTCCCGGAGAAGTACGGCGGCGCCGGTTTTGAGTTTCTCGACCTGATGGTGCTGGTGGAAGAGTTCGGCCGGGCCCTGGTCCCGGGCCCCTACTTCTACACCGTCGTCGTCTCAGGAATGGCGATTAATGAGGCAGGCACCGAGGAGCAGAAGCAGGAGTACCTGACTAAGATCTCCGAGGGACAGGCCATCATGACCCTGGCCCACACCGAGCCCAGCGGCCGCTGGGACGCGGGCGGCGTCTCAGTCACCGGCGTGGCAGACGGTGACGACTTCATCCTCAACGGCGTCAAGCTCTTCGTGCCCGACGCCCACGTCTCCGACTATCTCATCGTTACTGCCCGCACCAAGGAGTCCGATGATCCGAACGAGGGCATAACGGCGTTCATCGTCGACGCCAAGAGCGCGGGCATCAACTACGAGGTGCTCAAGACCATCGCCTCCGACAAGCAGTGCGAAGTAGTGCTGGACAACGTCCGTGTGCCGAGGACCAACGTCTTGGGCAACGTCGACGAGGGCTGGCCGATAGTCGAGCAGGCCCTCCGCAGGGGCGCCGTTGGCAAGTGCGCCGAGATGGTCGGCAACTCCCAGCAGGTGCTGGAGATAGCCGTCGAGTATGCCAAGAACAGGGTGCAGTTCGGGAGGCCCATCGGGAGCTTCCAGGCCGTTCAGCACCACTGCGCCAACATGGCGACCGACGTAGATGGGTCTCGGTTCATCACCTACCAGGCCGCATGGCGCATGAGCGAAGGCCTGGAGTGCGACCGCGAGGTCTCGATGGCGAAGGCCTGGGTAAGCGAGGCTTGCCGCCGAGTAGCGGCCCTCGGCCACCAGGTCCACGGTGGCATCGGCTTCACCAAGGAGCATGACATGCAGCTCTTCTTCCGAAGGGCCAAGCAGGCCGAGCTTTTCTTCGGAGACGCCGACTACCACAAGGAGAAAGTGGCAGAGGCTATAGGGCTATAGGCCCACTCCTCAAAAGAATTCAACAATCGGGTGGTTGGCTAAGCCAGCCGCCCGATTTGTTTTTGTGCTTCCCTCCCCCCGTGGGAAAAGAGTATCGCCGAGAGTGACGAACACCCTTGGCGATACTCTTCAGTCAATTGGGGAGTGGGGCCGCTCGTGCTGAGGCTCTCGAAGTATGAGCGGGGGGTGGGGGAGGTCCGTTGAAGCGGCCAGGGTCGCCGCTCGACCCTTCGATGCTCCAAAGGCGCACTTTCAGCGAGCTCAGGGTAAGCGACGTGAGTTGAGACTACAAAAGCTCGTTCCTCAGCACCACGCTCGCCGGATGCACCATTCGACCCCCGGCCACGTGCCCCGAGATATCCCCGTCAAGGAAAAGACGAATGGCGCGGTTGAGGTCCGTGGCGGCAACCTGCCTGACCTCCGAGTTGAACGGGTACCGACGGTCCTTCGTCGGGTCCAGCTTGTCGGCGAGAAAGACCGCCCGGGCCACGGGCCCCATGCCCGCCGACCCCGTCGTGTGTACGCTCACCGCCTCTAATATCTCAGGGTCTTCGATGCCGTAGCGATCCCGGGCCAACGCCGTTGCCACGGGACCGTGCAGGAATAGCGGCATCCGGGCTTCCAGGACTCCGATCTCGATACCGAAACCCTCGGCTAGGGAAATCAACTCCTCGGGGCGTTTGGCCCGAGCAAGATCGTGGAGCAGGGCCGCAGTGCGTACTTTTTGAACGTCGAGCCTGTGGGTCTCGGCCAGGCCGACCGCAATTTCCTCGACCCTCAGGATGTGCTCAAACAGGCTTTTGGAGAGTTGGCCGACGTCGCGCCTGATCTCTTCGATTGTGGACTCGGCGACGGTCACCTCGGGCTAGCCCAGTTGCCCCGAAAGCTGCCTGCCCCCGAGAACGTGCATATGCAGGTGTCCGACGGTCTGGCCTCCCTCATCGCCGCAGTTGATGGCGAGCCGGTATCCCTTTTCCAAAACACCTTCCCGTCGGGCCATGTCATTAGCCACGACGGTCATGTGCCCGGCTAGCGAGGCGTTCCCGGCCTCGATCTCCCGGACCGACTCCAGGTGCTCGGTGGGCAGTACGAGAAGGTGAACGGGGGCCTGGGGATTGATGTCCCGGATGACGATGACCTGCTCGTCCCTGTGGAGCACCTCGGCGGGGATTTCACCCGCGACGATTTTGCAGAAGATGCAGTCCATGCCTGTGGGTGTCCGGGGGGATGAGAAGGCGGTCAGCCGAGAAACCTGTAAATAGCCGTGAAGCCACCTAGGCCCACGACCATGAAGGCTGCCATAAAGCTAACGAGCCACTTGACGGAACCGGCGTTGATCCTGTACAACTCCGTCCGCAGATCGGCGATTTGCGTTTCAACCTTGGCAATACTCCCCTTCAACTCCGTCCGCAACCCTGCGATGTCTCCCTTCAACTCCGCCCGCAGATCGGCGATTTGCGTTTCAACCTTCGCAATGTCCCCCTTCAACTCCGTCCGCAACCCTGCAATATCCCCCTTCAACTCCGCCCGCAGATCGGCGATTTGCGTTTCAACCTTCGCAACATCAGCTTTAGAGGCGAGGTGGTCATAGACGCCCTCCAGCCGGCTGAGCCGCTCTTCCACAGTGGTCATCGCTATCCTCCCATGAGGCCATTATAGCACTCAGGCGTTCCTTTCCTGCCAACAAACGAACAATCGCCCCGTCAGCCGAGGAACTTGTATATGACCGTGAAACCACCCAAGCCGATGACCATGAAGCCGGCCATGAAACCGCCCAGCAACTTGATGGTTCTCACATAGAGCCTATGCATCTCCACGCGGGTCTTTTCGATTTCTGCCCTCAACTCCTCTGTAGTGGTCACCTAGCCCCTCCCTCAGGACCACTATAGCACGGGTGCTCGAAGGGCCTAATACCCTGTCGTAGATGGAACATCCGCCTGTGGAGGATTCGCCTTTGGCAGGAGCCCCCTGTAAGTCCGCCGTAGGAGGATCGAAGTATGAGAGGGGAGAGGTGAATGCCTAGCCTGCTTAGTCCTTCTTCTCAAACTTCAGCGAGGCTGAGTTCAGGCAGTAGCGCAGGCCCGTGGGCTGGGGCCCGTCCGGGAAGATATGGCCGAGGTGGGCCTCGCAGGCCTTGCACATCACCTCCGTGCGCACCATCCCGTGGCCGAAGTCCGTCTCCGTCTCCAGCTTGGACTTGTCCATCGCGTCGGAGAAGCTCGGCCACCCGGTCCCCGACTCGAACTTCGTCTTGGAGTCGAACAGCTCGGCGTCACAGACGACACACCTGTACACCCCCGACTCCTTGTTGTTCCACAGCTCGCCGCTGAAGGCCCTCTCCGTGCCCTTTTGCTGGGTAACGTGGTACTGCTCTCGGGTGAGACGCTGTTTCAATTCGTTGCGGTCCATAAGTTTTCTCCTGAAAGCGATCTACTAGAGAATTATACATTTGACCAGCCAAACCCATTGCGCACTCAGGGCTCGACTCTAATTACGATCACGGGTTCACCGGTGTGCTTGTCAACGACCACTCGATCTCCCAGTGGCTCGTTAAGTCGTACCCCAACGACATCTACGCAGTCCCCTCCACCTTCTAAGGGTGTGGAGGAGGCCACCACCTTTACCCACAGTTCGACATCCGTCGCCCTGGACACTGACGCTACCGGATCCCCGTTGCAGGAGGCGACGACGAGCTCAAGCCAGTTTGAGGAATCCGATCTCACTTTGATCACACTCACTTCGCCGCGCCAAACTCCCCCACCAAGGCACCACCCTGCGGTGAAAACGATCAACAATCCGATCAGCACAACCACCACTATTAGGAGGCGTACTAGACCGCCGGATAACAATCCTCTTGACCTAGAACTGTTTATCACAATGTCTCCTAAGTCTTGGTTACTCAATTACATCTTAGCACGGCCTAGGGGCGGGGCCCGAAAGCTGGGGCCTATACAGGTCTTCGTAGCTCCGGCGAGTAAGTGGACGGCGAAGAACAGCTTTGGTACACCACTGGAAACACATATACTTTAGTGTAATTAATAAGGGACAAGAAGGGGTTTATGCGGTTACTAGTCATTTTGCCGGTGCTTATCTTGTTGGCCTGTTCCTCCGCCCCCGCAGACTCCCCTGACCCTGACCAGTACCTGGACCGCGTGCGCCAGATGCACGCAGAGAACCGGGCGCAGTTTGAGCATCTAACCACTGTCACGTTCGCCCCACCCGTTGCATACACTAGCGACGACCCGAACGAACCCACTCCCACTGATGAGGAATTAAAGCGGGACATCTTATCCTTGCACGCTCCCATGGTTGCCGATCTTTCTCGAGCCAGCCGATTTCTCCGGAGACAACTGGATGAGCTAAACACCATCGCAGTGCCGGAGGAATACACTGACCTTCACGCAGACCTAATCACCATGTGGGAGGCAGGATTAGCATGGGTGGATGATTGGCTGGAATCGACACAAGATGTCGTCACATACCTATGGACTGAAAACTGGGAAGCCTTTGATGCTTTTGACAACGCATACAATGAAGAAGTTGCACGACGGAACGCCTTGTTAGAACAGCATATAAACGCATCGAGACGTGTAGACTTCGTCCTGTTTGGAACGCCGGAACCCGAGCCGTTTGACATTTCAGGGTCGTCTACGGCCTGGGCACTCACACCACTCCCCGAAGTGCCGACTGCCACACTGGGGCCTGCACCTACTGCCACCCCTGCTTCAACCCCGGAGCGCATAAAGATAACGAGTACCTACGAAATCCGCATGCTGAACAAAGGGGACAAGCTCTCCCAGGAGGAAGCCTTGTACCTTCATTTCAAGGCATGGGAAAAGGCGGCAATCATGGCTGATGCCGGGAACAGGTGCGGTATAAACATCGAGGAGTTTAACCCCAGTCCGCACCACCCACACCACGTCGCACAACTCTGGTATTTAGCCTCAGCCAGCTTTGAACGCTATGAGCAAGCGAGCCTGATTGTGGTTGAGGCAGTGGCAGGACGAGGCGCAGACCTGAACCTGCGTTTAAGTGAGGAAGACTGGGCCGCAATCAACGATGTGTTTGTGCGGTTTGTAATTGCCGAGCAAAAGCTGGGGGATAATGTGGAGCGGTTGTTGGAGGCGGCGGAGTGCCCGAACTAACAAAGGAGCCTGGTACACAGGCATATAATCCCCTTATATTGGGTGGCTCCATTTTCGCACGAAGGCGATAAGCAGTCGGGGCCGCTCACCCTGATGTCGCTCGAAGGGACGAGGAGACCGAGAAGAGCTTGACTAACAAACTGGCAATAGGAGCGGGCGTGGTGGCCCTCCTCACCGCATCGACATTCGCAGGCTTAGGTTTTACCTGGGCCAGCGATGACACGATATTGGGCGTTCCCGCCACCCTCGCCGTTAGAGTCCTGAGCCTGATCCCCGTTGCGGCATCACTTGCGGTAATCTGGAGTAGTTGGAAAAGCGGACGGCTCTGGTGGGTGGGCCTAGGATTGGCAATCGTCTATCTGGCAATCACTGTATCCCCGCCACTCTTTGCAGTGGTCATTCACCTGCATGGGCCGCTAGCACTGCTTATTGTCTTTCTGGCTATCGTCAACTTCGCACTCCTGAAAGAGCAGGCCGCCACCGAAACCCCCTCAGCATCACTTGACGCCTGCACAACGCGCAGGGTAGACCTTTAGCAGATAGAGGGATAAACTACAGGTGAGACCCCGGCGGGATGGCAGCTCAGCTAAGTGGCTTCCCATCGGGGCCTCGCTTTAAGTCTGGCAATCTCCGCGATATCAAGGCAATGGGAAACCCTCCCCCCTCCCCGTCATTCCCGAGCAGTCGGGAATCCATCCCTTTTTCGCTACCTAAATCTTAGCACGGCCCTTGGCCCGGGCCCGCTCACCCTGAGGCCACTCGAAGGGTCGAGCGGGGGGCGGCCCACCCCCGCCAATCCATCACCTCCCTCCACCCAGTACCAAACTAGAGGCATGCACCTGCGCCTTGGCGCAGGTGCATGCCTCTAGTTTTTTCTCCCCCTCTCCCTTAAAGGCCCTAAGGGTCGAAGATGCGCCTGCGGCGTGAGAGGGGGGCCAAGGGGGTGAGGGTTCCCCTTCTCCCGCAGACCCGGTTTGCGAACCGCCCACCTCCGACTCCCCTGTCATTCCGATACCCCGCGGGGAATCTGGGGTGGCCCCCCCAAAAAGTGACACGAACCCATTGACTAAACTAGTACGTATATTCTATATTGCGCCCCGACTCGGGCCCTCAAATGGGCCGCTTGCACTGCCGAAAAGATCAACAGGACTCTGCTGAAACACACCAAAAGGACTGCCGAAATGACCAGGAAGACCCGCAAACCCGCCCAGACCCCGCCGCCCGAGCCAATGGAGCCCCGGGGCGAACGGCCCGACCAGGCCGACGCCCCAGCGGTTTCCTTATACGACTCCTCTTTAAGCGCTTCGGCGAAGGATAAGATAGCCGACGCCCGCAAGGTAGAGGGACTCGATGAGGAGATCGCCCTTCTCCGCCAACGTCTCGATAAACTCCTTGCCACTCAGCCTAACAACGACAGCCTCATATTCAAGGCCATCGACCTCCTCATCCGAGCTGTCGCTGCCAAGTCCCGCACCTCCGGCGACTCCTCCGCCCCCACCGAGCAGGGCATCGAAAACATGCTCAGAGACGCATCCGACAAGTTCGGCCTCAAGATAATCCCCTGGGACTCAAACTGCTAATCCACATCATGAACATATTTCGCCGCAAACCTCGCCCCGCCATGCCCCCCGCCATCCGGCCCGAGTCCACCTTTGACGCCGTCCTCGAAATGCGCCTCACAGAGCTCCACCAGCAGATCGCCGAGCTCAAGGGCCGCATCAACACCCTCTTCTTCTTCGTCATGATCGCCGCCATGCTCCAGTTCGTCTTCGGCATCGCCGGAGTCACCCCTTGGTGACCATTGACTCCCTCAGGCCCTACCAGGACCGGATAGCCTCCGCCATCCTTGATAGCGTCCAGTACCACAAGGGCCTCACCTTCTCCGTCATGATCGCCCGCCAGGGCGGCAAGAACGAGACGTCCGCCTGGATCGAGGCCGCCCTCCTCTCCGCCTCAGTCCGCGCCAGTGCCACCGCCATAAAGGCCGCCCCCACCTTCCACCCCCAGGCCCTCATCAGCATCTCCCGCCTCGAACAGGTCCTCCGGCGCAGCCGCATCTATTATGATTTCGACCACAGTCACGTCCTCCGTGTCGGCCGCGCCCGCCAGCTATTTCTCAGCGCCCACCCCACCAGCAACGTCGTCGGCAACACCGCCAGCCTTATCCTCGAAATCGACGAAAGCCAGGACGTTTCTCCCGATAAATTCAACCGGGACTTCAGCCCCATGGCCGCCCACAACAATGTCACCACCGTCCACTACGGCACCGCCTGGGACGACCATTCCCTCCTCGAGCAGACCAAGCAGTCCAACCTCGAGCTCCAGCGCAAGGACAATGTCCGGCGCCACTTTGAGTTCGACTGGCAGGCCGTCGCCAAACACAACCCCCACTACAAGCGCTACGTAGAGGCCGAACGCCTCCGCCTCGGTAGCGATCATCCCCTCTTCCTCTCCCAATACTGCCTCACCCCCGTTTCCGACCATGGAAGGTTCCTGGACCATACGCGGCAGGCCCTCTTACAGGGCCGACACTCTCGAATTAGCGCCCCACTTGCGGGGCGGGTCTACGTAGCCGGCATTGACCTTGCCGGTGAAGTGGAAGAGCCCACCAATGGCGGGCTAGGGGCTATCAAGCCCAGGCATGACTCCACTGTTATCACCATCGGAGAACTCCGTTTGGTAGACGACGGTGCAAGCTGCAGGCTCCCCCACCTTAGGGTGGTCGAGCACTTTTGGTGGACAGGTAAGCCCCACACCGAGACCTTCTCGCACCTCGTCCACATTCTCAAAGACCTGTGGGGCTGCCGCAGAATCGTCGTTGACGCCACCGGCATTGGCGCAGGCGTTGCCTCATTCCTGCGCAAGAGTCTGGGACCCTCCATCGTCAAACCCTTCCTTTTCACCGCCCCGAGCAAGTCAAAGCTCGGCTTCGACCTCCTCGCCGCCGTCAACTCCGGCAGGCTCCAAATGTACAAGGCCGACAGCTCCCCCGAATACCGGGAGTTCTGGTCCCAAATAGCCAATGCGAAAAGCGCCTTCAGGGCCAACCAGACCATGAACTTCTACGTCGACCCATCCCGAGGCCACGACGACTTCCTAAGCAGCCTCGCCCTCCTCGTCAGCGCCTCCGACTACACCCCCCGCCGCGCCTCGGGCCGCCTGAGAGAGGGATTTGAATAAGGGTGCCAGCCCTTCCGTCATTCCTGCGGAGGCAGGCCGAAGGTGGGCCGTGGCGTGAATCCAGGGGCGGGGCATTCCGCTCGCCCTGAGCAGAGTCGAAGGGTCTCAAGAGCGGAATGGGTGGGGTCCGGTCCCCTCTCCCTCGATAGGAGAGGGCTAGGGTGAGGGTGATCCGATGTCGAAGGGCCGAGCGGGGGGCGGTCCCGCCCCCTCCCCCCTTCCCCGTGTCATTCCGAGGCTCCGCGAGGAATCTAAAGCGTTTGCCCACCAAACAGAGCCAATTTCAAAATGGGAAGTAATGACAAAAGGGGCCCGGGGGCGGTGTCCTATACCCTCTCCCTCGATGGGAGAGGGCTAGGGTGAGGGTGATCCGAGGCCAGCGGAGGGAACAAATGAACAGCCGTACACGTTGGATTGAATGGAGACAAACATCGAAATGCCGGACTACACAGAAGTGGCCTACTACGACCCGGTCCTGGGGGACCTGTACCTCGAACCGGACCCCGACCCCGCACCCCCGGATGACCCCAGGCCCGAGCACGTCGACTACCGCGACGAAGGATGTGAAGTCGCCCCCGAGTGCCTCGCATGCCCCCTGCCCAGGTGCCGCTACGACGATCCCGGCTGGCTAAGGCGCGAGGCCAAGGAGAAGAGGAACAGTGACCTTCTGGCCGCCAGACGGGACGAGGGGCTGGGGGTGGGGGCCCTCGCTGATCGGTTTGGCCTGAGCCGCAGCATGGTCCACCGCATCCTCAAGGACAACCGCTCCTGAACACTCTCTGTCCCCTGTAGGGTCAGGTCTCGTGCCTGCCCACTCCCCCTTAGGCGCGGACAACGTGCCCACCACACCAAAAGGAAACGAACATGAATAACTTGACCCTGCCCCAGCAAATCGAACGCCTGGACGCTGACAGGTTCCGGGCCTACTCCGAAAACCTCGCCTTCTACGGCGGCGCCCAGTGGGCCGGCCGCACCCGCCGAAAGGAGCGTCGGCTGACCTTCAACTACGCCCGCTCCTTCATCGACAAGATCACCTCATATCTCATGGCCGACATCGGCTTCTCAATAGACCCGAACGACGCCTCCGACGAGTCGGCCCGCAGGGCCGAGGAAGCGACGCGCTCTCTCGCCGCGGCCTACCGGGACAACGACCTGCAGCAGCTCGACTTTGACACCGAGCTTGACGCCGCCGTCCTCGGCGACGGCGTGTACAAGGTCACATGGGACTCCGAGGAGGAGCGCGTCCGTGTCTCCGCCCCCGATGTCCAGGGGATCTTCGTCTGGTGGGTCGGCGACGACGTGAACCGGATCTGGCGGGTGGCCAGCCGCTACAAGCTCTCCGCCGACGAGGTTGGCCTGCTATATGGCGTCGGGGCCCGTGCCTCGGCGCCCGGGGACAGCCGCTCCGACTCCACCATCATCGAGGTCTGGACTGCCGACTCTTTCGAGATATGGATCGACAATGCGCGGCACCAGCGTCGGCCCAACCCCTACGGCTTCATCCCATTCGTCGTCTTCCCCAACATCCGTGAGCCGAAGCGTTTCTGGGGCGTGTCCGATGTACCGGCAATCATGGAGCCTGCCCGGGAGCTGAACCGTGCCTTCTCCCAGCTATCCATGATCCTGGAGCTGTCCGGCAACCCGATAGCCGTGCTGGAAAACATTGAGGATGCGCAGGACATAACGGTGCAACCGGGGGCCGTGTGGGAGGTCCCGGAAAGCTCCCGGGCCTACCTGTTGGACCTGCTGCAGGGCGGCGGTGTCCGGCTCCACACCGAGTTCATAGACCTGGTCTACCGCGCCCTCCACGACCTGTCGGAGTCGCCGCGGCCCAGCTTCGGTGACAACGCCCGTGGCCTTTCCGGTGTGGCGCTGGATATAGAGTTGAACCCGCTGGTCCAGAAGGTCCGGCGCAAGAGGCTGATCCGAACGTCGGTCTACGAAAGGAGGGCGCGCATGATTCTCAAGGTGCTGGAGCAGCACAAGGGCCTGGACTTCGGCCCCGCACACCCCCGCGTCCTCTGGGGCCCGATCCTGCCCCAGGACCGGAGCCGTCTGGTCCAGGATGAGGAAACCCTGGTCCGTTCTGGCATCCACAGCCGACGCCGTGCCATGTCCAACCTCGGCATCGAAGACCCGGAAAGAGAGCTGGCTTTGGTGGGGGGGAGGCTAACACCGCGGTGACGTAATCTCTGCCTCTCATCTGCTAATATGGGACTAGTGATTGAGTGCATGGCTTTTGCTCATTTGGCAAGGCGGCCTTCAGTTGTCGCTTGTTGGGGATCGGGAGAAACTGAATCATGGAGGGACGTATGCGCGCTGAGGAAATTCGTAAAATTATCGGCGATCCGCAAAAGATACACGATGACTTGAGGGACTTTCGTAAAACTGAGAAGCTTTTTACCACATCGAAATATAACCGGTTGGTCGAGAAATACCCGGACAAATGGATTGCCGTAACTGCAGGCAGAGTAGAAGCGCATGGGGACTCCTATGAGGCTGTCTTGCAGATGATTTGCGAGAAAGGGCTGCCTCGCGAATCCACAATTATCCAGTTCATAGAAAAAGACCCCATCACAATGATTCTGTAGGCGATGCTCGTAGGAAAATTCGGCAGCGCCAGTGGACGGCCCTATCTTAAAGGCCACCTTTTAATTCCACGGCATGAGGCCGATAGTTTTTCTGAAGTGACAGCAGCAATCGTAAAGGAGTGCAATGATGGCGAAAGAGAATAAGGGAAAGTACTACATCAAGGACTATGAGCTTGAACAAATGCCTTCGTACAGCAACTACCCCCAGTCGTTGTTGAAGGCGATGCATGGGAAGGCGCTTATTGGCCGGGATGGAGGGATACCGGATATGGACGTCGCTGCGTCGGCGTTCAGGTTGGACCCGGGGACGTACTACGGCGCCCACGCGCATCTGAGGCCGGAGATATACATTATTATGAGTGGAACGGCCGAATGTGAATGGGGAGACGAGACCTTTACGGCGGAGGCTGGAACGGTGACATATTGCCCTCCCAGTATGTCCCACGCGATGCGGGTAACCAGCAGCGAGCCTCTGACGGCGATTATCGTAAACTGGACACCGGGCGGGCGACAGGAGGTTTGGGACGAAGGCGCCTACATGTTAGGCGAGGAAGCGTAGGGACGGCGCCAACTGCGCTAGTGACTGGAGACGCTCGCCAACCATGGGCGAAGTAGGACGATCAGCCGCGTGTTGTGCCGTTCATGGACGACTTCCCGGAAGAGGTGACCTCACCTGTCCCGACCGCCAAGCTACGGATTACGCTTAGTTGGGGAACCCGAACAACCTCGCAGCGTTGTCATGTGGATAGCGTTCATCGTCTGCTTCGCCACGGGCGATGTGTCGGGGGGCATTACTGGTCGCACAGTCGGTGGCCTGGTTGGAGAGGATACGAGAGCAACGCCGTGCCGAGGGCCGTGCCGAAGCACGAAAAGTCATTCAGCGTGCTCTAGCTAAAGCGCGCGAGAGTGGAGATACCTCCCGTATAGAAGCTTACGAAGAATTGTTGCGGACCTTCGACGGCAACGACAACCTACCCGCCAGCCACCACTAGACAACTCCAGGTCCGCAAGACATGGACCGCCCAAGCCGCGCTCCCGACGGTAGAGATCGGGATCCTTCGAAGGGGTTAGGATCCCCTTAAACCACGCCCCGACGCCTCCTCACCGTGAGATAAATCGTTCCCATGGCCAGCCCCGCCGCCAGCACCCCCAGCCCGATTGTCAGCCCAAGCACTACCCCGTTTCCACCGTCGTCCTGCTCTGATGAAGCCCACGCCCAGGGTTCGGGCGTCGGTGTGAGATCAGGCCTCGTCCTGAAATCCATTGTGGGGACGGAAGTTGCCCTGGGCATGAGCGTTGGACTGGTAGTTGGGATTGTGGTTGGCCTTGGACTGGGAGTCGCTGTCAGTGCGGGGGTAGGGGTTGGCTCGGGCATTGCCGTAGCAGCGGGAGCGGGTTCGGAGACGGAAATCGTGGTCTCGTACTTTAGAGAGTCATCAGATGCGCTGCTAGCGACTGTATTAGACTGTGGCTTGGTAGTCGCCGTGGGTTCCTCCCTCGCTTCTTCCGGCATGGCGGTGGGTTCCATCATCGCCTCGGGCTCTGGAGTAGCTGTGCGCTCGGCCATCATCATTGGGGTCGACTTGGGGATCATGTCCGGCTCGGATTCCATCATGGCCTCGGGGGTCGGTTGCATAATTCCAGCTGGGATCGCGGTGGGCGTGGCTGCCGACTCCTCCATCAAGTCCCTGGGTTCCGGCTCAGACGCTGCCGGGGAATCCGCCGCCTGCTCTCCATCCCCACCCCCACCCTCGAACAACCCCGTCACGTTGCCCGCCACCATTACCGTGAAGGCCACCACCGCCAGGGCCGTCGAGACACGCATCGTCCACAGTAACACGGGCCTCTCGGGGGGAGGGGTGGGGACGGTTACGGCGGCCGGGGTTATTCTGAACGAGCGCGGGGCCTCGACCTCCGGCATCCGGCGCAGCATCTGGACCGTTGCCCTCAGCGACTCCAGTTCCTCGGCGCACGAGTCACAGCCCTGCAGATGCGCTTCCAGCGCGATCCGTTCCGCTTCCAGCAGTTCACCGTCGATGTAATCCGACAGCATCTCCAGGAAGCGCCCGTGCCCCCGACTGAATATCTTTTTCAGCATCTCAAACACGATATCAGACCCCGCTCCCGTACCGGGCCGGCAGGACGCCCGGCCTGCCTCTAAGGAAGTCCCTGACCCGGGCCCGGCTAAGGCGCGATTTCACCGTACCCACGGATATGCCCATGACCCCGGCGGCCTCCTCGTACCCAAAACCCTGCACGTCAATTAGCACCACGGCCAGACGCTGGTCGTGGGGGATGGAGTCGAGCCCCTGCTGGATGCTCTGGCCCATCTCCCGTCTGACGGCGTAGTCCTCCGGGGACTCGGTGGAGGACGGGGGATCGATGGTCACGTCCTCCGCATCCAGAGACTCGGTCCGGCGCACGTTGCAGGACCTGAGCACGTCCCGGCAGGCGTTGGCCGCTATGGTGAACAGCCACGACTTCAGGTTTCCACCCTTGAACCGTCCGATATTCCGAAAGGCCGAAAAGAAGGCGTCCTGGGTAGCGTCCTCGGCGGCGGGGGCGTCGCCGAGCATGCGCAGGGCCATGTTGTAGAGGGGTCGTTGGTACATGTCCACGATCTGGTTGAAGGCGTCGACGTCCCCGTCCCGGCTCCGGGCAATCAGGTCCTCTTCCGGCTCCGACATCCTTTCTGGAGGCGACATTCAGGCAGTATACGATTGCGTATACCGCGTCGGCAAAGCCGAGCGTTACGCCCCCCGACTCTCACTTCTAAAGACGGGTGAGGGGTCGGGTTTGTTCCATAGGGTTCCTTTGCCGAGGGGGCGGAGGGGCCGCTCGTTCTGTCGCAGATGGAACATCCGCCCGTGGAGGATCCGCCGAGGTGGGAGCCTATCGAAGTATGAGCGGTCTGAAGGGCAATAACGGATGAGGTTGGGCGGTCAGATGTGGAGGGGCCGCTCGTGCTGAGCCCGTGGAAGTATGAGCGGGGGGTGGGTGAGGTCCGTTAAAGCGGCCAGGTCTGCGAGTTTCCGCTCGACCCTTCGACTAAGCTCAGGATGAGCGGGGTGAATATCTATCACCAATGAGGACGGGGCTAGGGCGATTTCCCTTCACCCCGTCTTAAACAGCAATGCCGAGAGGTCCACGTCCGACGACCGCTTCGAGAGGCCGAGCATCTCGACTCCCACCACCTCAATGGCAGCGTTGTAGTCGAGCACCACACCCGGCGAGACCTCCTGCGATTCGACAATGGAGGAATCGTCCAGGCGCAAATAAAGGGCATCCGCCTTCCGGTCCACGTGCAGCTTCATAGCTTTGGACGGTGTGTCGTCAATACCTGTCCTCTGTAATTACCTCTGAATATAGTACCCGCGGGCCGGGAATGGTAGGCCTGACTATACCGCCGTGAGGGATGCGCCGGAATCCCTTTCCACTTTCCAACACCCCCTAAATGTGACATCAACCCCTTGACCTAATAAGAACGCACGTTCTATTATCTATCACAAATCACTCTACTCAAGGAGACACCCAATGCCCGAGGATACACCGCCCCACGACCCCACCCCCGAGACCCCTCCCGACAACGAGATCCCGAACCCGGAGCCCGCAGAGGAACCCTCCCGGGACGCCCTCGAAATCGAGAGGCTGAATGCCCTGGTTGACGAGAAAGATACGGAACTGAGCGGCATGCGGCATCAGATCGACTTTGCCGTGGGTCGCTACCGCATCGCCCTCATGGTCAGCGCCCCGGACCTGCCTGAAGAGCTCATTAACGGAAAAACAATCGTAGAGCTGGACAACGCGATGGAGTCGGCGAAGAAGATCGTCGAGAAAGTGGCCTCGCGCATCGGGGCTCGGACCCCTGAAGACCGCGTCCCGTCCGGGGCGCCTGCCCGACGCCCGGCGGACCTATCGGGCCTCTCTGCCAGGGAAAAGATCCTGTACGCAATAAACAAGAGCTAACCGTAACGCACGATAAGCAAGGAGAAAACAAACAATGGCATTGACGCTAACAGAGGCCAGCAAGCTGTCCAACGACGTGCTCCTGTCCGGGGTTATCGAGACGATAGTCAACGAAAGCCCCGTGCTCCAGCACATGCCCTTCATCGAAATCGTAGGCAACTCCCTCACCTACAACCGGGAGAATGCCGCCCCGACCGTCGCCTTCTACAATGTCGGAGACGCGTGGGCCGAGTCCACACCCACCTTTAGCCAGGTCACAGCGACCCTCAAGATTCTCGGTGGGGACGCCGACGTGGACAACTACGTCGCCGCCAGCCGCAGCAACGTCCAGGACCTGGAGGCCGCCATCGTCGAGCTCAAGGCCAAGGCCGTACAGCAGAAATTCGACGATACCTTCATCAACGGAGACACAGCCTCCGACACCAAGTCCTTCGATGGTATCGACAAGCTGACCCTCGCCGATCAGACCATCGAAATGGGCGCCAACGGGGCAACCCTCACCCTGGATAAGCTGGACGAGTTGATAGACAGCGTGAAGTCCGGCAAACCCCACATGCTCATTATGGGCCGCAGGACCCGGCGCAAGCTCAATTCCCTGGTCCGTGCCTCGGGCAGCGGCTTCCTGCAGACCGACCGCAACATGCTCGGCCAGATGGTCCAGTTCTACGACGGTGTACCCATCGGCATCAGCGACTGGGTCTCCGACGAAAAGAGAGTGGGCACCAGCCGCGACTCCTCGACGGTATACGCGGTGCAATTCGGGGAGGATGGAGTGTCGGGGCTGACGGGGCCCTCGGGCCTGCAGGTGGAGCGGGTCGGCAGCCTGGAGACGAAAGACGCCACCCGCACCCGGGTCAAATGGTATGTAGCCGTGGCCCTCTTCAGCACCGTCAAGCTGGCCAAGCTCGCCGGGGTCCGGAACTAGACCACCCCCCACAGAGGCCTTTGCACCCCCCTGGATTCCGGCCCCCGAGCCGGAATCCAGGGGGGGAAGGAATCCGCTCACCCTGTCGCAGATCCGCTGAGGCGGGAGCCGGGTCTAAGGACGAGCGGATTCCTGAGGGGGGCTTCACTGCGGACAGGCTACTCAAAGGTCTCACGTCAGGAGACAACCCATGACTACTCTCACCGAAATCCGTGCCCGCGTCCGCACCGACCTGCACGACGAAGACGCCGCCGACTACCGGTGGGCCAGCGCCGAGCTGGACCGGCACATATTCCACGCCCTGCGGGAGATGAGCCTAGCGATGCCCGTGGAGGACAAGGCCACTCTGAGCGTGACCGCCGGGTCCCGGGACATCGATCTCTCCTCCCTGACCGGCCTCGTGCTCGTCGATTCCGTCGAGTACCCGGCAGGTCAGTCCCCTCCGGCCTTCACCGAGTTCCGGGTCTGGGGAGACACGCTGACCCTGCTGGTAGAACGGGTCCCGGCCCAGGGCGAGCAGGCCGCGGTCTATTATGGCAAGCTCCACACCATAGACTACGTGTCCTCGACAGTGCCTCCGCCCCTGGAGGACATACTGGTGACGGGGGCCTCGGGGTACGCGGCCCACAGCATGTCCGGCTTCACCATCAACCGGCTGAATACCGGCGGCGACTCGGTGTGGCGGGACTACATGATATGG
Source organism: Dehalococcoidia bacterium (assembly GCA_965222055.1). Lineage (GTDB taxonomy): Bacteria > Chloroflexota > Dehalococcoidia > Plut-88900 > Plut-88900 > Plut-88900. The sequence goes on from CBDCTF010000007.1 coordinate 2,972,290, forward strand.
GGCCGGGAGCGGTTGAACGTCTTCTATCGGGCGCTGGCGAGGCACGGACGGCCCCGGCGGATGAGGTCTCGACGCCTGAGCCAACCCCAGACCGTATCCAAAGGCGCACGAAGTGGGACTGCTCATGCCGAGACCGTCAATGTATGAGCGGAGTAGGAGGAATGCATCCCCGCTTGGACGACAGACCATTCACCACATTGGGGAACTCCTAGCATGAGGCTACTATCTAACTCCCTCCTCCGTGCCCAGAGGTCCTCTTCAGCGAAGCCGTGGGTGAGGGTCGAGGCGCTGGACCGGATGGCCGGCATAGCTCGGCTCCGGTTTCGGCGGCTCCACACGGGCTCGGAGGCCGAGGGGCCTCACGCCCTGACCATCCCCGCCGACGGCGCGCTGGTACGCGCCCGAGCCGGCCCCACGAACAACCACAACCTCTACGTCCAACGGGTGACCAACCCCTCACCCACTGCCGACTTCACACAGTGGGTTTCGCTGGGCCAGGCGTCCAGGGACTGCGACGTGGCCCTCTGCTCTGCCGGGGCTGACGTGCTCCTATTCTCGGTGTCCAGCAACCGGCGCACCTTGTACGTTCGGGCCAGCTCCGACAGCGGCGCAACCTTCGGGCAGGCTGTCTACGTGACCATCGCCTCCTCGCCCGTGACCTGGCTGGCCGCCGACCTTAAGCCCGATGGCACGGCCCTCCTTCTCTATGCCCTCGACAACGCTGGCCTCTACGCTATCCGGCGTTCGAGCGGCAGCTGGGGCTATACCCGGCTCTGGTCCAACTCCCTCTCCAGAATCCATGGGGTTGCCGTTAACTACAACGGTGACTGGAACGTGGCTGTGGCGGGCCGGGACACGACGGGCAGGAAAAGCGGGGTGTGGAGCGCTGTCTTCGGCGATGGAGCGGCCCAGCCCCTTGATACATGGTCGGCACTCAAGCCCGTCACCGAGTCCGAACATGTCTCGGGCCTCGCCTTCCGTGCCCCTTTCATCGACCACCCGGACGTCGACCGGCTCTTCTTCATCGAGCAGGTCACAGGGGCACACAATCGCCCTTTCTACACCTTCACCCAACCCTCCGCCTCATATCTCGACAACCTGTGGCGTGAGCCCGCCGCATTCGACCTGGACACGGCGCACGGGTTGGCTATCGGCCATACGGCGAGCCACGTATGGCTTTCGGCGGCCAACGGCGTTTGGTCGGCCGCCCTCAACCCCGCGCCCCTTGACCTGAGCCGGGACGTGGTGTCCCTCACAGGTAAAGAGTCGGCGAGAGAGACCACGTGGCGTATTGCGCTCCGTAACAACGACGGGCGCTACTCGCGTCCCGGCGAAGGAGACTTGGCTCTGCTAGCTAAGGGTTCGGAGATAAGGATCGAGCTAGGCTATGTGACCGAATCGGGGAGGGAATCGTCCACGCGTGCTCCGGTGTGGATCGACGGGTTGGAGCATCGCCGTACCGATTCCTCCTCGACGCTGATAGTCCGCGCCACGGGCGGCTGGGGCCTCCTGGCCTGGCAGCAGGCCCGACGCGAACGCACTTGGGCCGCAGGGGAGGCCGGCCTGCACGACATTCTCAGGTCGGTACTGGCCCGGGCCGGCTTCGAGCTCGTCACCCGTCCGGACCACTTTCTCTTGAACAACCACCGTCCCGAGTTCCTAATCGAGGAATCGGAGCCCCTGGATATGGCCGTTGAACGGCTAATGTCCCACGTCCCCGACATTCTGCTCGGGACATCCAGCGACGGGTTCGTTCTCAGGGTTCCATCAGCCACCGAGGAAAATTCCTACATCTATGGCTCGGGGCACGGGATCCTGGAGGCTCGTTATCTGGACCCGGTACCCAGGCACAGCCGGGCCATCGTCTTCGGCTCGACCCACACCAGCGACCTCTCCAACTGGTCAGACTTCCCCGCCCTCTTCGACCGCCCAATCCACATCCATGACGCCACCCTGGACACCCAGGAGAAGACCGAAGCCCGCGCCCGATCCGAGTCCCGCCGCATCGCAATCTACCCAAGCCGGGGCAGCATCACCGTCCCCGTCAACGCCGCCCAAGAGCTCTACGATGTCATAGATCTGACCGACCCCACAGTCGGCCTAGCCTCGGCGAAACGCCGGGTCCTGGGCCTCGACACCCGTTATGCCGTCGGGCCAAAGGGCCCTCGGTACGTGCAGACCATCCACCTCAGTGGCGTGTAGGAGTGCCATATCCGGTCACTTCGAATGTGCAAAAGGGTAGCTGAGGTGGGGCCGCTCGTGCTGCCGCAGATCCGCCGAGGCGGGAGCCTGCTGTAATTCCGCCGTAGGAGGATCGAAGTATGAGCGGGGAGGGGTTTGTAGAGCAAAGAAAGCCATTCTTGACACCGCGCCCAATGCGGGTGAAGAATATCCTCCACGCACGTCTCGGCGACCTATTTCTCTAACGGAAAGACAAGGACATGATCGAAGCGACCAAGGCCCCCGCTTGCCCACACGTCTATGAGGTCGAGGCCAGATACAGCAAGATTGTCCCCAAGGGCCAGCGCGGTTGTATCCACGAACTCACGGCTGACGTTGACGTCCTAATCGAGAAAACTCCCGATGACTGGGTCGCCCGTCTCGAAATGGAGGGCCTGTACGATTGGGGCGAGGGGAGCAGTGAGGCCGAGGCAATATGCGATCTTGTGTGCGGCCTGGGAGAGTTTAGGCTTGCATTGAGCGAAAAGTTTGCTGAACTTCCCGACCATACGGCTGGGATTCTGGCTGCGCTCGAAGGCATGGTTAGGTGCAGAGAGGGGGTCGGCGGCCCGAATGGTTCCCCAGTTCATGTGGACTGCTCCGAGGCCCGATCCGCCGAATCCGGCGACAAAGACGATTCTGAACCCAAAATCCTTGCCCGCTACGCAAAGCTCCTGCCCAAGGGAGCATATTGCTGTGGCCACGAACTTAAGGTAGATCTTACGGTGGAAATCGAACACTCTTCAGAGGGCTGGGGCACAAGCGTCGAGATTGATTGCCTGTTCGAATACGGCTGGGGCGTCACGGAGGAACAGGCCATCAATGACCTGGTCTCTTCTCTAGGGGACTACAAACTATGGTTGATCAAGCACAAGGACAACCTTGCTGAATGCTCAGCTAGAGACCTGGAGCTAATTGAGAACATGGTTGCATAGGATTGGACTACCGCGCACTCAGAAGAGCTTTGAAGCGCAAGGCTCTTGCTGATGAAGACCGCAGCGGCGACCACATAGTTTTCGACGTAAGATTGGGTGGCAGGGACCAAAGGATCACGAAAATGTCCCACAGTGCAAAAGGCCAGATCCCCAAACGAATGTTGGCCAAAATCGCCCAACAAATACGCCTCTCCCCCCGAAAGATGCAATAATTCTTCGACTGCACCCTCAGCCGTGACGAATGGCTGGAAATATTGGGAATATCCCCATGTCACGTATGATGAGTACCTGGTCCCGATAAATACGGTGTAACACCATGATCGAATCTACCAAACCAGTCACTGACACAGACGACGAACCCGATATCCTCGCGCGGTACTCAAAGGTCCTACCCAAGGGCCGACGCAGCGAGGGTTATGAGTTGAAAGCAGACCTGCCGGTCGGGGTCGAACAAACGCCGGAAGGTTGGGGCGCCACCGTCGAAGTCGAGTGTCTATACCAATTCGGTTGGGGGGCTACGGAGGAAGAGGCCATGAATGAAATGGTGTATATCCTCGGGGACGTCAGGCTCTCCCTAAGAAAGTTCAAGCACGAATTGGATCCTTGCTCGAATAGGTGCTTGGAGTTACTTGAGGAAATGCTCGCCTAGAGGTGGACTATCGTGATTTACAGAAGGCTTTGGTCTCCAAGGCCGAAGCGAATGAGGACCGTTCAGGTGGTCACATAGGCTATTACAGAACTGTAAATAGAGGACGTCGCTTGGTTACCGTAGTTTCGCACGGTGCAAAAGGCCAGATTCCCAAATGGCTTATGGGTAGAATTGCACGACAAATGCTCCTCACCTCCTGACAACTGCAACAATTCGTGGACTGCACCCTCAGCCGTAACGAGTGGCTGGGAATATGGGAAAGGTTCCCTCGTCAAGTATGATGAGGGCCTAGTCCTGAAAAATACGGCGTAACACCATGATCGAGTCTACCAAACCAGTAACTGACACAGACGGCGAACCCGATATCCTCGCGCGGTTCAAGAAAGTGCTTCCCAAAGGCCGATACGCTTGTGGTTATTCGCTGAAATCCGGCCTCCAGGTGGAAATCGAGAAGACATCGGAGGAATGGATTGTCACCGTGGAGATGGAAAGCCTGTATCTTTGGGGCACAGGCGCAACGGAGGAGCAGGCTATAGACGACCTGGTGTGCGTTTTGCGTGAAGTCAGGGACTCCCACCGCAGCTTCAAGGACGGACCGGCGCCCTGCCCGGAACGCGAGCTGCAACTGCTCGAAGACGTGGTCGTTTAGGATTGGACTATGACGCGCTTCGCAAAGCCTTGCTTTCGAAGGCCCGGGCTGAGGAAAACCGCACTGGAAGACACATCAAGTATTACGCAAAAATAGGGGGCGTCCACAGATTCGTTACACTAACCTCCCACGGCGCGAAGGGTCAGATTTCCAAACCGCTCTTGGGCAAAATCTCTTGGGCAAAATCGCGAAGCAGTTGAGACTCACTGGCCAACAGATGCAACAATTCGTGGACTGCACCCTCAGCCGTGAAGAATGGCTGGAAATATGGAGAATGTCCCTTCGTTAAATATCATGAGGGCTTGGTCCCGATAAATACGGCGTGACACTATGATCGAGTCTACCAAACCAGTCACTGGCACAGACGACGAACCCGAAATCCTCGCACGGTACACCAAGGTACTACCCAAGGGCCGACGCGGCTGCCACCATCAGCTTAAAGCCGATCTGCCGGCAGAGATCGAACACTCATCGGAGGGTTGGGCCGCAACGGTCGAGGTCGAGTGCTTGTTTGAATACGGATGGGGCGGAACTGAGGAGGAAGCCATCGGTGATCTTGTGTGCTCCCTTGGCGAGTATAGACTCTCCCTGATGGACTACAGGAAGGAACTGGGGGGCTGCTCGGAGCGTTGCTTAGAGCTGCTTGAAGACATGGTATCTTAGAAGTGGACTACTATAGGCTGCGCCAAGCCTTAAACTCAAAGGGCAAAGCCGAAGAAAACCGCAAAGCAAGTCATATAAATTTTTACGCGACGATTAGCGGCATACCTCAAAGAGTAACTGCAATGTCCCACAGCGCAAAAGGCCAGATCCCTAAGCGCATGTTGGCTAAGATCGCCCGGCAGATGCGCCTCTCTCCCCGACAGATGCAACAATTCGTGGACTGTACAATGAGCCGTGAACAGTGGATTGAGTCTTGGGGAAGCGGTCCCCGGCCCGCGTGATGCCATCCCATACTGAATACAGACCTGAATTAACAGTCTCTACCCCAATAGAACACACCCCATCCACGCGAGCCTGATTGCAAACTTCTATTGAAAGTCCCCGCTTCCGACGCTGGGCACTCGTAGCATCCGTCACCTCCTGTGTAGGCACATCCCTAAGTGTCATATTCATCATCGGCATTCTGCTGCCGGACATCACCAGGGAGATGGACCTTTCTCCCCTGACCCAGGGGTTGCTCGGCTCCTCAGTCCTAATTGCCAACCTGATCTTTTGCATCCCGGCCAACCTGTTCACTTCCCGCTTCCGTCCCTGGAGGACCGTGACCCTGCTGTTCCTCGGGGTTGGGGGGTCGGCGCTGTTGCAGAGCTGGTCGCCCGTCCTTGCTGCCCTCTTCATAGGGCGAGTGGGCGCGGGCCTTTTCTTCACCTCTACTCAGTCACCCCGATCCCTCATCATCCAGCAATGGATACCCCGGCACCGGATCTCCTTTACCAACGGCCTCTCCTTTGCAGGAATCGACCTGATCATGGGGATTGCCTTCCTGGTAACGCCGCAATTCCAGGAACTGGCCGGGGGATGGCGGGAGACTTTCTTCATCTGGTCGATGATCTCCTTTGGCATTACCGTGATATGGATGTTCGTAGGCGGGGAGAGGGTCACCGAGGAATACGCCACACGCACCCGGGCCGAAACGTCCAGCCCTCTGAACGCACTGCGAAACTACAAGCAGCTCTGGATTATGGGCATGGGCCTGGGCGGCTCGATGACCGCCCAGGCAGGGTTCCAGAACTTCTGGCCCACCCTTGCCGAGGACCAGCTGGGTCTTACTCCGGCTTTCGTCGGCCTGGCCCTGGGAGCGATGACCTTCACCGCCGCCCCGACAGATTTTTTGGTCAATGCCATTCCCACCCTTATACGGCGTCGTTCCCTGGTTCTTTCGGTGTGCGGAATCCTGTCCATTATTTCCCTTGTAGGCATGGTCTACACCACCTCTGCACCGCTGGTCCTGCTATTTGCCATGCTCAAAGGCCTGTCCTTCGCCTACTTCCCCGTGCTTATGATCATGGTATTCCTCATCCCGGGCATCAAGCCCCGTGAAATAGGAATAGGCATGGCTTTCATGGAGACTTCCATCTGGGGAGGCTCGGCTATCGGGCCCCTGCTGGTGGGTGGACTCCAGCAGATCACCGGCAACCTTCAGCTGTCCCTGTTGATTTGTGGAATGTTCCCGGTAACCCTTCTGGTTGCGGCGTTCATGCTGTCTGTGAGGGACCGGTCCCCCAATCCGCAGTTGGCCTGACACCCGTGGGCCCATGCTGTGAGCGCCCCGGTTTGCGCCCGCGCCCCAGCCCCGAAAGGCAGTCCGGGGACGCCCGTTAGACGTCGGCTTAGGTAATGGTGGTCACAGGGTCACTCCCGTATTCGCAGCCGTGAGCCTTAGACTATCCAAAGCTGGCCCTGGGGCGATGAGTTGGACAATGTCTCAATCAAGCTTGCGCAGACCTTCAGCAAACTATCTCGCGTTTGGCTGGCCAGCCGAAAAGACCACGATGCCGGGATGCTCCCCCGGTGGATACATCCTGATATCAGCGAAGTCCATGTCCTGAGTTACGAGTATGCGCTTCTCAGCGAGGCAGATCGACGCAACATCTGAATCCGTTGCCCCGCCCATTCCCTGGTCTAGGACTGTGACAGCATCGTGGCCCGATTCCGTGAACAGCCCTTTTAGCTGAATCGGCAGATTCTCAGCGAGTTTGAACCGCATTGGGAAGCCCTATGTACCCAAGGGCGCTACCCGCTCCTTTGCCAATTCGGCGGCGTAATGCAGAGCCGACCTGACCGCATCGGCGGAAACGGACGGGTAGCTCTCTGCAATCTCCTCAACGGTCAATCCGGAAGCTAGGTTGTCCAGGACCACGGTGACCATCACACGAGTGCCCGATATGCAGGCTTTACCATGACAGACATTCGGATCTACGGATATGTATTCATGCCAGTTCATGTAATAGGGTCTCCCGGATGCGAATTGCGCTCCATTATAGGCCAGTTATCGGCTCGCTTCTCGCGACCCGCCCCCGTACCCTATTCTGTAACAAAGCCGTAGTAACATAGGGTGGGGTCATGTCGCATCTGAGGGACCGCTCCCCCAGTCCGCCCCCCCCGCCATGAGCCCCGACACCCCCGTGCTACAATGACCCCCTTTAGTGCCCCAGCTAAACCCGCCGCGAAGGCGGTCGGGCGAACCGAGGTAAGCGTGAACTGGACGCTGGGGGGTGCAAGAGACGACTATCTGGTGGAGGGGAGCACTAACGGCACGATATTTCGTGCCGTTAGTGGGGCACCGTCTTTAGAAACCGAGAAAGCGACTGCGGACGCGTGTTTTCCGAGCGATTAGGAATCTTGAAGAGTTAGGGGAATACAGGGCATATTTGATATGAAAGCTCGTACCAAGCTGGCGCTCATAATGCTGGTCGCGGTCGCGGCTGGCCTAGCCGCTCTCGCAGCCTGCAGCAGCCAAGCCTCCACGCCGACACCCTCATCCTCCACTCCTACTGTCACAACTCCAACCTTGATCGTCCCTGCGCCGACCCCCACGCCTATACCCGCGCCGACTTCCACGTCCATACCTGTGTTGACCTCCACGCCTATACCCGCGCCGACTCCCACGCCCATACCTGCACCGACCCCCACGCCCATACCTGCGCCGACTTCCACGTCCATACCTGTGCCGACCTCCACGCCGACTCCAACCCCCACCCCGACTCCTACCCCGACCCCTACACCAACTCCCACTCCCACCCCGACTCCCACCCCAACGCCCACACCCACTCCAACGCCGAGGCCCACCCTCCCACCCGTTCAACTGAACATTGGCTCCAGGGTTGCTTTTGATAACCGATATCGTGAAGACTCTTTTCGGGACGCTATCAACGAACTTAGGCAGACGATGCTGGAAGCGGCCCGGAGTGTTGAGTCCCTTCCATGGATTGAAGACGGCATTGGGAATGCGCCAGAATTCAATGCTGCCAGGGGACTCATACTAATGGCGAAAGCGGGGTACCTGCCAAGCCTGTTGGAGGAGCCGTGGGTCGTGGACGGCAGTAACTACGCAGCGTTGGAGTCCCTCTGGGTGCTTGAGCTCAACAAGCCGGAGAGGCTCGCCGGGATTATGTCCCATCCCACCATCAGTGATGGAATCAGCGACAAGGAAGCGAATATTATCGCGGTGATAACCCCTGGCTCTCCCCCTGACCGAGTGGACAAGCTGCTTGACCCCGCCCAAGTGACGCTGGAAGAGCGGACCATCACTCTGCCTCTTGCGGGAGAGACCGACATTTCCATTGTCCGCACCGGGCCGGGAACTGATCATGCCATTGAATCCCTGGTCCATGCCGTACGCAGCATCGAAGAGTTTATGGGACTCCCCTTCCCGCGACGACAGGTCCTCTACATCTTCACGGTTTATGAGAACCCCCCGTTTGGGGGGAAGCACTACGGAAATCACGTGAAAATATTTGTGGATGACAAGAGTATCGGCAAAGAGTCGACGCTCTCTATAGTGGCCCATGAAGCGAGCCATTACTACTGGAGATACGGTCGCGACTGGACAAATGAAGGAGCAGCCACTTTCTTTGAATCTATTGCCAATAACACAACGAGCGGTCCTCTATCGCGCGACCCTTGCCCTCTCGCTCGAAGCATCACCAAGCTAGAAGACCTGGAACGCGAATTGTCAAATCCCGAGGAAGTTCGCTTCTGCCATTACAGGCTAGGGGAACGTCTGTTTCGCGACCTGTACCGAAACATGGACGAGACCACTTTCCGCCTGGGCTTTAGACGCCTGTTCCTTCACACATTGCATCCCGTCTCCGATGAGTGCAATGATGACAGGCTAACTGACTGCCACGTCAAAGAAGCCTTCACTGCCTACGCTCCTGCAGAAAAGGCATCCATTATCGAGAAAGTGATCGACCGCTGGTACGACGGCAGCGAACCCTACGATCTCTCGGAAATCAACGAAACCGCTGTTGACCCTGACATTGCTGCCATCGATGGTCGAATAGAGGAGGCTTACTTGAGCACCTCTCGCGGCGGACCTTCCGTTTCCGTCGTTGTGGTAGGACCCAATAGAAATCCTGCCCTATACCTGAACCTGGACTACTCATACCAGAATTCCTCTGATCTCACATCCCTGCCAATTGAGATTGCACTATATTTCGAGGATGGTTTTGAACTCCGACGCACCATGTCAGAGTTGGTGTTGTCGGCTGAAGCCTTGCGTCAGACCCACCATGTACAGGTACCCTACGCGAGAGTTCCGGGCCGATACTGGGTGCTAGTGCACTCGGAAGGACAGAAAATAGCCCAAGCGACTTTCGAGGCGATCCCGGAGCCGGACCCCCGCAGCATCCGAGGAATGGTCACCTACACAGGAGATCAGCCACTAAAAGGGATAGCGCTGCAGCTCCGACAAGGAGCCGAGAGATTCTGGGTCGACACCGGAATGGACGGAACTTTCGATGCCGAAGTTCCCTCGGGTACATTCATCGCGGAAGTGATAGCACTGTTCGGTAGCCAATGGCACTTCGTAGGGTGGTACGATGGCACAGGCATAACCACTAATCCCGCTCAGGCGTCCAATATAATTGTTGATGACGCGGACGTCGAAGGCATAGAGATCATAGTCTCGCCTGAGGATATTCCGGATCCCGATCCCCCCAACATTCGGGGTGTGGTGACCGGTTTAGGTGGTCAGCCACTTGACAATGTAGGGTTATCGCTAAAACAAGAAGAAGAGAAAACCTGGGTTGAAACCGGACTAGACGGGACATTCGATGTCGAGGTGTCTTCCGGTACCTTCACGCTGGAGGTGTACGTACTGTCTGGGACCCAATTTGATTTCGTAGGATGGTACGACGGCAGTGGCGGCATAACCACTGACCGCAGCCAGGCGTTCGAGGTGATCGTAGACGATACTGATGTCGAGGGCATAGAAATCAAGCTCTCGGCGCAACCTTGATCAAACCGTCGGTATTCACAGTAACGCACCCCTAACCCCGACACCAATTTCAACCATCGGCTCACTCCCCCTTGTCGTTCCGGTCACGGAGCCGGAAGCCGCCCATTTCTCCCAACACCCCATGCTACAATGACCCCCGCTCACGACCCAACATTCCACTTTTCAAAACCGGAGGCACAAGTGAGGCTCAAAGATAAGGTCGCGATCGTCACCGGGGCCACGGCGGGCATGGGCAGGGCAGCGGCTGAGCTCTTCGCACAGGAGGGGGCCAAAGTTGTCCTCTGCGGTCGGCGTGAATCACTCGGACAGGAGATAGTCGGCGTCATCAAGGGCCGAGGCGGCGAAGCGACTTTCGTCACGGCTGACGTAGCGAAGGCCGAGGACGTGAAGAGGGTCGTCGACACGGCAGTTAACAGCTACGGCAGACTCGACGTCCTGTTCAACAACGCCGGCATCAACGAGCACGCCTCCGGCGATCCCGACCAGGAGCCCGAGGAGGTCTGGGACCGCATCATAGGCGTTAACCTTAAGGGCACGTTCCTGGGCATAAAATACGCCGTCCCCGAGATGCGCAAGACGGGGGGCGGCTCCATCATCAACAACTCCTCGGTCAACGATGTCCAGGCGGATATGGTGTCCATGTCCTCCTACCACGCCTCCAAGGGTGGCGTCACGGCCATGACCAGGAAGGCCGCCGTGATGTACGCCGCCGACAACATCCGGGTCAACGCGGTCAACCCTGGCCCCATCGCCACCGAGATGGTCGACATCACATGGGACATGCTCTCCGACCCCGACATCATCGCCGTGCGCAAGACCAAGCAGCCCCTCCGACGGATGGGCCACCCCATGGACGTCGCCTACGCCGCCCTCTACTTCGCTTCCGACGAATCGGCCTTCGTGACCGGGGCCAACCTACTCATCGACGGCGGACAGTCGGCGGCATACCGGGATGCCGTCTAGAGTCCCCCCTTTCGTATCGAATATCATCACCAGGAGAAGCACATGAGGCTTGAGGGAAAAGTAGCGATCGTGACAGGGGCCACGGCGGGCATGGGCAGAGCGGCGGCAGAGCTATTTGCACAGGAGGGTGCCAAAGTTGTCCTATGCGGTCGACGTGAATCACTCGGTCAGGAGATCGTCGGGGTCATCAAGAGCCTAGGCGGCGAGGCTACGTTTGTAACAGCGGACGTAGCGAAGGCCGAGGACGTGAAGAGGGTCGTTGACACGGCGGTTAACACCTTCGGCAAGCTGGACATTCTGTTCAACAACGCCGGCATTAACGAGCACGCTTCCGGCGACCCCGACAAGGAGCCTGAGGAGGTCTGGGACCACGTCATAGATGTCAATCTCAAGGGCACGTTTCTCGGCATAAAGTACGCCGTCCCGGAGATGCGGAAAGCCGGAGGCGGCTCAATCATCAACAACTCATCAGTCAATGACAGCCAGGCGGGCGCCGCGTCCACTACTTCCTACCACGCCTCCAAGGGAGGCGTAACAGCCCTCACCAAGAAGGCCGCAGTGGTCTACGCCGCCGAGAACATCCGGGTCAACGCGGTCAACCCCGGCCCCATAGCCACCGAAATGGCCGACATCCCGTGGGACAAGCTCTCCGACCCCGACACCATAGAGACGCGTTTGAGATTGCAGCCCATGCACCGTATGGGCCACCCAATGGACGTCGCCTATGCTGCCCTATACTTCGCCTCCGACGAGTCGGCCTTCGTAACCGGCGCCACATTGATCATCGACGGCGGGCAAGCAGCGGCCTATCGGGACGTCGTCTAGGCAAACACTTCGGTGTGATAATAATACGTAGTTCTCCTGAGAGGTTTAGCAGCCCGCAGGCGAGGGATTAGAGACGATATGCGTTAGATGAAGACCCATCCGTGCATATTCATACTGTTAGCCTTCATAGTGAGTGCCGCTACGGGTGTCATAGCTCGGGTAACTGGTATGATCTGGATCGCGGTGGCGGGGGATGTGGTTTTCTTTGGTGCGCTCCTGGCGGTTGCGGTGCAATGGCTTAAGGGGAAAACAAGGAAAGCGGTAGTAGCTGGCGGGACTCCCCGGAGGACCTGCCAGGAATGCCCCTGCCATACAGTATCCGATGAGCCTACGTGTAAGGACTGTGTGGTCTGTTGTCCAGAATACTATGACCGGAGAGTGATACTGAATCGTTAGAGGTCCTTCTGACCAGGAGAAGCACATGAGGCTTGCGGGAAAAGTTGCCATTGTGACCGGTTCCACTGCGGGGATAGGAAAGGGTTCGGCGGAGATGTTTGCCAGGGAAGGGGCCAAGGTAGTGGTCTCCGGCAGGACGGTGGATGCGGGCGAGAAGGTAGCCGAGGGCATCCGGGCCGCGGGCGGCGAGGCGATTTTCGTGAAGGCCGACGTTTCCGTGACCGCCGACGTCCAGCGCCTCGTCGAGGAGACGGTCTCCACCTACGGCAAGCTGGACGTGCTGTTCAACAACGCTGGCATCGGGACCACGGGCCTCACCGCCGACGAGTCGGAGGAGAGTTGGGACCGCTGCATGACCGTCAACCTCAAGAGCGTCTTCCTGGGCATAAAGTACGCCGTCCCCGAGATGATCAAGAACGGCGGAGGCTCGATAGTTAGCAACTCCTCCATGTGGGGGATCACCGCCAGCCACCGGTGCGCCGGCTCGTACGTCGCTTCCAAGGCGGCCATCATTGGACTTACCAAGAAGGCGGCCCTCGACTATGCCCGACAGAGGATCCGGGTCAACTGCATCTCCCCCGGCGACATTGCTTTCGTTGGGATGGACAGGCCCGACGAATACTGGACCCGCCCCGAGGTCGTCGAGGACTTTGTCACCCGACAGCCCTACCCCAAGATGGGTGACCCCGACGACGTAGGTTACGCTGCCCTCTACCTCGCCTCCGACGAGTCATCCTTCGTCACGGGCTCCAACCTCGTCCTGGACGGCGGCATGACCATCGCCGAGATCCTGGCCGGGGGGCGGGGCTGAGATTATCCCTATTGCCGGACGTCGGCCTGTGTGACAATCGCCGACGCTGGATCGAACGGTGACCCCAAACACCTTTTGTGCGAAGGACAAAGGTTGTGGATATAATGAGGATTAGCCCTGCGCGAAGATAACTACACCTTCTGCAGCGGTGTAAAGCAAATTGGCAACTACGTCCTAAAGGGCAGACAGATGAAACATACGAAACAGACCGAGGAACAAGGCGTCATTATATTGACGGAAGTGGTCGAAGAAGAGGGAGACCTGTTCGTATCCACGTGCAAGGAGTTGGGCACCTCCAGTTGTGGAGACTCCATTGAGGAAGCTCTCTCCAATCTTGAAGAGGCCATATGGGTCCATCTGAATGCCTTGCAGGAGACTGGTGAGAGGGACCGCGTATTCCGGGAAAAGGGCATAGATATTCGCCCCATGTCCCAAGTTGCCACTCTGTCCTGGGAGGTTCCTCTAGGTAAGGTCGTAAAGACCGCCATGCATCAAATTCCAGTGCTGGCCTGATAACCCCATTGCGCTTCAGCGACCTTCCTCTCTGTTCCAGCAGGCAAATCGAATCTGCGCTCCAGAGGTTGGGTGCATACCCCGGCAGGGTCAGTAAGGGAAGCCATCTTTCTTATCATCGAGTAAGAGAGGATGGCCACATTCTGACGGGGGTGGTAGTCCTTGGCAGAAAACAGGTCGCCAAGGGCACGCTGCGCAGTATTCTTACGTGTCTCGAAATCCCACTAGAGGATTTCCTGGATGCCCTCCGCTAGGTATTCTTCCTGCTCGCCCTCAAACCGGCAGAGGAATCTCGAATTGATAGGCGGCGAGCGCAACGATTGATCAAAACAGCACCCGGTAAATCCTGACCTCCGGGTTGGGAGAGTCGGGGGTGGGGTAGACGGGGCCGAGGAGCCCATCCTGTGCCATCTTCTCGAACTTTTCGAGTCCCGCCTGTGGGTAGTAGAGCCGCTCCAGCTGCCCGACATAAACGTAGCGCACCCCGTACTTTTCGATGAGGCGTCGGGCATTTTCGACATCGGTTGTGGAGTAGAGGGAATGGACGTCGGCGCGACGCACTGACACCTGGTCCCGGTCTTCCCAACGTTGCTGCTGCTGGTGCCAGTCCCATCCCACGACGGTCGGCAGGCCCGTGTACACCGACACCCGGCTCCCCCACGTGTACAGCCCCGAGTTTCCCTCCAGCACCACGGGCGACCCCTCAATGTTGTCCTGGAGCCAGACGATGGCATGGTAGTCCCAGCCCAACTCCAGGACCTCGGGTGGCTCGATGGAACCGCTGCGGTCTGCGTCATCGTAGTAGATGGCGGTGGGCATGTAGGCCATCCCGTCGATGGTGATGGGGGAGTCCTCGAAGCGGTGCTTGGACCGCTCGGGCGTGGCGGCGATGGGATAGACCAGCCCGGAAGCAATGAGGATGACCAAGGCCCCGGTCCACGCTGCCCGTCTACCAGTGAACTGACGCAGAATCGCCATAGCACCGAGCCGCCATGCGAAGAAGGCCGAGGCCAACGCCATTAGCGTCCAGGCGTGGAAGTAGAACTTGAAGACGGTGTTCATTCTACCGGGATCGACGAGGTTGACCTTCAGGAACTCAACGCCGATGCCCAGGGCCAGGGCCACGCCGAGCATGAGCAAAGCGAATAGCTCGGGCCCCGAGCCTTCCTCCCTCTTGGCAAGGGTCTTGACGGCGACTAGGCCTGCCATGATTAAGACCAGCAATGCGAAGGCGGCAGTGTGATACCCGAACCCCGCAACTATGGCCAGCAATATCGCTGCACCTGCCACCGGCCAGAGTTTTCGGGAGCGGAGGGCTTGTGTAAGGAGCGCACTCGGGGCTTTGCCGGCCGACTTGACCGGGTATTCCTGCCACAGCCTGTACAGCAGATAGCTGATGCTGATGAACAGGAATATGCCGTGGATGGCGAGGTATTGGTATAGGGGCGTGGCGAAGTCGTGCCGCTCTACGAATGGGAAACCGACGGAGCCCTCGTAGCTCAGGTGGAATGGGGCGAATAGTAGGATGCCGAGCAGCCACACCCCCACAACCCCGCTTCCCGCCAGCACAAGGGTCCGGCCCGACACCCGTCCCATAGTGAAAATCAGCGCGGCCAGGACCACGACTCCCACGGAGAAGAGCAGGTAGGTCGGGTAGTCCCAGCTGTTTATCGTGAACAGCGCCCCGACGGTCAATGCGAGGGCCGCTATTCTCGCCGCCCAAGCCTTGGTTGAGAAGGTCTTTTCGGCGCCCAGCAGGAGCGCTAGCCCCAGCCCTAGGGCCAGGATGGCGAACGGGAGGGCGATGAGGTGGGCGTGGAGGTCGGCGAAGAGGAAGCTGAAGAAGGGGAACTCGGTGATCTCACAGCCGCCACAGTAGTCGAGACCTCCTTGGGCTGAAGTGTCGATGACGCGGCTGCTTCGCCAGAAGTCGAACTGCCCGACCGCTCCCTCGCCGAAGGTGAATCTCCAGACGGCCTGCCCCACCTGGAAAGCGCCGTCCAGGTTGCCGATAACCGCGACGAATACGGCCCCGGTGATTCCCGCCAGATAAGGGCCGCCGGGCATCGAGGGCGGGGCCCGGTCTCCCCCGCCCCCCCGACTCGCGGCCAGGTTGTAGACGATGCTGAACGCTCCGCCGACAGTAAGGGCGAATACCAAGGCGATGGCCAGGTTGAATGCCGTAGATGGCAGCACGCCAGTGATCTTGGTCAGCGAAGCGATTTGGAACTGGCCGAAGTAGTAGTAGTTCAGGTGACCGCCGGCAAACCAGGGGTCGTAGGGAGGCATCTCTGTCGACCTGGTGACGGCATTGAGGTAGGCGAAGTCCATGGGTTTCTCGCCGCCGCGCCACGGCTGCCAGAGGTCGGGGTTCCAGGCCCGGACGCCGTAGAAAGAGAGGAAAGCGACGAGGAACAACACCTCGCAGAAGAGGATTAGCCGCCATCGCTGCCGGAAGAAATCGACCACCCCCACCCTGCCCTGCCAAGCGACAAGCCCTGATACCGTAGCCACGACAACGATCATCAGCCACAACCCACCCGGCGAGAAGTTCAATATGCGGAGGCTTGCAAGCAGCCAGGCGAGGTATCCCACAAATAGTAGGCCGAGGACCTTGGTGAGCAGATATCCCCGGTCCGGCAGGCGGCGGAATAGGAGGAGGCCGATGGGCAGCGCGGCGAGGGCAATCACCTGGACCGCGATATACCAGACGAATGTCGGGAAGCGGTTGGCGAAGCTGCCTCGGTCAAACAGGTCCGAGAAGGTCCCGCCCGCCTGCTGCCGGGCCGCACTTTCCTCCGAGAGCATGCCGCGCTCGGGGATACCGGGTGTCGGGGGGGCGCGTACGGACTCGCCTGCCAGGGGAGTCTGCAGAAGGGTACGGATGGCTCCCTCGTCCATCGGACGCACCTTTTTGAGGATGATGGGTGTTGGGTGTTCGTAGTTGGCGAAGGAGTCGTCGGCGTGCCCGAGGTTGAGCGCGAGACCGGAGACCCGGCCCGGCCCAAGCGCCGCAGGAGCCTCGAGACCGGGCCGGGAGAATGTGTCGTGGAGGAAGGTCACGCCAAGGAAGTTGGGATGGGCCTCGGCCACATAGTACACCTCGAAGCCCAGCTCACCACCGAAGAGGAGCCGATAGTAACGGGAACTGAGAGGATATCGGTCGGGTAGGGTGGGAATACTCCCGTAGAGCCGGTTGCTGAAAAAGATAACGTAGTCGGCGTTGGCGAGGGCATTGGCGAGGTGCTTCGCCTTGCTCCCGAATACGGTGAAACCCTCGTGGTCGGTGTACTGGATGGGGGTGTCGTCGGGATCGTATAGCTGGAGGGTTATGCGGCGGTACGAATGGAGATTGGGCAGGCTCTCCTCCCAGTGCTCCATCGCGAGAACGGAGTCGGGAGGGATGTGCTCCCTGACATAATCCGAGGCTCGGGTGGCTGGGTGGGCATCCGTGTAGACGTTGGCATAGGCGAACGAGTAGAAGACCGTGGCGAATACGACCAACCCCAACCCCACCCCCGCCACCCCACCCCCGTACAGGAAGTTGCGGCTTGGGCGGAGGGCACGGAGCCGGGTGAGGCCCTTGTCGGAGAGGCTCGCTGCCATGATTGCAAGGAAGGGCGTGATCGGGAGCAAATAGCGAAGAAACTTCACCTCGGCGAGGCCGGTTATGAGGAAGAATGGGAGGAACCATACGAGTAGCAGGATGTCGGCTCGGGTCCGTTTGAGTACCGCCCTCACCGCCGTGAACCCGAGTCCCGCCCACATCAACACCGCCAACGGCAGCCCGACGCCCCACACCGAGAATTGCCAGAGGTGATAGGCGAAGGGAAGACTTCCGTCGTACTGGCGGGTGTAGGGGAAGTCGATGACGCGGCGGACCATCTCGCTCTGCTGATAGGCTGCGGCGGCATAGTAGGGGAGGTCGAGGATAGCGTAGGGCTGAGCAATGGCGAAGGTCAGGAACCCGAAGGCGGCGGCTATGCCCAGCTTTCGGAGGGCGGGTTTGAGGGCGTCGGGGTTGGGGATGAGGGTGTCGACCCGCGCACCGTTGCGCAGGGCCAGGAGCCCGACCCCCACGGCGAAACCGGCCAGCATGGGAGCGGCGCTGAACTTGGAGGCCATCGCCAGACCGAAGAAGGCCCCGGCCAATACTGCGTTGCGCCTCCGGCCTCCTTCGGAGAGGCGCACCACGAACAAGAAGGAGAGGCAGCTGAAGAAGGTCAGCATAGCCTCGGTGGTGTAGAAGTGGGCAAGCTGGATGTGCAGGACGGCGAAGGCGGTGAAAAGGGCGGCGAGTAGTCCGGCACGCTCGTTGAAGAGGCGTCGGGCTATCAGGAAGACCACGAATACGGTGCCCGTGTCGAAGAGAGCGGAGAGGACGCGCCCGATTATCGTCAGGTCGTACATGTTGGCGTCTTCGACGCCCGGGACCGCGCTCACTACCCATCCCACCGCCCCGAGAAGATAGAAGGGTAGGCTGCCGTAGTCGTAGACGCCGTGGCCAGAGGTGGCGCCCGGAGGCCGGGGCACGAGGCTGCTCTTCTGGACGTCGAACAGATCTAAGGGGGACTTTAGTGAGTCGAGGGAAAGCTGCTGGGCGGTCCAGACTACGGACCGTTCGTCGGGGTGCAGGGAATGACTGGAGCCGTCGTCCCAGTTGACGCCGTACAGCCTGAGCCCGAGGGCAAAGACCAGGATAACGATCAGGGCAAGGGCGACGGGCGACGGGCGCGGGAGAGCCGGTAGCTTCGGCGCGAACGGAGAAGCCAAGGCCCGACCGTAAGGCCTAGAGGCCCTTGGCCGCCATGAACGCGGCCAAGTCTCCCACCCGGCAGCTGTAGCCCCATTCGTTGTCGTACCAGCCGAGCACCTTGACCATAGAGTCTCCCATCACCATCGTGGAGGGTGCATCGAAAATGGCGCTGGCGGGGTTGCCCTTGAAATCGCTGCTGACCAGCTCCTCCTCGCAGTATTCCAGTACGCCGCTCAGGGTCTCCTGGGAGGCCTGCTGGAAGGCTTCGTTCACGTCGTCCCGGGTGACGGAGCGTTCGATGTTGGCGACGAGGTCGATTAGTGAGACTGTCGGAACAGGTACCCGGAAGGCCATGCCGTGTATCTTGCCCTGCATCTCCGGCATGACAACGCCCACGGCCTTGGCGGCGCCGGTGGTGGTGGGGATGATGTTGGCCGCGGCGGCCCGGGCCCGACGAATGTCGCTGTGGACCTGGTCCAGGATCTTCTGGTCGTTGGTGTAGGCGTGGACGGTGGTCATCAGCGCGTGGCTGATGCCAAAGTTGTCGTTGAGCACCTTGACCAGCGGCGCTACGCAGTTGGTGGTACAGGAGGCGTTGGACACGACGGTGTGCTGCGCCGGGTCGTATTTGTCCTCGTTGACGCCCATGACGACGGTGAGGTCGTCACCCTTGGCGGGGGCGGAGATGATCACCTTCTTGGCCCCGCCCTCCAGGTGGCCGGCGGCCTGCTGGGCGTTGGTGAAGAAGCCCGTGGACTCGATGACCAACTGGACCCCGAGATCGCCCCACGGAATCTTGGCGGGGTCGCGCTCGGAGAAGACCTTGATGGGCCGACCGTCGACAACGACGTGGCCGTCGGAGGCTTCGACGGTACCAGGATACCTGCCGTAGTTGGTGTCGTACTTGAAGAGGTGGGCGTTGGTCTCGGTGTCCGTGAGATCGTTGACGGCTACGATTTCGAGCTCGTCGGAATGTCTCTCGAGTATGGAGCGGGTGACCTGCCTTCCGATCCTGCCGAAGCCGTTAATGCCGATCCTGGTGGTCATTCAGTTCCTCCAATAATGGCTAACCGGACTCTTGCCCGTTCTGTGCTTGGGTATTGCTGTTCACCAGACTGAGAACGGCGTCGACGAATTCGTGTACCACTTCGCGCGACTCGGTAAATTCCTCTCCCGGCGGCAGGAAGTTGTGATAGAAGTTGGCGTGAAACTTCTCGGCGACTGCGAATCCAGCCCGGAGAAAAGGCGCATCCTCTGATTCAGCTACTTCCCGAATCAGATTTCGAAGCGCCCTATGCCTATTGTCACGGCTGCCCTTTTGCTTCGCCAGGGCCAAGGTAGCGTGGGATGCTGCCCCCCAGAGCTTTTCCGAAGCCTGAAGATAGTCCTCCGCCTCAAATTCCTTGTCGAACGCGACTAGAAAATCGCGGGCGGTCTGCACGTGGTTTTGGGACGACATAGGGTGGTTCATACGCTTGGTATGTAGCTTACTGCCCCTCCAGTTGAGCCAAGGCCCGACGGTTGTTCCACTCCTCGTTATCGTTGGTGGAAAGGCCCTGCCTCAGGTCCAGAGCCTGCTTGTAGCAGGGCATGCAGTAGACGTTGTACTCCCGACGGAGCCATCTCTCCAGTTTCTTGCCGCAGGTGCTGCATTTCATGTTCACGCCTCCAGTGCCGGTGGCCGACACGCAGGGCTATTTAGGAAGCTTGTGTGCCTATTTACCCTGTCGAGCCTACAAGTTCTGCTTTTCTCGCATGAACCGTTTAATTTCCTCTTCACGAACGCACTGCTCCCCATCCGTCGCCATTCTCCCGTAGGTCTTGCAGAGCGAGCATGGATTCAAAGAGCTGCGCTCTGCAGGGCAATCCTCTGCCCAGCAGAAGTCATCCCAACCGTAGTGGTCTAGTTCTTCCCAATCCTCCTCAGGCTCAGGGAATCCCTTGTCTATGATCGCATATTATAGCGCTGCCAGATGGGAGAATGCCTCCCGTCCGGCGTACCGGGCCCCCGACCCCAACTCCGATTCTATACGCAGGAGCCGGTTGTACTTGGCGACCCGCTCCGACCGGGCAGGGGCCCCCGCCTTGATCTGACCCGCACCCGTGGCGACGGCAAGATCGGCGATGGTGGTGTCTTCGGTCTCGCCGGATCGGTGGCTGATTATCGTGCCCCAACCAGTCTCCCTGGCCATAGTGACCACCTGAAGGGTCTCGGTTAGGGTGCCGATCTGGTTGGGCTTTACGAGGATGGCGTTGCTCGCTTCGCTCTCGATGCCCCGGCTCAGGCGTTGGGGATTGGTGACGTAAAGGTCGTCCCCGACTACCTGCACCCTCTCCCCGACCTTGAAGGTGAGCCGTTCCCATCCGCCCCAGTCGTCCTCGGCGAGACCGTCCTCGATGCTGATAATGGGGTAGTCGATAGCCCAGCGAGTGTAGTACTCGGTCATGGGCCCCGAGGCAAGGGAGATTTGGTCACGGGCCAACGTGTAGGACTCTCCGTCAAAGAACTCGGTGGCGGCGGCGTCCAGGGCGATGAAGCAGTCGACGCCGGGCTTGTACCCCGCGGCCTCGATGGCCCGGACCACTACCTCGACGGCCTCCCGGTTGGACGGCAGCGACGGCGCGAATCCCCCCTCATCCCCGACGTTCGTGCTTAGGCCCCGCTCCTCCAGGTACTTGCCCAGTTGGTGATATATCTCGGTGCCCATTCTGAGGGCATGTGAAAAGGAATCCGCGCCGAGGGGCACGACCATGAATTCCTGGAAGTCGGTGGAGTTTGCGGCGTGCTGCCCGCCGTTGAGAATATTGAACATGGGGACCGGGAGTAGGGGCCCGGCGCCGGTGTCCAGGGACCGATAGAGAGGCAGGGAACGGTGGTCGGCGCCAGCGTGGGCCGCAGCTAAAGAAACTCCGAGAATCGCGTTGGCCCCGAGGCGGGACTTGTCCGGCGTCCCGTCCAGTTCGATCAGCGCCGCATCGAGGGCAGCCTGATCGAGAGCCGACATTCCCTTGACCCGCTCGAAGATCTCACCACTGACGTGGCCCACCGCTCGCAGCACACCCTTGCCGCCGAAGCGGGATGGGTCGCCGTCCCGGAGTTCCACGGCCTCGTGGCTGCCGGTGCTCTTGCCGGAGGGCACCATCGCCCGACCCAACGCCCCATCTTCAAGCCTGACCTCGACTTCAAGAGTGGGCTGACCTCGGGAGTCGAGCGCTTCCCGTGCCGAGAGACCGGCTATAGCCGTCATCCGGCGACGGCGTCCCGGGCGAGTCGGGCTTCGGCGGCGGCCATCGCCTTATCGACGGCGTCGACGGGATCGGAGGCCCTGATTATTGAAAGGTCGGGTTCTCCGTTCCGGGAGAGGTCCCAGGTGTGGAGTCCGACTACGGTAAGAGCGTCCGGCTGGCCCAGGGCATGGCCTATCTCCGAAAGTGTGCCGAACGCCCCGTCGATGGCCAATACGGCGAGGCCGGTCTTGACGACAATGGAGTTCCGCGCATAGCCGATGCCCGTGACGATTGGGATGTCGATCCAGGGATTCGCCTCGTTGCGGTCATCCCGGGGCAGGATGCCGATGGTCGTGCCGCCGGCCTCCTTGGCGCCCTTGCACACGGAAGTCATCACGCCACCCAACCCCCCGCACACTACGGTCGCGCCCCGGCGGGCGAGCTCGCGGCCGACGGCCTCGGCGAGTCGGCCGATCTCCTCGTCACAGCTGTTCCCGCCGATGACGGATATGGGGATGAATTTATTCATGTTGGTTTGCGGGGGGGACTGGATTATAGCATTAAGGTGTCCACGCGCCTGCCGACGGTCGTGTGCCGGAGCTGGCACCAGCATCAGCGTTGGGAAGACCGGGATCAGGGCTCGGCCCACCGCGCCGATGTGCATGCCCTATACTTCACCACCGACGTCGGGAATGCCCGACGCCTCATCGAAAAATACGGGGTGCGCTACGTTTATGTTGGGCAAGCTGGTCTTAAGAAGTTGGAGCAGATGGCCCGCGACGGCCTTCTCCAACCCGCCTACCCTACATCCGAGTCGCAGAACCCGGAGGGCAGGATTTGCCGCGTACTGTTCTGAGCAGACTGAATGGAATGCAGGTTTGGAGATGCCAGGTGGTCACCTCTGCCTTGCTATAAATTTGTATAATCGGTTTGAAACCAAAGTGGGGGTCTACAATAAATATGCGAGAATGTGATGGGCTAACGAGTGAATGACCAGCATGGCGAACAACTTCATTCAGGAGCAGTTGTCTTGGGCTTATGTAAGGGCGGTAATATTCAATGCCGGGTATGGCTTAAGCCTTCCAATCGTAGATGACCACGGCATCGACGGGACCGTGGAAGCCCCCGGAAGGGGATTAAATAAGATGGATTTTCAGCTTAAAGCCACAACTGTATACGACATCCAGGATGATTATATTCGTTACGACCTACGCGCTCAAAACTACAACCAACTGATACTACAGGATGATGTGCCACGCGTCTTAATCCTATATCTGATGCCTAAGCAGCGTGCCCAGTGGATTTCCCAGAGTTCGGAAAACATGTGCCTTAGGAATTGTGCGTACTGGGTGTCGCTAATGGGTGGCCGTCGTTCCAGTAATAGGTCAACCGTAAGGGTTTCCATCCCGTTGGCTAATCAGTTTGATCAGAGCGGACTCGCAGATATGTTCGCCCAAGGATATAGATAACGGGGGTTGGACATGGATGTGCAAATCACAGATGCTAGAGCGCTTCGGAGAGTAACCCCGGTAGTATTGAGTACATATCTAGGCACTCAGGGCTGGGTACGGCAAGATGCCTGGAAAAACCGAATTGTGGTGTGGTCACGGAATTTCGATGAGGTAGTTGGGGAACTCTTGGTTCCGCTGAGGGAGCAGTCAGATGCTTACTCTGTACGCATATCAGAAATATTGGCACTTCTCGCTCAGTTAGAAGGACGTTCCCAGTTGGATGTCTATTATGACCTAGTTGGTGCTGGTGCTGACGTCATCAGGTTACGATCGTTGAATGGCGAAGAGAAAGCTAACTGGTCACTGAGCGACAGTGCTGAATTGCTTGCTCGAACCAGAGACCTAATGGTTTCAGCAGCACGGGCTGCTGAGAATCCCGGCCGACCTGTGTATCACGGTAGACCATCTGGAACCGTGCAAGACTATGTACGGGGAATACGTCCACTTCCTGGATACGAAAAGGGCTATGATCTCACTCTCCACTCGCCAGTGCCCGCACATTACGGGTTGCAGCAGGATATGGGAGACCCTTTTTGGCAGCCCTTTGCCCGCCAAGTCACTCACGCTCTCAAAACAAGCTTGAGTGAAGCCGCAAGCACTGCAGAAGCAGTCCTAGGCGGTGCCGATATTGCTTCCTTTGAGAATGTGACTAAGCAAGGAGTTAGTGCAAACCTGTGTGAAGCCGTGGCGGGATTAGCCCGCCAAAGGCATGGTGTAGAGGTTACTGTCTCTTGGGCGTCTGTCCGGCCCTCTGACATTTCTGAGACCCAGTTCACATTTGCGGAGAGCGTTGCCGATGTTTTCACAGGAGGAGCCGATCTATTGCGCCAAAAGCATCCTTTCTTGGATGTGCAAGTTATAGGCGAGATTGTTAGATTGGACAGGCAGTCCCAAGAAGAGTTTGATGGGGATGCCCTAGTCCTTGGTGAACTTGACGGTCGCATGGTTGCTTTGAAAGTGCAGTTTGATAAGAATGACCGAGAGGAAGTAGTCCGGGCTTTCCAACACAATCTCCCAATAAGGGTTTCCGGTAACATCTATCGGGAAGGTCGTGGGCACCAACTAAGGGACCCTTTCGATTTCGTGGTTATAGGGTGACTTTGTCAATCTATACAGCCTGAGGGTGTAGTGCTTATCGGAGACAGATGAGGCATTTACAATCGAGCAAGAAATGCGAGACACCAAAGGATAGGTGCTAAACATTCAATAGAGCGCCCCCCCTCCCCCCCCCCCCCCTCAAATTGCCCCTCCCCACCCCCGATGCTATACTCGATTGCATACGGTTCGGCCCTACGGGTCGGCCGTCCACTAGGGGGAAATGATTGATAAGGACCGATGGTAGGAACGCGGGCCAGTTACGGCCCGTGCGGATCACTAAGGGTATTCAGGCCTTCGCGGAAGGCTCGGCGATGATATCCCAGGGCCTCACTAAAGTGCTCTGCACCGTATCCGTGGAGGACCGTGTCCCCTTCTTCCTCAGGGGTAAGGGACAGGGCTGGATTACCGCCGAGTACGCCATGCTGCCCCGGGCCACACCCGAGCGCTCCCCCAGGGAGCAGTCCCGCGGCCGCCCCAGCGGCAGGAGTATGGAGATCCAAAGGTTAATAGGCCGCTCTCTCCGATCCGTGGCCGACATGGAGAAGCTCGGCGAAAGGACTTTGACCGTCGACTGTGACGTGCTGCAGGCCGACGGCGGCACCCGCATGGCCTCGATCACCGGGGCCTATGTCGCCCTGATGGACGCTATGCAGACCCTGGGCCTGACCGGTCGCTCCAACCCTATAATGTCTGCCGTGGCGGGCCTGAGCGCCGGCATCCGAGGCGGGGACGTTCTGCTGGACATGTGCTACGAAGAGGATTCCGCCGCGAGCGTGGACTTCAACATTGTAATGACCGATTCTGGACAACTCATAGAGGTCCAGGGCACCGGGGAGGCGAGGCCCTTCTCCCGGGACGAAATGGACTCGATTCTCGACACAGTGTCCGTTGGCCTGAGACAGCTTTTCGACGCTCAGAAAGAAGCGGTCGGGGCTCCGGTCAAAGCGTCCGCCACCGTCCTTCCCTAGCCTCGAGGCCTGGCTGGACTGTACCGTAACCCGGCTAGGCCCTTGGTGGCAATGAAGTAGAGTATGAAAGTACCGGCGCTATTCAATCCCCGTTGGCTGAACAGGCGTGACAGGCACGGCAACAGGCGTCGTGACACGATCAAGGTTCTCGCGAAGGCCATTATCCACGACTTCCTAACCTTTAACGTCCCTCACATGGCCGCCTCCATCGCCTTCTGGGGCCTCTTCTCCATGTTTCCCATGGTCCTGGCCATTGTCATCATCACCGGCGACTTTGTCTCCTATGACGCCTTCATCGATCGAGTCGGCAGCTCGGTCCCCGTGTCCCAGGACTTCATTACCGACACCCTGATAGATGTCTCTAACGACTGGCCCTATACCGGTACGGTTGCCGTCCTCGGGTTGGGCTGGGCCTCCCTTTCCGTATTCGCCGCCACACGCAAGGGAATCAATGCCGCGTGGGCCATCTTCAACCCCAGGTCGTTCCTGCGGGAAAGGATTATCGACTTCTCTCTCATGCTCGGATCGTGGATGATATTCATACTGTCCCTTTCGATTACCCCCATCATCGAGTTCTCCCACAGCACGGCGGCTATGGACGCCTCCGGCCCGTGGGGCGGGACCTGGTTGCTACTCAGCTGGGGCTTACCGCTGCTGCTCACGTTTGCCGCCTTCAGCACCCTCTACCGCTACATCCCTAACACCCGAGTCCGGTGGAAGGACGTATGGCCCGCCGCGTTGATAGCCGCCATATCTTTCGAAGCGCTGCGCCATGGCTTCGTCTGGTACGTGGCCCGGCTCTCAATCTACAACCTGGTATACGGCACCGCTGCCACTATGGTCGTCCTGTTGGCCTGGGCCTACTTTTCCGGTGTCATCCTCCTGTTCGGGGCGGTCGTGGCCTCACGGATCAACAAGCTGAGACGAAAGAGGCAGCAGATGGACGATGATTTCGATGGCACGGGGCAGTTAGCCGTCGACATGCTGGTATACACCAAGACGCAAGACAATGGCTAGGCCACCCGGACTGAGCGCGGGCATCCGCCTGCTCTCGACCATCGTCTTCCTACTGGCCCTCGTGGGAGCCGCCTGCAGCCCGGACCCCGAGCCCACCCCTCCGCCCACCGAGACCCCTGCCACTACCCCCACCGTCCGGCCCATGTCCGTCGCCGAAGTGGCGGAGCGCTCTTTGCCGGCCGTCGTTTCCATACTCACCAGCGCCGTCGACCTGAGCCAGTTCCTCGACCCCGGGTCCCAGGCCGACTACACCGGCTCCGGTGTAATCATCAGCGAAGACGGCCTGATAGTCACCAACAGCCACGTGGTCCGTGACGCCAACTTCATCCTTGTCACCACAACCGACGACCAAACCTTCGATGCCGAGATTGTCGGCACGGACCCCATATCTGACCTAGCGGTCATTAAGGTGGACGCCGCCGGCCTGCCCACCCTCGACTTCGGAGACACCGAGTCACTCAGGATCGGAGAGCCCGTTGTCGCCATAGGCAACGCGATGGGCTTTGAGGGCGGACCCACTGTGACCGCGGGTGTCGTCAGCGCCTTGGGCAGGTCTGTTTCCCTGAGTGACGGCGAGCTTAGCGACCTGGTCCAGACCGACGCCGCAATCAACCCCGGCAACAGCGGCGGCCCCCTGTTGAACCTGGAGAGTGAAATCGTGGGCATCAACACTGCGGTAGACCGCACCCAGCCGGGTATCGGGTTCGCAGTGGGCACTCAAACCATCAACCGGGTTATCGATCAGCTGATCAACCACGGCGAGGTGGTGCGGGGCTTTTTAGGCGTCACCCTGGCGACCGTCAACCCCGGCATCTCAGCGCGGTTCGACCTGGGAATCGAAGAGGGTGTCCTGATAACCAACGTTTTGCGGGACACTCCCGCCGAAGAGGCGGGACTCGAGCCCCGGGACGTCGCCATAAAATTCAACGGCGAACTTATTACCACCAGCGACGAATTCATCCACCTGATCCGCACCAGCCCTCTCGGAGACGAACTCGACATCACCATAATCCGGGGCGGCGAAGAAATGACCCTCTCCGTAGTCTTGGCCGTCAAGAAATAATCCCCCACGCTACCCCCTCTCTCACCCGTCATTCCGGCCCCCGAGCTCCGGCTACAAATCCGCCAACAGAGGGACATTGAAGACGCCCGTGAGCTTTGGCAAGACTACAGGCGCCGCAAGCAGTTGGAGGTATGAAACATGCCGCTCACCCGTGACTTCAAAGAAACGGTGCAAGCACGAGCCCGACGCGACCCAGCCTTTCGAGAGGGACTGCTAAAGGAAGGTGTCGAGTGCCTGCTTGCCGGAGATGTCGATGCGGGCAAGATCATACTGCGGGACTACATCAACGCAACCATCGGGTTCGAGGAGCTTAGTTCCCTCACTAACAGGCCGTCCAAGAGCCTCATGCGCATGTTCGGGCCAAACGGGAATCCCCACGCCCGCAACCTCTTCGACGTCATCAGCCGCATTCAGCAGCATCAGGGCGTCCAGCTCGAAGTAAAAGCCATTCGATAGGTGATCGCAGCAAGAGCGCCTCTTCAGACGAGCCCTTTGCTTATCGTCATTCCCGACCCCGAGCCGGTCGAAGATGCGCCGAGGCGTGAATCCATCCCCAGGAGGGGCCGCTCATCCTTGTATATTGATAGGTAGGTCGGGGTAGGCGCTGGCCTAGTGAGTATGGTCGTAGAAACAGGCATCGCCGTGAGAGTTGGCACGACAGCAGGGGCTGTCGCGTCGGCACAGGCCAGAGTAGCGACAGCTATCAACGAGATGACCACGAATAGGTGTCTCATCTAATGCGCTGCATTATTCGTGCCCAAAGTGGTCAATCGCCGACGAAATGGTCAGCGAGCTTCTTCCAGACATCGAAGTAGCCCTGGCTGAAGGGCGAGTTGATCTCTTCCTTATGGGCGGCCTCGGCACTGGAATGCCTGGATCCTCCGCGTGTATGCCACATCCATGTGAAACACTTGTTTAATATATCAGGATTTCGTGCCTAAAGTCAATAAGGATTAGGCACGAATTTCACAGGTGCAAAACTACTAGCAACCTCGTTAGTTCCGGCCTTCACACTTGGCGTATACCTCCGATTTTCGAGTTTTGCACTCGCCTCTAGTGTGACATCACATCCTTGACATGATGTGAACGTTTGTACTATATTCTCTCGTAGGCCCGACACCCCACGTCGGCCCTATCCAAGGAAAGGACTAAAGGAGTCCCATGAGTCGCATCAGCCTACATAGGCCCCGTCGTAACCGAGCGGTATGGGACCGCCCGGCCAACGGCACGCGCCTCCTCCAATCATCCTCTTCCTACACCGTGTCCCCAGGAATCCCCCTACCAGGTGATGGAAGGTCCATCGACTCCACGCGGCACACCCTCTTCTACGGTCACTCCCGCGATTGCGCCCACACGCTGCGGCGCACCACGCCCGCCCACTCTACAGGCGAGGCGGATAGGCCGTACTACACCGGCCTCTTGCCGGGGGCCATTGCGCCCCCGGCCCACTCCCCCGTCGCTTACCTCGGAGTACTCCCTTCACCCAGCGACGGCAGCGAGGACGCGCTCCCCCCACCACTCCGGCTGGCCGAGCGCATGTGGGATTTAATCCCCTTTCTGGACTCCCCCGTCGTAGCCTTCGGAGAGGCCATTCCACCCAGCGACGGTATCGAGTCCACGCCCCCATATCTCCGAATGGTCGGGCACTTCTGGTGGTCGAGACTGCCCCACACCGAGATTCCCTCGCGTCTCTTCCACGTCCTCTCAGAAGCACGGGGCTGTCGCAGAGCCGGCGTCGATGTGGACCATCCGCTGTGGCGGACAACACGCATCGGTACAGCCGTCGCCGTCTTCCTGCGCAAGAGTCCGGGACCTTCCATCCTTTCCCTCCCCTCCCGTTTTCTCCGTCATTCCTGCGGAGGCAGGAATCCATCCCCGGAAGGGCAGGGGCCCCGCTCCTCGGGGCGTACCCTCCCCTCCCCCTCCCTCCCCCTCCCTCCCCCTTGTCCACTTCCCCAGTAGGGACGACCGGCCAGTCGCCCAGCGTGTGGGCGCCCCGAGTGGGGCGTCCACACCCCTCACCCCACCCACGAAAGGGTCCGCCTACTAGCCCATACCCTCAAAATGCCCCATGCCCATCCTGGGGAAACACCGCAGAACAATCAAAGATCACGCCTGAGTCCGCACATCAATCAAAACTCCCCCTTCATGACCGGCCCGTCGGCCCAATCAGGTCATCAATCTGCAGCGGTTATTTCCGTTGTCCCACCCATGCCTCTGGGTTAGAATGCCGGGGCGCGATCCTACACAGTCCCCTGCCCGGAGGTGGCCATTGCCCTACGACACCCTGCTCTACGAAAAGACCGGCCAAATCGTCAAGGTGACCCTTAACAGACCCGATGTCCTGAATGCCATCAGCGACGAGATGGTAAAGGAGATCCGACTGGCCATTGATGAAGCCGACGCCGACCCCGGAGTCCGCGTCGTCATCCTCACGGGCGCCGGGCGCTCCTTCTCTGCCGGCTATGACATCAAACCCCGCGATGACGGACGCCCTGCAGCCGACCCACAGGGCTTTGAAATTGGCGACTACATCAAGCTCTGGTGGGACCGGGACGCCTACGATACAGATCAGTTCACCCATTTCTGGAAGCTGGGCGTGCCAGTCATCGCTTCCGTCAGGGGCTACTGCTTTGGGGGCGGGTTCTGGTACAGCATGGCGTGCGACATCACCATTGCCGGCG
Organism: Dehalococcoidia bacterium; assembly: GCA_965222055.1. Lineage (GTDB taxonomy): Bacteria > Chloroflexota > Dehalococcoidia > Plut-88900 > Plut-88900 > Plut-88900. The sequence continues at coordinate 3,002,541 of CBDCTF010000007.1, forward strand.
ACAACGCCGTCTTCGGCCAACCCGAGGTCCGGCACATTTCCAATACATCATTCATGTTAGCCGCCCTTTCGAACTGGAAGCAGGCCCACCGCTGGGCCCTCACCGGAGACCACATGGGCGCAGAGGAGGCCCTCCGCATCGGCGTAGTCACACAGGTAGTCCCCGAGGCTGACCTGGACGCCGTAACCTGGGCCCTCGCCGAACGCATAGCCCTGGTCCCCGAGGCCTCGGTCCGAGTCAACAAGGCAGTCACCTGGATGGGCATGGAGGCGATGGGACTCGGCGCTGCGATGCAGGTCAACGCTGCCCTCTCCAGCGTGGCCCACAGCTCCCACGGTGGCCAGCGAGAGGCTCTCTGGGACGCACAGTCCACCGGAGGCCTCAAAGGCTTCCTGGAGGCCCGGGACGGCCCCTTCCTCCCCGAGCCCTTCGGCCCCAAGTCAAGGAAGAAGAAATGACCACTCCCACCCATGACGCCATAGTCATCGGAGGGGGCCACAACGGCCTTACCTGCGCCGCATACCTTGCCCGCGCAGGTCTCCGCGTCCTCGTCCTCGAGCGCCGGGACATAGTTGGCGGGGCCTGCACCACCGAGGAGCTCATACCCGGCTACCGGTTCCCAGCCTGCGCCTACCACTGTCACATGCTCCAGGCCAAGGTCATCGACGACCTGCAGCTCCGCAACTACGGCTTTGACGTCATCCCCCTTGACCCCGTCAGGTTCCTGCCCTACCCGGACGGCTCCTACATCAATCTCTGGCGGGACACCGACAGGATGATCAGGGAGATCGCGGCGATCTCCCCCAAGGACGCCGAGGCCTATCCCGCCTGGAACCGGTTCTGGGAGAAGGCCGCAGGCCTGGTCCAGGACTATGTTCTCGCTCCGGCCCCCACCCTCGCCCAACTCTTCGACCGGGCGCGGGCCACGGGCGACGAGGACATCCTGGAGACCATGCTTACCGTCAGCATGAAGGACCTTGTTGAGGAACATTTCGAGTCGGAGCAGATACGCGGCGCCTTTATCGGCGCCGCCGAAACCGGAGACCCAGCCTCCGTCGGCTCCGCCTTCGCCATTGCCTATTTTCACATCGACCGGTTCACCGACCCCAAGAACATGGGCCTGGCAAAGGGCAGTATGGGCGCCATCACCCAGGCCATGGCCAGATCAGCAACCAACTTTGGGGCCGAGGTCCGCACCGACTCCCCCGTCTCCCGAATCATCGTCCGGGACGGACACGCCGTGGGCGTGGCACTTGAAGACGGCGCAGAGTTCTACGCCCCAACCATCGTCTCCAACGCCGACCCCAAGCGCACCTTCCTGGACCTGCTCGATCCCGACGACCTGGACTCCGACTTCCGGCGCAGGGTCAAGCGCCTCAAGACCCAATTCTCCAGCGTGAAGCTCCACTGCACGCTAACAGGTCTCCCCGACTTCAGCCGCCACCTGGGCACGGGATTCGATCCCAAGATGTTGGCCATGATCAAGATATGCCCTTCCGTCGAATACTTCGAGGCCAACCTCCGCGATGCCCTCGCCGGCCGCTTTACCAACAGCCCCCAGATGTACATCCAGATTCCCTCCGTCTACGACGACTCCCTTGCCCCTCCAGGCCACCACGTCATGTCCATGTGGATGCAGCTCCAGCCCGTCACCCTTTCCAACGGCGACTGGGACCACGCGCATCAACAGATCTTCGATGTTCTCATGGATACCATGTCAGTCTATGCTCCCAACATCCGCGAAGTCGTCGACCAGTGGCAGGTGTTCACCCCGATGGATATCGAGCGGAGGGTCGGCCTCACCGATGGCAACATCCGCCAGCTCGACACCATTCCGGGCCAGCTCTTCTCCCGCCGCCCGCTGCCCGGGTGGTCGGACTACGCCACCCCCATCGACGGGCTTTATCTATGCGGTGGCGGGACACACCCCGGCGGAGAGGTCACAGGCGCTCCAGGATACAACGCAGCCCACGCTATCCTCAGCAACCTGGACCGCAGCTAACTTCCCAACCTCGTCCCAATAAACTCCGGGCGTCCGAGGATGAAGGCCCCTATGTCCATCCCCCGACTCCCCTCCGGTTGCACTTTCCTCAATGCAAGCTGACCGCACCCTGTTTGCACCACCACCCCACCCCTCGCCATCATCACCATCCCTGGGTTACCCACACCGCCCTCGAAGGGTTCCGCCTCCAATACCTTCAGTCTCGGGCCCATCCATGTGGTGAAGGACCCGGGCCAAGGGTCATAAGCCCGAATCTTCCGGCCTATCTCCATAGCCGACTCGGCCCAGTTAACCTTCCCGTCCCCCCGAGTCGCCTTCCGGCTGTACGTGGCCAAGGCTTCGTCCTGCACGATTGGCTCGATCAAGCCCCGAACCCAGTCCCTCAGCGTTTCCACCAAGAGTCGCGCCCCGATCTCCGCCAGTCTTTTGGTCAGAGCCCCAGTAGCGTCCCGGGATCCGATGTCTACGCTGACAGATCTGAGAATCGGCCCCGAGTCCACCTTCGGCTCGACCTTCATTACCGTGACGCCCGTCTTCTCATCGCTCTCCAAAATCGCATTGGCCACCGGCGCAGGGCCCCGATGCCGCGGCAGCAGGGATGGATGGACGTTTAGGACACCGTAGGTCGGCAGAGCGAGGGCCCATTTCGGGAGGATAAGGCCATAAGCAGCGACGACAGTTACGTCGGGTTTTAGCGATTCCATCTCCGCCCGCGCGTCCTGGGTGGAGAGTGTTTCCGGTTGGAATACGGGCAGACCCCGAGCCTCGGCTAAGACCTTGACCAGTGACTTCCTCGTCTTCTTACCCCTGCCGGAGGGCCGGTCCGGTTGAGTGTAGACCCCCACCATACGCAACCCACTCCCGGCCAGGCACTCGAGGGTCGGGACACCAAACTCAGGCGTCCCCATGAACACACATCTCAGGTCTTGGAAGTCTTTAGGAGCCTTGAATCGTCACCTCTTCTTTGCCGGGTTTTGGGCGCATTATAGGGTCTCGAAACGGGGCAGGCAAAGCATTCCAACTCGGTGAGTCATCCCCACGAATAACCCGCCAAAAGACGCGCAAACTTTGCCTTTCCCATTCATTGACACGCCTATATTAGGGGTATGTTATGCTTTCTCCGTTGGTGGAGGATCAACTCTTTTGCTCCCCTTCCCCGGGCGGCGGACCCGGTCCAATTCGAGGAAGGGATTGCAGATGGATTCTAAGTTCCGGCGTTCCAGGCTTGTGCCTGAGCACTGTGTCTCCCCCACCCCGGCTCGAGAAGAGACATACCTTGCCCGAATCTCTACGCGCCCAGAATAAGACCTGTTCTCACTTGGCGGTAATGGAAGAAAACAACGCAAAAGACGTTTGGCGCGCAGCTCTTGGAGAGCTGGAGCTTCAGGTAACACGCCCCTATTTCGACACATACCTCAAGGACACCATAGGGATCTCGTCCGGCGAGGGCCGATTCACCGTCGGAGCGCCAAACGCCTTTGTCACGGAGTGGCTGCGCCTCAAGATGAGGCCCCGCATTGAGGAAACCATCCGAGGGCTGACCGGCAGGCCACTCACCGTCGAGTTCCTCGTATCCTCCCACCCGGGCCTCTCTCCCCAGACCTTCACCCCTTCCCACGCGGTGACCGGCGGGCATGACGACGATGCAGACACGGTGGGAGCCTACACCCCTCCTGCAGGACACAAGTCCGGCCCCCTCAACCGAAACTATACTTTCAACTCCATGGTCGTCGCCCGATTCAACAGGGTTGCCCACGCTGCGGCCCAAGCGGTCGCAGAGAACGCCGATTACCCGTTTAATCCCCTCTTCATCTACGGAGACGTTGGGCTTGGCAAGACCCATCTTCTCCATGCCATCGGCCATGACGCCAGGTCTCGGCATCGGGACATGCTTTACGTCGGGGCGGAGCAGTTCACCACCGACTACGCCGAGGCGGCTCGGGAGCGAGACTTCGGCACCTTCAGGCGGAAGTACAGGGAAGTCGACTTGCTGATGGTGGACGACATTCAGTTCATCGGGGGCAAACGGCAGACCCAGGAGGGATTCTTCCACGTGTTCAACGACCTCCACGGCTCCAACCGGCAACTGGTGTTCGCCGGGGACAGGCACCCGAGGGATATCGAAGCCCTTGACCCCAGGCTCGTGTCCCGGTTCGAAGGAGGCCTCCTGGCCGACATCACGGCCCCCAGCCTCGACACCCGTGTGGCAATCCTCAGACTGAAGTGCTCGTCCATGAGCGTCGATGTCCCGGGTTCGATCCTCGACATGATAGCCCGAATGGTCGATGGGAGTGTCAGGCAACTTGAGGGGGCTCTTAACCGGGTACTCGCCTTTGCCAAGGCGGAAGCCAAGCCCGTCACCCTGGCTTTGGCCAGCGAAGCCCTCCTTAAAGGAGCCGAGCTGACTACCGCCAACACCTCCTCAGACGCCATCATCGAGTTCACCGCCACCCACTTCGGACTCTCCATAGAGGAGATCACCGGCAAGCGCAGGCTGAAGCGCTACGTGCAAGCCAGGGACATCGCCATGTACCTCCTCCGGGAGGAGCTCCACCTGACCCCTATGAGGATCGGAGCGCTATTCGGAGACAGGACCCCTGCCGGCGTAAGCGCCTCCTGCCGCAAGGTTTCAGAAAGAGCGCAAGCCAGCAAGTCCATTAGGTTAGACATCGCGCGAATAAGAGACATCTTATTCAGCAACTCTCGCGTCTAACTCGCCTAGCCTAGGGCCTAATCCACCCAGTTTCTATCCCAACCGCCTCCCTCTAGGCCCACTTATTCATCCCCTGAATTGCCTTCACGGAACTTACCCAAATCCACAAACTGTCATGCCGACATCGCTCGGATATAATATAGGTATTCCAATCACTAGCTCACGTATTGGATAAACAAAAGTACGGTAACTCGTCATACGACAAGACCAACAGTCAAATAACTCGAGGCCAATGTTCCATTTCACTACTGAATTTATCGGTGGCAAAGTTTCAGGGACGTAACCTCCGAGTACTCCTATTACTCTTGTTACATATATTCATTAATATACTCTATATAAATAAACTCATTCTGGGACAAGAAGAAAGACCTGAAGTATGTCTTTAGAAGTAGGTAATAGAGATGCTCGTTGACAACGTGTCGGTTGTGTTTGCCGGGGGTCGAGGTGGGAGAGGTACGGTGACCTTCAGGAAGGAGAAATTCGTTCCTTTCGGGGGGCCGGACGGTGGAGGTGGCGGCCAGGGCGGATCTGTCCTCCTACTCCCGACATACGAGGTTCGTTCTCTGTCCCACCTGGTCACCACACCTAAGCTTGCAGCTCAGGATGGAGGAGATGGACGCCGGTCTAAGAAAATAGGAAAAGCAGGCGCTGATCTCTTGGTCTCCGTACCCGTGGGTACCGTTGCAGAGGTAATGGGTGAGGGAGTGGGCTTTACCTTGGATATGACGTGTGCTGAGGATAAGCACGTCGTTTGTAGCGGCGGGGGTGGAGGAAGAGGGAATCGCACCTATGCTACCTCTACCATGAAAGTGCCTCGGATGGCGGAAGTTGGGGAGCCGGGAGAGACACGAGAGGTACGCCTGACATATAAGATGCTATGCGACGTGGCCATTTTTGGAGAGCCCAATTCCGGTAAGTCGTTGCTCCTGAACAAGATGACCGCGGCGGGAGCAAAGGTGGCCGACTACTGGATGACCACCGTCGACCCAATCGTCGGTGTGATGGAGACGGACTGGACCCAGTACCGGATTGTTGAAGTGCCTTCGGTGTGGTCGACTTCCAGCTCGGGCGATGGGGCGCTGAAACATGCTCACAGAGCTTCGCTGGTCACAGTGGTATTGGACGCCACTGAGGAATCCTTAGCAGATTCCTACCGCCGGGTAACCGACGCCCTGGCTGCGAAGGATGAGTACGTGCACGGAAAGCCGAGGCTGGTCGTGGTGAACAAGCTAGACCTCGCTGAGAGTCATCTGAATGAGGCCTCTGAGAGCACAGATGAGTTTCCCGGGGCTGTGGCAGTCTGCTACGTATCAGCGGCCACTGGTGAAGGAATCCCTGAGTTGATGAGGCGCCTGGTGGAATTGGTGAAGGCGACCGGTAGGGAATCCTCGTCGCAGGGTTCAGCTGAGGTACCAGTGCTCAGACCCAAGCCCAAGGGTAGGCGTATCTCCGTGGTCAAGGATGCCGAGGCCTACGTAGTCCACGCCGGCGAACTCGAGAGGCTTATCAGGGGGACTGACACATCCGATTGGGAAGCCCGAATGCAGCTCATGTCCCTGCTGGAAAAGGCCGGCATGCACCAAGCCCTGCAGAAGGCTGGCGTCAAGGAAGGGGATACGGTAAGGATCGGTGGGGCGGATATGGAATGGACATGAGAGTCGGGGTCCTGGGCGGCACCTTCGACCCGGTCCACAACGGCCACCTGATCATCGCAGAGGAAGCGCAAGCCAAGCTGGGCCTCTCCCGAGTCCTCTTCATTCCAGCAGGCCGCCCCTGGTTCAAGGACGGCGAGAACGTCTCTGACATGGAATGGCGTCTCGACATGCTCTGTCTCGCTGTGGAGGGGAATCCCAGCTTCTCAATAGACACCCAGGAACTGGAACGCCCGGGCGCCTCCTACACCGTCGACACCATAGAGCAGCTCGCAGCGCGGTTGGGAGACGACGTAGAACTCTACTTCATCATAGGACTCGATGCCCTGGCCGAGCTCGGCAGGTGGAAGGAGCCTCGTCGGCTGGTCGCTATATGCCACTTCGCCACCATGCGCAGGCCGGGCTACACGGACCTAGACATCGCCGCCCTGGATAGAGAGGTGCCCGGTGTCTCCGACAGGATCCATGTGCTGGACAATGTCCAGGTGGACATCAGCTCCTCGGGGATCCGCAAGCGCGTTGAGCAGGGGCTTTCGATCAGGTACTTGGTGCCCCCGGCAGTGAGGAGCTACATTGAGGAGAAAGGGCTCTACCGGGCCCCGAGCGGCTAGATATCCAGGTTCCGGACGTTCTTGGCGTGGTTCTGGATAAAGCGCTTGCGGGGCGGCACCTCGTCCCCCATCAGCGTGCTGAAGATGTTGTCGGCTTCCATCTCGTTGTCTACGGCAACTTTGAGGATGGTCCTGGTCTCCGGGTTCATGGTGCTTTCCCACAGCTGGTCCGGGTTCATCTCTCCCAGGCCCTTGTAGCGCTGAATGGAGATGCCTCGGGTGTCGCTGTGACGGTCTATGATTGCTGCCAGACCGCCCCACGACACTTCCTCGTTCAGGTCCTTGTCCTTCTTGGTGACCCGGAAGCTGCCGTGGGTGACCACGTCCTTCACTGCTGGGTAGATCTCCTTGCATGCGTGCATGGGCGGAGCGTCGACGATCTGCAGCGGTATCGTGGCGCTGTTATCACCGCCCCAGGAGACTTCAATTTTCTGAGCCGCGTGACCGTTGGACGGTACGTTGACGTCGAATCCCCGGGCCTCGAACTGCTTCACCAGCCCACCCAGCTCGTCTTCCTCTACGTCCTCCTCCGCTCCCTCTTCGGAGGCCCCGTTCCTAATCAGGCCCTCCATCAGCCCAGGCGCGACCACGTCGGGCAGGCCGACGTCCCTCCACGCCCCGCCGAACCGCTTCAGCGGCTCTATCAGCCGGGCGATCTCCGTGCCGGAGAAAGTCCTCTCTCCGTCGGAGCTGGTCACCTGGATACCGCCGTAGACCCGGTTGGCATACCAAGCGTCCTTCTCACCGTCAGAGAACTTCCATTCGGCGTTCTTGCCTTTGCTAACCCGGTACAAGGGAGGCTGGGCTATGTACAGGTAGCCCCCCGTTATCAGCTCGGGCATGTTGCGGAAGAAGAAAGTGAGGAGCAGGGTGCGGATGTGGGAGCCGTCCACGTCGGCGTCGGTCATGATAATTACGCGGTGATAGCGGAGCTTGGAACAGTCGAAGGTCTCCTTTATCCCGGTGCCCAGAGCCGTTATCAACGCCCGTATCTCTTCGTGGGCGAGCATCTTGTCGGGGCGGGCCTTCTCCACGTTGAGGATCTTGCCCTTCAGGGGGAGGATGGCCTGGAACTTCCGGTCCCGACCCATCTTTGCGGAACCGCCAGCCGACTCACCCTCGACTATATAGACTTCGCTCCGGCTCGGGTCTCGCTCTGAGCAGTCTGCGAGCTTACCCGGCAGGCTTCCGCCCTCGAAGGCGCCCTTGCGCAGGACCATCTCCCTGGCCTTGCGTGCGGCCTCCCGAGCCCGGGCAGCGGTCATGCACTTCTCGACTATCCTCCTGGCGTCCTGGGGGTGTTCTTCAAGGTACTTCCCCAGCCCCTCGGACATGGCCGACTCGACGAGGCTCTTCATATCGGCGTTGCCGAGCTTGCCCTTGGTCTGACCTTCGAACTGCGGGTCCGTCAGCTTCACGCTGATTACTGCGGTCAGGCCTTCCCTTACGTCCTCGCCGGACAGGTTGGTCTGGTCGTCCTTGAGCATTTTGCCCTTGCGGGCGTAGTCGTTCAGGCCGCGGGTCAGTCCGGCCCGGAAGCCCGAGACGTGGGTCCCGCCGTCCGCCGTGTTGATGCAGTTGGCGAAGGAAAGGCTCGTCTCCGAGAAGCCATTGTTGTACTGCATGGCTATCTCGATGCTTGAGCCGCCGGCTATCTTCTGGATGTATATGGGCAGGGCGGTGACGGAGCCCCGGTTCCGGTTCATGTGCCGTACGAAGCTGGAAATGCCCCCTTCGAAGAAGAAGGTCATCTGGCTGTCCGGCGCCGCGCTCCGTTCGTCGACCAACCGGATTTCAAGACCTTTGTTCAGGTACGCGGTCTCCCGGAAGTGGTCTGTCAGCGTGTCGAAATCGTAGTCAAGCTCGGTAAATACCTCGGGGTCGGGCTGGAAGGTGATCTTGGTGCCCGTGCCATCTGCGGGCTCGACTTTCTTGAGCGGACCTAAGCTGAGCCCCTTCCGGAATTCCTGCGCATAAAGATAGCCGTTCCTGCGTACCTCTGCCCTCAGGTTGGTCGACAGCGCGTTGACCACCGAGGCGCCAACGCCGTGCAGGCCGCCGGAGACCTTGTACCCGCCGCCCCCGAACTTGGCCCCGGCGTGGAGAATGGTCATCACCGTTTCCAGCGCCGATAAGCCTGTGGTGGGGTGCTTCTCGACGGGGATGCCGCGGCCGTTGTCGGAGCTGGTGATGGAGCCGTCCTTGTGGATGGTGACCAGGACCTCGTCGCAGTAGCCGGCCATGGCCTCGTCGACGGAGTTGTCGACGATCTCGTAGATGAGGTGGTGGAGGCCGCGCTGGTCGGTACTGCCGATGTACATGCCGGGGCGGCGACGTACGGCTTCGAGGCCTTCGAGAACCTGGATATCGGCGGCGGTGTACCGCTCAGCTTCTTGTTTTAACGCCATGACGTCTGCTTGATGGCGCACGGAGCAGACTGGGGTGGTCTACTACCTGGGACCGGCGGTCTGGCAGTCGAGGGGTTAGGCCGCCGACCGGTCACGGAACCGTGGGCAATATAAGTAAGAGTACAAAACCTCGACCAAAGAAATTGTATCATAAAGCCGTGTTTTTAGCTAGCGTTTGTGCCTGTGAAAAATGATGGGGCCAAGGGGCAGGAAACCCTGTAGGCCGGGCTGGCGGCATGTCGTCAATTGAAGGCTTTTTGATCGTTTCTGATTGCTTCCGATTGAGTCCGTGCCTGTGTGATTGTTCTGCTGGAAAAATTTCGGCTGCCTTCCTGGCGTGAGGACGCCGGCGAGGAGGAATAGATAGGGGTATGGGCTAGTAGGCGGCCCCTTTCGTGGGTGGGGGTAGGATGGAGGCACCTCCCCGCTCGACCCTTCGACCGGTCTCGGGATGAGCGGCCCATCCCCAAGGAGGGGAGTTCCCCGCTCCAGATTCCTCTCGGAGCCTCGGAATGACAAGGGAGCGGGGTGACGGCGTTGATTTAATTTGGGTTTTGGTTTGTTGGGGGTGGGAGGCGATGGAAGGTCCGTGATTGTTACGCAGGAAGACTACGACACCTGCGGCGACCCCAAGGAGGTCGGCGGCTATCCTACGGAATCCCCACACATGTCTGAGGAGACGTGCCAAGTTCGAGGGAGTCTCTGTATGGGGCCTATCCGTCCGGCAGCAGCGCTCGACCGAGCTGAGGGACGGTGATACTAACCCGATGCCGCGGTGTGCCGAGGGGATGACTCGGATGGTGACAGCGGTAGGGTCCTGCAAGGGCACTACGGCCCTTAGCCTGAGTCCGGCATAAGCGGGCTCCTTGAATTCGCCCTGGGCGAATCCACTGCGCCCGGTGAGAGGGGCGCCTATTCGGCAGAGGCCCTTTGAGAGGGTGTGCCGCATATAGTCTTTGAACCTTCCATCGCCTGGTAGGGGGATTCCTGGGGACAAGGTGAGGAGAGAGGATTTGGGGAGGAGGCGCGTGTCGGTTACCCTGCGGTCCCATACCGCTCGGTGTCGACGGGGCCTGTGAAGGCTGGTGCGACTCATGGGACTCCTGTGGTCCTTTCCCTTGATTAGGCTCGACGTGGGTTGTCGGGCCTGGGGAGTAATATAGTACGGATGTTCATATTGGGTCAAGGGGGTGGTGTCACAGTTGGGGGGGGTGACCAGGTAACGGGTGGTTGGTTCGGTTGGTGAGAGCGATTGCTTTACACGCAAAGAGAGCAATGGGGCGAGTGCAGTATTGTCCACATTGCCAGACTAGCCCACACAGGACTGAGAAATCCTACACTGATTAAGACCTAATAGGGGTGGGATAGAGGAGTCAAGGCAGTGTTGGTACTCTTACACTTTTCGGCCTATCCTCTTTACAATTATCCGAAGCCACATTAATAGAAACGAAATTGGATTGCCCTAGGAGGCCGTTTAAGTGGAGACTCTCTACGATGTAAATGGTTCGATAACGTTAGCGAATACTATAGTCAAACTTGAGGATGGTCCATCTAGTCCCGCTCAAGTTGTGCTGAGACTCTCTCCGGTGCCAACGATACACTTTGACCTGCCGGAGTCTTCCCCAGAGTTTCAGAGGGCACTCTTCGACGTCTCCTTGAAGCACGGTCCTATGGTAATTGGATTACCGGCAGGCCAGAAAGTGCAAGTGTTGGATGACGGACAAGGCCTGATACCCACATCCGAGCCAGTAGCTGGCTTGGATACAGGGAAGTCCCTGCATGCTGTTAGATTCGGCGTCGTCAACTTTCCAGATTTTATGAAGCCACGGTCTACTGAATCCCAAACAGACAACGAAACCCCTTGGAATAGCGAAGATCTGTGGACCGTACACCTGAAAGATGACCCTTGGTTGGTAGAGATCAAGCCGGTCAAAAACCGAAAGCAAGTGCATGAGTCCTTGAGGAAACAGCGGGGATTCGCGCTTACCCATTGGGGAAAAGTGACACGAATTGACGGCAAGCCTTTTCCCAAAGAGAGTGTGCAGCCATTTATGGCGACGCTGAATCAATTTCTTTCGTTTGCCAGGGGTGTTTCTTGCGGGATGACGCTCATTAAAGGTCTTGATGAAGCCGGTGAGACTGTTTGGGAAGAGTGGGGTGTCACCAAGGTCAAGCCGTGGATGGGACACAGATCGTGTCTAGATATACTGAATGGGGCTACGCTGGAAGACCTGTTTGTGGGATTCGGGTGTTACTATCGAGCGCTTCCGCGGGACTCCCAGACAGATCTCGCCCTTGAATGGTATTTAGAGAGCAATGCACAGGAGGCGCTCCATACTAGTATTGTCTTAACTCAAGCAGCCTTGGAGCGTCTAACTACGGAAAAGGTGGGGCCAAGGGCAAAAGTGCAGTCCTGTACCAAGTCAGAGAAAGAGAAGGAAGGCAATTGGATAGCAAGGGCTCTCTGCGAGGTGAACAATGACCTTAGCGTCCCACAGTCCCTCAGGAAGGCATTGGGGAATGCAAAGAGCTTTGCTCATGGTCCGCACGCCCTTGTCGAAATTCGTAACGACCTAGTCCACCCGGAAATGAAGAGGGGTATCCTCTCTAGTGAAGCCTACAGGCAAGCAAGGAAACTGGGTTTGTGGCACGTCGAGCTATTACTTTTGAAACTGTTCGGGTATCGCGGGCTGTATTCGAATCGCCTGACCAGGAAATGGACCGGCGATGTAGAAACGGTTCCGTGGGCCAGTCCCGTTTAGATCAGTCGTGACCTCGCCAACGTCATGGGTCATCCACTACATTCGGACAATGTCTCTTTCTCCCGATGCGCTTGCTCCATTCATGAACGAGAGCGAAGGGGTAGACACTACTGAACCGTCTATTGCCACGACCTCGAAGAGTGCTAAGCAGACACTACTTTGTGAATCTAGGCGCAATGTTGACATAAGGTTTTTGGGTCTTTAACATTCCAATTACCCTAGGGATTACGGGACTACACCTGAGAATGGAGGGTCGGATGAAAAGGATTCATCTCCTGTTTAGCCGTCTCGAAATTGATTGTAGCGGCCCCGCCGGAGACACAGGCATGGGCGGTATGATGTTGGGGGCGTCTCCGGTGGGGCACCGAAAGGCCGTCTCCAAGCCATGGCTAGCAAACTCCCCGTACGGGATGCCCCTCCGGTTTAGATCACCGGAACAGAAAAGCTAGAGACGGTCAACAATAATTTTGATATCAGAAGAGACCCGGGAACGACTCCCGGGTCTCTTTCTAATTCCTGATTTCCCCCCTATGCCCCTGCGAGATCCTCCAGAAGTGCAAAAATCCTCGGCGCGGAGTCCCGTGCCAGGGCCTTTAGCTCCTTCAAGTCCTCCCCCGAGACTATCATCGGGCCCCTGCCGAACCTGGCCCCGTGGTAGTAGCAGAACCTCAGCGTTTCTTCACCGTCTTCGTACCTGAGCAGCTGAATGGTCGGTTCCCAGTGGGGCCGCATCACACTCACCTCTTCCACCACCTGTCCCTGGCCCCAGGGCAACGCGAAGGATCTCGGCAGCTTTCTGTTCACGGCGTTGCGCTCCTACCCGGATCCTAATCCCTGGAGCACCAGCATGATCTTCTCCTCCAGGGGGGCGCCGGGCTCAATGTTCATGCCGGACAGCGCTGCCCGGGCCTCGGACGGTGCGTAGCCCAGGGCCGAGAGGGCCGCGACAACCTCGTCGAGGTCGGGCCTCGGCGATACGGCGGCCGCTCCCCACTCCCGCTCCAGCTTGCCTTTCAGCTCGAGTATCAGCCTGCCCGCGGTCTTTTTGCCCAGCCCGTTGACCCGCGTCAGAGAGCCCGTGTCCTCTGCGCCTATTGCCCCCGCCAACTCTCGCGGTGACATGGTTGATAGCACGCTTAGCGCGAGTCTCGGCCCCACCCCCGACACCCCGATCAGCATGACGAACAGGTCTCGCTCCTCCATCGAGCCGAACCCGTACAGGGACAAGATCTCTTCTCGGATGTAAAGGTAGGTGTGCAGCCGCACGGACCCGCCGACCGGCCCCACCGACGCGATAGTCGAAGTCGGGGCGAAGACCTCCAGGCTCATGGGCCCGATGTTTACGGTAAGGGAATCGTCGGATATCGCTTCCAGGGCGCCGCGCAGGCCGGTAATCACAGTCCTACCCCTGCTCGCTCTCGGCGATCATCCGAGCCCGAGCGCTTTGCTGGATATGGCACAGGGCCACAGCCACGGCATCGGAGGCGTCCAGGGAGACGGGATACGCGTCCAGATCCAACTGGAGGCAGACCATCTCTCGAACCTGCTCCTTGTCGCTGCCTCCGTGCCCCGTGACGGTCATCTTCACCAGTCTGGGGCTGTACTGAAACACTCCCGACCCCGCCTGGGCCGCCGCCAGAAGCGCCACCGCGTTGGCCTGCCCTATAAGCATCGCCGAGCGGACGCTCTTGTGAACGAAGGGCTCTTCCACCGCCACCTCATCCGGCGAGTACTGCTCGATGAGCTCCCGAAGCCCGTTATACAGCTTGTGGAGGCGCTCTGGGATTGGCCGGGAGGAGGGGGCTTTCAGCACGCCGCAGCAGACCAGGCTGGGGCCCGCGTCGCTGTCGTCCAGGACTCCGTAGCCCATGTTAATGGTGCCCGGGTCGACGCCCAACACTCTCAGCAGGACACCTCGCTTAACCTGTACCGGTCAGTTATCTTGCCCGTACCTCTGCAGAGCCTCGGGTGGGAAGTCGGCGTTGCTGTAAACCCGCTGGATGTCGTCCAGCGACTCCAGCTTGTCCATCAGCCGAAGGGCTTTAAGGGCGCCCTTTTCGTCCAACTCGACCACGTTCTTGGGGATCAAGGACAGTTCCGCGGAGTCGATGGTGACGTTCTGCCCCTCCAACTCCTTGCGGACCGACTCCAGATTCTCGGGCCTGGTGTAGACCTCGAGCACCGAGTCCTCGATCTTCACGTCGTCAGCCCCTGCGTCGATGGCCGCAAGGGCCACTTCCTCGGGGTCTTCCGATCCCGATGCAATCATGATCACGCCCTTGGAGTCGAAGTTCCAGGCAACGGAGCCCGTCTCCCCCAGGTTGCCGCCGTTGCGGGTGAGGGTACTGCGGACCTCCGCCACGGTGCGGTTCTTGTTGTCCGTGACGGCTTGGAGTATCAGGGCCGCGCCGCCGGGGCCGTAACCTTCGTAGGTCACTTCCAGCAGGTCGTCGGCGTTGCCCCCGTCACCCGAGGCCTTCTTGATGGCCCGGTCTATGTTGTCCAAGGGCATATTGTTGTCTCGTGCCCTCTGGACGGCTAGCCGCAGGCTGAAGTTGGTGTCTGCATCGGGGGCCCCCCGACGAACCGCAACGGATATCTCCCGACCCAATTTGGTGAAGAGTTGACCGCGGCGGGCGTCGTTAGCGCCCTTCTGCCTTTTGATGGTGGACCATTTCGAGTGTCCCGACATTTGGTAATACCATGCCTCAGATTATCCCCGAAACCAACGACGCTTCGGAACTTTATTATAGCGGATGACCGGGGCGTAGCGGCGATGGTATGGACTAGGGAAAGGATGTCGTGCCTTATCTTGCCTTCCCTTTTTTTATATTTCAGATCAGAGGTTGTCAGATGTTCGTTAATATGATGGCATGACATTTGGGTCACCACATTCCAAACTATGAATGCCACCACTCCAACGTGAATCTGCCGCTGACCTGGTGGGGATGCTCCGGCGGCCGAGACAGAATTGACTGATAAAGATAGAAGGCTGCTAATTGGATAGAAGGCTGCTAATTGGAGGGAGCGTGGTGGTCCTCCTCCTCACCACCGTACTGGCCGCCCTCATCCTCATCGTCCCCCTGATTAACCCGGATGTGGAGGGTACTCGGGCCGAGATCGGAGTGCTCTTCGGCATAGCCTCGGTGGGCATAGCCTCGGCCGGCGCCACCCTCCAGTCAGCACGGCACGAGGGGAAGTGGGGCTGGGTGGGACTTGTCCTCGGGCTCGTCTACCTGGGCCTGCCCTGGGTATTAATCCACTACGCCGTCGGAATCATCCACCTGGTCATCATCCCGGCCATGTTCGCCGTCGGCCTTGCCGTAGTGAACACTCCGTCCTTGAGGTCGAAAGAATGAGAGTCCTCCTCCTGGCGCTGGCCTACCTGGGGATAGCCGTCGCCCCTCCCTACGGCATAGCCACCATCCACAACTACGGCGTCATCGCCTTCTTCGTCGTCTGGTTCGCAGGCATGAATGTCCTGAGTGGGCGGAGACGCTAGGAATGAGTGGATTCACAAGGCCGGACAAGTTGTTGTATGGGCTGTGCCTGGTTAGCGGAGTTGGCATATTTGCTCTTGGCCTTCGTGCAAATGCGATGAGCTAAGGCGCGGCTCAGAGCAGCTCCGCATCCTCCACGATCATCCGACCGGCTTCCAGGTCAATCTCCGCTACGAACTGCGGCAGGGCCGGGACCAGGCGCTCGCCCCCCGGCCCCTTTATAAGGTAGACGTCGTTCCCGCCCGTTTCTAGCACGTCCGTCACCCTGCCCACCTCGTCACCGTCCTTGTTGACGGCCAGCAGGCCGATTACCTGGAAACGGTAATACTCACCCTCGGGCAGGGGATGGAGATCGGACTCAGGGACGTGCAGGGCGCAGCCACGCAGGTCCTCGGCTTGCTCCGGGGTGTCGACGCCTTTTAGCTTCAGCAGCCAGCGGCCCTTGTGGGGCTGGCTTGCCGAGATTTCGAAGGACTGGCCCTCGATGAGGATGGCGCCGCCCGGCGCGAAGCGTTCGGGGAAGTCCGTAAGGGGGAAAATCACAATCTGGCCCCTCAATCCGAAGGGCTTAATGACACGCCCGACCGTAATGAGGTCGGGGGATTCTTGTTCGGGGTGGGACTCGGGTTCCATGGTTCAGGAAGCCCGTGAGCGGAGCTGCTAAACGATCTCGAGGACTGCCCTGACTCCGCGCTTGGCCGCGCCAACCCGGAGCAGAGTTCTCATCGCCTGGGCAACCCGGCCTTCTCGACCGATAACCTTGCCCTTGTCGTCGGGGGCGACTTCCAGCCGGATGATTATCCGGCCGTCCTCCTCCTCCTCGGTCACCACCACGTCGTCCGGGGAGTCGGCGATGAACCGGGCGAGGTATTCGATCAGCTCTTTCACCCTTCCTTTACCTTTTCCAAGGTGCCCGCCCTCTTCAGGAGCTTGGCGACGCTATCCGTGGGCTGCGCACCCTTCCTGAGCCAACCGATCGCCTTCTCTTCATCGATGGTGAGAGCCGGCGGGTCGGGGATGGGATCATAGTGGCCGATGTTCTCGACGTACCGGCCGTCCCTGGGGGAACGGGAATCGGCGACGACAACCCTGTACTTGGGGTTATGCTTGGACCCGACACGGCGGAGCCTGATTTTTAGCATTTATTGCTTTTTCCGTAAATATTCCGAGCGCGCCCACACGTTGGAGGCGGCCCGAACGCTTTGCTTGTTAGAATTGCAGCGAATTCTAGCTTTGCAAGGTTGCCATTGTCAAACTGAGGTGCGGAAGCCCTGCTCTAAAATGGGGTGTCACCCCTAGCGGCTCTTCGAGAAGGCGATATGCAGGAACGAGAGTGGAAGGAAAAGACATGGCAGGAGCCCGGGAAGCTCAGACATAAGCACCCCGCGGCCTGCACCTGTAAGGACTGTACCAACAAACGGCTAGAAAGACTTGGCCTACTGAAAGAACCACCTTTGGAGAAGGCATTCCGGTTGAGTAGAGAGCGAGAGAAGTATCGGGGTGCTAAGGGCAGCTAGAAATTGGCGTACCCTATTTTCAGAACAGAACCGGGGCGTTGGGGATAGCAATACATGAGCGGGCGGGTTCCAAGGTACATCTGGTCAAGGACGGGGAGTCAATCGTAGTCCATCGGCCTTATCCCCGTCCTGAGACTAGCCGAGAAACGGTGTGCGACATGACTGCGTTTCTTGAACGCGTTGGAGGATCTACTAATGCTTGAATACAAGGGCTACGTAGGAGAAGTCGTATACGATGACGAGGCGGGGGTTCTACATGCCAGGGTAATCAACAGCGGCTCCTATCCGATTGCCAATGCCGAGGCCCCCGACGCGGAGGGGATCAGGCGGGAGTTCCGAATCTCCATTGACGAGTACCTCACTTCTTGCAAAGAGCTGGGTATTGAGGCGGTCAGACCCTTCTCAGGCGATCTTCGTCTCCGTCTCGGCTCTGAGCTCCACCGGCGGGCTACGGTGGCAGCCATGGAAGCCGGTGTGAGCCTCACGCTTGGATTAAACAGGCCGTCGAGACTGCAACCAACGGAAGAAGCTAGCCAAGGACTTGAGGCAGGATATGGAGGCCGAGGCTCGGGCCGCTCTTGACCAGGGGCTCTCCCCTTGTCAACGTGAAAGGTGTTAGTTAGAGTAGCGGGACTTAAGGCCCGATTTGTATAGAGGCTCCACGCTGGAGCCTGGGAGGTTGCCCAGTTGTCCATTACACTTTCAGAAGCCGAAACTATCCTCGCCGCCGCAAAGGCGGAGGCCCGCAGCATGGGCGTTACCATCAGCGCGACCGTAGTGGACGCGAGGGGAGACTTCAAAGCCGGGTTCCGCATGGACGGCGTCGGGTGGTTTACCGCCGATGTCTGCAGGGGCAAGGCTTTCGCCTCGGCCAACTTTGGCGTCCCCACCACCGACTTGGCGGAGTTGGCCGGTAATCCGGTATTTCAGAGCCTGGTCGCCATGCAGGGGGGCCGCATGGTCCTTGGTAAGGGCGCAGTGCCCATCAAGAAGGGCGACGATGTGATCGGGGCCATAGGCGTGAGCGGCGGCACGGCCCAGGAAGACGAAGACATCGCCATTGTCGGGGCCCGGGCCATTTAACGCCCGCATATATTAAGAAGACCCGCAAATATCGACCCAAGAACGGGAGCATACAGACATGGACTACGGCAAGATGTCCGTCGACCTGCACAGGAAGACTCGCGGCAAGATAAGCATGCACTCCAAGGTCCCGCTGGAGTCGGTGCTGGACATGTCCCTCGCCTACACCCCGGGCGTCGCCCAGGTGAGCCTGGAAGTGGCCGCAGACAAGGCTCTGGCCTACGAACTGACCAACAAGGGCAACATGATTGCCGTGGTCAGCGACGGCTCAGCCGTGCTCGGGCTTGGCAACATCGGGCCCGAGGGTGCGATGCCCGTCATGGAAGGCAAGGCGGTCCTGTTCCGCGAGCTGGCGGGCATCGACGCCTGGCCCATCTGCCTCGCCACCCAGGACCCGGATGAGATCATCATGATCGTGCGGAACCTCGCCCCCACATTCGGCGGCATCAACCTGGAGGACATCTCCGCACCCCGCTGCTTCTACATCGAAGAGAACCTGATGGACATCGGCATCCCGGTATTCCATGACGACCAGCACGGCACAGCCGTCGTCGTCCTGGCCGCGGTGATCAATGCCCTGCAGGTGGTCGGCAAGAGGTTCGAGGACGTGAAGGTGATATTTAGCGGAGCCGGTGCAAGCGGCATCGCCTGCGCCCAGATCCTGCAGGAGATGGGCACCACCAACATCGTGCTGGTCGACTCCCGCGGCGCAATCTACAAGGGCCGGGACAACCTCAACTCCATGAAAGAGAAGGTCGCCGAGACAACGAATCACAATATGGAGAAAGGCTCGGTGCACGACGTTATCAAGGGCGCCGACATGTTCATCGGCCTCTCCACCAAGGACCTGATTGGCGCCGACGACGTGCGGAAAATGAACAGCGACGCAATCGTCCTGGCCATGGCCAACCCCGACCCCGAGATCATGCCCGAAGAGGCAGCGCGCGGCGGGGCAAGGGTGATCGGCACCGGCCGGAGTGACATGCAAAACCAGGTCAACAACGTGCTGGGATTCCCCGGTATCTTCCGCGGGGCCCTCGACGCCCGTGCCGAGCGGGTCACAATGAGTATGAAGATCGCTGCGGGCCGGGCGATAGCCAACTGTATAGAGGAGCCCACCCCCGAGGAGATCATCCCCTACGCGCTGAACACCGCTGTGGTCCCCGCCGTCGCGGAGGCCGTAGCCCAGGCGTGGCGGGCGGAGTCTTCCTAACCCCCCAATTCAGCACTCGCGATAAGGCTCGGCCCTTCCATGGGCCGGGCCTTTTCTTCTGCTCCCGCGCTATCTGTAAATCGTGAAAGAGGGGACATATAGACCCATTTACCCATCGATTCGGTGTCCCCTCGCAGAATAAGTCTCATCAATACCATGAATGCCGACAAGAGGTGGCAATTCTCCATAGGAAGCTTTTCGATGCACGTATCAAACCACGACCGAGAAGTTGCCCGCATAGCCAACGAATATCCGAAGGTTCATCCCAAAACATGCGCTTGGTGCAAAAGCCAAGTGTGTTTACCCATCGCCACTTACACACGGGTTGAGCGTGGCATTACACTTGCTGGCTCTGTCCGTGTGATACCTGATATTACCGCAGTGGATGACGAGGGAGAGGTTGTAGCTATAGTCGAAGTCGTCGACACCCATCCGCCGCGAGACGAAGCATTGGAGGCTATGCAGCAAGCTCCATTTCCAACGGTCATAGTGCACCTACCAGAGCGCACTCAAGAAGAACGCAAAGAGAAGCGAAACCGGCCATGTGGACGAGCAAGAAGCCAGGCGGTGTATTGCTCTGCCTTTTGTTGGGCTCATCAAGATGAGCAACGAATGTCTGCTCTTGAACCGTGCGCCTGCTGTCAACGCTATGACTTTAGGGACGGTAGCTACCACGATTGGAGCGATGACCCGAACTCCCCACACTGCCTACGATGCGCGGCTTCCCAAGGGGGTCAATGGAGCGGGCCGATGGGCGAAGATGAGATGTTCAGCGAGGATGAAGGGCCGGACACAAGATTTCGTCAATCGGAGATTGCCTCGTTCTGGTCAATGGTGTGGACAAAGCATGAAGCGGAAGCTGGTAGCCATAGTGCGCGCCAAGACAAATCCCGAACAACTCGGCAACTTGAACAAATGGAAGCTGCCTTCTCAAGGGGAGACTGGCAAAGGGCATCTGAGCTACTGTTGCCATTAGGGAGTGGTTGGACTCCCGGAGACCGAGGGGAGTCGGACCTGCCACTGTACGCTTGGGAACCGGAGAACTGTAGACGAACAGCCGCAGGATGGCAGCGACTGTACACTATTCTATTGAGCCGGTTGCCAGACGAAATACAACAAATCATAAGGAAGCGCGAGCGACGAGAGAATGGGCCTTATCAATGCTTTGGATGTGGCCGTTTGTATGAGGCTTAGTTGATTGACGGGAGCATCCAGCCGGTCGATTGATTCTCCACCCGAATGCCGTGGAAAAATAGGTACATAAGCCCCTGAAAGAGCAGCTCGCAGGCTTTCAGAAGCGGACTTTCTTGGCGCGAACCCCCTCCCCAAATCCCCCCCCAAACTCGTCCCCCGACTCCCTTGACATGCTTTGTGAAAGATATTACAGTCTCATATGTAGATCACTGTAAAACATACATATGTAATTATAAATATGTCAGTATATACACATATGGGCAACGACATACCACCAGGCTCGTATGTAGCGAACGGGATGCTATGAACTTGAGATCATCGAACGGCGTTCAGGACCTGGAGCGAGACCCCCTTACCGGACTCTATACCCGCGCCTCGGCCAACCGCATCGTCAAGATCGGCATCGAGGAAGCGCAGGGCGACGAGGGTGTCATTTCGGTGGCCCTCCTCGACATCGACCGCTTCGAGCACTTCGATGAAGAGCACGGCCTCTCTGCCGGAGACGCCCTCCTGAAGTCGGTCTCCGAAATCATTCTCGCCGCCGAGACGGGCGCCGAGGCCATATCCCGATACAGCAGGGACACATTCCTGCTCGTCTTCCCCGGCAGGGGCCCCGAGGACGCCCTTCTCGCAGCCGAGAAGGTCCGCTCCTTCTTCGACACCAATCCGCTTATTCTCGGCCACCAGGATGAACCCCTGGAGGTCAAGGTCTCCCTGAGCAGCGGCGTCGCATCCTATCCCAACCAGGCCCACGACGACCGGGACCTGCTCCGCAAGGCCCAGGGCGCGCTCGTCCGTGCCAAGGAGACGGGCCGGGGGCGCACCAATCTGTGGCAGCGCTCCAAGGAGACCCGCATGGCCCTCAAGACCAGCTATTACGCCCAGACCCAGCTCGACCAGCTTTCGGAACTGGCCGACGAACTGTCCAGAAGCGAGGCGTCGCTCCTCCGGGAGGCCATGGACGACCTGCTCTGGAAGTTCTACAGCCTGCGCGTCCGGCCCCCCGAAGAACCGAGGGGCAAGAAGTAGGCTGTTTCAAACCTGAGATCAAACATTTTAGGAGGTTTCAAAATTGGAAGAGATCGTGAAAGCCACGCCCAAGCGGCGCCTTACCGCTGCGCTGCTGGCAGGCCTGTTGCTCATCGTGGTTGCGGCAGCGTGTGGTGGTAAAGACCCCACTTCGTCCACCGAGGACGCCACGACGGAAAAGCTGAGCGGCACAATCGAGATTGACGGTTCCAGCACCGTCTTCCCCGTGACCGCGGCGGTGGCGGAAGAGTTCCACAAAGAACACGGCGACGTGAACATCAACGTCGGATTTTCCGGAACCGGCGGCGGCTTCAAGCGCTTCACCGTAGGCGAAACTGCGATCAGCGACGCCTCCAGGCCCATCAAGGAGTCGGAGATTGAGGCGGCAGATGAAAACGGGATCGAGTACATTGAGCTCAGGATCGGCACCGACGGACTTTCCGTCATGGTCAGCCTCGAGAACGACTTCGTAGACTGCCTGTCCATCGACCAGCTCAACCAGATCTGGAAGCCCGAGAGCACGGTCTTCAAGTGGAACGACATCAACCCCGACTGGCCCGACAACGACATCAACCTCTACGGCCCGGGCACCGACTCCGGCACCTTCGACTACTTCACCGAAGAGGTCAACGGTGAGGCCAAGGTCAGCAGGGCAGACTACACGGCCAGCGAGGACGACAACGTCCTGGTGCGCGGCATCGCAGGCGACCGCAACGCTCTCGGTTACTTCGGCTACGCTTACTACGCCGAAAACGCAGACAAGCTGAAGGTCATCGGCGTCGACAACGGCGACGGCTGTGTAGCCCCCTCCCCCGAGGCAATCGAGGACGGCACTTACTCGCCGCTCTCCCGGCCCCTGTTCATCTACGTGTCGGTTGAAGAGCTGAAGAACAGTCCCGAAGTAGCGACCTTCGTCGACTTCTTCCTGGACAACGCCCCGACCCTGGTCAGGGAAGTCGGCTACATCCCCGAGGCCGCCTCCGTCTACGACGAGGGTCGGGCCAAGGTGGCAGCTACCAAACAGTAAGCCATAAACAAGACAACCACCTAATTTCCCTCCGTCTTTGAGGGGAGCGGCGGCACCCAAACGCGCCGGGGTGGGACCTCCGCTCCCCTCATTCCTCCCAAAGGATTAGGGAAAGGCCCACAAAGCTCTTATAATGAAGCACTCAATCGCAGAGACAGGGGAGCCCACGATCCCTTCAAAGACAGAGACCCGGGCCCCTATACGGGTCAAAGATAAGCGGCGCCGGTGGCGGGACCTGGAAGGCAACGCCGTCCGGTATATTTTCTTCCTCTGCGCTCTGGTATCGATTGTCACCACGGTCGGCATAGTCGTCAGTCTGCTCAGCCAGGCCGTGGGATTCTTCCAGGAAGTCCCATTCTGGGAGTTCTTCTTCGGCACCCGCTGGACTCCGATCCTGAAACCCAACTCTTACGGTGTCCTCCCCTTGGTCGGGGGCACGTTGCTGGTTGCAGGGTTGGCCCTTGCAGTAGCCATCCCCGTCGGGCTCGCCATAGCAATCTTCCTGGCCGAATACGCCCCCGACAAATTGAGAAAGACGATCAAGCCTGCCCTGGAGGTCCTCGCCGGGATTCCCACGGTGGTCTACGGCTATTTTGCCCTCACCTGGGTCTCTCCCCAACTGCAGCACATATTCCCCAACATGCTCATCTTCAACGCCCTCAGCGCGGGCGTAGTCATGGGCATCATGGTAATCCCCATGGTCTCGTCCCTCAGCGAAGACGCCATGCTCGCCGTGCCCCGTTCTCTGAGAGAGGGCGCCTACGCTCTGGGCGCGACGAAACTGGAAGTCTCTCTTAAGGTCGTGGTGCCGGCGGCGCTGTCGGGTATCGTGGCGGCCTTCATCCTCGGGCTCTCACGGGCCATTGGCGAGACGATGTTGGTGACCATCGCCGCAGGGGCGACCCCCAACCTGACCTGGAACCCCACCGAGAGCATCCAGGCCATGACTGCCTACATAGTCCAGCTTGCCCTCGGTGAAGCCCCCCACGGCTCAATCGAATATCAGACCATCTTCGCCGTGGCGATACTTCTGTTTGTGCTCACGCTGTCGGCCAATATGCTGGGCCACTGGTTTGTCCGCAGGTGGCAGGAGAAGTATTGATGCAGCGGACCACCGGCGGCTTCTTCGATCCACGTCTGGCCTTCCGCAAGGCCGTAGGCACCGGATTCCTTGCCCTCTTCATCCTGGCCCTGCTTATCGGCATGGCTGGCCTTCTTATCCTGATCATCCAGGTCCTCATCGAAGGCGTCCCCTGGCTCAGTTGGACACTCGTGTCCAGCTACCAGTCCCGCTTCCCCGAGCAAGCGGGTGTCCTGGCCCCCCTTATCGGCAGCCTGTGGCTCATGGCGCTCACGGCGGCGTTCACGGTACCCGTGGGTGTCGGGGCGGCGGTCTACCTGGAGGAGTACGCTCCCAAGAACCGCCTGACCCAGCTCATAGAGATCAACATATCCAACCTCGCCGGCGTCCCGTCAATCGTGTACGGACTCCTTGGCCTGGCCGTCTTCGTACAGTGGATGGCCATGGGCCGCTCTCTTCTGGCCGGGGGGCTCACCCTCTCACTTCTAGTGCTGCCCATCGTGATTCTCACGTCCAGAGAGGCTATAAGGTCCGTGCCCCAGAGCTACCGACAGGGCGCCTACGCCCTGGGCTCGACCCAGTGGGAAGTAACAAAGAAGATCGTGCTGCCCTCCGCCTTCCCTGGAATACTCACCGGTGTCATACTGGCAATGTCTCGGGCAATCGGGGAGGCGGCGCCGATACTGGCTATAACCGCCCTCGTCTACGTGACCTTCGTACCAACCAACCCCCTGGACAGGTTCACCATTCTGCCCCTCCAGATCTTCGACTGGGTTGGCAGACCCCAGGAAGATTTCCAGTCCCTGGCCGCCGCAGGCATCATCATCCTGCTGGCCATGCTCCTGTCCATGAACGCATTGGCTATCTTTCTTCGCAACAAGTATCAAAAAAGGTCGGAGGAATAGAATGGCGGAGTCGGATGTCATCCTCGAAGCACGGGACCTGCACATTTGGTATGGGTCATTTCGGGCAGTCAAGGACGTGACTATGGGCATCGAACAGAACAAGGTTACCGCGCTCATCGGCCCCTCCGGCTGTGGGAAGAGCACCCTGCTTAGATGCTTCAACCGGATGAACGAGCTGGTCCCCGGCGCCCATATCGACGGCGAGGTCCTCTATCACGATGAGGACATCTACGCCGACTACATGGACGCCACCGAGATCCGGTCCAAGATCGGCATGGTCTTCCAGAAGCCCAACCCATTCCCCAAGTCCATCTACCAGAACGTCTCCTTCGGCCTGCGAATCAACGGGTACAAGGGAGACGAGTACGCGGCCGTCGAGCAGGCCCTTCGCAGGGCCGCCCTCTGGAACGAGGTGAAGGAGCGGCTAAACGAGCGCGCCCTGACCCTTTCCGGGGGCCAGCAGCAGCGCCTCTGCATCGCCAGGGCCCTCGCCGTGGAGCCCGAGGTCCTGCTCATGGACGAGCCATGCTCGGCCCTCGACCCCATAGCTACCCTCGCCATCGAAGACCTTATCCGGGAACTCTCCACCGAGATCACTATTGTCATAGTCACCCACAACATGCAGCAGGCGGCCCGGGTCTCCGACCAGACCGCCTTCCTGATGATGGGCGAAGACCGTGCCGGCTACCTCGTCGAGCGCGGGGCCACCAACGATATCTTCACCAACCCCAAAGAAGAGAGAACCGAGGCCTACATAACCGGCAGATTCAGCTAGCGTTACAGGCGGTAATTCCATGCCTAGAGCGGATTTCGATAACGACCTTAAGCTCCTGGAGGAGGGCCTCCTTGATATGGCCAATATGGTCGAGGTGGCCGTAGACCGGTCCCTCGAGGCCCTCGCCAAGCGCGACCTGGAGGCTTCGGCCCAGGTGATCCGGGACGACGACCAGCTAGACCAGATGCAAATGGAGATCGAGGAGAAGTGCATTGAGCTCATTGCCACCCAGCAGCCCATGGCAGGCGATCTCAGGGCCCTGGTAACGGTCTTGAGCGTCGTCAGTGACCTCGAACGGATGGGGGACTACGCCGAGGGGATCGGCAAGATTAGCCTCCTCATGGGCGACGAGCCTCCGATCAAACCCCTCATCGACATCCCACTTATGGCCGAGAAGGCCAAGAAGATGCTGGAGGGCAGCCTCGAGGCTCTGGTGAACCGAGACGTAGAGCTCGCGGCTCAGGTCAGCGTCGACGACGATGAGGTCGACTCCCTCTACGACCAGGTGTACCGCGAGCTTCTTACCTACATGATCCGGGACCCCAAGAACGTACAGCGGGCCACCTACCTCCTGTGGGTCGCCCACGATCTGGAAAGGCTCGCCGACCGTGCAACCAACATCGCCGAGCGGGTCATCTACCTGGTAACCGGCAAGCAGGTTACCGTAGAAGTTTCGCCTTCGACGGTCAGGGTCAGGGAGCAGCAAGGAAAAATCAGGAGGCAGACAATGGCCAGATCGCCGTCCATCCCCGGTGCCCACGAAAAATTCTACGAGCTGCTCCAAAGCGAGGCAGCCAACCTCAAGACTACTGCCCAGGCCCTCGCCGAGATGATGGACGATTTTACATCCGTCGCTGAGAAGGCCGGGAAGATCCAGGACCTTGAGCACACCGGGGACGAGATCATCCACAGTATCATGCGCCTCCTCCACGGCACCTTCGTCACGCCCCTGGACAGGCAGGACATCCAGAACCTCGCGGAGCGGCTGGACGACGTAGTCGACCACATAGAAGAGGCCGCTCGGGACATGCAGGAGTTCAAGATCGACGCTCCCACCCCCCAGGCCGCCGAAGTCGCCCACGTGCTTCAGCAGGCGGGGGTCGAGTTGGAGAAAGCCGTAGGCTGGCTGCCCTCCATGAGAAACCGTAAGGATGACATCCTGGATCTGTGCCGCAGCATCAGCATTCTCGAAGAGGAGGCCGACCGGGTCGGTCGGCAGGCCTTGACAGAGCTGTTCAATGATGGCCGTTCCTTCAACGACGTGATGAAGTGGCGGGAGGTCTACCAACACCTGGAAGATGCCGCAGACAGCTGCCAGGGCGCGGCCATCGTCCTTGAAGGCATCGTTCTGGAGTACGCCTAGCTGCCCCCGACTCCCGAGGCTGTCTCCTTGCAAAGCTCTCTGCCCAAGCGCTGCCTCGCCGAGATCATCGGCACGTTCGGCCTGGTGTTCGCCACGGCCGGTGCAAACGTCGTCGACGAGCTATCCGACGGGCGGATCACCCACCTGGGAGTGGGCCTCGTCTCAGGGCTGATCATCACGGCGATGATCTACGCCGTGGGGCACGTCTCGGGAGCGCATTTCAACCCCGCCGTGACCCTGGGCTTTGCAGTAGGCCGACACTTCCCCGTAAAAGAAGTCCCCATCTACTGGGGATCGCAACTGCTGGGGGCCGTTATCGGCGCGTTCAGCCTCAGGGTGCTGTTCGGCGAAGTTGGGATCCTGGGCGGCACGGTGCCCCGGGGCTCGACCCTGGAGTCCTTCGGCTTCGAAATACCCCTGACCTTCATCCTGATGTTCGTCATCATGGCCGTGGCTACAGACTCTCGGGCCAAGGGTTCCCACGCTGCTCTCGCTATCGGCGCGACGGTGGCCCTCAACTCGATATTCGGAGGCCCGATCTCGGGCGGGTCAATGAACCCGGCCCGGTCCTTCGGTCCCGCGCTGGCCGCCTGGAACTGGGCCGACCACTGGATCTACTGGGTAGCGCCGCCGATCGGAGCTGCTGTAGCGGCGGTGGCTTATAACGTGCTGAGGGGGGAGGAGGGAACTGGGTCGGGGGGGCTAGGGCCTATCCGAGGAATCTGAAGATGGCGGTAATGGCACCGAGACCGATAACGAGGGAGCCGGCCATGAGGCTGACGAGCCACCTGATGAGGGTAGCATTTATACGATAAATCTCGGCGCGGAGGTTTGCGGTCTGAGACTCGATCCTTCCGATGTCCGCTTTCATTTCGGCACGAAGATCACCGATGCCCGCCTTCATTTCAGTGCGGAGGTCAGCGGTCTGAGACTCGATCCTTCCGATGTCCGCTTTCATTTCGACACGAAGATCACCGATGCCCGCCTTCATTTCAGTGCGGAGGTCAGCGGTCTGAGACTCGATCCTTCCGATGTCCGCTTTCATTTCGACACGAAGATCACCGATGCCCACCTTCATTTCGGCGCGAAGGTCGGCGATGTCGGCCTTGGTGGCGAGGTGTTCTTAGACCGCCTCGAGTCTGGTGAGGCGTTGTTCGGAGGTGGTCATGGGGCTATTCTAGCATAGTAGAAGTGAGTCACGCTTCGTATGTTACACGAGGGTGCGTAGTGATACCTTTACGCAGGGCCGAGATTGCGGCGTCGACCTACAACCTTCTCAAAGGGGATGAGGGCAAGGGTGCCCTGTCCGCCACTTAACTCCCCCGCAATAAGCTCCGGCCAGCGCCTTTCCCAGCGGGGATTAGGATAGGGCTTCCTCCGCCCCATCCCACCCCCTTAACTCCCGATGCAATGCCATCATTTTTAGCCTACTGTACAATGTTGCATTCCAAGAAGGTTGCCCGGCAGGGTGAATATGCTGCAAAGCGACATTAAGGTACAAAGGGCGGCGTATCGGAGGACTTGATACTCTGCCCAAACGGTCGGCACCTGGCGGTCGGGTGTCCCGTGTAATTCTGGACGTTTCATCGGAGTGGCGTTATGAAATATGGCAAGGTTGTAGTTGTGTTACTGGTGTTAGGCCTGCTGACAGAGGCCTGCTCCCTTACCACGGATAGAACAGGTGGAACGGGAGGGGATACTGAATCAACTAGGGTAGCCATGGAAGCGACGCTCACGGCTATGGAGTCTACAGTGGCGGCATTGACTCCGACACAGCAAACCGAGACCCCGACACAGCCAGCCGAGACCCCAACACAGCAGCCCGTGGCCCCGACCCAGGCAGCCGTGACCCCGACACAGGCAGCCACGCCCCCGACCCAGGTAGCTGCGCCCCCGACCCAGGTGCCCGTGTCCCCGTCTCCGACAGCGCAGTCTGTGGTTCCGACCCCGCAGTCTGTGGTCCCAACACCAACACCAACGGCAACTCCGAAGGCAGGCCCGACGGATGAAGATTTGGCAAGGAAACAATTACTGGAAATTCAGTTTGCACAAAACCCGAGGTATCCGAGCGAGCAGATCTACGTCAATAACATCCCCGTTTTTATGTATCGGGTCCCGAATGACCTAACGAACTTGGGTTTCTTCTTGGGATATAAAGTTACCCCTTCCCAAAGGGACGCACTGTTCAGCTATCCGTTCTATGGCTCGGCTAAGGAAATCGAAGGCGAGTTGTTCCGATGGATATGGCGTGAAGGGGCGGTCGACTATCTGAAGTCCCAGGGCGCGAAACCGTATTGGTGGGTGCCTTAGCGGGTCTGTCCACGTGTGCATGAGCGGTCAGGACGTTCTTCCCCCCCATTGGACACCGACCCCCGTGAAACCTAGAATAGAGGGCAATTCAACCGGGCGCGGAGGGCGAAAACATGGCTAACGAACCTCAAGTCCACGCTATCAACATTTCAAAGAGCCACTTTGGGGACATGGAGTCCCAGGCCAATGCCCGGGTCATCGAGGACCTGGGCATTGAAGGAGACCGCTATGCCATCAAGCGAGGCATGAACCGAGCCAAGCGGCAGGTTCTCCTGATGGACAAGGAGACCCTCGAGATCCTTGGCCTGACCCCCGGCACGGTGCGGGAGAACATTACTACCCGGGACATGGACATCTACTCGCTGACGCCGGGGCAGAAGGTCCGCATCGGGGCCGAGGTGGAGCTTGAGATCACCGAGCTCTGCAACCCCTGCGAGCGCATGGACGAGATCCGGCAGGGTCTCAGGGAAGAGCTGGAAGGGCGTCGGGGAATGCTGACCCGAGTCGCCAAGGGTGGGGACATCGCCGTTGGGGATACGATCTCCGTCGTTGGCTAGCGGAACACGCTCACTCGCCTCAGCGAGCCTATGGCCCCACCCCGCCCATCTCTGGATTCCCGCTCGGGGGCGGGAATGACGGAAGAGTTTGGGCGTTAAGTGATCTTCTCCAGCGGCGCGTAGCTCTGGAGAAGCTTCTTAATGCCGTGGCTCCCCTTGAATGCTACGGTGACCATTTGGTCGTCCCCCGACGCCGCGCACGAGACTACTATTCCCTCCCCAAACGTGCCGTGCCTGACCCGGTCTCCGGCGGAGAACTCGCCCTCTTTGGCCACCCTGGGCTTCGGAGGCGACCACCACAGGTCGTCGGCGCGGGTCTGGTAGCCCTTGGGAGTCTTTGAGAAGTTGGCAGTGAGGCCCTTGGGGATGGCTTCCAGGAACCGGGAGGGGGGATTGACGTTGCTGGAGCCCATCATGTTCCTGCGAAAAGCCCTCAGCAGGTAGAGCCGCTGTTTGGCCCGAGTCATCCCCACGTAGCACAGCCGACGCTCCTCCTCCATCTGGTCGGGGTCGTCGATGGAGCGGCGGTGAGGAAGCAGTCCTTCCTCCATCCCGACCAGGAACACCACCGGATACTCGAGCCCCTTGGCTTGGTGGAGGGTGATCAGGGTCACCGCGTTGGCCTTGCCGTCAAGCTCGTCGGTGTCCGATACCAGGGCCACGCCGTCCAGCAGGGCGGTCAGGCTCTCGCCGGGTTCCAGGCCCCGGTACTCGGCGGCGACGGACCGCAGCTCCATGATGTTTTCCCAGCGCTCTTCGCCGCGGTCCTCGGAGTCGAGCAAGAAGTCCTTGTAGCCCGTCCTGTCCGCCACCATGCCGATGAGATGGACAACGTCCCCCCCCTTGCCCACTTCTAGCAGCTCGTCGAGCATTACCAGGAAGCTGGTCAGCGAGCGTCGCGCCGCGCTGCCGAAGGGTGGCTCGGGCCCATTGCCATTCCCCTCCGAGTTGTGCGCCAGCAGTTGAAGCGCGGTGTAGGGCGGCATGCCCAGCTGCTGCGCCCACATCATCAGCCCGTCCACCGTCTTCTGCCCGATTCCCCGTTTGGGAACGTTGATCACCCGACGCAGGCTGACGGAGTCGTAGGGGTTGTGCACCAGCCGCAGGTAGCCGACGATGTCCTTCACCTCCCGACGCTCGTAGAAGCGGGTGCCGCCCACCAGCCTGTACTGGATGCCGTACCTCAGGAAGGACTCCTCCAGGACGCGGGACTGGAGGTTGGTGCGGTACATCACCGCGATATCGCCAAGGTCGTGATCGTCGTCCCGCATCAGGCGCTCGATCTCCTTGGCGACGGTCTGGGCCTCGTCCTGCTCGTTGTAGGCCTCCGACATGGTGATAGGGACGCCCTGCCCGTTGTCTGTCCAGAGGTTCTTCTCCTTACGCTGCTGGTTGGCAGCGATGACGTTTTGGGCAGACTCCAGAATGGTCTGCGTCGAGCGGTAATTCTGCTCCAGGTAGATCACCTTGGCCTTGGGGAAGTCCTTTTCGAAGCTGAGGATGTTGCGGATGTCGGCGTGCCGCCATGAGTAGATCGACTGGTCCGGGTCGCCGACCACGCAGATGTTCCCGTGCTGGCTCGCCATCTGCTTGGCCAGCCTGTACTGCACGACGTTCGTGTCCTGGAACTCGTCGATCAGCAGGTAGCGATAGCGGTTGGCGTACTTTTCGAGGGTCTCGGGGGAACGGTCGAAGAGTTGGACGGCCTTGAGCAGAAGGTCGTCGAAGTCTACGCCGTTGTTCTCTTCGAGGATGGCCTGGTAACGCTGAAAGACCCGACCCACGACCTCGTCGAAATAGCTGTGGACGTGAAGGCGGTGGTCCTGGGCGTCGATCATCTGGCTCTTGGATGCCGAGATGGCCGAGCTCATGCCCCGGGGAGGGAAGTTCCGGGGGTCGATATTCAGGTCCTTCATGGCGTCCTTGATGATGGAGGCCTTGTCGTCCTCGTCGTAGATAACGAGGTTTCTGTCTAGGCCGATGGGTTCACCGCTGGTTCGTAAAATCCGGACGCAGATGGCGTGGAAAGTGCCGAGGGTGAGCCGCTCGGTGTCCTCTCCCACCAGATCGAACACCCGCTCCCGCATCTCCCTTGACGCCTTGTTGGTGAAGGTCACGGCCATCATCCTGCTCGGGTAGACGCCGACCACGTGCATCAGATAGGCGATGCGGGTGGTGATGACCCGGGTCTTGCCACTCCCCGGTCCGGCGAGGATGAGCAGAGGGCCGTCGATGGTCTCGACGGCTTCTTTCTGGGGCGGGTTGAGACCTTCTAACAGGTTGTCTGTGATCATTGCCCATTGATTATAGCAACGGGGTCGGGGGGTGGGGCGTTACACTGACGCATTATCTCGTGCTACTGTGGTGGCAATGAAACGTGTTTTGCTCTTGGTTTTCAGCGTCTTGGTGTTGGGTGGGCTTGCCTGCGAGGCCCCGGTCCCGACGGCCACAACTGTTCCTGACGCGACATCCACCCCTGTGCCGACTCCGACTTCAAAGCCCGTACTCGCGCCAACGCCAACCCCGGATTCCCCACTCCCCAGTGCATCCTATATCGTTGAATCTGCCATTGAGAATCTGCGGGCAGCATCTTCCTTCCATGTGCATATAGCCGTGGAGGAAGATTGGCGGGTGACTACAGTCAAGGCGGATATCGTTGCTCCCAACAAGGGGCATTTTTACACATATAGGGCCACTGATATGCTCGAGTACACTATCGAATCTATCTCAACAGAAGGGGAGCGCTTTATGCGGCCTCCTGGCTTCAAGGTCTGGTTTTTCCCGGCCGGAGGGTATGACCCTCGTTGGAGCCCTCGGGTCTTCTGGAGCCCTCGGGCCTTTCCGTTCTTCCTAAGCAGTCTTAGTGGGATTGAAGACTTGACGTTGCGAGGCTCCAAGGTGATTGGCGACATAACTGCCTATCGAATAACAGGTACGGCGACGAATAGGCTAGTAGGGAATATGGGAGCTTATATGCAAACTTCGGCGAGGGGCGAAATTGTGGAGGTGGAGATATGGATCAGCCAAGAAGATTTGCTTCCAATGCGAATTGAGGCCCGCTTCGAGGAGATAGAAGGAAGCTTCAGAGCAATATATTCGGACTTCGGGGCGAAATACGATATCACTGTGACCGAGAAGACTTTAGGTGAAGGCTCTCCAATTCTACTCTTCTTGTGGGTCGGAGAGTTGAGCCCAGAGGAGCGGGGACAGCTAGTGCGTGCATTCCCAGCTGAAGGAAAAGAGTGCTTGGAGGCAGAAATCGGTACGGATCTCTACCGGAAAGTACTCTCAGGAAACAGCGTCGCTGATAGGGTGTTTTTGATAGCCCTCAAGTTTTGCGAACGACCGATATTCTCTTCGAGAGATGATGTCATTCCTGTAAGTGTTAGGTAATTCGTTGACAGATTGGTATAAGGGACTGACACCAATCTGGAGGCGAAGATGCGAGATAACAGCAAGGATCTCACCCTTGAACGTAACTACATTCAGAAGTGGCGGTTCCTCATCCATGAGTACCAACTGGTCAAGGCCGGGAAGCATCCCCGATTCCGATTCGTTCAGGACTTCTACTCCTTCCACGGCACTAGCCGTCAGACCTTTGCCAAGTACTACAACCGGTTCCTCCTCTCCCCCTCCGACAACGCCTTCCTCCCCCGTAAGCGGGGCCCCAGGTGGAAGTCCCGCCGCACCATCCCCCTCATTGAGCAGAAGGTCATCAACGAACGCCTCAACGGTACCAACCGTTACGAGATCTATGCCATACTCAAACCCATTCTTAAACACAACACCCCTAAGCCATCCACCATCTACGCCATCACCAGACGCCACGGTCTCAATAGGCTCACAAAGCCGATGCAGCAATCGAAGCGCAAGATCATCAAGACCCGGGCAGGAGAGCTGGGCAACCTGGACAGCCACTACCTCAGCCGGGATACCATTGTGGGCACCAAGCACCGCTACTACCTGGTGGGCCTCATCGACGCCTACACCCGTCTGGCCTGGGCCGAAGTGGTCGGAGACATCAAGAGTCTCTCCGTTATGTTTGCTGTATTGAAGTCCATCAACTTCCTCAACGCGGAGTACGGCATCCAATTCGAGGCTATCCTCACCGACAACGGCCCCGAGATGGCCTCCCCCAGGAACACCGAGGGCCACCCTATGGAGCGCATGCTCAAGGAACTGGGCATAAAGCACCGCTACACCCGCCCCTATCGGCCCCAGACCAACGGGAAGGTAGAGCGGTTCTGGAGAACATTGAACGAGGACCTGCTGGAGGGGACAACCTTCGAGTCGGTCTCGGAACTGAAGGATGAGCTTCAGCAGTACCTGATCTACTACAATACTCAACGACCCCACCAGGCAATGGACGGAAAGACCCCTTTGGAAACCCTTAAAGCTCTTTAATTCTGTCAACGAATTACCTGACTTCTACAATTCCCAATGGAATTACTAATAACCTATACAGCCTGGACTTGAGTGCCCTTTCAATACTGCCTGGGGAGAAAGCTGAGCATGTTATGGAGTGCCTAAGGGAGTCCATAGGCCTGGAGTCCTTGTTCGAGATCGGGTGGGAGAAGCGGGGGCCTACGCCCGAGGAGATGGCGGCTGCGCAAATGTGCAAACCGAGGAGTGAAGGGTGACGACTTTTTCTGCCTAGCTAACTAACGCTTTCCCGTGCTACCGTGACACGGATGAAACGCGCTTTGATTCTCGTTATCAGTATCTTAGTGGTCGCTGTGCTCGCCTGTGAGGCCGCCGTCCCCACGCCCACAACCGCCCCTGTCGCAACGCACACCCCTGTGCCGAATCCGACGCCTACCCCCACCCCGCCCGACGCCTTGGAGATAGTGCGCGCCGCCGAGGAGAACCTAAGGGAAGCCTCTTCCTACCGCCTCGCCATTGTAGTTGAAGAGGGCGACATGGAAAGAACGGTTGTAGTGGAGGTAGTTCCTCCCGACAGGGGACGTTACATCATGGAGATCCCCCTGGGCCCGACCACTATTTTAGAGATGGAGACCATCCTGATAGGTGACTCCCAATACACCCTGTACCCCGGCTTTCAAGCCTGGTTCAGCGTGGTCGAGCCGGGTGCGTCACAGTCAGGCTTTCAGGGCTTTCCTTACGACCTGGCGGTACTCCGGGATGCGGTGGAGAGCTTCGAGCTGGTTGGGGAGGGAGTCATCGATGGCGTGGAAGCCTATCGCTTAACAGGCGTCGGCTCGGAGGAACTCAGGCAGGCAGTTGGCTTCCAGCCGGGTGTCGGGGCGCCGAAGTTGGAGCTCTGGATAGGTCGAGACGACCTGCTGCCCTTGCGCATCGAAACGAGCGTCGAGGACCCGGAAGGGACCCTCGTATTCGTCTATTCGGAATATGGCGCGGAGTTGGACATCTCTCCCCCCGACGAGCCCCTGGACGCAAGGTATCTCGAAGGGCTCATACTGGGAGCGCTGAATCCGGAGCAGTTGGGCCAATTGGTACGGGCCTTTCCGGTGCCGGGTCAGCAGTGTATAGAGGAGGAGATCGGGGCGGATGCCTACCGAGAGGTGATCGGTGGGGATAGCATAGAGGGCTTCCTGGTGCTGGGTGCGTTTCTCACGTGCGAGGAGTTGATACTCCCCACGGGCGTGGGGCAGGCGGGGGGTTAGGCACGCTTCGGCGGCCGTGCTAACGTGTCTGCTATGAAACGATTCTTGCTCTTCATTCTCGTCGCCCTGTTGTTAGCTGGGCTTGCCTGCGAGGGCCTCGTCCCCACCCCGACACCCGGTTCAGCGACCCCGCCCCCAATCTCCACCCCTGTTTCTACCTCTACACCACCTCAAAAGTCCACCCCTCTCCCCATCCCCGCCGACGCGCTATCAATAGTCCGGTCTGCCGAGGAAAACTTGAGGGCCGTTCCTTCCTTCCACATCGTCATTCTAGCCGAACAGAGTGGCAGGGAGACAACGATAGAGGCGGATATTGCCCCTCCCGACAGAGGGCGCTTCGTGATGTTTCTGCCCGTCGACCTCACAACCAAACTAGAGATGGAGTCCCTCTTGATTGGCACGACCCAGTACATCCTGTACCCCAACTTCCAGGCGTGGTTTGATGTCGGGGAGGCGGACCTTACCCGCTCCAACCTGCAGAGCTTCCCCTATGACCTGACCGGGTTCCGGGAAGCGGTTGAGAGCTTCGAACTGCTTGGGGAAGGGGTTATCGATGGGATGGACGCATATCGCCTAACAGGCATGGGAACAGAGGAACTCAGGCAGACCGTAGGATTCCGGGAGGGTGTCGGGGTTCCGGAGGTCGAGCTCTGGATAAGCCGGGAAGACCTGCTCCCCCTGCGCATCGAGACCACCATCGAAGACCCCGAAGCGAGCCTGGTCTTCATATATACGGACTACGGAGCAGACGTCGATGTCTCCGTGCCCGAGAATGTCATTGATATCGGTTGGATGAACGAGCTAATGGAAGGCACCCTGAGCCCCGACGAACTGGGGCAGATGGTCCGCGCCCTCCCGGTCGCCGGTCAGCAGTGCATCGAGGCGGAAATAGGGGCGGACGTCTACCGGGAAGTGATAGCGGGAGACAGCGAGGACGGTTTGCTTGTCATGTCCGCATTCATCGACTGTGAGGGCGAGATTTTCCCTATCCGAATCGATCGCTAAAGAGAGCATGTAAGATACGAAAACATAGCAGGAGGTTAACAATGGGAGAAAGAACGCAGGTCGAAAGCGGAAGGCCCCTGGAGACGAAGTTCGGGTTTTGCCGAGCCGTCAGGGTCGACAACCCGACCAGCCACATATTCATCGCCGGCAACGCATCGACATCGGCGGACGGGTCGGTGTTTGCACCCGGCGACTACTACGAGCAGACCAAGCACATCCTCGGACTCATCGAGGGTTACCTTAAGCAGGCGGGCGGCTCGCTGGAGAACGTGGTCAGGACGAGGGTCTTCGTGGTCGACGTTCAGAACCACGCCGAGGAGGTCGGGACTGCCCACGGAGAGGTGTTCGGCAACATCAAGCCGGTCTGCACGCTTCTCGGCACCGACGCCCTCGTCCACCCAGAAATGGTCGTGGAGATAGACGCCGACGCCGTTATCTAACCTTGGGTAAACAACCTAAAGAATGCTTGGCATTTTCTAGGGTCGATATACGCAGTTAGGCAACTTGGAAGCGGGTTGCGAGGGCTGTATCCTCGGCGCATCCTTGGGTCAAGCTCACTTTTTTCTACGTTTGCGTTTCTTATCGGCCTTCCGTCGCAATGCCGCCTCCAGGGGCGTTTCATTTGCATGGGGCAAGCCGAGCTTGTCTAGCCGCTTATTCGTGCACTTCTGGCAGGAGCACGCATTGGGATGCCTTTTTTCGTTACGCTTGCCAGTCTGATAGGCATGGTCCCGGTCCAACATAACAGTCAAACTCCTTGCGCTGAGTGAGGGCGGCGGCCGTTCTACGTTTACCTCACGCCGTATTTCTCGCCCCGTGCCTCGACCCGCCCTTCGTTGACGAGCTTCACAAGGTGGACCTTCACCTGGCCTTCGGCCTCGGAGAGGAGGTCCTTGTCGAGCTCCGGGTAGATGGCCCTGACCAGGCTTTCGATGGTGTCCCGGCCCTCGGAGAGGTAGCCGAGAACCTGCTTCTCCCGCTCCATCCGGTGGTCGAGAAGCTCCTTGATCTTTGCATGGGGCTGGTTCACCGGAGACCCGTGGCCCGGGTATAGGGCGCTGATGTCCAGCGGCTGCAACTTGCGCAGGGAGTCGATGTACTTCGCCATGTCCCCGCGGTCGGGGCTGACGGCGGTGGTGCCGGTGCCGAGAATGTGGTCGCCGGTGAAGAGGGAGCGGTTGGTGCGGTTCAACACGCAGGTGTGCCCGTGAGTGTGGCCGGGAGTGTGAATCAGCTCCAGCTCGACGCCCCCCAGGTTGATCACGTCACCGTCCTCGAAGGCCTCGTCGACGCGGGTGTCCTCAAAAGCCTCGTTGGCCGTGTCGGCGTCATCTCGGTGGATGATGATTTTGGCCCCCGCCAGCTGTTTGAACCGCTCCGCGCCGCCGAGATGGTCGCCATGGGGGTGGGTGAGGATGATGTACCCAAAGCCGGGGTTGCCGAGCTCCTTAAGCTGGTCGAGCCTGCTGTTAATGGAGTTGTCGTCCCCGTTGCCCGTGTCGATGAGCGCGCCTTCGCCCTCAGTGAGGAGGTAGGAGTTGGGCGGGTAGTGTCTGAAGAAGAATGATCCATCCTCTATAGGGACGTGCAGGGAGTGAAGGCCCGGGGCTAGCTCCATTTGGGGCTCCTTTCAAGCTGGAAGGCCCGGCAAATGTAACCTGCCTTGTCGTGGGCGTCAACGGGGGAATTTAGTCCTCCTGAGGCGGATCTTCAATTGTGGGGGAAGGGGTTGGGGGTGTGGGCTAGTAGGCGGGCTCCTTTATTGGGTGAGGGGGTTGTTCCGGTGGGGGCTTTTGATTGATTCAATCAAAAGTTCGTGCCTGTATGATTGTTCTCCGGGAAAAGTTTCCGCCGTCTTCCTGGGATGGGGGAGCCGGCGATGGAGAAGGGATGGGCATGGGAGATTGCGGTTTCTTTCGTGGGTGGTGGTGGCTTTTGTGGGCACTTCGATGCGCTCGACCCTTCGACGCTGCTCACGCCACGGCGCATCTTCGACAGGGTGAGCGGAGGAGAGGGAAAGGATGGAAGGTCCCGGACTCTTGCGCAGGAAGACGGCGACGGCTGTACCGATGCGTGTTGTCCGCCACAGCGGATGGTCCACATCGACGCCGGCTCTGCGACAGCCCCGTGCTTCTGAGAGGACGTGGAAGAGACGCGAGGGAATCTCGGTGTGGGGCAGTCTCGACCACCAGAAGTGCCCGACCATTCGGAGATATGGGGGCGTGGACTCGATACCGTCGCTGGGTGGAATGGCCTCTCCGAAGGCTACGACGGGGGAGTCCAGAAAGGGGATTAAATCCCACATGCGCTCGGCCAGCCGGAGTGGTGGGGGGAGCGCGTCCTCGCTGCCGTCGCTGGGTGAAGGGAGTACTCCGAGGTAAGCGACGGGGGAGTGGGCCGGGGGCGCAATGGCCCCCGGCAAGAGGCCGGTGTAGTACGGCCTATCCGCCTCGCCTGTAGAGTGGGCGGGCGTGGTGCGCCGCAGCGTGTGGGCGCAATCGCGGGAGTGACCGTAGAAGAGGGTGTGCCGCGTGGAGTCGATGGACCTTCCATCACCTGGTAGGGGGATTCCTGGGGACACGGTGTAGGAAGAGGATGATTGGAGGAGGCGCGTGCCGTTGGCCGGGCGGTCCCATACCGCTCGGTTACGACGGGGCCTATGTAGGCTGATGCGACTCATGGGACTCCTTTAGTCCTTTCCTTGGATAGGGCCGACGTGGGGTGTCGGGCCTACGAGAGAATACAGTACAAGTGTTTTGATTGGGTCAAGGGGGTGATGTCACAATGGGGAGGGCTGGTGGCACAGGGGAGAGGGATGGATAGGCCGTACTCCGGGGGCCGACTTGTATAATGGACGGACGGTCTATGGTCAGGCAAAGTTCGGGGTTACCAAATTGTCTAAAGCGACAAGACAGCTGAATCCCCTGCGTCTCTGCGTCCTTGGCCTGATTCTTCTGGCCTTCGTAGCCGCCTGCACCTCCGATACGCCGTCGGCTGCGAAGACATCGACCGAAACGGATAGGGAAGCGCTGGGCGCTCTCTTCAATGCTACGGGCGGTGAAGGCTGGAGAAACAACGAGAATTGGCTAAGCGATGCTCCATTGGACGAATGGCACGGCGTCAACACTAACGATAACGGCCGCATCGTCAAACTGGACCTTTCCGAGAACGGGTTAAGCGGGGAGATACCGGCGGAGTTGGGCAACCTTGCCAATCTGCAAGAACTGCTCCTCTTCGACAACGGATTGAGCGGGGAGATCCCGGTGGAGTTAGGCAACCTTGCCAACCTGCTAGAGTTGGAGCTCGACGGGAACGAGTTGACTGGGGAGATCCCGGTGGAGTTGGGCAACCTCCCCAACCTGCAAGTGCTGAACCTCGGCAGGAACGAGTTGACCGGGGGAATACCCGCGGAATTGGATAACCTCGTCAGGCTGTTCGCGTTGGGCCTCCCCGATAACCTGT
Organism: Dehalococcoidia bacterium; assembly: GCA_965222055.1. Taxonomy (GTDB): domain Bacteria; phylum Chloroflexota; class Dehalococcoidia; order Plut-88900; family Plut-88900; genus Plut-88900. The sequence goes on from CBDCTF010000007.1 coordinate 3,042,355, forward strand.
TGAGCGAATGCATATCTGACCTGTTGTACGAACGGCTTTTTGATTCAATTAAGCATAGCGCCAGCAAATGCGTTGCCATAGACAAAAATGATACGGAAGCGTTGGTCGCCTTATACAATGCTACGGACGGCCCAAACTGGGAGCGCAACGACAACTGGGGGAGCACTGAGCCAATCAGCGAATGGTCGGGCGTCTCTACTGATCGCGACGGCCATGTGGCAAAACTGGATCTCTACGATAACGAGTTAAATGGGGAAATACCGGCGGAGTTGGGCAACCTCTCTAACCTGATATCGCTGAGTCTCGGCGATAACGGGTTGAGTGGAGAGATACCGCCGGAGTTGGGCAACCTCGCCAACCTGAAATGGCTGTACCTCTACGATAACCAGTTGAGCGGGGAGATACCGCCGGAGTTGGGCAACCTCGAAAACCTGGAAAGTCTTGACCTCAGCTATAATCAGTCGATTGGGGAGATACCGTCGGAGTTGGGCGACCTCGAAAACTTGGAAATTCTGGCCCTACGCGATAACCAGTTGAGTGGGGAGATACCGCCGGAGTTGGGCAACCTCAAAAACTTGGAAATTCTGGCCCTCCACGATAACCGGTTGAGTGGGGAGATTCCGCCGGAGTTGGGCAACCTCGAAAACCTGACAGGGGTGAACCTCGGCGGGAACCGGTTGAGCGGGGAGATACCGCCGAAGTTGGGCGACCTCGCAAACCTGACAGGGCTGTACCTCTACAAGAACCAGTTGATTGGGAAGATACCGCCAGAGTTGGGCAACCTCGAAAACCTGAAAATTCTGAACCTCCACGGGAACCAGTTGAGCGGGTGCGTGCCAAGAAGTTTGGCTGGCCAGTTGAATTGGACTGATTCAGACCTAGGTGATGTGCCTTTCTGCCCGTGAGCCCCCGACCCCCTATAGTGTGCCGAGAGCCCACTCTTCAGCCGTGCAGGAGGGAACTTTGGGGAACGTGCCTCGGCATATACTTGGATGGGTGCTCTGTGGTTTGAAGGAAAATGGGGCGACCAAAATGTTCCAAATGACAACATGGCGACTTTCATGCGTCCTTGGCCTGATTCTCCTGGCCTTCGTAGCCGCCTGCGCTTCCGAAGATCCCTCGGCCACAGTTTCGTCCACTGCAACGGCCATAGTTTCGCCCCCCGCTACAGTATCACCCACCGCCACGCCCACGCCCACATCCGCAGAAACGGACAGAGAAGCGCTGGTGACCCTCTTTAATGCCACGGGCGGTGAGGGCTGGGGGAGCAACAGGAATTGGCTAAGTGACGCGCCACTGGGAGAATGGCACGGCGTCGCCACTAACGAGAAAGACCGCGTCGTAAGACTGAACCTTTCCGAGAACGGGTTAAGCGGGGAGATACCGGCGGAGTTGGGCGCCCTTGCCAATCTGCAAGAACTGCTCCTTTCCGGAAACAGGTTGAGCGGGGAGATCCCGGTGGAGTTGGGCAACCTTGCCAACCTGCTAGAGTTGGAGCTCGACGGGAACGAGTTGACCGGGGGAATACCACCGGAGTTGGGCAACCTCGCCAGGCTGAGAGGCCTGTTGCTCGGCGGGAACGAGTTGAGTGGGGAAATACCCGCGGAGTTGGAAAACCTTTTCAGACTGTCAACGCTGAGCCTCCCCGGTAACCTGTTGAGCGAATGCATATCTGACCTGTTGTACGAACGGCTTAGGAATAAAGATAGCGCCAGCAAATGCGTTGCCATAGACACGAACGACACTGAAGCGTTGGTCGCTTTATACAATGCTACGGACGGCCCAAACTGGGAGCGGAACGACAACTGGGGAAGCACTGAAACGGTCAGCGAATGGTGGGGTGTCTCTACTGATCGCGACGGCCATCTCGCAAAACTGGATCTCTCCGAGAACGGGTTGAGTGGGGAGATGCCGCCTGAGTTAGGTAACCTCGAAAACCTGAAATGGCTGTTCCTCTGGGGGAACGAGCTGAATGGAGAGATACCGGCAGAGTTGGGCAACCTCGAAAACCTGAAATGGCTGACCCTCGGCGGGAACGAGTTGAGTGGAGAGATACCGACAGAATTGGGCAACCTCGAAAACCTCGAAGGGCTGAACCTCCACGATAACCAGTTGAGCGGGGAGATACCGGCGGAGTTAGGCAACCTTGCAAACCTGAGGGAGCTGCACCTCGACGAGAATGAGCTGAACGGAGAGATACCGACGGAATTGGGCAACCTCGCCAACCTGGAAAGACTGGACCTCGGCTTGAACGAGTTGAGTGGGGGATACCGGCAGAGTTGGGCAACCTCGCCAAACTAAGAACGCTGAACGTCGACAAGAACGAATTAAGCGGGAAGATACCGGCGGAGCTAGGCAAACTCGCGAATCTGGAGTGGCTGTTCCTCTACGAGAACGAGTTGAGTGGGGAGTTACCTTCAGAGTTGGGTGACCTCGCCAACCTGAGATCGCTAGACATCTACGGGAACGAGCTGAGCGGGTGTATACCAACTAGTTTGCAAAACCAATTGGAAGGTGGCGAAGACTATCTAGGTGGTCTCCTTTACTGTTAAGACCCTCCCATCCCCATAGTGTGCTGAGAGCCCCACCCCTACCCCCGTGACACGGCCCCCTTGTTCTCCCCACCTAGCCCCTTGTATTGTAGTTCCATGACTATCGAGAATAGATCAGTGACTCTAGCAACACTCGGGGCACCGCTCGCTTTCCTCCATATATCCCCCCAAACCCGCCGCCCGACGAACAATCAAAGATCACGCCTGCATCCCGCAAACAATCAACCACAAAGCTAATTTCCTTTGATTGTCCGCGTCGGCTTTGATAGTCATATGTCAACTTTCTCGGTTGTGCCGGACGAACGCACTGCATTTGACCCCCCTTCGCGTACCTCCATATAATTGCCCCCTAATTTCGCAGCCCCTTTTTTCGTAGATTAGCCATGATGCAGCAGGTTGAAGAGCTTACTTCCAGGGCCCTTTCGGAGCTTGAGCCGTTGGCCGAGCCCGAGGAGCTTGAGAAGTGGCGCGTCTCTTATCTCGGGAGGAAGGGGTCGCTGACCCAGCTGCTGCGGGGGGTAAGCTCGCTGCCGGTGGAGGAGAGGCGGGAGGCGGGGTCGGCGGCGAACAGGGCCAAGAACCGGCTGGAGGGGGCCCTTTCTGACAAGGAGGAGGCACTCAAGCAGGATGAGCTTTCCAAGAGGCTCGGGGAGGCCATCGACGTCACGCTGCCCGGCCATCCCGTCGAGCTGGGCCGCCTGCACCCGACCACCCAGATGCTCCGGGAGATATGCCAGGCCTTCAACAGCATGGGGTTCCAGGTGGTCGAGGGGCCGGAGGTTGAGTGGGACTATTACAATTTCGAGGCGCTGAACATCCCCCAGGGCCACCCGGCGCGCGACATGTGGGACACCCTCTGGATAGACTACGAGACCGACGACGGCCAGCGGCCCATGCTGCTCCGTACCCACACCTCGCCGATGCAGATACGGGTGATGGAGAGTCGGGAGCCGCCCATCCGGGTCATAGTCCCCGGCCGTGTCTACCGCTACGAGGCCACCGACGCCACCCACGAAAGCATCTTCTTCCAGGTCGAGGGCCTCGCAGTCGACAAGGGCATAACCTTCGCCGATCTGAAGGGCACCCTGTTTCAGTTCGCCAGGATGCTCTTCGGCGCCGAGCGAAAGGTGAGGTTCCGCTGCGACTACTTCCCCTTCGTCGAGCCGGGGGTCGACATGTCCATCGACTGCTTCCTCTGCGAGGGGCGAGGGTGCCGGGTGTGCAGCGGGACCGGGTGGATAGAGATAATGGGAGCGGGCATGGTGCACCCCAAGGTGCTCGAGCGGGTTGGCTACGACCCAAGCGTGTACACGGGTTTTGCGTTCGGTCTCGGGCCGGAGCGGATAGCCATGCTCAAGTACGGCATAGACGACATCAGACTTTTCTATTCGAACGACATACGGTTCCTGAGACAGTTTTAGGAGGCCCGCCATGGTAAGTACAATGCCGTCCCGTTCCCAGGAGATAAGGGGCAAGCTGCGCCACCCGATCATAGATTCGGATGGGCACAACCTGGAGTTGAACCCCGCGCTGCTCGACTATGTGCAGGACATCGGGGGCCGGGACGTCAGGGACCGGTTCGAGGAGATGCTGAGGTTCAGCGAGAAGCACGAGTGGGTCGAGATGTCCGACGAGGCCCGGCGCTACAACTGGCTCACCGCCCCGGCGTGGTGGGGGATGCCCGCCAAGAACACCTATGACCGGGCCACGGCGTCGCTGCCCAACCTGTTGCACCGCAGAATGGACGAGCTTGGCATCGACTACGCTGTGATCTACCCGACCTGGCGCCCGGGCCTGATGCGCTTCCAGGACGAGAGTGACGACGACATAAGGCGCATCTCCTGCCGGGCCCTGAACGCCTACCACGCCGACATCTACGGCGAGTACTCGGACCGCATGACCCCCGCTGCCATGATCCCCATGTACACGCCTGAAGAGGCCATCGACGAGCTGGAGTATTCGATAAAGACGCTTAAGCTGAAGGTCCCGGTGATTGCGAGCCTCGTGCGCCGGACTATACCGAAGCTGGAAGCCGAGGCCCCCGGCATAGCCCATCACGTGCATCGGCTGGACCCCCTGGCCCTGGACAGCGACTATGACTACGATCCGTTCTGGGCGAAGTGCATGGAGCTGGGGACGGCTCCGGCGTGCCACGCCAGTGCGTTCGAGTGGGAGGCGCAGGGCTCGATATCCAGCTATGTCTATAACCACATCGGCGCTTTCGCAAAGGCAAGCGAGGCGTTCTGCAAGGCCATGTTCATGGGCGGTGTGACCAGGCGGTTCCCCGATCTGAACGTGGCCTTCCTGGAGGGTGGGGTGGGGTGGGCCTGCTCGTTGTACGCGGGGATCATATCCCACTGGGAGAAGCGGAACAGCCGCGAGATCTGGAAGCTCGACCCCAACACCGTCGACAAAGACATGATGCTGGATCTGATCGACAGGCATGGGCACAAGTCCATGCAGTCGAGGCGGGACGACATCGGGAGGATGATCGACGCAGGGGACGCGACTCCCCGCCAGGTCGACGACTGGCACCGCGTGCAGATGGAATCGAAAGAGGAGATGCACGATCTGTTCGTCAAGCCGTTCTACTTCGGGTGCGAAGCTGATGACCCGATGAACTCCTGGGCCTTCAACACGAAGGTGAACCCTATGGGCGCGAAGCTGAAGGCCGTGTTCAGCTCGGATATCGGGCACTGGGACGTGCCGGACATGCGGGAGGTGGTGGAGGAGGCCTACGAGATGGTCGAGCATGAATTGATGTCCGACTCGGACTTCGAGGACTTCGTATTCACCAACGCCGTACACCTGTACGCTGACATGAACCCGAACTTCTTTAAGGGCACGGCGGTGGAGTCGGATGCGGCGAAGGTATTGAATGGTGGATAGGGGGTCGACACCCCACCCCTGGATATCCGTTTCCACGGGAATGAGGGAAAAAGAGAACGGAGAATGGTAGGCACGAAGGGATCACGGAGCCAAGAGATACGGAGCAGCCTCAAGCATCCGATAGTCGATGCTGACGGGCATATGCTGGAGCTTACCCCCGTGGTCTCGGACTATGTGTACCAGGTGGGCGGCGCCGACGCCCGCGACCTGTTCGACAAGTCGATGGAAGGGGCCGCGGAGGCGGGCAATGCCGCCCTCGAAAATGGGAAGACGTGGTTCGAGATGACGCTGGAGGAGAAGAAGGAGGAGTGGGTGCCGGCACTGCCCTGGTGGGCCCTGCCTACCCGCAGCGCCCTGGACCGGGCCACAGCCACGGTGCCCAGGGTCCTCAACGACCGGATGGACGAGCTGGGTCTTGACTATGCGGTGCTTTACACGACCACGGGCCTCGCGTTCGACCGGATAGAGCCGCAAGAGCAGCGGCTAATCGTGTGCCGGGCCATAAACGCTTATGCAGCGGACCTTTACCGGCCGTACTCGCACCGGATGACGCCCGCCGCCATCGTGCCCATGGACACGCCGGAGATAGCCATCCAGGAGATGGAATACGCGGTCAACGATCTAGGGTTGAAGGTGATAATGTTGCCGGGCCGTGTGGAGCGGCCCATAGCCAAGTACCGGGACGAGTACCCGGGTGCCGGGGAGTACGTTCGGAAGATGGATGTGATCGGGCTGGATAGTGATTACGACTACGATCCGTTCTGGAAGCGGTGCCAGGAGTTGAAAATAGTGCCCGCGTCCCACGGCAGCGACGCCGGTTGGGGCGCCGTGAGCGTATCCAACTACGTTTTCAATCACCTGAGCTCGTTTGCATATGCCCACGAGACGTTCTGCAAGGCGCTGTTCCTTGGCGGGGTGACGAAGCGGTTCCCGGGTCTGAATTTCATGTTCCTTGAGGGCGGCGTGGCCTGGGCCTGCAACCTGTACTCGGACCTGATAGGACACTGGGAGAAGCGGAACGGGAAGGTGATCAACAGGCTCGACCCCCGGAACCTGGACATCGAACTGGCGATGGAGCTGGCTGGGGAATACGGCGAGGGCCGAATATTGGACCACCTGGACGAGGTGCGGGCCAATTTCGCAGCGCCCCGCCCCACCCCGCCCAACACCGATGATTGGTCTCACGTTCCTATGGATAGCGTCAAAGACATGCTGGACCTGTTTGTAGAGCCCTTCTACTTCGGATGCGAAGCCGACGATCCGATGAACGCCTGGGCCTTTGACTCGAAGGTTAATCCGCTGGGGGCCAAGCTGAAGGCGGTGTTCAGCTCGGATATCGGGCACTGGGACGTGCCGGACATGCTGGGAGTTGTGGAGGAGGCCTATGAGATGCTGGAGCACGAACTGATGACGGAGGAGGACTTCAGGGCCTTCGTGTTCGAAAACGTGGTGAAGATGTACGGGGAGGTGAACCCGGACTTCTTCAAGGGCACGGCGGTGGAGTCGGAGGCGGCAGAGGTGTTGAATGGTTAGCATCAGGCCGTCGCGAAGCCAGGAGATACGGAGCCGGGTCGGGCACCCGATCATCGACTCGGACGGGCATACGCTGGAAGTCATGCCCCTGGTGGTGGAGTTCGTTGGGGAGGTCGGCGGGGCGAAGATGAAGAAGCGGTATGAGGAGGGGTTGGCGCAGGCGGTCGGTGTCCACTGGCACGAGATGTCGCAGCAGCAGCGCGATTATGAGTTCGTTACGGCACCCGGGTGGTGGTTCGAATCGCCCAAGACGTTGGACAGGGTAACGGCGACGATTCCGAAGCTGCTGCACTCTAGGATGGACGAGATCGGGATAGACTACGCGGTCCTGTACCCGACGCAGGGGCTATTCTTCGATCGGATACCGGACCCCGAGGTAAGGCAGGCCGGCTGTCGTGGGCTCAATGCCTACCTGGCGGAGGTCTACCGCCCCTACGCCGACAGGATGACTCCGGCGGCGGCTATTCCAATGCACACCCCGGAGATGGCGATAGAGGAGCTGGAATTCGCCGTCAACGTGCTTGGGTTGAAGGTTGCGATGATCGAGGGCCGGGCGATGAGGCCGCTGATCAAGGTGGGAAAGGAGTTCCCGGAGCTTGGCAACGTGGGCCGAAGGATGGACCTGCTGACCATAGACAGCGATTATGACTATGACCCGTTCTGGGCCAAGTGCGTCGAGCTCAACGTGGCCCCGGCCTCCCACGCGGCTAACATGGGCTGGGGCACCCGCTCGACCTCCAACTACATGTACAACCATCTGAACACCTTCTCGGTGGCCCACGAGTCGCTGGCAAAGGCGCTGTTCCTGGGCGGGGTGACCAAGCGGTTCCCGGAGCTAAGGGTGGCGTTCCTGGAGGGGGGAGTCGGGTGGGCTTGCAGACTGTTCTCCGACATCATCGGGCACTGGGAGAAGCGGGGCGCCGCCGGAATAAGGCAGCTCGACCCCCGGCACCTGGACGTTGAAGCGGTGATGAACTTCATCGCGGAGAAGGGTGAGCCGTCCCAAAAGGCTCGGATGGAAGAGATACGGAAGTTGTACATAGCCGGGGAGCCGGCGCCGGAAGAAATCGACGACTTTTCCCGGGTCCCGATGGAGCGGCCCGAGGAGATGCTTGACCTGTTCGTGGACCGGTTCTTCTTCGGCTGCGAGGCGGATGACCCGATGAACGCGCATGCGTTCAACACGAAGGTAAATCCGATGGGAGCCCGGTTGAGGGCGATATTCAGCTCCGATATCGGACACTGGGACGTGACGAATGTCCGGGAGGTCGTCGAAGAGGCCTACGATCTGGTGGAGCATGAGTTGATGACCGATGAGGACTTCCGGGACTTTACGTTCACAAATGCGGCACACTTCTACGGTGACATGAACCCGGACTTCTTCAAGGGCACAGTGGTTGAAGAGGCGGCGGCGAGGGAGTTGAAGGACGGGTAGCGAGAATAACCTTCTCCTTAGCCCTAGTCTCTGCGGGAATGGCGTTAAAATTTGCAGGTGTGACAGTTAGGGGACTGTACCCGTCAGAGATAAACAGCCAATATTTTGTTCTATCGGGGTGTAGGGAATGGCCCCTTACTGTCTACTAATGTATGGTCTGAATCCCGCGAATGGAGAGAAGGATGACCGAGGCGCTGGTCACTCCAGATGTGCTGACTTGGGCACGGCTACGGCGTGGACTTGAAGTCGGAGAACTTGCTAGTAGGTTAAACGTCAAGCCGGAGGCAATCGACGCTTGGGAGGATGGGGCGAAACGACCCACCTTTAGGCAGGCCCAGCTATTTGCCCAAGCTGTGTACGTTCCCTTCGGTTATCTGTACCTGCCCGAGCCTCCGATTGAAGAACTGCCGCTTCCCGACTTCCGTATCATCCCTGGTCAAAACTCCAAAGAACCCAGCGCCGACTTCTTGGACTTACTTAACGATGTGCTGGGCAAACAAGAATGGTATCGACAATATCGGGAGTCGCAGGGAGTAGAGGAACTCTCCTTCGTTGGCCGTTTTACTATTAATGATTCAGAGGAAGTTGTGGCCAGCGATATTCGCCATGTCATAGACGTTGATGCTGCGAGACGGCAGGCGTCCGACCGTGAAGGGTTTATGCGGGAACTGAGTCGCAACGCCGAGAAGTCTGGGATCATGGTGATGCGCAGCGGTGTAGTCGGCAACAATAATCACCGTGTACTGGACGTCGATGAATTCCGCGGCTTCTCAATAAGCGATCACATTGCTCCGCTAATTTTCATAAATGGCAGGGATTTCAAAGGGGCACAAATCTTCACTCTCGCACATGAGTTAGCCCATATCTGGTCGGGACAAGGTGGGATATCTAACCCCGACTACGGTCTAAGCCGAGAAATGGAAGACAGTACAGTAGAGCAGTTCTGTAACCGCGTTGCTGCTGAAACGTTGGTTCCCAGAGAGGACTTCCGATCCCGTTGGGCTTTAGACAGCCCAACCTGGGAAGACAACCTGAGCAACCTGAGCGGCCACTATAAGGTCAGCCCTATGGTGATTTTGCGCAAAGCTCATGACGAGGCTTTCTTGCCGATTGACGAGTACAGAGGCGCCTATAGCCGACTCGTAGAACAAGCAGGAAAGGCGCAACAGACGGGTTCATCAGGTGGGGATTTCCGCAACACTGTGACTGCTCGCAATGGGGCAGAGTTTACCGGTGCCGTCATTTCCAGGGCGGCGGAAGGATCGCTGCTCAGCAGTGAGGCGGCTGACCTGTTGGGAGTGAAAGTTAAGACCCTACCTAGCATTGCGGAGCATATATTCGGGGACCCTCTAAGTCTTGACTAACTTTTGGTTGGACAGCAATGTCTTCATTGAGGGAAAGAAGGGACCATATGATTTCGACATTGCACCTCGGTTCTGGACAATGATCGATGAACTGGTTGAAGGTGGCCAAGTGGCATGTCCCATTCAGGTTTACCAAGAGTTGTTGGATGGGCAGGATGAGATAGTGAATTGGGCCAGGGAGCGTAAGAATTCAGGGATGTTCGTTGACCCTAGCATAGCTGTTCAAAAGGAGGTCAGGGGCGTGGTTAGTTATGTGGTGCGGAGCTATCCCGACAACCAGGCTAGGCGCAGGTTTTTGCGTCGGGCCGATCCGTGGATCATAGCTCACGCAATTGCTGAGGGAGGCGTAGTAGTTTCCTTAGAGTCGCGTGTCCGGCCAAGCTCTCAGCAGGTAAAGATCCCCAACGTGTGTGATCAGTATTCCGTTAAATGTATCAATACCTACGATATGATCCGGCAGTTAGGTGCTTCCTGGGATGACTAATCCATTAAGCGGCCATGCCCTATTTTGGAATATATAGGTTATTCTCATAGCGCGGCGAACAGATGGAGAGCGGAGGAACGGACTATGGTAACTACGAGATCTTCCCGGAGCCAGGAGATACGGAGCAAGGTGGGCCACCCGATAATCGACTCGGATGGGCACACCCTGGAGCTGTCGCCCGTGCTCTCGGACTACGTATATGAGCAGGGCGGCGCCGACGCCCGGGACCTGTTTGAAGAGATGATGAAGGGCTCGACGGAGGCGGGGGCGGCGGGAAAGACCTGGTTCACCATGACGCCGGAAGAGCGCAAGGAGAATTGGCATCCGGCGACGCCCTGGTGGTTTGCACCCACGTCCAACGTCCTGGACCGGGCCACGGCCACCGTGCCCAAAATCCTGAACGAGCGCATGGACGAACTGGGAATGGACTATGCGGTCCTGTATACCACGCTGGGTCTCGGGTTTGACCGGATCCAGGGTTTCGAGCAGAGGCTTATCGTGTGCCGGGCTATGAACGCCTGCGCAGCGGACCTTTACCGGCCCTATTCGCACCGTATGACGCCTGCGGCGGTAATACCGATGGACACGCCGGAGATCGCCATCCGGGAGATGGAGTACGCGGTAAACGATCTCGGGCTGAAGACGATAATGCTGCCGGGGCGCGTGAACCGGCCCATCCGTAAACACTTGGAAGAGCACCCGGAAGCCGAGGACGTAGCCCGCTACATTGACGTGATCGGCATAGACAGCGAGTACGATTACGATCCCTTCTGGGCCAGATGCCAGGAGATGGGCATAACGCCAGCCTCCCACGGCAGCGATTTCTTCTGGGGAGCGGTTTCCACTTCCAAGTACATGTTCAACCACCTGAGCGCCTTCGCCCACGGCCACGACACCTTCGCCAAGGCCCTGTTCATGGGTGGGGTGACCAAGCGGTTCCCGGGCCTCAACTTCATCTTCCTGGAGGGGGGAGTCGCCTGGGCGTGCAACCTGTACTCAGACTTGATAGGTCACTGGGAGAAGCGCAATGCCCGGGTCATAGGCAGGCTCGACCCCCGGCACCTCGACCAGGAGATGCTACTGGACCTGGTGCGGGAATACGGCGAGGAGATCATGCAGTCGAAGATCGAGGAGATCCGGGAGATGTACGCCACCCCCGATCCCCACCCGGTAGAGCTGGACGACTGGTCTAACGTACCCATGGAAAGCGTCGAGGAGATGCTGGACCTGTTCGTGGAGCCGTTCTACTTCGGGTGCGAGGCGGACGACCCGATGAACGCCTGGGCCTTCAACTCCAAGGTGAACCCGCTGGGCGCAAGACTGAAGGCGGTGTTTAGCTCGGACATCGGGCACTGGGACGTGCCGGACATGCGGGAAGTCGTAGAGGAGGCCTACGAGCTGGTGGAGCATGAGCTAATCAACGAAGAGGACTTCCGGGACTTTATGTTCACCAACACCGTTAACCTCTACGGCAAGGTCAACCCGGGGTTCTTCGACGGCACTGCTGTGGAAGCAGAGGCCAGGGAGTTGCTGGGCCGATAAGTACCTGATCCCCGATTGGAGAGAGAAATGATCAGCGCAACGCCATCCAGGTCCCAGGACATCAGGCGCAAGCTCGGGCACCCGATTATCGATTCCGACGGGCACACGCTGGAGATCGGGCCCATCCTCCTGGACTTTGTCGAGAAGATAGGCGGAGGAGATATCAAGAAGCGCTACGAGGAGGCATTCCGCGGCGCGTGGAACTTGCGGTGGTTCAACATGTCGGCTGAGCAGCGTCGCTACGAGTTCGCCACGGCGCCTGCCTGGTGGGTCATGCCCACCGAGAACAGCTTGGACCGGGCCACGGCCTCCCTGCCCCGGCTTCTCAACGAGCGGATGGACGAGCTCGGCATAGACTACGCCGTCCTGTACCCGACGCGCAGCCTGGTGCTGGACCGGATTCCCGATCCCGAGGTGAGGCAGGTCGGGAGCCGGGCTGTAAACGCCTACCACGCCGAGCTTTACGGCGGCTACTCCAAGAGGATGACCACGGCGGCGGCTATTCCCATGCACACGCCGGAAGCCGCCATAGAGGAGCTGGAATACGCCGTCAACGAGTTGGGTATGAAGGTGGCAATGATCGAGGGTCGGTCCCTGCGCCCCCTCGCCAAGGCCGCCGACGCCCCGGAACACCTGGCCTACGTCAACTCCCGCATGGACCTGATCGGCATGGACAGCGACTACGACTACGACCCGTTCTGGGCCAAGTGCCTGGAGCTCAACGTCGCGCCTGCCTCCCATGCGGCCAACTTGGGCTGGGGCACCCGCTCCACGTCCAACTACATGTACAACCACATGGCCACCTTCGCCCTGGCCCACGAGCCCGTCGCCAAGGCGCTGTTCATGGGCGGCGTCACCAAGCGGTTCCCGGGCCTGAACATCGCCTTCCTGGAGGGGGGCGTCGGGTGGGCGTGCCGTCTCTATGCGGACATGGTGGGGCACTGGGTAAAGCGCAACGGCGTCGATATCCACAAGCTCGACCCCCGGCACCTGGACGTTGACTCGCTGATGGCGATGATCGAGGAGAACGGCGAGCCCTCGCAGAAGGCTCGGCTCAAGGAGATACGGGATCACTACCTGGCCGGAGAAACTGCCCCCGAGGAGCTGGACGACTGGTCGGACGTGCCCATGGAGCGGGCCGAGGAGATGCTGGACCTGTTCATAAAGCCCTTCTACTACGGCTGTGAGGCGGACGATCCCATGAACGCTCACGCCTTCAACTCGAAGGTGAACCCGATGGGAGCGAGGCTGAAGGCGGTGTTTAGCTCGGATATCGGGCACTGGGACGTGCCGGACATGCGGGAAGTGGTCGAGGAGGCCTACGAGCTGGTGGAAGACGAGCTGATAACGGCAGAGGACTTCCGGGACTTCACCTTCACCAACGCCGTCCACCTATACGCAGACATGAACCCGAACTTCTTCAAGGGCACGGTGGTGGAGTCGGCGGCGGGGAAGGAGCTGGGAGCCTAGCGGCGCTCACCACATGAAAGTATCTCTCAAATGGCTCAGGGACTATGTGCCCGTGTCCCTTGAACCGAAGGAATTGGCCCATAAGCTGACGATGGCCGGTCTGGAGGTTGGGGGTGTGGAGGAGGTGGGGGAGGCATGGGAAGGGGTGCGCGTCGGGAAGGTGCGCGAGGTTAATAAGCACCCGAACGCCGACCGGCTGAGCCTGTGTACCGTCGACCTGCCCGGCGAGACCCATGAGGTGGTCTGTGGGGCCCCCAATGTGGCCGCAGACCAGAACATCGCCTTTGCCAAGGTCGGGGCGCAGTTGGTCGACGGCCATTCGGGGAAACCGGTCAAGCTGAAGGCGGCAAAGATCCGCGGCGTAGTCTCCAACGGCATGATCTGCTCCGAGAAGGAGCTTGGGATGTCTGAGGAGCACGAGGGCATCCTCGTGCTGCCCGAGGATGCGCCGCCTGGGATGCCGCTCTTCGACTATCTCGGGGACAGCATCCTGGAACTTGAGCTCACGCCAAACCGCCCCGACTGCCTGTCGATGCTCGGGGTTGCGCAGGAAGTTGCGGCCCTTACCGGCGAGCTGATTACGACGCCGGAGGTGGCCTATGAAGAGGAAGCGAGGGCGGCGGTTGACCTGGCGTCAGTGGAGATAGCGGACCCGGACCTGTGCTCCCGGTACACGGCCAGTATTGTTACGGGACTGAAGGTCGGGCCTTCGCCGGCGTGGATGCAGGAACGGCTTAAGGCGTGCGGGATGAGACCCATCAACAACGTGGTCGACATCACGAACTACGTGATGATGGAGTACGGCCAACCCCTTCACGCCTTCGACTACGACAAGATTAAAGACCACAAGATAATTGTGCGTCGGGCGAGGGCCGGGGAACGGCTCCTGACCCTGGATGGTGAGCTACGTACCCTGGACCCGGAAATGCAGGTCATTTCTGACCCAGACGGCCCCATCGGCTTGGCGGGGGTGATGGGTGGCGGAGACAGCGAGGTCACCGAGGCCACGACATCTCTCCTCTTGGAGTCTGCGAACTTCGACAACGTGAATATCAGGCGAACGTCGATGCGGCTGAGACTGCGGAGCGAGGCGTCGTTGCGGTTCGACAAGGGCCTGCGCCCCGAGCTGCCTCCCAGGGGTCTGCGCCGGGCAACGCAATTACTGGCAGAGTTGGCCGGAGGCACGGTCGCCAAAGGCATCATCGATGTCTACCCCGGGGAGAAGGAGAGTGCCTCACTTCACATCACCGAGGCACGGATTAAGCAGGTCTTGGGCATTTCCATAGAGATGGAGAAAGTGCGGGATGTGTTGGAATCGCTGGGGTTTGTGTGTGAGGATGCGGGGGAGGAGATGTTGAAGGTTAGCTCGCCGTACTGGCGCACCGACATAGGCATCGAGGACGACCTCGTGGAAGAGGTGGCCCGAATCCGGGGCTACGACGACATTCCCACGACGCCACTGTCGGGCCGGATCCCGCCCAACGAACCCGACGATGCCCGGAGCCTAAGGGATAGGGTGAAGGATGTGTTGGCCGGGTCTGGGATGCAGGAGGTAGTGAACTACTCGCTGTCGGACGTGAAGGGGCTGGAGAACGCAGGCCTTTCGCACCTGGCGCAGATGAAGCCGTTGAAGGTGGCGAACCCGCTCCGCGTCGAGCAGGAATACCTGCGTCTTAGCCTCAGGCCGGAGCTGCTGGCCAACGTGGAGCACAACAAGAAGTATCATCACGGGCCCCTGCTCATGTTCGAGGCGGGCAAGGTGTACATCCCAAGGAATAGGGACCTGCCGGAAGAGCAAGAAGTGCTGGCGGGGGTCGTGACCGGAGACCCGGACGACCCGATGGACGGGTTCCTCCGAGCAAAGGGCGTATTGGAGATGATGTTGGGTCGGCTGGGGGTGGAGGCGCAGTTCGAAAGGGGTGAGGGAGAAGGGTTGCATCCGGGACGTGTCGTGCAGGTGTCGGCGCGAGGGGAACGGTTGGCGGTGTTGGGGGAGGTGCATCCACAGGTGGTAGAGGCGTTCGACATAGATGGGGCGTCGGTGCACGTGTTCGAAGTGGACATGGCCCGGCTCCTGGCACATCTCCCTGCAACCAAGAGATACAAGCCCGTGTCCCGCTACCCCGGTGCGCTTAGAGACCTGGCCCTGATCGTCGACGCGGATACACCTTCGACGGCGGTGCAGGAAGTGATCGAGTCGTTCCCGCTTGTAACCTCGGTGGAGCTGTTCGACGTGTACACGGGGGACCAGGTAGCGGAGGACAAGAAATCGCTGGCGTTCCGGGTGCTGTACCAGTCGCCGAGCAGGACGTTGGGAGAGCACGAAGTGAACATGGTTCAGGCGCAGCTACTGGAAAAGCTGGGTCGGAAGACCGGGGCGGCGTTAAGAGGGTAGAGTAGGAACACCCTAACCCCACCCCTTCTCCCATCGAGGGAGAGGGAATAGAAGGCGAGATGTTGGCATGAAATTCGGCTATTTTAATCAGCTTCAGATGCCCAAACCGTGGCCCGAGAACGCCGAGGTCCAGCTGTACAAGGACGCTATGGCAGAGGCGGTGCTGGCGGAGGAAGTGGGGTTCGAATACTACTGGCAGACGGAGCACCACTTCTACCCGGAGATAGGCCACAGCTCGGCGCCCGAGTTGTTCTTGGCGGCCCTGGCCCAGCACACGTCAAAGATTCGGCTTGGGCTGGGGGTGGTGGTGCTGCCGTGCAATCACCCGTTCCGCGTGGTTGAGTTCGTATCGACGCTGGATATCCTGTCGGGCGGGCGTGTCGAATTGGGGACGGGGAGAGGGGCGTCGGTCTACCACTCTGAGGCCTTTGGCTATGATGCCGAGGGTGCAAAGGAGCTTTGGGACGAGTCGATCCAGATCATAGCCTCTATGTTCGTCGACGATCCGTTCCCCGGCTGGAAGGGCGCGCACTACGATCTGCCGCAGCGGGACCTGGTGCCCAAGCCCGTGCAGAAGCCCCACCCCCCAATGTGGCTGGCAGCTACCCAGCCGGCGACGTTCGCCAAGGCGGCACGGATGGGGCTCGGGATCCTGGGGTTCAGCGCCATAGAGCCGGAGAAGATGATACCGGCGATCAGGGCCTACCAGGACGCAATGCCCGAGTGCAAGCCTGTCGGAGGGTTTGCCAACCACAAGATCGCAGCCTTTGCCATCAGCAACGTGGCCGAAGACTACGCGGTTGGCCGGGACAAGGCATGTGCCGCGGCCCGATGGTACTTCGGCGACAACGACGTGCCGCTCCAGAAGCTCCGGTTCGGCAGTCACGGGGGCAAGTACTACGAGGAGGCCGCGGGTGGCAAGAGGCAGGGGGTGCTGGAGTCGGTGCTGAACCGGAACAACGACGAACTGATAGGGGACGGGATTGTGATAGGCGGGGACTTGGACTCGACGTGCCGGGGAGTCGAGAAGTGGATGGGGCTCGGGGTTGATCAACTATTGCTAATGATCCAGGCAGGGGAGACGAGCCACGATGACACCATGCGGGCCCTGGACATGTTCGGCAACAAGGTTCTGCCGAGGTTTCGGGATTGAGGGGTTGTGTTGATATTTCCTTGGCGCCCGATAGGCCAAAATAGTAGCTGTTAGGTGCAAATACGGAGCTGGTGATACCATAGTGGGTGTGATTGCGGCGGCAGGGGTAAACGTAAAGTGGGTATGGTGTCAGGACATAGTGGAGGGGGTGTACGGGATATGTTAAAGGATATTTTAGAGGACCAATGGATGGACTTTGTCCAACACACGAGCACAGCCGAGGCGTTCCTGGATGCATCCGATGAGGAGTTTGCCAAAAGGGACTACCTGCAGGCGTCAGAGAAGCTATGGGGTGCAGCAGCACACGCAACCATGGCATTGGCGCAAAAACAGGGCAAACCGACGGGTAGCCACAGGAAGTTACGGAGACTGATTCAAGAAATGGCTAGGACGACCGCTGGGCCCGATTTGAGGGCTGGGTTTGCGGCGGCTGAGAAGGTCCATGCCAATTTCTACCACGACTTCATTGACTATGAAGACGAATGGGAGTTTACCCGCGACGTTGTCCGAGATTATGTTCAGGCAGTCCTCCGATTGGCAGAAGACGGAACTTGGGAATGGCGTGGATAGAACCTACGGAGATCCCGCCGCCAGCAGAGTCTCCGCCGCCTTCTGGGCCCGCTGGTAGACAACCTCTTCGTCGATCATGGTGTGGCGGCCGTTCTTTATCACTATCCGGCCGTCGACGAGGACGGTGTCAACGTTGCGGGTGAGGCTGTAGAGGGTGATGTCCCGCTCGATGTGGTGGACGGGGTAGTTCCAGGGATCGGAGAGGGAGCGGATGACGATGTCGGCCCTCTTGCCGGGCTCTATGCTGCCGACCATGGTGTCGGCCTTCAGGGCCCGGGCCCCGTTTATGGTCTGTATCTTTAGCAGGTCGTCTGGGTAGAGGACCTGGCGTTCCTCTCGGGCGATGTTGTAGGCGAGCAATGTGTTCTGCCCGAATACCCAGGTCTTGTTCACATCCATCCCGAACCCGACGTTGAGGCCCCGGTGGTAGAGCTCCGGGATGCGGTTGGGAATGCCCTTGCGAACACCGTAGTAGAAGGAGTTGCCCGGGACCCAGGCGATGGTCAGCCCGGAGTCCAGAATGGGTTGCATTTCTGGGTCACGGATGACGTTGCTGTGGACGAACAGGCATTTGGAGTCCAGGATGCCCTTCTCGGCCCAGTGGAGGTAGGCGTGCCGACCGTCCCGTTCGGAGTCTCCCTCCGACATGGACTGGTGGGAGTTGAAAGTGACGCCGTTTTCGTCGGCGCAGGCCTTGCCGGCCTCCATTAGCTCGTCGGTCTGGGTGCCGCTGCCGTAGACGGCGACGTGGCCCCTGACCAGGGTGTCGGGGTCGCTGTTGCGCTTGAGCTCACCACCGAGGAGGGATAGCGACCTCTGGGTGTCGAAGGGAGCGCGGTTTATGACCATGTGCCCCTCACCGCCTACGTCCCAGAGCCACGGGTCTCCGACCCAGGCCCTGATGCCGAGGGCGTTGCAGGCCTCGGCGACGGCGTCGGTGCTGTGGACGGTACCGGGCTCAACGAAAGAGGTGAACCCGTTGCGAAGCATATCCAGGCCGGCGAGCATGGCGCTGGCATATTCCTCCTCGTCTCCCAGGGCGTTGAAGAAGCGCTGATAGCGGCTGGCAATCCACTGCCCGGCGCCCGTGGAGGAGGCTGCGCCGTCCTCCAGGAGCTTGCTGGGCAGGTGCCCCGAGATGTGGTAGTGGAGGTCTATGTAGCCGGGATGGACCGCGCCGCCCCGGGCGTCCAGGGTGCGCAGGGGTCGGAACCTGGAGACGACTTCGGCCTCGGGGCCGACGGCGGCGATTTCCCGCCCGCGGATGGCGATTGCGCCGTGGGGGTGCTTGGAGTTGTCGGCGTCCATGGTGATGATATAGCCGCCTCGGATGAGCAGGTCACATCTTTCGGGGGCGTTTCCGTTGAGGTCTGGCATGGGTTCAGCCGTCCTTAGCTAAGGTGTTTCTCTCTATGGCAAGGAGCTTGTTAAGCCGACGCTGGTGCCGCTCCTCCCCCGAGAACTGCGCCCCGAGAAAGGCTGTAACCACCTCCCGCGCCAGCTCTCCACCTATGATCCTCGCGCCAAGACACAGGACATTCATGTCGTCGTGCTCCACGCCCTGGTGTGCCGAATAGGTGTCGTGGCACATGCAGGCCCGCACCCCCCGCACCTTGTTGGTGGTGACGCACGCTCCGACGCCGCTGCCGCAGATCATAATGCCTCTCTCAGCCTGCTCCGAGGCGACGGCACGGGCCACGGCCTCGGCATAGTCAGGGTAGTCATCGTTCTGGTGGAACTCATAGGCGCCGAAGTCGAGCAGCTCGTGACCCTGGGCCTCGAGCCACGGGGCCAATTCCTGCTTGAGGGGCAGGCCGGCGTGGTCGGCGCCTATGGCTATTCGCAAAGTCTCGGATCCTTCTGTAGGAGAGATCGCATCTCGGAGGGTGAAGTATATCTACGACCAGCCGCTACGGTCTACACCGCGGCCAGCTCGAAACCGGCGGCGTGCATCTGGCACATGTTGCCGTGCTCTGACACGTACCTGTACGCCGAGGTCGCTGCGATGACCCCCTGGGCCGTCGATGTGATGGTCTGCTTCAGCTCCCCGGTGGCGTCGGTCACGTCACCTGCGGCGAACACGCCCGACACCGTTGTCTCCATCATCTTGGAGACCATGATCTCGCCCTGGGAATTGGTCATTACGCCGAGGGGCCTGGCCAGTTCGTTCCTCGGGTCTGCCCCGATCTCGATGAATAGGCCGTCCACGTCTATCTCCCCTGCGCCTTCGTAGATCTGGTCCAGGGCCAGCCGCTCCAGTTTCTCTTCACCGACAAGCCCCGTGACATTGGTGCTAGCCAGCTGGACTACGTTCTCGGCCCTCTCCAGCATCGCTAGGTTCACGGGCTCGGGGCGGGTGAGCTTGTCCTTGCGGTATATCAGGTACACCCGAGAAGCGTACTTGTCCAGCAGCACTGTTCCCTTTATCGCCGCGTCTCCTGCCCCGACCACCGCCACAGTCTGCCCGCGGTAGAGGGGGGCGTCGCAGGTGGAGCAGTAGGAGACGCCCTTCCCCAGCAGGTCCGACTCGTTGGAAAGGCCCAGCTTGCGCCGCTCCCGGCCCACGGCCAGGATGACCGCCGTGCTCTGGTATTGGCCATCGTAGGCATTGAAGATAAAGCAGCTGCCGTCGTTCTTGATCTCCTTCACCTTGTCGGTCACGATCTCGACTTCCAGGTCCTCGACCTGCTTCTTCATTGCCAGCATCAGGTCGAACCCGTCGATGTGCGAGTAGCCGGGGTAGTTTTCGATGATGCTTCCGGTCGCGGTCTCGCCGCCGAACTCGTCGCCGATGACAAGGGTCTTCATCTGGTACCGCGCCGAATATAGCGCAGCCCCAAAGGCCGAGGCCCCCTGCCCGATTATCACCACGTCGTAAAGATTCTTGTTATTGGCCATGAGTTTTTGCTCCCGGATGTGGGTCTTTGTTTAAGGAGGGGCTTCGTGTATCGCTATTAGCCCCTCAATATAATGATAACTCACTGGGCATGAGGGCAAGCGGAAAGAGGGATGAGGTGAAATAACAGAGGACTAGAGGGGCGAGGCTCCCATCACACTTGCCAGATTGAGGTCTGAGGCAGCTTAGGCAGACGGGAAAATACGGGTCAGATCGAGTACGAGGCCCTCTAAAGTCGGGGAGGACAGGACTTCTCCGACGCCATAATTGCCGACTTCTCGGAAGTCCTTATCCTGTAATAACATCACGGATATGATGCGGGCATCGGGGTCAATGAGCCAGTATTCGCCAACGCCATTCTCTGCGTATATTGCCCGCTTCAATTCTCGGTCCTTGCTTGCCGTGGATGGAGAAATAACCTCCACCACAAGCGCAGGTGCACCCTGTATGTTGGCCTCGGTGATGATGGACTGTTGGTCCTTGGAGACGAAGAGGAGGTCGGGTTGCAAGACGTTGGTTCGGGAGAGGACTACATCGAAGGGAGCAAAGACGACGTCTCCAAGGCCCTTATCCTCTACAAATGCGTTCAGGAATAGGAACAAGCGTCCGGCGATCTTTTGGTGGGCAAAGGTGGGGTCAGGTACCATTATCAGTTCTCCGCGGAGGAGTTCCCACCGCTCGTCGTCGGGGGTCATGAGGTAGTCGTCGTAGGTTAGGGTTGCGGGTCGGGTTTCAACCATTGGGGGTGGGGTTCGGTCGGGGTTAGGTGGTTTCGATGACGAGGTCGTCGGGGGAGTAGCCGAATGTGGCTAGGAGTGCGTGGCACCTATGCACAATCTGGCCTGGAGTCAGGTCTGTCTCCGCAAAGTAACCAGAGTTGCCTATGGGTCTGGATCTTCTCATCCCTTGCTGGTTGCGGCTGAAGTATGGGCGCTTAGTTCCCGTGAGTTCAAGCACCTTTTGGAATTCGGAGGAATGTAGCTGGTATACCTGCTCGGCCAAGGCGATCAACATCCTTGTCCATGGATGAGCACCGTAGATTTGACCGTGGAAGGTGAACCTTACGATCTTAGTGCCATTGTAGTTGCCAAAACTCTGGTTCGGTTGTTTTGTCTTGGGAGACGGGAGGGGTTGAGGTGTGGGATTTGGGGGTGCGTGAGCGGGTTTTGATACATTGGACAGGAAACGCTTTATCTGCTCTTGATTGGATCCCCAGCCACACAACTCCATCACCTTTTGATTGAGCAAAGCTAAGAACTGATCATCAGGATCGGTAATGAGCTGATTCCACGCCCTGGGCAAGGCTTCTTCGATCTTCTTGTCCTTCCACAATCTGTCCAAGAGGCTTTCGGCGTACGCTACGGCAACGCCGGAGCGGACATTTTCCCTGGACAGGAAGTCTATTAGGCAGTCCGTCGTTTGCGAGACATCGGGATTTCGCAGTTCTATTACGCTAAACCGTCTTTCCTTCCAGCTTCCTTCCTGCAAGGGCAGATAAAACCACCAGTTCAGGCCGTTGGTCAGAACTGCCAGGGGCACCCCCTCTCTGAATGAGTAGTCAAGGAGTTGTTGTGCGTGGTTGCCAAGGTCTTCGTTGGGCCTTTTCGCTTCCAGGAACACCTTGTTTCTGCCATCGGGCCGTAGCGCATAATCGACTTTGCGGCCCCCCACGGAGTGTTCGGGTTTGACCTCTTCGACATCAAACGTGTCCCAGCCCAATATATTAAGGATGCGCAGTATGACGCCCTGCTTAATTGCGGCTTCGTCTAGTTTGGGAATCGCCTTGTCTGACCGGATGCGTTCTATTTCGGCTGTGAGGCGGTTATTCATAGTCGCATGTCTGGACGGGTCACGGGTGGGATAATGGGGCAAGTATACCTTATGCTCCAGGGGAGTAATTTGGCTGGACCTCAAACTGGATGGTGTATAGTCAACCCACCCTGTAGCGGCAAACCTCTATGCCTTCTCCAACGCTTTCCGGCCCCCGCAAGAAGATACTGATAGTCGCTGGCGCGAATGGCGCCGGGAAGACGACATTCGCGCGGGAATTCTTATTGAAAGAAGCGAACTGCCCCACTTTTGTGAATGCCGATTTTATGGCAGCGGGGTTGAATCCCTTTCGCCCGGGTATGGCCGCACTCAGGGCGGGCAAGCTGATGTTAGAAATGATCGATGAGTATGTGCGGAAGGGGGAAAGCTTTACCTTGGAGACAACCTTGAGCGGACGCGGCTACGCCCGAAAGATACCCCGCTGGCGGGCGCAGGGCTATTGGGTCAAACTTTATTTCTTGACCTTGCCTAGCCCGGATATTGCCCTTTCCCGCGTGAGGCAACGGGTGTTGGAAGGCGGACATGACGTCTCTGCTGAGACGGTACGCCGCCGCTTTCATGCGGGGCTGAGCAATTTCGAGACCATCTATAGACACCTAGTCGATGAGTGGGTAATGTATGACAACTTAGGATTCGCGCCTGTGCTTCTGGCACAAGGAGAAATTAACCCGTGACCGATCTCACCGACCGAAGTGGCGAGGAGCCCGTGAATGCGGACAATGCTGGGGCTCTGGCCGCGCTGCGCAGGGCATCCATAAAGGCCCGCCGACGCGCGCTGGAGGTTAGTGGATCCGTCTTGATTCGTAAGAATGGGAAAATTGTATACGAATCGGACCCAGCGGTACTCTTCCCGGATGGAATGGATGACGAGCCAACTTCCTAGGATTAGGGCCCGCTGACAAGGAGCTTCCCATGAGCCTGGTACTCAAAAACGTAAACATAATCGACGCCACCACCCCCGAGGTCCGCACCCAGCGAAGCGTTCTGGTTGTGGACGGGGTCATCCAGCAGGTGACCTCCGGCCCGGCTCCCGACGCCGACCAGGTTGTCGACCTCGATGGGGCTTACCTGCTGCCGGGCCTGTGGGACGTGCACACCCACCTGAACAAGGGCACCTATGGCCACGAGGCTGTTGAGGAAGACGCACTCGACCTCATTCCCCGGGTCTTGGCATATGCCCGGAACAGTATGGATGCACTAAACATGGGTGTCACCTCACTGCGGACCGTCGGGGTGCAGGAGTGGGCCGACGTTGCGCTTAGGAATGCTTTCTCCGCCGGACAGTTCAAGGGGCCTCGGCTCTTCTGCGGCGGTCACGCCCTGAATACCACGGCCGGGCACATGGCTGACGTCGACACGCCTATCGACGGGCCGGTCGCTTTCATTCACGCTGTGCGTAACGAGATCATGCACTACGTGAACCACATCAAGCTTGTCACCACGGGCGGGATCATGGGCTCGGGGCATGACGTGATGACGAACATCATGATGCTCCGCGGGGAGATGGAGGCTGCACTGACCATCGCCAAGCAGCGGGGAATCCCTGCGGCCGTCCACGCCACCGTTCCCGAGGCAATAAAGTGGGCCGTGAACGCCGGATGCCGGTCCATCGAACACGGATATGTCATGGATGAGGAAGCGGCCAAGATGATGGCCGACACCGGCACCTACTACGTTCCTACCCTGGCCCTGAGCCACCTGACCCCCGAGCAAGCCGATTCCGATGCCGCCGCGGCATACTGCCAGCGCCATCCCCTTCCCGAGGAGTTCCGGGAGCGGGCCAACTTCTTTGCCCCCACTCACGACGAGTCCTTCCGAATGGCGCTGAACGCGGGGGTGAAGATAGCCAGCGGCTCGGACCAGGGACCTCCGGGCGAGGCCGCCCTAATGGAGTTGGAAATGCTATCGAAGGTGGGGCTCGGGCCTTACGGTGCGATAGTGGCGGCCACCCAGACCTCGGCGGAAGTCTGTGGAGCGGGTGACAAGTTAGGCACCATCGAGCCCGGGAAGTTCGCCGACTTCATAGCCATCGAGACCAATCCCCTGGAAAACATCGAGAACATCCGCCGGCTCCAGCTTGTGGTCGCTCGCGGCGAGGTGGCGATAGACAAGCGGTAGACTCCAGTCCGCGCACCTCCACTCTTCACGAGGCCCGGGCCAGGGCGGCCTTTAGACCAGTTCGTTTTTGACCTGATCCAGGGAGATGAAACGTCCTGCGCGCGCATCCTCTATGCTTTGACGGAGCGCGGTCATCAAGTCGGGGTCGCCCATGATGTCCATGGTCTCCGTTATGGACTCGAAGAGGTCCCACGACATCATGGCCATCACGGGCTTGCCGTGCCGCGTGAGCGCCACTGCCCGATTCTCAGCGCTCAGTAACTCCGGCAGTCGGGAGAGCATTTCACGTGCTTTGGCGATAGGGATCTCTTCCATCCCATGATCATAATGAGGGGTAGTCATTTGGCTCCGTTCTCCGACGGTATTGTAAAGCACAATGTGCTTTCCTGGCCGTCACCGGCGGGTGCGGGCTGGCGACTTTCCTCCAATAGCAACTTCCCTGCGGGCCGAGCCGTGGAGGGCGGACAGGACAATCGATACCAGGAGCAGACTGCCAGCGATGAGGTAGGTCAGGTTGAGGCCGGAGACGAAGGCGCTGTTGATTGCCGGGGACGCTTCGCCTGTAGTGAGCGGGAGCTTCGGTTCATGTCCGTGGGAAGCCATGATGATAGTCACTATGGTTGTGCCGACGGCGATGCCGGTGATGTTGGCGGAAGTGCGAATGACGTTGAGCAGGGCCGCCACTATTCCGAACTTGGACGGCTCCTGATAGCTCATGATGGCCGTGCCGTTGGAGGCATTGAAGAACCCCGCGCCTATGCCGGCAAGCATAAGACACATGAGCACGTAGCCCGGGGAGGAGTGGGGTGAGAGCTGGGATAGGGAGAAAAGGGCGGAGGCTTCGAAGCTCTGGCCGATGGTTGCGGTTATACGGCTGCCAAAGCGGTCCGACAGGTAGCCGCTTACAGGACCTATTACGCCCATGCATAGAGCGCCGGGGGCCAGCAACAGGCCGACCCGGTTCGGTGAATAACCCATGACGTTGATGATGTAGAAGGGCATGAGGAATGCCACGGAAGAGGTTGCCAGGAAGTTGAGTGTCCGGGCGGAGACGGCCATGGCCATGACCTTGCTTCTGAAGAGGCTGAGGTCGAGCATCGGGTAGGTGGCCTTCAACTGCCACCAGATAAAGGCAGCGAACAGCACACCCGCCGCCGTAAAGCTGACCAGGATGGGAGTCGAGCTCCAGCCGAATCGGTGCCCGTTGCTCATGGCCATTAGGAAGCCGACAAATGCCCCTGCGGACAGGGCTGCGCCTCGCCAGTCAAAGGTGCGCAACCCGGACGCGCCTGCAGCTCCGGAGACCATGGGCTTGAAGGTGAGGAGGGCAAGGCCAATGGCAAACACTCCCACCGGAACGTTGGCCAGGAATACCGCCCTCCAACTTAACCAGTGGACGAGGAATCCGCCGATTATGGGCCCCGACGTGAGCCCCGATCCTATGATGGCTGTATAGAGACCTATGGACTTGCCGCGCTCGCTATCCGGGAAATTGGAAGCGATGATGGCCATTCCGTTGCCCTGGATGCCGGCGACCCCAATTCCTTGGACCACTTTGCCTAGCACAATTATCGGGAAGATGGACGCCGTGCCTGCAATGGTTGCACCGATGATGTTGATGGTTAAGCCAACCAGAAAAACGTTCTTGCGTCCGATGATGTCGGCGAGGCGACCGACGGGCATGAACATGATTGCGGTGGTGAGGACGTAAGCGAGGAGGGTCCACTGGACGGTTGGTATGTCGAGTCCGAACTGGTCGGAGATGAAGGGTAGGGCAATATTAATGCCCGTCTGGTCTACCACGCTGAAGTAGGTGCCGGCGGCAACGGCGGTGTATACCCACCACTTGTAATTACGGCTTTCGACTACGGCTCGAGCCGGGCCGGGAAGGGTTAGCGAGGGCATGCCGGGTGCGGGCTAGGCATTGCCAGGTTGGGGCCCGCTTTCCTCGGGTTCGGGAGGGCCGGGGGTGGGTTCCGGGGCCAGGGGCATCATCACAGCGAGGAACAGGTAGAGAAAGATAGAGAATCCCGCCATCAGGAGGAAGACCAGGAATATCGTTCGAACGGTGGCTGGGTCGGTGCCGAAATACTCGCCGAGACCCCCGGCGACACCCCAGATTTTGCGGTTTGTTCGGCTTCTGTAGAGCATATTCCCTACGGTCTGCTCAAGAGTGAGGGATTTCTTCGCTCTGCCGGGGCTCGAGCCTGGATGCGCCGGTGGTCTGGATGTCTCCCAGCCCCGGGGCTCCATCGTATATGAGCACGGAAGCGCCGCTGAGTTCGGCGCTCTCTATGGAGCCGCGTACGTTTATGGCGGCTTGGCTTGCGCCATTGAGGACGACGGAGGCGCGGTCGATGGAGAAGT
Source organism: Dehalococcoidia bacterium (assembly GCA_965222055.1). GTDB lineage: Bacteria > Chloroflexota > Dehalococcoidia > Plut-88900 > Plut-88900 > Plut-88900. Next base: position 3,068,953 of record CBDCTF010000007.1, read on the forward strand.
GCTGAAGGTCCAGGACACTGGCGCCCGATGCGCGGACCAGGAGGCTGTCAGCGGAACCGGCAAGGGTGACCTTGCTTGCGCCGTTGATGCGTAGGTCGGCTTCCCGTGCCTCGACGTACCCCTCCAGGACGCTGGCCCCGGACAGGCTGATACTGAGGTTGTTGGCGGATGAGAAACCTTCCACGGTGGCGCGGCTGGACCCAGTAAGCATGACGCCCAGCAGCTCCGGCATGGTGATTCGGGCTTTGAGGGTCACCTCCTGGTAATCGCCGGTCTCGAGGCCGATGCGGAGGGTATCTCCCTCCTTCTCAACCTCGACCAAGTTGATCACGTTGTCGTCTGCGGAGAGGGAAACACTGAACTGGGGCGACTCCTTGATCTCGACGTGGAAGGCGTTGCCGAGGTTGACCCTCGTGAATCCTTCCAGGGGCTTGATTTGCGATATTACATTGCCCGAGCCGGGCACCGCTGGCCTACCGGCCTGCCGCCGTGACACCAGGACGATCATGACTACAAGGATGATGATGACCGCGATTATTACGAATCCCAAGTCGTTCTCTCTTCCTTGAGGGGGGTGGGGGGTGTGGGAGCGTGGAGGTCTATTTTAGCCGACATCGGACCCGGACTGCCTGACCAGCTTTTGCAGGCTGCGCATCTCTCTGGGGTTTTCGGCGTGCCTGGCGACCATTGTCCAGGATACCTCGGCCACATAAACATCCCCGCGGGAGTCGACGGTGATGCCGTGTGCAGCGAGGAACTGTCCGGGGCCCTCGCCCTGGGTGGGCATTCCGAGTCGAGCCAAAAGCTTCCCGTCGACGGTGTAGACGCTGACCCGGTTGCCGACGTTTGGTGCATCGGCGAAATAGGAGTCGCCGCAGAGCTCGGCAATGTAAAGGTTGCCGTCGGGGCCGAGGGCCATGCCCGCTGGTTTCCAGATGTTCTGCCAGATGTGCTGGAGCTTGCCCTTCGTATCGAAGATCTGGATGCGGTTGCACTCCCGGTCGCCGACTATCACGTTGTCGTCGTTGTCCACGAGGATAGTGTGGGGGATGACGAACTCACCGGGGTCGATTCCCGGGCCTCCCCATGAGAATAGGTGGCGCCCATCGGGGCTGTACTTGTGGATGCGGGAGTTGCCGTAGCCGTCGGAGATGAATAGATCGCCGTTCTTGGGGGAAACGGCCACTTTGGTGGGTTCGTTGAAGGCGTGGCCGCTCCAGCGGGTGGAGGGCTCGTGGGGTACGCCGATGGTGGATACGACGCGCCCGTCGAGGGTGCAGCGGCGCACACTATGGTCCTTCTGGTCGACCATGTACATGGTGTCATTGGGGGCGTAGGTAATGCCGTGGGCGGTGGTGAATACGCCCTCGCCCCAAGACCCGACAAAAGTCCCGTCGGCCTCGAAAACGATGACGGGATGCTCCCCGCGGTTGAAGACGTAGACGCGGTCGTTGGTGTCTACGGCGACATCGGCGCACTCCTTGAAAGACCAGCCGTCGGGAAGCTGCGCCCAGCCCTCCTGGGGCGCGTACGTGAACTCTCCGCTGCCTAGGGAAACTGATGTGGACATTTAGAACCTTCCTGCCCCTGGAGCGGGGCGTAATTACCGGCTCATCCTAAGGAGGGTCAGGGTGTAAGTCAATCGGGGGGGAGTGCCTAAGCTGGGCGGGAGGTAAGCTAAGATGCAAAGTTGTCCTTGTGCTATCAAAATATCAAGTGATAAAAAAATGCAGAGTAGGTTATGGAGGAACCAATGATACTTTGGGCGGTTGAAAAACTAGCAAGCCTTTCTCGAAAACAAATTCTGGTCATCCTAGCAACGGTAATACTTCCAGCCATAGTGTTCCCATTCTTGCTCTCTTGGATACCAGGCGAGTTCATTGTGCGCCCAGTCATTTACATTCTATGGTCTTTGATCGCTTTTCTATCAGTGGCTTCAATGTTGCACGAGGATAAGTCCAAAGCTGAAGAGGATGTCAATCGAAAGGTCAACGATCTCTCAAATGAAGTCCAAAAGATGAAGAAGAACAGGGAAAATACGTTTGCAGGACTACAAAACCAGCTTGATGAGCTAGACAGGGTTGTGCGATCCGGATTTGAGGAAATAGGTCATCCTCTTCCACCACGCCGCATTTCACTTAGAGGTAGCATCGAATTTGACGCTCTGCAGGCATCTGGAGCATTGACCGTCAGAAATCGGAAAGGGATGCGACAGCTTCTTTTATGGGTAAAACGCCAAGCTTACCGCCTAAAGCAATTGATCTATGGCTAAATTCACTGGCCTATTTAGGAAGTCATGTTGCTGGAAACTCATGGACATCTCCCAACTGGAGGCGGCCTATTGCGACCATACTTAGCATAAACAGAGTAGCTAATGTAAGGCCGATCATAATCCCTCTTCTAGAGGCGTACTATCATCTCACTCAGCATGAGTGGTCCCTCACAAGCCCGCCTGCTCTATCCTTGGTGTGATAGCCGCAAGGAACTTCAGTCTAGGGCTCTTTAGGGGTGCGCTTTCCGAAGGCTGAAAGAAGGAGTGCCGAGATGCTGAGGCTCAGGCTCCCGAAGGAGATTATGAGCAGGGCGTACTGGAGATCCTGGGTGGCATCGGCGACGACGCCGACCACCAGGGGCCCGAGAAAACCGCCAACCCACAAGAGGGTAAACATCACCGAAACGGCGACGGTGAGCTCCCGGGGGCGGATGTTCGGGAGTTCGTAAAGCTCGGTCACCATCAGTGGGAAGTAGCAGAAGCCGATGCCGTTGATGAAGCCGAGGAGAAGGAGCAAGGCGGGGGAGTCGGTATACAACATGCCGACAAAGGACCCCCAAGTGAGAAAGCCGCACACGAAGAGCACCATTGAAGGATGTTTGACCAGGGACGGGATGATGGAGACGGCGAGCTTGCCGGGGGTGCTGGCAATGGAGACCATGCCAATCACGATACCGCTGAAGGTGAGAGAGATGGCAAAGAAGTCCTGCGTGAATGTGGGCCAGAAGGTGGTGAACCCGATCCGAGCGGCGATGGCACCACCGGTGCCGAACCCCATTAACCAGGGCTCCTTATACTTGAACATGGCCGTCAGCGGAGTCCCGACCTGGGACTGGATGCCGGCCCGATACTCGGGCGTGTAGCGGTCCTTGCCGAGGACCAGCCAGACAAGGGCCGCGGCAAAGATGATGGCGGCCCAGACATAGAGGGTTAGCCGCCAATCCGCCAGGACGCCCAGTACGATGGGGATTACGATGAACCCGACCCCGCTCATGCTATCGATAACGCTGAAGACTATCCCGTTGGCCAGGGGAATACGTCGGCGGGAAACCCACTGAAGCAGTACAAGGGTCCTGGGCACTTTGCAGACGACATAGGCAAAGCCAAGGAGGAGCCGCATGGCCAGAAAAACGATAAAGTTTGGGGACCAGCCGTTCAGGACGGTAAAGAAGGCTGAAGCGATAAAAGCGATGCTGGCCACGCGCCAGGGCCGGTAGCGAGAGAGCCACGCGTTGGCAGGAATTTCGAAGATGAGGTTGCCGACTACCACCGCGGAAGAGAGGAGACCCTGCTGAGTACCGCTCAGGTCCATCTCCTTCGAGATGTCGGGGAGAAGGAGGCCGATGGTAAGGGCGGAGATGTCGACGAGGGAGTAGTTGGTGATGAAGGAGCCGACTACGACCCAGGCATAGGCGGGGGAGTCTGTGGGTCTGCGAAGAAGACGCATCATCGATAAAAGTGGGAAGAGGTCATAGCCCTGCCAGCGGGGGCTCGGCGGAACGCCGTCCCATCAGGCCCAGGATGACGCCGGAGGTGGAGAGGGTCAAAGGGCCAAAGGCGGCGACCAGGAGCCCCGTGCCGAGATCGTCGAATCTGTCTCCGATAGTACCGGTGATCAACGGGCCCAGAGCTGAGCCGGCCCACAGGCAACTGAAGTAGACGGCTACCGCTACCGCCACCTCCCGTTCCTTGATTCCGGGGAGCCGGTAGATCACGGTAAGCATCGCGGGGATGAAGCACATCGCCATTCCGTTGATGATGCCCGAGAGAAACAGGAGGGGCGCCGTCCCGCTGAACAGCATGCCGAAAGAGCTGGCAGACATTACCAAGCCGCACGCCACGAGAAGGTAAGGAGTGCGGGCAGCTATGGCGGAGGAGAGGGTAACTCCAAGGATCATTGGGCCCTTGATCATGCTGGCGATGCCCAGGATGAGGCCTACGGTGACAAGGGCCGTCCCGTATGTATCGTTCAGGTAGGTAGGCCAGAAAGTGGCGTAGGCGGACCGAGCCCCGGTGATGCCCGCCACCCCCGCTCCCAGTATCCAAGGCTCCTTGTAGCGAAATATGACCGTCAGGGGGCTGCCGGCTGCCACGCTGGTGGGCTGGGGCAGCTCGGCGCTCAAGCGGTCCCGGCCCCATAAGAACCATAGGGCTGCGCCGACAGCGCAGACTATTGCCCAGATGTAGAGAGTTTCTCGCCAATCCCCGACCAGCCAGAGTATGGCGGGAACCACGATGAATCCGACGCCGATGACCGTTTCCAGGATGCTGAACAGGACGCCGTTGGCCATACCAAATTGGCGGCTCGGAATCCAGTGGATGACGAGTATCGTGCGAGACGCCTGTGTGCTTAGGTAGGTCATTCCCAGGCCCACCCGGGCGATGAAGAGAATGGCAAGGGTCGGGGCTATCCCGTTGAAGCCGACAAAGATGGCCGCGGCGGCAAAGGACACGACGGAGGAGCGCCAGGGGCGGAAGCGGGAGAAGAGCCAGTTGGAGGGCACCTCGAAGATGAGGTTGCTGAACATGACGGAGGCGCTGAGCCAGCCCTGCTCGGTGAGGGAGAGGTCAAGCTCGTCGGACATCTGCGGAAGCAGGAAGCCTATAGTCTCGATGGCAATGACGACCATAGAGTAGTTAAAGGCGAACATGCCTAAGAGGGTCCAGCCGTAGTGTTGGCCCCTGGGCGAAAACATGGCGCCTAGCTTAACACGGGAGGTTGAAACTGGGGATGTAGTAGAATGGCGCGGGAGGCCGGGATTGGTCTCGCCTGGGGATGATGGATTGGTGCGGATGTATGGTTTTGTCTGACATGGATGGTAAGAATCTATGTTCCCACCGTTCCCGCTCTGTAGGGGCGGTTCGCGAACCGGTCCTATGGGAAAGAATGAGAGAAGATTTGCGTAAGCAAGCTATGGAAGGAGCCGACCGTGGGTGAGCTTGACGGCAAAGTAGCGATAGTTACCGGCGCAGGCAGGTTGCGGGGGATAGGAAGGGCGGCCGCGGTGGCCCTGGCAGAGTTGGGCGCCGACGTAGTGCCCACCGGCACGGGTCGGGACCCCTTCCGCTACCCCGAAGCCGAGAAGGCCGTCGGGTGGAAGGATATCGAGAGCACGGCGGAGCAGGTCCGCGCCCTGGGGCGAAGGGCCTTGCCTTTGGTAGTGGACGTCGCCAATGCCGACGACGTGGCGGAGATGGTCGAGAAAACCATCAAGGAGCTGGGCCGCGTCGACATCCTGATTAACAACGCCGCCTTCGCACGCGGCCCGGACCGTGTCCCGACCGTCGAGTTGGACGACGACATCTTCCAGAAGGTAGTCGATATCAAGATACGAGGCACCTATCTCTGCACCAAGGCCGTAGCGAAAGCGCTGATTGCTCAGGGGCAGGGGGGTAAGGTCGTCAACGTGGCGTCGGTGGCGGGGAAGTCTGGGGGGGAGGACACGCTGGCGTACTGCGCCGCCAACTTCGCGCAAGTGGGGATGACTCAGACGCTGGCCCGGGAGCTGGGGCAATACAATGTCAACGTCAACTGCGTCTGTCCCGGCTGGGTGGACACCTCACGGCTGGACCACCTGAAGGTCGGGGACTGGCTCGACAGGATGGCGATGGAAACGCCGATTCGCAGGAACGGGTCCGACGAAGAGGTGGGAGAGTTCGTGGCCTACCTGTGCACGAAAGCCTCCTCCTGGATTCACGGACAGTCCATAAACATGGACGGCGGCGGATTTATGATCCACTAGGAGCCGGCCGGCTCCATCTCCAGAAGCACAGCGCCCTTGGTCACCTGCATTCCCTCCTCGCAGGAGATTTTCGCAACGACGCCGTCGTAGGGAGCGGTGATCAGGTGTTCCATCTTCATGGCCTCCAGAACAACGAGAGTCTGGCGCGCCGTGACCTCATCACCTTCCTGCACCCGAACCCTGGCAACGACACCGGGAAGGGGGGCTTTTATCCCGGTCTCGGATCCGGGACCCGCGGCCATACCCCCGGCCTGTCCCGTATAGACCTGGCTTGACCTGCTAAGCAGGTAGTCGGAGTTGGCGTACTGGACCAGGAGACCACCGTCAGTGGGCGTGACTTCGACGGCCCAGGTTTCGTCTTCGATAGTGGCTTGGGTGCCGCCTCCGGGGGTGGGGGATAAGACTAACTCGAAGTCGTGGTCGGGGGTATGAACGGCCCAGGCCGCTGAGCCGGGCTTATTGGTGACCGTCGCAGAGACACCGCTTCCGGCATGGGTGAAGGCATAGGACATGTCGAGGCGCCCCATCCGCCAGGGCCCGGGCCTGCGCCAAACGTCACCGGCCTCCGGTACCCCTTCCCCCGACTCAAAACCCGCCAGCCCTGAGAATACAAGCTCGTGGGCTATGGCTGAAGCGAGAGCCTGGACGGGGAGCTCGTCGGAAGGGATAAGAACGGGTTCGATCTGCCGGCCGACGTACTCGGTGTCTATGGCCCCCGCATTGAAGTCGGGGTCTTGAGCGATGACGCGAAGCATCTGTAGGTTTGTCGGGACACCGGAGACGACATAGGCGTCCAGGGTCTCGCGGAGGCGGCGTATGGCCTGGCCCCGGTCCTCTCCGTATACGGCGATCTTGGCGAGAAGGGAGTCGTAGAAAACGGGCACCTCAAAACCCTGGTACACACCGACGTCGTGGCGGACCCAGGGCAGAGATGGCGGCGAGAAGCGGAGCAAGGGGCCCGCGCCGGGAAGATAGCCCGCTCCGGGATCTTCTGCGTAGACCCGGGCCTCGATAGCGTGTCCCCGCGAATGAACGGAGGACTTGTCGATGGGCAAGTGCTCTCCCGCGGCGGCGAGCAGCTGCAGCCGAACGAGGTCCAGGCCCGTGACCCACTCAGTAACCGGGTGCTCGACCTGAAGCCGGGGGTTTACCTCAAGGAAGTAGAAATTTCCGTCTGCATCAAGCAGGAACTCGACTGTGCCGGCGTTGGTGTAGTTTACGGCGGAAGCCAGGGCCAAGGCGGAGCTTTCGAGGCCCTCTCGGATCTCGGGGGTGACGGCCACCGAGGGTGTCTCCTCGATGACCTTCTGGAAGCGGCGTTGGATCGAGCACTCCCGCTCCCCGAGGCTCAGCAGGTTGCCGTGGGAATCGCCGATGATCTGCACCTCGATGTGGCGGGGCCTGACGATGTGCTTTTCTAGGATTACGGTGTCGTTCCCGAAGGAGGACATGGATTCCCGTCGGGCACCTTCCATGGCCTCCGCAAGTTCGCTGGCCTCCGAGACGGTGCGCATTCCCCGCCCCCCACCCCCGAAAGCGGCCTTAATGAGGACGGGATAGCCAATCTCCCCGGCCTTTTGCTCAATGGCTTCGGAGTCGAGCCCCTCCATGTAGAAGCCGGGCACCACGGGCACTCCGGCCTGCTGGGCACGCTTCTTGGCCTCCGACTTGTCACCCAGGAGGCGCAGGATGTGTGGTGATGGGCCGATGAAGACGATACCGGCGGCGGCGCAGGCCTCGGCGAAATTGGCGTTTTCGGAGAGGAAGCCGTAGCCGGGGTGAATGGCCTGTGCCCCGACGCTGAGTGCAGCGGAGACCACGGCATTGATATTCAGGTAGCTGGCGGAGGCGGGTCCCGGGCCTACGCGCACGGCCTTGTCGGCGAAGCGGACGTGCAGGGCATCCTTGTCGGCATCGGAGTAGACGGCGACCGTCGATATTCCCATGTCGCGGCAGGTGCGCATCACCCGGACGGCGATCTCGCCCCGGTTGGCTATGAGGACTTTGTCAAACATGAGAGTTGCTTTCGGGTTTGGGTCACATTCTGAAGACGCCGAAGCGCGTTTCGGGAACGGGGGCGTTTAGAGCGGCGGATATGCCGAGGGCCAGAACCATGCGGGTGTCGACGGGGTCGATGATGCCGTCGTCCCAGAGTCGGGCGGTGGAGTAGTAGGGGCTGCCCTCAGTCTCGTAGCGTTCCAGGATGGGAGCCTTGAACTTGTCCTGCTCCTGCTGGGTCATGGACTCGCCCTTGACCTTCAGGTTGTCGACGCGAAGGGTAAGAAGGACGTTGGCCGCCTCCCGACCCCCCATCACGGAGATGCGGGCGTTGGGCCACATCCATAGCTGCCGGGAGTTGTAGGCCCGGCCGCACATGCCGAAGTTCCCCGCCCCGAAGGACCCCCCGAAAATCAGGGTGAACTTTGGGACCTGGGCATTGGACACGGCCATGACCAGCTTTGCCCCGTCCTTGGCCAGTCCCCGGTTTTCGTACTCCTTGCCGACCATGAAACCGGTGATGTTCTGCATGAACAGCAGAGGCACCTTGCGCTGGCAGCAGAGCTCCACGAAATGGGCCCCCTTCAGGGATGACTCGGAAAAGAGGATACCGTTGTTGGCGACTATGCCTATGGGGTAGCCCATGACCCGGCCAAAGCCGCAGACAAGGGATTCGCCATAGAGGGCCTTGAACTCCTGGAATTCGGAGCCATCGACCAGACGTGCGATGATCTCACGGGTGTCGATGAAGGTCCGGAGGTCCTTGGGGAGGAGGCCGTACAGCTCCTGGGGATCGTAGGCGGGTGGGCGGGGTGGGGTGAGTTCCCAGGGCAGCTCCTTCTTAACGGGGATGCCTGAGACGATCTCCCGGGTGATGGCGATGGCCTCTTCGTCGCTGGCTGCGTAGTGGTCGGAGACGCCTGAGATTCGGGTGTGGACGTCGGCGCCGCCGAGTTCCTCTACGGTCACCTCTTCGCCCGTGGCGGCCTTCACGAGGGCCGGCCCCCCGATGAAAATCGAGCCCGTGCCCTTCACGATAATCGACTCGTCGGCGATGGCGGGAACGTAGGCGCCGCCGGCGGTGCAGAAGCCCATAACTACGGCAATCTGCGCGATGCCCTGGGAGGACATTACCGATTCGTTGTAGAAGACCCGGCCAAAGTGCTCCTTGTCGGGGAAGACGTCGGCCTGGAGGGGAAGGAAGGCGCCAGCGGAGTCGACCAGGTATATACAGGGGAGCCGGTTTTGCTGGGCGATCTCCTGGGCGCGGAGGTGCTTCTTTACGGTGAGGGGATAGTAGGCGCCGGCCTTAACGGTGGCGTCGTTGGCCATGATCATGCACTCGCGGCCACTGACCATGCCGATGCCCGTGACTATACCTGCGGATTGGGCATCGCCGCCGTACATTTCCCAGGCGGCCAGGGGGCTGAGCTCCAGGAAGGGACGGTCGTGATCGACAAGCTTTTCGATGCGCTCGCGGGCGGTCATCTTCCCCCGGGCCTTATGGCGGGCGACGGAGGCTTCGGGGCCACCCTTCCTTACGATCTCCAGCCGTTCCCTCAGCTGCTCCAACAGGCCGATCTGGTGGGCCCTGTTCTCCTGGAACGCCGGGTCCTTGGTGTCGACGTAGCTGCGGATGACGTTGAATTTTCTTTGGCCTGCTGTAATAACCAAGACGGTTCTCCTTTTACAAAGCGGGCCTCCGAAGGGTTAAACCAAAGGCCTGCCGAGGAAATGGTACGGACGGGCCGGATGAAGTGTCAAGCCGGGCGGCAGGGGTCGGGGTGTATGCTATCCTGTTTTCAGCTTGTCAGTGCGGTGAGGAGGCAGCCCATGACTTCATCCATAGTCCACGGAAGATATCTCATTACCCGTGCCTCGGGGCACGAGACTAGCGTCCTGGAGCAGGGGGCCATTTATCAGAACAATGGAGTGATTGAGGAGGTCGGAGCCTTTCAGGAGCTGAGCCAAAAGCACCCGGACGCCCCGGTATTGGGCGGGGATGATTTCCTGGTGATGCCCGGCCTGATTAACGCACACCACCACGGCAAGGGGGTCAGCCCCCTGATGAAGGGCAGCCTTGACGACCATCTGGAGTATTGGATGGCCGATTCCTGGGGCCGCAAGTCTGTCGATATGTACCTGGACACGCTGTACGCATGCATGAAGATGCTGCGGTCCGGCGTGACGACGGTTATGTTCAACCTGAGCCCCGGGGCTGCGGCGGAGACACCGGAGGACTGCGAAAAGGCTCTCACCGCCTTCGCCGACGCTGGGATGAGGGTCAACTTCTCCGTGTACGTGGAGAGCCAGTACCGCATCATCGCCGAGGACGAGTCGGTGTTCCTGGGTCGTTTGCCCACCGACCTCGCGGCACGGGCCAAGGAGGTCCTGGACGACGAGCACATCAGTGACGACGACTACATTGCGCTCTCCGAGTCCCTCCACGCCAGGCACCACGACGGCGAGTTCGTGCGGGTCATGCTCTCGCCGGCGAATGCCCATTGGTGCTCGGACGCACTTCTGGAGAGGATGAGAGCGACGGCCTCGGGACTGGGGACGGGACTGCATATCCACCTGGTGGAGAGCGTCTACGAGAAGCTCATCGGGCTCAAGATCTATGGTAAGACGGCACTGGCGCACCTGGACGACCTGGGATTCCTCGGCCCCGACGTGTCGCTGGCCCACGCGGTTTGGCTGACCGGGGGGGATTTGAACCTCATCAAGGAGCGGGGCGTGCACGTCTGTACAAACCCGAGTTCCAACCTGAGGCTGAGGACGGGCATCGCGCCGGTGGCGGAGATGGCGGCACGGGGCCTCAACCTGGCCCTCGGCACGGACAGCACGTCTCTAAACGAGGACGAGGACTTTCTCCAGGAGATGCGCCTGGCCCACCGGCTGCACCGGAACCCCGGAGTTAACTCCCCAACCCTGACCGCTGACAAGATCGTAAGCATGGCCACGGTGGGCGGGGCCCGTGCCACGATGTTCGACGACATCGGGGCCCTGGAGCCGGGGAAGAAGGCCGACCTGATAACGATAAGGCTGGACAACATCACCGAGCCCTACCTGGACCCGGAAGCCCCGATAGTCGATGCCCTGGTGTACAAGGCGAAGGGGTCCGACGTGGACACGGTGATGATAGAGGGCCGGGTAATGGTGGAAGGGGGCCGGGTCATCAGCGTCAACGAACAGCGCATGATGGAGAGCCTGAAGGGTGAACTTTCGAGGCCCCTGTCGGAGGAGGCCCGTTCTCGGCGCCGCACCGCCGAGGAACTGAAGCCCTATATCAAACGCTTCTACGAGTCTTGGGAACCAGGGCAGGACAAACCGTTCTATGTGTATAACAATGCGGATTAGGGAAGTGGCCAGTTTGTATAGTGGGGCGGGTAATGCTTTAATTCATACGTTATGGTGAACGCCCTCTACTACGGTGACAATCTGGAAATCCTGAGAGATCAGATCCCCGACGAATGGGTGGACTTGGTCTACTTAGATCCGCCTTTCAATTCCAACGCTAACTATAATGTCCTGTTCAAGGAGAAGACGGGAGAAGAATCTCCGGCGCAAATCAAGGCGTTCACCGACACTTGGGAATGGACGGATGAGGCACAGCGGACCTACGAACTCGAGATAGTTGGGAACCCCAAGACTCCGCGCAATGTAAAGGAGATGATCATCTCCTTTCGGCAGTTCATCGGTAGCAATGCAATGATGGCCTACCTCGTTATGATGACGCCTCGCTTGCTGGAGTTGCACCGGGTTCTCAAGCCGACAGGATCCATCTACCTCCACTGCGACCCTACGGCGGGCCATTACCTGAAAGTGTTGATGGATACAGTCTTCGGTAGCCAGAATTTCAAAAATGAAGTTGTTTGGAAGCGCTCATCGGCACATAGCGATGCGAAGGCTATGGGTCGCACCCATGACATTATTCTGTTTTACGCCAAAGACAATGTCTTATGTTCCTGGCGTAAGCAGTACCAAAGCTATGATCCTGCATATATAAAGACCCACTACAGGAACAAGAGCGAAAATGGAAGGCTCTATCGCACTGGCGACCTGACGGCTACGGGCTTAAGTGGTGGTGGATACGAATATGAATGGAATGGAGTAACACGCGTTTGGCGCTCTCCGCGCGAGACCATGGAACGATTAGATAGAGAAGGGCGAATACGTTATACGCGGAATGGAGTTGCAGAATACATACGCTACCTTGATGAAATGCCTGGCATGCCTTTGCAAGATATCTGGACAGACATACCTCCGGTTAACCCGCAAGCAAAGGAACGTCTCGGCTATCCTACTCAAAAGCCGCAGGCTCTCTTGGAACGCATCATAAAGGCGTCCACCAATGAGGGCGACCTCGTCTTAGACCCGTTCTGTGGGTGCGGAACGGCTGTGGCGGCCGCCGAGAACCTGAATCGCAAGTGGGTGGGAATCGATGTTACCCATCTCGCCGTGGCCCTGATGAAGAACCGGCTGAAGACCTCCTTCGACATCGAGCCCGAGAGGGACTACGAGGTGATCGGGGAGCCGTTGGACGTGGGCGGAGCTCGGGCGCTGGCAGAGCAGGACCGCTTCCAGTTCGAATACTGGGCCCTCTCTCTATTGGAGGCGTTTCCCCGTCAGCAGTCGGGAAGGCGGGGTGCCGACAAAGGCGTGGACGGAGTAATCCACTTCTTCGATCAGGGTGTCAAGAAGCCGAAGAAGGCTATAGTGCAGGTGAAGAGTGGGAAGGTGTCGTCCCGTGACGTCCGGGATCTGGCAGGGACGGTCCAACGGGAGAATGCAGCGCTAGGTTTCTTCATCACTCTAAATCCACCAACCCGAGACATGCGCACCGAGGCTACAAGTGCGGGGCTGTATCATTCCGAGACGTGGCAGCAGGACTATCCGGTAATCCAGATCAGGACAATCGGAGATTTACTGAAGGGTCACGGATTCGAAATGCCCAAGCAGCGCCCGGGAATGTACAAAGAAGCAGAACGGGTGCACCGGAAGGAAGGTCGGCAGGCGGGTTTAGGGGAAGCCGGTCTTCCTGTTCCATACGGGGCTTGAAGCAGGCTATGTCAGGCGTCCTTGAAGGAATAAAGGTCCTGGACATTGCGTCCATGTGGGCGGCGCCCTTGATCGGGACGTACTTGGCCGACCAGGGCGCGGAAGTGATCAAGGTCGAGCCTCCGTGGGGCGACCAAGCCCGACGCACCTTCAGCAGCCCTCCCCTCCCCAACGGCGAGAGCCGGTCCTGGCCGGTGGTGGGCCGGGGCAAGAAGGGCATAGCCGTCGACATTTCCAAGCCCGAGGGTAAGGAGATTGTCTATGCTCTCGTCGAACGGTCGGATGTTCTGATATCCAACTTCCGCCCCGCCGTGGCCCGACGCCTGGGCTACGACTACGAGAGCCTTCGGGCCGTGAATAACAGCCTGGTGTACGCGAGAGTCGGGGCATATGGAGACAAGGGCCCCTATGCTGAGAAACGGGGCTATGACCGGATATTCCAGGCGCTTTCAGGGATGATGCGGAGGTCGGGGCCGGAGGGAATACCGAGGAATGCGGGCATTTGGGCGGCGGACATGTCGGCGCCCTGGGCGATGTGCTACGGGATCGCGCTGGCGCTGATGCACAGGGAGAAGACTGGGGAAGGACAGGAAGTCAGCACGTCGCTGCTGCACATGTCGATGGCGATGCAGGCGGTGGATTTGGTGAGAGCCGACTCCGAGATGGAGTCGGGTGGGGAGTCGGGGGAGGACTACGCCAACCAACCCCTCTATCTGCCATATGAGTGCTCCGACGGGGAATGGGTGAACATAGTGGTCATCAGCGACAAGGAGTTCCGCGGCCTCTGCGAAGCATTAGAGATAACGCACGCTCTGGATGACCCTCGGTTCTCGACCCCTCTCGGTCGAATAAAGAACGGCGGGGTGCTGTTCCAAGTGTTGGCCGGTGTGTTCTCGACACGCCCAATGAGCGAGTGGCTGCAGGTGCTGGAGGCGCACGATGTCCCGTGCGCCCCGGTCCTAGGCGCGAGCGATGTCTTCGACAGCCCGCAAGTTGAGGCCAACGGGTTCATGGCCGATGTGGAGTATCCGGGGGTCGGGAGGACGCGGATGATCGACACTCCCGTCAGGTTGAGCGGGAAGCCGGGCGGGGTTGGAGATAGGGCGCCCATGCTGGGAGAGCACACAGAACAGGTGCTGAGAAGCCTGGGCTATTCGGACGATAAGATCGGGATGCTGGAGGGGGGCGGGGTGGTGTTGCGGGGGAGAACCCCTATAGTGTAATTGAATAGACTAGTCTGACCAGTTATAATTGCGACCATGGGTATCACATACACAACTTACGAAGCCAAAGCCCGGTTTTCTGAAGTCATGCGTCAGGTGCGGGAAGGAAAGACGGTAACGGTGTCGTACCGCGGTGAACCGGTGGCCGAAATCCGGCCGCTGGAAAAGCGGAAGCAGACATTGGAGGAGAGAATCCGCGAGTTGGAGCTGCGTGGGGTGCTTGTCGGGCCGCGCAAGAAGAGGACGCCGTTCAAACTTGGGGAGCGCGTGCCAGGGGCTTTGGAGCGTTTTCTAGCTGAACGCGACTGATGAATGCGGCCTACGTGGACTCCTCCGCGATCGTCGCCATCGCATTTGAAGAACTAGGGTGGCCAGAAGTTGAGCAGCGCTTGGGCCAGTTTGATGACCTCTGGTCTTCTAATCTGCTTGAGGCCGAGATCCGTGCAGCATACAGACGCGAGCAAAGAGAATTTAGACCCGAAATCCTTATGGGTGTCAGATGGGTTATTCCGGATCGGCGATTGACTCGGGAAATCTCGATGGTCGTAGGCAGCGGATACGTAAAGGGCGCGGACCTGTGGCACTTGGCAACAGCCCTTTACGCAGCGGATGATCCCGGAGAATTAACGTTCATCACCCTCGACGAGCGACAGGCTGAGGTGGCGAGGGCCTTGGGGTTCCGGGAGTAAGGACCGGCTACACTAGCCCTTCACCGTCCGGGCTATATACGCACACCCGAGCATGTAGTCCTGGCGCTCCAGCCGGGGCACGGCCTTTTCGAGCGCTGCGTAGGGCTGGCCCTTGGCAAATATCCTGTTCATCGCGCCCCGCACCCCGACCCATCGCCAGGTCCTGAACCGCACCTGGAAGTAGAGGTTGAAGAGAGGCCCGAGAACCCCCTGCGCGTGCTTGACGCCGGCGGCCACCAACCTGCCTCCGGGGTTCATGGAGTCCATGGCCCGTGTGACGGCGGGCGGGGAAATGAGGATTTCCGGGACGAAGAAGGCAAGGACCCCATCCAGGGGGCTGGGGACTTCCACTGTCTGGGCGTCGCCCTGGATGAGGGTCACGTTCTCCCAGCCATTCCGTTCGACCTTCTCCTGTGCTATCTCAAGCATTTCAGGGCTGAGCTCCACCCCGATAATCCGGCCCTCGGACCCGACGCCCTGCTGAAGCATGTCAAAGCTGAGTCCCGTGCCGCAGCCGAGGTCGAGAACGGACTCGCCGGGCTTGAGGTCCAAGCGTCGGATGGCATGGGAACGGATGCGATCAGAGAAACGCTTGCCTTTGTCGTACTCGGCGGCGTGGCGTCGGTAGCGTTCTTTGAGGATTTCGGATTCGCTGGTGTCCATATGGGACATTATACGTTGTCCCAAAGGCAGATCGCCGGGAGGGTCCGGCTATGCGTTCGACTGGGGCGGTGCGTGGCGAGGAGGTTGGGCCTCCCTGGTTGCCCGTGCCACGTAGGTGCAGCCAAACATATAGTCCCAGCGCTCCAGGTTGGGGGCGGCGGCTTCCAGGACGGCATACGGCTGGCTCCTGGCAAACACCCTGTAGACGGCGCGCCTGACGCCCACCCATCGCCAGGTCCTAAACCGCGTCTGGAAATAGAAGTTAAACAGTGGGCTCAGGGGCCCGCGGGCGTGCCTCACGCCGGACGCTACAAGTCTGCCGCCGGGTGAAAGCGAGTCCAGGGCTCGCCGAACGGCGGCGGGCGAATTGAGGATCTCAGGCACGAAGAAGGCCAGAGCCGCATTGAGGGGCCCGGGGATGTCGACGGTCTTGGCATCGCCCTCGATGAGGGTCACATTGCTCCATCTGTTGCGCTCGACCCTCCGGCGGGCCAACCCCAGCATCTCGGGGCTGAATTCTACACCGATGATGCGTCCCTGCGGGCCGACGTCCCGATGAAGCCGTTCAAAGCTGATGCCGGTGCCGCAGCCGAGGTCTAGCACCGATTCGCCTGGCTTGAGAGCGAGGTGTTCGAAGGAGGCTGTGCGGACCCGATCGAGAAAGCTCATGGCGCTATCGTAATCGGCGGCGAGGCGGCGGTAGCGGTCCTTAACGGCATTGGCGTCGGGGGTGTGCATGTGGGGGATTATAGCCCCACCTCTCAATGAAAACAGGGCATGGGGCCGAAAAAGGAAAGGCCTCCGATTGCTCGGGGGCCTTTCTATTTTTCTTTGGTAGCGGGGGTTGGATTCGAACCAACGACCTTCGGGTTATGAGCCCGCATCGCGTGGGCCTGAATGGGAACGCACCAGTTGCGGGGTGTGTGTCTGGGGAACTGAACCCCAATGTTATAATGACGTTGCATTGTATTGACACTAAAGCATTGGGGTATGTAGATGAGAGAGATTATGGCTACAACCACGCAGCGGAACCAGGTAACCATTCCTGCCGAGGTTCGCCGCCTTTTGGGGTTGAAACCCAGAGACAAGGTTTCGTTCACCATAGGTGAAGCGGGCGAGGTGCGGCTTGCTGCGGCCTCATTCAGCCTGGAGTCTGCTTATGGCTCTGTGAAGCCGTCCAAGAGGCCCGAACGCTTTGATGAGATTGCACGAAGCGCCAAGGATGCCAAGGCCGAACGGACCGCACGAGAGCTAATGGGAGAATGAAATTCCTCGACACGAATGTCATCCTCAGGTATTTGACCAAGGATGACGAGGCTAAGGCGGAGGCCTGCTACCGGCTGTTTCAACGAATGCGACATGGGGAAGAGGAGGTCCTGACGTGCGAGGCTATCGTTAGTGAGGTTGTGTACGTGCTTTCCTCCCATCGTGCTCCCTATAGGCTGAGCCATGAGGAGATAAGAGGTCGGCTCATGCCTATACTTACGCTCCGGGGACTCAAGCTTCCTCAGAAGAGCGTCTACATAAGAGCCTTGGACATCTACGCGTTGTCTGCTCGCCTGGACTTCGAAGACGCCTTGGCGGCTGCACACATGGAGCGGCAGGGCATAACGGAAATCTTGAGCTACGATAAGGACTTCGATTTTGTGGCGGGCATCCAAAGGGTGGAGCCGTGATGGTGATGGGGCCGAAAAAGGAAAAGCCCCCGAGCAATCGGGGGCCTTTCTATTTTTCTTTGGTAGCGGGGGTTGGATTCGAACCAACGACCTTCGGGTTATGAGCCCGACGAGCTGCCACTGCTCCACCCCGCGTCGTGTACGGTGGTTATGAGCCCGATCCGCCTCAAGCGGACCACTGCTCCACCCCGTGTTATGTGGGGAGCGAATAGAGAAGAACGTTCTTCCATGTCTTAATGCAGGTCAAGCCCTCGGTCGATTAGTACCGCTCAGCTAAACATGTTGCCATGCTTACACCTGCGGCCTATCAAGCAGCTAGTCTCGCTGCGACCTTACCTTCTTCTCGAAGTGGGACACCTAATCTTGGGGTGGGCTTCGCGCTTATATGCTTTCAGCGCTTATCCACTCCAGACTTGGCTACTCAGCGATGCTCCTGGCGGAACAACTGACACACCAGAGGTCTGTCCCTCCCGGTCCTCTCGTACTAGGGAGAGCTCCCCTCAAGTCTCCTGCGCCCACGGCGGATAGAGCCCGACCTGTCTCACGACGGTCTGAACCCAGCTCGCGTACCGCTTTAATGGGCGAACAGCCCAACCCTCGGGACCGCCTTCAGCCCCAGGATGCGACAAGCCGACATCGAGGTGCCAAACCTTGCCGTCGATGTGAACTCTTGGGCAAGATCAGCCTGTTATCCCCGGGGTAGCTTTTATCCGATAAGCCACGGCCCTTCCACTCGGAACCGTGGGATCACTTTGTCCGACTTTCGTCCCTGCTCGACTTGTAGGTCTTACAGTCAAGCCCCCTTATGCCAATGCACTCAACGCACGATTTCCATCCGTGCTGAGGGGACCTTTGAACGCCTCCGTTACCTTTTGGGAGGCGACCGCCCCAGTCAAACTGCCTACCAGGCATGGTCCCAGAGCTTGTTCTCTGGTTAGAACCAAGATCAGAAAAGGGTGGTATTTCACTAATGGCTCCCCCCAGCCCGAAAGCCGGAGATCATAGCCTCCCACCTATTCTACGCATTCCTGGCCCCAATCCAATGCCAAGCTACAGTAAAGCTCCACGGGGTCTTTTTGTCCTGCCGCGGGTAACCCGCATCTTCACGGGTACTTCAATTTCACCGAGTCCCTCGTTGAGACAGTGCCCAAGTCGTTACGCCATTCGTGCGGGTCGGAACTTACCCGACAAGGAATTTCGCTACCTTAGGACCGTTATAGTTACGGCCGCCGTTCACTGGGGCTTCGGTTCAAAGCTTCTCCCTTACGGGATGACCTCTCCCCTTAACCTTCCAGCACTGGGCAGGCGTCAGCCCCTATACATCAGCTTTCGCTTTAGCAGAGACCTGTGTTTTTGTTAAACAGTCGCTTGGGCCGGTTATCTGCGACCCCCAAAGGCTACTGTGACGCCAGGGCGCGGTTTCCAAAAACTCGACGATCAAAGTCAGCCGAAGCCAACCGATCGGCCAAGTTCCCTTTCGCCGCGACCAAAACGGCGTCTCTTCACCCTTAAGGGCACCCCTTCTCCCTAAGTTACGGGGTTATTTTGCCGAGTTCCTTAACGAGGGTTCTCTCGATCACCTTCTCCGTATTCGGAGCGCCCACCAGTGTCGGTTTGCGGTACGGGCGCTATTAGACCATAACGACGAGGCTTTTCTTGGCAGCGTGGGATCAGCGAAATCGCCTTGACCGAAATCAAGACTGCCCCCTTCTCTCAACTTGTATCCGGAACGGATTTGCCTATCCCGGCATAGTCCGGAGTTGGGGATGCGCCATGTCCATTGGGCACACTCCGCCTACCTTCCTGCGTCCCCCCTTCGCTTTAAAACGATCTAGCAGCGGTACGGGAATTTTGACCCGTTGTCCATCGCCTACGACTTTCGTCCTCGGCTTAGGCCCGACTAACCCTACGCGGATTAACCTTCCGTAGGAAACCTCAGGCTTACGGTGGACGTGTTTCTCACACGTCTTACGCTACTCATGCCGGCATTCTCACTTCTCTCCGCTCCACCGCAGCTCACGCCACGGCTTCATAGCGCCCCAACTCCAACTCTCGCCGGAACTAAGGCATGAAGAGAACGCTCCCCTACCCCCCGACCCGGCGGACCGGATCGGAGCCACAGCTTCGGTGATAGACTTGAGCCCCGATACATCGTCGGCGCAGAATCCCTCGAACAGTGAGCTATTACGCACTCTTTAAAGGATGGCTGCTTCTAAGCCAACCTACTGGCTGTCTCTGCGACCCTACTTCCTTTAACACTTAGTCTATACTTGGGGACCTTAGCTGGTGGTCTGGGCTGTTTCCCTCTCGACAATGAAGCTTATCCCCCACTGTCTCACTCTCGGGGTATGGAACCGTGGCATTTGCAGTTTGATTGGGGTTGGTAGGCTTTTCGCCCCCTAGCCCATTCAGAGCTCTACCTCCACGGCTGAACCCCCGAGGCTGTACCTCAATACATTTCGGGGAGAACCAGCTATCTCCGGGTTCGATTGGCATTTCACCTCTACCCACAACTCATCCCATACTGTTGCACTAGTAACGGGTTCGGACCTTCACTCCGAGACTATCGGAGCTTCATCCTGGCCATGGGTAGCTCACCCGGTTTCGGGTCTAATCCACGCGACCTCGGCCTCCGAAGAGACCTGTTCGCCCTATTCAGACTCGCTTTCGCTACGGCTCCGCATCAGAGATGCTTAACCTAGCCACGTAGATTAACTCGCCGGCTCATTCTTCAATAGGCACGCCATCATTCGCCCTAAGGCGAACTCTGACCGCTTGTAGGCACACGGTTTCAGTTCTATTTCACTCCCCTCCCGGGGTGCTTTTCACCTTTCCCTCACGGTACTTGTTCACTATCGGTTGCCAAGAGTATTTAGCCTTGGGAAGTGGTCTCCCCAGCTTCCCACGGGATTTCTCGTGTCCCGTGGTACTCAAGAACATGTCAGGAGCCTCTCCCTTTCAATTACGGGACTATCACCTTCTACGGCGGGGCTTTCCAGCCACCTTCATCTAGGGTTTGGTTTGTAACTCCTTGCTCGCACTGGGGGTTGAGCAGGCATGCCTTACAACACCCGTAGAACATAGGACCCCAGTCCACTGAGTCCTACGGGTTTGGGCTTTTCCTCGTTCGTTCGCCACTACTAAAGGAATAATCTCTTTTCCTCGGGGTACTTAGATGTTTCAGTTCCCCCGGTTGCCTCTTTCCGGCCTATGTGTTCGGCCGGTAGTTACCCGGTTTTACCGGGCAGGGTTGCCCCATTCGGGAATCCCCGGCTAGTTTGCTAGGCAACATGCCGAGGCTTTTCGCAGCCTTGCCACGCCCTTCATCGGCTCTTGGCACCAAGGCATCCTCCGTGCGCCCTTAGTAGCTTGACCTACATTAAGACCCGGACAGAACATTCTTCTCTATTCAGTTTTTAATGTGCTCCTCAGACAAACAAGCGGCCTGATGTTCCTCAAGCCGCTCTCAAGTACTCATCAAGTTCTTATTGATTGTCAGTACGTCACTGGGTGTTGGCCGACTTTGCTCGGCTATACCTGTTCCTTCCGAG
Organism: Dehalococcoidia bacterium; assembly: GCA_965222055.1. GTDB lineage: Bacteria > Chloroflexota > Dehalococcoidia > Plut-88900 > Plut-88900 > Plut-88900. The sequence goes on from CBDCTF010000007.1 coordinate 3,089,829, forward strand.
GTGTAAAAAGAAGTATATGTTCAGGATGGGGCGGTGTCAAGACTGCGGGAGTTATCCAGCATAGATAGAGAGGCGGGCCGGGCCCCGAGTGTGCAGGATATTAGGTGTGAAACCCGCTCAAATAACCCTTGTAAACGTGGGGTGGTGGGACTATTGTTGCACGCGCTTAAGATGGCTATGAAGGTAAGTGAGATGAGAGACAGGAGACCCAAAACGTTCTTGAATAGAGGTGAGACTGGGAACGGGATCACCCTCAATCTCCTCAGCGAGCCTTCGACCCTCCTCAGCGAGCCTACGGCTCTGGCACTCTCACGCCTCGACGCATCCACGACCCATCGAGAGAGAGGGGTCAGGACCTCCTCCCAGTCCTCGGGCCCCGGGGCGCCTGAAGGTCTCATCGGCAGAGGCAATAGCGGACCGGAGAAAGGCTGACCGGAATGCCGGTGGGAGAGTTGGCCGCTCTGCTTTCCGCCCTCATCTTTTCGATGACGGCGGTGGTCGACAAGGTGATGACCCGGAGGTTCAGGCCTCTGCCCCTGTCGTCGCTTTCGGCCGCGGGTGGCTCTCTGTTCGCCCTGTTGCTGATGTTCGTGACGGGGGAGGCGTCCAAGCTGCCCGACACCCCGGTCGCCTATCTGGCATTGGCCGTTGCCGGGTCCGTCCTGGGGCTGTGCATCGGGATGCCGCTTTACTTCCGGTTCCTGGAGTCGGTGGACGTGAGCAAAGTTGCTCCTCTTACCAGCGGGTTTCAGACCCTGCTGGCAGTGCTGATTGGCTTCACTCTGCTGGGAGAAGATTCGTCTCTGATGGGGTTGGCCGGCATTGCGGCCATAGTGATAGGGATGTATTCCCTTACCTTCTCCCAGAGGCGTCAGGTGGAAGCCTCCCAGGCCCGATTCCTGGGCCCGAAGGGGATGCTCTTCATGCTATTTATCGTATCCACGTTTGTCGGGAGTATAGCCCTGCAGAAGATTGCCGTGGCCGAGGTGGGTTCGGTGATAGCGAATGCCGTGAGGCTGGCCCCGGTGGTATTGTTGCTCTCAATGATGGCGACCTACAACATGGATTTTCTCCTGGGCAGCGACACCCGGGTCCCCAGCAGGTCTCCCAAGAGCCTGGCGGCGTGTCGGCGCAGAAGGGCACAGCAACGTCCTGGTCCTATGAGTCACCTGTTCCGTATGCCCCGGCTGCTCCACGTTCCCTACTGGGCCCGACGCCGGGCCCCGCGTCAGCCTGCAATGCGCCGAATCCCAGCCCGCATCAGGCCGCCCGTCTACTGGGATCAGCTGGATAAGCTAGGGGTGAACATCCGGGAGATTGGAGGCGCCTTCGAGCAGGTGGAGAGGCGCAGAGGGAGAGGGGGTCTGCGGTACAGGGTAGACCTGCCCGGCTCCTACGCCCCCGAGGCGACCCTAGCCGCAATGCCCGAAGTGGCAGCCGCTCGGTGGACGGGGCAGTGGCCGGGGTCGTACCGGGTCGAGATTAGGCTGCACCCCCCCGACCAGGAACTTCATTTTGGCTTGGGTCCGCCATTAGGGGGCGCAGGGCCGCTCATCGGTACCGCGAGGGTTAGGGTGATGAAACTCGGTGGGAGGAGCTACCTGCCGCTCTTGTTCCCGGTTATCAACGGTGCCCTCTCGATGGGAGTGGCTAGCCTTCTGATGCTGGTGGCCTTGGACCAGGTCGGGCTTGCGGTAACGTCGACATTGATGAGCACCCAGCTGGTATGGATCATTCTGCTGTCGTCGCTGTTGTTGAGGGAAAGGCTGGGCTGGAAGACTATGTTGGGCATAGCGGCGACCACCGTTGGCGTCGTGCTGGTGGTGCTGTGAAGGTTTTGGGAAGGGTTAAGGCTTGGGATTAGGTGAAATAATGGCGCTGCTGGCCGCGGCTACCGTTGCCTGCAGCAGCGTGCTGAACAAGTACCTGACCCGACGTATGTCTGTAGTGTCGCTGAACGCGACCCGGACCACGGGAGCAGCGACGTTCCTGGTCATCCTATTCTTCGCCTCCGGAGCCCCTGCCGGCCTTCCCTCCGTCGACTACGGAGGATTGGGTCTCATAGTGGTAGGAGGGTTGGTGACCACCCTTATTGGGGACACGCTGTTCCTCAGATTCCTGCGCACCGTGGACGTGGCGAAAACAAGCACAATGGCGCAGGCGGTGAATACACTGCTGATGGTGGGGGCCGGCGCCCTGCTGCTAGACGAAGAAGTTACTCGGCTGACCCTGTTGGGTACGGGGTGCGTAGTCGGCGGGATATACCTGCTGGGCCAGACAGGGTCGTCCTCGGCGGATCCGGCGAAGGACCTCCTGAAACCCCGCAAGTTTTTGACCCTCGTGTTCATCGTATCTCTTTGGGTGGCGGGGGTCGGGCTTATGCGGGAGGGACTGAGGGACGTCGACGCGGTGACGGGAAACGCGACGAGGATGGTCGTAATAGCGGCGTTCCTGGTTACGGCACTGGGGATGCAGCAAGGGCAGAAATTGACGGCGGAAGTGTCCGGGCACAGGCGGGAGCGGCGAATTGCCCAACCCAACGTCGCCTATCACCCCACCCCCGAGACCCATCACCCTCGCCCGGCAGGGACCGGAGTGCATACACGGGGCTTGCGCCCCAGGGGCCCGAGGCTCAATCGGGTGAACGTGGGGTTGGGGGTGCTTTCAGGGAGTCTGAGCCTGGGTCTCGGCACGACATTCATGTTCGTGGCGCTCAAGGAGGCAGGAGCGGCGGTGACCATGGTCATCTTCAACGTCCAGCTGCTGATACTTGCCCCTCTTTCCATGATCGTGCTCAGGGAGAGGTTGAACTGGAGGGCGGGCGTCGGAATCCTGGTAACCATGAGTGGTATCATAATCGTGATGCTCTGAGGGAAGGACACCCTCACTATCCTCGCCGAGTCTCCGACCTTAACCCTCTCACGCCTCGGCGCATCTACGACCCATCGAGGGAGAGGGGATATTTTCTCAATGATGAAGACAGGCGTTTGTCTTATACGTCTCCGGCTGCCGGAGAACGGGTCCCTGAAGGGGAAGAGACGGATAATCAAGTCCCTGATGGCGCGGGCGCAAAACAAGTTCAACATCTCCATAGCCGAGGTGGACGACCAGGAGCGGTGGCAGGCTGCTACAATCGGGTTCAGCTTCGTGGGCAACGAAGCCGCATTCGTCAACGACGTCCTGTACCGGGTCCTGAGCTTTTTCGAAGGTACGAGTCACGACGCCGAGGTGCTGGACTACCAGACGGAGTTGCTGGAGGTCTTCTAGCCCTCCGGCCCCGGTGATTGCAGTTGGACACCTCTGACGTACTATCAACAATCAAAAGGCACCCCGACTACGATGGACAGATAGTCCACGTAGAGGCTATTCCGCATAAGGAAGGCTCCTATAGCGGGGCCAGGGCTAAGTTCAAGCCCGCCTTGGAACGAGCGCTTTCGGCCTTGAAGCTGGGGACGCTCTTCTCCCACCAGGCCCGAGCCCTGAGCTCGCTGTCCGAGGGCGCTAACGTCATGGTCGCTACACCCGCTGCCAGCGGCAAGAGCCTCATCTATAACACCGCCGTCGTGAATCATATCCTGGAGGATCGGGCGACGGCCGCGCTATATCTGTTCCCGACCAAGGCCCTGGCCCAGGACCAGTGGCGCGCGCTAAATGAGTTGCTGCAGGCCGACCGTGGACTTGGCAAGATCACGGTCAGCGCCTTCGACGGGGACACGCCGACCGAGGAACGAGGGCGCATCAGGAGGTCGGCGCAGATATTGCTCACCAACCCGGACATGCTCCACTTCGGCATCCTGCCAAATCACAAGAACTGGAACCGGATGCTGAGCCGGCTCAAATATGTCATTCTCGACGAGGCGCACGTGTACAGGGGTGTGTTCGGGTCTCACGTGGCGAACATTCTACGGCGGCTGCGGAGGGTGTGTCGGTTGTACGGGTCTTCACCGCAGTTCATATTGTGCTCGGCGACGATAGCTAACCCGAAGGAGCACGCCGAGGCCCTTGTGGGGAGGCATTTCGAGGTCGTGTCGGAAGACGGGTCACCGAGCGGCAACAAGACGTTCACGTTCTGGAACCCGCCGATTATCGACGAAGCCCGCAGCGCCCGCCGCAGCACGACTACCGAAGCCACCTTCCTGTTCACCCGCCTCGTGGCCCGGGGGATCAGGACCTTGGCCTTCGCCCGGACCAGGCGTGTCGCGGAGCTTATCTACATGTACTCCAAGGAGAACTTCGATAGGACATTGCCGGAGCTGGGGCAGCGGATCAGCCCCTATCGGGCGGGCTATCTCGCGGAAGACCGGCGGCGCATAGAGCGTGGCCTGGTAAATGGCGAGCTTCTGGGGATCTGCACCACAAATGCCCTGGAGCTTGGCGTGGATATCGGGGACCTGGACGCTACGATCCTGACGGGATATCCGGGCACCATCGCCAGCGCATGGCAGCAGGCGGGGCGGAGCGGGCGTCGAGGCGGAGGTTCGCTGACTGTGATGATCGGCCAGGCGAACCCGCTTGACCAGTATTTCATGCGCAACCCATCAGACTTCTTCGACAAGGCGCACGAGCACGCGCTTGTGTCGCCATCGAACCCGTACATTCTGGAACCGCACCTTCTGTGTGCCGCCTACGAATGGCCGCTGTCCCGGTCGGACGTCGAGCTTTTCGGGGAGGGGGTGGAGGGGAATATGCGTCGGCTGGAGGCGGAAGGATCGCTGAAGCAGGTCAAGGGGCGCTGGCATTTAACACCGGAGATAGACTATCCGGCGCAAGGGGTGAACATCCGCTCCGCATCCAGGAGAAACTACCTGGTGGTCTTGGAGGGGTCGGGCCGAGTGATCGAGACCGTGGACGAGGGCACGGCGTTTTCGCAGGCTCATCCGGGCGCTGTTTACCTCCACCAGGGGGAATCATTCCTGGTTACGGACCTGGACCTGGATGCCGCACTGGTCTTTGTCAGGCCGACCGACGTTGATTACTACACTCAGACCAACCACGTCACCGATCTCCGCATTGTGCAAGTGGAAGAGGAGAAACGGTCTGCAGGGGTGGCTGTGTATCGGGGCTGGGTGGAAGTGTCCAACACCATATGGGGATACAAGAAAAAGAAGAGGAGAACGGAAGAGTTCCTGGGCGAGGAGATCCTGGACCTGCCGTCCCAGACCTATCACACCCAGGCCCTCTGGTTCGACATCCCGATATGGGCCCAAGACCGGATAATGAGGGAACATGTCGACTTCCCGGGGGGTCTGCACGCGGCGGAGCACGCCGCTATCGGACTGCTGCCCATGTTCGCCATGTGTGACCGTGCGGACATCGGCGGCCTTTCGACGCCCATGCATATGGACACGGCCAAGCCGCAAATTTTCATCTACGACGGTCATCCGGGCGGAGTGGGGATCACGGAGAAGGGATTCGAGCTTATAAGGGAGCTCTGGAGGACCACCCTCGATGCCCTGGAAGGGTGCCCGTGCAAATACGGATGCCCCAGCTGCATACAGTCGCCGAAGTGCGGCAACAACAACGAACCCCTGGACAAGACCGCGGCGCGGTACATCTTGGAGGCCCTGCTGGCGGAATGAGACATGAGGGTTAAAGTCCTGGGAGCGCACCAGCTGGAGACCCGGGACACGAGGCTCACGTCGTTCCTCATCGACGGTGTCTTGGCAGTCGATGCGGGTAGCCTTACGTCAGGCTTGACCATGGATGAACAGGAGTCGGTGGCAGCGATTCTGATAACCCACCATCACTTCGACCACTGCCGTGACTTGCTCACCTTCGGGCTCAACACCCGCGGGCGTACTACGGACGTGTATGCCTGCCCGGAGGTGCTGGATAGCCTTTCGGAGAACCTGGTTAACGGGGCCATCTACCCCGACCACACCCGCTCTCCCGCCAATACCCCTTCCCTCCGTTTTAACCCCTTGGAACCGAGAATTGAGAATACGCTGGAAGACTATTCAGTCTTGCCGTTCCGAGTCCCCCACGGCCCCCCGACATACGGGTTTCAGGTGACGAGCCCTGACGGCCGACGGTTCTTCTACAGCGGAGACACGGGCCCCGGCTTCTCTGAGGGGTGGGAGGCGGTCTCGCCGGACGTGTGCTTCATTGAGACGTCGTATCCGGACCGGATGGAGGCCGAGGCACGGGCTCGGAACCATTTAACTCCTGGCCTCTTGGCCGCCGAGCTTAGAAAAATTGAAGAGAGCTACGGCGGACTTCCGAAGGTGTGGGCGGTCCACCTGAACCCTCGGTACGAGACGGAGATAAGAGAGGACCTGGCGATAGCATCACGGGAGTTGGGGATTAAGATAGAGGCGGCGTACGAAGACTTGGAGCTGGAGGTCTAAATGACGGAGAGGCGCGGCGCCTTCATATATCGGGACTCCATGTCGCGGCACGTGCTGCGGGAAGACCACGTATTCAAACCGGTCCGCCTGCGCTATACCTACGAGCTCCTGGAAGCATATCGGGCGTTCGAGGCCGAAAATGGCAGGCTCGTCGACCCGCGGCACGCCACCGATGAAGAGGTGCAGACGTTTCACACTCCCGACTACGTGGCAGCGGTCAAGGCCTTCGGGAAGGGGCGGATGCTGGTTGACCCGGCGCGCTACAATTTCAGCCAGTACGGGGACAACCCGACCTATCCGGGAATGTTCGATGCGGGGGCATTGGTGGTCGGGGGCTCCCTGATGGCGGCCGACATGATTCTGGATGGAGAGGTGGACGCCGCTTTCAATCCCGGAGGAGGGCTGCACCACGCAGCCGCAGGAAACACGTCCGGGTTCTGCGTGTTCAACGACGCAGTAGTTTCCATCAAGCGTATGGTTGATCGGGGCATGAAGGTCGCTTACGTGGACATAGACGTTCACCACGGAGACGGAGTGCAGAACGCCTTCTACGACACCGACGCCGTGCTGACAATCTCGGTCCACGAATCGGGGAGGTTCATATTTCCCGGGACCGGGTACCCCAATGAAACAGGCACGGGGGCCGGGACCGGGTACGCGGTGAACCTGCCCCTGGGCCCCTACACCGACGACGAGATCTACCTTGACGCCTTCGGGCAGATTGTCCCACCCTTGGTCCGGGCCTTCGAGCCGGATGTGCTTGTAACCCAGCTTGGCATCGACACCTACCACTCGGACATACTGGGACACCTGTTAATCTCGACACAGGGTTTCACAAAGGCTGTGGAGACTCTGGCCGGACTCGCCGGACAACCTGGACGGTGGTTGGCCCTCGGGGGAGGGGGGTATGATGTGGAGGCTGTGGCCCGGTGCTGGGCACTGGCCTACGGCGTCATGCTGGGGCGGGAATGGCCACAGGAAACACCGGATTCTTACAGGCAGAGATCAGGGGTGGAAACCCTGAGGGATGCGTCGGGGCCCAGGTTGGAAGAAGGGGACAGGGAGAAGATACGGGAGTTCGCCCGCCGCAGCGTTGAGGAGGTTAAGAAAGAGGTGTTCGGGTATCATCGTGTGTAGCGGGGGATTTAATCACCTTCACATTCTTGCGCCGCGGCGCATCTGCAACCCATCTAGGCATACGGAACTTTTGAAAGAACGGAATATTTGATGGCAGAAGTGAAGTTCGGCCCACTCTACAGCCGCATACATGAGTTGGTCGGCGTAAAGGAATTTGCCGATACAACAGTCCAAATGGGCTTCGACTCCATCTGGATACCCGACACCATGATCACCCGCGAGCACGCCCTGGACTGGTCCCCGACCCTCGGGGCCTTCGTTGAACATACCCAGGACATTATGCTCGGCACCTGCGTGGTGGTAGTGCCTCATAGACACCCCGCCATCCTGGCGAAAGAGGTGGCGACGTTGGATTACCTGTCCGGGGGCCGGATCATCTTTGGCGTCGGCGCAGGGCCGACTGGCACCCGCGCATTCGAGGCCGCGGGCGTCGACTCCCGGCAGCGGGGAGCCCGCACCGACGAGGCATTGCAGATAATGACTGGCCTGTGGTCGGACGAACCGTTCAGCCACAAGGGTAGGTTCTACGAGTTCGAGGATATGTACATGGACCCCAAGCCCGTGCAGAGACCTGGACCTCCTATCTGGGTAGGGGGCCATTCGGAGGGGGCGCTGAGGCGAACGGGACGCTTCGGGAACGGGTTCATGCCGGCCGTATGCACCCCTGCGGTCTACCAGCGGGCGATGATGAAGATAGAACGCTACGCCGAAGAGTTCGGCCGCGACCCCGGGTCCGTGACCCGGGCCATGCACCTCTACTTCAGGGTTGCGGACAGCGAGGCTGAGGCGTCGACGCTTGCCTCGGAAGACATGAGCAACCGTACCGGGCGTCCAATGCAGGTGCTGCCTCACCAGGCGGCCATCGGCACGGTCGACGACTGCCTGAGGGCCGTAGAGCGGTTCATCTCGTGTGGCATTGAGCACTTCGCGTTCAACCCGGTGTGCAAGAGGCCCGAGTACATGAGTCAAATCGAGATATTCGCCACGCAGATAATGCCCCGGTTCAAGTAGTGCCAGGGTGAGAGATTTACAGGAGACGTAAATGCCCGACCCCAAGTTCGGTGTAATCTACAGCAGACTGCATCCCGTGGTCCCGATTCCAGAGTTCGCCCATACCATTGAGGATGCGGGGTACGACTCCCTGTGGGTCACCGAGGGCCTGGTCAACGAGATGCCGGCCCTCGACATCATGTTGGCTTTGGGCGCGTTCGCGCAGCACACCAAGCGGCTGACCGTCGGGACGTGCGTCGTGCTGGTCCCGCTGAGGAACCCGGCCATCCTGGCCAAGGAGACGGCGACACTGGACTTTCTTTCCGAGGGCCGGGTGGTGCTGGGGGTGGGGGTAGGCGGGTCTTCAAACTCCAGGATGGACGCGTTCACAGTCTGCGGGGTCGACCCTCGGGAACGGGGGGCCCGCGCGGACGAGACTCTGGAAATCATGACCAAGCTATGGTCGGGGAAGCCCGTGAGCCATAGTGGAAGATTTCACTCGTTCGAAGGGATCGAGATGGGTCCGGTTCCCGTGCAGAAGCCGCATCCACCGCTGTGGGCGGGCGGCGAGGCTGAAGGCGTATTGCGTCGGGCGGCGAGATGGTGCCAGGGGTTTGTGCCTAGCAACCCAGGTGTGCAGGAATACGTCCGGCTGTGGGATCGCATAGAAGGCTATGCCGATAAGTACGGCACGGACGCCTCAAAGATAACGAAGGCAGTCCACCTGTACTTCGCAATGGGCGATAGCCGGGAGAGCGCTCTGGAGACGGTGAGGACAACTCTCGCCCAGCGGTACGGCTTCGAGCCCCACCTCCCCGATCCCAGGGCCATCCTCGTAGGCACCCCCGACGACTGCGTTCAGACCATCGAGGATCACATGAAGGTGGGGGTCACGCACTTCGTGCTGAACTGCGCAAGACCCCTGCCAGAGGTTAAGGCCGACTACGAAAAGTTCGCCGAAACGGTGCTGCCCAGGTTCAGATGAGGCTGGGTTGAGTATCTATTCCTCCGTCGTGAGCCATAGGCGCGTGCCATCGGTCTCTATCTGAATAGCCCCTCTCTCCGACGTAATCAGAATACGTTCTGTCGAAACATGCTGAGCTAGCGTGGCGAGGGTCTCAGGGTGGGGATGCCCGTACTGGTTGTCGAGGCCCGCGGAGATGAGCACCAGCTGAGGGTCGATGGCGGCTATGAACTCGGGCGTGGAGGAAGATCGGCTGCCGTGGTGTGGTGCGATCATCACATTACTGGATAGCGTAGCGCCTTGCCGCAACAGATAGCTTTCGGCAAAGGCCTCGATATCTCCGGTGAGCAGGAAGCTGACATCTCCGTACTCCAGTCTGAGCACCACCGAGTTGTTGTTGGCATCCGCGCCTGTCCCACCAAGGGGCCGCAGCGGAGGGTGCAGGACTTGAAGACCTATGTCCTCCCCGAGAAGGACCCGAGTCCCGGCCTGGACCTCCAGCGGTGAGATTCTCTTCCGCACCAGAAGGGTCGTCCAGGAGAGAAAGTCAGCTTCGTTTCCGGCTGTGGTGCAGCCTGCCCCACATTGGATGACGTGATCGACGTCGTACCTTTCCAGGAGGCCCATCAGCCCCGAGAGATGGTCAGAGTCGGGGTGGGTGAGGACTACGAGGTCAACCGAATGCTGCCAGTGCGGCAAACGTTGGCCCAGTTCGAGGACCAGGGCAGCCGGGTTCGGGCCTCCGTCTACCAGCACGGTGAGACGATCGGGGCCCTGGATGAGTATCGACTCGCCTTGCCCTACGTCGAGGATCGTCACCCTTACCCTCTCGGTGGGCCGGACCGCTGCCACGGAGAAGACGCCGATAGCGAGGAGAATGACAACGACGATGAAGACAGTGCGCTTTTGACGGAGAAGGGCCGAGAGGCTTGGTTTGGCGGTGGCACGCAGTGTCGGGAATTCGGGCAGCTCGGATTGGACCAGGGCGCGAGGCCACATCCGCCGCGCCAACCACGGGAGGCTGAGCAAGAGGGCATAGTAGAACAGCGTTGCGTAGAGGGCGGTGGGCCCGGCGTCGACCTTCAACCCCGGCACCCAGGAGAAGATCCTGATGACTCCCGTCATCCACGAAAGCCACGGCCACGTTCCCCATGCCAGAATCTGTCCCGCGGTCTCCGAGAACGTACCTGCAACGGCTGCTGCAAGCGAAGAAACAAGGATAAAGGGCAGTGCAGGCAGGACAAAGACGGTGGCCGACAGACTAACGGGCGAGAGAAAATGGAAGTTGAAACCGATGATGGGGAAGGTGGCCATGATGGCGGCGAGGGAGATGGCCGAAGCCTCGATGAAGAACTTCACGATGCCGCCTGAGATGCCTTCGGGCTCCCAGTACCGCGCCACGAGCCTCAGGCCCCCGGCCCGGAACCACGGCCCGAGCAGGAGCAGCCCGGCCATAGCCAGGAAGCTGAGTTGGAAAGACACCTCTTCGAGCAAGTCGGGATCAATGGTGACCATTAGCGCCGCGGCCGCGGAGAGTGCAGTCAAGCCGCTTCGCTGGCGGCCCAGGAATATTGCCCACAGGTAGAGGCTCGCCATAATGGCCGCTCGGGCCACGGGCGGCGAAAAGCCTGTGAGCACGGCGTAGACCCACACGAAAAGCAGGGGTATGACGATGTAGATCTGTCCCCTTCTGCCTAGCAGAGCGGCACTGGCTAGACTAACCAACCCGACCAGAATGCCCACGTGGAGTCCCGATATGGCTATCAGGTGGGTGGTGCCGGTCTTGGCGAAGTCCTCCCTGAGCTCCGAGGGAAGCCCTCCCCGTATGCCGAGCAACAGTGCCTGGGCCAGAGAGGCCCTAGGCTCCGGCAGAGATCTGCCAAGGGACGCGGCCATCTCTTCCCGCACTCGGTAGACCCATCCGAGGGCACGCACACCCCCTCTACCGTCAGTCAATTCGACTTCCGGTCGGAACATGAGGTAATGGACACCCTCGCGTGCGAGACGTTCCCGCCAGTCGAATTCCTCTAACACAGGGGGTTGCTCGAGGTTTCCCTTCAGTACCAGGGTGTCGCCGTACCGGAAGAAGGGAGGGATCCGCTCCTCGATCATTAGGATGGATGGTTTGGCCCTGACCAACAGCAAACCCGAAGTTTCCACCCAGCCTCCGTCGGCGCGGTAACGTTCAACGGAGAAGCGGAATTGGGTGAGGGCGCCTCGTGACTCCGGGTAATCATCGACAATTCCGGAGACCTCAATTGTCTGCGAACTAGCCAGGGCCTGAAGTTGCTCGGGAGGCCCGGAGACCGGCACGGTCGAGCCCCGGCCTATGCCTACGAGTAGCGCAGCGAGCAGGAATAAATAGATGATTCTTGGCCTTGTCCTGAGGAGAAGGCCCGCAATCAGGACGAGACCCGCGGCGATGAAGAAGGGCCAGGGCAGTAGGTCAAGCTGCAACCCGGCGAGTATGCCCACAACCAGGGCCCCGCTGATGTAGACGAGGGTCATGGGCAGCTTGCCTCCGGCATGCCGAGGGCTATCGTACCCTGATCAGATGCTGGATCGACTCGAACGTCTTCTCCCCAATGCCCGACACCTCAAGGATGTCCTCGATGCGGGTGAAAGGACCGTGACTCTCCCGATGGTCGATGATGGCCTCAGCCCTCCCAGGCCCGATTCCCGGCAAGGTCTGCAGCTCTTCGGAGGAGGCGGCGTTCAAGTCGACGAGGGTGTCGGGGGTGGTGCCTGGTGGGCTGTTACCTGACGCGATGTTGCCTGACGGGGCGGTGCCGGGAATGGAGAGAACGCGAATGTGCTCCTGGTCGGAGATGATGAGTGCGCCGTTGACGCTGGCGGGGTCGGCGTTTGCGGTGAAGCCGCCCGCGGCCTCTATGGCATCGAGCAATCGGTTCTGGCCCGAGGGAAGAGTGTGAAGGCCCGGATCAACCACCTCGCCGGTGACGTATACAACAATCCCGGAATTGGATCCCGGGGTGGGCAAGACAATTTCTACCGAGCCGGTGTCACGACATGCAAGCGGCACCGAGAGAAGGGCGAGGACTAGAGGGATGAGAAGAAGACGCAGTTGGAGGGAAGGCAGTTCAGCACTCTCCGGTGGAGTGTGGGAAGTGTTAATTTATTGTTATGACCCAATCATGTCAATGTTGTGAAGGACGTTTTATTAGGCTCGTGTTCTTAAGGGCCATATAGGTGGAAGAGACCATTTCGTCAGAGAACTTCGGCTTCAGCCTTTTAACAGTTGCAATTGTCTCCCTTTTGGATAAGTCAGTCCCCGGGCCCCCTATCAAATGAATCGTGGCGTAGAGTTCAAGTTCATAGGTTTCAAGGTCTCCCAGGATAGCAATCACCTTGTCAATCTTCTGTATGTCGTGGGCCTGAGAAATGTCATACTCCGGCTCCCAGGCGATATCGCCATCCTCAGCGGGCATTACGTGATATCCGAATCCGTGGAGGTCAGGCTTGATGTCTACGTAACCGAGAGCGTTGGCCCAGGAAAGTGCATTGTCGAGTTCGTCTGAGTAAGGGCCGTAGTAGTGCATCCGGAACGGATACTTCAAGGGAACCCCAACGGACTTCTGTAGGAAATAGGTGATCTTTTGAATCTTCGTCTTGCCGATGTCCTTGTGACGATCAACTATTCGTCGGATGAAGGCGATTCTCATAGGCAAAAGCTCTTGGTTTCTCATGGCGTCCTCCCGTTTAGGCCACTACCTGCACGCAGAAGCTTTCAAGTTTCCTCTTGAGTGCTTCGTCATCGCCGACGTCCGCAAAGACTCGAAACCATAAGATTTCTTGCAGACCGGCCAATGTGCTTGAAACTCTATGGAGAGATTCCCAACCAAGATTTCTTCTGATGGGCCAAGGTTCTGCCATCTTGAATTTTTCCGGATGATCAATGGCTGTATCCGTCCACGTCTTCACATTGGGAAAGTTCTTAGATAAAGCTTCGGGGAGCCTCCTTAAGGCACTATTGAGAGCAAGAGGGTCCGTGTAACCGCCCTTATCGTACACTAACTTTGGGTGCTTTCGATTAGCAAGTTTCCACGCTACGTTTTTGTTTGCCTGATCAGTCCGCTTACGTATTTCATCTAGAACTTTCCAGTCATTCCATTGGATGTACTCATTTAAGCTCTCAGGGTATCGGCCGTTGCCTGGCGACTCATTCAGAAGCTCCGCTATGAAGTCAGTCAATAGCAAGTCGTAGGCTCGACGTGTTTTATGGAAATAGACTTGCGTGAACATGAAATATCTAGCGAGGATGAAACCCTCAATAGCATGCAATCCTCCTTCCTCGATTCCTAGACTAAGCTCTCCACCCTCATTTTCGTCATAGAGAGTAACTGTATCTATGATTCTATCTAGGTCATAGGAGCCGTATTGAACTCCACAATACAGGGAGTCCCGTAGAAGATTGTCCATCTTGTCTACGTCCCAGATGCTATCAACTAGTTCACTTACGAACCCGACTCCGTAAGCTGTCGGATCGCTGTAAACCTCGACAACCCTTTCTTTAGTCACTCCTCTCCCGCCTAGCTGGCCATCAATTATGTTGCCGACACCCATTTCATCGGAGAGTATCAACTCTTTAGAATAGTCCTCGTGTCGTTTTCCTTCAGGGAACAACATATCTTCTCCGGCATGGGAGAAGGGCGCATGGCCGATATCGTGTAAGAGGCCAGCCAAGCGGGCCTCAATGACAATCTGGTCGACCTTCGAGTCAAATTCACTTTCGGCCCAACCCTGACGTTCCTTTAATAAGTCCTTATGATTCGGGTGTAGCAGCAATTTTTCTACGGTCCTTCCAGCAAGGTGCATGACACCGAGGGAGTGGCCGAACCGAGAATGTTCCGCTCCGTGATAGATGTATGAGGTGAGGGCCAATTGCCGAATGGATCGCAGACGCTGAAACACTGGCAAATCTATGATTTCCCTCTCCCAATCAAAAATACCAATATATCCGTGGACTGGGTCTCTGAATGTAGTGGTAGGTTGGGGGAGCACAGGCAATCACAAATGCACAATTGTTCTAAGTGCCAGAATAACACTACCCTTGAGATTCTGCCACCCTAGGGTGAACGAGTACACCAATTTGTACACCCCCGACCCTCGGGGGTAAAATGGAGATTGGGGAGGGGTGGTATAGCCATTTCCGGCGCATGAGTAGAGAAACTTCCACACAGCAGGCAGACGGGATTCTCGACCTCTTCGGGAGGCCGTTGCGAGACCTGCGTATCTCGGTTACCGACAGGTGCAACTTCAGGTGTACCTTCTGTATGCCCGCGGAGATTTTCGGCGAGCGATACCGGTTCCTCCCGAAAGACGACATCCTTACCTTTGAGGAGATCAGCCGCGTGGCCCGACTCTTTGTCGGCCTGGGTGTCCGCAAATTACGGCTCACGGGTGGCGAGCCCCTCCTCCGGGATCAGCTCGAAGTCTTGGTGGCTCAGCTGGCCTCGATAGAAGGATTGGAAGACCTGGCCCTGACCACCAACGGTTTCCTGCTGGCCAAGAAGGCCCAGCAGCTCCGCGCTGCGGGCCTGAAACGGGTCACGGTTAGCCTGCACACCCTGGACGACAATATCTTCGGACAAATGAATGGCCGAGGGTTCGGGACCGGAAGGGTGCTGGAAGGCATCCGTGCCGCCGAGGAAGCAGGCCTTGCCCCCATCAAGATCAACGTCGTCGTGCAGAAGGGGGTCAACGAGCACACGATTGTCGACCTCACGAGGCGCGTCAAAGACATGGGCCACATCCTCCGCTTCATCGAGTTCATGGACGTGGGCAACCTGAACCAGTGGCGCTCCGACCAGGTGGTGACCGCCCAGGAAGTCATCGGGATGATCGACCGGGAGATGCCCCTGGATCCCGTGGACAAGAGCTACCGGGGCGAGGTGGCGGACCGCTACAGGTACGCCGACGGCAAGGGGGAGATCGGGGTCATATCCTCGGTGAGCAACCCGTTCTGTGGAGACTGCACCCGGTCCCGCATCTCGGCAGAGGGGCAGGTGTACACCTGCCTGTTCGCCTCGAAGGGCGACGATTTACGTGGGCCCCTAAGGGCCGGTGCCAGCGACGCCGACCTCACCGATATCATTAAAGGCATATGGGGCCGCAGGGCGGACCGGTACTCAGAGGATCGTGCCTCGTTGTCCGGGAGCCGGGCCAAAAAGGTGGAGATGTACCACATCGGCGGCTAGCCCGATTGATCTGACTGCCCGAAGGGAGTATTCGAAAATGCCCAACTACTGGATGATCGTTAGCTCGGCTGAGAACTTCGAGATTTCTCGGGAGCTTGGATTCCTGGTGCAGGGGGTCAAGAGCCGGCACCGGAAGAAAGCGGAGAGAATGGAGCCCGGGGACCGGGTGCTCTATTACCTGACGGGAGTGCAGCAGTTCGGCGGAACGGCTTCCATAACTTCGCCCTACTACGAAGATCACGCCCCGATCTGGAACAGCAAGAAGAAGGGCGAGGAATACCCCTTCCGGTTCGGCATCAAGCCCGAGATGATCCTCGAGCCGGGAACATACGTGGACGCCAAGGCGATAGTGCCCCACCTGGAATACGTGAAGAGATGGCCGCCGCAGCACTGGCACCTGGCCTTTCAGGGCAACGTTCACCTGCTCTCCATAGAGGACTTCTCCTTCATAGAGGGCGAGATCAGCAAGCGAATGCCGGAGCGCGAGGCCTCAGGCTCCGCGGCCCAGGGATAGCCCATGCCCAACTCCGGTCCTCGAGACCTACCTCTATTCCCGCTCAACGTGGTCCTCTACCCCGGCATGCCCCTGCCGCTCCGAGTATTCGAAGAGCGGTACAAGCAGATGATGAACAGGTGTCTGGAAGGTGACATGACATTCGGGGTAGTGCTGATCAAGTCGGGTAAGGAAGTGGGGGGAGCGGCCGTGCCCTTTGAGATAGGGACAGTTGCCAGAATCATGGACGTGGTCCCGCAGGGCGGCGGCCGGATGCTCGTGAGCGCAGTCGGAGAAGAGGTCTTCCGCATCGTAGACATCCAACAGATAACGCCGTACATGGTGGGAAGCATCGAGGTGTTGGAGAGGACGGAGGAGTCGGCGCCCGAGGAGTTGGCCACGCGGGTGGCGCGCCACTTCAGGACCTACAGGTCGCTGTTGGCCTCCCTGCGAGGCATGGGAGAAGGTACAGTTGACCTGGATGAAGACCCGGAGAGACTGTCTTACACCGTTGCGGCGGAGTTGATGACTGGCACGCGGGAGAAGCAGGGTCTTCTGGAGACCTCGTCCGCTACGGTGCGGCTGGAGGAAGAACTAAAGCTTCTCCAGTCCACCAACCTGAGCCTGGAGATCTTCTTGTCTGAGAGAAGGAAGAAAGAGGCCAGAGGCAGCCGTAAGGACGATTCATCGGAGCGCCCCCGCTTTTCCCTTAACTGACCCGACTACCCGCGAATATTCTGATATAAAAAACAGGGGAGTGCGTTAGCGCACTCCCCTGTTTCGTTTTTCGTAGGGAAGGCTAGTCGGAGGCCAGCACCAGGGTGCCGGTGGAAGAAAGTGTGCCTCCCGTGCCGTTGACCAGGCAGGTCTTGGCGTCCGGCACTTGCCGGTCTCCGCATTCACCCCTCAGCTGCCGGGTTGCTTCCAGAAGCAGGAACATGCCGTACATGCCGGTGTGGCAATAGGATAGCCCGCCTCCGTTGGTGTTCATGGGGAAATCGCCGCCGGGAGCCGTGCGCTGGTTGGCGACGAAATCGGGGCCCTCGCCCCGGCCGCAGAACCCGAGAGACTCCAGCGTGATGAGGACGGTGTAGGTGAAGGAGTCGTAGATCATGGCAAGGTCGATGTCCGAGTGAGTGAGCCCCGCCATCGCAAGGGCCCGTGGCCCGGTCTCCCGAGCGATGGTCGAGCAGAGGTCCGCCTGCTGTCCAATGCCGTCTCCGTGATCGTGCCCCTCGGCAGAACCTAGGATCCAGACGGGCTTCTTCTTGGTGTTGCGAACCACGTCAGCGGAGGCGATGACGGTCGCGCCGCCGCCGTCGGTAACCAGGCAGCAGTCGAAGAGGTGGAACGGCCATGAAATCCAGCGGGAGTCGTGGTAGTCCTGGAAGGACATGGGGTCCCGCATGAAGGCCTTGGGGTTGAGCTCGGCCCACTTCCGGGTTGCGACAGCAATCTCTGCCAGGGCTTGCCGGGTCCGATCCTCACCGAACTCGTTCATGTAGCGGGAGCAGGCTGTAGCATAGCCGTGGGGCGCGATGACGAAGCCGTAGGGGTCTTCGTACTGCGCCCCGGACATGTTGGGGTCGTCTCCCGGGTAGGCCCGGGTGCTTCGTCCCGCCTCTCCGTGGATTATGACGGCTACGTCCATGAGGCCGGAGTTGATGGCGGACAGGGCGTGCTCTACGTGGATGATGAAGGAGGAGCCTCCCACGTTGGTCCCGTCGGTGTACTTAGGAGTGAAGCCCATGTACTCGGCCATCGAGTAAGGAGATGGGCCGGCAATGAACAGGCCATCGACATCCGAGAGTGATAGCCCGGCGTCATCGAGGGCGTTGAACGCCGCCTCCGAGCCGAGCTGCATGCGAGACTTGTTGGGGACGCGCCCTATCTCGTTAGACTCGTCCACGCCGACGATAGCGGCTTTTCGCGAAAGGTCAGCCATTAAGGACCTCCTCAGTTATGCCGGACCGGGCCCCGGAATGCAGGGCTAGGCAGGCTTGAACTTGGGCAGCGAGATTTCGTCGGTTATGTCGTCGAAGACGATCTCTACGGCCATCCCTATAGAGACGTTCTCGGGAGTCGGGTCGTCGATAACGATGTTTGTAGGGATTCGTACGCCGTCTTCAAGCTCCACGAGGGCGGCCACGTAAGGGCACACTTCGCGGAACGGGGGCGGGGACCGATGGACGATTGTGAAGGCGTATACGGATCCCTTGCCGCTGCTCTGCATCCAGGTAACGTCCTTGGTGTGACAGGTGGGGCAGAAGTCCCGGGGGTAGAAGTAGGCCTTGTCACAGGCGTTGCACTTGCGGAACCAGAGCTCGTGGGCCTTGGCTTTCTCCCAGTAGAAGTCGGACTCGGGCTGGGGAATGGGGACGGGAAGGTTGTAGTCTGCCATATTTATTCTCCTCTTACGAAGTAGCTCGCCGGTTCCTACTAGTCGGAGGCCAGGACGATGGTGCCGGTGGAGGACAGGGTGCCGCCCGTGCCGTTGACCAGGCTGGTCTTGGCGCCCGCGACTTGCCGGTCTTCGCACTCGCCTCTCAGCTGCCGGGTGGCCTCCAGCAGGAGGAACATGCCGTACATGCCGGTGTGGCAGTAGGAAAGTCCGCCGCCGTTGGTGTTCATTGGAAAGTCGCCGCCGGGAGCGGTGCGCTGGTTGGCGACGAAGTCGGGGCCCTCGCCCCTTCCGCAGAAGCCGAGGGACTCCAGGGTGATGAGGACCGTGTAGGTGAAGGAGTCGTAGATCATGGCGAGGTCGATGTCGGAGTGGGTAAGTCCCGCCATCTCCAGCGCCCGAGGCCCGGTCTCCCTGGCTATAGTCGAAGCGAGGTCAGTCTGCTGCAGGACACCCTCGCCGTGGTCGTGACCTTCGGCTGTGCCGAGGATCCAGACGGGTTTCTTCTTAGTGCTCTTGGCCACCGCCGCCGAAGTGATGACCGTTGCGCCGCCGCCATCGGTGACGAGGCAGCAGTCGGGGAGGTGGAAGGGCCAGGAGATCCAGCGGGACTCGTGGTAGTCTTCGATGGACATGGGATCCTGTATGTAGGCCTTGGGGTTGAGCTGGGCCCACTTACGGGTAGACACGGCTATCTCTGCGAGGGCGTTGCGAGTGCGCTCCTCGCCGAACTCGTGCATGTAGCGGGTGCAGGCCAAGGCGTAGGCGTGAGGTTCGATGACCAAGCCGTAGGGGTGCTCGTACTGGGCGATGGGCATGTTGGGGTCGTCCCCAGCGTAGGCCCGGGTGCTCCGCCCCGCTTCGCCGTGCACGATGAGGGCCACGTCGATAAGCCCTGCGCTGATTGCGGCAAGGGCGTGTTCTACGTAGATGACGAAAGAGGAGCCGCCGACGTTGGTGCCGTCTGTGTACTTGGGGGTGAAGCCCATGTACTCGGCCATGTTATAAGGGGACGGTCCGGCGACGAATAGCCCGTCGACATCCGAGAGAGAAAGACCGGCGTCGTCTAGTGCGTTGAAGGCGGCCTCCGAGCCATGCTGGAGACGGGACTTGTTGGGTACTTTGCCTATTTCGTCGGACTCATCCACTCCGACGATCGCGGCCATACGGGACAGATCTGCCATTCTCGACCTCCTGTAACTAACGGGGTGTGCCCTGACAGGGGCGCGTGTCCCAGTCCATAGGCAGCAAAGTTGGTAATATTCCCCCAGAAAGCGGCCCTTATTCTATAGTCGGGGGGTTGGGGGTGTCAATTTGGAGGGAGGATTGGGCTTCTGGACTTGGAGGGAGAGGGCCGCGTAGAATGGCGTCATAGACCTCGTTACAAGCGTCAGGAGGAGACAATGGCTGCACCCGAGATCACTCTGTATACAAAACGCTCCTGAACTTCTTGCAGAAGAGCGAAAGAGTTTCTTTCGCAGAAGGAGATCGATCACATAGAGAGGGATATCTTCAAGGAACCCCTTTCCCGGGAGGAGATCGAAGGTTTGCTTGAGCTCATCCCGATGGACCGGCTCTTCTCCCGTAAGAGCAGGGCCGTGAAGAAGCTGGGCCTGGATATCGACGCCCTCTCGGACGCCGAGAAGCTGGACCTCATGACCCAGGAACCGGCCCTGCTCAAAAGGCCCATAGTGGTGGGTGGGTCGGCGCCGGTGTTGGGCTACGATGTGGCGGCGCTTGAAAGCGCAGTCGGCGGGAGTTGAACTAGGACACATTCGTACGAGTAACTCTCGCGTAGGGTGAGAGGTTTATCGCGCAAATGCTATGACGATAGTAACGCCAATAAAGAGCATTACCCCAAAGGGGCTGCTTTCATTCGGGCATGACACGCCTTCTCTAAAGCTAGGACCGTTGAACGTTCTAATCGGGCCGAATGCGTCTGGTAAATCCAATCTAATCGACATTCTGCGACTGGTAAGGGGTATGCCAACGGACCTGCAAGAAGCAGTTCGCAGAGGAGGAGGTGTGGAGGGTTGGTATTGGAAAGGACCTTACGAATTCACAAGTCCCACACTAGACCTAACCGTGCAATACGCGGGGTCGTCGCTCCATCACAAAGTAGTGTTCATCGACCCTACATTGCGCACTCTTCAGATTGGGTTCTGGATTACTTCGGAACTGATTGAGGAAAATGATCAGCTAGTTTACCAATCTGATTTTTCCGCAAAAGTAATAAGGATGACATCCCGCAATATTGCACCAGTAGAAACTCCTTTTCATGAACAACATCGTCATGATCAATCAGGCTTGGCTCAATTCCGCTCGCATACTGATTATCCATCTATTACACGATTGGCTTTCATGTACGAACAGGTGCGCATTTATGATGCATGGGCATTTGGACGGGAAACGGTCTTTCGGTCATCCCAACCCACCGACCTGCGGGGCGACCGGCTAGAAGAGGACTATTCAAATCTTTGCACCTACCTGAACCAGATGGGCGCCACACCAGAAGCAAAATCCAGCATTATAGAAGGAATGAATGATCTATACGACAGGTTTATCGACTATGAAGTTGTTATCAACGCTGGGACAACCCACCTTTTCTTGACAGAAAGGATAAAAGGGAAACGACAGGCTATTCCAGTTCAAAGACTGTCCGACGGAACCCTCCGATATTTGTGTCTGCTGGCAATTCTCTACAACCCAACCCCTCCCCCCGTCGTGTGCATTGAGGAACCGGAATTGGGACTGCACCCTGACATAGTTGTTAGGCTAGCCAAACACTTGCAGGCAGCCAGCGAGCATATGCAGCTTATTGTCACTACGCACTCTGACATTCTGGTGGATGCCTTATCAGATGTGCCGGAGTCGATTGTCGTTTTCGACAATGACAACGGCTCAACGCAGATGAATCGCCTAGACCGGGACGAAATGAGCGCATGGCTGGATGACTATCGGCTAGGACAGCTGTGGACGAGCGGCCAAATTGGGGGAACACGCTGGTGAGCATGATGCTCTGCGTGGAAGGAGGCGGAGAAAGTAGGGCACTCCAAATTAAATGCCGTCAAGGGTTTGCCAAGTTAATGGAAAATTCTGGGTTCATCGGGCGGTTACCGAAAGTTGCTGCCTGCGGTTCTAGAAACGTGGCATTCAAACGTTTTCAAACGGAGTTAAAAAGTGGCAAGCGCTTTCCCATACTTTTGGTTGACAGCGAGGACTTAGTCGACGGAGCCAACGGGCCTGACAATCCCTCCGGGGCATGGAGACACTTGGCCAACCGTGACGGATGGCCAAGGCCCAAGGCAGCAAGTGACGATCAAGCACAACTGATGGTAACCACCATGGGGACATGGCTGGTAGCCGACCCGAACGCCCTCATCAAACATTTTCCAAGCATGAACAGCACAAAGCTACCAGACGACAATAATTTGGAAAGTCGGGCCAAGGAAGATATTCTGGTAGCCCTCAAAAGAGCCACGTCTAGCTCCAATAAGGGTGAATATAAGAAAGGTCGCGACTCCTTCGATCTGTTGGCCAAACTGAATCCCGACGAATTGAAGAGTAAATTGCCTCACTTTCGCCGGTTCGTTAACGCACTGGATACAGTACTTTAGAAGCGCTAGACAGGACGTAACATGACTAACGACAACAAGCACAACAGGCCCAACCTTCTGGTCGAGACAGAATGGCTCGCCGAGTGCCTGGACGATCCCAATCTGAGGATCGTGGACATGGGGCCTATCGACGCATACAAGAGGGGCCACATCCCCGGCTCGATGGGACTGAATCGCGACTACTTCAAGGACCCGGACAACAGGGTCCTGGTCATGGGCCCCGACCAATTCGCCGCGGCGATGAGCGGGGTGGGCATCGGCGACGAGCACGACGTGATCGCCTACGACGACTGGGGCGGACTCTACGCCGGCCGGCTCTGGTGGCTCCTCCGAATGCACGGCCACGAGAAGGTGCGGGTGCTCAACGGCGGCTGGAACAAGTGGATGAGCGAGGGTCGGCCCGTCGAGGCTGTTCCCCTGTCTCTGTATCACAGCGGCAAGCCTATGTCGCCCCACGCGCCCGCGTCCTTTACCGCTAGCCTGCTCCCCGAATACAACTGCACCCTCGACCAGCTGAAGCAACGGATCAACGAGCCCGGATGGGTCACCCTGGACGTCCGTACCGACGACGAGTACACGGGAGCGTTGACGCGGGGAAACAAGCGGGGTGGTCACATGCCCGACACCATCCACATCGAGTGGACGAAAGCCGTCACCGACGACGAGTTCAGGACTTTCCTGCCCCCTGCGGAGCTAAGACAGCTCTACGAATCGGCGGGGATCACTCCGGAGAAGAAGGTAGTCACCTACTGACAGGGTGGAATACGTGCGGCGCACGTAATGTTTGCCCTCCGGCTGCTGGGCTACGAGAACGTCAGCAACTACGACGGCTCTATGGGTGAGTGGGCCAACCGAGACGACACCCCTATAGTAACTTAGGCCCGACCACGTACTTCAGGTTGGCCGTCGTCTGACGGGCCACCTCCTCGACGGTTATGCCGCGCAGCTCGGCGATCTTCTCCGCGACGCGCAGCAGCTGGGCCGGTTCCAGCGGGTTCTTCTTTCTCCAGGGCTGTGGGAAAGAGTCGGTCTCGATAACCATGTACTCAAGGGGCAGGGACTTGGCTATGGGGTGGAGGTGGTGGAGGCTGAGGAGCGTCTTTGAAAAGGAGATGTAGATTCCCATGTCCATGCACTCTTCGGCGATTCGCTGGTCGGCCACGAAGTAGTGCATGATGGCCCCGACCTCGTAGACCCGCTCCTCCTTCAGAATGCGCAGGCAGTCCCAGTAGGCCTCTCGGCTGTGGAACACGACAGGCAGGCTCAGGTCCCGGGCTAGGCGCAGGTGCTGGCGGAAGACGTCCTGCTGCACCTCCCTGGGCGTCTTGCTCTTGAAATAGTCCAGGCCCGGTTCGCAGATCATGACAACCTTTTCACTGGACTTGGCAAGACTGCGAAGCTCTTCGAAGGTGGCCTCGGTGATGTTTAGGTGGGCGGCGTGGGGATGGATGCCGACACCTGCATAGATGTCGGGATACACCTCGGCTATTCGCACGGCGGCTATGGAAGATTCCAGGGAGCTTCCGGCAGTGATGATCCGCCTGACCCCGACATCCCGCGCCCGTTGCACGACCTCCGGGAGCTGCGGCCCATAGTCCTCCAAATGAGTGTGACTGTCCGATAAATCGAGCATCTGTGGCCTCTCTTCCAAAGCTATCGATGGCTTTCAACTATCTCCGCAAGCTCCCTAGCCGCAATGCCGGGATCGGGCGCTCCGAGAATTGAGCGTATGACGGCAACGCCGTCGGCCCCGGCTCTCATCACCTCCCCCGCATTGGAGGCATTGATCCCGCCGATGGCGTAGATGTGCGTACGTACCCGAGCCTTCACTGCCTCTATCAACCCGGGCCCCGAGGGCGGGCGGCCGGGATGGGAGGCAGTGCCGTAGATTGTCCCGAGTATTAGATAGTCAGCGCCATCGCTCTCGGCAACCACGGCCTCCTCAACACTGTGCACAGACCTGCCGACCAACAACCTCTCTCCACCAAGCTTCTTCACTACACAGGCTGGCAGAGAGTGGGAGGGAAGGTGAATGCCGTCCGCATCGACGGCGATGGCCACGTCAGTGCGGTCGTTGATGGTGAGAATGGCCTTTCCCAGGGTGGCGCGGCGGAGCCTGGCCGCGAGCCGGTACAGATCGCCGGAGGACAGGGATTTCTCCCTGATCTGCACCATCCCCACCCCACCCGACACCGCTTCGGCCACTACTTCTTCTAAAGGTGCATGAAGAGGTACCGAGGAATCAGTGACAAGGCAGAGGCCGGGAAGTCGCGAAGAGCTAGCCATGGGCCCTTGCGGGCTTGAGGAAAAACTCGTCAAAAGCCTCGAATGCCAGGGGAGCGACGCGTTGGGCAATCTTCTCGATGGCTAGGGCGTAGGCGCGGATCTCGGGCTGCGCGCCTTCTCCCAGCCGCAACTCCAGGAAGTTCATAAGGGCACGGAAATTGAGCGTCCAGTAAAACTCCGTGTAGTAGGCGGTGCCGAGGACGCCCCGGAACACCTCCCTCGTGCGCTTGCGATGCTCCTTGAAGGGCTTGGCTTTCTCCAGCATACGCTGATAGAATTCGTGCTCGCTGTGCATCATCTCCTCATATTCCTTCAGGTCTTCGTCGTCGAAGATGCCGGGAAGGTCCTCGAGGGATGGGACGTAGAACTCTTCTTTGAAGGCGCGGTAGCGTGCCGACCGCTCGTTATAGCTGGCTATGCGGTGACGGAGCCATTGGCGTGCGACAAATATGGGGCACTTGATAACGAACTGAAAGACGACGTGCTCGAAGGGAGTGCCGTGCTTGTTCTCCATCAGGAAGAAGATGAGACGGCGGTCGCGTTCGGGGTCCGGCTTGGCGCCGGTCGAGACCCGGGCAGCGTCCAGGATCCGCTCGTCGCCGCCTATGTAGTCGAGCAGGTGAACGTAGCCCTTGTCCAGGACCGGGACCTTGTAACCCCTGAGTTCGGCGTCCGGGCCGGTGACATTTTCCAACGAGGCCCCCATTTTCGTGATCTTAGTGGCTTGAGCGTGGCTCAGAGACCCATGCCGATAGACACCATGCGGAGCGATCTCTCGGTGGCCTCGGTGAGGAGGGCCCCGGCGTCGTGGATGGCGGCGTCAAGAGCGATCGGGCCGGGGGCGATGCTCATTACCGAAGTCACGCCCTGTTCGTAGATGGAACGGTACTCGGGAGCAAGGTTGCCAGCGAGGGCTATGACCGGGATATTAAGCCCCTTGGCCCTTGACGCCACGCCCATAATCGTCTTCCCGTAGGATGACTGCCCATCGATCTGCCCCTCGCCCGTGATGACCAGGTCTGCTCCATTAAGCTGCTCGACAAATTTGACGGCGTCGGCTACTACCTCGACGCCCGCCCTGAGCTCTGTCGGGAAGAACACCTTCATGCCGTAGGCGAGCCCACCCGCCGCCCCGGCCCCCGGGTCGTCCCTCTGGTCGATTCCGAAGTCCCGGCGCACCACGTCGGCGAAGTTTCCCATCGCTGCGTCCAACTGGTCGATTATGGCGGGAGTGGCCCCCTTCTGAGGGCCATAGATGGTAGCGGTGCCCTCCGGGCCGCAGAGCGGATTGGTGACGTCGGTTGCGACTTGGAAGGTGGATTCGGTGGCCCGGGGATCGATGCCCGAGACGTCGATTTTTGCGAGCCGGGCCATTGGACCACCCCCGAAGGGAAGCTCGGCCCCCGACTCGTCCAGGAACCTGGCACCCAAGGCCTGGGCGACGCCCGCGCCGCCGTCGCAAGTGGCGCTCCCCCCGACACCAAGGATGAACTTACGGTAGCCGTTGTCGAGGGCGTGGCGGATCAGTTCGCCAGTGCCGTAAGTTGTCGTAATGAGAGGGTCGCGCCTGTCCCTGGGGACGAGGGCCAACCCGGAGGCATTGGCCATCTCCACTACAGCGGTATCGGTGCTTCCCAAGACCCCCCAGAAGGCCTTGACGGGCTCGCCGAGGGGTCCGGTGACTGTGTCCTCGTGAGTGTGTCCGCCGGTGCCTCGCATAAGGACTTCAAGTGTGCCGTCCCCGCCGTCGGCCATAGCAGAGATGAGAACTTCGGCATCGGGGAAGACGCGACGGACGCCGGCGACTATGGCATTGGAGACCTGGAACACCCCGAGGCTCCCCTTGAACGCCTGGGGCGCAACGACGATTTTCATGAAGCGGATTATAGTCGGTGAAAGGGTGGGGTGATAGACTGGTCGCCAGTTCGCTCTGCTAGGTCAGAAGGATTCGCATTGAAAGGGCGCAATGGATGAAGTAGACCCTAAGACACTGAATGCTGCTTACGATTTATCAATGGACGCGTTGGATTCGTCAAGCCGGGAAGCATCTTCTGTTGAAGGAAAACTCATTGGTGCGTTTGCAGTCTCCACCATAATAGTCGGGCTGTTACCGCTTGCGCCGGGAGGCCTAGATCTCGCACACAGATTTTGGCCTGGATTGTTTCTATATTTTGCGCTGGCAGCATATGTCTGGATCGCATTTTGGATTTATTGGGGATTTCGGTCTCGCGAGTTATATTCGCTAGATTCCTTTGATCCAACAGTGTTGCGTCAGCACTATTGGCAACTGGAAGAGGTCGCGTTTAAGACGGCGATATACAGCGAAGTGGAAAATGCCCTTACATCGAACCGTAAGCACCTTTACAGCAAACGCTACGCCCTGACGCTAGCGGTTCCTGGAATGGTAGTTGAGATAGCTTCCTTAATTGTTTGGGGAGTGGCCCGAACGGGAGGAGCTATTTCTTCTTAGGGGGAAATCCCCACACGTGGGGTTTCAACGGGCTTGGCCGAGTAGCTGCGGGCGACGGGTCTTTAATTTCTTTCTTGTCCTCTGCCATGTTTTAATAATACACCAGATGGTAGGATGATTAGAAACCTTGTGGCCCTCGTTCCTTAGGGCACGACGCAAGTTCTAGGGAACAGACGAAATGATTCCGCAGAAAATAATCGAAGAGCTAATCGGGGTGGTAGGGGAGCGGTTCGTCCTGTACGCCCCCGAGGACCTCATAGTCTTCGAATACGACGGCTCCCAGGCAACGGGCTACCCGGAAGTCGTCGTCGTCCCCGGCTCAGCCGAGGAAGTGGCTCAAACAGTTAAAATCGCGCACCGGGAGGGAATACCCGTCGTGCCCCGGGGCGCGGGCACCAGCATAAGCGGCGGCGCCCTGGCCTCGACCGGGGGCATCCTTCTGCCGCTGACCCGGCTGAAGAAGGTCCTGGAGGTCGATACCGATAACCTCATCGCAGTGGTGGAGCCTGGCCTAGTGAACGTGGACCTTAGCGCTGCCGTGAGCCAGTTCGGGCTCTACTACGCCCCTGACCCTTCGAGCCAGAAGGCGTGCACTATCGGTGGAAACGTGTCTGAGAATGCGGGAGGGCCTCACTGCCTCTCCTATGGAGTGACAACCAACCACGTTTTGGGCCTTGAGGTAGTGCTGCACAACGGCGACATGATGTGGGTAGGGGGGAAGGTGCGGGACGTGCCGGGTTACGACCTGACGGGTGCCATCGTGGGGTCGGAAGGGACATTCGTGGTAGTCACCAAGGTGATAGTCCGGCTCATGCCCAAGCCCGAGTCGGTCAAGACCCTGCTGGCGGTCTACGACGACCCGATTGACGCAACGAACACGGTTTCGGCGGTAATAGGGGCGGGCATTATACCTGCAGCCCTTGAGATGATAGACAACGTGGTAATCCGGGCCGTGGAGAAAGTGATAAAGGCGGGGTTCCCCATGGACGCCGGGGCCGTGCTTCTCATTGAGGTGGAGGGACTGGAAGAGTCGGCAAGGGAGGAAGCCTCGGCCATTGAGAAAATCTGCAAGGCCAACAAAGCTACCCTGGTGCGCGCCGCCGACGATCCCGCCGAGCGGGAAAGGCTGTGGGCCGGGCGCAAGAGCGCCTTCGGAGCTCTGGGAAGCGTGGCCCCCAACTATTACATAGTGGACGGAGTGGTCCCCCGCAGCAAGTTGCCGGAAGTGATGAAGAAAATAGAGGAGATATTCAGCCGTTACCAGGTCCTGGCCGGCAACGTATTCCATGCCGGAGACGGCAACCTGCACCCGATAATCCTGTTCGACGAGCACGAGGAGGGGGTTAAAGAGAGAGTGATAAAGGCGGGTGGAGAGGTGATGAGGGCTTGCATCGACGTGGGAGGCGCGCTAACGGGCGAACATGGCATAGGTGTAGAGAAGCAGATGTACATGCCCTGGGCGTTCACCCATGAGGATATGGAAGCGATGAAGCGGCTGCGCGCTGCCTTCTGCCCCAGCGCATCCTTCAACCCGGGCAAGATCTTTCCCGACGAAGCGCCTTCGCATCAAGAGTCGGCGCTTCATAGACCCGTGCCCCAGGTCTCGGGGATGTATGTCTAGAGGCCATGACTTAAACTACCAAAGGGCTTTGTAAGGAGATCGAAGATGGGCAACTTTGAAAAGATGCAGGCCCGGCTTGCGGCCGGTGAAACGGTGTTGATCGACGGCGGAATGGGATCGGAGTTCGAAAGACGAGGAATATCCAGCCCTAAAGTATGGTCGGGCGGCCCGATGATCACCCACCCTGAGGTGGTCAGGGAAGTCCACGAGGAATACATAAAAGCGGGCGCCGAAGTCATTATCACCAACTCCTTCTCCACGGGCCGAGACATGCTGGCGGTCGGCGGGCTCGAGCACAAGGTTGCCGAGGCCAACAAGATGGCAATCGACATGGCCGTGCAGGCTAGGAAGAACGCCGGCGCGGAGGACTCGGTTGTCGTTGCAGCCTCTGTATCTACCATGTCCCCTAAACTGGAAGCCGGCATCCCGGTCCCCTACGAAAAAGCGCTGGAAACCTACCGTGAGCAGCTTGGCGAGCTGGCCAAGGGCGGCCCCGACGTCGCGGTCGGGGAGATGCTGATTCGGATATCGGATGCCCTGGCTGTGATCGATGCCGCTAAGGAGTTGGGGCTTCCCGTCTGGATCGGGTTCTCCGTGGTCCCGGATGAAGGCGAGCTTTGTCTTGGAATCGAGGGCAAAAGCGGTGGGGTGACCCTTCAGGAGGCGATGGACGCCATCAAGGACAAAGACATCGACGCTGTGTTTGTGATGCACACCTCCGTTGGCGAAACCGGGCCCGGGTTGGAGATAGTCAAGAAGAATTGGTCGGGAACGTTCGGTGCATACGCCCATTTCCCCGACCCCGGTGGCCCCCGATCTGCCGTGCCCAGCGGCCTGAACCCTGCGCAGTACCTCGAATACGCCAAGGGGTGGCGCGGGCAAGGGGCCTCGATCATCGGGGGGTGCTGCGGTACGACACCGGACCACATCCAGGCGCTCAAGGAGTGGTTGTTCGGCTCGTAGGCCGGGGCCCGACAACCTGCGATAAAGCGTCATGGCCATTCCCCACACCCTGCAATGGGAGATCGACCGGATTCCCCGTAACCGTAAGGTGACTCACGGGCAGGGCGTCAAAGGATACGCCGTGGATGGCCTCGAGCCGGAAGCGGTCGTCTTCCCCAACACCATTGAGGAGATGAGCAGTCTCCTATCTGCGGCGGACCGGGATGGGAAGACGGTCGTGCCCTGGGGTGGAGGCACGGCGATGGCGCTGGGTAACCGGGCTCTTGGCTGCGATCTCGTTATCAGCGCCTCAAGGCTGAATCGGGTCCTGGATTACGAGCCCTCGGATCTGACTGTGGTCGTCGAGGCGGGGATAACCCTTGGGACTTTGCAGGAAGAGTTGGGGGAAAATGGCCAGTTCTTGCCCCTCGACCCGCCCCTGCCGGACAGAGCTACCATCGGGGGTATCCTTTCTGCCAACTCCAGCGGGCCGATTAGGGCGCAAT
This sequence comes from Dehalococcoidia bacterium, assembly GCA_965222055.1. GTDB lineage: Bacteria > Chloroflexota > Dehalococcoidia > Plut-88900 > Plut-88900 > Plut-88900. Next base: position 3,119,821 of record CBDCTF010000007.1, read on the forward strand.
TCGGCGCGGCCAGGGACATGCTGATCGGCATAAAAGTCGTCAACCCGAACGGCGACGTGACCAAGGGCGGCGGCAAGGTGGTCAAGAACGTCTCAGGTTACGACATGAACAAGCTGTACACCGGAGCGTTGGGCACCCTCGGCATCATCGTGGAGGCGGCTTTCAAGCTGGCGCCGCTGTTCAAAGAGACCTGCACTCAAGTGGTTACGTGCAAGACCCCAGTGGAGGCGGGAGCCCTGGTGAAAGGTCTGCGCGAAGCCGGTGTAACCCCCGTGGCCCTTCAGTTGATCGGTGGGGAAGGGGTGGGGGTCTTGGACGGATACTCGGTGGTGTTGCAGATAGGCGGGATGAGGGAGGCGGTTGAGCGGCAAGCCCGGAGCGTCGTCGAACTGTGCGATTCGAACGGCTGGGGAGTGACCCGAAAAGACGCCGAGGGGGCAGCAGAGGTGTGGCAAAGAGTGCGGGATGCGGGCCGCCGCCCCGATTCCCCAGCCACTATGATAGTTAAGGCCACCTGCCTGCCCTCCGACGCCGTGACCCTGGTTGACCGCATTCAACGCATTTCCGGCGAGGACTGGGCCGTTTCCTGTAACATGGTCAACGGAGTCGTTTACGGGTACTGGTGGGACGAGGGCGTCTCCATCGATGACCTGGAGACCCGGGTGAAGAGAGTGCGGGAGATAACCGGGGGGCTGAACGGCCATTGCGTCGTCGAGGTCTGCCCGGCACAATTGAAGGAACGTATCGACGTGTGGGGACTTGACGGTCCCCAGGTTGGCCTGATGAAGCGGATTAAAGAGCAGTTCGACCCGAACGGGACCCTGAATCCTGGCAGGTTCGTGAAGGGAATATAGGACTTTGGTGAGGGCAGACCAATCGGTAATTGACCTCCTTGACCTGTCGGTCGGCGGAGTAACGGCGGAGGAGCTTTACCGCTGCGTCCACTGCGGCCTGTGCCTGAACCAATGCCCCACTTACCTGGAGCTCGGCCTGGAAACGGAGTCTCCAAGGGGCAGACTTGCCCTTATGAAGGCTGTGGCCGAGGGTCGATTCGGGTACACGGACAAGCTGGTGGAGCACATGGACCTTTGCCTGCTGTGCCGCGCCTGCGAGGCAGCATGCCCTTCCGGGGTGCCCTTCGGGAGCCTGATGACCGAGACCCGGGCCCGAATCCAGGAACAGACCCCCCAGCCCTTCATCGAAAGGACTGTCAAGAACTTCGTCTTCAGGCAAATGTTTCCTCATAAGCGCAGACTCGGCTTGGCCTTTCAGATGCTGGCGCTCTATCAGGCATCGGGAGTGCAATGGCTGGTACGGAAATCACGGATACTGTCGCTGCTGCCCTCCCGCCTCTCCCAGATGGAGTCCATGCTGCCGAAGCTGGCCTTAAGACCCTATCCCCGTGGAAGAGCGAAGAGTGTGGCGGCAGAAGGAGAACAGAAGCAAAGAGTTGCGCTGTTTTCGGGGTGCATAATGCCCTTGGTGTTCGGGCCCGTGAACCGGGCCACGGTGAACGTGCTCTCCAAAAACGGGTGTATGGTCGATATACCGGGTGCGCAGGGCTGCTGCGGCGCTTTGAACGTACACAGTGGCGAGCGGAAGGCGGCGCGGGAGATGGCCCGAAAGAACATCGACGCCTTTGAAAGCGCCGACACCGTGGTCGTCAATGCAGCGGGGTGCGGGGCCATGCTGAAGGAGTACGATGAGCTCCTGGAGCACGATGCTCGGTACTACGAGAAAGCCAGGGCCTTTACATCAAAGGTCAAGGACGTCAACGAATTCCTTGCTGCCCTACCCCTCGTCCCCCCCAAGACGGGTTTCAAGAAGCGGGTCACCTACCAGGACTCATGCCACCTGGTCCACGCCCAGAGAATAAAAGAGGCGCCGCGCAAGCTGCTGTCTTCGATTCCCGGCGTGGAGTTTGCTGAGATGCGCAACTCCGACAGGTGCTGCGGAGCGGCGGGCGTCTATAACATCGTCAACCCGGATCTCTCCATGCAGATTCTGGACAGCAAGATGCGGGATGTGATGGGAGTAGACGCTGACTTCGTTACCACGGCAAACCCCGGTTGCATGTTGCAGCTTGACCTGGGATTGCGCAGAGAGGGTAGACCCGGCAGGTCTTACCACGTGGTGGAGCTGCTGGACCAGGCTTACCGGCAGGAAGAGAAGTCGGGCTAGGACGCCCCGGCGTACACCCGACTCGCCGCCCCCACTCCCGCCGAGGCCGCAACCTCGTAACCCAGGGCATTTAGCACCCGTGCAAGGGCAGAGAGGACCAACAACACGTTGGATTCCTGCGACGAATAGCCCATCAACCCGACCCTTACCACTTTCCCCGCGAACGGCCCGAGTCCGCCCCCTGTCTCGATGTTGTGTTCCTTCAGCAGGGCCATGCGCACGGCGTTGGCGTCCACCCCATCGGGCATGTGGACGCCGTTCACGGTGTTGGAGCGCACTTCTTCCTCTGCGACGATGGACAGGCCCATGGCATCAACCCCGGCCCGTAGTGCATCTGCATTCAACTGGTGCCGTGCGAAACTGTTCTCCAGCCCTTCTTCGACCAGGATTCGGAGCGACTCGCGCAGTGCGTATATCATGGATGCGGGGGCGGTGTGATGGTATTTCCGGCCGCTGATCCAGTATTCGTCCAGCATGGACAGGTCAAGGTACCAGCTTCTGCAAGGGGTCTTGCGCGACTTCATGGCTTCGACAGCGCGGGAGCTCATGGTGATGGGCGCGAGACCCGGAGGACAACTCAGGCTCTTCTGACTGCCGCTGTAGCAGATGTCGATTCCCAGTTCGTCTACCGGGAGTCGTTGTCCGCCGAGGGACGCCACGCTGTCGACTAGGAAGAGCGCCCCGTGGGCCCGAGCCAGCTGCCCGATCTCCTCCAGGGGCTGCAGTACTCCCGTGGACGTTTCGCAGTGTACAAGCGCCACGACCTTCGTCTCCGGATGACCGGCCAGTGCCTCCTCGACGGCAGCGGCGGAAACAGCCTTACCCCACTCAGCCTCGACGGGGACTACATTGGCTTCGCAGCGCTGCGCGATCTCGACGATTCGGGAAGCGAAGAACCCCGCTACACCCACCACCACCGTGTCGCCCGGCTCAAGGGAGTTATATAAGGCGGCTTCCATCCCGGCAGACCCGGTACCCGATATGGGAAGCGTCAGGCCGTTGCCCGTCTGGAATACTTCCCGCAGAAGTTCCACGGTTTCGTCCATGATCGCCCAGAAGTCGGGGTCCATGTGTGAGAGCACGGGCCCTGACATAGCGGAGTAGACGCGGGGATGTACGTTGCTTGGCCCGGGGCCGAGGAGGGTCTTGGGAGTCGGTTCGGTCATGATAGTGTCCTTCTATGGCGTGATATGCGCTCGTAGTGTAGCGGTGGCTAATGGGAGCGTCAATTTCGTAGAGAGAGGTGGATGGGGCCGCTCGTGCTGTCGCAGATGGAACATTCAACTATAGAGGATCCGCCAAGGCTGGTCGAACTATGAGCGAGGGGACGTCCGGTCCCCTCTCCCTCAATGAGACCTCTGCATAACCGTCATTCCCGTGAAAACGGGAATCCAGGGTCGGGAATTCACGATTGTTTAGAATGAAAAAGCTACCCAACTCGGTTCGGCTCTGGGAATTACGCAAATGTCTCTCGATGGGTCGTAGATGCGCCGAGGCGTGAGAAGCCTAGGGTCAAAGACTCGCCGAGGAGAGCCGTAGGCTCACTGAGGAGAGTGAGGGTGATCCTAAACTTGCCAAACTTTTGATGACCGACTAGCCAGGAGTCACCCCAACAACGAGAAATCGAAGTCCGACAGGGACTCGATCCTTCGGTCGGCCAGCGAGAGGTCCAGGTCCCGAGTCAGATCGGTCAGCACGGCCACCACCGTCATCCCGGCAGCCTTCCCGGCCTGGATCCCGTGGGGCGAGTCCTCGAAGACAAGACACCGCGAAGGCTCAGCCCCGAGCTCACCCGCCGCCTTCAGGAATATCTCCGGGGCGGGTTTGCCATTGGTGACCATGTCGCCCGAGACTACTACGCTGAACCTGTCCTTGACGTCGAGCGTCGTGAGCACGGCGTCGACCCAGTTGGCCTGGGAGGAAGAGGCGAGCCCTATGGGAAGGCCGCGGGTCTTGAGGGAGTCGAGAAGGTCATAGAGACCCGGAGACGGCTCGACGTTTTCCTTGAGATTCTTCAGGATTATCCGGTCATATACCCCAATCCAGTCCTCAAGTCGCCCGTCGAGCCCGAAGTGGTCTTTGAGCCACTGCCAAGTGTGCTTGACCGTCGTGCCCAGGATGATGCGGTTGTCCTCGTCGGTCAGGGAGTGCCCGTGCGCCTGCAGCGCCTGGTTCATGGAGAGGTGATAGAGGGGTTCGCTGTCTGCCAGTACGCCGTCCATGTCGAATATGACGGCCTCGATGGGTTGGGTCGGCATGGCGGCTTATTCTATCACTTGGCGCAGGTTCCGTGGCTCGATTGACAGCCCAAACCCGACTCTCTAATGTAGTCCTCAGACCATCCGAGAAGGCCCGGACCCTCTACTACATCAATGTTTCCCATATCAGACCGCGATCACCCCAGACAGGGCATCCCCGTAGTAAGCGTGGCCATCATGGCCGTGTGCATCCTCGTCTTCCTTTATCAAATTTTGCTGCTGGACGACTTCCAGTTGTCCCGTTTCTACAACAACTATGGCGTTCTTCCATACGAGCTTACGGGACGTGGAGACATTGGGGAACAGGTGACGGCGCTATTGGAGCAGGGCGATAGGTCGGTGCTGGACGTGGAGGGTGTGTCGGGGACGCTGGCCCGGCACGCGCTGAGGATCGGTAATGACGGTACGGTGCAGTTCACGGACATTCGCAACGTCTACGATGGCGGCCCGGGCCCCTGGGTAACCCTGTTCACTTCCATGTTCATGCACGGCGGCTGGATGCACCTCATAGGGAACATGCTCTTCCTCTGGGTGTTTGGAAACAACCTGGAGGCCCGGATGGGCCGCGTTAAGTTCCTGGCCTTCTATCTGATATCGGGGTTGTTTGCATCGGCGGCGCAGGTGGCCATAGACATGGACTCCGCAGTCCCGACCATCGGGGCCAGCGGAGCGATTGCGGGCGTGTTGGGCGGCTATCTTGTCCTCTTCCCCCATGCCCGGATTCAAACGCTGGTCTTCATGATACTTATTACCGTAGTGGCGATCCCCGCGTGGATGCTCATCGGGATATGGGTGATCATCCAGTTCTTCAGCGGGTTCATCTCTCTGGGAGGCGAGTTCTCGCAGGGAGTGGCCTACTGGGCACACATCGGCGGGTTCGCGGCGGGATTCCTGATACTTACTGGTATGGCAGGGTTCTCGCGGACCAGGGGCTTATTCACGCGCGCTTGAGAGGGTGAAGTGCGGGGGTCCGACCCGACCTAGTGACGTTTGCCGGATAGTGCCTTTAAGCACTATTATCGGTCCGTTTCCGTTCATCCCATTGTTTCCACTCAGGAGGAATCTTGAAGACAGCATCGGCCTTAGCGGTTCTTGCCCTTGTCGGGATCGTGATATTCGCCGGGTGCCGAGGCGCTGTGCCCACTCCCGAGCCCACCCCTCCCCCGACGGCCTCGGTCATGCCAATCACCGAAGCCCCGATTCAGGCCGAGGCTACTGCGGCGCCTCAGCCTGACCCCGTCCCCACGTCTATGCCATCGCCTACGTCTGTCCCGACGTCTGAGCCTGTGCCCACGCTTACGCCGACACCCGTGCCTACGCCCACGGCGACACCTACGCCTACCCCCCCAAGGCCCGTGCCCACCGCTACCCCTGTTCCCCCCTACTATTCCGCCTGGAATAGGCTTGCAAACGCCCGTTGGCTTGATGAAAGCAATCCTGCTTTAGCGTCGGAAATGAAGTCATTGCCGTGGGTCTCGGACGGTATTGATAGTGCGGAGTCTGCCGTGCTTCAGAATCTGCTATATATTGCCACCCAAATCTATTCTGCTGCCTCATCCATAACTAACCTGCCCTGGGTGCAGGACGGTGTTGAAGACCTGGAGGCTGAAGCAATTGACTGGATGAATAACTTTAGCGATGTCGAGGTCGCCTCGTTAGTCGTTGGTCTGGAGTGGGTACAGGATGGCATTGAAGAACTGGAGGTCAAGACGATAGAGGAGCTGTCCTATATCGCCTATTACGATGCGAGGGTAGCCTCGTCAGTCCTCGCTCTGGACTGGGTGCAGGACGGAATCGAACCCCTGGAGCATGAAGCGATTGACTGGATGAGTAACTTTAGCGATGTCGAGGTCGCCTCATCAGTTGTCGCATTAGGATGGGTGCAGGACGGCGTTGAAGAACTGGAGGTCAAGACTATTCAAGAGTTGTCGTATATTGAATATGACAATTCGGAGGTTGCTGCTGCTGTTATAGCTCTGGGCTGGGTGCAGGATGGCATTGAAGACTTGGAGTGGGAGGCAATTGACTGGGTAAACAATTTTGGTGATATGGAAGTTGCATCATCTGTCGTGGCCCTGGCCTGGGTGCAGGATGGCGTTGAAGAACGAGAGGTTAATACTATTGAGGAGCTGTCCTACATAGACTTCTACGACACAGACGAAGCAGCGCGCATTGTGGCCATGCCCTTCCTCGAAACCCTTGATCCGCCCGACGTATCCGCCGTCAAGGCACTCTCACAGTTAGCGTCCTTTAGAGAGTCCGACTTCCAACGTGTCCTCTCCCACCCCACCCTAATCAACGGCATCACCGACTACTGGGCCAAGATTGTCGCCACTCTCAATGGAGTGAGCAAGAACAACTCGGATTTGGTGGACACGCTGCTCGACCCTGATCAGGTCACCCTGGAAGAACGCACCATAGACCTCCCCCTCGCCGGCGAGACCCACCTCGCCATCATCCGCACTGCCCCGGGCGCAGAGCGAAGTATGGACCTGCTGGAACACGCCGTGCGCCACTCTGAAGAGTTCATGGCCGTGTCCTTCCCCACCGGCTATATTGGCTGGCTTTTCGGCGAGGCAGTCACTCCGACTTACGCTGGGACGAACTTCGGCACCCATATCGCCACTCTCTCCAAGTATGACGATGCTGATACTGATGAGTCGGAGTACACCGCCTCCCACATTGCCCACGAGGTCGCCCATTACTACTGGAGCGGCAACAGCAATTGGGTTGACGAAGGTGCCTCGGATTTCATGGCATCCACCTCCGAAAACGCTCGTAGCGGTGGGCCTATAGAGGTTACCAACGACCCCTGCGCCTATGCTCGCACAATCTCCGAACTAGAGGACTTGGACGTCTCGGTCAAGGATGGTGCCGACAGTGCTTTCATCTGCAACTACGCGCTGGGCGAACGCCTCTTCGTAGACCTGTACCGCAATCTGGGCGAAGACAACTTCCGAGAAGGGCTACGAGACCTCTACCTGCTCTCCCAAGTCGAAGACGAGGATGGGTTGCAGGACGACACGGAGGTCGGCATAGAGCATTTGAAGGCCGCCTTCAAGCATGGCGAAGATGCGGATAACGCCCTCTTAGATGTGGTAGTCGGACGTTGGTATGACTGGACTGATACATACGACACATCAGCGCAAGATACCACTCCAGTAAATCCCCGTTTCCGCACCGTCAGTGGCCGCATAGATGTGGCCTACTTGGCGGCGGCCCTCTAAGGCCCTCCCGTGACTAAATTCTCTGCTCAGTCTGTGGAGGAATGGGCCAGAGTATTCGTAGACTACAGCTATTCTGTAGAATCCAATACTGAAGTGCCGCTGGAGATCGTGAGCTACTTTGAAGACGGGTTTGTCTTCAATCGCAAAAGCGTTTCATTCACGGCTCAACCTCGCTTTATAGGGGGCAAATGGTGGCTCAGCGTAGGAGTCGCACCCTCTGAACGTTGGGCTCCCGGTCAATATCGGGTATACGTCTACAACGAGGGCCGAAAGCTCGTAGAGCTGGAGTACGAGGTCACACCCTAGCCCCTCTCGCCGAGAGCGAACCCTAAGTCCGGCCGGCTTCCGGTTTCAGGGACGGGGCATCCGGGATGGGGGCGTTTGACAGCGTGAGGGGGTTCAAGTACGTTTATTGCTGGTCCACCCTTTCCCTCCGGGAGGGACAGGCAAGACGTGTGCGGCCAGTGTTTGACAGTATGACAACCTCAAAATTATCAGAAGCCTTCACCCCCGAATCTTCAGTGCCAGGAGTCGCCCCGTGATAGCGAGAATACCTCTGGTACTGGAGCCTCAGCCCGAAGGAGGGTACACCGTCACTTCTCCGCTGCTCCCGGAGCTGATAACTGAAGGCGAGACTATCCCGGAATGTTTAGCCAACGCAGAGGACGCCTTTGCGGTCGTTTTGGAGATCTACGAGGACGAGGGGCGCGCCTTGCCGCCGATTATTCAGGTGGACGAGACCAACTGCTCGCTATCCATTGAGGCTGTCATAACCGTTCCCGCGCTTTGAGATACCGGGAGGTTGCCCGCAAGCTGTCGAGTCTGGGATGCCGCGAAGTCCCGACTAGAAGCGGCGGTTCTCATAGAAGATGGTTCAACCCTGAAACACGAAAAAACGCCCCACTGCCGGACTGGGGATCACGCGACCTGAAAATGGGAACACTGCGCTCAGCAATTAGGCAGTTGGGAATCGACTGGCGAGAGTTTCAGGATGTGTAGAACAGAAACGGAGGGATGGGCGGACGCCTAAGTCCGACCCGCCTCCGGCTCCAGGGACGGGGTATCCGGGGCGGGAGCGCGCTGTTCCGGCGCTGGCGTGTCCTTCTCGGGCTCGACGACAGGTGGAGGGGCCTTGGCAGCCACCGCTGCCGGCACGACCACCATGAGATCTTCGGTGGGGTCCGCGTCGAATGCAAAAGCCAGGTCGTCTCCGTCCAGGGTCTCGACCTGCATGACGTACTCGGCTAGCTGGACCAGCTTAGCCTTGTTGGAGATAAGGATGTCGCGGGCCGTGTTCTCAGCAAAGCGGATCAGGTCCTCGATCTCCTGGTCGATGCTGACAGCGATCTTTTCACTGTAGTTGCGCGAGTCGGACAGTTCCTTGCCGAGGAAAACCAGCTCTTCCTTGTGCCCGAAAGTCCGGGGCCCGAGGGTGTCGCTCATTCCGTACTCGGTGACCATGCGCCGGGCCAGCTTGGTGGCGTGTTCCAAATCGTTGGAGGCGCCCGTAGTGATCTCGTTGAAGGTCAGATCCTCGGCGACCCGCCCCCCGAGTGCCGTGGCCAGCATGGCCTTGAACTGGGAGCGGCTGTAGAGATATCGGTCCTCGGCGGGAAGGAGCCTCGTGTATCCACCCATCCCACCCCGAGCCACAATGGAGACTTTATGGACTGCGTCAGAGTGCTCCATCATGCGGGCGACCAATGCGTGCCCGACCTCGTGGTAGGCAGTGATTGCCTTCTCCTTGACGCTGATAAGGCGGCTCCTGCGCTCCGGGCCTGCGATAACCCGGTCAATGGCCTCTTCGACCTGCCGGGTTGTGATGGTCTTCTGAGAGTGGCGGGCTGCAAGGATAGCGGCCTCGTTAAGCAGGTTGGCGAGGTCTGCGCCGCTGAACCCGGGGGTCTGCTTGGCCAGCACTTCAAGGTCCACGTCGCCGGCCATTGGCTTGCCCTTGGAGTGAACGGCCAGGATTTCCCGTCTGCCGTTGATATCGGGCAGGTCCAGGACGACGCGCCGATCGAAGCGGCCGGGACGCAGCAGGGCGGGGTCCAGGATGTCGGGGCGGTTGGTGGCGGCCAGCACTATGACATTGGTCGACGAATCGAAGCCGTCCATCTCGACCAATATCTGGTTCAGGGTCTGCTCCCGTTCGTCGTGTCCACCCCCGAGACCCGCGCCCCGGTGTCGGCCAACGGCGTCTATCTCGTCGACAAAGACGATGCACGGGGCATTGCGCCTGGCTTGGTCGAACAGGTCCCGCACCCGGGATGCGCCCACTCCAACGAACATCTCGACAAATTCACTGCCGCTTATGGAGAAGAACGGGACACCCGCCTCTCCGGCAACGGCTCGGCTCAGGAGGGTCTTGCCCGTGCCCGGTGACCCGACCAAAAGCACGCCCCTCGGCACCTTTGCCCCGAGGGCCGAGAACTTCTCCGGGAATCGGAGGAACTCCACTACTTCCTGGAGGTCCTGCTTCGCCTCCTCCACACCGGCGACGTCCAGGAACGTGATGGTCGTCTTGCTGCCTACAAACATACGGGCTCGGCTCCTGCCGAAGCCCATGGCCTGGTTGTTGCCGCCTTGCGCCTGGCGGAGCAGGAAGAGAAGCACAGCGCCAAAGAAGATCAGGGGCAGGAAATTGAGGAAGAGCCCGAATAGGCTGCTGAGTTGGCTCCTCTCCTTGACCCGGATGCTGGGCCCGGCGCTGATGTCGACGCCGTTGTCGGTCAGAGTTTCGACTATGCTGGAGCCGGGCTCTTTCCGGGACTCGTAGCGCTGATCGTCCAGGGCCGTGATGGTCAGCTTGTCCCCATCCACCTCTATTGCCTTTACCCGGCCGTCTTTGGCCATGGTAATGACTTGAGAGAGGTCAATGTCCTCCGTTCCGTAAGGGGACTGGAAAAGAGTTAAGACAATCGCGACTATCGCGACGATTATGATGAGATAGATGAAGCTGCTTCTCATGTCATGCGGCTTTCCCGGTACGCCTGTGTTCCTCCAAAGCCATTATATTATGAATGGCGGGCAGTGTCGAAGACGAGTCCGTTTGTGCCGTTTGTTCGCCTGTAATATACTTGCTTGAAAGCGGCTATCCCGAGAGCCGACCCTGTGCGGCTGACTTTGTGAAGCGCTGGTCGGGGTGGACCGATGTTCTGGCAGGTGGATTTGAACGATATTCATAGTAGGCCTTCTTTAGCAACGCGAGCGGGAACTGAGAATGGATAGTGTGACCGATCTGACCCTTGATGACCTGGCAACCCAATACCTTGAGACCCTCACGCAAAAGAAACGCCTGAAGATTGAACCCGCAGTCGCAAAATTTGTGAGGTGGTGCGGCAAAGACCGGCTGGCAGTGAACGTCACGGGTCAGGAAGTCGAGCGTTATGCCCAGGACCTGAGCAAAATGGCAGCAACGGAAAGCTCGCCTCACGTGCGGGCTTTTTTGAATTTCGCCCACAAACTGGGCACTTTCCGCATAAGCCTTGCCCCAAGTTTTAGGGTCAGGAAGTCCCCGACTAGCTCCAAGGCAGGGCCGAAGCGCGCACAGGTAGTCTCCCAGCTTACCGCCGAAGGCTTCGAAAGAATCCAGACCGAGCTTAAGGAACTGAAATCCAGGCGGGGCGCCCTCGCCGAGGCGATTATGAAGGCCGCAGCAGACAAGGACTTCCGGGAGAACGCTCCCCTGGATGCCGCAAGAGAGGACCAGGGCCGGGTCGAGTCCCGGATCTTGGAACTGGAAGCGTTAGTCCGCACGGCGGAACTGCTGAAAGAAGACCATGTTCGGAGTGCAGACTCCAGGGTGGCCATAGGGCGCACCGTTGCACTGGAAAACTTGACTAACGGTAACAAAGTCCAGTACAAGCTGGTTTCGCCCAGCGAGGCCAAGATCTCCGAGGGCAGGATATCCATAGCCTCCCCCGTGGGCAAGGCGATGCTCGGCAGGGTGAATGGCGACGAGGTGGTTGTGGTAGCCCCCGCAGGCGCGATGAGATTCAAGATACTGGAAATCGTGTCCTAACCCGTCCATAACCGTGCTCAAGAGATAACCAGATATCTGGAGGCTCTTCTAACTTGGTTGCGATATCAAATGATGATAGTCGTCTGGGAATGTTGGAAGGCCGCGTGACTGAACAGTCGGTTGGCATACAGGATCTCCGCGCCGGGCAACGAGAAATTAACGGACGGATTGATCGGATGTTTCTAGCAATGATGGGGATAGGGGCGGCCCAGATTGCCCTGCTGATAACCTTGATAGTTAGGAGCGGCTAGGGCAAGGGGTCTAATACGGCTCCCCGACTCTATAACCGCTGAAGCAAACACGATGTTGCTGGACGACCTCGTAACCGCCATCCAAACCGTACAGCAACGGATTCGCGAACACGGCAACCCCCTCAGCCAGAACGAATACCGTACGCGCCTTGCACTAATCGACCCCATACTGAACGCACTAGGATGGGATGTCTCAGACCCGGTGTTTGTAACCCCCGAGTATCAGGCGGGCAATGGGAGAGCCGACTACGCTCTATTAGGCCCGGATGGCAATCCGAGGGCTTTTATTGAGGCCAAGCGACTCAACGAGCCACTGGAAGCCCATCAAGATCAAGTTTTCAAATACACCTGGGACCAAAAGCTGTTCTACGGTGGCCTAACAGACGGCAACCGATGGATTTTGGAGGATGTAACCGCTGCATTCTCAGGTCGCAAGGGCCGCCTCTTGGACTTAACGGTATCTCGCCAAACGGCTTATCAATGTGCGCTAAAGCTACTGTTGATTTGGCGTCCTACATTCGCGGCCGGCGACCTCATTGAAGCCAACGCCCCGGTTCTTGACACACCTACGAAGCCTGATCCCATAATAGATCCACCTCCTCCTTCTCTAGAATGGGTATCCCTTGCTGAATACAAGGTTAAAGGGGGCACTAAACCGACCAATATACGCTTGCCTGATAACAGTGAAGTTCCACTCCAGTACTGGTACGAAATCCTCAAGGAAACAGCGGAGTGGCTGATTCGTACTGGGCTGCTGACGAAAGACAGATGTCCTGTTAAGAACAATGGAAAGGTTTCCATTGTTCACACTGAACCCAAGCACGAAAGCGGAACAGACTTTTGGTATCCCGTGCAGTTGTCGAATGGGCTTTTCCTCAATAAGCACGGAACCAAAGAAACGGTGCTAAATTACACCAAGTTCCTGTTGGAGGGTTTCGGAAAAGACCCCACCTCCATCCTCCTAAAACCCAGTCAATGACAATCTCTCCCCCACCCCCAGCCCCCCACACCCCATGAAACAGGCCATCTGGATCCCGATTGCCATCGGCGCGACAGTCCCCGGCCTTGCTATTTGGAGCTCCGGGGCGCATCTCCCCGACGTCGCAGCGGCTTCAATGTTCGGGCTGGCCATAATCGGGAGTGCATTCCTCCTGTCCTGGGCCTCCGAAGTCGCCGAGATCGACATCCCCAAGGCCCTCGCCATCTCCGTCCTCGCTATTGTCGCTGTCCTCCCCGAATACGCCATCGACGTCTATCTCGCCTGGACCGCCGCCTATATCCCCGAGAATGTCAACCTTGCCACGGCCAACATGACTGGGGCCAACCGGCTGCTCATCGGGGTCGGGTGGAGCCTAGTGGTGGTGCTGTTCTGGTTCAAGACCCGCAAGAAGACACTGTCCATCGGCACCGGGTCTTCTCCTGCGTTGGCCATTCTGTTGCTCGCTACCATCTATGCCTTCACCATCGTGCTCAGGGGCCAGCTTCACCTCGCCGACACCTTCGTCCTGGGCGCCCTCTTCTGCGCCTACGTCTGGACGAACTTCAAGTCGGAGGTGGTGGAGGTGGAGCTTGTCGGACCCTCGGCGCTCATCGGGGCGCTGCCCACGCCTCAGCGTCGTGCCGCCGTGGGGGTCCTCTTTGTGATTGCCGCGGGCACGATTGTTCTGATGGCCGAGCCTTTCGTCGAGAGCCTCAAGGATACGGGTCACAGCCTCGGCCTCAGCGAGTTCCTGCTGATCCAGTGGATCGCTCCCCTCGCCTCGGAAGCCCCCGAGATGTTGCTGGCGTCAATTTTCGTGCTCAAGGGCCGTGGCCAGGACGGGATCGGGATCCTGGTCTCCTCGAAGGTGAACCAGTGGACACTCCTGGTTGCGACACTGCCCGCGGCTTACAACATCTCGGCGGGGTCCCTGGACGGCCTGCTTATGAACAACCAACAGGTGATTGAGGTGCTATTGACCGCTGGGCAATCGCTGTTCGCGGTGGTGTTGATTCTGAAGCTGTCGATTTCCGTGAGGGGAGCGATTGCCCTATTCGTGCTGTTCACCGCGCAACTGGCGTTACAGCTTTTTGCAGAACTTTTTGCGTCCCTGGCCTTCTTAGGCTCTAACGAGGCCCGCCTCGCCTTCGCAATCCTCTACGTGGTTCTCAGCGTCGGGATACTCGCCCTGGATCGGCAGCGCATTGGAGTACTGCCGGGACTCTTCCGGTCAGTGCTGCCGGGGGGAGATAGTGAAGCGTCCCCCACCTAATGGCTGAGCCGCGTCGTGACCCGTGACTGGGGAATTAGCAGAGCTTCCTGATACCAGTTGTCCTGACCACGACTAGGCGTGAGCGTTTGGCTGCCCGTCATTCCTGCGTAGGCAGGAATCCAGGGATGGTGTGGGGCCGCTCGTGCTGTCTAGGATGCGCCTCTGGCGTGCAGGCCGAAGGTGCGCCGTCGCGTGAATCCATCCCCGTAGGGCCGCTCGTGCTGAGGCTCTCGAAATATGAGCGGGGGGCGGGCTAAGCCCCCTCGTAGTCCTGCCAGGGCTGGCGGGACATCACCCTCTCCACGATCGGCTCGAAGAACTCCAGTGGCTTGGTCGGGTAGTTGGCGTCGAAAGCGTTCTGGTCGTACTTGTGGCACCAGTCGACACATGCCTGGTAGTAGGGATTGTCCCGGTACTTGTCCCGGGCGTTGCGGTCCTTGCCCACGTGGTGCCAGAAGTAATAGCCCTGGAACTCCCCGTGATGCTGGACGATCCAGTGGTTCTTCTTCGAGATGTAGGGCCTGAGTATGGCCGCTGCGACCTCCGAGTGATTGTCCTGAGATACGATCTGCCCGATGTCATGGAACAGTGCGATGAAGACGGTCTCATCGTCGGCGCCGTCCTCGTATGCGCGGGTGGCCGACTGCAGGGAGTGATCGAGGCCCGTGACAGGCCCGCCGTCGTCGGATAGCTCCATCTGTTTCAGCATAGCCATCATGGAGTTATAGACCTTGTCCCGCCGCTGGGACCCATAGTTTTTTATGATTTCCCAGTCCTCGGGGGTGCTGGTCTCCATACTGGCATAGGTGGCTCGTTGCTTGGTGGTCATGGCATTCGGTCTCCCTGGTTGGTGTCGGGCCAGTGTAATACGTATCCAGGTTGTGAACAAGATAAGGAGTGGTTCTGTCCCCTCTCCCTCGATGGGAGAGGGCTAGGGTGAGGGTGATTCCCGACGTGCAACAAGAATGACGTCAGTTACGCAAAGGTCTAGCCGAGCCCCAACACCCGAACCGCGTTGCCGTGAAGCATGGCCTCGACCTCTTCATGAGTAAACGACGCCCTATCAGTGGGTTTGTCAGGCATGTTTCTCACAAGGTCGACCCACCACTTGCGGGAGTACCATCGAGTCCACACCGGGCCGTCACACCCGAATAAGACCCGGTCAGCGCCGAGGCCATCGATCACCCGCCGGAGCACGATGCAGAACCTCCCATAGTTGTTGGCCGCCTCATGCTGGAACGCCGAGAAGTCTGTCACCAGGTTCGGCCTGTCCCGCGCAACTTCAATCAACTCCCGCCATGACGCAATGCCGAGATGAGCGGCAATGACTTTCAAATCCGGGAAGTCGGTCAGGACGCGTTCTAGCTCCTTTGGCTGACTGAACTTAGGGTCCAGGGGCTCAAACATCTGGCCCGTGTGGAACAGGACTGGCAGCCCTAGGGCCTGGAGCCGTTCGTAGATCGGGTATGCCGCCTCGTGCCACGGGTACAGGCCACTCATGTTGGGGTGAAACTTGAACCCCTTCGCATTCCACTCCTCGACAGACCGCTCGACGAACTCCAGCGCCCCAGGGGCCCGTGGGTCGATGCACGAAAAGAAGATGTACCGGTCCGGGTAGGCGGCGCAGATTTGGGCCAGTTCCCGGTTCTGCTCCTCTATCGACTTGGGCGCCTCCCCCAGCGCGCATGACCCGTCGATGGCCGTGACCACGGCCACGTCTATCCCCGCCTCATCCATCTCCCCTATGCACTCCGAGCCGTCGGGATCGAAGCACTTGGCAAACAGGTTCCGGTCTATCTCCTCGGGAGTCCCGGAGAATGGAGAGTCAGTGATGTAGGTGGAGAAAAAGTTGGAGTAGATATCCCACCAGTGGTCGGAAAGATACTCCCGGGTCCAGATGTGATTGTGAATGTCTATGGTCATATTGGAGAGCGCCCGCCTCTAAATTATTCCATCCCTTTTCAGTGACTCCAACAGATATTTCATGTCCCGGTTACCCTTGCGGGAGTTGCAGTCAGGGCAGAGCAGTTGCAGGTTTCCGATAGCGTCAGCGCCGCCCTTGGACCTCGGCTTGATATGGTCGACCGCGAGAAGGCGTTCTGGGAGTTCAAGGCGGCAGCCTGCGCACCTGCCGGTCTGGTGGATGTAGAGTTCAGGTTTTCGGTCTTGGTATCGGGGGGCGCGTGCTTCTGCGCTGATGACGACGTGCTCCACCTTGTCGGGATGGAATCCGGTTTCTAAGATGTCCGGGAAGTCACCCTGGTTATAGCCATTCTGGATACGCTCCAAGACGTGCTTGACGGCAAGGTCGCTCACATCAATGCCGATCCACTGCCGTTTGAGCTTCTCGGCAGCGACGCAGGCGGTTGCGCAACCGGCGAAGGGGTCCAGGACAAGGTCGCCCTCATTGGTGGATGCCTTGATGATGCGCTCAAGCAGGGCGAGGGGTTTCTGGGTGGGGTAGTTTAGGCGCTCATTGGAGTGCGCTTGGATAGGTTGGATGTCACTCCACATGTTGTCAATTGGCATACCCTGCATTTCGTCAAGATAACGCTTCTGCCGCGCAAGACCAGATGAAGTGTAATGAACCAAACCTTCATTGTGTGCTTCCTGCATCTTATCCTTAGTCCATCGCCAAACTCTTACATGCCCATTCCATTCGTATGTCAAGTTGGGCCGATTACGATTCGGATTTGTAAGGTCGCCCAAGGTGTATCGGCGACCTGTTTCAGGGTCGACGTGTTTGTAGAACTTCTCTATGTATTCCGGGTCATAAGGTCCGAAAGGCCGATTCCAAGTGAAGTTGTCGCCTTTTGTGTAATACAGCAAAACATCTGCATTACTGGGATATCCCTTGAAGGCATGTCCCTTTGCATTAGCTCGCCGCCAGAGAATCTCGCTCCGGAAGTTTCCTTTCCCAAATATGGCGTCCAATACCGTCTTCAAATATGCTCCCGCCGTGTAGTCGCAATGAAGATAGATCGATCCCGACGGCTTGAGCATTCGCTCCATTTCCAGCAACCGAACGCTCATCATGCACAGGTAGCCCGCCATGCTGAAGCTATGCGCAATCTTTGCCGCCTCAATAACGGCGTGAACGGTCGGGTGTTCAGCCTTGATCACATACAACCACTCGGCGTCGGCGTCCGTGAAAGTCCACGTGTCCTTGAACTCGGCCAGATGCTGTTCCCGCTTGCCGGTCTTGGGGTTATTCACCGTGATAGGCGCGGCGTAGTCCCGGTTGGAATTGAAGGGCGGGTCCAGGTAGATGAGGTCGGCTGATGCATCGGGGAGCCGTTGCAAGACAGGCAGGTTGTCGGCGGTGTACATCCTTCGGATGAAGGGCTGATTGGCGTAGTTCTTCGTCAAGGGGGCAACCCCTGTTGGAGCCATAGATTCTTCTCAACATACCACAGGGGTCGAGGGGTGTGGCAAACTCGGCTTGTGTCTTGATAAGATGCGGGTACGGGTTCCAGGGCCTTGGGGAACGAGAGGTTACCCTAGGAAGAGGTCACTGCCATGGGAGTATTTAGCTGGCCATTGCGGATTTCCAGTATGGAGGGCGAAGAAGAGTTGGATATCGAAGCGACGGTGGACACCGGGGCCACCTACTCCATGCTGCCATCCGGTATGTTGCGCCGGTTGGGCGTCGCGTCAATCGGCAAAGCCGAATTCGAACTGGCCGACGGACGAATCGTTGAGCTGGAGATGGGACGAGTCTGGGTCACCATAGACGGCGCCAGTGAGGTCTCATTGGTGATCTTCGGTGAAGACGGCACCCCACCCCTCCTGGGGGCCTACACCCTTGAAGGTCTGCGCTTGGCAGCTGACCCGGTGCAACGCCGCCTAATCCCCACCCGTTCCATCCTCTACTAGGGTACTTAACCCCCCTGTCCCTTGTTTGCCCCACCCCTCCCCCCTTGGTGGTAACATTCGACCCCTAGCCCCCGGGTGCCGAGCAGCGAAGGAAGGCCCCATGAGATTCGATAGCACGCCCTACTACCACCTCGGCAGCGTCTACCCGTGGGACAAGATGGTCGACGAGATGCGGGACGAGGCCCGGCTTCTGGAGCAGGGCGGCTTCACGGGGGTCTGGATCGCCGAGCACCATTTCGCATGGGATGGCTGGCTCGGGACTTCCCCGAACCCGCTAATGCTCGGGCAAGACCTCGCCGCCCACACCGACACCCTCCGCATAGGCCAATGCGGCGTCATCCTGCCTGACTGGCACCCCCTCCGCGTCGCAGAGGACGTGGCCCTGCTGGACCATTTCTCCAAGGGCCGCGTCGACTTCGGCGTGGCACGGGGATTGAACAGCCGCGCTTCAATCCAGTTCCACCCCGACGCTGACCGCCGTGATCGCGACCGCAGCTACGCCCTCTTCGCCGAGTCCCTCGACATCGTCAAGAAAGCCTGGACTGAGGATGCGTTCACCTACTCGGGCGAGTTTTACCGCTTCCCCGAGCCGGGATGGATCGAGACCGCAGAGTTCACCCACGACAGCCGCTACCACTCCCCGGACGGCGAGCTTATTGCCTTGGGCGTCCACCCGAAGCCCTACCAGAAGCCCCATCCCCCCATGTGGCAGATGGGCGACTCCATACCTTCCCATCGGTTCGCGGCCAGCAGGGGTATGGGCAACATATGCCTGGCACTGTCGTATGAGAAGATCAGGGAAGCGTGGGACATTTACAACGAAGTCTCCTTGGAGACCGAGGGCCAGGATCTCCAGCCAGGCGAGAAGGTGGCCGTAATGCGTCCCACCTACATCGCCGAGACCTACGAGGAGGCGGTGAACGACGTGCGTGACGGGTTCAACATGTTCGGCGAGTGGGCCAAGCACGACCCCCGCAAGGTCCGCACCCGCATGGCATTCGAACACGAGCTTTCCGAAGAGGACTACAACCTGTCCTACTTCGACTTCAACCTGAAGCACGATCTGATTCTGGTCGGGTCGCCGGAGTCGGTAAGGGAGCAGATTGAGGAGCTGATATCAGAGACGGGTTGCCGGCACCTCGCCCTGTTCCTGAACTTTCCGGCGCTGACCTTCGAGCAAGTCATGCGCAGCCTCAACCTTTTCGCCTCCGAGATTATCCCTCACTTCAAGTAACAATCCCCTCACGCTTTATAACCGTCACTTTCGAGGAGGAGGAATCTAGTGGTGCTGGGCGGGAGGATCCAATCCCCTCTCCCTTGATGGGTCGTAGATGCGGAAAGTGCGCCTTTGGCGTGCGCCGAGGTGTGAGAGGGCTAGGGTCGAAGACTCGCTGAGGAGAGCCGTAGGCTCGCCTAGGAGAGTGAGGGTGACCGCAGGGGAGGGGCCGCTCGTGCTGAGCTTAGTCGAAGTATGAGCGGGGGGATTCTGGGACTGCCCCGGTTCACGATTCCTCGGGTGAGGTCAGCTCGGCCCACAATCCCCTAGCAGTCTTCGCCGCCGTGGCATACCCGAACCCCCGACGCCTCAGGTGGTCGACCAGCTTCTTGAAGAAGGCATCGAAGTCGTTGGCGGGTAGCGAGCGGGCCCTGCGCTGAGCGGCCCGATAGGCCTCGGCCTCGTCGTCCATGTCCAGGGTCACACACTCTATGGCCTCGCCGTCGACACCCTTCTGCCTAAGTTCCATCTCCAGCATCCTGCGGCTGCGAGGCCTGAAAGTTACCCGCTGGTCGACCCAGTACTGGGCGAAAGTGAAGTCGTCGAGAAGCCCCTTAGTCCTGAGTTTCTCCACGGTGCGGCCTATAACTGCCTCGCCAACCTGTCGACGGCGGAGCCGGTCACGCAATTCGCGCTCGCTCCGGGGCCGAGAAGTGAGATATCTGAGCGCCACGGACATGGCAGAGTCGAGCCCCGCCTTGTCGACTAGCTCTGAAAGCCGTTCGTCCGATACATCCTGCCCGACTTCGAGCCGGGCCTCGTACGCGGAAATATGGTCCAGTGCGAAGGCATAGCGCCCATCGATGAATACGTTGACTCGGTCCTTACGGGTCTTCTGGGCTCGGATATCGGTGATTTGGGGCATTGGGAGAATTAGTCTGAGGAAGCTGCAGGCAGCGGACTTTCTTGGCGTGATTGGATCATCGTGATGATGAGCATTTCCGAGGAAATTTGAGCGGTGCGCAGCTCGAACGTTTTCTGGAGGTTCAGCCAGAATTCCGGGCTAGTTCCCAGGTAACGGGAGAGTCGGAGAGCGGTGTCGGCGGTCACAGCTCGGCTGCCATTGAGTATAGCGGTGACTCGATTGGTGGGCACCGCTAACGCCTTGGCAAGGGCGTTGGCGGACATGCCTAGCTCCTGCAGTTCTTCTACCAGAATCTCGCCCGGATGTACGGGCCGCATACGGTTCGATATGGTCACTTTTTGATGTCTCAAGTAGGGGTGCATCGGTATCATTCTAGGGGATAAAGCCGTTGCTGTTCAAACATCAGGAGACATTAACATAACCCGTGTTGGAGGGGCCTGGGCCGCTCGTGCTGAGGCTCTCGAAGTATGAGCGGGGGCGTCCAGTCCCCTCTCCCTCGATGTGACCTTTACATTACCGTCATTCCGGCCCCCGAGCCGGAATCCAGGGATGGGGATTCAGGATTGGATAGCAAGTTTGGTCTTCCCAATATCCTACCCTATTGGTAGTAACGCAAAGGCCTCTCGCCGAGGAGAGTGAAGTCGAGTCCAGACCAGCAGTATGAAATCAAAGACCCGCTTGACACCCGACTCCCCCCATTCCTAACCTACCCCCGACCACATCCGCCCGACACGGGCTTTGGAGGGACGAGCTTTGGCTACCGATTGGGATGCAGTAATCATCGGCGGTGGACACAACGGACTGGTCGCTGCCTGCTACATGGCGAAGGCCGGCCTGAAAGTGGCGGTCCTTGAGCGAAGGGAGGTCGTGGGTGGGGCTTCGGTGACGGAGGAGACCTTCCCCGGCTTCCGAATCTCGACCGCGGCGATGGTCGGGGGGCTGCTGAAACCAAAGATTGCCGCCGACCTCGAGCTCCACAAGTTCGGCTACGGCCCCCTTGTCCCCTACGACCCCGTTGCCCTGCAGCTCTACCCCGACAACCGCTATATGCTCTGGTGGAGCGACCCTGTCAAGACTATCGAGGAGTTCGCAAAGTTCTCCCGCAAGGACGGCGAGGCATTCCTGGACCTGCGTAAGCGCATGGACAGGCTCGCCGCGGTGCTCAAGCCCCTCGAACTGAGACCCCCGCTCAGCGTCGAGGAGATCGCCGGGAAGTTCCCGGATCCCGAGGACGCCTACTTCTTTCAGGAAGTATTGGTGAGTCCCATGAAAGACTTCCTGGACGCCCGCTTCGAGACCGAGGAAGCGAAGGCCAGCATCTGCTCGAATGGCTTGGTGGGTCTGGCGGCCGGGCCCTACTCCCCGGGCAGTGTCTACATGATGCTCCACTACTGGCCCGAGCTCGGCATCCCGATTGGCGCCGTGCCCGGAGGCATGGGCGGGATAACTGCGGCCCTGGCCCGTTGTGCCCGCAGCCACGGCGCAGAGGTGCGCACGGAAGCCGAGGTAGCGCGTGTAATCGTCCGTGAGGAGCGGGCGGCAGGGGTAGAGTTGCTGAACGGCGAGGTGCTGAACGCCCGAGTAGTCCTCTCCAACGCCGACCCCAAGCGCAGCCTCCTCGGCCTCCTGGAACCCGACCACCTTGAAGAGAGCTTTCGCCGCAGACTGTCCTCGGTCAGAAGCGAGGGCATCGTATTCAAGATCAACCTCGCCCTCAGCGAGCCTCCCGACTTCACCGCCATCCCCGGCAAGGAGATCGGGCCCCAGCATATTGGTCCTTTCAAAATCTGCCCCTCGGTAGACTATCTCGAACGCGCCTGGGACGATGCCAAGTTCGGGAGAACGTCTCGGGAGCCATACATGTACTGCGTAATCCACTCGGCGACTGACTCGACCATCGTGCCGGAGGGGAAGCACAGCATGGGGGTTTTCGTGCAGTACGCTCCTTACCACCTTCGAGACACCGGCTGGGAAACGGAGCGCGACATCTTCGGCAAACGCTGTATCGACACCCTCGCCCAGTACGCCCCCAATATCCCTGACGCCATCATCGACTACCAGTTCCTGTCACCCAAGGACCTGGAGGAGAAGCTGTACCTGACCCACGGGCACATGTTCCACACCGAAAACGCCCTCGCCCAACTCTTCAACGCCCGCCCGATACGTGGTATGAGTGACTACCGCACCCCGGTCTCCGGCTACTACCTCTGCGGAGCCGGGACCCATCCGGGAGGCACAGTCCGAGGCGCCCCCGGCCACAACGCCGCCCACGAAGCAATAAAAGACCTCCGGGAGGGAGTGGTGGGGTATGCCTCCTTCCCCTAGACGAGCCCTTGGCATAATCCCTAATGGAGGGGCTTGGGCCGCTCGTGCTGTCGAAGATCCGCCTGAGGCGGGAGGCTCTCGAAGTATGCGCGGGGGGCCTTATCCCCTCTCCCTCGATGGGTGAGGGTGATTCCGGAAAGCCTACGGCCTGGGTACGCGAAGGTCTTATCGGGGAGAGGCCTAAAAAAGCTCCCCCTCCGCCCCATTCTTCGAAGCCGGCACCGGCAGCAAGGGTAACTCCGCGGCCTCCCGGATGAGGTTCTCGAGGGCTAAAGCCATAGACTTGTTCTCCCTGAGAAAGTCCTTCGAGTTCTCCCGACCCTGCCCCAGCCGAGTCTCGCCCCACGAGTAGAATGCCCCGCTCTTTTTCAGGATCCCGTACGTCACGCCCAGGTCCACCAGGTCGGCTACCCGGCTGATCCCCTCATTGAACATGATGTCGAACTCCGCCACCCGGAAGGGCGCAGCCACCTTGTTCTTCACCACCTTCGCCCGCACCCGGTTCCCGACTATCACCGATTGATGCTTTATCGACTCGATGCGCCGCAGGTCTATCCGCACTGAGCTATAGAACTTCAGCGCCCGACCCCCCGGCGTCACCTCCGGGCTCCCGAACATGACCCCGACCTTCTCCCGGAGCTGGTTGATGAACACCACGGCACAATTCGAGCGGCTCGTGGCGGCGGTAAGCTTTCGAAGCGCCTGGGACATCAGCCGAGCCTGCAGCCCGACGTGCGTGTCCCCCATCTCCCCCTCTATCTCCGCCCTCGGCACCAGCGCCGCCACCGAGTCCACCACGATGATGTCTACGGCGTTGGACCGGATCAGGGCCTCGGCGATTTCCAGGGCCTGCTCACCGGTGTCGGGCTGTGAGATGAGGAGCTCTTCGATATTGATGCCGCACTTGGCGGCGTATGACGGGTCCAGTGCGTGCTCTGCGTCGATATATGCCGCCATGCCGCCCGAGGCCTGGGTCTCGGCAATCAGGTGCTGGCCGAGAGTAGACTTCCCCGCCGACTCCGCGCCGAAGACCTCGCAGATCCGCCCCTTGGGCACCCCTCCGATCCCGAGAGCAATGTCGAGACCCAGGGAACCCGTGGGTATGGCCTCGACAGTCATGCGGGCGCGGGCGTCCCCCAGCCGCATGATCGACCCCTGCCCAAACTGCTTTTCAATCTGCCCAAGGGCCAAATCCAGTGCCTTTGTTTTTTCCTTCGTCATGGTAGCGATGATAGCACGCGCCCTTTCCCGTGGACAATTACTTGCGGCCTGGTGGTAGTATGTGTGTTCTACATCATCATGTCAACCGCAACCCATGCCAAAGGAGGCATTCCGCTCGTCCTGAGCCCAGTCGAAGGGTATCAAAAGCGGAATGGGCTGGGCCACTCATGCTGAGCGGGAAGCTGTGGAGAGGGTGTTGGCGGACCGGATGTGGTCCGATAGAATGCCGGACCATTTTCACCGGCTCCGCTATAGCAAACATCGGAGCCGAGAAAGGAGCACGTCATGGCATTGGACATAGGAGTAGTGACGATTAGGTATTTGGAAAGACCCGTGGGGCCGGTGCGCGAGTTTCTCTTTGAGCTGGCCGGAGGAGATTTGGACGAAGGGTGGAGTGGGGGGTGGGATGGCAATGTGTTTTTGGAGATGATCAGAGAAGACCTGGAACGCAAGGCAAGGGATTACGCCTCGGGACAGGGGCTATCTCAAGATGACGCCAAGGAGTTGTTGGGGTGGGTAAGAGGTCTCCCGTGGGAGAGGGACGACATTATGCTGCACTTGAACTGGTAGAGAAGTGCATGTTCCATGTATGATTCATTAAGGGTCGGGTCTTCTGCATCGGAGAGATTGACATTGATGGATTATGAAAACAAAGTCCTCCTCGGCGATTGTGAAGAAGTCCTTAAAGGTATTCCTGACAACTCCGTAGACCTTATATTTACATCCCCTCCCTACGCCGACCAGCGTAGAAGAACGTACGGTGGCATTCGCCCTGATGACTATGTGGATTGGTTCATGCCTAAAGCTGATCAGTTCTTTCGGGTACTTAAGCCAACAGGCACATTTGTGCTCAACATTAAAGAGCGCGTTGTGAGCGGGGAACGTCATACGTATGTTATTGAGTTAATTCTCGAAATGAAAAGGCGAGGTTGGCTGTGGACTGAAGAGTTCATTTGGCACAAGAAGAACTCGTATCCCGGTAAGTGGCCGAATCGGTTCCGTGACAACTGGGAACGACTCATACAGTTCAACAAAGAAAAGAAGTTCCATATGTACCAAGAAGCTGTGATGGTTCCAGTGGGAGATTGGGCCAAGCGCAGACTAGTTAACCTAAGCGAAACCGACCGCATAAGAGACGAGTCCAGAGTCGGCAGTGGGTTTGGCAAGAACATCTCTAATTGGCTTGGCCGTGATATGGTCTACCCCAACAACGTCCTGCACGTATCCACGGAGTGTTCCAACAAGAACCATAGCGCTGCATTCCCTGTCGACTTGCCATCTTGGTTTATCAAGTTGTTTACCAAGACAGGCGATGTTGTGCTTGATCCATTCGCAGGCTCGGGTAGCACGCTTGTTGCCGCCGTGGAGCTTGGAAGACGTTACATTGGAATTGACATCAACTCCGATTATCTCGGGTTAAGCCAAAGTCGTGTCCAAGACAAGCGAATACGTCTTCCTGGCATAGCAGAAGAGAAGCGTAAGGGTTATTCTATTACCGATAATGGGACGTCAAACCAGAATGGAACCACTGGACACCGAGAGCGTAAACAAGTACGTCAACGCCAATATAGCGAAGTTTCACGAGGCTAGGCTGAATTCTGTTAAAAACCTTAAACTCGCCAAGCTTCTGAAAAAGAATCCGTACCTGCTTAAAGCTAAGAACCTTGAATCCGCCAGTGATCTGATTAGTGGATTACTTGAGGCGTTACTATCCTCATCTGAAGAGGAGTTATTCGGGCGATTCCTGGAAGGCTTGGCAGTATTCGTAGCACAGCAGACCTCCGGGGGCCACAAGTCGGCTGCATCCGGGCTTGACTTAGAGCTTTTTAAGGGCGATTGTCACTACGTTGTGTCTGTCAAGTCGGGGACGAATTGGGGCAATAGTTCTCAACACAGCAAGCTCGCACAAGACTTGCGAGATGCCGTAATAAGAGTCAGGCAACTTGAGCGATCAGCCCGAATTGAATCCATCCTGGGTATCTGCTATGGCAAGACCCGCACTGCTCGTCATAGGCAAGGATATCTGAAGATAGTAGGGCAAAACTTCTGGTATTTCGTAAGCGGCAGCAAGGAACTCTATACAGAAATAATTGAACCTATCGGGCACAAGGCTAAAGAGCATAACGACACCTTCCAACGTGAAAAGGACAGGTCATCTAATCGCCTGCTAAAAGCGTTTATTCAGGAATACTGCCTTGTGTCGGGCGCTATCGACTGGGAGAAGTTGGTACGCCTCAACTGCGGCAATTTCGATCTGGACAAGTTCTTGTAACCCCCTCACCACCCCCGCCACCAATTCACCCCCGCCACCCCCCGTAACACACGGACTACCTTACGGAACCGGCCGTCTTTTTGACATGCTCGCGGAGCGCTCTATTGATCTCCGTTTGGTACCCTCGACCGTCAAGCGCATTGGACTTGAACCAGGCTATGATGTCCGCATCGAGCCTCAGTGTAATCTGCCGCTTCACGGGCCGGTAGAAGACCCCGCGCTTGGCGTCGGACCAGTCGAGAATCTCCGGGGCGTCGGTCGTGTCGATCTGGTCGTCGGACAGAGCCTCCAACGCCCTTATCTGCGCCTGAACGTCTGACGGCAACTCAGTAATGTTCTTCTTCATAAACCTCCCTTTCACTGTGGAGGATCCGCCGTGGCGGGAGCCGCGTCGAAGCGTCTCAAGAGCGGAATGGGACGCCCCCCTCCCCACCCCCGAGCCTAAAACCCCCGATACCAATTCACTATCGGCATCCTACGGTCCCGCCCGAAGTTCCTCGGCGTGATCTTCACCCCAGGCGCCGCCTGCCGACGTTTGTACTCGTTCCGGTCCACCGCCTTGATCACCCGCTTCACCATCTCCTCCTCGAACCCCATGCCGATGATGTCCGCCGGAGACTTGTCCTGCTCCACGTAGGCCTCCAGCACGGGGTCGAGAACGCTGTAGGGCGGTAGGCTGTCGGTGTCCTTCTGGTCGGGGCGCAGCTCTGCGCTGGGCTCCTTATCGATGACGCTTTGAGGGATAACCGGGTGCGACCCCCGGGCGTTGCGGGTCTCGGCCAGCGCGTAGACCAGCACCTTGGGCACGTCCTTGATCACCGCGAACCCCCCGGCCATGTCGCCGTACAGGGTGCCGTAGCCCATCGCCATCTCGCTCTTGTTGCCCGTGGTCAGCGCCAGCCACCCGAACTTGTTGGAGATCGCCATCAGCAGGTTGCCCCGCATCCGGGCCTGCAGGTTCTCCTCCGCGACGCCCGACCCCGTGCCCGTAAACAACGGGTCCAGCGAGTCGAGGCTCGACTGAAACATATCCTCAATCGAGATGTTCCACAGCTTCACCCCGAGATTCTTCGCCAGGATGTCAGAATCGGCGATAGATCCTTCCGACGAGTATCTGGATGGCATGGTTACGACGACCACGTTCTCAGGCCCAAGGGCGTCGGCGGCGATGGTCGCCGTCAGCGTCGAGTCGATCCCCCCCGACAGCCCGATTACGACCTTCTCGAAACCGTTCTTCCGAACGTAGTCCCGCGTCCCGATCGTCAGGGCTTCGTATACCTCCTCCAGGTCGGCGAGAGCAGGCTCGGGGGTGGGGTCGACGGCGGGGTGAGTGGCGTCGGGATCGATGTCCACCATGAGCAGGCGCTCTTCGAACTGCTTGCCCCGGGCCAGAATGTCCCCCGACGGTGAGAAGACGCAGCTTCCCCCGTCGAATACCAGCTCGTCCTGCCCCCCGACCAGGTTGGTGTAGCAGACGTAAACCCCGTTGTCCCGTGCCCGGCCGGCCAGCATCTGCTCCCTGAACCGGCCCTTGCCCCGGTGATAGGGCGAGCCGTTGATGTTCATGATGACCCGGGCCCCGGCTTTGCTCTGGACGTTGGTCGGCCCCGACTCATACCAGATATCCTCACACACGTTCACCCCGACGCACGTCCCGTTGATATCGAAGACCGGGCATTCACTGCCGGACTGGAAATATCGCTGTTCGTCGAAGACACCGTAGTTGGGCAGATGGACCTTGTGATAAATGCCGAGAAGCCGCCGGTCCTGTATCACCGCCGCGGCGTTGAATAACTCTTCATCCCGATCGACGAACCCGACAACCACGGCGATCCCCGCCGAATGCTCGATTACCTCGTCGAGACACTCGCGGTTGTCGCGAATGAGGTTGTGCTTATAGAGAAGGTCTTCGGGGGGGTAGCCCGTGATGGTCAACTCGGGGAAGGAGACTAGATCTGCGCCCTCGGCCCGGGCCCGGTCGATGTACTCGATGATCTTGGCCGTGTTGCCCCGCAGGTCGCCGACGGTGGTGTTGATCTGGGCGAGAGCTGCTCGGAGTTTAGTCATGGCTCAACGAGGCAAGGGCCGGCACATCCGGCGAGGCTAGAGTATAGCACGGGCCCAAGCCCCTCACCCTAACCGGTACGTAGGTGCGTCCCGAAGAAACCACCCCCAACCCTATGTCATCCCGAGGCCCCGCGAGGGATCTAGGACTTGCCCACCCACTAGCCTCTCTACAGAACCGTCCCTCGTGTTTCCTGTCCGTCATTCCGGCCCCCGAGCCGGAATCCATCCCTGTAAGGGCAACTCTCGGAGGGTGTCTCACAAGTCCGTTAAACACAACCCGATTGGATATTCTTGACCAATGCGACGGATGCCGTAGGCACGAATCCAAGTCGCAAGAAAGCGAGAAGTGGGGCGTGGTGCGACTTTTGAGACATGCTCCTCGTGATTGCCTCGGGGTCGGGTAGGAATCCACTCACCTTGGGTCGTCCGAGACATGGATGAGGGGTTGGGCCGCTCGTGCTGAGCCCGTCGAAGTATGAGCGGGGGGACTGTCATTCATGGTAATGGGGTCGGGCATTCCGTTCGCCTGAGCTAGTTGCAAGTGCGCCTTTGAAACATCGAAGGGCGAGTGGGTTACGAGTGAGGAAGCAGACTGGCAAGCCCCCCCACCCCCACCTCCTCCTGCGTCCTCTCCGACATATTCCGCAGCGTCACCACCCCCCGCTCCGCCTCGTCGTCACCCATAATGGCGACGTACGGCACCCCCATCCCCCCCGCCTGCCGCAGTTGCGCCTTCAGGCTCTTGGAAGCAGGCCCGAGCACATTCGCAACACCCGCCCTCACCAACTCAGCGGACAACACGACCGCTCGCTCCCTCGCCTTCTGCCCGACGTAGGCCACGAAGACCGTGGGCAATTGTGGTTCGGGAGCCGCCACGGCTTGCCGTTCCAGGCTGAGAATTATCCGCTCGATGCCCATCGCAAACCCGACCCCCGGCGTCGGCTTACCCCCAATCTCCTCTATCAACCCGTCGTAACGTCCCCCTCCCCCGAGTGCGTTTTGAGCCCCTTCTGCCGCCGTCTGGACCTCGAATACCGTGCGGGTGTAGTAGTCCAGCCCCCGGACCAGCCGGTGGTCGAGAACAAAGGGCACGTCCATGTCTTCCAGAAAGCCGACCAGGTCGGCGAAGTGGGCCTCGCACTCGTCGCAGAGGTGGTCGCGGCTGCGGGGCGCCCCTTCGATGAACGGCTGGCATCGCACTTCCTTGCAGTCGAGCAGCCGGAGCGGTGCCCTGTCCAGCCGCGCTGTGCAGTCCCGACACAGTTGCTCGACCCGGTCTCCGTAGTAAGACTTGAGCGCCTGAACATATGCGGGCCGGCACGCTGCATCCCCGATGCTGTTCAGCTGGAGCCTGAGGTCCGTTAGACCCAGCTCTGCGAAAACCTGCCAGCATAGCCCGAGAATCTCCGCATCGACAGTCGCGTCAGGATCGCCTATCGCCTCGACGTTCAACTGGTGGAACTGCCTAAGCCGCCCCGACTGCGGCCTGGAGTAGCGGAACATCGGGGCCATGACCGTGTATAGGCGTATGGGCTGAGGTCGGGTGTGGAGGCCGTGCTGAAGGTAGGCGCGGCAGACAGCCGCGGTGGCCTCGGGGCGGAGGGCCAGGGTGTCGCTGCCCGACCTGTCGGGGATGAGGTACATCTCCTTCTCCACGATATCCGTCACCTCCCCGACTCCCCGCACAAAAAGGTTGTAGTCTTCGAAGATCGGCGTATCTATCTGGCCGTACGAATAGCGCTCGCACACCGAGACCATAGTGTCGCGGACACTGCGCCATCGAGGCTGGGCGTCGGGCAGGATGTCTTCCGTGCCTCGGGCTGAACGGTAGCGTGTATTGCTTGGCAAAGGGGCCTCCTAGGGTCGGAGGCTAGGATAACGCGGCTGGGGAAGGTGGGCAAATGGGGTAGCGCAACGTCCTCAATCTCTCTCCCATCCGCTTCCCTCCCTTTCCCTTCCCGTCATCCCGCCCCCCGAGCCGGAATCCGGTTACGGGGCATCGGTGGGGCCGCTCGTGCTGAGGCTCTCGAAGTATGGGCGGAGGGGTGAGATTTACTGCTGGTACTGAGGAGACCTCCATCCCCTTCCCTCCCATCCCATTCCCGTCATCCCGGCTCTGGTCCCGGAATCCGGTTACGGGGCATCAGTGGGGCCGCTCGTGCTGAGGCTCTCGAAGTATGGGCGGAGGGGTGAGATTTACTGCTGGTACTGAGGAGACCTCCATCCCCTTCCCTCCCATCCCATTCCCGTCATCCCGGCTCTGGTCTCGGAATCCGGTTACGGGGCATCGGTGGGGCCGCTCGTGCTGAGGCTCTCGAAGTATGAGCGGAGGGGTGAGATTCACTGCTGATGCTGAGGAGGACACCCATCCCCTTCCCTCCCCTCCGCTATTCCCGGACTGCCTTGGGTAGAGCCTCGATTTCTGCCCCATTTCTGCGTTCCGCCGTAGCCAGGTCAAACTGGCTTTGGAGATTGAGCCAGAATTGGGGCTCGACCCCGAACCAGTGCCCGAACCGCAACGCCGTGTCCCCCGTCACCGACCTCTTCCCGGCGATTATCTGACTGACCCGGTTTGGCGGCACGTCGATCTGGCGGGCGAAGGCCGCCTGGCTCACCCCGAATTCCTCCAATTCGTCCTTGAGTATTTCTCCCGGATGAACGGACCGACTGAACATGTCCTATTCTCCCCTTCTAATGATAGTCGACGATCTCAACGTCGTAAGGCCCTTCATCACCTCCTGCCCAAGTGAAGCAGATACGCCATTGTTGGTTAATCCTAATCGAATATTGCCCGTCCCTCGCTCCCATTAGGGCCTCTAGACGATTGCTTGGCAATTTTCTCAAGGTGTCCAGGGACGGTGCCGCGTTCAAGATAGATAACCGCTTTGCCGCCTGCTTCTCAAAACCTTGGAACGCAGGAACGAACAACCCCTCTGCAAACCGCCGGGTCCTACGGTCACGGTATCCAAGAATCATGCCAACTCAAGATACAATATGGTGACGCAGGACGTCAAACGTCATGTATCATGCCTTCCCCCGTCCAAGTCCCGTCATTCCGGCTCTGGGGCCGGAATCCGGTTACGAGGGTCGGTGGGGCCGCTCGTGCTGTCGAAGATCCGCCGAGGCGGGAGCTTGTCGAAGTATGAGCGGGGGAAGTGACATTCGCTGCTGATGCCGAGGAGAGTAAGAGTGCCTCCCCCCCCAATTGCCCCTCCCCCCACCCCGTGCTAGAATTATCCTGTTCCCCAGAGGGCTTATGCATTGTCCGAACGCATCCTAGTAGCAGTCGCTTGGCCCTACGCCAACGGCCCTTTACACTTGGGCCACCTGGCCGGGGCCTATCTTCCTGCCGATATCTTCGCCCGGTACCATCGCGCCAAGGGCGACGAGGTCCTGATGGTCTCGGGCAGCGACCAGCACGGCACTCCAATAACCCTCCGCGCCGAGAAAGAAGGCGTGTCCCCCCAGGAGATCGTGGACAAGTTCCAGGCCCTCTTCCTCGAGTCCTGGGACCGAATGGGCATCTCCTTCGACCTCTTCACCACCACCCGGACTGCTAACCACCAGGAGGTGGTGCAGGAAATCTTCCTGGACCTTCTTTCCAAGGAGTACATCTACAAAGATGGGATGATGCTCCCCCACTGCCCCAGCTGCAACCGCTACCTCCCCGACCGCTACGTAGAGGGTACGTGTCCCAATTGTGGCAACGCCGGGGCCCGAGGCGACCAGTGCGATGCCTGCGGCAAGCCCCTCAATCCCACTGACCTCCTGGACCTGAAGTGCCGGGTCTGCGGCGCTTCGCCGGAGATACGCAGGTCGGAACACCACTTCCTTAAGCTGAGCGCCTTTCAAGACCGGCTCATCGAATGGGTCGAGACCCAGGAGCACTGGCGCCCCAACGTCCAGAACTTCACCCTCCAGATGCTCAAGGACGGGTTGAAAGACAGGGCGATCACCCGAGACATTGGCTGGGGTATCCCGATTCCCTTGCCGGGTCTCGACGACAAAAGAATATACGTCTGGTTCGAAGCTGTAATCGGCTACCTTTCGGCGAGTATAGAGTGGGCTAAAAACCGGGGCACACCCGAGAAGTGGCGGGACTTCTGGGGAGATGGGGCCAAGACCTACTATTTCATCGGCAAGGACAACATCCCCTTCCACACGATCATCTGGCCCGCGATCCTGCTCGGATACGGCGGCAGAGCCATCCCCTATGACGTCCCCGCCAACGAGTTCCTGAACATCGACGGCAGGCAGCTTTCCACCAGCCGTAACTGGGCCGTGTGGCTCAACGACTACCTGGACAACTTCCCCCCAGACCTAATGAGGTACTACCTCTCTGCGAACATGCCCGACACCTCAGACTCCGACTTTACTTGGGGCGAGTTCGTGCGTAGGAACAACGGCGAGCTTGTCGGGACCTACGGCAACCTCGTGCACCGGGTGCTGACCATTAACTACCGTAACTTCGATGGCAAGGTCCCGTCGCCCGGCCCCCTCTCCTCCGACGAAACCGATATGCTCGACAAGGTCAACCACACTTTCGCCGAAGTGGACGATCTCCTATACCGGTGCCGTTTCAAGGAGGCGGTCAGGCAGGCAATGACCCTCGCTCAGGAGGCGAACCGCTACCTCGACCGCAAAGCTCCGTGGCGACAGGTCAAGGAAGACAAGGACGCTGCCGCCACGACCCTCTGGTGTGCCATATCCGTTGTCACGGCCCTGAAGACCATGCTCTACCCGTTCCTGCCCTTCAGCTCCCGGAAGCTGCACGGCTACCTGGGGCTGGGTGAGTTGGACGAACGCTCCGAGTGGAAGATCAAGGCTCCCGTCCCGGGACGTGAGCTTCAGAAGCCTTTACCCCTGTTCACCAAGCTGGAAGACGAAGTGGCCGAGGTGGAGACCGCCAGGCTGGAACAGGTCTCGGGCTAAGGACAACGTCTGCCCATGCCCTCTGCCAAATCGCTGTCTATCTACAAACCTATCAGGGAAGAGCTTAACCTCGTCAGGTCAGACCTCGTTGCCATCGCCGAGGAGGACTTTCCCGGCCTGGCGGCCATGCTCGCCCACGCACTAAAGAGCATAGGCAAGGGCACCCGACCCGCCATCACTATCCTCTCCTCCAAGTTCCATGACCACGATCCCGCCTCACCCCGGCTCATGGCCTGCGCCGTCGAGCTTCTCCACATCGCCACCCTTGTCCACGACGACACCATAGACAAGGCGGCTATCCGACGCGGCCAACCGACCATCAGCAACCTCTGGGGAGACAACGCTGCGGTACTGGTCGGGGACTACCTTTTCGCCAAGTCTGCGACCTTCGTCTGCGCCACCGAGAACGTCAGGGTTATACGCCTCTTCTCCGAAACTATAATGTACCTCTCCCGCGGTGAGCTTCAGGAGCGGCTAGGTGCCTTCGACTGGACGACCGGAAGGGACGACTACTACGAGAGGATCCGCCAGAAGACGGCCTCGCTCTTCACCACCGCGGCGGAGTCCGGGGCCATCCTGAGTGGCGCGCCCGAGGACACGGTGGAGAGGTTCCACACCTTCGGCTACTGCCTGGGCATGGCCTTCCAGATAATCGACGACATTCTCGACTTCCAGGGGACGGAAAAGGAAGTCGGCAAGCCCGTTGGGGCAGACCTGGCCCATGGCGTACTCACCCTGCCGGCTCTACTTCTCCAGGAAAGGTACCCTGACGAGGACCCGGTGAAGGCAATCTTCCAGGCCCCGGGTGACGACAAGCCCCTGCAGCGAGCCTTGGAGATGATCAACAACTCCTCGGTGATCGAGGACTCCTACGCCATCGCCACTGACTTCTGCCGTAAAGCCGAGGAAGCCCTCTCCCCCCTCCCCGACACCCAATACCGCAAAGCCCTCATGGAGCTCCCGCCCTACGTCCTGATCAGGAAGAACTAAAGATATCCGGCCTTGCTGCACCTTTGCGTAGCCTTCCAAAAGGGATTATTAGAGGCGTCTTATCCCCTCTCCCTCGATGAGACCTTTGCGTAACTCATTGTGTTGTGATTTTGGGGTGTCTGAGTTGCTGAGGCCGGTGATTCTATGCCTTGGGACGGGGGGGTCCGGTGTTGGATAACAGCCCCGAACGGCCCCCGGGGGCCGGTTCAACGGCAGAGGTTCTTGCGTAACCCACTGGCTCCCTCACTTCCTCATCTTCCATTCAGGACTATCCGGTCCGCTCTGCGCAGGTTGTACGCCATACACTTCAACCACATCTCCGTTGCATTCCGTTCCAACCCTATGTAGCGCACCCGACTGTA
This sequence comes from Dehalococcoidia bacterium, assembly GCA_965222055.1. Lineage (GTDB taxonomy): Bacteria > Chloroflexota > Dehalococcoidia > Plut-88900 > Plut-88900 > Plut-88900. The sequence continues at coordinate 3,154,200 of CBDCTF010000007.1, forward strand.
CCCGTATGTCCGTTTCAGCGTGCCGAACACCTTCTCCACTCTGGCCCTCACCCTCGATATCAGCTCGTTCCGTTCCTTATCCTCTTCGCTAACTTCAGGATGATGCTTGTTCCCCCTCTTCATAATCCCGTCCCCTATCCCCATAGACTTCAGCCTCTGCCTCCTCGCATGCGTGTCGTACGCCCGATCAGCGTACACCGCCCCCTCGTCTCCCATTATCAACTCGTCGGCCACCTCCGTGTCGTTTATGTTGGCCGGTGTCAACACCGCCTTCCGTATCAGCCCACTTCCCTCGTCCACCCCAACATGCACCTTGTACCCGTAGTAATGCCGTCCCCCCTTACGTGCCCATGCCGCATCCTTATCCGTAGCCTCTTCTATCTTTGACACCCGCCTCCCCTGGGACTCCACCAGCGTCGCATCCATCAGTGTCCCTGCCTTCACCATCAATCCCTTCTCCTCTAGCTGTCTGTTCAACTCTTCCATCAACCCTTCCCCTACCCCTCTCTCCGTCAACATGGCACGGAACCGGCTGATCGTAGAGTGATCGGGAGTCTCATCCTGAAGGCCCAACCCCACAAACCGCCGGAACGATATCCGGTCCCCCAGAGCCTCCTCCATCTGAGGATCCGACAGGTTGTACCACTGCTCCAGCAATAGCACCTTCACCATCGTCAGCGGTGGATAGCTCGGCCTCCCCTCACATGCCGAGTAGACTCCCGTCACCAATCCGCCGAACCGTCCCCAGTCCACCGCATCGTCGATTCGTTCCAGCCGTTGGTTGTTGCCTAATGTCTCAGGCAACAATGATTCTGCTAATGACGGTTGGCCCATGTCTCGGTGCATGCCACTCTCCTCATACATGGAAACTTTTTCACCTTATTTTTGCCCTCATGCCTGAGTTATGCAAAGGTCTCTCGATGGGAGAGGGCCAGGGTGAGGGTGATCCGAGACATCTGCGTGTTTTCCCACCGCGCATGCCGACGCCCCTTTGAAGGGTAGAGCCTGCCCTTTACCTGTCATTCCGAGGCTCCGCGAGGAATCTAATGCGCTTGCTCGCAAATCAACACTAGCTCTTAGATGAAGAAGGTAATGTGGGGTACGGAATTATCCCAATCTCTCTCTGGCTTGGGAGCATGTATCGGTACAAATTGAAAGTACTACCTTCAATTTGTACCCTTGGCCCTATCCCACCCCTCCCCTACCCAGGCCTGAACGCCACCCCACCCCCCACCACCGACACCCACACCCCTATCCCTCCGATTTCCTCAGCCGGAATACTCATCGGGTCCCGGTCCAGCACCGCGCAATCTGCTAAAGCGCCCTTCCTGACCACCCCCACCCGGCCCCCGAGCCCCCCGTAATAAGACGCCGCTCCGCCGTGAAGGGATATCGCCTCACCTATGGATACTGCTTGCTCGCTGGAGACCGATTGACCCGTGCGCGCCCTGCGCAGCACCGCCGCCTGGATCCCGAGAAGCGGGTCGGGTGGCGTCACGGGAGCATCCGACGAGGCTGCAACATTGAGCCCCGAGTCCAACCATGCCCTTAACGGATAGAGGTTGGCTATCTCAGTTTCGGACAGCTCGGCAAGATACCTGTCCCCACTGTGATATATGAAGGCGGGTTGGGTGACGACGGTGACGTTCTTGGCCTTCAGCCTCGCTATGAGGGACGGGGGACAGATGGAAGCGTGCTCGATCCGGTGAGCCAGACCTGGAGCATCGACGGACTCAATAGCCTCGACGGCGGCCTCTACCTCCGCCTCCTCGACTGCGTGAATGGCCACCGGAAACCCGACCGACGCTGCCTCCCGCACGGCCTCCCTCAGCTCTCTTGGCGAAGGTTGGAGTGTCCCACCCGCCTGTGAAAGCACTATCTTGCAATGCCCGACCCGCAGCCTGTTATCCCCCGCCCCAAACCCCAACCCCGCCTCCACGAATTCCCTCAGGTGGGCGAATCCAGGCATGAAGGTTGCACGGGGGAAAGGCTCGGGGCCCGAGACCAACGACTGAAAGAAGCTCCACCGTTTGAGGGAGTTGCAGGGAGAGGCGTCGTGAAAGGAAGTGATTCCCTTGGACAGGAAGACCTCGGCGGCCTGAAGGGCGGCAGGTTCCATCTCCTCACCCCGAGGCTGCGGCCCGAGCCGCTCGTCCAGCCAGTCGTCTAAATCTATGAAGAGGCCCGTGGGCTCTCCCGTGTTAATGTCTCTGTCGATGAAACCACTAATAGGTTCGGGAGTCTCGATACTGATCCCGGCCAAGTCCAGAGCCCGGCTGTTGAGCACAGTCCCGTGCCCCGACCTATGCCCCAGCTTGACCGGATGGTCGGGAAGTAAAGCGTCGAGGTCCCGGCGAGTTGGGTGCCGCTTTTCTCGGAGCCGGAACTCGTCGTAGCCCGTCCCCCGCACCCATTCGCCCTCCGGGGTTCTCTTGGCCCGCTCGCTGAGGGCTGCTGTGATGTCGGGGATGGAGGTGGCAGCCTGGGGTGAACAGTCGACACTGGTCAGAGATGAGGCATACGCCAAAAAATGCACGTGAGCATCGATGAAACCTGGAAGCACTGTACGCCCCTCACAGTCGATCTCCTCGTACTTCCCGGATCGGAGGGCGCGTTGTACATCTACGCCCGATGTTGATGCGATCACCCCGCCCTCGCATACCACCCCCGTGGCCCGCGGCGCGCTCGGCTCCAGGGTTATCACGTTTGCGTTATGCAGTACGAGCTTTGGCGTCTCTGTCATGTTGGCGAGTCTTCGAAGTGGCGGGCTTTGGCCGCATGATAGCATTGGCGGTTGGATTTTTGACTTGCCGACCTTGGCGTCGTAGCATCGCTGTGGCCCTTACGCCCTTCAGCAGTCGGAGAGATATGAAAGAGGCGGACTTGCAAAAGACTGTACCCACCGAGCAGTCAGACGCGACATCGGCCTTGTCCTCAGCCGGAAGACTCAGCAGGGTCCGGATCGTCTTCATACTCCTGGGAACCATGCTCTGCCTGTTCCTGGCGGCTCTCGACATGACCATCGTGGCGACAGCCCTTCCGCGGATCGTCACCGACCTCGGAGGCATCAGCCAGATATCGTGGGTAGTGGTGGCATACCTCGTAATGTCGACTTCCCTGGTGCCGGTAGTGGGCCGGATGTCGGACATCTACGGGCGAAGGCTGCTGTTCATTATCGGGATATGCGTGTTCCTGTTGGGGTCGGCCCTGGCTGGCGTATCCCAGAACATGTTGCAGCTCATCATCTTCCGGGGAGTGCAGGGGGCCGGGGCGGCGGTATTGATGTCCAACACCTTCACCGTAATCGGCGACATCTTCCCTCCCGCCGAGCGAGGAAAGTGGCAGGGGCTGATTGGTGCGGTCTTCGGCATAGCCAGCATCGTCGGCCCCCTCGTCGGCGGTTACCTCACCGACACCCTCAGCTGGCGTTGGATTTTCTACATAAACTTGCCCGTGGGCGGCGCTGCGCTAATTGCCCTCATCGCAGCCATGCCGTCGATGTCCCGCACAGGTTTCAACCAGAAGGTCGACTACTGGGGCGCCGCCGCACTGATCGGCGGGCTGCTCCCGTTGATGCTGGGCGTCTCCCTGGCCGGGCAACAATACCCGTGGGGCTCGCCCCAGGTCGTTGTGCCACTGGTTTTTGGAGCCGCGATGCTGCTGATGTTCCTATTAATCGAGACCCGCGCCCCGGAACCGCTCCTGCCCCTCTCGCTCTTTAAGAACCGGATATTCACCGTGGTCGCCGTGTCAACGTTTTTTAGCGGGATGACCATGTTTGGGATCATCATATTCGTCCCTCTCTTCGGGCAGGGTGTACTCGGTGACTCCGCTACCAACTCAGGGCTGGTCCTGACGCCGATGATGCTCGGCGCGGTTGTCAGCAGCACCTTGGCGGGGCAGGCCCTGTCCCGGTAGAACCGCTATAGATACCTCGCCCTGTTGGGCATGGGCGTGATGACGACAGGGGTGATTCTGCTGGCGACGATGGACAGCACGACGTCGAGCGGCGTGATGGCCAGGAACATGGTGATAGTGGGTGTAGGACTGGGTATAACCTTCCCACTGTTCACCATAGTGGTCCAGAACGCTTTTCCCTACGGACTCATGGGGCTGGTCACCGCCTTCGTGCAGTTCTTCAGGAGCATCGGCGGTTCGCTGGGCGTGGCGGTGATGGGATCGCTGCTGGCCTCCCGGCTCTCGACCCACCTCGCCGCCAACCTCTCCCCCGAGACCCGTGAACTCATGGGCACTGCGCTGACCGAAGACCTCGGTGACCCCAACGCCCTCGTCAGCCCCGAGGCCCGCGCCATGCTGGAGGAGCGGCTGGAGGGGCTCGGCGAGAGCGCGGTCCTGGAGTCTGTGGTTGAGGCCATGAGGGAGAGCCTGGCTGCGTCCATCCAGGAAGTCTTCATCGTGGCGTCCGTGTTTGCGGTTCTCGGGGCGGTGGTCCTGGTTGGGCTGAAGGAGATACCGTTGCGGAAGATGCACCATTTCGCCAAGGAAGCGGCCCCGGAGGCGGGGCCCGGCTAACCGGGGCCCGTGCTACAATGAGCGCGCTATCCAACACTCGACACTGGAGTCAGGGGGCTGTGTATGTTCGTTATGGATCGACGGGCCTTGCTTAAGGCGGAGTCCATTCCCTCCGTCGAAAAGGGCTATCAGACCAACGTGGCCGGCCCGATACTCGACAGCCCCGGCGGCCGCTTCTGCGCCGTCCTCATGAACGCCGACAACCCTCTCGAGGTCCGTCAGGTGTCCGGCTGGGACTCGAGGGAAGACTGCGACCGCTACCTGAACGAGGTCTACCCCGCGGTCTGGAAAGAGTGGAATTGGGTCTTCGACGAGCCCCCCGTCCCGGTTTACTGGGAGATCAACTGGCCCGGCAGGCTGGTCTTCAACCCCCTGCAAGCCGCAGGCCCCAACTGCTACCTCCGCACCAGCCGCTTCAAGTTCAAGCCCGAGGGCGTCTCTCACGTCTATGATAACTTCGATGAGGAAGTCGTTCAGCCGGTGGTGACCCAGCCGGGCAACCGATTTATCTTCGTGCTCCATTCGGCAGAAGAGGAGAGAGTCGGGTCCCAGGTCACGGGATGGGACTCCAAGGAGGCCTGCGACAACTACTTGAACAATGTATTCCCGGAGATATTTGGGAAAGTCAAGCACGTGTTTGAGGAGCCGCCTGTAGCCACCTTCTGGAACATCAAGTTTCCCGTGATCGCCAACTTCTAATACAACGACTGGACGGAGAGCCATGTACGTACGCACCAGCAGGTACCACCTGACCCCCGAGGGCCTCGCCGACCTAAAATCCGGCATCCGTGAACAGATGATGGGCCCCATTACGGCGGCCCCCGGCAACCGCCTCTTCGCCGTTATGACCTCGCCCGACGATGAGCAGAACGGCCTGTTCGTCAGCGCGTGGGAGTCCAAGGAAGACTGCGACCACTTCGAAAGCGAGGTGCGTCCCACCCTCTACGCCCGCTGGAAGGGCGGCTTCGACGGGCCTTTCCAGGTGAACTACTGGGAGACCAGGTGGCCCGGCACCCTCCAGATCAACGAAAACTCCCTCGCCAACCCCTCGCCTATGTACGTCAGGACCAGCCGTTTCAAGCTCCACGAGGGACAGGTGGAAACGGTGGCCGGGCACTACAGGGAAGAGGTCATGGCTCCACTGGTGGCAGCCCCCGGTAACAGGTTCGTATGCGTCCTCCTTTCGACCGAGGAGGACAGGGTCGGCTCCCAGGTCACGGGCTGGGACTCCAAAGAGGACTGGGAGCGCTTCGAGCGGGAAGTCTACCCCAACAACATCAAAAACTTCTGGCACCTCTTCGAGGTCAAGCCCACCGCCACATTCTGGAATCTAACCTTCCCCGGCCGAGTCCGCTACTAGCATCCCCCCTCCCTCGATGACACCTTTGCATAACCGCAATTCCTGCGTAGCATGATCACGAAATATGGCACATCCATCCCCAAGGGTGGGGCATTCCGCTCGCCCTGAGCTTTGCCTACCCGTCATTCCGGCCCCCGAGCCGGAATCCAGGGGCTGGGGCCTCCGTCCCCCTCCCTCAAAGAGACCTTTGCGTTACCTCTCGTGGTGGGGCTGGGCCGCTCGTGCTGTCGAAGATCCGCAGAGGCGGGAGGCTCTCGAAGTATGAGCGGGGGGTCCAGTCCCCCCTCCCTCGATGGGTCGTAGATACGCCGAGGCGTGAGAGGGCTAGGGCCGCAGGCTCGCTGAGGAGAGTGAGGGTGAATGCTCGAAATGGTGAGGGCGAATACTAAGAATATGGCCACCCACTTCACACAACAATCTTCACAGCCGGGACGCTAAAATCACGCCCCACCCCATCAAACTCCCGTGAGCTGGCAAGACCACTACAACCGCAACCTCGTCTCTCCCGAGGAGGCCGTCCAACTCGTCGACTCCGGAGACCGGGTCTACATCCCCATCTACCCCCACCCCGACTCCCTCATCCACGCCCTTGCCGCGCGCCGCGACGAGCTTAGGGACATTCGGATAACCTGCGACGCTCCCATCGAAGACCCTGGTTGGTTCGACCCGAGCTGGAACGGCTCTTTCACCGTAACCATTGAGCAGATCCTCGGAGAGATGGGCCGCTCGGCCCTCGACCGCCGCATCGTCGACTACATCCCCATGATCTTCTCCACCCAGTTCAAGCGCTATTCGACCGACTTCGGCGACGTGCCGCCCATGGACGTGTTCATGGTCGTCACCTCTCCCCCCGACGCCAACGGCTACTGCAGCTTCGGCGGACACCTTTGGAACAAGCGCGGCTTCGTCAGACGCTCGAAGAAGGTCATCGCCCAGGTCGATAGCTCGCAGATAAGGACCTACGGGCACAACTACGTCCACGTCTCGCAGATAGACAAGTTCGTGGAGAACACGCCCGCGCAGCTGTCCGATGCCCATGCTTCGGACTTGCTGGCCTCGGTGGAAGACAAAGAAGTGCGGGCAGTCTTGGACGAGTTCGTCCCCAACATGGACCCCCGAGACCGCTCCGAACACCTCCCTCACCTGGTGGAGAGGGACGTGAAGCAGATTCAGCGATTTGCGGCCTACCAGTGCTGGATCGAGCCCTCTGAGGACGCCAAGACCATCGCCGGCTACGTGTCGGAGCTGGTGAAAGACGGCGCCACCCTCCAGATCGGCACCGGAACCCCGAGCCGCTTCCTCGCTACCGTCGGCGCCTTCGACGATAAGAAAGACTTGGGCTGGCACTCGGAGATGGGCATTCCGGGCGTGATCGACCTGATAAGGCGGGGCGTCATAACCGGGGCCCGGAAGACGCTGCACAAGGACAAGGCCATATTCGGTGCGCTGCTAGGGGCTACATACAAAGAGTTGGACTACGCCCACGAAAACCCCCTCATCGAGCAGCTTGACGTCGACTACGTCGCTAAAGCCACCACCGCTGCCCGCAACGACAACATGGTCTCCATAAACAACGCCCTATCAGTCGACCTGACAGGCCAGATCAACGCCGAGACCGTATTCGGGGGACGCCTGATGAGCGGCACCGGCGGACAGTTCGACTTCCAGATGGGAGCGGTAATGTCCAGGGGTGGCCGAGGCATCACCCTGCTCAGGTCTACGGCCCTGGGCGGAATATCCTCGAGAATCGTGTCCCAGCACGAGGAAGGCGCCATAGTCAGCGTCCCCCGCACCTTCGCCGACACCATCATCACCGAATACGGCGTCGCCCAACTCCTAGGCAAGTCCAACAGAGAACGCGCCCGAGAGCTAATCAACATCGCCCACCCCAACTTCCGCCCAGACCTAACCAAAGCCGCCCAAAAACTCTTCTACCCGTAACCCCCCCGTCCCCCCGCGCTTCCGAGTCCCCGCGAGTAATCTAAGGCTAAGGAAAGGGGTCGCTCGTGCTGTTGAAGATTGGCGACTGGCGGGCAGGCGCTGGAAGTAGCCTTAGGAGCATCGAAGTATTGGCAAGGGGTGGGGAATTCCCTTCAGCCAAAGCCCGTTAAAGGTCAGAGGGGATTATGCCGAAGGCACTCCCCATAGCAAGCGTTCTTTCTTCACCTGCGGAACTGTGGGTTCCACAAATGGAAACGCAAAGGCGGCATCCCCATGTGATGGCTCCCACTGGGATGATTCTTGCAATTCACCCCTGAGAGCTTCTACGTTTTGGAGGTCAATCCCGACAACATGGCGGTCAGCGGCAACGTCTATGACTATGTCGGGATGTAATTCTACGCTGTGGCTAATCTTGGCAGTAGTCAACTGAAAATACAGAGAGTCACTCGCAGAGCCCTTAATTATCTTCAACACTTTCAACCTCCTAATGATGGCAGAAGGCGTTGGCAATTTTGCCAGACTCAATTGCTACCTTTATGTTTCTTCCATCTGGCAAAGTCATGCAATATGTGAATCCGAGACGATGCCGGTATTTGACTTCATAGAATTACAAGCAATATTCAATATCGCTCATACGGATTCCACGATTCTCTATTCGCTCAAGCGCTTCTGGATCGACGAAGTCCATATTCCATTTCTCATCATCTGTAACGTTCACATGCCTATGTGATCCTCCATGCGCCGCGAACGCCCTCTAGAGGTAATATAGGGCTGGTTAACCTAAACGTCAACCGGCACCTCCCCTACCCCCTCGCCGCCAGCTTCGCCATCAGATAAGACATGTCCCGGGCTCCCTTGATGCTATTGCAGGCCGCGCACAGCAACTGAAGGTTCTCCAGGTGATCCGTCCCGCCCTTGGATCGTGGGACCATGTGATCGATTGTGAGATTGGGGAAGGGGAACAGAATCTTGCACCCGGCGCACTGCCCTTCCTGCCGACCAAACAGCACGTGCTTCTGCTTCCGATACGGGATCGGGGCCTCGATATCCGTGCGCCGAGGAATGTCCGTCCGGGCAGTGACGAGACTGTTGTGGAACAGGCCTCCCATGAACTCCCGCAGCCGCATGTTCACCAGCTCGACCGCCTTCTCCGAGATGTCTATCCCCACCCACTTCCTCCCCAGCTTCTCCGCCGCGACACACGCCGTCGCACACCCGCAGAATGGGTCAAGCACCACGTCTCCGGGATTGGAAGACGCCGAGACAATGCGCTCAAGCAGGGCTAGGGGTTTTTGGGTAGGGTAGCCAATCCGTTCCGGAGACTTTGCCTGAATCGAACTAATGTCATCCCATATCGTATCTACGGGGTTCCCCTTCATTTCGTCCAAGTACCGCTTGAGACGTGGAACCGTTCCGGGGCGCTTCTGTACCACCAAACCATCGGCGTAGGCAGCCAGCATCCGTTCCTTTGTCCATCTCCAAACTCTTGTCACTCCAAGGAACTCATAGGTTAAATTCGGACGATCCCGATTTGGGTTTACCAAATTATCGAGCTGATAACGCCTTCCTGTTTCTGGATCGACATTTTTGTAGAATTTGTCCACGTAGGCCGGATTATGTGGACGAAATGGGCGATTCCACCTGAAGTCATCCGTATTGGTGTAATACAGCAATGTATCGGCGTTGTTAGGATATCCCTTAAAGGCTAACCCCTTTGCATTCGTTCTGCGCCATGTAATTTCACTCCGAAAGTTGCCCGACCCGAAAATTGCATCCATAAGTAGACGAATATAAGAATTAGCCGTCGGGTCACAGTGGAGGTAGATGGAGCCGCTGTCCTTGAGTGCCCGGCGCATCTCCAAAAGCCGCACGGCCATCATGCACAGGTAGGACTGCATCCCCTTGCTGTGGGTCAGCCCCGCCGTCTCTATCACCTTGTACATCGCCGGCTGCTCGTCGGCGATCAGGCCCATCCACGCCACGTCCAGGTCGGAAAGCGTCCACGTGTCCTTGAACGCCGCCCCCGCCGCCCGTGACCCGACCGGCGCAGCGTAGTTCCGGTTGGAGTTGAACGGCGGATCGAGATATATCAGGTCCACCGACTCGGAGTTCAACCCCCGCAGAATATCCAGGTTGTCCCCCGTCCAAATCGTCTTGTCCACAAAATTAGGCTTAGGCATGGGTTAAGTTTATAGCAACTAGAGCATACGTTCAACAATGTGAACATCACCCACCCCCCCGTAAGGGGACGGGGTCGAAGACTCGCCGAGGCGAGTGACACCACCCCCTTCCCCCCGCCCCTCCCTTTCCGCTACCCTCACCCCTATGATCGAGCCGTGCGAAACTGCATCTGTGAGAACGCTTACCGTCCCCTCTCCCCCTGGCAGAGCGAGAACCCCGGCTCGGAACAAACAATCAAGAATCGTGCCTGTTGCCCGCAGACAATCAAACACAAAGCCGTTTCCCGTTGATTGTCCCCGACTCTTTTGATAGTTATATGTCAACAGCCCCATCCGCCCCGCGTCTCGTTGACCGCGGGGAGACGGTGTATGTAGAATTGAGTAGGCCCCCGGGGCCCGGCGCAAGATACCTTGGGAGTCCGCAGGAGAGTGAACCCGTGAGGAGAGCACATGCAGTCAAGTCTCATAGGTAAGATACAGAAGGCCAAGGCCTACGCTGAAGAGCCCGACAGGGTGCAGTTCAACAACTTCAGCCTTAGCTTCCGAGGCGCCCACATGCGCCACAACGTCACCTATGACGACGGCGTCCTCCGATGCGACTGCGGCTTCTTCACCTCCTGGAACATGTGCAGCCACACCATGGCCCTCGAGCGCATGTTCGACGTCATGCTCCCCCGCGTCGAGTACGTAAAGAGCTAGCCGCCCGCCCTTCCCCCTGACACGCTAATGGCCCAATCGCGCTGCGATTGGGCCATTCCCATCGACTTTTCCGAAAGGTGGGGGGTATTCCGCTCGCCCTGAGCTGAGTCGAAGGGTCTCAAGAGCGGAATGGGCGGGGTGTCTCCGCCCCACGCCAGGAGTTATGCGAAGGTCTCTCTACGGGCCAAAGGTCCGCCTTCGGAGGGTCGTAGATGCTGCAAGTGCGCCTTTGGAGTGCGCCGAAGGCGTGAGAGGGCTAGGGTCGAAGACTCGCCGAGGAGAGCCGTAGGCTCGCTGAGGAGAGTGAGGGTGAGACCGTGCGGGGCCTGGGCCGCTCGTGCTGACGAAGATCCGCCGAGGCGGGAGGCTCTCGAAGTATGAGCGGGGGGCGTCTAGTCCCCTCTCCCCCGACGGGAGAGTGAGGGTGACACCGAACCTAACCTACCCCTCGTACCCCTCAAACACCAGACACGCATTCTGCCCCCCAAACCCGAAGCTGTTCGACAACACCTTCCGCACCGTCTGCCGACGCGCCTCATTGGGGACATAGTCCAAGTCGCACTCGGGGTCCGGGTACTCGTAGTTGATTGTCGGGTGCATCACCCCGTCCACTATCGTCATCACGCACGCCACCGACTCCATGCCCCCCGCCCCGCCCAGCGCATGCCCAATCATCGACTTCGTCGAGCTTATCGCCACCTTGTACGCCGCTTCCCCAAACACCTTCTTGATGGCCCGGGTCTCCACCGAGTCGTTCAGCGGCGTCGACGTCCCGTGAGCGTTAATGTAGTCGATCTCGTTCGCCTGAAGGTTGGCATCCTCGATAGCCCAGGTCATTGCCCGGGCCGCGCCGGAGCCCTCATCGTCCGGGTGCACCATGTGGAAAGCATCCGAGGAAACCCCGTAGCCCGTGACCTCACAGAGGATGTTTGCGTCCCTGGCTAGAGCGTGCTTCAGCGTCTCCATTATCAGGATGCCCGCGCCTTCTGCCGGCACAAACCCATCCCTCTTCGCGTCGAAGGGCCTGCTGGCCTTCGACGGCTCCTCGTTGCTGGTGGAGAGCGCCTTCATCACGCTGAACCCCCCGAGCCCCAGCTGGCTGATCCCCGCCTCCGTGCCTCCGGCCACCATCACGTCCGCCGAGCCCCGCCTCAGCACCTCCAGCGCGTCTCCCACCCCCTGCGTCCCCGCCGCGCACGCCGTAGTCACCGTGTTCGTGAACCCCTTCAACCCCAGCACCCGGCTCACCTGCGAGGTGGCCATGTTGGGAAGGATCATCGGGAAGAAGAAGGGGCTGAGCCGCATCCCGCCCCGCGTCTCGACCGTCCGGCCCCCGTCCTCGATGTCAGGGAAGCCTCCGCACCCGTTACCGAGTACGATACCCAGCCTCGACGGGTCCTCCGACTCCATATTCAGCCCCGAGTCCTTAACGGCCATAAGCCCTGCCGTCACGGCTATCTGGCTGAACCTCGACATCCGCCTCGCGTCCCGTGCGTCGAGCCTCTCACGAGGGTTGAAGTCCGGTATCTCACCGGCAATCTTGGTCGGGTAGTTCGTCGTGTCGCACAGCGTCATCGGCCCTATCCCCGATACCCCGTCCACCAGGTTCTTCCAGAAGTCCTGAGCTGTTCGTCCCAATGGTGTCACCGCCCCTAGGCCCGTCACCACCACCCGCGGGCGACCCTTGTAGTCGGTCAACTGAGGTCGGGTTTCCGATGGACTCGTCGTCAATGCAGTCTGCCTTCTTTATTCGTTTACACGACCCGACTCCCCAGCTAAACGGGGTAAGTCCAGTCCCCTCTCCCTCGATGGGACCTTTGCAGAACTGTCATTCCGAGGCTCCGCGAGGAATCTGGGGCGGGGGACTCAGGATTGGATAACATGTCTCGTATTGCCAATATGTTCCAGCATAGGGAGTTACGCAAAGGTCTCTCCATGGGTCGTAGATGCGCCGAGGCGTGATAGGGCTAGGGTCGAAGACTCGCCGAGGAGAGTGCGGATGTTCCGAAAGTTCCCCATTCAGTAAGTCTCCACCGGCACCCGCTTCACCGCCTCTATCGCCTCTCCCACCACGAACAGCGAGCCGGTGGCGCAGATCAGGTCCTCCTCGGAGGCTATCTCCCGCGCCCTCTCCAAGGCCTCTTTCACGCTACCCGTAGTCTCGACGATTATATCAGGTCTGGTGAAAGCGCCGGCTATATCGTCAGGCTCAGCGGCCCTCATGTGCCGAGACTTGGTCAGTATGACCGTCGAGACCAGGGGCAGAAGCTCCGAGGCTATGTCCTCCACGTTCTTGTCCGCCGATACCCCTACCACCAACACCACCTTCCTAAACTCAAAGTATTTCAGCAGCGCCTCCCGCAGTCTCCTCGCCGAGTCTCCGTTGTGCGCCCCGTCGGCTATCACCAAAGGCCGTCGCCCTAGCTTCTCCAGCCGACCCGGCCAGCGCAGGTCGGCGAACCCGTTCAGCACGTCCGCGTCCGAGATGTGCCAACCCTTCCGCCGGAGTACACTCAACGCGGCTATAGCCGTGGCGGCGTTCTCCTGCTGATGGTCCCCCAGCAGGGGCATCGAGATTCTGTATTCATTCTCGAAATCTCGTACCAACAGGCTTTGTCCGCGGTCGTCGTACCCCAATGCCCTCCACACCGACTCCCGGCCCACGTTCACCATCTCCGAGCCCCGCTCCCGCGCTATCGACCCAATCACCTCTTCCACCTCCGGCACTTGCGGTGCGGCCACCACCGGGACCCCCTCCTTGATTATCCCCGCCTTCTCCCCGGCTATCTCCGGCAGAGTCTCGCCCAGCAGCTCGGTGTGGTCCCGGCTTATCGACGTGATGACGCTCACTTCCGGTATGACTACGTTCGTGGCGTCCAGCCTCCCCCCCACCCCGACCTCCAAAACCAGGGCTCCCACTTGTTTCTCAGCGAAGTAGAGCAGCGCCATAGCTGTCAGTGCCTCGAAGGTTGTGATGTAACCATGCTCCCCGACCGCATTGATCTCCTCGACGTGGGGCTTCACCTTTTCCATCGCCCCCGCAAAGTCCTCCGCCGAGATCGGCTCCCTGTTTATCTGCACCCGCTCCCGGAATGTGTGGAGGTGGGGGGAGGTGAATAGCCCGACTCGGTATCCCGCCTTCTGCAGGACGGAAGAAATCATCGCCGCCGTGCTTCCCTTACCCTTCGTCCCGGCGATATGCACTATCCCCAACCCCGACTCCGGCGAGCCGAGCCGCCTCAGTAGCTCCCTCACCCTCTCTAGGTCCACATTCCCCGGCGAATAGAGCTCCTTAAGGGACTTTTCGTAGTTGGTGAGCCCCAGTATGTATTTCAGGGCCGCTCGATAGTCCAATAGGTCTCCTTAACAGCAGTGGACGGCGTTTCCCTATATTGTAACGCCCGACCGGAGTTCTATCCCTGGTGGGTCACCTTTTCGCAGGCCGCAGTCCCAGGGTTATGGACAGGGCTTCCTTCCATCCCATGTCCAGGATGTAGTCGATGTTCCCTTCCAGAGGCATGGGCTTGAAGTCGAAGTTGGCTTCCACAGACTTGTGCGCCGACACATTGTCTATGTTCAGCATGTCCAGCTGGACCCGCGTGATCGGTGGGTGAGGCGAGGCTATTTTCAGGAACGGAAGCGCTGCCCGCATCATGGATGTTGGTACTCTCACCTTAACCCGCCTGCGGCCATACGTCCGGATGATCGTGTCCGTTATCTGCCGGTAGGTGAGGATGTCCGGCCCCCCGATCTCGATGGTCTCACCGTTGTAGGTGCTGTCAATCAGCGCCCTGTCCACGCACCGCGCCACGTCCTCAACGTGTATCGGCTGAAACTTCGCATTCCCCGACCCGATAAACGGGACCACCGGCCCGACCCTGATCGTTGCCGCTAGGGCGTTTATGAACTCGTCCCCAGGCCCGAACACCAGCGAGGGCCGTAATACAACGTGTCTCAATTTAGATTTGACTACTGCTTCCTCGCCTTCCCATTTCGACCTCAGATATGGATATTGTGGGTCGGGCCCCGCGCCAATCGCACTCAGGTGGACTATCTTGCGCACTCTGGCCTGCACTGCCGCCTCCACCACGTTTCGCGTCCCCTGCACGTTTATTGCCTCGAACGTGGCCCAGCCCTTCTCCCTGATTATCGCCACGGTGTGGACTACCATGTCAACGCCGTCGCAGGCAGCCCGCAGAGAGTCGGGGTCGCTCACGTCGCCCGTGACGAAGTGTACAGCCGGCAGCCCCGATGCTCGGGGATTGGGGACGGGCCTCACCAGCCGCCTGACCTCTTCTCCACGCTCCACCAGCCGCGTCACTATCCGCTTCCCTATAAAGCCCGTCGCCCCAGTCACCAGTATCACTTTTCATAACCTCGCACAGCTAAAGTGCGTCGAGGTTAGCAAAGCGGTTTTGGGGTGTCAACGATGCTCGATACCCGCTCCCCAAACCGTGAAAGCAGCCCTGTGTTTTGGCCGCTTCAGGGGGTGCCGGTGATATAATCAGGGGTGTCGGGCGGGGTATTTATCTTTGTATACACACCTTCATCTCCATACCGAATTTAGCCTGTTGGATGGGCTTTGCCGCATCCCAAACCTTATGCAGCGGGCCCGGGACCTGGGGATGGAGAGCATGGCCTTAACCGACCACGGTAACCTCTACGGCGCCATAGATTTCTATTCCGCTGCCCGCAAGGCCGGCGTCAAGCCCATCATCGGTTGTGAGGTATACGTCGCCCACAGCAACCGCCGTACCAAGACCCCCTCCGAGAAGTCTCCCTACCACCTGACCGTCCTGTCCAAGAACGAGACCGGCTACCGCAACCTGATACAGTTGGTCACCAAGGCCAACATGGAGGGCTTCTACTACAAGCCCCGCATGGACAGGGCCCTCTTCGAACAGCACTACGAGGGCCTCATAGTCCTCTCCGGCTGCCCTACCGCCGAGGTCCCCCGCGCTATCCTCGAAGGCCGTATGGAAGACGCCTATGCCGCCGCCCGCTGGTACCGCGAAGTCTTCCAGGACTACTACCTGGAGATCCAACGCCACGACCTCGACATGCTGACCCCTATAAACGAGGGCCTTCTCCGCCTTAGCCGTGACCTCGAAATCCCCCTTGTCGCCACCAACGACGTCCACTACATCCACCGCGACGAGGCCGCTATCCAGGACATCCTCCTCTGCATCCAGACCAACACCAATGTCCAGGACGAGAAGCGGCTGAAGATGTCCGACGATTCCCTCTATCTCAAGACTCCCGAGGAGATGCGCCAACTCTTCTCCGACTTGCCCGATGCCCTCGAAAACACCATGCGCATTGCCGATGCGTGCGACCTCTCCATCGAGTTCGACCGCCTGCGCCTCCCCCACTACCCCACCCCCCACGACGAAGACGCCGACGACTACCTGGTCACCCTTTGCGAAGAGGGCTTCCGGCGCCACTACCCCGGAGCGGGAGAGAACGCCCGCCGTCGCCTGCTGGACGAGTTGGACGTCATCAAGAAGACCCAGTTCGCCAACTATTTCTTGGTGGTCATGGACATTACGTCCTATTCCAGGGAGCACGGCATCCTGTTTGGCGTCCGGGGAAGCGCCGCCGGCAGCGTTGTCCTCTACTGCCTGGGCATCACCGACATCGACCCCCTCGAGTACGGCCTCGTATTCGAGCGTTTCCTCAACATCGAGCGCAAGGAAATGCCCGATATCGACCTGGACTTCCAGGACGACCGCCGGGACGAAGTCATTGCCTACGTCACCCGCAAGTACGGCGCCGAGCACGTCGCCCAGATCGTCACCTTCGGCACCCTTGGCGCACGCGCCGCCCTCAGGGACGTCGGGCGCGCCCTTGGAATGCCCTACTCTATCGTCGACAACGTGGCCAAGCAGGTGCCCTTCGGGGTCAAGTCCATCGACGAAGCCATGAAGGCCAGCCCCGACCTTAGCAGCAACTACAACCAGGACCACGCCGTCCGCAAGCTCGTCGACTCCGCCCAGAAGCTGGAGGGCGTGGCCCGCCACGCCAGCACCCACGCCGCGGGCATAGTAATCTCCCAGGAACCCCTCACCAATTACGTCCCTCTCCAGCGTGCATCCCGCAACGACGGTGAGGAGATAGCCGTAACCCAGTTTTCGATGGACCCAATCGCCAAGCTGGGCCTCCTGAAGATGGACTTCCTCGGCCTTATTAACCTCACCATCCTTGGCAAGGCCCTGGAGATCATCGCCAAGAGCGGTGGCGCCAGGATGTCCCTTAACGACATTCCCCTCGACGACCAGAAGACTTTCGACATCCTCTCCAGCGGAGAGACCACCGGCATCTTTCAGCTGGAAAGCTCGGGGATGCGCAGATACATTAAGCAGCTGAAACCGACGTCCGTCAACGACGTCGCCGCCATGATCGCACTCTACCGACCTGGCCCTATGGAGCACATAACCCGCTTCATCGAAGCCAAGCACCAGCGCGCCGAGGTCACCTACCCCCACCCCGCCCTCTCCGACATCCTCGAAGAGACCTACGGCGTCATCGTCTACCAGGACCAGGTGCTCCTTATCCTTCGTATGTTTGCAGGCTACAGCCTTGGCCAAGCCGACGTCGTGCGGAAGGCGATGGGAAAGAAGATAGCCTCCCTCATGGCAGAGGAGCGGGAACGGTTCCTGCAAGGGGCCAAGGCCAAGGGGTTCCCCCAGGATTTATCCGAGTACATGTTCGAACTGATACTGCCCTTCGCCGGCTACGCATTCAACAAGGCCCACAGCGTCAGCTATGCCATGATCTCCTACTGGACTGGCTATCTGAAGGCCAACTATCCCGTGGAGTTCATGACCGCCCTACTCACCTGCCACCCCGGCCAGTCCGATCACACCTCCGCGGCAGTGGAAGAGTGCCGCAAGCTCGGCATCCAGGTCCTCCGCCCCGACATCAACATGTCCGACATTGACTTCACCATGGAGCGGGACAACGGGTCCAGCTCCATCAGGTTCGGCCTTTCTGCGGTCAAGAACGTTGGCGATGGCGCGGTACGCCCCCTCGTCGAGGCCCGGCAGGAAGAGGGCCCGTTCAAGTCCGTCGAAGACATGTGCCGCCGGGCCAACCTGCACAACCTGAACAAGCGGGCCTTGGAGAGCCTCATTAAAGTAGGGGCTCTGGACTCGCTGGAGGATCGAGGCTCCCTGCTTGGGGGAATCGACTGTATCCTCTCCATGTCCCAGAGGGAATCGGACTTAAAGAACTCAGGCCAAACAACCATGTTCGACCTATGGGGTGCGTCCGTCGCAACTCCCCTCCCCGAGCTTGAGCTTGAACGGATAAGAATTCAGCCCGGCGAATCCGAGACCTGGGAGAAAGAGCTGCTCGGCGCAAGCCTCTCCGAAAGTCCCATTTCGCGCATTCAACGCAATCTCGGCGACATCGAGCCCAATATGTGCGGAGATATCAGCACCGAGCAGGACGGGCAAAAGGTGAAACTGGTCGGGCAGCTATCCTCCTTTAGAGCTGGGACCACCAAAAGGGGCGACCCCTTCGGCGCAGCGGTCTTGGAGGACATTTCCGGCTCAACCGAGATCGTTGGTTGGAAAGAGGTCTACCAAAGGACCCAGGACCTCTGGGCTGATGGATCGCTTCTCATAGTGGAAGGCAGGGTCCGCCTCCGAAACGGTGACCGCGTCTCAGTCCATTGCAACTCCGTCGTAAAATTCAATCTCCCCGCCGAAGACAACGAAGCATCTGGCTTTGGGGAGGCGCCCAACCAGCTTGGCCCAACAGAAGGGTCAAACGAAATGAATGGGGCTGGGCAGACCGCTCGGCCTGAACCTACGGCAGCTTCAACCGAGCGGGCGTCGGCAAATGGGGCCCCGCCCCCCGCCCCCACCGTCATTCCTGCGGAGGCAGGAATCCATCCCCGGACGTCCCTCGACGCGCCCCATCTCACTCCACCCCCCACCCCCACCGTCATTCCTGCGGAAGCAGGAATCCATCCCCAACCGTCTCGCGACGTCCTCCATCCCCCAGCCCCCTCCGTCATTCCTGCGAAGGCAGGAATCCATCCCCAACCGTCTCGCGACGTCCTCCATCCCCCAGCCCCTTCCGTCATTCCTGCGAAGGCAGGAATCCATCCCCAAACCCCTCCCACCACCTCCGGCAAAGTCTGGCTCAAAATCCGCGCCACGGGAGACGAGACCCAGGACGCTGAGAAGCTGAAGGACGCCATAACCATAGCCAGGCAGTGTCCCGGCCCCAGTGCCCTCTTCCTCGAAATCGAAGAACGCTCCCGAATCACTCACTTGGAGATCCCCGGCGTCCAAGTGGAGTATTCCCCCCGCCTGGTCAAGCTCCTGTCCCCCCGCCTCGGCGATGGTGCCATCACCTTGGCCGGGGCCTAGACCCGGAAAGGTCGCCCGAAAATGAAGTGGGTCCTCGTAGCCACCGCCCCCGACCAGATCATCGCCGAAATGTGGGGCGGCCTCCTCTCCTATAACGGTATTCCATTTCGCCTCAATCCCGGCGACACCAGTGCCTTTCTCGGTGTCTCCATCCGACCCTGCGGCATCCTCGTCCAGGAGCACATGCTCGAAGAGGCCCTCACCGCCATTGAAGGTGAAGAAATAGACGAGCCTTTGCCCTGTTAATCGGGAGGCCTCCCCGAGGGCGGGCCGACGCGAGCCTAGGGAGACAGCGCGATCAACGCCAGCCCCCCGACGATGAATCCCGAGCCCAGTAGTCGACCTTTGCCAAACGATTCCTTCAGCACGAAGACTCCCAATAGTACCCCTATCACTATTCCGGACTCCCGTGCCGGAGCCATGTAGCTGACCTGCGCCAGGGAGAATGCCGTCAACGCTAGCCCGTAGGCGACAAAGACCAACAGCCCCGCTGCCAAAACTGCCCTGGTGTTCGTTCTCCACTCCCGTCCCACAGAGGCCAGACCGTGCCTGCGGACTACGTACGGGGCCAGGGCTATAGCGCCCCCAACAGTCTGCATGTACATGTAGAGGAAAGGTTGAACGTGCTCCACGCCGCGCTTGTCCACCAGCGAGTAACCGGCGATCGCCATCCCCGCGAGCACGGCGAAGCCGATGCCCCGTTCCCGCAACAGCCTTGACGGCCTCGCAAGGATCTGCCGGAATCGGCCCCACCAGGAAACGACGTATATTCCACCGACGATAAGGGCGATGCCCACTATGGCAGGCCACGCCACTGTTTCCCCTAGTATCGGTACTGCCAGAACGGGGATCAGCATTGGGCCTATGCCCCGAGCCACGGGATAGATCAGTGAGAGATCACTCCGGGAGTAAGCCCGACTCAGCATTACGAAATAGAAACTCTGAAACCCCGTGGAAACCAGCGCGAACAGGTATCCCGAACGATCTGCCGGGTAGAGCCAGAACAGAACGACGCCCAATGGGACGAACATCACGCTGCCACTGACGACTATCCCCAACACAAACGCTTCCTGGTTATCGGAGCGTTTCAGCAGCAGGTTCCACGTTGCATGGAAAGAGGCGGACAGCAACATCAACCCCAGAGGCAGAGCGTTCATACCCGCAGTCTATCCGACCAAGCCTCCCTCAAGCGATAGTGACCGCCACTAGGCCCCTAGTGGCTTTCTCAAAGGCACCGGCTAAACTCTGAATCCCCAAACCAGCCCATTCCAGCCACATCCCAACAATCGTGTCATTCCGAGGCCCCGCGAGGAATCTAGAACTTGCCCAATCACCTATCTGCCTTACCCTCGTCATCCCTCCCCCCGAGCCGGAATCCACCCCCTCCCCTCGCACTTGTCTACCTTCCCCCCAGTCATCCCGCCCCCCGAGCCGCAATCCGTCCCCTTGCCCTCACACTTGTCTACCTTTCCCCCAGTCATTCCGGCCCCCGAGCCGGAATCCATCCCCCCCCGCACCGAACAAGGCCACGAGACATCGCCCAATCCCCAGTTTCTCTTCCATTCCCCCTCGCCCCGGTACTGAATTAGGGGCATGCATATGCGCTTTAGCGCATATGCATGCCCCTATTCTTCTCTCCCCCTCTCCCTTGAAGGCCCTAAGGGAGAGGGGGACCAAGGGGGTAAGGGTTCCCCAAGTGGGGGGTGGGGCACAACCTATCCCCACCCACCTCAAATCCCCCGACCCACCTCGTGCCCTTCGTACATCGCCTGCTCAACAGTGCGCGGAGCCAGACAGTCCCCGACTGCATATAGCTCCCCCACCCGACCCTTCAACTCCCTGTACAATCCATCGACTGCCCGCCGGCTGTCGGCGAATACAACCACGTCCACCCCCTCCCGACTCTCCTCCTGCCCCGTGACCGTGCTCCTGAGCCTCACCGACCCCTCCCCCAACCCCACAGCCTCCGTAAACGCCGACACCTCCAGGCCCTTGTTCAGCAACCGCTCATAAATTACCCGCCACACCATCGGTTGGAGATTGGATCCCGCGTAGGGAGCCGTGGTCGCCATCTCGACCCGGTTCCCGTGGTCCAGCAGCAACTCCGAAACATCACTCCCGGGATGCATGCCCTGGGTATCGACCACCATCACGTTGCGGTTGTTTGGGGTGTCTCCATCGAGCACTTCGCTAGACGTCATCAGAACAGGACCCGAGGCTGAACCTTCTATCCCCAAGTACGCCTCCGCTCCCGTCGCCACCACCACAACGTCGGCCCCGAATTCGACCACCGACTCCACCGTCGCCTCCGTATCCAGCCGAATATCCACCCCTGCTCTTCGGGCCTCAGCCTCTCCGAACGTGGCTATTTCTCCGAATTGAGTCCGCATCGGGCCACGGGAGGCGGTTAGCGCCTGCCCCCCCAGCCGAGAGGTCTTCTCGATTAACGTTACTCGATGCCCGCGCCGCGCCGACACCGTCGCCGCTTCCAATCCTCCCGGCCCCCCACCCACCACCAGCACCGACTTGGTCACCGCCGCAGGCAATATCTCGCCCCACATCCACTCCCTGCCCGTAACAGGGTTGTGGATGCAGGTGATGTAGTTCCCCTTAGTCCTCCGCCCAATGCAGCTCTGCATACACCCGATGCACGGCCTGATCTCCTCTACCGCTCCAGCCTTAGCCTTCTCCGGCAGCCGAGGATCGGCAATGAGCTCCCTGACCATTCCGATCAGGTCGGTCTTACCCTCCGAAAGCAGCTTTTCCGCCAGCCCAGGGGTGTTTATCCGGCCCATCCCCAGCACCGGAACGCTCACCGCGCTCTTTATTCCTTCCCAGACGTGGGCAAACGGGGCCGGCCTGTAGTACATGGACGGCATATGGTTCGCCATGCTTCCCAGGTCGGAATAGGTGCTGTTGCTCACGTTCAGGTAGTCGACTTGCCCTTCCGCCGTCAACCGCCTGGCCGCCTCCTTCATCTGTTCTAGGTCCAGCCCCCCGTCCACGAACTCGTCTCCGCTTATCCGCATCCCCACCACGAACCCCCGCCCCACCCGTCCCCGCACCGCCCTGACTACTTCCATTGCAAACCGGAGCCTGTTGTCCAGCCCACCCCCATACTCGTCCGTCCGCCGATTCGTCAGTGGCGAAAGGAACTGGTGGATCAGGTTGCCGTGCGCCCCGTGAAGCTCCACACCGTCGAACCCGCCATCCTCCGCGAATGCCGCACACATTGCGAAGGCCCTCACCAACTCTTCGATCTCCGAGGAGTCCATTTCGTGGGGGACTTCGTTGTTCCCGTAGCTCGACTCTCGAGGCGCGACCGGCGACGGCGCCCACCTCGGCAGCCCTTCTACAGAGCCTCCCTGCCGGCCCTGGTGGCTAAGCTGCACTACCACCTTTGCCCCGTGTCCGTGCACCGCTTCCGCAACCTTCCTATAGGACGGGATGATGGCCCGTTCGAATCCCCAGAGCGTGTCCTGCGTTCCGATGTTGCTCGTTGGGTGTATCGACGCGCTCTCAGTGATAATCATCGCCGCCCCGCCCCGAGCCCGCTCCGCGTAGTAGTGGACGTGCTGGTTGGTGAAGAGGTGGTCTTTCGTGAACCCCGTCCCGTGGGCCGTGTTCACTATCCGGCCGCGGAGTGTGAGACTCCCCACCCTTATGGGGCTGAAAAGCAGTGGAAAGCGCGGGTGGACTTCCCCGGAGTTGAGACCTGGTGTAGTAGTCACGAGTTGTGGAGGGCGCTCAGGAGAGCCCCCGCACCCCTTCGGCACCCTCCAGTTTCAGGAGCCGCTTCTTCATCTCGATATGACCGCCGTAACCTCCGAGACCCCGGTCGCTGGCGATGACCCGATGGCACGGGATCAGTACCGCCACGGGGTTGGACGCCATCACTTGCCCCACCGCACGAGCCCCTCGCGGCCGTCCCACCGCCGCTGCCAGGTCGCCATAGCTGCGCGTCTCCCCATGAGGGATTTCCCGGGTGGCCTTCCAAACGGCCCGCGTAAATTCCGGGGCCTCGGGCAGGTCCAAGTCTGCATCTTCCGCGGGTACGTCTTCCCCGGAGAAGAGCCGTTGCAGCTTCTCTTCCAATTCGATGAAATAGTCGTTGTCGAGCTCCGCGCCGCCAAGATCGTGCTGGATATCGCTCATAGCCTCGTCGGGTGTCGGCAGCGGAATCGTTAGTCTCCGCACCCCCGCCTCGGAGGCCACCACCCCCATCCACCCCATTGGCGTCTCTAATATCGCGTACTTCATTCTCTGTTTCTCCAACCGGTCAGCCTGCGTTTGATGGACCATATGAACAGCTGCCGTCGCAGTGCGTCCCAGTCTCCGGCCAACGACACCCGTTCGCTCTCCGACAGAGGCGTCGACCTGTAACTCCGAGCCCCGTACGCCTCCCCAATCCGTTCGATGTAGCCGTCCACCGAGTCCATTGCCACCGCTAGGTTCAGCGCGAACTCCCTTGGAGTGTCCGTGGGCCGTGGCCCGTAGCCCGCAAGCCTCGCCATCCTTGCCATCTTCCCGTAGACCTGCGCCGTAAACCCCAGTTTCCTAAGTCCGAACCCCAACCACACGATTATACTTACGAAAATTAGCCCCAACCCGGCTATTACAGCGCCGACTGCCACAATCCCCCAGCCCGGAATCGGACCCAGGGATAGCCTTCCCACGGGGCTGAGGTTGTCCTGTCCCACGCCCGGCGGGTCGCCGCCCTGCATCAAACGGGCCACGTCTTCGATGCCTTCTTCTTCATCTCCCTTGATGAACCCGCCGCGCACTATCACGTCGTTCTGCGGCACGGGTTCGAAGGTGATCCAACCATAGTCGGGGAAGTAAGCCTCGGGCCACGAGTGGGCGTTGGCGCTGATCACTACGTATCGGCTCGTCTCATCGTCCCACCCGCCCGTCGAGTACCCCACCGCCAACCGTGAAGGTATCCCAACTGCCCTCAACATCACCACCATCGACGACGAGAAGTAGCTGCTGTACCCCCTCTTGGTCTCAAATAGGAAGTAGTCCACCCCGTCCGCTTCTTCCGGTGGCGCTTCTATGTCCGTCGTGTAGAACGGTATCGTCCTCAGCCAGTTCCTGATCGCTATCGCCTTGTCGTACGGATTGTCCCTGTTGTCCGTCAGCCCTTCCGCCAGTCCCCGCACCCTCCGCGGCAAATCGTCCGTTAGCTGAAGGTACCTGTCCGTCACCCAGGACGGGTAGTCCGTTCCCGCTTCCATCAACGCCTCCTCCGATGCCGTCGAGGTGTAGGAGATGGCGTCATAGGTGTCGGTGGGATTCAGGTCTTTGTCGGGACGGAGTGCGGTGATGTCGGGTGGGTTGGGTGGCTTCCGGGACAGGATTACCTTGCTGGCCCTGCTCCCGTCCCGCACGATTTCCTGGATTATCGTGTCCTCCGGCATTGCCTCCAGGGCCCTGGTGAAGGTGAGCGTGCCCCTTTCGGCATCGGCCCTTATGGCCCGTGCCACGGACCTCAACTCCTCAGGGAATACCTCGAAGTCCGTCGGCTTGGAGAGGTTTATCTCGAACGTCAACGGCGGCGCGATCTCTATCTCGAACCTCCGATTAGCGTGCAGCGGGTTTGCACCCGCAAAGATCGCATCCGAGCTCACACCCATCTCCACCGACTGCTCGAAAAGCTCCGTTCCGCTGTAGACCGCTATCTCTTCGTCCTCTCCCGGCAGGAATGCCTTGTTTAGGTCGACCCTCTCTCCCGTCAGCCACCCCTTTGGCGTGTAGACCTCGAAGGTCGCTGCTTTCCAGTAAGCTGGCTGGTCCGACGATATCTGCATCACCACGTGGTCCCCGAGATTGCTCGCCCCCCTAAACGGGAACGCATCCCCGAACTTGTGAATCGTATACGGCACCTGCGCCGGTAGGAAGGACAGCACCCTGCCCAACTCGGTCTCCATGGCCTTCCACGGGATGCTCATCACCGTCCAGCCCTTCTTCATAATGTCGGGCCCGAAGTCCGTGCGAGGCGCCAGCGCTACCGACAGCAGCATCGCCCCGGCCAGCAGCAGCGTCGTGAACCCGAACGCCGGCGAAATGCCTCTCACGTAGGGCACCTCCTTCCGGTCCCACGCCGCCCTCTTCCGCAGGAAATACATCCTCATGGAAAGCAGGATCACCATCAGGATGAACATGTAGAAGAAAACCCAGAACTTCTCGGGGAGGTAGAGCAGGTTCAGGAACAGGGCCAGGCCCGCAGGGATCACCGCCGGCCAGAACCTCAGCGACCGGAACACGAACCACGACGCCACGTAAGTGACTATCCACGTAAATATGAATACGATGATCACGAAGGGCAGCGGGTCCGCGCTTATCCCCCCCGACTCCGCCGCCATCACCCATGCTTGGAACCTGCTCACCATGTCGCTGGTCTTGGCTATGAACCACCCATCCGGAGTCAGGTATCGCGTCTGCCACACCATCAACACGTACGCGAACAGGACGCTGCCCCCGTGAAGGAATATCGCCCGTGTCTTTATCTTGGCAAGCAGCATCCCTGTTAGCGCCGCGATAATCGCCGTCATGCTGTAAGAAGGCATCCCAGCCAGCCAGTGGGCCGTCTCCACCGACCAGACCACCGACAGCGCCAGCAGCAGCACTATGACGAAGGTGAGCCACCCCTCCTTGGGCCCGTACTGCGAGCGCGGCAGACCACCCAGGGGCTCGAAGTCCGGGGTGTGCTTCTTCAGTTTAGACGCCGCCAAGGCCATTCGCTATCCCTTCTCAATCCATCCCGCGGTGAGTGGGGCCGCTTGTGCTGTCGTAGATCCGCCGAGGCGGGAGGCTCTCGAAGTATGAGCGGGGGGAGGAGTAAGGCTGAGACGATTGGCGTAAGAGTTGTGTTGTACAGTTATGCAAATCCCTCACACCGCCTTTCCCACATAGTCCATCGCCAACGCTTCACTCAAGTCTTCCCCCTTCGCCAGCACGCATGTCGGGACCTGTGCCCCGGCCAGCGATCCGCCGCCCGCCAATTTGCCTGTCCCGTTCACTCCATTCCCGAAGCTCTCGATGTCCAGCACCACTGCCGCCGACTGTATCCTCTTCTGCGACAACCGCTGCACCGACCCCATCCACGCCTCTTCCGGCCCCGGCGCCACTATGACCAGCGTGCAGTATCGATTGAAGACGGTTTCGCCGTCGCTAAGCACGTCGGCAAGGGGCACTGTGCCCTCGGCCTTGATCTCTGCCAGACCTTCCATTATCAGGTCGAACTGGTTGACTCCCGGCTTGGGCGCCAGGTTCATCTCAATGTTGCCCACCGCCGTTATTCCCACGGGTAGCCCCCGCTGTAGGTACTTGTCGGCTATCGAGGCCGCTGCCGTGACCGCGTACTCCTCGCTGCTCTCCGGCCCCGAGCCCCGGTGCACCCTCTTCTCCATGTCCAGCACAATCCACACCTTCGCCGACTCCTCCTGCTCGAACTCTTTGACCATCAGCTTCCCGGTTCGCGCCGTGCTCCTCCAGTGCACCCGGCTGTAGCTGTCTCCGGGCATGTAGTCCCGAATGCCGGACGCTGCTGGCGTGACCACCTGTGTATGCTGGCGGGATGTGGAGTCGCCCGGCAGGTCGCTGGACGGCAGTGCGAAACTGGGCAGGCTGACCAGGGACGGATAAACGGTAAAGGGTTGCGGTTTCCCGAACCATCGGCTCTTCTGGAACAGGCCCAGGGGGTCGCTGCTGATTACGGCCAGGGGCCCGAGGTCGTACTTACCCCTCTGCGTGCAGTGGGTCCAGAGGCTCCACTGCCCGAATCTCGCGCTGGGAAGACTGATTACCATCTCCCCTCCGTGTTCCGGCATGTCGCTCTTCTCGTCCACCTCCATCCAGACCACCGGGAAAACCCGCGAGCGGTTGGTTATCGTCAGCTGTTCCTCCAGCCACTCCCCCGCCCGCGCAGCTACCACGTTCCTCTTTACCGTAACGGTCACCCACTTCCCGTTTAGCCATGTCCAACCGTAGCTTAGGATCAGGAGCAGGGCCAGGATGTAGGACATCTTGTAGTAGAGGCCGTAGTTGGTGGACACCGCCATCAGAGTGATGATGGTGATCAGGATGATGACGACCCGCAGCCGGGTCATGGCGGGCAGTTTGCGCTTGAACTTCACGTAAGACCTTTGAGAACGACCGGGACGGGCGTCAGAAAGGTGCCCCTCACCCGACCTTTACGCCCGGTACCGGCACCGACTCCAGTATCTTCGCCACCGACGATGCCCCGGTGATGTCCTTGGACCGCGCCCCGGGATTCGTGATGAGACGGTGGGCCAGCACGGGCCTGCACAGCTCTTTGATGTCATCCGGCAGAACGTACTCCCTTCCCTCCAGGAACGCCTTCGCCTGCGACGTCCTGAACAGCCCCAAAGACCCGCGCGGCGACACCCCCAGGTAAACGTCCCGGTCGTGCCGGGTCGCATCCACTATCGAAACTATGTACTTCCTCAAACTGAGGTCCACGTGGACTTTGCGCACCTCGTCCTGCAACGCGATTATCTCTTCCGGGGTGCTTACCGCCGAGATGGTCTCTATGGGGTGGATGAACCTCTGATTGTCGATGATCGAAAGCTCCTGTGCCGCGGTCGGGTACCCTGGGCTGATCCGCATCAGGAACCTGTCCATCTGCCCCTGCGGAAGTGGGAAGGTGCCTTCGAATTCCAGCGGGTTCTCCGTGGCCATCACCAGGAACGGCCTGGGCAAGATGTGGGAAACGCCATCCACGGTGATCTGCATCTCCTCCATGCTCTCCAGCAGCGCCGACTGAGCCTTCGGCGTGGCCCGGTTTATCTCGTCGGCCAGCACCACCTGGGCCATAAGGGGTCCGGGCATGAACTGGAACGTCTCTGTCTTCTGGTTGTATATCGAGACGCCCGTGATGTCGGAGGGGAGCAGGTCGGGGGTGAACTGGATCCTCTTGAAGCTGCACCCGACGCTCTTTGCCAGGCTCTTCGCCAGCATCGTCTTCCCCACCCCCGGCACGTCTTCGATCAATATATGGCCGTTGCACATCAGGGAGATCAGCGCCAGGCGCACCGCTGCCGTCTTCCCAACTATGACCTTCTCAACGTTTTCTTGGATTTTACGCGCTATATCTAAGGGTTCCGTCAAAGCAAAGGCCTCCTCCAAGACTAGCCCTATTCTATATCTCCCCCGACCCCCTGTTCAAACACACTCTTATCAGGGCTTGTGGGAGGAGTTCTTCCCCCCCGCTCGACGAGATCTTTGCATTGACGTCATTCTGCCCTTCTTCCCGTCATTCCTGCGGAGGCAGGCTGGAAGTGCGCCGAGGCGTGAATCCATCCCTGGGCGGGGCCGCGTCGGGTCCTATTACCCGTAGGGGCGACCGGCTGGTCGCCCTCCTTCTTATCCCCCGTAGGGGCAAACCGTCGTGGTCGTCCCGACTCCCAACCAAGTCCCCTCTCCCCCGACAATAACCTCGCAACCAACATGCCAACCACTGAGTCTACTCATGCAGTAGGGCCTATCCAGCCCCGTGGGCGGGGCCGCTCACCCTGTCGCAGATCCGCCGAGGCGGGAGCGGAGTCGAAGGGTCGAGCGTGGGGAGGTCCACGTTGTCAAACCGTCGTGGTCGTCCCGACTCCCAACCGAGTCCTCTCTCCCCCGACAATAACCTTGCATAACCAACATGCCAACCACTGAGTCTGCTCACGCAGTAGGGCCAATCCAGCCCCGTGGGTGGGGCCGCTCACCCTGTCGCAGATGGAACATTCGCCTGTGGAGGATCCGCCGAGGCGGGAGCGGAGTCGGAGGGTCGAGCGTGGGGAGGTCCACGTTGTCAATCCGTCGTGGTTGTCCCGACTCCCAACCGAGTCCCCTCTCCCCCGTCCTCCAGAGCCGTTCGCAGATGCACCGATCCGTGAACGCGCAGGACTAGGGTGAACCCCCCACCAACTCCTCCACCCACACAATCAACGACCCCTCAGTAAGCGTCCCCACGAACCTCCGGGTCACGACACCTTCCCTGTCCACGAAGAATGTAACTGGTATCCCCGACACCCCGTAGTCGATTGCCGTAAACCCTCTCGTGTCGAAGACGTTTGGATAACTTATGCCGAACTCGTCCAGAAATGCTCGGGCACTCTCCTCGGGGTCACTCTTGGGCAGATTGATACCCACTACGACCAAATCCCGCTCTTGGAACAACCGCCATGTCGCCTCCAACGCCGGCATTTCTTGTCGACACGGCGCGCACCACGACGCCCAGAAATTGATGATCACAGGCTGCCCCTCGAAATCAGCCAGCGACACCGTTCCCCCCGAGAATGACTCCAGCGTGAAAGCAGGCGCCTCCTTCCCCGGCCGTGTCGCCCCGCTCCCCCCCGTCGCCGAGTCCTTGTCCAGAGCCCCCCACACCAGGACCGCCACCAGCCCAGCGAATAAGAGAAGCAGCGGCACAATAATCTTCCATCGCGCCCGCAAGAAATTCCTTCCGTCCTCCGACGCTGGCCGGGGAACGTCTATGTCCAGCTTGTTCACATTTCCATTTTCTCACATCCGCCCCTCTTCCCCACCCCCCAACACCCCTTCCCACTACGACACCCTCATCAGGTGTTGCACTTCGTTTGTGACTTTAGAACCGCAGGTGCGACATGGCGTGAATCCCTGGGCGGGGCCGCTCACCCTGTCGCAGATCCGCCGAGGCGGGAGCGCACTCGAAGGGTCCAGCGGGGGGTGTCCCCTCCCGCGTGAAAGGGCAAGGGGTTGATGTCACTCGCCTCGGCGAGTGACATCAACCCCTTGCCCTACCCCCACCCCACCTCCCTATAATGCCTCATGCCTTTCAACGCATTCCCGCCTTTTTCCGCCGCTCACCCCCCGTGGCCCGCGAAAACTTTCCCCCCGGATCAATCAAACAGGCACGGAATCAATCGGAATCAATCAGAGACAATCATTATGAAGGCCTGCATGCCCGATTCCGCCTTCCTATCCCCTGGCATCTTCCCCCGGTTCCATCAACCTGCCCCGGTGCAATTCGAAGATTTACCGCCTGATATATACTCTCCCCCAAGCCCCGACCCTTACCTAGCCTTTCGAGGAGGGCCAGACGATGAACGACTCCCGGATTCTGGAAGCCATCGACTCCAAGCGTAACGAGCTCGTCGGGCTGGCCCAGACCCTCCTGCGGCGACCCTCGGAGAACCCACCAGGCGGCGAGAGGGAAGTGGCGGAGGCCCTGAAAGAGGTCATAGACCGCTATTCACTGGGAGACACCATAACCATTGCCTCCGACCCCGAGCGGCCCAGCGTCATCACCACCCTGAAGGGCCAAGGGCCCGGCAAGAGGCTCATCTACAACGGCCACACCGACGTCGTACCGGTCGGAGAGGATGAGCGCTCCCTGTGGCGCGCCGACCCCTACGGCGCGGAGATCATCGACGGTGAACTCTACGGCCGGGGAGCGGCCGACATGAAGGGCCCCATAGCCGCCATGCTGTACGGAGCCATCGCCATCAAGGAAACGGGGGCGCCGTTCAATGGGGAACTGGTCATGGCCTTCACCGCCGACGAGGAGAACGGCGGCCACTACGGCGCTGAGTACATGGCCCTGCAAGGGTTGGCAGAGGCCGACGCCTGCCTCATCGGGGAGCCGTCCGGAATGGAGTCGGGCCTCGACTTCCTGGCCACCGCATGTCGGGGCGCGATCTGCTTTACCTTGATGGTCAAAGGCACCCAGATGCACAGCAGCCAGTCGGACATCAGAAACGGCGTGAATGCAGGGGTCAAACTGGCAAAGGTGCTCTACCGGATGTCGGAAGAGTTGGTCATCCGACACGAACCCCACCCCCTCTACCCGCAAGGAATCACCATTAACCTCGCCGAGACTATGAACGGGGGCGTCAACTACTGCATCATCCCCGGCTACATGGAGGCGAAGAATGACATCCGGCTCCTCCCCGGCATGACCCGTGACACGGTGATGGAAGACCTCAACGGCTTCCTGGACAAGCTCCGCAAGGAAGACCCCGATCTCGACGTCGAAATGGTCCTCGCCGATGGCCAGGGCTGGATTGACGGGGCGGAGATCCCGGCAAATCACCCATTGGTGGACTCGATACTCGATGCCACAGACCGGGTGCTGGGGTTCAAGCCACAGATAGGGGGGTTCACCGGGGGCACGGACGCACCCTACTTCCAGACCATCGCCCGGACCCCGACCATCTCGGCCTTCGGGCCGGGGCTCCTGAGCATGGCCCACGGTCCCAATGAACGGGTCCCGGTGGACGACCTTATCAGCTCGGCGAAGATTTACGCCCTCGCTGCCCTCGGTTACCTGCGATAGATGATGAGCGGCAAGCTTGCTGGAAGGGTGGCCATAGTCACGGGTGCCGCATCGGGCATCAGCCGAGCCACGGCTCTCCTCTTTGCCGGGGAGGGTGCCTTCACCGTAATCGCCGACCTGGACGAAACAGGTGGGGAGCAAGCGGTGGCCGAGGCCAAGGAGATGGGGGCAGCGTCCGAGTTCCACCGCGTTGACGTCACCGACTCAGCACAGGTGAAGATCCTCATAGACGACACCCTGGCCCGGCACGGCAGCCTCGACATCCTGGTCAACGGCGCTGCCTACCAGACCGAGACCGGCCCCGTCGCCGAGGTCACGGAAGAGGAGTGGGACTCCGGGCTGGAGTTGTTCCTCAAAGGGCCTTTCCTGGGCTGCAAATACGCCATACCCGCCATGCTGAAAGGCGACGGTGGGGCCATCATCAACATCTCATCGGCAGTCGTGCTCCGGGGGAGCGCCTTCTCTTTGCCCTACTCAGTGGCCAAGGCTGGCATAGTCCAGCTGACCAAGACGGTTAGCAGCCAGTATTGCGAGCATGGGATTCGCGTCAACTGCATCGTCCCCGGCGTGATCGACACCCCCGGTTCCCGACGCGTCTCCCGCTCTCCGGCCATCGCTGCCAAGTACGCGGACGGCATACCCGTGGGCCGGATGGGTGTCCCCGAGGACGTAGCCAAGCTCGCCCTTTACCTCGCCTCCGACGATGCTGCTTACGTGGCCGGAGCCAGTTTTCTAATAGACGGAGGGTTCAATTCTCAATGATAGAAGAGCCAAGACTAATTGAAGTCACAGCAGAGGGATTGGCGGTGCAGTGGGACGAGGAGCACAGGAGCGTGTATCCATTCAAATCGCTCCGGGAACAGTGCAAGTGCGCCAACTGCATCGATGAGTGGTCAGGTCGCCGAATCCTTGACCCCGACTCGGTGTCCTCTGACATCGAAATCCTGGACTTCATCGAGATCGGGCGCTATGCCGTCCAACTCCTCTGGAGCGATGCCCACGAAACGGGGATCTACTCCTTCGCGCTCCTCAGATCGCTGTGCGGCTGCGAGCTGTGCAAACAGGCTGGCTGATCGGCTTACCTGAAGAGCCTGAGAAAGCGGTCCTCGTACTCGGAGAAGAGACCCCAGCGTTCTAGCTCCCGGCGCAGATCGTCGGGATCGGCCGACTTTTTGGCGACCCGCATGAACATCTCATCAATGCGCCGTCGAGCGTCCCCGGTCGCCCCCGAGGAATCAACACCCAGCAGCCCCGATCCCTGCAACTCACGTACGTTGCCCTCCAGCGAGCGGGACGTGAGGTCGTGGATGAACTTCAACAGCGATACGTCCCACATCTCGTCTATGCCACGAATGATCCCGACCAGCGGGTCGTCTCCCACGTCCTTATCGATCCTGTCCATTACCGACAACACGGTGCCGCTTACGATGTTCAGGTTCTCCTGCTCGTTGCGGTAGTGGTAGAGGATGCCGGGCACGTTGGGCCCCTGCTCGTCGATCAGGCGCTCGAAATAGTCCTTAGCCCCGTCCCCGAATCCCTGCAGGTTGAGCATGTACCCCGGAGTGACCACCCTCGGCCGTTCCGAGATTACGCGCCCTTCCCGGATCACGGTGTCCTCGGAAGACTGCACGACCCCCGAGTAGGCGGGCGTGGTCAGCAGGAAGTAGCGCACGTTGGTGGTCCCGAAGGTGGAGAGGTGCTGCCGCGGGACGCGCAGGAAGTGCGTGTTCTCGATGGCGTATCCGATGCGGTCGTCCTTGGGGTCGAAGTCTGCGTCCATGGCGGGGTCTCGGAGCTAGGCCAGCGTCGAGAGCTGCTCCTTGTATTCCTTCATGTATAGGTCGTACTGGGCCTCCATTTGAACCCGGGCCTTGCGCCACTCCATCTGGAACTGCGGGTGTCTCTCGATGTGCTGCAGATCGATTGGCGGCATGCCCTGCTGTCGGGCCATCTGGGAGAGCTGCATCTGCATGTCCCGCTTCAGCTTTTCTTTGGCCTCTTTGCGCTGCATCTCCCCTTGCCCCGTGTAGTGGTTGAATATCTGGCGCATCTTGCTGAAGATGTTCTCCACCGCGCCCGGGTCCTTCTTGGTCAGCTTGAGTCCGTCCATGGCTAGCTTGTTGCGGTCCTTCGAGGCGTCTGTGATGGGCAGGGCGAGGTTTCGAATCAAGACTTCCTCAATCCCCTCTGCCAGGCCTGCCCGCTCGGGGCCATCCTCGTACTTGTTCAACTCGGACCGCAGGTTGGCCTCGCCGTTCAGGTACAGAGCGGCCAGCTTCTGCCCCTCTTCTTTAAGCCGAGACCTTTCAAGGTCTTCAGCAGAAGCCCTGCCGAGCTTTTCTACTCTTTCGAGGGCCCTCTCAAGGGCGCTGGGAATCCTGTCCATGGGTCGGTCTCCGGGAGATAAGGCGTGAGAATCAAGATGGGCTAATCAGTAAGCACGAAGGTATTGTACCAAAACGCCCAAACTCCACGTATAACCGGCCCGCCGATTCATGGAGCAGTTGGCCCGACTATGGGGGGTGGGGGTGCAAGGGGCGTATGTCACCAACGGTATGTACAATGGTCACAGGAATTGGGAATAAGACGGTGTAGGCGGAACCATGAAGGTGCAACCGAAAAGATGGCTGACCGGCCTCCTTTGTTGCCTACTTGGGCTGATTGTCATGGCGGCGCTATCGGCATGCGGCCCCGATACGCGGCCGACAGCGACCACGTCGCCCGAAACTGATAGGGAAGCGCTGGTTGCCCTTTACAACGCAACGGATGGCCCGAACTGGCGTAACAATGAAAACTGGCTGAGCGATGCGCCGATAGGCGAATGGTACGGTGTAGCCACTAAGGAAGGCCGTGTTTCAGGACTGTACCTCAGGTGGAATGGATTGAGCGGGGAGATACCGCCGGAGCTGGGCAATCTGACCAAACTGGTCTGGTTGGGGCTCAATAGGAATGAATTAAGTGGAGAGATACCGGCGGAGTTGGGCAACCTGATCAAATTAAGGAGGCTGTATCTCGCTCGCAATAAATTGTATGGGGAGATACCGGCGGAGTTGGGCAACCTCTTCCACTTGGAAGACCTGACACTCGAGCATAATGAACTGAGTGGAGAGATACCGCGAGAGTTGGGTGATCTTGTCAACCTGTACCGGCTGTTCCTCGGCGACAATAAATTGAGTGGAGAGATACCGCGAGAGTTGGGCAATATGATCAGCCTGGTCATGCTGGACCTCACCAATAATGAATTGAACGGGGAGATACCGCGAGAGTTGGGGGACCTTGCCAACCTGGAGGCTCTGGATCTCAGGCACAATGAACTGAGTGGAGAGATACCGCCGGAGTTGGGTGACCTCGCCAACCTGGAATGGCTGCTCCTCAGAGACAATAAATTGAGTGGCTGTATACCACGCAGTTTGGGAACTTTGGGGAGTGGTAATCTTTGGAGTGAGTTGCCGAGATGCTAAGGCCTGCCATCCGCGGAACTCAACCCGGCTGACATACCGAGCGCGAAGGGTTCCATTTGGAGGAGTTCCGGGACGTCTACGCGGCAGTCTTCGTGCTAGCCGAGATGGGGGTGGCCTCGGAGGAGGGTGAGGCGCCGGCCCGGGCAACCGAATAGCCCTGACTGAGTCGTGATCCCATCTCCATGAGGGATTGAACCTATGGGGGAGGGGATGCACCCCAGCTTAAGGAGTAATGATGGTGGCAAGGGTGAGAATTTTGGGGGGTTGGGGTGCAAGGGGCGTATGTCACCGACGGTATGTACAATGGTCACAGGAATTGGGAATAAGACGGCGTAGGCGGAACCATGAAGTTGCAACCGAAAAGATGGCTGACCGGCCTCCTTTGTTGCCTACTTGGGCTGATTGTCATGGCGGCGCTATCGGCATGTGGCCCCGATGAAACGGACAGAGAAGCGCTGGTTGCTCTTTTTAAAGCCACGAGCGGCGAGTACTGGGAAGACAAAGAATACTGGCTGACCGATGCGCCGCTGCACAAATGGTCCAACGTAACCACTAATGAGGAAGGCCGTGTTACAGAACTGCTCCTTGCCGAGAATGGGTTGAACGGGGAGATACCGCGAGAGTTGGGTAACCTTACCAGCCTGGAAGTACTGGATCTCGGTGGAGGAGTATTTGACTTGGATGAGAATAGATTGAGTGGAGAGATACCGCCGGAGTTGAGCAACCTTGCCAACCTGAAATTGCTGGACCTCAGCTGGAATAGATTGAGTGGAGAGATACCGCCGGAGTTGGGCAACCTCAGCAATCTGGAATCGCTGAACCTCAGGCACACTGGATTGAGTGGCTGCATACCGGACAGTTTAAGAGGTAGGGCAAATAATAGGGATGGTGAGTTTCTGTGGTGTAAGCGTCCATAGTGTCCGGAACTGTGTGAACTAAGTGTCAACGGCATAGGGCTATGTCGTGGCGCGGGTGGGCACAGCCTCCGCTCTACCCTACCTTACCCTCCACCATTCCGGGGCCCCGCGAGGAATCTCAAGCACCGACCCATACACCATGGACTTTCTAGCCGTCCACCCAATTGCCCTTCCCCGGCGCGGGGCCGCTCATCCTGAGCTTAGTCGAAGGGTCGAGCGGGGGCGGTCCCGTAATGCCATTCCGTCACGTTCGCCTATCCCCTACCCGCCCTTGCTCTCTATCAACCGCAGCCGCGCCAGAAGAGAAATCGCCCTGTCGTACACCGGCTTATCCACCATCACCCCACCCATGTTCACCGCCCCGAGACCCTGCCGCGTCCCCTCTTCGTACGCATCGACAACCTTGCGGGCGTTCTCGACCTCGCTGTCTGTTGGGCGGTAGATGCCATTCACCGCGGGCACCTGGGAAGGGTGTATACAGTATCGTCCCTTGAAGCCGATGGACTTGCCGTGGATCGTGTCAGCCTCGAACCCCTCTGTGTCCCGGAAATCGGCGAAGACCGTGTCCAGTGGCACGACGCCCGCAGCTATGCAGGCCGTCGCTACGAGGTTGCGGGCGTACTCGAGCTCTCGGCCCTCGCGCGTCCTTTCCATCCCCATGTCGGAGGTCAGGTCCTCACCGCCCACGGAAGCGGCCGTCACCCGGGGGGAGGCGGTGCAGAGGGCGTAAGCGTTGATCAAGCCTAGGGCCGTCTCTATCCAGGGGAATATCTTGACCTGCCCCACGGGGATTCCCCGCGTCTTTTCGAGGATGGTGAGATAGTGGTCGACACGCTTGATGATCTCCGGGTCGTCGGCCTTGGGCAATCCTATGGCCTGCAAGTCCGAAATGACCACGGCGTCGAGGTCGGCCTCTATCAGCCCCGACTGCAAGGAATTAACGCGGACGGCCATCAGGTAGCCGGTGCGCTTCATCCCCGGCATCGATTCCCGGGCCATTTCCCGCCCCTTCGGCTTCTCGGCGAGGGCAACGGAGTCTTCGAGGTCGATACAGATCATGTCCGCGCCAGCATCGGGGGCCTTCTCAATGAACCGCTCCCTAATGGCGGGTACGAAAAGCGCGCTCCGGACCAGGAGGGTGTTGGGACTAGGCATGATCGGGAATGAGGATCATCTTACCCATCACGTCGCCGTCCTCGATCGTCTTCTGGGCTATGGCGGCGTCCTTCAATGGCACGGCCTGGCTGGGTAGCGGCTTAATCTCCCCACTCTCTACGAACTTCATGCCCTGCAGGAACTCGCCCTTGGAAGCCATGTGAGACCCGTAGAAGTTCATCTGCTTGTTCCACAGGAACCGGATGTCTGTCTGCCCGATGAACCCGCTGGTTGCTCCGCAGGTGACGAGCGAGCCGCCCCGCTTGAGTGCGCCTACACTGTCCTTCCAGGTCTGCTCTCCGGTGTGCTCGAAGACGATATCCACGCCCGCCTTGTTAGTGATCCGCCGTACCTCGTCCCTGACCTTCTGGGTCTTGCGGTTGATCGTGTCGTATGCGCCGAGGTTCTTGGCGTACTCCG
Source organism: Dehalococcoidia bacterium (assembly GCA_965222055.1). GTDB lineage: Bacteria > Chloroflexota > Dehalococcoidia > Plut-88900 > Plut-88900 > Plut-88900. The sequence continues at coordinate 3,191,572 of CBDCTF010000007.1, forward strand.
CCTTCTCGTCAGACCCTACCACTGCGATTCCCCTGGCCCCAAACAGATTGCATACCTGTATCGCCATGGACCCGAGTCCCCCCGCCCCGCCCCATATAAGGACAAAGTCGCCGGCCTGGATGCGAGCCCGCGTCACGAGCATGCGCCAGACGGTCATGAGAATCAGGGGGAGCGTTGCGGCCTCTTGGTAGGAGATGTTTCCGGGCTTGGGAATCAAGTTGGCCTCGGGAAGCTTGCCGTACTCGGCGTCCGCTCCGTCCAGAGGACCAGTCTGGAAGCCCCAGATGCGGTAACGGCGGCAGAAGAATTCCTGACCGCTTGTGCAGGCTTCGCAGCTGCGGCAGCTTATTCCGGGGTGGACCATCACGTCATCGCCGGGCTTTACGCTCGTCACCTCACTCCCGACCTCTACTACCTCGCCTGAGGCGTCGGAACCCGACACGTGCGGCATGATTATCTCCATGCCCGGAAGGCCTCGTCGGGCCCAGATGTCGTTGTAGTTGCAGCCCGCAGCCCGAATTTTGAAGAGCACCTCGTTAGGCCCGACCTTCGGGTCGGGGATCTCCTTGTACTGGAGTTTTTCAACTCCGCCATGCTCTTCGAACACTATTGCCTTCATGGTCTCCTCCGCGTTGCTTTCCGGTAGTTGTCAGGTGGGGAATAACGGGTCTGGATTGCCGCCGCAGAAAAGCATATCTCATTTAGGTTGGGGGCGCAATTTGGGCCCCATTTACCGACGTTTGACGCCCCCCTTTGGCGAGTGCTACGCTGGTAGAAGCACACCATGCAGACTGAAGGGGAGTGATGGCTGTGACCCGTGGAACTGCAGACGTTCAGGTCTCCCCCAACGAACTAGGGCTCAACCCCACAGACCTCATCGCCATCTACCGTGACATGTTCACGGCGCGCGCCGTTTCTGAACGGCTCTGGCTGCTCGGCCGGCAGGGAAAGGTCTACTTCCTCGTCTCCTGCGAAGGCCACGAGGCTGCGCAGGTCGGAAGCGTGTACGGCATGAGGCCCGGCACCGACATCTTCGTTCCGTACTACCGTGACCTCGCCGTGGCCCTTGCCGTGGGTTCTGAGCCTAAGGATATGGTGCTTCACGCCCTCGGCAAGGCCGCCGACCCCTACAGCGGTGGGCGTCAACTCCCTGGCCACTACAGTAGCAAAGATCTGAACATCATAAGCGGATCGAGCTGCGTCGCCACACAGATCCTCCACGGTGTCGGGACGGCATTCGCCTCCAAGCACAGAGGGGAAGATGCGGTCTCCATCACCTACTTCGGAGACGGCGCCACCAGCAAGGGCGATTTCCACGAGGCGGTGAACTTCGCAGCAGTCCACAAGCTGCCGGTCATATTCTTCTGCGAAAACAACGGCTGGGCCATATCGGTGCCCCAGTCCAGGCAGATGGTGGTGCAGGACATATCAAGCAAGGCCGAGGGCTACGGGATGCCGGGGGTCACGGTTGACGGCATGAACGTCCTGGACGTTGTCCGTGCCACGAGGGATGCCCGAGATCGCGCCCTCCGCGGCGAAGGACCGACCCTCATCGAGGCCAAGGTCCACCGCTTCAGCTCCCACAGCAGCAACGACGACCACCGCCGCTACCGCACGCCTGAAGAGCTTAGCGCAGAGCGGGAGGCGGATCCCGTGGCCCGGTACAGAAGCCTGCTCATAGAGAGTTCGGTGCTGGATGAGGCCCGGGCCAGTGAACTTGAAGAAGGAGTGATGCGGGTGTTAGACGAGGCAGTCGATTCTGCTGAATCAAGCCCGGACCCCATCCCCGGGAGCGCGTACACTCAAATCTACTCCACGGACGGGGTGTAACGTGGCGGAAAAGACGGTTCTGGAGGCGATCAAAGAGGCCCTGGCTGAAGAGTTGGAGCGCGACGATAGTGTCGTCATCATGGGCGAGGATGTGGGGAACATGGGTGGAGCCTTCCGGGCAACTAAGGGATTCTTGGCCCGCTTCGGCGAGCGCCAGATCATCGACACCCCCCTCGCTGAGACTGCCATAGTCGGCATAGCCATAGGTATGGCAGTCAACGGTATGCGTCCCGTCGCCGAGATACAGTTCGCTGACTTCATGTTCCCCGCCTACGACCAGCTCGTCAACGAGGCTGCTAAGTTCCGATACCGCTCCGACGGCGCATTCACCGTGCCGATGGTCATGCGGACGCCCTACGGGGCGGGGATTCACGGTGGTCTGTACCACTCCCAGAGCATCGAGGTGCAGCTTGCCCACATCCCAGGCCTCAAGGTCGTGGCCCCCTCCACACCCTATGACGCCAAGGGCCTGCTCAAGTCCAGTATCCGGGACCCGGACCCCGTGATGTTCCTGGAGCACAAGCGCACCTACCGGCTCATCAAAGGCGAGGTGCCCGACAAAGACTACACCGTGCCTCTCGGCGTCGCCGACGTGAAGCGTGAGGGTACGGACATAAGCGTATTCGCCTACGGGCTTATGGTGCACTACTCTCTGGAGGCTGCAGAAGAGTTGGCAAAAGAGGGTGTAAGCGTAGAGGTCGTAGATCTGAGGACGCTCTCGCCGCTGGACAAGGGTGCCGTGCTCGACTCCGTTAAGAAGACCAGCAAGGCGCTGATCGTGTACGAGGACAACCTGACCCTGGGTTACGGGGCCGAGCTTTCAGCGATACTGGCTTCGGAGGCCTTCGAATATCTCGACGGGCCGGTGATGAGGGTCGCCTCCCCGGATATCCCAATGATGCCCTTCCACCCGACCATGGAGTTCGATGCCCTGCCCAATCCCGCCAAAATCGCAGCCGCCCTCAGAGAACTCGCGGCCTATTGACCGCCTTCTCATGTCAGCAAAAGTCCCCTGCTGAAAGGAACTCGCGTTGTCCGTAACAGTCACCATGCCCGAGGTCGCCGAGACAATCGTCGAGGGCACCATTGCCCGGTGGCTCAAGCATCCCGGGGACCCCGTCGAGTGCTATGAGTCCATAGCCGAGATCGTCACCGACAAAGTGACCCTTGAACTGCCATCCCCGGCGGCTGGGTTCATGGGAGAGCTGCTTGTTGCCGAAGGTGAAACCGTAACTGTCGGAACACCCATCGCTATCCTGCAAGCAGAGTCCGACGTGGATTCCACGTCCCGACCGGCCCCCGACACCCAACCCTCCGCCGAGAATGGCGCCGCACCGGCAGCCAATAGCCGGCAAGCACGTCACTCGCCGCTGGTACGGAGACTCGCCGAGGAACACGGTATCGACCTTTCCTCGTTGCAAGGCACGGGTGCCGGCGGAAGAATCACCAAGGCCGACGTGTTACAGGCGGCGGAGAAGCGCGAGGCAGGGAATGGAGTCTCTGACGTGGCCTCTGGTGGGGCTCTGGACCCCGTGAGACGAGCCATCGCCCTAAGGATGACTCAGAGCGCACGAGACATACCCCACGCATGGACGATGATGGAAGTGGACGTCTCCGGACTCGTGGCGCTGGTTAAGGGACTGAAGGAGGAGTTTCGTAGTCGAGAGGGTCTGAACCTCACCTACCTGCCGTTCATCCTTCAGGCCGTGGCCTCGGCCCTGCGCTCTGCTCCCGAGGTCAACTCTTCCTGGCAGGACGACAGGATCGTCCTTAAGAACGAGATCAACCTCGGCATCGCCGTGGCCCGAGATAAGGGACTAATCGTACCGGTGCTCAAGAATGCCGACAATAAGACTGTCGCCGAGCTTACCCGGGACGCGAACTCCCTCATCGAAAAGGCGCGGGATGACAAACTGGGCCCCGCCGACGTGCAAGGTGGCACCTTCACCGTGAACAATACGGGAGCTTTGGGGTCGGTGTTGAGCATGCCTCTAATCAACCCGCCTCAGGCCGCCATCATGACCACCGAGGCCATAGTAAAACGTCCTGTGGTAATCGGCGACGACGCCATCGCCGTCCGCTCGATGATGAACCTCTGCCTATCTTTCGATCACCGCGCCCTTGACGGCGACCAGGCAATTGGCTTCTTGGCCCGAGTCAAGGGATTGCTGGAAGGCCTAGGGGCGGATACGAGGGTCTGAGGGGCTGCTGAGATGTTAGCTAGTTCCCTTGATGCCAATTGCTGAATGTAGTTGGTCGCGAAAGTCCTTATGTTCCGTACTAGCTTCATCCCGTAACTTTGACAAGGCATAGAACCGGGTTGTTGTGGGAGATTCCGAAGACGCCGTCTCCAGATCAACATCTGCGCCCAAAATAGTCCATAGCTCAAAGAATCCTTGATGCCTAGCCTTTTGGTGACTTTTCTCGGCTTCACCGATGCGGTTGTGGATGTTGGAGACGTCGGTTCTACCCTTAATCTCAATGGAAACTAGAGATCTGACCCCTGTTGGAAGTTCCTCAGTGATTGCTATGTCTGGATCGGACGAAAACGAAACTAAAACTGGTCTTTCAGACTCATTCTTCAGTTCCAACTTTTGAGCTGTCTGGCTTTGTATATAGGGACGAACTATTTCTTCTATAAGCCTAAATACCTCAACGGTGGCACTCTTACCCAATGTTGTATTACGATTTCCACGCAGTTGTGCGCCTAATGTCAACATCTGTAAGTCTCGGATTGTCTGGATAGATAGATAATCGAGGCGCTCCACGAAGATTTGACCTGCCCCTGCCAGACATTCGCATAGTAAATTAACGTATGGTTTCGTTGACTTGGTTATTTCGTTTCGCTCCTCCAAGCGCTTGAATCGCGCGAGTGCGCGGTGTCGATAGAACTCCTTCTGAGAAAATCCATAGAGCAACCTGTAATATCCCAACAATGACGGTCGAGGCAGAAGCAGGCAAGGCACCGCGAAAAACAGTTCTCCTCGAAGCCCGAACGAGGCTATTTTGCGAAGGCTTTTGGAGGGTGCGTGGTGTCGGAGCTCCGAATCCAATAGTTCGAGTTCCGTTTCGCTGACGGCAGCAGCGAGGGCTTCAGCCAAATAGGAATTCTTGAGCCCTTGTAGTCGGCGATAAAAGTCGATTTGGACGTCAGGCTTTAACGTGGGGAAGCTTTGGGGAGGGACTCTTAGGTTCGCCATCTAGGTCCAATCAGGGTAACAGTCGGCCCTGAGCTAACGCCGCATATTCAGGCTTTATTTCTATTCCCACAAACCTTCTATCCATGTCCCTGCAAACTGCGGCTACAGTACCGGATCCCAAGAACGGATCTAGTACTATGTCTTCGCGACGAGAGCCTGCCTTTAGACATTTTCTTACTAGGTCAGTTGGGAATACTGCAAAGTGGGGGATGCCATTCGGCTCAGTCCGTATGGACCACAAACTTCTGCAGTTACGGTAAGAGCGCAGGTCTTCGGTGGGCTCTCTGACAGCATTGTAGTCGTAGTAATACTTTTCTGATTTAGTGAGGAGAAAAAGATATTCGTGGGCTTGAGTTGGTCTATCCTTCACTGACTCAGGTTGAGCATTTGGCTTATGCCAAATGATATCGGAGCGGAGGTACCAGCCTTCTTCTTGCAGTGCAAACGCCACCCGCCAAGGAATGCCGATTAAGTCTTTGGGTTTCAGGCCCTTGGGGGTTGGGGGTCTATAGTGCATGGCTCTTGCCGGATTCTTACGATCTCGGCCGCGCCAGGTCCTGTTACCGCTTGTATAAGCATCCCCAATGTTTAGCCAAAGGGTCCCATCAGGGCGAAGGACTCTACGAACTTCACTAAAGATATGGGTCAGATTATCAATGTAGTCGGAAAGGTTTTGTTCTGCTCCGATTTGGTGATCTACACCATAGTCTCTGAGTCCCCAGTAAGGTGGGCTGGTGATGCATGTCTGGAAACTGTTATCAGGAAGCCTCTTTAGCTCGAACAGCGCGTTCCCAACGATGATCTTCGAATCGTTGGGACACATCAGTGATACCGACAAATCCATTCCGGAGTCACCTGCAGAGGGAGTGTTGAGCATAAGTTATTCTAGAGTCTACGGAATGGGCTGTCGAGGGTGGGTTCAGAGTCGGCCGCAGAGTTCTATTAGCTTGGAGACTCTACCCAACCTTTCCATCCAACCACTCGGTCACGCTTCTCGCCAGCCCCGGAAGCACCCGCCGGTTGACCACGAGACCCCAGTGTGATGCTCCTTCAGCCTTCAGGTGCTCGGCATCAAGGCCCATCTCTGCATACTCCGACCGCGGAAAGACTCGATCTTGGCTTCCTGTGACTAGAAGCAAAGGGCAGGGCGTTGACGAAATTACGACTCCCGCCTTGCGCTCATCCCTCGCTGATCGGGATTCCTGGGAGAGGGACCCGAGGGCAACCGAGCGTTCTTCTTCGTCGAGATCGCGCATGGCAGGCTGTTTAGCCGGGTCGGCGCTTCTGATTCCGTACTCCTCTGAGCCGTACACACCTCGGCGGATCTCGACACTCATGTCTCGCTCGTTAGCCGGCGGCGTGGGAGATAGAGCCACGCACGCCCTCGCCCGACCCGCAGCAGCCGCCATCAAGGCGACCAGCCCTCCCATACTCCATCCCATCACTACCGGCTTTACCGAGAGCCCACTCGCCACCTCCGAGACGTCATCCACATAGTCCGACATCAGCGCCCCGTCCACCGAGCCTCCGCTCTTACCGTGTCCCCTAAGGTCTATCGCATAGCTGCTCCAGCCTCGCCGGGCGAGAGCCTTTTGCCAGAACTTCCAGGCCGATGATGAGTTGGCAGCCCCGTGTATCAGCAGAACAGGGGGACGGGCAGACACAATAAGCGATCGGACAAAAATCGTTGCAGGCATACGGAGATAGCTTTCTTAGGAATTCCCCATTGTCGTATTGAGGGGGACTAGGGGATCTTGATCCCCACTGCCCACACATACCCGTCCGGATCGGCGATCATGGTCTCCCGCCACCCGTGCGGCTTGTCCTTCGCCGGCTCCACAATAGTCGCCCGAGCCCCCCGTGCCCGTGCCTCAACCTCATCAGGGTCTATCCCTAGCGCCCTCAGCTCTGCCCCGAGACCCCGCATCATCCCCGAGGCCAACGGATCTACCCAAGGGTGGTCTTCGTAGGTGTGGTCGGCGTGGAGCATAAAGTCGACTCCGCCAATTTTCAGTGCCGCAAAGTCCTCGTCCCAATACACAACTTCCGCGCCGAGGACGTTCTCGTAAAAGGGAATGGACCGTGACAATTTACGTACCAGCAGGTTAAAGGACAGGGGCGGAAGGGTGCGCCCATACTCGTCGGCGGGCATCCACGGTTGCTTGGTTGATTTCTGCATTTTTGGCTTATCGTTTGCGCTGGTTGGGAAGTACTATCGAGGCGTCCCAGCTACTGATACGGAGCCATAATCTTGACAGAATCTTAAACGGCTGACTAGTATGGCGCCAGACATCCTGGAGGAACACGATGCCCCTGTACGAATACCGATGCTCCGACTGCGGCCATCAGTTCGAGATGCTGAGGCCCATGCGGGAAGCCAACGAGCCCGCCGTCTGCCGTTCCTGCAACAACGGCGCCCAGAGAGTGCTCTCGGTGTTCGCGTCCTTCTCCATGAGCAACGACGGCTCGGTCACTCCCCTTGCCGGCGCAGGCGTGGGCTGAGGCTCTTGCTCTACCACTGGATGTGGTTGCGCAAGCTAAATAACCGAGACCGCATTATTGAGGGCCGCTGCCAGCGGCCCTTTCTCTTTGCATCGAGAATCGACGGCTGAGCCTGTCCCCGAGACCCACGCAGACCAGGAGCAGCGCCTGACCGATAGCCATCAAGGCTACGAATAGAGTGGCGTCCCGGAAGAATGGCTCCGGGAACATGGCGATGAGGTTGTGGATTCGTGGGTTCAGCCTCCAAAGGTCGTTGGCAAAACTCAGCTGGTGGAACTTGAGGAAGAGAGCCTCGAATCCAACCAGGGACCCCAAACCTAACGCCCCGATAATCAGCAACGTGACCACCCCTCCCCAGAACCCCACCCGCACTACCCCCGGAATCGCCTCCCGCCGCCTCAACCAAGCGTAACCGGCCATGCACGCTGCCAGGTATCCCAGCGATATCCACTGCCACATATAGACGGTGTGGATTAAGCCCTTGACGTCCTTCATGTGGATGATTTCCCGCTCGGTAAACAGGGGCTGGACCTCTCCGTAGATGACGGCATCGATGTCGATGAGTTCCGAGTCATCGTTGAAATAGTCTCGGATCTCTTCTCCGATGCGGGACAGTTCGGGATTGGGTATGCTGGTGCGGAGGCTGATGTTGTACCGGTCGAAATCGTACTCGTAGAGCCCCCCGGCATTGATGGCAAAGCGCAGGCTGCTCGTCACCAGGAGCACAGGTATGACGACAATGGCAAGGGCGGTGGCGAACCTAAGAGAATAGTGAAGGGCGCGTGTGCGTGCGTCGGGTGTCATCAGGGCTTATTAGGAGGAGGTGAAGATTCTGTGTATTTGTTCAGATAGATGTGAGGCAACGTGGCGTCATTGCTAGGAGAAAAGGAAGATACCAATCTACAAGCAAAACGATCCTGGGAGAACCCGTTCATATAGATAGTAGACCTACGATATTATTCCGTCAGCGTCCCGCCGCAACGACGAGGTCCTCGTTAGATCCGTTTATGTAGCGATCTAGGAAAGGTCCTAGGAGACGACGGTACTCCTCAATTTGGCAGTTGATATTGTGCCCATCCTTGTCCTGTACCTCCACCTCAAGAATTTGACCCACCCCCTCCACCGTGTCCAGGTTGAAGATGACATTTTCTTTATGCCAAAGCTCTCTATGCTTTTGGACTATAGCACGGGTGCCCAGGACAGCATCCAATGCTTCCTCTACTTGGGGGTCATCTATATCCCATAGCTGAAACCTGCTGGTCCTGGCGCCTCCTTCTTGGCGGTCGCAGTAGTAGATTAGCCGCCTCTTTCCGTTTTCGACCCGGAGTTTGAGCCGCCTCCTTCCCTCGGCGTTTCTGCTAACCGGTAGATTGTAGAAGAAATCCACCTGGTCTTTAGCCTCAATAAACACCGCCTCCAAATCCCGGAGAAGTCTCCGAACCGGTACGAAGTCGGGGCAATATGCTTTTATCTCCCGATTGAGGCGTAGGCCCATAATGAACTTCCTGCTCAGGACTGGTGGCGAGGCCATTATGCCGGGCCAGTCCCGTGAGGGTAACGGGACGATTGCAGGCCTCGGCAACACGGCCAAGATGCCGAGCGTCGCGGGTCATCCAAGGGATGGTAGGGAGTTGGTGAATTTGTTGTCAAGGAAAGGGGCGGGCCGTTATAATCGCCATAGGCGCCTCTACGGGGCGGGAGAGGAGCCGGACGCCCTTGAACGACGAAGACCAGTCGAATTTCGATACCCTGACTGAGATAGTGGCAAAGCTTCGCGCCCCCGGAGGATGTCCGTGGGACCGGAAGCAGACCCACCAGTCCCTCGGCAAACACCTCGTCGAAGAGTGCTACGAGGCCCTCGAAGCCTTCGACGAAGACGACCCCGACAAGATCAAGGAAGAGCTTGGCGACATCCTGCTCCAGGTGATGCTCCACTCCCGTATAGCCGAGGATAAAGGCCTGTTCAGTGTGGAAGACGTAGTTTCCGGTCTGACTGCCAAGCTGGTGCGTCGGCATCCCCACGTCTTCGGCGATGACAAAGCTGCCACCGCCGAGGAGGTGGAGGGCAATTGGGAGATAAACAAGCTGAAGGAGAAGGGCCGGACGTCGGTGCTCCACGGTGTTCCATCGGCGATGCCCGCACTTGCCTACAGCCAATCGATCCACCGGAGGGCTGCGAACGCAGGCTTCGATTGGGACGACTTGGACGGCGCAATGGACAAGCTCGACGAAGAGATCGCGGAGCTTAAAGACGCCTCGACGGCCGAGCACCGGGAAGAGGAGTTCGGGGACGTCCTCTCGACCCTCGTTAACGTGGGCCGTAAGCTGGACCTCGATATGGAAGCGGCCCTGCGCAAGTCGAACAGGAAGTTCATCAGGCGCTTCTCCCGGATGGAGGAGATCTGCCGGGAACGTCGGCTCAACCTCATGAAGATGGGTTTCAAAGAGTTGGAAGAGCTTTGGCAAGAGACCAAGGGCATACTGGCCCTGGAAGGAAAAGCCTATGGGTAGTAACGGCAGCAGCAGCCTGCCCCTCGCCGGAGTGAGGGTGCTGGACATGAGTCAGGCATTGGCGGGGCCCTTCGGCTCCCGGATTCTGGGAGACCTCGGCGCCGAGGTACTGAAGATCGAGCAGCCGGGTGTCGGCGACTCCAGCCGGCGATTCCCGCCCTACTATCTGGAAGGGGAGAGTGCCTACTTCCTGGGCATGAACCGCAACAAGAAGGGCCTGACCCTGAACCTGAAAAATGAGAAGGGCCAGGAGGTTTTCCGCGGCCTTGTGAAGGTCTCGGACGTCGTATTCGAAAACTTCAGGCCCGGGGTGCTGGACAGGCTGGGATTCGGTTACGAGGCCCTGAAACAGATAAACCCGAGGATAATCTACTGCTCGATATCGGGTTTCGGGACATCGGGCCCGCTGAAGAATAATCCCGCTTTTGACGGGATGATCCAGGCAATGGGCGGCGCCATGAGCGTCACGGGATTCAAGGGAGGCCCCCCCGCCCTCATGGGATACCCGATGGGCGATTTGGGCGGCGGCCTATACGCGGTTCAGGGGATTCTCGCTGCCCTCTACTCCCGGGAGCAGAAGGGCGTCGGCCAAGAGGTAAGCATCAGCCTACTTGACGTCCAGATCGCCCTCCAGGCCCACGTAGGGCAGCTGTTCATGGTTTCCGGCAACCTCCCGAATCCCGTAGGCAACAGCCACGAGACCAACGTCCCCATCGGCGCCTTCCAGACCAGCGATGGCGCTTACGTCCAGATTAGCTGCCCGACCCAGAAGTTCTACAAAAACCTGGCCGTTATCATCTCCTGTATGGACGGATTCGCCGATCTCCCGGAAGACCCTCGCTTCGCCTCACCTAACCTTAGGCATGAGAACAAGGCGGCTCTGGAGGAAATCATCCAGAGAGCCTTCTCAGCTAAGACAGTGGAGCAATGGCTGCAAGAGCTTGCCGACGGACAGGTGCCCGCTGCCAAGGTAAACAACTTCGCCGAGGCCCTGTCCAACCCACAGATACTGCACCGCAAGATGGTCGTCGAGCAGGAGCATCCCGTGAGCGGCAGGTACAAGGCCGCCGGAAACCCGATCAAGATGTCGGACACGGAGGACGAGACCTTCGTCCCCGCCCCGACCCTTGGTCAGCACAACCGGGAGGTGCTCATGGGCCTCCTGGACTATTCGGAAGATGAGGTTGCCGCTCTGGAGAAAGAGGGAGCTATCTAGTTATGCCTGAAGACACGTCAAACCACCCAATTTTGAGCAAGATCGACCGTAACGAGCTGGTAGAGCTCGGTAAGTCCCTTATCAAGATACCGAGCCCCATCGGGGAGGAGACCGCAGCCGCTAGGTGGGTGGCGGAATACATGAAGGCCCGAGGCCTTGAGGTGGAGTTGCAGGAAGTGGAGCCCGGCTGGTTCCAGGCGGTGGGCGTAATTCGGGGGTCGGGTGGGGGACGCAGCATCATGTTCAATGGTCACCTGGACAGCAACCCCATCGCCGCAGGCTGGACCCGGAACCCCTACGAACCGTGGGTCGAAGGCAACCGGCTCTACGGCGCGGGCATAAGGAACATGAAGAGCGGTGTGGCCTCAATGATCCACGCCGCCGACGCCATCATGAAGTCGGGGGTGAAGTTCCGAGGTGACGTGGTAGTGGCCTGCGTCCTCGCCGAGCTCCAGGGCGGTCTCGGGACCAAATACCTGATAGAGCACGGTTACCGGACGGACGTGGCCGTGGTCACGGAGCCCTACAGCGCGCACTATGTGGTAACCAAGCACGGCGGCATGAGCAAGTTCTCCCTCCACGTAAAGGGCCGACACCCCCACGGGGCCGACGTCACCGGTGTAGATGCTATTCCCAAGATGATGAAGGCCATAGAGGCCATATACGCCACGAAACTGACCCACGACCCCTGGATTGTCGAAGGGCTGCCGTGGCTGAAAATCGGCTCGATTATCGGGGGACGGGGCGAAAGCTACGACTTGCGTTCCGTCAGCCGGAACTGTGACCTCTGCACGGCCTTTATCGCCATAAGCACGGTTCCCGGCATGACCGCCGACACCATCCGCGCCGACCTCGAAGCCACGCTGGAGGGTTTGCGAAGGGATGACCCTGACTTCGAATATGAGCTTGTCCACCCCATCGAGCGGAAGTTCAAGACCTGGATTCTGGACCACCCGGCCATGGACATGTCCGAAGACGAGGAGATCGTGAAGGCGGTGTCCGACAGCTACCGGAAGGTAACTGGCAATGACCCCAAGGGAGTCGGGTTTCCGGCATCGGCCCTTTCCGCCAGGTACGGAGACGACGACGCCCACCTGTGGCTGGCAGGCATACCCGCGCCGATTTACGGACCCGCAGGCGGCTCCTACGGCAACGACTACTCTGACATCGACGAGATGGAGCTCTGCAGCCGGGTCCTGGTCCTGACTGCAGAATCCATTTGCTCTTAGACAGCCAGCCAGGCAGGACCACTATGCTCCTTCGCCGAGCCCTGATCAGCAAACGCATGGAAACCAGGCTTCTTGCCGTGGCAATAGGGCAGGTGGTGGAAATGGTCTTTTCGGAGAGTGTAGGAGTAGTGTCGGGCCCTTCGGCCAAGCGCTGGGCCGACTCACTGCGCAAGTCTGTGGGTTTATCCGGGTTGGCGGAAGGGCTGGCGTGGTCGGCGGGTGCCCGGATGACGAGTGATATCATCCAAAAAGGACCCTTCGGACGGGCAACGCGGCAGGCTTTCACGGGTTCGCCCGCACCGTCCGCGACCGCTCTGCTCTCCTCGCTATTTGGCAGAGACGGTCGGGATCACAGCACAGGGTTCGGAGAGAAGGTAATCTCCGGGTTGTCAGAAATGGTGCCGGGCATCGGTACTGTGAGAGAGGTCGCCATGCTGGACGGCAACCTCCTGTTCCACGAACCCTTGCACTACGTGCGGCAGTCCAAAAAGATGTTGAGGGACGTGCTCACCGCATTACCGGTGGAAGTGGGCGCAATGGTGTTGGCTGCGGAGGCTGTTTTCAAGGGCGAAAAAGTCAGGACCCGGGAGCCTCAGGGTCCGCGTCGGGATTAAACAGTGGACATAGCGCGGAGAATTCGCAGGGGCACGAAGGGTTGAGTCGGGGTTCGAACTCTTTGTTCTCTATTGATTGAGAGACAGTGGTCACGGTCTCCTCGGCCCGTTTGATGGTGTTATCGTCCCGGGCGTCGACCTCCACGTTGGTATTGGAGCGCAGGTGGTACAGGGACAGCTTCTCGACAGGTAGAAGCCACGTCCCCTGCGCCCCGATCTGGTACATGCTCAGCTGAAGGCTCTCCTCCACCTCGTCCTTGGATATATCCCTCTTTCCGCTCTTGTAGTCGAGAATAAGCAGGCCCCCCGTGGGGGATATGTCCACCCGGTCTATGTAGCCGCGAAAGGGGACGCCACCTACGTCTACGGTGAACCACTTTTCGGTTGCGAGTGGGAGATGGTAGTCCCTGGAGTTGAGCTCCCAGAACTGGGTGAGTATCTCCCTGCCGACCTGCTTGTCCTCGGCCTCCCGCCTCCTGCTGAAATATCCCGCCGAGCTCCAGGCCTGATTATAAAATTCCAGGAAATCTTCCAGGGACGGGGGCCCTTGCCCCTTCTTCTTGAAGAAATACTGGGCGCAGCGGTGCAGCGTGTTGCCGAAGCTGAAGTAGAACCTCGGCCTGGTGGGCAGCTTATCGATATATTGAAACCTGTAGAATAGGGGACAGGTCTGATAAGCTGAAATCTGGGAATAGCTGAGGGGACGCACGGCACGAGTATAGGAATCCTTGGCTGCACGGGTCAAGGTGCAAGGGCCCGGCCGAGATCGACAATGGAGAAAAATAGTATGACTAAGACCTTCAAAACACCCGAGGACTACCTTGAGAGCATCCGAGACGGCAGGGTAATCTACGCCGACGGCGAAAAGATCACCGACGTCACCGAACACCCCATCACCCGACAGGGCGCCCTCTCCTTCTCCCGGGAGTATCAGCGGTTCCACGACCCGGCACTGAAGGACATCTTCACCGCCCCCGACCCCGAGACCGGAGACCCGGCGGACCTCTTCCTTATCCCGCCCAGGACTTCCGATGACCTGCTCAAGCGGGCCAAAGCTCTGGAAACGGGTGGCCAGCTGGGGTACGGGGCGGCGGCAGCTTTGAGCGATGCCATGCTTTCGCTCTACATGGTGTCTGGGGAGCTGGCCGAGGCCAACCCCATGTACAAGACCAACGTCGACTCCCTCTACCGCCGCTTCCGGGACGAAGACCTGATCATGGCCGTCGCCATGTCCGACACCAAGGGCGACCGGTCCCTCCATCCCAGCCAGCAGGCAGACCCCGACATGTATGTGCACAAAGTTGCGGAGCGGGACGATGGGATTGTGATCCGGGGCATGAAGGCGCACATCTCCGGTGCCGCCTACATGCACGAGCTCGTGGTTATGCCCACCAAGAGAATGAAACCTGACGAGTCGGAATATTCGGTGACGTGCGTTGTCTCGCCGGGTACGGAGGGTGTGAAGCTGCTGATGAGGCCCCGCCGGATGGTGGGATCGAGCTTTGAGTACCCGATCAGCCATGACGAGCCGGGCTCCGAGTGCTTCGTCTGGTTCGACGACGTGTTCGTGCCGTGGGAGAGGGTGATTCAGAACGGCGAGGACTGGCTGTCTCAACCCATTGCCCGGGGCCTGGGACTGCTGCTCCGCTACTCGGCTCTATGCTCCATGAAGCACTATTCGGAGGTGTTGGCGGGAGCGGCCTTCCTGCTGGCCAAGTACAACGGTGTCGACAAAGCGCCCCACATCCGTGACCACCTCTTTGAGTTCGCCATGCTGGCAAGCTCAATGGACGCCTTTGTAATGTCCGCTGCCATGACCTGCACAATCTCCGACGGCATGGCCATTCCCAATGGCGTGATCACCAACGTCGCCAAGTACATGTTCACCGACAAGCTCAGCGACATGTACAAGCACCTCATCGACATCGGCGGAGCGGTAATTGCGACGCAGCCCTGGGAGACCGACTACAACCACCCGGACCTTCACACGGCCTTCAGGAAGTACCTTTCGGGCGGCGACAAGGCCACCGCCGACCAGCGATTGAGGCTTTACAATTTCGTGCGGGACCTGGCCGCGGACGAGTACGCCAGCCACTTCTTGGTCAGCCAGTATCACGGCGCAGGCTCGCCTCAGGCCCAGAAGATGATGACCATCCAAGGCTACGACTTCGACGCGGCAGCGGAGAAAGTGAGACACCTCGCCCGAATCGAGGAGTAGACCTAGACCTGGTAGATCTGTATCCAGTTGCCGCAGGTATCGTCGAAGACCGCTATGGTCGCCGGCCCTGCGCTTGTTGGCTCCATCATGAATCCCACGCCGAGGCCCTTCAATCGTTCGTATTCTTTGTGAATATCGTCAACGGCGAATGATGCCTGGGCAATACCCTGCTCGAACAAAGACTTTTGGTAACTCTTGGCAGCCTGGTTGTCATTAGGTTCTAGAAGCAGCTCGACATCATCCGGCTCTTCGGGGGAGACAACCGTTAACCATTTGAATTCCCCAACCGGGAAATCCTGCTTCTTAACAAAGCCCAGGACTTCTGTATAGAGCCTGAGGGCCTTGTCATGATCGTCGACAAATACGCTCGTAAGTTTGATCTTCACTGTCATCTCTCCCTTGATGAGACCTATGCATAACCACAGCCCCGAGGGCTGGTGGAGGGGTTCTGCCCCTCGAGACCTTTGCATAATCTGTGGTGGATGCGCGTGGGGCCGCTCGTGCTGAGGCTCTCGAAGTATGAGCGGGGGGTGTTAGGCGATCTGGACGGACCAGCAGATGCGATCATCAGTTACGCAAAAGTCTCTCGATGGGTCGAAGATGCGCCGAGGCGTGAGAGGGCTAGGGTCGAAGACTCGCCGGGGAGAGTGAGGGTGTTCCAGACTTCTACTGGGGCACCTTATCCAGATTTCACCCCAATGTTAAAACTCTTCAGAACTGGGACTTAGTAGCCGGTCCGTATTGCAGTGCTTCAAAGGATCATGGTTTGCCGTGGACGTAAAGGACGATGATCTGTCACGGTACAACTTCGATCCTCAGCCCCTATCAGCCCGTAAAGATAGGAGAGCCGTGGTGATGGACCATCAACCAATCGTCGCCCGTTAGGGTGAAGAGGTTGGTGGCCTGGACTTGGCCCATATTCTCCTGACCTCCCGCTACGCTTCTCAGGTTCTCAACACACGTAACCCGTGCCCACGGCCCCGACACCAGTACATGCACGTCCGTCAGGTGGAACTCCATGTACCTCGTGTTGGCGAAAATGGCGGCCCAGCTGTCCCTCACCTCATCCCAGCCTAGCTTGATACTCCAGCCGGGATGAATAACCTGCGCGGTATCGTCCTGCACCCAGACCCGAGCCATCTGCTCGACGTTCAGGCTTTCGAAAGCGCGGTAGAATCGCTCGTTTGCTGCTGTCACCTCTGATATGGAATCCCGATCGGCGGTCATGAGACCTCTAGCTCCGGGTATGGATGGGGTACGGCGCCTTGACCAGGCCCCCGAACTTGGCCTCGGGGCCGGGGAAGAGCTCGGGATGGAAGATCTGGGCGAGGATTTCGAGTCCGTCCACGACTCTGGGCCCGGGACGGTTGAAGTACGACGACCCGTCGACCACGTAGACCTCCCCGCGGGTCACGGCGTCGAGGCCATGCCACTCATCCGGCAAAACCGTCTTCTCCAACTCCTCCAACGCCCGACCTGCACTGAACCCACAGGGCATGACGACTATCAAGTCTGGGTTGTATTCGGAGATCCGCGGCCAATCGACCTGGAAAGATGGCTTCCCGGCAATGCCGACGCCGTCTTCGCCACCCGCAAGAGCGACCATCTCCGGCACCCAGTGCCCGCCGATGAAGACTGGGTCGATCCACTCCATGCAAAGGACTCTGGGCTTGTGCTGGGCCTGAGCGGCAATCTCCCCAACCCTGTCTATACGAGCACGTAGGCTGGAGACAACGGATTTAGCCTGTGATTCGACCCCGGCAAGTTCACCCACGATGCGTATCGTATCTAGGATCTGGTCCAGGGTGTTGGGCTCCAGGGAGACCACGCGGGTGTCGCACTGAAGCATGGAAGCTGCCGCCTCGACTTGCCTGTAGGATACGGCGCAGACGTCGCAGAGCTCCTGCGTCAGGATAAGGTCGGGGCTGGCTTCGTCCAATAGCTCCCGGTCCAGGGTGTATATGGAGCTTCCGCCGTGTACCAGGCCGGTGATCGCATCGTGGATCTGCCTGCCTGTCATCGACTCTCCGTTGACCACGCTGGAGGTTACGGAAGGAATGGAGGCGGCCTCCGAAGGGAAATCACATTCATGGGTCACCCCGACCAGCGAGTCACCGAGCCCCAGGGCGAACACTATCTCGGTGCTGCTGGGCAGCAGCGAGCAGATCTTCATGCCGCCGCCCTCGCCGCTGCGACTTCTTGGTGGAGCCGTGACAGAATGTTGGCAGTTTGTCCGGCATCCATGTTGTCCACCGTATACACCTTCTCCCCCGAGATCCCGTCCACGCCTCCCAGGTCGATCCACTTCTTGACCATCTTGAACTCCTCTTCCGCGGAGGGGAGAAGGTCCTTGCCGGTGAGAATTGACAGGCAAGCTACCAGGCCGTAGCCCCCCCAGTTGGACACGCTCGCGATGATCAGGTGGTCGGCGGGAGTGACCGCAGGATCTGGCACTAGCGTCGATACGGCGGGGATGTGCTCATACACTGACCCCATTCCTATCTCGTTGCCGCCGTCTCCGATAGCGACGTTTTTTTTGACGCCCTGGAACAAGTAGTCCAGCTTCGCGGTGTGCTCGGAGATGTCGATACCGCGCATGTTCAGGTAGAGCTTGGACTCCTTGGTCATTCCGCATCGCTCGATGGATATGGCGAGTCCCGGCTTCACTTCTGTCAGAATCGACCTGGCTGCAATCTTGCTGGCCTCACGTCCGGTTATGGGAAACTCGCGGACCTTGTCCTTCCGTCTGCCGACCAGGCCACGAAGCATGGGGGCGGCCCCATCGGTGATGTAGATGACCTTGCGGCCCAGCGCCTCCAGCGCGCGGCCTATGGCAACGGCGCCGGGCGGCCCGTCGGTCTCCCATGAACCCCTGACGTAGAAGCCCGTGAGAATGAGCACAGTCCCCTCTGAGTCGAGTACGTACTGGGCGGCGCTTTGGCAGAAGTCGGCAGGCAGCCTCCTCCTGAGACGCGATACGCCACGGGTGTCGCCGCTGAGGATAATGTCTTCTATCGTCATAGCGCCGCCGTAGTCTCGTTGGGTATATCGGTTACGAACATGTAACCCGGGGCGTGAGTGATCATCAAGGAGGGCCGGGACTTTTCGGCGACGGCCTGCGGTGTCACGCCGCAGGCCCAGAATACGGGGGTCTCGTTCTCCCGGATTTCTACGGGGTCTCCGTAGTCGGGCTTGGAAATGTCACGGATGCCGATAGCCTCAGGGTTCCCAATGTGAACGGGAGCCCCGTGCACATCCGGGTAGCGGGACGTGACCTGGACGGCCTTCACTACCTGGGAGTGCGCAATGGGGCGCATGCTGACCACCATAGGCCCCGAGAAGACGCCCGCACTTCGGGTCTGCATGTTGGTGACGTACATGGAGACGTTCGTCCCCTCCTCTATGTGACGCATCGGTATTTGGGCCCGGATCAGGGCCTCTTCGAAGGTGAAGCTGCATCCCATCAGGAACGACACGAGGTCGTCTCGCCAATACTCGCTTATCTCCGGGACCTCGGCTTCTAGTACGCCGTCGCGGTAGATACGGTAGGCGGGCAGGTCGGTGCGGATGTCTGAGCCGGGAGCCGAGGCTAGGGGCTCGGACTGGCCGGGTTCCAGTACCTCAATGAGAGGACAGGGTTTGCGGTTGCGTTGGCAGAAGAGGAGGAAGTCAAAGGCGTACTCCTTGGGAAGAATGGCCAGGTTAGCCTGTGTAGCGCCGGGTGCGAGGCCCGCGGTGATCCCTGCGAAGGCGCCGGAGCGGATTTCTGCCCTGACGTCGGCGGCTGATTTGTGGTGGTTGTTCATGGGGAATTCTCCTCCTGCAGAGGTAATATACCATTGTTGTTCGGGATGCCCAATACGCGCCTCGGTGATACATGGGGAGGTATGGCGATGGCTCGGGGCTGTGACCCTGGGACTTAGTCGTGTTAGCATTACGGCATGAGCATCAGTCCTATTGAGCGGATACCCGCAGACCTTCCGGCCCGTGGCACGGCAATCTACGAGCGGACTATTCGGTCGCTGGTTGAGCCCGGACAGCATGGAAAATTCGTGGTCATAGATGTCTACACCGGCGACTACGAGATAGGCGAACGTGATGCGGATGCCACCCGCCGCCTCCTCGACCGAAGTCCCGGTGCCATGACCTGGGCGGCTCGTGTCGGCTATCCTACGCCCTACGTCTGGCTTTCAACCCGGCCTGCAGTCCATGATTAGGGGCCGCGTAACTGCCGATATAACTCCAATAATTCGATTGGAAGTCTTAGACGGGTTGAGGCGTTCGATGCCGGTGGCCGCAGTCCTGGATACCGGTTTTAACGGTGATGTATCACTTCCCATTCCCACTATACGCAGCCTGCAGCTAAGGCCTATGGGGCAGCGTAGGTTTACATTGGCAGACGGCGAAGTTTCCGTGATGAACACGTACTTGGGCAGGGCTAACTGGCATGAAGAGCCTCTCGAAGTCGTAGTCGTCGAATCCCCAGGGAACGGCGATGGTTGGAATGAACTTGCTATGGGGTAGTCGGATTACAATAGAAGCCAGTGACTATGGAGATATCCTCATTGAAAAGCTACCGTCGCATAAATAACTCCCAAACTCACTTACGGTAACGAAACGCTTATGACCACCAACCGCCTCGCTCACGAAACCAGCGCCTATCTAAAAAGCGCAGCCAACCAGCCGATCCAGTGGCATCCGTGGGGCGACGAGCCCTTCCGCCTGGCCGCCGAGCAAGGGAAGCCCGTGCTCCTGGACATCGGCGCTGTGTGGTGCCACTGGTGCCACGTAATGGACCGGGAGAGCTACGAGGACCAGGAAGTGGCGGCCATTATCAACGATCGGTTTATCGCTGTGAAGGTCGACCGTGACGAAAGACCCGAGGTCGACCGCCGATACCAGAGCGCCGTCGGCGCGATCACCGGGCAGGGAGGCTGGCCTCTCACCGCGTTCCTCACCGAGCGGGGTCAGGTCTTCTACGGCGGCACCTACTTCCCCAAGAACGACATGCACGGCAGGCCCGGCTACAAGTCCCTGCTGACCCGCGTCAGCGAGCTTTATCGGGACAACAAGGAGTCGGCGCTGGAGAACGCCCGGAAAATAAAGGAACACCTGGGTAAGCTGACCATGCAGGCCGAGGAGGGCCATGAGCTCCGAGCCTCCGCGTTAGACGCTGCGCTGGAATCAATCGGTCAGGGTTTCGACCTCGTGCACGGTGGCTTCGGCCGCGCCCCGAAATTCCCCCACACCTCGGCCATAGAGTTGGCCCTGAGCCGGTACTACGAAACCCGGGAAGACTGGCTGAGCATCATGATCAACAAGACATTGGAAAAGATGGCCCTCGGCGGCGTCTACGACCAGCTTGGCGGGGGCTTTCACCGCTACTCCGTGGACGAACGTTGGATTGTCCCCCACTTCGAGAAGATGTCCTACGATAACTCGGAGCTCCTCAGAAACTACGTTCACGGATATCAGGCCACTGGGTCGGCGCTGTTCAGAGAGGTCGCCGAGGGGATTGTTAAGTGGGTTTCGGAGGTGGCTTCCGACCCCGAACACGGCGGCTTCTACGCGAGCCAGGACGCCGATGTCGGTATGGAAGACGACGGAGACTATTTCACCTGGACTCTCGATGAGGTGGAAGAGGTCCTGCCCCCCGAGGACGCGCGGATCATTTCGCTCCTGTACAACGTCGAGGCCAGAGGAGAGATGCACCACAACCCGGCCAAGAATGTCCTCTTCGTCGACGTGCAGCCCGACGCGATAGCCCGCCGGTTGCAGCTTGACGAGGACTTTGTGATTGAGCGCATCCAGGAGTCGAGTCGTGCATTGCTGGAAGCCCGTGCAATTAGGCCCGCGCCTTACGTGGACACGACGGTCTACTCCGGATGGAACGGCATGATGGCCTCTGCACACCTGGAGGCGTACAAGGGATTGGGGCTGGAGGAGTGCAAAGATACAGCGTTGAAGGCCATTGACCGGCTCATCGAGGAAGCTTACAAGCCGGGGCGCGGGTTCTACCACAGCCTCGCCGACGGAGAAGCCAAGGTCGACGGCCTCCTCGACGACCAGGTCCACATGGCCCGAGCCTTGATCGACGCCCACGAAGCCACCGGCGAGGCCCGCTACCTGGATCTCGCCCAAGAGCTGATGGACTTCACCATCGAGCATTTCTGGGACGACATCGAAGGCGGCTTCTTCGATCTGGCGGACTGGAAGCTAGGCTCGGTGGGGTTGGAGGGTGCCGAGAAACCCATCCAGGACTCTCCGACCCCCGGCACGAACTCCGTCGCCGCCCTCACCCTGGACCGGCTCTACTACCTGACCCACCGGGAGGAGTACCGGGAAAAGGCTGAGCAAACGCTGAAACTCTTTGGGCCGATAGGCGCCCAGTACGGCCTGTTCGCCAGCACCTATTTCCTGGCCTTGGAACAGCATCTCAATCCGCCCGCTCATGCAGTCATCGTTGGCACCGAGGACGATGCGCTGACTCGGGAATTGTGGAGCAAGGCCTTGTCGACCTACAGACCCAACAAGCTGGTGTCGTTATACGACCCGGCAAAGGGCAGTCCAGGTCATCTGCCGCCTGCGGTTGAGGGGATGATGTCACGAGAAGCGGGCCCCCAGGCCTACGTTTGTGCCGGGAACACCTGCGCCCTGCCGACCAACGACCCTGCTGTTCTTGAATCTACCCTGAAGACCTTCGGGTTGCCGCCGCGCTAAGCCTCTTCCCGCGTCCCTACACGTCTTACGAACTCACAAGCCACTGGCCCGCCACTCGATTCCACCGTCAACGCAGTCTCGGGTTTCGCGTAGGCTTTTCTAACATAGCCGAGCGCGGGCCTGCGGCCCGAAATCAGGACAGGGGACACGGAAGTGAGCTTACCCGCATCTTTGCCGTCGACGGTTAGTGGTACCCCTGCGTCGGGGATAAACCCGTCTTCAAGGCTCAGCATCGCTAGATAACGCTTCACCTTCTCATAGGTGTTGAGCCGTGCCACGACCTCCTGCCCCACGTAGCAGCCCTTGGTGAAGCTAACGGCATCCCAAAGCCCGGCCTCCAGGGGGTTCACTTCCTCTCCGAACTCCGGGCCGTGAGCCGGGACCCCCGCAGCAATGCGGAACGCCTGGTAGGAGTCCGCGTCCATCTCTCGCATGCCGAAGACCTCGCCGGCGGCAAGGATTTCAGCGCTGAGGGCCGGAGCCGAAGTGATGGGCGCCAGAAGGGTGAACGCCTCGCCGAGGCCGGGGTCGGCTTTCGAGACCAGTACCTCGGTTGCCGAAATCATGGTCTGGACTGAATGGTGTGTAGGCAGAGCCGAGAAGTCAGTCTCAGTTAGGGTGTGCATGATGTCCGGGGCACGAGGCCCAACTATGGTGAGCACGGCGGTTTCCGCAGAAACGTCTTCTACCTCTATCTCCTCGCCGAAAGTGAAGTCCTCTATCCAGTCGATGACCTTCTGCTGCGTGCCAGGAGATGTAATGAGAAGCCAATGGTCGGGGAGATAGAGAATGGTGAGCAAATCGACGACTCTGCCCTTATTCGTGGTGAGCACGGTGGATAGCCCCGAACCGGCGGCCATCTCCTCGACTTCGTTCGTGGAAAGGCGATTGATAAGGTCCAGGGCATCCTCGCCGGACACTCTGAGAACGCCGGGGGCCGGACGATGTGCGAGGGCGGCAGTTTCTCGGGCGGCGCGGAGGGCAGTCTCGGGGATGGTGAGCTTTGCTGTCTGGGTCATAACGGCAAGTCCTTCGAGTGCTTTACGCTTCAATCGTAGAAGAAAGGGGCCTTCCAATCAACTGGAAGGCCCCAAAGAGGCTAAAGTATGGCTGGAACTGCGATTAGACCGAGAACGAGTTCCCGCACCCGCAGGTCGTCTTGGCGTTGGGATTCGTGAACTCGAAACCCTTGCCGTTCAGCCCGCCGGAGAAGTCGAGAACGGTGCCGCCCAGGTAGAACATGCTCTTGAAGTCTATGAAAAGCTTGACACCGTGTTCCTCGATGACTTTGTCGTCCTTCTTGGGGGTTTCGGTGAAGCCGAGCTTGTACGTGAGACCCGAGCAGCCGCCGCCCTTGACGGCCATTCGGAGGCCGAATTCGTCGTAGCCCTCCTTGGCGGCTATCTTCATCATTTGCTTGGCCGCCTGCTCGGTAACGTGAATGGTAGGGAGTTGGGTTGCTGTAGTCATGGCTGGTGTCATTCCTGTCGTTGTGACGTATTGGCCTAATGGGATTTTAGGAAGAGGAGGGGTGCTATGTCAAGGATTGGGGAGCGAGGCCCGCCTGCGACGTTTGGAGCGCAGGAACTTTTCGGAGCCGCCGGGAGTCAGCAGATGCGCATAAATGGAAGGCTCTGAAGACAGGAAGCGGAGCGCCCACCGATAGGGAGAGTCGGGGTTCTCCGCCGGCTGCTTACCGTACCGGTAGTCGTGCAGCGCGATGAAATCGTCTAGGTCTTTTATCAGGGTGTTCAGGCAGTCCAGTTGGTCTTGCAGGAACTCAGCGCCTCTATCCCGAGGAAGCATGGCCAAGACCCGTGTTAGGTGAGAAAGGCAGAGAAGGTCCTGAGCCCCGCGCTCTTGAATCTGGGAAACGGTGTAATCGAGGGCTTGGCTCTCGAGTTCTTGGCGTTGGCTGCAAGAAGGGCAATCTGAACGCTGAGTAACTGCTTGCGATTCTTCTTCAGGTGCAAAGCGAGCGTATATTGCCGTCCCCACCCCGGCGAAGGCCCTGTAGTGAGCGAGGCAGGAGTGAAGTGTCGTGCTTGAGGGAGAAGACGAGTCCTTTTCAAGCCGTGTCATGCGCTTGCATACCGGACACCTTTCCGATGCCTTCTCGTACAGGCTCTCGGACTTGACGGGCACCGGGAAGAAGGCTGGAAGAGGCTTAACCGCGGCTTCCAAACGGCGGGCGGAGCTAGGCATACCTTGGGCTTTCGCCGCCGAGTCTTGGAAGTTGTATAGCCGGATACGGGACTCCGAGCTGGAGGCCCTGGATACCAAGACCTGAAAGTGGCGGCCGCACAGGAGGAAAGCCGACTCAAGCCAGCGCGGTGGGGTGGGCACCGAGGCGGCGAGGAGTAGCCGAGTTCCTGAATACCCGGCTGCGCTTTCGGCAGTGGCGCAGGCTTGGCAACCGCTGCCCAGGTCAAACCTCCACGGCGAACTACTGATCCAGGGTGCGCTGGAGCGTCCGGTCTCCAGGGCCCGGGTGATGATCTTGACCAGGTGTTGAAACACCATAGCCACGCCAAGGGAGCTCTTGATGACATGGCGCGCGAGCTCGACGGCGCGCCAGAGGTCGGCGGGGCAGAGGCCGCCCGCGCTTATGAACTGGGATCGCGCATCGGGATCGTTGACGTGCTCCCAGAGAAAGGACCAGAGCCAGGTGTAACGGGACTCCCCATCGAAGATGCAGATGGGACAGATATCTTCTCGACAGGCCCTTTCCAGCTGGATGGTCAGGTAGTCGTTGGGTAGGGACCGTCGAAGCAGGAAGGATAGGAAGGAGGGAAGGCGAGGGATCACGGGTAGAAGAGTTTCCGGGCTTCTCGCCGGAGTTCAGCGCGAAAATCCGGGTGCGCGACGTTAATCAGTTCCTCCGCCCGCTGCCTGAATGTCTTGCCGAACAGGCTGGCAACTCCATATTCAGTCACCACGTAGTCGGCAAAGCCCCGGGTCACGGTGATGGCCGTTCCAGCGTCGTGCTGCGGGACTATCCGCGACACGACGCCCCCCATGGCCGTCGACCTCAGGCACGTTATAGCTCGCCCACCCCTGGAGCTAATCGCCCCCATGTGAAGCTCCGGCTGACCCCCGGTACCGGCTATCAACCTCCCCCCGAATACCGTCTCGGCGGTGATCTGGCCGGTTAGGTCTACGGCGATGGCGCTGTTGATGGACACCATATTGTCGTTCGCCGCCACGTTGGCGATGTTTACGACGTATGAGGTATCGCGCAGCTCGAACATCGGGTTGTTGTGCGCGAACAGGATCTCTTCCTGCGTGCAATTGGAAAGCGATGAGGCGACATACTTCCCCGGATGGAAGTTCTTTCGCTTGCCTGTTATTACTCCCTTCCGCACCAGGTCGATTAGCCCTCTCGGCGACATCTCGGAATGGAACCCAAGGTCACGCTTTTCGTCCAGCACCCCCAGGCTCGGAAGCAACGTAGATGGTGTTCCACCCCCGACTTGAAGACAGGCCCCGTCCGGAATGAGCTCTGCGGCGTATTGGCATATGGACAGGGCAACGGGCTCGGTTTCGCTTTGAAACCCCGTCGATTCGGCCCATCGCCTCATGACCCGGGCGTCCATCTTCACCAGCCTGGGTACTAGATCGTATCGCCGCTCGGGTTCGATCCGGTCTGATACGGCCCTTAGCTCCTCTCTTGCCTCCTCGTCCACCATGCCTTGGATCATGGACTTCATCTCGTCATCGGGCATCAGCCTGGGCGAGTTCTCGACGAAGCGGTCGATCTCCGAGACATGGATGTAATTCGTGCCGTGGGTCCTGATGTAGGTATCGTTAACCTCGGCTAAAACCACCTTTGCATGCTTGGCCAGCTCTCGCTTGTACCATAAATAAGGACCGAAGCTGCAATAGCCGTTCCCGTCGGGCGGCGAAACGGTACACATGAAAACGTCGGCTGGGGGAGCTGCATCGGGCCTATCTATGGCGGGCTTATGCCAGAGGGAGAAGAGCGTAGGGTAGTAGTCGGCTCGCTTCTCGTCGAGGACTGAGCCTCCCCCGCTCACCCCGACGTGGACCGTTAGGGTCGTAGAAAACGACTCTTCGAAGCCGGGCTCGAACCAGGGCATATGGTAGCCGGGCTCGGCCATGACGGTCTCTACGTTTCGCAGCTCCGACCCGCGCTTGGCAAGGGCAGGTGGCAGCAGGCTGGGGGTAGGGGACATTGCCATTTCGACCCGGTCGCCGGATTTGATGAGCGTAACAGCCTCGTCGGCAGAGACGAGCTTACGTCTATAGTGCTCTTGCCAGTCCATCAGGAGATCACGGGTAGAATAGCTTCTGGGCCTCCTGCCGTAGCTCGGCCCTGAAGTCCGGGTGTGCGATGCTTATCAGCTCCTCGGCCCGCTGCCTGAAAGTCTTACCCAACAGGCTCGCTACACCGTATTCCGTAACCACGTAGTCGGCAAAGCCCCGGGTCACGGTAATGGCCGTTCCGGCGTCGTGCTGCGGGACTATCCGTGACACCACTCCCCCCATGGCCGTTGACCTCAGGCACGTGATGGCGCGTCCTCCCCTGGAGCTTATTGCACCCATGTGCAATTCGGGCTGGCCCCCGGTCCCGGCTATCAGCCTCCCCCCGAATACAGTCTCGGACGTTATCTGGCCCGTCAGGTCTATGGCTATGGCGCTGTTGATGGACACCATATTGTTGTTCGCCGCCACGTTGGCTATGTTGACGACATAATGGGAGTCGTAGAGTTCGAAGCTCGGGTTGTTATGGGCGAACCTGATCTCGTCCTGGGAGCATGCGGTGAGAGCGGAGACTATGTACTTGCCCGGATGGAAGTTCTTGCGTTTGCCGGTGACGACGCCCTTCCGTACCAGGTCGGCCAGTCCCCTCGCCGACATCTCGGAGTGCACCCCTAGATCGTGCTTTTCGTCCAGCACACCCATCCCCGGGATCAGCGTGGATGGCGTTCCCCCGCCTACCTGTAGGCAGGAGCCGTCCGGGATCAGTTCGGCCACATATTTGCCAATGGTCAGAGCGATCGGCTCGGGGTCGGTCTGATAGCCGTACACTTGGGCCCACTGCCGGATGGTGGGGCCGTCCATCAGGGCGAGCTTGGGAATAAAATCGTAACGCCGCTCAACCTCGACGCGGGCGGATACGGCCCTGAGCGCACAACTCCCCTCCTCGTCCGGCATGTTATTGATGATGCGCTCCAGTTCATCGTCAGGCATCAACTGCGGCCGATTTTCGATGAAGCGGTCAATCTCCGAGACGTGGATGTAGTTCGTGCCGTGAGTCCGGATAAACGTCTCGTCGACCTCAGCCAGTACCACTTTCGCGTGTGAGGCCAGCACACGCTTGTTCCACAGGTGTCCGCCGAAGCTGCAATAGCCGTTCTGGTCGGGCCGCGAGACGGTGCACATGAATACGTCGATTGGTGGAGCGGACTCGGGTCTGTCGATGTAGGGCTTGTGCCACAATGAGAAGAGGATGGGGTAGTAGTCGGCGCGCTTCTCGTCGATGATAGGTCTTGCGCCCCCCATGCCTACGTGAAGCTCCAGGGTGGTGGAAAACGAGTCCTCGAATCCCGGCTCAAACCACGGCATGGGGTAGACGGGTTCCGGCATGACCGTCTCGACGTCCCGCAGCTCAGTCCTGCGCCTGGCAAGGGCGGGGGGAAGAAGGGTAGGGGTGGGGTAGATGGAAATCTCCACCCGGTCCCCCGACTTTACAAGTGTGACAGCCTCATCGGCGGACATCAGCTTGCGTTTATAGTGGTCTAGCCAGTCCATGTTGACAGTTATTACAGCCCCCGCTAAAGTTGTCTACGTAGGTCGTGACGACTTACCGCTAAGCAGTGGGTCAGGGGGGTTTCCCGTAACATGGAAGCCGTGCCTGGCCCACGATCTTTTTTCCTAGAAAATGAGCTGTCTTGTAGTGATGTCTCTTACGTTGACAAAAGAAAGAGCAGGAGGGACATCGCCGCCAGTAACAACATCCTTAAAGCCGTTGGCTATGTGGTGCACAACTTGCAAACCCTCCACGTAAATCGATGCGGCGTGGGTTATGTAGTCAGGTGTAGGAATATTCTGGTTGCCGGAAAGATATATCCTCAGCAGCGTTCTTTGTCTCCTGGTAGTCTCCGTCCGGTCTAGGATCAGATCATAATGCTCTGATTGTAGCCTGTAACTCTGAAAATGGTGTTCAAGCAATCGGCGGAGAATGTAGTTTCGAAATTTAACCGGGTCCGCGGCCCTGACTCCTCCCGCCTTCAGGTAGCTTCCATTGTATTTCAGTTTGTCTAGGTAAACTACCGAGGCCCGAATGCTTTCTCCTCCTTCTGCCAGTGCTCTAATCGGCCCGAGGAGCTTGGCGAATTCTTCCCGCGAAGGAGGAATTTTCAACTCCCTGCTCAGTCCTGAATAATACCTGAATGCTGCCACGTGTTTATTAAGACCGCCGAAGGCATCGTCGGACAGATGCAGTGCTGCGGCGATGTAAAAGCCGCTGCTTAGTAGTCGACCCGAAACCGGGTCGCAGGTGAAGGCGGGGTCGCCTGATTCGTCGACAAATATGTAGTCATGTCTAGCCATTCATGCGGGCAGGCTCTCAAAGGTTTGCCTACGGATACAGCAGCCTCTGCGCCTCCCGACGCAGCTCGGCCCGGTAGTCCGGGTGCGCGATGCTGATGAGTTCCTCAGCCCTTTGACGGTTCGACTTCCCCATCAGCTGAGCTACCCTGTATTCCGTGACCACCATATCCGCAAACGTGCGGGGTATGGTGACTATTGCGCCCTCTTCAAGCTGGGGCACTATCCGGGACACCGACCCGCCCAACGCCGTCGACCTTAGGAGAATGATGCCCCTTCCTCCCTTTGACTGCGTCGCCCCGATGTGCAGCTCCGTCTGGCCACCCGTTCCTGCCACTAGCCTGCCCCCGAACACCGTCTCCGAATTGACTTGGCCAAACAGGTCCACCGACAACGCGTTGTTGATGGTGCACATGTTGTCGATTAGCGAGACCTCTCTGATACTGACAACGTCCTGCGACTCCAGCAGTTCGACCTTCGGGTTGTACTCGGCCCACTTCTGCTCGCTGATGTTTGTGGCGGTCAGGGCCGAAAGTCGGGCCACTCCCGGGTGCGTGTTTGTGTAACGCCCGGTCACTATTCCCTTGTCGATGAGGTCGATAATTCCCGGAGCGCCCATCTCCGAGTGGATACCTAGATCGTGCTTGCCGTCGAAGGTACCGAGGGTCGGGAGCAGTGTCGAGGGCGTTCCCGCTCCGATCTGGATTGTCGCTCCATCTGGCACTAGCTCAGATACGTATTCCGCGATTCGCCTTGCCGCTGGGCCCGGGTCTGAAAGGCCTGCGTAGAATGCGGCCCACTGGCGCATTTGGGAGAGTTCCAGGTCGGCAAGCTGGGGAATGAAGTCCCTGCGCCGATCGTACTCCAGATGGGATGCAACCTCCGCTAGTTCGTTTCGGCGCTCCTCGTCTCCGATACCGGAGATGATGCCCTTAAGCTCTTCGTCATCCATGGGGGGAGGAGTGTTTTCCACAAACGCGTCTATCTCCGAGACATGAACATAGTTGTCCCCGTAGGTGCGTATGAAACGCTCGTCCACCTCTGCCAGGACGGTACGGGAGAGCTTGGTGAACGTGTGCTTGTTCCAGAGGTTTGCGCCAAAGCTGCAATAGCCGTTGTCGTCTGGAGGCGAGACGGTGCACAGGAATACGTCCGGGGTTCGGGCGTTCGGGCGCGGGTCCAGTGAGGGCTTGAACCACGTGGAGAAGAGTACGGGAGAGTAATCAACGCGCCTTTCATCGTGAGCGTCTTTGGCCACGGTGCCAATGTGAATCTCGACAGTTACGGAGAACTTGTCGGAATAGGCGCTTTCCAGGAAGCCCGGATCGTATTCCGGCTCCACCATCGTGACGTCCAGGTGTCCCAATTCCTCCCGACGCCCCACTATCGCATCCGCTATCAGCCGGGGCATGGGAAGGATTCCCGTGTGGACCAGGTCTCCCGACTTGACCATGGCCGCGGCTTCCTCCGGTGAGCACAGCTTGCGCTTGTAGTCTTCCCGCCAGTCCATAGTCGTGTCTCCTCAGCCTATGCAGTGGGCCTTTTCGAAGGCGAGTATAGCATCCTCATGGTGGCCAATGATGTCGATTTCGTTCAGGCCGTCCAACAGACATCAGCGCCTGAAATCGTGGGTTAATCTACCTTGATGGATGACGCAGGAGAGGCTCAGGCCCACGGCATGGGATAGACGGGGTCGGGCATGGCTGTCTCTACGTCTAAGAGATCAACCTTGCGACTGGCAAGCGCCCGGGGAACAAGACTGGGGCGGGGCAAATCAAGTTTTCCACCCGGCTCCCCGACTTGACTAAGATGACCGCCTCATCAGCTGACAAAAGCTTGCTTTCGGGGTGTTCTTTGTTCTTGCCAGTCCATGTTTACGTCATATGGGTATGAGATCCGTTCCTTGCCCGATGGTTGTTAGGCGATTGAATATCCATAGGTTGGATTCGACTAAACTTTTGCTTGCTCGTGTTTAGATCGAGTGCGTTTTGCTTCCATCACTTCCAATAAGTCTTCCAGTTGTGATTTAAAGTTGCAGTCCCACACAATCTGAACATCCCAGCCCAATTCCTGTAACTTCTTCTGATTGCCCTTATCTCTTGCAATAGTTCTTTCAATTTTAGTGCGCCAGTAGACGGAGTTTCTAACTGGCCATCTAAATCGTTTGCATTGATGTCCGTGCCATAGACAACCATGTACGAAAACAACTGTGCGATATTTGTTGAGAACTATGTCTGGTCTGCCAGCCAACCTCCTGTCATCAACTCGAAATCGAAAACCCTGCCCGTGCAATGCACTGCGGACGGCCATTTCCGGGCCCGTATCTTTCGACCGTACTCGGGACATAATCATGCTTCGCTGTTCCGTCGAGAACTGCTCAGGCATGATTTAGCTATCCATTGGCAGGAATGGAATTAGCAAGCCTTAAGTGCTTGGACATCCTCTAATCGTAGTTTCGCAAGATGTTCCAATCGTCTAGCTTGGGTAAGCAGTGTTGTTCTCAATCCTGGCTGCGCGGATCGCTCAGCAATGACTTGTGCTAGCTTCGCTATAGTGCTAGCTCGCCTAGCTATACGCAAGTCCGCATGCTTTCTGCGGGAAAACAGAGGTTCGGGAACGATTCGGAACCTGTGTGAACTAGGCAAAGGGATGATGGGCGCTTCCCTTACAGGTATTTCATTGAGTACAGCACCAAAAACTGAAGTTGATACGAGCTTTTGAAAGACCGTGTACTCCGCTGATCCCAAAATTGACTTGGTGTGATCCTTATCAGCGCCCTCTAGGTCCCAAAACGGCCACATCTCTATATCCGCGACCTCAAAAGGATCCAGCACGCTCATAGCCACGGCATCGGTACGTTGATTTGTAAGATGACGCCTAATGCGGGTTCGCAGTTGTTCCATGGTCTGGCCCACGTAGATGGGCTCTTCATCGTAGTCGTAGAAGGCGTAAACGCCCTTCCCTACGTTTCCTATAACTCGTCCTTTCTCGTCGGAAGTGTTTAGAGCTTTTTCCAGTTCAGCCCTGATAGTCGCCACCTCTTCTGGTGGATTGCCTTTGCTTGACTTAGGCATTAACCAGTACTCCACTCTCCCTCACTAGCTGAGGCAGACAGTTTTCGGCGAGCCAACGCACGACAGGCACGCAGACAGCGTCACCCAGAGCAAACTTGGCCTTACTTTCTGTTACTCCTGTTAGATTTAGGTCCTCTGCACCTTGTAATCGGGCGTATTCATGTCCTGTCATCCAGCGGACTCGAAATTGGCCGGTACCAGCTTCCACTACAGCTTGTCGTGAAGAACCCCCACTCCCGGTTCTGAGGCACCCACTTATTTGATCTCCCCGAATCTCCCACATTGTCCCAGAACGTCTAGTGCGACGATAAGCGGTGGCCCAAGTCAAGTTAGCACTATCGCACATTTCAGAAAGTCTTCCGGAATTTAAGCTGGAAAGAGACGCAATAAACTGGCTTTTCCGAGGTTCGTTCCACCACAGGGAGTGACTGACATCTAAACGTTCCACTACAGAGTCTAATGTGCCGCCTGCATCTTTATCTGGTGCATCAGGGAATCTGAGTGAGGCGAATGCCAGCTCTGGATAACGTAAAACAAAGTCTCGAATCCATGGAGGCCTCAGTTTGCTCCTGACCCAGCCTGGGATCCCATATTGGGGGTTACGGCTGCCCAGGATAAAAAGGCGACTCCTACTTTGTGGCACGAAACGCCTCGCATCAATTTCCAAGATGTCGCAAAGATATCCCAGTCCATTTAGGCTTCCTACTATGCTGTTGAGGTCGTCCCCTCGCCTTGAGGTAGCAAAACCAGGCACGTTTTCAATCATCACAGCAGGTGGTCTTCGTGCATCCATCTCATCCAGGATGCGTATGAATTCCGTAACTGTCCCAGATTGCTTGCCATTGAGCCCCTGCCGCAGCCCGGCGAGTGAGAGGTCGGTGCACGGAAAGCCAGCCGTTGCCAAATCTATATCAGGTATTTTCGCACCTCTGATTTCAGCGATATCTCCCAGCAGAAAACAAGAAGAGTCAAAGTTGAGGCTATAGATGTTGTATTTGTCGCGACTGATGTCATTGGCAAAGACCACTTCAAATCCCGAAGCCTCCAGCGCCTTACGCACCAGGCCAACGCCGGCAAAGAACTCCGCAACTCGCAATCTTGGTTTATAGGTAACCGCTGGCAAAGTCGAGTTTCCTAAATCAGTGCAACCTTCGCGCTCATGTTCTGCCCAGGACATCACTATGGATACAACAACTTCTGCGCCTCCCGACGCAGCTCGGCCCGGAAGTCCGGGTGCGCGATGTTGATCAGCTCTTCAGCTCTTTGACGATTCGACTTGCCCATCAACTGCGCAACGCCGTACTCCGTGATTACTATGTCGGCGAACGTACGGGGGATGGTGACAATGGCCCCCTCCTCGAACTGGGGAACGATTCGCGACACCGAGCCCCCCAAGGCCGTCGACCGAAGCAGGATGATCCCACGACCCCCCTTCGACTGTGTCGCCCCGATGTGCAGATCAGTCTGGCCCCCCGACCCCGCCACGAGTCTCCCCCCGAACACCGTCTCCGAGTTGGTCTGCCCGCCCAGGTCAACCGACAGGGCGTTGTTGATAGTGAACATCTTGTCGATCTGCGAGACCTCTCTAATGTTCACTACGTCTTTGGATTCCAGCAGTTCGAGCTTCGGGTTATATTCGGCCCACTTCTGCTCCCGAATGTTGGTTGCAGTTAGGGCACTGAGCCGGGCCACTCCCGGGTGGGTGTTGGAGTAGCGGCCGTTCACTATGCCCTTGTCTATGAGGTCGATAAGGCCGGGAGCCGCCATCTCGGAGTGGATGCCGAGATCGTGCTTGTCATCAAACGCCCCGAGAGTGGGGAGAAGGGTCGAGGGAGTACCTGTACCGATCTGGATTGTGGCGCCGTCGGGGACACATTCTGTGACGAACTCCGCCATACGGCGGGCCTTTGGGCCCGGGTCGGAGACGCCGGCGTAGAAGGCAGCCCACATGCGCATTTGTGCAAGGTCCAGGTCGGCCACCTGGGGAATGAAGTCCCGGCGGCGTTCAAACTCCAGCTTGGAAGCTATCTCGGTTAGCTCCTGTCGGCGGTCGGCGTCCGGGATCGCTGAGATGATCTCGTTCAACTCCTCGTCGTACATCGACTGGGGCGTGTTCTCGACGAAGGCGTCTATCTCCGAGACATGGATGTAGTTGTCCCCATAGGTGCGGATGAAGCGCTCGTCTACCTCGGCTAGGACGGTGCGGGAGAGCTTGGCGAAAGTGCGCTTGTTCCACAAGTCTGCACCAAAGCTGCAGTAGCCGTTCTGGTCTGGAGGCGATACGGTGCAGAGGAAGATGTCCGGGGAGCGGGCGTTCAGGTGCTGGTCGATAGCCGGCTTGAACCATGTGGAGAAGAGGACGGGGGAGTAGTCGATTCGCCGCTCGTCCATAGCGTCGATGGCCAGGGTGCCAATGCCAATGTGAAGCTCGACCGTGACGGAGAATTTGTCTGCATTCGCACTGTGTAGAAAGCCGGGGTCGTATTCGGGCCCGACCATCGTGACGTAGAGATGCTCGAATTCATCCCTGCGGGCGACTATAGCGTCGGCTATCAGCCGGGGCATGGGGATGAGTCCGGTATGGACCAGGTCTCCCGACTTGACCATGGCCGCGGCATTCTGCGGTGAGCACAGCTTGCGCTTGTAGTCTTCCCGCCAGTCCATAGTCGGGTTTCCTTATGCTATTCCGCGGGCTTTCTCGTAGGCGAGTATCGCGTCCTCGTGCTGAAGCGTAAGTTCGATTTCGTCGAGACTCTCCAGAAGGCAGCGCCGGCGGAAATCGTGAGTGGCTTTGTCCTGGTGGATGACGAAGGGAAGACTCAACCCCTGGCCGTCGGAGAGGAGACAGGTCTGTAGGTCGATGGTGAGGGAGTACGGCTCGGGGCCCTGCGCCCGAGCGCGGGCCATTATATCGGAAACCTGGGCCTCTTCTAGGAGCACAGGGCAGAGGCCGTTTTGGAAGCAGTTCTTGTGGAATATCTCGGCGAAGGAGGGGGCGATAATTGCCTTGAATCCGTGCTGATAAATGGCCCAGACGGCGTGCTCACGAGAGGAACCGCACCCGAAGTTCGGGCCTGTAACAAGGATGCCTGCGTTTTGGTATTGAGGGGCGTTTAGCTCGAAATCGGGGTTCGGGCTCCCGTCTTCAAGCCGCCCCCAATCGAAGAATAGAAACTCTCCATATCCCGTGCGCTCAATGCGCTTCAGGAACTGCTTTGGGATCACCTGGTCCGTATCTACGTTCGTGCGGTCAAGTACGGCTACGTTGGCGGTAATGGTGTTGAATGCTTGCACGTTTGACCTTCTCTACTCCCACTCCCGAATGTCGACAAAGTGCCCGGTAATCGCCGCAGCGGCAGCCATGGCCGGACTCACCAGGTGTGTCCTTCCTCCCTTGCCCTGCCGACCTTCGAAGTTGCGATTGGACGTCGAGGCGCAACGCTCGCCGGGCTGCAGAATGTCGGGGTTCATGCCCAGGCACATGGAGCACCCCGCCTCCCGCCAGTCGAAACCTGCGTCCTTGAATATCCTGTCTAGCCCTTCCTCTTCGGCCTGACGCTTTATAGCCCAAGACCCCGGCACCACCATGGCGTAGACCTTCGGGTCGACTGTGCGCCCTTTGGCAACCTCGGCGGCAATGCGCAGGTCCTCAATCCGGGAGTTGGTGCATGAGCCGATGAAGGCTCGGTCTATCTTGATCTCTTCGATTGCCTCGCCGGGCTCCAGGCCCATGTAGTGCAGGGCCCGTTCGGTGGCCTCTTTTTCCGCAGGCGAGTCCATTGATGCCGGGTCCGGTACGTTGCCCGTCACCCGAGCCACCATTCCAGGGTTTGTGCCCCAGGTCACGTACGGCTCCATCGCAGAAGCGTCGATTTCGAGAACTCTGTCGTACTCCGCACCTGCCTCGGTCGGTAGCTTTTTCCAGTTTTCGACAGCCTCGTCCCATGCGTCACCCTTGGGTGCAAACCGTCGGCCTTTGACGTAGTTGAAGGTGGTCTCGTCCGGCGCGACCATCCCGATCCGGGCCCCCGCCTCGATTGACATGTTGCACACGGTCATCCGCCCTTCCATCGACAGGCCCCGGATAGCCTCGCCCGTGTACTCGACTGCATACCCACTCGCCCCATCTATGCCTATCTCCCCGATGATGCCCAGTATGATGTCCTTGGCGGCGACTCCCGGGGGCAGGCTGCCGGTCAGGCGAACTTCCATGGTCTTCAGGTTGGCCTGCTGGACGCACTGGGTGGCGAGAACGTGCTCGGCCTGCGTAGTCCCGATGGCCATACCCATTGACCCGAAGGCCCCGTGGGTGGACGTGTGACTGTCCCCGCATACGATGAGCATTCCCGGCCTCGTGTATCCCAACTGAGGTCCGATCACGTGGACAATGCCCTGTCCGTCGCTGTGGATGTCGTAAAACGGCAGACGGTTGTCTTTCGCGTTCTGCTGCATGGTGGCGATCTGCTGCGCGGCGATGGGATCCTCCGTAGGACGCGTACGCTCCCAGGTAGGGATGGAGTGGTCCACGGTGGCCACCGTCAGCTCGGGACGGCGGACTGGTCTGCCGGACAGCCGAAGACCTTCAAATGCCTGCGGAGACGTGACTTCGTGGACCAGGTGAAGGTCAACGTACAGGATCGCATCTTGGCCCGGGTCCTGGTGCACCACGTGGGCGTCCCAAATCTTTTCGAACATCGTTTTAGGGGGCATTTCAAGGGACCTCACTGAGGAATTTGGCCATGCTGGTCGATGCGCTGATTATATCAGAGCGAGCATCGGTCACCCCTTCAGCAACCTTTGCATAACTATCATTCCGAGGCCCCGAGCCGGAATCCATCCCCCGTGGAGTTGGCCACCTCACCCCAAGCAACGTCGAGGCGTCGAGCGGATTACGACAGCATACTGACAAAATTGGTGAGATAATGACAACGTATAAAGGATTGCACCAGTCGGCAGGAGGATTATTGTGACAAAGCCTGTATTTGGCAAACATCCCTTCGACTACTACGACAAACACTTCGAGCTAAACACGATTTCCTCTGTGGACAGCAATGACATTGTGTTCATTGAACCCAATTCCAAGCGAAGAGTAGATGTTAAATGGAGCGAGCAAGGCCGCTGCTACAACATTGTGGAATACGACGAGCTTGGCAACCCTGACAGGCCAGGTAAATGGCAAAAGGTGACTGAACGTGAGGGTGCCATTAGAACAGCTTGTATGCAATTACTGGTTAATGCAGGCTACAAGTTGTGAAAACTCACAGACCCCTTTCCACCCGTCATTCCCGACCCCGATCGGGAATCCATCCCGAGGGGAGGTGCCGATCATCCTGAATCAGATGGCCAGCCTGGTCAGAGGGGTGGAGGAGAAGCGGCTACGGTATCGGGAGCTGGTGGCGTGACTGTCAAGAATGAAGCACCTATGCCGTTCAGTTTGCCTCCTGGACTTGCTGAACGCTTGACCTCAACAATGCCTCAAGTATACGAAGCTGTTCTACGTTATGCACGACAATCCCTATTGAATCAGGATGGGGCTTCCTCACAAAGTGATGAACAGCGCCCAGAAGAAGATTGCTTGTTCGTTCTTCTAAAGGCGCATCGTCCATTGCAACCATCGCTGTTGCTAAGCCAATGAAGAACTGAGCCACAGCCTCGATAGGGAATACGAACTCAGGATCAGGTTCCATAGATCTCTCCTTGCAGCCCCCGGTCCAGGAATTCCAATCACGTGGACCCGGGGGCTTTGTTCATCCTAGTGACAGTTGCCTTCAGCCTGGGGTTGTAGTGTATCCGGGTGCCCTGGCAGGCTCCAGTCCTCCAGGGTGATACTCTCGCCCGTGAACTCGATGAGTTCGGCATCCTCGCGGGAAACCAGCTCCCCGTCCGAGTACCAGCCAATGACCTTGAGAGGGACCAAACCCTCATCCTGGCTACTCCACCTAAGGCACATGTACCCTCTGCCCGTCCAGGCGCTGTAGAGGTGTTTCTCCAGCCTAGTCTGACCAGACCAGTTGGTGAGGTTCCAGGAAGGTGCTGGCCGGTCGGGCTCCCAGGCAATGCCAATGGTGAGATAGTCTGCCCGCCGCAGCGCCGACGACTCCATCTCCGGCCAACGCGTCAGCACTCCCACACGAACGAGTTCGGGGACGTGGGACGGCAGCCATTCCTTGAAAGCCTGGTTGAATTCATCGAAGCCAACCCCGGACACCTGGCGCAAGGCCTCCTTCCATCCCATCCCCTGCCCCAGCGCCTTCCAGAACTCCAAGTATGCAGGGTCACCCATGTACTGCGCCGCGGCCAATCCTACACCATAGACATAGAACCGGTTGCTTGAGGAAGACGGGTCGTTCCAGAACGCATCGACCTGGCGGAGGTCTCCCAGGTCGATGTCGGGTCTTTCCAGATGGAACTGGGCGACGCTATGGACCCGCCCTCTTACCAATTCCTCATCCTGCGAGTAGATGTAGTCAGCGTAGACTGCGTGTCCCTCGACAAGCCACGTGGGGACATTTCGTGAGGCGGATATGTAACCCGAGCCCCCGATGAGCGTGCCCTGCAGGACGTGGAAGTACTCGTGGGCTATGGCCCCAGCCCCGTCGGTGTACACTTTGTACGTATCCTCACCCTTGTGTATCACGGCCATGAATACACGGCCGTCCAGTGCTCTGGTCACCCAGCCGCCAGCGTTCTTAAGGGCAGGCCGACCCGTAAGTCTCCGGCTGTGAGCGTCGATACCATCGCGATGGCCAGCCACTACGACGAAGTCGGAGGCCTCCACCCCGTATCGATGGGAGAAGAAGGCCCGCACGTCCTCCATAGTCTGCTGTAAGCGGTCCTTGTCGGCCTCAGATACCTTGGACGTGAATATCCACTCCGGCGGTGGCGTGGTGGCCATGGGCTGGGGTGTCGGGCTGGGTGTGGGGATCGGAGTGGGCGTGGGTGTGGGGGTCGGGGTTGGCGTAGGGGCAGGGGTCGGGGTTGGCGTAGGGGCAGGTGTGGGCACAGGTGTAGGCGTGGGCACGGGCGTAGGGGTTGCCGTAGGAATCGGGGTTGGAGTAGGTACAGGAGTGGGCGTTGGCACTAGTGTGGGCGGAAGAACAGGTGTGGGCGCGGGGATAGTTGTGGGTGGAATTGACGCCATCGTCGCCGCCACACCCGCCTCAATCGTGGCGTCGATGTCAGGGGGTGCGGTAGGAGTGGCGGTTGGTGGAGCTTCCATCACCGCCGTGGAGACGGCGGCGTCTACGTCTCGGGTGGGGGGTGGGGCTTCCTCAGTGCCGGAACAACCGACCAGCACAACAATCAGGACCATCGCCGCCATGCCTATAAATCTCATCCCCCCCACCCTATCCCCACCCCCGACACCGGTCAACCTTCCCCCACCCCCCGTCATTCCCGACTCCGATCGGGAATCCATCTCCCTCCCCCTTCTCCCCAGTATTGAACTAGAGGCCCGCACGGGTGCACAGTGCCCGTGCGGGCCTCTGTTTTTCTCTCACCCTCTCCCTTGAAGGCCCTAAGAGTCGAAGATGCGCCTGTGGCGTGAGAGGGGGATCAAGGGGGTGAGGGTTCCCTTCCCGCCCCTCCCCCCAAACTGTGACATCAACCCCTTGACCCAATTTGAACACCCGTGCTACTATCCTCACCGTTCGAACACCAACCTATCTTAGCTAAGGAGGATCCAAAAACTAGGGAAGCCCACCCGACCCACCCAAGGACTCAACGCCTCAGCCCATCCCAACGGCCCTCACGCAGGGCCCGCGGCACAAGCGAAAGTCGCCATCTCCTCATCCCCACCGGGTCCCGTGTACCCTTCCCTGACCACTAGGCGATGGAAGACGCCCTGGACCGTACTTGAAAAGTCTCCTCACGGAGCAACCCGTCCCATGGAGCGGAACGGGGCGGCCCGTAGCCGAGGACCGCTCGGCTCTCCGTCCGCTTCCCAAATAAACTGGGCTGCCGCCGTCTCCCGGCTCCGGGACATCGTCGGCCAACTGGATACCCCGTACTCCTGCGAGGGGAACTGACCCTGGACTTTCCCCTTCCTGCATCCGCCTACGGCGGACAGCGCAGCCAACCCTGCATCGGAGCCTATGACGGATGACGGACCCGTACGTCCGACCATACTTCCAGGTCTAGGCGGCGGCGGAGTCCCGTCCCACGCTCCCGGGACGCCTCCAAGCCCGCATTATCTAAAGATAAGGGAGCCTAATCCAGCAAGCGTCTTCCATCGCCAGCCCAAAACCCGGACAAGACAATCAAAACCCCACCCCCCACAACTGAATAAGAACCCGGCGTGTCACTAACCTACCGGACCGGTGCACATCCTTGCGCCCCCACTCACAGCGTGGTAATTTTGCCCATTGCACGGACCCGACGCGGAACACAAGTGAACGGACATTTAGATGGCCCTGAGATACGACCCGTCTGAAATAGAGACCAAGTGGCAGCAGAGGTGGACCGAGGACCGGCTGTACCGCGTCCAGGAAGACCCCGACAAGCCCAAGTGGTATGAGCTGACCATGTTCCCGTACACCTCCGGTAATCTGCACATCGGCCACTGGTACGCTATGGCTCCCGCGGACGTCCACGCGCGTTTCAAGCGCATGCAGGGCTACAACGTCCTCCACCCCATGGGTTTCGACGCCTTCGGACTCCCCGCCGAGAACGCCGCCATCAAGAACGGCATTCATCCCCACTTGTGGACCATGCGCAACGTCGAGAACATGCGTCGGCAGCTCAAGCGCATCGGCGCTGTATACGACTGGGACCGAGAGGTCGTTACCTCCCTGCCCGATTATTACAAGTGGACCCAGTGGCTTTTCCTCAAGTTGTTCCACGCAGGACTCGCATACCGGAACAAGGCCCCTGCCAATTGGTGCCCGACCTGCCAGACCACCCTCGCCAACGAGCAAGTCCTCCCCGACGGTACGTGCGAGCGTTGTAGCGCCTCGGTGACCAGGAGGGACCTGGAGCAGTGGTTCTTCAGGATCACCAAATACGCCGACGAGCTCCTCGACTTCAGCAGCATCGACTGGCCCGACCGCATAAACACGATGCAGTCCAACTGGATCGGCAAGAGCCGGGGAGCCGAGATTGCATTCAGCATTGAGGAGTACGGCCTTGAGCAAAAGGAGATAAGAGTCTTCACCACCCGCCCCGACACCGTGTTCGGCGTGACCTTCATGGTTCTCGCCCCAGAGCATCCGCTGGTTTCCCAGCTCACTACTCCTGACAAGAAGGAAGAGGTACAAGCCTACGTCGAAGAAACGAGGCGGCGCTCCGAGATAGAGCGGATGTCTACGGACAAGGAGAAGACGGGAGTATTCATCGGAGCCTACTGCACCAACCGGCTGAACGGTGAGAAGGTTCCCATCTTCATCGCGGACTACGCCCTCCTCACCTACGGCACCGGTGCCGTTATGGGCGTCCCCGCCCACGACACCCGGGACTTCGCCTACGCGAAGAAATATGACCTGCCCATCAGGACGGTAATCGCTCCGCCGGGATGGGGTGGCGAGGACCTTGTGGAGGCCTACACAGGGCCTGGCGAGATGGTCAACTCGGGAAAGTTCGTGGGCCTAGGGGATGAAGAGGGTAAGCAGGCGGTTACACGGGCCCTGGAGGAGCAGGGCATCGGTGGCGGCACAGTCTCTTACCGTATCCGTGATTGGCTCATATCCCGGCAGCGGTATTGGGGAGCCCCGATACCTATGGTCTATTGCGACGCCTGCGGCATAGTCCCCATCCCCGAGGACCAACTTCCGGTGCTGCTGCCGGAAGACGCCGAGTTCAGGCCCACCGGCGAGTCCCCCCTCACCTTCCACGAAGAGTTCGTAAATACGACCTGCCCCGAGTGTGGTGGCCCGGCTCGCCGGGAGACCGACACCATGGACACTTTCATGTGCTCCTCCTGGTACTTCTTAAAGTACGCCTCCCCCAACTCTGGAGACTCGGCATTCAACCCCGAGGAGATCAAGCACTGGCTGCCTGTCGACCAGTACACAGGCGGCGCCGAGCACGCGGTAATGCACCTCCTCTACGCTCGATTCTTCGTCAAAGCCCTGCGAGACATCGGCTTGCTGGACTTCGACGAGCCCTTCGTCAGGCTCTACAACCAGGGCATCATCATCAGCGACAGGCAGAAGATGAGCAAGTCCCGGGGCAACGTCATCACCCCCGACGAGTATGTCGACACCGTGGGCGCCGACGTCGTCCGCGGATACCTGATGTTCATCGGGCCGTGGGACCAGGGTGGAGAGTGGGTCGACCAGGGGATAAACGGGATAGTGCGCTGGTACAACCGGGTCTGGGACCTGGCGAAACGTGATAACCCGGAATTGGGGCAAGATAAGTCGTCAAAGCAGACGATTCACATGCTGCACAAGACCACCAGGAAGGTGTACCAAGACCTGGACCGGTTTCATTTCAACACTGCGTTAGCCTCGCTGATGGAGTTCACCAACCATCTTGCCCGAGCCCTGGACGAAGGGTCGGTGGACGGGGAGACTTGGAGAGAGTCGATAAGGGCGTTGCTGTTGATGCTCGCACCCACCGCCCCCCACCTGACCGAGGAGTTGTGGGCCGCAAAAGGCTACGAATACAGCATTCACAATCAATCCTTCCCCCAATGGGACGACGCCCTCGCCGCAGAGGAAGAGGTTACACTCGTTGTGCAGGTCAACGGAAAGGTCAGAGACCGGGTGACCGTCTTGGCGGGGATCACCGAGGAAGAGGCGAAGGAAGTGGCCCTATCCAGCGAGCGGATAAGGGCCTTCATGA
This sequence comes from Dehalococcoidia bacterium, assembly GCA_965222055.1. Lineage (GTDB taxonomy): Bacteria > Chloroflexota > Dehalococcoidia > Plut-88900 > Plut-88900 > Plut-88900. The sequence goes on from CBDCTF010000007.1 coordinate 3,234,041, forward strand.
AGAACGGCCCTCGGAAAGTCGTCTACGTACCGGGTCGGCTGGTGAATATAGTGGCTTAGCTGGGGCAAAGGCCCTCGCCGCTCTTAAACATATGAAACGTGGGAACCTGCTTAGCAGGTTCCCACGTTTCTTTATTCAGGGGGGAGGAGATACGAGCCCACGGAGTAACTAAGAGGGCCCTGAACGTGTTGAGGGAGGACTTCGGAGCGCGCTCCTACATCGGCGGGAGATTCATGCACTCGTAAACTTCAACCTCGCCGTCGCCCGGCCAACTCAAGTGCGGATGGTCCTGCACAAGAGCCATCGCCCCTTCCATACTCTCCGCCTGCAAAATCGAGTACATCATCACACCGCTGTCGCTCGGCGAGCTTCCCGACTTCGCAACTTTCATTCCACCCCCGAGAGGCGCCCCGAAGTCAACGATGCCGTCCCCGCACTTTTGGCTCCAGGCCATCCAGGACTTAATGCCTTTTTGCATGTCCTCCGGGGAGGCAGTCTTCATCGCCTCCATATGCGCAGGCGTTGAGTAATAGAGCGCTACGTATTTTCCCATTTTTTCACCTTTCGAAATGCATGAACAATCCAAAATTCGGTCACCGAAATCATAACACTTCCTCTCACCGTATCCCTGACCTTACTCATATCACCACCACCCCAACCCCACCCCACCGTCAATGCCGCGGACCAATAGGGGAAAATACCGGTTGTTGACACTATCTCCTCTCCGAGATAACATAAACTCGCTCAGCGTCTCCCGATAATAATACAGTTGAAGCGTGGGCTATACTGGGGATCCCTGCGGGGATCCTCTATTTATTTCCTTGGCCTTCGAGGGACCTGCTAATGCGCTCCGCAATATTCGTCGATGCCGGTTATCCGTATGCGCAAGGCTCCGTCGCTCTAGGTGGCCAAAAGCTAAACCGAGCGCGAGTTACACTGAATCTGCATGAGACGATCACTAAGCTACGCGACGAATCTGCCATTAGAACCAACCACGCTCCCCTTCTCCGCATCTACTGGTATGACGGCCTCTCGCGTGGAGAGCTATCGCGGGATCAGCAACACTTGGCCTTTATGGAAGATGTTAAGCTGAGACTCGGCATCGTCAACCAAGCAGGCCAACAGAAGGGAGTCGACTCCCTGATCGTCACCGACCTCGTAGAATTGGCGCGTAATCACGCCATAACGGATGCGGTTCTGCTTTCCGGTGATGAAGACCTCAGAATAGGCGTGCAGATAGCGGAAAGCTACGGTGTTCGCGTGCACCTTATAGGCATTGAGCCTAGCGGGGGTTCTCAATCGCTCTCCCTGTTGCAGGAAGCCGATACCACTACTGAGTGGAACAGAGACGCGTTATCAATACTAATGAACCTGGCTGCCGGATTTGACGGATCTGATCGGGCCCTTGGTGACAAAGCTTGGGCGGAACTCCACGGCGATACAGCCGCTACTTTGAAATAATTAGTCGACCAGTTCGTGTCATCGCTCGATTTAGAGGACATCAAGTCTATTGCCGATCTCGGAGAAACGGAAAGGGTTCCACCCCAATTTGACAGCAGGTTCCTGGCATCGTGCAGAGCCGGAATGGGTGGGGATTTGGACTACTCAGAAAAGGTGCAGATGAGGAAGATATTCAAAGAGCAGGTCAGGAAAAGACTAAAAGCTCTGTAGCGCCCATACCCGGAGGCCGAACCACATGCCCATCATGGACCACTTCAGCGTCGCCGTCTTCCCGTGGGGCCGCAAACCCCCGACCATGACCGAGGTCGTGGAGGCCGCCCGGTACGCCGAGAAACTCGGCTTCTATTCCGTCAACGTCCCCCTGATGAACGCCATCCCCGACGCCGGCCCCTTCGCCCGCTTCGGCAACAAGAGCATCCTCGACGCCCGTGTCCTCCTTCCCGCCATCATCGCCGCCACTTCCAAAATCAGGATCGCCGTCGACTCCATTCCCCTCCCCTATCTCCCTCCCTTCGACTGGGCCAAGTATTTCGCCAGCCTGGACGTCATATCGAACGGCAGGGTCATAGTCGGGATGTGTCTCGGCATGGTCGATGAAGCCTTCCACGCCGTGGGCGCCGACCGCCGGAAACGTGGCGCCATTGCCGACGAGCAACTTGAAATCATTACCCGCCTCTGGACAGAGGACGAAGTTACCTACGACGGCCAGTTCTACAAGCTGAACGGCGTTTCCATGGAGCCGAAACCCGTCCAGAAGCCCTATCCACCCATCTGGTGGGGTGGCCGCTCCGTGTCCATTCCACGCGCCGCCCGCTACTGCGAGTACATCAATCCCCCTTGGCCCACCTTCGACGAGCTAAACGACGTTTACCTTCCTCGCCTCGGCGAAGCCCCCATCGGCAAATGGGGTCAGAAGGCCAAGGTCAGCGCCTGGATTTACTCCACAGTCACCGAGGGCAGAGAAATGTCGGACTCCGAGATCGAAGAATACTTCTCGGGCCTCATGGACTTGGAATACGCAGTCGACACGACCAGCGTCACCGTCGCCGGCTCCCCCGAGCAGAGCGCCGAGCGCATTTCAAACTACCTGGACGCGGGCCTTGACCACTTCGTATTCGACTTCGTCCGCCACGGCGTTGAACCCCACGAGACCCTCATGCGCCAAATGGACCTCATGGCAAACAAAGTCGCCCCCCTCCTCTAATCCCACCCCCCCGTCCCCGCCCCCGGTCGGGAATCCATACCAAGGAGGGGCCGCTCACCCTGAGCCAAGTCGAAGGGTCGAGCGGGCGACGGCCCCGCACTGCCAATACGTCATATCCACTTAACCCCACCCCCCTGGGTTATTCCCGACCCTTATTGCACTTTGTTTTGTGTCATCCCGAGGCCCCGCGAGGGATCTAAGGCGTCTGCCCCCAAGCCCTCTCTCCTCATCGAGTAGCCCTAGTCTTCTCTTGGATCCCCTATCACCGTCCCAATAGGGGCCACCCCCTCCCCCCCATTGCACCCCCACCCCCCATTTGCTAAGCTTTCTCCCACAACCACCACCCATTGACCACCGCCCACCCCGCCTCTGGAGGACATCATGGCCGTACTGCATAAGGACGAAGATATCGAGATCAGGAAGATCGTCACCGGCTCCTATGAGAACAACGCCTACCTCGTCGTCTGCCCCAAGACCAACGAGAGCGTGATCATCGACGCCCCCGCCGAGCCCGAGCGTGTCCTAGATCAGGCCAAGGACACGAATGTCCAGGCCGTACTATTCACTCACACCCACTTCGACCACATCGATGGCGCCCAAGCCCTCAAGGACGCCCTCGGCGTGCCTCTGGTAGTCCACCCGGACGACGAGGGCGAGCTTCCCGTCAAGGCTGATCAGCACTTAGAAGACGAGGGCAGCTTCTCCTTCGGGAATATCACCTTCAGAACCATCCACAATCCCGGTCACACCCCCGGCGCCACCTCCCTTATCTGGGGCAAGCACCTTTTCAGCGGCGACACCCTCTTCCCCGGTGGCCCCGGCTACACCACCAGCCCCGAGAACTTCCAACAGCTTCTCAGTAATGTAGAGAGCAAACTCCTCGTCTTGGACGACGACATAAACATCTACCCGGGCCACGGTGAAGAAGGAATGCTCGGCGAGGGGAAACGCCTCCACGCCGGCTTCAAGTCACGCTCCCACCCCGACGACATCCACGGCCACGTTTCCTGGGATTCTTAACCCTGAACTCCCCCCACACCACCCCCCATCGCAGGTCTGTGGCCGTGCCATCCGACGCGACATCCGTCGCCGACCAGACCTACCGAAAGACCACCCTGGACTCGGGTCTGAGGATCATAACCTGCAACATGCCCCACACCCGCTCGGCGAGCATGATCATCCTCGTGGGTACAGGGTCCCGATACGAAGCCGACAACGAAGCAGGGATCTCCCACTTCATCGAGCACCTTTGCTTTAAGGGAACAGAGAAGCGGCGCCTGCCTCAGCAGATATCCGAGCCCGTCGAGGGCGTAGGTGGCTCTCTCAACGGGAGCACCGACCAGGAGGTAACCACCTACTGGGCCAAGGTTGCCCTCCCCCACTTCCCCGAGGCTCTTGACCTCCTCGTCGACATGCTCCGCAACTCCCGCTTCGACCCCGAGGACATCGAGAAAGAACGACGCGTCATCCTCGAAGAGCTGAATATGGTCAAGGACGCCCCCAACCAGTGGGGAGAAGTCCTGCTCGACCAGATTGTCTGGCCCGATCACCCCTTGGGAAGAGACATAGGCGGGACCCGAGACTCGATAAACTCCATCACCCGGGACCAGCTCCTCGACTATTTCAACGCCCACTACACGCCGAACAACACGGTGGTCTCCGTCGCGGGGGCCGTGGACCATGACGAGGTTGTCGAAGCACTAGCCTCCCGCCTGAACGGTTGGCAGCCCGCCGAGCCCTGCACCTTTACCCCCGCCCCCGACGATCAGGACTCCCCAAGGATGCACGTCGAGTATCGGAAGATCGAGCAGGTCCACCTGAGCCTCGCTATCAGGGGCCTTGCCGTCAACCACCCGGACCGCTACGCGCTTGACCTTCTGAACGTCGTTCTTGGAGACGGCATGAGCAGCCGGCTCTTCGTTGAGCTGAGAGAGAACCGGGGGTTGACCTACAACGTTTACAGCTACAACAACCACTACCTGGACTGCGGCACCCTCTGCGTAGCCGCGGGCGTCGACCCCTCCCGCACCTCCGAGACCCTCGCCGGCATAATGAACGAGCTTCAGAAGCTCAAAGAAGGCATCACTGAGTCTGAGCTCCAAAAGTCCAAAGAGCTGGTCAAAGGCCGCCTCCTCCTCCGCACCGAGGATACCCGCAGCGTGGCCGGCTGGTTCGGCGCCCAGGAGATGGTCACCGGCCAGGTCCTGATGATCGACGAAGTCGTACGCCGCGTCGACGCCGTCACCCTGGAGGACGTCCGCCGCGTCACTGATACCCTCCTCCGCACCGAAAAGCTCAGCCTAACCGTAGTAGGCCCCACCCGCGCCCGCAAGCGCCTCCAGAACCTATTGAGAATCTAGCCCTCCCATTAGATCCCCTAACTGCTTACACTTCCATTCCGCGAGGCTTTGAATAATCTAAAGGTAAGTTATCCTCGACTCCAATTGCCGAATCTCTTGATGGCCTCCCCATAGACTCGAACATGATCAGAAAAGTCACGGGTAGTCGTTATGTTGGCAAACAGAAGCTGAACAGCTGGCTTCTTGTTCATATTGAAACGCACCTGTTGATAGTGTCGTTCACTATCATTTCGCATCTCCAGCTCTCCGACATTCTTGCCCAAGTATTTGAATAGGACTTTCTGTTCGGGATGCTGATCCTTAGTAAGCGCTTGTGAGTTCGCAACGACGAACTCCCTGCCCATCACTTGGATAACGTCTCTGTTTCGGAATACATGAAAGCAGTTATCATGGTCAATTGTAAGGTAATCTACCTCTCCACCATTAAATATCGACTTCATCAGGAACGCGCGCAACAGAGCCTTACGTTGTAACCTGTCCTTTAGTTCCCGCATAGGCGTTCGTAATCTGGCCTTAGCTGCGCCTTCGTTACCTCTATAGTCTGAATATCTTGGTGGGAAGGCATCTATGCAGTGAGTCAACAACGATCCGATTCCATCCAACGCTTGGAATCCATCATCTTCAACGAATCTGGATCGCCCATATAGGAATATCTGCCACTTCTTCTGCCCTGACTTAACGGAATGAGCATCTCCAGAAGGATCTATGACATCCTTTTTAGCCACTTTATCGTTTTGATAGTCTTCAGAGAGCCCAAGGCAACGGGCAAACCTAAGAGCGGTGTCATGCCCCGCCTGACGATACTGGCGAGCTTGGTCAGACCCAGATGCGCGCCGAGGGGTCATGCGGGATATCTCCATATTAGGAGCTCGTGAGATTCTTTGATGTGTGAACCTCCATTCAGCTTCGCGCGATTTGCTCCTATTCTTGTATCACCCTGGCCGAATGTGTACTGCCAGCGTGGAGCGAACATCTCGCAATCTGAATACCATTCTCGGATTACATCACAATTATTATATGAGAGCACAAATCCCCCACGATGGTCCCGAAGCAAATCCCTTAGTAAATCATGCCTAAAGCCCTTATGGTGAATCGGAAAGTTGCGGTGCGGATACATGCCGACAAACGTCTTACCATCATCCAGGTAATAAGGAGGGTCGCAATATAAAAAGTCGTCTTTGTGCTTAGATATTGTGTCTTCGAATGATCCACATTCAACACTAAGTTCTGGTGCTTTGAACCTGCGTAACTTCTCAAGCATCTTTGAATAACGTTTTTCCTTGAGATAGATGTCGGATGGCCAACCCAAGAAGTGCGGTCCGTATGAAGTATTCGAGTTGAAATAGTAGTGCGCCGCAAGCTCAAGAGGTTCTAGGATAACCCCGTCTCGCCAGTGAGCAGATAGCCTCTGCTTCACTTCCCGGAAAGAATCTCGGGTTGGTTCTATTTGCGAAAGTTCCTGAAACAACGCCTCCGGGTCAGACAACTGAGTCTGCCAGTATGAGCATAGAATATCGAAGACGTCATAGGCAACAACTTCCATGCCTAGTTCTTTAGCGCATGCGACCTCAACAGACCCTCCACCGATAAATGGAGAAACGAGGCGAGTTAGGTCGTCAGGCAATAACTCAAGAATATGGCCGACAGCCAAGCTCTTCCCGCCTGCGTATCGTAAAGGAGACCCCAGATACCGTTTGTAATCCATCCGGCCACTACTTCGCAGACGCGTCAAAAAATAATGTTTGAATGGATTACTCCATAGACCTGTAGGTAAAGTTACGACCATGTCAATGTTACCGCGGGGTTACGCAAGATATGTACAGTACAAGTGTACTATTTGTCAAGCCTCTGTAGGTCTTAATTCCACCACATCTTGACGACTGCATTTCTTGCTTAGCACACTGCTACCACGCCTGATGATTAGCGATTTGTATTGCGATTCTTTGTTGACTCATAAGTCGAGCTAGCCGCCCCCCTTACAGCCCATAAAACGTCATCGGGTTGTCCCACAACACCTTCCTCTTAGTCTCCTCCGAGATCGTGTCCAACCCCAGAAACTCCCCTGTCGCATTCGGGTAACCGGCATCCGGGTGCGGGTAGTCCGACGCCCACAGCAGCCTGTCGTTCCCGTGCATCTCCACGTAGTACTTCGCCCCCGGCTCGTCCCCTTCCATCGATACCCAGCACTGCTCCATGAAATACTCGCTAGGCTTCTTCTTCAACCACGGCACCTCGTGCCAGCCCCACGCCTCTAGCTCCTCGTCCAGCCTCCACAGCCAGTAGACCAGCCAGCTGCACCCGCACTCCAGAAACGCAACTCTCAGCTTCGGGTGCCTCTCCAGCACCCCTCCCACCACTATGCTTTCGCTGCCAAGCATCTGCTCCAGCGGATGAGCGGCCATGTGCATCATCACCCAGTTGCCCAGGAAACGCTGGTCGGCCCCCGGCGGCCCGCCCGCCGTCCCTTCGTGTACCACCAGCGGGATATTCAACTCTTCCAGGGTCGAATAGAGAGGATCGTAGTAGGCATCGTGCAGGTTGCGGCCGTTTATCACGTTGGGCCGGATGTATGCCGCAATCATCGAGTTCTCTTTCACCGCCCGATTGATCTCGATCACCGACTCCTCCACGTCATGAATAGGCGTAGCCGCGACCCCCTTCAACCTCGCGCTGTCTATCGAGCAGAAGTCCGTCAGCCAGTCGTTGTAGCCCCGGCATATCGCCGCCGACAGCTTGGGGTTGAGGCCGTTGGTCTTGGGCGTGGGAAAGCTCAGTATCGTGGACGAAGGATAGAGAGCTGCGACGTCTATCCCCTCGGTCTTCAGGGCCTGCATCTGTGACTTGGGGCCGAATCCGTCGGCCCGGCCCTCGACATATTTGGCCATTCCTTCGGCAAAGGAGCGTCTGGACAAGGCTGCCCCCGGCCTCATCTCGGGGGTGGGATAGATGTGAGCGGGCCCCGACAACGCTTTCCCTTCTAGCGTGGACCCCGTGAATTCCGGGAAACTTTCGTCGGCGGGGATGGCTTTTGGCCCCCGGTCCCGGTACTCGGGGTCCATATATTCTACGAATTTCAGGTCCTCCATGATGTGCATGTCCGCATCAAATACCTTCACGCCGTTCTTCATTCTTGCCCCCCTAGATTTCGAATCACTGGACCCTGAGGCCCGTCCTTGTGACATCAGCCCATTGACCTATCCCCGGACCTCTCTCCTATAATAGCCCATTCCCCTCTATGTCCTCTTTCCATCTTTTTCAACTACCTGCCACCGACTGGACCCGCGAAAATCTTCTGGCGAGACAATCAAACAGGCACGGTTTTTGATCGATACAATCAGAAACAATCAATATGGCGGACTGCAACCCGCACCCATAGGTCGGCACCTCGGCATTTCCATAATGTCGGCCCCATCCCCACCCTTGGCCCCCGCCCCGCCCCGATGCTAAAATTGTCGTTGGCCTTCGGAACCCCCTTAGTTTAGGTGACTGCATCCCGTGCCTCGAAATACCATCTTCGTCAAAGGTGCCCGCGAGCATAACCTCAAGAACATCGACGTCTCTATTCCCAGGGACAAGTTTGTGGTTATCACCGGCCTCTCCGGCTCAGGCAAGAGCTCCCTGGCCTTCGACACCATCTACGCCGAGGGCCAGCGCCGCTACGTCGAGTCCCTCTCCGCCTACGCCCGACAGTTCCTAGGCCGCATGGAGAAGCCCGACGTCGACTACATCGAAGGTCTCAGCCCTGCCATCTCCATCGATCAGAAGGGCGCACGGCACAACCCCCGCTCCACCGTCGGCACCGTCACCGAGATCTACGACTACGTCCGCCTCCTCTACGCCCGCGCCGGCCGTCCCCACTGTCCGAACTGTGGCAGGCTGATCTCCCGCCAGACTATCCAGCAGATCGTCGATTCCATTCAGGCTATCCCACCCTCCACCCGCATCATGATCATGGGCCCCATGGTCGCCAGCCGCAAGGGCGAGCATCAGAGTATCTTCGAAGACTCCCGGAAGGCCGGATTCGTCCGCGTTAGGGTCAATGGCCAGATACGAGACCTCTCCGAGCAGTTCAGCCTCGACAAGAAGAAGAAACACACCATCGAGGTCGTCGTAGACCGGCTTGTCGTTGGCGAGAGCGAGGGCGAAGCCTCCCGCCTCGCCGACTCCGTCGAGACTGCCCTGAAGCTCGCTGACGGCGTCGTCCTGATCAGCATCGTCGATGGCGTGGAGACCCTCTACTCCGAGCACTTCGCCTGCGTCCAGTGCGGCATCAGCCTCGGAGAGATCGAGCCTCGCACATTCTCCTTCAACAGCCCTCACGGCGCTTGTGCCAAGTGCACGGGCCTCGGAGCCCGGATGGAGGTTGACCCCGACTTCGTCCTTCCCAACAAGTCCCTCTCCCTCACCGAAGGCGCCCTCCAGCCATGGGCCCGCTCCGGCGCAATGAGCTCCTGGTACTCCAGCATGATCGAGTCCGTGGCCCATGCCTACGGCTTCTCCACCCGGGTCCCGGTGAGGGAGCTCAAGGATGAGCACATAGGCGTAGTTCTCTACGGCACCAAGCGCAGCCCCATGACCATGAGCCACACCGACAAACAGGGCAAGGTCTGGAAATGGAAGACCTCCTTCGAGGGCGTCATCCCCAACCTCGAACGCCGCTTCTCCGATACCGAGTCCGACTGGGTCAGGAGGGAAATAGAGCGTTACATGACCTCCCGCCCCTGCCCTGACTGCGAAGGCAACCGGCTGAAGCCCACCTCTCTGGCCGTCACCGTCGGCGGCATAAACATCATGGCCTTCACTGGTAAGTCCATCGGCGAAGCCCTGGACTGGGTGACCGCTCTCCAGAACGCTGACCACTCGGTGAATGGGGTCAAAGAACCCCTCACTCAGCGGGAGCTCACCATCGCCGAGCAGATTCTCAAGGAGATTCACTCCCGGTTAGTCTTCCTCAGGGACATAGGCCTCGACTACATCACCCTGGATCGCTCCGCCGGCACCCTAAGCGGAGGCGAGGCTCAGAGGATTCGACTCGCGACCCAGATAGGCAGCAGCCTCATGGGTGTGCTCTACGTCTGTGACGAGCCCTCCGTCGGCCTCCACCCCGCCGACGACCATCGGCTCATCGGCACCCTCAAACGCCTCCGGGACGTGGGCAACACCATCCTGATCGTCGAGCACGACGAGGCCATAATGCGCGCCGCCGACCACATAATCGACCTCGGCCCCGGTGCCGGAGAGCACGGCGGCTGGATCGTCGCTGAAGGCACGTTGGACCAGATAATCGCCACGGAGGCATCCCTTACTGGCCAATATCTTGGTGGTTTCCGGAAGATCCCCGTGCCCTCCTCCCGACGCTCCAGCGACGGCCGTTCCCTCATCATCAAGGGTGCCCGCGAGAACAACCTGAAGAACATAGACGTCGAGTTCCCCCTCGGCATCCTGGTGTGCGTGACAGGAGTTTCGGGCAGCGGCAAGAGCACCCTCATCAACGAGATTCTCTACAAGAAGCTGGCCCAGCGCTTCTACAAGGCCAAGGACCGGCCCGGCCAGTGCGACGAGATTCTCGGCATCGAACACATCGACAAGATAGTAAACATAGACCAGTCTCCCATCGGTCGCACGCCCCGCAGCAACCCCGCCACCTACACTGGCGCCTTCACCCCGATCCGCGAGCTCTTCGCCACCATGCCCGAGGCCCGTGCCCGCGGCTACAAGCCCGGCCGCTTCTCCTTCAACGTCAAGGGCGGCAGGTGCGAGGCCTGCCAGGGCGAGGGTTACAACCAGATCGAGATGCAGTTCCTCCCCGACGTTACAGTCCCCTGCGAGGTCTGCCAGGGCAGCCGCTACGGCCGTGAGGCCCTGGAGATCCAGTTCAAGGGCTACACCATCGCCCAGATACTGGACATGACCGTCGAACAGGCCTGCGGGGTCTTTGAACATTTCCCCCGCATTAGCGGCAAGCTGAACACCATGAGGGACGTGGGCCTGGGCTACATCAAGATTGGCCAGCCCGCAACCACCCTCAGCGGCGGCGAGGCCCAGCGCGTCAAGCTCTCCACCGAGCTCTCCCGCCGTGCCACGGGCCGCACCGTCTACATTCTCGACGAACCGACCACCGGCCTCTCCTTCGAAGACGCCGCCGCCCTCCTCAAGGTTCTGCAGCGTCTGGTCGATACAGGCAACAGCGTCATACTCATCGAACATCACCTCGACCTCATCAAGTCCGCCGACTACCTCATCGACCTCGGCCCCAAGGCGGGCGACGAAGGGGGCTACATTGTGGCCGTCGGCACCCCCGAAGAGATAGCCGCCGTCCCCGAGTCCTACACCGGCCAATACCTCGCCCCCATCCTCCACAAGCGCCAACCCGAACCCATCGCCGCAAGCTAGACCCCTCCCCACTCCCCTCCGTCATTCCGGCCCCCGAGAGCCGGAATTCATCCCGCGGCGTAGGGGCGGGGCCGCTCACCCTGAGCAATGTCGAAGGGTCGAGCGAGGGGTGGCCCTGCACTACCAATCCGTCGTGGTTATCCTGACTCCCAAGCGAGGCCGTTTACACTGTCATTCCGAAGCCCCGCGAGGAATCTAGGACTTGCCCACTCACTCCCTTCCTACCCTCCCCCCTAGGTAACGACATATCAGCCATGTTGCTCTACAGCATGGCTGATGTATCAATAAAACAGGGCGGGCTGTCCCCTCCCGCGTGAAAGGGGATGGGGCCGTAGGCTCGCCGAGGCGAGTGACACGAACACCTTGACTAAATCAAAACATCTGTACTATATTGCTGTCCAGGACCGACACCTCATGTCGGCCCTATTCAAGGAAAAGGACTAAAGGAGTCCCATGAGTCGCACAAGCCTTCATAGGCCCCGTCGCAACCGTGCGGTATGGCACCGCACGGCTTCCGGCACGCGCCTCTTCACCTGCCCCTTTCCACCCACCGTTCCCCTACACATCTCCCACTACAAGCGCTGCCCCAGGGCCCATCGCCTCCGCCTCCGCAGCGATCAATCACTGTCCCCCCCGGTCCATGTGACCGGCTATGGAAGGTTCCCGGACAAAAAACGGCATGCCCTTTCCAAGGGCCCATGCCAAGTGCGCGCTGCACTCACCCGGCGCACCACCCTCGCCCTCTCGGCGACGCCCACGAGCACGGCGTCAAGTTGCTCCCCAGGGCCATCGTGCCCAGAGACTCCACCGTCGTTGCCCTCGGAGAGGCCATGCCACACCGCGACGGCAGAGAGTCCACGCCCCCATATCTCCGTATGGCCGGGCACTTCTGGTGGTCGAGACTGCCCCACACCGAGATTCTCTCGCGTCTCTTCCACGTCCTCTCAGAAGCACGGGGCTGTCGCAAAGCCGGCGTCGATGTGGAACATCCGCTGTGGCGGACAACACCCATCGGTACAGGCGTCGCCGCCTTACTGCGCAACCGTCCGGGACCTTCCATCCCCTCCCCCTCCAGTTCCGTCATTCCCGCCCCTTTACTCCATCCTTCCGGCCCCCGAGCCGGAATCCATCCCCTTTTGCCGCTCAACCTGGGCTGTCGCAAGTCCGCCTACGGGAAGCGTGAACCCATTCCCTCCCACGTAGGGCCGACTGGCTGGTCGCCTTCCCTCCACCACCGAAAGGAGCCGTCCCCGTCCGACAAATAACCCCACCCTCACCCCACACAACTGAATACTCAAACGGAACGAGACCCGCCCCCTCCGTCATTCCCGCGAAGGCAGATCGGTGGATATTGAAAGTGGCCCCGCGTGCGCCGAGGTGCTAACCCGCCCCCCTAAATCCCCATCCCCATGGCCTGCGCCACCGTATCGATGTCCTTGTCACCCCGCCCCGACAGGTTCACCAGGACAATCTCGTCCTTGCTGAGCGTCTTGGCTAGCTCAACGGCGTGGTACACCGCGTGCGAGGATTCCAGGGCCGGGATGATTCCCTCCGCCCGGCTCAGCAAATGGAAACCCTCCAGGGCTTGATCGTCGGTCACCGACACATAGCTTGCCCGGCCTGTTGCTTTCAAATGGCTGTGTTCAGGCCCGACCCCCGGATAGTCCAGCCCCGCGGAAATACTGTGCGCTTCCATCACCTGGCCGTGGGCGTCCTGCAGCAGGTATGAATTCGACCCGTGTAGCACACCCGGTCTTCCGTGTCCCAGGGACGAGGCGTGATGTCCACTCTCGATCCCTTCACCCGCCGCCTCCACACCCACTAACCGTACTTTCTCATCACCAATGAAAGGGTAAAACAGCCCCATGGCGTTGCTTCCACCGCCCACGCAGGCGACCGCGTAGTCCGGCAGCCGACCTTCCGCGTCCAACATCTGCTGCCGCGCCTCCCTGCCAATCACCGACTGGAAGTCCCGCACCATCATAGGGTATGGGTGGGGCCCGACCACGCTCCCGAGCAGGTAGTGGGTCGTGCGCACGTTGGTCACCCAGTCCCGGATCGCCTCGTTGATCGCATCCTTAAGCGTCATGCTCCCTGACTTCACACTGACCACTTCGGCTCCCAGCAGTTTCATCCTGAACACGTTCAGCGCCTGCCGTTGCACGTCCTTTTCGCCCATGTAGACGATGCACTCCAGGCCGAGCATAGCGCAGATGGTCGCCGACGCCACCCCGTGCTGCCCAGCCCCCGTCTCTGCGATGATACGCCGTTTGCCCATCCTCTGTGCCAGGAGCCCCTGCCCAAGAACGTTATTGATCTTGTGCGCCCCGGTATGGGCCAGGTCTTCCCTCTTCAGGTATATCTTCGTGCCCCCGGCCCGCTCCGTGAGGGTCTCGGCCAGGTAGAGAGGCGTCGGGCGGCCCGCGTAGTTGGCCGAAAGATCGGCTACCCGGGCCCCGAAGGCGGGGTCGGCCCGCGCAGCCCGGTATTCTTCCTCCAGCTCATCCAGAGCGGGCATCAGCGTCTCGGGGATGAACTTGCCCCCGAAGTCGCCATAGCGCCCTGACTCATCAGGGTAGGCGTATGTTGAAGAGGAGCGGGAAGTAGTCATGCTGGTTTCGGGACTGGCCGACCTCCGGTAAGAGCTTTGTCGGCACGGGCGACGGCCCGTGCAAAGGCCTTTATCTTCTCCGGGTCCTTCACTCCGTCCGTCTCCACACCGCTCGACACATCGACTACCCAGGGCCGCACCTGCTCGATCGCCCTGGCCACGTTATCGGGGTTCAGTCCTCCGGACAGCACAAAGTCGAACTTCTCCGCCAGCTGAGCTGCGACAGCCCAGTCGAACGGCTGGCCCGTGCCGCCGTAGTACGGCCCCTTGGATACGGTATCGAGCATCGGCGTGTGACCTGCGGCAATTATTGTCCCAAGCTCCTCCTCCAGGGTGGATAGAAGGTCGTCCCCCCTCGCCCCAGCCTCAATCCTCACAACTTTAAAGATGGGCTTTTCTATAAGGGAGCAGTATTCAAGGGTTTCGTCCCCGTGTAGTTGCAACCTGTCCAGACCGCAGTAGTGGGCTATCCGGTTTACCTCGTCCGCTGGGGCATTTACGAAAACACCCACGGCTTCCGGTTGCCGTTCTGTTGAGACTTGTTCGGATCGAGCCTTATCCAAGAACTCCCGAGCCTCGTCCGCGGTTAACTGCCTCTTGCTGGGGGCAAAGATCAGCCCTATGAAACCCGCCCCCTCGCGGATGGCAGTCTGTCCGTCTTCACCCCGTCTGAGACCGCATACTTTGAACTTAGTCACTAGGAACTCTCTCCAGGCGGGCGGCGGCCAGCTCCCTAACTTTCGCTCCCACGTCCCCCGACTTCACCAACCCCTCCCCGACCAGCACCGCATCAACGCCCCACTCTGCCACCATAGCCACGTCATTCCGCGTGAAGATCCCGCTCTCCGCAACCACTATTTTCTCCGCCGGGACAAGGGGCGTGAGCTTGCGGGTCGTATCCAGCTCCACCTCGAATGTGGCCAAGTCCCGATTGTTGATCCCGATAAGGGACGCTCCCGCCGAAAGCGCAGCCTTCACCTCGGCTTCCGTGTGCGCCTCGACCAGGGTGTCCATGCCCAAGCTTTGTGCAGCTGCTAACAGGTCTCCCATCTCATCTTCTTCCAATATGGAGGCTATCAGAAGTATGGCGTCGGCTCCCCATGCCCGAGCTTCCCAGACCTGGTACTTGTCGAAGATAAAGTCTTTTCGCAGAAGGGGAGGACAGCCGTTGCCCAAGTCCTCACGTATCTCCCTTAAGAATTCCAACCGACCCTGAAAGTGGGGTGTCTCGGTCAGGACGGATATGGCGGCAGCGCCGTTCTCCGCGTAGGTTCCGGCGAGGGCCACTGGATCGAAGTCCGGGGCCAAAAGCCCGCGGGACGGAGAGGCCTTCTTAACCTCAGCGATCAGGGCGACTCCCTCCGATTGCAATGCCCCAATCAAGGACCGAGGAGAGGGCAGTGTCGAGACTTGGGCTTCGAGGGTCGAGCGCGGTGTCTCAGCCTTGGCCCGTTCCAGGTCCAGCCGCTTCACCGACACTATCTTGTCGAGTATCGTTCCGGTCTTGCCCATGACCCTGCTATCAACTCTCCGCCTCGGCTTACTCCAGCACTTGGCTAACTTCTCTGAGCAGTTCCAGTTTCTCCAGAGCCCGCCCGCTGTCGATGGACTCCTGGGCTAGCTGCACGCCTTCCCGGAGGTCGGCTGCCTTGCCCCCTGCAACAATTCCCCCGGCGGCGTTTGCCACTACCACGTCCCTCCGCGGACCCGACGCCCCCTTCAGAACTTCCGTCATTATCTCCGCGTTTTCCTCCACCGAGCCCCCCGCCAGAGATTCAAGCGACGCGGGCGCGAGGCCCAGCTTATCAGGCCCGATTGTGTAGTGTTTAATCGACCTGTCCTTGAGATCCCAAATGCTCGTGTTGCTGTTCAGGGAAATCTCGTCCAACCCGTCCTCGGCGTGCACCACGATTGCCCGCTCCGAACCTAGCCTTTGGAGCACCTGCACCATCTTCTCTCCCACCGAGTCTGTGGGCACCCCCAGCACCTGCGCCTCCGCCCCCGCGGGATTGGTCAGGGGTCCCAGGATGTTGAACACTGTCCTGACCCCGATCTCCCTCCTCGGCTGTACGGCGAACTTCATAGCAGGATGAAAGCGGGGCGCAAACATGAACCCGATTCCCACCTCCTCCATGCACCGCTTCACCCCCTCCGGCCCCAAGTCTATCTTGATCCCCTGCTGCTCCAGCACGTCGGCGCTGCCACTCTTGGAGGTCATGGCGCGGTTCCCGTGCTTGGCTACGGCGATCCCCGCTCCGGCGACCACAAACGCTGCCACGGTCGAGATGTTGAACGTGCCCAAGTCGTCGCCGCCAGTACCACAGGTGTCGACGGACGGGCCGCTGAAGTCGACCTTGAGCGACTTGTCCCGCATCACCGCCGCGAGGCCCGTCATCTCGTCCGCCGTCTCGCCTTTCAGCCTAAGCCCTATAACAAAGGCCCCGAACTGGGCCGGCGAGGCCTCGCCGGTCATGATTTCTTCCATGACCTGGGCAGCCTCTTCCTGCGAGAGGTCCGCTCCCCTTATCAGTTTCTCGATGGCTTCTCTAATCATCAGCTTATGCGGGAACCTTAACTTCCTGTCCTAGGAAATTCCTGAGCAGGTTCTTGCCCTCGGGCGTCATTATCGACTCCGGGTGGGCCTGGAACCCCTCTACGCTGTACTCCTTGTGACGCACCCCCATGATTATCCCGTTGTCAGTCCGGGCGGTAATGTCCAGGCATTCGGGGAAATCCTCTTGCTGTATTGCCAGGGAGTGGTAGCGGATGGCCTCGAATGGGTTCGACAGGCCTTTGTAAACACCCTTGCCGTCGTGGTGGATCGTCGACGATTTCCCATGCATGATCTCCCCCGCAGGCCCGACAACCCCACCATACGCCGCCCCGATGCACTGGTGGCCTAAGCAGACCCCCAGCAGCGGAAGCTGTGGCCCGAAATGCCGGATCACGTCGACGGAGATACCAGCTTCTTTGGGAGTGCATGGTCCCGGTGACACGATGATCCGCTCAGGTTGCCAGCCCGCTATCTCCTCAATGCTCGTCTTGTCGTTGCGGACTACCTCTACCTCCTGCCCCAGCTCGCAAAGGTACTGGTAGAGGTTGTAGGTGAAGCTATCGTAGTTATCTATCAGGGCCAGCATAATTATTCTCTATCCCCCTGTGTCACTCCGAAGCCTCTCCCTTGTATATTGATAGGTAGGTCGGGGTAGGCCGATTCATCCTTGGTTAGGAGACCGTGCCTCAGCGTGGTCGCCCCGATAAGTTAATCATAGAGCCCGAACAGTTGCCTGGGCCAACGCAAGCCCGTATCGGCAAGGATGGGCCAAAGGAGAAACATGGCTGGTAATCGGAGAGCATACGTAGGAATTGATGTGTCCAAGGGGTGGGGGGATGTGGCGGTGAGACCCACGGGAGAATGTTGGCGCTTCAATCAGGACCAGGAGGGGATTAGAGAACTGGTAACCCGCTTGGTGGCCTTGAAGCCAGCCTTAGTGGCTATGGAGGCCACAGGGGGCTACGAGAGGGCTTTGACCGCAGCCCTGGGTAATGAGGGGGTCCCTACTACCGTCCTGAATCCGAGACATGTCCGGGACTTCGCACGCTCCCAAGGGATGCTCGCCAAGACCGACCGGTTGGATGCAGGCATGATCGCACACTTCAGTGAGGTCAGCGATCTGCGCCCACAACCTCCCAAAAGCCCTGAGTCCCTTGAGTTGGATGCGTTGGTATCAAGACGCCGCCAGCTCGTCGGTATGAAGACCAGGGAGAAGAACAGACTGGAGAACGCAAACCCCGTCGTCAGAAAGAGCATAGAGGGGATCATTGATCTGCTCAACGAGGCCCTGGATCAGATAGACCGAGACCTCAAGGAGAGGCTGCACAAATCAGAGCTGTGGCGTGAGCAGGTTATCCTTCTCAGGACCGTCCCCGGCATAGGACCAGTCGCCACTTACAGTCTCCTGGCAGGCTTGCCAGAGTTGGGTAAGCTCAACCGCAGAGAGATCGCCGCCCTCGTTGGCGTAGCCCCACTCGCCCGGGACAGCGGTAAGATGCGCGGTTCACGCACCTGCTGGGGCGGTCGGGCTACCGTCAGGGCCGCCCTCTACATGCCCACCCTCGTCGCCGTGCGCTTCAACCCAGTCCTCAAGGAATTCTACACTCGCCTCGTGGAGGCGGGCAAGCCAAAGAAGGTCGCCATTACAGCCTGCATGAGAAAACTACTAACTATCCTCAACGCCATGCTCAAACAACAAGCTCATTGGAACCCAATATCCGCTTGACTATCACAACAGTTGCTGAGGCTAGGAGTCTGGGGTGGATGGGGTTCCCCCCCCCCAACCCTCGCTAAGGTCTTCCCAATGTTGATTTTCAGTTCAATCAGCGCCACTTTCTTACTGCGCCTCCAACTCTTAATCTGCTTTTCTCTCGCTATCGCGGATTCTACGTCGGTTGTTGTCTCGTAATACATTAACTTTGAAACGTTGTACTTGTTGGAGAACCCCCGATGCAGTTTATGAACATGCTCATAAACTCGGCATTCTAGATTGTTCGTTACGCCTGTGTATAGAGAGACCCTGTATCGGGCCATAATGTATACGTAATACTGGTTCATATGGCGAGGTGCTCTTTACCCTTTTCCTAGATTGTGTCACTCCGAAGCCTTTCCCAAGGCGAGGAGTCTGGGGTGGATGGGTCCCCCTCCCCGGATTCCTCGCCCAGTGGGACCGGACTCGGAATGACAATGCAATAGGATGGCGGCATTACACCTCCACTAAGCCTCCGAGCTTGGCAGATAGTTGGGCGGAAGCTCCGCCCCGACCGCCGCCCGCACGTATATAACCTCGCCCGATATGTGACTCCCCTCCTCCGACGCCAGGAAGACGCACAGATTCCCGATATCCTCCGCTCTGACCATCCTCCCCAGCGGCATCCCCTTGTCCACTTCCTCGAACGTGTCCATCCCCGTGGTCCGGGAGATGCCTCCCCAGGCCATGTCCGTGGGAACCAGCCCAGGGTTCACCGCGTTCACCCGCACCCCGTGATACCGCTCTTCCTTGGCCACTCCCTTGGCCAGGGCGTCGATAGCCGCCTTAGCTGCGTTGTAGTCAGAGTCGTTGGCCATCAGCATGTCCGTGCTTCGGGAGGAGATGAGTATTAGGTCTCCCCTCACGCCATTCCTAAGGTGGGGAAGGGCCGCCCGGGAGCAGTTGAAGGCCCCCATCAGGTGGTTCCGGATCGTATAGGCGAATTCGTCGTGAGTAAGCTCTATGAGCGCCTTCCCGTGCCCCTTGGTCCCGGCGTTCGCAACCATGATGTCGAGTTTCCCAAACTTCGAGACCGTCTCCTCCACCATGGCTTCCACCTCGCCGTAGTCCCCCACGTCCGCTTTTATTGCCACAGCAGTACCACCAGCCGCCTCGATGTCTCGTACCACGTCGTGCGCCGGCCCCTCGGACTTAAAATAGTTGACCACCACCGAAGCACCCTCCCGGGCCATACACTTCGCTATCCCCGTCCCAATGCCCCTGGAGCCGCCACTGACTATTGCCACTCTTCCTGCAAGTCTCATATGTCCTCTTTATTCTGTACTCGTGTACATTAAGGCCTAGCTGGCCTATTAAGCGTAATAAGGCTTTGGTCCATTCACGTAGAAAGACGGTGGCTCTCCCCCGACTGCCCCTCGCACGTAGATCACCTCTCCGGAGATGTGGCTCCCCTGTTCGGAGGCGAGGAACGTGCACAAATGGCCGATGTCCTCCGGCCGAAGCATCCGCCCGAAGGGCATCACCTTGTCCACTTCCTCTACGCTGGACTTGCCCGTGGTCTCCATCAAGTCTTTCATCAGGATGTCCGTCGGCACCAGGCCCGGGGCAACTACGTTCACCCGGATCCCGTTGTAGCGCTCCTCCTTAGCCAGTCCTTGGGCCAAGCCGTCCATTCCACCCTTTGCCGCGTTGTACGGCGACGAGTTTGGCGGATAGAAGGATGTCTGCCGTGACGAGATGAAAATCACGTCTCCCCGCCCAAGGCCCCGCATGTGATGCAGCAGGCATTGGGTGCAGTTGAAGGACCCGATCAGGTGGTTCCTCACCACCACCTCGAACTCTTCAGGCGTTACGTCGGCCATCGGAACGGACGGCCCTGCGATCCCGGCATTGTTGACCAGAATGTCCACCTTGCCGAACTCGGCAATCGAGCGCTCCACCATCGACTTCACCTGTGCATAGTTCCCCACGTCGGCTTGAATAGCGATAGCGCGCCCGCCGCCGTCCCGGATTTCCTTCACCACCTGATTAGCCAGCGCCTCCGACTGCACGTAGTTCACTACCACCGCCGCACCTTCCTGTGCCATGCACCTCGCTATCCCCGCCCCGATTCCTCGGGATGCTCCTGTAACGAGCGCAACTCGCCCTTCAACTCTCATATCCCGCTCCTCTGTCCCGCCGCCGACGGGAAGAACTCCTGCGCCGGCTTTCTGTCCTGCGATGCGTCTACATAGATGATCTGACCGGAGATATGCTCTCCCGCCTCGGAGGCTAGGAAGGCGCACAAGTTGGCCGTATCGCTAGGCTGGGCCATACGACCGAAGGGCATGTAAGGATCGATCTCTCTAAAGCTGGAGAAGCCGTATCTTTGCAGCAGTCCCGACGCCATATCCGTCTCGGTGGTCGTGGGGCCGATAACGTTAACCCTGATCCCGTGCTCCCTCTCCTCCTTGGAAAGCACCCTCCCCATCACCTCCACCCCTGCCTTGGCGACGTTGTAGGAAGTCAGTCCAAGCAGCAGCATCCGTGCGTGTGTCGAAGAGATAAGCTGGATGTCCCCCCGAGGCTGCTGCCGCATGTTCGGCAATGCGGCCTGGACGCAGTTAAACGCGCCCATAATGTGGTTTTCTATAACCTCTCGGAACTCCTCGAGGTCGGCTTCGTAGACGTGGCTGTCCCGACGTATGATGCCAGCGTTGCAGACCAGTATGTCCACCTTGCCCAGACCATCCACCGCCGCCCCTACCATCGCATTCACCGCATCGGCGTCTGCCACGTCGGCCTGGAAAGTCATAGCCTTTCTGCCCAGCGCCCTTATCTCGTCCGCCGTTTTTCTGGCCGACTCTTCATCGCTGACATAGTTGACCATCACGTCGGTGCCGGCCTCGGCCATGGCTTTGGCTATGGCCCTGCCGATTCCCCGGGACCCGCCGGTGATAAGGGCGACCCGGCCCTGGAGTGATAGAGAGTTGGATCCCGTCATGGTCTATCTCTGCGCCCGAGCTTCGGGCGTGACAAAGTCCCTAAGCGAAGCAGGCCCGATCCCGCAGTCGAGATAGATAATCTGACCGGAGACATGGCTAGCCTTGTCGCTGCATAGCCAAGTGCACATGTTCCCCACGTCGTGAGGCTGGATCAACCGGTCGAAGGGAACTATCCCATCCAGGTTCCGCGGGTCGTCCGTCTTTGCCCAGTCCATGACCAGTTTCAGACCCATATCCGACTCCACGATGGTGGGCGCTATGGCGTTGACCCGGATCCCGTGCCAACTGAGCTCCTTGGCGCTGGTCATCACAAAAGTGTTCATCCAGGCCTTTACGCTGGCGTAAGCCCACTCGTCCGCCCACAGTTGCTTGGTGGCCAGAGAGCTGATGAAGTGGATGTCTCCCCTCTTCTTCTTCATCATGTGGGGCAGCACAGCCTGGGTGCAGTAGAAAGACCCGTTAATGTGCGTCCCGACTACGTCGTGGAACACGTCTAACGCATCATCCGCAATGACTGACTTCGAATAGTGCTGGCCCGCGTTATTGATCAGGATGTCCACCGTGCCGAAGGTCTCTACTGCCTTGTCCACCATCGCCTGGACCTCGTTGAGGTTTTTCACGTTGGCCTGGTACAGGAGCGCCTTGGCGCCCAGCGCTTCGACGTCGCTGGCGGTCTGCTCCGCACCAGCCTTGTTTCGCTGGTAGTTGACTACTATGTTGGCCCCAGCCTCGGCCATGGACTTGGCGATCCCCTGCCCTATGCCCCGAGACGCCCCCGTTATCAGCGCAACCCTTCCCTCTAGTTCCATAGTCTGTCTCCTCTTAGTCTTCTTTTAGCGGGACATTCCCCCGTCCAGGTGGATCACGTGCCCCGAGACATAGCCGCCGTCCTCCGACGCCAGAAACGCCGATAGCTTGGCTACATCCTCCGGCTGGCACACCCTCCCGAACGGGTATTCCGGGTAAATCTCTTTAATGTCATCGACTCCCTGGGTGGCCTTTACAAGCCGCTTGCCCATCTCCGTCTCCACCAGCCCCGGTGCGATCACGTTGACCCGCACCCCGTGCTGACGCTCGTCCTTTGCCATGGTCATCGCCAGGGTTTCAACGCACGCCTTGGCGGTGGCGTAGGGCCCGTGCCCCGCCTCGCTTCTGAAGGGCGACGTGGACGAGATAAAGTGGACGTCGCTTCGCTGCCGGGTTCTCATGCATGGCAGCAGAGCCCTTGCGAAGTGAAGAGCGCCGAACAGGTGCACGTCCAGCAACCGACGCATCTCGCGGGCCTCGGTCTCTCCCAAGTGGTTGCCTCTGGAAGCTACTCCCGCGTTGCACACCAGGATGTCCACAGCGCCGAACAGGTCGATGACCTCTGCCACCATGCTTTCGACGGCAGCGTTGTCGGTGACGTTGGTCTGCCGAGCCAAGGTCTTGCGTCCCAAGCCCTCTATCTCCGACGCCGTAGCCTTTGCCGATTCCTCGTCGCCGCGGTAATTAAATGCTACGTCGGCGCCCTGCCGGGCCAGTTCCAGGGCTATAGCCCTCCCTATGCCCCGGTTGCCTCCGGTGACTATCGCTGCTCTACCCTCGAGTTTCATACGCGGCATACTCCTAATGACCGGTCAAATACTACCACGACCTGGCCTCCGCCTCATCGATTGCCCTCCTAATGGCCATGGACTTGTGGACCGTCTCCATGTACTCCGAATGGGGCACGCTGTCGGCCACGATGCCGCTCCCGGACTGGAAGTGGGCCACTCGGTTACTGAATACTATTGTCCTTAGGGTTATGCATGTGTCCATGTTGCCCGAAAAGCTGAAGTACCCCACAGCCCCTGCATAGGGGCCCCTCTTGTCAGGCTCCAGCTCGGCGATGATCTCCATAGCACGGAGCTTGGGCGCACCGGAAACGGTGCCCGCTGGGAAGCATGACCAGACAGCATCGTAGGGGGATATGTCGGGCCTCAGCCGTCCCTGGACGTGGGACACAAGGTGCATGACGTGGGAGTACCGCTCTACGTCCATGAGCTCGGTCACGTGAACGGTACCCGGTATGCTTACCCGCCCAATGTCGTTCCGACCCAGGTCCAGGAGCATTATGTGCTCGGCCCGGTCCTTTTCGTCGTTCGTCATCTCCCGCTCCAGGGCCAGGTCCTCCTCGTTGTCCTTCCCTCGGGGTCTGGTGCCTGCGAGAGGACGGTAATCCAGTTGCCCTTCTTCCTCCCGCACCAGCACCTCCGGCGATGCCCCCACCAGCTGGAAGCTGCCCATGTTCAGGTAGAACATGTAGGGAGACGGGTTCACCGTCCTCAGGGTTCGGTAGATGTTGAACGGGTGCACGTCGGTCTTGCGGGAGAACCTCTGCGACAGGACGGCCTGGATGATGTCCCCGGCCCGGATGTAATCCTTGGCTGCACTTACATTCGCTTCGTGCTCTTCCTGGGTCAGGTTGGATTCGGTAGGGTATGAGGTCGGGGGGCCACCCCGGAGAGCGGCCAGGGCAGGCTCTATGGGCTGCCGAAGCCTCTCCACCAACTCGTCTATTTTATCTACGGCCCGCCGGTAGGCCGACGATATATCCCCACCGTCCAGCCGGACGTGAGAGACGACCTTGATGCTGTGCTTTACATGGTCGAAGACCAATAGGGTGTCGGCGAACATGAAGAGGGCTTCAGGCAGGCCCAGGGTGTCGACTTCCGGCGACGGTACATCTTCGTAGTGATGCATGGCCTCGTAGCTTAGATACCCGACCGCTCCGCCGTGAAACCGAGGCAGACCCGGTACGCTTACAACCGACGATCTCTCGATCTCTTCCTGGACCAGAGCCAAAGGGTCCACGTCTCCGTCGATCTGGCCCGGCCCCGTGACGACCCGCTTGTAAGGCTCCGTCCCGATAAAGCTGTACCGCGCCAACCTCTCCCCACCCTCGACGCTCTCCAGAAGGAAGGAATAGTCCCCCCGCGCAACTTTCAGGTAGGCGGAGACCGGAGTCTCCAAGTCGGCCTCTATCTCTCGGTACACGGGGACCAGATTGCCCCGTCTGGAGAGCTCTTCCAGGGTAGCCAGGTCCGGCGTGTATCTGCTTATTGCTATACTGGTCATGGCACATTCCTCTCGGACATAAAAAACCCCTTCGCCCTTAGGGGCGAGGGGGTTTCTCGCGGTGCCACCCTAGTATGACCGGCCTCAACTTTCAGGCTCTGCCGCCCCTGCTGGGGGCTGAGGCAATGCTGTGCTGGCACCGGTAAATCTCATCAGGTACATTCGGGGCTGTGATGAATTACTCACCCCAGAAATACCCTGGGCTCTTATAACGGTGCCCTCTCCGGCCAAGCCTACTTTCCTGGTTCATACCAAGGTTTCGGTTGGCGACTCCCGGGCCCATTCAGCCTCTGCGCTGGGGTCGGCTCACACCTAACCCGACTCTCTGGCCCTCGCTTGAGGCTTACTACTCCCGTTCACTGTCTTTGTTGTCTATTTCTTTGTGTATTCCACGGTACTATCGGCAGGCGCGGCTTGTCAAATTCGTCATACGATAGCAATGTCATGGCAAAGTAGACCAACGCTTTGACTGAAAGACAAGGTGAGGCCCCGGAACTGAATATTCAGTTCCGGGGCCTCACGATCAAGAGTAGGCCGCTACGAGAAGCCGCAGGCCTCAACCTCCGGCTCAAGAACTGTTACTGGGTTGCTATTATGTACTGCTCGTTGGCCCAGTCCAGGTTTTCCCCAAGCCAGATCTCGTCCCACAGAATGGAGTAGGGGATGTTGGCCCCTGATGTAGGCAGCTCATCCCGTACGGCGTCGTACTCCGGAGCATCCATGTACACGAATGATTTCTTGTTAATGGGACCGTAGGTGATGAACTGGGCCATCCTCACGTTGTTCTGCGGAAAGGTCGCCCAGGCAACGACGAGATTTGCCAATTCGTGCCTCACCGGGTCCTGCTCCTTTAGGCCCTTCGCTATAGTCCATCCGCCTGTGCCCGTCATGAATCCGCACTCCCAGCAGATCCTCAGTGGTGCTCCCGTCTGTTGGGCATCGAATATCCTGCCGTTCCAGGCGGTGCACATGTCGACTTCACCTGATATCAGGAACTCCGGGCATTGGGAGCCCGTGTCCCAATATATGACATCGTTGCCTGCTTCTTTGGTCCACTCTGCAAACCAGGCGAAGTCTTCTTCCATCTGCTCCCGAGAGGGCGTGGCTACTTCACGCTTTCCTTCCGGAGTGTTCAGCAATTCGGGATTGCGGGCCAATCTCTGGATTTGAATTTGTCCCCCGTAGGAGACCTCGTTCCGTAGAGAGCGACGGCCTGGAAAAGTCTCCAGGTCGAAGAAGTCCGCCCAGTTCTTAGGGCCTGTATCTCCCGGGTAGACATCTGTGTTGTAGGCAAGAATAGTGGACCATGTGATGCCCCCTCCGGCGATGTATGGTCCCGGCGCCGTAACAATGTCCAGGAGGTCCCTGGCGTCTACGATAGCCGGATTGTATTCGCCCAGGCTATCTGTTTTTAGCAGGGCAGCGACTTGGTCGGTACCCAAGTCTATTATGTCCCACGAAATGTTTCCGGTTTCGGCTTGGGTTCGAACTCTGGCTATGCCGGGCCCCGGGCTTTCCTCAACTATCTCCAGCCCGAACTTATCCCGCATAGGGTCCAACCATGCCCGTCTTATGGCCGCCTGGAATGCACCGCCTTCGGATATGAACGAGAGGGTCTCACCCCTGTGCTTCTCCAGTTCCGCTTCTATCTCTTCCAGGGTGGCGGGGTTCTCCACCGTCCATTCGGACAAAGGTCTAATAGTTGTCTCTGGGACGTCGGGCTCAGCAGTCGCTGGCTCGGAAGGGGGAGTTGTCGGCGTGGGTTCGGGCGCTGCCGTCGGCGCAGTGGGCGCAGGTGTGGCGGTTGCCGACTCCCCACAGCTGGCGACCGCTAAGACTAGGACTAATAGTATGGTCAGGAAACCCAGGGCGGTCTTTCGTAGAGCTACCCTTCGGACTATTCTCTTTGCTTCATTTCTCATTCGACTCCCTCCCCATCTGACCGTAAGCCGGTCTCCCGTGCTCACGGTCCCTACTTACTCCCCTCTGGCCGATAGACTTCCATACACTGCCCTCCTCTCCCCAACATGAAGCGTCACCTACCCACACTGCGTCCTCACAGTCCCTGGGTTGTTATTTCAGAAGATTATTGCTTGGCTAGAGTGATTTCCTTCTTATAGCTACACTTTTGGCCGCGTCGGTTATCCGTGCGGGCGTAAGGCCCCGACCTTGAAGGATCAGGGTCGGCGCCCTCGCGTGCAATGAAAGAGCGTCATCGGGGGCTGCGGTTAGAGAACGCAACCCCCGATGTTCCGCACTAGTCTACTGGGTTGCTACTATGTACTGCTCGGTGGCCCATTCCATGTTTTCGGCGAGCCAAACCTCGTCAAACAGAACGGAGTACGCGATGTTGCTCGCCGATGAGGGTAGATGGTCCCGGACTGCATCGTAGGCAGGGTCATCCATGAACTCCATTGATTTTCTGTTAATGGGCCCGTAGGTGATGTACTGGGCTACTCTTCCGTTGTTTTCTGGGAACGAGACCCAGGCCACAACCAGGTTTGCCAGCTCGTACGCCGCGGAGTCCAGCTCTTTGACGTGCTTGGCTATGTTCCATCCGCTGGTGCCGATGATGTAGCCGCACTCCCAGCAGATTGCAACCGGTTCCCCTGCCTGTTGGGCATCGAATATCCTGCCGTTCCAAGTGGAGCACATCTCCACTTCGCCGGATATCAGCAGCTCCGGGCACTGAAAGCCGGTTTCCCAGTATATGATCCTGTTCCCGGCTTCCTCAGTCCAATCGGCAAACCAGGCGAAGTCCTCTTCTATCTGCTCCCGAGAAGGCGTGGATATCTCTTGCTTACCTTCTGGACTGTTCAGCAGCTCAGGCTCCCGTGCCATTCTTTGGATCTGGATATGTCCCCCGTAGGACAGATAGGTATAAAGAGCGCGACATCCGGGAAAACTCTCCAGATCGAAAAAGTCGGCCCAGCTCTTGGGTCCTGTGTCTCCCGGGTACACGTCCGTGTTGTAAGCAAGAACGAGCGACCATGTAGTGCCACCACCGGCCAAATAGGGCCCCGGTTCCGTAACAGCCGACAACAGGTCTCTGACATCCACGACCGCAGGATCGTAATCACCCATGCTGTCGGTCTTTAGAACAGCGACAGCACGGGCGGTTCCCATGTCCAATATATGCCACTCGAATTGAACGGTCTCGGCCAGTACCCGTATCTCGGCAATAGTCGGTGAGGGACTGTCTTCGATTATTTCCAGGCCGAACCTCTCCTCCAGTGGGTCAAACAAGCCCTGCCTTAAAGCCCCCCCGTATGCGCCGCCTGCATGTCTAATTAGCAGGGTTGCACCACGGTGCTTCTCAAGTTCCGCTTCTACCTCCTCCAGGGTCGCAGGGTTCTCCGGCGTCCATTCAGACCTTAACCTCATAGTTGGCTCGGGTGTGGATGGCACGGGAGTAGGTGGCTCGGCTGTAGGAGCCTCCGGCTCGGAAGACTCAGGCGTGGCGGTCGCAGCCTGCTCGGGGGCCGTTGTCGGGCTCGGAGGGCGGTGTCGTTGCAGTGGGTTGGGGCGCTGCAGTTGGTGCGGCGGCCTCGGGTGTAGAAGTGGCTGACTCCCCACAGCTTGCAGCCGCTAAAACTAATACCAATAGTATGCTCAGGAAACCTAGGGCGGTCCTTCGTACCTTTACCCGTCGGACTGTTCCCTTTGCTTCATTTCTCATTCGACTCCCTCCCCATCTGACCGTAAGTCGGTTTTCCGTGCTCACGACCCCTACTTACTCCCCTCCGGCCGATAGACTTCCATGCACTGTCCTCCTCCCCCCAACATGAAGCATTACCTGCTCTACACCGCCAGCCACAATCCCCGAGTTTAGTTTTCCGAAGTTGTTTATGGTTCTAGGCAGATTGCTTTCTCGTGATTACGCCCTTCGCTGCACTGGCTATCTGCTCCGGCGTGAGGCCCCGCAGCTTTAATAACTCGTCTGCCTCCCCGGAAGGGCTGTAGACATCGTCGATGGCTACCATTGAAAGTGGCACAGGGCAATGTTCCCCTAATGCCTCCGCAACAATGCTCCCCAATCCCCCGTGCCTCAGGTGCTCCTCCGCCGTTACCACCGCCCCCGTCTCCCGAGCGCAACGCACCACCGTCTCCAAATCAAACGGTTTGAGCGTTGACACGTTAACGACTCGGGCGTCGATGGATTCCCGGGCAAGGGCTTCCGCCGCTTCCAGGGCCATTGCCACCATTATGCCTGTGGCCATGATCGTAACGTCGGTACCCGGCCTGAAAACAGCCGCTTGCCCGATCCTGAACTGGTAATCGCTTGGACAAACAATAGGCGTCGCAGGCCGGCTGAGCCGCAGATAGCAGGGCCCGTCCATTTCGGCAAGGGCTCGCACCGCCTGCACTGTCTCCACCGCATCTGCGGGCACGACCACCGTGAAGCCCACGAGGGAACACATCAGGGCTAAGTCCTCGATCCCGTGCGCCGACATCCCGTCGGGGCCCGTGATAATCCCGGCGTGAGTCACGACTATCTTCACGTTGGCCCGCGCCTGGGCTATCGATATCCTGATCTGATCGAAAGGCCGCCCCGATCCAAACACGGCGAAGGTGCTTGCAAATGGTATTTTCCCCGAGGCCGCCAGCCCCGAGGCGATCCCCATCATGTTCTGCTCCGCCGCCCCGCAATCGAAGAACCGATCGGGGAACTCCTTGGCGAAGAGAGAGGTCATCGTGGACTTGTTCAGGTCCCCGCCGATGACCACTATATTTGGGTTGCCATGCCCCAGTTCGACTAAGGTTTTGCCGAATGCTTCCCGGGTGGCGACTTTCGTAACCAAGGTGTCAGGCCAGCTCCTCAAGCGCGAGCCGGAGCTCGTCGGGGTTGGGAGATTTACCGTGGAAGGCGGGATTGTTCTCCATGTAACTGACGCCTTTACCCTTCACAGTAGCGGCTATGATGGCGTGCCGTTGCCCGTCCCTATGGGAGGCGTTGCTTAGGGCCTCCACCATCTGGTCAAGATCGTGTCCGTTTACTTCGTGCACGTCCCAGCCGAAGGCCCGCCATTTGTCGGGCAAGGGCTCCAGGTTCATGACCTCATGGGTCCACCGGTCGTTCTGGATGCCGTTCCGGTCTACTATGACCGTAATGTTGTCCAACCCGAAGTGCGAGGCAGCCATGGCCGCTTCCCATATCTGCCCCTCGTCACATTCCCCATCTCCCAGTAGCACGTAGACGTTGTGCGGGCTGTTGTCCAGCCGCCCAGCCAACGCCATCCCCACCCCTACGGACAGTCCTTGCCCCAAGGACCCCGAACACTGCTCGACACCCGGCGTGGTGTTGTGGCAATGGCCGTGGAGCCGGCTGTCTACCTGCCGGAAGGTTGCCAGCTCCTCCACGGGGAAATAGCCGGCTTCAGCCAGTGTGGAGTAGAGCACTGGGGTGCAGTGGCCCTTGCTCAGGATGAACCTGTCGCGTCCCGGCCAGTCCGGGTCCCGGGGATCGTGCCGCAGGACTTTGAAATAGAGGCTTGTCAGTATTTCGACTGAGGATAGAGAGCCGCCTGGGTGTCCGCTTCCCGCAGCCGCGGTCATACTAACGATGTGGCGGCGAATGGTCTGGGTCAGGCTGCTCATCTCCCCGACGGTGAGTCGGGGGATCTCGTGGTGGTCGTCAGCCACGGATGCTTTGGTAATAGCGCTGGAGGCCGAGACGTGTTTCGTAGAGGCTTCTGTCATTGTAGTAGGAGGGCTGCCGTCACCACTGGGGATGGCCCATTATATGGCCTGTTCTCGTTGACTGTCCACAGGGTGCGGCTAGATTAACATTACCTGGATGCTTCCTCGCATGCCTCCCGGTAGCTGTCCAGAAAAGGTCCCAGCAAGGGAACGAACCTCATCAGTTTGTACATTGGCACGCCCTTGAGTTTGATCTGCCCCGAAAGGAACATCTTTGCCATATTGCCACGGCCATAGACCACTTGATGTAAGCGCTCCGCGTCCATGGTTATCCGGGCGTCCGGTGCTCCCTCAATCGACTCCGCGTATCCGAAACCACCATCAGCGTCCAGCACCGTGTAGGCCGACATCTCGTAGTCCGGGAAATCCCAGCGCAACGTCTTGAATATCTTGTAGAGCTTGCCCACGCTCTCTTTCGAGACCCTCCCACCCGTGAGCACGAGGGTCCGTTGCAGCACGTTCGGGAACTGCTCCTTTGCTGGAAGTGCCATTTGATCAGGCATGCGGTTTCCTTCGGGTTCAATGATTTGGCCGACGCCACTGACAGTATATATCGCCATGCTGTTATCTCTGGCTCATCGCCTGGACCCGTTTGACAGGGCTTTCCCGTCGATTGTAGGGTCATCCTATCGCAGTTGTTCTGTGATCTGATCTGAAGGAGCATCCCCATGCCTGATCAACCCCCCCTCCCCAAGACCCCGGTCTACAAAGTTGCGGCCATCCAGTACGCCCCCACTCTCTTCGAAAAAGAGAGAAATCTGCTTGAACAGCTTGAGATGGTGGAAGAGGCAGCTAGGAACGACGCCAAGCTCATCGTACTCGTCGAAATGGCCACAACTGCGTATTGCTTCTTCGACCGCGCTGAGATCGCCCCCTATGTCGAACCCATCCCCGGCCCCACCACCGAGAGGTTCGGGGAACTGGCGGCTCGGTATGGCTGCTACATCGTAGTCGGGATGCCGGAGGTGGACCACGAGACGGACATCTACTACAATTCGCTGGCGCTGGTCGGGCCGGAGGGTGTGGTTGGCAAGTACCGCAAGACCCACTCCTTCATCTCCGAAAACACATGGGCCAAGGACGGGGACCTGGATTTACCCGTATTTCGAACGGAGCTCGGAAACCTGGGTGGCCTTATCTGCATGGATGCATCCTTCCCGGAAACGGCGCGCGTTCTCGCCCTGCGCGGCGCCGACGTGATCTGCTTCCCCACTAACTGGCTCCTCGAAAAGGCTCCCGCCCCGGCCTGGATAACCCGCGCTTTCGAAAACGGTGTCTACCTAGTAGCTGCCGACCGCTGGGGCAACGAACGCACGGTGGAGTTCTCCGGGGGCAGCGCTGTCATAGATCCTGACGGAGCCATACAGTCGTACCGGGACACGGGGAATGGGATCGTTTATGGATACATCAATATTGCCAAGGCCCGGGACAAGAAGTTCGTTGCCAACGAGACCGGGGACAAGCTGCTCGAACGGCGTCCGGCC
Source organism: Dehalococcoidia bacterium (assembly GCA_965222055.1). Classification (GTDB taxonomy): domain Bacteria; phylum Chloroflexota; class Dehalococcoidia; order Plut-88900; family Plut-88900; genus Plut-88900. The sequence goes on from CBDCTF010000007.1 coordinate 3,265,602, forward strand.
GACTACTCCGACTCGGTCCTCAATAGCTACCTGTTCAACCCCGACGACTATTTCGGCCTCTATGGCCAGGACGGACTCCCGGCAGGGAAGGAGTCCACTATCGCCGTATGCCAGATGCAAGAGAGCCTGGAAACACGGGAAGAGACCTTCGCAGCCCTCCGGCAAATGATTGATGGCCTGGACTCGCCCTTCGATGTCCTGGTACTGCCTGAACTCGCTCTCTCCGGCCCCGTGAGCACCGAGACCCAAGCCCGCTCCCTGGCAGAGGGTCTACGGGACAGCAAATCGGTGAAGTTGCTGACCGTGCTGGCCCGAGACAACGGCGCATTCATAGTCACCAGAATCGTCGAGCGGGACTCGGGGCTAATGTACAACACGGCCTTGCTAGTCGGCCCGGAAGGACTGGTTGGAAGCTACCGCAAGGTGCACCTGTCGATGGACGACCGAGCGTGGGCCTCGCCCGGAGACGGCGGGTTTCCCGTATTCGACATCCCCGCGGGTCGGGTTGGGCTTATGGTGGGGCACGATGCCATGTTCCCGGAGGCTGCGAGAGCCTTCGGCGTCAAGGGCGCGGACTTGATATGCGTCCCCGGCGCCCTCAAATATCCCCGGGTCGCAAGCCTGGGGCCCACCGATGTTCCCTTCGCCGACCCCTTTATCAGGGAAGCCGACGATGTGCACTGGCACCTGCTCCGCTCCCGCAGCGAGGAGAACAATGCATTCGTCGCTTTCGCCAACCGGTGCGGCGGCGATTACATAGGTCGGAGCGGTGTGTTTGACAAGCAAGGTGACGGTGGGCTGCGCCGCGAGGCTGTCGCCTCGGAGGGCCGCCCGGAGGTGGTAACGCTCACCGTGTCTACGATTCAGACCCCTGACGTAGATAGGCCTACGAGCTTCGGCAGGGTTAAAGACATGGTGCGGATGCGGCAGACCTACTGGTACACACCCATCGTCCGGACCCTCCCCACAGCCGATGGCCCGTAATTTACACCGGCCATCTTTCCATGCTGTAGCACATCTCCCAGAATAGGTATTCATACCGGCTGCTGGTCACGAAGGCCTCTTCCATCAGCGCTACCGTGGATGCGGACGCTCCCTTGCCCAGCCGGTCTATCAACTCCCGGCATTTCTGCACCTCATCGCCGTATCCCGGGTCTGTGTACTGCTCGATCCACCTCACATATAGCTCGTTGTCAGGAGACCCACGCTCTTCCAGGGACTTGCCCATCTCGTAGTAGCCCCAGAAGCAGGGGAGAAGGGCAGCTATGATCGCCTCGAAGGGCTCCACGGCGGCGGTCCGCATCAGGAAGTCCGTGTATGCCTGGCAGGCGGGCGCCTTCCGTTCGGCGACCAGTTCCTCCTCCCCTATGCCGAAGTCTTGGGCGTAGGAGCGATGCAGGGCCATCTCCTTGTTCAGTGTGAAGTCGGCGTGGAAGGTGAGCCAGCCGGATAGCTCGGGGTCAGGGGCCTTGGACGCGGCCAAATTGTAGACCCGGGCATAGTCGATCAGGTACAAATAGTCCTGCCTCACCCAGAACTTCAACCTTTCTACCTCCAAGGTCCCATCCCCGACTCCCGTGACAAATGGATGGTTATGCTGGGCCTCCCAGATCAAGCTGCCGAGGGCCCGTAGATGATCGCTGAATCGTTCTTCCAAATTCATGTCCTCCGGTTTGGTGCGCCGCCGATCCAGCGGCGCGCTTACTCCCAATATTCTACATTCCCAGACCCCCTGTGACACCAACCCCTTGCCCCACCCCACCCCATCGCCCCTATAATGCACTATGCCCATTGCCACCCTTCTACACCACCTCCCACAGACGGTAACGTGCCGGGGGATTTTACGCAGATCAATTATACAGGCACGACTTTTTAATTGAGTCAATCAAAAGCGCTCATTATGACCAACCGCAAGCACCGCCCATCGGCAGTCCCCGCGCCTTCATTATCCTGAACGATTGCATAGGTTGAACGGGTGCAAAATCTTGACACTAAAAGACCGGTATTGTAGACTTCGGGCCTATGCGCCCTACTATGTTACGTTGGATGATACTAAGTAACAGAGGGGGCGCTGGCGGCCTTGAGGGTAGTTAAGACTCTTGGCCCAGCTTGGGGGAGTACGTGACAGATAAACCCTTGATCTCTGAGGCGATGAAGAACGCCGTGGGCACCCCTTCGACCCCGGCCCACTATGACGTGGAGAAGGGGCACGTTAAACAGTTTGCTGAAGCCATAGGGGACCCGAGTCCCCGATGGAGCAGTGAGGAAATGGTGGCTCCACCCACCTTCCTCCGTATGTGCATCCCCAACGAGTTGGAAGAGCTCGAAATGCCCTTCTCCCGAGGCTTGGACGGCGGCAGCGAGTGGGAATATTTCGTCCCCGTCCGCCCCGGAGACACCGTCACCGTCACCCAGCAGATTATCGATTTTAGCGAAAAGCATGGCAGGCTGGGAGCCATGCTAATAGAGACTCGGCAGAATTCCTTCGTTAACCAGCGCGGTGAGTTGGTCGCTACCGAGAAGACCGTAAACATCAGCTACTAGCCATTTTCGAGAGGTTGCCAAAATGAGCGATGCCATTTACGAGCGTATGATCAAGGATTTGGGCAAGGCGACTTCCCCAGTTACCTACGACGTCGAGAAGGGTCACATTAAACGGTTTGCCGAGGCTATTGGTGATGACAACCACCTCTGGCAGGGCGTCACCGTCCCCCCTACATTCACCCGGGCCTTCATTCCCAGTGACGAGGACGAGAGCCAGCCCCGTAACCCCGGCGAGCGGGTGCTCGACGGTGGCAGTGAGTACGAATACTTCAAGGCTATCAAGCCCGGCGACCAGGTCACCGTAGTTTCGAAGATTGCAAATGTCTTCAAAAAAGAGGGCCGCCTGGGCACGATGACCTTCCAGGTCAAGGAAATATCCTTCACCAACCAAGATGAGGAGCTGGTCGCTACCCGCCGGGACACGGGCATCTACTACTAGAACATCGAAGACCTATCTAGGACAACGCTGAACACCAGGAGGAAAGAGCATGGGACAGGTTTATTTTGAAGATGTGACCGAGGGTATGGAAATCCCCACCCTTGAGAAGAACCCTACCCCCCGGCAGCTGGTCCAGTACGCCGGCGCCTCGGGCGACTTCTACGAGATCCACTACGACAAGGACTACGCCATCGGCAACGAACTCCCGGGCCCCATTATCCACGGAGCTCTTAAAAACGCATGGCTCGGCCAGGTCGTAACCGACTGGATCGGCGATGAAGGCGTGCTCAAGAAGCTCAGCTGCCAGTACCGCGGCATGGACGTCCCCGGCGTACCCATGTACATCAAGGGGAAGGTCGTTGGCAAGTCAGTCGAAGGTGGCGAGAACCTTGTAGAGTGCGAGATCTGGGGTGAGAACAACGAAGGCAAAGCCACCACCCCCGGCAAGGCCACTGTAGCTCTCCCTTCCAAAGGCTAGAGCGCACCGGGTTTATACCCCGACCCCGAATCATAAATCGGATTAAATAAGTAGAGATAGATCCAAATCGGCCGTCAGGCCGCCCCTCAATGGGGAGCAGGAGGAGAATATGGCCCAACCTTTAGAAGGAAAAGCAGCGGTGGTTACCGGTGGTGGAAGGGGTATCGGCCGCGGCGTAGCCAAAGCGTTGGCCGCCCACGGCGCTAGCGTAGTGGTCGCGGACCTAGGCGCAGCCCTCGACGGCTCTGGCGGAGACCAAGGCCCTGCCGATGAGGTCGTCAATGAGATAAAGGCAGCGGGCGGCAACGCCATTGCTTGCTACGACACCGTTGCCACGATGGAAGGCGGCGAGCACATCATCCAGAGCTGCGTCGACAACTTCGGAAAGATCGACATTCTGGTTACCGTCGCCGGAATCCTTAGAGACCGCATGGTCTTCAACATGACCGAACAGGAATGGGACGACGTCATAGCCGTTCACCTGAAGGGCACCTTCACCTGCGTGAAGCATGCATCGATTCTGATGAGGCAGCAGCGCGGCGGCAGGATCATCACCTTCTCGTCCAGCAGTGGCGTTATGGGCACCACCGGCCAGACCAACTACGGCGCTGCCAAGTCCGGCATCGCCGGTCTGACCAAGGTCGTGGCCCGAGACCTCGGCAAGTACGGTGTGACTGCCAACTCCATACTCCCCTCCGCTGACACCCGAATGACCCTAACCGAAGAGGTGCGTAAAGCCCGCGAGATCCGCCAGGCCGCAGGCCTCCCCGAAGAGTTCTCCGACGAGCCCCAGGACCCCGAGGACATAGCTCCCTTCCTCTGCTACCTCGCCAGCGACAAGGCGGCCAACGTCAACGGCCAGACCTTCTCCGTCAGGGGCAGGCTGATCTCCCTGGTCTCCCAGCCGAGAATCATCGGAGCAATTTCCAAGGACGGGATCTGGAGCGTCGACGAGCTTCTGGAGGCTATCCCCAATTCCTTCGGGAAGAAGGTGAAGAACCAGTACGTAGGGAAAGCCTCTTAGAACGGACGCTAAACTTTAGAACATCAGGGAGAACCGAATGACAGACACACTTAAAGGGAAAGCGGCCGTCGTAACCGGCGCAGGCCGTGGTATCGGCCGTGGCATTGCGCTGCTTCTGGCCGCAGAAGGAGCCAAGGTAGTAGTGAATGACCTTGGCGGCGAGGTTGATGGCAGCGGGGCCTCTCAGAGCCCAGCGGACGAGGTCGTCGCTGAGATTAAGAAGAACGGCGGCGAGGCCGTCGCCTGCTACGATTCCGTGGCTACCATGGAAGGCGGCGAAGGCATCATCCAGACCTGCGTCGACAACTTCGGCAAGGTCGATATCTTGGTCTGCGTAGCTGGAATCCTCAGGGACCGGATGGTCTTCAACATGACCGAGCAGGAATGGGACGACGTTATAGCCGTCCACCTGAAGGGGACCTTTACGTGCATAAAGCACGCATCCATTCTGATGAGACAGCAGAGAGGCGGACGCATCGTCTGCTTCAGTTCCACTTCGGGGCTGTTCGGTAACTCCGGGCAGGCCAACTACGGCGCGGCCAAGGATGGAATTGCCGGTATAGTGCGCTGCGTATCCCAGGACCTGGGCAAATACGGCGTCACCTGCAACGGAATCTCTCCCTCCGCCGCCACCCGAATGACGCTGACCGAAGAGGTAAGAAAAGCTCGCGAGATCCGCGCCGCAGCAGGTCAGGGCGGTGCCGAAGACGAGAGGCTGGACCCGCCCGAAGGCATCGCTCCCGCAGTTGCCTTCCTCTGCACCGACCAGGCCCAGAACTTCAACGGAGAGATTCTCCACGTGGCTGGAGGATTCGTTGGCCTGATGAGCCACCCCGACGAGGTGAAAGACCTGTACAAGCAGTCGGGCCGCTGGACTTTCGACGAGATCGCCCGCGAGTTCCCGGTAGCCATCGGAGAGGACCTGGTTAACCCCGGCCCACCCCAGCCTCCCAGGAAGTAGGCTTCGTATCCATAAAGCCCCGAATGAAAACGAAGGGGCCGCCGGTCAGATGACCGGCGGCCCCTCGGTTTTTGCCTGCCTTTGGGTTAATTCAGGAATGAGGTTCCCGGACCATGGAATAGGGCTCAGCGCCGGCCTCCCCGTTGATAGAAGCCGGCAGCCTCTCCCACCTGGCCCTGGACAATTCCATGAATATGAAGGTCTTGCCATCCCTTCTGACCTTGTCTCGGGCCATGAACCCGCACTTTTCGAAGGAGCGCTGGGCTCGCAGATTCCATTCCAGCGTGTGGAGGTATACGGTCCTCAGCCCCTCCACGTTGAACAGATACTTGACCAGTATACACACGGCGTCGGCGCCGTAGCCCTGGCCCCAGTAGTCCTTGTCCCCGATCATGATGCCCACCTCAGCCTGGGCCCTGTCGGGATCAAGGTCATAGTACATGCAGTTTCCTATATGCCTGCCCTTCAGGCTGTTGATTGCGAACTTGTACTTGAAGGGCTGAGGGAACTGCAACTCGTCGGCGTAGAAAGCCTTGTAGCTGGAGAAGCGGGTCTGCAGGGGCAGCGTGGCGTCCAGGCTGGCCAGCTCATCGTCGGTACGCCAGAGGTAGTCCTGGTAGGCGTCTTCCAGCCTCTTCTCCCTAAGCACCACCTTGTCGCCGCGTAGTATCACTTCTGGTCCCTGAGCTTGCCGAGCGCCTCGGCCACTACTTTCTCTTCGTTCTTGTAAGTCAACGCCTTCTGCGCTTCATCCGCATCGAACCACCTTACGACGTCGAACTCGGGGTCGTGCAGGTCCGTCGACCCTCCCGTGGCCCGCATCAGATAGAAATGGACCGTCTTGTGATTTCGAACGCCACAGGCCGCGAACCAGTAGGTCACGCTCCCCAGCTGTTCTTCTATTGCAACCTCAAGGCCGGTCTCTTCCCGCGTCTCCCGCAGGGCCGTCTCTTCCCGGCTCTCACCCGGGTCCGGCGTGCCCTTGGGCAAGCGCCAACTGGTGGGGCGGACATGCCCGCATAGTGCGATCTGAACCCCATCCCCGTTCTGCCGATAGACGACACCCCCGGCGGAAACCGAGTAGGCGATCTTCATGGATTCGTTGCTCGTAGGTCTACTCCTGATTAGATTTTAGGTATGCCGTATATTGTGGTCAATTAGTTGCAGAACTGTATTGAATCGTTTCTTAGGTCTACCCTTCCGTCCTGGCCACCGAGACGTTACTACAATAGAGGTGCGGTGTCCGCAGTGAGCCACCCCGCCATCTCGCCTGGCTGCCGATAGCTATCAGGTTGTTCAGCGTTTCGAAGACGTTGCCGGAGAGCATACTGTTCTTCACCCGGCCCACCATGCGCCCGTTTTCAACCTTATAGCCCAGCAGGACGTTGCCACTGAAATCGCCGGCCAAGATGTTGGTCTGCCCAGCGCCCAGGAACCGCTCGACGACGAGGCCCTCTTTCATGTCTGCGACCATGTCTTCGAAGGACATGTCGCCCTCGGCGATGGAAATAACGCTCATGGAAGGGGAAGGAAGTGACCCCGCGCCGCGGGAAGCGTTGCCCGTGGACTCTGCTCCGGCCTGGGCCGCCGTCTTGAGGTCGTAGATGAAGTTTCGGGCTACACCATTCTCGATTATGGGCGTTATCCTGGTGGGTATCCCCTCATCGTCCCAGGGGCGGCTCCCGGGGCGATAGGCGATGGTGCTATCGTCATGTAGGGAGAAACGCTCATCGACGATCTTCTCGCCGAGCCTTCCCACGAGTGGGGAAGAGCCCTGCAGCACGGTCTTGCCGTTGAAGCCAACCAGGAGGGGAGAGAGGAGCAGACCGGCGACTGCGTCGGGGGTGAATACCACGGGAAAGCTGCCCGTGGTGACCTCGGCCATATCTTGAGCCTGGTCCAGTTGGCCCGTGACCCGTGCCACGATATCCGAGGCGTCAGTAATGGGCCGGCATGAACTCTCTCCGTCTCCGACGAAGAGCATGTCTGTGCCCCGCACCAGGGTGCCTCCCAAACCCAGGGAGAAAACCGTCTTCTCGTATGAGGCGTCCAGACCATTGCTGTTCAGTATCCTCACTTTGGCCACGGACTGCGAGACGCCCGCATCACACAGCACGTCCGGATGGACGGCAAGGACGCCGTCCACCATTGCCTGGGACAGTTCGACCATCTTCTCGATGGATACCTGCGGAACTTCGGGGTCGTAGGTCGGGACTTGGGGGTGCTCGGCAGCGGAGGGTAGGCTGAATTCTGCCCTGGCGCCATAGGGAGAGACCTCCAGTGCCCTGCGTACTATGCCGTCGACGTCCTCCATGCGGTTGGTGGCGGAGAAGCCGATGCGACCGTCTTTGATGATACGTAGCCCCACTCCCCGGGACTCTTTGGTCTGGAGGTGCTTCAGACGGTTCGATTCGAAGGCTACGGGGGTGGACCGGCTCTCCACCCAGAACAGGTCAGCGGCGTCTGCGACCTTAAGAGCCGCCTTTAAAATCTCTTCCAACTACGCGCCTCCAACCAGGCATTTTGCTATTCGTATGTGTGGGCTGCCGTTCGACACCGGCAACGGCGATTGCCCGCCCTTTCCGCAGCCGCCACCCTGGTTCATGTCCAGGTCGTTGCCTACAGCGTCCAGGTTCTTAAGGGTCTCGAAGACGTTGCCGGAAAGGGTCACTGGGCGCAGGAGCTCTGCGACTTTCCCGTCCCGGATCATGTACGCCTCCCGCGCCGAGAAGGTGAACATCTCCATGCTGGTCATGCCGCCATACCAGTCGCAGGCATACACGCCCTCCTTCACGTCGGAGATCATTTCTTCGAACGTTGTGGAGCCGGGCTCGATGAAGGTGTTTGTCATGCGAACTATGGGTTCATACCGGAAGTCGATGGCACGGGCGTTGCCGGAGAGCGGCTCGCCCATCTTGCCCGCCGTCTCCCGGGAATGGAGCCGACCCACCAACTCCCCCTCCTTGATCAGGTACGACCGAGTTGCAGGGACGCCTTCGTCATCGTACTTATAGCTGCCCCTCAGGCCCGGGACTGCGGCCCCGTCCACTATGTTCAAGTGTTCGGCCCCGAATTTCCGCCCGAGGACCATCACCTCTTTGAGCCGGTCGTTCTCGTAGACGTGATCGGACTCGGAGAGGTGGCCGAAGGCTTCGTGGGTGAAAACCCCAGCCAGTACGGGGTCGAGGATTACGGTGTATTCGCCGCCTCGGACCTTGGGAGCCGAGAGTAGGCTTACTGCCTTCTCGGCGATGTCCCGGGACTGCTGATGAAGCCCTTCCACCACAGAGAAGTCTCCGTTGCTGCCCAGGCTGACGCCGGCCTGCTGCACTTCCGCCCCGTCCCGTGCCGTAGCCGACAATCGCAGGCTAACGTCGATCCTTTGCTGCTCTATGTAGCTACCTTCCGAACTGGCGAAGACTACCCGTTTGTGGCCGTCCCCGTACCCTATCAGCGTTGTCTGGATGCCCTCAACCTCCCACATGATGCCGTTGTACTGATCCATCAGGTCTTTCTTATCGGCCAACGTCAAGGAGCTAGGGTCTTTATCCAATTGTGGTCCAACGATGTCAACGATGGGTTCAACGCCTGCCAACTCGCTCTTCTCGTGGCCCACCAGCCTTGCCTGCCGCACTGCGTTCCCCACCCGATCTTTCAGACCTTTGATATTGTTGAAGCTGACGAACCCCCATCCTCCGTTCACCAGCGCCCGGACGTTTCCTCCAAGGCTGGTGGTCATGCCCACGTCTTCCAACTCTCTGCCCCTATACAGCAACCGCGTCGACTCCCCTTCTTCAATGCGGACCTCCACATAGTCCGCGCCGTGACCCTTCAGGGCTTCGGATATCTGGTCACGCAGGTCAGGCATGGGGCTCCCTCCAGAGGGTCGAACTTCAAATGACAGGAAGGGCAGTTTAACAGGGTCTGGGGTTTCTAGACCAGAGGATATAATCGTTCGATGAACGGGAGCATCTGCTTGTCATAAATAGGGCTTTTGATTGAGACAATCAAAAAACCGTGCCTGTTTGATTGATATGAGAGAAAATTTTCAGCGGTTGCCTTGGGTGGAGGGTACAGTGATTGGGAAGAGGGTGGGCATAGGCCATTATAGGGGAGTGGTGTGGGGTTGGGGCAATAGGCTCATGTCACAGGTGCTGAGGCTAATGCTAGATGATATTCCTTCAATATAGATGCCCTTAAGCGGTAGAATAGTTCAAATGCCAATGTCTGCTTGTTGACTTATGCCTACACCAAAGACCAAGCCCCCGGCCCGCCGCCGCAGACCATCTCCCTTGAAGGGCCGCACGGTCAAGCACATCCCGATTGCAGAGTTGATGACAAGGCTGGGGCCCCTCTATGGCGCCCCGACCGCTCCCCGCCCCTACGACCCGCTGTCGGAGCTCATCTTCACCGTACTGTCCCAGCACACCTCGGACGTCAACTCCTACCGCGCCTTTGCCAAGCTGAAGGAGACCTTCCCGACCTGGGAGGGCGTGCTGAATGCCGACGTCGAGGCTCTGGCCGGCTTGATCAGGATAGGAGGGTTGGCCAAGGTCAAGGCCCCGAGACTCCAGGAAATTCTTACTGCTGTGCTGGAACGAAACGGCTCCTGGGACCTCTCCTTCCTGGCCGAAATGCCGCTGGCAGAGGCGAAGAAGTGGCTGCTGGAACTGCCGGGGGTCGGGCCAAAGACGGTGGGGTGTGTCCTGCTCTTCTCCCTCGGCATGCCTGCGATGATCGTCGATACCCACGTTCACAGGGTGGCGAAACGGCTGAATCTGATCGGGGCCAAGGTGTCGGCGGACGATGCCCATGACATTCTAGAAGCCAAGGTCCCGCCCGAGGACGTCCTTGGGGCGCACATATACATCATTGCTCACGGTCGGGAAGTGTGTAAGGCGCAACGGCCCCGGTGCGATATGTGCGTGCTGGAGGACCAATGCCCTTCCAGCGAGCTACGGAGCAAAGGCAAATAGACTCCCCAATTGTTCTTATTGCTCCTTCTCACCCGGCCAGGGGAGAGGGTTGCCCACAAAGCAGACGCAAGTGGACCAGTCTAAGAGACCCGATAGGGAACTCTTGAACAATCCGGTGTAAATGCTGAGGCCCCCGGCCCTGAATGTTCAGGGCCCGGGGGCCTCATTTGTATGTGCAGGCCGTTACGGGATGCTGTTAGCTAAAGGCCGCGATCCTTGGCCCCTGGCACACTCCCACTATTGGACCGCTATTTCGAACTGTTCGCTGGCCCAGTCCGAGTTGGCTGCGAACCAGGTCTCATCCCATAGTATGGCGTACGAGATGTTTAAACCCGAGGTGGGCAGCTCGTCCCGGACTAGATCGTAGGCCGGGTCATCCATGAATGCGAATGATTTCCTGTTACCGGGACCGTAGGTGATGAACTGGGATATTCTCACGTTGTTTTCGGGGAACGTGATCCAGGCGATAGCTAAGTTTACTAGCTCGTACCGCTCCGGGTCCTGCTCTTTGAGGCCCTTCGCAACTGTATGAGCGGAAATCCCCGTCATGAATCCGCAGTCCCAGCAGACCGCTATGGGCGCCCCCGTCTGGGCGGCATCGAATATTCTGCCGTTCCAGGCGGAGCACATGTCAACTTCACCGGCTATTAGAAACTCGGGGCACTCAGAGCCCAATGACCAGTAAACGATGTCGCTTCCTGCCTCATCGGTCCATTCGTCAAACCATTCGAAGTCTTCTATCATCTCCTCCTGAGTAGGTGTAGCGACCGACAGCCTTCCTTCCTGGCTGCTCAGCAACTCGGGCTCTCGGGCCAGTCTCTGGATCTGCAACTGTCCCCCGTAGGCGACCGCATTCCGCAGAGCGCGACGGCCGGGGAATCCGTCCAGATCAAAGAAGTCGGCCCAACTCTTGGGTCCGGTATCCCCAGGGTAGACATCCGTGTTATAGGCAAGAACTGTAGACCAGGTGATCGCCCCGCCAGCAAGGTACGGTCCCTGTACCGTAAAGATGTCCAGCAGGTCTCTGTCGTCCACGATAGCCCGATCGTACTGTCCCAAGCTATCGGTTTTGAGAAGGGCAGCAGCGTTGGCGCCGCCCATCGCTATTATGTCGTACGCGATGTTGCCGGTCTCCGCATTAGATCGCGTTTGGGCTACGCTCGGCTCTGGACTATCCTCGATGATCACAAGGCCGAATTTCTCCCGCAGCGGGTCCAGCCATGCCTGCCTTTCGGCCGCCTGATATGCGCCGCCTGCGGATACGAAGGTGAAGGTCTCACCTCTGCGCTTCTCAAGCTCAGCCTCTACCTCCTCCAGGGTCGCTGGGTTCTCCGGAGTCCATTCAGAAATAGGTCTGAGGGTTATTTCCGGCTCGGGAACGGCAGTGGGTGGCTGAGACGTGGCAGTCGCTGCCGGGGCTGGCGCAGTTGTCGCTGCGGGCTCGGGCATTGCGGTAGCAGGCTCCGAAGTGTCGGGCGCCGAGGTGGGAGGCACTGCGGTAGCGGGAACCGCCGTAGCGGGGGCCGACGTTGGGGGCGCCGGGGTGGGCGTAGCCGCCTCTCCACAGGCCGCGGCCACCATGACCAGTACTAGAAATATACTTAGGAGACCCAGGGCCATCCTTTGTTTCTTGGCGCCCCGGAAAGTCCGATTCGATCCATCAATCAATTTCATTACCTCATAATCCGACAAAAAGGCCGGTGTATCTCTAACGACTCCTCGTTACTTCATAACCAACTGTTAAATATTCGTGCCCTCCCTTCCCAAATCTAAAGCTTTGCCTGTCGCATTCTACCATCAATATCCCCCTGGGAAATTTCATCGCGAAGACCCTGCCCGAAGTGTCGTGGCACGGAATGCAGTTGTGGATCTCGAGCATCCAATTGAGCCAGGTCTTCCTGCACTTGCTGAACAGCTACACAGCCAAGTCTCGTCTTATATTCGTTTTGTATGCGATTGCCCTGTAGTTTTTCCTTCAGCCTGATCCCGTTCACATAGAGGGGTGATGTCACTCTCTTGACATTATAAGTACTTATGTTCTATATTGTAGCCAGGTCTAGACCCCCTAACCCAACTACCTTAAGGAGGAACCCAACACCCAGGGAAGCCCACCCGGCCCACCCGAGGACTCAACGCCTCAGCCCATCCCAACGGCCCTCACGCAGGGCCCGCGGCACAAGCAAACGACGCCATCTCCTCTTACCGGGTCCCGTGCCCCCTTCCCTGACCACTAGGCGATGGAAGACGCCCTGGACCGTACTTGAAAAGCCTCCTCACGGAGCAACCCGTCCCATGGAGCGGAACGGGGCAGCCCGTAGCCGAGGACCGCTCGGCTCTCCGTCCGCTTCCTCAAATAAACTGGGCTGCCGCCGTCTCCCGGCTTCGGGACATCGTCGGCGAACTGGATAACTCGTACTCCTGCGAGGGGAACTGACCCTGGACTTTCCCCTTCCTGCATCCGCCTACGGCGGACAGCGCAGCCAACCCTGCATCGGAGCCTATGACGGATGACGGACCCGTACGTCCGACCATACTTCCAGGTCTAGGCGGCGGCGGAGACCCGTCCCACGCTCCCGGGACGCCTCCTAGCCCGCATTATCTAAATGTAGGGAGCCGAATCCAGCAAGCGTCTTCCATCGCCAACCCAAAACCTAACAGACAGAACGGAAACCGAAACCCCACAATCGAAGTTCCGCCTCTGGAGGACTGAAGAAAAGGCCGGTGTGTCACTAATCTATCGAACGAGTACACTGCCTTGATTTCCCCACCGGATATTGTCAGACTGTAGCCTCTTTCCTTAGCCTAGGGAGATGCTGAGTTGAAGACTGCAATTCTAAACGTAACCGGCTACGCGGGGTCCGAGCTGGCCCGGCTGCTTCACAATCACCCCGAAATCGAGCTTACCTCGGTGACGGGCCGCAGCGCCCAGGGACAAAAGCTAGGAGAAGTGTTCCCCCATCTCTCCGACATCGACCTGGTTATCGAGGCCGAGCCCAATGGGGAAGAGATGGTCTTCTCTGCCCTACCCCACAAGTCCAGTGGCGAGAGGGTCGTGCCCTTAGTGGAGGACCACTCGCGGGTCGTGGACCTTAGCGCCGACTTCCGTCTCCGATCTCCTGCCGAGTACGAGGAGTGGTACAAAACCCCCCACGCAAGCGCCGCGCTTCAGGAGGAGGCGGTCTACGGTCTCACCGAACTCTACCGCTCCGAGATCGGAACTGCGCGGTTGGTGGCCAACCCCGGCTGCTTCCCGACCTCTGCGATTCTCGCGCTTGCCCCGCTGGTAAAGGAGAAGCTGGTCCAGCCGGTCATCATCATAGACAGCAAGTCCGGGGTGTCGGGGGCGGGGAGGGGTCTCAGCCTCAATACCCACTTCTCCGAAGTGAACGAGAACGTCAAGGCCTATGGGATAGACGGGCACAGGCACTTGCCGGAAATAGTGCAGGAAGTATCATTGCTCGACCCGAGTCTCGACGCTCAGATCACCTTCCTACCTCACCTGATACCCATGACCCGAGGAATTCTGAGCTCCTGCTACGCTACGCTTTCTGGCTCATCCATTTCGGTCGATGGGAAGGGCAGGGAGCAGTTAACAGGCCTATATCGAGAATTCTACACGGGCGAGCCCTTTGTCAGGGTCGTGGATACGCCACCCCAGACCAAGCAGACCTGGGGCAACAACTATTGTCTGATATACCCCACCCTGGACCTTCGGACGGGGCGGGTGATGGTCGTCAGCTGCATCGACAACCTGGTCAAGGGCGCTGCGGGTCAGGCTATCCAGAACATGAACGTGATGGCCGGCTATCCTGAGGAGATGGGACTCGAGTCCCTTGCTCTGTTCCCCTAGGCGGGAGTCAGTTCGCGAAGCTCCACGGCGATTTGCCGGCCCAAGGCATGGAGCGCTTTCCCGATTCGGTCGGATGATGTACGGTGCCGCGGGTCGAGCATGCGGCGGACGGACTCCTCGTCGGTGCGGAAAAGTTTGGCGAACTCAGCATGAGAGAGACCGCTGTCCCGCAGCGCAAGGGCAAGGGCGGCCTTGGTGGCAGTAGCAGTGGGTACGGCTACCAGCCACTCTCCGTTCTTCCTGGGGCTCGGTATCGGGATGCAGTCCACTCGGTTCATGCGTCCAGCGATAGCTTCTTCAAGTGCATCCTGTGCCTCGAACAGGGCTTCCGACTCGTCCCTGCCTGACGTGAGGCACTCGGGTAGGTCTCGGAAGGAGACAACTATCTCATCAGCGGAGGCACGACGTAGTCGTGCAGGATATACAAAGCGCATCGCTATTTTGTCCTTGTTGACTACCGGAAGTCTTGGCGAGTCAGACCTAGCTGGCGGATCATGGCTGATAGAAGGCCGGGGCCAATTTCCTTACGAGGGTCTTTCAAAATCGTAAAGCGGCCACCATAGTAAAGGGTTACATGACTTCCTTTGCCCTGCTCCGGATTCACAAAGACATCGACGCCTCGCGCCTTGCCGATCCTGCGCAGGCGGTCGACGAACTCGTGACCCCGCATAGTATGATGATAGGCCATGCCCGCTTGATTCACAAGGACGGCGCCCCATGCCCCGGTTGCAACTGAACCTTGCGTGTGTTTTCATACGGCGGGCGATTTTCAGCCGATCGGTTTTCGTGAGCCCCCATCGTCTAGCGGCCAAGGACACCGCCCTTTCAAGGCGGAGATCACGGGTTCGAATCCCGTTGGGGGTACCATTAAACGGATTCTCTAGGTATAAATATTATGCCCATGCTCAGCAGTTATCACTATCTTTATCACTATTCGAAAAAGCAATGCCATACGAAGAAGTCTGTTCAGTTCTTGAGACGGTCGAGGCGTCCCAGGCCTCCAGAGCCGCAAAACTGTGCCTACGGTTCTTGGTTCTTACATATGTGTAGCCCGGGGAAGCCCGGAGCCTAACCTAAGGTGAGATAGATCTCCAAGGGTGAGTATGGCGGATACGATTGCAGCGGATGAAGGCGGGCCTGGAGCACCGTGTGCCGCTGTGCAGGCAAGCGGTGGAACTGTTTAGTTAGACATTTGCCCTGCGTGACAAGACCAACTTGGTGTTCCCATTTCTGACATGATGCCGAGGAAGGTTCTCGTCTCCGTCGGCCTAGCAGAACGAGCTACCGGTAACGGCTTCCGTATCAGCTTAAAGAACTGGACCTTGGAGCAATTGGAGACGCCCTAGGCCATCTCAGAGGCGGCTCTTGCCCCCACCCTTGGCAATTCTACTAACAGTCTTTCACCAGGTCTCATCTTTTCGAGCGTCGCCGCGACCTGATGCAACAGTGGCCGGACTACATTACAGGCTACCCAAAGAGAGTTGTAGCAACGGGTTCAAGTTGAATGGCGGATCACGATGACCGGATCTAATCAACGTGGAGCCTCCCAACTTCTCCTTAACCCCATGGACGTGAATCCATCCAGGCCCTGATGTCGCTGGCCCTCCACCTGACGGCTCTAGGGCCCACCCTTACCTGACGAGGGAACTGACCCTTCGGTATCTGCCGATATATTGTAGAGAGGCTTAGGCCCGTGATCTCTACAACCTCTTGCCGCTTCAGGAATTGTTCTTCCATTGCAATCATCTTCTGACTTCCTCCGATTCGTAACGGTCAAACTCTAGTCGTCTAGTACAGGACCCTGCCAACCCACCTGACTCTGGTTGAAGGTCTGCGCTTGGATGGAGCCTTCTTCATGCGGATTTGCATCCCCAGTCCCGCATCCTCTTGATTTTTGTTGTCTTCTCCCACATGGTTCTCTCCGTTTCCTATGACCCGGTTCTCGGTAGAGTTGCTGGACTCAGTTGACCTTGCCTCGGCAATGAATGCGAAGGGCATACCTCTACGTTAAAGCCTTTTCAGTCCATTGTGGAGCTTCTGGCCGAGTTAGCGTTACATCCGGCCTTGCACGGGGTCAAAATAGAGGGAATTGAGGTCGGGATGCCGGTATATGAACTTGGTGAGGATGAGCCGTCGAAGCTGCAAAGAATTGTGGAAAGGTGCTTGATATGCTGCAGTGCTGCCTGTCCTAGGGCTGGCCGGGTCGTGGGGGGTGGTTCAGAACTGGCTGCACCTACGACCTGCGTCTGCCCGACTCTGAGGTCGGTGCGCAAGACGCTACGCTCCTAGACATTGGGATGAACCACCATGGTCCGGTCGATGGAGGCCATGCTGTCCAGCAGGTAGGTAATCGTATCTTCCTGACCATACGGGCTTGCGTTTCGGTAACACGGGGAGGAGGGTGGTGGATACCCCCCATAGCGTTGCGTCGGGGTCAATATGCTGACATGATATTCATGCCGCCCCCTAAATCTCCATCTCTGTCCTTTATCTACATCAAGGTCTTGTTCTCCCTCCGTTGGATCCTCTAACGCGCTTCCGAAAATATCTCAGGGTGGTCAGTGAGAGGCTGGGCTTCGGCTTTCTTCCACGTCATCGGTGGCTCGGTACTCATGAGTCTCTCCAGCGTGGCATCTGGTCGGACTCCCTACAAACAATGAGCAGGTCATCCTATCCTCCATGGACTCGGAGAAATACGCGACTGACTGCTACTACCGCACGACCTACAACACCGTGTTTGAAAAGCTGCGCAAGGAGTTGGCCGACGCGCTTAAGAAGAGCTCATAGTGGTTACTTGGAGCCTATCTGCAAACCCTGCCGCCCATGTTGGAGGAAGAATCTGTTCCCTAAAGGGATGGCCTTGGTGGACTGTTGGCGGAGGATCGAATGTCGAGCCACAGGTTGTTGGTTTACATTTACCACAATGGCACCAGGGACAGTACCGGAAGCATGGAAGACATCCTACCCCGGCGTGATTTCCGAGTGGCGTGATAAAGTTGGGCACCGTGGCCTCGATGTAGGCTGAGGCCCGGCCGCCTAGCTAGTCGCCAAATAGCAATTGCCGAACCTATTTAGACGCGTCTCGCGAAACTCCCTCGTGGAAAAGGATAATCTTCCGCTCACCGCTGCGTTTCTGAAGAATGAAGGTGTCGTAGTCTCGAAAGCTCATTGGGATGCCAAGTCACATTCCTAAACAGGTACTGCCTACAGTCCAAAACAGGCTTACAGACTTCCAAGCCTCATCTTGAAGATGATTCGGCCTACGGTCAAAACAGGTACGCCTTACGAAACTCGAGCGTAAAACCTGCTGGAGTTGCTTGCTCACGGCCTCTGGTAGATTTACCATACTAGTCAATGGCCGACGAGTAGGTCAACTCTTAGTATCTAGTGAGCGACTGCCCTGAAGATTTGTGGCATGATACGATTGGCGGAGCGAATTTTGCCGTGCCTCGTTTTAGTCATTGTCTAGAGTAATTGATATGTTCACTTTCTCCCTTCTCCAGGTGATCGCTGAAAAGGTGCATGGAGTGACAGAGGCTGTCAGGAGCCATTACGATCCAGCCAATAGAGAGAGAGCCGGATGAGTGCCGAGAGGGAAGGGGATAGTGTCCTCATTACTGGGGCGGCGGGCTTTGGTGGCTCCGGTCTCGTCAAGGCGTTATTGGCCCGCGGCCATTCGGTGACGGGCCTGGACATCGTGGCCCCTCTGCACGCTGATTCTCTTCGCGCCGAAATGTCCCATCCTGCCTTTCGCTACCTCTGGAAGAGCCTCCAGGACATCCGTCCAGAGGACGTCTCCGGTCATTCTATCGTCGTTCACATGGCTGCCCAGGCAGATGTCCCTCTCGGGTTCGACTCGCCCCGATACACCTTCATGCAGAACGTCGACGGGACGATATCGGTCCTGGAGGCGGTGCGCTATGCGGACTGCGTTTCGAGGCTGTTATATGCTGGCTCCGGCAACGAAGTGGGGCGGCCCTTGTATCTTCCAATCGACGAGGCCCACCCTCTGACACCCCACAATCCCTACGCATTCTCGAAGGCGGCCGCCGAGATGGCGGTGTGGGCGTGGCACCGCGCTTACGGCATACCAACCACCGTCATGAGCAATGGAACAGTGGTTGGCCCCAACATGCGGAGAGAGATATTCATCTTCAAGTGGCTCTGGAACGCCTTGCACGGCGAGCCCATCGTGGTGGAAGGCGGGGATCAGACACGTGACATTACTTATGTGGACGACGTGGTTCAGGCATGGCTTTTGGCGATCACCGCACCGGCAGAAGTCGTAGTCGGCCGGAAGTTTCAAGTAAGCTATGGCGAGGAGCACACAGTCGCGGAACTCGCCGGGATGTGCCTGGAGATTGCACGGGCCGATGTCCCTATCCGGTACGCAGGTTATCGCCCCGGCGAAAAGGGACAACGGGAGGACTTCAGTATCGAAAGGGCGCGGCGCGAGCTGGGCTACGCTCCGAAAGTCCCACCGCGGGAAGCCATTGCCCTAACGGCCCAGTGGGTGCGTAGTCTGCTGTAATTCTCGCCACGCGCAGCGAAGCTTGCCCCCTCTTTGCCACAGCAGCACTCCATCCAGAAAGTTCGGCCAACCCTCTTGGTACACCGGCAGCCGGAATAACCAGCCCACCAGGGCAGCCAGAATGGCGTCGTGGGTTACGTAGATGTTCAACCGCCCGCTGCAGCCGAGCTCTTGGGAGGTGAAGTCCAACAAATTGCGTATTCCCTCCGACGTGTCCCTAAAACCTGGTGGGGCCTGATCATCAAGCAGTTGGCGGCGCACTATTTCGGAGATTCCGATTTCCATGAAGAGCCGCCCGCTGACATTCGGGTCGGACACAAACGGCCCGTGTTTGCCGAGCCGCGAATCAGTATCTACTCCGGCGGACCATCCGGCCCCTCGAGAGATGGCCTGCGCGGTGGCAATGCACCGCTGGATGGGGCTGGATACCACCCTACCTGGCAGCCTCTCCGAGATCAGTTCGCCCAGCCGCTCAGCCTCCTTGATCCCCTGCAGCGTTAGCCGAACATCCTCGCCAAAGGAGCCTACGGGTATCTCTTCTCGCTGGGCGTGGCGCAGCACAAGGGCGGTGTCGCACTCCCGGGGAACCACGCCGTCGTCAAACAGCAACGACGCGGCTTCACGTCCATTCACCAGGGGCTGGCCACGATAACCGAGACCACGGACCCGACGGGTATCACTCGCTGCATCCGCAAACCGGCTTTCTCAAGCAGCTGCCTATATTGATTTTTCGTGCGCTCAGCGCCCTGCGTCATAACCAGCATGTTCAGGTCCAGCAGGCCACCCCGCCCGTTCTCTTCGTCCAGGACCATCTCGACCAAGTACAGCGTGCCATCCTTGGGCATCGCTTCTCGGGCGCGCCTCAAAATCCGCAGCGCATCACGGTCCGGCCAGTCGTGGATTACCCTTGCCAAAACGACAGCACCCGACGTAACGGGCCATTTCTGGAAGATGTCTCCCTCAATGAACCGACATCTCTCCTCAAGGTCTACAGGCGGACTGGCCCTTTCAACCACCTCTCTCCTGTCCATAATCGTTGCCTCCAGTTTGGGGCAGGAACGCAGCAACGCAAATGCTAGTTCGCCGGTGCCACCACCGGCATCCAGAATGCTGTCGTGGACCGAGAAGTCCACGGCGTCGGCAAGGTCTCTATAGTCGTGTCTCGCGTATGACGAAATTGCCGAATGGTAGGACTGCAGATCGGCGGGCTTGCCCTGAATCCAGTCAAAGAAGTTCGCCCCATGCGACCTCTCGAACTCAGACTTGCCGCTTTGAAGTGATCGAGTGATCCTGGACCAGGCCTCGTATGATTCTCTACCCCAGTGCCTGGCCGCATCCACCAGCGAGAGAGGATGTCTTTTGGTTAGGAGCGACCCAAGCTCAGTTGGAGAGTACAAATCCCCAGTGTCTCTCCAGACGAGTCCCAACTCCATCAGACCTCTCATTAGTCTTGGCCCAAGCGACTCGTGTACCTGGGTTCGTCGCTCAACCTCTTCAGCCGAGGCGGGCAGACACTCGAAGACACCCAACTCCACCGCGGCATTGATCGTCTGGGTCCGCCAGACACCGACCATAACTCCTGAGAGCACTTCGAGATGTGATTGTGAGGGCCTCCTCAGTTCCAGCAAAGTCTGGCCCGACTCATCTATCACCGACAGGGATCCGTCGAATCCCTCCACTCGGGCCTGCCCGTTGTAGAACGGCTCCACATTCCTGAAGCGCTTGCTGTACAGGGATTCGCCACGCATGTCCACGTGGTGCCATCCGTTGGAATCGCAGGCGCGGGCGTAACGCTTGTGGAAGACATCCAAATCTCGAAACCATCGACCATGAAGCAGATTACCGGAAACATCAATATGAGTATGTCTGCCGTCTTCGTGTTGTACCACGGCGTAGCCGTCCTTGAAGTCGCCGGCATACCGGTAGCGCTCCTCGTAGGCAAGGCTGCCATCGCCTGCAATGTGAAAGTAGTCGCCTCTGAATATCCGGACGGCACAGCGGTTCTCCTGAAAGTTGCCGCACCATGCGTAGCGTTGCTTGTACAGCGGATTCCCACTCGGGAGTATGTGGAACCATCCTTCATCCGAATGGACGGCCGCTCGGCCCTCGTAGAATCCGAACGTTCCGCTATAGCGCGATTTGTAGACCTCCAACCCGTCGGGCGTGATATGGTAAGCGCCCGAGGCATCACGGACCGGAGCGATTCCGGGCTCATGAAATTTCTGTACCTGATCGAACCTTACGTCGTAAGCCGGGCGTCCTCGGAAGAGGTGGTGTGTGACATCTGGGGACGGTCCATATTCAAGCCAGCGCTCAAGGCTCATCCTGCCGCCGGCCTCCGCATGTTGCAGCCCTGACACAGCGCGTTCTTCATGTAATTCGCCTGAAGTGTTCTGTACTTAGCGCTCTCCCAGATGGCGTAAAGGCTAGTGCTGTTTACATTCCCGAAGTAACCAAGTGTCCGCCGCAGCGCGTCAGGTGCGCAGCATGGGTTGAATCTGCCGTCGGAGGCCACCCAGGCCTCCTGTCCGAGAAACGGGCAGATGCCGTCGGGCGCAATGTCTTCCTCACCACCTTCTTCCAGCCTGAATATGTTCTCCAACAGGACGCGGCCGCCACTCGGCAGCCTGTAGCGTTCAGCAACCTCGTATGCCGAGTCCACAATATCGTTCCAGCGGGCAAGTGCCTCTGGGCTTCTACGCATCGACTGGCGACGCATCTGGTTGAAGTGGACCCACAGATGGTGGCCCTTCACCCTGTCTACTCCAAGTTCCACGGCCAGCTTCACTATGCCGGGCAGTTCTGAGACGTTGATTTCCATGAAGGTAAGCTGAAACGTCACGCGGCAGCGGTTGCCACCTTCAGCGGCGTGGGCGTCTCTGACCCGAATGAAAGTCCGAACGTTTTCGAGAACGGTCTCCCAGTTCGATCCGAGCATGACGTTCTCATGGGTCGCTTTCGTTGCGCCGTTCCATGACACCTTCACGTCGGACGTGACAGGAACGATCCTCTCGGCCCACGCTTTGGCCCCCCTCCTGGGAAAGGTACCGTTTGTCGTCAGGTTGAGCTTTACCCCATACTCGGCGCACAGGTCAAGGATCTCATCGAAGTGTCGGTAGAGGAGAGGCTCACCCATGGTGGATGGTATGATCTCTCGCAGGCCCTTGCCCCTGGAATTCTCCATAACCTTGCGGATTAAATCGATATCCATGCGCCGCTTGGGGCGTCCCGCCTTTCGTCTGTCGCTCTGGGTCGTGCTATAGGGCGAATGATCCTCGCACATAATACAGTGGAGGTTGCAGTCGTCGGGATTCGTGTCGAAGGTGATACGCCAGGGGCCTGACTGGTCCTGACTCGCCTTTGTATCTGCCTTCGCTCTCTGTGTCACTCGAATTTTGCTCATAGTCCTTCAATTCTGCTTATCACGCTACGGTATATGGCCTCCACCGCAAGGGAGTGGTCGACCATGTCCGGGACATTCCCATCGTTCGACTGCAGGTAGCCCCGACTGCCCAGCTTCCTTGCAAGCTGCGTGTCGTCCGCCAATCGCTGCATCTGTTGTGCTAGGGAGTTGGTGTCTCTATGAGCAAACAGCAGGCCGTTTCGCTCGTGATGGACATACTCGGCCATTCCACCATAGTCGGCAGTAATTACCGGAACCCTGACCTGGAGAGCCTCGTGAATCACGAGCGGCGAATTCTCCGCCCAGATTGAAGGCACCACAATTACATCGCAACGGTTGAACACGTCGGTAACGATATCCTGGTTCCTGTACTCACCCATCCACTCTATGCGATTGCCCCCGGTGCCGGGCAAGCTTTGCGCCAACGTCCTCAATCCTGCCGTCTCGACGCCCCGGTCGCGTCCCCAAATTCGCAGTCTGGGACTTCCGGAGACTCTGCCAAAAGATTCTATTAGATGGTTCACACCCTTTGCTGGTATGTGTGTGCCAATATAGCCGAACGTGAACGGCTCACCCTGTGTGCGACTACGTCCCTCCATGCGGTCTCGGTGGAAACCGTAGTCTAGATAAGTGAGTTTCCGCTCAGGGATACCGAATTCATCCCTGAACCGCAGCATAAGGTACCTCGACGGGGCAACAAACATATCGACCGCGTCGCAAACCTCTTTGACATGCGCCATGCGCCGGCCTACCCATCCCGTCCAGTAAGTCACATCGGTCTCGTATTCCTCTTCGTCACCCGAGAAATAGCGCACGTAGCAACGGACGGCGCATTTCCTGTCATCTTGCCCATCGCAAACGGACCATACATTCAAAGGGTTTTCCGGGTACATCTGGATGAACTGGCCTCTTGGACACATCAGCCAGTAGTCGTGAAGAGTGAATACGACAGGGATCTGTCGCTCCTTGGCCTTGAACACAAGAGAGGTGGAAAGGTGGTTCAGATGTCCGATATGCACGACGTCGGGAAAGATCTCATCCAAGAGGTCCGCGAAGCTATCGTCGACGGCAGAGTGTCGGTACCCGTCGCGCGCCCTCGCCATGTTGACTACGTGAAGAGCGATTCTGGGATCGGATGCGTCCACCTCTCGCCGGATAGTATATTCGGGAAGGAAGGCGTTCTCCTGTCTCGTGTAGACGTGCACGTCATTTCGCTCGGCAAGCGCCTTGGTAAGGCCCTGCGTGTACACCTCAGAGCCCGCGTTGTACCTCATCGGATATCCGTGAATGACTTGGAGAATCCTCACTGGTTAGTTCAGCTCCATTGATCTTGTCTTTTTATCACTGGCAGCTTCAGTCTAACAAGCCCTGGGGCATGAAGGACATCACAGGCTGCGGCATCTTACACGGCGAGCCAATACGTCTCAGTGGGAGTCGTAAGTCAGTTCTCGGTTCAACGCGATCAGAGGAATCAATGAATTGGGCCCTGGAAGGACTTACATTGAATGGCGGCGGTACCGGTTGCTTCTCGTACTGGCTTCCCAGCGCTACTGTTTGCTTCCATGGCCGGTTGAACAATTGAGAAATGGAGTTACGATTCCAGGTTGAGACCCAGTTCACTATAACCGCATCCAGTCCTAGTTGAGCCTCCCAACTTCTCCTTAAGCCCATGGCCGTGACTTCATCCAAGCATAAACTTCGCTCGCTCTCCACCTGACACCCCTAGATCCAACAATTACCTGCCGAGGGAACTGACCCTTCGGCATCTGCCGATATATTGTCGAGAGGCTCAGGCCCGTGATCTCTACAACTTCTTGCCGCTTCAATAATCTATCTTCCATTGCAATCATCTTCTTATTTCCTCCGATTCGTAATGGTCAAACTCTGGTCGTCTAGTGCAAGACCTTGCCAACCCACCTGACTCTGGTTGAATGTCCGCGTTTGGACGGAGTCATTTTCATGGCGGATTTGCATCCCCAGGCCCGCGTCCTTTTGGTCTTTGTTATCTTCCTCCATATGGTTCCCTCCTTTCCTTATGGTCCGGTTTTCGGTCGAGTTGGTAAACTTCGCAGCCCTTGCTTCACTGGGGAATGCGATTCGCATAACCCTACGTTAAAGTATGTTCAACGCCTTTTGCGCATTTGAGGCCCCTTAGCGTTACTTCCGGCCCTTAAGGAGGTGGAATTGAGGTCGGGATGCCGGAAAAAGAACCCGGGTTCCCTTGAGTGAGGATGACCCGTCGAAGCTGCAAATAATTGTGGGCAGGTGCTTGATATGCTGAAGTGCTGCCTGCCCTGGGGCTGGCCGGGAAGTAGAAGGGGAGTCAGTACGGGCTATGGTTATGGCCTGCGTCTGCCCGACTCTCTGGTCGGTGAGAATGAGGCGACCTTCCTCAACATTGGGAAGAACCACCATGGTCCAGTCGATGGAGGCCACGCCGTCCAGTGGGTGGCTATTCGTTTCCTCTTGCCCCTACTGGCTTGCGTTTCGGTGTTACGGGGAGGCGGGGGGAGGTGTCCCCCTCGTGTTCGGGCGACGATAGCAATATGTCCGCATGATATCCATGCCGCTCCCTAAATCCCCACCCCTCTCCTATATCGGTATCAAGGCCCGATTCTCCCTCCGCCGAGTCCTCTGAAGCGCTTCCGAAGATGTCTCAGCGTGGTCAGTGAGAGGCTGGGCTTCGGCTCTCTTCCACGTTATCGGTGACTCGGTACTCATGAGTCTCTCCAGCGGGGCATCTGGTCGGACTCCCTACAAACAATCAGCAGGTCATCCTATCTCCCATGGACTCGGAGAAGTAGGCGACTGACTGCTCCTAGACACCGCCTACAACGCATTGTTAGAGAAGCGGCGCAATGAGTTGGCCGACGTGCTGAAGAAGGGCTCATAGTGGTTGCTTGCAGTCTATCTGCAAACCCCGCCGATCATGTCAACGGTTATGACCTGCGTCCGCCCTCTCTGAGGCAGGTGGGGATGAAGCGATTCTCATTGACATTGGAAAGAACCACCATAGTCCGGTCGATGGTGGCCACGCCGTCCAGTGGGTGGCTATTCGCATCCTCATGCCCCTACAGGCGAGGGATTGCGTATTACGGGGAGGTGGGGGGTAAACCCCCATTGCCAGTGCGGCAGTTCTAATGTGCTTACTCAATAGCCATGCCACCTTTTAAATCCAGCCAACTGTTCTATATTGGTATCAATCTCCAGCCCTCCCTTCGGAAGGCCCTCTAACGCGCCGTCGCCGACCAGGGAGGTACGATGACTAGGGTGCTGTAACCACCCTGGCCCGACATCTCCGGCGCGCCTGCTACCTTCGTCTATATCGCTCAACGGTCGAACGGCAATGCGCAGTAGAAAACTCAACCAACTTCATTGGGCTATTACGGCAACCGCATTTGCTTGACGAAAGCACGCATGTTCTATATCCTTCCCCCTGTCCAATCCTCCGCCTTGTCCCCACCCGAGAACCGTCATGAAGGTCGACTGTTTACTCATCACCCACCTCAGAACCAAGATCGAGATGCGACGCCATCCCAACCTGAAGAACATCGACGCCATCATCGTGGAGCGCTCCAGGGGAAGATCACAGGTGGTCGACTCCACGCCTTCCGCCAGTGGCGTATCCCCCGGCAATACCTTAGAGGAAGCCCTCTCCATCCAACCCACCGCTCTCGTCCTCGAAGCCGACGAACCTCACTACCGCAGGGTGTTCGCACAAGTTATCGCCTCCCTGCAGGGAATCAGCGACCGGGTGGAGGGATCGGAGCTGGGTACGGCCTATGTCCGTCTGGACGGCCTGGAGCACCTGCACGGTGGCGAGGCCCGTCTGGTCAACGCACTGCTGAACGCCGTCCCCCAGGACCTTGCCCCGAGGGTCGGCATCGCCGAGGCCAAGTTCCCAGCCTTCGTAGCCGCCAAGACGAGTGATCCCCTAAGGGCCACCCGGGTCCCTATTGATACCGTGTCATTCCTGTAGAAGTCAGGTAATTCGTTGACAGATTGGTATAAGGGACTGACACCAATCTGTCAACGAATTACCTAACACTTACAATTCCTTGCCCCTCACCCCGTCGACCTGCTCCCTGTACCCGCCGACCTGCGGGCAGCCCTGCACCGGTTCGGTCTCCACACCCTGGGTGACGTGGGCTCCATGACTGAGACCTCTTTGGTGGACCGGCTCGGGGGCGAGGGACGGAGGGCCCGGCATCTCTCTCGGGGCATGGATGACAGCTCCGTCATTCCTCTAGTCCACGTTGAGACCGTAGTCGAGAGCACCTCCCTTCCATTCTCGTCCGCATCGTTGGAACTCCTCATCACCATGGTTGACACTCTCCTTGCGAGGGTCTTCTCCCGTCCCTCTATGCGGGGCCGGTACGCGGGCAAAGTGCTCCTTGAGTGCGCCCTGGAAGGAGGTCCGACCTGGGCCAGAGAGATTACCTTTAAGGGGGGTGTTGGCAACCGGAAGCGAGCCTTATCGATAGTCAAGGCCCGGCTGGGAGAGGAACACCCGTCAGGGCCCGTGGAGGACATGACCCTGACCCTGGATGACCTGACCGGTGCGTCAGGGACTCAGTTAGGACTGCTACCCAATGCCCGGGAGTCAGACAAGTGTCGGCTAATCGAAGTGGACAGGGACCTACGGGCCCGCACGGGCGGAACTCCCGCACTGTATCGCGTCGTTAGGGTAGCCCCCTGGCACCCCGCGCCGGAAATGCGGACTCTCCGAGTACCCGTAGACTCGTCGGCAAGAGATGAGGTCGGGTCTCTGTCGAGCCCTGTACCGGTCATCGTGCGGGAGGGTCGGGACCAGCGGCCCAAGGCCGTACCCTTGGGGAACCGCTGGCGAGAGGTATCCCGTATCGAGGAGCAGTGGGGCTTTGACCTGTGGTGGATGTCCCGGCCAATGACCCGTAGCTACTACCGTGTGAGAGCCGAGGACGGAGTAGAGGTCACCCTGTTCCGGGACGAGAGGGGCGGCTGCTGGTACCGGCAGGGATCCTAGCCCCGACACAACGACATGACCTCCCCCTACGTCGAGCTTCACCTCAAGAGTTTCTACTCCTTTGGGATGGGTGCGTCCCATAGCCATGAGTTATTAGCCCGGGCTAAGGAATACGGCTACGACTCCCTTGCCCTCACCGACACCAACCTGTGCGGGGCCTTGGAGTTAGCTCGGCTGGCCGGCAGCTTGGGCATCCGGCCCATCACCGGCGGTGAGTTGACTCTCGCTGGTGGGACTAGGCTGGTGTTGCTAGCCAGGACCCGAAAGGGCTACGGCAACCTCTCTCGGCTGTTCACCCTGGCCAATGCCGTGGATCGCAGGGAGCCACGGCTGAACCCAGAGCACTTGTCACATCGTGCCGAGGGAGTCGTGCTTCTGACCGGTGGTCGGGATGGACCCATATCCAGGTTGTTGTTAGAGGGGCGTCGAAGGGAGGCTAGGGCCCTGCTGAAAGACTACATGGAGTGGTTCGGGGAGGGGTCGGTGTTCGTCGGGCTTCAGCGCAACTTCCTTCAGGGCGATGCTGAGCTTGTCCAGGAATCAGTGACACTCGCCCGTGACTTGGGTCTACCCCTCGTCGCTTCCAACGACGTCCATTACCACGACCCCGAGCGCTACAGGCTCCAGCACGCCCTCGTAGCTGCCCGACTCAACACCACCATGGAGCGCGCACTGCCCCACATCCGGCCCAATAATCACCTGTCTCTCAAATCACCCGGGCAAATGACGCTTCTCTTCAAGGAAATTCCTGAAGCCATCACTAACACCCAAATGATCGCCGAGAAGTGTGAGTTCAACCTTTCCACGGGCCTCGGCTACACCCTCCCCGAGCCCGCGGTTCCCACCGGCTACACCTCCGAAAGCTACCTGCGACGCCTCTGCGATGAAGCCGCCCGACGCCGGTACGGGATCGTGATACCAGAGGTCGAAGCTCGACTGGAGGAGGAGTTACATCTGATAAGCCGGCACCGGCTGGCGGGGTTCCTGCTCCTGTATCGTGAGATCGTACTTCTCGCCCAGAAGATCATGGAGGAGAAGGGCCTGTCCCACCCCGAGACCCCGCTGGAGGAAAGGTCGCCGGGTCGGGGGCGAGGATCGTCGGTGGCGCTGCTTGTGGGCTACCTGATAGGCATCAGCCACGTCGACCCTCTGCGCTGGGGTCTCACCCTGGAACGGTTTATCCCGGAAGATATGACCGTACTGCCCGACATAGACCTGGACTTCCCCCGGGCCCTGCGGGACGAGCTAATCGAGCGGGTGCACCGCCACTTCGGCCCCGAGTTCGCCATCCTGGCCGGGGCGGTATCCACCTACTCGGTGAAGGGGATCATCCAGGACCTTGGCAAGGCACTGGGGTTGCCCAAGGATGACCCGAGGATGCTGTCCAGGCAGCTCCACTACCACGACGCCCATGACCTGAAGACTGAGATGCTGGAGTTGCCCGCCTTCAGGGAGAAGGTGGAGGCCCCCGGCTGGCGTGATCTTCTATCCCTTGCACCCGAGTTGATGCATGCGCCCAGAAGCCTGGTACAGCACGTGGGGGGCATGATACTCAGCGACTCTCCTATACCGGAGATGGTGCCCATACGAGAGGGCGCTATTGAAGGCCGCTTCATCATGGACTGGAACAAGGACAGCACCGCCGCCGCCGGGTTCGCAAAGATAGACCTCCTCTCCCTGCCGGTGCTCGACCAGATCGAAGAGGCCCTAGACTTGGTGGAGCGTCGGGAGGGCCTCAGGCCCGACATCTCGGCCATTGACCCCGATGACCCCGCCGTCTACGAGATGCTGGGCCAGGGAAGGTCGAAGGGGGTGTTCCTGCTGCAGTCACCGGCTCAACTGAAGATGGGCCAGAGGCTCAGGCCACGCAACCTGCTGGACCTGGCCTACCAGGTGGCCCTCATCAGGCCGGGGGTCGGGGTGCAGGGGAGCGCCGTGTCGAAGTTCGTGGACCGGTACCGGCACGGAGCGGAATGGGACTACGACCACCCGCTGGAGCGCCGGGCGTTGGAGCGGGGGTGCGGGATCATCGTCTGGCAAGAGCAGGTGGTGCAGCTGATATCCGACGTGTCGGGCATGCCTACCTCGGAGGCCGACGAGATACGTCGCGCCTTCGCCCGGCCCAACAGCGACCACTTGATAGCCATGCACCGGCGCCGGTTCCTGGAGGGCGCCCTCGCCAACGGCGTCCCGAAGGACATTGCCGAAAGGATATTCGACAAGGTCAATGGCCACTACATGTTCCCCGAGTCGCACTCTCACGCCTTTGGTGTCACCGCCTACCAGGCGGCGTGGCTAAAGTGTCACCACCCCCTGGAGTTCTTCGTCGCCCTGATGAACAGCCAGCCCATGGGGTTCTACCCGGTGGAGACCATCAAGGAGGACGCCTGGCGGTTCGGTGTGCCCTTCCTCAACCCCTGCGTAAACCGTAGCGGCGTGAAATGCAGCTCTCACAACAGCTCGGTGCTGCTGGGCTTAGGCAAGGTGAAGGACGTGGGAGAGGAATCAGCGAAGCTCATCGTGGAGGAGAGGCGACGGAACGGGCCCTACTCGGGGGCCGGGGACCTGGTGCGGAGGACGGGACTCAGGCCCCAAACGGTACACTCTCTCGTCATGGCCGGGGCCTTCGACGGAGTGGCGGCCAACCGCAGGGAGGCCCTGTGGGACGCCGGCTTACCCGTTCGGCCCCCGAGAAACGGACAGAGGGCACTGCCTCTGACCACGGGAGACAACGTTCCCGAGCTTGCCGACTTCACCGCCCACGAGAGGATGGCCGGGGAGTATGCCGTCATGGGCATCTATCCCAGGGGGCACGTGATGGAGTTCGTGAGGCCGACTCTGGGCCCCGACGTGCTTCCTGCCTCTGATATCGATAACCTACCTGAGGGTCAACAGGTGCTGGTGGCGGGCTGGCCCGTGGCACGGCAGCATCCCAGGGGCATGGAGGGTACGGTGTTCGTGACCATCGAGGACGAGACGGGAGACGTGCAGCTCATCGTCTGGCCGCGGGTCTTCGCCCGGTACAAGCGGGAGCTGGGCAACAGTGTGTTACTGGCCAAGGGTGTCGTCTCCCGCCACGACGGTACCACTAACGTTACGTTGTCTAGTGTGAGAACGTTGGACGTCGGGGCCCGCATGCCCGACGCCCACGACTGGCATTGAAGTGACGATACGACCTCTCGATGGGATAATCGGGAGGGAGGACAAGTCACGTGTGCGGCAGATACACCCTGATAGCCGACCTGGGAGACCTGGCCCAGCGCTTCGAGTTCGACGGCATCGACTTCAGCTACGACCCCGGATACAACATCGCCCCCACCGAGAGCGTTCTCACCGTGAGGAACGTGGAGGGTCGGGAGGCGGCGTTCATGAAATGGGGGCTGATACCCTTCTGGGCCAAGGACCCGAAGATCGGGTCCCGTATGATCAACGCCCGAGCCGAGACGGTGGCCGAGAAGCCTGCCTTCCGCAATGCCCTAAAAAGACGGCGCTGCCTGGTCCTTGCCGACGGCTACTACGAGTGGCAGAAGACGCCTGTGGGGAAGAGGGCCTATAGGATAATCATGAAGTCTGGGGAGCCCTTCGCCCTTGCCGGGCTCTGGGAAACGTGGAAGGACCCACAGGGCAACGTGGTCCCGTCCTGCACCATCATCACGACTGCGGCCAACGACTTTCTTGCGCCGATACACAACAGGATGCCCGTGATCCTGCCTAGGGAATCGGAGGAGTTGTGGTTGGACACGAGACTTGAGAATGCAGCAGCCCTTGCCCACATACTCGTCCCTAGCCCCAATGACGCCCTGGACGCCTACGAAGTGTCGACGCTGGTTAACTACGCAAGTAACGACAGTCCGGAAGTCATTGCACGGGTGGGCTGATTCTCCAAGAGATTGTCATTCACTGGTATCATCTCAGTTAGGTGGGGACCTAAGATATACCGTGCGGAGAAACTGAATGGCAAGCGGAGTATCCCAGCAAGCAATTGAGTAGATGGGACGCCGCACTACCTGCGAAGGAGGCATGGGGGAGCGTCAAGGAAGAAAGCGTTCTTACCGAAAGCAAACAGGATGGCATAATAGACGAAGCGCTATGAGCACTCTCAACATCAGCAGCTTCATATGGGGCATCGCGGACGATGTGCTTCGAGATGTCTATGTACGGGGCAAATACCGCGACGTCATCCTGCCTATGACGGTCATCCGACGCCTCGACGCGGTCCTAGAACCGACAAAAGAAGCGGTGCTCCACATGAAGGCCCAGTTGGACAACGCTGGAATAACGAACCAGGACCGAGCACTGCGCCAGGCATCCGGCGAGGCCTTCTATAACACATCCTCTTTCCGACTCCGTGACCTGACCTCTATCGGCCAGCAGCAGAGGCTCCGGGCCGACTTCGAGGCGTACCTCGATGGCTTCTCGCCCAACATCCAGGAGGTCCTGAAGAAGTTCGAGTTCCGCAACCAGATTCCCAGACTGGTCGAGACGCATGCGTTAGGGTTCTTGCTGGAGAAGTTCCTCGACAAGTCGATCAACCTCGGCCCTCGGCCTGTTCTGAATGGAGACGACACCGTGCGACTGGAGGGCCTCGACAACCACGCCATGGGCACCGTCTTCGAGGAGCTCATCCGCCGCTTCAACGAGGAGAACAACGAGGAGGCCGGCGAGCACTTCACCCCGAGGGATGTGGTGCAGCTCATGGCCCGGCTCGTTTTCCTGCCGGTTGCCGACCAGGTGCGCTCCGGCACCTACCTTGTCTACGACGGCGCGTGTGGCACCGGCGGGATGTTGACGGTCGCGGAGGAGACGGTGACGCAGCTGGCCAGCGAGCAGGACAAGGAAGTGTCTGTCCATCTGTACGGCCAAGAGGTCAACCCGGAGACCTACGCTATCAGCAAGGCCGACCTCATCCTCAAGGGCGAGGGCGCCGAGGCCGACAACATGCAGTACGGCTCCACCCTCTCCGCCGACGCCTTCCCAGCCCGCGAGTTCGACTTCATGCTCTCCAATCCGCCCTATGGCAAATCCTGGAAGACCGACCTGGAGCGCATGGGCGGCAAGTCGGGCATCACGGACCCGCGCTTCGTGGTGGGGCACGGCGGCGCCCCGGACTACTCCCTCATCACCCGCTCCAGCGACGGCCAGATGATGTTCCTTGCCAACATGCTGAGCAAGATGAAGCGCGATACGCCGCTGGGCAGCCGCATCGCCGAGGTGCACAACGGCAGCTCCCTCTTCACCGGCGACGCCGGTCAGGGCGAGAGCAACATCCGCCGCTGGATCATCGAGAACGACTGGCTGGAGGCCATTGTCGCCCTGCCGCTCAACATGTTCTACAACACCGGCATCGCAACCTACATCTGGGCGCTGAGCAACCGCAAGCCGGAGCATCGGCGGGGCCGGGTGCAGCTCATCGACGCCACCCAGTGGCACAAGCCGTTGCGCAAGAACCTCGGCAGCAAGAACTGCAAGCTCTCCGACGAGGACATACAGCGCATCTGCGATGTCTTCCTCACCTTCGAGGAGACGGAGCAATCGAAGATATTCCCCAACGCCGCATTCGGCTACTGGAAGGTGACCGTCGAGCGGCCCTTGAGATTGGAGGGGATTGATCCTGAACACGCCTACACCGCCAAGGAAATCAAGTCCCTCAAGGACGAGGCCCATCGGTCGGAAACCGCGCCGCCGGTCATCAGGAAGGTTCACAAGACGGATGTCGAGACTGACCCGCTTCACGGCCTATTCCCTGCCACCATCGACGGCAGGCCCGCCGTAGTCGAGTACGAGCCGGACCCCGACCTGCGGGACACCGAGCAGGTCCCCCTGCTGGAAGACGGCGGCATTGACGCCTTCCTGCGCCGAGAAGTCCTGCCCTACGCCCCCGACGCCTGGTACGCGCCGGACAGTGTGAAGGTGGGCTACGAGATCAGCTTCACACGCCACTTCTACAAGCCCCAGCTCCTGCGCCCCCTGGAAGAGATACGGGCGGATATACTGGCATTGGAGCAGGAGACTGAGGGTCTGCTGGCGGAGATTGTTCGGTAGTCGCCGCACTCAAGAGAAGAGAGGAGAAGAGCGCAATGTCCATTGCCATATCCGAGATCATATTTGAAGTCAGCGAGGATGAGACCGACGGCGGATACTCGGCCAGTGCGCTGGGGTACGGCATACACACCGATGGCGAGACGGTCGAGGAGCTTCGGCGGAACGTCAAGGAAGCGGTCGATTGCTACTTTGACGCTTCGATGCAACGGCCAGCGTTGATTCGCCTCCACTTCGTTCGCGATGAGGTCCTCGCGCCGTGAAACTGCCACGTGACTTGACTGGAGAGCGCTTGGAGAGGGCGCTTCAGCGCCTGGGCTATGAAGCTACGCGGCAGCGCGGTTCTCACGTGCGAGTCACGACACAGGTCAACGGTGAACACCATGAAGTGATCCCGCGCCATAGGCCCATCCGAACGAAGACGCTATTGAGCATCCTGAAGAGCATCGCCGTACATCACGGCTTGACGGTTGAAGAACTCCTGGAACAGCTTGACCTATAGGTTCACCAATATGCTCATAATCACATCTAGCACCTACGATAGGAGACGTACATGGCTAAAGACAAGCAGCGCTCTATCCGAACTTCTAACGCCGGCCGTCAACAGTTGTCGACGTTCACCCGTGCGCTTGATCTAATCAACGCCAGTGGCATTTCGGCAGCTATGCGTCTGATGCAATCACAGCAAGCTGTAGTAAGTAAAGCTTTGCTCTCCGCAGGTTCTCCTGTCTCCTACAATGACTTGCTCAAGGCGACCCAACAAATGCATGAGTTGAGCTTGCCTACGACTACCGGGTTCAATGCCCTCTCTTCGGCGCATCACTCTTGGCTTTCCAAATTGAGTCACCTTTCCAAATCTTCTGTGCAGTTTGAAAGCATTGCCAAGCTAGCACTGTCCGACATCTCGTACAATCTGACAGTTATAGAACCCCGAATGTCCAAAATTAACTTTGCTGACTTGGGGCGACAACTAGATATTCAGCAGCCGGTCATGTCAGCAATTGAACACTCTATGTCCAATTTCATGGCTTCACATCGCCTGCTGGTTGAATCTATTCAAGATATAGACGATCTTGTCAAACTACCGTCCTTCGTGCTACCCGGGGCGTCTCGCGAGTTGGCTTCTACGGGTCATTGCTTGGACGTACTCTATCCACCGGCGAATCAAACGCAAACATCCGATGAAGAGATAGAGGCTTATCCCACTATCGAAGGTGGTCTTGAAGGTTCTGATCTGGTTGACCTGCTGAAGAGAGTAGACCCAGACTTAAGTATGATGTTTATGGGTGCAGTGGGTGCTCTGAATGGGCATAACCAAGATCGCTCAAGGCATGTGCTGGTTTCACTACGGGAATTAAGGAATCAACTGCTCCGTAGGTTAGCACCCAAAGAAGAGTTGACGCAATGGATTATAGGACAGGCTAATCAATCCTATACATACGAAGGAAAACCCACTCGCCGTGCCAAGATTATGTATGCGCTTCGGGAAGTGGATAACGAACCTTTGCGGGGTTTCATAGAAGCCGACGTCGATGCAGCAATCAAATTGTTTAAATTGTACGATAGACTCCATGAGAAAAAGGTAGGCGTTACCGACGATCAGCTTCGCGCTATTTTCATCAGGTCACGATCGCTCTGGGAATATCTTCTCAAGACGTACTACTGGTCATAGAGGTGGTTGGACCCAATGTTAATGAAAACGCAGAAGGCACATATTCCAAGTACGCTTGGCAACTACGCGCCATACCGCGCCTACAAGCCCTCCGGCGTCGAGTGGCTCGGCGACGTGCCAGCGCATTGGAAAGTGTGGCGGCTGAAGCACTGGGTGAAAGTGAACAATGCTGTGCTGCCTGAAACAACAGACCCTGATTTTGAGTTTGGGTACATAGACATCGGCTCAGTCGATACTGGCGTTCTGACTGAGCAACCTCAAAGACTCCAATTCACTGCGTCGCCATCAAGGGCAAGACGCATTGTCAGGAGCGGAGACACGATCGTCTCGACGGTGAGAACCTACCTCAAGGCAGTGTGGTTTGCCAAAAATATTAACGGCAACACTGTATGTTCTACAGGCTTCGCGGTGCTTACTCCGAACAGTAACACACTACCTAAGTTTGTGAGCTACATGGCACAGGGCAGTACGTTTACCGACCGAGTTTCAGCGAATTCAGTTGGAGTCGTATATCCAGCAATTGCTGAAAGTAGGTTGAGTTCATTTCGCGTTGGCGTCCCGCCCCTCCCTGAGCAGGCCGCCATCGTCCGCTACCTGGACTACGTGGACCGGCGCATCCGGCGCTACGTTGGCGCCAAGCGGAAGCTCATCGCGCTGCTGGAGGAGGAGCGGCAGGCCGTCGTTAGCCGGGCCGTCACCCGCGGCCTCGACCCAAACGTCGCGCTCAAGCCCTCCGGCGTCGAGTGGCTGGGGGACGTGCCAGAGCACTGGGAGGTGACTCGCGTGAAGACGGAGTTCCTCTGCTGGAATCGCCGACGGATACCACTTAGTGCGGTTGAACGAGGAGCCATGAGTGTGTGTCAGTACGACTACTACGGCGCGTCAGGAATGATCGATAGGGTCGAGGATTACCTCTTCAATGACGAACTGCTACTGATAGCTGAAGATGGCGCAAATCTTGTACTTCGCAACTTGCCGTTGGCCATCATCGCGCGTGGGAAGTTCTGGGTTAACAACCATGCACATATTTTGAAGCCAAGACGCGGTAATCTTGAGTACCTGTCAGCCGTTATGGAGGGAATGAACTACATTCCGTGGATTTCCGGGGCTGCGCAGCCTAAACTTACTCAAGATCGTCTGATGAGCATTTCGATTGCTGTTCCACCTAGATTTGAGCAGGATGAGGTCATTGCCTGTACCAAGACCCAAACGTCTGGACTTGACGCCGCCATCGCCCGCGCCCGACGCCAGATCGAGCTGGTGCAGGAGTACCGCACCAAGCTCATTGCGGACGTGGTGACGGGCAAGCTGGACGTGCGGTCGGCGGCGGCACTACTGCCGGATGAGGACGGCGGCCAGGACCCGATAGGGGAGAGTGGGCCATTCGGAGAGGGCCTCAACGGAGCCACCCACGACACGGAAGGACTGATAGAAGACTTGGCAATCGAAAGCGAGGTGACCGTATGACGGACTGGAGCAAGTGCCCGGCGGTCGAAAGCGTGGCCGGCAGGGTTAGCGGGGCCTGGGTGTTCAAGGACACGCGGCTGCCGTTGTACGTCCTCTTTGAGAACCTTGCGGAGGGCGCGACGATCTACGATTTCATCGAGTGGTTCGGTGGGGTGGAAGAATCGGAGGTGAGGGCGGTTCTGGAGCACGTCGCAAAAGACCTCCGCAGCAAGGTTGTGTATGCGGATACTGTTCGATAACGGAACACCCCGCCAGTTGCGCCGCCGACTCTTTGGGCATGAGGTCGACGAGGCTCGGCAACACGGCTGGGACAGGTTGTCCAACGGGGACTTGCTGGTCATGGCTGAAGAAGCTGAGTACGACGTCCTGATAACTACCGATCAGAACATGCGGCGCCAGCAAAACATGGCAAACAGGCGCGTGGCCATTGTCGTACTGATGGACACCGGATGGCCGCGCATCGCGCGGCGGACCGAGGCTGTCCGCGAGGCATTGGCAGGAATAGGGCCCGGTGAGGTGAGGGAAGTCTCCATCCCGATGAGAGGCGAGGGATAGCGTGACCACCGACACCAGTGAGAGGGGCCTCGAACGCCTCATCTGCGCAGCGCTAACGGGTGCCGCCTGCGACTCACCGCAGGGCGGCATGGTTCACGAGCGACCGGCCAGTTACGGCGCGGGCTGGATATGCGGCGACCCGCAGGACTACGACCGGGAGTACTGCGTGGACCTCGCCCAGCTCTCCGCCTTCCTCCACGCCGCCCAGCCCGTTGCCGCCGAGTCGCTGGACATTGGCCAGGACAGCCCGACGCGGCGCAAGTTCCTGGCCCGGCTGCAAGGGGAAATCACCCGGCGAGGAACCATTGACGTGCTGCGCAAGGGCATCAAGCATGGGCCGCACCAGATCGACCTGATGTACGGCACGCCGTCGCTGGGGAACGAGAAGGCTCAGGTCCAGTACGGGCAGAACCGGTTCAGCGTAACGAGGCAGCTCCGCTACAGCCGGGACCAAGCCCGGCTTGCCCTGGACCTGTGCCTGTTCATCAACGGCCTGCCCGTCGCCACCTTCGAACTGAAGAACAGCCTGACAAAGCAGACTGTGGAAGATGCCGTCGAGCAGTACAAGCGGGACCGCAACTCCAGTGAGAAGCTCTTTGAGCTTGGCCGCTGCCTGGTCCACTTCGCCGTGGACGACCACGAGGTGAAGTTCTGCGCCCACCTCAAGGGCAAGGAGTCGTGGTTCCTGCCCTTCAACCAAGGTTGGAACGACGGCGCGGGCAATCCCCCGAACCCCAACGGCCTCAAGACCGACTATCTGTGGAAGCAGGTCCTCACCCGCGACGGGCTGACCAACATCATCGAGAACTACGCCCAGACCGTGGAGACGAAGGATGACAAGACGGGGCGCAAGAAGCGGGATCAGATATGGCCTCGCTACCACCAGTTGGACGTGGTGCGCAGGCTCTTGGCTGACGCATCCACCAGGGGAGTCGGCCCCAAGTATCTGATTCAGCACTCGGCGGGCAGCGGCAAGTCGAACTCCATCGCGTGGCTGGCCCACCAGCTGATTGGACTGGAACGGGACGGCAGCGCGCTTTTCGACTCGGTGATTGTGGTTACGGACCGCAGAGTGCTGGACAAGCAGATACGGGACACCATCAAGCAGTTCGCCCAGGTAGGCTCCACCGTGGGCCACGCCGAAAGCTCCGGCCATCTCCGCACCCTGCTTCAGGATGGCAAGCGGATCGTCATTACCACCGTCCAGAAGTTCCCGTTCATCCTTGACGCTATCGGCAGCGAGCACCGAGGGCGGAAGTTCGCCATCATCATCGACGAGGCCCATTCAAGCCAGGGCGGACGTACTTCGGCGTCGGTGTCCATGGCGCTGGGAGAGGCCGGTTCAGAGGCCGAAGACGATACCACCGAAGACAAGATTAACCGGCTGATGGAGAGCAAGAAGCTGCTGGCCAACGCCAGCTACTTCGCCTTCACCGCCACCCCCAAGAACAAGACCCTAGAAATCTTCGGCGACCCCTCGCCGGAGGGCGGGAACACAAGGCACCTCCCATTTCACGTCTACACGATGAAGCAGGCAATCCAGGAGGGGTTCATCATCGACGTGCTTGCACACTACACTCCGGTGGACAGCTACTACCGGCTGGTCAAGACGGCGGAGGGAGACCCGGAGTTCGACACCAAGCGCGCCGGGAAGAAGCTGCGTCGCTACGTGGAGGACAACGAGCACGCTATTCGCCTCAAGGCGGAGATCATGGTAGACCACTTCCACGAGCATGTGGTCGGCCTGCAAAAGGTAGGTGGTCAGGCACGGGCCATGGTGGTCACTAGCAGCATCCAGCGGGCCATCAGCTACTTCTACGCCATCCAGGAGTACCTGAAGGAGCGCAAGAGCCCATACCGGGCCATCGCCGCCTTCTCCGGCGAGCACGAGCACGGCGGTACGAAGGTAACGGAGGCATCCCTCAACGGTTTCTCGTCAAACCTGATCGCCGACAGGATTCAGGAAGAGCCGTACCGCTTCCTGGTCTGCGCCGACAAGTTCCAGACCGGCTACGATGAGCCGCTGCTGCACACGATGTACGTGGACAAGATTTTGTCTGGCGTCAAAGCGGTGCAAACGCTGTCGCGTCTCAACCGAGCACACCCCAAGAAGCACGACGCCTTCGTGCTGGACTTCAACAACGACGCCGACACGATCCAGGAGGCCTTCGCCGACTACTACCGGACCACGGTCCTGGCGGAAGAGACCGACCCGGACAGGCTGCACGACCTTAAGGCGGCACTCGACGGCTATCAGGTCTACGACCCGGCGCAGCTGCACGAGTTGGTGGATCTGTTCCTGTCCAAGGCCGACCGCGACCAACTCGATCCCATCTTGGACGCCTGTGTCTCGCTCTACCGGGAGCAGCTGGACGAGGACGGCCAGGTGGACTTCAAGGGCAAGGCCAAGGCGTTCCTCCGGACTTACGGGTTCCTGGCCGCAATCCTGCCCTACTCCAACGCCGAGTGGGAGAAGCTTTCCATCTTCCTGACCTTCCTCGTTCCAAAGCTGCCCGCCCCCATTGAAGACGACCTGTCGAAGGGGATTCTCGAATCCATCGACATGGACAGCTATCGGGTGGAGAAGCAGGCGGTGCAGGACATCCAGCTTCCCGACGAGGACGCCGAGATTGAGCCGGTGTCCACCAGTGGCGGCGGGCAGAAGCCAGAAACGGATATGGAGCGGCTCTCCAACATCATCAGGGAGTTCAACGATCACTTCGGCAACATTGAGTGGAAGGACCAGGACAAGATCGAGAAGGTAATTGCCGAAGAGTTGCCCGCGAAGGTTGCCGGGGACAGAGCCTACCAGAACGCGATGGCCAACTCCGACCAGCAGAATGCCCAGATTGAGCACGACAAGGCCTTGGAGCGGGCCATGACCGACTACGTGGCAGACCCAATTGAGCTATTCAAACAATTCAGCGACAACGACTCATTCCGTCGATGGCTTTCTGAGATGATATTTGCTGCAACTTACACCAAAGAAGGTGCTGTTGCCGGTACATGAGGTATGTCAGGTGGATGACTATGGGCTGGTCGGCACATCAACAGCGGTCTGTTACCAGCAGGACATGGATCGCTCACACAGTCCCAATCATCTCGAACACGGTAATGCTTGCCTTCAAATCAGGCCCAGTTAAGCCTGCCATGTCTGTACTCTTGTCCCCCATGGGTACTCAGCAAGGGACATAGTCCCTTAGCAGGCTATGAACCGGCTGTCCCTGGCCTCTTTTCCCGGCTTGCGGCGAATTAAGGCCTGCTTTAAGCGTGCTTCCAGGGATGTATTGAGGAAGCGGGGGCGGCTCTTGATATGCACGATGGGCCTGCGGCCTTCCCTTTGAAGGTTCGAGCCAGCAGACCGACGAAAAGAGTCAAAGTCTATCCCATGCTGTTGAGGAATGCCGGAATCACCCAACCAACCAGCTCCAGACCTTCGAATCTCCTGCCTGTTAATCGGTAAGGGATTCCTTTAATTCATGTCCACCATTGAACGGCACACTTGATAATTGGTGGCATCGCCGCTGTCCAATACCAGAAGGGCGGTATCCTCAATCATTGCTTGAGAAGATACTGGAGTCGGGAAGCCGAGGGCGTTCATGTGGATCCATTCAGGACTATGAGACCAGGAACATTAAAGCCGCAAATGGAATTCACACTAGACCAGTATGGCCCGGAGGTAGATGGTCACCCACATCTGGTTCTATAATGAACATATATTTTCATGAGGCCGCCGGGGAATACCTCTGCCGACTCGATTGGTGGCGATTACACAGGTTGGGAGTGCGATCCCCGGTATAACATGTGTTGGCCGGGTCCAGCGTCAGCATAACCAACTAGGGGTGACTAGGCTCTCGCGCAGTCTTATGCAAACCCGATTCGAATAACCATGCTCAGTTCATTGCCCACCCAACCTCATCGTCGACAAAAGCCTGAGGGATTTCAGAAGAACAAAGGAGATGGCAAAGGATCTAACAGTGGGTTCGAACTAGTGAAGTGCAATGGGAATGGCAGACGTCGAAATGAAACACCCAGCCTCCAGCAATGACACGCATACGTTGACAAATACTATATATTATGAAACTCGAAAGCTCGCGGCACTAAATCTTGGAAGTGCGCATTTGGAGGCACCTTCGAAAATCCACAAGCAGCTGATTGGTGGGAGGTGAAGACGATGGAACTTAACGAATACCAGTGCCTTGCCAATCAAACCGATCAGCAACCCGAAGCTGGATCAATTGAGCCTGGTCCCCGCAGTATCATGGTGCCGCTCTTGGGAATGGCAGGAGAAGTGGGGGAATTGCTGGGTGAGCACAAGAAGTGGTTTAGGGATGGCGAGTCTTACAAGCTGTTTCCCGAACGGGTCAAAGAAGAACTGGGTGACCTCTTATGGTATCTATCAAACGTCGCGACAAAGCACGGCCTGACATTGGAAGAGGTAGCGGATTTCAATCTCAAAAAGACCGGGAGACGGTGGCAGTCTATTTGTTCAGGAAAAGGCCATATAAAGCTGTTCGATGATGACTTTCCACCGTCTGAGCGGCTACCAAGGCAAATGGATATCTCTATAGAACAAGAATCTGGGATAGCGATCACCACCGTTGACGGGGCAGAATACGGAAATCCCTTAACCGATAACCGCTACGAAGATGATGGTTACCGCTTTCATGATATATGCCACCTCTCATACGCCAGTATCTTGGGTTGGTCTCCCACGTTAAGGGCCTTGCTTCGGTGCAAGCGGAAGAGTGATTCGAGAGTTGACGAGGTGGAAGACGGGGGTCGGGCCATTGTGATCGAAGAGGGGATCTCCGCAATGGTTTTTAGCTACGCCGAGCGTCGGAATTTTCTAGAAGGAGCTGAAGGCGTCAATTACGACCTGTTGCGCACAATAAAGGAAATGACCTCCCACTTAGAAGTGAGTGCCCGCACTGAAGGAGACTGGGAGCGGGCAATTACGACGGGCTTCGACATCTGGCGCAAAGTGAAGGTCAGAGGGAAAGGACGAATTCATGCTGACCTAGACCGGGGAACTATTGAACTGGTTGGGTAACAGTTGTGAACGCAGAATCTATTCGGTTCGATTAACAATCAACTGTGCTAGTTGTTCGGGTTCTCCTTAACCTCAACCAGACGACTACCACAACCAATGCCAAAACCTCCTCCAATATTTGCGAATCCAGCCAGTAGTTGGTCGCGGCGTTCCGCTTCGATATGGTCGGAGAAATCGCCAGCCAGCCGCCCATCCGACCCATGCGGTTCCCACAATCCCGACCAACAATATCCACAATAGTAGTGTTCGTTCACTCAAGTCCAACCACGGCGATCCAATGACTTCGTCTGACCGAACCGTCTGGACGAGGACGGCAATTGATACCCCGAGAATTGAGACCGCAACCAGGAAGACCCCGAACATCACTAAGGGTTGTAGATAATTTCTCAAGTTTTCTGTCTCAGCTGAAAGATTACTTTCTACCCGGGTAACATAGGACCAACTGGAATTAGATTGGTGCCTTAGCTCGTCCTTCATCCGCAACCAGGTAGATTTCTTTTCCTTAGACGGGAATGTCCCCATTAACTGGTGTAATTCGAACGTAAACAATTCGTCACCTGGAGAGAGTTTAATCGTCTCGTTCCCAAGGTTAGCGACCCTTATATAGAGTCTTTCAGTTGGCTTACCCCGGCCATAAAGAGGATCAACTTGGATGCCCATTAGCCCAGCTAACCCCTGTTGGGCATATTTCAA
Source organism: Dehalococcoidia bacterium (assembly GCA_965222055.1). GTDB lineage: Bacteria > Chloroflexota > Dehalococcoidia > Plut-88900 > Plut-88900 > Plut-88900. Next base: position 3,308,292 of record CBDCTF010000007.1, read on the forward strand.
CCGTATTCCTATTTTGCCAACGAGGTCCGGCGGCATGTTCAGCAGTTCCATCGTAGAGAGGATTGCGATCTTGCCGGGTTCAATTCTTATATAGTCCCCGTCATATTTTTCGCCGCGTTCGTAGAATTTACCGTCAATTAAGAGGGTGTCGTCTGCAATTCTGAGAGCATAGGAGGCCTCTTGGAGGCAGGACTTACGCCATGTGTCTTCCTTGAAGATATCACCGGCACAGAGCCGTCTCAGGATTTCGTCTCGAGCTAAGATCATTTCTCAAGCCTCCTTGGGTGCAAAGCGGTCTTAGCGCTGATTTTGTTTACGCCCGGGCTACTGGTACTAGATGATTGATGTTCCATTTTGGTGGAAACCAAAATTCCAAGGGTTTGCCCGATCCCCGATAAATCTGCTTGATGCGAGATCGGGCGCTAACTCCCGTCACATCGGGATGCACCACCCGCGCGTATTTCGATACCTCGCAGAACAAATTTTGGCAGTCTATCAACTGCAGCCGCCTTCCCCACAATGATCTGAACTCCAATCCTAGCTGTGCAAACTCATACTCCTGACGTTCGGTGACGAGTCTAATAATGTCAGTTTCGCTGAGGCCGCCAAGGTCATCAAAGCACTTGTGGATTCCATCTCTCGCCCCGGGCCCTGGCACAACGAACTCCATCTCAGAAAAGTGACAGATCTCGCTGTAATTCAGGTCAGTCACGAACTGATATGCCAAGAAGTCACCAAGCATGGGATATGTTCGAAGTGCCTCGAAAGCTTCTTGCATAGTCGCCGTATCCGAAACTCGGTACGGAAGCCCATCCTCCATCATACGTTCAAGCAAGGCGAGGTGATTCCTATGCTTCTTCCGGTAACCGAAACTCTTATCTCCCGAGGGCATGATGTACGCTGCCGAGTATATCGGGATCTTGGATGCAAGGGCGGTGGTCAACACACTGTCCAACTGGTCGAAGGAATAACCTTCCCAGGTAATCTCACCTAGCTTGGATTTAAGTAATTCCCAGGTTTCAATCTTGTTAAAGAGTTTGAAGAGGATTGTGCGGAAGAAGACTTCCTCAATGGATTGGTCTCCTTCATAAATGACATGCCCTATTAGGTATTGACTTACGCGGTCAGCTGCCCGATAAGCATTGGTGAATTTGTGCCGAGCTATGACGGGGTCCGTAGTCCAAGGGGGAGGGCAGCCCTCAAGTCTACGAAAGAACACCTCTTGCCGTTTCGCGGCGAAGCTCCAATAAGTGTCATAGACGATGGTCGGCTTGGCTGGTGAGAGGCTCGACACGCTGGGCGGCCTCAGGACCGTGTCCTCATGAAATTTCAATTGGTCGCCTGGCCTGGCGAATTCGGTGGAATCATCTATTTGCCTGAGTGGCAGTGAGATCGGAGCGACTAAATCCCACATCTCATTAAGAGCGTCCTCAAAGGTTGATTCATTGTTTAGGATAGCCACCCGCAAGCAGCGTTGCTCCTTGCTTGCCAGTTCGCGATATCCTTTGAGTATCTGCGCATGCAACTCCTCGCTATCATCCTCTGTTTCATTTTCGCGTTCTACAAGGAAAAGTAGGTCCGGCTTGACGGGCCCCCAGTGAAGTTGCTCCAATACTATCATCGCTTCCAAAGATATCTCGGAAACTCCAAAAGCGGAGCCGTAGACCCATGTGGACCACCAGTACCGGTCGAGGACAACCCAGATACCTCGACGGAGGGCAGGCAGTATGTGTACTTCTATGGCTTCGATATGGGCCGCAATGTGTAGCACCTGAAGACTTGTCGGGTTGACCTCACCTAGTCCATATCCGGGAGCGTTATGGTGCAGGTCGTAGACGAGACGGCCCAGAGAGCCTAGCTGCCTTCCGGGAAATGCTAGGTATTCGCAGGGAACGCCCGCCTCGTGAAGGCGGCTCGTGAAGTGTTCGGCGAGGGTGCTCTTGCCTACGCCGTCGGGGCCCTCTAACACGATAAGTCTGCCCTGAACTGGTAGTTCCGTCACTTTCCCACCTGCAACTGATCCAAGATTCCCTGAACACCCCGAGCCAGCCCCTGAAGTGCACCCTTCGTCTTGTCACGCTTTGCCGGGCTCGCGACACTGGTAACCTGGGTAAGTTGCCTTCCCATCTCCTGGGCCATAAAAAGGCCAAGCCGACACAGCCCGAGGTAGTTGCCGTACGCACGCTCAAATATGTACTGCGTGGCGTAGAAGCCGGTCACACTCAACCCGTCGGAGCCTTGCTGTGCAAACGCGACCTGTTGGAGGCATGGAAAACCCCTTAGAGGCTGATTGGAGTGATCCTTCCTTGGGTCAAAGATCGCTGCCTGAAATGCAGACCTACGACGGTTGCCGCGTTTCCATGTCTGTATGATTTTCTCTAACTGATTGACGCCGCCCTCGTAGGCGGCGTCGTGGTCAAACGCGATCAAGCGCTGGAAGTAGACGCCGTACCTGTTTCGACGGTCCCGCAGCACACGCGGCATGATTCGCCGGTAGCGCTCGTAGAGTTGGTGGCGATCTGCCTGTCGGTTCCACAGCGAAATGGAAAAAATCGTGTTGGCGACCTCGTGGCTGGAGAGTGCCTTGTTGTCAGCAGACAGGGCGTCATCAAGGAGCAGGCGTATCGGTGCCACTTCCGTGGGCTCCCCATCTGTGAAGCCTCGAATAACGACAGTCAAAGTTGCAATCTCGCCCGCATCCACTACGCGGAGAAGCGCCTTCGCCCAAGCGACTGACAGATTGTCTTCTTCTATCGTGAGTGACCTACTCATCCCCTGCCTCTTCCCAATGCCGGTACAGGGCCCGTCCTACATAGTCTCGTCGGGATACCCGGACGAACGCCGACCACGTGCCTCCGGCCTCCAGTCGCCCTATTCCGGGCCTGCCCGCCACGAAGAGTCGTCCGTGTTCTACGTCTGACGATGGCTCAAAGCACGTGCCCTCTGATTGTGCTCCACGTGGGGCAAATATGAGGTCACCGACTTCCACATCAACCGCCCTCCCGGTCCAGTGGCCGTCCACAACTACGACGACCTGTGGCGTCTGCCATCCCAAGAGCAGCGACTGAGCCTTGCGGGGACTGACCTTCAGCAGCGCCTGCGCCCGGGTGTCCGGTAGGACTTGGAGCGCGCTTCTCATATGGTGGATCAGCGTGGTGTACCCAACGCCGAAGTAGCTGGCAACCATGAATGCCTGATCAGGTGTGCAATCCTCCATGCTCCATCCTCGAATCGCGAATGCACCGGAGACGGCCATCTTGGGCATGAGAAGGGCGCCCGCAAAGCAATCCGCCGCGAACTCCTTGGGATCGAAGCGGGGTATGTCCCACTGCTCAACAAGCTCATCGATCTCCACTCCGTCGCTCCGGTTGTGGTGACCAAGCTCGTGAGCACAGGTAAATGCCCGGCGGCCGGGTGGGCGCAACGAAGAGACAATGACGGTAGGACTGGAAGCAGACAAGTACATGCCCTCCATGCTGGGAAGGTCCAGGAACCGGACCTCGAGGCCAAGTTTCTCTGCGAGGTCGTACACACAGACAGCTTGGTCAAGCCCATATCCTGTTGAGAGTCGGGTGCGCAGGGCTGCTGCTATCGCCTGCCGGGCAATCGCTCGCCGATTGTTCATTCGGTGGCGCCTCTTGAGGCGCGGAGTGCCTGCACAAGCTGGAGGACTCGTTCGAGATCTTCTTCTCGCAACTTGCTCAACTCCCTCGCCGCCAGCTTTACGCGGTCGGCAGCGAGGCTCGAATCCTCATCCCCCTCCCCAACGAGCCAGGGGATGTTCACCCCATAGATCTCAGCCAGTGTGGCAAGCTCCTCGGCGGATACTCTTCTACGTCCTGCCTCGATCTCTGACACCGTCGGACGGTGCCAGTCAAAACTCTTGGCTACCTGACCCTGAGTGAGACCAGCCATCTCCCTGGATAGGCGAAGGCGCGACGCGATTGCCCTTCGCTTATCTTGGTGTTCTGTCATCTTGCAATAGCCTCCGCCCCAACGTAGGCACTCAGGCTGTCCGCTATCTCGCTAACCGACAACGCCCGCTTCCTGTCGTTGGAGATGAAGGGGTTGTAGTCTTCAGGAAGATCAACCCCCAGGTACTCCGATAGCATGACGGTCGCTTCCACGCCGCTAAGGCTGTCGAAGCCCTCCACGCCCCCCACCGGACGCGTAGACGCACCTATGCCTGCGCTTGACCGCCCACTCACCTCTTGCACGCGGGCTAAGGTTTGGACCACCTTGGTGACGATCTCTTGTTTGTCCATAATCACCGCCTTACTGAAGGTAAGATTATCTTACCATTCCGAGCCGGGGGCGTCAAGAACGTTACGGAGCTTCGGAGCTCAAGGGTAGCCTTACCCTGGGGTCGGCAAGGGATGCTGGCCTTCAGCTTCGAGGGAGGGCCTAGCCTGATGGAGCACCGGCGGCTCTGACGTCGGTTACAGCCTGGGCAGGCTAATCTGGAAGATGGTACTGCCCATCGTTCAAAATAGACTTACACATGCTCCTGCCACAATTCGAAGGCGGTTCTGTCTATCATCAAAATAGAACCGCCAAGCAAGACTCGAACAGATATAATAAGCGGTACTGGTGCGTAAAGAATCTTTTGGGCGAACCAACGCGGACTCAATCTGATTATTGGCACTTATGCTGTGGTAACAGATGTGGGAACCTACACTCAGAAGCTCTGTTTGTAGTCGTAATTCATGATCCCCCCAACTACCCACCTCACCACCACCCTTCGCATCACGAATTCCCCTCCAAAAGGTTTCGTGTCACCCAATTCAGGTTCAGGGTCGAAAGGCATTACGAGATGCCTAACCACAATGCAGCGGACTATGTTGACCCGCTCGGCTATTTCGCCGATGGACTGCCCCTTGTAGAGCATAAGGTGAGCTCCGATCGCTAGGGCCTCAGCTCTGGCCCTTCGCACCAATCTCGATCGCTTTTCCGAGTCGTGCTAGGCCTCATCCTTGCCATGTATGAGACCGAGACTACATGTCGGGCATACGTGTAGGTCAGCGAGTCGGGGAAGCTAACAGGGAGGACACAGCGCGCTGGCATATTTCAATTATCCTTCCTGCAAGGGAACCGCCCCCTGATTCTAAGCCAAGCTACGAACCGAAATTTAGGGGGCGCATCGGAGGTGCCTTATCCGGTTAGCGTAGCCTGTTAATTCAGACCACGACTCGATACTTTCCTCAAATGTGTCGTAATTGCAAGGCAATTTCTTAATGAAATGTGTCGACAAAAGGAAAGGCTAGCGCCCCCGGCACAGATAAGATGCTGGCCCAATATAACTAACAAGCAGGTGTTTAGGCACTTGCTCGTCGATATCAGCTTATCTACTCACTTTGAGAGGACCAATGGGACTGAGTAGACCAGTTGAGTTGACGGTGAAATATAGTCTGCCCACTGCTGCATCAGTGCTCGGCGGGCCACAAAGTAATCTGTCCTACGGTATGCCAGTTCCACTGCGCTACCCTCTGCGTGAGCCAGGCACATTTCGGCAATCTCACGAGGTGCATCAGTACATTCAGCCGCCCACACGCGGAAGCTGGTCCTCATACCGTGCGGAACGCACCCGATGTTGTTTTCTCGAAGAAGTTTGGATACCGTCGAATCAGTGAGTACCTTACAGGTGATTGACGGAAATACCATTCCATCGCCTGTTTTCAACTCCCTTGCCTCCCGCAGAACTTCCATTGCCTGATCGGACAGCGGTACCCGGTGCTCTCGTTGTCCCTTCAACCTGGAGGCGGGAATTGTCCAGACCTGCATCTCTAGGTCGAATTCCGGCCACTCGGCAAGCCTTGCTTCTCCAGATCTTGTGGCAGTGAGGGTAAGGAATTCAAAGCATAGTTTAGTTGCCTTCCATGCCCCGGTTTCTCGTACCAGAGCCAATGCCTTCCTGACCTTTTCATGGGGGAGCGCCGCTCGATGTTGGGTGACATGACTCTTCTTTGGCAATGCCGCCCCGATTGCTTCACCGGCGGGATTGTCAGCCCTATAACCCTGAGCAACCGCCCATTTCATGACCGCACCAATGCGTTGCCTCAGCTTCCTAGCCGTCTCCCGCTTTTCATTCCAGATCGGAACGAGAAGGGCCATGACGTCCAGTGAGGTTATCTCGGATACTAACTTGGCCCCTAGGGGCGGATAGGCGTACTGTGACAGACTGCGACGCCAATTCGACTCATGCCGCCCGTCCTTCCAGCCCTCGGCATGAATCCTGATAACGATCTCGGCGGCGTCAGCGAAGGTGGGGGTAGAGGATTTCTTGACCCGCGGGTCATTGCCCTGTTCAACTGCACGTTGGTTTTCAAAGGCCTTGTCCCGAGCTTCCTTCAGTGTCACAATCGGGTAACTTCCAAGCCCGATGTTGAAAGGCTCTCCATTGATCCTCAAGCGTTGTGACCAGGACTTCGCAAGTCGCCCGGTTGAAGATGGCTTCACCAGGAGACTAAGTCCATGCCCACCCCTACCATCCCCATACCGTCCAGGGGCCTTGATAGTCTTAACAAATGCCGCCGACAAGGTCCTTGGCTGTTGCATGAATACCCCCTTAGTTATCACTATTAAAGCGACAATACCCGAAACCCCATGAAACGTCAAGACACTTATGGAAACCGATTGCCGTAGCTGGATTAGGGCACATGTGCGACTTTATGGACCGTTATGAATGTCTCTGAAACCCTATTATGGCTCCCGTTGAGGGTACCATGTTTCTCCAAATCGCTTCGGCTGATGTATGGACTACTAGCCCGGGCCCGAGGAGGCTATGACAACTAACGATTCTAAAGCCGACGTGGTCATCATCGGGGCGGGGATTGTCGGGTGCTGCACGGCGTATTACCTCGCCAAGAAGGGTATGAAAGTCGCCATCGTGGAGAAGGGCGAGGTAGCGGGTGAGCAGTCCAGCCGGGCCTGGGGCTGGGTCAGGCAGCAGGGCCGGAACCCGAGAGAGCTTCCCCTTGTCATGTTCTCCAAGGGCCTGTGGACCGACCTCACCGACGAGATAGGCGCCGACGTTGAATGGATCGAAGAAGGGTCCCTCAAGTTAGCCTACACGGAAGAGGACCTCTCTCACTTTGAAGAGTGGGCCCAAGATGCCCGGGGCTTGGGTCTCGATACGACGGTTCTTACCCGGGACGAGGTTAAGCGCGAGATACCCGCGCTCGAGGGGCCGTTCGTGGGTGGCATACACACTCCCTCCGATGGTCAGACCGAGGCCCGGCGGGCGACCGAGGCGATAGCCTGGGCCGCTAGGGAGAGCGGTGTCGCTCTGCACACCGGGCGCGCTGTGGAAGGGTTAGAAGTGGAGCGCGGCACGGTTAAAGCCGTCGTCACCGACAAGGGACGAATTGAAACGGATAAGGTTGTGTGTGCGGCGGGGGCCTGGGCGTCGAAGGTCGGGCGGATGGTGGGTGTTCACCTGCCCCAACGGGTAGTGAAAGGTACTGTCGTCTGCACCGAGCCCACAGACTTCATCTCCTACTGCACGGTGATGACCCCGGACGTGACTTTTCGGCAGAAGCGGGACGGGACTTTCTACGTATCGAACGGCACCAGGTCCGACTACTACGTAGACCTTCAATCCTTGCGAAACTTCGGGCTTTTCATACGCAACTTCCTGCGGGTGAAGAAGACGATGAATGTTCACGTCGGCAAGGAACTGTTCGAGGATGTGCTGAGGGCGTTGCCCGGCTCCCCCGCCAAAGCGCACCCCTTCGCCCATACCGTCGGCGTTGAACCCGAGCCCAATGGCCGTTTTGTGGAGCAGTCCATTCACCATTTGAGAAAACTGCTGCCCTCGGTTGGGGAGCTGGGCATACAGCGGACGTGGGCGGGCAGGATAGACGCCAGCCCCGATGCCACGCCTGTTCTGGGCGAGGTCCCCGGCGTGAAGGGGTTCTACTTCGCCACGGGGATGAGCGGCCACGGCATAGCCATGGGGCCCGGGGCGGGGCTGGTGATGTCACAGCTGGTCATGGGCGAGACTCCAAGCGTCGATCTTCATCCCTTCCGTTTCACCCGCTTTCAAGAGGGAGATTCGGCGGACTGGCGGAAGACGCTTTAAGCGCTTCCCCCTTGCCCCGCGCCGTCGGCTGACGGTATTGTAAGTTCCATGATTCCTTACTCTCTTTCGCCTGAGGCTTAGCCCTGTTTGGCCTCGAAGACTCCCTCGAATTCTTCAAATAACCTAATGCCATCAAAGTGAGTTAATAAGGAGACGACAATGACTGACTTGCCCAACGAGAGGACCTTCGGGGCCGTGTTTCCCAACGAGGAGTACGACGCCCGCCGAGCCAAGGTTCGCCAGAGAATGGTTGACCGTGGGATCGACGTCCTCTACGTCAGCTCGCCCAGGAACATCACCTACCTCACGGGCTTCGACATTATCTGGTTTTACCATGCCTCGCCTACCGGGCTCGTCATCCGCGCCGACTCCGAGAAAGCCCTCTTCTTCGACTCCTACCACGAGCGCATGGTCAACGACTTCTGCTATATCGACGAGGCTGTCTTCTACGCTACCTTCCCATTCCACCCGATGGGGCCACAGCTGGGCACCGTCATCGACTCCATGGAAGACCGTGGCCTGCTCAGCGGCTGCGTCGGCATTGAAAAGTGGGCCTACGCACCCTCGCCTGCGATGATGCAGGCTATGGAGGAGCGCATGTCGGAAGCCGGGGCCCGTGTTGTAGACGGGTCATGGATCGTAGATACCGTTGGGCTCACCAAGTCTCCCCTAGAAGTCGCCTGTATGAGAAAGGCCGCCGAGATCGCCGACATCGGAATCATGGCGGGGCTGGAAGCCGCCGCCCCCGGTGTTACTGAGCTTGAGGTCAACGGGGCGATGCAGTACGCTATGGCCAAGGCGGGCGGCGAGGAAACCGCCATCCGATGCGTCGTCAGCAAAGAGGGGTTCCGCATGCCCCACAAGCCCACCACCCGGATGCTCCTTGAGGCTGGGGAGACCATCTTTGCCGACGTGTGTGGAGTCTACAATCGCTATCACGCCGACCTCTGCCGCTTCTTCTGTCTCGGTGAGCCCACCGAGAAGGCGAGTGAGCGCATGAAGGCCCTCGCGGAGAGCATCCCTTACGTCCAGGAGCGGGTCAAACCCGGCGATCCGCCCACGGCTATCGGCAAGAACATCGACAAATACCTCGCTGTCTTAGGGCTGACCGGTGAGGTGGACCGCGGCGGCTACGATGTCGGCCTCTCTCTGCCTCCAGACTGGGTGGGCCACACGCGAGTGGTCGGCGGCGGGTTCGTCGACGAGCCCATGCAGCCGGGGTTTGTTACCAACTACGAGATCTTCTCTCGGGGCAAGGACGCTCGGTCCGCGGGGCTCATCGATACTTTTGTGATGACGGAGGACGGGCTTGAGTTGCTGTCCAAGCTGCCGTTGGAGATCCTGAGCAAGGGTGTTTGATGTGGGTGGTAGATCACCAAGTGCATGAGAATTAGAGACATATGAGAGCGCATCCGTGGTAAGAAGGAGGGAACTGATATACCAGATAGGATTTTGATCAGAAAAGAACCCAAAAATAGAATGAGCTTAATTCTGTGGCTAGAGAACGACGGAAGATGCATCTTTGCGGAGCCCTAATGGAATTGGGCAAGGTGAGGCGATTGCGCTATGTGTATGCCTAGGAGTAGCGGCGCGGATGTTTATGACGATACAACCTGACATTAGAGGTATTTTATCCAAGGCTGGCCTTGGTGAGCATGAGTCTGCAATCCTGAGGGTTAGCGAGCAAATGACAATAGAGTTCGAGCCCGCTTGTAATAACCTGATAAAGATTGATGAAACAATCCCAGGCGTCGGATTGCACAATGTAGAGGAATTGAGTCCTAAAGATGGTCGGCCTGGAGCTTATTACATAAGTGAGAGGGCAATTTTCAGACCGATACAATATGTCGAGATGCATTTGAGGCATCGGCCATTAGACTGGTTTACGCGAGACATCGTAAGGTACTCATGTCTTCACGTTGAAAGCAGCCTCAAAAGACGACTAGATGAGAAAAGATCTCTTTCGATTGGGATGATACTGAGGAACCCTGAAGCTAGGGCACTAGACAGCAATCTACACAATATCTTGGAATTGTTAAATAAGCTTGTCTACAATCGTGCAAAGCACGCTATTGAACAAATTGATTTAGACTCGCATATGTTTTCGATAGCCGATTCGATTGCAATATATCTCACGTGCCGCATCGTAGGATCCCAGCTGCTTAAGGGAATGGGCATTACCACAACGTCAGGTGTACCGGTGTTTTGATTAACACCTGTAATCAAGGGTCGGAGTAACCTAAACAGAATCTTTACATTTGATTCCGCTCACTAGGTCGGAATAAACCAATACGAATCCGGAGGTGACCCGACATGTTCGTTAGAGCCGTTGACCAACTCGCAGGCAGTGACAAAGAAGGTAAGTGGCAGGATGGAGACCTGTGGCTCAGGGCCGCGCGGCTTGTGACCAAGAGCGACCTCGTCGGCTTCTCCCTCGCCGACGTCCGGCTTTCTGCCGGATGGGAGATAGACTGCCACTACAAGCACCACATCGAAGCCAGCTTCATCATCTCCGGCAGCGCGACGCTAACGGAATATGCCACCGGCAAAAGCTGGGACGTGGGCGCGGGGGACTTGTATGTGGTCGGGCCGAAGGATAAGCACCACGTGTCAACTAAGACCGAGATGCGCGTCGTCACCGTCTTTAACCCCGCGCTTATCGGCAACGAAAAACCCGATGAGGACGGCGCATACCCACCGACGGGCGAGGTCCCACCCGCATGGGCCGGTGATTCGGGACGGACGATGTTCCTAAAGAGACTTGCGGACACCCGTGAAGTCAGCGTTAGCCATGGCGCTGCCAAGGCCTATCGCTACCTCACCCAGGCAGATGAATGCGGCTTCACCATTTCCACCCCCCGCTCTCCTGCGGGAGACGGCATCGTGCTCCATTACAAAAACCACGTGGAAGCTAACTATGTAATTGAGGGCGAGGGGACTGCCGAAGACCTGACCACGGGCGAGAAATGGGACCTGTTCCCCGGGTCCATGTACTTTGTGGGCCCCAAGGACAGGCACCAGGTTAACACCACCACCGGCTTCTACCTGTTAAGCGTCTTCAACCCGCCCCTCGTCGGCAATGAGACCCACGATGACAAGGGCGGCTACCCGCCCACCGGCCCCATCCCCGAGGCGTGGATACCTAGGTACGCATGAGAGAGTTGAGGCCGGACTAGTCTTTATCCCCTTATACGAAATATCTGCCGGAGGACACCCGACATGTTCGTAAGAACCCTTAACCAGCTCGCAGGCACCGACAAGGAAGTCAAATGGCAGGATGGAGACCTGTGGCTTAAGGCCGTCCGATTAGTAACCAGGGATGACGGCGCCGGCTTCTCCCTCGCCGACGTCACTCTCTCCGCAGGCTGGGAGATCGACTGTCACTACAAGAACCATGTGGAGGCAAGTCTCATAGTCTCCGGTAGTGCCACGGTTACGGAGTACGCCACTGGCAAGAGCTGGGAGGTCGGGGCGGGGGACTTGTACGTGGTGGGGCCGAAGGACAAGCACCACGTCTCTACCAAGACCGAATTGCACGGCGTCACGGTTTTCAACCCAGCGCTTAAAGGCGACGAGACCCCTGACGAAGACGGCGCTTATCCCCCAACCGGTGAAGTTCCACCTTCTTGGACAGGTGAGTCGGGCCGCAGCATGGTCGTGAAGAGACAGTCCGATGCCCAGGCCGTCGGCGTCCGGGGCACGGGTGCCCAAGCCTTCCGCTACATCACCCAGGCCGACGGCTGCGGCTTCACCATCTCTAACCCCCGTTCCTCGGAAGGCCACGGGAAGGAGTTGTGGTACCAGAACCACGTCGAGGCCAACTACATCCTGGAGGGCCAGGGTTCCGTCGATGACCTGAACACGGGGGAAAAGTGGGCCCTGGCTCCCGGATCGATGTACTTCGTTGGCCCGAAGGATAGGCACTTGATGTCCTTCAACACGGCCTTCGCGCTGGTGAGCGTATTCAACCCGCCCCTCGTCGGCAATGAGACCCACGATGATCAGGGCGGCTACCCACCCACGGGCCCAATTCCCGAGGCTTGGAGGCCTTAGGGGCCCAGACACGGTACGTGTCTGCTTACACAGTTTAAGTTAGACTGTCGCCAAGCTCCAAATAGATGCATACAAAACAAGAGGTGAAACGATGTTCGTAAGAAGGTTGGAGGACCTGGCCGGGACCGACAAAGAGATGGTCAAAATGGATGGCGACAAGAAACTGCAATCCATGCGTCTGCTCACCAAGGCCGACGGCTGTGGATTCTCCCTTTCGGACGTTCTGGTCTCCACAGGCTGGGTAATCGACCTGTGGTACAAGAACCACGTGGAGGGAAACCTGGTGGTCAGTGGTGACTTGGGGGTGGAAGATCTTACCAACGGAAACAGCTGGGACCTGGGCGCCGGAGACCTGTACGTCGTCGGGCCCAAGGACCAGCACCGGCTCACGGCCAAGAGCAACGTCCACATAGTAAGCGTATTCAACCCGGCGGTACTGGGAACGGAGACACACGATGCAGACGGCTCCTACCCGTCTACAGGTGACTTGCCCTCTGCATGGCAGGGAGACTCCGGTAGGTCGATGTTCATTAAGAGGTTGGCTGACACCCGCGTAGTCGGCATAAGTCATGGTCGTACCAAAGCCTATCGGTATCTCACCCAGGACGACGAATGCGGCTTCACTATGTCCACTCCTCGATCTCCTGCGGGCAAGGGAATCGTGCTGTGGTACCAGAACCACGTCGAGGCCAACTACGTGCTGGAGGGCGAGGGCTCGGTGGAAGACCTCACCACGGGAGAGAAGTGGGACTTGGCTCCTGGGTCGCTCTACTTCGTCGGGCCCAAGGACCGGCACCAGACGCAGACCAGCACCGGGTTCTACCTGTTGAGTGTCTTCAACCCTCCACTGGTGGGCGGAGAGACCCACGACGACCAGGGTGGCTACACTCCCAGCGGGCCCATCCCCGAGGCCTGGCGGTCTTAGCGAATTAGGCCAAGCATTACCCGGACTGAGGCGGCCGCTCTTGCTGAGCTTGTTGAAGTATGAGCGGCCACCTCGGTTGCCTGGAGTCACCCACGACACCAGTGCAGGAATCTTAGAACGGGGTCAATGCACCCTGTACAATGCTGCCGTAATCTCCTCAATGGCCTTCACGCTTCCAACCCTGGTGTGCTTTAATGTTGCTTGAATGCAAAGGAGTGATCACATGCAGGGGTAGATGGCCAGCGCCTGCGGGCTTTAAGACAGGCAAGGGGTCTTAGTCAAGCGGATTTGGCTGTCGTTATTAACGACACGTATACCCAACAGATGGTGTCTCACGTAGAACGCGGGAAGGGCTTTTCCAAATAGGGGGATACGTCGCTGTTGCGAAGGAGATGCACACCTCGATCGATTACTTGGTGGGGCTTACCGATGACCAGAGGCCGGTTGAGGAGATAAAGGCGGAATTGCTGCGGCATAACCGCGAGTGCGTGAAGGTCAAAGACGAACATAAAGCGCACGGCCACAGGATCGTCAATGAACTGAAGGGGGAGTACTTGCGGGAATACATCCGCATAGGGGAATCAATGATTGAGTTGGCGGCTCATGGAATCCCGCCGTGGCAGCAGAGAGCCTAGCAAACGGAGAAAGAGCTTGAAACTAGTGATAATCGCGTGTCTTGTCCTGGCGGCGCTGGGGGTGGGGTGTGGGGGGTCAGAGGCGGAACCTATGCCGTGTGATGGGGCAACCACGCAGGCGGAGAAGAAATACGTGGATAACGTGAGGGCATGGGTCCCCCTCTATATCGCACTTTTAGAACAGCGGGTTAGTTTGGCTTCGAGGGGAGGCACAGACCCTACATTGATCTTAGATGAGGATTGGATAGTTGCAATGGGAACGAATCTAGGGGCATCCATGTCTATTGCGGCAGACATAGCCACTTTAGACGCGCCGGAATCGCTGGCGCACATTCACGAACTATCGCTGCCTATGACTCGCAAGATTGAAGAGGGGGCGCGCAGGATCGCCGACGGCATAGACAACCTCGACGGGGCGGAGATAGAGAGCGGCACTGAGCAGTTGAACGCAGGAGAAAACATCCTCGTTGAAATGGGGGAAGGTATAAACCAATTCTGCGCTACAGGGGTATCCGGCAATACGCAGGTGCCCCAAACCCCGATTCCCCCCACACCTGCTGGGCCAGCTACTAGCTTCGCCGATGGGACCCACCTCGTAGGTGGAGACATCGCACCGGGAACCTACTATTCCAGTTCGTCGTACTCGGGCGGGTGCTACTGGGAGAGGCTAAGCGGCTTCTCAGGAGACCTAGACGATGTAATAACCAACGGCTTTACCGAATCCCCGCGCTATGTGGAAATCAGGGAAAGCGATTTGGCCTTTCTGTCTGAGGACTGCGGCTGGTGGGAGTTGCAGGAATGAGACTCGCCGCTCTCATCGTCGGGATATTCGGGTCAATAGGCGCCTTCATCTACGGGCTGTTCATTCTGCTCCTTGCCGGACTCGGAGCCGCAGTCGGAGAAGAAGGGGATCAGGGCGCTATTGCGGGAATGTCCATATATGGACTCTTGATCATGTTGGCATCGGTGGTTGCGTTGGTTGGCGCGGCGTTGAGCATGGCAAGGCCGAGGCTTGCCGCAGGAATGATGTTCGGCACCGGATTCTTTAGCCTGCTATATCTGTCATGGATAGCTGCACTGCTGGCCTTTCTGGGGAGATACGAAGACCAACCCGATGCTCAGGACAAGGAGCGGATGCCAACATGGGCGCACGTTGTCGTCACGGTGTTCACAGGTGGCCTGTGGCTGCCGGTGCTCATAGTTCACCTGATTCGGATGCTAGTTAAGAAGAACGACAGAGAAGGAGTGAAGCTATGACCCAGGAAAGCGGTGCGCGGTACGGAGTCGTGCCTGTAGAGGATCTCCCCGTGTTGCCGTCGGACGAGACCCTGCTTCAGACGGCCCGGGAACTGCCCCCAATAGTTGAAGATAATTTGAAGGTGAAGGCATGTTCGTAGGAAGGCTGGAAGGCCTGGCCGGCACTGACAACGAGATGGTGCGAAGGAACGGTGAGAAGGTCTTGTATGCCAGTCGCTTCCTGACTAAAGCCGACGGCTGTGGGTGGAGGACCTTACCACGGGAGAAAAAAGGGGTTTGGCACCTGGGAGTTTGCGCGTGGTCGGGCCGAAGGACCGGCATCTGATGGCTGCGAGGACCGAAGTCTACCTGATGGCGGTCTTCACCCCACCCTTAATCGGTGATGAGACCCACGACTCCGAAGGCGGTTATCCCCCCTCAGGAGCAGTACCAGAGGGGTGGAGGCCCTAATTCAGCCCGTACAAGGCGGCCGCATTGTCGCCGACGATCTTTACGGTCTCGTGCTCCGGGATGTCGTGGAAGTCTTTGGCTATCTGCTGCCGAGAGAAGGGGAATACACCCTCGGGGTGGGGGTAGTCGGAACCCCACATCAGGTGGTCGACGTTGAGGAGTTCTCGGGTTAGGAGGCCGGCGCGGTCGTCTTCGAAAGTGGCCCAGAACTGGCGGAAGAAGTAGCTGCTCGGAGCCTCTTCCAGCTTGGGCTCCATCCAGTGCCGGTGGTCCTCCCACCAGTGGTCGTTGAGACGTAGGACTGAAGGTATCCAGCCGATGCCTCCCTCGGCCATGACGAACCGGAGGCCGGGGAACGATTGGGGGACGCCAGAGAGTATGAGATCGGTGAGGCCGCGGGCCACGGCGCAGATCTTCTGCTCGATTACGGCGACGCCGACGCCCAGGCTTCGGTACTTGTCTGCGCTAACCGACTTGGCGCTGGAGCCGACGTGAAACCCGAGGGGCAGCCCGACGTCCTGAAGGGCTGCCCAAAGCCGGTCGCCGCCTTCCATGTTGACGTAGCCGCCCTCCACTTCCAGGGGAAGCATCACCGACCGGAGGCCAAGCTTGGCGACCCTCTCCACCTCGGCGATTTTGCTTTCGGTGGAGCCTCTCATGGGCAGGATGCCGACGCCGACCAGGCGATCGGGGGCGGAGGCGCTGAACTCGGCGATCCAGTCGTTATAGACGCGGACGATTTCGATGTGGAGGTCGGCGTCGGAGGCGTTGTAGCACCAGAGGCCAAAGACACCGGGGTACAAGACCTCGGCGCGGATGCCATCCAGGTCCTGGTCATTGAGGCGTTCGACGGGGTCCCAGGCGCCGGGCCGGGTGTCTTCATAGCGGAGGCCGGCCATGTGGATTTCCTTGCCCTCGGCTTTATCGGTGGCTGCGGTGCCCTCACCGGAAAGCCCGATGGCGAACTCTCCGAAGCCTTCCATGACGTAGAAGTCGCCGGAGTCACGCGACTCAATGTGAGGCGCCTTTTCAGCGAGCTTCCGGTCCATTCGGGAAGAGAACAAGTCCTTGGGCTCCACTACGTGTCCATCCGCCGAAACGTAGCTTCCTTTAAGGGTAGTTGGCATGAGTAACCTCCTAAGTTTGTCCACCTTCCGCCGTCCGGCACCGGGATGTTCTGTCGATATGCTAACATCTTCGGCAACGATGCCGTAAGTGACAAGGCAAGAACCGGAGTAATTGTAAATGGGTAACACTGAAGAAAAGCGATTGATGCCTGAAGCGTGGCAAGACGGGCCCCGATACGGGAGCCCGAGCACATTCATGCAGATTCCGGGGAGCCGGGACCTCTCCAAGGCCGACGTGGCCATAGTCGGGCTTCCGCTGGACCTGGGGACCATCATTCGCTCGGGGGCAAGGTTCGGGCCTAGGGGGATACGTACTGCGTCCATGCACGTCGGGCAGCACGGGCTGGAGGCGGTGGAGCTGACCGAGCCCTTCAAGAGCCTCCGCATCGTGGATTATGGAGATATCGAACTCACCTATGGGTACATTGAAGAGGCGGTCAGGCGTATAGAGGTCGCCGTCACGGACATCATCTCCCAGGACGTCTTCCCCGTGTGCCTGGGGGGAGACCACACGGTGTCCCTCCCAATTCTGAGGGCGCTTCATAAGAAGCACGGGAAGATATCCCTGGTCCATTTCGATGCACACCCCGACTTCTGGGAGCCGCCCAAGGATATGCCTATACACCATGGAACCATGTTCCGCATCGCCTCGGATGAGGGGATCATGGACCCGGCGACGTCGGTGCAGGTGGGGATACGGGGACGGCCCTCGATGGGAATAGTCGAGGAGGTGAAGGCTGCGGGCATTACCGTGATCACGGGGGAGGAGTTCTGGCACACGGGTGTCGATGCCACTATAGAGAAGATAAGGTCGGCCACAAAGGGTCGGCCGGTTCACATCTCCTACGACATCGACAGCGTGGACCCGGCCTTCGCCCCGGGCACCGGGACCCCGGAGGTTGCGGGCCTGACCAGCCGGGAAGCGATGGCCTTGGTCAAAAGTTTGAGGGGAATCGGGGCGGTTGGGTTCGACATTGTCGAGGTGGCACCGGTTTACGACACTTCCGAAATAACCTCGCTTCTGGCCGCCAATCTCGTTCTGCAATTCCTGCTCACCCTGGTCCCCGAGGAGAAGTAAGGCGCGGGCCATGCCATCCAAGAAGACATTCGATGATTGGGTGGCCGACGTAGACCCCAAACTCAGGCGCCTGGCCCAAGGGCTGCGCCGGATGTTTCTCGACGCTGCGCCTGACCTTAGGGAGTCGATAAAGTGGGGCAACCCCTTCTTCCAGGGGAAGGGAAACGTCTTCTACATAGCATCTCAGGGTGACAAATACGTTACTCTCGGACTTTGCCAAGGGGCCCTGCTTCCGAACCCCGATGGCTTGATAGAGGGGACGGGGAAGCGGATGAGGCATGTTAAGGTCAGGAGTGTGGAGGAGATGGCGGACTCCCGCCTCGGGCCGATCATTCGGGGGGCTGTGGAGGTGGATGGGGCTGAGGGGACGAGCAACCGTTAGGGACTATGCCTACGGGGGAGGGGGATTCAGTCCTCCTGAGGCGGGTCCTCCACAGGCGGATGTTCCATCTTCGATTGGGGTTTTGGTTTGGTTTGTTGGGATGGGGTGGCGATGGAAGGTCCGAGACTCGGGGGCTCGGGGCGGGGGGCCAGCCTGCGATTACCCCACGTGGCCCTGCTGTGGCGGACGAGGTGAGTGGGGAGTTCTCGTCCACAAGCCTGCGCTCGACCATTCGGAGGGATGGGAGCGCCTACTCACTTCCGCCGCTGGGTGGGTGGGGATCTCCGAAGGGAACGGCGGTGGAGTCTGCTGGGGGCACGAAGGCCCCTAGCCAGCCCTGCATAGAAGGGCTCGTATATTCGCGGGCTATGCGCATAGCATTGACTCGAACGCGCCGGATGAATGGTGCGTCGAGTAGGCTGGTCACGCAAGCCTACATACTGCTTAGAGTCGATGGACCTTCCATCGCCTGGATGGGTGGGGGAAGGGTGAGCCGGGGCCTATGGATGAGGAGATGGCGGCTTTCGCTTGAGCCGGGAGCGGCGTGTGGGCCGGTCCAGCGGGATGGGCTTAGACGTTGAGTCCTCGGGGGCCGGGGATGGTGTTCCCCCTGGGTTTTGGTTCCTCCTTGGGTTTAGGGTGAGTGACGGGCCAGTCGGGGGTGAATATAGTACATGTGTTTTGCTTTGGTCAAGGGGGTTCGTGTCACATTTGGGGGGAGGGGGCACCGCCCCATTCCGTTCTTGAGACCCTTCGACTCCGCTCAGGGCGAACGGAATTCACCGCACCGGTGGATGGGTTCCTGCCTACACAGGCAAGACGGAGGAGGGCGCAGAGGTCAGGGCGGTTCGCGGAGTCTGTTTCAGATGTAGGTTGTGCTTGACGTGGGGAGTTGGCTTGGTCAGGCTGGCTGATGGCGGAGCCGCATTAATCGAAGCAGGGGGCTGACTGTGCCCACGATTGCCGTCTGAAGCGCCCGATAGGCCGAGTATGCGCCCTCGGCTACCCAATGCTTTGTCCAGGTAGCTGCGGCTCGCCGTATCCTCCACAGGGTGCGCAAGTTGAAGGCTGTGGCGAGCAGGCTCCATTCAGCCGAGACGTTGGTTAAGCCACGCAACAGGAACCTGTGGGCTTGCTGTTGCTCCTTGATGATCCCGAAGACCGGTTCTACCAGTTGCATTCTCTGTTTATACGCACCCTTGGCTTCTTCGGTGGACATCCAGGCCCGGTGTCGACGCAACGCAGCGTCGTGGGAACCGATCTTCAGGGCACGCCCATGACGCTTGTCTTTCGTACAGACCCCGAAGGCCGGGCAGGCCCGGCACACGGCCCCTGATGCCCGGTAGAGCCGCATTGCTGTGTTGCGAGTGCGCTTGGTGCGAGTGAAGCGCAGCAACCGGCCCTCGGGGCAACGGTAGCTGTCGCTCGCCTCGTCGTAGGTGAAACGGTCTTTGTGATACGGGCTCTGCAGCGCCCGGTCCTGCGACTCAGGCATCACCACCCGTTGGCCTCTTAGGGCGCACTCCTGTAGATTGTTCCCGGAGTGATAGCCCGCATCCGCCAACGTCATCTCCGTCCTTTGTCCCAACGTCTCCTCAGCCTTCTCCATCATCGCACCCAATTGCCGTCTGTCGGATATGTCGTTCACCACATCAACTGCCGTGATCAGCATGCCGGGCGCTTTACCCTCAGCCGCTGCTACCGTAGAGACCATCGCCTGGGCGTTGTAGGCCACCGCATAACCCTGTCGCGTCTTCATCATCCGGGCGTCCTGATCGGTCAGGTTGATCTGCTTTTGCCCATCCCGATCGGCAAGTCTGTGCACCGTCTCACGCACCCGCTCACGCAATGCCTTGCGGTCTTGCAACCTCTCCGGCAGATGGCCGATAGCCGACTCCTCCCCAGCCTCGTTCTGCGCTTCCAACTCGTCTATCGCACCTTCCAAACGGCCCAACAGACGGCGCAACCCAGCGGCGTCGTAGGTCCGGTCCTTTGCCGCATTCGCTCTAATCTTCGTCCCGTCCACCGCCTGCACCGCCATCTCCACCAGGTCCATATTAACCGCCGTCTGCACCGTCCGCTTGAGCAGCTTCCTCATACCATCCCGATGCGAGCTGTAAAACCGCCACAACGTCACGTGGTCCGGGCGCTGGCAGCCCGTCAGCCAAAGGTACGGTATCTGGTCGCAGCAGGCCGCCTCCAGCTTGCGGCTTGATCGCACACCGGTCATGAAGCCGTACAGCCACACACCCAACAGCGCACGGGGATGGTAGGCCGGCGCTCCCATCGCCTCCCCGTCTCTATCAATCCCAATCGCTGCCCAGCCCTCTCCATCCAAGGCATCGACGAACTCAGCAACAAATCGAGCAGAATGACCGGCCCCCAGCATCTCGTCGAGACTCGGCGGCAACATCCATACCTGTTCCCGGTTCATCGGTCGATGTGGCATCCCCAGTCACCTCCTTATGACGCTGTCTACCTTGTCCAGCATAGCCTACTCCATATGCCTATAACTTATGAAACAGACTCCGCGAATCGCCCCTACGGGGGAGGGAAAGGAAGGCGAGGAAGGGTGTGAGAGGGCAAGTCCTAGATTCCTCGCGGGGCCTCGGAATGACAGGGGAGAAGGGGCTCGGCTGGAAGTCGGGGTGGACGCGACGGATTGGCAGTGCGGGGCCGCCCCCCGCTCGACCCTTCGACGGTGCTCAGGGTGAGCGGCCCCTCGGCCCCAGGGAGGGCAACTGCGGAGGATTGCCCCTACGGGGAGGGGTCTGAGGGGAGAGGAAGCATTCACGCCTCGGCGCACGCCAAAGGCGCACTTTCAGCATCTTCGACCGGCTCGGGGGCCGACATGGTGGTAAGGGCAGATTGACGCTGGGCCTGAGGAGTCGGCTTGTGTGTGGTCGGGGCTGATAATATACTCGCCTCGTCCTTGAGAAGGGCAAACAGTCCTTCTTCCTAAAGAACTCATGTGTCTCGGGAGGTAAGAATGGTTGACCAAGCGGTCGAGGAACGCGTCCTTCGTCAGATAAAGACCGAGCAGACGGTCAAGCTGGCCAGCGACCTGATTTCCATGCCCAGCTTCAAGACGGAAGAGCAGAAAGTTGCCAGGTTTCTGGCCGAGTTCTTCCGCCGCAGAGGGTATGAGGTAGATCTGCAGGAGGTGGAGCCGGGTCGGTATCAGACGATAGCGACGCTTAAAGGGTCGGGTGGGGGCAAGAGCCTCATGCTGAACGGGCACATAGACATCGACCCGCTGGCGATGGGCTGGGTCCGGGAGCCGTTCACTCCCAGCTGGGAAGGGGACCGGCTGTACGGTGCGGGGATCAACAACATGAAGGGCGGCGTGACGGCGATCATCACTGCTGCCGAGGCTATTCGGAAGGCCAAGGCTCCAATGAAGGGCGACCTGGTCGTGGCCTGTGTTGTGGGGGAGCTGCAGGGAGGGGTGGGGACGGTCTACGCCTTAAACCAGGGCTTGAGGACCGACGGAGCCTACGTCGCGGAGCCCACGGGCGACGGAGACAACATAATGACAACTCACGCAGGGGTTGTGGAGTTGGCTATCAGCACCGTCGGGCAGTCGCAGCACGTGAGCCGCTCTCATTTGGCCGTCGACGCCCTGGAGATGATGACAAAGGCCATACCGGCAATCAAGAACGTAGAATTCACCTATGAGCACAGGCCCGACCTGCCCGACCTGCCACGGATTATCGCTGGGACGATAATCGGGGGGAGGGGGAGGAACCACGACCTGAAAGGGCCGAACTTCACCTGCGACTATTGCACGGTGATCGTTGATGCGAGGATCGTGCCTGGGCAGTCGCACGTGACGGTGAAGGCAGACCTTGACCGGGCATTGAGCAAGATCAAGGAAGAGGACCCGACTTTCGAATACGAAATCGTGACGCCGGTGCCGCCGGAGTACAAGGTGATGACGGTGTTCATGAATCCCCTGGACGTGCCCAAGGACAACGTGATAGTGCAGAACCTGGAGAAGGCCTACCGGAAGGTTTCGGGTCGGGCGCCGGACAAGATAGGGGCTATAGTGACGCAGTCGTATGCGGGCAACGACAGCTGCCACATCTGGGAGGCGGGTATTCCCGTGTGCCTGATGGGTGCGGAGAACGGCCGGGACCAGAAGGGTGAGCCGGACTCTTACGTCATAGTGCCGAGCATGGTGCAACTGGCGAAGACGTATGCTTTGGCGGCGATGGACTGGTGCAACCAGGAGAAGTAGGAGGAGGGAGGTATCCCAGTGAGCGATAACGGGGACATGGCCAGGAATGTCGGAACGCAGGCTTGGCCTGTCAGTGCTCTGCACGAACGGGCTGTAGCTCTGCTCTACGACGAGTTGACACGCCCTGACTTAGATAGGGGAGAGGAGATTCGGGCTAGACTGACTCCTGGTGGCGACCTATCCCATGATTTGCGGGCAGGGGTTGCCAGAGTCAGAGTGCCAGACCCAGACTGGGATAGCGTGGGAGGAATAATCCCTGACCTCATCCTTTACGGAGAAGATGATACCAAGCCCTTAAGAATCATCGAAGTTGTCGTTACTAGTCCACCGAGCGACGAGAAACAACATAAGCTGGACTCCCTACGTAAGCGAGGAGTTGATGTAGTGGTAATAGCCATTAGGGATGAATCCGACCTCCTGAATCTGTGTCCCTCATGGTGGAAACCTAATTTTTCCTCGCTCACCAGCAATGATAAATATTCAGTTAATTATGCTAAAGACAGTGCTTTAACAAGACTAAAACTGGGACATGACAGAAGAGTTCAAGAGATAATCGAGAGTATACAAGCCTGCAGTCCTTCTGTCCGTCGTACCTTGCTTAAGGTGCTTTCAGAGCTAAAGAGCTTGGATTCTCTTTATCCGATTAGGCCTACGAATCCACTTAAGGATAAGTTCCGAGAACCACCAGTAGATGCCGAAAATTAAATTACTTGGGCCGGAATGCTGGTCACACTAGACCGGAGAGAGAACTTTAGACGGAGAGACCTATGGATACAGCAGTGAAGGACAAGGTCCTGGGCAAGATCAAGGATGCGGAGGTCGTGGATCTGTGCAGCAGGATCCTCCGCATACCGAGCTTCAAGACGGAGGAGCAGAAGGTGGCGAGGTTTCTGGCGGGGTTCTTCCGGCGGCGGGGATATGATGTCGATCTCCAGGAAGTGGAGCCGGGGCGGTATCAGACGATAGCTACGCTTAAGGGGTCGGGTGGTGGGAAGAGCCTGATGCTGAACGGGCACATAGACATCGACCCGCTGGCAATGGGTTGGAAACGGGACCCGTGGACGCCGAGTTGGGAAGGGGACCGGCTGTACGGGGGTGGGGCGTTTAACATGAAGGGTGGGGTAGCTTCGATGATATCGGCGGCGGAGGCCATACGGAAGTCGGGGGTGGAGCTTAAGGGAGATATAGTCGTGGCGTGCGTGGTGGGAGAGCTGCAGGGAGGAGTGGGGACGGTCCACGCCCTCAAAAGCGGGGTTACGGCGGACATGGCCATTGTTGCCGAGCCCTTCGGCTCGAAGACCATCATGACTATCCACGCCGGAGTCATCGGGATGGCGATCAACGTCCTGGGATACTCCAAGCACATCACTGTGCGGGAAGAGGCGGTCGACGCGATCGGGAAGATGATGAAGGTGATTGATGCGGTGGACAAAGTCGAACTGAGGCACACGCCGCACCCCGAACTGCCAGGGCTGCCGAGGATAAACTGCGGGGCGATTATCGGGGGTCGAGGCCGAGACCACGACCTGAAGGGGCCGAACTACGTGAGCGACTTCTGCACTTCCATCTGGGACGTGCGCATAGTGCCGGGGCAGACCGCCGAGAGCGTGGAGGAGGACGTGAGGAAGGTCCTGGACGGTCTGAGCGCTGAGGACCCGGAACTGAAATGGGAGCTGGTGATACCGCCGCCTGCGAAATACAAGGGAGTAGCCGTGACCATGGACCCGGTTGACATCCCGAAGGACGAATACATAGTCGGGGCGGTGTCACGGGCCATTGAAGGGCACATGGGGGCGCCACCCGAGAATGTCGGGGCGATACTGCCTCGGTCCTACGCGGGCAACGACACGTGCCACCTCTGGAAGGCAGGCATTCCGTGTGTCCTGAACGGGCCGGGGGGCGATAGGTCGCTCGGAGGAGAGGCCGACACGTTTGTCAACGTGAGCGAAATGGTCGAGTGCGCCAAGACTCACGCCCTGACCGCCCTAGAAGTCTGTAACCTGCCGGCCTAGCCGGGGAGATCGAGAATGGCTGCAACAACTTTAGAGAAAGTAACGAACCGGGTGAAAGAGGACTGGGTTGTCGGGCTTGCGAAGAAGCTAATCGACATACCGAGCTTCAAGACTGAGGAATCGAAGATAGCGCTGTTCCTGGCATCGAACTTCCGGCGCTGGGGATACGAGGTTGACCTTCAGGAGGTCGACCCCGGGCGTTACCAGGTTATCGCAACGCTGCGGGGCACGGGGGGCGGGAAGACCCTGATGCTGAACGGGCACATAGACATGGACCCGCTATCAATGGGATGGAAGCGGGACCCGTGGACGTCCATCATAGAAGGGGACCGGCTGTACGGGGCAGGGATATACAACATGAAGGGCGGCGTTGCGTCGATAGTGGCGGCGGCCGAGGCGGTGCGCCGGGCCAAGGCGTCACTTAAGGGCGACCTTCAGGTGGCGTGTGTGGTCGGGGAGCTGCAGGGAGGGGTGGGGACGCAGTACGCCTTAGCCCAGGGATACCGGCCCGACATGGCGATAGTGGCGGAGCCGAACGACGCGGACACTGTGTTAACGATACACGCCGGATGGCTGGAGATGGCGGTGAACGTGCTGGGCGAGTCTCGGCACATAAGCCAGAAAGAGAGTGGCATCAACGCCATTCAGAAGATGTCGAAGGCGATAGAGGCGATAAACGGGCTGGAGTTGTCGCATACACCGTTCCCGGCCCTGCCATCCTTGCCTCGGCTCCACGTTGGAGCGGTGATCGGGGGGCAGGGGAGGAACCACGTGATAAACGGGCCGAACTTCGTGCCGGACTTCTGCACGGCGCTGGTGGACGGGCGCATGGTGCCGGGGCAGACATCTGCCGGAGTGCTGGAGGATGTGAGGAGGGCCTTGGACGCGGTCAAAGCCTCGGACCCCGACTTTGACTATGAGATCGAGATGCCGCCACCGGCGGAGTACAAGGCGCTTCGCACGGTGATGGAGCCGATGGACATGCCCACGGACAAGGAGATTGTCCACGCGGTGGCTCGGGGGTACAGGGTGGTGACGGGGGGCGAGTTGGCTTACGTCGGGAGCAAGACTCCCAACTCCTACTCAGGGAACGACACCACTCACATGTGGCAGGCAGGCATTCCGTGCGTGCTGTACGGGCCCGGTGGGGCGTGCGACGAGCGTGAAGGCGAGCCGGACAACTACATACGCATCAGCGATATGGTGACCTGCGCCAAGGTGATAGCGGCGACCGCGCTGGACGTGTGTAATCAGGAGGGGTAGGGAGAGGCCCCCGGCCCCGTCCGTTCCTTAGACCCTTCGACAAGCTTAGGGCGAACGGACACAATCCATAGGGTGCGGGGCTCCCGTTGCCAGATCCTAGGACAATTGGCGGATCAAGAAGTGTATTGCATCTCTTGATATTTCCTGGTTACGGGGAAGGGGATGGCAGAGAGCGATGTGAAGGGGTTAGTCCTAGATCCCTCGCGGAGCCTCGGGATGACATGGGGGTAGGGGCGAGGTTTAATTCAACCTCAACCATGCCGAAAGTGGTTGACAGGCTGGGAGCATCACCACCGTAGGTTGCAAGGGTCTTTTGCTCTTGTTCGGAGAGTGGTTCGTTATGATGGGCCTTAGCATCTTCAAGGGACATTCGCGGTTCTGGGAGCGATTCGCCATGTTCCAGTATCCCCTCTAAATGAAATCCGATTGCCTCCCGCATCATCTCTCGTACTTCGTCCCAAGTCTTGCCCGTACTGATGCAACCGGGCAGGTCAGGAGCGTAGGCGCAGAAGTTGTTGGGCGTTTGTTCATAGACCACAACATACTTTAGCTTCATCTGCTTCTCCGCTAAGCCAGCTTATCCCTGAGCCAGCTGTGCAGTAGCTCGTCTAGCTCTTCACGGCATTCGTTAAGGCCGTGGCCCGCGCCCTGGAAGTAGCGGAGTTCCTTGGGTTGATCGGCCAGGTCGTAGATGAACTGGGAGGCACGGACGGGGATTATGGCATCGTCTGCGCCGTGGACGAGGAGAAGAGGTCTGGGGGCAACTTCCGAAACACGTTGCGCACCTGCGCTTTGGCTGGACATACCCACTACGGCTACTATCTTGTCGTTGTAGGGGGCGGCTGCTATGGCCACGGCCCCTCCGAAGGAGTGGCCAACCAGGGCCAACCGCTTAAAGCCGACACCCAGCAGCAGGGTTGTCCCGGCGAGGGTGTCCAGGACGCATTCGTAGAGGTCGTTGGGTAAACGGTAGTCGAGCCTGAGAGAAGCTATGCCTTCACCGGCGAGGCGCTCGGCGAGGCGGACGTAAATGCCATCGGCGGGGCCGGTGACGCCTCCGCGGGCACCCCACACCCACAGGACGGCGGCGTCCATGGTCTCGGTGGAGTGAAAAAGACTGAATATGTTGCCCCGAGTGGTGTTGATCAGAATGCCCTGGCCGGAGTGGCCTTCCGGGGCTCGGAACCTCTGGTAGCCCTGGACCTGGATGGCCTCGTCGTCGGTGGGCGGGGGGCCAGCCGGGCCGGTCATGACGCAGGTACCAAGTCTCGGGCCTGGGCTATGGCGCGGAGCTTGGCCTCGGCGGAGTTGGCGGAGGCGACGGGGTTGTCGGCGAAGGTGGCGAAGCCACAGTCTGGTGTGAGGAGAAGGCGCTCCCTTCCGAAGAGGTTGAGGCCGAGGTCTATGCTCCGGCGGATGTCATCGGGACTCTCCACGGAGTCGAGCTTCTGGTTGACGACGCCGATGGCGATGCGCTTGTCGTCGGGGAGAGAACGGAGAACTGCAGCTTCACCGGCGCGGGGAGTTGAGAGCTCAAGGAATAGGGTCCCGACCTGGACCCGGTTGAGAAGATCCAAGAGGGGGCGGTAGTCGCCGGAGAGGGCGGCAGACTCGTCGCGGGTCCAATTGCCGCGGCAGATGTGGAGGCCGAGGCGGTCGGGTGGGAGGCCGTTGACAACGTCGTTTAGGAGACCAGAAGCAAAATCAAGCTCGGCGGCAGGGGCCAGCTTTTCGCTGAGGGCCCCGCACATGAAGGTGCGGTTGCCGCTTGGGGCGCCGAATACGACCTCGGTGAGAACTGGCTCGTCGAACTGGACGAGGGCTGCGCCGGAGGCGAGAAGGAAATGAAGCTCTTCGCGGAGGACGCGTACGACGTCTTGGGCGAGGTCTTCACGGGTCTCGTAGGGGAGGTCGGTGAGACAGTCGAGCCACATGGTGCGGGTGAGTAGGTAGGGGCCGGGGAGGGCGACCTTGATGGGCCTGTCGGTGCATTGGGCGGCGAATTCAAGCTCGTGGAGAGCGAGGGGGTTGCTTCTGCCGAGCTTGCCGTAGACGACAGGGTGGCGTACCTCGCCGGCGGGCACGTCCAGGGCGCGCAGCTCTTTCTCGAACTTGTCGGGGTCGTAGACCATGGCGGTGAGGTCAGTTAGGGGGATGAGCTGACAATTGTCGAGGAGACCGCCTACGAAGCTGGCATAGCTGTCGCGGCGCTGCTCGCCGTCGGTGACCACGTCGACACCGGCGCGAAGTTGGGCGTCGATGGAGAGCCGGGCGGCATCGTCAGCGGTGGCTTGGAAGTCCTCATCATTGAGGCGACCTTCGAGCCTGTCGTGGACTGCCTGGAGCATCCAACGGGGACGGGGCCAGCTCCCGATGCCCATGACGGACAGAGGCGCGATTGCGGGGGCGGGGGAGGGAGTGGGGAGGGAGTCGGGGATTGTGACCTTCACGCGCAGCTGTTCGCCTATGGATGTGGGGGGTGGGAGGGTGGCCGTGGCTCGGCGCTCTTCCAAAGGCCCCTTGCAGACCAGGAAGCTGCGCTGCCGGTTCCTCTTGGTCCAGGAGACCATCTCGTTGCTGGTCATGCGGCACCAGGCGGGAAGTTCGACTTCGACGGTGGAGTCGGTGGAGAGGATTTCGAGGAGGCCGCCGCGCTCCATAGGGTCGATGTGACGGCGGATTAGAAGAAGGAGACCGCCTCCGCAGTCGAGGTCACCGCCGTCGAAGCTGACATCGGGCTGGTATACGTGACGTTCGATAGGGTCCATGAGAGGCTCGGGGGCGGGAGGTCAGTAGGAGACGGCAGGGCTGTTGTCGGAGAGGAACTCCACGAGCTTGGCGCCGCCGACTATCGTGGCCCCGTCAACGAGGGTGTTCTCGTCGAGGCCGCGTTTCTTGAAGCACGGGGCACAGACGTAGATATCACCACCGAATGCGGCGAAGCTGTCCATCAGATCCTTGAGAGGCAGGAACCCTTCCTCGTGGATGTCGTCGGCATAACCCTTCTCGGCAACGCGAACTCCCTCGGCGCTGAGGAAGACCATGGTCTCCTTCTCCGAGCCGAGGGCGGCGTTGGCTATGACGAAGGCCACGGTGGCTTTGTCGGTGTTGTCCTTGGCATGGGTGAGGCTGACGCAGAACTTTCCGGACATGTTGACTCCTTCCAGGGTCTATTTCTGCTCGATCCAGTAGTGGGGGTGGTCGGCTTTGAGGAGGCGCCGACCCGTGAGCCGGCACCAGGCGGGGATGTCTTCGTGGGCGCCCAGGTCCTGGGTGGTGAGCTTGAAGACCTGGCCAGGAGCGAGGGGTTGAAAGCGCATCCTGAGCATGATGATTACCTCACCACAGCCCATGTGACCGGTGTCCCAATGGTCGGCTACTGTGATGTCTCCTTCTATGTCCATTCTCCCCAGGGTATGAGTCGGGGCGTAAAGCCATGCGATTGGTTATCGTATGTATTAGGCATTGTTATACCAGTGATGCTGGAATATTTTAGGCGTATGAGGGGTGGGGGGCAAGGGGTGGAGGCAAGTTGACATATTACAATCAAAGTCGCTGGGGGCAATCAAAGGAATCAGCTTTGTGTTTGATTGTTTACCGGGGGCAGGCACGAATTCTGATTGTCCGCTTAACGGAGAGATTTTGATTCATTGGTCAGAAAAGGAGTTATTCTCGGGGAGAGAGGGGTTGGAATGGCTGCTGGAGTTTATGAATTGGGCAAGGTCCTTCAGGAATAGGCGTATGGGGTCGTCGGGCCGGAGGGAAAAACTGTCGGAAAAAGTGGTAAGGATGAGGGCGGTAGGGAGTCGGCTGTGCAGACGGGAATCAAGAGGAAGGTAGTACGTATGGTCGGATGGAGTCAAGGGGATGGTGTCACATCGGGTGGTTCCTTGATTCGGGGGGAGGGGGAGGGCAGCCACGAGAGATTGGCCCTAGGGGGGAGAGGGGGTGGTTGGGCAATTCCTAGATCCCTCTCGGGGCCTCGGGATGACACAGAAAGGGGTCATGGGGGGTGAAAACGGGGATTCGGATAGACTAGACCATAGTGATAGAGTAGAGGCCGATGGGAGAGGTTGGTGGCAAAAAGAGACATCCCAATAATTGGGGACGTCGGCCCAGCAGTGCTAGTGCTGGGGTGGTGAAGCAAATGTACTGCATACGTGATAGTTGTGTCGAGAGCACGGGTGACACGAGCGACTCGACATCATGCTTAAGGTAGAATTTTGGCAGAACGGGTAGCTGTCTATGTAGATGGATTCAACCTGTACTTTGGTCTCAGGGCCAAGGGATGGAAGCGCTACTACTGGCTTGATCTCAGGCGTATGTCCGAGAATCTCATGAAGCCCGGAGAACGTTTAGTGAAAGTGCGCTATTTCACTGCAAGAGTTTTTCCGGAGCCGGGCGACCCGGGCAAACCGAAGCGTCAAAACACTTATTTGGATGCCCTGGCAACTCTTTCAGACTTGCACATCCACTATGGATATCACATGACCAAAGAGCAACGCTGCCTGAGTTGTGGCACAGTTCGGCAAACCTACGAGGAGAAGATGACCGACGTCAACATAGCTGTTGAACTGCTTGGCGATGCTCAGGATGACGCGTTCGACACTGCTATCATTGTCACAGGAGATGGCGATATGGCCAACCTGGTGCGCGGTGTGCGGGAGCGTTATCACGAAAAGCGAACTATCGTCGCTTTCCCGCCGAGGCGACAGTCGATGGAGCTCCGCAACGCGGCAACAGCTCACTTGACTATAGGGCGAGCCGTGTTAAACAACAGCCAGCTACCTGACAGGGTAATCAAGGCCGACGGATATGTGTTAGAAAGACCGATAGAGTGGGCCTAAAGAGTCTGGAGAAGCCAGGAAACCGTCGGCCGCACTGAGTAACAATCATTCTAGCCCAGCATCCGTGTGAGGTGCCGGAAGTGTAAAAAGAAACGCCCCCCACATGGGGGACGTCGGCCCAGAGGTGCTACCGCTGGGGTTGTAAGGTAAAGATTAAGTATATTGGACAATTGTGTCAAGAGCGGAGGTTAGAGGATGACGGAGCTAGCGCAGAAACGGTTGGACTACCATGTACCGGCTCGGGAGGGGAAGGCGTTTCGGGTAAGTGAGGGTGAGCTGGTCAAGATAATAGATCTGCGGGGTGGGCAGGCCGTGGACCTGTTTGCCTTCAACGTGGAGAACGTGAAGGAGTACCTGAGCGCGGAACATACGAGACCTTCCATCTCGAGGCTGTTTCCGAAGGAGGGAGAGGCGTTCTATACTCAGGAGCGCCGACCTATCCTCACGCTTGTCGAGGACCATAACCCCGGAATTCACGACTTATTATACGCGTCGTGCAATCCCAGCAGGTACCGGGAGCTGGGGGTGGAGGGGTGGCACGCCAACTGTGAAGAGAACCTCCGGAAGAGTATGGAAGCCATCGGGGTGCCGGGGGTGGAGATACCACAGCCGGTCAACCTGTTCACCAACTTTCGCGTGTTTATAGACGGTAGGATGGACATCGCGGCACCGGAGACTAAAGCGGGAGACTACGTGCTGCTCAGGGTGGAGATGGACTGCTGGGTGTGTGTGTCGGCGTGCCCGCAGGACCAGAATGCGACAAATAGCGGCACGCCGACGGATATCAGTGTGGAGGTTGGGTCTTAGGTGGGGGTAGTGAGCAGGGAGAGGGGACAATTGGCCAATCGTCCCTGCGGGAGAGAGAGGAGATGGATGGGGATGCTACATGAACCGAAACCGGACAGCTTCGAGAACAACGTCAAGACCCTTGTGCGGCCCGGGAAGAAGGATTAAGACGGTCGCCCATATAGTGCTAGGTGCTCATGGTGCGGGCAGTATCACGTAGCTTCTTGATGACTTCCAAGTTCCAATAAGAACCGTCAGGCGGAATGCCTATTACTGCTATGGTACCGTGGCCTATTCCAGTCCTAATTTCCTGCGGAACTCGACAGACGAATTCACCGCCCCATTTTTCGACCACCAGACAGTGTTTGTTGATCAATAATGTCTTAGCGTTTTTTCTCGGTACAGCTATTTCCACATCCAAGACGCTGTTGAGCTTTATATAGGTCGAGGGCAGGGGATGCTCAGCACCTATTATCTTTTTGACCTCCGATGGCAAGGGATTGTGGGCCGATGCTAGAGCCGCCACAACGATCGAGGATGGGTCATCGTAGGGCCGAAAATCAGAGGACAACACTCGAGGGAACGCGAAATACAGATGATCCAATGTCCCCAATTCCATATTCAGCCGGTCAATCATTTTGTGAGCGCGAATGATCAACTCACGTGCATCATTGTCCCTGTATTTGACCATTTCGGAGATTCCCACTTCAGTCACAAGTAAAGCTTGAATGAGGATACCGTAACATAGCGGCTCAACATTAAGATCCAGCGGAGGCCAAAATAGAGAGGCGGGCACTCACCCGCCTCTCGCACTGCGCGGCTCAACAATCAGAGCGGCGTGGTGTAGACGTTTCCCGTCCATCCCCTTTATGAGACCCGTAATCTGATCGACGGTGTCCCGAGGTGGGGAGAAATGAAAGGCATTTTGGGTAGAACGGTATATAATCCCCAGATAAATGAGGCGTGAGAAGACGGTCTAATAGGAGAGAATTTGATCGAAGAGGAAGTTGCTGGAATTCTGAAGGAGCGGGGACTTACGGTGTCCGTGGCGGAGGCGTGTACCTCGGGGTTGATAGCGGCCAAGCTGACCAGCGTGCCGGGGAGCTCGAGGTTTTTTGTTGGGGGCGTTTTGGCGTATGCCAACGATATAAAAGAGAATGTGCTGGGCATTCCCAAAGAAGTGATGATTCGTGAGGGATCGGTGTCGGAAGTGACGGCGCGGGAAATGGCCAAAGGGGCTCTGCGGCTAATAGGATCTGACCTGGCGGTCTCGGCGACGGGGGTGATGGGCCCGACGGGCGGTACTAGGGCCAAGCCTGTCGGGCTATTCTTTGTAGCGGTTGTGGGGGATGGGATAGACGTGTGTGTCGAGAGGCGGTTTTCCGGAGATCGGGCTGAAAACCGGGAATTGGCGTCGGCGGCTGCAGTGGAGTTGCTCCGCGACGTTCTGCTGGACTCGGGCACCGGGCTGTAGGAGCGTAGAAAAAGGAATGAGACAAGAAGCCATCTCGCTGGAAGATATCAAAGACTCGGCCATCGAGATGGCGAAAGGGGCGGCCCGGATACTGGAGTCGCACTTTGGCCACGTGGGAGGTGTGCATGGGAAGGGGGGCAGCAAGTCGGACCTGGTCTCGGAGGCGGACAAGGAGAGCGAAGCGTACCTGAAGGGGGAGATCAGGCGACGATACCCGGGCCACGGGATAGTGGGTGAAGAGGGGACGGACGAGAAGCCAGAGGACTCGGACTTCCTTTGGGTGCTGGACCCGTTGGACGGCACCCTCAACTACGTTAACGGGCTGCCGATTTACGCGGTCTCGATAGGGGTGCTGAACAGAGGTGTGCCCGAGGTAGGTTGTATATGGACGCCCTGGCCGGCGAAGGCCGAAGGGGTGCTATTCCACGCCTACAAGGGTGGTGGGGCATTTATGGACGAGACGCCGATAGCCGTGCGACCGAACTCGGTGCCACAGCCCGGTCAACTGGCCATCTTTCACCGAGACTTCAGGCTGCTGTACAGCAAGAATGCGGGTGCCAGTGCGCCCATCGGGGAGGCGCGGGGGCCGGGGAGCCTGGCCTACGAAATGGCGCTGACATCCAAAGGGGTTTTCCAGTACTCGGTGTTCACTGCGCCTCGGATCTGGGACGTGGCGGCGGGAATAGCGTTGGTGAAAGAGGCGGGGGGCTCGGTGCTGACGTACGATAGGGCTAAGAAGCAGTGGCATGAGTTTTGCAGGTTTGGCAATGCCTCGGGGGAGGGGAAAAGCGGTGGCCCGCGCTTAAGGGACTGGCACTCGCCGATAATGGTGGGCAGCCAGGAGATGGTGCAGTATCTAGCGCGGTTCGCGAGGCACGAGTCCCTTGTGGAGAAGGTGAAGGGGGTGTTTGGGGGAGGTTCCTAGGGGGTAGGGATTCGGGCTCGGGGCTTGGACGATGGGTGTAGGAGGCAGGAGAGTGGGCAAGTCCTAGATCCCTCGCGGGGCCTCGGGATGACACAGAGTAAGGCGGATTCTTCGGCGGGCTCAGCATGAGCGGCCCTACCCGGGGATGAATTCCCGATCGGGGTCGGGAATGACGGGGGAGGGAAGGTGTGGATGGGGGATGAATAATGTGCTGGGTGTGCGGGCGATTGACCAATCGCCTCTACAAAGAGGGATGGATTCACGCCTTGGCGCACTTTCAGCCTACCTCCGCAGGAATAACTGGGTCACGGGGCACGACGGTTGGAGGAGGCAAGTGAGTGGGCAAGTCCTAGATCCCTCGCGGGGCCTCGGGATTACACAAAGGGAGGTGGGGCCTTCGGCGGGCACGGCACGAGCGGCCCTTCCTGGGGATGGATTCACGATCGGGGTCGGGGATGACGGGGGAGGGAGGGTGTGGATGGGGGATGAATAATGTGCTGGGTGTGCGGGTAATTTACCAATCGCCCCTACAGAAGGGGATGGATTCACGCCTCGGCGCACGCCATAGGCGCACTTTCAGCCTGGCCTCCGCAGGAATAACTGGGTCACGGGGCACGACGGTTGGAGGAGGCAGGAGAGTGGGCAAGTCCTAGATCCCTCGCGGGGCCTCGGGATGACACAAAGGGAGGTGGGGCCTTCGGCGGGCACGGCACGAGCGGTCCTTCCTGGGGATGGATTCCCGTGTCGGGGACGGGAATGATGGGGGGGAGGGTGTGGATGGGGGATGAATAATGTGCTGGGTGTGCGGGTAATTTACCAATCGCCCCTACAAAAGGGGATGGATTCACGCCTCGGCGCACGCCATAGGCGCACTTTCAGCCTGGCCTCCGCAGTAATGACTGGGGCACGGGGCACGACGGTTGGAGGAGGCAGGTGAGTGAGCAAGTCCTAGATCCCTCCCGCCTGAGGCGGACTTTCAGCGCGGAGCCTCGGGATGACACAAAGGGAGGTGGGGCCTTTGGCGGGCACGGCACGAGTGGCCCTTCCCGGGGATGGATTCCCGTGTCGGGGCACGGGAATGACGGGGCAGGGAGGGTGGGGGTGGGGGATGAATAATGTGCTGGGTGTGCGGGCGATTGACCAATCGCCCCTACAGAAGGGGATGGATTCACGCCTCGGCGCACGCCATAGGCGCACTTTCAGCCTGGCCTCCGCAGTAATGACTGGGGCACGGGGCACGACGGTTGGAGGAGGCAGGTGAGTGGGCAAGTCCTAGATCCCTCCCGCCTGAGGCGGACTTTCAGCGCGGGGCCTCGGGATGACATAGGACGGGGTGTCGGGAAGGGGGAGGGCGACTGGCCAGTCGCCCCTACGGGAGGAGGTAGGGAATCCCTGAACGCGGGAATGACGCGAAGGGGTTTAGACCAGGGGCCAGGGGACTTCATAGCGGCTTCTGAGGATGGGGAAGATGGGGTCTTGGAGGACGGCTTGCATTCTCCTGGCTAGGCTGTCGATCTCGTCGGAATCAAGGAGGGGTTGGAGCTTGGGGGCTAGGCCATCGGGGTTGTGGAAGCGGGCCAGTTCCCGGGCTATCGGGGCGAGGGTTTCTTGAGCGATCTTTTCGCCGCCGAAGTCCCAGATCACGGTGCGGAGCTTGGACTCGATGCTGAAAGTCAGGCCGTGGTCTATGCCCCACACCTTGCCACCCGGGTCCTTGATGCAGTGGCCTCCCTTTCTATCTGTGTTGTTGACCATGAGATCGAAGACTGCTATGGGTTTCACCTGCTCGGGGTGGGTGTCACGAAGGTCGAAGTAATGGGTACGGTGGGAGTCGTGGATGAAGAGTTGCAGAGAACCTTCACCATAAGGGCCATCCCATATGACGGTGGGGGGGATGAAGTGCCAGCCTAGGGCCTCGCTGAGGATGTAGGCGGCGACCTCCCGCTTGTACAGGGTGCCGATGGGGAAGTCCCAGAGGGGAGTTTCGCCGCGCTGAGGCTTATAGACGCCGTATTCGAAGGGCTTTCCGTCAAGGGTTAGTTCGACCAGGAAAGTGTAGTTAGAGCCCCGGAGGATCTGATCGCATTTGACTGCGGAGGAACGGATGAGGTCGCGGCAGACATCGGGATGGAGGTTAGGGTCGAGGCTAGGCGGGGCCGAGCTCCCGGCGCCCTCATCCTCCCGCCCCACGTTACTGCAACCTTTCGACCGCGTTGATGGGATGGCCGTTGGAGCGGGCGCAGAAGTGGCCGTCGGGATCGATGGGCTGGTGGCAGAGCTGGCAGATGGGTCGACCGGAGGAGCAGACCTTTAGGCTTTCATCAGAAAAGTGTTCGACCTGCGCTATGGTTGCCTCGAAGACCAGAGAGGCTACGTCGGTCTCATCTTCGGCGTCGTAATTCCAGAAACGGAAGACAGAGTGCTCTTCGTCGAACTCGATGGCCTGTTTTCCAAGCTTGAACTCGACGACAGGGGTCTCGGGGCCCGGGTATGCCTGGCCGGGGGTGGGGGGCTGTCCAGTCTCGTCGAGCATGCCGATTGTCCGTTTGAGATGGAGGCTCAGCTCCAGGAGCTGCTCTTTTTCAAGCCAGATGACGGCGGTGCCGGCATCCGAACCCAGGAGGAGCCGGAAAGTACGTTTGCCGGGTTCGCCGACGGCCTCGGCGATGATGGTGGTTACGAGCCCCATATCTTGGGTGGGTTCGGGCATGGAGACCTCCGGTTGCTTGTGGCGGCGCTCTAAAGGCGCGGCCCCTATTCTAACGTTCCGGAATTGAGAACGAAACAGGGGTATGGATGGCCTTTCTCAATAGACGTACTGTTAGTGTTGGGGCTTCCGCCCTTCCTCTCATTCTTCGACGGGCTCCTGCCTCGGCGGATAAACGACAGGGGGGGGATTACGGAGGGAGCGTGAGTGGGCAAGTCCTAGATCCTTCCTTGGGCCTAGGGATGACAGGGTGGAGGGAGTCGGTTGGGAGCGGGCGGACGTGACGGATTGGCAATGCTGGGCCTCCCCCCGCTCATACTTCGAGAGCCTCCCGCCTCAGGCGGATCTTCGACAGCACGAGCGGCCCCACCCCAGGGCGACCGGCCGGACGCCCCTACGGGGGAAGGGGATTACGGAGGAAGGTTTAGCCTTCGCCTTAGTCGGGCGGCTAAGTATAATGACCCGAAGTGGCCAAGGACCTTCAATGAACAGGATAAAGAACTATGACCGAAAATGAGGCAATACACCTGCTTCCAGACTTCGCAGTAGGGTCGGCGGGGCTGGAGGCCGCATTCGGAGCGGCCTACTTTGGGGTGGCTATAGTGGCGGCCTTCCTGGTGTACTTCATAGTCAGCAAAGTCGTGAAGAGGGCGACAGGCAAGACGAGCACGACTCTGGACGACCTGATAGTCAGTGCGATAGGCCGGCCGGTCTTCCTGTTCGTGGCGGTCTTCGGCCCGTACATAGGATTAACAGCCACTACATTTCTGGACGCGCACCAGGACGTGATAGACAGAGGCCTGCTTTCGGCACTGATATTTGTAGTGGGCTACCTGTTGAAGCGGTTGGTGGATGCGGTGATCATCTGGTACGGCAAGGAGATTGCCGGGAAAACGGCCGCGACATGGGACGACAGGGTGCTTCCCTTAGTCCAACGGGTGTCCAGCGTGGTCATCTATGGCCTCGTGGTGATGCTGGTCCTGCAGTCGCAAGGATTGAACGTTAGCCCCCTGATTGCCGGACTGGGCATCGGCGGGTTGGCAGTTGCCCTGGCGATTCAGCCGACGCTGGCTAATTTTGTAGCGGGTACGTATACGGTGACGGAGAGTGGGATCGGGGTAGGAGACTACATCGAGATGGAAAGCGGAGCGTCAGGGTGGGTGGAGCACGTGGGGTGGAGGACGACGAAGATAAGGACGTTCTGGAACAACCTGATGATAATACCGAACGGGAAACTCTCGGAGTCGTTGGTGACGAACTACCAGGGGCCCGATCCCTCGGTCTATGCGATAGTGAAGGGAGGGGTAAGCTACGAGAGCGACCTGCAACACGTAAACGACGTGGCCCTGGAGGTTGTCAACGACGTGTTAAGCCGGACGGACAGGGCGGACATGAGCTATACACCGGCGGTGAGGTTCAGCAACTTTGGAGATTCGAACATCGATTTCTCGATCATCTATAAGGTGAAGGGGTTCGTGGACCAGTACGCCCTCAAGGACCAGATCATCCGGGGAGTGCACCGGCGGTTCAGGGAGGAAGGGATTGAGATCAATTACCCGGTGCGGAAGCTGGTGTACCCGAACGAGGTGTCGGGGTCGGAGGGGGATGGGGGGCCGCCGATAAACGGGGCTTAGGGGGGTGGGTCTCTCGACGCCGACGGGACATTGGGTTGTGGTGGGTGGGTTTTGGTTTGGGGGGTGGGGGGTGGCGATGGAAGGTCCGAGACTAGAATCCAGGCCGGGGGTTGTGGCCGGGCCGTCGGCACCGGTCTGGCTTATCCCCACATGTTGTCGGCTGTGGTCAAGGTTGTGTTGGGCCGATCCCTCCGTTAGCGGCACTTGACCGGACCTCTGACGGGGAACATAACTGGCGTCCCGGTGCATCGGTCAGGTAGACGGATGGCGGGGACGGCGGAGGGAAGCAGGGGCACGAGAGCCCTGCGAATCCAGGGGTCGGTTGACCGATCCGGCAAACCGGCATGCAATAAGCCGGGGTAAACGCATCCGATGATGGGAAGCGTTGAAGCGGGAGGCGCGCCTTTGGGCAGGGCCTGCCGCGTAGAGTCTATGGACCTTCCATCGCCTGGGAGGTGGGGGAAGGGTGAGCCGGGGCCTTGGGATGAGGAGATGGCGGCTTTCGCTTGAGCCGTGGGCGGCGTGGGCCGCTCGGCGGGATGGGCTGGGACGTTGAGTCCTCTGGGGCCAGGGATGGGCTTCCCCCTGGGTTGTGGTTCCTCCTTAGGGCTTAGGGTGGGTGACGGGCCAGTCATGGGGAAGGATAGTATAAGTGTTCAAGTTTGGTAAAGGGGGTGGTGTCACATTTGGGGACGACCACGATGGATTGACAACGCGGGGCCGCCCCCCGCTCGACCCTTCGGCGGTGCTCAGAGTGAGCGGCCCCTCGGCCCCAGGGCAACCACGAGGAGCCTGTCTCATAAGTCCGTTAAACACAGCCCGATTGGATATTCTTGACCAATGCAACGGGTGCCGTAGGCACGAAGCCAAGTCGAAAAAAATGAGAAGTGGGGCATGGGGCGACTTTTGAGACAGGCTCCGAGGGTTTGCCCCTATAGGGGAACAGGACCCGGCACCACCCGGGGATGGATTCACGCCTCGGCGCATCTTCGACCGGCTCTCGGCGGCCGGAATGACGGGTGGGGGGAGGGGGTGGTGTTAGTGCTTTGGCAATAGGTCAGGGCAGAGGAATGGCGGCTTTGGTGTGGAATGACTAAAGAGGGATCAAGGCCTCTCACGATATGAGGTCCGGCAGATCCAGAAGCATATATTGCAGCGTTCCTCGCTGTGGACTTCCGGCGTACTGCTACTGTCAGACAGACTCTACGCTGCTCTGCAGGTCGCACG
Organism: Dehalococcoidia bacterium; assembly: GCA_965222055.1. Taxonomy (GTDB): domain Bacteria; phylum Chloroflexota; class Dehalococcoidia; order Plut-88900; family Plut-88900; genus Plut-88900. The sequence continues at coordinate 3,347,394 of CBDCTF010000007.1, forward strand.
TAGGGAGGCACCGCGACAAGGGCCACGATATCTTTCTATACGAGTGCGACCTTTGCGGCGGGCATGACAGAGTGCATGGGCAGTACGCGAGTTCTTCCCCGGGCGGAAGCTGGGTCCGATGCCCCAAATGTTTCGGGACGGGTTTCTTGCGAGATCCAACCAGGAAGCGCCCCCATAGAGTCAGAACAGAAGAAGAGGCAAGGACAGGGGGTGGGAATCGGACGGGTGACAGGACTCGAGCGGGTGGCGGTGTGGGCACGGGCGGCGAGAATAGGGCCGATTCAAGAGAGCCAGTCGATGTGAGCATTGACTATTACGCGGTTCTCGGGGTGTCGTCAGATGCAAGCTCGGAGGCCATAAAGAAGGCGTATCGGCGGCTGATAAAGCAGTATCACCCAGATCTGAACCCCGGCTCGCGGGAGGCACTGGACAAGACCAAGGCTCTCAACCAGGCCTACGATGTCCTTGGCAAGCTCGAAAGGCGCAGAGAGTACGATAGAGAAAGGGGCAGGGCTTCGGAGAGGGGAAAGGAAGCGGGCAGGAGTGAGGAGGCGGAACGGAGGGCAAGGTATGGCACATGGAGGGCCAGGGAAGCAGCTAGCAGAGCCGAAAAGGAACGGAGGGCAAGGGAGGCGGACTGGAGGCGTAGTCGAAGGGTTTCAAGAACGGAATGGGAAGCGGAGCAGAGGGCGAGAGAGACGGGGTGGAGGGGTAGGGAAGCGGCTAGCAGAGCCGAGACGGGGCGGAGGGCAAGGGAAGGGAGAGGATCGGGTCGCCGATCCAAACTAATGCTCTGGAGTGGGGCGCTAGTGATCTTCGCTGCGCTTGCGAGTATAGCTGGGGCCATTTATTTTGCGTATCCCTACTTGGAAAGGGATGACCAGCAGGAGGCAGTGCCAGCCGCCGCAACTGTGTTGACCCTCACCCCCGAACCAACAGCCACACCTGACACTACTTCTGTATCCCTGCCCACTGCCACGACAACATCGGATCTTAAACATGTTGGCGAACAGATGCTTGATCCAAGAGAAGTTGAGAGGTGGGTGATTGACTTTACCAACGCGGAGCGTCGCAGAGCAGGGTTGAACCCGTTTTTGGAGGACTCAGCGATCTCCAATATTGCGAGGATGCACAGCCAGAACATGGTAAACCTAGATATATTTAGTCACGACATCGGCGGCAAAGATCCCACAGATCGGGCCCTGGACAACGGATACGACTGTCGTGCGTACTGGCCAGACGGTTCATATAGCTACGGATTAAGTGAGAATATTGCCAAACACCCAAGAGTTACGCAATGGATCGGAACCTCTTTGTTTGGCGTGTCCACTTCCTACCACCCTGACATCTTCGATGAAGATTCGAAGGCGATGGCCTACGGATTAGTTGAGGGTTGGATGAACAGCCCAGGTCATAGGGAAAACATCTTGGATGGAGATTCGCGCAGGATTGGTGTCAGTGTAGCCATACTGCAAGAGGAAGAATACGGTTACGCCGACAAGACAGTATTCGCAACGCAGAACTTCTCCGCCTGCAAGTGAGGGAAGCTGATGAGCTTAACTGCGGCCTGAGGTGGCTATGTTACAATCCTGCCTCGGCCGCGGGGAGCACAATAGAAGATTAGATAAAGCAAACTTTGGAGGGGATATGGAAGCCAATGAGCTACTGACCCATCTGCTGAAGGGGAACCGGAGCATGGTTAGAAAGGCCCTGGATGGCCTTTCGGATGAGGAGGTTGCGACCCGGCCGAACTCGGAATGCAACTCGATGGCTTGGCTACTGTGGCACCTGGCTCGGGCGGAGGACGGCATAGTATCGTCTTTGGACGGGTCGGGGGAGTTGTGGGTCGACGGATGGGCGGAGAAGTGCGGAATATCCGCGGAAACCGAGGGTATGGGCTTCGGGCATAAGGCGGAGGACCTGGAATCGTTTGGTGTGGGGTCGGTGGATGCGTTGAAAGAGTACTTCGGGCAGACGGAGAAGAAGGTGGCGGACTACCTGGCATCGCTAAGTCCCGAGGACCTTGACAAGCAGGTACCTTCGATGATGGGCGACGGTACGGTGCCGTTGGCAAACATCGTCCAGGTCATTGTGAACGAGGTGATGGTGCACGGGGGGCAGATAGCCTACTTGCGAGGGCTGCACAAGGGATTGGGGTGGTTTTACTAGGGTTGTGAGGTGGAGCCCTCCCGTCGTTCCCTCGGGATGAATAGGTTCCCACCCACCCGCCCTGTTTGATTCGATATGTCTGATGCTGCTTAGCAGCATCAGACATATCGCTTTTTCAAGGGAGAGGAGAAGTCGAACCAATGAAGTTAGTGGGTGGGCAAGTCCTAGATCCCTCGCGGAGCCTCGGGATGACAGTTTGAGAGTGGGATGACACAGGGAGAGAGGGATGGCTGGGGGAGGGGCTAGGTGAAGGTTAGGGCGGCGGCGCCGTTTATTCGGCCTTGTTTGAGGTCTATGAGGGCGTCGTTGGCGGATTCCAGGGGGAAGGGTTGGACTCGGGTGCGGACGGGGATCTCGGCGGCGAGGGCTAATAGGTCTTTCACGTCCTGGCGGGTGCTGTTGGCGACGCTGCGAATCACCTTTTCGTCGTAGAGGTGTCGGGCGTAGTCGAGAACTGGGACTTGGGTCATGTAGATCCCGGCAAGAGACAGGACGCCACCCTTCGTCAGATGTTCCAGGGCGAGGGGGATGAGCTCACCGGCGGGGGCGAAGATGATAGAGGCGTCGAGCTTTTGGGGCGGGCCTTCCGTCGCGCTTCCGACCCACGCTGCGCCGAGGTCTCGGGCCAAGGCCCCGTGCTCTTCGCTGCGGGAGAAAACGTTGATTTCGAGTCCCATGTGGATGGCGATCTGTATGACAACGTGGGCGGAGCCGCCGAAACCGTATAGGCCGAGCCTGCCACCCGGTGGGATATTAGTAATGCGGAGGGCGCGGTAGCCGATGACGCCGGCGCAGAGGAGGAGGGCGGCCTGGAGGTCGGGGAAGGCGTCGGGGATGGGGAAGGTGAACCTCTTATCAGACACGATGTAATCGGCATAGCCGCCGTTCACGTTGTAGCCGTTGAAGAGGGCGGACTCGCAAAGGTTTTCGCGACCACGTTGGCAGAAGGCGCAGCGGCCGCAGGTCCGGTGTACCCACGGGACGCCGACTCGCGCCCCGATTTCGAAACCTTCAACCTCGGGGCCCAGTTTTTCCACGGTCCCGACTACCTGGTGACCGGGGACCAAGGGAGACTTTCTGGGCGGGAGATCACCTTCGATAATGTGGAGGTCGGTGCGGCAGACGCCGCAGGCCGTGACCCGGACGAGTAACTGGCCGGGGCCAGGCTCGGGGGCCGGGGACTCCGACAGTTGTAAGGGCCGGCGCTCCACGGGGGCGGGAGCGCTGAAGGACATGGCTTTCATTGGCGATGCCAGTCCCCTAGTCGTACACCTCCAGGGTGAGGTCGGTGGGGTTGAACCCGTTGCAGGGGTTGAGGTCCTGGGGGCAGGCCGAACCGGCTACGATCAGGTCGTCGAGGGCCAGGAGGACTACGTAGTCGCCGGCCTGGGAGACGGGCTCCTTAACTGAAAGGTTGCCATCGTCGTCGGGGCTGCTGTTCTGGAAGATGTTGAAGACCTCGGGGGTTACGGGGGGGTGGACGTCGAGCGTTGCCAGGGCCTCTAGAACGTTCTCCTTACAGCTCCGATGCTCGGTTACCTCGTAGTCGATGAGATATCTCTGGGGGTCGCAGGGGGCGTAGAGCATGTCGTGGATGCCGATGGTAGTGTCTTCCAGGAAGGCCATGATGGCGATTCGATGGTTGTCGAATAAGGTGTCCCCGACGCGAGGTCGCACCCTTGCGATGGTGCTGCGGGTGTAGACGCCGGAGAGGTAGACGGAAGGGTCTGAGGCGCGGAGGGCGAAGAAGTCGCAGACCTGCTTGCCATATGTGTCGATCACCTTTACTTTCTGGCCACCGCGGACTACGACGGCGCGCCCGTGTGCGGCTGGGATGGTGACGGACTCGACCAGTTTTCCTAGCTGTACCATGGGAATCCCCCTTTCGGTGCTGAGCAAGGGCTTCGGATATGCGGGACTGATTAACGGGTAGTATATCCCAGGTGGGGAGGGGGGAGGGCTCCAACCCCGTTCCGTTCTTGAGACCCTTCGATCCTCCAGAGGCGGATGTTCCACTTTCAGCAGGCTCAGCACGAGCGGACCCTCCCGGATCTGGATTCCCGATCGGGGTCGGGAATGACGGGGGAGGTGGAGGGGGTGAAATAAGAGGGCTGGTGGACTAGAATTGCGGGAGTTGGGACTCGGGCAAGAGCCACAACCCTAGGAGGAATACCCATGAGCAGCAGGCATGTGGACACGATAGTGCACGACGGAGAGGTGGTGACGTCTTCGGACGTGGTGCGGACGAGCGTGGCGGTAAAGGATGGGAGGATCGTGGCGCTGGGGCCGAGGGAGTTGCTGCCGGAGGCCGAACGCTACATCGATGCCTCGGGGAAGTATGTGCTGCCAGGCGCGATAGACGCGCACATGCACATAGACTCGTTGAAGTGCGACGGCTGGGTCGACGCTCCGATGGCCGCTGCCCATTCAGGCATCACGAGCCTGATAGTGTTCTGCATATACGACGACCTGAACGGTGAGACGATCCCCACGGCGATCAGGCGCATAAAGGAAGAGGCTAAGGCGGCGTCGGTGCTGGACTACGCTTTTCACTTCATCCTGCACAAGCAGCCCTATATCCTGGAGGGTCTCCCCGAAGCATTCGACATGGGTGTCACGTCTTACAAGATGTTCATGACCTACAAGACCCGCAAGTACAGAATGTGCTCTGACGACTTTATCTGCCAAGCAATGGACGTTATCGGCAGCAACGGAGGGCTGACACAGCTTCACTGCGAAAACGGCGACGTGCTGGACTACCTGCAGAACAAGTTCATGTCCGAAGGATGCACGCATCCCCGCTACTTCCCCCAAGCCTGCCCGCCGTGGGCCGAGGCGGAGGCCGTCAACCGGGCGATTCAGATGGGGGCGATGACTAATTGCCCGACCTACGTGGTGCACTTAAGCACCCAGGGAGGGCTGGAGAAGATCAAGGATGCCCAGCGGAACGGGCAGCGGGTCTGGACCGAGACGTGTCCTCAGTACCTGCTGCTCTCCGATGCGGAGATGGAGAAGTGGGGGCCCCATGCTAAGATCGGGCCTCCTCTAAGGCCGGAAGAAGGGCCGGACCAGGACGCCCTGTGGGGAGGTCTGCAGGGCGGACACATCTCCATAGTGGCGAGCGACCACTCGGCGACGCACAAGGAGAAGAAGGAGTCTGGGTGGGACAACGTATTCCAGGACGCGCAGGGGAACACGGTGCCCTTCGGGAGTGCGTCGGTGGAGACGATGCTGCCGCTGATGTACAGCGAAGGTGTGGTGAAGAGGGGAATGTCGATAACGTGGATAGCGAGGGCGTTGGCGGAGAATCCGGCGCGGGTGTTCGGGCTGTATCCCCGGAAGGGGACTATCAGCATAGGGTCGGACGCCGACTTACTGCTGATAGACCCGGACTACGAGCGGACCATCACGGCGTCGGACTTGAAGACCAATGCAGGACTGACCCTTTACGAGGGGTGGGGGCAGAAGGGGCGACCCTGGATGACGATGGTGAGAGGGGAGGTGGTGATGAAGGAGGGGGAGATTCTGCAGAAGCCGGGCTACGGAGAATTCGTGGCTTGCGGAGGTCCGAAAGCGCCCTTGGGAGGGCCGGTGGCCTCTGGGGCGCCGGTGGTCTAGGGGCGGTAGGGGCCGAAGCTGGTGCCGCCTTTGGGGGCCCAACTGTCGGAGACGACTTCGCGGGGGAAGAAGTCGGGGAGGACGCCGTCGGTGGCGTACTCGTAGAGGGCGGCCAGGTAGATTGCCTTGAGGGCGGCGGTTACGAGGATGAGGGCACCAAGGGCCACAACCCCAAAGGCAACGGCGATGATAAGGCCAGCGGGCTGGGGAATCACTATTCCGACTGCGGCAGCCACCAGGACAATGGGCAGGCCGACGATTATGACCATCAGGTCGAAGCCGAACCTGCTGACAAGCTGCTCACCCCATGTCTTTCGGAGGAGGGCTGCTGACCTCTTTATGGCCTCGATGGGGCCTACGCCTTCAATTACCAGCACGGGTATCACCAGGTAGGTGAAGACGGACCAAGCGCCGCGCAGCACCCATGTGGTGATCATCAGTGCGATGGCGCCGAAGCCGCCACGATTGGATGCGGCCTTTTCCAGGGCGTAGAAGATGAGGGAGACGACGGCTGATATGAGGGCCCAGCCGATGATACCTCTCAGGTTGGAGTTGGCGGCACGGAAGCCATCCCAGACGTTCGGGTCACCGCCGTGGAGGCGAATGCGGGCCGCGCCGATGAGGGCGGCGTTGAAATAGATGATGATGAAGTAGTTGATGAAGTAGAAGACGCCCATGATGGCGAAGTCGGCGGGGCCCAGGACGAGGCCGCCTTCAACGGAGTCGGCGGCGCGGAAGACCATGCCGGAGCCGAAGATCACGGCGATGGTGAGGATAAGGGCGATGGTCGAGATGAGGGGGAAGACGAGCAACTCTTTGTCGTGTAGAAGGACTTTCCAACAGACTTTGTAGAGCTGCCAGCTTCGGCCTATCGTGGCGAACATGGGGGAATTATACGCCTTTTTGTGTGTCGGGCTACAGCCCTCGGACAACTATGAGGAAGAAGGGAATAGAGGGTGTAAGGTATGCTAGCGGCGCATTTGGTACGGGAAGCGGCCACGTCGAAAGGAGCTGGGGGTGACTAGTGAGACGACGGTAGGCAGGCCGACAAAACAGGATGGGGATGGTCAAACTCTCAAGTTGTTGGTGGTATTTGAGAGGGATGAGGACGGTTTGGAAGTTGCCAGCTGTCCCACTCTTCCCGGATGTCACAGCCAGGGCCGGACCAGACGTGAGGCCTTGGAAAACGTGAGGGAAGCCATCAGAGGTTACCTTACAACCATGCAAGAAGATGGTGTGCCACTGCCCTCCTCCTCTGAATATGAAGTTGTAGAAGTGACAGCGTAGTGCCCCGGTTGCCCGTTATGTCGGGCGACGAGTTCGTGCGGGCGGTTGCCAAGGCGGGATTTATCTGGCGCCATGCAGAAAGCAGTCACACGATATTAATGGGCCCAAGTGGCCGCAGGCTCTAAGTTCCTAGGCATAGATCGCTAGGACGAGGCCTGTTAAGAGCCCTGATCCGAGACGCCGGACTGACACGGGATGAGTTCCTAGCCCTGCTCCGGTGATCTTTCGAGAATCATTTGATAGGCCGATACAAGCTCAGTCAGCTTGTATCGGCTTTTCTTCTATCAGGGGATAAAGGGGATTTACTGTATACTTGCGCCGGTTTGGGCACGGGATGAAGCCCATATGAAAGGAGCTCGGGGTGACTATTGAGGCGACGGTAGGCAAGCCGGCAAAACAGGATGGGGACGGAGCCCTCGATACGGCTCTACAACAGCTGGAGACCGCTTCCGACTACCTGGGTCTCGACGAGAACACCCGGCAGATACTTCGATACCCGAAAAGAGAACTGATCGTTCACTTTCCCGTCAGCATGGACGATGGGCATGTACAAGTATTCACAGGGTATCGAGTCCAGCACAGCATGTCTCGGGGCCCGGCCAAGGGCGGGATCCGGTACCACCCGGACGTTACCCTGGATGAAGTGCGTGCTCTGGCTATGTGGATGACCTGGAAATGCGCGGTGGTGGACATCCCCTATGGCGGGGCCAAGGGCGCCGTGGCCTGCGACCCCAAGCTGCTATCGATGAGGGAGCTCGAGGCGTTAACCAGGCGGTATGCCTCCGAGATATCGATAATCATAAGTCCCGAAGGCGACATCCCGGCGCCCGACATGAATACCAACGCCCAGATCATGGCTTGGATCATGGACACTTACAGTATGCACAAAGGCTACTCGGTGCCTGGGGTGGTAACAGGCAAGCCGATCAGTGTCGGAGGGACGCGGGGAAGGGTGGAGTCGACGGGGCGAGGCTGTATGAACATGGCGCAGGAGACGGCGGCGCATCTCTCGATGTCGCTGGAAGGGGCGAGGGTAGCGGTGCAGGGGTTCGGGAACGTGGGGTCGGTGGCGGCGAAGATGCTGCAAGACCAGGGCTGCAAAGTAGTTGCGATAAGCGACGCCTCGGGCGGGGTTCACAACGGATCGGGACTGGACGTTCGGGAGATGCTTGCCCAAAAGGAGGAGGTCCCCAATCTGCGGGACTCAAGGCACGGGGACCGGATAACCAATGCGGAGCTACTGGAGTTGCCTTGCGATATCCTGATGCTGGCGGCGATGGAGGGGCAGATAAGCGGCGCCAACGCAGCGAAAGTGAAGGCAAAGATCATAGTGGAGGGGGCAAACGGCCCCACGTCTACGGAGGCGGATAAGATATTGGAGGACATGGGGGTGTTCGTGGTGCCGGACATTCTCGCCAACGCGGGGGGTGTTATCGTCTCCTACTTCGAGTGGGTGCAGGACCTGCAGTTCTACTTCTGGGAAGAGCAGGAAGTGGAGAAGCGGCTGGACTCGATAATGAAGCACAGTTTCGAGTCGGTGCTGGCTGCGTCGAAGGAGAACGGGGTGAGCATGAGGATGGGGGCGTATATCCAGGGGGTGAGCAGGGTGGTGGCGGCGCACAACACGCGAGGCATCTACCCGTAGCCGGATAATCCCTTGCTCCTTCGCTGTGGCAAGAGACCTTTGCGTAACTACAAATTGCCTTCGCTGTACTGTCCAGATCACGTGACTTCCACCCCCCGCTCATACTTCGAGAGCCTCAGCACGAGCGGCCCCGGCCCCACCGAGAGAGGGTATGCAAAGGTCACGCCAAATGCGCATCTGCGACTCGTCGAGGAGATGGGAGACTGGACACCGATCCGCTGTTGTTATGCGAAGGTCGCCTATTTCAGCGATTAGGGGCTTGATGCGCTGATGGAAGAAAGAACGCTTGATGGCATCCGGGTGGTTGAGTTGGGGGAGATGGTGTCGGCGCCGTACTGCGCTCGGCTGATGGCCTCTCTCGGGGCGGAGGTGATCAAGGTGGAGCCACCGGAGGGGGATGGAGCGCGGGGCCACGGGCCCTTTCCAAACGGAGAAGCACACCCGGAGAAGAGCGGCCTATTCCTGTCGATGAACCTGGACAAGAAGGGGATCACGCTGGACGTGACATCGGCGGAGGGCGTGCGGATGTTCAGGAGGCTGGTGGCGGGGTCGGACATACTGGTAGAAAACGGGCCTCCGGGCAGGCTATCGGCGCTGGGATTGGGGTACGAGTCGCTGAGGGAAGAGAACCCGGGCCTGATCATGGTGTCGATAACCCCCTTCGGGCAGGACGGGCCTTACAGGGACTACGTGGCCCATGACCTGAACCGGTGGCATGCGGGGGGCTGGGGGTATCTCTGGAGGGAGCGGGATGCCTACGGCATTCCGGGGCGTCCGGTGCGGGCACCGAGATTTCTACCCGCTTTCCAGGCGGCCTACAATGCGTTGACGGCTGCCCTGGGGGCGCTCTATTACAGGGATCGGGGTGGGGAGGGGCAGCACATTGACGTGTCGGAGCAGGAGGCGATGGCCTTCATACTGGCTGGCGGCTTTCCCATCTACAACGGCGAGAACCGGATACAGGGCAAGGAAGTTGCGATTCCCGCATCGGTTCCCTCGGGGATTCTTCCGTGCCGGGACGGCTACGTGCTCCTGAGCGCAATTGAGCCTCACCAGTGGGAGGGGCTGGTCAAAATGCTCGGAGAGCCAGAGTGGAGCCGGGAGGAGTGGACGCAGAGCGCGGAGGGGCGTCGGCTGAACTACGACATCATTAACGCCTTCCTCATGGAATGGCTTGAGGACAAAGCTACCGATTGGGTGATTGAGCGCGCCATCGAGAATCGGGTGCCGGCGAGCCCCGTGGGGGTGACCGCGGAACGGCTGGCCTGCGATGAACACCTGAAGGAGCGAGGTTTTTTCGTGGAGATGGACCACCAGGAGGCGGGCAAGCTGCGGTATCCCTCCGTGCCGTTCAGGTTTTCGGAGACGGAGAGCTCGACACGGGTGTCCGCGCCTCTGCTGGGGCAGCATAACGATGAGATTTATGGTGAGGGGCTTGGGTTCTCGGGGGAGGAGTTGGCGCGCCTCAGGCGGGAAGGGACTATCTAAGGTTTGGCGTCGACACGCAGAGGGCCTGCGGGACTCAAGGGGGCGCTGGACGGGATCCGGGTAGCTGACTTTACAGCGTCGTGGGCTGGGCCTCATTGTGTGTCGCTGCTGGCGTTCATGGGGGCGGAGGTCATCAAGATCGAGAGCAGCGCCAAGCTGGACCTGGCCCGATATTACCCCCCTTATAAAGACGAAATACCCGGCCCGGACACGGCGATGTGGTTCGCACAGATGCACCGGAACAGCCTGAGTGTGACCCTGAACCTGCGCAAGCCCGAGGGCGTGGGATTGGCCAAAAGGTTGGTATCAATCAGCGACGTGATGGTGGAGAACTTCCGGGCTGGGGTGGCGGGCAGGCTGGGGCTGGGATACAAGGAGCTGGTCAAAGTAAATTCGCAAGTAATTATGGCGGCGCTCTCGGGGTTTGGGGCATATGGGCCGAGGTCCCGGTGGGTGACTTACGGGATGCACGTGTCCAACATCTCAGGGCTTATGACTTCGGTGGGATATACAGGTGCGGAAGCCGTGTCCGATTGGGTTGAGATGCCCGATCCGTCGGGAGGGGTGGCGGGGGCTTCGGCGATATTGGCTGCATTGCATTACCAGTCGAGGACAGGCAAGGGCCAGCACATCGATCTTTCGGAGGAAGAGACGGTGATCGGGTTCCAGCCTGAGAAGCTGATGGACTACGAGATGAACGGTGCAGAGGCGGAGCGGATGGGCAATCGGGCCGCTGGCATGGCGCCCCACGGGATATATCGCTGCGCCGGGGAAGACTCGTGGATAAGCATTGTCATAGCGAGCGACGATGAATGGGTGAGGCTGTGCTCGGCGATCGGGAGGGATGAGCTGGCACGGGACGACAGGTTCGCCACCGTGTCGGCGCGCAAGGGGCACGAAGACGCTCTGGACGAGATAGTCGAAGGGTGGACGGTACAGCGCTCCAAGTTAGAGGCAATGAATGCTCTGCAGGGGGTGGGGTTGGGGGCCGTGGCGACATTTACGAACGCCGACCTATATCACGATGAGCATCTGGCGGCTCGGGGGTTCTTTACGTGGGACGAACACCCGGTGCAGGGTCGGGCGAAGATGCCGGCGCAGCCTTGGAAGATGTCGGGGACGCCGTTGGCGATGAGTCGGCCGGGGCCGAAGATGGGCGAGCACAACGGCTATATTTTGGAAGAGCTACTGGGACTGGGTCGTGATGAGGTGGAGGGGTTGGTGGGGCGGGGGGTGGTGGGTTAGGGGAAATCAGGCAATCTGGTAACGTTGGACCTGGATATCGTCAGAGCGGGCGCGCATTTGGGAGGCGTCGTGCCAGGCCTGCATGCGGAGTAGCATGTCCATGCTTACGCCAAAGGCCTTTTCGACCCTTAGGGCCATTTCAGGGGACAGGGAGGACTTAGCGTTCAGCAGGTCAGAGAGGGTGGCACGGCGCACGCCAAGAATTTCAGCAACTCTCGTTACGGTTAGCCCCAGGTCTTCGACGATTTCAGTGCGGATGAAGCCGCCGGGGTGGGAGGGGGTCATTTTTATTTCTGTGCGGCGTTCGTTCATGTCTGAGGGTCACCTAAGTATGGGTTGGGGTGCTTTAGGTGGTTGTACGGTACTACAGTACGACGGGGAAAGCGAACAATTTTAAGCTGGCAAGGAGATGGGATGGATTCCGGCTCGGGGGCCGGAATGACGGACTAGGGAGGGGAAGGTCGAATGGGGGGTGAGATAGGTGGGTGGTGGGCCGACGCGTTAGATCCCTCTCGGGGCCTCGGGATGACAATACAAGGGGTGGGATGACAGTGTAAAGGGGGGAATGTGACGGCGGGGGACGGGGGTGGAGTGGAATAGAAGCGCCTTCACCCTAGCCCTCTCCCATCGAGATACCTTTGCATAACTCCTGGCGTGGGGCAGGGACACCCCGCCCATTCCGCTCTTGAGACCCTTCGACTCAACTCAGGGCGAGCGGAATGCCCCACCCTTGGGGATGGATGTGCCATATTTCGTGAGCCTACTACGCAGGAATGGCAGTTATTCAAAGGTCTCATCGAGGGAGAGGGGATGGGAAACAGTGGGGTTAGCGGCGGCGGACGTGGGAGCGGCCGGCGCGGGCTACCAGCTCGCCGTTCTGGTTGCGGAAGTTGTGCTCGACGACTATGAAGGCCATGTCTCCCGAGCGCCCCGTTTTACGGTAGACGTCAGTGACGCGGGCGGTGCAGGTCAGGACGTCGCCGGGACGGACGGGCAGGAGGGGTTCGACCCACTGGCCGGCCATGTAGATGGTGCCATCAAACTGGAGGTTGAGGTCTGCGGGTTCGTCGAGGCGGACGAAGGAGGCGACAAAGGAGGGAGGAGCGATGATGTCGCCGTGGGGGCCCGAGGCGGCGGCTTCTTCGTCGACAAAGAGAGGGTTGGTCTCTCCGATGGCGCGGGAGAAACCGAGTACCATTTCTCGGGTGACGGTGTGGGTAGCCTTGAAGTAGTCTCTGCCTACTGCCTCTCGGTTGAACTGAAGGCTGTCCTGGGATGCTGGTCGGGTGGCTTTCATCGGGTAGGCGTGACTCAGTCCTGGGCCTTAATCTCTTGGACGACTCGGTCACCGGACTGGACGGCACCGTTGGTAAACCCGGCACTGGTGTAGTCGCCGCAGAAGTGGAGCCGGCCGACGGGTTTCTGTAGCAGGGGATAAATTTCGGTGTGGCCGGGTTTCCAGAGGGGTATGGCGTGGTGCCAGTGGGCGACGTCGGACTCTACGATCTTGCCGCGGACGGCAGGAACCATCTCTACCAAGTCGTCGAGCAAAACCTCCGTCACCTCGCCGTCCGAGCGAGACATAAGGTCCTTGGCGACGGCGTTGCCGGTGTAGACGCGTAGGATCCCCATGCCACTCTTGCGCTTGTAGTCATCGGGGTAGGTGAAAGAAGGGTCAGTTATGGCGCAGACCTTTTGTCCAGAGACTGGGACCCGCCACACGCCTTTGCCGATGAGGTTTTCGGAAAGCTCATCGACCAGGAAGGCGGCGGTGGTCATGGAGCCGTACTCAATCTTGGCGAGAGCCTCCCGTTTCCAGTCGGGGAGGTCTTGGGCGCAGCTGAGGGTTATGGGAGCCGGGGTGGCCATGACGCAGCGTCGGGCCTGCACGGTCTCTTTCTTTCCTCCGCGGTCATAGGTGACCTGGACGCGGTCTTCCAACTCTTTCACTTCGAGCACTTCGGCACCGAGAAGGGCTTTGTCTCCGAGCAGGCGGTGGAGGGCGATGGTGACCTGGTTGGTGCCGCCCTCGACGAAATATTCGTCGGCCATGAAGAAGAGAATGACCATGAGGGGGTGGAAGGGGGTGACGGTGTCGGCGCCCATTGTGCTGGCGGTTACGGCGAAGACGTCCCACAACTCCCGCACGGACTTTGGGGCGTTGCCTAAGAATTCGTCGACGGTGGTGGAGTTGAGCTCGATGACCTTGGGGTCGGTGGGATCGAAGTCGGCGTTTAAGAGGGACTTGTACTTGCGCCGGGTCTTCCAAATGTGCCATGCGAACTTGGTCTTGTCGAGGAGAGGTATGGGCATCTTGAGAAGGAGCCCGTATTCATTGGAGGATGCGATGAGCTTGCCATTCATGTAGAGGGGAAGCTTGGACTTGGCGATAAGGGTGCGCTTGACTCCTATCTCATCGACGAGCGTGGCCAAGGGGCCCGTATCCCCGAGAACGACTTGGGCGCCGGCGTTGTAGACGTAAGGGCCCAGGGTGCGGGACTCGGTCCTGCCGCCCGGGATCTCCTCCTTTTCCAGGAGGAGGATGTTACTGTCCCGCATGCGGTAGGCGGCGGTAAGGCCGGCGAGGCCACCACCTACGATTACGATGTCAAGGAGGGAGTCGGGGGAGTTTGGAGTATCCGGCATGACGATTCTCCCTCGGGGCTAGGCGGCGGGATCCTTTTGCAACTCCCTCAGCACGCGATGGGCGGAGAGGACGGCGGCCTCCAAACCGCCGCTGACGGTGTAATCGCCGCAATAGTGGATGCGGCCCGTGGGCTGCTTGATCTGCTCGGCGAGTTCCAGTCGGCCCACGCGCCAAGGGCTGATGGCGTAGGGCCAATGCCTTATGGAGGTCTGCACGATCTTGCCCGCTATGCGAGGGAAGGCAGAGATGAGCTCTTCGGTGAGGACTTCAAGGGCTTCGCCGTCGGACATCTGCTGGAGCTCCTTGGAAGCCTTGTCACCCGTGTAGACCCGCAGTAGGCCCTGGCCCGTGCGCTGCTTGACCTCCTTGGGGAAGGTGAAGGTGGGATTGGTCACCGAGACGATCTTCTTGCCGACAATCGGTACTCGCCAGACGCCTTCGCCGAGGAAGCGCTCCGAATTCTCGCTGAGGAGGAAACCGGCGGAGGTCATGGCGCCGAAGTCGACCTGGGCAAGGACATCGCGCTTCCATTGAGGCATATCCTTGACGATGGGCGACACGAGGGGGCCGGGAATGGCGATTACGCAGCGTCGGGCTGTAACGGACTTACGTTGGCCTGCGTGGTCGTAGCTGATGCGGACGGTGCCGTTTTCGTGGACTATCTCGTCGACGGTTGCAGAGGTCTCGGTCTTGTCTTTGACTTTGTCCCAGAGGGCCTTGGTCAACTCCCAGGTGCCGCCATTAACGTAATATTCGGCCTCCGCGAAGTGAAGGAAGGTGTTGATGGGCTGGAAGGCGGCTACCTGGTCGGCGGTGACGGTGTTGGCGCCCTTGGAGAGGGTGTCCCAGATGGCGCGGATATCGGGGTGATAGGCGCCCATAAAGCTTTCGAGGGTCTCGCCGGAGAGCTCCTGGGTCTTCTTGTTATAGGGGTCGGGCTCCTGGTCGACGAGCTCGCTGTATCGGCGGCGGATTCGGAGGACCTTGAGGCCCATCTTCACCTTTTCGAGGAAAGGTATTGGCAATCGCCAGAGGAACAGAGGCTCACCCAGGTTCCGGGGTTTAAGGGGGGCGGTGATGAGCTTGCCTTTCATGTGGATGGGCATGCGGGTCTTGGCGATGAGAGTCTTTTCGACGCCGATTTCCCGGGCGAGCTTTGCCGTTTCGCTGTCGTCGCCGAGGACGACCTGGGCACCGGTGTTGTATACGTACTCGCCCATCTTGCGGGAGATGGTGCGACCGCCGCAGACATCCTCTTTTTCGAGGACAAGTATGTTCTTGTCTTTAAGCCGGTAGGCAGCAGTCAACCCGGCGATGCCCGCTCCTACGATTACGGCATCAAGGACATTGTTGTCGTCTTCTGGCATTTGCTTGTATCCCTACCGGTAGTATTAATTCACGAGACCGTCATACGGCTGCCGACCACATGGCCTCGGGGCCCGCGGGCAATAATACAACATTGGGGTGGGGGGCGGCGTCGGTGTGTACTCGTTCGGTAGGTTAGTGACACACTGGCCTTTTCTTCAGTTGTGGGGTTTCGGTTTCCGTTCTGTCTGTTAGGTTTTGGGTTGGCGATGGAAGACGCTTGCTGGATTCGGCTCCCTACATTTAGATAATGCGGGCTAGGAGGCGTCCCGGGAGCGTGGGACGGGTCTCCGCCGCCGCCTAGACCTGGAAGTATGGTCGGACGTACGGGTCCGTCATCCGTCATAGGCTCCGATGCAGGGTTGGCTGCGCTGTCCGCCGTAGGCGGATGCAGGAAGGGGAAAGTCCAGGGTCAGTTCCCCTCGCAGGAGTACGAGTTATCCAGTTCGCCGACGATGTCCCGAAGCCGGGAGACGGCGGCAGCCCAGTTTATTTGAGGAAGCGGACGGAGAGCCGAGCGGTCCTCGGCTACGGGCTGCCCCGTTCCGCTCCATGGGACGGGTTGCTCCGTGAGGAGGCTTTTCAAGTACGGTCCAGGGCGTCTTCCATCGCCTAGTGGTCAGGGAAGGGGGCACGGGACCCGGTAAGAGGAGATGGCGTCGTTTGCTTGTGCCGCGGGCCCTGCGTGAGGGCCGTTGGGATGGGCTGAGGCGTTGAGTCCTCGGGTGGGCCGGGTGGGCTTCCCTGGGTGTTGGGTTCCTCCTTAAGGTAGTTGGGTTAGGGGGTCTAGACCTGGCTACAATATAGAACATAAGTACTTATAATGTCAAGAGGGTAATGTCACCCCTCTATGTGAACGGGATTACGGTGAGTAACAAGGACTGCCCCACCCCATTCCGCTCTTGAGACCCCCTTCGAGAGCCTCAGGACAGGCTTCGACAGGGCGAGCGGAATTCCCCGCCCTGAGGACGGTTAAGAGTATCTTGGGCCGGAATTGCGAGGCAGCTTCCCAGCGGTGCGGGCGGTCAGCTCTAATCGAAGTTGAGCATCCAGTTGATGCCAAACTTGTCGGTGCAGGAGCCGAAGTAGGAGCCCCAGAACATGTCGCCCAAGGGCATGGAAACCGTGCCGCCCTCGGATAGCTTGGTGAAGAGCTGGTCGGTCTCCTCTCTGCTGCCGGGGGCATAGGAGAGGGAGAAGTTAGAACCTTGATTGACGGTCATGCCAAATGTGGACGGCACGTCGCTGCCCATGAGGACGTTGTCGCCGATGGTATAGGACACGTGCATGATGCCATCTCGCTCCTCCTCCGGAATCTGCATTTCCGGGGGGCCCTCGCCGAAGGTGGTGATGAGATCGAACTCCCCGCCGAAGATCGAGCGGTAGAATTCAAAAGCCTCACGGCAGTTGGTGTTGAAGTGAAGGTATACGTTAAGGGACATCTATTCTTATCCTTTGCTTGTAATGTTGCTTTTGTCTGCGGGCATCTATATTAGCTGACTTTCTAGCCTAGCACCTAAACTCACAAACGAAGTGCAACACTTAGTTAAAGAGTCGGCTGGGAGTTACGGTAGAGGAGGTGTGGGTGGCAGGGGCAAGGCGTGGAAATGGGAGAGATATGCGTCAAATTCCTACCAACAAAGGCGGACCCTCCAGAGGCGGATGACCCACTTTCAGCGCGGAGCCTCGGAATGACGGTGTAAGGGGACTTGGTTGCGAAATAGGGTGACCATGAGGGATTGGTAGTTCGGGGCCGCCCCCCGCTCGACCCTTCGATGGCCTCCCGCCTCAGCGGATCCTCTACAGGCGGATGTTCCATCTGAGACAGGATGAGCGGCCCCGCCCGGGGATGGATTCACGCCTCGGCGCATCTTCGATCGGCTCGGGGGCCGGAATGACGGAGAGGGGTATGAGGCGGGGATGAGGGGTGGTATATAATGGCGTTTCTGGGGGAGTCATGCTATTAAGTCGAGAGGAAGTAGAGCACATAGCCCTGTTGGCCCGGGTCGGGATGACCGAGGAAGACCTGGAGACCTTCGGAGGGCAGCTGTCCCACATATTGGAGCAGTTCAAGGTGCTCGAAGAGGTGGATACGGAGGGTGTTCCCCCAACTTCTCACACGGTAGACGTTTCCAGCGTCTTCAGGGACGACGAAGACCGCCCGTCTCTGCCCTCGCAAGACGTGTTGGCCAACGCCCCACGCAGGGACGACGACTATTTCAGAGTCAAGCCGGTTCTCGGTTGACCCAACCCATGAGCAGGCAGCAACCTCTTCACGACCTCACCATCCACGACGCAGCGGACCTTCTAGCTGCGCGTGAGATCACGTCCACGGAGCTAACCGAGGCGGTCTTGGGCCGCATCGAGAACGTGGACGAGAGGGTGAGGGCCTTCGTTACCGTCACGGGCGAAAGGGCTTTGGCCGACGCCAAGGCCGCGGATGCGAGGGTTGCGTCGGGGAGGCTGGGGCCTCTGGACGGGGTGCCGATGATGCTCAAGGACAACATCTGCACCACCGGCATTCGAACCACTTGCTCGTCCAAGATGCTGGAGAATTTCGTTCCTCCATACAACGCCCACGTGGCGGAGCGGCTGCGGGAGTCGGGGGCGGTGCTGGTGGGGAAGGGGAACCTGGACGAGTTCGCTATGGGGTCGTCGACGGAAAACTCGGCTTTTTACACGACGCACAATCCCTGGGACCTGGGTCGGGTGCCGGGGGGGAGCAGCGGAGGAGCGACGGCAGCAGTGGCGGCGGGGGAGGCGATGTACTCGTTGGGCTCCGATACGGGTGGGAGCATCCGGCAACCGGCGTCGTTTTGCGGGGTTGTGGGGCTGAAGCCGACCTATGGCGCAGTGAGCAGGTACGGGTTGGTCGCTTTCGGGAGCTCATTGGACCAGATAGGGCCGGTAACCAAGGACGTGACGGACAGCGCCCTGGTGATGAACGCCATAGCGGGGCACGATGCTCGGGACTCGACATCTGTGCCATTTCAGCCTCCCGACTACACCGAGGCGCTGATCCCCGACATCAAGGGGATGCGAATCGGGGTGCCGAAGGAGTACTTCGTCGAGGGGATAGGGCGGGACGTGGTGGACGTGATGGAAAGGGCACTGGCGAAGCTGGAGGAAATGGGGGCCGAGGTGGACCGGGAGGTATCGCTGCCACACACGAAATATGCTTTGGCAGTGTACTACATAATCGCACCGTCTGAGGCGTCGGCGAACCTAGCGAGGTATGACGGGGTGAAGTACGGCTACTCGGCGCAGGATGCGGAAAACATGTGGGACGCGATGGAGAAGACTCGGCAGCAGGGGTTTGGGCCGGAGGTGAAGCGGCGGATCATGCTCGGGACCTATGCGCTGTCGTCGGGGTACTACGACGCGTACTATCTGAAGGCGCAGAAGGTGAGGACGCTGATCAGGCGGGAGTTCGACGATGCGTTTGAGCGGTACGACGCGCTAATCGCGCCGACCTGCCCGACCCCGGCCTTCGCCCTCGGAGACAAGATGGACGACCCGGTGCAGATGTACCTGAGCGACATCTGCACGATCCCGGCAAACATTGCGGGGATACCGTCAATCTCGGTGCCGGCGGGGTTTTCCTTCGGGCTGCCGGTCGGGATGCAGATCATGGCGAAGCCATTCGGGGAGCCGACGATATTCCGTGCGGCCTATGCGTACGAGCAGTCGATGGGGTGGCGGCACCTGCGGGCGCCGGTGTGAGTAAACACGCATCTTAGACTTTGACGCGTTCGTCCTTCGATTCGCTCATACTTCGATCCTCCTCCGGCGGATGTTCCATCTGCGACAGCACGAGCGGGGTGAGTGCGGCGGAGTTTGATATACTCGCGGCGGCTTCTCCGATATCCCCTTTACTAAGGTGAGTATGGGCAATCGCGACGTTTCTGCGGCCCGGGAATACCATAACGCTACCAAGCATTCTTACTGGAGTGTACGGAGCGGCCACGGGTTGGACTGGCCAAACCAGCCACTGCCCTTCAAGATTTACAAGGACGTCGATAGCGTTAGGCTGCCCACGGACGGCAGTCCCATAGCGGCGAGCGTAGCGGAGACGGTTGGAGCGGAACCCCTGGCTCACGACACAGAATCTATGCCGGACCTGGGGACGCTGGCCCGGCTCCTTTATCTCTCGGCGGGGATCACAAAGCGGAAGCCCTACGCCGGCGGGGAATTGTATTTCCGGGCTGCGGCCTGCACCGGGGCCCTCTATCACATCGACCTGTACCTGGTCTGCGGCGACCTTCCGGGTCTCGGGGCTGGGGTCTATCACTTCGGGCCGAACGACTTCGGGCTGGTGCGACTGAGGGAGGGCGACTACCGGGGTGTGCTGGCGGATGCCTCGGGTCACGAAACGTCCATAGTAGAAGCTCCGGTTACGCTTGTGCTTGCGGATACGCACTGGCGGAACGCGTGGAAGTACGGGGCGCGGGCGTACAGGCACGCATTCTGGGATGCTGGTACTCTGCTGGCAAACACGCTGGCGGCGACGTCGGGGGCGGGAGTGCCTGCGAAGGTAGTTACCTCGTTTGTGGACGAGGAAGTGCATCGGCTGTTGGGGCTGGAGGCTGAGAAGGAATCGGTCGTGGCGCTAGTGCCGTTGGGGAGGGCCTCGAAGGCTAGACCTGCGACTCGCCTTCCGATGGATGCGCTCGCAATGCCTACCGAGCCTCTTTCGCCGAAGATGGTGGAATACCCGGCGCTTTATGAAATGAACAGATGCTCGTCACTGGAATTGCCGGAAGAAGTGGCAGACATGAGGGGCAGGACACCGCAGTTGCGATCATACGAAACTGCGGGCAACATGGTGCAGCTGCCGCGAGAAGGAGAGGTGAGGGTGCGGGGCTTAGAGGAGACCATTTTGCGCCGGGGGTCTACGAGGACGTTTGCTCAAGACCCGATCTCGGTAGAGGAGCTGTCGGCGGCTCTGCACTACTCGACGAGGGGGATTGACGCCGATTTCCTGTCGCCGTACGGGGCGTCTATGAACGAGTTATTCCTGATAGTTAACTCGGTCGAGGGTTTGGCCTCGGGGGCGTACCGCTATGATCGGGGGGAGCACGGGCTGGAACTGTTGAGGGAGGGTGATTTCAGGGGAGAGGCGGGACATCTGGGCCTGGACCAGCAGATCCCCGCCGATGCGAGTGTCGACGTGTACATGCTGGCGGACTTGAAGCCGGTGTTGGATGCTTTCGGGAACCGAGGGTATCGGATGGCACAGCTGGAGTCGGGGATAATAGGGGGTCGGTTGTACCTGATGGCTTACGGGATGGGGTTTGGGGCGAGCGGGCTGACCTTCTACGACGACGAGGTCATCGAGTTCTTCGGGCCGGCGGCCGAGGGATTGAGCGTGATGTTTCTTGTGGCCTTGGGCCGGTCGGTGAAGCGGAAAAGGGGTGGGGCGGGGTAAAGGGTCAGAAATATGATGATAGAGAGAGCTTTGCTTAATTCGATGACAAACCCTCTGCGAGCCTCGGGCCATTCCCTCCCCCGCTCATACTTCGACGGGTTCCCGCCTCGGCGGATCTTCGACAGCACGAGCGGCCCCCCCAACACGGGGGATGGATTCCGGCTCGGGGGCCGGAATGACGGTTATGCAAAGGTCTCATCAAGGGGGGAGGGACCAGATGCCTCTCCCGAGAGTGTCAGAAGGTGTTATGCAATGTTCGGGTAGGGGCTGAGATATTTCGGAGAAAAGGGAGAAGGATAGATGAAGAACGCAACTTGGCAGTACTTCACACTCGAGGAATACCAGGGCAGGTTGGATGCTCTAAGGGCGCGTATGGAGGCGAAGGGTGTGGACTGCATGATGGTACACACGCCGGAGAACCTCTATTACCTAACCGGGTACCAGACTCCCGGCTACTACTGGTACCAGACCCTCATAGTTACGATGGACCGGGAGCCGGTGTTCATAACCCGCCTCCTGGAAAACTCCAACGTGGAGCACTTGACTTGGGTGGAGGACAGCCGGCCCTACGGGGACTCGGACGACTGGGTGGCTCGGACGCGGGACACGCTGGAGGACCTGGGGTTGGGGTCGAAGCGGATAGGGGTGGAGATGAGCTCCTGGTTCATAACCATCCAGGACTATGACAGGCTGAAAGGAATGCTGCCGGACGCGAAGTGGGTGGACTGCTCAATGGTGGTGGAAGAGGGGAGGATGATCAAGTCGCCGAAGGAGATCGAGTACATCACGCAGGCTGCCCGGGCCACGGAGGTGGGGGTATTGGCGGGGATCGAGGCGTCGGCGGTCGGGGTGACGGAGAATGAAGTCGCGGCGGCGGTGTATGCAGCGCAGATAAAGGCGGGGAGCGAATACACGGGACTGCCCCTCTTCGTCACCGCTGGTAAGAGGTCGTTTCTGGGACACGTAACGTGGTACAGGGAGACGATACAGGCGGGGGACACGGTATTCCTGGAGCTATCGGGTTGCATCAACCGGTACCATGCCTCGCAGATGCGGAACGTGTACTTGGGGGATCCGCCGGAGAGGTCATTAAAGGCGACGGGCGTGATGGCTGAAGCACTGGAGGAGATGATCAAATTCATAAGACCCGGGGTCACGGCGCACGATGCCCACATGGTGTGCAAGAACGTTATCGGGGAGGCGGGGCTGGGGGCGGAGCTGACCCACAGGGCTGCGTATTCGATAGGAATCGCATTTGCACCGGACTGGGGCGAGGGTCACATCATCAGCATGAACGAGGGTGAATACCGGGAGTTGAGGGCCGGGATGACCTTCCACCTGATACCGGCGATCTTCATACCGGGGCTGTCGTCGGTGGGGGTGAGCGAGACGGTGTTGGTGACGGAGACCGGGTGTGAGCCGATAACGGGGAATGTGGAGAGGAAGCTGTTTTCGAAGTAGGGGGTTCGTCAGTTTTGAAAGCAGGGATCATCCTCGCGCTAAGATTCTATCAGCGAGGCGGAGAGGACAGGACGCCCCCCGCTCATACTTCGAGAGCCTCCCGCCTCGGCGGATCTACGACAGCACGAGCGGCTCCAGCCACTCCAACACATAGAAAGGAAAGATCTCGCCGAAGGAGAGGTGTTGGGATCATCCCGCCGAGCGCTCAAACTTTTCGGGCTTAGAAGCAGCGAGGTGGGTTTGGAGAGGCAGAAGTGAAGCAGAGAAAAGCGCCTTAGATTCCTCGCGGGGCCTCGGAATGACAGAGGGAAAAGCGTGACCCCTTTCCCATCAAGGAATAGGGGGATGGGAGAGTTTAGTGAAGAAACCGAACTGGCAGTACTTTGAACTAGAGGAGTACCAGGAGCGGCTTGATGCACTTCGGGGGCGGATGGAGGGGTTGGGGGTGGATGCGGCGCTGGTGAACACGCCTGAGAACCTGTACTACATCTCGGGTTACCAGACGCCGGGGTATTACTGGTGGCAGACGCTGGTGGCGCCGATGGACCGGGAGCCGGTTTCGATCACGCGTAGAGTGGAAGACTCAAATATGCGGGAGTTGGGGTGGGTCGAGGACCGGCGGCCGTATGAGGACTACGAGGACTGGGTGGAGAAGACGCGGGACGTGCTGGTGGACCTGGGGCTCGGGGGGAAGACCATCGGGATGGAACTCGGAAGCTTCTTTCTGCCGGCCAGGGACTACCTGAAGCTGCAGGGCCTGATGCCGGAGGCCAAGTTCGTGGACAGTACGGGACTGATCGAAGAGGGGCGGATGATCAAGTCTCCACAGGAGATCGAGTACATGCGGCAGGCGGCTAAGGCGGCGGAGGCAGCTACCTTGGCGGGGATAGAGGCGGTGGAGTTGGGGGCGACGGAGAACGACGTGGCGGCGGAGATGCACAGGGCGCAGATCAAGGCAGGAAGCGAGTACACGGGCTTGCCGATTTTCGTGGCCTCGGGGGTGCGGTCTACGATGACGCACGCGACCTGGTACCGCAGGCCCCTGCAGGAAAACGAAGTCGTGTTCTTCGAGGTGCCGGGGTGCGTGAACCGTTATCACGTCGCCATGATGAGGGAAGTGTATATCGGGGAGCCGTCGGAGTTGATGGTGAGAGGTATGGATGTCGTGACCGACACGCTAAAGAAGGCCAAGGAGAAGATCAGGCCGGGGGTCGTGGCGGGGGACCTTTTCGAGGAAATCAAGGAGATGCTGGACTCGGCGGACCTGGGGGCGAAGCTGGAGCGTCGGGCGGCGTATTCGATAGGCATAGCCTTCGCGCCCGACTGGGGTGAAGGGCACATCATCAGCATCACTAGAGGTGAGGAGCGACCTTTGCAGGCCGGTATGGCCTTCCACCTGATTCCCGGGGTTCGGGGGCATCCTCTGCAGCGACACGGTCCTGGTCACGGAGGACGGTTGTGAGACGCTGACGGGTGGTGTTGAGCAGAAGCTGTTTGTGAAATAAGGGATAGGCCCCTCTCGCCCTACGGGATTCATTTGAAGCATCAAAAACTGCACTGTAATTCTTGATGCTTCCACAGTGAGAGAACTTGAAAGGCAGGTCCGTATGAGAGCGCCAAAGTACCAGTTTTTCACGCTGGAGGAATATCAAGGACGGTTGGATGCGCTGCGACGGCGGATGGAGGAACGGGGGATTGATGTTCTGCTGGTTAACTCGCCGGAGAACCTGTACTACCTCTCCGGTTACCAGACTCCTGGCTACTACTGGTACCAGACGCTGATAGTGACGATGGACCGGGAGCCAGTGTTCATCACCCGGCTCAATGAGGAGTCCAACATTGCGCCTCAATCCTGGGTCGAGGACAGCCGGCCCTACGAAGACCACGAGGACTGGATAGCGCACACCCGGGACGTGCTGATGGACTTGGGTAAGGCAGATGCGCGTATCGGGGTGCAGTATGACTCGTTCTTCCTGACATCCAGGGACGAGAAGGGGCTTGCGGCGACCCTATCGTCGGCGACGTTTGTTGATGGGTCGGGACTGGTGGAGGAGGGGAGGATGGTGAAGTCGGCGCAGGAGATCGAGTACATAAGGCAAGCGGCGAAGACGGCGGAGGCGGGGTTGAGGGCGGGGATCGAGGCTTGCCAGGTGGGAGTTACGGAGAACGACGTGGCGGCGGAGATTCATCGGGCGCAGATAAAGGCGGGGAGCGAGTACACGGGACTGCCGATATTCATCAGGACGGGTAACAGGGACTCGATGACCCATTCGACCTGGTACCGGAACGTCCTGCAGTCCGGAGACAGCGTGACGATAGAGATGCCGGGGTGCATAAATCGCTATCACGCAGCGACCTACAGACAGATATTCCTCGGTGACCCGCCTGAACTGCTGCTCAGGGCTCGGGAGGTGGGGAGCGAGGTTATGGCGAAGGCGAAGTCGGCGATCAAGCCGGGGGTCCCGGCGGGGGATATACACCGGCTGGTGCAGGACAGCCTGGCGGAGGCGATGGGCCCAGCGAGCAAGAGGAACAGCCGGGCGGCTTATTCCATCGGAATAGCTTTTGCGCCGGACTGGGGAGAGGGGCATATCATCAGTATGACGGAGGGGGAGGCCCGGCCGCTTCAGGCCGGGATGACCTTCCACCTGTTGGCGGGGCACGTGGCTCTGCAGGGTCTCGACAGGGTGAAGAGGGCGGTGAACAGCGACACGATTCTGGTCACGGAGGACGGGTGCGAGACACTGACGGACGGGTTGGAGCATAAGCTGTACGTGAAGTAGGTCAGGAGAGGTGACATTATGAAGTTTGGGATTATGCTGCCGCATTCGGGGGCGCTAGCGGGGGTGGAGGCAATCAGGCGGGTGGCTTTGGAGGCGGATGACCTGGGGTTCGACTCGGTGTGGTGCCACGATCACATTACTTACGATACGGACTGGTTTTGGCACAGGGGGTCGGGGCTGATTGAGCAGTGCGAGGGAATCGAGCCCCACTTCTACGAGTCGATAAGCACGCTGACGTGGGTAGCGGGCATGACTCAAAATGTGAAGCTGGGCACGGCGATATTGGTGCTGCCCCTGCGAGACCCGAGGGTGCTGGCCAGGCAGGCGATGACCTTGCAGTCTCTTTCGGGGGGGAGGCTGATGCTGGGGGTCGGGATTGGGGACTATCCAAGCGACTTCCGGGTGATGCAGATCCCTTACGACGAGAAGAACCGGATTACGGACGAGTACATCGATGTGCTGAATGCCGCTTTACAGGGTGGGCACGTGGACTTCAATGGGCCGAACATCTCGTTTGAAAACGCGTCGTACTTTCCGAAGACGACACCCAAGGTGCCGGTGTTGTACGGGGGTGGGGTGGTTTACCCGCGCAAGACTCGGGCGCCGAAACTGTATGAACCTGCCATGCGGCGTATCGCGGAGCGGTGCGACGGTTGGATTCCGGAGGGGCCTCCTCACGTGATGGCCGAGGGGATCAAACGGATACGGGAGCTGGCGGCGGAGTCGGGGAGGGGGGACGTGGACTTTCAGGTGACGGGGTACATACCTCTGTACATCGATGATGACGCGACGGCGCAGGCGATGACAAGGAAGACGCTGGTTACTGAGATACACACCTTTGAAGAAGGGTTGGCGGGGTCGCTGGTAGGGTCGGTGGGGCGGATTTCGAAGGTGATCGAGGCTTACGAGGAGGCAGGGGTTCATGGGCTGGGGATGAGGTGCTGGGCGGAGAACCTGCCGAGGTTTGTGGAGATGATGAGGACGTTTGCTCGGGAGGTTATGCCGCGATTTGCGTAGGCGGCTCGGGTGCCGCTCATACTTCGAGGAGCTCAGCACGAGCGGCACCACGCCAGGGATGCATTAGCGTAGAGGCGCACCTCGGCCTGTGTCGGGCACTGGAATAGCGGGGAGGGCAACCACGAGGAGCCTGTCTCAAAAGTTGCCTTGCATTCCTTTTTCGCTTTTTGAAACCTAGATTCGTGCCTATGGCACCCGTCGGATTGGTCAATAATATCCAGTCGGGCTGTGTTTAACGGACTTATGAGACAGGCTCCGAGGGATTGCCCCTACGGGGGACGGGACGCCACCCTGCTTGACCCTTCGACTCGGCTCAGAGTGAGCGGCCCCTTTCGGGGATGGCTTCCCGATCGGGGTAGGGATGACATGCTAGAGGTGAAGGGCTTTAGTGAAGGTGAAAGGTGGGCGAGCGCGTTAGATTCCTCGCGGAGCCTCGGAATTGTAGATGTCGGGTAATTCGTTGACAGAATTATAGGGATTGTAGGGTATCTAAAGGGGTCTTTCCGTCCATTGCCTGGTGGGGTCTTTGGGTATTGTAGTAGAACAGATATTGCTGCAGTTCGTCCTGGAGTTCAGCCACCGACTCGAAGGTTGTCCCCTCCAGCAGGTCCTCGTTCAGGGTTCTCCAGAACCGCTCGATCTTCCCGTTGGTCTGGGGCCTGTAGGGGCGGGTGTAGCGGTGTTTGATGCCCAGCTCCTTGAGCATCCGTTCCATGGGGTGGCCCTCGATGTTTCTGGGGGAAGCCATTTCGGGGCCGTTGTCGGTGAGGATAGCCTCGAATTGGATGCCGTACTCGACGTTGAGGAAGTTGATACTCTTCAGGACAGCGAACATGACGGATAGGCTCTTGATGTCGGAGACAACCTCGGCCCAGACGATACGGGTGCAGGCGTCTATGAGGGCGACAAGGTAGTAACGGCGCTTGGAGTCTACCAGGAGGTCCCGGCTGAGGTGGTGGCTGTCGAGGTGGCCCAACTCCCCTGCCCGGGTCTTGATGATCTTCCGCTTGGACTGCTGCATCTGTGTGGTGAGCCGGTTGAGGCCGTGGCGCCTGGTGATGGCGTAGATGGTGGAAGGCTTGGGAGTGTGGTGTTTGAGTATAGGCTTGAGTATGGCATAGATCTCGTAACGGTTGGTGCCGTTGAGGCGTTCGTTGATGACCTTCTGCTCAATGAGAGGAAGGGTGCGGCGGCTCTTCCACCTGGGACCCCGCTTACGTGGGAGGAAGGCGTTGTCGGAGGGAGAGAGGAGGAACCGGTTGTAGTACTTGGCGAAGGTCTGGCGTGTAGTGCCGTGGAAGGCATAGAAGTCCTGGGCGAAGCGGAATCGGGGGTGCTTCTTGGCCTTGACCAGTTGGTATTCGTGGATTAGGAACCGCCACTTCTGAATGTAGTTCCTTTCTAGTGTGAGGTCATTGCTGTTATCTCGCATCTTCGCCTCCAGATTGGTGTCGGCCTCTTATACCAATCTGTCAACGAATTACCTAACACATACAGGAATGACACTGTAAAGGGTGTCACTTGGGTAAGGATATACACCCGAGAGTGCCCTACGTGATCCCCACCCCCGCTCGACCCTTCGACTCGGCTTCCGCGTCATCGGATCTTCGACATCACGAGCGGCCCTACCCCAGGGACGGATTCCCGTGTCGGGGCACGGGAATGACGATTAGCCGACGGTGGGGGTGGGGGAGGGTAGGCGGTAGAGGGTGAGGGCGTTTTCGCCTAGGATTTTGCGCTGGTCGGCCTCTGGGAGGGTGGAGATGTTTTCTTTTACCTTTCTAAGGGGGTCGGTGTGGCCTTCGGGGTGGGGCCAGTCGGAGCCCCACATGAAGCGGTCGGTGCCGACGATCTGAGCGACGGCCCCCAGGCCCTTCTCGATAGGCTCGGCGCTGATCCAGCACTGGCGTTTGAAGTACTCGCTGGGCTTCATGGTGAGGATGGTGTCGAAGCCGAAGCGGGAGAACTTGAAGTCCAGGAAGTCGAGCCAGTGGGCGACCCAGGTGGAGCCGATCTCGACCATGGAGATGCGGAGGTTGGGGAACTTTTCGAAGACACCCTCGGTCATCATGTTGGTGAAGGAGAGGAAGGGATCTCCGAATACCATGGACTCGACGAAGAACTCGGGGCCGAGGCCTGGGTGGTCAGGGTAGAGGTGCTTGCCAACGTAGTTGGGGTTGAAGATGACGTGGAGTGTGATGGGTATGCCGAGGTCCTGGGCGGCGGCCCAGAAGGGGTCGTAGTAGGAGGCTCCGTAGCGGATGCCGTTCACGGGGGCAGGGCAGATGAAGGCCCCTTTCATGCCGTCCTTGGCGGCGCGGTGGAGCTCGGCGACGCCGAACTCGACCTCTCTGACGGAGACGTGGGCCACGGGGAAGAGCTGGTCCGAGTGGTCCTTGCAGAAATCGACGAGCCAGCGGTTGTAGGCCCGGCAGTAGGCATCGGAGATATCGGGGTCTTCACACTCGGCTTCCCAGCCCAGGCCTAGGGATGGAAATAGGAAGGTCTTGTCGACGCCCTCTCTGGCGAGGTGCTTGATCCTTTCATCGGGGTAGGCGGCCCCGGGAGCGATATTTGCTGCCTCCGCGTAAGGGAGGGTGGCGTGCTCCATCATCCAGTCCCGGTCCTTGGTGACTCCGGCGATACGGCCGAGGGCGCCGCCGTTGTAGCCGCTGCTCATCTTGCCGTCGATGTCCAGGTACTCGAGACCGAGCTCATCTAATTCGATGCCCATGGCGCGCGAGCGGTAGGCGGGATCAATGTAGTCCCGCCACATCGTGGCGGGTTCCAGGATGTGGCTGTCTGAGTCGACCACTGGTCCAGACGTCATAAGAGACACTCCTTTTCGTCTAGGCTGCGGCGGGAGCCGGCACGGACAGGAACTTAGCTCATGTGCTATGGACCGTCTGGCCTATGACCCAGTATAGCCCTCTCAGCGACCGCATTCTCAAGCGCACGAATGAACTCCGCAGGCCGCACCTGATCGGTGAAGTGAATCGGAGATCGGAGGTCGTCGGAGAACGTTGCGTTTTTGCCGTCGATAACGAAATGGCTCCACCAACCGTAGAGGCCATAGGTTCCGTCGGGATTGCGGTTCAGTGTAAAGAGACGCCTATCGCCGTCTTGTAGCAGCCGTATGATAGCCGGGGTTGAACGCTTTGAGTTTGCTGACCTGCCAAGCATCCGCAGCACCAGAGGCTCCCCGATCGTTAGCTTCCCGTTGTTCAGGATGATACTCTCAATGTCAACTAAGAAATCAGTGTAGGGCGGGTAGACCGCGGGCCTCTCGCCTGTATCCGCCTCCAGCGTGTCGAGCCACCTGTCAATCCGAACGTTGTCGGCCTCGTTGTACGATCTCAGGCTGCCAGTGCCTGCCACCGAGTTAACAGTGCCGACCACGATGACCTCCGACCTGTCAAGCAATCCTTCCATCGTATCGGGCACAGGTACATACGACGCCACCGAGTTACGTCCATAGATATCCAAATTGTTCATAAGGGTAACGCGCGGGTCTTTCTCGCCGCCACATCCCTGTATCAAGACGCCCCCCGCTACAAGCCCGACGGCCAGCAGCATCAGGGCCGCCTTTTGCATCAAACGAAATCCGCAATGTTTCGTCATGCTCAACCTTTCACTAGGGAAGCTATGGACTATTGGGGTCAGCGGCTCCCTAGTACCACTCGTTGATGTGAGTCTTATCGTGGAACTTCAATAGTATTGGCAAGTTGCCACAGCCGTACCTATTCATCACGCTATCGTCCGTGCAATCCGAATGGGCCATTCCAATCACGTGACCCGGTTCATGCAGCACTAGAGTATCTATCAAGAGATCGAGGTCCCACTGGTATTTGGTGTTCAGATAAACGTGCCCCCGTCGAGCCTTATGGTTGAGATGATCGCATTCGCCGGTTATGGACAGGTCGGGATAGGAACTGCAAGCGACCCACCCCTCATTGCTGGGCCGCTCGGCAATACCCGCCCCGATCCAGACGACGTACCCAATGTTCATCTCATAGAAGGTTAACGTGCCCGTAGAGGACGCCGACCAATCCATGTCGGTGTAGTTGTCGTACTCGAAAATGGCGGTGCCGACCTGCGCGGAGTAGTTGTCCGTTAGGTCCTTTACCGTAACGGTTGAGTTGTACCAACGGAACTTAGGACTGAAATCATGAGCCGAGACAACCTGGACGGAAATCAGGACACCTAGCAATGCCAAGGCGATCCCGAGGAATCCGAGCAACAGGGGCCGGTGCGCTAATCAAGTCATGTCGGACCTCCAAGTCTTTTTTTCTACAAGCCACGAGCGCAGCCCATACACGGTCGCGGCTTACGGATACTGCTTCGTCTAGCCCACGGCGGGAGACGGTACGGCGAGGCCGTACATGGTGAGGGCGTTTTCGCCCAATATCTTATTCTGGTCTGCTTCGGAAAGGCCGGTGATAATCTGTTTAACCTTGGCTACGGGGTCGGTGTGGCCCTCGGGGTGGGGCCAGTCGGAGCCCCACATGAAGCGGTCAGCCCCGACCATCTGTGCGACGGCCCCGAGGCCCTTCTCGATAGGCTCAGCGCTGATCCAGATTTGGCGCCTGAAGTACTCGCTTGGACTCATGGTCATGGGCATGTCAAAGCTGAAACGCTCGGCCTTAAAGTCCATCAAGTCGAGCCAGTGGAGGACCCATGTACACCCGATTTC
Source organism: Dehalococcoidia bacterium (assembly GCA_965222055.1). GTDB lineage: Bacteria > Chloroflexota > Dehalococcoidia > Plut-88900 > Plut-88900 > Plut-88900. The sequence continues at coordinate 3,378,240 of CBDCTF010000007.1, forward strand.
CACCATGGACAATTTGAGATGGGGGAATTTCTCGAAGGTCCCGTCACCCATCATGCAGGTGAAGCTTGTGAGGGGGTCCGGGAAGGTCATCATGTTGCTGAAGAACACGGGGCCCAGGCCTGTCTCGTCTTCCGGATATGAGCCTCGGCCCGGGTAATCGGGGTTCAGGACGACATGGAAGGTTATAGGCATGTCCAGGTCCTGGGCGGTGGCCCAGAAATGATCGTAATACTCGTGGCTGTACCGGATCCCGTTCATGGGTGCGGGACATATGAAGGCGCCCTTCATGCCTTCCTTTGCGACCCTCTCCAGCTCTTCGATCCCTTCGTTTACGTCTCGTACGGTTACGTGGGCGATGGGGAACAGCCGATCAGGATATGGCTTGCAGAAGTCGACGAGCCAACGATTGTAGGCCCGGCAGTAGGCGGCGGAGAGCCTGGGGTCTTCGCACTCGGCTTCCCAACCGAGGCCGAGGGTCGGGAAAAGGAAGGTCTTGTCGACTCCTTCCTTGTCCAGGTGGGTGATTCTTTCGTGAGGGTCCACCGATCCCGGCGCGATATTCTTGAGCTCATCATAGGGGAGAGTGGGATGCTCCATCATCCACTCTCGATTCTGGTCGATGGCCCCGATCCTGCCCAGGGTCCCACCGTTGTACCCGATGCTGGCCTTCCCATCGATGTCAAGATACTCCAAGCCGAATTCATCCACACTGATTCGCAGGGCCCGGCTACGGAACTCGGGGTCCATGTACTCCTGCCACAAGGTGGCCGGTTCCATGATGTGGCTGTCGGCGTCGACGACTATTCCTGATGCCATCTTCGATACTCCTTCCGGCTAAGCTGCGGCGAGATTCTACGATATTGGGCGGCAGATTTCAGGTTAGTACGGAAATCCGAGTATACATTTGGGGGAAATGGCGGGTCAACGCGGGAGGGGGGTTGCGATCTGTCAAAGGGGAGGTTTTTGATTGTTACAATCGAAATCTCGTGCCTGTTTGATTGATCGGAGAAGAATTTTCGGAGCGCGTCCTGTGGGAGAGGGAAGGAGAATGGGGGAGAGGAAGCTCATCGGGTGGGCATTGTACGGAGGGGGGTGGGGGTGTGGCAATGGGCGGATGTCACATGGGGGGGGAGGGGCCACCTGAGAAAAAGCATCTAGGCGACTATCAGGGAGCCCGACGTCGAAAGGAGTCAATTGTCCTCAACGTTTGACGAAGGTCCGACGGCATGTCACTCTCACGCAAGGCTTCAATGATTCTCGCTGGTGTCAAAATTACCTTGTAGTCATTTTGAACCCGGGCGACCAATTGGCTTAGAACCCTTTTCCCCGGCACGATGTCAAGCCGCAACTGGTCATCCCTCCATTTTCGATTAAAGATTTCAATTGCTTCCTGGCTAATCGTACTTGCGTCCTTCCCAGTGTGGTCTAAGAAATTTACTCTCTTGGCAATGTATTGGGCCTGAATCTCTGCTTGCATTGGCTCTGTAATCTCCTGGAGTAATTCAGAAGTCGGTCTCGCCGCACATACGGACTCACCTATTCGTCTAGCTCTCTCATCTAGGAGTCTAGCCAACGCTTTATCCAGGGCACGTGGGATGAGCAGGTAGTTCTCTATTTCCTTCCTTGCCAGTATCATTGGTAATGCTAACTCGCTGTTAAGCTCCTTCAGTAATTTGTCGATTTCCTCATCTGGACGGAAGTCTCGATCAAAGATCCCACCAAAGAGTATTGATCCACCGATTGACTCCGAAACACCCAGGGAAAATGCCTTGACGCGCCGTATTGAGGGGAAACCTCCGAGAGGAAACGGGGCAATACCAACTCCGGCTCCGAGTTCGTTCAAGCCAAGACGCCTCGCAAACCTCCTGAGGATTTTGAAATCCTCGCCTTCGATATAGAGGACTCGTCTCGTTTGCGCGATGGCAGCCATCGTCACCGTGTGTATAGACCCTAGTGAGATTAATGTAGTCTGAATCCCTTCAAGACTACGAAGCCTTCTTGCTGAACGTTGAGTCTTGTCGATTACTAGAATGTCGTCGGCCTCAGCTACAATTTCACTAGAGTGAGTCGCAATCAACACGTCTGGTCCAGCCGTCTTCAATATCGACAACAATTGTCTCTGTGGGTTAGCGTGCAAATAGATGTCTGGCTCATCAATTATCAACACTGACCGGTTCTGGCTCCTAAAAATGTGAGACAGCAACTGGCACCATACCTGAAAACCATACCCGGTCCAATAAAGCTCTCGGGTGATCCTATCTTCAAGGCAGAACATGGAGAGCCTTCTATCTGGTGCTAACTCTGGTGGTTGTATATCCATGCCAGGCCAGGTATCTACAACCTGCTGTCTGAACGCTTGGAAGTCGGTAGGATAATGGTGCCAATAATTGCGGAAATTGCGGGATGCTCGGTGGGTTGCCAGATTTTGATCTACCGTCTCTTTTTTCACAATCTGCTCGCGATTTTCTACAGGGCCGAGCACAGGTACAACTAACAAAGAAATCGGAAACTGTCGACTAAACGTGGATCTGGTGACTATTTCTCCATCAGCAGTTTCAGCGTACATGATGCAGTCGTCATCATCCCTAATGAACGACAATCTCAGCTTGTTTCCATTTGTTAATCTGAACGTGACTGTAGCTTCTACATCTTGGTAATCGGTCTGCGCATTTTCCAAGGTAATAGGTAGCAAGGCTCTTGGGATTCTGTAGCCCAGGGTACCATCTCGGATTCCTAGTAGTTCCGGATTGCGTAAGGCTGCTCGCCTTAGTCCCATAGCAAGGACTCGAAATGCACCGATCACAGTGGACTTCCCAGAATTGTTTGGTCCGACAAGAATATTCATGCGTTCTAGTGAAATCGAGAAATTTTCAAGTGCTTTGAAATTTCTAAATTGCACAGATGTGATAGATTCATCAGAGCCCATCAGTTCCTCTCCTTCTGTCGCAAACCGCCCCAGTTACCTTGGAAGTCCAACGGATATTTTACTCATTATGCCGGGATGGATACGGTTGCTGATAGGCATATGCGAAATTGCTTCACCCTTCACACATTCACTTGTCCCAACGCACCGCATTCTGCTGCTTGGGCGTCTTCCGGGCCGGGCAAGGCAACGTTTCACCGTAGCTCAACGCCCCCTCCCAGAAGCGGATTTTCGCTAGGGTGAGCGGGTGGGTGGGGGGCTGGGAATGGGGTGGTGTAAAATTGAAATAAATCAGGCATATTCGGAGGGAGAATGCTGAAGGCAGGGACTCAGGCCCCGGATTTCGAGGCGGTGCAGGATGACGGCGAGAAGTTTTGCTTTGCCGACTGGCGAGGTGAGAGTGCCGTCGTTCTCTATTTCTACCTGAAGAACTTCACGGCCGGCTGAAACCGTCAGGCCCGTGGCTTCCGTGACGCATATGAGGCCATAAGAGGGTACGGGGCCCAGGTGGTCGGGGTTAGCACCGACAGCCCGGAAAGCCACGACCGGTTCCGTAGCTGGTTGTCGATCCCTTTCACCCTGCTGTTCGACTCCGACAAGAAAGTTGCTCGGCTCTACGATGTTGCTAGGAGAATGGGGCTGGGGGTGTCTCGGGTGACCTACCTTATCGATAAGACTGGGGTGATCAGGGACGTGTACCATCACGAGGTGAGGATCGGCAAGCATGTGGAGGATGTGCTGGAAGGGGTGAAGGCCCTGGACAGGGAGGAGGGCAATGCAACCCCAGGGGGCTCAATTTAGGCTCCAGGGGCATAGAGAGCAGCCGTCCAGGAGAGGGGGTCGTATACAATTGGTGAGTACCAGGTAAACGGGAGGGAGAATGTTAAAGGTAGGGACCAGGGCCCCGGATTTCGAGTCAGTGCAGCATGACGGCGAGACGTTCAAGCTCAGCGAACACTTTGGGCGTCAACCTGTGGTGCTGTATTTTCACACCGGGGCCTTCAGCATCCTCTGAAACATCCAGTCCAAGGGCTTCCGTGATGCGGATGAAGCCTTCCAGGGATATAACGCCCTAGTCGCCGGGATCAGTCCCAACACCCCGGAGGTCAACGCGCGGTTCCGCAGGGAGTTTGGGATGCAGGCTGTCCTGCTGTCCGACCCGGACAGAAAGATAAGGAAAGCTTACGCTTCGCTGCGGGTGTTTGGGGGATTCAGGACTGCGTACCTGATTGACAAGGCGGGGGTGGTGCGGGGGGCGCATGAATACGTAGTGGTTGGGATAGGTCGGCACGTGAAGAAGCTGCTCAAGGGGTTGGAGAAGCTTCGGGAGGAGGAATTGGTGGGGTGATTCTTTAAGTTAGGACTCGACTAACTGGTGTTGTGGGATACGGATCACATTCGCTCGCCTCAGCGAGCTTACGGCCCTAATTCTCTTGCACCTCGTCGCACGCCAAAAGTGCACTTGCAGCATCCACGACCCATCGAGAGACTTTCGCGTAACCGGATCACCCTCACCCTAGCCCTCTCCCATCGAGGGAGAGGGGACTGTATCTCCCCTCAGCCGCCGGGAATAAGGGTTATGCCAAGGTCACACCAAAGGCGCACGTGCGACTCATCGAGGGATAGGGGGAAGAATCCTCCGCACGGACCCGGCGACTGCAGATATGACAAGAGTTCCCTGCTGAGCTTCTAAGAGCATCATGTACCAGCTTCTTCTCTACGTCGTATGAAGTCTCGGATTGCGCGGAAGTAGCTGTCGGTGTCGACGAACATGATGTCGTTATGGCCGGCGCCGGGGATGGTGAAGAAGGTCTTGTCTGTGGAGGCGACGGCTTCGTAGAGGTCCTGTGGGTGGGAGATGGGGACGAGGAAGTCGCGGTCTCCGTGGATGATGAGGAGGGGGGTGTCGATGCTCTGGACCCGGGCCCAGTGGTCTTGGAGGAGTTGGGAGATGACGGGGGTCTCGGCGATGCCCAGCCTTTGAGGCATTCCACCGACGTTGGCCGAGCCACTTTCGATGATCATACCCCTGATCTTTTCTCGGGCGCCCGCGGCTATCTCGACGGCGCAGTAGGCACCGAGGGAGCGGCCCATTACGTAGATTGAGGGAGCGTAACCGTTTTCGCCCAGCAGCGTTTCCAGGGCGTCGAGGGCTGTGTGGCTGTCTTCAACCAAGGCGGATACGGAGGGCTCTCCCTGGCATTTGCCGTAGCCTCGGTAGTCGGCGACGAAGAGGTTGAGGCCGATGTGGTTGTAAAGAGAGGATATGCCGTCGTACTCGGGAGCAACCTCGCCGTTGCCGTGGAAGAAGAGGATGGTGGGGTTTTTCTTGTCGTTGGGGAAGAAGCGGCCGCATAGCTGGACGCCGTCATGGGAAGGGAAGGTGTGGTCCAGGGCGTCGGTTGGAGGGGGAGAGGAGTCGGGGCGGGGGTAGAACATGTAGTGGGTGATTTGGGGGAGGTCGAGGGGGGTATAGTCGAGTTTGTTCAAGGGTTGGGCTCCTTCGAAGGGTCTGGGAGCATGTTAGATTATTGTGGTGGGGAGGGGAAGGTAGTGGGCCTTGCTTAACGGATAACAGAGCTCATGCGTGACTTATAACCTCCGCCCCGCTCGACCCTTCGACTCGGCTCCCGCCTCGGCGGATCTGCCACAGGGTGAGCGACTCCACCCAGGCGTGGATTCCGGCTCGGGGGCCGGAATGACGGTTTAGCAAAGGTGCCGTGGGGGTAGAGGGGAGGGATCGCTTGGCCCCGGTCTACCCTTAGATCCTCCCGAGGCGGACTTTCAGTTTGGCTCCCGCCAAAGGCGGATCCTCCACAGGCGGATGTTCCATCTTCGACAGGGTGAGCGGCCCCAGGTCTGGCCTATACGAAGACTTCATTGAGAGGGAGAAAGGACTGGGAACCTTGAGGAGAGATGTGAAGGGGCAAGTCCTAGATCCCTCGCGGGGCCTCGGGATGACAGTTATACAAAGGTCACGCCTCGGCGCGGCTGCGACTCATCGAGAGCCATTTGCACAACTACAGATTGCCTCTGCTGTACTGTCCAGATCACGTGACCTCCACCCCCCGCTCATACTTCGAGAGCCTCAGCACGAGCGGCCCCGGCCCCACCGAGAGAGGTTATGCAAAGGTCTCATCAATGGAGGGGGGAAAGACCACCCCGCCCAACCCCTGGATTCCGGCTCGGGGGCCGGAATGACGGAATAGCTAAGGTGTCGTTGGGCGGAGAGGGGACAGGACCCCGGCCCCGCTCGACCCTTCGATCCTCCCGAGGCGGACTTTCAGCTTGGCTCCCGCCCCGCCTCAGCGGGCTTTTAGCTCGGCGGATCCTACATAGGCGGATGTTCCATCTTTGACAGGGTGAGCGGCCCCAAGTCTAGCCTATGCGAAGACTTCATTGAGAGGGAGAGGAGATTGGGAACCTTAAGGAGAGATGTGAAGGGGTAAGTCCTAGATCCCTCGCGGAGCCTCGGGATGACGGTTAAGCTAAGGTCACGCCTCGGCGGATACACGACTCATCGAGAGCCATTTGCACAACTACAGATTGCCTCTGCTGTACTGTCCAGATCACGTGACCTCCACCCCCCGCTCATACTTCGAGAGCCTCAGCACGAGCGGCCCCGGCCCCACCGAGAGAGGTTGTGCAAAGGTCTCATCAATGGAGGGGGGAAAGACTACCCCGCCCTACCCCTGGGTTCCGGCTCGGGGGGTGGAATGACGAGGGATACTCATCCATCACCTAGCCGTCACGCCTCTGCGTATCTCCGGTTTCCATTGAGGGAGAGGGGAGGGACCGCTTGGCCCCGGTCTACCCTTCGATCCTCCCGAGGCGAACTTTCAGCTTGGCTCCCGCCTCGGCGGATCTATGACAGGGTGAGCGGCCCCAAGTCTAGCCTATGCGAAGATTTCATTGAGCTGGAGAAGGGCATTGGGAACCTTGAGGAGGTATGTGAAGGGGCAAGTCCTAGATCCCTCGCGGAGCCTCGGTATGACAGTTATACAAAGGTCCCGCCTCGGCGCATCTGCGACTCATCTGGGGAGAGGGTACAGGACCCCCGGCCCCGCTCGACCCTTCGACTTGGCTCAGGGCGAGCGGAATACCCCGGCCCCTTGATTCTGGCTCGGTGGGGGGTGATGGGGGGATTAGCGGCGGAGGGTGCGGCCTCGGAGGGCGAGGAGGGCGAGGGTCATGCTGACAGCGCCAACACCGAAGACGGCACCCAAGCCCTTGAGCAGGGCCACGGGGTCCCAGCCGACCATGAGCAGGGAGCGGAGGGCTTCGAGTAGGTAAGTGACGGGGTTGAAGGCAGCGATTGCTGCGAGCCAGCCAGTCATGGCCTCCCTGGGGAGGAATGTTGTGGTCAGGAAGGCGAAGGGGAAGAAGAGGAGGAAGGAGGTGTTGACCGCGGCGGGATTGCCGGTCTTGAAGGCTATGGCGTAGGGGAAGCCAGTGTAGACGAGACCCCAGGCGCCCGAAATCAATATGAAGACTATCACCCCCAGCACGCCGCTTTCAAAGCGGACGCCTACGGCGAAACCGAGGACGATGACGGGTATGGTGAGTGCGACGACAAGGGCGAAATCGGCGACCATGAGGCCGAAGAGCATGGCAAGCCGATTGATGGGGGTTAGGGAGAGGCGGTCGAAATAGCCGGACTGGATATCGATGACCAGGGTGACGGCGCGTGAAACTCCGGTAACGGCGAATATGATTGCTACGGGGAGCTGGAAGGCCTTGTAGTCGAGGCCGGGTAGGGTCTCGGCGAGGTCCTGGAGGGCGCCGACGTTCGCGACGAAGAAGAAGACGGGGATTATGAGCGCGGGGATAACGCTCTCGGGGTCACGTTTGGTGGAACGGAGGGCGCGTCGGGCGACGGCTGCGACTTCGTTGATGAAGCCGGCCTTCCGGGCTTGGATTTGGGTGCTTTCGTCGACTATCGCGGCCATGTAGCTGCTCTCACTGCCGCCTTCTAGAGGCGGACTTTCGATCTAATTCTCATTTCAACCTCAATCTATACTGTCGAGAGACCCTTGCGTAACTGCAAAACAAGACTCTTTTACCAGTGTGATCACCTAGTCTTCCTCCCCCCACTCATACTTCGACGGGCTCAGCACGAGCGGCCCAACCCCTCCAACACAGGTTATGCAAAGGTCTCATCGAGGGAGAGGGTATATGATGCCGCCCCGCACACTAGCCCCCACGCCTCTTTGTATCTCCGCCTCCTATCGAGGGAGAGGGAAAAGAAGGGGACTCATCGTCTAGGCGGGCGCCGGTGGCCTGAAGGAATACGTCGTCTAGGGTGGGAGTGCGCAGGGTTAGCTCTTTGATTCGGGCCCCGGATCGGCTGAGGGCGAGGGCTACGTCGCCCATGGCCGCTACGCCATTTGTCACACCAATGGTCAGGGCATTCTCGTATACCTCGACTTGCTCCACCTGCTCGACTGGAGAGAGGGCCTGGGCCGCGGCTTGGGAGTCGCCTTCTATAGTTGCGACGATGATGTCGGCGCCGATGCTGCGCTTGAGCTCGGCGGGGGTGCCCTCTGTGACGAGCTTGCCGAGGTTGATGATGCCTACGCGGTCAGCCAGACTGTCGGCTTCTTCAAGATAGTGGGTCGTGAGGAATATGGTGACGCCGAGGTCGGCGTTGACGCGACGTACTTCTTCCCAGACTCGGGCTCGGCTGACGGGGTCGAGGCCGGTGGTGGGCTCGTCGAGGAAAAGTACTTTGGGATTGTGGACTAGGGCGGTGGCGAGGTCGAGCCTGCGCTTCATGCCGCCGGAATAGGTGCCGATGAGCCTGTCTATGGCGGGGCCGATGTCCATGAGGGGCTCGAGGGCCTTAATGCGCATGTCGATCTGCTTACGGGAGAGGCCGTAGAGGCGGCCCTGCAGCTTTATGAGTTCTCGGCCGGTCTGCTTGTTGTCCAGGGAGGCGTCCTGTAGGGCTGCGCCTATGTGAAGGCGGACCTGCATGGAGTCGGATACGATGTCATAACCGGCGACGGAGGCTCGGCCCCCGGTGGGCATGAGGAGGGTTGTGAGCATCCTGACGAGGGTTGTCTTGCCTGCGCCGTTGGGGCCGAGGAAGGCGTAGATTTCTCCTTCGGAGACGGAGAGGTCAATGCCGTCGACGGCGCGGACGCCGGAGAAGTCGCGGGAGAGGGACTCGGTGTGGATGGCGTGTTGGTTCATGGTGCGTTCGTATTAGTGTAGGGCCGGTAGATTTTAGAACGGGGTGGGGGGGAAAGCTAGGGGGAGGGAGGCAACCTCCTGGCAGAGGTGGATCCTCCCCAGACAGGGGTTCAATCTTCGACAGCACGAGCGGGCCCACCTGCAGCCTGGATACCGGTTCGGGGGAGGGATGATGGGGTGGGGAGCCTTAAGGAGGGATGTGAAGGGGCAAGTCCTAGATCCCTCGCGGAGCCTCGGGATGACAGTTATGCAAAGGTCACGCCACGGCGCATCTTCGACAGGGTGTACGGAATTCCCCACCCTTCCTGCATTCCCGATTGGGTGACGGGGTGAGGGTTAGGGGTAGAAGAGTTTTTGGGCGGCGGCGTGGAGATCGGGGCGGAAGTCGGGGTGGGCGATGTTTATTAGCTCCTGGGCGCGCTCCCGGATGGACTTGCCAAGGAGCCGGGCGACGCCGAACTCGGTGATGATGATGTCGGCGAAGGTACGGGGGATGGTTACGACCGCACCTTCGTCATGGTTGGCGACGATGCGGGAGACGGCTCCGCCGACGGCGCGGGAGCGGAGGAGTGTGATGGCCCTGCCACCCTCCGAGAGGACCGCTCCGATGTGGAACTCGGGCTGGCCACCGGTGCCGTTGTAGAGCCGGGAGCCGAATACAGTCTCCGAGTTTATCTGGCCCGTCAGGTCTATGGACAGAGCGTTGTTGATGGAGGTCATGTTTTCGTGGGCGGAGATGGTGCGGGATATGTTGAGGACCTGTATCGAGTCGTGGAGTTCGATGAGGGGGTTGTCGGCGGCCCAGGCTATTTCGTCGGCCTTGCAGCCGTCCATGCCGGTGAAGATGGCCTTGCCCCGGTTGATGGTCTTGCGGTTGCCGGTGATTACGCCCTTCCTGATAAGGTCGATGACGCCGGGCGCGCCCATTTCCGAGTGCCAACCGAGGTCTGTCTTGGAATCGAACACACCGAGCTGGGGCATGTAGGCGCTGGGGGTGCCTATGCCGATCTGGATAGTGTCGCCGTCCCGGATGATTTCGGAGAGGTGTTCGGCGATGCGGCGGACATCCTCGGCGGGGCGGTCGAGGCCCCTGGCACGGCCGAACTCCCTGATCTGGTCGGCACGGCGAACTACGAGCATGGGGAGCACTTCGGCGAGGCGCTCTTTGGGGATTGCGCCGGCAATGTTCCTGAGCTCGGCCTTGGCCTCTTCATCGACGGCCTGGTCTATGAGGGAATCGGTCTCCTCGAGGGAGAGGATGGGCGGGGTGTAGTCGACAAGGTGGTCGATCTCGGAGACGTGGATGTAGTTCTGGCCGTAGGTGCGGATGGCGCTTTCGTTGACCTGGGCTATGACGGTGCGGGCATATTTGGCGGACTGGCGCTTGCCCCAGAGGTCGGAGCCGAAGCTGCAGAACCCGTTTCTATCGGGGGGTGAGACTACGGTTAAGAGGACGTCCAGGGCGCGGGACTCGGAGGCGCGCTCCCGGAAGGGCTTGATGAGTAGGGAGAAGGGAGAGGGAAGGTAGTCGATGCGGCGCTCGTCGAGGGCGGGACGGGCCACGGGGCCGAGGAAGGTCTCGGGGATGGGGAGGAAGGAGTCCTGCCAACCGGGCTGGAACCAGCCGGGGTCGAAGGCGGGGGAGACGCCGCGGATGACCACACCAGAGAGCTGGTCTCTGCGGGCGGCGAGGGCGGTGAGGAGGGGGCGGGGCGGGGGGTGTCGGGTTACAAGGACCACGTTGCCGGACTGGACATATCGGGCAGCCTCATCGGCGTCAACCAGCTTGTCTGCGTATTCTCGGCGCCAGTCGAAAAGGGTTGCTGTCATGCTGCAATAGTGGCCTTATTCAGAGTATGAGATAAGCTCGAGGAGATTGTCGTCGGGGTCAAGGAAGTAGAAGCACTGGTGGTCACCCCAGTCGACGGGGCCGTGGACGGGGATGCCCTCGGCGGGAAAGTTGGCTTGGGCCTGGGCGAAGTCTGTCTCGCTGACGCGGAAGGCCCAGTGACCGCGGCCTCGGGGTTCGGTGAGATCTCGGGTGGCGGGGGGGAGGTCTGAACGTTCGAAGAGGGCGAGTTCGTTGTCGCCACACTTCATAACAGACATGTGTCCGAAGCGGGCATGGAGCTCCATGCCCAGGGTCTGGGCATAGAAGTCGAGGCTGCGCTCCATGTCGCTGACCTCAATTCCGAAGTGGTCCAAGCCCTTTAGTTTGAGCATGATTTCCTCCGACCCAAGGCCCTTGCGTAACTGCAGGTTGTATTGTTTGTGCCATCCAGATCACTTAACCTCCGCCCCCGCTCATACTTCGAGAGCCTCAGCACGAGCGGCCCCAGCCCCTCCAACAGTGGTTATGCAAAGGTCTCGCCAAGGGAGAGGGAATCATGATTTCTAAACTCTCTCCGGGAGAGTTTTGTAATAGCATCTCATTTCTAAGGCAATGCGGGGTTGACAAAAGGGTGGGTGGTAGTTATATGGATAGCCTCAACAGCCTTCAAGGATACTTGCCGAGGGATGTAAGGGCAATGGCCGAAGAGATTACTACTTCAACAGTCTCATATAAGTCGGGTGGGGAAGAGGTGACGGGCTACCTGGCTCGGCCTGCCTCCCGGGGGCCGCATCCCGGGATGATAGTCATACAGGAGTGGTGGGGCGTCGATGGGCACATCAAGGACCTTGCGGACAGGTTTGCCCGGGAGGGTTACGCAGCGCTGGCCCCCGACCTGTACACGTATGCCGGGCATCGGGTGACCAAGGATGCCGACGAGGCGGCCAAGCTGGCCGAAGAACTGCGGTACGACACGGCGATGCGCTATTTGAGGGGAGGGGTGGAGTATTTGAAAGAGTCGGGTGTTGCGGCGGACAGAGTAGGGGTGGTGGGTTACTGCCTGGGCGGGGGCTATGCGCTGTTGATGTCGTGCCAGGACACGGGCATCGGGGCGGCGGCGGCGTTTTATGGCCAGATTGTGAATGAGGAGCCGACGGAGGAGAACCCCGTCAACCCGATAGAGCTGGTGCCCCAGATGTCATGCCCGCTTCTTTTCGTGCACGCAGGGCTGGATGAATGGATTACTTTGGACCACGCAGACAGGCTGCGGGAGGCAATGGAGTCGGCGGGCAAGGAGGGTGAGGTGAAGTCCTACCCGAATGCCCAGCACGCGTTCTTCAATGACACCCAGCCCGATATCTACAACGAGGAGAATGCCCGAGACGCCTGGGACCGAACCCTGAAATTCTTCAAGAAGCACCTGGCGGCTTGACGGGGCTCGGGGTTAACCTTTAGCCTGCCGCTTCGTTGAAAGGACTGGGTTTGATGCCAAACAACGTTCGCCTTGTCATCTCCAACGCCTCATGCGATAATTAGCGTTCGAGTCTATGCGTAGAATTCTAGATATAGTAAAGAATTTCAGGCTGGTCTGGCGTCTCTTCTGGGACCAGCGCGTACCTTTGATATTGAAGCTGGCCATGCCCATGTCACTGGGCTATCTGGCCCTCCCCTTCGATCTCCTCAAAGACGTTATCCCCGTGGTGGGGCGTGTCGACGATCTTCTCATCCTTGCAATTGCCTCCCTAATCTTTGTACGGCTAGCGCCGCAACAGATAGTGCGCGAGCACCGGGAGTCGATATGGGGCTCGGGCCTGAAGGAAGGCGACAAAGTCACCGAAGGCGAATACCGGATTCTGAATGACGACGACAGCGATCACGGACCGGCGGGAAAAGGGTCCTGATAACGACATATTTCAAGACAACATCCAATCTAGCTCGGAAGCAACCAAAGAACCAGGAGAAATAGGATATGGCCCGACGACCAGGCGGGGGGGGCGATTTTGACCGGATGCTCGATGCCTTCGGCCCCGCCGCCCGCAACATAAGCAGGCGCTTCAGAGGCCTGGGCCTGATAATGGTGCTACTAATGATCGGCCTGATACTCGTTATCTGGCTGGGCACGGGCATCTATCAAGTCGACACCGGACAGCTAGGAATAGTCAGGCGGTTTGGCCAGGAAGTAGCCCAGACGAACCCGGGCCTACATTGGCGCTGGCCCACGCCGATTGAGCAAGTGGATAAAGTGAGAGTGGAAGAGATCAGGCGGCTTGAGGTTGGATTCCGAGTAGTGGACCCCGGGCCTCCGGCCACCATAACTTCCTTCCCAGTCGAATCCCTGATGCTCACGGGTGACGAGAACCTCGTGGACGTGAAGATGGCCATTCAGGCCCGGATCAACCCCGGCTCGATCGGGAGCACGCAGCTGGAAGCGGATGCTCTGGTTCCGCGGCGGGACAGGGGGGCCTCGGCTTTCCTGTTCAACGTATTCGACCCCAACGGGTCGCCGGACCAGGTGACATTGAGAGACGCCGCCGAGACCGCCCTGCGCCAGGTAGTTGGTGAGGGGTCTCTGGACGATGTACTTACCGAAGAGCGAAGCGTGATCGAAGACCAGGTCAAGGGCATTCTTACCGACCTAATGATCCTGTACGGAACGGGGTTGGAGATTGTCCGGGTGCAGATACAATCGGTGGATCCGCCCACCCAAGTGCAGGCCGCCTTCGACGACGTGGTGGCAGCCAGAGAGGACCGGGTACGGCTCATAAACCAAGCGGAAGCCTACAGGAACGATATTGTTCCCAAGGCCCGTGGTGAAGCCGAGCAGATAGTCCTTAACGCGGAAGCATCGCAGAGGGCGCGGGTGGCGGAGGCGCTGGGTAAAGCGGCGGAATTCGACGCCATACTTGCAGAGTACCGGCAGGCGCCGCTGGTCACCCGATACCGACTCTACCTGGAAACGGTGGAGAGGGTACTCGGTGCAACTAAGGAGTTTGTACTCACGTCGGACTCTTCGGGGGAAGGCGTGATCCCGATCCTAAACCTGACCGGATCTGACCAACAGACCACAAATGCAACGGTGGTCGAGGCCACCCAGTAAAGTCCGCAGCAAATAAACAGGAGCTCGAAGCGAATGCCTAAGGGCCTAAAATACGCAATCGGACTTGTAGTCCTAATTATCGTCGCGCTGATAGTGATACCACAGTTTCTCTTCACCGTAGATGAGACGAACCAGGCCTTAGTGCTGCGGTTTGGTGAATTCAACAGACAGTTGGTGGAGCCGGGCCTGAAGACCAAGGTGCCGTTTATTGAGACGGTCACGAAGTTCGACAAGAGATTGTTGCGCTTTGACGCTCCGCCCGAGACGCTCATCACCCTGGACAAGAAGAACCTGATCATCGACGCCTACGCGCGGTACAAGATCACCGACCCGAGGAAGTTCTTCGAAACGGTCCTGGATGTTCCCGGAGCCGACGCCCGCCTCCGGGACATCATCCTGGGTGAACTGAAGAAGGAGATCGCGTCCTACAACCAGTCTGACATAATCCTGAACCAGAGGCGCACCGGAACGATAGACGGGGTTCCGACGATAGTGCAGTCGGTGACGGACACCAGTAAGGAGAGTGCGCGTGACATCGGCGTCCAGATAATCGACGTGCGGATCAAGAGAGCGGACTTTACTGAGACGATTCAGCAGAGCATATTCCAGAGGATGAACGCCGAGCGGCAGCAGGAAGCAGCGCTGTTCCGAGCGGAAGGGTCCGAGTTTGATTTCAGGATCCGTGCTTTGGCGGACAGGACCAGAACGGTCACTATTGCGAACGCGATGCGGGACTCGGACATACTCAGAGGTTGTGGAGAGGCGATAGCAGTTAAGATCTTTGCGAGCGCCTTCAACAAAGACCCTGAGTTCTACAACTTCCAGAGGAGCCTGGAAGCCTATTCAAATGCGCTCACCGATCAGGACACGCTGGTATTGGAAGCCAATTCCGAATTCTTCCGGTATCTGAACAACTTCGAAGGACGACTGAACGGAGAAACCCCGGCACTGTTCCCCGGTTCAGACACCGAAGTGACCATTAGCCAGACCGGCCTAGCCGGAGCTGCGAGCGAGGAGGTCTCTTTAATTGAGACCTACACCACTGACCGGGTGACAGATTTGATCTGGGAGTGTGAGCGGCGGAGCGGCTTCATACAGGACCTTGCGGGAACCGTCGAATCGGTAGAGGTTGTGTCCACGTTTGAGGCCGGTCTAACCACCACGGTTATTGAATGGACCGTGAACGGAGCGGATTTCAAACTGATTGACCTCGAGACCGAAGTAGTAGGCGACGCCGAGTTGGATGACGTTCTTCCCAGCAGCATTACTGCAGACCAGGTAATAGGCAGGGAGGTCGAGGTGGTGACACGTCGGGAGCCCGACGAGTCGCGGCTGGCGATACAGATAACGATCCGCTAGTTCGGAACAAGAAACCCTAGACTTAGAATGAGGCTGGTCCGCCATTGGCGGGCCGGCCTCATGCTTTTAGTCGGGGTTGAGGGAGAGGGGGTTGGAGGTGCGGGTACTGGATATGACGCTCTTGACCCGTTTTTCGAATGCGGAACGGGGGAGGAGGATGCGGTGTTGGCAGGTGAGGCAGCGGACTCCGATGTCGGCGCCGAGGCGGTAGACCTCCCAGTCGCTCCCTCCACAGGGGTGAGGTTTACGCATCTGGACTACGTCTCCGAGTGAGAACTCTTGAGGCATTGCGTCAGGCCCTGGCGGTAGCTTCGACTCGGCATTCGTTGATGCGGTCTCGGAGACCGAGGGCGGCGTCCCTGGCGCGTTGGGCGAAGTCGGCGCCTTGGGAAGCGTAGAGGACCTGTCGGGAGGAGGCGATGATGAGGCCGGCGCCGTTTGAGTCGAGGCCGTTGGTCACGGAGGCACGCAGATCTCCGCCCTGGGCCCCGATGCCGGGGAGAAGGATAGGGAGGTCTGGGCACTGCTGGCGGACCTGGCGAAGCTCATCCGGGTAGGTGGCACCGACGACGAGGCCGACGTTGCCGGAGGTGTTCCAGTCATTGCACCGTGCAGCTACCTCCATGTAGAGGGGCCGTTGCTCACCATTGTCTCTAGAGACGGACAATAACTGGAAGTCGGCGGCGCCCGGGTTGGAATTGCGGCAGAGGACGAAGACTCCTTTATCGGCGTAGGCTAAAAAGGGGGCGAGGGAGTCGCTGCCGAGATAGGGGTTAGCCGTGACTGCGTCGAAGCCATAGTATTCGAAAAGGGACGCTGCGTACGCCTTGGCGGTGTTGCCGATATCTCCACGTTTGGCGTCTCCGATGACGGGGATGTCACGGGGGATGTGTTCCACGGTGCGGCGCAGGACCTCGAGGCCGGGGGGGCCGAAGGCTTCGTAGAAGGCGAGGTTCGGCTTGTAGCAGCAGACCAGATCTTGAGTGGCGTCGATAATGGCGCGGTTGAACTCAAATATATCGTCAATGGGCATGAGGCGCGGGTCGGGGTCCAGGCCAACGCAGAGGAGGCTCTGGTTGGTCTCGGAGGCGCGGCGGAGCTTGTCGACGAAATTGTTGGTGCTCATGGGATAATCGTATCATCTATACGAGGGTGGGGGGAGGGGGAAGGCTCTGGCCATGACGGACGTGAATGGGCAAGTCCTAGATTCCTCGCGGAGCCTCGGAATTGTAGATGTCAGGTAATTCGTTGACAGAATTATAGGGATTGTAGGGTCTCTAAAGGGGTCTTTCCGTCCATTGCCTGGTGGGGTCTTTGGGTATTGTAGTAGAGCAGATATTGCTGCAGTTCGTTCTGGAGCTCAGTCACCGACTCGAAGGTAGTGCTTTCCAATAGGTCCTCGTTCAGGGTTCTCCAGAACCGCTCGATCTTCCCGTTGGTCTGGGGCCTATAGGGTCTGGTGTAGCGGTGCTTGATGCCCAGCTCCTTGAGCATCCGTTCCATGGGGTGGCCCTCGATGTTCCTGGGGGAAGCCATTTCGGGGCCGTTGTCGGTGAGGATAGCCTCGAATTGGATGCCGTACTCGACGTTGAGGAAGTTGATGGACTTCAGGACAGCGAACATGACGGATAGGCTCTTGATGTCGGAGACAACCTCGGCCCAGGCGATACGGGTGCAGGCGTCTATGAGGGCGACAAGGTAGTAACGGCGCTTGGAGTCTACCAGGAGGTCCCGGCTGAGGTGGTGGCTGTCGAGGTGACCCAACTCCCCTGCCCGGGTCTTGATGATCTTCCGCTTGGACTGCTGCATCTGTGTGGTGAGCCGGTTGAGGCCGTGGCGTCTGGTGATGGCGTAGATGGTGGAAGGCTTGGGAGTGTGGAGTTTGAGTATAGGCTTGAGTATGGCATAGATCTCGTAACGGTTGGTGCCGTTGAGGCGTTCGTTGATGACCTTCTGCTCAATGAGAGGAAGGGTGCGGCGGCTCTTCCACCTGGGACCCCGCTTACGTGGGAGGAAGGCGTTGTCGGAGGGAGAGAGGAGGAACCGGTTGTAGTACTTGGCGAAGGTCTGGCGTGTAGTGCCGTGGAAGGCATAGAAGTCCTGGGCGAAGCGGAATCGGGGATGCTTCTTGGCCTTAACCAGTTGGTATTCGTGGATTAGGAACCGCCACTTCTGAATGTAGTTCCTTTCTAGTGTGAGGTCCTTGCTGTTATCTCGCATCTTCGCCTCCAGATTGGTGTCGGCCTCTTATACCAATCTGTCAACGAATTACCTAACATATACAGGAATGACAGGGGGTATGGGGCGTGGGGGGACCACGAGAGTCGCGCGTACGGGGGGAGGGGGAAGGCTCTGACCATGAGGGACGTGAATAGGCAAGTCCTAGATTCCTCGCGGAGCCTCGGAATGACAGGGGGTATGGGGTGTGGGGGGACCATGAGAGTCGCGCTTACGGGGGGAGGGGGAAGGCTCTGGCCATG
Organism: Dehalococcoidia bacterium; assembly: GCA_965222055.1. GTDB lineage: Bacteria > Chloroflexota > Dehalococcoidia > Plut-88900 > Plut-88900 > Plut-88900. The sequence goes on from CBDCTF010000007.1 coordinate 3,396,125, forward strand.
AGGGACGTGAATAGGCAAGTCCTAGATTCCTCGCGGAGCCTCGGAATGACAGGGGGTATGGGGCGTGGGGGGACCATGAGAGTCGCGCTTACGGGGGGAAGGCTCTGGCCATGAGGGACGTGAATAGGCAAGTCCTAGATTCCTCGCGGAGCCTCGGAATGACAGGGGGTATGGGGGATGAGGGGGACCATGAGAGTCGCGCTTACGGGGGGAGGGCTCTGGCCATGACGGATGTGAATGGGCAAGTCCTAGATTCCTCGCGGAGCCTCGGAATGACAGGGGGTATGGGGGTGGGGGGACCACGAGAGTCGCGCATACGGGGGGAGGGGGAGAGCGACCACAAGAGTCGTTCCTAAGGGGGTCGAGGGAAGGGACCCGATCCGGAATCCACTCGCACATCGAAAGGCTATTTGTAAGCGGATTCCTGATTTCACCTAAAAAGAAAGTTTGCTAGGGAGACATTTGGGTGACCCGCAGAGCGGGACGAAATTGGGCAGCTTATTCATAATAACCAATCTTGAATTCTCGTCCCTGGATTCACGCCACGGCGCACCTTCGGCCCGTTTGCACGGGAATGACGGTTATGCAAAGGCCTCTAAGGGGGTGGGGATTTTGCAGGTATGAAGATGGCATCGGGGGTTAGGGAGGGGCGGTTCGGGGAGAGGTTGAACAGGTTTTCGGCCCGGGTGGAGGTGGATGGGAGAGAGACGCTGGTGCACGTGCCGAACTCGGGGAGGATGAGGGAACTGTTCGTGCCGGGGGCGACGGTGTACGTGTCTCCCGGCGTTACGCCTAGACGTAAGACGACCTTCGATCTGTGCATGGTCTCGATAGACGGCGTTTTGGTGTCGTGCGACTCGCGCCTGCCGCCTTCGCTAGTGGCTGAAGCGCAGGGATTGGGAAGGCTTGCGGAGTTCGCGGGGTATCCGGTGATAGAAAGGGAGAGGACTTTTGGGGAGAGCCGGCTCGACCTGTGCTTCTCGGGGCCGAGGGGTCGGGTGTACGTGGAAACGAAGTCGGCGACGCTGGTCTGTGGCGGAAGAGCGCTGTTCCCGGATGCTCCGACTACGCGAGGGACAAAGCACGTTCGGACGCTGATGAAGGCAGTGGACGAAGGGCACGGGGCGGCGGTGGTATTCGTGGTGCAGAGGGACGATGCGACCTGCTTTTCGCCGAACAGGGATGCGGACCCGGAGTTCACCTCGGCGCTGGAGGAGGCGCAACGGAAGGGAGTCGGGGTGTACGCATATGGGTGTAGGGTGACGACGGAGGAGATCAGCCTCGGGGGAAGGGTGCCGGTGGAGTTTCGATGAATAAATCATCGACCGATGCGGGCAGCCTTGTGGGACAGGTGTATGACCTGCTGTACGAAAGGTACGGGCCACAAGGTTGGTGGCCGGCCGAGACAAAATTTGAGGTTGTGCTGGGTGCGATATTGGTGCAGTCGACGGCCTGGGGTAATGCGGCGAAGGCGCTGGATGCGATAAGAGAGGCCGGGGTCCTTGACGTGGCGGCTCTGGCTCGGATGTCGGAGGAGGATTTGGGGAAGTTGGTGAGGTCGTCGGGGTTCTATACGGTGAAAGCGCGCCGGGTAAAGGCGTTCGTGGGGCATGTAATGGAGCGGTATGGGGGTGACCTGGATGTGATGCTCGAGCAGGACGCGACGGAACTGAGGAGAGAGCTGCTGGGGATTCATGGTATTGGAGAAGAAACGGCGGATTGCATAGTGCTGTACGCGGCGGGGAAGCCGACATTTGTCATAGATGAGTACACGAGGCGGATAGTGGGGCGGCTGGGGGTGGGGCCAGGGGAATGGGGAACATATTCTGACTACCAACGATTGTTCGAGGAGGCATTGGGGTCGGAGGCGGGGATTTTTGGGGAGTATCACGCTTTGCTGGTCGCTTTGGGGAAGGACGTTTGTCGGAAGAGCCCACTATGCCTCGGGTGTGCCTTGAAGCAGGTGTGCGAATATGGGAGGAGGGAGTGATTAGCAGTAAGGTCACTTCCTACAGGGACTAAAGTCGGCTATCATTCCCCAATCAAAGCTATGATTCACATGCTTAACCCGATCCCGCTTTTGTCCCTAAAACGATTGGCGTATCGCGGCGCTGATTGCTTAGCCCTACAGAGACCGCAGACCCACAAAGTTCCCTGGAACGAGGTGATCCTATGATAGGCAGAATGTTGGGCGCCGCCCTGTTGAGGGTAGACACTTACGAGGAGGTGGAGAGGGAAAGTAGCGCTACTCTACAAGCGCTAGCCATAGTGATTCTGGTTTCTATTGCCGGTCTGGTTGGCTTGCTTTTAGGCGGCGACGAAATAACAATTGTCGAGGCAGTGATCTTTGGGATAATTGGAGGAATCGTCAGCTGGGCCCTATGGGCGCTGGGCACCTGGATTGTCGGGTCCACCATATTGAAGACGGAGCATACCGAAGCCGACTGGGGGCAATTGGCTCGATGTACTGGATTCGCCCAGACGCCGTGGCTTTTGAGCGCGCTTTCCTTCCTACCCATCGTGGGAGGGCTGATTCTCCTGGTGGCATTTATCTGGAGTTTTGTAGCTATGATGGTTGGCGTACGCCAAGCTCTGGACTACACGTCGACTTGGCGGGCGTTCTTCGTAATACTGATCTCTGCCATTCCTGTGGTAGTCTTGAGATTCATTGTATTGGCGATAATCGGGGGAGTCGCGGGTATAGGGGGAGAGACGGCTTAGGGCTGGGCTGGCAACGTAGGAGTGCAACTCTCCGATGGGTAATTGGGGCGGGGTTGGGAGTGAGCGGCAGGCTCCTCAGGCCGGTTTGAATCGGGGCCCTGCACTTTGAGGTTCGGGGCGGAACTTTTGTGAGGATGCTACGTACGTCCCCCCTCTAGCTATTCGAGACCTTTTCGCAACTCCCAGGGAGGGACCAAATCAGGCAAGTTATTCATTGTAATTGATCGTGAATCCTCATTCCCGTGAAAACGGGAATGACGGGTATACAAACGTCTCTAGTCGAGGCTGGCGACGATGCGCTCGGCGAGCATGAGGGTGGGGAGGTTGGTGTTGGCCCTTGGCACGACGGGCATGATTGAGGCGTCGGCGACGTAGAGGTTATCTAGGCCGTGGACCTTTCCTGTCGAGTCGACGACTGCGGCAGGGTCGGAGTCGGGGCCCATTTTGCAGGCGCCCACCGGATGGTAGTAATGGAGGCTGTTGCGCCGCACTGCCTCGACTGAATCCACATTGGCCGTATCGTCAAGCTCTTTCCCGATGAGCTCGGCAAGGCGTGGTCCGGCAACTATCTCCCTGCTTATAGTCACCCCCTCCATGAGCACTGCGATGTCGTCGCCCTCGGTGTCTGTGAGATACCCGGTGTCGATAACCGGACTGCTTTGGGGGTCGGCATCACGCAAGGTCAGTCGGCCCCGGGACCTCGGGGCCATGTTTGCTACCAGGATTTTGCACTGCCAGTGTCTCGAAGGGTCGGGAGCAGGCGATGCGACTGGTGCAATGTGCAGGTCGAAGGCCTGAGTGCATCGGCTGCTACGGGCCTTGGCCAAGCTCTGTTCTGCAAATACGGTCCTGCCGTAGGCGATGAATTCCTCCATGAGCGATTTGAAGAGCGGGGTGCCATGGTAGCTCATGCTGAAACCAGGGTGGTCGTGGAGGTTGGCTCCAACACCGGGAAGATCGATCAGGGTGGAGATACCCAGCGGAGCGAGATTCTCGGAGGGGCCGATGCCTGAGCGCAACAGAACTGAGGGAGAGCCGTAGGCCCCGGCGCACAGGACTACTCGCACTGCCTCGACTGTCACCTTCTCCCCCGCATGGACTACATCGACCGAAGTTGCTCGGGAGCGATCCACATTGATCTTGTCCACCAGGGCATCGCCCACTATGGTGAGCCCTTTTTTGTCCCGGACGGGGTCGAGATATGCGAAGGAGGCGTTCCAACGTATCCCGTTCCAGATGTTGACCGGCGACATAGCAGTGCCGACGTTCTCGTCCATGTCGTTTAGGTCAGTGGTATGGGGGATCCCGTTGTCGACAATTGCGTTGAGACAGGCTGCGTGGAACGGGGTTATCTCTTCCGGCGCGAATTCCCGCACACGCAAGCGTGCTGTCGCCCGGCGGAAGTGGGGAAGCAAGTCTTCTGTCGACCAACCGGCGTTGCCGGCAGCAGCCCAGCCGTCGTAGTCGGCGCGGCAGCCCCAAAGTGCGATGCAGCCGTTGTGAGCTGAGCAACCGCCTATCACCCTGGCGCGTTGGAGCGCGTGGCCTGGTTGGCCGGCGGCAGCAACACTGGTGTATGACCAGTCGTGGGTGGCGGCTACGACACGGCCATCGAGGAGCTCAGTCGGCCAGCGTTGTTCTGCAAAGGGGCCGTAGTCTGGGCCAGCCTCGAGGAGCAAAACCGACTGATCGCCACGTTCAGCGAGGAGACCCGCTACTGCGGCACCAGCAGTGCCGCCGCCGATGACTACTGTGTCCGAGTGGCGGGGAAGCTGAGAGGGTGTCATGGGTTCAAGTGGGCGGGCCTAAAGTTGCCGGACTGTAGATACCGGCGTCTTACACGAGGGGCAAGGCACTCCTGCTGTGTGCGCCTCCGATAGCAATGACACCGGTAGCGTTGTAGCCTCCGATGGCTACTACCCCGACGCTGTTGATGCCGCCGATGGCAACGAAGCCCATACAGTTAATAGGGCCGATTGCGACCAGGCCAATGGAGTTCCAGAAACCCGCCGCGACCACCCCGATGGCGTTTTGGCCCGCGGCGACAATATCTGCAGTGAACCACCATATTTGTCTTGGTTCCGACATTTGCAACGCTCTTTTCGAGGGGACTATACCATCAATTGCCAAACCGAGGACCTGGTCCGATAGGGACTTCGAAAGAGAGGGTCAGACGGTGACCGGGTCTCCCATGGAGGAAATGTCGTAGCCGCCGAGGGCTTCGACCTGGCGTCGGGAGTAGGGTTGCTTGAGTGTCTCGATGAAGGCCTGGACCATGGGGAGGTCCAGGAAGTGGTTGGGGATGACGAAGTCGTAGCGCTCCTGGCCGAGGGGCACGAAATCGAGGCCACGGGCTTCTGCGGCGGAGCGGACGCCGATACCCGCGTCTGCGAGGCCGAGGGTGACGGTGTCGGCGACGGCTAGGTGTCCCTCGGCGGTGCGCTGGTAGCCGTTTATGGAATGAGGGGCAAGGCCGGCTCGGTATATGAGTCGGTCCATAAGGGCTCGGCTGCCGGAACCCTCTTCTCGGTTGATGAAGGAGAGGTCGAGGCGGGAGAGGTCGTCGATGGAGGCGACGTTTTTGGGGTTGCCGGCAGCTACGATAAGGCCCTGCTCGCGAACGGCGAAGGTGATAACGGAACAGGGGAAGGGAGCGAGGCGTCGGACCCAGGACACGTTGTACTGGCCTGTGGTCTCGTCGAAGAGATGGCAACCGGCGACGTGGGCCACCCCAGCTGACAGGTAGGAGAGGGCGGTGTTGCTGTCCTCGCCGAGTCGTACCATGCGGAAGTCTCGGAGGGCCAGGTCTCGGGAGAGGAAGGGGATGGCGGGGTCGCCGCCAGCTAAGACCAGCGTATTGGCCTGGTCCAAGGGGGCCAGCAGCCGGACCGATACATCGTCTGGGGAATCGGAAGTCGTAGTAATGCCGTCGGCGGGGGTCATGGTGTAGCTGGTGGAGCTACGACCGGAGAGGGGACGGGCGAGAAGCCTGCCGCCTACAGAGAAGAGCTGGACTCGGGAGGGCATGGGGGAGGGGTGGGGGCTGGGGAGCAGCTCGGCCCTGACGGTGCTGCCCTCTTCGAAGGGAAGGGAGAATAGGGACTCGACGGTGCAGCCGAGGGAGCGGGCGAGTCGGAGGGAGACCTCGGTGGATGGGACGGACTTACCGGATTCTATTGCGACGTAAGCTTGCCGGGAGATGGAGGCCTGCCGGGCGAGGGAGGTTTGAGAGAGGCCGGCGGCGAGCCGGGTGGGTTTGAGGTTTGTTTTGAGGGTCGGCATGACGTTGTTAAATTGTAATGTTTGGTTGATAAATTGACAAACAGGATTGTCATAAATAGAATGCGGTGGCTTTTGGGGGGAATGCGGAAGGCAAATGTGTGCTGAAGGGGCGACCAGCCGGTCGCCCCTTCAGGGAATATGTTTCTGGAAGGGTTGCTTTTGGGATGAGAGCAACAAAGAAGGGTAAATTCGGGGGACGGGTGGCCGTCCTGGCCGCGCTGGTGGCGGCGGCGCTTCTGGTAGGCATAGCGTGCTTCCAGGACACGAGCCGGTCGCTGGTGCTGACTACAACCACGAGCACATACGATTCGGGGCTGCTTGACTACATCATCCCGCCGTTTGAGGAGGAGTACAACGCAAACGTGAGGGTCATATCGGTGGGAACGGGGCAGGCGCTAGCAATCGGGGCACGGGGGGACGCCGACGTGGTCCTGGTGCATGCGCCGTCTCTGGAGGAGAAGTTTGTGGCGGATGGAAACGGAGTGAATCGGACCTACCTGATGTACAACGACTTCGTGATATTGGGGTCGCAGGAAGACCCGGCAGGAATATCGGGGCTGGAGGATGGGCCGGAAGCTTTCAGGAGAATAGCAGCTACGGAGTCAGCCTTCGCGTCTCGGGGGGACGAGTCGGGGACGCACGTAAAGGAGAAGGAGCTTTGGGTGGAGTCGGGGGTGGGGGTGCCGGAGTCGGAGGACTGGTACCTGTCGCTGGGGCAGGGGATGGGGGGCACTTTGACCACGGCCAACGAACTGGGGGCATACACGCTCACCGACAGGGGCACGTTCCTTTCGAGGAAGAACTTGAATCTGGAGATCCTGGCGGAGGGCGACGAGACGTTGTTCAACCCGTATCACATCATTATCGTGAATCCCGAGAAATACAACCAAGTGCAGAACGAGTTGGCCGAGGCGTTCGTTGAGTTCCTGATTTCCAGGGAGACACAAGAGAGGATCAGGGAATTCAGGCGGGAGGAGTACGGGCTTTCTCTGTTCAACCCGGTGCACCTGGAGGGGGTGGGGCCATAGGAGCGCCGAGTGTAAACGGGATGTGGGAGGGGAGCAATGGGTGTTTGTTGAGAGATTTGCGTGGGGGTTCTGGGGGGGCTCGGATCACCCTCACTCTCCTCGGCGAGCCTACGGCCCTAGCCCTCTCCCATCGAGGGAGAGGGGATAAGACCCATCCACTAAATCCATTTGTATGGGCGGCGTGGGCTGATGGATGAGATAGCAAGGGGGATCTGGCAGGCTATAAAGCTTATCGGGAGCCTGGACCCGGAGGTCCGCCAGATAGCACTGTTCTCTCTTCAAGTCTCGGGGTTGGCGCTGTTGACGGCGGCGACGGCGGCAGTCCCGTACGGCATATGGCTGGCGTTCAGCCGGTTCCGGGGGCGTCGGGTGCTTATAGGTCTGACCTATTCGGGGATGGCCTTTCCCACGGTTGTCGTAGGGCTGATAGTGTTCCTGATGCTGTCGCAGCAGGGGCCATTCGGGCTGCTAGGTTGGCTCTTCACTCCCTGGGCCATAGTGGTGGCCCAGTTCATCATCGCCTTCCCGGTAATCGCGAGTCTGACCCTTTCGGCGATACTGTCGATCAACCCGGGGATGCGGTTGCAACTCAGGAGCCTAGGTGCGACTCGTGCCCAGGCGACGTTGGCACTGCTGGGAGAGGCGCGGGTCTCGATGGTAATAGCGTTGGCGGCGGCGTTCGGGCGGGTGGTGACGGAGGTCGGGGCGGTGATCATCGTGGGCGGGAATATTGCCGGAAACACGAGGGTGTTGACGACGGCCATAGTGCTAGAAACTAGAAAAGGGGAGTTCGCCGCAGCTATTGCGCTAGGCATCATCCTGCTCTTGATCTCGTTCACGATCAATTTGGTCGCGACCCGGCTGCAGGGAAGGGCGTTGACGCGATGAGCAAACGTTGCGTGATTGGTCGCGATTCTATGGACAAGCATTGGAGCACCCTCACTCTCCTCAGCGAGCCTACGGGGCCCTAGCCCTCTCCCGTCAAGAGACCTTTGCATAACTACAGATTGCTTATGTTGTACGACTCAAATCGCATGACCTCCACCCCCGCTCATACTTCGAGAGCCTCCCGCCTCGGCGGATCTTCGACAGCACGAGCGGCCCAGGCCCCTCCAATGCGGGTTATGCAAATGTCTCGTCAAGGGAGAGGGGACAGAACCCCTCATCCCCGCCTTTTCAAGAAGGCTGTGCAAGGGTAGTAATGAGCGAGAGCATTTACAAGCTGGAAGGGCTGGTGAAGCGGTACGGGGAGAGGGAAGCGTGCAATATAGAGCACCTGGAGATAGAACGGGGTGAGGTGTTGGGGCTCATCGGGCCGAGCGGGTCTGGGAAGAGCACGCTTTTGAGGATGTTGAACTTTCTGGAGCCGCAAACCTCGGGGGTGATACGGTTCTCGGGGGAGGCGTACGACGGGAGAACGCAGGTATCGCTCTCGGTGCGGAGACGGATGACGCTGGTGTTTCAGAGCCCCCTGCTGTTCAACACGTCGGTGTTGGGGAACGTGGCTTATGGGCTGAAGCTGCGGGGAGTACGGGACGCCAAGGCTCGGGCGGCGGAATTTCTGGAGCGGTTGGGCATGGGATCGTTGGCGAAGGAGCACCCGTCGACAATCTCATTTGGGGAGACGCAGAGGGTGGCGCTGGCGCGGGCGCTGATTATCGAGCCAGAGGTGTTGCTGCTGGATGAGCCTACGGCGAACCTGGACCCCTATAACGTGGCGCTTGTAGAGGACTTGATGATGAAGGCTCGTAGAGAGATGGGTACGACTATAGTGCTGGTGACGCACAATGTGTTTCAGGCGCGTCGGCTGGCGGACAGGACGGCTCTGCTGCTGGACGGGAAGGTGGTGGAAGTGGGGCCGACGGAGTCGTTGTTCTCCGAGGCGCGGGACCCGAGGACCAAGGCGTTTCTCGGGGGGGAGATGGTGTATTAGGGGGGTGGGGGGTGTGCTATCCCCTTATGAGAATTATTTGTAAGGAGACTATGTAATTTAAACAGTGACATATCCATAAGACCAGTGAGAAGCACCCCGACCGCTACCTCAAAGAACTGGAATGGCGGTACAGCAACCGCGACTACTACCATGTCTTCGTCGATATTCTCCGACGTATGGTCAACACAGACACCATCACTTATGAACGGCGATTGGGGTAATCGTTGAAGAATATGGGTCCAAGCACTATCTGGCTGATTTCCCATACTTTGTACTGCTGACCATTCATAGTCAATCGGCATGATAGTGCACGTTCGTTCCACTCAGGGCGTGCGAAAGCAGTATCTCCAGTCACTCCCGGAATGAACACCTGTATTCTGATAGCTACAGTGCTTTTTTCGAATCTTGCCCACGCCTTCTTCCTATCATCATTACTGTTAGCATTTTCAGTAACCTTGGCAATTGGACTTTTCCCATCGCTATTTACTTCGAATGAAAAGGTACGGCCTTTTCGCTGTTCCTCAGAAAGCCCATTCAGCTCAGTTACGTCTCGTTCAATTATTTGGCACAGAGCTTCAAATATAAAATCAAGATTGCACTGAGCGCGTTCAGTAACCCAATTTGGGTGAGTTTGATTAGGCAACATTATTTTCCCTTCCTTGTTTTCACAGTGCCAATTGTTGTTGACTTAGGTGGCCTTTTCCGCACTACCGCTGTCGCGGAGAATCTGCCCATGCGCCGACTCTCCTGGTCTACAAGATTCCTGAAAGCTTGAGACGCATCGTTCCAACAAGCATCCTCTTTGTTGTGTAATGGAGATGATTTGCGTCTCGCGAAGATCCCCGCGATCTCTTGCCAATAGAGCCAAATAGCAACTGCAATAGACGCCGCCAAACTGACGGGCCAAATCCAAAAAGGTGTGATAGTAGTTAAGTAGTCTACTATCACACTCACAATATTTCCGATGACAAAAACGAGTAGGGCGAGAAGGAATTTGCGCATGTATCCATGCTAGGATTGGTCTCCAATTGAGTCAAGTAGATAATTCCTATTCAGCATGTCATGCAAAGCTTTGCATTTCTTGATGTGCCTATCGTACACAGGAGGGGAGGGCAGGCACGAGGAGCCTGTCTCATAAGTCCGTTAAACACAGTCGGATTGGATATTCTTGACCAATGCGACGGGTGCCGTAGGCACGAATCCAAGTAGTAAAAAAGCAAGCAGTGGGGCGTGGGGCGACTTTTGAGACAGGCTCCGAGACCTGCCCCTACGGGGATAAGGAGAGGAAGAAGAAAGGGAAGAGGGGAGGGATTCACGCCTCGGCGCATCTTCTACCGGCTTGGGGGCCGGAATGACGAGGGGAGGGAGTTATTTGGGGGACCAGAAGGCGAGGTGGCCGGGGGCTATTACCCTGGGGGAAGAGGAGCCGTCTATCGAGATGACCTGGATGGTGGTTCCACCGGTGCCGTTGGCATCCGGGTCTCGGGCGGAGTAGACGAGGGACCGGCCGTCGGGGGACCAGAGGTAGTTGGAGTAGGCATACTGATCGAAGAAGGCAAACATGACGAAGAGCTGCTCGGAGGAGGGGACGAAGTCGGTGAGCTTCTTTTCGGCCTTGCCAGACCTGTCGTTGACGTACCAAGAGATGGTAGCAGTGGGGCGGTCGATGCCCACGTAGGCGACCATCGAGCCGTCTGGGGACCAGAAGAAGGCAGCGATCTCGCGGTTGGTGATCTGACGGGTCTCGCCGGAGTCGACGTCGAAGATGGCAAGCCCACCGTAGGTGGGGATGCCCAGGCTACGCGCCGGGGTCAACTCGGTGTATGCGATCTCGTTTGCCGATGGGGACCACAGGAAGACCGTGAGGATGCTAACGCGGTCGACTTCGATCTTGGAGTTGCCTTGGACATCGGTAATGACGAGAGTATCAGCGCCAATGGAGCCGTCCACGAAAGCCATTTGCTGGCTGTCCGGGCTCCAGGCGGGGGTCCTGAAAGAGGTGGAGCGGGCATCGAGGGAGGTTCTTTCCAAGTCGTTGCGGGTATCTACAAGGTCGACGGCGTCGACCAAGTGGTGGAGGAGGTATTGCCCGTCCGGGGACCAGGTCATGTAAGAGGGAGCGCCGAAGGAGAGGACCTCGGGGTGGTGGGGGTCATGGGTCTCGATCATGTAGAGGACCAGGGAGGTGGGGGTGGGAGCTAGGAAGGCGACCCTGTCGCTGCCGGGTGACCAGTAGATGTAGTGGGGACTGCGCTGGGCTACGAACCTGCCTATGGTGTCGTCGGGGTCCTGGAAGACTTTGTCGGGGAGCCCGCCGGGGATATCGACGAGCCAGAGTGCGCCCCCGAAATCGCCGTTGTCGGAGAAGGAGGTGAAGGCGAGCTTGGAGGCGTCGGGAGACCAGGTGGGCCAGTTGTAGACGGTGTGACTGGCAAAGAATGCGCCACCGGCAAGGGAGGCGGTCTCCCCGGACATAGGGATTGAGACCAGCTGCTGGTCGGTGCCATCAGGGCGGATGGTGTAGATGCTGTCGTCCAGACCTACGAAGGCGATGAGGTTCACGTCAGGTTCCGGCGCCGGGGTAGAAGTGGGGGCGGGTTCAGGAGTGGCCGTCGGAGGAGCGGATGTGGGTGAGGGGGGAGGGATTGTGGGTGTCGCATCCGGGGTCTCCTCATTGCCGCCACAGGCCGTCAGGACGAGCGCAAGTATGAGAATAAGGGGAAGGAGGCCCGCACCCATGCGGGAACATCTGATCACAACCCCGTCCAGTTGACCTCTGCGAGGTCGAACATCGGGCCCTGGGTGCAGACCATCTTACGGCCCGAGTTTGTGGCCACGGCACAACCGTAGCAGATGCCGAAGCCGCAGGCCATGCGCACCTCAAGAAGGACCTGGGTGGGGGTGGAGATGTCATGATTGCGCCAAGTATCCCAAATGGCCCGGTACATTGGCACGGGGCCGCAGAAGAAGGCCTGGTCGGCGCCCTGCATGATTTTGGGCAGGGCTTGAGTGATAAGGCCTTTTACCCCGGTCGAGCCGTCCTCGGTGACTTCAACGACGGTAACCCCGTCTGGGATCCAGTCCCGGGGATAGAGGAGGGATGCTTTACGGGCGGCGGAAACGATGGTCACGTCCTTTCCTGACGCGACAGCCTGGTCGGCCAGTGCGATCAAGGGAGCGAGGCCAGTGCCACCACCGCCCATGACTAGGCTCTGGGCCGAGGGATTGATGCTGTAACCGCGGCCCAGGGGCCCGAGCACTCTTATCTCGTCACCTGCTACCCGGTTGGCGAGCCAAGTCCGGGCGAGGCCACCAACATTGAATAGGAGGGCGGTGGAGTGGGGGGTTATCCAGTCTGAGGCGAGGGCGGGGTCGGAGGCCAGGAGGTCTGGTCCGTAGCGGTGGACGCTGATGGCTCTTCTGAGGAGGGGGTCGGAGGCAGTGCTGCACTCAGCCATGACGAACTCACCGGGGGTCCGGCTTTCGGCGACGGAAGGAGAGTCGACCCACAGGCAGTGGACGCCGGCGGCGATGGTGTGGTTTGCGAGAACCTTGGCGAGGCGGTCTTCCATCATTTGGGGATCGATTCCAGATAGGCGCGTAGTGGTTTTACGGAGACGTTGAGGGGCCCGTTCACGAGGGCCTCCACGGTGGCTCGGGCGGTGTCCAGGGAGGTGAAGCAGGGGATGCGTCTCTCGGCGGCGGCGCGTCGGATCTGGAAGCCGTCCCTGAGAGGGGTGCGGTGGCCAGTCAGGGTGTTGACTACCACGTCGACGGTGCCATCCTGGATGATGTCGACGATGTCGGGGGTGCCCTGCCCGGCCTTGACCACGGCGGTAACGGGAAGGCCGATGGCCTGGATCATCTCGGCGGTGCCCTGGGTGGCGTATAGCTGGTAGGAGAGGGAGGCGAACATCCTGACGATATCAAGGGCTTCGGCCTTGTCCCGGTCGGCAATGCTGAGGAGGACTGCGCCCTTGGGCGGGAGCATCATGTCGCTGGCGAGGAGGGCCTTGGCGAGGGCGGGGCCGAGGGAGTGGTCGATACCCATGACCTCGCCGGTGGACTTCATCTCGGGGCCGAGGAAGGTGTCGACGCCAATTAGCTTGGACATGGAGAAGACAGGGGCCTTGATAGCGACGATGTCTTTGGCGGGCCAGAGGCCGCCACTGTAGCCCTGCTGCTCCAGGGACTTGCCCATCATGATACGGGTTGCCACCTGGACTATAGGGACGCCGGTGATCTTGGAGAGGAACGGGACGGTGCGACTGGCGCGGGGGTTTACTTCGAGAACGTAGACGAGGGTGTCTCCCCGGTCACGTTCATCTGTGTCGGAGGGTTTCATTACTACATACTGGATGTTCATAAGACCCTTGACCTGAAGGCCGATGCCAATGCTGACAGTGTAGTCGATGATGGCGTCTCTCTGGGCGGGGGTGAGGCTGGGGGCGGGGTAGACGGCCATGGAGTCGCCGCTGTGGACTCCGGCGCGCTCAATGTGCTCCATGATGCCGGGGATGAGGACCTGCTCACCATCGCAGATGGCGTCGACCTCGACTTCCATGCCTTCAAGATACTTGTCGATTAGGATGGGGCGACCCGGGGTTACGTCGACGGCAGCGGCGACATAACGGATTAGCTCGGTGGCGTTGTGGACTATCTCCATAGCCCGGCCGCCGAGGACGTAACTGGGGCGTACGAGGACGGGATAGCCGATGCTTTGGGCGACGTTGAGGCCGGCCTCGACTGAGGATATGCCGGTGCCGGGGGGCTGGGGGATGCCGAGACGGTTGAGGAAGTCCTCGAAGCGGTGGCGGTCCTCAGCCATGTCTATGGTATCGGAGGAGGAGCCGAGAATGGGCGTACCGGTGCGATGTAAGGGCTCGGCGAGGTTGATAGCGGTCTGGCCACCGAACTGGACTACGATCTCGGCGGAGCTGCCGTTGCCGCCTGCCACGTCAGCATTTTCGTTCTCGAGGATGTCTCGGAGGCTCTCCTCGTCGAGGGGTTCGAAGTAGAGCCTGTCGCTGGTGTCGAAGTCGGTGGAAACGGTCTCGGGGTTGGAGTTGACCATGATAGACCCGGCGCCCTCCTTCTTGAGGGCCCAGGAAGCGTGGACGCTGCAGTAGTCGAACTCGATACCCTGGCCGATGCGGATGGGGCCGGAGCCGATGACGACAGCCCTGCGGCCGGGCATTGCCTCGGCTTCGTTCTCCTGCTCATAGGAGCTGTAGAAATAGGGGGTCTCGGCGGCGAATTCGGCGGCACAGGTGTCGACCATCTTGTAGACGGGACGGAGGCCCCAGTATTGGCGGAGGTTGCGGACCTGCTCGGGGAGGCGGTCGGCGAGGGTGCCGATGTAGTCGTCGGCGAAGCCGAGACGCTTGGCGGAGCGCATTAGAGACGGGGTGAGGGGTTCCTTCAGGAGGCGGCGCTCCATGTGGACGATGTTGAATAGCTTGTTGGTGAACCAGGGGTCGATGCCGGTGCGGCGGGAGAGGTCCTCGGGGCTGAGGCCTCGTCGGAGGGATGCCATGAGGGCCCAGATCCGATCGTCGCTGGGTTCCGTGGGGACTGTGCCGTTGGCGCCATTTTCGTCCTGGGCCCAGGCTCGGTCTTCCCAGAGGAGGCGACGTTGGCCGGTTTCCAGGGATCGGACGGCCTTCTGCAGAGCGGCTTCGAAGGAGCGGTCAACGGCCATGACCTCGCCGGTGGCCTTCATTTGGGTACCGAGCCTGCGGTCCCCGGAGGCGAACTTATCGAAGGGCCAGCGGGGTATCTTGACGACGCAGTAGTCGAGGGAGGGTTCGAAGGCAGCGCGAGTCTTGCCGGTGACGGCGTTGGGGATTTCGTCCAATGTCTTGCCGACGGCGATCTTGGCGGCGACGCGTGCGATGGGATAGCCGGTGGCCTTGCTGGCGAGGGCAGAGCTGCGGCTGACGCGTGGATTGACCTCGATGACATAGTAGGAGCGGCCATCGACGGAACTCTGGCCGAAGGCCTCGGCGACGAGGGGCCCGGGTGCAAGGGCGAACTGGACGTTGCAACCTCCTTCGATGCCCAGGGCTCGGATGATGTTGAGGCTGGAAGAGCGGAGCATCTGATAGTCGCGGTCGGAGAGGGTCTGGCTCGGGGCTACGACGATGCTGTCGCCGGTGTGGACACCCATGGGGTCGAGGTTCTCCATGTTGCAGACGGTGATGCAGTTGTCTGCGGAGTCGCGCATCACCTCGTATTCGATCTCCTTCCAGCCTTCCAGATATCGCTCGATGAGGACCTGGTTGATGGGGCTGGCGGAGATGCCGCCTGCGGCGATGGTGGCGAGTTGGTCCCGGGTGCGGGCAATGCCGCCACCGGTGCCGCCCAGCGTGTAAGCGGGGCGTATAACGAGGGGAAGTCCGAGCTTGTCTTCTACAGCCAGGGCGTCTTCTACGGTCTCGACGGTGGTGCTGGGAGGGGAGGGTTCCCCGATTTCGTGGAGGAGCTGTTTGAAGAGTTCACGGTCCTCGGCCTGACGAATAGTACCTAAGGGAGTGCCGAGCATGCGGACGCCGTACTTTTCGAGGACACCGGCGTCGGCGAGTTCGACGGCGAGGTTTAGGCCGGTCTGACCGCCGAGGGTTGGGAGCACGCCGTCGGGGCGTTCCTGCTCGATGATACGGGATACGATGTCGACGGTGAGGGGTTCGATATAGACGATGTCGGCGATGTCCTCGTCGGTCATGATGGTAGCGGGGTTGGAGTTGACGAGGACGGAAATGACACCCTCTTCGCGGAGGGCTTTACAGGCTTGGGTACCGGCGTAGTCGAACTCGGCGGCCTGACCGATGACGATTGGGCCGGAGCCTATGACGAGGACTTTGGAGGGTTTGGGGGGCATGTTAACGGGACTCCATTGCATATTCAGCCAAGAGTAGGGAGGAGAGTTCGGCCAAGGAACCAATCTCAATAACGGATTGAAGCTCCTGCCCAGTGGCGCTGCGGTTGAAAAAGACGGGGGTGGCTCCCGCATTCAAAGCACCCAGAACGTCGTTCTCCCAGGAATCGCCGACGTGAAGAAGCTGATGGGGCTGGCATCGGGCTTCCTGCATTGCTATTTCGAAGATGCGGGGGTCAGGCTTATCCATTCCGTCATGGTCCTGAGAAAAGACCTCGAAAGAGACCAAGTCTTCGATTCCGAGGACTTTGGCGCGGCTGCCGCCGTTGGACAGGAGGCCGAGGTTGAAATGTCGGGCCAGGAGCTCCAGCGCGGGTCGGGCGTCGGAGAAGAGGGTGCGCGCCTCGTCGCGACGCTGGAAGTAGATCTTGGTCAAGTGGGAGCCAAGGGAGTCGTTGGGACGACCTGCCTCGCGGAGTGCCTGGCGCATCGACTCTTCTCGGATTGCGTCAAGGTCCGTGACCCTGCCCCACATCTGCTTGTGGACCTGGTCTCTGATGGTCACCATTCGATCAACGGTTAGACTGTGTGCGGCCTCGGGGTCGATCTGAGCGAGCTCGTTCAGGACCTCCTGAAGGGCCTGGCGCGTAAATCGCTCGAAATCCCAGAGGGTGCCATCGACGTCGAAGGATATGGTTGTGATGTTGGAGAGGTCGGTCACTGGTTTGTTGGTTCCGCGATTTCCATAATTAGAAATTTGCTGAGGTTCAGGCTGAAGAGGGCTCGTATAGCTTAAGCTCAGTTATTCGGTTGAAGCCCTTATCCAGAGTGTATAGCGGTACTTCGTGTCGGATTGCGGTAGCGGCAACGATGACGTCGGGGTCGGGGAGGTGATTGCCGGAGTGCCTGAGGTGATAGGCAAGGGTTCCGGCAATTGCCCAGACCGACTGGTCCGCCACCAAGAAGTCGACGGAAGTGATACGTTCCTGAAGGAAGGCCAATTGTTCTTGCGACCTGGCACCGCGCATATATTCCATGATTACGGGGCCAGGCACGGCTGCTTCGCCAGAGGCGAGAAGGGCTGCCACCTGTCGAGCTACATCGGATTTGGGCAGCCTCTGAGCATGGAAAAGCACGGACGTGTCGAGAAGGACGGTCAAGCTGCGCCATCCCTCAACGACTCTAGATATGCACGTCTCTGTTCGTTGACGAGTTCTACTTCTTCCCTATAGTCGTCGATGATTATCTTGCCCCAAGAGTCGATTAGCTCTTGCACATGCTTGCGGCGGATGTACTCCTTGAGAGCGGCATTCACGGCTTTGCTCTTGGTCTTCTCTCCAGTGGCTTCGACCACGGTTTCAAGAAGTTTGCCGTCGATGTTAAGGGTTGTTCTCATACGTTATACGCACCTTTCGAAAGCGTCATTATAACGCGTCATTATGAGCATCATTATAACGCACCCCATTGAGGCGCATCAATTCTTCTGGTCCTTGACCATGTCCAGGAAGCGTTGGAAGAGGTAGACGTTGTCGAGGGGGCCGGGTGAGGCCTCGGAATGGTACTGGATGGAGACGATGGGGTAGTCCCGGTGGGTGAGGCCCTCGACGGTTTCGTCATTGAGGTTGAGGTGGCTGACCTCCAAGGATGGGGGAAGACTGTCGGCGTCCAGGGCATAACCGTGGTTCTGGGCGGTGATGTGGACGCGTCCGGTGACGAGATCTTTGACGGGGTGATTTGCGCCTCTATGGCCGAACTTGAGCTTGAAGGTCTTGCCCCCGAAGGCTTTGCCGAGCATTTGATTGCCCAGGCAGATCCCCATTATCGGCTTGACACCGACCAGGGCGCGCACCGTATCGGAGATTTGGCCGAGGAGGGCGGGGTCGCCGGGGCCGGGGGAGAGTAGAAGGCCGTCGGGATTTTTCTGGAGGATGTCTTCCGCACTGGTGTCGGCAGGTATTACGGTGACCCGGCACCCGAGCTTATTGAGGATGCGCAGGATGTTGTATTTCAGGCCATAGTCCAGGGCGACGATATTGTAAGAGGTGGGGGTGGGAGTCTCGGTGGGGTCCCAGGTGTAGGGGGAGGGGGTGGATACCTCTGATACGTAGTTTACGGAGCCGTAACTGGGGAGGGATGCGAGTTTCTTGAGGGCGGACTGGGGGTCATCTCTGGTGATGATACCCATCATCACGCCGCTAGAACGGAGCCGTCGGGTGACTGCTCGCGTGTCGACGCCCGAGATTCCGGAGATGCCCTGGGAGGCGAGGAACTGGGCCACGGTGGACTGGCTGTTCCAGTGACTCGGAATGTCACAGTCCTCGCGAACTATGAGGCCGCGTACCTGGATTTTCTTAGATTCAACGGTCTCGGGGTTGATACCGTAGTTGCCGATTAGGGGGTAGGTGAGCATGACTATCTGGCCGGCGTATGAGGGGTCGGTGAGGATCTCCTGATAGCCGGTCATGCTGGTGTTAAAGACTACCTCGCCGTGGCTTTCGCAGTCTGCGCCGAAGGACGTGCCCTGGAAGGAACTGCCGTCCTCCAGCACGAGCCAGGCGGGGTGGTCTGAGTTGTTGGACGGGTTGTTAAGGGTCACGCTAATCTTCATTCTCCATTTGGTGGTCGGGGACGCGGTATCCGGGCCGGTAGCCGAGGCTGGAAGCCTGCTCAAAAGATTCGAAGTAGACGAGGTTACCGCCGCGGAGCCGTCGGGAGGGGTGACGTCCAGCCTTGTGATAGACCTTGGTTCTGGTGCTGCCGGCGGCTTCGGCCCTGGTGTCCCGGCGGCAGTAGCGGCAACGCAGAAGGGTGGGGTTTTCGTCGACACGGAAGAACTCGGGGACGATGTAGGCGGTCTCATTGTTGGAAACGCAGGTCGGGTTGGGGCACCTTATGCCGGCGTCGGACTTGTAGGGCGGATAGGTCACGGGATAGGCGAAGCTGCCGTAGTGGGCCTGCGCCTGGGGCTGTGATACCCCAAGGAGGGAAGCCAGGAGGGCCATGCGGACGGGGACGCCGTAGGCCGCCTGCTTGAAATATATGCTCCTGGGATTTTCGTCCAGGGCGTAGTCGATCTCGTCGACGCGGGGGAGGGGGTGCATTATCAGGGCGGTCCTGAACTGGGGGCGCTGCATGAATCGCTTGTCGAGGCGCAGGCTGCCACCGGTGGTATCAGCTGTGGCCTCGGGGTGGCGTTCCTTTTGCATGCGGCTGGCGTAGACCACGTCCAGGCTGGTCTTAGCTCTTCCCGTATCGGTAGCCTTGCCTCCCTTGGGGTGGGGTGAAAGGAGGTGGGGCCGGGTGGGCGTTTGGTATATGGCGTCCATTTCCTTGAAGGAGCCGGACTCGTTGGACTTTCCCTCAGAGACCGTACCCATGTATTCACGGTTCAGCCTGTCTTTGACGTAGTCTGGAAGCTCATAGCCCTTGCTGGGCATGAACATGATGTTGGCGCCGAACCGAGCGAGGGCGTAGGTCAGGGAGTGAACAGTCCTGGCGCCTTTCAGGTCGCCGCAGAGGGCTATGTTGATGCCGCGGATATCGCCTTTCTCGCGTTTGAGGGTGTACAGGTCGCAGAGGGACTGGGTGGGGTGCTCGTGGCTGCCGTCTCCGGCGTTGATAACGGGAACGGAGGCGTAGTCGGCGAGGGCCTGAGCGGCACCCTCCCAAGGGTGTCGGATGACTATGACATCGACGTAGCTGCTGACGACGCGGGCGGTGTCGGCGAGGGTCTCGCCCTTGGCTATGGAGGTGGTGTTTATGTCGGCGGCGGTGACGACATTGCCGCCGAGGCGGTGCATGGCGGTCTCGAAGGAGAGTCGGGTGCGGGTGCTAGGCTCGTAGAAGAGGCTGGCCATGACCATGCCTTTGCACAGGTTGGACTGGCCACGGATGTCGGCGTGCATCAGGTCGGCGAGGGAGAAGACGGACTCGACCTCGTCGTTGGAGATGTCATCTACGGTGATAAGGTTGCGCCCCTGGAGGTTCATGTGAGGTTGACACCTCCGGCGACGCGGTCTCGACCTGGTGCGGAAACAGCATTTCCGAGCAGCACGACCTCGTCCCTTCCATCCATCTCTTCAAGGCGGACCTTGACGGTCTGGGCGAGCGAAGTAGGTATGTTCTTGCCCACGTAGTCGGCGCGTATCGGGAGCTCACGGTGGCCTCTGTCGACGAGAACGAGGAGTTGAACGGAGCGGGGTCTTCCGAGATTGACGAGGGCATCGAGGGCGGCCCGGATGGTGCGTCCGGTAAAGAGGACGTCGTCGACGAGGACTACGTCGCGATCGGTGACGCCGCCGGGTATGGGCGAGCCTGTGCCGTTGGCAGGCTGAGCGGGGGTGTTCCGGTCGTCGCGGTAGGGTCTCGTGTCCAGGGCGGCGACAGGGATTTGGCCATTGCCGCTGGAAGATATATTGCGGGCTATGCGTTGGGCGAGGGGGAAACCACGGGTGCGGATGCCGATAAGGAGAAGGTGGGAGGTGTCGGGATGGGCCTCGACGAGCTCATGGGACATACGGCGGAGGGACTTGCCGATGTCGGCGGCGGACATTAGGACGGTGTCGGTCAAAAAAATACCCCTGCTAAGGGGCGGCAAGGGAGTAGGCCGAAATCGGCTGCGGTAATCCTGTTTTCCTTGCCAGCCTCTCGGGACTGAATTAAAGGTCCGTTACCGCGTTTACAGGTTTGTCGGGCGTTGGTTGCGTGAGGGTATTTTAACGCGACTGTGCGCTGGGGTGCAAGGGTGGGGGTGGGGTGGGTGGGGGAGTCTCAGATTCCTCGCGGTGGCGGACGTTGCGGTTTCGCGGAGGTGAGGGCGGTTCGTGGAGTCTGTTTCATAAGTTATAGGCATATGGAGTAGGCTATGCTGGACAAGGTAGACAGCGTCATAAGGAGGTGACTGGGGATGCCACATCGACCGATGAACCGGGAACAGGTATGGATGTTGCCGCCGAGTCTCGACGAGATGCTGGGGGCCGGTCATTCTGCTCGATTTGTTGCTGAGTTCGTCGATGCCTTGGATGGAGAGGGCTGGGCAGCGATTGGGATTGATAGAGACGGGGAGGCGATGGGAGCGCCGGCCTACCATCCCCGTGCGCTGTTGGGTGTGTGGCTGTACGGCTTCATGACCGGTGTGCGA
Organism: Dehalococcoidia bacterium; assembly: GCA_965222055.1. Classification (GTDB taxonomy): domain Bacteria; phylum Chloroflexota; class Dehalococcoidia; order Plut-88900; family Plut-88900; genus Plut-88900. The sequence goes on from CBDCTF010000007.1 coordinate 3,417,106, forward strand.
TCAAGCCGCAAGCTGGAGGCGGCCTGCTGCGACCAGATACCGTACCTTTGGCTGACGGGCTGCCAGCGCCCGGACCACGTGACGTTGTGGCGGTTTTACAGCTCGCATCGGGATGGTATGAGGAAGCTGCTCAAGCGGACGGTGCAGACGGCGGTTAATATGGACCTGGTGGAGATGGCGGTGCAGGCGGTGGACGGGACGAAGATTAGAGCGAATGCGGCAAAGGACCGGACCTACGACGCCGCTGGGTTGCGCCGTCTGTTGGGCCGTTTGGAAGGTGCGATAGACGAGTTGGAAGCGCAGAACGAGGCTGGGGAGGAGTCGGCTATCGGCCATCTGCCGGAGAGGTTGCAAGACCGCAAGGCATTGCGTGAGCGGGTGCGTGAGACGGTGCACAGACTTGCCGATCGGGATGGGCAAAAGCAGATCAACCTGACCGATCAGGACGCCCGGATGATGAAGACGCGACAGGGTTATGCGGTGGCCTACAACGCCCAGGCGATGGTCTCTACGGTAGCAGCGGCTGAGGGTAAAGCGCCCGGCATGCTGATCACGGCAGTTGATGTGGTGAACGACATATCCGACAGACGGCAATTGGGTGCGATGATGGAGAAGGCTGAGGAGACGTTGGGACAAAGGACGGAGATGACGTTGGCGGATGCGGGCTATCACTCCGGGAACAATCTACAGGAGTGCGCCCTAAGAGGCCAACGGGTGGTGATGCCTGAGTCGCAGGACCGGGCGCTGCAGAGCCCGTATCACAAAGACCGTTTCACCTACGACGAGGCGAGCGACAGCTACCGTTGCCCCGAGGGCCGGTTGCTGCGCTTCACTCGCACCAAGCGCACTCGCAACACAGCAATGCGGCTCTACCGGGCATCAGGGGCCGTGTGCCGGGCCTGCCCGGCCTTCGGGGTCTGTACGAAAGACAAGCGTCATGGGCGTGCCCTGGAGATCGGTTCCCACGACGCTGCGTTGCGTCGACACCGGGCCTGGATGTCCACCGAAGAAGCCAAGGGTGCGTATAAACAGAGAATGCAACTGGTAGAACCGGTCTTCGGGATCATCAAGGAGCAACAGCAAGCCCACAGGTTCCTGTTGCGTGGCTTAACCAACGTCTCGGCTGAATGGAGCCTGCTCGCCACAGCCTTCAACTTGCGCACCCTGTGGAGGATACGGCGAGCCGCAGCTACCTGGACAAAGCATTGGGTAGCCGAGGGCGCATACTCGGCCTATCGGGCGCTTCAGACGGCAATCGTGGGCACAGTCAGCCCCCTGCTTCGATTAATGCGGCTCCGCCATCAGCCAGCCCGACCAAGCCAACTCCCCACGTCAAGCACAACCTACATCTGAAACAGACTCCGCGAACCGCCCCTACAGGGGGGAGGATGCGCCCGGCCCCACCTCCGGGGATGGATTCCGGCTCTAGGCGGCCGGAATGACGGATGGGGGGAGGAGGGGAGTCCCCACCCCAGATTCCTGGCGGAGCCTCGGAATGACAAGGGAGCGGGCGGCGTTTATTCAGTTGGGGTTCGGGGGTTTGGGTCGTTAGTTGATTTGTGGTGGTTGGCGATGGAAGACGCCCGTTTCGATGCTGCCCCATTTGCTCGACTGCTGCACGGACTCGACCGGGGCCGGCGGTCCGGCACGGCTCCTACACGTGGGTTGGCTGTACTGTCCTAAGACAGCCAAAGGGGGCCGGGTCCAGCTGTAGGCCCCACAGGAGTAATATGTCCAACATTGCCGAAGCGTCCGGGAGCCGGGAGCAACGGCGGAAACGACTAGGGCGGGGAGGGGCATCGAGAAGATCCTCAACGTCGGTCCGGCCCCTTCCCGTGAGCGCTTGATAAGCACCCCGCCCGCTTCGCCTGAGGCGTCGGGACTTACTGGTCTCTACCCCACTTACATAAGAGGGGTAGAGGCATCAGCGATACATGTTGTCCAGGGCGTCTTCCATCGCCTGGGTCGTGGGAAGGGTAACCGGGGTATGGGGGAGAGGAGATGGCGGCGTTCGCTTGAGCCGGGAACGGTGTAAGCCGATTCTCGGGATGGGCTGGGACGTTGAGTCCTCGGGAGTCCGGTGGTCTTCCCTGGGTGTTGGGTCCTCCTTAGGGCTTAGGGTGTATGACGGGCCAGTCGAGGATGAAGATAGTACAAATGTTTCAGTAACGTCAAGGGGTTGGTGTCACATTTTGCTGTAGATGGCTCGATGGGGCAGAGACGGACGGCGAGTTTTCGCAGAGGTCAGGGCGGTTCTCGAACCGCCCCTACGGGGGATGGGGAGGCACAAGACCCGTCTCTACGGGGAGGGGGGAAGAGAGGAAGGCGAAGAAGGGTGTGAGAGGGCAAGTCCTAGATTCCTCCCGCCTAAGGCGGACTTGCAGCGCGGAGCCTTGAGATGACAGGGCAAATGGCGGCGGGGGGAGGTGGGCGCGACGAATTAGCAGTGCAGGGCCGCCCCCCGCTCGACCCTTCGATCCTACCCGCCGCGGCGGATCTGCGCTGTGGGGAGGGCGGGCATGAGGAGCTTGTCTCAAAAGTCGCCCCGCGCCCCAATTCTCGCTTTCTTGCGACTTGGATTCGTGCCTACGGCACGCGCCGCATGGGTCAAGAATATCCAATCGGGCTGTGTTTAACGTACTTCTGAGACAGGCTCCGAGACCCGCCCCTACCGGGGTAAGAAAGCAGGTGGAAAGGGTTGGGTCTGTGGGGTATGGTATCGGTGCAGGCGAGAATTTAGAGCATACGGGAGGTACTTTCTGATGGAAAAAATACGGATCATGCCGAAGGGTCATTGGTACTGGAGCATGCCGGTGCCGTTTTCGCAGGGGTGGAAGGTCGGGAAGATGATATTTGTCGGGGGGCAGATTTCGGCGGACGAGCACGGGACACCGATAGCCCCGTTCGACATCGAAGAGCAGACACGGAACGTTTTTGAGAACGTGCGGACGGTGCTGAGGGAAGTCGGGGCGGACATGAAGGACATAGTAAAGCTGAACACTTACTACGTGGACGATTCGAAGGGTGACGATTCCCGGAAGTTCTGGGAGAAGATGACCCATGTAAGGAACCAGTACATCCCGGGCCCCGCGGCGACGGCGGTGAGGGTGGCAGGGCTGGCGTATGACGGTCTGGTGATAGAGGTGGAGGCGATTGCGATAGTGGACGAGTAGGGGAGGGAAATGGCGGATGTCGAGGCTTTGTTGGAATGGGGTTGATGGGTAGAGGGACGCCTTAGAGCTCTCGCACCGAAGGCGGACCCTCTCCGCCTAGGGCGGACTTGCAGCACGGCGGATGTTCCACTTTCAGCGCGGAGCCTTGGGATGACATGCAAAAAAGGCCGTGAGGTAATGCGACAAAGAATGTAGGTATAACGAAGCCAGGAGGTGATGTATGAGAAGCAGTGCGGGTGCAGTGGTCATCGGGGGTGGGGTGATAGGAACCAGCGTTTGCTACAACTTGGCGTCTCGGGGTGTAGAGGGGCCGGTACTGGTGGAGCGGGAGGGGCTGGGGGCGGGCTCGACTGGGAAGTCGTCGGGGATCAGCACGGGGTTCAGCTTGCTGCTGTTCACACATCAAGGCGCTTTCGGAGAGACCATTCCCAGGCTTGCCAAGGTGGGGCAGGAGGCATTGCGCAACTTTGAAGAGCTGGTGGGCGTGGATGCCGGGTTCAGGGAGACTGGGGTGCTGTTCCTGGGGGGTAAGGAAGTAGAGGCGTCGGTGGAGGCGAGCTTTGCGCTAATCAACAAGCTGGGATTCGAGGGTGGAACAATCAGCAGGGAGGAGGCGGAAGAGATAGCGCCGTACGTGGACTTCGAAGGTATCGACTGTATAGGTTGGGAGCCGAGCGCCGGGTACGCGGACCCACCCGCGGTGGCGCAGGGGTACGCCTCGGCGGCGGGGAGGCTGGGGGCGGAGATAGTCCTTGGGAACGCGGCGCTGGACGTGGAGATAGAAGGGGGCCGGGTCACGGGAGTGGTGACGGAGCAGGGCAGGATAGCTACGGAAACGGCGATAGTGGTCGGGGGGCCGTGGGGTGGGAAGTTTATGAATAAGCTCGGGCACTCACTGCCGTTCAGGCCGACGAGGCACGAGGTGTTCTTCCTGAAACGGGGGCCAGATGCTCCAAGCGGCCACACCGTGGTCTTCGACCTGCCCAACGGGACGTACTTTCGGCAGGAGAGCCCGGACCTGACATTGGCGGGTGACGTGGAAACCGACGTAACGGCAGACCCGGACGACTTCGACCAGGGCACCAACATGGGGCTCACAAGGTCGGTATGGGAACGGATCGCCAAGCGGATGCCGTCGCTGGGGAATGCGGAGCTTTTCAGGAGCTACGCGGGGATGTACACGGAAACGCCGGACGGATATCCGGTTATCGACAAGGTGGATGGAGTGGAGGGATTGTATTTGGCGGGCGCGTTCAACGGTTACGGGTTCAAGATATCGCCGGCGGTGGGGATTGCGGTGGCTGAGCTGGTGACGGAGGGAGAGGCGAAGGTGGTCGATATCAGCTCGCTGGGGATGGGGAGGTTTGCGGGGGTGGAGGCCTAGGTTGGCGGGGCAACCACGACCGGTTGACAGTGCTGGGCTGTCCCCGCTCGACCCTTCGACTCGGCTTCCGCCTCAGCGAATCTGCGACAGGGTGAGCGGCCCCACCCTGGGATGGATTGCCGATCGGGGTCGGGAATGACGGGGGGGGAGGGCAGGCACGAGGAGCCTGTCTCATAAGTCCGTTAAACACAGCCCAATTGGATATTCTTGACCAATGCGACGGGTGCCGTAGGCACGAATCCAAGTCGTACAAAAGCGAGAAGTGGGGCGTGGTGCGACTTTTGAGACAGGCTCCGAGACGTGCTCCTACGTGGAGGGGATGGATCCCGGCTCGGAGGCCGGGATGATGGAGGGGGATGGGATGGATCCCGGCTCGGAGGCCGGGATGATGGAGGGGGATGGGGGATTAAGAGTGGGGGCTTGAGATTGGCAGGGGGTGAATTATGAGAAGCAGTGCGGAGGCAGTGGTTATCGGGGGTGGGATTATAGGGACCAGCATTTGCTACAATCTGGCGTCGCGAGGGGTTAAGGGGCCTGTGTTGCTGGAGAAGGAGGGGCTGGGGGCGGGGTCCACGGGGAAGGCGGCAGGCATCTGCATGGTATTCAGTCTCCTGGTGTTCACGCATCGGAGCGGGTTTGGGACGCTGATATCCCAACTGACTAAGGAAGGACAGAAGTGGCTGCGGAACTTCGAAGAGCAGGTAGGGGGAGACTCGGGGTTCATGGAGGTGGGAGTGTTGTTCATGGCGGGAAGAGACCTGGAATATGCCATGAAGGAGACTTTCGCCCAGGTGCGGGAGCTGGGGGTCGATTCCAGGACAATCAGTCGGGAGGACTTGAAGGAGATAGCGCCCTACCTGGAACCGGGAGAAGCGACCTTTCTGGGGATGGAGCCAAACTCAGGGTATGCGGACCCGGCGGCGGTAACGCAGGGATATGCGTCGGCGGCGGGGAGGCTAGGGGCTGAGATATCGCTGGGGAATGCGGCCTTGGATGTGGAGGTGGAGGGGGGCCGGGTCATGGGGTGGTTACGGAGCAGGGTCGGATAGCGACGGACACGGTGGTTGTGGCGGGCGGGCCGTGGAACAGGGGGTTAATGAAAGAACTGGGCTACAATCTTCCCCTCCAAACGACTAGGCACGAGGTCTTCTTCCTGAAGCGGAGGCCCGGAGCGCCGGCAGTCCATCCGGTGTTAGTCGATCTGATGGGTATGACCTATTGTCGGGAGGAGAGCCCGGACCTGACCATGGTTGGGGATATAGCGAAGGATGAGCTTACAGACGACCCGGACGGCTACGACCAAGGTACGGATATGGACCAGACGAGGTCGATCTGGGAGAAGGCAGCCAGGCGCATGCCTACCTTGGCCGATGCGGACCTGTTCAGGGGTTACGCGGGCCTGTACACGGATACGCCGGACAACCATCCGATTATCGACAAGGTGGATGGAATCGAGGGGCTGTACATAGCAGCGGGGTTTAACGGGTACGGTTTCAAGATATCTCCGGTGGTGGGGATTGCGGTGGCTGAGCTTGTGACGGAGGGCAAGCCTAAGGTGGTGGATATCAGCGCCCTGGGTATGGGGAGGTTTTCGGGGGTTACGTCTTAGGTGGGCGGGGCAACCACGACGGATTGACAATGCTGGGCCGCCCCCGCTCGACCCTTCGACTCGGCTCAGGGTGAGCGGCCCCACCCTGGGATGGATTCCCGATCGGGGTCGGGAATGACGGAGGGGAAGGCAGGCACGAGGAGCCTGTCTCAAAAGTCGCACCACTCCCCACTTCTCGCTTTTTTACGACTTGGATTTGTGCCTACGGCACCCGTCGCATTGGTCAAGAATATCCAGTTGGGCTGTGTTTAACGGACTTATGAGACAGGCTCCTAGACCTGCCCCTACGGGGGCGGAACCCCACTCCGCTCATACTTCGACGGGCTTCCGCCTCAACGGATCCTCCACAGGCGGATGTTCCATCTGCGACAGTACGAGCGGAATGCCCATCCTCGATTCGGCTCATACTTCGATGCTTCCTGCACGCCGCGGAGCATCTGCGACCTCAGCGGGCTTTCAGCTAGGCGCACTTTCAGCGGGCTTCCGCCTCAGCGGGCTTTCAGCTCGGCGGATCCTCTTCGCCGAGGGCGGATTTTCAGCCAGGCGGATGTTCCATCTGCGGCAGCGCGGTTACCATGAATGAGATGGAGGCGTTGTGGGCTTGGCAGTGTTGGCGGCATGTCTGGCCTCGGTGAGTCGACGAAAAAAACCGGGCAAGACGGTCGGCCACCATTGCGGCATTATGACGAAGGGGCGACCTGCACCGTAATTATATCTATGTCGTGGTATTTATTGTGCTTGACCGAAGATGCGTAATGACGCAGGAGGCGGAAGGGAATTTCGCCCTCGCTCTGAATCTCGGGCTGTTCGTTCAAATAGGCCAGCTTGTCCTGCAGATTCTCACCCTCAGTAGTCACTACGAATTCCATCTCAATGGCGGCGTCTGCACGTCGGGCAGCGATAATCAGGCGCTTTTTGGAGTCCTCTTCCGACCCCCCATCCTGCGAAAGCAGGCTCGAAAGAGTTTCCTCCCCGGCTGACCTGAGCCGGTTTATTGATGCCTCGTTCCAGCCGGCGCTCGCAGCGAATCCCTGGAGGAAGGCGTCAATACTGGGTAACGACGAAATGTTCATAGCCACATTCAACCGCCGGCGACGTCTGGAAGTGAAATCCATCAGCAGAGTGAGCAAAATTACGCAGACCGAGCCGGTTGTCATGCCGTTGCTAAGCAAAGTCCCCAGAGTTCCAGTCAGCAGGTCGGGCAGAATCGCCTGGTTCTGAAAACCTATACCCAACCAGAGGGACACTCCTATCACGGCGGCTTTTCGCCCATCTATGCCGTCCTTGAAAACGGTCCTCATACCCTGAACAAAGAGGAGCGACAACAAAAACATCAAGTACGCCACCATGACGGGCCGTGGAGTGGCGACAACCAGCGCCAATAGCTTTGGAGAGACCGATACTGTTATCAGGATCAGGCCCCCATAGATTCCCATGCGGCGCGCTGCGACACCAGTGAGCGTGACCCGCGCGGAATTGGCCGCTCCTATCAAATTGGGAAGCGTGCCTAATGCGGCGGCTAGAAGGTTGGTTAATAACAGCAGGTGGTGCGCCCCTTGAACTACGCGGAAGTCGGTGGCCCGGGGCCTGCGCCAAGCCACTTGCTGAATTGCTACGGTTTCGCTGATCGAATTGATGGTGGTGGCCATGATCACTATTACGAATCCCGGCAAGATTCCCCAGAAGGTTGCGCCAAAGCTCAGGTCGAATCCTGTCCGGGGATAGCTGGGAAAACCAATCCAAGAGGCCTCCGTAACGAGCTGCCAGTCGTATGCGCCGAACGGGACCGCTATAACGCTACCTAAAAAGATCCCGACGATCGGCGCCCATTGCTGCCACTTGGGCGCCGCGAAAAGTCTCAGCATCATCAGGATGAACAGAGTGGTCCCTGCAAGGATAGGGGCTGCCACCGGGGGAGTGCCTTCCGGCACATCAGAAAGCCTGCTGAGTACGACGGTTATTATCGTAGAGGCCAGCAACATCAGGACGGTCCCGGCGACCAACGGGCTGATGACACGCCGCAGCCAGGAGAGCCGGGAGATGAATACAAACTGTATCAACGATGAAACGACGATCAGGGTCGACAACAAGGCCGGACCGCCGGCCAAAAGCGCTGAGATACAGATGGGGATGAATGCGGATGAAGAAGATACGCTGAGGGAATATCCCGACCCGAATCTCCAGAATCGAAAGGTCTGCAGGATACTGCCTATTCCACAGACCACCAGGACCGAAAAGAATATCCAGGACAGATAACCCTGGGACTGTCCACCCGCCACAGCGATAATTGACGTTGTGGCAGCCATTCCCGCCATGCGGGTCATGACACTCTGGAATCCAAGAACCAGAGATGCCGGATGGCTTGGCCGCTCATCCGGTTGATAGAGGATATTTTCGTTTACCTGTGCCATTCGGAGTTCTCTGTCTTTTAATCAACACAAAAGGGCGCGGTTCTCATGGGCAGTCGGAGTCGAAGCGACCGGGGTTGAATAGTACACACCAAACTGCGGAGGTTACAGACCTCCCATCTTTGGTGGATTGAAGAACAGTTCTGCGTGAAAGCTCAACCCGAGCCTTTGGTGTATGACATCGACGTGACAAAGTCGTCATGCATTATGTGCGCCGCCGAGGGGCCCGGGTCGAAAAGCCGTTCCAAGATGGTAAGGACCGGCTTGCGCAGGTTTGGATCCGACTTCAAGCGCAACGGTTGACCACAGACATATCGGCTGAGCAGTGACTCCAGGCTCTTTCCCTGATCTTTTAAAGATAGCGGCAATATGCAAGCTACTGCATTGATAGTCAAGCGGATATTGGATTCCAATTAGCTTGTTGTTTGACCAGACCAGGTCGATCTGGGAGAAGGCAGTCTAGCGCATTCCGACCTTGGCTGATGCGGAGCTGGGTACGGGTTACGCGGGCCTGTACACGGATACGCCGGACAACCACCCGATTATCGACAAGGTGGAGGGAATCGAGGGGCTGTATATAGCAGCGGGGGTGGCGTCTTCGGCTGCTCTGCCCCTCATTCCAATCATACTTCGACGGGCTCAGCACGAGCAGCCCCACGCCTCCCTTGGATTCACGCCACGGCGCACCTTCGGCCCGTGTCGGGGCACGGGGATGACGGAGGGGGAGGGGATGGATCCCGGCTCGGGGGCCGGGATGACGGGGGGTTACCAGTGGAGGTCTGGGTGGCGGGCGGCCTGCGCCTCGTCGAGGCGGGAGGAGGGAGTGGTGTGGGGGGCGGAGGTGACGATATCGGGGTTGGTCTCGGCCTCCCGGGCGATGGACTTCATCGCGTCGACGAAGGTGTCGAGGGTGCGTTTGCTCTCACATTCGGTAGGCTCGATCATGAGGGCCTCGGGGACGACCTGGGGGAAATACATGGTCGGGGGGTGGAAACCGTAGTCCATGAGGCGCTTGGAAATGTCGAGGGCCCGCACGCCGTGAGCCTTCTGCTTTGAAGCCGAGAACACAACCTCGTGCATGCAGATGCGCTTGTTGGGGAGCAGGTAGTCTTCCTGTAGCTGGGACAGGAGATAGTTGGCGTTGAGAACGGCGTTTTCGCTTATCTCCCGCATTCCGGGAGCGCCGAGGAGCCGGATGTAGGCGTAAGCCCTGAGGACGACGCCGAAGTTGCAGTGGAAGGCGCTTATCTTGCCAATGGACTTGGACGGCCGTCCAAGCTGGTACTCGGGGCCGGGGGAGTCGGGCGGGGACTTGTATACGACGGGTGCGGGCAGGAAGTCGGCAAGGGATTCGGCGGCGCATACGGGCCCGGCGCCCGGGCCTCCACCGCCGTGAGGGGTGCTGAAAGTCTTGTGGAGGTTTGAGTGGACGACGTCGAAGCCCAAGTCACCGAAGCGGACTCGGCCGAGGATGGCGTTGAGGTTAGCGCCATCGCCGTAGACCATGGCACCAACACTGTGGATGGCGTTGCAGATTTCGAGGATGCGGGGATTGAAGAGTCCGAGGGTACTGGGGAGGGTTAGCATAAGGGCGGCGGTCTCGGAGGTGGCGAGCTCCTTGAGGGCCTCGACGTCGAGGTTGCCCTGAGCGTCGGATGGAGCGGTCACGAGGTCGTAGCCGCACATCTTGGAAGAGGCGGCGTTGGTGCCGTGGGCGGTGTCGGGGATGAGGATTTGCTTACGGGTGTCACCTTCACCGCGGGACTCGTGGTAGGCACGGATCATCAGGAGCCCGGCCATCTCGCCGTGTGCGCCGGCAAGAGGGGCGAGGCTGACGGCCTTGGCGCCGGTAATCTCGGCGAGGAGGTTTTGGAGGCCGTACATGATGGCGAGGGCGCCCTGGACGGACTCGGCAGGCTGGAGAGGGTGAATCTGGGCGAAGCCCGGGAGCCGGGCGACCTCCTCGTGCCACTTGGGGTTGTACTTCATGGTGCAGCTGCCGAGGGGGTAGAAACCGCTGTCAATGCCGAAGTTCAGCTTGCTCAAGCCGGTGAAGTAGCGGACCAAGTCAAGCTCACTGAGCTCCGGAATGTCGAGTTCGGTGCGAAGGAGATCTTCCTCAGGGAGGGGGGCGGGGGGCACGTCGAGGGCGGGTAGGGTCGTGCCCCGGGCGCCGGGGGCGTGGAGGTCTTTAAGGGTGGGCCGCCTGGATTGGGTGTCGGTGGGTTCGGTCATAGTAGTGGTGCGACTGCCTCTTGTCTCGTGCTGTCCATAATGTAGCGGAAGCACTTTTCCAGTGTTTTCAGTCCAATCCCCTTCACCGATGCCAACTGGCTGAGAGAACTGACCCTACGCTCATTTTGTAATGCGTCCCTGAGAATTCTGATGCGTTGGATCTGCAGACCCGCGGCTCTTGCCATTGCAGCTACGTTGTCATTGTCCAGTATCTTGCTACGAAACTCTTGGTACAGATCGTCCGTAGCTTCGGGGTCGTACCGGTAAATTTCTACCGGAATGTCACACCTAGACAAGTATTTATCCATTACCTCCAAGGATTCCTTTTCGTCAAGCCCACCATTGTTAGAACCTAATACGGGAAAAGCTATGGACTCGATATCACGACTCCGATAAGCGACGAGGAACTTCTCCAGGCCTGCTTCCAGGTACTCTACTTTAGATGGGTTTTTCCAATGAAGTTTGGTAGGAAAATTCAACACCCATCGCTGTTCCTTGGCATCCGGCGGGGGTTTGTAGAGCCACAAATTGCCGATGCCAATTCTTTTGTTTTTGCAGTGTTCAACATACTGCTCAAACATTTGAGGCAAGCGGAGTTTGAACTCTAGTGCAATGCCAGCGCCCATTACGCCGACGCAGTTCACAGTGTTTACCAGTGTCTGGCAATCGCTGGTAAATATATTGCCATGCGTTACTGTGACGTTAGTTGTCAAAAAACCACCTCGGGTCAACTTCCACTTTGGTTTGCAGCCTACTATTCAGTTTCTGTCGTGTGCGTTCAGTTCGCACGACAATCCGTTGAATATGGTCAAAGGGAACATGAGACGGTACTAGAACTTCGGCAGAGCGTTTTCGCGTGCCATCCTCAAAGTTACTCCAGTAAGAGGAACGTATACACTCCCAATCTAGGTTGTCGATTGACTGCAAGTCGTTAAAGAAGTTCGTTTCGTAGCTGGCAGCATTCCCGTCCGTAAAGATGACATCTTCTCGGAGGAGCAAAACGTTGTCCAAGCAAAGAATCACTATGTCATCCTGCATTTCCTTCTTTACAAAGAGCATTGGCGTTCTAGGTGTAAAGAATAGCGGTACATATTCGACTATCCGCTTGCCAGACTCGGGAACTTTTTTCCACGTACGTATGTTGATAACATCCGGATCTGCTATGTCTTCTATTACATAGCCTGTGGTGTGAGCCCGCTTGTGTGAAAGCAATCCATACTTGTGGATCGACTGCATGTTATCCACATGGGTAATGTGATAGAGGAAATTGATCTTGTAAGGTTCTTTCGTCAATTCCTCAATGGTGAAGCTTTTCATACGCCTTAAATCGTACTGTGGCCCAAGCGGGGGAGGTCCTTCCTCCCTTACTTCATAATGACCAGAGTTCTGAGTGCGAGAGGCATTTCTCGGGATAGGGAGAGGAGCGCCAGGATCGCGGACGCCCTTGATACCAGGGCGCAACGCTGGAGAGCTAAGGGTTTCGGTCATGGCTAGGACTGGGCCTTTAGGGCTTGAACTAGGTGGTCTATCTGGTCGCGGGTGTTCATCTCGGTGGCGCAGAGGAGCATTCCGTTGGGGATTGTGTCGCTGACATCCAGGCCACCGATGATTTGGGCGTCGAGGAGTGCGATGTTTATCTCAGATGGGGACTTGGGGCACTGGACTACGAATTCCCGGAAGAAGGGGGCATCAAAGGGCAGGGAATAGCCGGTAAGCTCGTTGATTTGAGAGGCGGCGTAGTGGGCTTTGTGGTAGCAAAGCTCGGCGACGTGGGCAAGGCCCTTGGGCCCGACGGCGGTGAGATAGGCGGTAGAGGCGAGCGCGACGAGGGCCTCGCTGGTGCAGATATTGGAAGTGGCGGTCTGTCGCCGGATGTGCTGTTCACGGGTCTGGAGGGTGAGGACGAAGCCCTCTCTGCCACGGTCGTCGGTAGTCTTGCCGACGATGCGGCCGGGCATCTGGCGCAGGTGCTTCGTCTTGGCCGAGAAGAGACCGACGTAAGGGCCACCGAAGGTGGTAGGAGAGCCGACGGTCTGGCCTTCGCCGACGACGATGTCGGCGCCGTAGTCGCCGGGTGACTTGAACATGGCGAGGGCGACGGGGTCGGCAGAGACGACCAGGAGGGCCTTGGCCTTATGGGCAGCGTTGGAGTAGGGGGTGAGGGATTGGATACGGCCGTAGAAGTCGGGGTACTGGGTGATTACGCAGGCGACTTCGTCGTTGACGGTGAGGGTGTCCGGTGAGACAACGGTCATGCCGATGTCCTGTGGCGCCATGTAGTGGGCGATGATATCCCGATAGAGTGGAGAAACGGTATCCAAGACTACGACATTGCGGCGGCGGGTGATCCGGCAGGCCATGAGAGCGGCCTCGGCGAGGGCGGTGGAACCGTCATACATGCCAGCGTTGGCGACGTCCATGCCGGTGAGGTGGCAGACCATGGACTGGAAGTCGTAGGTGGTCTGAAGGGTACCCTGGCTAATCTCGGGCTGGTAGGGAGTATAGGAAGTGTAGAACTCGCTGCGGCCGGTCACGTGGCGGACCACGCTGGGGATGTAGTGGTTATATGAGCCCGCACCGAGGAAGCAGGCGTAGTCGTCCAAGTTGGCGTTCTTGAGAGAAAGGGAGCGGAGTTCGCGGATAAGCTCAAGCTCGGAGAGGGGGGCGGGGAGGTCGAGATGGGGGTCCCGGTGGGACTCGGGGATTTCGAGGAACAGGTCTGCTACGGAGGCTACACCGGTCAATTCCAACATGGCCTTCCGGTCGGCGTCAGTGTTGGAGATGTAGGGAGAAGTCATGGCTTATCAGCGTTGTCGGTTGGGGAGAGTTTGGCGCTGGTTTTATTCAGGCTCGGCGATGAGGGCTTCGTACTGGTCGGCGGACATGAGGTTGTCCATTTCGGAGGGGTCTGAGAGTTGGACTTTGAGCATCCACCCGGCTTCATAAGGCTCCTCGTTGACCAGCTCGGGGCGATCCTGGAGCCCAGCATTGACCTCGATGACCCGGCCGCTGACGGGGGCGAAAAGCTCGGAGACGGCCTTGGGGGACTCAATCTCTCCGAAGGACTTGAACTGTTCGAGGTTTTCGAGGCCGTCGGGGAAGTAGACGAACACGATGTCGCCCAGCTGGTCCTGGGCGAAATGGGTGATACCGACGAGGGCTACGTCACCGGACTCGATCTTGACCCATTCGTGCTCTTTAGAGTACTTCCGGTCGGTTGGGTTCATATCTCCTCCGCCAGGGCCTGATGGCCCGCCCTCAAACAGATTCTGCGCTAAATGGCGGGAAACTTCAAGACACGGCTATGAGTCAGGCTTGGGACGACGGTAGAAGGGCATGGGCGTCACTGTGGCGGGGACGTGCCGGATTGATGTTTCCCACCGCAACGGCACTGGTATGTTGGGGTTGAGGAATGGCCAATCCATCTCTACCGGTCAATCACGCGGATGTACTCGTCATGGTCGCCGATCCAGAACCAGATGAAGTCTGTACCGTCCCGGACTGCAACTGCACGGTAGGAAGCTCCCACACGGGCCGACCAGTAGCGTCCAACATTTCTGAACCGCAACGAAGGGTGTCTGGGATTCGCTTTCAGGAGATCGAAGTTCCGGCGAGCCGTTCGTTGCACTGATGCGGGCAGTTCCTGGAAGAACTGGCGGAGGCGTGGGTCCGTCCGGTGCACCTAAAGGGCCTTGAGCCAGCCATTGGCTTTAGCCTCCAAAGCGTTACCTGCCAGTAAGTCCAGCCTGCCAGCTCGCACGTCCCGGTTGAACTCCTGCTCCCATCGCTCCCAGTCCTGATCTCGCAGCCAGCGAACCAGCTCTGTGTATTCAGCCTCGGACAGGTCCAGAATGGCCCGTTGCAATTCCGTCACCTTCATCATCGTACCCTCTATCTATGCACTTTTGGACTATTGTAACGGAACCCTGGACTCACAAACGAATTGGACGCTTGGTCAAGGGAGCGGACGGCGGTAGAAGGGCATTGGCGTCACTGTGGCGGGTACGTGCCGGCCGCGGATATCGATATCTATGTTCGTGCCCTTGCGGGCGAGGTCTATGGGGACAAAGCCCATGCCTATGTCCTTGTTGAGGCTCGGGGCACGGCCCCCGCTGGTGACCTCGCAGACAGGCTGGCCATCGTGGAGGATGGCCTGGCCGTGCCGGGGGATGCCTCGGGCGTCCATGGTGAAACCGACGAGCCGGCGATTGGGTCCTTGTTCCTTGACCTTGAGCAGGGCCTCCTTGCCGGTGAAGGGGCCCGCTGTGAGGTCTACGAAACGACCAAGTCCGGCTTCGAAGGGGTTTACGGAGGTGTTCATGTCGTTGCCGTAGAGACGGAGGGAGGCTTCGAGGCGGAGGCTGTCTCGGGCGACGAGGCCGCAGGGTTCGACGCCAGCGGCCTGGAGGCGGTCCCACAGGGAGATAGCGGCGTCGGAATTTACGATTATTTCTACACCGTCCTCTCCGGTGTAGCCGGTGCGGGCGATGAGGGTATCAATAGTTGGGACGGCAATAGAGAAGAGGGGCGCGTTGTCGGGGTTGAAGGGTAGGAGGGACTGGACGGTGGATGCGGCGCTCGGGCCCTGGACGGCGATCATGGCCGTATCCCGAGTGCGGTCGACCATGCTGGCGTTGGGGAAGTCGGAGAGCTTATCCATCAAGGTTTGGACGATTACGTCCCGGTTGGAGGCGTTGCATACGATGAAGATTCGCTGGTCCGGGAGCCGGTAGACGATTAGGTCGTCGAGGATGCCGCCGCTCTCATTGCAGGCCATGCAGTAGCGGGCGTGACCGGTTGGGATGGAGGTGACGTCGGCGGTGACAACGGAGTCGGCGAGGGCCTCAGCGTCGGAACCTTCGAGGAAGAGCCTGCCCATGTGGGAGACGTCGAACATGCCGGCGTGGGAGCGAACGGCGTGGTGTTCCCGGATGGCGGAGCCGTAGCGGGCAGGCATGTCCCAGCCGCCGAACTCGATCATCTGGGCGTCAAGGGAAAGGTGGGCGGGGTGGAGGGGGGTGGTGTTCATTGGTAGCTTTGGTCTACTAGAGGAGCAGTTACTCTTTATTCACCCTCAGCCCTTCGATAAGGTCAGGGTGAGCGGCCCCAACCCAAGGCAACCACAAGGGATTGCCCCTACAGGGGAGGGGCCCCTTCCCTATCCCGCCTCTGGATTCCTGCCTCCGCAGGAATGACGGTCAAATGTAGCCCATCAAGGAGGAGGGGACGGAGAACCCCTACTTGAGGGGTGAGTAGGAGGTCGGGCCGAGGAAGGTGTGGAACTCCCGGGAGACGATGGCGCCGTGCTTCTTGCCGACATCTTCGCGTCCGACGAGCCAATCGGGGTGGTTGAAGAAGTCCTGCCACTTCTCCTCGCGCTCGTTGAGGGACTCCCAGGCGAGCATGTAGGAAAGGGCATTGGTGTAGTCCCCGGCCATGGGGGTCCAGGCCCCGACCAACCTCATGCCGACCTTTTCGAAGACCGGTACGGCAAGGCTTTCCATAACCTCGTTGAGTGCGGCCATTTTGCCGGGCGTGGCCTCGTATCTTCGCATCTCGTAGATCATCGGTGCACCTCCTTAGTGATGGGTCGGGACGGGTGCATGTTACCACAGGGATGGTGGTTCATTGAATTTCGAATTGAGGGACCAGGACCTCTCGGGACACCAGCATGTTGACAAATCGTGAAGCCGAGCTAATATAGTTGGCAGCTATATATAGGAAGGCGATATATGCTTTCGAAGACAGTTTCTCGCCTTGAGACGGAAGAATACTGGGAAAACCTTATCAAGAAGAGTGTTTCCCGCTACTTTCTCCTGGGGTTGCTGGCCGAGCGGCCGATGCACGGCTATGAGCTGGCTGCCAGCATAGAAAGCTGCTGCGACGGTTGGAGCAAGCCGACTTCAGGCATGATTTACCCGACCATCAAGGAAATGACCGAGAGCGGTCACATTGAGAGCCGAGAAGAAGTAATCGGGGGACGGCTCAGGAAGGTATGCGAGCTTACGGACTCTGGCAGAGAGGCCTACAAGACAGCAGCCGGAGTCTGGGCTCGGCTACTGCCCTATCTGGAGCAATCGGTAAAGAACGCGGGCATCGAAATTAAGAAAGCGGGGGCTGATTAACTGCAACACGCTTGTAATCAGGACTGGCTAAAGAGGAGGATATAGACATGGTGAACATCGACGAAAAGAAGATCAAAGAGGTGGTTAAGGAGCACTACGGGGGTCTGGCTCGGGGGGCGAGGTCCCAGATAGGACAGGCAGGCACGGCTCCCGAGATGGGACTGTATAGCGAGGAGGAGGTAGCGGCGCTGCCGAGCGAGGCCGTGCAGGCGTCGGCGGGGTGCGGGAACCCGACGGCTTTGGCATCGCTGAAGGCTGGGGAGACGGTGGTGGACTTCGGGAGCGGGGGCGGGATCGACTGCTTTTTGGCGGCACAGCAGGTCGGGGTTGGGGGGCGGGTGATCGGGATCGATATGACGCCTGACATGATTGCCCTGGCTCGGAAGAACAGGGATAAGCTGGGTTTGGCGAATGTGGAGTTTCACCTTGCCGAGATGGAGCGCACACCCTTGGAAGAGAACACGGTGGACGTGATCATATCCAACTGCGTGATCACCTTGGCCCCAGACAAGGATGCGGTATTCCGGGAGGCGTACCGGATTCTGAAACCCGGCGGAAGGGTGTACATCTCAGATATGGTGCTTTGGGAGGCGCTGCCACCGGAAGTGCAATCCGACATGGCCCAGTGGGTGTCCTGCGTGAGCGGTGCAGACTTGAAGGAAACGTACCTGGCACGGTTAAAGTCGGCGGGATTTGAGGAAGTGCGGGTAATGTCGGACAAGCAGTCTGGCTGTTATACAGAGGCTGTCCGGGACATGGACATTGTGGCGGTTAAGCCGGGATAGGGGATTACGCTCACCATCTCACGTTGAGAGACCCCTGCGTGACCGCAGATAACGCCTGTGGTGCTATCCAGACCACCTTACGTCCCTCCCCCCGCTCATACTTCGAGAGCCTCAGCACGAGCGGCCCCGGCCCCTCCGACACAGGTTATGCAAAGGCCGCGCCTCAGCGTACGCCAAAAGTGCAATTGCAGCATCTGCGAGTCATCGAGGGAGAGGGGATAGAACCCCGCCCATTCCGCTCTTGAGACCCTTCGACTCGGCTCAGGGCGAGCGGAATACCCCACCCCCAGGAATGGAAAGGCCGTACTTCGTGAGCCGGTTCAGGGGCGGGAATATCGGTTATGCAAAGGGCTCGTCTAGGGAGAGGGGATAGGGCCCCGCCCTGCCCTGGATTCCTGCCTCCGCAGGAATGACGATATAAAGAGCGGGAATGACGACAATAAGGGCGGGAAAAACGGGGGATACCCTGGTCCATATCTGCAGGGTCCCTCGATCAGTCAAGGGTGGACTCGGGGCTGATCATGAGGAGGGCGGTTCGCGGAGTCTGTTTCAGATGTAGGTTGTGCTTGACGTGGGGAGTTGGCTTGGTCGGGCTGGCTGATGGCGGAGCCGCATTAATCGAAGCAGGGGGCTGACTGTGCCCACGATTGCCGTCTGAAGCGCCCGATAGGCCGAGTATGCGCCCTCGGCTACCCAATGCTTTGTCCAGGTAGCTGCGGCTCGCCGTATCCTCCACAGGGTGCGCAAGTTGAAGGCTGTGGCGAGCAGGCTCCATTCAGCCGAGACGTTGGTTAAGCCACGCAACAGGAACCTGTGGGCTTGCTGTTGCTCCTTGATGATCCCGAAGACCGGTTCTACCAGTTGCATTCTCTGTTTATACGCACCCTTGGCTTCTTCGGTGGACATCCAGGCCCGGTGTCGACGCAACGCAGCGTCGTGGGAACCGATCTCCAGGGCACGCCCATGACGCTTGTCTTTCGTACAGACCCCGAAGGCCGGGCAGGCCCGGCACACGGCCCCTGATGCCCGGTAGAGCCGCATTGCTGTGTTGCGAGTGCGCTTGGTGCGAGTGAAGCGCAGCAACCGGCCCTCGGGGCAACGGTAGCTGTCGCTCGCCTCGTCGTAGGTGAAACGGTCTTTGTGATACGGGCTCTGCAGCGCCCGGTCCTGCGACTCAGGCATCACCACCCGTTGGCCTCTTAGGGCGCACTCCTGTAGATTGTTCCCGGAGTGATAGCCCGCATCCGCCAACGTCATCTCCGTCCTTTGTCCCAACGTCTCCTCAGCCTTCTCCATCATCGCACCCAATTGCCGTCTGTCGGATATGTCGTTCACCACATCAACTGCCGTGATCAGCATGCCGGGCGCTTTACCCTCAGCCGCTGCTACCGTAGAGACCATCGCCTGGGCGTTGTAGGCCACCGCATAACCCTGTCGCGTCTTCATCATCCGGGCGTCCTGATCGGTCAGGTTGATCTGCTTTTGCCCATCCCGATCGGCAAGTCTGTGCACCGTCTCACGCACCCGCTCACGCAATGCCTTGCGGTCTTGCAACCTCTCCGGCAGATGGCCGATAGCCGACTCCTCCCCAGCCTCGTTCTGCGCTTCCAACTCGTCTATCGCACCTTCCAAACGGCCCAACAGACGGCGCAACCCAGCGGCGTCGTAGGTCCGGTCCTTTGCCGCATTCGCTCTAATCTTCGTCCCGTCCACCGCCTGCACCGCCATCTCCACCAGGTCCATATTAACCGCCGTCTGCACCGTCCGCTTGAGCAGCTTCCTCATACCATCCCGATGCGAGCTGTAAAACCGCCACAACGTCACGTGGTCCGGGCGCTGGCAGCCCGTCAGCCAAAGGTACGGTATCTGGTCGCAGCAGGCCGCCTCCAGCTTGCGGCTTGATCGCACACCGGTCATGAAGCCGTACAGCCACACACCCAACAGCGCACGGGGATGGTAGGCCGGCGCTCCCATCGCCTCCCCGTCTCTATCAATCCCAATCGCTGCCCAGCCCTCTCCATCCAAGGCATCGACGAACTCAGCAACAAATCGAGCAGAATGACCGGCCCCCAGCATCTCGTCGAGACTCGGCGGCAACATCCATACCTGTTCCCGGTTCATCGGTCGATGTGGCATCCCCAGTCACCTCCTTATGACGCTGTCTACCTTGTCCAGCATAGCCTACTCCATATGCCTATAACTTATGAAACAGACTCCGCGAACCGCCCCTACGAGGGGTGTGATTATAAGGGACACAATGTATTGCAAAAGCTCGGCCCTTCGGAATGGTTGGGTAAAAGGTGAGTGGGCAAGTCCTAGTACTTGCTATCATAAGTCAGAGTAACGTTGTTTGAGGCTTCCAGGTTTGACAGTCGTCTTGGTCCATTCGAAGGGAGTAGGGTTCTGATTGCGGGCATCAGTAAAGCGGTCGATGGCCTCACAGACCTGCTTTGGGTTCGTGGCACTGAGGTGTCGTAGGACAGCCTGGGTCAGGATGCTGAACCAGACCTCGATCTGGTTCAGCCATGAAGCATGTGTGGGCGTGT
The DNA here is from genome assembly GCA_965222055.1 of Dehalococcoidia bacterium. GTDB lineage: Bacteria > Chloroflexota > Dehalococcoidia > Plut-88900 > Plut-88900 > Plut-88900. The sequence goes on from CBDCTF010000007.1 coordinate 3,437,371, forward strand.
AGTGGAAGTGGACTAGCGGATGGTGGGCAAGCCAACGGTCATGCTTGGGCTTATGAGTGACGAAGTTGTCCAGCACCACGTGGAGCTCGGTATCGGGATAGTGGGCCACTATACGGTTCATGAAGTCGAGGAACTCCCGTCGCCGCTTGCGGCGATAGTGGGCCACATTAACCTTGCCGGTATGCACCTCAAGGGCAGCGAAGAGGGTCGTAGTCCCGTGTCGCTTGTACTCGTGAGTATGCCCCCGCACCGCCTCTCCGTTAGGAAGGCGCAGCCACCCCTGAGCTCGTTCCAAGGCCTGGATGGAAGGCTTCTCATCGACGCTGATCACCACTGCGTTCTCGGGCGGTTCCAGGTACAGACCCACTATGTCCGCCGCCTTTTGGGCAAACTGCGGATCGGCGCTCACGCACCAACTGCGACGTCGCTGAAGGTGGATGCCGTGCTTGCGCAGGACCCGCCAGACATGTATCGCCGACACGTCGCCAAGGGCTCTGGCCAACAGCTTGCCCGTCCACGTCGTGTACCCGTCCGGCGCAGGCTCGTCCAATTGGGCCAGAATGCGCCGGACGGTCTCCTCGTCGTATACCCGGGGCTTGCCCGACCGGGGAGCATCTGCCAGTCCCCTCAATCTATGCTTGGCGAACCGGGTGCGCCATTTGCTCACGGTAGCCGCACGCGTTTGCAACTTAGATGCGACATCCTTCGTCGTGCTTCCCGTCGCGGCTTCCAGCACGATACGGGCTCGTTGCACAAAGCGTTGCTCAGTACTCGTTCCGCGCACCCAACTCTCCAGCGTCCCTCGCTCCTCCTCCGTCAATTCGATAACCGTTGCTACTCCTGACATAAACTGAGCATACAACATAACGCTGTATATTGTTAGTAAGTACTAGATTCCTCCCGCCTCGGCGGATCCTCTCCGCCTAGGGCGGACTTTCAGCCAGGCGGATGTTCCACTTTCAGTGCGGGGCCGCGGAATGACAGGTGAAGCAGGGGGCGGAGCGTTAGGGGGCTTGGTCGGGGGGTGGGGTGGCGGAATAGTAGCCAGTGAGGAGGAGGTCTAGCTCCAGCATTAGCAGCTTGTTCCAGGCGATGGCGGCTCGGGTGGCGAGGTCATTGTCTTCCAGGTCTTCGAGCAGAATCGCGCTGACGGTGGTCTGGACGAAGCTCATTGTGCCGACCATGAAAGGCCCCGGGACCCGGCCCATGGGCTTTTGCATCCTGTGGCTGTGAGAAATGCCCATGGCGACCATGTGCCAGGCGAAGGAGTAGTCGAGCTTGGCGTCGGCGGTGCGGGCAAGCCACCGGGCGAGGCCCTTGCGCCGGTTTTCGACGCGCTCCTCGTCGATGGAGCCATCGGGTTTGCGAAAGAAGTCGTGGGTGCCGGGCTGCTCGAGGAGGTGGTCGTATACGACCTTGGTGACCTCGTCGGCGCGGGCGATGACGGTTGGGCCGGTGGAGCGGATTAGCTGGGCGTCCTCCTCGGTGAAGCCGATAAACTCGGCCATCCGGAGGAGATGGGCGTCCATCTTGCGGCCCGATTTTCGGGTGACGGGGGCTTGCATTTGTCTAGTGTACTATACGGGACAGTGACGGACACCCGCCTTGACACGGGTAACGGGTTACCTAATATGAGTCAACCGATGTTCGGCTCAATGAAAGCCTAGTCTGGAGAATGAAAATGGCAGAAACTCGTTTACCGACCGAAGAAGAGGTCCTGGGGTATGCCGAGACGTGCTCGAATTGGGGACGCTGGGGGCAAGAGGACCAGCTGGGGACGCTGAACCTAGTGACGGATGAGAAGAGGCGGCAAGCAGCGGGGCTGGTGAGGGATGGGGTGTCGGTGTCCTGCGCCTGGACAATCAAGACGGATATGCCGGGGGAGCACACGTCCCGGGTGCTGCACTACATGGTGGCGACGGGGGAGGCAGGTGGGGATGCCACATGGTCGGGGGACTTCCTGGGGATGGCGTATCACGGCAACTGTATCACCCACGTGGACGCGCTGTGCCACGTGTTCACGGGCGGGAAGATGTACAACGGCTTCCCGTCCACACTGGTGAACAGCGAGAATGGGGCAGAAGCGGAGTCGATCACTCTGCTTTCTCAGGGGGTGGTGACGAGGGGGGTGCTGTTGGACATAGCGAGGCTACGGGGCGAAGACCGGATTGAGACACCAGTGGCGATAACACCTGAGATATTGGAAGAGGCGGAGGCGTCTGAGGGTGTGAGAGTGGAATCGGGGGACATTCTGATGATCAGGACAGGGCACCTGGCTCGGTACTACGACGGCATCGTAACCGACACGTCGGACCCGAAACCCGGGCCGCACGTGTCGTGTCTGCCGTGGTTCCGTGAGAGGGGCATAGCGATGCTGGGCGGCGACCAGAACAACGAGGTTTCGCCGAGCGGGTATGCGACATCGGGGAGCCGATCCACGAGGTGGGGATACCCGCGCTAGGGCTGTGGCTAATCGACAACATGAACCTTGAAGAGGTGGCCCAAGCGTGTGCGGAGCGGGGTCGGTGGGAGTTTATGATGGTGGTTGCGCCGCTCAGGTTTCGGGGGGCGACGGGGAGTCCGGCGAATCCGCTGGCGGTGTTTTGAGGGGGGGGCTTAAGGAAGCCCGGTTCTGGCCTTGGCAGGTGGTGAGGGGTACAGCACTCAAGTAAGTTTTCATTGAGGTGCACCGCGCTCTATGGTAAGATTAGCAGTGTATATTGGAACAAATGTACATGTTAAATCTTACATTCACTTGCCAACATTATCCAAGGATAGATTCTCCGGTGAAGCATAGGCAAAGTTTGTTGAGAATGTGACTGTGGCAAACCCGCGGAGTCTGTGAAATAACAAAAGTAATCTGCAAACAAATTGAAAAGTTCACGTCTGAAGAAAGCAAGCTCGGAGCACCAAGATGACATCTTCCAAAATCGAGTGGACAGATGCTACCTGGAATCCCGTAACCGGATGCAGCAAGGTATCGCCAGGCTGTGACAATTGTTACATGTTCACGCTTTACCCGCGTTTAAGGGCAATGGGGGTTCCGGGCTATGACCTGGCTCCAGACAGGGTACAGATAATGCGCGAACGCTTATTTATGCCTTTGTCTTGGAAAAAGCCGCGTCGGGTCTTTGTTAATAGCATGGCTGACCTATTCCACCCGAAGGTGCCTTTCGAGTTTATAAGCGAAGTGTTCTTGGTAATGCAGGAAGCCGCCGAAGCGCAAGACCACAAATTCCAAGTATTGACCAAGAGGCCGGGGCTGGCTGCTGCGTGGTGGCAGTCGGCACAGAGACTCTTTCCAAATGGGTGGCCCCAGAATGTATGGATGGGTACATCAGTCGAAAATCAGAAGTATGCCCCGAGGCTGACGGTATTGGCTCGATTGCCGGCGAATGTACGCTTTGTATCGGCCGAGCCTCTTTTGGGCCCAGTTGACTTGTCGCCGTGGCTGAATAAGGGAGAGCTTGATTGGATAATTGTGGGCGGCGAGAGCGGGGCTAGGGCACGACCGATGGAGTTGGATTGGGCGCGTCAGATTCGGGATCAGGCCTTGAAAGCAGATGTCCCTTTCTTTCTAAAGCAACTGGGAGGAAAGATGGGGAAACGCTCTGGAGCGGAAGCGATTTTGGATGGGTGTTCATGGAATGATTACCCAGAGTAAATCTTAGGAATCACAAATGCCACCCCAAACAACACTTTGGCCTCTTGACCCTCACACCAAAGGAAAACATCTTGTACTACGGCATTATATGGATGCTTGGCTGCCCATCATGAGTACATCTAATGGCAGGGTTCTATTCATAGATGCATTTGCAGGACCTGGGCAATACTCTGGAGGTGAAGATGGTTCGCCAGTCATAGCACTACGTGCTTTAACTGAGCATGATGCCCTTAGTCGCATGAAGAATGAAATAATTTATCTGTTCATAGAGAAAAATACAAATAGATTCAAACATTTGGAAGGCGTACTAGAGCAAATCAAACCCAACATTCCCTCAAATTGTTCCTATCATATACACAACGCCAGCTTTGATGAAGCACTTACTGAAGTGTTAAACGACATAGACGAACAAAACAGGAGCCTGGCACCGTCTTTCGTCATGATTGATCCATTTGGTGTATCCGAGACCCCGATGAAGACTATAAATCGTATCCTGTCTAATCCCAAATCCGAAGTTTACATTTCTTTTATGGAAAGAGATATCAATCGGTTCAGGTTACATCCGCATTTCGCATCGAATCTTGACGATCTATTTGGTTGTACTGAATGGCGGGATGGTAGCGTCATAAAGGACAAAAAAACAAGAAGAGAGTTTGATTTCGATTTGTACAAAAGTCAGCTGAAGCGAGCTGGCGCTAAGTACGTCCTCCACTTTGAATTATATGAGGGCCAGGAGCTGATTTATGCCATCTATTTCGGCACTCAAAATTTAGAAGGATGCGACAAAATGAAGCGGGCCGTTTGGAAGGTAGCACCATCCGGTGACTATCGCTTTCGAGGTGGGCAAGATTTGCAATTTACCTTGGGAGAGGAATTATTGGACTTAGCTCCTCTTCGTATGCAACTCAAAAACAAATATGCATTCCGAGACTGGGTAAGGATCGAAGATATAGTTGATTTTGCTAAGTCTGATGAGACAGGTTTTCACTCAGGGCATCTGAAACTCAAGACACTGAATCCTATGGAGAAGGATGGAGAGATTGAAGTAAAGAATGGGACTCGGAAAAAGAAAGGTACATACCCTCCTGGAACTATTTTGCGATTCTTGTAGATAGGTCTAGGGATGGAGTTGGGTCCCGTCGGTTAGTGTTCTAGTCATAGTGAGGTAAAGTGTGCGAGCGAAGTTTGTTGATATAGACGGACACATCATGGAGCCGTCCAACCTGTGGCTCGACTATATCGAGCCGGAGTACCGAGAGCATGCGTTGAGGATATCGGAGGACGAGGACGGGTTGGAGTTCCTCAATGTGGATGGGAAGAAGTCGTACTTCGGGCGAGGGGGCTCATTGGGGGCGCTGGGAGCTATCGGGCAGGACGTGAGGCCATACCTGGAGCCGGGCCGGATCTCCTGGGAGGAGGCGATGGTCCCGGGAGGGTACATCTCCGGCGAGCGGGTGAAGGTGATGGACGCCGAGCGGATAGACGTCACGATGGTTTATCCGTCGCTGGGGTTGCTGTGGGAGTACGACTGCGAAGACTACAGAGTCGCGGCGGCCAACTGTAGGGCATACAACAATTGGGTGTTCGACTTCTGTGGCGGGGCGCCGGAGCGGCTGGTCCCGGTCGCGCACATCCCGATGGGCGATGTCGGTGAGGCGATTAAGGAGATGAAGAGGACGGCGGCTCTCGGGGCTAAGGCGATGATGGTGGGGTCGGACTTTCACGAGGACAGGACCTACGGTCACTCGTACTACTACCCGTTCTGGGCGGAGGCCCAGGCGATGGACATGCCGATAACCATTCACCCATCGACGGGGAAGGGGTCTCTGACCTCGGTGGCGTACCCCAACAGGGAAGAGTTGACAGTGTGGTGGGTGAACATCCACGGGGGCGAGAACGTGAAGATGAACTTCACCAGCCTCTTCAATCACGGGACTTTCGACAAGTTTCCAGACCTGAAGGTCGTGATACTGGAGGCGGGTATCGGGTGGCTGGTCTGGTGGCTGGACAGGCTCGACGAGAAGTTCGAGGTCAACGGGTTCACGACGCCCATGCAGGAAGTCCCGAGCACCTATTTCAAGAGGCAGGGGTTCATATCGATGGACCCGGATGAGAGGCTGGCCAAGTTCAGCATCGAGGTCCTGGGCGCGGACAAGTTCATGTGGGCTTACGATTTTCCGCACTCGGACTCGATACTGGACCCGGTGAGGGAGTTGGAGGAGAACCTGGCGGGGTTGTCGGAGGAGGACCAGCTGAAGGTGTTTGGTGGGAATGCGGTGGAGTTGTACAAGCTGGGGGTGTAGAGGACATCACCCTCGCTCTCCTCGGCGAGTCTTCGATCCTCCAGAGGCGGACCTACGGCTCTCCTCGGAGAGCCTACGGCCCTAGTCCTCTCACGCCTCGGCGCACGCCTAAGGCGCACTTGCAGCATCTACGACCCGTCGAGGGAGCTTTGCGTAACTGCTGATCACGCCAGTGGTGCCATCCAGATCACCTTACCTCCCTCCCCCCGCTCATACTTCGAGAGCCTCAGCACGAGCGGCCCCGGCCCCTCCGGCACGGGTTATGCAAAGGTCTCGTAGAGGGAGAGGGGACAGAATGCCTTCTCCGACCCCAATAAAATAGACACATCAAGAATTTGCGCTTCAATTTTTCGATACGTTGTTACCAAGGAGGGGATGGATTCCGGCTCGGGGGCCGGAATGACGGTAATACAAAGGTCTTGTCGAGGGAGAGGGCATGGTGGACGCGACGTCTTGGCAGTGCTGAGCCGCCTCTCGCTCGACCCTTCGAGAGCCTCCCGCCTCGGCGGATCTACGACAGGGTGAGCGGAATGCCCGGCCCCTGGGAATGGAAAGGTCATGCTTAGCGAGCCGGTTCAGGGGCGGGCATGGCGAGGACGGTTATCGGCAACCCTGGGGAGGGCGATTCCCGAATCGCCCTCCCCAGGGATTCTTCAAGACCGCCGTCGGAAGGAATATCCACCTGGAACCTTCTCGTCCTTCGACGGGCTCAGGATGAGCGGGGGAAAAGTGTATGGGGTTTTCGTTGTGTAAGGAAGAGATGTGAAGTAAGATTCGCGTCAATCGTGAAGGGCAAATAGGCAATAAAGGAGACAGGAAATGGAAGCTACATTCGTGGACATAGATGGTCATATTATGGAGCCTTCGAACCTGTGGCTGGACTACATCGACCCGGAGTACCGGGATCACGCGCTGAAGATATCGAAAGACGAGAATGGGCTGGAATACCTGAACGTTGACGGCGTCAAGTCGTGGTTCGGGCGCAACGGCGGCCTCGGGGCACTGGGGGCAATCGGGAAGGATGCTAGGCCCTACCTGGAACCGGGGCGTATCAGCTGGGACGAAGCGATGGTGCCCGGCGGCTTCGATCCTGACGAACGGATCAAGGTGATGGATGAAGAGAAGATCGACATGACGATGGTCTACCCGTCCCTCGGCCTCCTCTGGGAGAACGACTGCGCCGACCCCAAGGTGGCCGCCGCCAACTGCCGCGCCTACAACGACTGGGTCTTCGACTTCTGCCGCCCTCACCCCACCCGGCTCGTCCCTGTGTCCCACATACCTATGAAGGACGTCAACGAGGCCATAAAGGAGCTCAGGCGCACCGTCGCCCTCGGGACCAAGGCGGCGATGATAGGCTCCGACTCTCCTGCCGGCCCTCCCTACGGCAACTCCTACTTCGATCCCCTTTGGGCCGAGGCCCAGGACCTGGACATTCCGATAACCATCCACCCCGCTACCGGAAGCACCTCGGTTACGAGTGTCGCCTACCCCAACCCCGAGGACATGAGCGCCTGGATGCTGTTCCTGTACGGCGGCGAGACGGTTAAGCTGAACTTCAGCAGCTTCTTCGCCGAGGGTACGTTCGACAGGTTCCCGGACTTAAAGGTGGTGGTACTGGAGTCGGGGATCGGGTGGATTGTGTGGTGGCTGGACCGGATGGACGAGAAGTTCGAGATCAACGGCTTCACCACGCCGATGAAGGAGATCCCGAGCACGTATTTCAAGCGGCAAGGGTACATAGCCATGGACCCGGACGAGAGGCTGGCCCAGCTCAGCATCGAGGTGCTGGGAGCGGACAGGTTCATGTGGGCCTACGACTTCCCGCACTCTGACTCGATACTGGACCCGGTGAACGAGTTGAAGGAGAACCTTGCGCCGCTTCCGGAAGAGGACCAGTTGAAGGTGTTTGGGGGGAACGCGTTAGAGTTGTATAAGCTGGCTTCTTAGGGGGGAGGGGAAAGCCCTCAGGTCTTTAAGAAGCTTAGGACAAGCCCCAGCCTTCTAACGCTTTGGCGAATCTGCGAATGGGTCGGGGGTGGGTGGGGAGGTAGAGACTGACGTGAAGGGGCAAGTCCTAGATCCCTCGCGGAGCCTCGGGATGACATGGGGGGCGAATGAGCGCATTTGCTCGACCCTTCGATCCTCCAGAGGCGGACTTGCAGCAACGCAGGATGAGCGGGGAGAGTTGGCCGTAGGAGAGGATGGGCGCACGCCATAGGCGCATTTTCAGCCTGTCTGCACAGGAATGACGGAATATAGTGGGAGGTTACCGGATTATGGCTGAGGGTAGGCTTATTGACATAGACAGCCACGTGCTGGAGCCGCCGGACCTTTGGGTCGAGAATATCGAGGCGAAGTACAAGGACCGAGCGCTGCGTTTTGAGAAGGATGAGAAGGGCTGGGAGTACATGTGCGTGGACAATGCGCACCACCACGGCTATTTCCTGGACGGAGGGATTTTCGGAAGGGCGGGCGCGGGCCAGCCAGACCGTCCGCACCCGATAGAGGACTATCTGACACCTGGGAAAGTCGGGTATGCAGAGGGTCGGCCTCCGGGGGCCTACGACCCTGATGAGCACGTGAAGGTGCTGGACCAGCGGGGGATAGACACTGTGATCCTTTACCCGACGTTGGGACTGACGTGGGAGACGGTGTGTCCTGATGCGGACCTCGCACTGGCTTACGCCCGGGTCTACAACGACTGGATCTCCGAGTTCTGCAGTACGAGCCCCGAACGGCTGGCACACGTGGCCCATGTTCCACTGCGGGACATGGTGAGGGCTGTCGAGGAGGTGAGGCGGGTGAAGGGGCAGGGGGCGAAGGGGCTGATGGTCTACGGTCGGCCAACGAACGGTGGCTCGTATGGCGATGCGTACTTCGATCCGCTGTGGGACGTGTGCCAGGAACTCGACATGCCGGTGTCGCTGCACGCGACGGGTAACCCGCGGCATTTCGGGAATGAGCTGTACCCGCAGTCGGACCACACGGTGACGTGGTGGGTGTACATGTGGGCGGCGGAGGACGTGAAGCTGGGGTTTACGTCGTTCTTCCAGGGAGGCGTGTTCGAGCGGTTTCCGGGATTCAAGCTGGTGGTTACGGAGTCGGGGAGCGGGTGGCTGCCACACTGGCTGGAGCGGATGGACGAGTACTACGAGCTTTTCGGGTTCACTACGGGTATGAAGATGAAGCCGACGGAGTATTTCAAGCGGCAGTGCTGGATTGATATGGAGCCGGAAGAGAAGGAAGCCCATCGCCCGATAGAATTGCTCGGAGCGGA